>NZ_CP120697.1:0-1585000 GCF_045571465.1 Bradyrhizobium sp. STM 3557
ATGACAAATTCGGAACATGATCGCTGGTCTCGCGTCAAAGGTCGCCTGCGCTCGAGCGTCGGTGAGGACGTCTACACCAGCTGGTTCGCACGTATGGATCTCGAAGCCGTTCAGGACGAGAGCGTCCATCTGTCGGTTCCCACACGCTTCCTGAAGAGCTGGATTCAAGCGCACTATGCCGAGCGCGTGCTGTCGTGCTGGCAGGCGGAGATGCCGGAGGTGCACCGCATCGATCTCACCGTGCGCTCGGCCATGCGTCAGTCGACGCCGGTCAAGGAAGCGCCGGCGCCGGTCGAGACGCGCCGTCCGGAGCGCATCGAGAGCCGGCCGGCGGCCGAGCCGCGGACCACCATGGCTGCGCCGATCGCAACCACCCATGACGCGCTTGGCGGCTCGCCGCTCGATCCGCGCCTGACCTTTGCAAGCTTCGTCGTCGGCCGTTCCAACACGCTCGCGCAGGCCGCCGCACGCCAGGTCGCCGAGGGTCGCCGCGGCGATCCCGTGATGTTCAACCCGCTCTACATCCATGCCGGCGTCGGCCTCGGCAAAACGCATCTGCTGCAGGCCGTGACCTGGGCCGGCAATGCCGGCGGCGAGCGCAAGGTGCTCTATCTCACCGCCGAGAAATTCATGTACGGCTTCGTCGCGGCGCTGAAGACGCAGACGGCGCTGGCCTTCAAGGAGGCGCTCCGCGGCATCGACGTGCTGGTCATCGACGATCTGCAATTCCTGCAGGGCAAGTCCACCCAGGCGGAGTTCTGCCACACGCTGAACGCGCTGATCGATGCCGGCCGCCAGGTGGTGATCGCGGCCGATCGGCCGCCGTCCGATCTCGAAAGCCTCGACGACCGCGTGCGCTCGCGCCTTGCCGGCGGCCTCGTTGTGGAAATGGGCACGCTCGGCGAAGATCTGCGGCTCGGCATTCTCAAGTCGCGCGTTGCGGCGGCCCGCGTGCATCACGCGAGCTTCGACGTTCCGGAGCCGGTGCTCGATTATCTCGCCCGCGCCATTACCCATAACGGCCGCGACCTCGAAGGCGCCATCAACCGGTTGCTCGCGCACTCCAAGCTCAACAACCAGCCGGTCACCTTGGAGATGGCCGAGCGCGAGGTGCGCGACCTGATCCGCCCCTCGGAACCGAAGCGGATCAAGATCGAGGACATCCAGCGTGTGGTGGCGCGGCAGTACAATGTCAGCCGCTCCGACCTGTTGTCCTCGCGCCGCACCGCCAATGTCGTCCGCCCGCGCCAGGTCGCGATGTACCTCGCCAAGACGCTGACCTTGCGCTCGCTGCCCGAGATTGGCCGCCGCTTCGGCGGACGCGACCACACCACCGTGCTGCATGCCGTGCGCAAGATCGAGGGGCTGGTCGGCAAGGACACCGCGCTGTCGGAAGAGGTCGAATCCCTCAAGCGCCAGCTCCAGGAGTAGTCCGCTCCGCTTATGAGCATGATCCGGAAAGTGGAAACCGGTTTTCCGAAAAGATCATGCTCAATCAAGGAGATGATCGCATCATGATCTCAGGGGGGCGCGGACAGAATGTCCGGCCCCCCTGCGGCATCATTGATCGCCGGCCTCCCGGCCGCGCCGAGCCGGCCGGAGCCGCCGAAACCTTGGAAATGGCGGGCGCATCCCTTGCGCTCGTGCCCCATCCGCGCCACTTTACGGTCCCCCTGCGCCCCGACTGAACCAAGGGTCTGATCGGGAGCGGGGTGTCATTGGCCGCGGCGCTGCTCCAGCCCGCCGGCACCTCCGAACGACATGCTCTGTAGGAACGGGCGGGTATTACAATGAAGGTCACCGTCGAACGCGCGCAACTCCTGAAATCGCTGGGTCACGTCCATCGCGTGGTCGAGCGGCGCAACACCATTCCGATCCTGGGCAATGTCCTGATCCGCGCCGAGAACGCCCGGCTTGCGCTGAAGGCGACCGACCTCGACCTCGAGGTGACCGAGACGCTGCCCGCCGAGACCGCAACCGCAGGCTCGACCACGGTGCCGGCCCACATGTTCTACGACATCGTGCGCAAGCTGCCCGATGGCTCGCAGATCGTACTGGAGAGCGACGGCGAGCGCGCGGTGCTGGCGATCCGCGCCGGCCGCTCGCGCTTTACGCTGCAGACACTGCCGGAAAGCGACTTCCCGGACCTTGCCGCCGGTGACATGACCCACGCCTTCCAGCTCGGCGCCAAGGATCTGAAGGATCTGATCGACCGCACTCAGTTCGCGATCTCGACCGAGGAAACCCGCTACTACTTGAACGGCATCTATCTGCATGCCGCCGGCAGCGGTGTGCAGGCCACCTTGCGCGGGGTCGCGACCGATGGCCACCGGCTGGCCCAGGTCGACCTGCCGCAGCCGCGCGGCGCCGCCGACATGCCCGGCGTAATCGTGCCGCGCAAGACGGTCGGCGAGGTGCAGCGGCTGATCGAGGACAATACCGGCGAGATCAAGATCGAACTGTCCCAGGGCAAGATCCGCTTCACGCTCGGCCAGGTGATCCTGACCTCGAAGCTGATCGATGGCACTTTCCCAGACTATGGCCGCGTCATCCCGCAGAACAACGACAAGGAGCTGGTCGTCGACAAGGGCGACTTTGCCGCCGCCGTCGACCGCGTCTCCACCATTTCGAGCGAGCGCGGCCGCGCCGTGAAGCTGGCCCTATCCGCCGGAAAGCTGGTGCTCTCGGTGACCAATCCGGACTCCGGCAGCGCCACCGAGGAGCTCGAGGTCGAATACGCCTCGGATGCGCTCGATATCGGCTTCAACTCGCGCTATCTGATGGACATCGCCGCCCAGATCGAGGGTGACGTCGCGGTGCTGCGGCTGGCGGACCCGGGCTCGCCGACCCTGATCCAGGACAAGAACAACTCCGCCGCGCTCTACGTGCTGATGCCGATGCGGGTTTAGGCCCCTCACCCGTCATGGCCGGGCTTGACCCGGCCATCCATCAAAAGAACACATGACTTACTGGGTGTACATTCTAGCAAGCAAGCCCGGTGGGACGCTGTACGTCGGCGTGACCAACGATCTCATCCGGCGAGTCTACGAGCATCGCGAGGGCTTGGCCGAGAGCTTCACCAAACGCTATGGCATCAAACGGCTGGTCTATTTTGAGCAGCACGACACCATCGCCGCGGCGCTTCAGCGCGAAGAACATCAAACATTGGTCTCGCGAATGGAAAATCGACCTGATCGTTGCAAGCAATCCAGACTGGCGCGATCTATATGATGAGATTGTCCGCTGACGCGGACGATGGATTGCCGGGTCAAGCCCGGCAATGACACAGTTTCGGTTCTGTCGCGCCGCGCCTCTCCATGACCCCTTCCCGTATCCATCGCCTGGCGCTGACGCAGTTTCGCAGCTATCGCGCAGCGAGCGTGGAAACGCACG
This sequence comes from Bradyrhizobium sp. STM 3557, assembly GCF_045571465.1. NCBI lineage: Bacteria > Pseudomonadati > Pseudomonadota > Alphaproteobacteria > Hyphomicrobiales > Nitrobacteraceae > Bradyrhizobium > Bradyrhizobium sp. STM 3557. Next base: position 3,394 of record NZ_CP120697.1, read on the forward strand.
CCGACATGGTGGCGCTGGTCGGCGCCAACGGTGCCGGCAAGACCAATTGCCTGGAGGCGATCTCGTTCTTCGCGCCGGGCCGGGGGCTGCGCCGTGCCACGCTGGAGGACGTCGCCAACAACCAGGGCGACGGCTCCTGGGCGGTGTCGGCTGAAGTCGAGGGCGCGCTGGGGCTGACCGTGCTCGGCACTGGTATCGAGCCGCCGCGCAGCGATGCCAACACGACTCGGCGCTGCCGGATCGACCGCGAGCCGGCAAGCTCGGCTGCAGCTTTCGGCGACCATGTCCGCATGGTCTGGCTGACGCCGGCGATGGACGGGCTGTTCATGGGCTCGGCGTCCGAGCGGCGCCGCTTCTTCGATCGCCTGGTGCTGGCGATCGACAGCGAGCATTCCAGCCGTGTCTCGGCACTGGAGCGCGCGCTTCGCTCGCGCAACCGGCTGCTCGAGGTGCGCAATTTCGACGACCATTGGTGTGACGCGATCGAGCGCGAGACCGCGGAACTGGCGGTGGCCGTCGCCGCGAGCCGCGGCCACACCGCGGTCAAGCTCGCCGCCATGCTGCGCGCGCGCGGCGCGGCCTCCGCCTTTCCCTCCGCTGAGATCGCGCTCGACGGCTGGATGGAGAATGCGCTGTTGTCGGAGCCCGCGCTCGCGGTCGAGGACCGCTATCGCGCCATGCTGCGCGACAATCGCGCCCGCGATGCTGCCGCGGGCCGCACGCTCGACGGCCCGCATCTGACCGACCTGCACGTCGTCTATGCCCCGAAGAACATGCCGGCGCGCGATGCCTCGACCGGCGAGCAGAAGGCGCTGCTGATCGGCCTGATCCTCGCGCACGCGACGCTGGTGGCGGAGACCACCGGCATCGTGCCGCTGCTGCTGCTCGACGAGATCGTCGCCCATCTCGATCCGGCCCGCCGCGCCGCCTTGTTCACCGAGCTTGGCACCCTCGGCGCGCAGGTCTGGCTCACCGGCGCCGATCCGGCCGCCTTCGCCGAGCTCGGGTCTGCAGGCGAGATCTTCGACGTCGATGCGGGCCGGATCACGCCGCGCGCGATAGGCTGAGCGACATCACCAGACGTCATCGGCAGCCGCTTCGCGCGCCCAAAAATCGGGCGTTTTGCGCAGCCAAAACGGGCCGCCGAATCGTGCTGCGGGAGGCGACAAATCCGGCCCTCAAGCGGCTTGAAAAACCGTTAAAAAGCACCATCTCTTCAATATCTTAATGACTGCCACTTTGCGCTAGGCGCGTGGCCTCTTTCATGGCACAAAGGCGCCTGTCAGCATCTCCTGCGCAGCGCTGAACCGAGCATCCCTCAAAGGCCTCACATGACCGAACCTGCCCGGCAATCGATCGCCGAAACCGAGCCTGCAATCGCGAGCGAATACGGTGCAGAATCGATCCGGGTGCTGAAGGGCCTGGATGCCGTGCGCAAGCGGCCAGGCATGTATATCGGCGACACCGATGACGGCTCCGGCCTGCATCACATGGTCTACGAGGTCGTCGACAACGCGATCGACGAGGCGCTGGCCGGCCACGCCACAGCGGTCGAGGTGATCCTCAACCCCGACAATTCCGTCACCGTGCGCGACGACGGCCGCGGCATTCCCGTCGACATCCACAAGGAGGAAGGCGTCTCGGCGGCCGAGGTCATCATGACCCAGCTGCACGCCGGCGGAAAATTCGACCAGAACTCCTACAAGGTCTCCGGTGGCCTGCACGGCGTCGGCGTCTCCGTCGTCAACGCGCTGTCGAGCAAGCTGCAGCTGCGCATCTGGCGCCAGGACAAGGAGCACTACGTCGAGTTCGCTCATGGCGATGCGGTGGCGCCGCTGAAGGTGGTCGGCGAAGCCAAGGGCAAGCGCGGCACCGAGGTGACCTTTCTTGCGTCCACCGAGACCTTCAAGAACGTCGAATACGACTATGCAACGCTCGAGCATCGGCTGCGCGAGCTCGCCTTCCTCAATTCCGGCGTCAACATCGTGCTCTCCGACATGCGCCACGCGGTCGAGAAGCGCGAGGAGATGCGCTACGACGGCGGCGTCGAGGAGTTCGTCAAGTATCTCGACCGCAACAAGAAGGCGATCATCCCCGCGCCGATCATGGTGCGCTCGGAATCCAATGGCATCGGCGTCGAGGCCGCGCTGTGGTGGAACGACAGCTACCATGAGAACGTGCTCTGCTTCACCAACAACATCCCGCAGCGTGACGGCGGCACCCATCTGGCCGGCTTCCGCGGTGCGCTGACGCGCCAGGTCAACGGCTATGCGGAGGCCAACGCGAAGAAGGAAAAGATTGCGCTGACCGGCGACGACTGCCGCGAGGGTCTCACCGCAGTGCTGTCGGTGAAGGTGCCTGATCCGAAATTCTCTTCGCAGACCAAGGATAAACTGGTTTCGTCGGAAGTCCGCCCGGTCGTCGAGAACGTGCTGAACGAGGCGCTTGCAGCCTGGTTCGAGGAGCACCCGACCGAGGCCAAGACGGTGGTCGGCAAGGTGATTCAGGCCGCTGCCGCGCGCGAGGCCGCGCGAAAAGCGCGCGAGCTGACCCGCAAGAGCCCGCTCGCGATCTCCTCGCTGCCCGGCAAGCTTGCCGACTGCCAGGAGAAGGACCCGGCCAAGTCCGAGCTGTTCATCGTCGAGGGCGATTCCGCCGGCGGCAGCGCCAAGCAGGGCCGCAACCGCGAATTCCAGGCGGTGCTGCCGCTGCGCGGCAAGATCCTCAATGTCGAGCGCGTGCGCCCGGACAAGATGCTCTCGAGCGAACAGATCGGCACCTTGATCACCGCGCTCGGCACCGGCATCAGCGACGATTTCTCGGTCGACAAGCTGCGTTATCACAAGATCATCGTGATGACCGACGCCGACGTCGACGGCGCCCACATCCGCACGCTGCTGCTGACGTTCTTCTACCGGCAGATGCGCGAGATCATCGATCGCGGCCATCTCTATATTGCCCAGCCGCCGCTCTACAAGGTCACGCGCGGCAAGTCCGAGCAGTACCTGAAGGACGAGCGCGCGCTGGAGGATTATCTGATCGCCGCCGGTCTCGACGACTGCGTGTTCAAGACCGCCAGTGGCGAGGACCGCAAGGGCCGCGATCTGCTCAGCTTGGTCGAAGATGCCCGCCTGATCCGCGGCGTGCTGCGCAACCTGCACAGCCGCTACGACCGCAAGGTGGTCGAGCAGGCGGCGATTGCCGGCGTGCTGCGCCACGAGGTCATCGCCAATCCGGAGACGGCGGAGGCGGCCGCCGGCTACATTGCCAGGCGGCTGGATGCGCTCGCCGACGAGGTCGAGCGCGGCTGGATCGGTCATTTCACCGAAGGCCACGGCTTCACGTTCGAGCGCACCGTGCGCGGCGTAAAGGATGTTGCCGTCATCGACGATGCCCTGCTCGCCTCTGCCGATGCGCGCAAGCTCGACGAATACGCGCCGCGCCTGCAGGAAGCCTATGCACGGCCGGGCGTGCTGCGCCGTGGCGAGACCGAGACCGTGATCCACGGTCCGGTCGACCTGTTCGAAGCGGTCACCGATGCGGGCCGCAAGGGCATCACCATGCAGCGCTACAAAGGTCTCGGCGAGATGAACCCGGACCAGCTCTGGGAGACCACGCTCGACACCGAGGCGCGCTCGCTGCTCCAGGTAAAGGTCAAGGAGGTCGACGAGGCCGACGACATCTTCACCAAGCTGATGGGTGACGTGGTCGAGCCGCGCCGCGAGTTCATCCAGGACAATTCGCTGAGCGCCAACGTCGACGTGTAATGGCGATCACCGGTGCATCACGTCGAGACCTACCAAGCCAGTTAGGGAACCTAACGCCGCTGTGGGCGCTTCATTTCGCTTAGCTTCTCGCCCTGGCTGAGCTACGATCCATACCCTATCCGCAACCGGCGGACCCCAAAGGTGGTGGAGCGCCCGATGGACGTCGCAGACTGGCTCAAGAAGCTGGGACTGGACCAGTACGCGCCGCAGTTTTGCGACAATCACATAACGGGCGATCTGCTACCGAACCTGACGGCCGACGATCTCAGGGATCTCGGTATCAATTCCGTCGGCCATCGTCGTCGATTGCTCCGCGCAATCGGACTCCTGCGCGACCAGCCAAGCGGCGATACGCTTGCAAGAGCGGAACGGTCGCCTGCGGAGCAGCGCGAAGCTGCTCCGGGCGAACGCCGGCAGGTCACGGTCCTGTTTGCGGATCTCACGGGGTATACCGCGCTGAGCAATCTGCTCGACGCCGAGGAGATCGAGGGCATTCTCACCGCATTCTTCGAAGTCGCCGACGCCGCAATTATCGAGTACGGCGGCACGATCGACAAGCACATCGGCGACTGCGTCATGGCCGTGTTCGGCGCTCCCGTAGCGCATGACAATGATGCCGAGCGTGCGGTCCTTGCGGCGCTCAGAATCCGCGACTCGGTTCCAATGCTGCACGAGCGGCTCGGTCGCGACATCGGCGTGCATGTGGGAATCGCAAGTGGCGAAGTCCTGGCGAGCCAAGTGGGAAGCGCGCGTCACAAGGCCTACACCGTCACCGGCGAGAGCGTGAATCTTGCATCGCGCCTGACTGATCACGCGAAGAGCGGCGAGGTGCTTCTGTCGTCCTCCGTTTATCGTGGCCTGCAGGACCGGCTGGACTGCGAGGATGTGGGCGACATCGACGTGAAGGGATTGGACTCGCCGGTCAGGGCCTGGCGATTGTCCGGTACGCGGCGCGCCCCAGTCGGCAACCGCGCATTCGTGGGGCGGGCGAGCGAACTCAATCAGTTTGCAGCGGCAATGGCAACCTGCCTCGAGATCGGTCGGGGGCGCGTCATCTACCTGCGCGGTGAAGCCGGTCTCGGCAAGACCCGCCTGGTCGAGGAGTTTCAGCGTCTTGCGCGACGGGATGGCTTCACATGCCATAGCGGTCTGGTGCTCGACTTCGGCAATGGAAGCGGCCGCGATGCGGTGCGTGCGGTCATACGTAGCGTCGTTTTGGGAGGAGGTGCCGAGCCGTCCGTGGATGATGTCGGTCGCGAAACGATCAGTGCGGTCGTCGATGCCGGCCGGATCGATGCGGACCACGCGATCTTTCTATATGACCTTCTCAACGTCCCTCCGCCCATCGAATTGCGTGCGCTGTACGATGCCATGGACATCGGCACGCGGAGCCGCGGCGTCTGGACCACCATCAGGCAGCTCGTCGCCTCGGCGGCCAGCGCCAACACTATGCTGATCGTGATCGAGGACCTGCATTGGGCCGATGATTCGGTTCTCGCGCAGATTTCGGCCCTCGCAGAGGCGACCAGCGACTGTCCTCTTTTGCTCGTCCTGACCTCGCGCAATATCGATGACCCCTTGGCGCGAGGCTGGCAGCCAGGTGGCCCGATCCTGACGATCGATCTCGCACCGTTGCATCACGAGGAGGCGCTGGGATTCGCGCGGACCGTCTTCGGACAGATGGGCCCTTTCGCCATGCGCTGCCTGGAACGCGCCGCCGGCAATCCACTGTTTCTTGAGCAGTTGCTGCGCAATGCGGAGGAGCACGCCGACGGCGCCGTTCCGGACTCCGTTCAAAGCCTGGTGCAGGCCCGAATGGATCGGCTCGCGCCTTCGGACAAGCAGGCATTGCAGGCGGCATCCGTGTTCGGCCAGCGCTTATCCCTTGGCGGGCTCCGCGCCTTGATCGAGGACCCGCTTTATGCTCCCCGGATGCTGATCGAACATGCCCTCTTGCGGCCGCATGGAGATGAATTTCTGTTCGGCCACGCCCTGATCCGGGACGCAGTCTACGCAACGCTGCTTCGCTCACGACGGCGAGAGTTGCATAGGCGCGCCGCAGCGTGGTTTGCGGAGCGGGATTTCGCGCTTCACGCCCAGCATCTGGATCGGGCGGAGGATCCGCGTGCGCCGCAAGCCTATCTTGCAGCCGCGCGAAGCGAAGCCGCGCGATATCGCTATGAGCAGGCGCTTACGCTTATCGCGCGTGGCGCCTCTCTTGCACGAGACCTGCAGGACCGTTTTGCGTTAGCGTGCTATCGTGGAGAATTGCTGCACGACATGGGCGAGGTTGCCGATGCCCGCGCAGCCTACGAGGTAGCGCTGCAACAAAGTCAGAATGATGCGGACCGATGCCGCGCCTGGCTTGGCGTCGCGGCCGTCAAGCGGGTCACCGATGACCTGCCGGGCGCGCTTGCAGACATCGAGCGGGCAGAGGATGTTGCGACGCGTCTGTCATTGGGTGGCGAAGCCGCGCGCGCGCATTTCCTGCACGGCAATCTGCTGTTTCCGCAGGGCGACTTGGAAGGCTGCCTCCGCGAACATCGGTCCAGCCTCGAGCTGGCGCGAGAGGCGGGATCTGCGGAGCTCGAAGCCGCAGCGCTTGGCGGGCTCGGCGATGCCGAATACGCGCGAGGCAGGATGCTCAGCGCGCGCGAGCATTTTGCAAATTGCATTGAACTGTCACGCCGTCACGGCTTTGGCCGCATCGAGGTCGCAAATCTTCCGATGTTCGCGTTCATGCGCTTTTTTGCGGGTGAGATAAGAGCCGCACTCAGCGAGGCGCTCGCGGCTATCGAGATGGCGGCCAAGGTCGGACACCGTAGGGCGCAGACCATCGCTCACCATGCCGCCTACCATGCCCGTCATTCGCTGGGTGAGTTCTCGGCCGCGCGGGCGAACGTCGAGGCAGCGCTGCAACTGGCGCGGCAGCTGAAGGCGCGACGGTTCGAGGCGGAGGCGTTGGCATTCGCAGCGGAGCTCGACCGTCTAGCCGGATGCCGGCTGGAAGCGCTTGCGGCGATTCGCGAAGCCCTTGCGATCAGCGCGGAGACCGGCATGGCGTATTTCGGACCTATCTACTACGGCATCCAGGCCCTGATCGAGGAGGACGAGGCTCGTCGCAGAGCGGCCCTGTCAGACGGCGAGGCATGGCTCGCGGGCAATGTCGTCGCACATAATCACCTGTTGTTTCGCAAGGACGCGATCGAAGCATCCCTATTGCTTCGGGACTGGGATGAAGCGGAGCGCCACGCCGCCGCTCTTGAGGATTTTGTGCGTCCCGAACCGCTGCCTTGGACCGGCCTTATCATCGCGCGAGCGCGCGCCTTCGCTGCTTTCGGCAGGGGATGCCGCGATGCGCAGCTTGAGGGCGAACTGCTGCGCCTGCAGATCGCAGGCGATCAGCTCGGGATTCGTCTTCCGAGCCTTTCCGAAGTCATCGGCCCGACGTCCGGCTGAAGCGGCGAACGACGCGTCGGATGAGCGATGCAGAACGCCGCACGTCCTTCCGAATTATGGACCGACCCGGTCGCCTACCTCCTGCCGTACTGGGCTTGATCGTAGGTCTGCAGGATGCGGACAAAATCGGCCATGCTGGATCGATCTCGGTTTTCGGCCATAACGGTAACCTGAGTATTGAACGCCGGCCGTCTCTCCGGCCAAAACCGCATCAGGAGATCGGTGACGTTTCTCATCGCGTTCTCTCCGCAGCCAAGTGTAGCAGTCGACACAAATTGCTGGAACGAAGGCGCTGCTCGCTCAGGAGAAAGGGCGGCGAGCGCTACGCCGCCGACCTCGCTCTGCAACTGCCGGCTCGCGGGGGCCGGTTCCGTTGCCCTTCACTCTGCAATCATAGCTACCATCGCGCACCCGGTTGGCGCCATTGTGCGCGTGTATGGAGGGAGCATACTGAGGTAGATAGGACCAATGAATCGGGATAAGCCGATCTGGCGATTTGGCCACGGCAAACGCAAAGACCGACGTTCTCGTGCCGGGAGCGCATTTTTTTGAACGATTTCCGGCTTGACCGACCATGCGTCGCGTCTCTGCCCTCACGGTTGATCGACAGCATCTATCAGCTCGTTTGAGCACTCTATGGGGCAGACCACAAATTCGCCAGGCGCTCGATACAATTTCACCTCTCATTTGGTATCAACTTTAGGCTGTGGATATGTTGTGCATATCATCGAGCCGATATTGCTCAACGGAACCCGACCCCAAATAGTTCAGCCATTGCTTTGACGCACTTTTCATTCGTTTGGGGCGCGTGTCGCCTATGCCAAGAAGAAGGACTCCGCTGGATCAACCGATCTCGCGAGAGAACCGAATCCAAAAGCTCCCTTGTAAGGATCTTCGCAACTTGCGTGGACACACGCCGACCCAAAGCGTTTTCATAGTGGGTCACTTTCCGATCCTATTTCAGAAGGAGAGTTGAACGATGAACGCGGTTCAATGGCTTGAAGTGGTTTGCCTCGGCATTGTGTTGGGAGCGCTCGGCCAGGGCGCGCGAACCATTGTCGGTCTGAAAAAACTCAACGACTATTCGGATGATGCCGACTCGACGACGGCCCTCATCGATGGCGTGCGGCTTCTGATTTCATTTGGCATTGGAGGCGTTGCCGGTGCCTTTGCGGCGATAACTCTGATAACGGATATCAGCAAGGTACCTTCCGAGCAGCTATTCGCCATTGCGGCCTCCGGCTATGCCGGCGCCGACTTCATTGAAGGTTTCATAACCCGGATTTCGGGCAGCCAGCCGAGCACTCGAACTGTGACGCGCGCTACCGCAGTTTCTTCCGACGATGCCGTAGGATGATTGCCATGAGACCCGCATTGGAATTAGCTGTCAGCGGCCAAGCCACCGCGAATGTGAGAGTCAATCTGAGGCAAGGCTTGCCCAGCATTCGATCACCCGTGCTGCGCAAGCTGAATGCCGGCACAACGATTTCGATCCAAGGGGTCGTGATCGGCGATAGCGTTCAGGGCAACGCTCACTGGTACCGAACCGCAGACGGAGCGTATGCCTGGGCTGGTGCCTTTTCTCCCATTCGCGAGATGGACCTCACGCCGGCGTCCGCAAGCCCGCCCGTGCCGCATATGGATGCGGATCCCAGCTTGAATCGAGTGCCGCTGGTGGTCGACATCTATCACGGGGATGGCGTCGTGAGCTTCGATCAGGCGTTTGCGGCAGGGTTGCGAGGCGTGATTCACAAGGCGACCACCGGCGCATCGGGCACGGACGATGCCTACAAGCGGCGGCGCGATCTTGCGACACGCGCCGGGCTTCTTTGGGGAGCGACGCATTGGGGCACAGCTCATTCACCCATCAGCGATCAGGTCGACAACTTCCTCAGGTGGGCTGATCCCGACAAGGACACGCTTGTTGCCCTTGACTACGAACGCGACGAGGGAAACCAGATGACTCTCGAAGGCGCACGCGAGTTTCTGCAACTCGTCAATGACAGGCTCAAGCGAAAGGCTGTTCTCTACAGCGGAGATACCGTCAAGAGCGCCCTTGGCAAGAAGAGCGATCCATTTTTCGGCTCTCACAGGCTTTGGCTTGCGCAATACGGCAGCAATCCGACCGTGCATCGAAGCTGGAAGAGCTATTGGTTATGGCAATACACCGATGGCGAGAAGGGGCCAGGCCGCAAGACAGTCCCCGGCATTCCCGGAGATCGGCTCAATCGCCTTGACTGCGATCACTTTCCGGGAGGGCTGGACGAGCTGAAAGCCCAGTGGGCTGGATAATCGAGCGGACACAGCACGCACTCGCAGACCCGCCGGTCTGGAGGAACAGACGCTGCCCTTTCTGCTGGCTCGAGGGCGGCGGTTCGATCTTGGTTTGGATGACGGCTCCTGGTCTTGGCGCCCATCGCGGTTCCCCAATCCCGCGCAAGTCCGCGCCAGGCGCCGTGACCATCGACGACGCGTGACGGAGCCTGATTTTTCTCCGCCGGACCGTTCTCAGCCGCTCGTGATTCTGTTACTGGATTTCGCGGCCGTAAGACCCACGGCCACGCCATTGCGCCGGCGTCGCACCTCCAGTGCCAGCGTTCTCGCCCGGCTTTTCCGTCGTCTTTCCGAAGCGGACGTCGGCAACGGCCCACACGCTTCGAACAACGGACCTCACGCCCATGGCGCCGATCCAATATATCGTCGAGGGCGGCCACCGGTTGAAGGGCGCCATCGAGCCCTCCGGCAACAAGAATGCGGCACTACCGATCATCGCCGCCGCGCTGCTGACCGAACATCCGGTCACGCTCGACAACGTGCCGCGCATCCGCGACACCGAGACGCTGGTCGAACTGGTCCGCTCGGTCGGCGCTTCCGCGGAATGGCGCGGGCGGAACAGGCTGGCGATCCATGCCAAGGAGATCCGCGCCGCCGACCTCGACCCCGACCTCTGCGCCCGCATCCGCGCCTCGATCCTGCTCGCCGGACCCCTGCTCGCCCGCTGCGGCCAGGTGGCGCTGCCGCCGCCAGGCGGCGATGTGATCGGCCGGCGCCGTCTCGACACCCATTTCCTGGCGTTCGAGCAGCTCGGCGCCACCGTGACCGCGACCGACAAGATCGAGCTGCGCGCCTCCAAGCTGAAGGGCGCCGATGTCTTTCTCGACGAGCCCAGCGTCACCGCGACCGAGAACGCGCTCGTCGCGGCCGTCGCCGCGGATGGCACCACCTACTTGCGCAACGCCGCGTCCGAGCCGCATGTGCAGGACCTCGCGCATTTCCTGGTCGCACTCGGCGCCAATATCGAGGGCATCGGCACCAACACCATGGTGATCCATGGCTCGGCCACGCTCGGCCAGGCGAGCTACGCTATCCAGCCCGACCATATCGAGGTCGGCTCGCTGATCGGCCTTGCCGCCGTGACGCGCTCGCCTTTGCGCATCGTGCGAGCCGGTACCGAGCATCTGCGCTCGATCCGGATGGGATTCGAGCGGCTCGGCATCATCTGCGAGGTCACGGGGGATGACCTGATCGTGCCGTCCGACCAGACGCTGAAGATCAAGGACGATTTCGGCGGTCACGTGCCGAAGCTGGAGGACCAGCCCTGGCCCGCCTTCCCCGCCGATCTGATGTCGATCGCGATCGTCACCGCGAGCCAGTGTGCCGGCGTGATCCTGATGTTCGAGAAGATGTTCGAATCGCGGATGTTCTTCGTCGACAAACTGATCTCGATGGGCGCGCGCATCGTGCTGTGCGATCCGCATCGCGCCATCGTCGCAGGTCCCAGCCGCCTGCGCGGCGCGGCGATGAGCTCGCCCGATATCCGCGCCGGCATGGCGATGCTGCTCGCCGCGGCCTGTGCCGAAGGCACCTCGACGATCAACAACGCCGACCAGATCGAGCGCGGCTATGAGCGCATCGACGAGCGGCTGACCGCGCTCGGCGCCAAGATCGCTCGCGTGCCGGAGCGCGGCCGATAGTCGCGTCTCCGGAGCGATGACCGGCCAAGCGAGCCGTCGTCTTGCCTTCGACCGCCTGGTCCACTCGGACTGGAGCGCCAACGCAAGCAAGCGCTGGAGCGCGATCGCAATTCGCGCCAGCAGCGGTTGGCGGATCGAACGGATCGCGCAGACACCGCCCGCGGAGACGTTTCTCGACGAGCTGTTTGGTCACGCGAAGCCAACGCTTGCGGGCTTTGATTTCCCGATCGGCCTGCCGCTGGTCTCGCTCGCAAGGCTGGAAACCGGCTTCCGTGAGTTCGTCTGCTCGCCGCAAGCACAGCGCTTTCTCGAACCTGCCGACTCCCTGCTCGACGTCTCGCCAATCCGGCCGTTCTATCGCAAGCATCCTGCCGGCGCGCGGCGCGAGCATCTGCTCCGCGCACTCCAATGCACCGCGTTCGACGAGCTGCTGCGCGTCTGTGACCGTCCGACGCCCCACCGCTCCCGCGCCGAATCGCTCTTCTGGACCGTCGGCGCCAAGCAGGTCGGCAAGGCCGCGCTCGCCGGCTGGCGGGACATCGTGATTCCGGCGCTGTTGCGCGGTGCGGCGCTGTGGCCGTTCGACGGGACGCTGTCGGACCTGCAGGCCAATGCGCTCAGCATAGCCGAGACCTATCCAGCAGAAGCGTACCAGCACATCGGCATGCGGCGGACGATCGGCAAGCGCACGCAGGTGGGACGCCAGCAAGGCTGCGCCGCGATCCGTGCATGGGCCGGCAAACAATGCATTGCATTTTCGTCTGACGTCGAGCAAATGATGCACGATGGCTTCGGCCCGCGACCAGACGGCGAGGACCCGTTCGATGCACTGGCCGGGCTCTGCGGCATGATCGAGGTCGCCTGTGGCCGTCGCGCCGAGGCGCCGGTGACACCGCCCTTGTCATATCCACGCGAAGGCTGGATTCTGGGGCAGATCGATCTCCCCACCGCGTAGCTGCTCTTCGCGCGCGGGCAACACACTGCGTAATATTCAATGACCTTGCCGGACCGCCATCAACGGTCGCCCGCCGTGCCCTCTCGCTCGCAGGCGATTGTCGCCGAGCTGATGGAGACAGTGCGTCTTGCCGCGCCGATGGCGCTGACGCAGCTGTCGCAGATCGCGATGATGACGACCGATCTTGCCTTCATCGGCCGGCTCGGCGGCGATGCGATCGCGGCCACGGCGCTGGCCGGCACGATCTACTTCGTGAGCTTCACCTTCGGCATGGGGTTGATGTCAGCGGTCGCACCGCTGGCCGCGCATGCGTTCGGCGCCGGCGACGCGCCTTTGGTGCGGCGTTCCGTGCGTGCCGGATTGTGGGTGGGTCTTTTTGTCGCCCTGCCGATCATGGCGTTCCCGCTGCGGGGTGAAGCCATCCTGCTCGCCCTTGGACAGGCGGAGCTGCCCGCGCGGCTCGCCCAGGACTATCTGTTCGGTCTCGCATGGGGCGTGGCGCCGGCGCTGTGGTTCATTGCGCTGCGCGGCTTCATGGGCGCGGTGAACCGGCCGGAGCCCGTTTTGTGGATCACGCTCGCCGCGATCCCGATCAATGCGCTTCTGGTCTATCCCCTGCTGTACGGCGCATGGGGATTGCCGGCGCTCGGACTGTTCGGCGCCGGGCTCGCGACCTCGCTGGTCAATCTCGGCACGTTCCTGGCAGGTCTGTGGTTCACGACTCGCAGGACTCCGTTCCGCGACTATCACATGCTGATGCGTCTTTGGCGCATCGACTGGAGCCTCGTGCGCCAGACGGTCGTGATCGGCGCGCCGATCTCGCTGGCCTTCCTGCTCGAATACGGCGTGTTCTCCGCCGCGGGCCTGCTGATGGGCTTGATCGGCACGAGCGCGCTTGCAGGGCATCAGGTCGCGCTGCAGATCGTCGCGATCCTGTTCATGATCCCTTACGGCATCAGCATGGCGGCAACAGTGCGGGTCGGCCACGCGGCCGGACGTCATGATGCCGCAGGCATCAGGCGCGCCGGATTCACCGCGATGCTGCTCGGCCTCGCGATCATCGCGCTGCTGACTCTGATCGTGCTCGCGGCCCGGTTTCCGATCGTGCATCTCTTCCTCGGCGAGGATGTCGCTGACGTCGATGCAACGGTCGAGCTTGCCACCACCCTGCTCGCGGTCGGCGCCAGCTTCTTTATCACCGATGCGCTGCAGAGCATCGCGGCCGGCGCGCTGCGCGGCATTAAGGACACGCGCATTCCGCTGCTGTTCGCGGTGATCGGCTATTGGCTGATCGGATTTCCGGCCTGCTATGCCCTCGCCTTCCATTCACCGCTCGGCGCGCCCGGCATCTGGGTCGGGCTGTCGATCGGCACGGCGGTGTACGCAACCCTCTTGGTGTTGCGCTTTCTGCGGTTGACCCGATAGCGCGCTCAGGCACCGGCCGTATCCGGCGTCTCCTCGTGATCGGAGCGGCTCGCCGTCTTCGCCGGGCGCGGCACATCGGCCCATTCCGCCACGACCCGTTCGAGATCGATCAGGTTCTGCCGCATTCCCTCCAGCGAAAAGCCGAGTGCGAAGAACCGCTCGGCGGCATCGCCCGGCATGCCGCGCGTCAGGCCCTCGCTGCGCACCAAGGCGACCTGCTCGGCATAGGCCTTCACCGCAGTGTGGATCGGCCAGATCGGCGGCGGGCTGGTACCGGCACGCATCGCCTGCGCGCAGCCGCGCAAATATCCCGCGATGGCCTCGCTGACTTTCGCCAGCGGTGCCGCAAGCCGCATCTGGAGCTCCGACGGCAGGGGCACCACGCTGGCACGCCCGATCATCACCACGTCGTGGCGCAACCGCAGGATGGTGCGCAGCAGCGGCCCGGTATCGGCGCCAGAGGACAGCCGCGCCGCGCGTTCGCGCTCGGCCTCGGCGCCTGTCGTGTTCAGCGCGACCAGCGCAGTCCCGATGCCGTCTTGGATCCGGTGCAGCGCGTCGTTGTCGCGGCCACGCGACAGGCCGGCGAGCAGTTCGGTGAATGCCGCCGCAATCAACTCCAAGAGCCGCCCCGCGGCGCTGCGGATCTGCACATGGGCGCGCGAGGGCAGCACGATGAACGATACGGCAAGGCCGACGAAGGCGCCGACCGAGACTTCGCCGACACGATCGATCGCGGAGGCGAGCGGGTCGATGTGACTCATGACCGGCACCAGCAGCACGATGACGCCGGTCACCATCGCCGCGTTCAGGCTCGGATTGAGCGAGGCGATGAAGGCGAGCGGCGCCACCGTCAGCACCAGCAGCCCGAGCAGCTCCAGCTCGCCGGAATGCTGGATCAGCACCGCAATGGCGCCGCCATAGATCGCGCCGCCGATGGTGCCGAACATGTAGTCCCGCGTCGCCTTCAGCGAGCGGCCGACGCTGCCCTGCGTCACGATCAGCGAGGTCAGCACGGCCCAGAGCGGCAGCCTCAGGTTCAGTGCGCTCGCAATGGCGAATGCGGAGGCGGCCGCGACCGTGCTTCTGACGGCGAGCGCGAGCTGCGCCCGCCTGGCATACAATCGGCCGAACAGCCGCTTGAACTGAGCCTTCATGCGTTCTGCATCTCGATCATACCGACAGCGCTCGACGTGACATTCGGCATGGCAGCCTCCCGCCGCGCCGCTTGAAAGGCGGAATCAGCCCGCCTACCGTGTTTTTCAAAACGAGGAAACACGATGGCTCAGGAAACCGCAACACTGGCCGGCTACGTCGCCGCCCTGAAATTCGGCGATATCCCGCCCGAGGTGCTGGAGCGCGCCAAGGTGCTGACGCTCGATTTCCTCGGCAGCGCAATCCGGGCACGCCGCGAGGCGGAATCGACGCCATCGGTGCTGAAGATGCTGGAGGCGTTGAAGCTCGACTCCACCGGTGAGGCCACCGTATTCGGCGACAGCAGGACCTGGACACCGGCGGTCGCGGCACTGCTCAACGGCGCCATGGGCCATTCGCTCGACTTCGACGACACGCATGCGGATTCCTCGCTGCATCCGAGCGCGCCGGTAGTGCCGGCTGCGTTCGCGGTCGGCGAGATGGTCGGCGCCTCCGGGCGCGAGGTGCTGACCGCGATCGTGGCCGGCTATGAAGTGTGCTGCCGGCTCGGCAACGCGCTCGATCCGAGCTCGCATTATGCGCGCGGCTTCCACCCGACGGCGACCGCCGGCACCTATGGCGCCGCCGCCGCCGCGGCCAAGCTGTTTGGCCTTGACGAGCAGCAGATCGTCTCGGCCTTCGGCGTCTCCGGCAGCCAGGCTGCGGGCTCGCTGCAATTCCTGGTCAACGGCGCCTGGAACAAGCGCTACCAGGTCGGCGCTGCCGCGATGAATGGCGTGATCGCGGCGACGCTTGCGAAGAGTGATTTCGTCGGCGCGACGGAGTCGGTCGAAGGCAGGCATGGCCTTCTGGTCGGCTATACCGACACGCCGCATCCGGGCAAGGCGGTCGCGGGTCTTGGCGCCACCTACGAGACCATGAAGATCGGCGTCAAACCCTATCCGAGCTGCCGTTACACGCATGCAGCGATCGACGCGCTGATCGCCCTGCGCCGCGAGCACAATCTGACGCCGGGCCA
Organism: Bradyrhizobium sp. STM 3557; assembly: GCF_045571465.1. Classification (NCBI taxonomy): domain Bacteria; kingdom Pseudomonadati; phylum Pseudomonadota; class Alphaproteobacteria; order Hyphomicrobiales; family Nitrobacteraceae; genus Bradyrhizobium; species Bradyrhizobium sp. STM 3557. The sequence continues at coordinate 19,147 of NZ_CP120697.1, forward strand.
GATCAAGCGGGTCGAGATCGGCCTCCACCGCAACGGCATCACGCTGACCGGCGATGCGGCCACCAAGCGGCATCCGACCTCGATCGTCGGCGGCCAATTCTCGATGTTCTTCACCGGCGCGCTGGCGCTCGACCAGGGCCGGTTCGGCTGGGACGATTACAACCGGCTCGGCGATGCCGCTATCAATGCGCTGGCCGATAAGTTCGACGTGGTGCAGGACGACCGCCTGGAGATCGGCCGCACCCATCCGTTCGGCGCACGCGTGTCGATCACGACCGAGGATGGCGGCACGCACGAACGGCTCCACGACGATCCCTCCGGGGAGCCGACCTCGTTTCCGACCACAGAGGCGATGAGCGAGAAGTTTCTCACGCTGGCACGCCCGGTGCTGAACGCCCGCGCGGACAGCTTTGCCGATGCGATCCTCTCGCTGGAACGCTTCGATCGCGTTTCACAGGCAACGGAGTTGGGCAGGCAGTGAGTTTCGGGCCAGGACGACAGCCACGGTCCCCCCTCTCCCCTTGTGGGAGAGGGTGGCTCGCCGCGTAGCGGCGAGACGGGTGAGGGGTCTCTCTCCGCGAGCGGGTCTCTTGTGATGTGAGTTTGCGGAAGCAACCCCTCATCCGGCGCTTCGCGCCACCTTCTCCCACAAGGGGAGAAGGGAAGTGAGCGATGCCAGCTAATCACCCTTCGCCACCTTCATTCCCTTCGTTGCCTTCACCACATCGCTGACCAAGTCCGACACTCCATCGGCACCGAGCGGCCAATTCACGGTGCGGCCGAAGCGCGCGATCACCAGATGCTCGGACGGAATGATGATGACATATTGCCCCATCGTGCCCTTGGCGAAGAAGGCATCGCGCGGCCAACCATGGTCGATGCGGTGGCGCGCGCCGAAGCTGTCATCGCGATTGGTCCAGAAGCCGGCGCCATAGCCGACGAAGGCATTTGGCGTCGGCGCGGCCGAATAGTCGACCCAGCCCTCGGGCAGGATGCGCTTCCCACCGATCACGCCATCATGCAGGTAGAGCAAGCCGAAGCGCGCCCAATCGCGCGCCGAGGCCAGCATCTGGCTCGATCCCTCGACCGTGCCGGACGCATCGACTTGCAAGGTGACGTGATCCATTCCGAGCGGAGCGAACAGCTCGTGGCGCGCAAAGCGCAGCGCATCATCAGGCCCGCCGCCGCTTGCGTTCCTGATCAATTGCGACAGGATCAGGTAGTTGCCGTCGTGATAGTTCCAGGCCGTGCCGGGCGCGGTCGCGAGCGGAAAGCCCTCCGCGAATGCAGCCATGTCGTTCTCGCCGAACATGCGGTTGACCGGCTGCAGCGCCGATAACAGCGAGGCCTCCAGCGAGCTTCCGAGCGCGAGCCCTGCGGTGTGGCGCAGCAGCTGATCGACGGTGACGGCATGGCGCGGATCATTCTGATGCTGCCATGCCGCGACGGGTGCTGGGGCCTGCGGCGCCAATTTGTGCTCGCGCACCAGGATGCCGATCAGGGCCGAGATCACTGACTTGGTCGCGGAAAAGCCGAGCAGCGGCGCGTCGACGCCGTAGCCATTGGCGTAGCGCTCGGCGATGACGCGGCCGTTCTTGACCACGACCACCGCATGGGTGCGCCGGAATGGAGGCGCATCGGGCTCGGCAAAGGCGCGGTCGAGTGCAGCGGAGAGCTCCGGCGTCACTGGGGCCACCGGCGAGGACGGCGCGATCTCCGGCAACAGCGGTGGCGCGCGTTCGTCCGAGGGCACAGTCACCTTGGCGATGCCATCGCCATGATCGAGCGTGCAGCCGATACTGTCGCGATAGACCGCGCGACTGCGACCGACGCCGAGCAGGCCCGCCGTGACTTCTCGCGTCACGCGATCGACATGCGTCGTCATCGCGGAGGTGAGCAGCCGTGTGCCCGGCATCGCGTCGGTAGTTTCGGCGAGCACAGCGCCGGGGTCGAGGCCGGAGACAAAGGTCTCCGCGCACAGCAGGCTGGCGACAAAGCCGGTGGCGACCTGCGGTACGTCGCGGGCGCGCGCGATGCCGTACCCCAGCAGGCCGAGCACGGTGGCGGATGTGGCGATCAGGAATAGACGACGGTGGGTCATGGCGGTCTCCGGCAGGATGAAGGCCGCGGACCATTGCCGCTCCCGCCCTTGCCGGCTCGCCGATGTTGAAATTCCCCTCTCTGAAAGCTGAAACCGGCTTTCAGATTCCGAAATTCGCCAATGATATCAGACGGCGAATGCCTTCCTTCGGTATTCGCTCGGGGTGAGCCCCGTGGTTTCCTTGAAGGCGCGGTTGAACGGCCCGAGCGACTGGAAGCCCGCGTCCATCGCGATGGTGATGACCGGTACCTCGGCCTGGCCAGGATCGGCCAGTGCCGCCTTGGCCTCTGCGATGCGGTGGTCGTTCAGGAACGCATTGAAATTGCGATAGCCGAGCCGCTGGTTGATCAGTCGCCGCAGCCGGTATTCCGGGATGGAGAGCCGCACCGCCAGGGTGCCGATGGTGACGTTCTCCTGCCGGTAAATCCGCTCGTCCGCCATCAGCCGCGTCAGGGCGTCGATCAGCTTGCGGTCGGCGGCGCTCATTGGATCTGCGACAGCGATCACCGGCTCTGCTGTCGTGAACAGATCACGCGTGTCGACCCGCAGCAGTGTCACCGTGATCGCGGCGACGACCAGCACCAGCAGCGCGGCATTGACGACGTTGGCGACCTCCGCCGTCTGACCACCCGATGCTGCGACCTGCAGCAGCGCGTTGACGCCGCCATAGAGCATGGCCGCTGCGACCAGGAAAGCGCGCAGCCGGCGGCGGCCTTCCACCAAGTCTGATGGCCACGAGCGCACCGTCTGGATCAGCGCCAGCGCGATGAAGCCGAGCGCCAGCAGATTGTTCGCGACGATCGCAAACCGCTCACCCATGACAGGCGCGAGCCACAGGCAATCGACAAAGCTGAATGTCGTGACCGCGAGCCAGACCAGTGCGTGGACCGGCCGCAGCACGAAAGCGTCATCGAACATCGCGCGGCAGAACAGCCACAGCACCACGCCGGTGCCGGTGGAGAGCGCGATCAGCAGCACATACCACAGCGCAATAGCGCCGGCCGTTCCGATATTGAACGTGACGGCATGCGCGACCGTGCCGACCGCAAGCGCAATGGTAAGCCTCCCGGCTACGCTCCTGCGGGCATCCCGCAGCAGCACCGCGGCAAGCACCAGCAGCAAGGCGATCGCCGCACTGCGTAGCGCGATATCGAGAGAGACAAGCGACATATTGGTCCGGACCGAAGCTTTCCGCCGGGAACATTAGCCGAGTTCGCCGTGGCGTTCAAAATCCGGGCATTTCCGCCAGGACGACAGCTATCTGCGGCGCCATGGCTTGGACGGACGACATGTCAAGCTGCTAATGTTGCGGCCTGCACGACGAGGAGGTGCTCATGAGCTGGATGCCGTCGAACGATCCCGTATTGGGTGATCCCTTAAGCTGCGACGCGCTCGACCTTGTCATCGTGCCGCGCACCCGCGACCTGGGCGACGGGTTTGCGGTGCGCCGCGCGCTGCCGCATGGCAGGCGCCAGATGGTCGGGCCCTTCATCTTCTTCGATCATTTCGGCCCGGTGCAGTTCATCGCCGGCAAGGGCATGGATGTGCGGCCGCATCCGCATATCGGGCTCGCCACCGTCACCTATCTGTTCGACGGCGCCATCATGCATCGCGACAGCGAGGGCAATGTGCAGGAGATCCAGCCGGGCGCGATGAACCTGATGACCGCCGGCCGCGGCATCGCCCATTCCGAGCGCACGCCGGATGTGCAGCGCGCGAGCGGCCAGCAGATGCTGGGCCTGCAGAGCTGGATCGCGTTGCCGGTGGAATCAGAGGAGATTGCGCCGAGCTTCCAGCATTATGCCGCGGGCGATCTGCCGACCGTACAGGACACCGGTTTCTCGGCGCGCGTGATCGCCGGCAAGGCGTTCGGCGCGGCCTCGCCGGTATCGATGGTCTCGCCCTGGTTCTATGTCGAGGTGACGGCGCAGGCCGGCACCAGCGTGCCGCTCGACCCCGATCACGAGGAGCGCGCGATCTATCTGGTCGACGGCGAGATCGAGATCGCGCGCGAGCGCTACGAAGGGCCGCGGCTCCTGATCTTCCGCCCCGGCGACGCCATCACCGTGCGCGTGATCAAGCCGACCCGGATGATGTTCCTCGGCGGCGACGCGCTGGAGGGGCCGCGCCACATCTGGTGGAATTTCGTCTCCTCCAGCCAGAAGCGGATCGAGCAGGCCAAGCAGGACTGGAAAACCGGGCGCTTTGCCGCCGTTCCGCAGGAGCATGAGTTCATTCCGCTGCCGGAATAGGCTAGAGCACGGTGAGATGAGATTGATCCGGTGCTGCTCGGACGGTCCGGCTCTCCCCGATGGGTAGAGGTGAGGCGAAATCCTGGCCGTGGCCGCTCTTCCAAGATTTGAAAGCCCGCCCATGACCACGCTCCTCGCCAGCAATCTGCCGCTTCCCCGCATCGGAAAGGGCAAGGTCCGCGACATCTATGCCGTCGGCGAGGACCGCGTGCTGCTACTCACCACCGACCGCATCTCCGCCTTCGATGTGGTGATGGCCGAGACCATCCCGATGAAAGGCGCGGTACTGACGCAGATCTCGGCCTACTGGTTCAACGAGCTCGAAGGCGTGGTGCCGCATCACATGATCTCGGCCGATGCTGACGTCATCATCGCCGAGGTGCCGGCGCTGAAGGCGCATCGCAGCGAGATCCTGGGGCGCGCCATGCTGTGCAGGCGCACCACCGTATTTCCGATCGAGTGCGTGATCCGCGGCTATCTCTCCGGCTCGGCCTGGAAGGAATATGCGGCCGAAGGCACCCTGGCCGGTGAGAAGCTGCCGGCAGGCCTGGTCGAGAGCGAGAAGCTGGAGCCCGCGATCTTCAGCCCGGCGACCAAGGCCGAGAGCGGCCATGACGAGAACATCACGATTGCACGCATGCGCGAGGTGGTCGGCGACGATGTCGCCCATCAGCTCGAGAGCATGACGCGCGCGGTCTATACGCTCGGAGAGACACTCGCCCGCGCGAGGGGCATCATCATCGCCGACACCAAATTCGAGTTCGGTCGCGATAGGGATGGCCGCATCATCCTGATCGATGAGGTGATGACGCCGGACTCATCGCGCTTCTGGGCGGTCGACGCTTACAAGCCCGGCCAGCCGCAGCCGAGCTTCGATAAGCAACCCTTGCGCGACTATCTCGATGTCGAGCGCAAGGCCGGCCGCTGGAACGGCGATGCGCCGCCCCCGCCTCTGCCGCAGAGCGTGGTCGAGGCCACCAGCAAGCGCTATCTGGAGGCGTACCGGCGAGTGACGGGCAAGGAACTGGAATTGGCGGTTTGAGCTGGTCGCGCGCCTCGTTTTGCTCGCGCCATCCCGTATGTCGCTTCGACATCGTCGAGGCGCATCCGCGCGACATTCTGGCACGATCCAATTCGGACCCGTAACAGTCGAAGCAATCTCGGCCCGGCCTTGCCGGCAACCAGTTTTCAGAACGGGCTTCAGAGACGCTTACGATCATTGCGGTGGGCGTGAAGTCAGAACCCCACCTGCCTTTGGAACGCGCGACTGCCACGTCCGTTGAGACCGAGCAGCGACAAGGGCCCGCACTTGCCTCAGGGAACTGGCAGAGGAGGTCACCATGAAAAAGATCAGCGATGTGATGACACGCGATGCCAAACTCGTAAATCCCAACGATACGATCCAGGACGCAGCAAAGCTGATGAAGGCATGCGATTGCGGCGTATTGCCTGTGAGTGACGGCGACCGGCTCGTCGGCATGATCACCGACCGCGATATCGTCGCGGGAGGTGAATATCAGGATTGGGAAGGCGCGAAGGCCTTCTGGGCTGTTCAAAGCTATGATCCGGAGACGGGCCGGTGGGAGACCATGCCGCGGATGCAGCTCGCTCATCACGGGTTCGCGGCCGGATTGGTTGGCAACATTTTGCATGTAGCCGGCGGCGGTTTCCAGTGAGACGGTATGCCAACCGTGAATACCAAGACTGCCGTTCACGAGACGCTGCAAATCACGCCTTGATCCGCCCCGATTCAGCAGCCGCAGGCACGATTTCGGCGCGCCCTTTCATTCGTCGTTCGAGACGCCCCTGTTCACGTTGCTCAACAGATCGCCCAACTCCGAGACATCTGCAGGATGTGCTTTCGACCAGTTTTGGCTTTCCGCGAGATGCTCGTAATGATCAGCCATGCTGATCAGCCGGCGGCGGATCGTCTTATCCGTTTCCTTGTCCGCCCAATCTCTCAGTTCACTCGCTCGCTCTGCGAGAGCTGCACTGTCGATCATCGCTGCCTCCTTTTGACCCTGGCGCAGCATTACGAGCCATCGGTTCTTGCAACGCATCCGCCGGCCCCAGCGTTCCGCGGCTGCGGCAAGGGGGAATAGTCAAATCATGAACGCGCGACCCCAGCGGATTGGAGTTCCCGGCGCGGTCACCAAAAGATTAAAATTGACCTCCGCTCGGAACGGTCGTCGAAGTCATCCGTTAGCAAGTCGGTGAGCGGCCGACGGGAATGGCGAAGCCAGAGCGAAAGCTGCGGATAAGCGGACCAAACGTGTCGTTCACAAGCCCCGCCAGGTTACTACGTCAGTAACCGGCGGGGTGCTTGTTTTGAGGCCTGTGGTTCAGGTTTGCACGTCGAGCGCTTTTGCGGCGAGCCGCGGAGCATCATTCGCCATGGCCGCGATGATATTCGTTGCGCTGAAGCACGCGAAAACCGAACCAGCCCCAATAGACGCAGTGCCGCTGGATCAGACCATCGTCGTTGAGATCCATCGCCTCCACAAAGTCCATCTGTTCACCCTTGCCGGCATCGCGCGGATACTCCCACATCAGCCGCTTGCCGTCTGTGAGATAACCGGTTCGATAGTACTGGCGCACCGGAGGCTTCCTGACCGCAAGCAGGTCGAACAGCGGCCGCATTTCTTTGTGCCCGCGTAAGTATCCCCGGTCGATGCCCAGCAGGTGCGGCACGAGCGGGCTCTCGAACCAGGCATCTTCAGCATAGAGTGCAAGCAGGCCATCCGCATCATTGTGCGACAGCGCATCATTCCAGGCAAAATACATGCGTTCGACCGGCGTAGAGCCAGCTGTGACCAAATTTCTCGGCAGCGCTCTGTCATCCATGGTTCGCTCCTTCCTGCTCCTGAATTGCGGACAACTCTCGTTCGCAAATGAACTAACAGGCACGCCTCAGAAGTCGCCTTCGCGGATGTAAGGCTGCACCCAGAGGGTTGCCTGAAGGATCATCGATTTCCACCAGGCATCGTACATTCGGTTGACGATGTCGGGGGATGACCGTTCTTGGCCAGAAACGGCCTCATCGGCACGACGATCGTCGCGCAAAACGCCAGCAGGTCGCGCGCGCGAATGTGGCCCAGTGTGTGTCCGTGGTCCGTCTTGTTCTTCTTGGAGCGATGATGCCTCAGTCCGATCTCGTACTGATAGTCGAGCCAGGCTTGATCGTATTTGGCTCGCGCCGTGTCGGTGACCCATTTGCCAAACCGCTTTGCGACCGCCTTTGCGTATTCCGTGTCCACTTCGTGCGTGTTTGGATCTTCATCATAGGCACGAAGGTGAGGGTGATCGAAGATGACACCACGCCAGACTTTCAGCAGGTCTTCCACCTGGTCGGCGAGGATGTGCTCCGACATGCGGAGATAAACCACGTCCTCCTCTGAAAACAGCGCCGACTTCTTCAGTTCCTCCCATTCGGCGAGAGAGATCGGCGACTTGGCGACCTCATCAGTTCCGTAATCGTAACCTGGGATCTTCTGCTGTTTGCCCGCGGCATCCATCGCTCGTCCTCCTTCTTGTCCACAGCAGGAATATTGGATCCAGCTCTCCCCTTGGGTTGATTGGCTCCGAAGCGCAGTGATGCGCATGCCCCGGCAGATCGGATTTGGCGGTGCTTCGATGCAGGGCAACCATATGCGGGCCGAACGCCTGGACGTACGGGACGTTGCAAGGAAACGACCAGCAAAGCGGGATACGTGGTCTCCTGTTGACGCAGGCCTCGTGCCATCGCGTCACATGCCAAACCTGGTGGTGAACGCGGCGGTCGAATGCGGCACTACTCGCCGCACGATCCGGCCCTTGCGACACAATCTGTGTAGCGGGCTGGAGAGCTGTGAATGGGGAACTTGATCAACCTGAAGTGAACAGGCCACCAAGTCCGCAAATCTCGCTTCTTGCTGGTTCCTGATTGACAAGCAGTGCCGCTTTGGCAAAGTCGAGGGCCTGGGGATGGCGATCTCCCCACGAGGCGACATGCCCAAGCATCGCGTCCGGATTTCCGAGAAGGACGCAGCATGTCAACCGTCAGCGACAGGTCTTCGCCAGATCGTTCAGAACCCTTGCTGAGCGTAAGAGGCCTGACCAAGCGCTATGGAAGCGGCGGCGCCGCTATCGACGGTGTGACATTCTCTGCTGTCGCAGGCGAAATCCTTGGCATCATCGGCCCAAACGGCGCCGGCAAGACGACGCTGCTGGAAGCCGTTGCTGGACTGCTACCGGTGAACTCAGGCGACGTCTTTTGGCGGGGCGAGCCGTTGCACGCAAGCCGTCGGCGCACCGTGTTGTTCTACCTCCCTGACGGCGTCCGCCCCTACCAAGACCAGTCGGCAGCGCAGGTTGTGTCATTTGTCGGCAGAGTCTTTCGTCGCTCGGACGCCGATATTACGTGGACCGTCGAAGCCCTCGGATTGCAGCCGGTGCTTCGACAGCGCGTGCACGCGCTGTGAAAAGGCTATGCCCGGCGCCTGATGCTGACTATCGGACTGCTCGCGCCGCACGACCTGTTGTTGATGGACGAGCCGTTTGATGGATTCGACTTGCGGCAAACGCGCGATGTCATGGACCTATTGCGTCGTCAGACGGCGAGCGGACGCACGCTGATCCTCTCAATTCATCAGTTGCCGGATGCTGAGCGAGTCTGTGACCGCTTCGTCCTGCTCTCGGCAGGCCAAGTGCGTGGGTCTGGAGGACTTGTGGACCTCCGTGCGCTGACTGGACTGCCGAGCGGCTCGCTGGAGGACATCTTCCTTGCGCTCACGTGAGGCATATGCACGGTCGACCGCACCGTTCGTTCCGCTGCTCGCAAAGGAGTTTCGCGAGATTACGGCCGGGCGAGCGCTTTGGACCATGTTGCTGCTGGTCTGTCCGCTCGTTGGTTACAGCTTCGTCCAGGCAGTCTCGCTCTACAGCGAGTCAAGCGCCGCGGCCCTCCAGTCGCCGGTCCTGGCGAGGAGCCTGTCTCCGCTCGATGGAATCCTGGTTCCGACATTCGGCGCTTTCTATGTTGCGGTAACGCTGTTGTTTCCTTTCGTGGCGATCCGGGTGCTGGGCCAGGAGAAGGAAAGTGGCGCATTGCGCCTGCTGATCCAATTGCCTTACCGGCCTTCGATGCTGCTCGCCGCAAAGTTCTGCGCTGTGCTGACAGGGTGGCTCATGGTGAGCATTCCTGCGCTTTCCACGTTGGCCGCGTGGGCCATATTGGGCGGCCATCTGGCTGCGGCAGAGACGTTAAACCTTCTGTTCGGTCATTTGCTCTACGGTGTTCTAGTGGGCGCCATTGGGCTGTTCACCGCAGGCATCTCCGACAATTCGGCCACTGCTGCGATTATCGCGCTCGCTGTCACGATCGGATCATGGCTGCTGGATTTCACGCTCGCGGGCCGCTCAGGCCTGTCGGCCTGGCTTGCGCAACTGTCGCTGACCCAGGCGCTGCGTCCGTTCGAGCAGGGGCTTCTCTCGGCCGGCCTGGTGCTCGGCATCGCCGCTGTCATTGGCGGACTTGCTGCGCTAACAGCTGTTTGGCTCCCTCCTGCTACGACGGTGCGGACGAAAATCGCCCGCTCCGGCTCTTGTGTCCTTGTGATTGCCGTTGTGCTCGCCGTCGCGGCGCAGATCAGGACGTCCGTGGATCTCAGTGAGGATCGTCGTAACTCCTTTTCGCGCGCAGATGAACGGCTGCTCGCAACGCTTCGACGCCCCTTGGTCGTTAGGGTCAATCTCGCTGCCGAAGACCCGCGTTACATCGACCTTCGGCGGAACGTTCTCGCGAAGCTCGAGCGGGTCATGCCTGACGTCACCGTCATCCTCGCGAGCGAGCGGCCGAACATTGCCAATCAAGCGGACGCCTATGGCCAGATCGAATATGTCTACGGCGATCGAACCGACGTAAGCCGCTCAACCAGCCCTCGGGAGATACTGCCGCTGCTATATGCGCTTGCGGGCACGCAGCCGCCGGAGCCTGTCGTCGGCGACGAGTACATCGGTTATCCCTTGGTCGCCAGCGCTGATCCGACGCTGCTGTGGTTCTTCGGCGGACTACCGCTCCTGATCGTGCTCGCCTGGCGACATATTCGCCGGCTCCCTTCAGACAGAGGCTCTCTCTTTCACCAAGGAGTTAAGCCATGCATGCCAGCAAGAGATTCAGAGTAGTCATTCTCGCGGCGATCGGTTTTGCGGCGCTGGCGTTGCCCAGCTTGGCCGCAGAGCCCATCAAGATCGACTTCTCGAATGAAACCACCGGCGGGGAGCCAAAGTCGCTGGTGCCAGTGGTGGGCTTTTGGAGAATCGAGGAGGACCGCGGCAAGAAGGTTCTCACGGTCGATGGCCGCCAGTGGAAAGAAGGACAATCGTCGGCAGGCATCGCCGACAAAGCGCGCGCGCTCTACGGGGAGCGCTACGCAGAGTTTCTCGACCGCGTCCAGGCATACGCCTACTACCCGTACGTGGTTGCGCCGATGATTGATAATTTCAGCGATGGCGAGATTTCGGTGCGCTTTGAAGGTCTATCCGGCCGCATCGACCAGGGCGCCGGCATTCTATTCAACCTCAAGCCAAGCGGGGACTACCTGACAGTCCGCGCGAACTGTCTGGAGAATAACATCGTGCTGTGGAAGTTCGAGAACGGCAAGCGCTCGTCGGTCAAGTGGGTCCGCAATACGCCGACCGCCACGCGGGAGTGGCATGACCTTAAGATCCGCGTCAACGGGACCAAGGTGGAAGGCTATCTCGATGGCAAGCTCTATCTGGAGCACACGCTGGCACAACCGGTCTCGGGCCGGATCGGGCTCTGGTCGAAGGCCGACAGCCACATGTATTTCGCGGACTACACGGTAGCCGCCAGCAATTGAACGAGGCACCGGCGGATCGTGGATGGCGCCTTGACAAATACGGGCGTCGCGCCTGACCTCTCCCAAACGGGGAAGCGATCTCCCCACGAGGCGACATGCCCAAGAATCGCGTCCGGTTTTCCAACGAGGACGCTGCATGTCTGCCGTTGAGCTCATTCCCTCGACATCTTTACGCGCCGCCGTTTCCGCGGAGGGATCTGCTCAGCCTTCACGCAGCGCATGCGCGATTGCCTGGCTGCCAACGACTAAGACGTTGGAGGCGCTGGGCAGATGAGCACTCGGCCAGACACCATCCAGGACGTGGAACCGCCGCTGAAACCGCACTCAGCAATTGCGCTGCTGTTCGGAGCTCGCGCCGCGCGCGGGCTCGGTGACGGTTTTGCCACGATCCTTCTGCCGGCCTACCTCGTCGAGCTGAACTACTCCCCCTTCCAGATCGGCGTGGTTGCCACCGCCGCCCTGCTGGGGACCGCGATCCTCACGTTGGGCGTTGGTTGGCTGGGAGGTCATCGCGACCTGCGCACGCTCTTGCTGCTCAGCGCGCTCACGATGATGCTGACCGGTCTGGCGTTTCCGTTCGCGGAGGCGTTTCCGTTCGTCCTCGTTCTGGCCTTTGTTGGCACAATCAATCCCTCGCCAGGAGACATCGGAATCTTTGTGCCGCTCGAGCACACGCTGCTGTCGCGCGATGCGAGCGACCAGAAACGGACGCAGGTCTTTGCCCGCTACAGCCTGATTGGCGGGCTCTCGGCCGCGACGGGCGCTTTGGTGGCCACGGCGCCTGACCTTCTTGTTTCGTTTGACGTGCCGAGACTCGCTGCCCTGAAGTCCATGTTCTTCGTCTATACCGCCCTTGGCCTCATCGGCGCTGCGCTCTATCGACTATTGCCGATATCGCCACCCGCAACAGACGCAGGACCGAAAGCTTCAGTGCTTGGCCCGTCCCGACGCATTGTCTACCGGCTTGCGGCTCTCTTCAGTGTAGATGCATTTGCGGGAGGCTTTGCTGTCCAATCGCTGGTCGCTCTGTGGCTGTTCGAGCGCTTCGACCTCTCGCTGTCGAGCGCGAGCCTCTTCTTTTTCTGGTCCAACACGCTTTCCGCCTTTTCCTATCCGCTGGCCGCAAGGCTGTCGCAGCGGTTCGGGCTGATCAACACAATGGTGTTCACGCATATCCCATCAAGCATCTGCCTGATCGCGGCTACTCTCACTGCGAACCTGACGGCTGTACTGGTCTTGCTCTCGATCCGGGCAGCGCTTTCGCAGATGGATGTGCCGACACGCACCTCCTATGTGATGGCGGTTGTTACTCCCGAGGAGCGCCCGGCCGCCGCCAGCGTGACAGCCGTCCCGCGCAGCCTTGCCTCTTCCATCAGTCCTAGTCTGGCTGGCGCAATGCTCGGCACCGCATTTTCGGGGCTCCCCCCTTGTCATCTGCGGTGCTCTGAAGATCGCCTATGATATCGCCCTGCTTCTGTCGTTCCGTCACATCAAACCGCCCGAAGAAGCCGAACCGGCAGGCAGACAAGTGGCGGGGCGGACTGAGCAGACTTCAAGGCGCGGGGGCATTCACGATGACAGTCGTTAAAGAACGCCGAGATCTCGTTGCAGCAGCGGCCTAGACCGCCCTGCTGGCCAGCGCGCCCGTCCTTGCGCAGGGCAATCAACCGACAGGAGCCAAGGCGATGCCATATCAGGCCAAGTCAAGGCCATTCTATCCGAAATCCATCACGGGCATTTCGGAGAAGGTGCTCGTGAGCCACTACGAGAACAACCATGTCGGCGCCGTGAAGCGGCTGAACGCCGTCGGCGCTCAGCGCGCCGACGGGTCGTGTCCTCGCAATGTCGGCAGCCGACCCATTCTTACAGCGCGATCGACTCGTTCTTAACGTGTCGGCATATGGTTACCGCCACTACACGCCGGCCATCATCACATACTTGATCTCGACATATTCTTCTATGCCGTGATGCGAGCCTTCGCGCCCTAAGCCACTCTCCTTGACGCCGCCGAACGGCGCCACCTCTGTGGTGATGAGCCCGGTGTTGACGCCGACCATGCCGGACTCCAGCGCTTCCGCGACGCGCCAGACCCGGCCGAGATCACGCGCATAGAAGTAGGACGCAAGGCCAAAGGGCGAGGCGTTGCACATCGCGATCACGTCGGCCTCGTCCTTGAAACGGATCACCGGCGCCAGCGGGCCGAAGGTCTCCTCGCGCGCGACCAGCGCATCCGCCTTGACATCGGCGAGCACGGTCGGCTCGAAGAAGGTGCGGCCGAGCTGATGACGCTTGCCGCCGGTGACGACCTTGGCGCCGCCCTTCACCGCATCTGCGATGTGGCGCTCGACTTTTTCCACGGCTTTCGAATTGATCAGCGGCCCCTGGGTGACGCCCGCTTCCGTGCCGTCGCCGACCTTCATCGCCGCGACCTTCTCCGACAGCTTCTTGACGAAGGCGTCGTAGATCTTGTCCTGCGCGTAGATGCGGTTGGCGCAGACGCAGGTCTGGCCCATGTTGCGATATTTCGAGACCATCGCGCCTTCGACCGCCGCATCGATGTCCGCGTCATCGAACACGATGAAGGGCGCATTGCCGCCGAGCTCGAGCCCGAGCTTCTTCACGCCGACGGAAGCCTGCTGGTATAGGATCTTGCCGACCGCAGTCGAGCCAGTGAAGCCGATGAAGCGCACCGCCGGATGCTCGCACAGGACCTTGCCGATCGGCGGCGCATCGCCGGTGACGATGTTGAACACGCCCGCAGGGATGCCGGCCTTCTCGGCGAGCGCCGCCAGCGCCAGCGCGCTGAGCGGGGTCTCGTTGGCCGGCTTCAGCACCACAGTGCAGCCGGCGGCGAGCGCCGGCGAGACCTTGCGGGTGATCATCGAGTTCGGGAAATTCCACGGCGTGATGGCGCCGCAGACGCCGATCGGCTGCTTGATCGCGAGCAGGCGCGCATCCGCGCGCTGGGTCGGAATGGTCTCGCCATAGACCCGGCGCGCTTCCTCGGCGAAGAACTCGACATAGGCGGCGCCGATATCGACCTCGCCGAGCGCCTCTGTGAGCGGCTTGCCCTGCTCCGAGGTCAGGATCAGCGCCAGATCCTCGCGGTTGGCGATGATCAGCTCGAACCATTTGCGCAAGATGTTGGAGCGCTGCTTCGCGGTGAGCCTGGCCCAGGCCGGAAAGGCGCGCTGGGCCGCCTCGACCGCCTTGGTGGTGTCGTCGGCGCCGAGCTGCGCCACCTTGGCCAGCTCCGCGCCGGTCGCGGGATTGTTGACCGCGAAAACCGGCGTGCCCACCCAGGCGCCATCGATGTAGCACTGCTCGCGCAGCAGCGACGGGTCCTTCAGGCGCTCACGCAGGCCCGAACCTGCGGATTGCGAGCTACGTGCGGCAGCGGTCGGAGTCATCGGCATCTCCTCGAGATTTTCGGAAGTCGCGCCGAATATAGGCAGGAAACCCGGCTGATGCATCGCGCAAACGCGCAGACCTCGTCCGCCGCCCGCTCACTGACCGGTGCGTCGAAGGCGCAGCACCGTGCGCCTGCAGCACCGGTCGGGGTCTGCCGTATCGCTCGGCCGATGTCAGGCCGCGCCGCTGAGATAGGTCTCGCGACGTCCGATCATGCGTTCCGCCGCGGCCTTGGCATCGGCCTTGGTCGAGGTCGCGCAGGTCCGATATTCGAGGTCGGGAAGGGTCGCAGGGTCGCGCCGGCCGAACCATGATTTCGGGCCGACCGGAAGCAAAGCGAGCGCCTGCGCCACATTGTCGACGGCGCCGAACGCGTGCAGCGCTCCTGTGGCCGCGACACGGACCTCGTAGATGCCGGGCGTGATCGGGGCCTCGATATTGTCGCCCCGCCCTGGCCGCGGGTAACGCTTCCATTCGCTCCAGGTGGAAATCATTCAGCCCCCTTCGGCGGTCATGTGCCGCCTGAAATGCATATGGCCTGTCGGCCGAAATCGGTGAACGCCTTAACGCAAAAAACGTTTCAAACGACAATACCAAAGCTTCGCTGCGGCCAGCATAGCCTCCATGCACGCTGCTACGGTGCGGTCATCCTAACCGTGATTCTCTTATGGTTAAAAGGTGCAGCGCCGGCCAACGAGCCCGCTGTAACGCGCTTTCCCTGGAAAATCTGCATCATCACGAGCGCGCGACGGCGCCGGATGGACAACAATCCTGCCTTGTCGGGCGCAAGCGACCGCACGACACTCGCACTACTATTATCAAAAAAACGGGAGGTAACCCCATGCAGAGCATGACCGAGATCGACCGGCTGTTGCGAGAGAAGGCCGACGCCGCCGAAATCCCCGGCGTGGTCGCAATCGCCGCGACCGGCGGCGAGGCGATCTACCAGGGCGCGTTCGGCAAGCGCGACCTTGGAACAGGCACACCCATGACCCTCGATAGCGTGTTCTGGATCGCCTCGATGACCAAGGCGATCACCTGCGCAGGCGCAATGCAGCTCGTCGAGCAGGGCCGACTGTCGCTGGACGGGCCGATCGGGAAGTTGCTGCCGGACCTGAATTCCCCGCAGGTGCTGGACGGTTTCGATGCAGGCGGCAATCCCATCCTGCGTCCCGCGAAGACGGAGATCACGCTGCGCCATCTGATGACCCATACGGCCGGCTTCTGCTACGACATGTGGAACGGCGACATGGTCCGCTACGTCGAGAAGGCCGGACTGCCCGGGATCATCACCTGCAAGAATGATGCATTGAAGACACCGCTCGCCTCGGATCCGGGCACGCGCTGGGAATACGGCGTCAACATCGACTTCGTTGGCAAGGCGATCGAAGCGGTGAGCGGCCAGAAGCTCGACACCTATCTGCATCAGAACCTGTTTACGCCGCTCGGCATGACCGATACCGGCTTCAGGCTCGGATCATCGCAGCGGGCGCGGCTCGTCGGCATGCACGCCCGCGGCGCGGACGGCGCGCTGGCGCCGATGCCGTTCGAGATGGAGCAGGACCCGGAATTCCACATGGGCGGGGGCGGCCTCTACGGCACCGCCGGCGACTACATCAAGTTCACGCACATGATCCTGAACAAGGGCCGCGGCAATGGCAATCAGGTGCTGAGGCCCGAGACGGTCGCCACGATGTGCGAGAACCATATTGGCGAGCTCGAAATGACCAAGATGGTCGCAGCGATTCCCAGTGTGACCAACGACGTCGATCTCTATCCCGATATCGTCAAGAAATGGGGCCTGAGCTTCATGATCAACATGGCGGCGACGCCGGAGGGTCGCAGCGCCGGCAGCCTCGCCTGGGCCGGGCTCGCCAATACCTATTACTGGATCGATCCGGCGCGCGATATTACCGGCGTGATCCTGATGCAAGTGCTGCCGTTCGCGGACAGGCACTGCCTCGAGGCGTTCGCGGGCTTCGAGCGCGGCATCTATGCCGGCCTCGATGCGGCCGGCGGCCAAAAGGCGGCCTAGCGGCAGCTTTGTCGTCCGGCTAGGATATCCGACAGCATCAGGCGCGGCGGCTCAAGAACAAAACAATGCCGTCGCGCTGGCTTCGGATGGCCAGGGAGGGACCGGACGTGGTGGACAAGACGTATAGCTATGTGTGCGGCGTCAGCGACGTGCCGCTGCTCGGCGAGACCATCGGCAGCAGTCTCGATCGCGCGCGCGAGCGCTGGGGCGAGCGCCCGGCGCTGATCTCGCCGAGCCATGATGTGCGCTGGAGCTGGCGCGAATTCGCCGATCGCGTCGACGCGCTGGCCGCCGGCTTCATCGCGCTCGGCCTCAAGCGCGGCGAGCGGATCGGCATCTGGTCGCTGAACCGGCCCGAGTGGACGCTGACGCAGTTCGCGGCCGCGAAGGCGGGGCTGATCCTGGTGACGATCAACCCGGCCTATCGCCTGAGCGAGCTGGAATTCGCGCTTGGCAAGGTCGGCTGCGCGGCGATCGTCACCGCCACCGCCTTCAAGACCTCCAACTACATGGAGATGCTGAACACCCTGCTGCCGGAGCTCGCGACCTCGCAAGCAGGACAGCTCCGCGCTGCGCGTTTGCCCGAGCTGCGCGCGGTGATCCAGATCGGCGGACCGGCCGCACCGGGCGCGATTCCGTTCGCGGACGTCGCCGAGATGGGCGGCGAGCGTCATCGTGCCGAGCTCGCAAGCCTCGCGGAAGCGATGCAGTTCGACGATCCCGTCAACATCCAGTTCACCAGCGGCACCACCGGCTCGCCGAAGGGCGTCACGCTGACCCACCACAACATCCTCAACAACGGCTATTTCGTCGGCCGCGCCATGCGCCTGACCGAACAGGACCGCATCTGCATCCCGGTGCCGCTCTATCACTGCTTCGGCATGGTGATGGGCAATCTCGCCGCGGTGACGCTCGGCTCCGCCATGGTCTATCCCGGCGAAGGCTTCGACCCCCTGGCGACGCTGACCACGGTCGAGCGCGAGAAGTGCACCACGCTCTACGGCGTGCCGACGATGTTCATCGCCCAGCTCGACCATCCCGACTTCGCGCGCTTTGACCTGTCGTCGCTGCGCACTGGCATCATGGCCGGCGCGCCCTGCCCGATCGAGGTGATGAAGCGCGTCAATAGCGCCATGAACATGCGCGAGGTGACGATCGCCTACGGCATGACCGAGACGAGCCCGGTCAGCTTCCAGAGCGCGGTCGACGATCCCTTGGAGCGGCGCGTCTCCACCGTCGGGCGCATCCATCCGCATGTCGAGGTCAAGATCGTCGATCTCGAAGGCAAGGTGGTGCCGCGGGGCGAACGCGGCGAATTGTGCACGCGCGGCTACAGCGTGATGCTCGGCTATTGGAACGAGGCCGAGAAGACCGCCGAGGTGCTCGACCGCAACGGCTGGATGCACACCGGCGATCTCGCTGTGATCGACGAGGAGGGCTATTGCAACATCGTCGGCCGCATCAAGGACATGGTTATCCGCGGCGGCGAGAACCTCTATCCCAGGGAGATCGAGGAATTCCTGTACCGCCACCCGAAAATTCAGGACGTGCAGATCTTCGGCGTCGCCGACGATCGCTACGGCGAGGAGCTCTGCGCCTGGATCAGGGTTAGAAGCGGCGAGACGCTCACGGCCGACGAGATCCGCGCCTTCTGCCAGGGCCAGATCGCCCACAACAAGATCCCGCGCTATGTCGAGTTCGTCGACGAATTCCCCATGACGGTGACGGGCAAGATCCAGAAATTCCTGATGCGCGAGGCCGTCGAGCAGCGGCTCGGGCTCAAGGCTCAGAAGACGGCGTGATTTGGTGAAGCGCGCTCTTCGACGCTCGTCATTGCGACGAGCGCAGCGGACGAAGCAATCCAGATCTTCTTCTTGGCTCCTGGGTTGCCTCGCTTCGCTCGCAATGACAGCATCCGACATAGAGCGCGGCGCAACTCGAGAAGGAAGCTAGAGCCATGCCACGAGGGGCGAGCCTTTCCAGGATCGGCGCCAGCCACGACTTTCAAGGCTGCTTTCAAGACTGCCGAAACGCCACCGCAGCGGATTTTTTCATCTCGGTCACATACTGACGGGCGGCCTTGCTGATTGCGCGAATAGCTCGCCAGGCCTCGGTGGCTTCGATCCAGGCCTTTGCTTGCTGGAATTTGGTGTACGCCCAAAGGAAGGCTGGAATTTTCATCAGCTTGTCCCTGGTAAGGCTGAACAGGCGCTCGACCAGCACGAGCTTCAAGAGCTCGCCGATGACCAATGTCACGATGCTGACCAGCATCTGACCGGTCGCAGCCAGATAGGCCGCCACCGGCTTGACCGGTTCCAGCAAGATCACCGGCACCGAAAACAGCGCCAGCGATGGGTAGGGCTGCAACGATCTGATCCAGGCTCGCAATCGCCTCAGCACGACATGCCTGGCAAGCCATTCCGAGATCGGCTTGGCGACGGCCATGAAAGCCGCGTCCACCAGGAAATAGAGGGCTGCGACGATGTAAGTGACCGGTTTCAGGATTCGCTTCACTGGCCTTCCTCCCGGAATTCAAAGCCCTGGAGTTCGAATGGTTTCACGGGCCGGTAAGAAGCAGGGTCTCATTCGGCGGTCGGCTCCCGAAGCGCGAAATGAGAGCCCCGACGCTCGTTGACCCCCGAGCTTCCGGAGCACGGTCTCCAGCAGCGGGCGCCTCGCCTATTCCGCAACTTCAAGTGCTCACCAATCGCCATAGAAGTGACGTCGATAGCCCCATCCGGCGCGCCAAGGCGGACCTGCATACGCATAGACATGAGGCGCGGCGTACACGCGCGGCTCCGCGTAGACCGGGTAGTCTTCGACTACGACTCGGGGCGGCCCTACGATGATAGGGCGGCGCACCACGACGGTTTCGGAAACCACGGGAGCCGGCTCTTCGACAACAACCGGCGGAGGCGTCCGGTACTCATACGATCGTGCATAGCTCTCGCTGTAGCTCACTACCGGCAAATCGGCGGCTACTGCCGGACAGGCAAGAGCGAGCGCGCCTGCCGCACCGAAGATCACATTGCGCATCTCAGTTGCTCCCTCTTTGGTCTTCTTGTCACCTGTAAGTAGCAAGTAGGAGAACGCAGAAGGACGTTGTTAGGTTCATGAACAGGCGCTCAACGCCCGGCTTCGTCATTGCGAGCTGCAATGGCGACGACACGCCCGACTCCCAATGACGGCATCCCCCCATGGGAGAATCCCGATGCTTACGATCAGGCTGTGCTGACTTTCATGGCGAAGCATTAGTTCGACGCGCCATGTTGGCTCTTGGCTCATGGCGATCGTTTGCCGGGCGCGTCGTCATGTTCGTCTCCACGAGCCGGAGGCTATCGGCGGGGCGCAACCGACGCGATTGATCCAGAGCGGAAGTGACCGCGTTCCATGCCAAGCTAGCTGCTACGGCCTGAGGGTGGCGAGGTCCAAGGGCTGGTCAGGTCATCGGAGCCTGCCGTCCGACTGCGATGTCGGCGACGGCCTTCGAGAACCTGCTGTACATGCCGATCCGTTTGCTCGCGAACTTCGTGGCGACGTCGACGATCTCGATCGGCGAGCGCATCAAGGCCAGGCTGGCGGCGAAGTCGAGATTGTCCCGCGTCATCTCCATGAGCAATGTCTGGCAGGCCTCCATGCCGGCGATCGCCCGCAGGGGTCTGTCCAGCTTCGGCGAGGGACCGGCCGTCCCCGCTTCATCCGTCACCGCACGCGTCAATTCCTTCGCTTCGGCCGGAGCTTCCAGAGGCGGTGTGACGTCCGGCTTCGGCTCGGCGAGATGGGGCGAGAGCGCCGGCTTGGATTCGAGTTCCGCAGGTTCCGAAGGTGAGACCGGCGGCAGCTTCATTTCGCTCTCCTGGACAGGAACTTCCGGCAGCCTCGTTCCGCTCTCGGCAGTCGCCTCAAGCTCCGCTCCTTCCGGGCCGGCGAGGTCGGTGGCAGAAACGGCGCGTTTCTGCTTGGCTTCGAGCTTAGCGACGTTAGACGCCGCGGCACCCGGCTTGTGGGAGTTCTTCGATTTGCGCTTGCTCATTTGGGGCGTTCCTGTGAGGCGTTGCTGCCCGATCGAGGCCGCTCTGTTCGAATCTTCTCGCCGGGCAATTGGTTCCTCGTAGTGGACCGAAGACGAGGCAGCTCGCTGACCGGATAGCATGAGTGGGACTCGTCGTACCAGAGACTCCGGAAGTGGCCCGGTACCGAAACGGCGACGCGTCGCCTCACAGTCTGCCCCGGATAGGTCGACGGATCCAGATGCTCAGGTGCTCAACGCCCGCTACGGGCGGCTGGATAAGCAAGGCGACTAGACAAAAATACGTTTCGCTCTTCGGACCTGCAGTCTTATAGCGCCGGCATTGGGTCGACGTACCCCGCGGGACCAGTCTCATCTGGCTCCAGAGGCAGCGTGAACTGAAAAACGGCGCCCCGCGATTCATTCGCACTGGCCCACATCCGTCCGCCGTGCGCCTCGATGATCGAACGGCAGATGGCCAAGCCCATGCCCATACCTTTGTCTTTGCTAGTGTAGAAGGCCTCGAACACGCGCTCCACGCTGTTCGGATCCAGTCCCGGACCGGAATCGCGCAAGCTGACGAGCACGCCGTTCGAGGCAGTTCTGCCGGTGCTGATCTGTAACTCCCGCGCCCCATCGCCAACGCCGCTCATGGCTTCGATCGCGTTGATGATCAGGTTGAGGATCACTTGTTGCAACTGGACCCGATCTGCCTGAATGAGCGGCAAGCCCTCCGCAAGCTGCGTCCGAACCCAGACGCGGTTCTTCACCGCTTCGCCGCGGGTCAGGCCTATGACCTCACGCACCGCCTCGTTGACCTCAAGGCTCTCCTTCTGCGGGGGCGCCTTTTTGATCAGCGCCCGGATCCGGCCGATGACGTCGCCGGCTCGCATCCCGTCGCTGACGATGGCCTCGAACGTCTGCCGGATCTCCTCAAGATTTGGCGGTTGAGCGTCCAGCCACCCGAGCCCAGCCTGTGCATTGGCCACCGTCGCGGCGACCGGCTGGCTGATTTCATGAGCGATCGAGGCCGCCAGCTGCCCCATCGTGGTGACGCGATTGACATGCGCGAGCTCCATCAGGGCGTCGCGGTAGCGCCGCTCGTTTTCGCGGGCCTCAGCTTCCGCCCGCTTGCGTTCGGTCAAATCGAGGACGAAACCAACGCCTTGACTTCCGCCTTCTTCGAACATCGCCCCGCCGATCAGCACAGGCACACGGCTGCCGTCTTTGCGGATGTACTCCTTCTCGAATGGCGAGACGGTCCCAATTCGCTTCAGTTCAGTCACGGTATGCGAGTCGCGGTCGCGCCATTCCGGCGGCGTCAGGTCCATGCGGTGCAGGCGACCCGAGGCGAGATCCTCTCGGTCATATCCCACGATTCGGAGAAACGCGTCGTTGGCTTCAAAAATGCGACCTCCGATCTCCCAGATGATGATCCCGATGATGTTGGAGTCGAACAGACGCCGGATCTTCTTGTCGCGCTCTTCGAGATCGCTGTAGAGCTGGACATTTTCCTCGGTCGCCTTTCGCCGTCGCTTCGCCTCGAGCCGCGCGAGCGCCAGCGCCGTCCCCGCCAGGACGACGGCAATGACGCCGGCCGCGGCAGTAAGCCGCGTCCTGTATTGGTCGAGCTCGCCGGCGCGCCGCTCTCGATCCACAAGCTGGAGGCGCTCATAATCCGCCATCAGGTCGATCTGCAGGCGGATGTCATCCATGCTCCGGATCATCGCCTGCGCCGCCGGCCCGGAGACACGGGCTGCCGTTTTGATGATGTCGTCGATCTCGCGCAGCTTCGCCGAAACGATCAGGCCCAGATGTTCGGCGCGAAAGCTCTGCAACGGGTCGTTCGCGACCAGAGTGCGGAGCGCCTCGGTTTCCCGTCGCACGCTTTCGTCCGAGACCCCGTAAGCCTTGAGATAAGCGGGATCGAGCGTCAGCAGATAGCCGTGCCTTTCGGCCTCCAAGTCGGCGATGATCGTCCGCAGTTGATCAAGCGTTTCGATGACCTGGCGGCCATGCTCGAGCGAGAGGTTTACGGCCTGCCGGTCACGCCAATATTGCAGGCCGAAAATTCCGGTCGCGGCGGACAGCATCAGAAGCCCTGCGACCGCTGGGATCAGCGGACGAGCAAACCACCGCAACGAATGCCAAGGGGCAGGGGTTGACATTGGCCGTGGTCTTCGATGCTCGCCTGACCGGCACATCATTGTGGTGCCGAAGCCAGAGCATTGGTAAAATAGATCGGCAAGAGATCTCAGCGCAACAGTTCGACTTGTACCACAGACGGGTCCACATGCTGAGCCTGGATCCAAGCCTCTCGACCGCGACACCAGCTTCGCAATGCCGCGATGCGACGGTACGGTTCCGCTCGCATTGTGACCGACTGCCCATAGCTACGGGAGCACCACCATGGCGTCGGACATGAACTCGCAACGGTATCGCGCGCCCATGAGCCGGCGCAGCTTCGTAAAGGGATTGGCGGCAGCGGGAGCAGGCCTGCCCGCGTTTTCCATGTCGGCGCGATCGAGCTTTGCTGCGGATGCCGCGTCGGCCTATGCCGGCGCCGCAATCGATTGGAAGCAATTTGCCGGGCAGACGATCACGGTCGCAGGTGCGATCCATCCGTGGTCCAATGCGATCACTCCGTTGTTGCCGGATTTCACCAAGCTCACCGGCATCAACGTCGTCACCGATTTCCAATTGGAAACCACATATCTGAGCGCGATCCCGATCAGGCTCGCGCGCGGCAGCGCTACGCCAGATGTCTGCATGTTCACGAGCTATGGGCAGGGCATCTCTGGAGGATGGCTGGAGCCGCTGAACGCCTATTATTCGAACAAATCGCTGACTGATCTCGGTTGGTATGACGAAAGCGATCTTATCAAGACGGCCCGGACCTTCTCGCTGTGGTCCGACGGCGAGCGGTACGGCTTCACGATTACCTCCGAGGCGATGACGCTGTTCATCAATGGGGATGCGCTGGCAGCGAAGGGCCTGCCGGTTCCGCAGACGTTCGACGAGTTGCTGGCGACCGCCGAGGCGGTCAAGACCAACGAGGTGTCGGGAATTGCCATGCGAGCCCAGGCCGGCGGCAATTCCACCCCTCCGGCCATGGGCTTCGTGTTCTCGTATGGCGGAGACATGGTCAAGGACAACAAGGCCGCGTTCGCGAGCCCGGAAGGGATCGCGGCCATCGACATGTATGGACGGCTGCTCAGCCGGGCCGGGCCTGTCGGCGTCGGCAGCTATGAATGGTACCAGGTGTTGGACGACTTCCTGCAGGGCAGGACCGCGATGGCGATCGACAGCAGCAACTTCGCGACCGATATCTCCAATCCGGCGAAGAGCCATGTCACCAAGCAGGCACGGTTTGCGGCCTTTCCGCATCTCCCCGGTCGCACGCCCATTCCCTTCATGTCGCACTGGCAGGCGTGCATCAATGCCAAATCGAAAAACAAGCAGGCAGCTTTCCTCTTCCTGCAGTGGGCGACGAGCAAGCCGACGTCGCTGCAGACCGCCGCTGCGGGGCTGGCGACGACACGCCTGTCGGCCTGGTCCAGCGAGGCCTTCCAGAACGCATTCGGCCGGCAAGCCGCCGAGGCAGCGCTGACCAACCTGCAAAATGCCGATGTCGACCGCGCCAAGGCGATCCTTTTCCATCCGCAATCGCGATCAATCCAGGATGTCTTCATGATCGGCGTCAATGAAGTGGTCTCCGGCGCGAAATCGGCGAAGACAGCAATGACCGCTGCGGCGGAGAAGGCCAATGCAGCAATCCGCGGATAGCAGAGCCGTCCAAATTAGTACGCGCGTCATTCCACGTGCGAATGAGCGGACATACTTTCCCAAAGCGCGTGTCCGACTTGCCCGCAGGACGCGGCAATCTCCGCTTATGTGAGCGGTTTCGGATGCCGGCGCTTGCGAGATGGCCCCGCGTATTCGGCAGCCTGCGTCCGCGGGCGCCCAAGAGAGGAAACCGCGCGAAGGAACAGCGCACCCATAACAGGGACATGTGATCGCTCGTCACTGTCACTGCATCCCGCAAGAGCGCGATGCAGGTGCCGCGCCGACCTGATGATCCGATAAGCCCGCGCCATGTCGACGCGCCATCCCTGACGCATTGAACTGGTCATGGCCGAAGGCGACCAATGAAGGGGATCCCATGTCTGCCTCCGCTTCGCCTGAGGCTGGATCATTGACGGCCCCGTCCAAGCGCAATTGCTGGACTTGATGGATGATCGCGATCATCTTCCGGGTTCGTCGCTGTTTACCGTGGCGCATTTCGCGCTGTCATGCGCGCGGGCCGGCGTTGGCGGCTTGTGGTTCGCGACCCCTGAAGCGCAAGGCGTCGTCGTATACCTCCATGGATGGAGTAAGCCATGTTCGACCTGCCACTCAACAAAGCGACGATCAAGACGGTTGGCACTCACCAGTTCTACATCTTCCCCAAACCGCTCACACATAAGAACCAGCGCGATCGCCCGCCCACGTATGCGGATGCCAATCTTCTCACGCGCTACGCAGGAACGGGTTCTAATGGCAGCGCGAGGCTTCTTCCCGGCGAGGTGCATTCCGCGGCCAACGCCATGATGTCGGCCCTGCGTCGAGTGGGCGATCGGATCAACGACTGGAGCATGAAGAGCGCGGTCATCCAGAGCGGGTTCCGCCCGGACGATGCCTCGCAAGGCAGCAATTACCTGCGCATCATCAAACAGACCATCCGGGAGAAGCCCAATATCTTCGGCGAGCTCGAGTTTCCCAGCGACCTGGAGATGGAAGCTCAATCGGTCCTCGGCAGGCCTGGGGACGCGAGACGCACCGCCTTTCACCAGCACCTGGCGGCCGCTCCGGGATGGAGTGCGCAGCTCGTGGCCCGGTTATTCAGCATCGTCGACAACGTCTATGCCCCGCGGGGCGCCAACCCGCATGCGACGGGCCTGGTGTTCGACCTCGACTTCACGATCCTGGTCGCCGGGAGGGAGCGCAATCTGGGCGCCGATCCGGCCTTGAACGATGACGCACTGCGCAGCGCGGCCGGCATGTGGTTGAACGAGTACTCGATGATGTTCGGCTTCGACTCTTACGACACGGGCAAGGAAATCTGGCACCAGGAGTTCAGGAGCCCGAAACAAGGGGCGGGATCGCCGCAGGCCATCGAGCTGCTCAATTGCTGCGGGCAGGGGCTGGAGATCGTCGACGAGGCTCTTCAGTACAGCGAAGAGGCGATCCGCGAGGCGCTCAAGAGAATTCCCTGAAAGTCACACGACCCCGGCCGCGCGCCGACCGCGGTCGAGCGTCCTCCATTCCGAGTGTCGCCTATTGATCCAATCAGCGAAGTTGCGGCACGCCTCATTGAGGTCCGCTGGGTGGCGTATAGCGGACTAGATTTGCTCACGCTGAGGTCTTCTCTTTTTGACCAACACCGGACGTGCTGCGATTTTGGGCGAGGCCCCCTATGGCTGCCGAGAGGCCGATCCTATATCGTCAAAAAAGGCCAATCGGCAGGAGCCATCCATAGTCGCCTCGATCATATTTAGCTTTGTCGTTATGTTTTGGTGCGGGCGCGTAACCGCCAACTTCGCGGCAGAGAGAGGCCGGTCTAAGCGCATTTGGTTCCTCTGGGGAGCGCTGTTCTTTCCCCTTTTTCCGGCTCAATGGTTCGTCTTGGGGCTGCTGCCAAAAAAGGAAGGCCCCACCTCAGGCACAGCAACGGCTACAAATTTATTTTGACACCTACAGCAGCTGTCGTCTTCACCAGGCTCTAGACCACCGCACCCCGGGCGAGGTGTACTTCGGCACAGACCCCGCCGATGGGACTGGCGGCCTGATCATGATATTTGAACCTATCAGCCGGCCGGAATCCTGCCCCCCGGGAGTCCGGCTCACCTGCGCGGATGGTCGCGTACCGAGTACGCTCCAAGTCCCCGCTCACACAGATCTGCTTATAGTGCAGTCGAGTCTCCCCACCTTCCGGTACGAATCCCGACTATGTTCACTCGTTTGGAGAGCCCCATGACCAAACCGATCATAAACGTCGCCGACCTCACGCTCGATCCAACCCCGCCGACATTCGCGCCGACGGGACCCGCCGCCGGGCGCTTCGAGGCGAAGACCGGAATAATCGGCGCACGCATTGGCGCACAGAAGCTCGGTTATAACATCACAGCCGTGCCGCCAAGCAAGCGCGCTTGGCCGTTTCACAATCACCCAGCCAAGGAAGAGATGTTCTTCGTACTGCAGGGTAACGGTGAAGTTCGAATAGGGGACGCAACATACCCCATTCGCACGGGAGACTTCATTGCCTGCCCCGCAGGCGGCAGGGAAACCGCGCATCAGATCATCAATACCGGGACCGAAGAACTGCGCTATCTCGCCGTCAGCACAGAGCATTCTCTGGAGATGGCGCAGTATCCGGATTCGGGTAAGTTCGCAGTGAAGGCGGAGTTAGGAACCGCGCTAGACGGGACGCCGCAGCGAGTCGTTTTCGTGGGGCGAGAGACTCAATCGGTCGACTATTGGGACGGAGAATGAACCACCTGAGCGCAGAGATCTGAAGATCCGTTGCGCCTTCGGCGGCTAACCGGCGCTTCACCTTCGGTGCTGAAAGGAAAAGGTTCTAGAGATCGGATTTAAAGGCTCAAGAGTTGAAGGAAGAGTCGTCACCGTGTTTATTCCACTCAGCGGACCCTTCCACTTATCGGCGGGGAGAATCTGTCCGAACGAGCCGAGCCACCTGTCCGTATTCTGCTTCAGTGCCGACCCTGTCGCCGAAGGGATCGTCGCAAGCTTGGCGCGGCCAGGCGGGAACTCGACCGGCTTTTGGTTTTTTGGCCCGGAGATTTTCGTCAAGCAACTCTAGATGTTGGTGCAAGCCGTGCCCAGCGCCCGGCGGATCGCGATCCTCTGGGATTCGACATACGAGCAGCATAAGGTCGCGATGCCGTCGATCGAGGCTGCGGCGCAGAGGCTGGCGGTCACATTGCAACTCGTGCCCGCCAGAACGGCCGAGGAGTTTGATACCGCGCTCGCTAGCGCTGCCGTTCCCGCTCTATCTCGTATCTTTGCCCTTGCTGTTGAATACGCTGCTGCTCTTGATGCCGCAGGTATTCAAGGTATTGATTCCTGATCAGTTCCTTCTGTGAGTCTGATACAAAAGGATTGGAAGGGTCTAAGGAACGTTCAACTTGCGCACGGTAGGCGTTCTCGTCGCGGTAAGCGATTCCGGACCAGGATTCCCGGCGGATAGTCCTGTTCCAATCCGAAGATTGGGCACGAACAGGCGATAATGTGATCAGGACAAAGACTAGGGCTATCGTAACACGATTCATTACTATTCCTCTCCTCTGCTTTCACTGACAGTGCCCACCCGCAACCACACGCAATAGTGACGTATCTGCCATTCCGCGATGGATAGGGCGCACGCCGAAGCCGTGGTGGCGCCTGGCTCCTCGCTTACTTACAGATATCGGGCGCGTTTGGTCGACCTTGCGCGCGAGCACCGTCTGCCGAGCGCGCTTCTTAGCGATGCAGGCGGTCTCTTGAGTTACATGCCGAACATCAAAGCCTTTCGGCCAATGCGCCGGTTACGTCGATAAGAATCCTAAGGGCGCCAAGCCTTCCGATGTGCCCGTCCAGGAGCCGACCAAAATTAATCTGATTGTCAATCGAAAGATCGCCAAGACGCTGGGTATCACAATCCCGCCATCGATCCTCGCCCGCGCCGACGAGGTGATCGAGTGAACCTTGTATTTCCGGTTATGGCCGATTCCGTTGAAAAAGTCGGCAGTTGCGACGCAGAGATATCGATGATTCAGTCTTTCTAATTGGGCAGGACTGAAGATCATGATGGGGCATCGGCAAGTCGAACAGGCTGCGTTGTTCTATGAGTTCTCGCTAGAAAGGCACATCCCAGCCGACCACCTCCTGCGGTCGATCGATAGGTTCGTCGACCTGGAGGACCTGCGACGGGAGTTGGCACCGTTCTACAGCAACATCGGGCGGCCCTCGATCGATCCGGAGCTGATGATCAGGATGCTCCTGATCGGCTATTGCTTCGGCATCCGATCGGAGCGGCGGCTCTGTGACGAAGTCCACCTCAATCTGGCATACCGCTGGTTTTGCCGTCTGGGTCTGGACGGGACTGTCCCTGATCACTCGACGTTCTCGAAGAACAGGCACGGCCGCTTCCGTGAGAGCGATCTCTTCCGCCGCGTGTTCGAGGCCGTCTTGCGCCGGTGCATCCGGGAGCGCCTGGTCGGCGGCGAAGGATTCGCGGTCGACGCGAGCCTGATCAAGGCGGATGCCAATCGGCAGAAGGGCATCGAAGGCGACAAGGGGCTTCCACCGGAGGCTGCCAGCCGAGCGATCGATGAATATCTTGCTGTTCTTGATGATGCCGCGTTCGGCGCCGCGACGGAGGTCACGCCCAAGTTTGTGTCGCCCTCCGACCCAGCGGCACGCTGGACGGGAGCGCACGGCGGCCAAGCCTTCTTCGCCTACTCGACGAACTATCTGGTCGACGTCGAGAATGCGATCATCGTCGATGTCGAGGCGACCACGGCGATCCGCCAAGCAGAAGTGTTGGCCGCCAAGCGCATGATTGAGCGTTCACTCGAAAGGTTCGATCTTTATCCAAGCCGGCTTCTCGGCGACAGTGCCTATGGCTCCGCTGAGATGCTCGGGTGGTTGGTCTACCAGCAGGGGATCGAGCCGCACGTGACCGTCTTCGACAAGTCGGCCCGCACCGACGGGACTTTCTCGCGCGAGGCCTTCACCTACGACATGCTGCGGACGTCTATCGCTGCCCCGATGGCAAAACCCTCACCACCACAGGGAGGCCGGTGAACGACCATAGGACGATCCTCTACCGCGCGAGCAAGCACGATTGTCAAGCATGCTCTCTGAAAAGCAGGTGTTGCCCCAACACCCCGGCCCGGAAAGTTCCACGCTCGATCTACGAGGGCGCTCGCGACATGGCGCGCGAGATCGCAAGCTCATGGGAAGGCCGCACTTCACGCCGGCTCCGCAAGAAGATCGAGATGCTGTTCGCGCATCTCAAGCGCATTCTCAAGCTGGATCGGCTGCGCCTAAGAGGACCGAACGGCGCACGTGACGAGTTCACCCTCGCGGCCACCGCTCAGAACCTTCGTAAGATGGCCAAGCTGATCCCGATGCCCGCATCAACGCCCGCGTGACCCCACCAAGCCAATTCGTCCGCGAACAGCGGACGTTCACGACGAAACTACTGCCGACTTTTTCAACGGAATCGGCCCGTTCCGGACCCTCCAGGCGGCGCCGAGGATGTCCGCTCTCGGGGCACGACCGGAAGTCAGCAATCAGAGGGCCGATAGACCGTTTGTGGCCCGAAACTGACCTCGGACCCGCGTCCTGCGAACGCCGAGACTACCCGGCCGCTCGCGGACTTTAAAGGAGATCGGCGGGGGCTGTCTCGTTGCTCCGAGCGACGCGGCGAGACGACTCTACCCACAAAGAGGCATCACATACCCCGGAAGAGCTAACAGCCTCGCATCCGGCCCAGATGTTAACTTCTGGCGCGTCGTTGTCGGAAAGGGCGCTCCTATGAAAGTCTCGCAATTTAAAACCATAACCGGCACCGCGGACGGTCAGACTCTCATCGGCGGCAGCGAGCGTGATCTGATCTATGGCTTTGGCAGCGGCGAGCGGCTCTACGCCGGAGCCGGCGATGACATACTCTATGCCGGGTCCGGAGGCAGCCTGCTGGACGGCGGACCAGGCGCCGATATCATGTATGGAGGCCTTGGCAACGATGTCTTCCGGGTCGAGAACATCGGCGATGTCGTGAACGAGCAGACTGCGGGCGGCTCCGATACGGTGCAGAGCTGGATCACCTACACGCTGCCTCAATTCGTCACGCAGCTCAATCTGATGGGGACGGCGGCGATCAACGGCACAGGCAACGACCTCAGCAACAAGCTCGTCGCGAACGATGCGGGTGACGTGTTGAGCGGAAGGGCTGGTGACGACACCTTGAACGGTGGGGCGGGTAACGACACCCTGATCGGTGGGCCGGGACGTGACACGCTCACGGGCGGTGCGGGTTCGGACACGTTCGTATTCAACTTTGCCGACGCGACCAGCACCGACAAGGTCAAGGACTTCTCAACCTCGGATCACGACCATATCGGGATCTATGCCAGCGACTACGGGCTCAGCCTGGGCCACGGTCTGGTCAACGACGGCACCGGCAACCTGGTGCTCGACCCCGCCTACTTCGTGGCCGTCGCAGGGTCGGCGAGCATCGTGCAGGGCACGGCATCCGGTCACGGGCAGTTCGTGTTCTCGTCCACGGCCTCGACTCATACCTTGATGTGGGATCCGGACGGTGCCGGACCCACGCACGGCATCGCGCTCGCCACCTTTAACCTCGATGCCACCCCGAGTGCCACGGACTTCACGGTGTTCAGCACGCCACCGACCGTGGCGGTGCACAGCGGCCCGGGTCCGATAGACGAGCGCGCGGACGCACAGGTCGGCTTTACGATCGATCTGTCTGCGCCATGGAATGAGGACGTGCGATTGACCTATTCGACGGTGGACGGCACGGCCCACGCCGGCAGCGACTTCGTCGGCGTCTCCCATGGCCAGGTGACGATTCCTGCCGGCAGCACCAGCGCCACCGTCTTGATCAATGCGCTCGATGGTAATCCGTCACAGGTCGATTCCTTCAGCCTCCAACTCGAGTCGGCCGTGGGCGTGACCAGCAGCACGGCATTCTCCATTGCCGGCAGCACAGCGAGCGGCTCCCTCGCGCCGCTGCCTCCCGAAGTTGTCGCAATCACCGACACGACGACATTCGGCAGCCCTGACCCGATGGGGTTGGCCTATGTGCCCAGCTTGGGCACTCTCTTCCTGGCCGACCCGCAGCTTGAATTAACAAGGGTGCAGCATTTGTCCGGCGTGGACACGCTGTTCGGGTTGAACCTTGACGGCACGCTGCAGTCCGGCGGCGCGGTCCCGCTGAGCTTCAGCACAAAGCCGGCCGGCCTGGCGTACGACCCCTCGACCGGCCTGATGTACATATCCGACGACGAAAAGTTAGAGATGCAAATCGTCAACCCCGCCAATCCCACCGTGGAGGTTGGGCACTTTTCACTCGCGAAATTGGGCTGCGACGACACGGAAGACGTGACGGTGAACCCAAACAACGGTCACGTCTTTATCGTGAATGGGGGCGACTTCGGACACCCCAAGATCGTTGAAACCGACGGCACCGGCTCGCAAATCTTCTCCACTATTGACCTCACAGCAGCGGTCAAGGGGCAGCCGATCGGTAGTCCCGAGGCGGCGGTGTACGATCCCGCACATGACGTGTTCTTTGTCGCTGGCAACAATTTCGACATCAAGGTCGTCAACCACACCGGCACGGTGCTGGATGACATCACTACTCTCTCCGGCTATCGCAACCCCACCGGCAATATAGGGGTCGATATCCAGGGCTTGACATTGGCGCCAGCCAGCGACGATCCGAACCGCATGGACCTTTATGTCGCCGACCAGGGGAATGTCGACGTCAACGACGGCCGGCTGATCGAGATCAATCTCCATAGCAACGGGCTGCTGTACGCGTAGCGAGCTCAGTCGAAAGAATAACGATGCCGCCGATGACGATCGCGTGCTCGGCCATGCGACCAACCCCTCTGCTCAGTGGCGTCGGGCTGCTATCAATGTCAAAGCGGAGTCTGCACCGGTAAAGGCTCTGGAGGAAGGTGCCAATCGAACTTGAGCTGCCGATGTCGGCTGTTGGCGGCCATAACCGGCGTGCAACTCGGCATCCCCTTCCAGGAGATGGGCGGACGCTGCTACGGCATCAATCGGCCACCGTTGACGGCCTTGCAGATCGCCCCCCATAAACATCCGGGCTGCTGGCAATGCATGAGGCCCTTGCGCGCAGAGCGCCTGTTTGTTGGGTCCGCGAACGCTGATTGCTCGATAACCTCGGCCGACGGGCAAATCGGCTTGGGATGAACCGGCCGGTCTGCAGTCACCAAGTCGCTCGCAATCCCCGCACAACACACCCGCGCCAAACAATCAATTTCGCCAGCACAATCAACGCGACTCGCCCTGTCCAGTCCTTCGCGTAAAAATATTCTAGTTTCGTTTTTTCGGAATTTGTGATTTCATCCCCGCATCCCGTCCCAACGAGGGGGCGCTTCGCGGTCGTCATGGACGTCGGGTGCGGGATGCGGTGGGCGTATCGGGTCGCAGCATGATCTTCATGCCGACGAACGACCTCGATGCGACGGTGAAATCGCGTGGTTCTGGCACCCCGGTGCTGGTGCTAAGTCCGTAGCTAGCTGTTTGACGAGCGCGCGGACGACGGGGGCAATCAAGCCGGTCCCCGGGAAGAGCGCGTATAAGCCGCCAAAACCATCGCGCGGGGAAGGCCGGACGTGTTCGGCCAGACCTGTGGTGACTGCCGCCTGCTTTCTTTTCTGCAGGCGGGCCACGGGCGCGGCCAGCGCCCGGCCTTCCCTGCGCCCTCAGTTCTGAAGAGGGCGAAGATGTCTCGAAAAACCCGGACGAAAGCCGCCGCGGGGACGAAGGCGCATGCGCGATGCCTGAGATGCGGATTTCAAGATTGTCTCCGCCGGCAGCCGATCAGGAAAACGGGTCACTCGCAGCTTGCATTTCCGGCGTCTTGCGGAACCGCTCTTACCCTCTCCCCTTGTGGGGGAGGGTGGATCGCCGGCGCGGACGCGGCGGCGAGACGGGTGAAGGGTCTGTCTCCGCGGATGCAGACCCCTCACCCGCCTCGCTTCGCGAGGCACCCTCTCCCACGAGGGGAGAGCGTGTAACCGTCATCGCAGTGAGTACGCGCAACAAGCGAGATCGCTTGGTAGTCCGATCACTTCGTGTTCAACTACACCGGCAGCCCATTCTCCTGCGCGAGCTGCTTCAACGACACCTGCGGGCGCGCGCCGATGTGCTGGATCACCTCCGCGGCGGCGAGGCCGCCGAGCTGGCCGGCCTTCTCGTAGCCGGTCTTGCGCACCAAGCCGAACAGGAAGCCGGCGGCGAACAGGTCGCCGGCGCCGGTGGTGTCGACCAGCTTTTGAATCGGGAATGCCGGCACCGAGATCACGCCATCATTCGAGACGACGACGCAGCCCTTCTCGCTGCGCGTGACGATGCCAAGCGTGGCGTCCTCGCGGAGCTGCTTCAACGCGCCCTCGAAATCGGAGGTCTGGTACAGCGAATGCAGCTCGGCCTCGTTGGCGAACACGAGGTCCACCGTGCCACCACGCATCAGCTCGAGGAATTCGTCGCGGTAACGATCGACGCAGAACGCATCCGACAAGGTCAACGCGACCTCGCGTCCCGCGTCATGCGCAATGCTCGCAGCCTTGACGAAGGCGTCCTTGGCATCCTTCGGATCCCACAGATAGCCTTCGAGATAGGTGATGCGGCTGGCCGCGATCTGCTCCGGATCGATGTCGGCGGGCGACAGGTTCTGCGCCGCACCGAGATAGGTGTTCATGGTGCGCTCGCCATCCGGCGTCACCAGGATGTAGGAGCAGCCGGTGGCCGGACCATCGCTCGCGGGCGCGGTCTCGAAGGCGACACCGGCGGCGCGGATGTCATGGGCGTACATCTTGCCGATCTGGTCGTCCTTGATCTTGCCGACATAGGCGGTGCGGGCGCCAAGGCTGGCGAGCCCGACAATGGTGTTGGCAGCCGACCCACCGGACATCTCGGTTGCCGGCCCCATGTCGCGATAGATCGCCGCTGCACGCGCCTCATCGATCAGGGACATGCTGCCCTTGGCCATCGCATGCCGCGCCAGGAAGCCGTCGTCGGCCTGCACCAGCACGTCGAAGATCGCATTGCCAATCGCGAGAACGTCGTATTTAGCGTCAGTCATCCACCGGCCCCGTTTACGGCAATTGCGAAAGGCTGGGGCCTATCACAAGCGGCGCTGCTATAGAAGGGGCGATGATCCGGTCTTTTATGACAGTGCTTTCGGGGACACTGGTCTCGCGACTGCTGGGCTTTATCCGCGACTCCCTGATCGCGGCGCTGCTTGGTGCCGGACCGATCGCGGACGCGTTTCTTGCCGCATTTCAGCTCGTCAACGTGATCCGCCGCCTGCTGACGGAGGGCGCGCTGAACGCCTCGTTAGTACCGGCCTGGCTGCGGCTGCAGCGCCACGAAGGCCCGGCTGCCGCGGCGGCTTTCGCAGGACGTGTGCTCGGCACCGTGAGTAGCGGCCTCATCGTCGCCACAATCCTGCTCGCTTTCGCGATGCCGCTGGTCATGACCCTGCTGGCGCCGGGCTTTGCCGGCCACGCAACATTGCAGCTCGCCAGCGACAACGCGCGGCTGATGCTGCCCTATCTCGCCTTTGCCGGCCCCTCGACCGTGCTGCTTGCACTGGCGAGCGCACAAGGCCGCTTTGCTCTCGCCGCGTTCTCGCCGCTTTTATTCAACGGCGCCCTGATCGCGGTGACCATTGTGCTGCTCGCGATACACAGCGACGCCGCACGCGCCGCGCTGGCACTGGCGACCACCATCGGCATTGTGGGCCTGCTGCAGCTCCTGATCCTGGTCTCGCGCCGACGAGGCGGTGCGCTCGCTGCGCCGCTGCGCATCTCCATCGCTCCCGAAATGCGCGGCTTCCTCGGCAAGGCATTCCCCGGCATGGTGGCGAGCGCCGCGCCGCAATTGCTTGCGGTGGGCGGCGCGATCATCGCCTCGACCGAGCCATCGGCGGTGTCCTGGCTCTATTTTGCCAATCGCCTGATCGAGCTACCGCTCGGCATCGTCGGCATGGCGATGGGCACGGTGCTGGTGCCCGAGCTGACACGCGCGCTGCAGGCCGGCGACAAGGCGATGCTCGCGCATGCGCAGTCGCGCGGGCTCGAGCTCGCCATCGGTCTGGCGCTGCCGGCGATGCTCGGCCTGATCGTGCTGAGCGGGCCGATCGTGCGGCTGCTGTTCGAGCACGGCGCGTTCACCGCCGCCGACAGCACGGCAACCGCAGACATTCTGGCGTGGCTGGCGGTCGCATTGCCGGCGCAGGTCCTGGTGAAGGCGCTCTCGCCCGCCTTCTTTGCCCGCGAGGATACGCGCGCGCCGATGAACGCGACCCTGATCGGCGTTGTTGTCGCCATCGCGCTGGCGCTGGTGCTCGGCCATATCATGGGCAGCAGCGGCATCGCCATCGGGCTTGTGATCGGCGCCTGGGCGCAGGCGCTGGTGCTGTTCCGGCGCGGAGCCTTGAGCTTCGGCTTTGCGATCGAGCCGGCGACGCGCCGCCGCCTGCCGCGCATCGTGCTGGGAGCGCTGGCGATGGGCGGCGTCTTATGGGCCGCTGTATCCGGAACAACGACCGTTGTTGCGTCACATGGCGGGCTCGGCCGGACGGTCTTCCTGTTCACCCTGATCGCCGGCGGCATCGCGCTTTATGGCGGGCTGCTGTCCGCGCTCGGCGTGACCGGCTGCCGCGATAGCGTCCGGGCGATCCGCGGACGATCGCATGACTTGCGCGGGTGAGCCGGTCCGTGCCAAACGACACACCAATTCGAGCAATGGGAATAGCGAGCATGGCCTTCGTGGAACGGGTTTTCTCCGGCGTCCAGCCGACCGGCAATCTGCATCTCGGCAATTATCTCGGCGCCATCGTCAACTTCGTGAAGATGCAGGAGACCCATAACTGCATCTATTGCGTGGTCGACATGCACGCCATCACGATGCCGACGGATGTCTGGGGCGGCCCGGAGGGACTGGCACGCGCCACCCGCGAGGTGACCGCCGCCTTCATCGCTGCCGGCATCGATCCGAAGAAGCACATCGTGTTCAACCAGAGCCAGGTCTCCGGCCATGCCGAGCTGACCTGGATCTTCAATTGCGTCGCCCGCGTCGGCTGGCTCAACCGCATGACCCAGTTCAAGGAGAAGGCCGGCAAGGACCGCGAGAACGCGTCGGTCGGCCTCTACGACTATCCGGTGCTGATGGCGGCCGACATCCTGCTCTACCGCGCCACTCACGTACCCGTCGGCGAGGACCAGAAGCAGCATCTGGAGCTGGCACGCGATATCGCGCAGAAGTTCAACAATGATTTCGGCGATTCGATCCGCAAGACAGGCTTCGGCGATGGACTGTTCTTCCCCTTGCCGGAGCCCATGATCACGGGACCGGCGACGCGGGTGATGTCGCTGCGCGACGGCACCAAGAAGATGTCGAAGTCGGATGCGTCGGACTATTCGCGCATCAATTTGACCGACGATGCCGACACCATCGCGCAGAAGGTCCGCAAGGCGAAGACCGATCCGGAGCCGCTGCCGAGCGAGGAGAAGGGCCTGGAGGCACGCCCCGAGGCCGACAATCTGGTCGGCATCTATGCGGCGCTGTCGAACCGCTCGAAAGCCGACGTGCTGCGCGAATTCGGCGGCGGCCAGTTCTCAGGCTTCAAGAACGCGCTGGTGGAATTGTGCGTTGCCAAGCTCGCGCCGATCGCAGGCGAGATGAAGCGGCTCACCGCCGATCCTGCTTACGTCGATTCCGTGCTGGTGGATGGCGCCGATCGCGCCCGCGCGATTGCCGCCGAGACGATGCAAGCGACGCGCGACATCGTCGGCTTCATCGGCAAGCGCTGAGGCCGGTGGAGTGGCCGCCGCCTCTCCCCAGGAGGCGGCGGTTGTGGCAGCATGTCGGCCGTTGTGACCTCGGCACGCGGGATATCGATGACGCCGCAGCGGCAGAGCTACCAGGCCGGGCATGCACCGAAATGCCTTGTCGTTATTGATGACAGCGCGGAATGGGACCGCGCGGTGCGCTATGCCGCCCGCTGGGCATTGCGCGGCGGCGGCAGCGTGGTCATGCTGCGCCTGATCGAGACCGAGGAGCAGAACCAGCAATGGCTCGGGGTCGCCGATCTGATGCGCGCGGAGGCGCAGGACGCTGCCAATGAGGTGTTCGACCGCGCCGCCGCGCTGGTGACCGCGATCGGCGCTGCGGTTCCAGAGCGCGTCATTCGCGAAGGCGACCCGACCGAGCAGATCCTCAGCGCCATCGACGGCGACCCGGATATCGCGCTGCTGATCCTGGCCGCCAATTCCGGTGCCGAGGGTCCGGGGCCCCTGGTCATGCAGCTCACCAAGACCGTCGGCGCGTTCCCGATCCCGCTGCTCATGGTCCCCGGCGACCTCGGCGATGACGATATCGACGCACTCACCTGAACGGCCGCGTCATGGCTGCAATACCGCCGCCGACCCCGATTAGCCTGCCCTTGATCGGTGCGCCCGTGGTCGCCATCTGCTATAGCGTCCCCACACGCCGGCCTTGAACCGGCGCTGCCGGAGAAAATCATGTTCATCCAGACCGAAGCTACCCCCAACCCCGCCACCTTGAAGTTCATCCCGGGCCGCGTCGTGCTCGACGGGCCCCCGATCGAATTCAACAGCCGCGAGGCTGCCGCGCGCTCGCCGCTCGCCGAGCGGCTGTTCGACGTCGCCGGCGTCACCGGCGTCTTCTACGGATCGGACT
The DNA here is from genome assembly GCF_045571465.1 of Bradyrhizobium sp. STM 3557. Classification (NCBI taxonomy): domain Bacteria; kingdom Pseudomonadati; phylum Pseudomonadota; class Alphaproteobacteria; order Hyphomicrobiales; family Nitrobacteraceae; genus Bradyrhizobium; species Bradyrhizobium sp. STM 3557. The sequence continues at coordinate 57,341 of NZ_CP120697.1, forward strand.
TCATCACCGTGACCAAGGACGGTGGCGACTGGCAGCATCTGAAGCCCGCGATCCTCGGCGCGATCATGGAACACTACATGTCGGGCGCGCCGCTCTTGGCCGACGGCAGCGAGGCCCACGGCGCCGATGATGACGGCGAGGACGAGTTCTTCAACGAGGCCGATGCCGAGACCGTCGACATGATCAAGGACCTGATCGAGACGCGGGTGCGTCCGGCGGTTGCCAATGACGGCGGCGACATCACCTTCCGCGGTTTCAAGGACGGGATCGTCTACCTCAACATGAAGGGCGCCTGCTCCGGCTGCCCGTCATCGACCGCGACCCTGCAGCACGGCATCCAGAACCTGCTGCGTCACTTCGTGCCCGAAGTGATCGAAGTCCGGCCGATGTGAGCGTTGGCGAATAGCGAATGGAGAGTAGCGAATAGATCCACTCCTCATTTGCGGCTGCGCGGCGCCAACGGCGGCGCGTTCCCACGGAGATGCGGTGCGTAACCCTGACAGGGCCTATAAATTTCTCTAAATCTGCCGTAATTTCAGTGGGTTGGCATTCTTCTGGTTGCAGCCTGATGCGATTTACGCAATCAGGCTGTAGAAGGAGGCGCCTAAATTTATCTAATTACCGCTCCAGGGACGATGCTCATTCTTGCCATCGATACTGCGCTCGACCATTGCGCCGCGGCGATTCTCGACACCGATGCCGCTGCCATTCGCGCGCAGGAATCGCTGCCGATGAAGCGCGGGCATGCCGAAGCCCTGATGCCGCTGATCGCGCGCGTCATGAAGGCGGCCGATCTGCCATTCACCACGCTCGACCGCATCGCGGTCACGACCGGTCCCGGCAGCTTCACCGGACTGCGCGTCGGGCTGTCGGCCGCGCGCGGGCTCGCGCTCGCCGCGAAGAAGCCCGCGGTCGGCGTGACCACGTTGTCGGCCTATGCCGCGCCTGTCGTCAGCGAGGACGGTCCGCACCCGGTGATCTCGGCGATTGATGCGCGGCACGACCATGTCTATTTCCAGGTCGTCAGCGGCGCCGGCGACGAGCTGGCCTCGCCGCAGGTCGCGCCCATGGCGACAGCAATCGAAGCCGCGCATTTCGGTGCACCGCACCTGGTCGGCAACGCCGCCACGCTGCTCGCCGAGCGCTGGCCTGCCGACGCGGCGCCACCCGTCGCGGTGAATCCCCAGGCGGCGCCCGACATCGCCTGGGTCGCCTGGCTCGGCGCCGCGGCCGATCCGAAGCTATCGCCGGCGCGCCCCTTCTACCTGAAGGCGCCTGATGTGAAGGTGCCGGCCAACATGCCGCACGTCTCCCCGCAGACGGCAGCCTCGTGATGCGGTGGTGGACGCGATGGTTCGCCGGTGCGAAGCCGGCGATCGAGCCTGCGAGCCTCCGTGATGCGGCGCAGCTCGCGCGGATTCATGCCGCCTCGTTTCATCGCGGTTGGGGCGAGGGCGAATTCGAGAGCATGCTGGCCGAGCGCAATACGCTGGTGCATCGCCTGAAGATCGGCCGCCATATTGCCGGCTTCATCGTCTCGCGGATCGGCGCCGACGAAGCCGAGATCCTGTCAGTGGCGCTTGACCCAAATCAACGCGGCCGCGGCCTGTCGCGCGATCTGCTGCTGACGCATCTCGGGCACCTTGCGGGCCGCGGGGTGCGCACGGTGTTCCTTGAGGTCGAGGAAAACAACCAGCCGGCACGCCGGCTCTATCAGCGCGCCGGTTTCGCCGTCGTCGGGCGGCGCGAGCGATATTACCAGCAGGTGGGCGGGGAACAGCTGAACGCCCTTCTGATGCGCCGGGACTTGTCGTAACCTGAGCTTGATGGCAGAAAGCGCGTCCTGAAGGCGAGACAGCCATGACCTCCTTGAAGACCACGTCCGCGCCGAAATCCGCCGGTATCGAGGCCCGCTGCGCCGCGACCGGTATGCGCATGACCGAGCAGCGTCGCGTCATCGCGCGCGTGCTGGCTGAGGCGGTCGATCATCCCGACGTGGAGGAACTGTATCGCCGCTGTGTCGCCGTCGACGACAAGATCTCGATCTCAACTGTCTATCGCACCGTGAAGCTGTTCGAGGACGCCGGCATCATCGAGCGCCACGATTTCCGCGAGGGCCGCGCCCGCTACGAACAGATGCGCGACAGCCATCATGACCACCTGATCAATCTGCGCGACGGCAAGGTGATCGAATTCACCTCGGAGGAGATCGAGAAGCTGCAGGCCGAGATCGCGCGCAAGCTCGGCTACAAGCTGGTCGATCACCGGCTCGAGCTCTATTGCGTGCCGCTCGACGAAGACGCCTCCTGAGCGGCATAACGGAGCGTGGCCTTCGATCTCATCATCTTCGATTGCGACGGCGTGCTGGTCGACAGCGAGGTGATCTCCTGCCAGGCCCATGCCGATGTGCTCAGCGCGAGCGGCTATCCCATCACCGCGGCGCAAGTGTTCGATCGCTTCCTCGGACGCTCGGCGAAGCAAGCGCGGCTTGAGGTCGAAGCCGAGCTCGGCCGCAGCCTTCCCGATGATTTCACCGAGCGGCTGCGCGAGCGCCTGTTCAGCGCCTTCGAGGCCGACCTTCAGGCCGTGATCGGCATCACACAAGCGCTCGACGCCATCGACCTGCCGGTCTGCGTCGCCTCCTCCGGCTCGCATGAGCGCATGCGCGTCAGTCTCGGCGCGACCCGGCTCTACGACCGCTTCGCACCGAACATTTTTTCGTCCTCGCAGGTCGCGAACGGCAAGCCAGCCCCGGACCTGTTCCTGTTCGCCGCCGCGCAGATGAAGGCCGCGCCGTCGGCCTGTATCGTCGTCGAGGACAGCGTCGCCGGCATCACCGGGGCCGCGGCCGCCGGCATGACCGTGCTCGGGTTTCACGGCGGCAGCCATTGCGGTCCGGACCATGCCGCCACCCTGCAGGCCGCCGGTGCGACCGCGACTTTCGGCGATATGCGCCACTTACCGGCCCTGATCGCCCAATTTGGCCAAAAGCAAGCTCCGATCGCTGGATTTTCGAAGGCTTAGGCTATATCTGAGCCCCGCACGCCGGGAATGCCGGCGCGTGGCCGCAAACCGGGCCGGAGCCCAATCGACCAAGCAGGATCAATGACGCCGCCGCGCAAGCTGCATATCAAGTCCTATGGCTGCCAGATGAACGTCTACGATGCCCAGCGCATGGTGGATTCGCTCGGCGGCGAGGGTTTTGTGGAGACGGCAAGCGTCGATGAGGCGGACCTTGTGATCCTCAACACCTGCCACATTCGCGAAAAGGCCTCCGAGAAGGTCTATTCGGAGCTTGGCCGGCTGCGCGTCGCCAAGGACGAGGCGGCGAGGCAAGGTCGCGCGATGAAGATCGCCGTCGCCGGCTGTGTCGCGCAGGCGGAAGGCGACGAGATCATTGCGCGCGCACCGACGGTCGACGTCGTGGTCGGCCCGCAGAGCTATCACCATCTGCCGGATCTGCTGAAGCGTGCCGCGCGTGGCGAGCGCGCGATCGAGACCGAGTTTCCCGCCGACGACAAATTCGACCACCTGCCGGCGCCCAAGCGCGACGCGATCCGTGCCCGCGGCATCTCGGCCTTCGTCACCGTGCAGGAAGGCTGCGACAAGTTCTGCACGTTCTGCGTCGTGCCTTATACGCGCGGCAGCGAGATATCCCGCCCGGTCGCCAAGATCGAGGACGAGGTGAAACGGCTGGTCGACAATGGCGTGCGCGAGATCACGCTGATCGGCCAGAACGTCAACGCCTATCACGGCGAGGGACTGGACGGCCGCAGCTGGTCGCTCGGCCGACTGCTCTATCATCTTGCTGAGATTCCGGGCGTGGCGCGCCTGCGCTATTCGACCAGCCATCCCAATGATGTCGACGACAGCCTGATCGCGGCGCATCGCGATCTCTCCGAGCTGATGCCGTTCGTGCATCTGCCCGTGCAGTCCGGTTCGGACCGGATTCTGGCCGCAATGAACAGGAAACATACCGCGGCCGACTATCAAAAAGTCGTCGACAAGTTTCGTACCGCGCGCCAAGACATTGCGTTTTCATCGGATTTCATCGTCGGCTTTCCCGGGGAAACCGAGCAGGATTTTCGCGCCACCCTCGCGCTTGTCGCACAAATCGGCTACGCTGCAGCTTATTCGTTCAAATATTCGCCGCGACCGGGCACGCCCGCGGCGGACATGCAGGAGATGGTGCCGGCAGCCGAGATGGACGAGCGATTGGAGCGCCTCCAGACGTTGATCGACAGCCAGCAATCCGCCTTCAACAGGGCCGCGATCGGCACCACCGTCGACGTGCTATTCGAGCGGCCGGCCCGCAATCCAGGCCAGATCGTCGGCCGCACCGCTTATCTGCAGCCAGCCCATGTGATGGCGTCGGACGAGATCGTCGGACAGGTGCTGCCGGTCCGGATCGACGGCCTCGAGCGCTACAGCCTGCTCGGCGCGCTCGCCATTGACGCGACTGCATCTGCGCCGCGTCTGTCTGTGCCATCTGCCACCATCGGAGCCTGAACCCTTGCCCAAGAGCGCATCGGATTCGCCTTCCCTCGCTCCCAGCCGCAAGTTCGACCGTGACATGTCCATTCCGCCCGAGACGCAGGTCGTCATCGATTTCGACGATAATCGCGCCGCTTCCGCGCTGGTCGGCCCTTACGGCCAGAACCTCGCGCTGGTCGAGCGCCGGCTCGGCGTCGTGGTCGATTCCCGCGGCAATCACATCACCATCGGCGGCACCCGCGACAGCTGCGACGCGGCGCGGCGGGTGCTGGAAACGCTTTATGAGCAGGCGGTGAAGGGCCACGATCTGGCGCAAGGCGATGTCGACGGCGCCATCCGCGCCGTGGTCGCGCAGGGCTCGTTGTTCGAATTCGACGCCAAGAATGCGAAGCAGGCGTTCGAGAGCATCAACTTGCGCAAGCGTCCGGTGCGCGCCCGCACTGCGGCGCAGGACTCCTACATCCGCGCGCTGAAACGCCATGAGCTGGTGTTCGGCATCGGCCCGGCCGGCACCGGCAAGACGTGGCTGGCCGTGGCGCACGCCGCGCAACTGTTCGAACGCAAGGAGGTCGATCGCATCATCCTGTCGCGGCCTGCTGTCGAAGCCGGCGAGCGACTCGGCTTCCTGCCCGGTGATCTCCGTGAGAAGGTCGATCCTTATCTGCGCCCGATCTACGACGCGCTCTATGATCTGATGGATGCGCGGATCGTCGAGCGTGCACTGCAGGCCGGCGAGATCGAAATCGCCCCGCTCGCCTTCATGCGCGGCCGTACCCTCACCAATGCCGCGATCATCCTGGACGAGGCGCAGAACACCACGTCCATGCAGATGAAGATGTTCCTCACCCGATTGGGCGAGAACAGCCGGATGATCATCACCGGCGACCCGTCGCAGGTCGACCTGCCCAATGGGCAGACCTCCGGCCTTGCCGAAGCTGCCAGGCTGCTCGACGGCGTCGACGGCATCGCGCAGGTGCGGTTCACCGGCGAGGATGTCATTCGGCACGAACTGGTGGCGCGGATCGTTGCGGCCTATGAGGGCGCGAAAGAGCGGTAGCACAACAGCGGCGGATTGCGCGGGCGCGCTGCGCGCGGCGTATCATGCGCATACATATTTGAAGAGATGACCCGTTCCATTCCAATAACCGAGGTGATCGTCGCCGCCGATTGCTGGCAGGACCAGCCCGACGCCGAAGCGGTGATTCAGCGCGCGATCGACGCGGCTGCGCAGCTTTCCGATGCGGATATCGGCGAGGCCGAGATCGCGGTGATGCTGACCGACGATGCCGGCATTCGCATCCTCAACAATAATTGGCGCGGCATCGACAAACCGACCAACGTGCTGTCCTTTCCCGCTCTGCAGCCGACGGGCCCGGTTGGCGAGGATGATCCGCCGCGCATGCTCGGCGACATTGCGATCGCCTTTGAGACGATGCGCCGCGAGGCGGACGAGGCGCAAAAGCCGTTCGAGCATCATTTGAGCCATCTCACCGTGCACGGCTTCCTGCATCTGATCGGCTATGATCACGAGACCGATGACGAGGCCGAGGAGATGGAGGCGCTCGAGACCGAGATCCTGGCGCAGCTCGGGATTCCTGATCCCTATGCGGACCGGGAGCGGATGGATTGACCATGTCAGATTCCGAGCCGATCCACGACAATCCGCGCAACACGCGCAATCTGCCGGCCGTGGTTGCGCCAAGCGAGGTCGGCCGCACGCCATCCGAGAATTGGCTGGTGCGCGCGATCCGCAATCTGTTCGGCTGGAAGGGCGGCGGCTCGGTGCGCGACGACCTGCAGGTCGTGCTCGATGCTTCCCAGCCTGACGACATCGGCTTCTCCGCGGTCGAGCGCACGCTGTTGCGCAACATCCTCGATCTGCACGAGCGGCGCATCGCCGACGTGATGGTGCATCGCGCCGACATCGTCGCGGTCAAGCGCGACATTCCGCTGGGCGAGCTGATGAGTTTGTTCGAGAGCGCATCGCATTCCCGCCTCGTGGTCTACAATGACACGCTGGATGATCCCGAAGGGATGGTCCACATCCGCGATCTGCTCGCCTTCATGACGGCGCAGGCGCGCCTGCCCGAAGCGGTGAAGTCGAAGCGCAAGAAGCCGCTGCCGGCGGGCCTCGACCTGCGCACCGTCGATCTGTCGATGCCGCTGTCGGACGCCAACATCATCCGCAAACTGCTGTACGTGCCGCCGTCGATGCGCGCGATCGACCTGCTGGCGCAGATGCAGGCCTCACGCATTCATCTGGCGCTCGTGGTCGACGAATATGGCGGCACCGACGGGCTGGTCTCGATCGAGGACCTCGTCGAGCAGATCGTCGGCGAGATCGACGACGAGCATGACAGCGACGAGCCGCCGGCGATCGTGCGCCAGGCCGACGGCTCGTTCATCGCCGATGCGCGTGCGGGCCTCGAGGACGTACGCGCCGTGATCGGCGAGGACTTCGTCACCGGCGAGGCCGGCGAAGGCGTCGAGACGCTGGGCGGCTATCTCGTCAATCATGTCGGGCGGCTGCCGGTGCGCGGCGAATTGATCTCCGGCCCCGGCCACTTCGAAGTCGAGGTGCTGGACGCCGATCCGCGCCGCGTCAAGCGGCTGCGCATTGCGCTGCGCAAGGAACGTCCTGCGCCGCGCGTCCCGCGTGAGCGGGGACGCCGCGAAGCCGCACCGGACACGGCAACCGAGGCGCCGACCGAGAGCGCGCCAGAGCCGAATCCAGAGTCCGGTGCGCCACCGGAGGCTGGACAAGCCTCCGGCAGTGACAATGCCAGCCCGCCGACCGGCGATGGAGCGGGCCCGCAGTGATCGCCACATCCAAGCTGCGCAGCGTCGCGCTCGCCATCATCCTGTCCTGGGGCTGGAAGCGCGCAGTCCTCGCGCTTGTTGCAGGTGCGCTCTCCGCGCTGGCGATGGCGCCGTTCAACGCCTGGCCCATTTTGTTCGTCACCTTTCCCGTGCTGGTCTGGCTGATCGATGGCGCCGGCGCCGGACGCTATCGCGGCGTGCCGGCGGCGGCGCTGACCGGCTTCTGGTTCGGGCTCGGCTATTTCGTGCCCGGCCTTTACTGGATCGGCTACGCCTTTCTGGTCGACGCCGACACCTTCGCCTGGCTGATGCCGTTCGCGGTGCTCGGGCTGCCGGCCTATCTTGCATTGTTTCCGGCCATCGGCTGCGCGCTGGCGCGACTGATCTGGACCCGCGACGCCTCGCGGGTGCTGGCGCTTGCGGCCGCGCTCACCTTGAGCGAATGGCTGCGCGGCCATGTCTTGACCGGGTTTCCCTGGAATACGTTCGGCTATGCGCTCTCGACGCCATTGGCGCTGGCGCAGCCGGCCTCGCTGGTCGGGTTGTGGGGCATGACACTGATCGCGATTGCGATCTTTGCCAGTCCTGCGGCGCTGATCGACAGCGGACGACGCGGCGTGCGGCCGTGGCTCGCGCCTCTCGCTGCACTCGTCGTGCTGCTCGCGATGGGAACATTCGGTGCGGTGCGCCTGGCGCTGCGTCCGACCGCCATGGTGCCCGATCTGAAGCTCCGCATCATGCAGCCGAACCTGCAGCAGGACGTGAAGTTCAACTACTCCGCCAAGGCGGAGGTGATGCGGAAATACCTCACGCTATCGGATCGCGCCTCTGGCCCGAGGGCGACGGGTGTGCATGATGTCAATATACTGATCTGGCCCGAGTCGGCGTTTCCATTCTTCCTGACGCGCGAGGCCGATGCGATGGCGCAAATCGCCGATCTGCTGCAGCCGGGAACTGTCCTGATCACTGGTTCAGTACGTGCACCAGACGGGCCACGAAATGCACGAGTCACGCGCGCCTATAACTCCATCTATGTGATCGATCACGACGGCAACATCCTATCAGTCTACGACAAGCTCCACTTAGTTCCATTTGGTGAGTATCTGCCGTTGCAGGGCTTGATGGAGCGGCTGGGCTTTGAGCAACTCACAAAAGTCCAGGGCGGATTCATTTCCGGCACTCTCTCTCGCAAGCTGGACATTCCGCGCGCTCCACGAGCTCTACCCTTGATCTGCTACGAAGCGATCTTTCCCGATTACGTTGCGGCGCAAAACAGCGCAGATCGCCCCGGATGGATGGTCAATCTGACAAATGACGGCTGGTTTGGAATCTCGACGGGCCCGCATCAGCACCTGCAGCAGGCACAGTGGCGCGCCATCGAGCAAGGTTTGCCTTTGGTGCGCGCCGCCAACACCGGAATTTCAGCCGTAATCGATCCGCTAGGTCGAAATATCGCTGAGCTCGGTCTCGGCGTCGAGGGCGTTCTCGATTCGTCATTGCCGGCGGCAATCGCGCCGACGATCTACGCGCGAAGCGGCGACATTCCCGCCGCCGTGCTGCTTGCAGCCGCTCTGCTTGTCGTCTTCCGACGCCGCGCAGCCAAAAGCGTTGCGAGATAGTTGCACATTCTTGTTTCTTTTCGCGGCGGTAAGATTTTTTTTGACAAGCAAAACTACAAGTGTTGACAGATCGACATCGCAATTCGCATTCTCGCGCGGCAGTACGATCTGTCAGTTCGTTGCTCAACACGTCTTCCTTCGTAACAACATCCGAGCAGAAATTGACGGTGTTAGCGCCTGAGGCATACTGCGGTGGCCTCATTCCCAAGGCCAGATTTCAAGGAGTGTGAGAGATGTCGACGAAAGCGCCCAACCCTGTTGACAAACATGTCGGCAGCCGGGTGCGGATGCGCCGTATCATGCTGGGCATGAGCCAGGAAAAGCTCGGTGAGGCTCTCGGCCTCACATTCCAGCAGATACAGAAATACGAAAAGGGCACGAACCGCGTTGGTGCGAGCCGAATTCAGCAGATTTCCGAGGTCCTCCAGGTCCCGGTGTCGTTCTTGTTCGAGGGAGTTCCAAGCGGCGGGACTAATGGCGAGGGATTCGGCGAGGGCGCGTCGCCCGCTTACGTGTCCGACTTTCTCGCAACCTCGGAAGGTTTGGCTTTGACCCGCGCGTTCACGCGGATCAACGACTCCAAGCTTCGCCGCAGCATCGTCGATCTGGTCGAGCAGATTGCCGACCGCGAAGGACCTGATGATCGCTGATCATATTGCGCTGGTTTTCCGAGTTCATAAGGAGAGCTAATAGCGCAATAAACTGGATTGATCTGAAAAGGGCGCGATGGCTTTCGTTCAACGAACAGCTATCGCGCCCTTTGCTGTTTTGTTAGCAAGCCGGCTCCTGAACGGCGCTGATCAACAGAAGAGACACCGCTTCGTCGCAGTGCGATCAATCACCACTGTCCAAAGAATGGACGCCGATGTCGCGGATGCCCCTTGCTCCCTTCGGGAAGCAGGCGACCACCCATCAGCTACATTAGTAATCATTACCTGGCCGGCGTTCTCTGCCACATCGTCGTCGGGTTGCCGCAAGGAAACCCGAAGTGTGGCACAAGAGAAATGCCGGTTATAACGATATAACGAGAATCCATCACATCGAGCGATGCCACTCATGACCGCCTCCGCATCAAATCCCTTCGACAGCAAGGACATCCTCGACGGCATTCGCCGCTGGGTCGAGATCGAGACGCCGACCGATGCGCCCGACCAGGTCAACCGCCTCGCGACACTGGTCGCCGACGGCTATCGCGACCTGCCCGCGACGATCGAGCGTGTTGCAGGCCGCGACGGCTGCGGAGACCATCTGATCGCTCGTTCATCGTGGGGGCAGGACGCGCCCGGCATCCTGGTGCTGAGCCATCTCGACACCGTGCATCCGATCGGCTTCATCGATCGGCTGCCGTTCTCGATTGATGGTGACGTCGCCTTCGGCCCTGGCATCTACGACATGAAGGGCGGAGCGTATCTCGCCTATCGCGCTTTCCGGCAGATCTGCGCTGACGGCGCGCGCTCGCCGCTCGGCATCACACATCTGTTCGTGTCGGACGAGGAGATCGGCAGCCCGACGTCGCGGGTCCTGATCGAAGAGCTCGGCCACAACGCAAAATACGTGCTAGTGACCGAGCCGGCCCGCGATGGCGGCAAGATCGTCACAGGCCGCAAGGGCGTGGCGCGTTTCGACGTGTCGATCACTGGCGTGCCGGCCCATGCCGGCGCGAAACCTGAAGATGGCCGCAGCGCCATCCGCGAGCTCGCCAATGTCATCAACACACTCGAGGCTCTCAACGATCTGAAGCGTGGCGTCAGCGTGAATGTCGGCGTCGTCAGGGGCGGCACCCGGCCGAACGTGATCGCCGAACACGCTCACGCGGAGGTCGATGCGCGGCTGCCGACACAGGCGGACGCCGAGGAGATCATCCCGAAGATTCTCGGTCTCACCTCCAGGACGGAAGGCGTCACCGTGCAGGTGACGGGCGCGCTTAACCGGCCGCCTTATGAGAAGAGCAATGCCGGCGCGGCGTTGTTCGAGCATGCGAAGACACTGGCCAAAGAGCTCGGCTTCGACCTTGCCGACATGGTCACCGGCGGCGGCTCCGACGGCAATTTCACCGCGCCCTTTACCGCCACCCTCGACGGGCTTGGCGTCGACGGCAAGGGCGCGCATACACACTACGAACAGATGTATATTTCCTCGATCGAGCCGCGGACGCGGCTCCTGTATCGGCTGTATCAGACCCTGCTATGAACGCTGCCGCTCACATTCGAGACAACCACGGTTCGGGTGCCCCCGACGAGGCGCATCGTCATGGATCGTTCTTTGGCCGGCGCAAGGGTCACAAGCTCCGTACGCATCAGGCCGATCTGATCGATCATCTGCTGCCCAGACTCGCGCTCGATATCAAGGCGCCGCCGCCGGCTGCGCCATTGGATCTATTTGACCCGAAAGCGGCTGAGCTGCGGCTCGAAATCGGTTTCGGCGGCGGCGAGCATCTTGTCGCCGAGGCACGCTCGTTCCCGAGCACCGGCTTCATCGGCTGCGAGCCCTACATCAACGGCATGGCCAAGATCCTGGCGCAGATCGAGGCCCACGATATTCATAATATTCGCCTGTTCGCCGGCGACGCCGCCGAGCTGCTCGCCTGGCTGCCACCGCAATCGCTGTCGCGGATCGATCTGATCCATCCCGACCCCTGGCCGAAGCGGCGGCACTGGAAGCGCCGCTTCGTGCAGGACGCCACCATAGCCGCGATGGCGCGCGTGCTCAGGAGCGGCGGCGAATTCCGCTTCGTCAGCGACATCGACACCTATTGCGACTGGACGCTCTGGCATCTGTTGCGCTCGCCGGACTTCGCCTGGACCGCGGAGCGCGCCGACGACTGGCGCCTGCCCTGGCCCGGCTACACCATGACGCGCTACGGCCAGAAGGCCACGCGCGAGGGCCGCGTCGCAAGCTATCTGCGCTTTCGCAGGAGGTAGCAGCGCGCAAGCAGCTCGGCTGTGTTACACCGCGACGGCCGACGTTACATTACGCGGGGAAACGACATCGTATCAAAGAACCTAGTTGGCTCTGATATCGCCGCAGCGATGGTGCACCCTCTCCCCTTGTGGGAGAGGGTGGGGCGAATGAGCGCAGCGAAATTCGCACCGGGTGAGGGGTTATCTCGGCATTTGCAAACGCGGATAGAGACCCCTCACCCGCCTTCGATGCTTCGCATCTCGGGCACCCTCTCCCACAAGGGGAGAGGGTGCACCGAGCGCTTGGCGACAATTTTGAACTAATTGCGTAATCCCAACCTAATTAGTCCGTAAGTGTTAGTACCTTGCCTCTAATGCCGCGCCTTCCAGAACGTGACGACACGCTCGGCGGTCGTGGGTACAAGCCGCGCGTAGTTGATGCGCGCCGCGTCGATGTCGACCGGTGCGGGAATTCGTTTCGGACCGAGCCGCATCAGGATCAACGCATGCACTGTTGTCCATTCGAGCCCGATGGTGCGCCCGACGATCAGGACCGGATCGTGACGCGGCCCGGACACCAGGCGGTCGAGCGCCTCGATCTTGATGCCCGACATCGCCGCCAGCGTCGCGACCGTCTCCTCATACTGATGGCGCCGTGCAAAACCGAGCAGGGCGCTCTCGTTCAGGCCGCCGGCCTGATACAGCGCCAGCACCGTTCGTTGCGCCGGCACGAAATTGCGCTTGCCCGCGACCGGCGCGCCCTTACCGGCGAGCTCGGCCATCATCTGCTCGATCTTGGCCTGGCGCTCCGGCTTGACGATGTCGGCGAGACGCCGCCGGATCGCGCCATGCGCACTGGCGAGCAGCGTCTTCAGATGCGCATCCGGCAGATCGTCGCGGCGCCCGACCGCGAGCGTGAGCACGCCGTCCTTGCCGGCACGGCCAACCAGCTCGGAATAGCCTGTGGCCGAGAACCGCGCGCCGTCATTGCTGGCGGTGCGCCTGACCACGTCGCGGTCGCCGCGGCGGACCAGCACGTCGGTGAGCCTTGGCGGCAGGCTCGGCCGCTCTGACATCGCCAGCAGATGGCCCTGCCCCTTGGCATGCGCGATCTCGACCAGCTCGTCCTCGTCCAGCACGGGCGAGCGCCGCAGCAAAGGTCCGGCCACCATGATCTCGTTCTCGCGTGCCAGCCGCCCGACCAGCACGCGCGGCGCCCGCTTCAGCCGCGACAGCCGCTCTGCCAGATCGACCCGCGCATGGGTGTCGGCATGCGGAACGAGGTCGATCAAAAGTCCGTCAAACAAATCGATGTGTCTGGGCGGCAGCGCCTCGGCGTCTTCGAAAAACAGGTCGGCGATGCGGCTGACGGCCTCCATGCGGCGTTCGGGAGCGCCGTGCCTGACGATATCGTCAAGCCCCGGGATCAGCGAGGTGGCGGCAGTCATGGAACCTACTCGATACGCAACGCAACACGGCCGGCCCGGACGCATTAACCTTCGGTCAGGCCACCCAACCCTGGCAAAATCTAGCTGATCTTGGTGAAGGAAGGGTTAGGTCCCCGACGATGGCTGCCAGGCTAAAAACCCGCAAACGATATCCTTCGAACCCTTGCCGGATGCCGGCAAAACCGCTATATCACAGGCAACTTACAGGTTCTCATATACGATCGCGTAGTGAGAGTGGGCCCGTTCCGGACCCGCTCTTTTTTATTACTTGGACCGGCCCGCAAGCCCGCTGAGGGCGCCCTGGACCGGGACAGGCGGCGCGGTCGGCCTGGGCGGATGCCCGGCACAACACGCAAGACCGGACGCGAGCCACTGACCACAACGGATATGACCGAACCGACGTTCGCCCCTGTCGCACCCGACCTCTTGACCGAGCCGCGGCTCGTGGTCGAGCCGGGCGTGGCCGCGCGGGTTTCGGCAGTCGCCGAGCCGGTGCTGCAGGGCATGGGCTATCGGCTGGTGCGGATCCGCATTTCCGGCGAGGCCGGCTGCACAGTGCAGATCATGGCCGAGCGGCCCGACGGCTCGATGCAGCTGGAGGATTGCGAGGCGATATCGCGCGCGCTGTCCCCGGTGCTCGACATCGCCGATCCCATCGACCGCGCCTACCGGCTGGAAATTTCCTCCCCGGGCATCGACCGGCCGCTGGTGCGGCGTTCCGATTTCGAGCGCTTCGCCGGTCATCTGGTCAAGATCGAGATGGCGGTCGCCCATCAGAACCGCAAACGGTTTCGCGGCATTATCAAAGGCGTCGAGGGCGAGGCGGTGAGGATCACCCGCGACGATGTGCCGAAGGACCAGGAGGCGGACGTGCTGCTGCCGATGGCCGATATCGGCGAAGCCAAGCTGGTGCTGACCGACGAGCTGATCGCCGAGTCGATGCGCCGCGGCAAGGCAGCCGAGCGCGAGATGAAACGCGATCTCGGCCTTGCGCCGCCGCTGGCACCGCATGCCAAGCCGTCCGCAAAGCCGCAGAAGCCGATCGGCAAGGCGGCGAAGAAGCAGCTCGCCAAGAAACCACCGCCGAAGAACACCAAGCAACATCGCCTCGCCGGGATACGCGCGCGCAGAGGCGAGACCGATCCCGATTAGAGGAGACTGAGCCATGGCCGTCAGCGCCAACAGACTCGAACTGCTGCAGATCGCCGACGCGGTCGCGCGCGAGAAGTCGATCGACCGCGGCATCGTGATCGCGGCGATGGAGGATGCCATCGCCAAGGCCGCCCGCGCCCGTTACGGCAGCGAGACCGACGTCCATGCGGAGATCGACCCGAAGAAGGGCGAGCTGCGCCTGTCGCGCCACATGCTGGTGGTCGAGAAGGTCGAGAACGCGTCCAACCAGATCTCGCTGGACGACGCCCGCAGGGCCAATCCCGGCGCGCAGATCGGCGACACCATCGCCGACACGTTGCCGCCGCTGGAATATGGCCGCATCGCCGCACAGTCGGCCAAGCAGGTGATCGTGCAGAAGGTGCGCGAGGCCGAGCGCGACCGGCAGTATCAGGAGTTCAAGGACCGCATCGGCGACATCGTCAACGGCGTCGTCAAGCGCGTCGAATATGGCAGCGTGATCGTCGATCTCGGCCGCGGCGAGGCCATCATCCGCCGTGACGAGATGCTGCCGCGCGAGGTGTTCCGCAACGGCGACCGCGTCCGCGCCTACATCTTCGACGTCCGCCGCGAAACGCGCGGGCCTCAGATCTTCCTCTCCCGCACCCATCCGCAATTCATGGCGAAGCTGTTCGCGCAGGAAGTGCCAGAGATCTATGACGGCATCGTCGAGATCAAGGCGGTGGCGCGCGATCCCGGCTCGCGCGCGAAAATCGGCGTGGTGTCGCGCGACTCTTCGGTCGACCCGGTCGGCGCCTGCGTCGGCATGCGCGGCTCGCGCGTGCAGGCCGTGGTGAACGAACTGCAGGGCGAGAAGATCGACATCATCCCGTGGTCGCCCGACATCGCGACCTTCGTCGTCAACGCGCTGGCGCCGGCCGAGGTCGCCAAGGTCGTGATCGACGAGGACCGCGAGCGCATCGAGGTCGTGGTGCCCGACACCAACAACCAGCTGTCGCTGGCGATCGGCCGCCGCGGCCAGAACGTCCGCCTCGCCTCGCAGCTCACCGGCTGGGACATCGACATCCTGACCGAGCAGGAGGAATCGGAGCGCCGCCAGGCCGACTTCGAGAACTCCACCCGCGTCTTCATGGAATCGCTGAATGTCGACGAGGTGGTCGGTCAGCTGCTCGCCTCCGAAGGCTTCACCTCGGTCGAGGAGCTGGCGCTGGTCGATCTCAAGGATCTCGCCGGCATCGAAGGCTTCGACGAGGAAACGGCGACCGAGCTGCAGACCCGCGCCCGCGAGTTCCTGGAGCAGCAGGAGGCCGAGCTGGAGGCGCGGCGCAAGGAGCTCGGCGTCGAGGACGCGCTGAAGACGGTTCCGGGCGTCACCTCCAAGATGCTGGTCAAGTTCGGCGAGAACGACGTCAAGACGGTCGAGGAGCTCGCCGGCTGCGCCACCGACGATCTGGTCGGCTGGACCGAGCGCAAGGACGGCGGTGAGCCGACCAAGCATGCCGGCATTCTCGACGGGCTGGATGTCTCCCGAGACGACGCCGAAGCGATGGTCATGCAGGCCCGCGTCAAGGCCGGCTGGATCAGCGAGGCCGATCTCGCCAAGCAGACGGCCGAAGCTGAGGCCGAGGCCTCCGAGGGACAGCCGGCCTGACCGATGCGCCGTTCAAGGACGATCGCCACCATGACCCTGTGCGCCTGAGATGAGGAGCGCCCTTCCCGCATGCTCGCTATGGCCGACCCCGAGCTCGACAATGGACCGCGGACCGAAAAGTCCGCGACCATGCGCATGTGCGCGGTCAGCCGCGAGGTGCGGCCGATCGCGGAGCTGATCCGCTTCGTCGTCGCGCCCTCGGGCGAGGTCGTTCCTGACATCAAGCGCAAGCTCCCCGGCCGGGGTCTGTGGATCACCGCTTCGCGCCAGACGGTTGCGGAAGCGGTCCGCCGTCACCATTTCAGCCGGGGCTTCAAGAAGAACGTTCGCGTCGCGCCGACGCTTGCCGACCATACCGAGGCGCTGCTGGTGCGCGGCACCGTGGAGGCGCTCGCCATCGCCGCCAAGGCGGGGCAAGTCGTTACCGGCTTCGCCAAGGTCGAATCCGCCCTGTCGCAGCCACAGGGCAGGTCCGCGCTAGCGGCGCTGATCCACGCGGCCGACGGCGCCGCCGACGGAATCCGCAAGCTCGATGCGCTCGCGCGCCAGATCGAAGCCGGCAAGGGATCGGCCCCGGCCCTTCCGATCGTCACGTGCTTGACTTCGGAAGAATTGGATTTGGCACTAGGGCGGGCAAATGTGATACATGCTGCCGTGCTCGCGGGCCCGGCGAGCAGGACATTCCTGTCGCGCAGCCAGATCCTGGTCCGATACCGGCTGGCCGATGCTGACAAGACTGCCGGAACCGCGGCCAGGAATTCGAAGATATAGCGACGATTTGCACGAATGGGACGGTGCGGCTTCCGCACCCAGGTAACTAGATTGGGACGACTGAATGGCTGACAACAACACTCCGGGCGACAAGAAACTGAGTGTCCCGAGCAAGACCTTGACGCTCAAGCCGCGCGTCGAGACTGGCACGGTGCGCCAGAGCTTCCCGCACGGCCGGAGCAAGCAGGTGGTGGTCGAGAAGCGCGGCAAGCGCCGGATCGGCGATGGCGCGCCCGAGGCGCCGCACGCGCCCGAGCCGGTCGTCGCCAAGGCGCCGCCGCCACCGCCAGCAGGCTCTCGCCCCTCCGGTCCCCGGCCGTCGGGCGGGCCTTCGCAGCGCGGAGGCTCCGGTGTCGTGCTGCGAACCCTGACCGAGGACGAGCGGTCCGCGCGCGCCAGCGCGCTGGCCGATGCGCGCGTTCGCGACATCGAGGAGCGTCGCCAGGCCGAGGAAGAGGCGCGGCGTCGTGCCGAGCGCGAGGCTGCCGAACGCGCCGAGCGAGAGGCCGCCGAAGCCCGCCGCAAGGCCGAGGAAGAGCGGCATCGCCAGGAAGAAGAAGCCCGCCGCAAGGCCGAGCAGGAGGCCAAGAAGCGTTTTGGCGAGGGCGAGGGGCGGCCGCAGGCCGCAGCAGCGCCGCAGCCGGCGGCCGCAGCCCCGGCGCGTCCGGCGTCCGCGCCCGGCCGGCCGATCGGCGCTCCCGGCAGCCGCCCGCCGCAGATCGGTCCGAGCTCCCGCCCCGGCGGCGCGCAGCCGGCCGGTGCGCGCACGGCGGCCGCGGCTGCTGCCAAGCCCGCAGGTGGCCCTCTCGGCCGCACCCCGGTTGCCGCCGAGGCGGACGATGACGAGGGACCACGCCAGATCCGGCGCGGCCCGGGCGGCGCCGCGCGCCCCGTCATGGCGCCGAAGACGACGCACAAGCCCGCGCCGCAGAAGCAGCGCGGCCGCCTGACCGTCGTCACCGCACTCAATGCCGACGATGTGCGCGAGCGCTCGATCGCTTCGTTCCGCCGCCGCACCCAGCGCCTGAAAGGTCATTCCGCGAACGAGCAGAAGGAAAAACTGGTCCGCGAGGTGACGATCCCGGAAGCCATCACCATCCAGGAACTGGCGAACCGGATGTCGGAGCGCGCGGTCGACGTCATCCGCATGCTGATGAAGCAGGGCGCGATGCACAAGATCACCGACGTGATCGATGCCGACACCGCGCAGCTGATCGCCGAAGAGCTCGGCCATACGGTGAAGCGCGTGGCAGCCTCGGACGTCGAGGAGGGCCTGTTCGACGTCGTCGACGATTCCACCGATACCGAGCCGCGCTCGCCTGTCGTGACCGTGATGGGTCACGTCGACCACGGCAAGACCTCGCTGCTCGACGCGCTGCGCCACGCCAACGTGGTGTCGGGCGAGGCCGGCGGCATCACCCAGCATATCGGTGCCTATCAGGTGACCGCGCCCGACTCGGGCAAGAAGATCACCTTCATCGACACGCCGGGCCACGCCGCGTTCACCGCGATGCGCGCCCGCGGAGCCAAGGTCACCGACATCGTCGTGCTGGTGGTCGCGGCCGATGACGGCGTGATGCCGCAGACGATCGAGGCCATCAACCACGCCAAGGCGGCGAAGGTGCCGATGATCGTCGCGATCAACAAGATCGACAAGCCGGATGCCCGGCCCGAGCGCGTCCGCACCGAGCTGTTGCAGCACGAGGTGCAGGTGGAATCGCTCGGCGGCGATGTCGTCGACGTCGAGGTCTCCGCCAAGAACAAGACCAATCTCGATCGTCTCTTGGAGATGATCGCGCTGCAGGCCGAGATCCTCGACCTGAAGACCAATTCGGATCGCCCGGCCGAAGGCACCGTGATCGAGGCCAAGCTCGACCGCGGCCGTGGTCCGGTTGCCACCGTGCTGGTTCAGCGCGGCACGCTCCGGGTCGGCGATATCATCGTCGCCGGCGCCGAGATGGGCCGCGTCCGCGCACTGATCTCGGACCAGGGCGAGACCTTGCAGGAGGCCGGCCCGTCGGTGCCGGTCGAGGTGCTCGGCTTCAACGGTCCGCCGGAGGCCGGCGATCGTCTCGCCGTCGTCGAGAACGAGGCCCGTGCCCGCCAGGTCACGAGCTATCGTGCGCACCAGAAGCGCGAGAACGCCGCCGCCAACGTCTCCGGCATGCGCGGCTCGCTCGAGCAGATGATGTCGCAGTTGAAGACGGCGGGCCGCAAGGAATTCCCGCTGATCGTCAAGGCCGACGTGCAGGGCTCGCTGGAAGCCATTCTCGGCTCGCTGGAGAAGCTCGGCACCGAGGAGGTCGCCGCCCGCATCCTGCATGCCGGCGTCGGCGGCATCAGCGAATCCGACGTGACGCTTGCCGAAGGTTTCAACGCAGCGATCATCGGCTTCTCGGTACGTGCCAACAAGGAGGCCGCAGCGGCCGCCAAGCGCAACGGCATCGAGATCCGCTACTACAACATCATCTACGACCTCGTGGACGACGTGAAGAAGGCGATGAGCGGCCTGCTTGCGCCGACGCTGCGCGAGACCATGCTCGGCAATGCGCAGATCCTGGAGGTGTTCAACATCTCCAAGGTCGGCAAGGTCGCGGGCTGCCGGGTCACCGATGGCACCGTGGAGCGCGGCGCCAATGTCCGCCTGATCCGCGACAACGTCGTGGTTCACGAGGGCAAGCTGTCGACCTTGAAGCGGTTCAAGGACGAGGTGAAGGAAGTGCAGGCCGGCCAGGAATGCGGCATGGCCTTCGAGAACTACGGCGACATGCGTGTCGGCGACATCATCGAATGTTATCGCGTGGAGACGATCCAGCGCTCGCTGTAAGTCCAAATCTTACGAGCGGTGGAATGGAAAGCGAGCTGGTGCCCCGGACGATGCGGGGCACCAGAGCTCGTTGAACTCTGGCATCTCGTTGAACTCGATAGAGCGTCGTTGAACTCATCAAGATTGGCCTCAGCTCACCTGCGCATCGCCGCGGGTCGTGACCATTGGATATTGAAATGCCACGCCATCATCAGAGGGGAAGCGCCGCGTCCGGCGGCTCGCAGCGACAGCTCCGCGTCGCCGAGACCGTGCGCCACGCTGTCGCCGAGATTCTTTCACACGGTAGCGCGCACGACCCGGACCTCGAGGGACACATCATTACGGTGCCCGAGGTGCGGATGTCGCCAGACCTGAAGCTCGCAACCATTTACGTGATGCCGCTGGGCGGACGCGACACGGAGATCGTGCTCGCGGCGCTGGAGCGCAACAAGAAGAGCCTGCGCGGCGAGATCGCGCGTCGCGTTAACCTGAAATTTGCACCCGAGATTCGCTTCCGCGTCGACGAACGATTCGATGAAGCGGAACGGATCGAGAAATTACTGCGAACACCCGCGGTGCAGAGAGACCTTAATTCGGATTCGGATGAGACCTGATGACTATGCGCCCCGAAGCCGGCACGATTGATTCGACAATCGCCGCGGCCGACGACGTCAAAAAGAATAATTTCCCGAGCGAGCGTGCCCCGCGCGACAACAACGATCCGCGCAACAAGCAGCGCCAAGGAAACAATCAGCGTGGCGGCCAGCCGCGCCGCGACCGCCGTGACATCCACGGCTGGGTCGTGCTCGACAAGCCGATCGGCATGACCTCCACGCAGGCCGTCGCAGTGGCCAAGCGGCTGTTCCAGGCCAAGCGCGCAGGCCATGCCGGCACGCTCGATCCGCTCGCCTCGGGGGGCTTGCCGATCGCGCTCGGCGAGGCCACCAAGACGGTTCCCTTCGTGATGGACGGCCGCAAGCGCTACCGCTTCACGGTGACCTGGGGCGAGGAACGCGATACCGACGACACAGAGGGCCTGACGGTGCAAACCAGCGAGATCAGGCCGAGCGCGGAGGCGATTCGCAGCCTGCTGCCCCGCTTCACCGGCCTGATCGAGCAGACCCCGCCGCGCTATTCGGCGATCAAGGTCCAGGGCGAGCGGGCCTACGACCTGGCACGCGACGGCGAGGTGGTCGAGCTGGCCCCGCGGCCGGTCGAGATCCACGAATTAACCCTTATCGAACAGACAGATGCCTCCCATTCGGTGTTCGAGGCCGAATGCGGCAAGGGAACCTATGTCCGGGCGCTGGCCCGCGATATGGGCCGCCTGCTCGGCTGCTACGGCCATATCAGCGCGCTCCGGCGCACCCTGGTCGGTCCATTTACCGAGAACGACATGATTCCGCTGGAACAGTTGGAGGCTTTATGCAATAGAGCCGCGTCCGGCGAGGGTAGCCTCGCCGACGCGCTTTTGCCCGTTGAGACCGCGCTGGACGACATCCCGGCACTGGCCGTCACTCGGGCTGATGCGGCAAGGCTCCACAGGGGCCAGGCCGTTTTGTTGCGCGGACGGGATGCGCCCAATACGAGCGGCACAGTCTATGTCACGGTCGCAGGCCGCCTTTTGGCGCTTGCCGAAATTGGCAATGGCGAACTCATCCCCAAGCGCGTGTTCAACCTGACCGGACTGACAGCCAGCTCCGGTCGCAACGAAAGAGATTGACGATGTCGATTACCGCCGAGCGCAAAGCGGAAATCATCAAGGCGAACGCCACCAAGGCCGGCGACACCGGTTCGCCCGAGGTGCAGGTTGCGATCCTGTCGGAACGCATCAACAACCTGACCGGCCATTTCAAGACCCACGGCAAGGACAACCATTCCCGCCGCGGCCTCCTGAAGCTGGTGTCGACCCGCCGTTCGCTGCTCGACTACCTGAAGAAGACCGACGAGGCACGCTACAAGGCGCTGCTCGAGAAGCACAACATCCGTCGTTGAGCTTTTGTTCGGAGGTGACGCGCGCCTGATAAGCGCGCGTTTTTGCATGATCCTGCGAAGTGCCTGAAGTGGCCCTCGTGTATCGGGATCGTGCGTTGAAAGGCGGAGCCGGATATGCCGGACCAGCAGGTCCAGCCGGCTCCGTGGACTGTGCAGTGCGTTCCAGCAGCAATCCGGCCGCTGGGCGTGACGGGCAAGGTGCCCGTTATCTACGGGAAGGATGGACGCCATCCGAAATATGAAAACCATGGCAGGATCGCCGGACGCTGATCCCATTTCAGCGTCCCGCCATCTTGCGCATGGTTTTTGTGTTTCTGGGGCGCCGTTCTTCGCCGACCTCATGAAAGAAGATATCAATGTTCAATAAGCATTCCGTCGAGATCGACTGGGGTGGACGCCCCCTCAAGCTTGAAACCGGCAAGATCGCCCGCCAGGCCGACGGCGCCGTGGTCGCCACCTATGGCGAGACCGTGGTGCTCGCGACCGTCGTCGCCGCCAAGGCGCCGCGCGAGGGCGTCGACTTCCTGCCGCTCACCGTCGACTATCAGGAGAAGGCCTATGCCGCGGGCCGCATTCCCGGCGGCTACTTCAAGCGCGAGGGCCGTCCGACCGAGAAGGAGACGCTGGTCTCCCGCCTGATCGACCGTCCGATCCGCCCGTTGTTCGTCGATGCTTGGCGCAACGAGACCCAGGTGATCGTCACGACCCTGTCCCACGACATGGAGAACGATCCGGACATCCTGGCAATGGTGGCGGCTTCTGCCGCGCTGACGCTCTCCGGCGTGCCGTTCAAGGGCCCGATTGGAGCCGCCCGCGTCGGCTTCGCCAATGACGAATACGTGCTCAACCCGACGCTGGACGAGATGACCGACACCCAGCTCGATCTGGTGGTCGCCGGCACCTCGGACGCGGTGCTGATGGTGGAATCGGAGGCCAAGGAGCTGAACGAGGACATCATGCTGGGCGCCGTGATGTTCGGCCACCGGCATTTCCAGCCGGTTATCAACGCCATCATCGAGCTCGCCGAGAAGGCAGCCAAGGAGCCGCGCGAGGTTGCGATCATCGACAACAGCGCGATCGAGAAGGAGATGCTCGGCATTGTCGAGCAGGACTTGCGCAAGGCGTATGCGATCCCGGTCAAGCAGGAGCGCTATGCCGCGGTTGCCGCCGCCAAGGAAAAGGTGCTCGCGCACTTCTTCCCGGAAGGCGCCGAGCCGAAATACGAAAAGCTCCGCGTCGCCGACGTGTTCAAGGAGCTCGAGGCCAAGATCGTTCGCTGGAACATCCTGGACACCGGCCGCCGCATCGACGGCCGCGACGTCAAGACCGTGCGCAATATCGTCTGCGAGGTCGGCGTGCTGCCGCGCGCCCACGGTTCGGCGCTGTTCACCCGCGGCGAGACCCAGGCGCTGGTCGTGACCACGCTCGGCACCGGCGAGGACGAGCAGTACATCGACGCGCTGTCGGGGACGTACAAGGAAACGTTCCTGCTGCATTACAACTTCCCGCCCTACTCGGTCGGCGAGACCGGTCGCCTCGGCGGCACTAAGCGCCGCGAGATCGGCCACGGCAAGCTGGCCTGGCGCGCCATCCACCCGGTGCTGCCGCCGCACCATGAATTCCCCTACACGGTGCGTGTGGTCTCCGAGATCACCGAATCCAACGGCTCCTCTTCGATGGCCACCGTCTGCGGTTCGTCGCTGGCGCTGATGGATGCCGGCGTGCCGCTGAAGCGGCCGACGGCCGGCATCGCGATGGGCCTCATCCTCGAGGACAAGCGCTACGCTGTGCTGTCCGACATCCTTGGCGACGAGGACCATCTCGGCGACATGGACTTCAAGGTCGCGGGCACCGAGAGCGGCATCACCTC
The DNA here is from genome assembly GCF_045571465.1 of Bradyrhizobium sp. STM 3557. NCBI lineage: Bacteria > Pseudomonadati > Pseudomonadota > Alphaproteobacteria > Hyphomicrobiales > Nitrobacteraceae > Bradyrhizobium > Bradyrhizobium sp. STM 3557. Next base: position 80,846 of record NZ_CP120697.1, read on the forward strand.
CCTGCAGATGGACATCAAGATCGAGGGCATCACCGAGGAGATCATGCGGGTGGCGCTGGCGCAGGCCAGAGACGGCCGCATCCACATCCTCGGCGAGATGTCGAAGGCATTGACGGCCGCTCGCGCCGAGCTCGGCGAATACGCTCCGCGCATCGAGACCTTCAAGATCGCCACCGACAAGATCCGCGAAGTGATCGGCACCGGCGGCAAGGTGATCCGCGAGATCGTCGAGAAGACCGGCGCCAAGGTCAACATCGAGGACGATGGCACCGTGAAGGTCGCCTCCAACGACGGCGAGGCGATGAAGGCGGCCATCAAGTGGATCAAGTCGATCGCCTCCGATCCGGAGGTCGGCCAGATCTATGACGGCACCGTCGTCAAGGTGATGGAGTTCGGCGCCTTCGTGAACTTCTTCGGTTCGCGTGACGGCCTGGTGCACATCTCCCAGCTCGCCGACAAGCGCGTGCAGAAGACCTCCGACGTCGTCAAGGAAGGCGACAAGGTCAAGGTCAAGCTGCTGGGCTTCGACGACCGCGGCAAGACCCGGCTGTCGATGAAGGCGGTCGACCAGACCACCGGCGAGGACCTCGAGGCCAAGCAGAAGGCCGAAGCGGCGGCTCAAGCCGACGCTCCGCGCGAGGCCGCTGGCGAGTAACTCTCGCAGAGATCAAGACATCAAAGGGCGGTCCGCAAGGGCCGCCTTTTTTGTTTGAAGATTTGATCGTCGCAGCGGCGCCACGCGCCCGAACAAAACTGCCGTTGAGGCGCAACACCAACTGTCGCGCCGTCATTGCGAGCGAAGCGAAGCAATCCAGACCCTCTCCTCGCAAAGATTCTGGATTGCTTCGTCGCTTCGCTCCTCGCAATGACGGAGTAATTGCATCATGATCAGGTCGTCGCGTGAAACTTTGAGATCGCAGCTCATGCCCGAGCCGACCATTCGCTCCGCCCGCCCTGACGAATACGACGCTATCGCAAAGCTATGGATGGAGAGCTGGTGCTCGACCGGACTGGAAGCTCCAAGCGGGAAGCTGCTCGCCATCTTGAAAGAGCGCGTCCCGCGTGAGATCGCGAACGGCTGGAGCCTCTATGTCGCCGACGATGGCGGCGCACTCGCCGCGATGCTCGCCTTGCACGTGCCCAAGCTCTATCTCGACCAGCTCATGATCGCGCCGTCGCATCAAGGCCAGTCGCTCGGGCGTTACCTGCTCGCTTTCACCCGCGAATTGTTGCCCGACGAGATCTGGCTGCGCTGCGCTGTTGGCAACGAGAAGGCCTGGCGCTGGTATGAGCGCGAAGGGTTCGTGCTGGAGAAGGAAGAGGCCGATCCAACGCACGGCCGGATGATGAAATATTATCGCTGGAAGCGGCCCGCCGCGGCCCGCTGAAGCTCACTCCGGCGGCAGGTTCTCCGGGCGCGGCTGCAGCACGATGTTGAAGCCGGAATCGACGTAGTGGATCTCGCCGGTGACGCCGCCGGAGAGATCCGACAGCAGATAGAGCGAGGAGCCGCCAAGCTCGTCCAGCGTGACGCCGCGGCCGAGCGGCGAATGCTTTTGCTGATAGGCGAACATCGCGCGGGCATCGCCGATCACGGAGCCGGCGAGCGTGCGCACCGGCCCGGCCGAGATCGCGTTGACCCTGATGCCGGAGGGACCGAAATCGGAGGCGAGATAGCGCACCGAGGATTCCAGTGCCGCCTTGGCGACACCCATCACATTGTAGTTCGGCATCGCCCGCATCGAGGCGCCGAAGGTCAGCGTGATCATCGCGCCGCCATTGCTCATCAAGGGCGCCGCGCGCTTGGCTACCTCGGTGAAAGAGAAGCACGAGATCAGCATGGTGCGCAGGAAGTTCTCGCGCGTGGTGTCGGCATAGCGGCCGCGCAGCTCGTTCTTGTCGGTGAAGCCGATTGCATGGACCAGGAAATCCATTGCGCCCCAGCTCGTGCGCAGCTTGTCGAACACGGCATCGACGCTGGCGATGTCCTCGACCTCGCAAGGCAGCACGATGTCGGAGCCGACCGACTGCGCAAGCGGCCGCAGGCGCTTCGCCTGGGCGTCTCCCTGATAGGTGAAGGCCATCTCGGCGCCATGAGCCGCGAGCGCCTTGGCGATGCCCCAGGCGATCGAATGATCATTGGCGATGCCCATGACCAGCCCGCGCTTGCCCTTCATCAGTCCATGCATCGTCACCACTCTCTACGTCGCCGGGCCGGCATTGTGTCACGAAGCGTCCGAAGACGCCAATGGCCGGGACGGTCCCCGCGTCGATCGACGGCGGCCGCCCGGCCATGCTGTTGTGCAGACATCATCGTCCGCAGATAATCTGATCTCAGGCGTCGAGCTGCTTGAACACCAAAGTCGCATTGGTGCCGCCGAAACCGAAGGAGTTGGACAGCACCGCGCCGAGCTTCGCATTGTCGATGCGCTTGCGCACGATCGGCATGTCCGCGAACACAGGATCGAGCTCGGTGATGTTGGCGCTCTCGCAGATGAAGCCGTTCTTCATCATCAGAAGCGAATAGATCGCCTCCTGCACGCCAGTGGCGCCGAGCGAATGACCGGTCAGCGCCTTGGTAGCCGCGATCGGCGGGCACTTCTCGCCACTGCCGAAGACCTTGCGGATCGCCTCGATCTCGGGCGGATCGCCGGCCGGCGTCGAGGTCGCGTGCGGGTTGATGTAGTCGATCTTGCTCTTCACCGTCGACAGCGCCATCCGCATGCAGCGCTCGGCACCCTCGCCGGAGGGCGCCACCATGTCGTAGCCGTCGGAGGTCGCGCCATAGCCGGCGATCTCGGCATAGATCTTGGCGCCGCGCGCCTTGGCGTGCTCGAGCTCCTCCAGCACGACGACGCCGGCGCCGCCGGCGATGACGAAACCGTCGCGCGCCACGTCATAGGGACGCGAGGCCGTGGCCGGGGTCTCGTTGTGCTTGGACGACATCGCGCCCATCGCGTCGAACAGCACCGACAGCGACCAGTCGAGCTCCTCGCAGCCGCCGGCAAACATCACGTCCTGCTTGCCGTACTGGATCATCTCATAGGCATTGCCGATGCAGTGATTTGATGTCGCGCAGGCCGACGAGATCGAATAGTTCACACCCTTGATCTTGAACCAGGTCGCGAGCGTGGCCGACGCCGTCGACGACATCGCCTTCGGCACTGCGAAAGGCCCGACTCGCTTTGGCCCCTTGGTGCGGGTGATGTCGGCGGCCTCGACGATGGCGCGCGCGGACGGTCCGCCCGAGCCCATGATGATACCGGTCCTGATGCTGGAGACCTCGTCCGCCTGCAGGCCGGCGTCCTGGATCGCCTGCTCCATCGCGACATGATTCCAGGCCGCGCCTTCGCCGAGAAAGCGCATCGCGCGGCGGTCCACCACGTCGGCCGGATTGAGCGTCGGCGCACCCTGCACCTGCGAACGGAAGCCGAGCTCCGCGTATTTCTCGGCGCGGGAAATACCTGACTTCGCCTCATGCAGGCTTGCCAGCACCTCCTGGCTGTTATTGCCGATGGATGAGACGATGCCCATCCCGGTGATGACAACCCGCCTCATGTCAGCCTCACCTTACCCTTGTGTTCTTGCGCCATCGCGCATCGATGCCGATCATTAACGATGCAATATGCCCGCGAGGTCCCGATAGATTCGAGTTCAAGACGGCGCGGTGCCCTGCTTGAACAAACCGACCTTCAGATCCTTGGCGCGATAAATAATCTCGCCATCCATGGAAAGCCACCCGTCGGCGATACCGAGCACCAGCTTTGAGCGCATCACCCGCTTGATGTCGACGTTGTACACAACCTTGCGGACGGTCGGCACCACCTGTCCGGCGAACTTCAAATCGCCCAAGCCCAGCGCCCGGCCGCGGCCCTCACCGCCGATCCAGCCGAGATAGAAGCCGACCATCTGCCACAGCGCGTCGAGCCCAAGGCAGCCCGGCATGACCGGATCGTTCTTGAAGTGACAGCCGAAGAACCAGAGGTCCGCCTTCACGTCGAGCTCGGCGCGCACGAGGCCCTTGCCGAACTCGCCGCCGGTATCGGCGATCTCGGTGATGCGATCGAACATCAGCATCGGCGGCAGCGGCAATTGGGCATTGCCCGGGCCGAACAGTTCGCCGCGGCCGCAGGCCAGCAACTCCTCATATTCGTAAGCGCTGCGCCGATCCAGCATACCCGATAGCCTCTCTCAACGTCCCGATTAAGCATTCACGCGGAATGGACCCGTTCCGCCTCCCGGACGCGCCCGGGCACAATAGCGCTGGCGCGAATGGCCTTGCCGCAATACCGTACCCGCGCGCCGGCCGAGATCCGGCGGGTGCGGGAACAGGTCAAATCGGGTCCGGGCGCTCTCTAACATAGCCGATCCCAGCGGCAAAGCGCCGCGACCGGGTAAATCGCCGCAGCCGCACATGGTTCGACGCCGGATACTTTAGGAGCGTTCTAGATGGCGCCAGTTGCGACAAGCTTGCATCTGAGGCTGCTTCTCCCTATATCGATATACAATAGTGCGAATTTGCGGTGCTTGACGTGGACCTTGGCAACAACGCATCGGATCATGACCGGGCCGATTCTGAGATTTTGAGCTCCGGGCGACAGCCTGCTCTCAATGGTTGTCCATGGCATGACGTCAACGAGATGCTGCAGGCGGCGGGCCTGCGGCCGACCCGGCAGCGCATGGCGCTCGGCTGGCTGCTGTTCGGCAAGGGCGCGCGGCACCTCACGGCCGAAATGCTCTACGAAGAAGCCACGCTGGCCAAAGTTCCGGTATCGCTCGCGACCGTCTACAATACGCTCAACCAGCTCACCGATGCCGGGCTGCTGCGTCAGGTCAGCGTCGACGGCACCAAGACCTATTTCGATACCAACGTCACCACGCATCACCACTTCTATCTCGAGAACAATCACGAGCTGGTCGACATCCCCGATCAGCATCTGGCGCTGACCAAGCTGCCGGAAGTGCCCGACGGCTATGAGATCGCCCGCATCGACATGGTGGTGCGGCTGCGCAAGAAGCGTTGAGCCTTCCCCTTTTCGGATGATCATGATGGCCGGCTTTGCCGGCCATTTGCATTTTTGGCTGATGCTTTTTCGGTCGCGCCGCGTCAGTTCACCTGCTCGTCGGCATAGACGCCCCACAGCCGCTGCTGCTCGATCCAGCCGTCGAAGCCCGAGCCATAGACGTGGCACCAGCTCGACGTGCACTTCTTCACCTGGGCGATGACGCCGGCCTGCAGCCGCGCTGTGACGGAGCTGGTCTTGTCCGCGCTCTCATAGAGCGAGGCGAGATCGTCCTTCTGCTTCATCGTGACGACAGCGGTGCGGCGCCCCGACAGCAGCGAGTGATAGACCCAGCCTTCCGCGCCTTCGGAATCGCGCACGCGGCGCCAATTTTCATACTCGGCAGTGATCTCCACCGGCAGGCCGGCGCGGGTATAGACCCAAGCGACATCGTTGTCCTTGGTCGGACCGGCCCGGACGTTGACGTGATCGGATTTCAGGCTGACATAGCGCGGCACCGGCAGGCCCGATGTCGTCGGGGTAGAGTCCTTGGCCGAGGCGGCCGTGTGGATCACGACGCCAACAAGACAAGCCACGACCAACGCCAACGCACGACAACGCCCCAACGCCATCAGACTCAAACCCACTTCACTCTCGCGGAATTGAGGCTCCACTGCAGCAGAGCACGCAATTCGCTGTCCGATCCCAACCTGTTCCGGCGGCTGCCTCCTTCACGGAGGCTTGCCGCGGTTCCCGCCGCGGCTTCTTGTCTTGGCCCCGCCTTCTGCTAGAGAAGACGGAACACAAGCAGCCAGGCGCGCCTGAACGCAAAGCTGGCGAACGTCGAGGCGGATCTCACCGCCTCGAGGAAACGCCCCGTTCCGGCGACATTGGTAGTTTCGGCCAACCCGGTTAATGAGGTCTGAACGATCTCATGAGAGATGGATATGTCGGTTAGGAAAAAACCTCTCGTCGTGGTCACCCGCAAGCTGCCGGATTCGATCGAGACGCGCATGCGCGAGCTGTTCGATGCGCGGATCAATCCGGACGACACGCCGATGAGTACGGAGCAGCTGGCCGAGGCTGCGCGCACCGCGGACGTGCTGGTGCCAACCGTGACCGATCATATCACCGCCGACCTCGTCAACGCGCCCGACTGCAAGCTGAGGCTGATCGCCAATTTCGGCAACGGCGTCGACAACATCGACGTGACCGCGGCGCATGCGCGCGGCATCACCGTGACCAACACACCGAAGGTGCTGACCGAGGATACCGCCGACATGACGATGGCGCTGATCCTGGCGGTGCCGCGCCGGCTGATCGAGGGCGCCGATATCCTGACCGAGGGCAAGACGAGCTGGGCGGGTTGGTCGCCGACCTGGATGCTCGGCCATCGCATCGGCGGCAAACGGCTCGGCATCATCGGCATGGGCCGCATCGGCCAGGCAGTGGCGCGCCGCGCCCGCGCCTTCGGCCTGCAGATCCATTATCACAACCGCCGCCCGGTCGCCCCGCGCATCGCCGAGGAGCTGGGCGCGACCTATTGGGAAAGTCTCGACCAGATGCTGGCGCGGATGGACATCATCTCCGTGAACTGTCCGCATACGCCGGCGACCTTCCATCTGCTGTCGGCGCGACGGCTGAAGCTGATCCGCAAGGACGCCTACATCGTCAACACCGCGCGCGGCGAGGTGATCGATGAGGAAACCATGACGCGGCTGATCGAAGCCGGCGACATCGCCGGCGCCGGCCTCGACGTATTCGAACATGAGCCCGCGGTCAATCCGCGCCTGGTGCGGCTCGCCAAGGCGGGCAAGGTGGTGCTGCTGCCGCATATGGGCTCGGCGACGATCGAGGGCCGCGTCGAGATGGGGGAGAAGGTCATCATCAACATCAAGACCTTCCTCGACAACCACAAGCCGCCGGACCGCGTGCTGCCGAACATGTTGTAGGGCTCGCCGCCAGCAACACGACAGCTGTGGTCCCGGCCTTGAGCCGGGACCCATACGCCGCGGTGGATATGGATAGAGCGAGCTGGAGCTCCAGCCTTCGCGAAATGATGTTCAGCGGCTATGGACCCCGGTCGCGCTTCGCTTGCCCGGGACGACACTGAGCAAGATCAGTCAGCCGATGTTGCTCCCTCCCGCTTCCGCCACGCTGCGACGAACGCAACGAACGCGGCGAGCGCCGGCGGCGGCTGACGCCGGCTCGGATAGTACAGATAGGGGCCGGGAAACGGTGGGCACCAATCTTCGAGCACGCTGACCAGCTGGCCTGACGCAAGCGCTTCGCGCACATAGCCTTCAAAAGTCGCCCAGTATCCGATGCCGTCGATTGCTGCGCGAAAGGCAAGCCCAAGATGGGTCGCGATCAGTGCGGCGGACGGCGTCACCCTGATGACATGGCCGTCCTTTTCGAACTCCCAGTCCAGCATCGCGCCGGAGGAGAGCCGCGTGCGAATGCAAGGATGTTGCAAGATGTCGCGGGGATGGACGGGCCGTCCATGCTGCCTGACATATTGCGCGCTCGCCACCACGGCGTAGCGTTGCGTGCCGCCCAGCGGCACCGCGATCATGTCCTGCGCCAGATGCTCGCCATAGCGGACGCCGGCATCGAACCCGGCCTCCACGATATCTACGAAGCCGCTCTCCGCCACGATCTCCAGTTCGATTCTGGGATGCGCCTGCAGGAACGGCGCCACCATCGGCGCCAGCACCAGATCCACCGCTGGCGGCGGCGCGTTGATGCGCAGCCGCCCCGCAGCGACTTCATGCAGGCCGCGCACCTGGTCCACGGCGGCATCCACCTCGCCGAGCGCCGGCGCCACCCGCGCCAGCAGCAACTCGCCGGCTTCCGTCAGCGCCACGCTGCGGGTCGTGCGGTTCAGGAGCCGAACCCCGAGCTCCTCCTCCAGATCCTTGAGGCGCTGGCTCAGGCTGGAGACCGCAAGGCCGTGCTCACGGGCAGCGCGGCTGAAATTCCGGGTGCGCGCGACCGCGACGAAGGCCTGGAGATCACGAAGATCGGGCTGAGACATTATTCGTCATTCTGAATACTGCATTCGGAATTGTCCAGCTTATCGAAAGACGGTCACGGAGCGATATCAGCGGTGTCGGCGCGTTTTGCCCGCCGATCCTGCACAGGAGAACCGTCATGGAACAGCGTCGCCTCGGCACCACCGGTCCAACAGTTTCGGCCCTCGGCCTTGGCTGCATGGGCATGTCCGATTTCTACGGCCCGGCCGACCGCAACGAGAGCATTGCCACGATTCACGCCGCGCTCGATGCCGGTATCACCCTGCTCGACACCGGCGACTTCTACGGAATGGGCCACAATGAGATGCTGATCCGCGAGGCGCTCGCGTCGGTCGGCCCGCGCAACGTTCGGATCTCGGTCAAGTTCGGCGCGCTCCGCGGGCCCGACAAGACTTGGCTCGGGTATGACTCCAGGCCGGCCGCGATCAGGAATTTCCTGTCCTACTCGCTGCAGCGGCTCGGCATCGATGCGATCGACATTTATCGCCCGGCTCGTCTCGATCCCGCGGTGCCGATCGAGGACACGATCGGCGCGATAGCCGAGCTCGTGAAGCAAGGCTACATCAAGCATATCGGCCTCTCCGAGGTCGGCTCGGAGACCATCCGCCGCGCCCACAAGGTGCATCCGATCGCCGATCTGCAGATCGAGTATTCCCTGATCTCACGCGGCATCGAGAGCGACATCTTGAAGACCTGCCGCGAGCTCGGCATCGGGATCACGGCCTATGGCGTGCTGTCGCGCGGCCTGATCAGCGGTCACTGGTCGAAGGACCGCAACACGCAAGCCGATTTCCGCCACAACGCGCCGCGCTTCCAGGGCGATAATCTCGACCGCAACCTGGCGCTGGTCGAAACGCTGCGCCGGATCGCCGGCGAGATCGGCGCGACGCCCGCCCAAATCGCGATCGCCTGGGTCGCGGCGCAAGGCAAGGACATCGTGCCTCTGGTCGGCGCAAGGCGGCGGGACCGTCTCACTGAAGCGCTCGGCGCGCTGGACGTTACGTTGTCAGCGTCAGATCTCGATGCCCTCGGCAAGGCTTTCCCGCCCGGCATCGCGGCGGGCGCACGCTACCAGGAGGCGCAGCTCGCGCATATGGACAGCGAGCGACCGCCGACCGCGTGACGTGGTGGATCACGACGGCAGCGACACGGGCAATCCCAACCTCGCCCCGCTTGCGGGGAGAGGTCGATCGCGAAGCGATCGGGTGAGGGGGTACAGGTCTAACTGCTCACAATGATCGTGCGTGTGCCCCTCACCCCGATCCTCTCAGCGCGAGCGAAGCTCGTCGCGGCCCCGTAAGAACGGGGAGAGGGAGCGCACCGTTACCGGCACAAAGGTTTGTAGCCAATGTTCAGCGATCAACACAAATATCTGCACGCCGCCGCCGATAGCGCACTCCTCACCGATGCGCGCTGAGATCTGAAATCACAGCGCCATCGCCATTCAGTGGATTGCCGGGATCGCGTCCGTAGCGCAGCGTTTCGAAGCGCATGGTGCGCGCGTCCAGCATCAACAGGCGCCCGACCAGGCCTTCACCAAAGCCTGTGATCTCGCGGATTGCCTCCAGCGCCATCATCGAGCCGAGCACGCCGGCGAGCGCGCCCAGCACGCCGGCCTCGGCGCAGGCGGGCACCGTGCCCGGCGGCGGCGGCTCGGGAAACAGGCAGCGATAGGTCGGATTGAAAACGCCATCTGCATTCGTCTCGTGAGCGCGGATCGTGGTCAGCGATGCGTCGAAGGTGCCGAGCGCGCCCGTGATCAGCGGCTTCCTGGCGAGGAAGCAGGCATCCGACACGAGATAGCGTGTCTCGAAATTGTCCGAGCCGTCGAGCACGAGGTCATAGTTGCCGAGCAGTGCGAGCACGTTGTCGGCATTGAGCCTGACAGCGTGGGTGACAACATTGACATGCGGGTTGATCGCGTTGAGCCGCTCGGCGGCGCTGTCGACCTTGGGCCGGCCGATGTCCGGCGTCGCGTGAATCACCTGGCGCTGCAGATTGGAGAGCGATACCGCATCATCGTCGACCACGCCGAGCGTGCCGACGCCAGCAGCCGCGAGATACATCAGGGCCGGCGCGCCGAGCCCGCCGGCGCCGACGACCAGGATGGACGCCTGCTTCAACGCCGCCTGGCCGGGACCGCCGACATCGCGCAGCACGATATGGCGGGCGTAGCGCTCCAGTTCGTCATCGCTCAGCATCGCTGCCGCTCTCCTTTCCACGACGTTCGCAAGTCAGACACCGCGTCTTCGAGAGCTGAACCCACGGTGTGTTGAGACAGACCAAGCAGATGTGCTTATTTGCGCCTCCTGCAAGTGCTCTGGGATTTGTCATGAGATCATTGTCCGCGGCAACATGGATGTCAGCAGCCCTGCTGCTCGCGGGCTCGCCCGTGCTGGCGCAGACGACGCCGCCGGCAGCGGCCGGCGTCAAGGCGGACACCAAGCCCAAGCCGGTCGCCACCGTGCCGGTCCGTCCCGCGGCGCCAGCGTCGGCGGATCCCGCGAGTACGATGACGCAGGCCGACCGCCAGGCGCTGCAATCCGATCTCGCCTGGACTGGGCAGTACAACGGCACCATATCGGGCGATGCCAGTGAACGCATGGTCAACGCGGTCAAGGACTATAAAAAGCAGAAGGGCGGCAGCCCGACCGGCCTGCTCAACCCGCAGGAACGCGCCGCGCTCGCCGACACCGCGCGGCGCAAGCAGGAGAGCGTCGGCTGGAAGATCGTCACCGATCCTGTGAGCGGCGCGCGGCTCGGCCTTCCGACCAAGCTGGTGCCGCAGCAGACGAGCGACGCAAGCGGCTCGATATGGAGCGCGGCTGATGGCACCGTGCAGGTGCAGCTCAGCCGCCGCAAGCAGGCCAATCCGACCACATCAGCGCTCGCCGACCGGGAGAAGACCGACCCACCGGGCCGCGTGATCAACTATGCCGTGGTGAAGCCCGATTTCTTCGTGCTGTCCGGCCTGCAGGGCCAGAAGAAGTTCTACATCCGCGGCACCTTCAAAGGCGACGAGGTCCGCATCCTCACCATTCTCTACGACCAGGCGACCGAGAGCACCGTCGCGCCCATCGTGATCGCGATGTCGAGCGCGTTCACGCCGTTCCCGGTTGGGGTCACCGCGCCTCCGCCGCGGCGCAGCGTCGACTATGGCACCGGCATCGTCGTCAGCGAGGATGGCGCCATTGTCGCCGATCGCGAGGTCACCGATGGTTGCCTCGCGATCACGATCCCGAATTTCGGCCACGCCGATCGGATCGCCGAGGACAAGCAGCACGGGCTGGCGCTGCTGCGCGTCTATGGCGCGCGCGGATTGAAGCCGCTCGCGCTCGACGGTGGCGGCGCGTCCGGCAATGTCGATCTCATCGGCATCGCCGACCCGCAGAGCCAGGGCGGTGCTGCGGCCGTGACCAGCGCCAAGGCTCAGGCTGTGGCCGGCACCGGCGACATCGCGCTCGCGCCGCCGCCCGCCTTCGGCTTCTCCGGCGCGGCCGCACGCGATGCCAGCGGCAAGTTCGCCGGCATCGCGCTGTTGAAGCAGGCCATCGTCGCCGGGCCCGCCAATGCGTCCCCCGGCACGCAGGCAATCCTGGTCGCGCCCGACATGGTGCGCCGCTTTCTCACTGGCCATGGCGTGACCCTGGACGGAAACTCGTCGGATGCGAAAGCTGCCGCCGTGCGCGTGATCTGCGTCCGAAAGTGAGCCTGCCCCAGCGAGAGGCCGGCGGTGACAACCTGTTCAGATCGCAGCACGCGCAGCCGCAATCCGCACACGCAGCGCGTGCTGGGCCAAGAAGATTCATGGCGAGGTTAACGCAGGCCCCGCCGTTGTTTACGCAATGTTAAGCATGTCGCTTTACTCAAAATTAAGAGCGCCGCAGCTGCGAACGACAGCGTGACCTGCAGGACATCTGGCGATTTCGGCGACGCGCTCCTTGGCTCGAACAGCTGATCGGCAACGGTCGGTCGTTCGATCCACACGCACCTTGCTATCTACTCAGAACGAGTCCGGCCGTAGTCGAACGGTGTGTTCAAATCTGCGTCCGACATGACATAGTTCGGTCAGTCTTCTTGTCGGCGTGCTGATTCGGACCACCGCGATCCCCAGAGAACCTTCGGATCGGACTGGAACGTCCTGAGCGAGAACAGCTCCGCACCGCGATTCAAGCGATGCACCTCAGCTTTGGCGTTCCCGCGTAGTTCCGTCAACAATCCGAAGGACTGTCCTCCGATGTACACGATCGTTCTGGCCACTCAGAAGGGCGGCAGCGGCAAGAGCACGCTCGCCATAGGGCTCGCAGTGGCCGCTCAGCAGGCCGGACACAATGTGCGCGTGATCGAAACTGATCGGCAGGGCACGCTGTCCAACTGGCAGGTCCGCCGCAACCTCGCCGAACCGATTGTCGAACCCGTCTACGACGCCAGGATGATCGAGCAGCGCCTCGAGGCGTTCGCACGCGGCGGCGTCACGGTGACAGTCATCGACACTGCGAGCGGCATCAACGCTGCGACCACCGCCGCCATCCGCCACTGCGATCTCTGCCTGGTGCCCGCGCGTCCGAGCGTCGCCGACATCGAGGCGACCGCGCCGACGCTCAGCGTGATCCGCGCCTGGCGCAAGCCCTTCGCCTTCGTGCTCAACCAGACGCCGATCCGCGGCGGCCACCGCATCAACGACGCAACGAGCTCGCTGGATGAGCGCGCGCCGCGCGATATCGCCGAAGTGCTGGCGCAGCCCTACATCAACATGCGCAACGATCATCAGGACGCGCTGGCGGCCGGTCTTGGCGTCACCGAATATGATCCGTCCGGCAAGTCGGCGCAGGAGCTGCGCAGCCTTTGGCGCTGGACCCTCTACAAGCTCGCCGGCGACATCGTCATGCAGGAGGCAAATGAGCTGAAGGATGCCGGTGAGCTGACGGAGGTCGAATTCCCGATCATGCTGCAGCCGCAGGCGGACAAGGCGGAAGCGTCGTCCGTGCGCGCCTACCCGACCTGGGCCGACAACAACGTCACCTGGGAAACGGGTTTCTAGGTCGTCTCTCGATCCATTTCCTCGCGCTAGAGAGCGCGAGGCACGAACAGCCCCGGACGGCCGCTCGCTACCGGCGTCAATGACGCCCGGTGTGGGAGCGGATGTCCTGGGTTATTTTTTGCGCGCGCTGATGCGCCGACGCGTCCCGCTCTCTCCATCGTCATTGCGAGGAGCGGAGCGACGAAGCAATCCAGGCGTTCTTTTTTGATTCTGGATTGCTTCGCTTCGCTCGCAATGACGGGAGATCGCGCTCAGCTTAATTGCTATAGTCGCTCGATGTAGTGGCAACGCCCTTCCCATCACCTCTGGCACTTCGGGCACCAGAAGGTCGAGCGGCCGTTCTGGGTGAAGCGCTTGACGATCCCAGCGCATCCGCCTGTGCGGCATGGCTCGCCTTCGCGGTCATAGACCTGAAACGAATGCTGGAAATAGCCGAGATCGCCATTGGCCTGGCGATGATCGCGCAGCGATGATCCGCCGGCCTTGATCGCCTCATTCAGCACCTTGTGGATCGCCTCCACCAGCCGCCGAGCATGATCGGTCGGCTCGCCCTTCTTGGTCGCCAGCGTCGCCGCGAGCCGCCGCGGCGAGAGCTGCGCACGAAACAGCGCCTCGCAGACATAGATGTTGCCGAGACCGGCAACGACGCGCTGATCGAGTAACGCCGCCTTCAGGCTGGTCTTCTTGCCCGCGCAGGAGCGCGCCAGCATCGCAGCATCGAACTCATTGCCGAGCGGCTCCGGCCCGAGCCCCCTCAGCAGCGGCTCGTCGTCGAGCGCATGTCGGGCGATGATCTTCATGTAGCCGAAGCGGCGCGGATCGTTGAACACGATGTCGTTGCCGCCGGACATGTGAAACACGACGTGGTCGTGCGCCGCGTCCTTGCTCCGCACATGGTGGAATTGGCCGGGTGCCGTTTGGCCGTCAGCCTTCACCACGCGAAACGAGCCGGACATGCCCAGATGCATCAGCAGCACGTCGCCGGAGCCGAGATCGGCCATCAGATATTTGGCGCGGCGTCCAAGGCCAGTGACAGTCTGGCCTTGCAGCCGCGCCACGAAATCCTTCTGGAATGGGAACCGCAGATCCTTGCGACGCGCCTCTGCGGCGAGGATTTTCGCACCTTCCATCGCCGGCTGCAGTCCGCGACGGACGGTCTCGACTTCGGGCAGCTCAGGCAATCAATTCACCCCGACTAACCATTCACCTTATGGAAGTGACGTGATAGCGCCTTAGCGCGGGCCGCGCTATGGTCCCGTATTGGAGTAAGGGTAATGGATCGGCCGGACCAGACCACGCATTTCGGCTTCAGGGATGTGCCCCTGGACGACAAGCAGATGCTGGTGAACGACGTGTTTCACAGCGTGGCCTCGCGCTACGACCTGATGAACGACCTGATGTCGGGCGGGCTGCACCGCGTCTGGAAGGACATCATGGTCAACACGCTCAACCCGCCGAAAAGCGATGCGCCGTTCGCGCTGCTCGATGTCGCTGGCGGCACCGGCGACATCTCCTTCCGCGCGGCCAAGAAGGCCGGCGCCGGCTTTCACGCCACCGTCTGCGACATCAATGGCGACATGCTCGAGGTCGGCCGCCAGCGCGCCATCAAGCAGGTTCTCGACGACAGGGTCACCTTCGTGGAAGGTAACGCCGAGACGCTGGCTTTTCCCGACCGCTCCTTCGACGCCTATACGATCGCCTTCGGCATCCGCAACGTGCCGCGCATCGATCTCGCGCTATCGGAGGCGCACCGCGTGCTCCGGCACGGCGGCCGCTTCCTGTGCCTGGAATTCTCGACCGTCGAGGTGCCCGGGCTCGACAAGCTCTACGACATGTTCTCGTTCAACGTGATCCCGCAGCTCGGCCGCGCCGTCACCGGCGACGCCGAGTCCTACCGCTATCTGGTCGAATCCATCCGCAAGTTTCCCCGTCCGGGCGCGTTCGCCGAGATGATCCGCGCGGCCGGCTTTGCCCGCGTCTCCTGGCAAACCCTCTCTGGCGGCATCGTGGCGCTGCATTCCGGCTGGCGTCTGTGATCTCTGCACTCACCCATATCCTGCGGCTCACCCGGGCCGCTTTCGTTTTTGCGCGCGAAGGCGTGTTCGGCGTGGTCGATCCGGCTCTGGTGCCGCCTCCCGGGCAGATCCCGCTCAAGCTCGCGCGCCTGATCGAACGCCGCGGCGCCAAACATGGCCCGCGGCTGTCGAGGGCGCTGGAGCGCATGGGCCCGGCCTATCTGAAGCTCGGCCAATTCCTGGCGACGCGGCCCGACGTGGTCGGTGTCATCCTGGCGCGCGATCTGGAATCCCTGCAGGACCGGTTACCGCCGTTCGCGCAGGCCGAGGCCGAGGCTGCGATTGCCGGCGCCTTGGAGCGTCCGATCAAGCAGATCTTCACTCGTCTCGGACCTGCAGTCGCGGCCGCCTCGATTGCGCAAGTGCATCGCGGTGAGGTCGAACGCAACGGCATCCGCTATCCCGTCGCGGTGAAGGTGCTCCGGCCCAACGTCGCCGTGCGCTTCAAGCGCGACCTCGCCGATTTCTTTTTTGTCGCCGAGAAGGCAGAAGCGCATTCGGCCGAAGCGCGCCGGCTGCGGCTGATCGAGGTCATCAACACCATGTCGCGCTCGGTCGCGATGGAGATGGATCTGCGGCTGGAAGCGGCCGCACTCTCGGAGATGGCCGAGAACACCAAGGACGATCCGGACTTCCGCACCCCGATCGTCGACTGGGACCGCACTGCGCATAACGTGCTGACGATGGAGTGGATCGACGGCATCGCGCTGAACGATCGCGCGCGGCTGGAAGCCGCAGGCATCGACCTGCCCGATGTCGGCCGCAAGGTGATCCAGAGCTTTCTGCGGCATGCGCTGCGCGACGGCTTCTTCCACGCCGACATGCATCCGGGCAATCTCTTCCTTGACAGCGAAGGCCGGCTGGTGGCGGTCGATTTCGGCATCATGGGCCGGCTGGGGCTGAAGGAGCGGCGCTTCCTGGCCGAAATCCTGCTCGGCTTCATCACCCGCGATTATCGCCGCGTCGCCGAGGTGCATTTCGAGGCCGGCTACGTGCCGGGCCATCACTCGGTGGAGAATTTCGCGCAAGCCATCCGCGCGATCGGCGAGCCGATCCACAACCGGACCGCCGAAGAGATCTCGATGGCCAAGCTCCTGACCTTGCTGCTCGAGGTCACCGGCCTGTTCGACATGCGCACGCGCCCCGAGCTGATCCTGTTGCAGAAGACCATGGTGGTGGTCGAGGGCGTTGCGCGCGGCTTCGATCCCAGGCTCGACATCTGGAAGGTCGCCGACCCCGTGGTGCGCGAATGGATCGAGCGCAATCTCGGCCCGATCGGCCGCCTGCAGGGCGCGGCGGCTGGTGTCGGTGACCTGGCGCGGCTGGCGAGCACCTTGCCGGAGCTCGCAGCGCGCGCCGCCTCCGTGCTCGCGCATTTCGAGGTGATGACGCGTGAAGGTCTGCGGCTGTCGCCGGAGACGATCGCAGCGATGGGCCGGACCGAGGGCAAGAAGAGCCGCTGGCGCGCGATCGCGCTGTGGATCATCGCGGCAACCTTCATCGGCATCCTGATCGCGGTGCTGCGACTGGCGTGAGGCGCGATTGCAATGCAATCACGACGTGATAGCATTGCAATCAAATCACGATCCGGAGGCCGCCATGGCCAGCCTGACCATCCGCAAGCTCGACGATGCGCTGAAGACCTATCTCCGTCTGCGCTCGGCCCAGAATGGCCGCTCGGTCGAAGAAGAGGTTCGCGTCATCCTCCGCGCGCTCATCGAGCCGACGGGTGAGCAGGCCGGCGCAACGCCGCCTCCTGATCTTGCCGAGCCGGCGCCGGAACCGCCTAGCGTCGCCGCGAGCTCGGCGCGCGTCACCCTGATCATCGGAGGCGGTATCGCTGCTTACAAATCGCTCGATTTGATCCGGCGGCTGAAGGAGCGCGGCGTCCGCGTCCGCTGCGTGCTGACCAAGGCCGCGACCCATTTCGTCACCGAGCTCGCCGCCAGCGCGCTGACCGGAGATAAAGTATTCACGGACCTGTTCGACCCGCGCAGTGAGTTCGACGCCGGCCACATTCGCCTCGCCCGCGACTGTGATCTCATCATCGTCGCGCCCGCCACCGCCGACCTGATGGCGAAGATGGCGAACGGCCTGGCTGACGATCTTGCCAGTGCTATTCTGCTGGCGGCCAACCGGCCGATCCTGCTGGCGCCGGCGATGAACCCGCTGATGTGGAACAATCCGGCGACGCGGCGAAACAGCGCGCAGCTCGCACGCGACGGCGTCCACATGATCGGACCCAATGCCGGCGAAATGGCCGAATCAGGTGAAGCCGGGACGGGGCGCATGTCGGAGGCGATCGAGATCGCAGATCGCGCGATGCGGCTCTTGCGCCCCGCGACGCCACAACCGCTCAAGGGCAAGCGCGTGCTGATCACGGCGGGTCCGACGCACGAGCCGATCGATCCGGTGCGCTATATCGCCAATCGCTCCTCCGGCAAGCAAGGCTTTGCCATTGCCGCGGCAGCGCAGGCCGCGGGTGCGGAGGTGCGGCTGATCTCGGGGCCGGTCGATCTCGCCGCGCCCATGGGCGTCGCGCTGACGCGGGTGGAATCGGCGCGGCAGATGCTCGAGGCGGTGGAGGCGGCGCTGCCGGCGGATGTCGCGATCTTCGCCGCCGCGGTCGCCGACTGGCGCGTCGCCAATGCCGGCGAGCAGAAGCTAAAGAAGACGGACAAGGCACTGCCGCAGCTGACGTTGACCGAGAATCCGGACATTCTCTCCACCATCTCGCATCGCACCGACGGCCGGCCCCCGCTGGTGATCGGCTTCGCCGCCGAGACCGAGCACCTGCTCGACAACGCCAAGGCCAAGTTCGCCCGCAAGGGCTGCGACTGGCTGGTCGCCAACGATGTCTCGCCATCCACAGGCGTGATGGGCGGCGACCGCAACACCGTGCATCTCTTGACCCGCGAGGGCGAACAGATCCATGTCGCCTCCTGGCCCGTCATGAGCAAGGACGAGGTCGCGACCGCGCTGGTCGCCGAGATCATCAAGACGATGGGAACAGCCAGTTGAGCCGCATCATGATCGACGTCCGCATCCTGCCGCATGGCGAAGGTCTGCCATTGCCGGCCTACCAGACCGCGCATGCCGCCGGCCTCGATCTGCTCGCCGCGGTGGCTGAGGATGCGCCGCTCGTGCTCGCGCCGGGCCGCCACGCGATGGTGCCGACCGGCCTGTCGATCGCGCTGCCGGACGGCTATGAGGCGCAGGTGCGTCCGCGCTCGGGGCTCGCCGCGCGCCACGGCGTCACCGTGCTGAACTCGCCCGGCACCATTGACGCCGACTATCGCGGCGAGGTCTGTGTGCTCTTGATCAATCACGGCAGCGACCCGTTCACGATCCGCCGCGGCGAGCGCATCGCCCAGATGGTGGTCGCGTCCGTCGTGCACGCCGATCTCAACATCGCCACATCGCTGACGGCAACTGAGCGCGGCAGCGGCGGATTCGGCTCGACGGGGCGCTGAAGACCGGGATTTTGCGTGTGACGCCGCAGCCATGTTCCGGAAAATCCAATGCGTTTTCCTCTGCGGAATCCACGTTCACGATCTGGACTCTTACCGCCGGACTTCCGAAGCGGATATTGTTGCTTGATTCGTAAGACGGCGCGGTCAAGCAATCGGCGCTGCGCGGGAATTCGTGCGATCTTGGGGCAAGGATGTCAGGCGTGATCGTGGTGATGCGTCGGGCGCTGCTGTCATGCACGTCACTCGCGCGCAGGGGCTCGATTGGGCTTGCGGCGACCACGCTTGCGCCGCACCGGCTGGCGCTGGCCGCCGACACGTCTTCGCTGCACACCATCGAGGGCCTGGTCGAATTCAGCCGGCAGGAGGTTGCCGCGCTGGCGATCGCGCTGGCGCTGCTCGGCTTCTCCGTGGTCGCGGCGATCGCTCTGGTGCGCATGCGGATCGGGTCCGCGCGCAACGAGGCGCGGCTGCGCGCCGACATCGCCAGTCTGCAGCTGCAGGCCGACCGGTACCGGGCGCTGCTGTTCGCCGAGCCGCAGATCCTGATCTCCTGGACCGCCGGCGGCCATCGCCCGCAGATCTCCGGCGACACCTCGCTGCTGGTGCCCAAGGACCAGCCACAGCGCATCCTCGCATTCGGAACCTGGCTCGCGCCCGAGCCGGCGCTGCAGCTCGACCACGCGGTCGATGCGCTGCGCGAGGTCGGCGAAGGCTTCCTTTTGCATCTGACCAGCACCCATGGCCACGCCATCGAGGCGATGGGCCGGGCCATCGGCGGCCAGGCCATCGTGCGCATCCGCGAGCTCTCCGGCCTGCGCCGCGAATACGCCGAAGCGCAGCTGCGGCTGAAAACGCTTGCCGCGGAGACCGAGCTGCTCCGCGGGATGGCCGGCGCATTGCCCTGGCCGATCTGGGCGAGGCAGGCCGATGGCGCGCTGGTCTATGCTAATCCGGCCTATGCCCGCGCCACCGACGCAGCCGACGTCCACGATGCGGTGAACCGCAATCTCGAGCTGCTCGACAGCGGCGGTCGCGCCGATCTGCAGCGTGCGCTGGCATCGTCAGGCCATTTCGACGGCCGGCTGCCGATCGTCACCGGCGGCGAGCGGCGCCTGCACGACGTGCGCGCCTTCTCGCTCAATGGCGGCAGCGCCGGCGTCGCGGTCGACGCCAGCGAGGCGGATGCGCTGAGCGCTGCGCTGCGGCGGATGGCCGACGCGCATCGCCGCACGCTCGACCAGCTGTCCTCCGGCGTCGCCGTGTTCGACAGCCAGCGCCGGCTGTCCTTCTACAACGATTCCTACCGCCGGCTCTGGGATCTCGATCCCGCTTTCCTCGACAGCCATCCCGACGATTCCAGCGTGCTCGACCGGCTGCGCGCCGCGCGCAAGCTGCCCGAGCAGGCCGATTTCCGCGCCTGGAAGGCCAAGCTGCACGAGGCCTATCGCGCGGTGGAGACCGCCAAGGACACCTGGTTCCTGCCCGACGGCCGCGCGCTCCTGGTCGTCACCACGCCGAACCCGGAAGGCGGCGTCACCTATCTGCTCGACGACGTCACCGAGAGCTTCGATCTCGCCCGCCGTTTCGACGGCCTGATCCGGGTGCAGCGCGAGACGCTGGACAGCCTGGCCGAAGGCGTCGCCGTGTTCGGCTCCAACGGCCGCGTCGAGCTGTTCAACCCGGCCTTCGCCAAGATGTGGCGGCTGTCGCCGGAGGCCCTGCGCGAGCATCCGCATATCGACATCGTGGAATCCTGGTGTCATCAGCTCCATGACGACCCTGCCGCCTGGCGCGTGCTGCGCGAGGCCATCACCGGGATCGAGAACCGGCTCGACATCACCTTGAAGCTGGAACGCAAGGACGGCAGCGTGCTTGACTGCATGAGCCGGCCGCTGCCGGACGGCGCCACGATGCTGACATTCCAGGACATTACCGATACTGAGAATGTCGAACGGGCGCTGCGCGAGAGCAACGAGGCGCTGGAAGCCGCCGGCCAGATGAAGATCGACTTCGTGCACCACGTCTCCTACGAGCTGCGGGCGCCGCTGACGACAATCATCGGCTTCGCGCATTTCCTGTCCGATCCCTCGACCGGCCCGCTGACGCCGAAGCAGTCCGAATATCTCGACTACGTCACCAAATCGACCAACGCACTCTTGGCGCTGACCAACAACATTCTCGACCTCGCCACCATCGACGCCGGCGCGATGAAGCTCGAGCTCGGCCCCGTGGATGCCAGAAAGGCGATCGAGGCGGCGGCCGAAGGCGTGCAGGACCGGCTCGCGACCGACCGCATCCGCCTCAAGGTCGAGGTCGCCGCCAATGTCGGCTCCTTCATCGGCGACGAGCGGCGGGTCGTGCAGGTGCTGTTCAACCTGCTTGCCAACGCGGTCGGCTTCTCGCCGCCCGATAGCACCGTAGTGGTGAGCGCTGGGCGCTCCGACCACAGCGTCACGTTCTCGGTCACTGACTCCGGCCCCGGCATTCCGCCGGAGGTGAAGGACAAGGTGTTCGAATGGTTCGAGAGCCATTCGCAGGGCTCACGCCATCGCGGCGCCGGACTGGGCCTGTCGCTGGTGCGCTCCTTCGTCGAGCTGCATGGCGGCAAGGTGCGGATGGATTCGGTGGTCGGCAAGGGCACCACGGTCACCTGCGACTTCCCGACCGACCACATCGCCCAGCGTAACGCCGCGGAATGACGGGCGTCGTCACATTCGAAACCGCGCTCGCCGACGAGACCGCGACGGCGCAGCTGATGGCCGATCTGGCGCTGCTGATCGGCCCCGGCGATCTCATCACGTTGTCGGGCGATCTCGGCGCCGGCAAGACGGCTGCTGCGCGGGCCATGATCCGCTATCTCGCCGGCGATCGGGAGCTGGAGGTGCCGAGCCCGACCTTCACCCTGGCGCAGAGCTATGAGCTGCCGCCCTTTGCGCTCGTTCATGCCGATCTCTACCGCGTCGACGATGCCGCTGAGCTGGAGGAGATCGGCCTGTCGCCCCTGCCGGAAGCGACCGTGGTGCTGATGGAATGGCCAGAGCGCGCCGGCGACGCGCTGCCCCTGGACCGCATCGACATCGCCTTCCGCCACGATGGCGCGCGCGGCGAGACTGCGCGCGTCGCCGTGATCAAGGGCCACGGCAAGGCGGCCGCGCAGGTCGCGCGCCTGCAGGCGCTGCGGCAGTTTCTTGAGGACGCCGGCCACGGCGGGTCGCGCCGCGAGCGCATGGCCGGCGATGCCTCGATCCGTTCCTATGCGCGGCTCTACCGCGGCGACCGCGCCTTCATCCTGATGAACTCGCCGAAGCGCCCCGACGGTCCGGCGATCTATCACGGCAAATCCTACAGCGCCGCGGTGCATCTCGCCGAGGATGTCCGTCCCTTCGTCGCGATCGCCGGGGGCCTGCGCGGGCGCGGCTTCTCGGCGCCGAAGATTCACGATGCCGACCTCGAGCAGGGTTTTCTGGTCACAGAGGATTTCGGCAAAGAGGGCGTGATCGAGGGCGAACCGGGCCGCCCGATCGTCGCCCGCTACGAGGTCGCGACCGATCTGCTCGCGAGGCTCCACGGCGAGCAGGTGACGGATGTGCTGCCGCTGGCGCCGCACGTCACCTACAAGGTCCCGTCGTTCGACAGCCAGGCGATGCTGACCGAGATCGGGCTGATGCTGGAATGGTACCTGCCGGATCGCGGCGCCGATCCATCCGAGGAGCTCCGCGCCGAGTTCATCGCGATGTGGCGCGCGCTTTTGCAAGGACCGCTGGCTGCGCGCAACACCTGGGTCCTGCGCGACTATCATTCGCCGAACCTGCTCTGGCTCGGCGCACGCGAGGGCATCTCGCGGGTCGGCATTCTCGATTTCCAGGACGCGGTGATGGGACCGCCGGCCTATGACGTCGTCTCGCTGCTGCAGGACGCGCGCATCGATGTCGCCGAGGATATCGAGCGCGCGCTGTTCAATCGCTATGTCGAAGCCCGCAGGACGGCCGACAACAATTTCGATGCGTCCGAATTCGCCGCGCACTACGCGATCATGTCGGCCCAGCGCAACACGCGCCTGCTCGGCACCTTCGCCCGGCTCAACCGCCGCGACGGCAAGCCACATTACTTGAAGCACCAGCCGCGGATCTGGACCTATCTCAACCGCGCGCTCGCCCACGGCTCGCTCGCCTCGCTGCGCGACTGGTACGCCGCCCACGTGCCGCCACCGGTGGGTTGACGCGCCCCAAATGACAGCTGTCGTCCCGGCCAAGCGAAGCGCGAGCCGGGACCCATACTCCGCAGCAGTCGTTTGTGGCACGTCGTCAATTGTCAGTCGTCGCAACAATAGCCACCGGTGGCTATGGGTCCCGGCTCAAGGCCGGGACGACAGCCATCCCGCAGCTCAAGCAAACTGTCGTCGCGAGATCTCTTCGACGCATTGCTCCGTAGCTTTACCGCTTGTTAGCCATCTCCACTTAAACTCACCGTGCACGAATTGCGGCGATGCATCGCGCGTGGTGTTGCGGGAGTGGGACATGGCGGAGCGGCAGAAGGGCGAGCGCGTCGTTTTCGAGCGTGGCATTCCCGCCTTCATGATGGGCATCGACGGCACCTGGCGCCGCAACTGCACGATCGAGGACGTCTCGGAGACGGGCGCCAAGCTGACGGTCGAGGGCTCGGTCGAAGGGCTGCACCTGAAGGAATTCTTCCTTCTCCTCTCCTCCACCGGCCTCGCCTATCGCCGCTGCGAATTGGCCTGGGTCAATGGCGACCAGATCGGTGTCAACTTCCTCAAGCCCGGCGGCGGCAAGAAGAAATCGGGCGGCCGGCGCGCGACCGCCGACGCCTGATGCGGCATCGCGGCGCGGGACAGCTACGGTCACCGTCGCATAATCGTCATCAGGAGTGGCTATCGCAGCGCTGACACCGCCACGCCGGTGGCGTGAATCTGACGTTCGCTGCCGTCCTCCGATGCGCAGATATTGGCAAGGAACCACCGCCGCGTGGTATGATTCGATTACACGCCATCTGATTGCCCGAGACGCAAGACAATGCCCGTCAAGCCGCAGAAAGCCATGGTTCTCGCCGCCGGTCTCGGCCTGCGCATGCGCCCGCTGACGGACACGATGCCCAAACCCATGGTTCCCGTCGCGGGCAGGCCGCTGCTCGACCATGTGCTGGACAGGCTGGCGGACGCCGGCGTCACTGAAGCCGTCGTCAACGTGCATTATCTGCCCGATCAGATCATCGCGCACACCGCTGATCGCACGCATCCGCGCGTCATCATCTCCGACGAACGCGACCAGGTGCTCGGCACCGGCGGCGGTGTCGTCAAGGCGCTGCCCCTTCTCGGCACTGAGCCGTTCTTCCACGTCAATTCCGATACGATGTGGATCGAAGGCGTGCGCTCCAACTTGGTGCGGCTGGCGGACGCGTTCGATCCCGAGCGCATGGACATCCTGCTGTTGATGGCGCCGACCGCGAGCTCGATCGGCTATAGCGGCCAGGGCGACTACTCGATGCTGGCGGACGGCACGTTGCGCCGGCGCAGGGAGCACCAGGTCGTGCCGTTCGTCTATGCTGGCGCGGCGATCATCTCGCCAAAGATCTTCGACGGGGCACCGCAGGGCGAGTTCTCGCTGGTCAGGATGTTCGACAAGGCCAATGAGCAGGACCGGCTGTTTGGCCTGCGGCTTGACGGCGTCTGGATGCATGTCGGGACGCCGGATGCGGTAGCGGCCGCGGAGGAAGCGCTGCTGGAGAGCGCGGCGTAGTAGCTGCATATTTCGCCGTCGTGCCGGCCAGTGATAGATCTGGCCCAGCACACGATTGTCGTCCCGGCCAAGCGAAGCGCGAGCCGGGATCCATAACAACCGAATTTCATTTTGTGAGGGCGGGAGCTCCATCGCGCTCCGATCACGCGGGCCGGGGGTTATGGGTCCCTGCGTTCGCAGGGACGACACTGGATCGTGATGTGATGACTTCGCAAAAGGCCGAGTTCGCGAGGTATCTGCGCCGCGAGAACGGAGGATCTTGACTCCGTCATTGCGAGCGCAGCGAAGCAATCCAGTATTTTGCTCCGGCCCTGGATTGCTTCGCTTCGCTCGCAATGACGGCGGAGAGTGGGGGCGCGTGCTGGATGACACACGTTCAGTGTCATGCCCCGCTTCAGGCGGGGCATCCAGTACGCTGAGGCCTCTCGGCTGATAACGGCTGTCTCTGGATACTGGATCACCCGCCGGGGCCTGTCATCGGGCGGCGCGTACGCGCCGACCCGTTGGCGGGTGATGACACCGGAAAACGAGCCGGGAGGTGCATGCGACGACAGGCGTCTCTGACCCATCAACACTCATCCACACCCCGGCATGACCTCGCTCTCATTGCTGCCTATATAAATGACAAGCAAAGCGAATCAGTCGGGCCGATGCGCGTCTTCACCGTTCCCATCTCCGTCCCCCTCCTGCGCAGCGTGATCGCGGCGCTGATCGACAGCCGACTGGTTCCAGGCTTCGAGGCGCGTTCGAACCCGGTGTTGCTGGCGACCGCAACGCTCTATCTGCCGACGCGGCGCGCCTTACGCGTGGCGCGCGAGCTGTTCCTCGACGAGCTCAAGAGCGATGCGGCGGTCCTGCCGCGGCTGGTCGCGCTCGGCGATATCGACGAGGATGAGCTCGCCTTCGCGCAAGATAGTGAGCAAAATGATCGCGAGGCCTTCGACGGCCGCGTACCGCTCGACATCCCCGAAAAGCTCGGCGAGCTGGAACGCCGCCTGACCCTGGCACGGCTGGTCGCGGCCTGGGCGAAGACGCCGGTCTCGGCGCCGCTTGTGGTCGGCGGCCCCGCCTCGACCTTGCAGCTCGCTGGCGACCTGGGGCGGCTGATCGACGACATGGTGACGCGCGGCGTGTCCTGGGACGCACTCGACGGCCTGGTGCCCGATCAGCTCGACAAATATTGGCAGCACTCGCTGGAATTCCTCCGCATCGCGCGCACCGCGTGGCCGGCCTATCTGGAGGAGATTCAGCGCATTGAACCGGCGGCGCGGCGCGACATGCTGATCACGGCCGAGGCCGCGCGTCTCACCGCGCATCCCGACGGTCCCGTCATCGCCGCCGGCTCGACCGGCTCGATGCCGGCGACCGCAAAGTTCCTGCACGCCGTCGCCAGGCTGCCCAATGGCGCCGTGGTGCTGCCGGGCCTCGACATCGATCTCGACGAGGCGGCTTGGCAGGCGATCGGTGGCGCCAAGGACAAGCAGGGCCGTGTGATCGCGCATCCCTCATCGAACCATCCGCAATATGCGATGCACATGCTGCTCAAGCGCTTCGGTATCGCGCGGCGCGACGTGATGCGGCTGGCGCCGCCGGCACGCGGCGGCCGCGAGGTGCTGATCTCGGAAGCGATGCGGCCGTCGGAAGCGACGGGGATGTGGCATGAGCGGCTGCGCCAGTTCGACGTCGCAGCGAATATCTCGGCATCAATGGACAATCTCGCCGTGATCGCTGCGCCGAATCCAGAGATGGAGGCGCTGGCGATCGCGATTGCGATGCGCGAGGCGCGCCATCTCGGCAAGTCGGCCGCGCTGGTGACGCCGGACCGCGCGCTGGCGCGGCGGGTGATGGCGGCGCTGACGCGCTGGCATCTCGCCTTCGACGATTCCGGTGGCGACCCGCTGATGGAAACGCCCGCCGGCACCTTCGCGCGCCTTGCCGCAGAGGCCGCAGCGAGAGGATTGGAGCCGCCGACGCTGCTCGCACTGCTCAAGCATCCGCTGTGCCGGCTTGGCGCAGCCTATGGCACCTTCAAGTCCGCGATCGAAACGCTGGAGCTCGCAGTGCTGCGCGGCACCCGGCCGCAGCCCGGATCGATCGGGCTCTCGCGCGACTTCACCCGCTTCCGCACCGAGCACGACAGGCTGCGCCAGGGCGAGGCCTCCGCGCTGCATCCGGCCGAGCCGCGCGCCCGCCTCTCGCCTGAGGCGCTGGATCATGCGCAGACGCTGATCGCAGCCCTGCAAAAGGCGATGGCGCCGCTGGAGAACCTTAGCTCCCCGAAGCCTCAGGATTTCGCCGAATTCGCCGCGCGACACCGCGAGGTGATCGCTGCCTTGTCCGCCGACGAGCAGGGCTTAAGCACGGCCTTTGCGGACCGCGACGGCTCCGCGCTCGCCAAAGCCTTCGACGACCTGCTCGCGCGGGGCGAGCGCTGCGGTTTGATGGCGCCGCTCGCCGATTACCCAGACCTGTTCCTGACAGCCTTCTCCGATCGCGCGGTGCGGCGGCCGGAACGCCCGGGCGCCACGCTGCAGATCTATGGTCCGCTGGAAGCGCGGCTGATGCAGGCCGATCGAATGATCGTCGGCGGGCTGATCGAAGGCGTCTGGCCGCCGGCACCGCGCATCGATCCCTGGCTCAGCCGGCCGATGCGGCATCAGCTCGGCCTCGATCTGCCGGAACGGCGCATCGGGCTATCGGCGCACGATTTCGCGCAGCTGCTCGGCGCGCCGGAGGTCATCCTCAGCCATGCCGCCAAGGCCGGCGGCGCGCCGGCGGTCGCCTCGCGCTTCCTGCACCGGCTGGAAGCGGTCGCCGGCGACGAACTCTGGAAACAGGCCGAGAGGCGCGGCGAGACTTACGTGCGCTACGCCGAGGTGCTGGACCAGCCGGCGCAGGTGATGCCGATCCCGCAGCCGATGCCGAAGCCGCCGCGAGCCGCGCGCCCCACCCGCCTCTCCGTCACCGCGATCGAGGATTGGCTGCGCGATCCCTACACCATCTATGCCCGGCACATCCTCAGGCTCAGCCAGCTCGATCCGGTCGACATGCCGCTGTCGGCGGCCGACCGCGGCTCGGCGATCCACGCGGCGATCGGCGAGTTCACCGAACAATTTGCTCATGAGTTGCCGCAGGATGCCGCACGCGCGCTGCGCCAGATCGGCGAGAAGCATTTTGCGCCTTTGATGGAGCGCCCCGAGGCACGCGCGCTCTGGTGGCCGCGCTTCCAGCGCATCGCGGCCTGGTTCGCCAATTGGGAGGAGGCGCGGCGCGAGCACATCGATGAGCTCGTCGCCGAGCAGCAAGGCTCGATCTCGATACCGCTCGCACCCGATCGCAGCTTCACTCTGGTGGCGCGTGCCGACCGCATCGAGCGCCGCAGCGATGGCACCTTTGCCCTGCTCGACTACAAGACCGGGCAGCCGCCGACCGGCAAGCAGGTGCGCATGGGACTGTCGCCGCAGCTCACTTTGGAGGCGGCGATCTTGCGCGAGGGCGGCTTCGAGGGCATCCCCGCGGGAAGCCTGGTCGGGCAGCTCGCCTATATCAGGCTCTCCGGCAACAACCCGCCGGGCGAGGAGCGCGTGCTGGAATTGAAGATCAACAAAAGCGACCAGCCGCAGCCGCCGGATGCCGCCGCCCGCGAGGCGCGCGACAAGCTGGAGGCGCTGATCCGCCGCTTCGAGGATGAGAACCAGGCCTACACCTCGCTGAACCTGTCGATGTGGGCAAACCGCTATGGCGCCTATGACGACTTGGCGCGGATCAAGGAATGGTCGGCAGCCGGCGGATTGGGGATAGAGGAATGGTGAAGGCGCCCCGCCCGATTCCGAATGCCGTGCGCGAGGCGCAGACGCGCGCCTCGAATCCCGCTGCATCGGCTTTCGTGTCCGCGAACGCTGGTTCCGGCAAAACGCATGTGCTGGTGCAGCGGGTGATCCGCCTGCTGCTTGACGGCGTGCCGCCGGAGAAGATTCTCTGCATCACCTTCACCAAGGCGGCCGCCGCCAACATGGCGGAGCGCGTTTTCTCCACGCTCGGCCATTGGGTCACTCTCGACGACGACGCGCTCGATGAGGCGATCCGGCAGTCCGGCATTCCGCATCCGAACGCGAAAATGCGCTCTGCTGCGCGAAAACTGTTCGCGGGCGCGCTGGAGACGCCGGGCGGGCTGAAGGTGCAGACCATCCATGCGTTGTGCACCCGGCTGCTGCAGCAGTTTCCGTTCGAGGCCAATGTGCCAGCGCGCTTCTCGGTGCTGGACGATCGCGACCAGACCGAAATGATGGAGCGCGCCAACCTGAAGGTGCTGCTGGACGCCGCGCGCGCACCGGACAGCGGCATCGGCCGGGCGCTGCAGATCGCGATGGCGAGCGCCGCCGACGTCACCTTCAAGGACGTGGTGCGCGAGGCCTGCCTCAGCCGCGATCACTTCATGGCCTGGACCGATGGCGCCGGCCATGTCGACGTCGCCGCCGAGCAATTGTCGCGCGCGCTCGGCGTGGCGCGCGACGACACCGTTGCCGCCGTCGAGCGCGACATCGTCGACGGCCCCAATCTGCCACATGCAGAGTGGCGCGAGATTGCAAATCAGCTCGAGAGTGGCGGCAAGACCGAGCAGGCGCACGCCGATCGGCTGCGCGATGCGCTGCATTTTTCCGGCAGCGACCAGGTCGATGCCTATCTGTGCGTCTTCCTGACGGACGACAAGGCGCCGCGCAAGACGGTGCTGACCAAGAAGTTCACTGATGCCAATCCCGGGCTCGGCGCACTGTTCGAAGCCGAAGCACGCCGGCTCGACATCCTGATCGAGAAGCGCCGCGCAATTGTCATGCGCGACCGCAGCCAGGCATTGCTGCAGATCGCGACGGCGGCGGCTGCGAACTACCGGCGCGAGAAGGAGGAACGTGGTCTCCTCGATTATGACGATCTGATCGACAAGACCCTGGCGATGCTCAACCGCGTCTCGGCCGGCTGGGTGCACTACAAGCTCGATCGCGGCGTCGATCATGTGCTGATCGACGAGGCGCAGGACACCAGCCCGCGGCAATGGGAGATCATTGGTCATATCATCTCCGAATTCACCGCCGGCGCCGGCGCGCGCGATGGACTGGTCCGCACCGTCTTCGCGGTCGGCGACGAGAAGCAGTCGATCTTCTCGTTCCAGGGCGCACAGCCGCGCGAATTCGATGCACAGCGGCGCCAGCTGCAAAAGAAGTTCACCGAGGCCGGGCTGACCTTCGATCCCGTCGCCTTCACCTACTCGTTCCGCTCCGGCGCTGCGATTCTGCATTCCGTCGATCATGTCTTCCGCGAGAAGCAGATCTACAGCAGCATTCATTCGCCCGACATCGGCTATCCCATTCACAACGCGCTCGAGGATGCCGGCCCCAGCGTCGTCGAACTGTGGCCGTTGGCCGAGCGCGACGAGCGCGATGACATCGAGGGCTGGCGCGCGCCGTTCGACGGCGTCGCCGTGACCAGCCCCGAGGTGAAGCTGGCGCGGCGCATCCAGCTCGAGATCAAGCGGCTGATCCGCGACGGCACGATGACCGGGCATGACCGCGCCCAGCGCCGCCTGAGTTATGGCGATATTCTGATTCTGGTGCGCCGGCGCGGCAATGCGTTCGATGCGGTGATCCAGGCGCTGAAGCATGCCGGCATTCCCGTCGCCGGTGCCGACCGGCTGAAGCTGACCGAGCACATCGCGATCATCGATCTGATGAACCTCGCCGACGCGCTGCTGTTGCCACAGGATGATTTGGCGCTGGCGACCGTGCTGAAGAGCCCGTTGTTCGGCCTCAACGACGATGACCTGTTTGCGCTGGCTTGGCAGCGTAAAGGCTCTCTGCGCGAAGCGCTGGTCCAACACGCATCGAGCGATGAGAAATTCGAGCGCGTGCTGAAGCGGCTGCGACAATGCGAGCGCCGCGCCGGCGAGGAAACGCCGTTCGCGTTCTATGCCTGGCTGCTCGGCGGCGATGGTGGCCGCCGGCGCATCCTGGCGCGGCTCGGCCATGAAGCCAATGACGCGCTGGACGAATTCCTCGAACTCGCGCTCGGCTATGAGCGCAAGGCGCCGGCCTCGCTTCAGGGCTTCATGGCCTGGCTGCGCGCCGCCGACACCGAGGTGAAGCGCGACATGGAGATCTCGCGCGACGAGGTTCGCGTGATGACGGTGCATGGCGCCAAGGGGCTCGAAGCCTCGGTCGTGTTCATGGTCGACACGACGTCCTCGCCGTCCGATTCGCAGCGGCTGCGGCTGATCCATCTGCCTGCAGAGAACGGCGAGGTCGTGGTGTGGGCCGGCCGCAAGGCCGACGATCCCAAGGCCGTCGGCGAGGCGCGCACCGCGATGCTGGCCGAGACCGAGGACGAATATCGCCGCCTGCTCTATGTGGCGATGACGCGCGCCGCCGACCGGCTGATCATTGCCGGCTGCATGCCGGGCAACATGAACAACATCCGCCGCGATTGCTGGTACGACCTCGTCGCGCGCGGCCTCGAGGCTTCCGGGCTGACGGTCGAGAAGATCGAGACGCCCGATGGAGAGGTGAAGCGCTACGCGCGCGCCGAAGACATCGCGGCACTTCCAGGCGGCGAGGCGGAGAAGCAGCCGATGGCCGCGATCGAGTTGCCGGCCTGGCTGCGCGCATCGGTGGTCGAGACGCTGCCGGCTGATCAGGTGCTACGCCCGTCGGACGCGTCGGATGACGCAGGGCTTCGCCCGCGAGCCGGCGCGTCGATCATAGCGCGCACGGAGGCCATGCAGCGGGGCACCCTGGTGCACCGCCTGCTGCAATCGTTGCCCGATGTCGCGGCCGGCAAGCGCCGCGACGCCGCGCTGAAATATCTCGCCCGCAATGCGCAGGACTGGCCGGAGGCGGAGCGCATCCGCCTGGCGGAGCGTGTGCTCACCGTCATCGAGGACCCGCGCTTCGGACAAGTGTTCGCCGAAGGCAGCCGCGCCGAGGTCTCGATCGTCGGTCGATTGGCCCTGCCCGAACAGCCGCAGGCGCTGGTGTCCGGCCAGATCGATCGGCTCGTCGTGACCGAGACTGAGGTCCTGATCGTCGACTTCAAGACCAACCACGAGCCGCCCACCAATCTTGCCGGAGTGCCGCAGGCCTATATCCGCCAGCTCGCTTTGTACCGCGCCGTCCTCGGCCAGCTCTATTCCGGCCGAGGTGTCCGTGCCGCCCTGCTCTGGACCGAAACCCCTGAATTGATGGAGCTTTCCGCCTCCGCGCTGGACGCGGAGCTTGCATTCCCCACACGGCTGGGTGACCGAGCTTGACCCGGCAAGGGGCCATTCATACTTTGATCCGCATGATCCCGGGCGCGACTCCCGCCCATCCATCAAACCAAAGAGGTAATCCCATGGCCGTCAGCAAGGTTTCCGACAGCGATTTCGAAACCGAGGTGCTCAAGGCGAACGGCCCGGTCGTGGTCGACTTCTGGGCCGAATGGTGCGGCCCCTGCCGCATGATCGCCCCGGCGCTCGACGAGATCGCGGGTGCGATGGGCGACAAGGTCAAGATCGTCAAGCTGAACGTCGACGAGAGCCCGAAGACGGCATCCAAGTACGGCGTGATGTCGATCCCGACCCTGATGATCTTCAAGGGCGGCGAGATGGCTTCCCGCCAGGTCGGCGCCGCCCCGAAGGCGAAGCTGCAGCAGTGGATCACCTCGGCGGTCTGATTCCGAGCGCAGTTCGCGACATCTGTTTTTGGGGACGGCCGGCACATCGCCGGCCGTTCGCCGTTGTGAGGGAGTGTTTGTCGCGTTTTTAAGGTTTGCCCGCCGTGCCGCCCCGCCCCCGCAGATCCGCTGTCAAACCGTCCGGCCTGCAGGCGATGGAGGCGCGCTCGGTCGATGCGATCCCGCAAGGCAAGGCGTGGCAGTACGAGCCAAAATGGGACGGCTTCCGCTGCCTGCTGGCGCGCGAGGGCGAGCGCGTGACAATGACGTCGAAAGCGGGCGAGGATCTCACTCGCTACTTCCCGGAGGTGGTCGCGGCCGCGCAGGAGTTGAACGCGCCGAGTTTCGTGCTCGATGGCGAGCTCGTGGTGCCGCACGGCAAGGCGTTCTCGTTCGACGATTTGCTGCAGCGGATTCATCCGGCCGCGAGCCGCGTGAAGATGCTCTCGGAGCAGACGCCGGCGCTGTTCATCGCCTTCGACCTGCTTGCGACCGAAAAAGAGCGCAAGTTATCGGAGCAGGCATTGGCGGTACGGCGGCCGGCGCTGGAGGCATTTGCGAAGGCGAATTTCGGCAAGACGCAATCGACCTTTCGTCTGTCGTCGGTGACGAGGAGCTTTGCCACAGCACAAAAATGGCTGGCGCAGTCCGGCGGCGGCTGCGACGGCGTGATCGCCAAGCGGATCGACCTGCCCTACCAGGCAGGCAATCGCGACGGCATGCAGAAGATCAAGCGCTTCCGCAGCGCCGACTGCGTGGTCGGCGGCTTCCGCTACGCCAGCAACAAGGAGGGCGGCAGGAAGGTGGTCGGCTCGCTGCTGCTCGGCCTCTACGATGATGCGGGCCTGCTGCACCATGTCGGCTTCACATCTGCGATCAAGAAAGAGGAGAAGCCGGCGCTGACAGCGAAGCTGACGCCGCTGATCACGGAGCAAAGCTTCACCGGCAACACCCCGGGCGGGCCGAGCCGCTGGTCGACGGAGCGCTCGGCGCAATGGTGTCCGGTGCAGCCGAAGCTCGTGATCGAGGTCTGCTACGACCATTTCTCCGGCGAGCGCTTCCGCCACGGCACCTCGATCCTGCGCTGGCGTCCAGACAAGGCCCCGCGGCAATGCACTTTCGATCAGCTCAAGCAGAAGGCAGCCGATCCGCGGAAGCTGCTGGCGTGACGAGGTCGCGACGCGCGTCATCTGACCCAGCCCGTCGCCAGCGCAGACGCGAGCTCGGGCTTGCCTTTGCGATGCGCCAGTGCCGCCATGGCCGCGTGATCGTAGGGCACATGGCGGAACGTAACGACCCAATCATCTCCGCTCGATTCCAGGATGGCATAGCGCGCATCCGGCGAGCCAGCCTCGACCACGTGCGGATGAGGGTGGGTATCGCGATAGCCGGGGCAGCCGACACTACCGGGATTGACGATCAGCCGGCCGTCCCGCAGCCGCACCGCGCGGGCGACGTGGCTGTGGGCGCAGAGGATGAGCCGCTGCGTGATGCCTTCAGCAGCCGCGTCGATGCTCTCCAGATCGGCCATCGCCACCGTGCCGTCGGGATGCACGCGCTCCAACCAGTAGACCTCATCGCTTGCGGGCGTCGCGTGGCAGAGGAAGACCCGGCCCTCGAACACGCGCGTCGCCGGGATCGCGCGCAGCCAGTCGAGATGGCTCTCATCGAGCTCGGCATGAGCGGGACGGTCCCACGAACCCATCTTCTCGGGCGGCCGATCGATCAGATAGCGGTCATGATTACCTAGCACATGGACTGCGTCCAGCGCGATCAGCCTGTCCATGGTCCGGCGCGCATCGAGCGCGCCGCTCGCCATATCGCCGAGATTGACGATGTCCTCGATGCCGTGGCTACGAATATCTGCGCGCACGGCTTCCAGCGCGAGATAGTTGCCGTGGATGTCGGCGATCGCGGCGAAGCGCATGCAATGCTCCAACTACGTCGGCGGCGTGCCGTTGATCGCCAGCACGTGGCCGGCAAGATAGAGCGAGCCGGTGATCAGGATGCGCGGCGGGACCTCGTAGGCGAGACGCGCGACGCCGGACAGCGCCGCCTCGATGCCGTCGGCGATCTCGACCCGCATGCCGAGCGTGCGCGCGGCATCGGCGAGATCAGCGGGCGCCATCGCGTTGGGCTGGTCGGGGATCGGCACCACGATGATGTGGCGGGTCAGGCCGGCGAAGTTGCCGAGGAACGCGACCGCGTCCTTGTTCGCCATCATGCCGACGATGATGACCAGCGGACGCGACACCCGCTCCTCGAGATCGCCGAGCGCGGCGGCAATGACACGCCCGCCATCGGCGTTGTGACCACCGTCGAGCCAGAGCTCGCAGCCATCGGGCCCAAGCGCAGTCAGTGCCCCGCTCGACAGGCGCTGCATCCGCGCCGGCCAGTCCGCACCGACGATGCCCGCTTCGAATGCTTTGGTCGCGAGCTTGAAATTGCCGATCGCGCGCAGGGTCGCGATCGCGAGCCCGGCATTGGCGAACTGATGCCGGCCGAACAGTTTTGGCGCCGGCAGATCGAGCAAGCCACGGTCATCCTGATAGACCAGGCGGCCGCGCTCGACATTGACGTGCCACTCCTCGCCGGCTGCGAACAGTGGCGCGCGCATCCGCTTGGCCTGTTGCTCGATCACGGCCATGGCATCCGGCTCCTGCTCGGCAGAGATCACCGGCACGCGGCTCTTGATGATTGCGGCCTTCTCCGCTGCGATCGAGGCCAGCGAGTTGCCGAGGAAATCCATGTGATCCATGCCGATCGGCGTCAGCACCACCGCCGCAGGCTGGTCGACCACATTGGTCGAATCGAGCCGGCCGCCGAGCCCGACCTCCAGCAGCACCACGTCCGCCGGATGCTTTGCGAACAGGCAGAAGGCGGCGATGGTCTTGATCTCGAAGAAGGTGATCGGCGCGCCGGCATTGACCTGCTCGCACAGTGTGAGCACGGCATGCAGTTCGTCATCATCGACGAAGACTCCGCCGCCGAGCATGCCGAGCCGATAGCTCTCGTTGATCCGCACCAGCCAGGGCGAGGTGAAGACATGCACGCGCAGGCCCGCGGCTTCCAGCATGGCCCGCAAGTAAGCGACCGTGGAGCCCTTGCCATTGGTGCCGGCGACATGGATCACCGGCGGCAGCTTGCGCTCGGGATGATCGAGCTGCGCCAGCAGCCGGTGCATCCGTTCCAGCCCGAGCTCGATCTTGCCCGCATGCAGCGCGGACAGCCGCGCAATCAGCTCGTCAAGCGGCGATCGGGAGGGCTGGGGCGCCGGGCTGTTCACGCAGATGGCGCGACCGAGGGCGCGTCAGTGCTGGCCACCGCTGGGGCCGGTGGCGGCAGTTGCGGGGCGGGCTTGATCGGCTCGAGCGCGGGCGACTTGGTGAGGATGCGGCAGAGCCGCGCCAAGGTCGGGCGCAGATCATGACGATGCACGACCATGTCGACCATGCCGTGATCGCGCAGATATTCGGCGCGCTGGAAGCCTTCCGGCAGCTTCTCGCGGATGGTCTGCTCGATGACGCGAGCACCGGCAAAGCCGATCAGCGCGCCAGGCTCGGCGATGTGGACATCGCCCAGCATCGCGTAAGAGGCAGTGACGCCGCCGGTGGTCGGATTGGTCAGCACAACGATATAGGGCTTGCGTGCCTCGCGCAGCATCTGGATCGCGACGGTGGTGCGCGGCATCTGCATCAGCGACAGGATGCCCTCCTGCATGCGGGCGCCGCCGGAGGCCGCGAATACGATGAAGGGCGAGCTCTTCTCGACCGCGAGCTCGAGCCCGCGCACGATCGCTTCGCCCGCGGCCATGCCGAGCGAGCCGCCCATGAAGTCGAAGTCCTGCACGGCGACCACGACGCCCATGCCTTCGAGCTTGCCATAGCCGACCTTGACAGCGTCATTCATTCCGGTGCGCGACCGCGCATCGCGGATGCGGTCGGCGTAACGGCGTTCGTCGCGGAATTTCAGCGGATCCGGCGTGACCTCGGGCAGCGCGACGTCGAACCAGGTCTCATTGTCGAAGACCGACTTGAGCCGGGCCATCGCCCCCATCCGCAGGTGGTAGTTCGAGCCGGGGATGACGAACTGATTGGCCTCGACGTCCTTGTAGAACACGAGCTGCCCGGAATCGGGGCACTTGATCCACAGGTTCTCCGGCGTCTCGCGGCGCAGGATGTTGCGGATCTTCGGCCGGACCACGTTGGTAAGCCAGTTCATGTGTCGCTCCGTCGTGCCCTGTCATATGGCGAGGATTTGGAGACCCGGCAAGCCGCCGCCAGTCGTGGGATCGATGATTGTCGTCTATTCCGCGGCCTGTCTGGCGCCGCGAACACCCTCTGCCAGCGCGGCCACGAGATCGGCGACCGCGCTGACGGTCTTCGGCGTCGCCTTGCCTTCGGCGTCGAGGCTGGTTTTGACCACATCGACCAGCGCGGTGCCGACCACGGCACCATCCGCGTTCTCGGCGATGGCACGCGCCGTCTCCGGACTGCGAATGCCGAAGCCGACGCAGACCGGCAGCGACGTGTGGCGCTTGATGCGGGCGACCGCCCCCCCGACCGCCTTGGCATCCGCCGCCGCAGCACCCGTGATGCCGGTGATCGAAACGTAGTAGACAAAGCCGGAGGTGTTGGCGAGCACCGCCGGCAGCCGCTTGTCGTCGGTGGTCGGCGTCGCCAGCCGGATGAAGTTGAGGCCGGCCTTCAGCGCCGGCACGCACAATTCGGTGTCTTCCTCCGGCGGCAGGTCGACGATGATGAGCCCGTCGACACCGGCGGCCTTGGCATCGGCGAGGAATTTGTCGACGCCGTAGATGTAGATCGGGTTGTAGTAGCCCATCAGCACGATCGGTGTGGCGTTGTCGGTCTCGCGGAAGCTTTTCACGAGCGCAAGCGTCTTCTTCAGCGACATGCCGGCCTTGAGCGCGCGCAGGCCAGCGGCCTGGATCGACGGGCCATCGGCCATCGGATCGGTGAAGGGCATGCCGAGCTCGATCACGTCAGCCCCGGCCTGCGGCAGCGCCTTGACGATCGCAAGCGAAGTCTCCGGATCGGGATCGCCGGCCATCACGAAGGTGACGAAGGCCGAGCGGCCCTCTTTCTTAAGCTGCGCGAAACGCGTGTCGATGCGGGTGGTCATGGAAGCTTCCTGAAAATAGATCGCGGCTGCTGGCGGAGCAAACCAACGCCCCCACCCCAACCCTCCCCCGCAGGCGGGGGAGGGAGCACAGCACGTCGTGCCGCGACAGAGATCGATCTCATAGAGGGAGTTGTCAGTTGCGACCGATCAGCCGCCGCGACGGCAGTCGATTCCCTCTCCCGCTTGCGGGGGAGGGTTAGGGAGGGGGCCTCTCGCGACGGAAAGAGGTGAACCGATGCCCCCGTCACGACTTCCTCGCGCGCAAGATGTCGCCGACCTGCGGCACGTCCTTGTCGCCGCGGCCGGACAGATTGACCACCATCAGATGATCCCGGGGCTTTTGCGGCGCCAGCTCCATCACCTTGGCGATGGCATGGGCCGGCTCGAGCGCCGGAATGATGCCCTCGAGCCGCGACAATAGCTGGAACGCGGCTAGCGCCTCCTCGTCGGTCGCCGACAGATATTTGACCCTTCCCGTCTCATGCAGCCAGGAATGCTCCGGCCCGATGCCGGGATAGTCGAGGCCGGCGGAGATCGAATGCGCCTCTTCGATCTGCCCATCCTCGTCCATCAGCAGATAGGTGCGATTGCCGTGCAGCACGCCGGGCCGGCCGCCGGCGATCGAGGCCGCATGCAGCTGCGTCAGGCCATGGCCTGCGGCCTCCACGCCGTAGATCTCCACCGAGGGATCATCGAGGAAGGGGTGAAACAGGCCCATCGCGTTGGAGCCGCCGCCGATGCAGGCGATGAGCGAATCCGGCAGTCGGCCTTCGAGCTCCTGCAGCTGCGTGCGAGTCTCGTTGCCGATCACCGACTGGAAGTCGCGCACCATCATCGGATAGGGATGCGGCCCCGCCACCGTGCCGATGCAATAGAAGGTGTTGTGCACGTTGGTGACCCAGTCGCGCAGCGCCTCGTTCATCGCATCCTTCAAGGTGCGCGCACCGGACTGCACCGGCACCACCTTGGCGCCGAGCATCTCCATGCGGATCACGTTCGGCTGCTGCCGCTCGACATCGACCGCACCCATGTAAACCACGCATTCGAGGCCGAAGCGGGCGCAGAGCGTCGCGGTGGCGACGCCGTGCTGGCCCGCGCCGGTCTCGGCGATGATGCGCTGCTTGCCCATGCGGCGCGCCATCAGGATCTGGCCAAGCACATTGTTGACCTTGTGCGAGCCGGTGTGATTGAGCTCCTCGCGCTTGAAGTAGATCTTGGCGCCGCCGAGATGCTCGGTCAGGCGTTCGGCGAAATAAAGCGGCGAGGGCCGGCCGACATAATGCTTGAGATAGCCGCCCATCTCCGCGTGGAAGGCTGGATCGACCTTGGCTTCCGCGTAGGCCTTTTCGAGATCAAGGATCAGCGGCATCAGCGTTTCGGCGACGAAGCGGCCGCCGAAAATGCCGAAATGGCCGCGCTCGTCAGGGCCGGTACGATAGGAATTGGGTCGTTGGGTCGTCATCGGCTGCTCAACTCTTCGGTGGCGCGCGCGGCGCGAACAAACTCTCTGATCATGTCGCAGTCCTTCACGCCGGGCGCGCGCTCGACGCCGGAGGACACGTCGACACCATCGGCGCGGGTGATGCGCACAGCTTCGGCGACGTTGTCGATGCTCAGCCCTCCCGAGACCATGAAGGGCCGCTCGAGCGCAAGGCTCGTTAACAAATGCCAGTCGAAGGTCGCGCCTAGACCGCCCGGACGTGTCGCCCCCTTGGGCGCGCGCGCATCGAACAGAATGCGGTCGCAGACCGCGGCATAGCCCGCGAGCGGCGCAAGGTCGGCGGCGGTCGCCACCGGGATCGCCTTCATGACAGGCAGACCGAAGCGGCTCTTGAGATCGCGCACGCGCGCCACGCCCTCGTGTCCGTGCAATTGCAACAAATCCGGCCGCAAGGTCTCGATGATGTTCTCGATCGTCGTGTCGCCGGCATCGACCGTGAGCGCCACCTTCAGCGCGCGGCCCTTGGCCGCGAGGCCGAGCTCGCGTGCAGCCTCAAGACCGAGATGCCGCGGCGACGGCGGGAAGAACACGAATCCGACCATGTCCGCGCCCGCCGCGAGCGCCGCATCGAGCGTCTCGCGCGTGGTCAGGCCGCAGATTTTGACATGCAGGGACATGGTGCAAGGGGTTCCGGGCAGACGGGATACCGTCTGCGAGCAGCGCGTTCTACAACGCCGCGCCCCGCTTGTCTCGCCCGTAAGGCCCATATCCGCCGGCCTGGAACGGGGCTGGCAACCTCTGAGATCCGCCCTGGGCCGCCAGCGCCGCGGATTTGACGCTGACGAGTTCGGTCTTGGCTGCCTCGGCCTCTGCACGATGGCGCCGGGCGGCCCGCCGCCAATGGCGCTGGCCGACCCAGGTGGCAAAGCCGCCGGCAAGCACGCCCGTGGCGACCGCCGCGATGATCACCGCGAACAATGGCATCTGCCACGTCAGCGCCGGATCGCCCGAGTTGAACGGATCGAAGGACACGGTAACGTCATGCCGATTCGCCACTGCGAACACGACCCAAAGAACGAACAGCGCGATGACGATCACGGTAGTGAGGAATTTTCGCATCCGCCAGCTCACGAGTAACGGTAGACGGTCCGGCGACCGCTCGGCCGTTTGTTGAACTCAGGACTCTTCGGAGTCGTCGGCCGCGGCTGACGGATCGTCGCGATTCAGCCGCTCGCGCATCTCCTTCCCGGTCTTGAAGAACGGCACGCATTTCTGATCGACCGGCACATGCGCGCCGGTGCGCGGATTGCGCCCGGCCCGCGCTGGACGGTGCTTCACGGAGAAAGCGCCAAAACCGCGCAGCTCGACGCGGTCACCGCGTGCAAGGGCAGCTACGATCTCGTCGAGGATCGCATTCACGATGTTCTCGACATCCCGCTGGTAGAGATGCGGGTTGTGCTCGGCGATACGCTGAACAAGCTCGGATTTGATCATCGAGAAAGTGTACCCGGGGAAAGTCGGCGGTCCATTTCCGTGAAAAAGCCTCGCGCTGTCAAGACGCTAAATCATTCAAACGCGGCGCGAAATCGCGTGACAAAGCCTCGAAACGGGCGTCACCGCAACACACGCGAAGCGGGAAAAGGGCCGAGAAAGCGGTCCTGGCGGGCTTAATTGCCGCTCCCCGGCTGCCAGAGCGCGAGCATGCCGTCCAGGCCGAGCCGATCGACCGCCTGGGTCACGCCGGCGCGCTCGAGCTGGCGTGCGATGGAACCGAGGCCCATTGCATCGAGCGTGATCGCCGCCGCCGTACGCAGGAAAGTGAGATCGCCAAAGCGGGGCGTGAGCTTGTAGTCGCGCACCGGCAGGTCCTTCTTGACGTTTTTCTGCGCCACGAGCCAGGCGACCGCCGTTTTCTCGTCGCCGAGCTCGTCGATCAACTTCAGGTCGACCCCCTGTCGCCCCGTGAAGACGCGTCCGTCGGACACTTTCGCAAGCTGCTCGTCGTCCAAGCCTCGGCGGGTCTTCACGAGATCCTTGAACCAGGCGTAGGAGTCCTTCACCAGCGCATCGAGCGCATCGCGCGCCTCCTGGCTGGTCGGCTCGTAGCCGTTGGGCGCGGCTTTCAGCGGCGAGGACTTCACCTCCTCGACCTTGACGCCGACGGTCTTCAACAGATCGCTGACATTCGGAATCTGGAATAGCACGCCGATCGAGCCGACCAGCGAGGTCTGCTGCGCGACGATGTGATCGGACGCGATCGCGGTGATGTAACCGCCGGACGCCGCAAGGCCTTCGACGACGACGACGAGCGGCTTCTTAGCCTTCAGCCGCACCAGCGAATCATAGAGCTGCTCGGAGCCGGCGGTGGTGCCGCCGGGCGAATTGATATGAACGATCACGGCCGCGGTGGAGGAATTCCCCAGCCGCTCCAGCGCCTCGGTGCGCTCCTGGTCGCTGCGGATCAGGCCCTCGATATTGACGCGCGCGATCGAGCCGGTCGTCGATATCGCGCTGGTCCCGCGCGGCGACATCACGAGCCCGGCAACGGACAGCGCGGCGATCGCGATCAGCACGGCGGTGACGCGCCAGAACGTCAGCTTGCGGCGGAGCCTGCGACGATCGACGATCACGTCCGAATCAAGCGACATGGAAATCTCCCGGAAGTATCAGCGCGTATTGCATCCGCAGCGTGAAAATAGGGTTATCTGCTTACACCAATTGCGGCCCAATATGAAGAAAGCATGGCCCGCCGCAATGCGGCCGGATCACAGCCAGGTATGGCCGGTGCACACGTCGTGCCTTCTGCCTCATCGTTCAATTGCACGACTGTAACAAAAAAGCCCCGGTCGAAACCGGGGCTTTGATTGGCGAGCGACGAGAAGACGATTACTTCTGATCGCGGTTCTTGAGCGCGGTGCCCAGGATGTCGCCGAGCGTGGCGCCCGAATCGGAGGAGCCGTACTGCGCGATGGCTTCCTTCTCTTCCGCGACTTCCAGCGCCTTGATCGAGACCTGCACCTTGCGGGCTTTCTTGTCGAACTGGATCACGCGCGCATCCACCTTCTCGCCGACGGCGAAGCGTTCGGAGCGCTGATCGTTGCGGTCGCGCGCCAGCTCGGAGCGCTTGATGAAGGTGGTGAAGTCGGTGCCGACGATCTTGACGTCGATGCCGCCATCCTTGACGTCGAGCACTTCGCAGGTGACGACCGCACCCTTCTTGACATCGCCCGGCTCGGCGAAGGGATCGCCTTCGAGCTGCTTGATGCCGAGCGAGATACGCTCCTTCTCCACATCGACGTCGAGCACCACGGCCTTGACCATGTCGCCCTTCTTGTAGTTGTCGATGACCTGCTCGCCCGGCAGCTTCCAGTCGAGATCCGACAGATGGACCATGCCGTCGACGTCGCCCTCGAGACCCAGGAACAGACCGAACTCGGTCTTGTTCTTGACCTCGCCTTCGACCACCGAACCGGTCGGATGCTTCTCGACGAAGACCTCCCAGGGATTGCGCATGGTCTGCTTGAGGCCGAGCGAGATGCGGCGCTTGACGCTGTCCACCTCGAGCACCTGCACTTCGACCTCCTGCGAGGTCGAGACGATCTTGCCTGGGTGCATGTTCTTCTTGGTCCACGACATCTCCGAGACGTGGATCAGGCCCTCGATGCCCGGCTCCAGCTCGACGAAGGCGCCGTAGTCGGTGATGTTGGTGACGCGGCCGTGGAAGCGCGCACCGAGCGGATACTTCGCCTCGATGCCCTGCCACGGATCGTCCAGCAGCTGCTTCATGCCGAGCGAGATGCGGTGCGTCTCGTGGTTGATCTTGATGATCTTGACCTTCACCGTCTGGCCGATGGTGAGCACCTCGGTCGGATGGTTGACGCGGCGCCACGCGATATCGGTGACATGCAGCAGGCCGTCGATGCCGCCGAGGTCGACGAACGCACCGTAATCGGTGATGTTCTTGACCACGCCGTCGATCACCTGACCCTCTTCGAGGTTCTGCACCAGCTCCTGGCGCTGCTCGGCGCGGGTCTCTTCCAGCACGGTGCGGCGCGACACGACGATGTTGCCGCGGCGGCGATCCATTTTCAGGATCTGGAACGGCTGGGAGTTGTTCATCAGCGGCGCGACATCGCGGATCGGACGAATGTCGACCTGCGAGCGCGGCAAGAAGGCCACGGCCCCGTCGAGGTCGACCGTGAAGCCGCCCTTGACCTGGTTGAAGATGACGCCGTGAACCTTCTCATTGTTGTTGAAGGCCTTCTCGAGCTTGCCCCAGCTCTCTTCGCGGCGAGCCTTGTCGCGCGACAGCACGGCCTCGCCGAGCGCGTTCTCGATGCGGTCGAGGAACACCTCGACCTCGTCGCCGACCTTCAATTCGCTATCGCGGCCGGGCCCGGCAAATTCGCGCAGCGCCACGCGGCCTTCGGTCTTCAGGCCGACGTCGATGACGGCCATGTCCTTCTCGATCGCAACCACCTTGCCCTTGACGACGGAGCTTTCCTGCAGGTTGCCGCGCGTGAAGGACTCATCCAGCATCGCGGCAAAATCATCGCGGCTGGGATTGTAGGAATTTGCAGACGTACTCGAAGCCATTTGTTCTCCAGGGGTGGACTGTCTTGCCAGCGTTTAGGTTGATCGGCGGATCGGATGGACAGTGCCTGGAGGTCCACGAACCCCAGACGTCCGCTTCCTTCGCGCAAACGCGCAAAGAAGCGGGCCGGCAGTGGCTGCACATGCGATACGTTGAAGTGCTGTCCGGCTGATCGCGCCCGATCGAAACGGATCGGGCTATCGACGTTCAAGGGCGGGAGCGGGCGTTCCTCCAATGACGACAGCGGAAGATGTCAAACCCGCTGCCGGCCCGCTCGGACGGCCTCGACAATATCGATGGCGGCCCGGACGCCGCCTTCTATATCCAAATGGGAGTTATCTAGCAAGTAAGCATCCGGTGCTTGTTTTAAAGGGGCAACGCTGCGGTTCTGGTCGCGCTCGTCGCGCGCCAGGATGTCGGCCAGAATGGCCGCCTCGTCGGCCGCCTCGCCTCGGCTCCGCGCCTCGAGCGCGCGGCGCTGCGCCCTGATCTTGGGATCGGCGACGACAAAGATCTTCACCTCGGCGTCGGGGCAGATCACCGTGCCGATATCGCGGCCGTCGAGCACCGCCCCCGGAGGAACGGCGGCGAACTGGCGCTGGAACGCGACCAGCGCCTCCCGCACCTTCGGCAGCGCCGAGACCACCGAGGCGGCGGAACCGACGGCGTGGCTCTTCAGCGCAGGATCGTCGAAAGTTCCGGGATCGAGCGTCATCGCAACCTCGGCCGCCCTCGCCTCGTCATTAAGATCGAGACCGGCCGAGAGCATGGCATGGGCCACTGCGCGGTAGATGACGCCGGTATCAAGATGCCGATACCCATAATGCGCAGCGAGGCGCTTGGCGAGCGTTCCCTTGCCGGACGCCGCCGGCCCGTCGATCGCGATGATCATGCGAACTCCGCGCCGGCCTTGCGCATCAGCGGCAGGAAGTCGGGGAAGCTGGTGGCGATGAAGGCGGTGTCGTCGACCTTGACCGGAGTGTCGGAAG
This sequence comes from Bradyrhizobium sp. STM 3557, assembly GCF_045571465.1. Classification (NCBI taxonomy): domain Bacteria; kingdom Pseudomonadati; phylum Pseudomonadota; class Alphaproteobacteria; order Hyphomicrobiales; family Nitrobacteraceae; genus Bradyrhizobium; species Bradyrhizobium sp. STM 3557. Next base: position 125,096 of record NZ_CP120697.1, read on the forward strand.
CCAGGCCCATCACCAGCGCCGACATGGCGATGCGATGGTCCATGTGAGTGGCGACAAGGCCGCCGCCGGGCACATGGCCCCTGCCCTCGACGATGAGGTCGTCGCCGGCGATCTCGACCTCGACGCCATTGACCCGCAGCATCGCGGCGGTCGCTTCCAGCCGATCCGACTCCTTGACCCGCAGCTCCTGCAGCCCGCGCATGACCGTGGTGCCTTCCGCATACGCGGCTGCCACTGCCAGAACCAGATATTCGTCGATCATCGACGGCGCCCGCTCGGGCGGCACCTCGACCCCGCGCAGGCGCGAGGCCTTCACGCGCAGGCGCGCCATCGGCTCGCCGGCATCGCCACGCACATCGGCCTCCTCGATGGACGCGCCCATCTCGCGCAACGTCGTGAACAGGCCGGTGCGCAGCGGATTGGTCATGACGTCAGGCAGCACGATGTCGGAGCCCTCGACGATCAGCGCCGCCACGATCGGGAACGCAGCCGAGGACGGATCGGCCGGCACGATCACCTCAGCGCCGTGCAACTCGGGCTGGCCCGTCAGCGCAATGCGGCGGCCATGCGGTCCCTCGGCCGTGGTGACGATCTCGGCGCCGAAATGCTTCAGCATCAGCTCGGTATGGTCGCGGCTCGCCTCCTGCTCGATGACAGTTGTGACGCCGGGGGCGGCAAGGCCGGCGAGCAGCACCGCCGACTTGATCTGGGCCGAGGCCACCGGCGTCTTATAGGTGATCGGAATGGGATCGCGCGCGCCCTGCAGCGTTAGCGGCAGCCGGCCGCCTTCGCCGCCTGCGGTGACCTTGGCCCCCATCAGCGCCAGGGGATCCAGCACGCGCCGCATCGGCCGGCTGCGCAACGAGGCATCGCCGTCGAACACGGCGGTGATCGGGCAGCCGGCGACGGCCCCCATCACCAGCCGGCAGCCGGTGCCCGAATTACCGAAATCCAGAGGAGCCGCCGGCTGGCCGAAGCCGCCGACGCCGACCCCATGAACGGTCCAGGCGAATTCGCCCGATCGTTCGACCTTGGCGCCGAGCGCCCGCATTGCTTTGGCCGTGTTCAGCACGTCCTCGCCCTCGAGCAGGCCGGACACAATGGTCTCGCCGACCGCCAGCGCACCCAGAATGAGGGAGCGGTGCGAGATCGACTTGTCACCGGGGACGCGAATCATGCCGCTCAGCGGGCCTGAAGCGCGGGATTCGAGCGGGGTCGGGGCTAAAAATGTGGTCAAAGGCGGTACCCTTGGATGTTCCGGGCCGGCAGGTATCACAGCGGCCAACGGCCGTCACGGCCCGTGAATTCTCATGCGATGCGCTATTGACAGCAGCGCAGCAACTAGCCAAGTGAAGCACCGCTTTTCAGACATTGCCAGGACGCCGCACGTGGCCAAATCCGAGCTCGGAACCAAACGCATTTGCCCGACGACGGGCAAAAAGTTCTATGACCTCAACAAGAACCCGGTGATCTCGCCCTACACCGGCGAGGTGGTGCCGATCGCCCCCGCGGCCCCGGCGCGCGCCAGCCGCGGCGAGGCCGCGCGGGCGACCGCTGCCGCCGACGCCGCGCAGGAGCCGATGGAGAACGAGGAGTTGGTCTCCCTCGAGGAGGCCGATGCCGAGGAGAACACCGGCAAGGTGAAGGCCGTCGTGCCGGAGTCCGAGGACGACATCGAGATCGACGAGACCCTCGACGACGACGAGGACGATGATTCGACCTTCATCGCCGACGAGGAAGAAGGCGATGAAGACGTCACCGACATCATCGGCGACGTCGGAGGCGATGAAGATACCTAACAGAAGACACTTGAGATAATCCGCGAACTGTGGTTCACGGTGCTCCCCGGCGCGTCACCCAGACCGCCGGGTCGTTGAATGGGGCCATAGCTCAGCTGGGAGAGCGCTTGCATGGCATGCAAGAGGTCGGCGGTTCGATCCCGCCTGGCTCCACCACGCTTCGCCCTTCGGGCTACGCGTGGCGCAGCCACGTCGGAGCCCGAAGGGCGAAGCGTGGTGCCCGGCGAAGCCTCTTGGCGAAGCCGGGCCGCAGCAAGCTAGACTTTCTCTTCTCCCATCTTGACTTCGCACGCTCCTAGCGTGGTCATTTAGTCTTGGAATATTCTGACTCATTGCCGCGCCACGAGCGCAAACCCGATGTGGTATGTCTACATCATCCGCAGCGTTGCTTTTCCTGACCAGGAATATATCGGCGCTACCACCGACCTGAAACAGCGGTTTGCGGACCACAACGCTGGGCGCTCTTCTCACACTTCGAAATACATGCCCAGGACACTGATCTGGTACTGCGCCTTTCCGGATAAACAGATGGCGCTTGCATTCGAGGCCTATCTCAAGTCGCACTCGGGTCGAGCCTTCACGAGGAAGCGGCTGACAAGACCGGCCTAATTAGCCCTACCCCTCCGCCGCCTCGTTCAGCCGCTCGCGCAGCGCGATCAGGCTCCGCTGCAGCGCCGACAATTCGGCGAGCGAGCAGCCCGTGGCGTCGAGGATGGCCGGAGGAATGGTGGCCTTGGCCTTCTCGCGCAGGCCCGTGCCCTGCGCGGTCAGCGCGACCAGCACCTGGCGCTCGTCGGCCACCGAGCGCGTGCGCTTGACCAGATGCGCGGCCTCGAGCCGCTTCAGGAGCGGCGTCAGCGTGCCCGAATCGAGAAACAGGCGCTCGCCGATCTCTTTCACGGATAAGCCGTCGCGCTCCCACAGCACCAGCATCACGAGATATTGCGGATAGGTCAGGCCGAGCCGGTCGAGCAGCGGCTTGTAGACGCGGTTGAACGCGTGCGCCGTCGAGTAGATCGCAAAGCAGAGCTGGTTTGCGAGCAGAAGCGGCGCGTCGCCTGCGGACTTTCTGGGCATGCTCACCTCATCGGGATGTCTATCGGCCAGCTTGCGCGCGGCTTGGCACGAGTCGCCGCAATGATCACGAAAATTCGATCAGGAGATAGATTGTGCACAATCGAATTGTTTGCAATATGCACCGCATTGAAACCGCTACCCGGGAGTCTCCCATGTCCGTGAACGTGCTCTACAAGACCAGCGCCAAGGCAACCGGCGGCCGCGACGGCCAGGCTGCAACGCTTGACGGTGCATTCAGCGTCAAGCTCGCCACCCCGAAGGAACTCGGCGGTGCCGGCGGCACCGGCAACAATCCTGAGCAGCTGTTCGCGTCCGGCTATGCCGCCTGTTTCCTCGGCGCCATGAAGTTCGTATCGTCCCAGGGCGGCCCTAAGGTGCCGGCCGACACATCCGTCACCTCGACCGTTGGCATCGGCCCGCGCTCCGAAGGCGGCTTCGGCCTCACCGTTGAGCTCGCGGTGTCGCTGCCGGGCCTCGCCAAGGCCGATGCGGAAGCGCTGGTCGAGAAGGCGCACCAGGTATGCCCTTACTCCAACGCCACCCGCGGCAATATCGACGTCAAGCTGAGCGTGGTCTGAGGCGAGCGACGTTTCGCGAGCCATCGCGAAGCGGGCGGTAGGCTCCCTCTCCCCGTTCTTCACGGGGAGAGGGTTGGGGTGAGGGGCAGACGCACTATCGGTGTGAATTGCTGGACCTGTAGCCCCTCACCCGGATTGCTTCGCAATCCGACCTCTCCCCGCAAGCGGGGCGAGGTTGCAGCGAGCGCGTCGTAAGCTGTGCGCATACTCACTCTTTTCCGCAAAGGGGCGATTCTTTCCATCCCACGGCATGCGTCGACCGGCACGTGGCTGCGGCCACTGCGCATTTGCGCTGGTGCCGCGGCAATGCTTTATGATCGCGAGTTGATAACAACTTCGCGAACCCATCGATGACCCCTCCCTTTGCTCCCGGCGCGATGGCCGGCTTGCGCGTGATCGACCTGACGCGCGTGCTCGGCGGCCCCTATTGCACCCAAATTCTCGCCGACCACGGCGCCGACGTGATCAAGGTCGAGCCGCCGGCCGGCGACGAGGTGCGTGACTGGGGCCCTCCCTTCCACGAGGAGGACGCGGCCTATTTCGTCGGCATCAACCGCAACAAGCGCTCGATCGGCCTTGACCTTGCTTCCGAGGGCGGCCGCGAGGTGCTCTTGAAGATGCTCGAGACTGCCGATGTGCTGATCGAGAATTTCAAGCCGGGCACGCTGGAGAAATGGGGCGTCGGCAGCGACGCGTTGCGCGCGAGATTTCCCAAGCTGGTGCATTGCCGCATCTGCGGCTTCGGCGCTGACGGCCCGCGCGGCGGCAATCCCGGCTATGACGCCATCATCCAGGCCATGACCGGCATGATCGCCGCGACCGGCTCGCCGGAGAGCGGCCCGATGCGGATCGGCGTGCCGCTGGTCGACATCACCACCGGGCTGTATGCGGCGATCGGCATCCTGATGGCGCTCTCGGAGCGGCAGCGCTCCGGCGAGGGCCAGTTTCTCGAAGTGACGCTGTACGAGACCGGTCTCGCCATCATGCATCCGCATACGGCGAATTATTTCATGCACGGCAAGCCGCCACAGCTCACCGGCAACGAGCATCCGAACCTCGTGCCTTATGCGATCTTCCCGACCAAGACCTGCGACATCTTCATCGGCGTCGGCAATGACGGCACCTTCCGCAAGCTAGCTAAGGAAATCGGACGGCCCGAGCTCGGCACCGATCCGCGCTTTGCCCGCAACAGGGATCGTGTCGCTAACCGCGAGGCGCTGCGGGCCGAGCTCGCTGCCGTGTTCAAGGAGTTCGAGGCCGAGCCGCTATGCGATCGGCTGCTTGGAGCGGGTCTGCCGGCCGGCCCGGTGCAGAAGATCGACCAGGCGCTCACCAACGCACATACGCTGCATCGCGGCGACATCATCGAGAAGGATTGGTACAAGGGCGTCGCATCGCCGATCCGGCTCGAACGAACCAAGGCGAGCCTGCGCTCGACCCCACCGAAATACAGCCAGCATGCCCGCGAGGTGCTGGGCGAGTTCGGCTATTCGACCGAGGCCATCGATGCCTTGGTCAAAGGTGGAATCGTCAGCACCGAGCGCAGGCGCTAATCAAGCCCAAGATGGCGCAATCATCCTGTCGTCTCGCTGCGCTACGGAAGAGCGCAGCGAGCGCATGGCGAGGCGTGTCCAACGGGAGATTTCCACCCTCTCCCGCATGCCTTGCACAGCACTTTCCCCTGACGATCCCACCGGTTATACAGTTCACATAATCGTCATCCACCGCTGCTAACGGCCCCAACGCGATGACGACCTCTGGAGGAATTTTTTGATGTCACTTCGACAATTTTTCGCAGCCACGGCGACGGCAGCCGCTCTGGCGCTCGCGGCCGCCTCGCCGGCCCATGCCGTGACCGAGATCCAGTGGTGGCACGCGATGACGGGCGCGAATAATGACGTCATCGTCAAGCTCGCCAACGACTTCAACGCTTCGCAGACCGACTACAAGGTCGTCCCGACCTACAAGGGCAACTACCCCGATACGATGAACGCCGGCATCGCGGCCTTCCGCGCCGGCAATGCGCCGCACATCATGCAGGTATTCGAGGTCGGCACCGCGACCATGATGGCAGCGACCGGCGCCGTGAAGCCCGTCTACAAGCTGATGCAGGAGGCGGGAGAGAAATTCGATCCCAACAGCTACCTGCCGGCGATCACCGGCTACTACTCGACCTCGAAGGGCGAGATGCTGTCGTTCCCCTTCAATTCGTCTTCGACCGTCATGTGGATCAATCTCGACGCGTTGAAGAAGGCGAACATTGCCGAGATTCCGAAGACCTGGCCGGAAGTGTTCGACGATGCGAAGAAGCTGAAGGCTGCCGGCTATTCCACCTGCGGCTTCTCCGGCTCGTGGGTCACCTGGGTCAATCTCGAGCAGCTCTCCGCCTGGCATAACGTGCCGCTGGCCAGCAAGGCCAATGGCCTCGACGGCTTCGACACCGTGCTGGAGTTCAACGGGCCGCTGCAGGTCAAGCACCTGGAGAACCTTGTCGACCTGCAGAAGGACAAGACCTACGACTATGCCGGGCGCACCAACACCGGCGAGGGTCGTTTCACCTCGGGCGAATGCCCGATCTACCTGACCTCGTCGTCGTTCTTCGGCAACGTCAAGGCCCAGGCCAAGTTCAACTTCACCGCCGCCCCGATGCCCTATTATCCCGACGTGAAGGGCGCCCCGCAGAACTCCATTATCGGTGGCGCTTCGCTCTGGGTGATGGGTGGCAAGACGCCCGAGGAATACAAGGGCGTCGCCAAGTTCCTGACCTTCCTCTCGGACACCGACCGTCAGGTCTACATCCACAAGGCTTCCGGCTATCTGCCGATCACCAAGGCGGCCTACGAGAAGGCCAAGGCGGAGGGCTTCTACAAGGACCAGCCCTATCTCGAGACGCCGCTCTTGGAGCTCACCAACAAGGAGCCGACCGAGAATTCGCGCGGGCTGCGGCTCGGCAACATGGTGCAGCTGCGTGACGTCTGGTCCGAGGAGATCGAGCAGGCGCTCGCCGGCAAGAAGACTGCCAAGCAGGCGCTGGACGCTGCCGTCCAACGCGGCAACCAGATGCTGCGGCAGTTCGAAAAAACGGCCGTGAAGTGAGGCCGTGAGCGGGCAGGCCGCGAGGCTTCGCGCCTGCCCGCTCCAATCGCCATGCAAAAGAACGCCATCTTCCAGTCAAAGCTGTTGCCCTACGCGCTGGTTGCACCGCAGCTCGCGATCGTCCTGATCTTTTTCTATTGGCCGGCAGCCCAGGCGGTGGTGCAATCCTTCCTGCTGCAGGACGCGTTCGGCCTCTCGACCAGCTTCGTCTGGTTTGAGAACTATCTGGATCTGCTGCACGACGCCGATTACTTCGCCACGGTCGTCCGCACCTTTTTCTTTTCATTCGCGATCGCGCTCTCCTCGCTGTCGCTTGCGCTGCTGCTCGCGGTCATGGCGGACAAGCCGCTGCGCGGCGGCACGCTCTATCGCACGCTCCTCATCTGGCCCTATGCCGTGGCGCCGCCCGTGGTCGGCGTGCTCTGGATCTTCATGCTGCACCCCTCGCTTGGCGTGCTCGCGCGCTATCTGCGCGCCATGGGCATCGACTGGAATCCGCTGCTCGACGGCGATCAGGCGGCGCTGCTCATCATTCTCGCCGCCGCCTGGAAGCAGATCTCGTATAATTTCCTGTTCTTCCTTGCGGGACTGCAGAGCATTCCGAAAAGCGTGATCGAGGCGGCCGCGATCGATGGCGCCCGCCCGATGCGGCGCTTCTGGACCGTGATCTTTCCGCTGCTGTCGCCGACGATCTTCTTCCTGCTCGTCGTCAACATCGTCTACGCCTTCTTCGATACGTTCGGCATCATCGACACGATGACCCGCGGCGGCCCCGGCACGTCGACGGTCACGCTGGTCTACAAGGTCTATACCGAGGGCCTGATCGGCGGCAATCTCGGCTCCTCGGCGGCGCAATCGGTGATCCTGATGGTCATCGTCATCGTGCTGACGGCGATCCAGTTCCGCTTCGTCGAGCGCAAGGTGACCTACTGATGGTCGAGCAAGAGGGCATCCGGCGTTACGTCGCGCACGTCATCCTCTGGATCGGGATCGCCATCGTCGCCTTCCCGGTCTATCTCGCCTTCATCGCCTCCACGCAGGACAATGCCGTCATCGCGAACGGGCAGATGTCGCTGCTGCCAGGCGGTCGTTTCCTGCAAACCTACTACCAGACCATCTTCATCGGCACGAGCGGCTCGACCCGCGAGCCGGTCGGCACCATGCTCCTGAACTCGCTGGTGATGGCGCTGCTGGTCGCGGTCGGCAAGATCGCGATCTCGATCATCTCGGCCTATGCGATCGTCTATTTCCGCTTTCCGTTCCGGATGACGATCTTCTGGGTCATCTTCATCACGTTGATGCTGCCGGTGGAAGTGCGCATCTACCCGACCTACAAGATCACGGCCGACCTGCATCTGCTCGATAGCTATGCCGGGCTGACGCTGCCTTTGATTGCGTCGGCGACCGCGACGCTGCTGTTCCGGCAGTTCTTCATGACCGTCCCGGACGAGCTCCTGGAAGCCTCGCGCATCGACGGCGCCGGGCCGCTCCGCTTCTTCTGGGATACGCTGTTGCCGCTGTCGCGCACCAACATGGCGGCGCTGTTCGTGATCCTGTTCATTCTCGGCTGGAATCAATATCTCTGGCCGCTGCTGATCACGACGCGCGACGACATGCAGACGATCCAGATCGGCATCCGCAAGATGATCACCACCACCGACGCGCTGACGGAATGGCCGATCGTGATGGCGACGGCCGTGCTCGCGATGCTCCCGCCGGTCTTCGTCGTCGTCGTCATGCAGAAACTGTTCACGCGCGGACTGGTGGAGACGGAAAAGTGAGGAGGGCGAATAGGGAATGGCGAATAGCGAGTAGGGACGTCCTTGGCGCGATCCATTTGCTATTCGCGATCCGCTATTCGCGTCTCTCGAACAAACACATGCTGCGCGTTGGAATCTTCCATGGCTAATGTCACGCTCCGCAACGTCCGCAAGACCTATCAAGGCGGATTCGACGCCATCAAGGGCATCGATTTCGAGGTCGGCGACGGCCAATTCTGCGTGCTGGTCGGCCCCTCCGGCTGCGGCAAGTCCACGCTGCTGCGGATGGTCGCAGGGCTGGAGACGATCACCTCTGGTGAGATCGACATCGGCGGCCGGATCGTCAACCAGGTCGAGCCGGCCGATCGCGACATCGCGATGGTGTTCCAGAATTACGCGCTCTACCCCCATATGAGCGTGTACAACAACATGGCCTATGGGCTGCGCAACCGCGGCATGGCCGAGGCCGAAATCAAGACCCGCGTCGAGGAAGCGGCGCGCATCCTCGAGCTCGGCGCGATGCTCCAGCGCAAGCCGCGGCAATTGTCCGGCGGCCAGCGCCAGCGCGTGGCCATGGGCCGCGCCATCGTGCGCCAGCCGAAGGTATTCCTGTTTGACGAGCCGCTGTCCAATCTCGATGCCAAGCTGCGCATCGCAATGCGGGTCGAGATCCGCAAGCTGCAGCGGCGGCTGGCGACCACGGCGATCTATGTCACTCATGACCAGCTCGAGGCGATGACGCTGGCCGATATCCTGGTCGTGATGAATGCCGGACAGATCGAGCAGATTGGAAATCCGCTCGAGATCTATCACAAGCCGGCCACGACCTTTGTCGCCTCGTTCATCGGTGCTCCTCCAATGAACCTGATCAAGCTAGACGAGCCGGGCATCAAGGCGCAGCTCGGCGCCAGCCCGGCAATGGACGAAGCCGGCATTCTTGGCATCCGTCCGGAGCATTTCGAGGTGGCGGACAGCGCCCCCGCCGGCGGCGTGGCGCTGGAGCTTTCGGTCGAGGCGATCGAGCATGTCGGCGCCGAAAGCTATGTCTATGGGGCACGACGCCGCGATGCCGATGATGACGGCTTGAGCCTTGCGGCCACAGTCGGCGACATTATCGTGCGCGTGCCCGGCGATACCGCCCCCGGCATCGGCGAGCGGATCCGCGCCTGCGCGCCGCGCGAGAGGCTGCACCTGTTCTCGGCCGATGGCCGACGGCGCATCAACCCTTAACCTGTTCCGGGTATGGATCGTTCCGGCCTCTGTCCGGCGCTTGAACGCGCCGGGGAGATGCCCATATTGCTGTGCAAGGGGTGCCAATAGGGCCCTGAAACATCAAAGTCGCTTCGAGAGGACTTTGTAAACTATGTCGCGTGTTCCATCGCTCTCCAGTCCGTTCCTGCTGGGCTTCGACGAGATCGAGCGTGTGCTCGACCGCGTGGTCAAGGGTGCCGACGGCTATCCGCCCTACAACATAGAGCGGTTCGAGCGCACCAATGGCCAGCCCGAGCGCTTACGGATCACGCTGGCGGTGGCGGGTTTTACCCGCGATCAACTCGATGTCACCATTGAGGAAAACCAGCTCGTGATCCGCGGCCGTCAGCAGGACGACAAGGCTCGGCAATACATCCATCGCGGCATCGCCGCGCGCCACTTCCAGCGCACTTTCGTGCTGGCGGAGGGGATGCAGGTGCAGGGCGCGGACCTGAAGAACGGGCTTTTGTCGATCGATCTGATCCGGCCTGAGCCGGAGCGTATCGTTAAGACAATCGCTATCAATGAACACGAATAATGGATCGTATGGAACGAGTAGCGGACTCGACCGCTTAAGTCTCAGAAGGAGTCGAGACCATGACTGAAGGTATCGTCGCGTCGGAATCGAACGTCTCGCTGGAATCGCTGGCGACGCTGGGCGAGGGCCATATCGCCTATGTCAAGCAGATCCGGTCCGAGGACGTTCCCGATCTCTTCCCGCAGGCGCCGCGCATTGCGCCCGGCCTGAAGCTGTTTGCGCTCCATGCCGCCGACGGCACGCCGATCATGCTCACCGATAGCCGCGAAGCGGCGATCGCCAATGCGTGGAGCCACGAGCTCCAGGCCGTGAGCGTGCACTAAGCGTCAAGCGCGGCTCTCGCGGCAGTTGCTGACGCGGCGGCCGAGATCCGAGCAGCGCAGAGAATTTCATGATACGCGGGTGGTATCCTTCCGGAGCCGCCCGCGTATTTTTTTGCCGCGCTGGATATGAATTCGAATCAGCTCAGCCTCGACCGCCTCACGCTCGCCGATGCGCTGTCGGACACGCCGCTCGGGAGTGCCCTGCTCGCGCTCAACAATGCGCATGCGAGCGAACTATCATGGCTCGAGCCGTCCGGCCTCGCGGGCCTCGTGGCGCAAGCGTGGCTGGCTTTGCGGATCGGCGAGGTCGATGCATTCATGGTCGTGCTCGACGAGAGCGCTGCTTACGACAGCCCGAACTTCCGCTGGTTTCGCGCGCGCTATCCCCGCTTCCTCTATGTCGACCGCATCGTGGTCGCATCGCACGCGCGCGGGCGAGGACTGGCGCGACAACTCTATGATGCGCTGATCGAGGCGGCATCGCAGAGGGGCCATGAGCGCATCGTCTGCGAGGTCAATATCAGCCCGCCCAACCCGGCCTCGGATGCCTTCCACGCTGCGCTCGGCTTTGTCGAGATCGGACAGGCCAGCATCCATGGCGGTGCCAAGACAGTGCGCTATCTTGAGCGGTTATTGCCGTGACGGTGGAAAGCGCGCGGCTCAATCAGGCCGCGGAGGCCGGCGGCAGCGCCAGCACCGAATAGATCGCCTGGGCATCGCGGGAGGCGCGCAGCTTCTTGGCGACGTCCTGGTCGCGGAGCAGGCGCGCGATCCGCGCCAGCGCCTTGAGATGATCGGCGCCGGCGCCCTCGGGCGCCAGCAGCAGGAACACGAGGTCGACCGGCTGGCCGTCCATCGCCTCGAAATCGATCGGCCGCTCCAGGCGCGCGAACAGGCCGAACAGCTTCTCCAGCTTCGGCAGCTTGCCGTGCGGAATCGCAACGCCATAGCCGACGGCCGTGGTGCCAAGCTTCTCGCGTTGCAGCAGAACCTCGAAGATCGATCGCTCGTTCTGCGCGGTCAGGACAGCGGCGCGCGCTGCCAGCTCCTGCAGCGCCTGCTTCTTGCTGTTGACCTTCAAAGCCGGGAGAATCGCCTCGGGTGCGACCAGATCGGTAATCGGCATAGGGCGTTCCGAGGTGATTTGAACCGTCAGTGTGCGAGATAGGGCGGGACAGACCCGCGTCAAGAAGGTGAGGCCGCGGGCCGCACGGCCCTGTCCAACGCGGGGGCCTTCTACCCCAATGCAACGGCGGTGCCAACTCCCGCAAGCATGTTTCCTGCGACCTATCCTTAAGATCGTAGCCTCAAGGACCAGCCGACCATGACATCCTCAAGGCGGCAGGCTGAAGGCAAATTCAGGCCTTTACAGCGGGCGGATCGACCCACCCGATATTGCCATCGGCGCGGCGGTAGATGATGTTCACCCGCCCGCTGGAGCCATGCTGGAATACCAGGCAAGGCGCACCCGTCAGGTCGAGTTCCAGCACGGCCTCCGACACCGAGAGCCGCTTCAACGCCGTGGTTGCTTCTGCGATAATTACGGGATTGTAGCCGGTGACCTCCTCCTCGCCCTCGCCGGGCGCCTCGATGACGTAGCTTGGCGCGTCCAGCCCGGCGAGCGCGGCGGACGCCGCGGCAGTCTTGCGGGCGGAGCGATCCTTGAGCCGGCTCTTGTAGCGGCGCAGCCGTTTCTCGATCATCAGCAGCGCCTGGTCGGCGCTGGCATAGGCATCCTGGGCGTTCGATTCCGCCTCCAGCGTGATTCCCGAATCAAGATGCAGCGCGCAATCGGTGCGGAAGCCGAAGCCATCCTTGGAAACCGTAATATGGCCCGAATAATTGCCGTCGAAATATTTGCGCAGCACCTCCTCGGTGCGCTCGTTGACGCGGCCGCGCAGCGCCTCGCCGACGCTGATGCTTTTTCCGGAAATCCTCAGGGTCATTTGCTACCTCGATGAAGGTGGGCCGGACCTGCAGACTATTCCGATTTGGGCCGCACGCAATCAGGCGGAGGCGGTGTCTCTGGATCGGTCGGAGCTGGATGACGAGGTCGAGAGGGCATGGCCCAGCATGCTCTGCTTATCGCGCCGCCGCTGGACCGATGATGGTATCCGCATCGCCTCGCGGTATTTCGCCACGGTGCGGCGGGCGATGTCGATGCCGGACGCACGCAGCCGTTCGACGATGGTGTCGTCGGACAGGATCGCGTTAGGCGCCTCGGCATCGATCAGTTGCTTGATGTGATGCCGCACGGCTTCGGCGGAATGCGCCTCGCCGCCGTCGGCGGAGGCGATCGAGGCGGTGAAGAAATATTTCAGCTCGAAGGTGCCGCGATTGGTCGCCATGTATTTGTTGGCGGTGACGCGCGACACCGTCGATTCATGCATCTGGATCGCGTCCGCGACCGCTTTCAGATTCAGCGGCCGCAGATGCGCGACGCCGTGGGTGAAGAAGCCGTCCTGCTGCCGCACGATCTCGGTCGCGACTTTCAGGATGGTGCGGGCGCGCTGATCGAGCGCGCGCACCAGCCAGGTCGCGTTCTGCAGGCAGTCGGTGAAGTAGGATTTGTCGCCGTCCTTGCGGATCGTCTTCGACAGCTCCGTGTAGTAGACCTGATTGACCAGCACGCGCGGCAAGGTGTCGCTGTTGAGCTCGACCAGCCAACCGCCGTCCGGACCAGGCCGCACATAGACGTCGGGCACCATAGTCTGCGTGCGCGTGGTGCCGAACTTCAGGCCCGGCTTCGGATCGAGCCGCTTGATCTCGCCGATCATGTCGACGAGATCCTCGTCATCGACGCCGCAGAGCTTGCGCAAGCCGGCGAAGTCCCGCTTCGCCAAGAGGTCGAGATGCTCGACCAGCGAGCGCATCGCCGGATCGTAGCGGTCGAGCTCGCGGAGCTGGATCGCCAGGCATTCGCTCAAATTGCGCGCGCAGATTCCCGGCGGATCGAATGTCTGCAGCACCGCGACTACGGCATCGACATCTTCCGTTTCCGCACCGAGCCGCTCGGCGACCTGACCGAGATCGGCCGGCAGATAGCCGGACTCGTCGACGAGATCGATCAGATACTGGGCGATCAGCCGGTCGGCGGGCGTGACGAAGGCCACCGCCGCCTGCTCGGCGAGATGATCCGATAGCGTGGTCTCGGCGGCGACAAAGGCCTCGAGATTGTAGTCCTCGTCGCTGGAGGCACCGCCACCCCATTCGGTATAGGTGTTCGGTGGCGCGTCCTGGGCGTTCCGGGCGGCGGCTTCCGCCGGCTCTTCGGAGAACACATTGTCGAGGCCCGTGTCGAGGGTCTGCTCGATCTCGGTGCGGCTGCCGAGATCGCGACTCATCCAGTCTTCCTGGCTTGGCTCGAAGCTCTCGGCGCCGCCGCCGTCACTGAACTCGTCGCCGGCGCCGCCCTCGGATGCGGCGTATTCGGCGCGCTCGGGGGCGGACTCACCGGCCACAGGCGGCTCCGGCCCGTCGCTGGCGCGCTCGAGCAACGGATTCCGTTCAAGCTCCTCTTCCACGAAAGTGGAGAGATCGAGATTGGAGAGCTGCAGCAGCTTGATCGCCTGCATCAGCTGCGGCGTCATCACCAGCGATTGCGACTGGCGGAATTCTAATCTCTGCGTCAGCGCCATGGAGGCAAGAACGTTCCCTAGAGATGGTCCAATTCTTGCTTATCTCAGTCCTGACCCGATGTACACGGGTTGACGAATAAGAAAAACGGAGTATGGCGCGGCGCAGCAGACCTAGTTACCGCCGCGCATCACAAGCATCCGGACTGTACCGAAATAGACGCTTCTGGCTTCTGCTTTGACGCGCTTTCTTGACGCGAACCGGTATCCACTTCGCTTGAAAACGCTCTACAGCCTGAATTCCTCGCCGAGATAGAGCCGGCGCACATCAGGATCGGCGACGATCTCCTCCGGGCTGCCCTCGGTCAGGATCTGGCCGGCATAGACGATGTAGGCGCGATCGGTCAGGCCCAGCGTCTCGCGCACATTGTGGTCGGTGATGAGCACGCCGATGCCGCGATTGGTGAGATGGCGCACCAGCTGCTGAATGTCGCCAACCGCGATCGGGTCGATGCCGGCAAAGGGCTCGTCGAGCAGCATGTAGTTCGGTCGGGTGGCGAGCGCGCGGGCGATCTCGACGCGGCGGCGTTCGCCGCCGGACAGCGCGATCGATGGCGATTTGCGCAGCCGCGTGATGGTGAACTCCTCCAAGAGCGCATCGAGCTCGCGCTCGCGCTTCTTGCGCGACGGCTCGACCACTTCGAGCACGGCGCGGATATTCTGCTCCACGGTGAGGCCGCGAAAGATCGAGGCCTCCTGCGGCAGATAGCCGATGCCGAGCCGGGCGCGTTGATACATCGGCAGCCGCGTGACGTCGTGGCCGTCGAGCTCGATGGCGCCGCGGTCGGCCTTGATCAGCCCGGTGATCATGTAGAACACGGTGGTCTTGCCGGCGCCGTTCGGCCCGAGCAGGCCGACCGCCTCGCCGCGGCGGACATAGATCGAGACGCCGCGCACCACCTGGCGGCTGCCAAAGCTCTTTTCGATGTTGTGCACGGCGAGGAAGCCCGGTCGGCGCAGCAATTGCTGCCCACCGGCATTGCTCGCCTTCGGCTTGGCCCTGCGCTGCAAGGTCTCGGTGTTCTGCGGCGAGCGCGGATTGATGCGCGGCCGAGGCTGCTCACTCAGTTGTTCGCGTGGCTGCTCGCGCGCGGTTTCCGCCAGCATCGCCAAAGGATCGTCAAAGGGATCATCCATGGACGCATCGAGCGCGGTGATGTCGTCCCGCGCACGTCCCGATCCGCGCTGGCCGCGCTGGGCAGGACGCCGACCGAACTTGCCGAATATGTCCACCATCCCCGTTCGCTTACGCCTTTTCGAAGGTGCCCTCGTCTGCCGCAGCAGCCTTGATTCGTCCTCGTCTCGTCCGTGAACGAACCGATATGCCCCTGCCCTCCGGACCACCTTCGACCTCAGGGCTGGATCTTAAGCGTCAATGCTCGATCGTTTCGGCTTCCGCCCTTCGCAGCTCATTGCGGCGCGAAAGCGGAAGCTGCCGTCCGCTAGATAGAACGCGACATCGACGGGTTCAACGGAGGGCGGAGACGAAATCGCAAGCCGTTGACGTCATTTCGGTTTATTGACGCCCGGCAGCTGCAGCGGCGAGCCGCCCTTGGCGCTTGCACCATCGGAGCCGCAACCGCCACCGCTCCCACCGCCGGAGCCGTTGCCCTGCGGCAACAGCACCTGCACGCCGCGGCCGCTATCGGATTCCACACGCGACACGCCCGTGGTCATGTCGACAGTCAGCCGGTCGCCGCGCATCACGTTCTTGCACTGGGTGAGCACCACACCGCCTTGCATCGTGATCAGGTTGGTCTTGGGGTCGAACACCGCCGTCTCGCCGGTGACGACCTGGTCCTTCTGGGTCACCATGACATTGCCGCGCGCCTCCAGCCGCTTGATGGAGGACGAGCCGCCGGGCCCGGGCGTCGCGGCCTGCATCGTTGCGCCCTTCGCCGGCTTGGCGCCCGAAGCGCCGGAGCCGCCGCCTTCGTAGAACACCACCAGCGTCTTCGACGTCATGGTGGTGTCACCCTGCGTCACCTTCACATTGCCGGAGAAGGTCGCTTCCTTCTTCTTGTCCTGCATCTCCAGAGAGGCGGCCTCGATCTGGATCGGCTGGTCGCGGTTTTGCGAGAAGCCCTGCAGCGCGTTCGGCACGCCGGTCGACGAGCTCTGCGCATGCACGACGTGATGCGCCGCCGACAGCAGCAGCAAGGCAGCGAGCGTGCGCGAGAGGCCCGCGCGTGCGAATAGCGAGTTGGATCGTCCAGTCATGAATCACTTCGCATTAGTTGTCTTCGGCCGACGCGTCCGTTGCGGCGGCGGAGCGGGCGCCGGCTCGGCGGTAGCCTCGCTCTGCACGGACGCAGGATTGCCGCCGTCGAGATTGACCAGGTTCATCACCACATGGCCCTCGAAGCGGATGACATCGCCATTGTCGGTGATTCGCAGCCGGTCGGCGGTCAGCGTGCCGTTGGTGAGCTTGACGTCGACATGCTCGTCCGAGGACACGGTGCCCTTCGCCATGTCGGCATGCGCAGAGTTCAGCCGCGCTTCGTACCCGGTCGAGGTCGTCAGCAGGATGTCCTTGTGCAGATCCAGCACCTGCTGCTTGGTGTCGAACAGGCCGGTGCGGGCATCCAGCGTCACGGTCGAATGGTCCTCCATCAGCACCTTGGCGCGCAGGATCTTGAGCTCGACATGGTCGGGATCGGTCAGATCCTGGGTCGCGGTCTTGGCTACGAGATCATAGGGCCGCTGGTCCGGGGTGAAGCCGGTCAGATGTGGCGTTTCCATGGTGATCTTGCTGCCCGACACGACGAGATTGCCCGAGAGGTTGTCGGTCTTGATCTCCATGTGGAACGGGTTGAAGAGCGAGATGCCGATGACGAGCGCCATCGCCAATCCCACGGCAGTCGGCACCGCCAGCCGCAAGGCCCGGACCAGCCGGCTGTGCCGCGCAGCCAGCGCGAAGCGCGCTTCGAGCCCGGGATCATAGGCTGGGTTCTGGACCGAATTCACCGTGGCTCCAAGGCGAGGATCGAACCGGTATTTTACATGGCCTCAGCCGGCAATACAGCCGGGAACTGAGACCGGCGAATTCCAGGGCGGTCGCGGGCCGGCTCAAATGGCCTGAAAAGACGACCAAATTTGCGCCCGCCGGCAGATGGTTACGAGAGTTTAAGGATGTCGGCCTTGGAAATCCTGCCTCAAGAATGGGCAAAGATGTCCTCGGCCTCGAACCCCTGCAGGTCGAGCCGGGCGCGCGTGGGCAGGAAATCGAAGCAGGCCTGCGCGAATGCGGTCCGTCCCTCGCGCGCCAGCATCGCATCGAGGCGCTCGCGCAGAGCATGCAGGTGCAGCACGTCGGCGGCGGCATAAGCGAGCTGGGCCTCGCTCAAGCTATCGGCGCCCCAATCGCTCGATTGCTGCTGCTTCGACAGGTCGATGTTGAGCAGCTCGCGCACCAGGTCCTTCAGGCCGTGGCGGTCGGTGTAGGTGCGCGACAGCCGCGAGGCGATCTTGGTGCAGTAGAGCGGCTGCGGCATCACGCCGAACGCGTGATAGAGCGCCGCGATGTCGAAGCGGGCGAAATGGAAGATCTTCGTGACAGCGGGATTGCCGAGCAGCGCCTTCAGGTTCGGCGCATCCGTATGTCCCAGCGGGATCTGCACCACGTCCGCCGAGCCGTCGCCGGGCGAGAGCTGCACCACGCAGAGCCGGTCGCGATGCGGATTGAGCCCCATGGTCTCGGTGTCGATCGCGACGGACGAGGTGTAGCGGGAAAGATCAGGCAGGTCGCCGCGATGCAGGCGTACGGTCATGGGGAAGCCTCAACAGGTCAGGTCGCTAAAGGACCGGACACTAGTGCGGTGAATTTCAGGTTCCTATCAGTTTTTGCCGCTTCCTGTTTCTGCTCCAAATCTCCTGACGGTACGACCCGTAAATGACTGGAATCACGCACATATCGGAAATATGCTGATTGACCTACATATTATGTAGGTCGACATACCTATCGGCATTGGATATCTTGAGGCATGGGAAAGGCGGCCGATTCAAAGGCAAAGACACTCGCCGCCGCGGCGGCGCTGTTTCGCCGGCAAGGGTATCAAGGCACGGCCCTGCAGGACATTCTGGCCGCCGCCGGATCGCCCCGGGGTTCGCTCTATTTCCATTTCCCCAAGGGCAAGGAGGAGATCGGCTGCTCCGCGCTCACGCAGTCCGGCGAGACCGTCCGCAAGACCATTGCTCAGGCGGCCGAGTCCTCGGAGGACGCCGAGGCGTTCCTGACTCGCGTGATCAGGGGCATGGCGACTGATCTGGAAAAATCGAATTACCGAGACGGCTGCCCGATCGCGACCACGGCGCTCGAGACATCAGCGCAATCCGAGGCGCTGGGCGCGACGAGCCGGACCGCATTCCAGAAATGGGAGCTGGAGATCAAGCGCGGGCTGTTCCGCTTCGGCCTGTCGGCCGGTGATGCCGACCTGGTCGCCACCCTGGTGCTCAGCCAGCTCGAAGGCGCGCTGCTGCTGTCGCGCACCTATCGCAGCCTCGAACCGCTGCACCGCGCCGAACTGGCGCTGAAGCTGCTGCTGCGGGTCAGAGGTGCTTGAGCAGCGCCAGCGTGGCGCTCACCCCGCACGTGCCGCGAGTCGAGCCGCTTCGTTCGGATTTTCATCTCGCCGGTATGATGTTGTGCACTGGTGTGGTCTACGCTCTCGAAACGCGACGAACGAGTTCGCGCTGACAGCAAGCGCTCGCAATGATGTCCATGACCGCACCCGATCAGCTTGCCGAGCTTCTGAAGACGAGCTTCCCGGTGGAGCCCCTGCCCCGCTTTTTTTGGATTGAGGGCGGAGGACGGCCGGTCGGCGACATACCCGAAGAACTTGAGAGACGACTTACGCACCGGCGCTGGGTCGATGTCACGATGCATGACTGGACGATGATCGGTCCTGCCTGCTTCGCCAAGCTCTACCTGCATCCTGACGCGTTCCGCTATTATTTGCCATCGCTGCTGCTCGGCGTGCTCGACGACAGTGGCTATCTCGATTGGGCGCTCGAGTGCCTGCTGCCGGCCGGACGCAGGCGCCGCACTGACCGTGCGGAGTGGACGGACTTCTGGAATGGCTTCTCGGTGCAGCAACTTGAAGCCATCCGCTCATATTTCAGAGGCATCCGATCCATCCTTGGCGCGTCCATGGGTCCCGCCAATCAACATCTCTACGATGAGATCGAAGCGATCTGGGGCCGACTGTGATCGTCGATCGCGAAGCGCGGCGCACTGGACAATGCAGCAATCCATGACGCCGAACCGAAATTGGCGAGCGTGAATAAAATGGCGTCACTTCCGCATTTCCTGAATCTGGATCTGGTCTTGAAATCGAACTCGGATCTCAGCCCACTCATCGATCATTTGGATGAAAGAGTTTTTGTGCTCCAGCATCAGAAGCACGAGCAGCAATCTCTTCTCGCCCTCGAACTCAATGTCGAAGGCCCAATTGAGGATGCAGGATGGTGCACGAGGCGCTTCCGGATGCGGCGCGCGAGCTTTGGAACAGCTGCACCTCTCGTACCTTCTCCTACGGCTTTGAAAGCGGACACGAGCACCCCGTGCTCGACACGACAATCAGCTCCGACTTACTTCTGCGAATAGCAAAGCTCGGTGTGGACATTGGGATTACAGTCTATCCCTGTCCAGCTAAAGCCGATCGAGATTCGGAAAATGGGTGACCGATCAGGAGCGCCGGAGACCGAGGCAGATGCCGCGAAGCTCAGCCTCAGCGAGCTGAACAGGTTCATCAGCTACGCCAAATATCGCGCGCTGCACGCGAAGCTCTCGGCCTCATTGAGAAAATCAGCGATGAAACGGCTGGTATGGCTTGAAACCCAACGCGAGCGGCTCCATGGCATTCCCGCCCCGGACCGCGGCAGGTTCTGATTCCGCGCGAAGGATAGTTTCACCGCCGCCTACGCCGCCCGGATCCTGCTGAGGAAGTCGTTGACCTGATCGCCGAGATGCTGGCTCTCGCTTTCAAGCATCTCCGAGGCGCGCTTGACGTTGTGAGCCGCGGCCGCCGCGGCGTCGGCGTCCGATTTGACGCCGGTGATGTTCTCGGAAACGTTCTTGGTGCCTTGCGCGGCGAACTGCGTGCTCCGGGTGATTTCCTGCGTCGCTGCGCCCTGCTCCTGCACGGCGGCGGCGATCGCGGTTGCAACCTCGTTGACCTCGCCGATGATGCTGCCGATGCCCTTGATGGCGTCGATGGCCTCATTGGCGACCTTCTGAATGTCGGCGATCTGCTCGGAGATCTCGTCCGTCGCCTTCGCGGTCTGGCTGGCCAGCGATTTCACCTCGGAGGCGACCACGGCAAAGCCCTTGCCAGCCTCGCCCGCGCGCGCGGCCTCGATGGTGGCATTGAGCGCCAGCAGGTTGGTCTGGGCCGCGATGCTGTTGATCAGGCCGACGACCTCTCCGATCCGGCTCGCCGATTGCGCCAGCCCCTGCACGGTGCCATCGGTCTGCCTGGCCTGATCGACAGCACGGCTGGCAATACCGGCCGCATGCGCCGCCTGCTTGCTGATATCGCCGATCGAGGCGCTGAGTTGTTCGGCGGCGGCGGCGACATTCTCGACGCTGGTCGAGGCGTCGCCGGAGGCTTGCTGCGCGATCTCGACCTTCTGGTTGGTATGGCGCGAGACCTCGGACAATTCGGTCGACGTATTGCGCATCTGGTCGGATGCGCCGCTGAGCTGCTTCAGCGTGTTGCGCATGGTGGTTTCGAACTCGGCGACATGGGACTCGACGGCGCGTTGGCGCGCGGTTGCATGAGCATTGCGCTCCTGCTCCTGCATTTCGATCCGCGCCTTTTCTTCGGCCTGCTGCTTGAAGGTTTCCAGCGCGCCGGCAAGCGCACCGATCTCGTCATGCCGGTCGGCGTAACCGATATCGACGGCCAGATCGCCCGAAGCCACTTTGAGCATGGAGTCACGGATGTCGTGCAGCGGCTTGATGACGCGATGGCTGACCGCCGCCATGCTCACGAATGCCAGCGTCAGCGCGCCCGCCAGCAGCACCAGTTGCAGAATCAGCGATCGCTGCTGATAGGCGATCTGCGCCTTGGTGTGGGCTTTGGCTTCGTCGAGCGCCGTTTCGGCAAGCTTCACCGCGCTGCTCATGCGTCCGACGATCAGCGGCGTGAAGCTCGTCGCGGCTATTTCCGGCTTCTCTCCCGTGGCCAGCGCATTCACGATGCGATCGCAGAGTGCCAGGAATTGCGGATCGAAAAACGCGGCCTTGACGTCGGAAAACGCGGTGGTGAGGCTTGGCGGCAGCTGCATGCCCGACGCCGAAAGCTGCAGCGCAGACCACGCGGCCTCGGTCCCGCCGATGAGCTTCAGATAGGCCTTCTGCTGGTCCGGTGAAAGCTTGCCGCTATTGAGCGCATTGGACAGCATGATGGCGATGTCGCCCTTGGTGTAGCGCAGGAGCCATCCGGTCTGCTTGATCGCAAGCAGCTGGTCGACCACCGGATCGTGGTGGTTCACCGCCGCTGCGAGCGAAGCCGAGATCTTTTCCAGGTTGGCGATCAGGGCGTCGTTATTGTCGAAATATTCCTTGGCGAGCGACGGTCGCCTCGACGCCTTGGGCTGGTGGATCTGCTCCCAGGTTTCGGTCTGCAGCTTGAACAGGTCCTGACTCAGTCGCTGCAATTCGGGCAGTAGCGACGCCTTGCCCTCGAATTCGGCCTGCGGCAACACTTCGAGCGCGGCCTTCAGCGCCGGCGTCTCGCCGTCGCGCAGGCCGCGAAGATAGTCCTCGGTCTCGGCCGCAATCGGAACGTCTGAATTCAGGGACCGGAATGTCGTGGACCGGTCGGTCCGCAGATTGTGCATGGCGCGGAAGGCATGCGCCGAGGCGTCCGCGACCACCGCAACACGCTCGTCGTCTCGGAGCCGTTGCCAGGAATCCCATGCCCCCAAAGCCAGAAGGATGGCGACGATCGCCGCCATGACGCCCATGACGAGTTTTAGCAGCGCAGAGACAGTGACGCGGTTCAGCATGGCGAGCCCCGATTTCCGCTGCCGAAAGTAGGCCAGAAAGGTAAATTTTCGCTCCAGTCGCTGGGTCGCGGTTCAGCCAAATCAGTTAGAACTCTGCCGCGTTTGTGCGCCATCGTCCGCAGCTTGCGGTTGTGGTCGGCGTTCTCGGGCGTCTGCCCGGTCAAGGCTCCTGCGGCACAAAAATCTGGAAGTGATGTGCGCGCCGACAATGCTCGGTTCGGGCCAGCTCACACCTGACGTATGACAAGCGGCCGAGCATTCGTGGCCTGCGCCCAGATCGCTCTACCCCGCGGGCGCACATACATGCATGTCAGCCATCTGCAAATTGCCCGTCGGGTTACTTTGTCGCACGCATGCGAGGTTGCGTCGTCGGGCAAATCAAGACGATTTTTGTCGGCGTCCCGCGCTCTTCCAAGAGGGGCGTTTCGCGATCGTCACGAACGTTGGGCGGGGGATGCGGTGGACGTGTCAGTGTTGCAGCGCGCATTCGCGAGCGGACGAACAGCATCGATGCGGACGTGAAGTCGTGTGGTCCTGGCGCCGCGGTGCTGGCGTCAAGTTCGTGATGCGCTTTGACGAGCATTGCGAGCGACGGGGGCAAGAGAGCCGGTCCCCGGGGAGAGTACGTATAAGCGTTAAAACCATCGCGCAGGGAAGGCCGGTTGTTCGGCACGTACCTGTGGTTCTGCCGCATGCTTTTTGTTGCACGCGGGCCATGGGTGCGGCCAGCACCCGGCCTTCCCTGCGCCCTCGATTTCCGAGGGTGACGTCTTAGCAAAGCTCGGACGCGACACGCGCCGCGAGAATGCGAGCACTTGCCACGACCTCATCGCGACGAGCACCGCAACGAAGGATCCAGAGACTTTACCGGCGAAAGATGGCGTGCAGCTGTTTGAAACGTAAATCGGAGTTGGCCCCCGGCCGCTCTTGCCGACTTCGCGGCCAGAGAATCAGTCAGCTGCGCCGCGTGGTGCCCTGAAAGGCAAAGCCTGATGCTGTCGAACTGCCCGGCGCGTTCGACGGGCAACGTCTGTCTGTCCGGCCGGCAAAGGTCGCTCAATCGGGAGGACTATCGGCAAGCCATCACTGCAGGGCAGCCGATGCTTCAGGCTGGAGCTGCGTCCGGTCGCTCAGCGTCTCTGGTTGCCAGCCCTGAGCCTGCGCTGTCAGATGCATCTTGGGAATGGCCGACGTCGAAGCAAACCCGGCAGGAGAGTCCGGTCGCCCGAAACTCCTTCGTAACGGACCCATTCACTTCGGCAAGGGCGGCGCGGATCAGTCGACTGCCTTGTCCAAGTGCTTTCGGCTCTGAAATCAGCGGCCCATCGAACTCAATCCAATTCACGGTCACCATTCCATCCTTCCGTTCCCAGGAAATACGAAGCCGGCCGCGTTCATTCGAAAGCGAACCGTGCTTGACCGCATTTGTGGTCAGCTCGTGGAATACCAAGGCCATGTTACGCGCGACCTTGGCGGGCAGCTCGAGCCGCTCCCCGTGCATCTCGACCCGCTGCTCGATCTGGTAGGGGTGAAACTCACTTGTCAGAACGCCGCGCAGATCGGGGTATTCATGAGACCTTATGATCAGCTCGTCCGCCTTCAATACGGCCCGAAGCCGCCCGCCGATAACGTCCGCCCTCTCTGGATCGTCCTTCAGCGTCGCCCGCACGATCGAGGAGACGACTGCCAACGTGTTCCCGGCCCGGTGGAGAAGTTCGTTGGCCACGAGCTCCTTCTCCTTCTGGCGCAGAATGGCCCGACTGAGCGCTGATCGAAACACATGCCCAAACCAGATCATCAGCACTGCACCAAATGCGAACAAGCCGAGATTGCTCACATTGCTGATGGAGAACTGGCCCAGGCCGGAGGGAGGCAGGAAGAAGATCCACCAGACGACCAGGGCGCTCACGACGGCAGCGAATGTCGCTGCGTACACGCCCGCGAACATGCTCACGATCAATACCGCGGGGATGTACGGGGCGAAATAGACGTTCGCGCCAAGAACCTTGGCGAAAACGAACATGATTGCGCTGCTGACACTGACGGCTACAGCGGCAAGCAGGAATGCCTCTGGCGATACGGGGTGCAGTCGAACTGCATATTTTTCCAGAAACCGGTTCACGCGCGGCACCTAGAGCGGTGCGGGATCGCCGCAAGGTTCTCGCAGATTGGAACCGAAGTGTTCCGCCCGTCAAGCCAATCGTACGGACGACATTGTAATTTCGAAGCCGTTGGGAAGCAGGTCGATTTGGGCGCCTGCGCGGATGCCGGCGAGACGTGGCGGGTGCAGCGGCCCAAGTCCTCCAGCATCGTTTGCCCAATGTCCGCGGCACGGCTGCGGGCTCGCAACGCTTGCCGGTCGCGCTCACCAGGCCGCGCTTGCAAAGCCAGCTTCTTCAGTTCGATCGGTCCCGCCGCCGGCAAGGACATCCGTCAGCGTCCTCGCGTCGAAGGACGGGATTGGAGGAGTCTGCGTGAGGAGGACCTGTGTCATCGCAGCCCTGAGCGCCGTGCTCCGGTCTGCGGCTCGAATCGCCTGCGATTTGGAGATAGCAGCCCCTTGGGAAGGGATGGTGCCCAGGAAAGGACTCGAACCTTCACGGCCGTTAAGCCACTGGCACCTGAAGCCAGCGCGTCTACCAATTCCGCCACCTGGGCATGTGGCCCGGTTACTACGGATCACCCGGCCGCTTGTCAAACCGCAGGAGCAGGTTTTGTGACGATTTTTCCCAAGGCGTGCCGAAAAATACTCCCACTTTTCCGCAAGGCGGGCGTTGCGCTATATAGCGGCGCATCAAAGGCGGCGCTCGCCGCTCAAGCGACCGGCCATCCCCGGCGGCAACGGCCAAACATCCCTTAGGAATCACGCCATGTCATCGAATCTGGACACCCTCGTCACGGTCTTCGGCGGCTCGGGCTTCCTCGGGCGGAACGTGGTGCGGGCGCTGGCCAAGCGCGATTACCGGATCCGGGTGGCGGTGCGGCGGCCGGAGCTGGCCGGCCATCTGCAGCCGCTCGGCCGGGTCGGCCAGATCCACAGCGTGCAGGCCAATATCCGCTACCCGGCGTCGGTCGAGGCGGCGATGCGAGGCTCCCATGTCGCCATCAACCTGGTCGGCATCCTGGCCGAGAGCGGCGCGCAGACCTTTGACGCGGTGCAGGCCAAAGGCGCGGAAACGGTAGCCAAGGCGGCGGCCGCAGTGGGCGCGCAGATGGTGCATGTCTCGGCGATCGGTGCTGACGCGAATTCGACCTCGGCCTACGCGCGCGCCAAGGCCGCCGGCGAGCAGGCGCTGCTGGCGGCGCTGCCGTCCGCCACCATCATGCGGCCATCGCTAATGTTCGGGCCCGAGGACCAGTTCACCAACCGCTTCGCGGGACTGGCGCGAATGCTGCCGGTACTGCCGCTGGTCGGCTGCGAGACCAAGATGCAGCCGGTCTATGTCGGCGACGTCGCCACCGCGATCGCCGACGCCGTCGACGGCAAGGCGCGCGAAGGCGCGATTTACGAGCTCGGCGGCCCGGAAGTGCTGACCTTCCGCGAAATCATCCAAATCATCCTCGATATCACCGACCGCAAACGCACGCTGCTGCCCTTGTCGTTCGGGCTGGCCAGGCTGCAGGCCGCCTTCCTCCAGTTCGCGCCCGGCGCGCTGAAGCTGACGTCCGACCAGGTCGAGCTGCTGCGTCACGACAACGTGGTGTCGGAGGCGGCCAAGACCGCGGGCCTGACCTTGGAGGGCCTCGGCATCACGCCGGATTCCCTGGAGGCGATCGCCCCGCAATATCTCTGGCGCTTCCGCCCCGCCGGGCAGTTCCAGCGCATGAATGCGTGATCGCCTGCGAAAATCGTGGGGTGGACACATGCGCCGCCCGCGTCATTGTGAGCGAAGCGAAGCAATCCAGGACACAGAAGAAGGTCTGGATTGCTTCGTCCGCTACGCTCCTCGCAATGTCGGGACGCAGAGATCGCTCGAGAACGGCTCCGCGAGAGGCCGTCACATCCCCAGCGCCAGCGCGATCAGCCCGAGGGTGCCGACGATCACGCGCCACCAGGCGAACAGCGTAAAGCCGTGGCGCGTGACGTAGCCGAGGAAGGCCTTCACAACGATCATTGCGGTGACGAAGGACACCACGAAGCCGATGGCGATGAGACCGAGATGATCTGATGTCATCTCGGCACGGCTCTTGTAGAAATCGTAGACGAAAGCTCCGATCATGGTCGGGATCGCCAGGAAGAACGAGAACTCCGCGGCCGAGCGCTTGTCGGCGCCGAGCAGCATCGCGGCGACGATGGTGGCGCCCGAGCGCGACACGCCCGGAATCATCGCGAGGCACTGCGCGATGCCGATCCACAGATACATCATCAGCGGATAGCGCGTGGCGTCGTGCTCACGCGGCTTGTGATCGAGCTGATCGACCCACAGCAGGATGGCGCCCCCGACGATCAGCGAGAAGCAGACCACCCAGGGATCGAACAGCATCGCCTTGATGTATTTGCCCGCAATCAGCCCGACGATGACGGCGGGCAGAAAGGCCACCAGCACGCCGATGACGAAGCGGCGGTCGTCCGGATTGGACAGCGCGCCGATCGCCACCCGCGACAGCTTGACGAAGTAGAGCGCCACGATCGCCAGGATTGCGCCGAGCTGGATCAGGATCGCAAAGCTCTTCCAGAAGCCATCCTCGCCGAGGCCGAAGAAGCGCTCGGCCAGCAGCAGATGGCCGGTCGACGAGACCGGAAGGAACTCGGTGACTCCCTCGACGATGCCGAGAATCACCGCCCGTAACGTATCTGACATCATTGACCTGACCCGTCATCGCCGGCAGAAAAGCCGCGCTCTTCTCGCCTATTCGGCTTGCGGCCGCAATCGCAAAAAGCCAGCCGGTGCCGCTCCGGCGGGCCAGCGAATCAGCCGCGAGACCGGAAGCGGCGCCGGGGCAAGAGCACAGACCGTTTTTGCGATTCGCGATCCGGTCAATTATTGTTGGCCTCTCGTCCGGCCGCCCAACTGCTTACACTTTTGCCGACCATGCGCTAGTGCTCCGCTTCGAGGTTCGCGCGCGAATCATGAAACGGTGCGAATGTTGCCGGTCGGTTTACGGCATCGACATCGGCTCTTGCGCGTTCGCGACAATTGAATGCGTGTCACGACGACCTTGGCCGGCGCCCGCATGGTTGAGGCTTTGTTAAGCGCATCGCACGTAATCAAAGGCTACATGTACACGCTCTTCCACCATCCGATCTGCCCGCATTCACGGTTCATCCGCCTGGTGCTCGGCGAATATGGCCTCGATCTGAAGCTGGTGGAGGAACGGGCCTGGGAACGGCGCGAGGGCTTTCTGGCGCTCAATCCCGCCGGCACCACGCCGGTGCTGACCACCGAGGGGCTGCCGGCGATTCCGGGCGTCAACGTGATCGCGGAATATCTCGACGAAGCCTGCGGTGCCGCGGTAGGCGACCGGCGGCTGATGCCGGCGGATCCGGCCGAGCGCATCGAGGTGCGCCGGCTGATGGGGTGGTTCAACGAAAAGTTCTTCGAGGAGGCCTCGAACCTCCTGGTGACCGAGCGCGTCTACAAGCGCTTCATGAGCGAGGAGGACGGCGGCGGGCCGCCCTCGACCGACGTGATCCGCGCCGCCAAGACCAATGTGCGCTATCATCTGGCCTATATCGGCTGGCTGGCGCAGCGGCGCAATTTCCTGGCCGGCGACCGCCTCACCTATGCCGATCTTGCCGCCGCCGCGCATCTGTCGGCGATCGACTATCTGGGCGACGTGCCATGGATCGAGGACGACGCAGCAAAGGCGTGGTACGCGCGGGTGAAATCCCGCCCGTCGTTCCGCCCGCTGCTGAGCGACTGGCTGGCCGGCGTGCCGGCGTCGCGGACCTATGTGGACCTCGACTTCTGAGCAATACTGATCTCATCGCGCCCGCTGAGCTGAAGGCGGCGCTGATCGAAACGGCCCACGCGCTCGGCTTCGACCAGCTCGGCGTGACCAGGCCCGAAGCCACCGCGGAACGGGCGCAATATTTTCTCGATTTCATCGCGAGCGGCGGCCATGGCGACATGGACTGGCTGGCGCGCGAGCCGCAGCGGCGGACCGATCCGCGCACGCTATGGAGCGAGGTGCGCTCGGTGATCATGCTGGGCGTGAACTACGGACCGGATGAGGATCCGCTTGCGGTGCTGCAGGCGCGCTCGCACGGCGCCATCTCGGTCTATGCGCGCGGCGACGACTATCACGACGTCATCAAGAAGCAGCTGAAGGCGCTGGCACGCTGGCTGGTGGCGACCGCATCCTGCGACGTCAAGGTGTTCATCGACACCGCAGCTGTCATGGAGAAGCCGCTGAGCCAGGCTGCGGGAATCGGCTGGCAGGGCAAGCACACCAATCTGGTGTCACGAGGCTTCGGCTCCTGGCTGTTCCTCGGTGCGATCTACACCACACTCGGTCTGCCCTGCGATACCCCCGAGATCGACCATTGCGGCTCCTGCCGCGCCTGTCTCGAAAGCTGCCCGACGGCAGCCTTTCCGGCGCCCTACCAGCTCGATGCGCGGCGCTGCATCTCGTATCTGACCATCGAGAACAAGGGGCCGATTCCGCACGAGTTCCGCAAGGCGATGGGCAACCGCATCTATGGCTGCGACGATTGCCTCGCCGCCTGCCCCTGGAACAAGTTCGCGCAAGAGGGCCGCGAGGCGAAGCTCGCCGCCCGCGATGCACTCCGCGCACCTTCGCTTGCCGATCTCGCCGGGCTCGATGACCCGGCGTTCCGCGCGCTGTTCTCGAAATCACCGGTCAAGCGCGTCGGCCGCGACCGCTTCATCCGCAACGTTCTGATCGCGATCGGCAACTCCGACGATCCGACGCTCGTTGCCAGCGCCGAGCGGCTGCTCGCCGATCCGAGCCCGCTGGTGCGGGGCGCCGCGGTCTGGGCGCTCGCGCAATTGCTGCCGCCAGAAGCGTTCGCGAAACTCGCCACCACGGCGCTCCCGTCGGAACAAGACCAGAGCGTACGCGACGAGTGGCGGCTCGCCTCGCGCGAGTAGCCGCAATTCAGCCGATCTCGGCCACCGCAGCAAGAATGCGCGCGATATCCTGGGGTCGCGACAGGCGGTGATCGCCGTCCTGGATCATGGTCAGCACCACGTCCTCGGCCGGCAGCCGGTGCGCCAGCGCAAAGGCGTGCTGCCAGGGCACGTCCGGGTCCTGGGCGCCCTGCAGGATGCGCACCGGGCAGCCGACATTGATGGCGCTGCCGAGCAGCAGGTGGTTCCGGCCCTCCTCGATCAGCGCCTTGGTGATTGGGTAGGGTTCGCCGTACTCGGATGGCCGCAGCCAGACGCCCGTGTCCTCGATCTGCTTGCGGATCTCGGGCGAAAAGCCCTTCCACATCAGTTCCTCGGTGAAATCCGGCGCTGGCGCGATCAGCACCAGCCCGGCCAGGGTCCCCGCCCGCGGCTGTCTC
Source organism: Bradyrhizobium sp. STM 3557 (assembly GCF_045571465.1). Classification (NCBI taxonomy): domain Bacteria; kingdom Pseudomonadati; phylum Pseudomonadota; class Alphaproteobacteria; order Hyphomicrobiales; family Nitrobacteraceae; genus Bradyrhizobium; species Bradyrhizobium sp. STM 3557. The sequence continues at coordinate 154,640 of NZ_CP120697.1, forward strand.
AGGAGCTCGCGCGCGAGCAGCAGCGCCATCCAACCGCCCATCGAGGAGCCGACCACCACCTGGGGGCCATGACAGAATTGCGAAAACACCGCGATGGCGTCCTCGAGCCAGCGCCCGATGGTGCCGTCTACGAACCGACCGCCTGATTCACCATGGCCGGAATAGTCGAACCGGACGCAGGGCCGCCCCCACTCGGCCGCCCAGGCGTCGAGCGCGACCGCCTTGGTGCCTTTCATGTCGGAATTGAACCCGCCGAGCCAGAATAGGCCGGGTCCCCGGTCGGCTCCCTTGCCCGGACGGGCGCGGACCGCGATCCGGCGGGCGGCCGCTCCCGCGCCGACGTCGATAAAGGCCGGCATGTCAACGGAATCTTGGGAGGTGGTCATGGATCGATACCCCGGACGCGGTGTTGTGTGCGGGAGCGTTTGGTCGAGCCGGGGCCGTCCGTCAACACCGCCGGCCGCCTGCGGGGGCGTCCCGGCTTGCGAAAGCTCGCTCTGCACTCTATGTCGCCGTTGGGTCCGGATTGCCCTGAAATTGCGGCGTTCCGGATCTACCAGATGCTTTGGAAATTGCCTCGAGGACGACGCCCGATTCGGCTGCCGGCGCACCTATCCCGTAGCTCCAGCCCGTTGACGGGCCGAGCCGGAAAAGTGACAGACGACCGGCGCAGCGTCTTGCCTGCCGCGGCATCTTCCATCAAAGTACCGCCCCTTTCACAACTTTGGAGAACCACCCATTCGCCGCCCCAATAGAGCCCCGCCCGCTGCCACCAAAGACGGGCCGCGCACCAATGATGAGATTCGCAATGCGCAGATCCAGCTGATCGACCAGAACGGACAGAACCACGGCACCGTGGAAACGATGATCGCCGTCAAGATGGCCGCCGAGGCCGGCATGGATCTGGTCGAGATTCAGCCGAACAGCAGCCCTCCCGTCTGCAAGATTATGGATTACGGGAAATACAAATATTCGGCGCAGAAGAAGGCGGCGGAAGCCCGCAAGAAGCAGAAGGTCGTCGAGATCAAGGAGATCAAGCTCCGTCCGATGATCGACGATCATGATTATGACGTGAAGATGCGCGCGATGCAGCGCTTCTTCGAGGAAGGCGACAAGGTCAAGATCACGCTGCGCTACCGCGGCCGTGAGATGGCCCACCAGGAAATCGGCACCAAGCTCCTGGACAAGGTGAAGGCCGACGTGGCGCAGTACGCCAAGGTCGAGCAGGACGCCAAGTTCGAAGGTCGCCAGGTCGTCATGGTGCTGGCGCCGCGCTGAGGCTGCCCTCCGATCGGACGTGAGGAACGGCCCGCCAAGACGCTTCGATTGGCGGGCTTTTTCCTTAACGGGACCTTAAGGCGCCGGAGCCCGCGCCTCGCACTCCGGCGTTGCCAATTCGCCGCTTCTCTGCCATAAGCCCAGCCTTCATCGCCCGGCTGATCAAGGGCTGCCGTGGCGATGCCTTTGTGCGGGTGTTTCTTTTTTAGAAAAGCCTGAGCACGTTCAACGCTCTAACGAGCATTTTCGCTGCATGGGGCCGCTTTCGCGGGCGGCTCGCCGTTGCAGCTTGAGGAGAGCCAAATGCCCAAGCTGAAGACCAAATCCGGCGCCAAAAAGCGCTTCAAGGTGACTGCCACCGGCAAGGTGATGCATGCCCAGCGCGGCAAGCGCCACGGCATGATCAAGCGGACGAAGAAGCAGATCCGCCAGCTGCGCGGCACCCGCGTGCTGTTCAAGACCGACGGCGACAACGTCAAGAAGTACTTCTTGCCGAACGCCTGACCGGCCTCCGCTGCATCTCGCTTATGGCCGCGTCAGCCGCGGCCGCCCGTCATCTTTCGAATAAAGGATTTCCGTCATGTCTCGCGTCAAACGCGGTGTGACCGCCCACGCCAAGCACAAGAAAGTCTACAAGGCCGCCAAGGGCTTCTACGGCCGCCGCAAGAACACGATCCGCGCCGCCAAGGCCGCCGTCGAGAAGGCCGGGCAGTATGCGTTCCGCGATCGCAAGCGCAAGAAGCGCACCTTCCGCGCGCTCTGGATCCAGCGCCTGAACGCCGCCGTGCGTCCGTTCGAGCTGACCTACAGCCGCTTCATCGACGGCCTGTCGAAGTCCGGCATCACCGTCGACCGCAAGGTGCTGTCGGATCTCGCGATCCACGAGCCGGCTGCGTTCCAGGCGATCGTCGAGAAGGCCAAGGCCGCGCTCGCCGCCTGATCATCCAGTGACCGGGTAGTACGTGAGAAGCGGCCGATCCTATCGGCCGCTTTTTGCTGTTCGCAATTTCTTGCGGAGAAATCGCTGTGTCCGACCTAGCTCACCTCGAAACCTCGATCCTCGACCAGATCACTGCTGCCGGCGACGAAGCCGCGCTAGAGGCCGTGCGTGTCGCAGCGCTCGGCAAAAAGGGCTCGATCTCGGCGCTGCTCGCCACGCTCGGCAAGATGTCGCCCGATGAGCGCAAGACTCAAGGCGCGGCGATCAACCTCGCCAAGGACAAGGTCACGCAGGCGCTCGCTGAGCGACGCGAAGTGCTGAAATCGGCTGCGCTCGATGCGCGCCTAGCCGCCGAGACCATCGACGTGACCTTGCCGCTGCAGGAGACGCCCGCGGAGGCCGGGCGCATCCATCCGCTGAGCCAGGTGATGGATGAGCTCACCACGATCTTCGCCGATATGGGCTTTACGATTGCGGAAGGTCCGGACATCGAGACCGACGACTACAACTTCACCAAGCTGAACTTCCCGGAAGGCCATCCGGCGCGGGAGATGCACGATACGTTCTTCTTCAATCCGAAGCCGGATGGATCGCGCATGCTTCTGCGCACCCACACCTCGCCGGTGCAGGTGCGGACCATGCTGAGCCAGAAGCCGCCGATCCGCGTGATCTGCCCGGGCCGCACCTACCGCATCGACTCGGACGCGACGCATACGCCGCAATTCCACCAGGTCGAAGGCCTCGTCATCGACAAGGGCTCGCATCTCGGCCACCTCAAATGGATCCTGCACGAGTTCTGCAAGGCGTTCTTCGAGGTCGACCACATCAACATGCGGTTCCGGCCGTCGTTCTTCCCGTTCACCGAGCCGTCGCTCGAGGTCGACATCCAGTGCCGCCGCGACAAGGGCGAGATCCGCTTCGGCGAGGGCGAGGACTGGCTGGAGATTCTCGGCTGCGGCATGGTGCATCCGAACGTGCTGCGCGCCTGCGGCCTCGATCCCGACGAGTACCAGGGCTTTGCCTGGGGCATGGGCATCGACCGCATCGCGATGCTGAAATACGGCATGAGCGATCTGCGCCAGCTGTTCGAAGGCGACGTGCGCTGGCTGAGCCATTACGGCTTCAAGCCGCTCGACGTCCCGACCTTGGCGGGAGGATTGAGCTCGTGAGGGTAATGGGCCTCGATCTTTCTCAGCAAACGCTGAGCCCCCCTCTCCCGCTTGCGGGGGAGGGCTGGGGTGGGGGTGTCTCCGCGAAGGAGGTGTCGATGGATGACGAAAAGCCCATCTGGACGGTCTCCCCGAAGCTTCGGTCGAATGCGCGGGCACTCCGCAGGAACTCGACTGATGCCGAACGGATCTTGTGGTCGGAGCTGCGCGGCCATCGCCTGCTCGGTGCGGGCTTTCGTCGGCAGGTCCCGATCGACCGTTACATCGCCGATTTCGTCTGCCATGCCGCACGCCTCGTCATCGAACTCGATGGTGGACAGCACTTCTCGGCCGAAGGCGAGCAGCGCGACGCTTCACGCTCGGCAGTGATCGAAGCCAAAGGATTTCAGATCCTGCGCTTCGCCAACAACGACGTGATAATGAATCGCAGCGGCGTCCTCGAAACCATTGCTGCTGCCATTGCGGCCAGAGCCCCCACCCTGACCCTCCCCCGCAAGCGGGGGAGGGAAAAGGACCTGAACGCGCGGAAAGAACCATGAAATTCACGCTGTCCTGGCTGAAGGACCATCTCGACACCGACGAGCCGGTCGAGAAGCTCGCCGAGAAGCTCACCATGATCGGGCTCGAGGTCGAGCAGCTCGAGGACAAGGCGAAGCTGCTGGCGCCGTTCACCATCGCGCAGGTGATCTCCGCCGAGCAGCATCCGAACGCCGATCGGCTGCGCGTCTGCATGGTCGACACCGGCAACGGTGCCGCGCCCGTTCAGGTCGTCTGCGGTGCGCCGAATGCGCGCGCTGGTCTTGTCAGCGTGTTCTCGGCCCCGGGCACCTTCATTCCCGGCAAGAACATCACGCTCTCGGTCGGCACCATCCGCGGCGTCGAGAGCCGCGGCATGCTGTGCTCGGCGGCCGAGCTGCAGATTTCGGAAGATCACGACGGCATCATGGAGCTGCCGGCCGATGCGCCGATCGGCAAGCCCTATGCCGAATGGGCCGGGCTCGGTGATCCCCTGTTCGAGATCAATCTGACGCCGAACCGGCAGGACTGCACCGGCGTGCATGGCATCGCCCGCGATCTCGCCGCGGCTGACATGGGCAGGCTCAAAGAGCCCGCAATCAAGCCGGTGAAGGGCGAATTCCCCTGCCCCGTGACGGTCACGGTCGAGGACGAGAAGCTGTGTCCGGGCTTCGCGCTGCGGCTGGTGCGCGGCGTCAAGAACGGCCCATCGCCGAAATGGCTGCAGCAGCGGCTGACGTCGATCGGGCTGCGCCCGATCAACGCGCTGGTCGATATTACCAACTTCATGACCTATGACCGCGCACGTCCGCTGCACGTGTTCGACGCTAAGAAGGTGAGGGGCAATCTGGTGGTGCGGCACGCCCGTGACGGCGAAACCCTGCTGGCGCTCGACGGCCGCACCTACACGCTCGACAGCACCATGTGCGTGATCGCGGACGATCACGGCGTCGAATCGCTCGCCGGCATCATGGGCGGCGAGGCCTCGGGCTGCGACGAGAACACCACCGACGTGCTGATCGAATCGGCGCTGTGGAACGAGATCAACATCGCCCAGACCGGCCGCAAGCTCGGGATCAATTCGGATGCGCGCTATCGCTTCGAGCGCGGTGTCGATCCGGCCTTCATGGTGCCGGGCCTGGAGATGGCCACCAAGCTGGTGATGGAGCTGTGCGGCGGCGCGCCGTCGGAGAATGTCGTTGTCGGCAATCCCTTCGGCGACGAGCGCGTGATCGATTTCCCGCTGAGCGAGGTGAAGCGGCTCGCCGGCATCGAAGTGCCGCTGGTCGAGATCAAACGCATCCTCGGCCATCTCGGCTTCATGCTGGCGGGCACCGGCACCGTCGTGAAGGTTGCAGTCCCCTCATGGCGCACCGACGTGCACGGCAAGGCCGACATCGTCGAAGAGATCGTCCGCCTGGTCGGCGTCGACAAGGTGCCCATGACCCCGTTCGAGCGTGGCGATGCGCCGCGCAAGCCGGTGCTGACGCCGATCCAGCTGCGCACCCGCCGCGCCAAGCGCGCGCTGGCCGCGCGCGGCATGGTCGAGGCGGTGACCTGGTCATTCATCACCAAGCAGGCAGCCGAGCTGTTCGGTGGCGGCAAGCCGGAGCTGGTGCTCGCCAATCCGATCGCCGCCGATCTCACCGACATGCGACCGAGCCTGCTGCCGGGGCTGATCGCCACCGTGCAGGCCAATATCGATCGCGGCTTCAGTGATGCCGCGATCTTCGAGGTCGGCCAAATCTTCAAAGGCGACCGGCCGGAAGATCAGCTCATTGCCGCGAGTGGCGTCCGCCATGGCATCGCGACCGCAAAGGGGCTCGGCCGGCACTGGACCGGCTCGCAGGCCGCCAGCGCGTTCGACGCCAAGGCCGACGCACTCGCCGTGCTGGCCGCCGCCGGCGCGCCGATGGCTTCGCTGCAGATCGTCGCCGGCGGTCCGAGCTGGTTGCATCCCGGACGCTCCGGGACCATCCAGATGGGGCCGCAGAATGTGCTCGGCACTTTCGGCGAGATTCATCCGCGCGTGCTGGAGACGCTGCGCGCAGATGGGCCGCTGGTCGCCTTCGAGGTGATTCTCGATCGCATTCCAGCGGCGAAGCAGAAGCCGACCCGCGCCAAGCCCGCCCTCGAGCTCTCCGCGTTCCAGCCTGTGTCGCGCGACTTTGCGTTCATCGTCGAGCGCGAGGTCAAGGCCGGCGACATCGTGCGTGCGGCGCAAGCCGCCGACAAGAAGCTGATCACGGATGTCTCGGTGTTCGACGTCTATGAAGGCAAGGGCATCGAGGACGGCAAGAAGTCGATCGCCATCGCCGTGACCCTGCAGCCGCGCGACAAGACCATGACAGACGAGGAGATCGACGCCATCGCCGCCAAGGTCACCGCCGAGGTCGGCAAGAAGACCGGCGGCGTGCTGCGCGGATGAGCCTCTCCGGCCTCATCCCTGCCGACGTCAGTCTATCGACCGTGATCGCGCTCTGCGCGATCGCGTTTCTCTCTTCCACTGCGCGCGGCTTCTCCGGCTTCGGCTCGGCGCTGATCTTCATGCCGCTCGCCAGCAGCGTCGCAGGGCCGCGGCTGGTGGCTGCGCTGCTGCTCGTGATCGATTTCGTGGCAGCCGCGCCGCTGGTTCCTAATGCCTGGAAAGAAGCCGATCGCAAGGCGACGGCGGTGATCGTCGCCGGCGCATTGGTCGGCGTACCCATCGGCACCTATTTCCTGAGCCGGCTCGATCCCATCACCACGCGCTGGATCATCTCCGGCTTTGTCATCGCGCTGCTCGTGCTGTTGCTCTCACGCTGGCGCTATCGCGGCAAGGATTATCCGGCGCTGTCGGTCGCGGTCGGCGGCATCTCGGGTTTCTGTAGCGGGCTCGCGCAGACCGGCGGCCCGCCGATCGTCGGCTATTGGCTGGGGCGGCCGATTCCATCGAAGATCGCGCGCGCCAACATCCTGCTGTTCTTCGGCGCTTCCGATTTCTTCTCGATGGTGAGTTATGCTGCGAGTGGATTGATCACGGCCGATTCGCTCAAGCTGTCGCTGCTGGTCGGCCCGATCTACGCGATTGGTGTATTCTTCGGCGCGTCGCTGTTCGGCCGTGCCAGCGAGTGGACATTCCGTGCGATCTGCTATGCGCTGATCGCGCTGTCCGTCATCTTCGGCCTGCCCGCCCTCGACGGCATGCTCGGCCGCGGCTAGGCTCTCCTCAACATCAAGAATGTTCGAGGAGGAGACCATGATCGACCGTCGCGCCATGTTGAAGGCGGGGCTCGGCGCCGCAGGGATATTGGCGATCCCGGCGGTGTTCGCGCAACCCGGCACGTCCCGCACGCGCATTGTCTTTCTCGGCACCAAGGGTGGCCCGCGCGTCGGCATCGGCGCTTCCAATCCCGCCAACCTCGTGGTGGTGAACGATACGCCCTATCTGATCGATTGCGGCATGGGCGTTAGCCGCCAGCTCGTCGCCGCCGGCGTGCCGATTCCGTCGGTGAAGTACATCTTCATCAGCCACCATCATTCCGATCACAATCTGGAATACGGCAATGTGGTCTACAATGCCTGGGCCGCTGGCCTGTCGACGCCGATCCACTCCTTCGGTCCGAAGGGGATCGAGGCGATGACCAGGACCTTTTGGGAGCTGAACAAGTTCGATGTGGAGACCCGCATCGCGGACGAAGGCCGGCCTGATCCGCGCCCGCTGTTGATCGCCAAGGATATCGACGCTGATGGCGTGGTGCTGAAGACATCAGACGTGACGGTCACTGCGTTCCGCACGCCGCATCCACCGATCACGGACAATTTCGCCTACAAGTTCGAGACGCCGGATGGCACCATCGTGTTCTCCTCGGACACCGCCTACAATCCGAAGCTTGCGGAGTTCGCAAAGGGAGCCGACGTGCTGGTGCACGAATGTTTGTATGTACCGGCAGTCGATCGGCTGGTGCTGAAAACCAAGAATGGCGCGACCTTGAAGAAACACCTGATGGACAGCCATACCTCGACCGAGGATGTCGGCCGCATCGCAGCCAGCGCCGGCGTGAAGACGCTGGTGCTCAGCCACTTCGTGCCGGGCGACGATCCCACAGTGACCGACGACGACTGGACGCGGGACGTGAAGAAGAACTACTCGGGGCGCGTCATCCTCGCCAAGGACCTGATGGAGCTGAAACTGCCGGTGTAACGGCAACTATCAATCGAGCGGCGAGACCGACCGGACCGATCCACGCCGGCGCGGCTTCGGCCGCTCCGGCGCCTCCAGCGGTTCCGGCTCCTTGAGCGCGCCGCCGATACGACGCAGCGCCGCGTCCGCGGCGCGCTCGCCTGACTCCCAGGCGCCATCCACCGTGCCCCACAGCGTCTCGTGAGTCGCTTCGCCGGCAAGGAACACGGCGCCCCCCAGCGGCTCCGTCAGGATCTTGCGCGAGGCCTGCCCACCAGGCGCAGCCGCCGACATCGCGCCCAGGATCGTCGGCACATTGTTCCAGCGCGTCGCACTGGTCTTACCGATCGCAGCGGCGACTTCACCGCCGAACAGGCCGGTCAACCACTCCTTCGCAAATGCGATCATCGCCGCTTCGCCCTGCGCAGAGAGATCGCGCCCGAATGCGCCGCCGACATCGACCGTGCAGAGCGAGGAGCCGCCGATATTGGCGAACAGCAAGCCGGTGCGCGCCGAATTGCTCTGCTCTATCACGACCTCGTCCCGCGCCAGACCGAGCGGATTGCCCGAAAACTGCAGCGCGATACGGTCGTAGCTGCCGAGGCTGAGCTTGCTGGCCGCATCGAGCTGTCGCTTCGGCAGCTCGGGCGTGAACTTGATCACGCCCGACGTCAGCACATTGGTGGAGACTGTCAGGATGATCGCACGTGCGCTGATCCGTCCGGCAGGAGTCTCCACATTGGTATCGCGATTGGTCCAGACGATCCGCGTCGCAGGCGTCGACAGCGCCAGTGGCAGCTGCTCGCCGAGCCTCGTGACCAGCGTGCCCAACCCCTGGCGGCAGGCCAGCGCCGCGTTGCGGTCCTGCGCATGGGCCTTGTCCATGGCGGAGAGTTCTTTGAGATCCTTGCCCGCAAAGCCGGCGCCGAGCGCGAATTCCGCGGTGCCGGTCCAGTCGCCGAGATCCTTCGGCAGTGCCGCTGCACAGGAGGTGTCGAGCCGGCCCCGCGCGGCGTCATCGATAGCGCGGTTGGCGCGCACCAAAGCGGCGAGGAACTGCTCGGTCTCGCCGGGACGCGCATTGCGACGGCCGACGCGGATCTTATGGCCGACCGGCGCAGCCGACACATCGAGCCCGGCGCCGCGCGCGAGCTTCACCATCGGATTGCTCTCGGCATTATGGATCCAGCGCGCGCCGCGATCGAACGGCACGCCGAAGGTGGTGAGATCCGTGATGCAACGTCCGCCGACCTGCCCCGCGGCCTCGAGCACGATCACCTTGCGATTCGCAGCCATGATGCGCCGAGCCGCCGCGATGCCGGCCGCGCCCGCGCCGATCACGACGATATCGGCCTCACGCGGCACCGCCGCGGATGTCCGGTCAAATACGGGCAGCACGGCAAGGCCTGCGGATGCCGACAGGAAGCCGCGGCGCGTGATCGTCATGTCATGGTTTCCGAAAGGTTTGACCGATGGGGAATATCGGCGGACATTGCCGCATCTGAGGTGGGGCGGCAACGGTGATGGTGAATCAATCATGATTGATAAGCTCGCAGCGCCATGAACCAAATTGCAACCGCATCAGACCATCATAGGATCAGGGACAAGCGCCGGGACAAGGCGGCTCGGGGGCAAGTGTGAACCATGGGTGTTGTGCTCGATAGCATCGGCAAGGTCATTGCCGGCTACCTTCAGAAGGAGGTGCCGGGCTATGAGCCGTTCACGCCGAGCGATCCGGAAAGCCTGCGCAAGGACATGCAGCCCGGCGACGTGCTGCTGGTCGAGGGCAACAACCGCATTTCCGGCATCATCAAATATCTGACGCAGTCGACCTGGTCGCACGCGGCGCTCTATGTCGGTCCGATCGACGGCGCCTGCGAACCCGACGGCGAGCCGCATGTGCTGATCGAGGCCAATGTCGGCGAAGGCGTCGAATCGGCACCGCTGTCGAAATACTTCTCCTATCACACGCGGATCTGTCGCCCGGTCGGCCTCACTTATGAAGACCGCTATACGGTCTGCCGCTATGCCATCAACCGGATCGGCTTCGGCTACGACACCAAGAACATCGTCGACCTGATGCGCTATCTGATTCCGCTGCCGGTGCCGCAGCGCTGGCGCCGCCGCATGATCGCGCTCGGCTCGGGCGATCCGACCAAGATGATCTGCTCGGCGCTGATCGCGCAGGCCTTCGACGCTGTTCGCTACCCGATCCTCCCGAAGATCACGCGCGCGGGTTCGAGGCGGGCACGGCGCGAGATCCTGCACATCCGCGATTCCTCGCTCTACATGCCCAGAGACTTCGACATCTCGCCCTATTTCGAGATCGTCAAGCCGACCATCGTCAACGGATTCGACTACACCGCCCTGCACTGGGCCGATAAGCAGAAGCCGCTCGCGGAGGTAGCGGGCCCATTCGCAATGTTTCAAGGACCGGTCAGTTCGCCGCCGCTTGTTCCTGAAACGGCTGACGAAGAAGCGGCGCTTGCGCCTGCGGCTGAGGAAATAGACGCGAAGGTCGATGCGCTCGCAGTTGTCGAGCGCGTCACGGTGACGGAGCATTATCTGCTCGCGGAGCGGGTCAGAGTGGGGGCGCCAGAACGCCGCGCGAGGCAAGGCGCCGAGACATAACGAAGCGTTCCACGGATGCCATGGCGCGCGTGCCGGATGGCGCGACATAGTACGACTTAGTTTGCAAGCTCTCGCACAACGCGCCGGTGCGCTCTCCCCTTCCCGTTCGGTTCTCTGCGGGGCGCGACGAGCTTCGCTCGCGCCGAGAAGGTTGGAGCGAGGGGCAGATGCACGATCGATGTGAGTTGTCGGATCTGTACCCCTCACCCGGATTGCTTCGCGATCTGACCTCTCCCTGCAGGCGGGGAGAGGTCAGGCGCCACGCTGCTCTCGCAAAGCATGACGCGCACAAAGTCTGCATCCGTTGCAGATGACGCGGCAATCATCAGAACTTCACGCCCAGCGATCCGGCATCGTACGGAATGCGGCATCGACGATGCGCGGCGCCGACAGTCACGTGATCCGATTTGGTTTGAAAACGCCGCATTTCCTGGGTTCGAGATCGCGATTGCGCAAGATCTCACCCGCCACAATCCGCGCCGCTGTGGTAAAAAAACCTCTGGATCGCACCGCAAAAAGCGATCAAAACAGGCGCCGGCCCCGATGGTTAATCGCGCCTTAACCTCGCCTTCACTATGGTGATGTGATCCGCTTCCACCTGATACGGCAGCGATCGGCGGCTTCAACAGTACTGGCGCGTTACGTATGGCAATGACCGCTTCATCCCCCGCGCCCGTTGGCGCCGGCCATCCGGACAGCGAACGATCGCCATTTGCGCGGCTGACCGAGCTGCTGGCGCCCTATCGACCCGGCAAGCCGTTGATCACGCTCGCTGTCGGCGAGCCGCAGCATCCAGTTCCCGATTTCGTCCGTCCCGTTCTGGCAAAGCACATCGCCGATTTCGGCCGCTATCCGGCGGCCAAGGGCATCGAGCCGTTTCGCAAGGCAGCTAGCGGCTGGCTGTCGCGCCGCTTCCGCCTGCCCCGCGAGCTCGATCCGGAGAGCGAGGTGCTGGTGCTCAATGGCAGCCGCGAAGGCCTGTTCTTCGCGGCCCACACCGCGCTTCGCCATGTCGGACCGCGCGCTGGCCGGCCCGCGATCCTGATGCCCAATCCGTTCTACCCGGTCTATGGCGTCGGTGCGCGCACAGCAGGCTGCGACCAAATCCATCTGCCGACCACGCGCGAGACCGGCTACCTGCCCGATCTCGATGCGATCGACGAGGCGACGCTGAGGCGCACCATCGCGTTCTACATCGCATCGCCCGCCAACCCGCAAGGCGCAGTGGCGACTCCGGATTACTTCCGCAAGCTGAAGCAGCTCGCTGATCGCCATGGCTTCATGATCTTCAGCGACGAGTGCTACTCGGAGATCTACACGCGCGAGGCGCCCGGCAGCATGCTCGAACATGCGGGTCCCGACTACACCAACGTGGTTGTATTCCAGTCACTGTCGAAGCGCTCCAACCTGCCGGGCATGCGCATCGGCTTTGCGGCCGGCGACAAGAAATTCCTCGCGGCCTTTCATGAGCTGCGCAATGTCGCGGCGCCGCAGGTGCCGGTGCCGCTGCAGCACGTCGCGGTGGCGGCCTATGCCGACGAGGCGCATGTCGAGGAGAATCGCAGGCTCTATCGCGCCAAGTTCGATCTCGCCGACCAGATCATCGGTGGCCGCTACGGCTACAAGCGGCCCGCCGGCGGCTTCTGTGTCTGGCTCGACGTGGCTGATCGCGGCGGTGACGAAGCGATGACAGTGAAACTCTTTTCCGAAGCCGGCGTTCGCGTGGTGCCGGGCAGCTATCTTGCCAGGCAGCAGGTGGACGGCTTCAACCCCGGCGCCGGCTATATCCGCCTGGCGCTGGTTGCCGACAGCGAATCGACCGGCGAAGCCCTGCACCGGCTGGTCGGTGTTTTGGATTAGTGTTTTGAAGGCCTCTTAGGATGGCTGCGATCGAGCGCGTGATACCCCTGGTCAACCACCTGCCGACGTCGATCCGGGACGCGCTGGCCAAGCGGCTGCGCGAGCTGATGGGTCTCGGCCTGATCGCGGTCGCAGGCGTTGCCGCCGCGGCGCTGATGACCTGGTCGGTGCGCGACCCCAGCCTCAGCCACGCGACCTCGCGCGCGATCCGCAACGTGGTCGGCTATCCCGGCGCCATCGGCGCCGATTTGTTGATGCAGATCCTTGGGCTTGGCGCCATCCTGGTGATCCTGCCAATCGCGGTGCGCGGCTGGCGGATGCTGACGCATCGCCCGTTCGACCGCGAGGCGCTGCGCTTCGGCGCCTGGGTGCTGTGCGTCGTGATCGGTGCAGGCTTTGCCAGCTGCTGGCCGCACAATACCACTTGGCCGCTGCCGACCGGCCTCGGCGGCGTGGTCGGAGACGCCTTGGTGCGCGCGCCCGCCGTCGTGTTCGGCCCGCCCGGCTTCCTCTACCGCCTGGTGCTCGGCAGCCTGCTCGGCTTTGCGACCATTACCACGCTGCTGGTGGCCGGCGGACTCGGTGCGCGCGAAAGCGAGGAGGATCTGTCCGCGGATGAGGACGAGGACAAGCCGCTGGCCGACCCGGACGAGGAGGACGAGGAAGGCTCGGTGCGGCTGGGCTGGATCTTCCATGCGATCATGAGCACGAAAGCGCGGATCGGCTGGTTCTTGACCACGGCCTATCGCGCCCTGGTCTCTTCGGGAGCGCGCAGCAGCGGCGCAAGCCGCCAGGAGCCGACGCTCGCCGGCCGCTCGCGCGCCTCGCTCGCGCCTGAGATGGAGGACGAGGAGGACGTCGCCGAGGACGAGGAGGAGGAAGAAGAGGAAGCGCCACCCGCGAAGGTCGCGCGCAAGAAGGCCGCGCCGAAACCGGCGGCCAAGAAAGACAAATACGATCTGCCCTCGGTCTCGATGCTGGCGGCGCCGAAAGCTGCCGATCGCCAGCCGCTGTCGAAGAGCGAGCTGGAAGCCAATTCGCGCGCGCTCGAAGGCGTGCTGCAGGATTTCGGCGTGCGCGGCGAGATCGTCAAAGCCAATCCGGGTCCGGTGGTGACGCTGTACGAGCTCGAGCCCGCGCCCGGCATCAAGTCCTCGCGCGTCATCGGCCTCGCCGACGACATCGCCCGCTCGATGAGCGCGCTGTCGGCGCGCGTCGCGGTGGTGCCGGGCCGCAACGCGATCGGCATCGAGCTGCCGAACGCGCATCGCGAGAAGGTCTACTTGCGCGAGCTATTGGTGGCGAAGGAGGCGACCGAGAGCGTCGCCAAGCTGCCGCTCTGCCTCGGCAAGAATATCGGCGGCGAATCCATCATCATCGATCTCGCGCGCACGCCGCACATGCTGATCGCCGGTACCACCGGCTCCGGCAAATCGGTCGCCATCAACACCATGATCCTGAGCCTGGTCTACCGGCTGCGGCCCGACCAGTGCCGCCTGATCATGGTCGATCCGAAGATGCTCGAACTCTCGGTCTATGACGGCATCCCGCATCTTTTGACGCCGGTCGTGACCGACCCGAAGAAGGCCGTTGTCGCGCTGAAATGGGCCGTGCGCGAGATGGAAGAGCGCTACAAGAAGATGGCCAAGCTCGGCGTGCGCAATATCGACGGCTATAACGCGCGCCTTGCTGAGGCCCGCGCCAAGGGCGAGGAGCTGACACGCACGGTGCACACCGGCTTCGACAAGGAGACCGGCAAGGCTATCTATGAGGAGGAGAAGCTCGACCTCGATCCGCTGCCCTACATCGTCATCATCGTCGACGAGATGGCCGACCTGATGATGGTGGCCGGCAAGGACATCGAGGGCACGGTGCAGCGGCTGGCACAGATGGCGCGCGCCGCCGGCCTGCACGTGATCCTCGCCACCCAGCGTCCGTCGGTCGACGTCATCACCGGCACCATCAAGGCGAACTTCCCGACCCGCATCTCCTTCCAGGTCACCTCGAAGATCGACAGCCGCACCATTCTCGGCGAGATGGGCGCCGAGCAGCTGCTCGGCCAGGGTGACATGCTCTACATGGCCGGCGGCGGCCGCATCAGCCGCGTCCACGGCCCGTTCTGTTCCGATGAGGAGGTCGAGAAGGTGGTGCGCCACCTCAAGGCGCAGGGTGCGCCGGAATATCTCGAGGCCGTCACCGCGGAGGAATCGAGCGAGGAGGACGGCGCGGTGTTCGATGCGACCGGCATGGGCGCCGGCGGCGGCAGCGACGACCTGTTCACGCAGGCGGTCGCGATCGTCAAGCGAGACCGCAAGGCATCCACTTCCTACATTCAACGTCGGCTGCAGATCGGCTATAACAAGGCCGCTTCGCTGATGGAACGCATGGAACAGGAAGGTATCGTCGGCCAGGCCAACCATGCCGGCAAGCGCGAAATTCTGGTTCCTGAGGAAGAAGGCGGGTTCTGATTTCGGCCCGCGGTGGGGGCTCGGCCCCACCACGATCATAATCTCACGGAAAAACGATAAGGCTTCCGGACCGAACCGCGCTAGATACCCGACAGCCCAGGGACGACGTTTTGAACAGCCATACCCCATTGCAGAACCCGAAGCCCGTCATGCCGCCCAGCGCGAAGCTCTCCGCAGCCGCGCTGCTGCTGGCCATTTCGCTGACGGGCGTCGCGGCACATTCCGCGGCTCAAACCGTGCCGACGCCGAAAGCGGCGCCGAAAGGCCGCGACGGCACGCAGCTGAGCGCTTCGGAAGCACAGCGCGGCGGGGCAGCGCCAGGCAGCCAGGCGGCGCCGAACCCGATCATTCCGGATCCCCGGCGCAACACGCCGGCCAGCATCTTCACCACCTTCGACGCCAACCAGAAGGCGCAGGCAGCCAAGGTGAGCGCCTATCTGTCGTCCCTGCAGACGCTGGTCGGAAACTTCGTCCAGGTCGGCCCGGACGGCAGCAAGACCAAGGGCGACTTCTACATCCAGAAGCCGGGCAAGTTGCGCTTCGAATATGATCCGCCGAGCCCGATCGACATCGTCGCCGACGGATCGTCGGTGGTGGTGCGCGATCGCAATCTGGCAACGCAGGACGTCTATCCCCTGTCGCAGACGCCGCTGCGCTATCTCTTGTCGGACCGCATCGATCTGATGAAGGACACCAACGTGATCGCGGTGTCATCGGACGATCTCTACATCTCGATCACGATCGAGGAGAAGCAGGCGCTGGTCGGCACGAGCCGCATGTTGCTGATGGTCGGCGTCAAGGATGGCCAGCTCAAGCAATGGACCGTGACCGATCCGCAGGGCTACGACACCACGGTCGCGGTCTACAATCTCGACCCCAACAAGAAGCTCGATCCGAGCCTGTTCAAGATCGACTTCACCAACTATCCGGGCACCCCGCCGGGCTGAGCCAGATCCACCTCGGGACATAGCTGGGGATAAACGCCGCTGTTCGCCGCGTGATTCACGCTTGGCGCCGCGCCGCTAAAGCCTTGCGGCAGACAGCAACAAAAACCATGTTATGACGCAATTCCCATGCGTCTCACCCTGACAACCTGGAACATCAACTCGGTGCGGCTGCGCATCGATCTCGTCGCCAAGTTCATCAAGGCGGCGCGGCCCGACGTGCTGTGCCTGCAGGAAACCAAGTGCATCGACGACGCCTTTCCGCTGAAGCGGTTCAAGCGGCTCGGCTATGAGCATGTCGCGCTCAACGGGCAGAAGGGTTATCACGGCGTTGCGGTGATCTCGAAACTGCCGTTCGAGAACACTGACATCCGCACCTTCTGCGACAAGATCGATAGCCGCCACATCTCGGTCTCGTTCGGCGAGAAAGCCGCGCTCGACAGGCCGCTGGTGCTGCATAATTTCTACGTGCCCGCGGGCGGCGACATTCCAGATCCCGCGCTCAATCCGAAATTCGAGCACAAGCTGCAGTTCCTCGACGAGATGAAGGCGTGCGAGCCGCTGCACCCGCGCGGCGACGATCGCCACATCCTGGTCGGTGATCTCAACGTCGCGCCTCACGAGCACGACGTCTGGTCGCACAAGCAGCTCCTGAAGGTGGTCTCGCATACGCCGATCGAATGCGAGAAGCTGCTGGCAGCGCAGAGCCATGGCGAATGGTTCGACGTCGCGCGCGAACGCATCCCGCACTCGGAAAAGGTCTACACGTGGTGGAGCTATCGCGCCGCGGATTGGACCGCCCACGACCGCGGCCGCCGGCTCGACCACATCTGGGTGTCGCGAGCCCTCAAGGACCAGGTCAGCGATTTCCGGATTCTGCGCGAGGCGCGCGGCTGGGAGCGGCCCTCCGACCACGTGCCGGTCACGGTCACTCTGGATATCTGATCAGAAATTCAATCTCGATCCGGCAGTCCGGATATCGACCGCGACCCGATTCGCGCGTTTCGCAAACTCGTCGCGCAGACGCACTGCGGAGGCAGGATCGCTTTCGAGCACGCGCTGAAACAAGCTGCGCGAGATGCGCACCACGGTCGAATGCTCCAGCGCCACCGCACTGGCCGGCCGCTTCATCTCGACCACCAGCGCCAGCTCGCCGATCAGCGCGCCCGGACCAGCGACGACCTCGGCCCCGCTGTCATCATTGATCCGCAACGCGCCGCGCTGGACCACATAGCCGCAATCGGCGGCATCGCCTTCGCGGAAGAGGGCATCGCCGCCCTGGATGTTGCGCTGCTCGGAGCCGATCGCCAGCATCCGCAAGGATTCGCTGCCCAGCAGCTGGAGCGTGGGAACGCGCTCCAGCAGCGCTATATCGTCTTCGATCGACATGGACGAGCCGGGAGAGGCGGAGATGACATCAAACCATCATACGGCGAATCGCCGCCCCCGGAAAATGCATCAAGGCACCAGCTTGTAGCCGCCGGCCTCCGTCACCAGGATTTCCGGGTTGGCGGCGTCCTTCTCGATCTTCTGCCGCAGGCGGTAGATGTGGGTTTCCAGCGTGTGCGTGGTGACGCCGGAGTTATAGCCCCAGACTTCCTGCAGCAGGGTCTCGCGCGAGACCGGGAGCTGGCCGGCGCGATAGAGGAAGCGCAGGATCGCCGTCTCCTTCTCGGTCAGCCGCACCTTTCGCGCATTGGCGCCGGTGAGCATCTTGGACCCGGGACGGAAACTGTAGGGCCCGACCGAGAACACCGCATCCTCGCTGGCCTCGTGCTGGCGCAGCTGGGCGCGGATGCGCGCAAGCAGCACCGCGAACCGGAACGGCTTCGCCACGTAGTCATTGGCGCCGGACTCGAGACCAAGGATGGTGTCGGAGTCGGTATCGTGACCCGTCAGCATGATGATCGGCGCCTTGAAGCCGCCCTTGCGCAAACTACGTACCACTTCGCGGCCGTCGGTGTCGGGCAGCCCGACATCCATCAGAACCAGATCGGGCGAATTGGCCTTCGCAGCACTGGCACCCTTGGCGCCGGTATCGACCGCGGATGCCTCGAACTCATCATGCAGCGAAAGCTGCTCCATCAAGGTGTCGCGCAGATCGGTATCGTCGTCCACGATCAGGATCTTGCGGGCATTGGCCATTCTACAATCCTCTTGCTGGCGTCGGGACAAAATCCCTTGGGACGCCGTCAACGCTGCCAAACAAGGCTAATAAGCCTCATTTCGTCTTGAAGTAAGCGTCCATTACTGATTCACAAGCCGAAATCAGCTTACAGCCGAAACCAGTCTACGCCAGAATCCAGGAGCATTCAGATGAATGTCCTGTAATGCGGCAGACCATTTGCCGACATTAAGGCTTTTGGCGGGCAGCGAGAGTTTGGTGAAAAAATACGTAATTACAACCTCTTACAGGATGAATCGACCGCTGGCAGCGATCCGGATTCACCATGCCGCGGGGAATCGGCAGCGTGGCTGGCTTGAAATGGACGGCCATGTGATTCCGGTTGCGCTCGGCCGCGGCGGCATCCTGGCCAACAAGCGCGAAGGCGACGGCGGCACCCCGCGCGGCACCTTCCATCCGCGCCGGCTGTGGTGGCGCGCCGACCGCCACGTCCGGCCGCGGACCTTTTTGCCCGTCCGCAGCATCGGCGCCCGCGACGCCTGGTGCGAGGATCCGGCCAACCGGCACTACAATCAGCCGATCCGGATCGCGGCCGATCAAGATGGCGACCGGCTTCAGCGCGATGATCACCTCTATGACTTCATCATCGAGATCGACCACAACACGCGGCCGCGCGTTGCCGGCCGCGGCAGCGCCGTGTTCCTGCATCTGGCGCGCGCGCAATTCGCGCCGACCGCCGGATGCGTTGCCATGACCCGATCTGCGATGCTGCACCTGTTGCAACGGCTTGGGCCACGGACCAAGATCATCATCGAGTAGTTCTTAGTAATCGATGGGACTTCCGGACGCGCGAAGCCGGGGTAGCGGGGAGAACGGCCATGCTCGACGCCAAGCAGATTGCGGCCGCATCCGCCGCGCTTCGGGATCAATGGCGGCACGGCACCAAGCTCGCCAACCTGCCGTCGTCGATACGGCCGCACGATCGTGGGCAAGGCTACGCCGTCCAGGCCGAACTGGAGAAGCAGTCAGGCGCAGCCCTGTTCGGCTGGAAGATCGCGGCCACCAGCGAGGCCGGCCAGCGCCATATCAATGTCGCAGGTCCCATGGCCGGCCGCATCCTGGCCGAGACCGTGATCCCCGATGGCGGCATCGCGTCGATGGCCGGCATCGGGATGTGCGTGGCCGAGCCCGAATTTGCCTTCCGCATGCAGACCGATCTGCCGCCGCGCAAGACGCCTTTTGATGTGGACGAGGTTGTCGCCGCTGTCGGCACGCTGCATCCGGCGATCGAGATTCCCGATTCGCGCTTTACCGATTTCACCGCGGTCGGCGAGGCCCAACTCATTGCCGACAATGCCTGCGCGCATCTGTTCGTGCTCGGCGCGCCGACGACAGCCGACTGGCGCGCAATCGACCTCGTCGAGGAGAAGCCGGTGATCACGCTTGGCGGCGAGCAATATGTCGGCCACGGCAAGAACGTGCTCGGCGATCCCCGCCTGGCGCTCGCCTGGCTCGCCAATGAGCTGCGTACGCTCGGTATCACGTTGCGCGCCGGGCAGGTGGTGACGACCGGCACCTGCCACCCGCCCTTGCCGATCAAGGCGGGCGATACGATGCATGCTGATTTCGGCGCGCTTGGACGGGTGTCGGTCCGGTTTGCGTGAGACTGGATGAGCCGAATCGAGGCTTACGCTATCGCGCAAAAAACGGTGTGCTCCCTCTCCCCGTTCTTTACGGGGGCGCGACGAGCTTCGCTCGCGCTGGGAGGGTTGGGGTGAGGGGCAGACGCACGAGCGGTGCAAGTTGTTAGACCTGTACCCCCTCACCCGTATGTCATCTTCGATGACACATAGCCGAAGCTTCGCTTCGGCGTTCTTAGGACGGCCGCCGGGGGGCGGCCTATGCCTCTCCCCGCAAGCGGGGCGAGGTTAGTCCGGAGCGAGCCGCAACATGCGTTAAGCCGGCCGCCGGACTCGACCTGACCTCGTCAGAGTCAGCCGCCACTCAGCGATGGCCAAAGATCGCCGAGCCCACCCGAATGTGCGTCGCGCCGAACTGGATCGCGGTGGCGAAGTCCGCGCTCATGCCCATCGACAGATGCTTCAGCCCGTTGCGCGCGGCGATCTTGGCAGTCAGCGCGAAATGCGGCCCGGGCGCCTCATTGACGGGTGGAATGCACATCAAGCCCGAGATCGTCAGCCCGTATTGATCGCTGCAGCTTGCGATGAAAGCATCCGCGTCGGCGGGCGCGATGCCGGCCTTCTGCGGCTCCTCGCCGGTGTTGACCTGAACGAACAGCAAGGGATGTTTCTTCTGCGCCGCGATCTCCTTGGCCAGCGCCTGGCACAGGCTCGGCCGGTCGACAGAATGGATCGCGTCGAACAGCGCCACCGCCTCCTTGGCCTTGTTGGATTGCAGCGGCCCGATTAGGTGCAGCTTGATGTCGGGATGAGCCCCGATCAGCTCCGGCCATTTGGCCTTGGCTTCCTGGACGCGGTTCTCGCCGAACACGCGTTGGCCGGCCGCGATGACGGGCGCAATGGCCTCGGCACCAAAGGTCTTGGAGACCGCGATCAGGGTCACCGCGGCCCGCTCGCGGCGCGCGTCCGCGCAGGCGCGCGCGATCTCCTGCTCGACCGCCGCGAACGAGCTTAGTGAAGGGGAGGTTAAATTGGCGGGCTTGTCAGGCGCCATCGGCTTCGGCCATCGCGAATTTACGGGTTTATGTGCATTTTTACCGACTTCGAGAAAGGGTTTTTGAACCCTTCCCCGTACCCTCACGGGCTGGGGTAGGGGACCGAAGATGCCAAGCATCCGCTTCAACCGCAATAGAGTGAGACTGAGGAGGCTGCTGGGAATCCGCGCCCGTCTCGCTTTGCTCGCGGTGATCCTGGTTGCACCTTTGATGCTGGAACGCGCGCGCTCGCTCGAGACCGCGCGCGCGAAGCAGATCGCGCAGGCCTCCGAAGAATTTTCCAATCTCGCCAGGCATAGCGCCGACACGCAGCGCGAAGTCATCATGTCGGTCGAGACGCTGCTCAAATCGGCGGCCTACATCCGGGCATCGGCAGCAGGCGTCGGCCGCAGCTGCGACCTGCTCCGAGCCAGCCTGCCGCTCAACCTGCCATGGATCCGCAATGTCATGATCGCGGGCCGCGACGGGCGCATTCAGTGCGCGACCATGAATGGTTTCATCGGGCTCGACTTCAGCGATCGCCCCTACTTCATCAAGGCGCAGGCCACCCGCGGCTTCGTATTCTCCGACTTCCGTCTCGCCAAGCGCGATCAGACGCCGATCGTGATCGCCGCCTATCCCGTCTCGGCGATCACCGGCGAGCCGGACGCCGTGGTGCTGGCGAGCGTCAATCTCGAATGGATGTCCAAGGTGATGAGCAACCTTGACAACCGTCCCGGCATTTCCGCTGTGCTGGTCGACAGCACCGGCACCGTGCTCGCCGCCGCCTCCGATCATGCGAGCTATGTGGGCCGCTCGCTCGACAGCCTGCCGCTGCTGTCGGCGATCGCCGAAACGGCCATGAGTTCCACCAAGAGCGAGGGCACGATATCGTTCGTCGCCGCCGACGGCGCGCGGCGCGCCATCAGCTTCAACCGCATCGCCGACACCGGATCGCGGCTGATCGTCAGCATCGACGAAACGCAAGTCACCGCCGCGATCGACCGCGAGATCCGGACCGTCTATCTGCAGGCAGGCTTCGTCTGTCTGTTCGTGCTGCTGGGCGCGCTGATCGCCGCGGAAAAGCTCATCATCCAACCGATCAACATCCTGGCCGCCACCGCGAAACGCTTCGGGTTCGGCGATTGGTCGGCGCGTGCGAGCACCAGGCTGCCATCGGAGTTCGTGCCGCTCGCCAAGGCGTTCAATGCAATGGCCGCGAAGCTCGGCCAGCGCGAGCGCGAGCTCGTGGCGACCAACGACCGCCTCACCGTGATGGCATCGGTCGACGTGCTCTCCGGACTCGCCAACCGGCGCGGCTTCCAGAGCCGGCTCGATTTCGAATGGATGAAGGCGCAGCAGGCCGGCGCCAAGCTGTCCCTGCTGATGATCGACGTCGATCATTTCAAGCTCTACAACGACACCTACGGCCATCCGGAAGGCGATGCCTGCCTCTCGCGGCTGGGTGCGACACTCTCGCGCATTGCGATGTCGGTCGCCGGATTTGCGGGACGCTATGGTGGCGAGGAGTTCTGTCTACTGCTGCCGAACACAGCTGCCGACCGCGCGATCGAGATCGGCGAAATGGTGCGCGCAGAGGTCGCCTTACTCGCCTTGCCGCATGCGACGTCGAGCCATCAATATGTGACGGTCAGCGTCGGCATGGCCTGTGCCGAGCCCAACGCCCAGCTCGCGGTGGCGGACCTGATCGAGGCGGCGGATGCCGCGCTCTATGCCGCCAAGCATCGCGGCCGCAACAACGTGGTCGCCCATGGCATCATCGAAGTGGTCGAAAGCGGCGAGCCCGCTGCGCGCGTGAACTGACGCTTCATCAAGACAGCCGTCGCTGCACATATCGAATCTTGAGTGGATCGCTTGCCCGGGTGAAGCAGCGGAGAGCATTCGCTAGACCGCATTAGCCGACCGCGAGCTTGCGATCGAGCTCGAGTTCGGTGACCACACGGTTGCGGCCGAGCTTCTTGGCCAGATAGAGCGCGCGGTCGCAGCGATCGATCAGATCGGCCATGGACTCGCCGAACTGGAACTGGCCGACGCCGATCGATACCGTGATCTGCGGCAGCATCTCGCCGGTCGAGCGGCGGGTGAACTGGCACTCTGCGATCGAGCGACGGATCCGTTCCGCGACGCTGTTGCAGGTTTCGAGATCCGCACGCGGCAGCACCGCAATCAGCTCCTCGCCGCCATAGCGGGCCGGCAGATCGTTCTCGCGGACACGCTCGCGCACCGCCTTCGCCACCAGCCGCAGCACCTGGTCGCCGACGCCATGGCCGTAATTGTCGTTGAACTTCTTGAAATGATCAACGTCGATCAGCAGCACGCTGAGCGGCTCGTCCTTTTCCATCGCCGCGATCTGGACCTGACGGAAAAATTCCTCGAGGGCGCGACGGTTCGGCAGACCGGTCAGCGTATCGGTGCGGGCGCGCTGCTCGGACTTGTTGAGCGAGTCTCTGATCGTGTCGAGCTCGCGCGACTTCTCGGCGAAGCTCGCCTCCAGCTTGGCGGCGCGCTCGGTGGCTCTGGCGAGCTCGCTGACCAGGTTCTCGATCAGGAGCTTCGGGTCGACGCCGTTGTCGCGATCGCCGGCGACGCCATCGATCGCCTCCATCTGAGTCCTGTTGTCGGCGATCGCCGCAGTCAGATACTGCTTCGCCGAGTCCATCACGCCGTGGAGCTGCTGCGACACCTTGTGAACGACCGCTGCATCGGTGCCCTGCGAGCCGATATAGGTATCGAACAGCGCCTGGTTGGTCGTCTTGTCGAACTTCCGCTTGTTGCTGACGAGGATGTCGACCGCACGCTTCAGGTCCGAAGCGGTGCCAAGCGCGTATTTGAACCAGAGATGGAAATTGTTGGGCGTCGGCGGCACACGATGCTGCGCCATCGCACGCATCGCCTTCTCCGCGACAGACGTCGCGTACTCGAAATCGATCTCATCGAACGTCGCAGCGGACACGGCTTGGATAGTCCCAGATGTGGGCATAGGGGTCAGATGCGATACTGTCCCACCCAAGTCTTAACCGCGCCTCAATCCGGCCCCCTACAGTTCAACGCAATACTGCAAAAAAACCTACGGATTACCGTCGCTTAGCAGCATGGCAGGGTGGTAACATCATCTCCCGGCCCATTGACCTTGCCGCCGCTTTTGTGGCCTAGTCCGCGCTCCCAAAGACGACGCGAATCCCTGGAAATTACAAGCGATTATGACATCCGAACGCTACAACGCCCGTGAATCCGAGCCGCGCTGGCAGCGCCAGTGGGACGAGAAGGCGATCTTTGCCTCGAAAAACGACGATCCGCGTCCGAAATACTACGTACTCGAGATGTTTCCCTATCCGTCGGGACGCATCCATATCGGCCATGTCCGTAATTATACGCTCGGTGACGTACTGGCCCGCTTCATGCGGGCCAAGGGCTTCAACGTGCTGCATCCGATGGGCTGGGACGCGTTCGGCCTGCCGGCGGAGAACGCCGCCATCGAGCGCAAGGTGGCGCCGAAGGCCTGGACCTACGACAACATCGCCGCGATGAAAAAGCAGCTCCGCTCGATCGGGCTGTCGCTGGACTGGAGCAGAGAATTCGCGACCTGCGATCCGTCATACTACAAACACCAGCAGAAATTGTTTCTCGACTTCATGAAGGCCGGGCTGGTCGAGCGCGAGAAGCGCAAGGTGAACTGGGATCCGGTCGACATGACCGTGCTCGCCAACGAGCAGGTGATCGAGGGCCGCGGCTGGCGTTCCGGGGCCGTCATCGAGCAACGCGAGATGAACCAGTGGGTCTTCAAGATCACGAAGTACTCGCAGGAGCTGCTCGACGCGCTGGATACGCTGGACCGCTGGCCCGACAAGGTGCGGCTGATGCAGCGCAACTGGATCGGGCGCTCCGAGGGGCTGCTGATCCGGTTCGCTCTCGATGGCGCGACCACGCCCGCGGGCGAAAGCGAGCTGAAGATCTTTACAACGCGACCCGATACGCTGTTCGGCGCCAAGTTCATGGCGATCTCGGCCGATCATCCGCTGGCGCAGGCGGCTGCTGCCAAGAACCCGAAGCTCGCGGAATTCATAGCGGAGATCAAACGGATCGGCACCGCGCAGGAGGTCATCGACACGGCCGAGAAGCAGGGGTTCGACACCGGCATCCGCGCCCTGCATCCATTCGATCCCAACTGGAAGCTGCCGGTCTATGTCGCCAATTTCGTGCTGATGGAATACGGCACCGGCGCTATCTTCGGCTGCCCGGCGCACGACCAGCGCGACCTCGACTTCGTCAACAAATATGCGCTCGGCAACACGCCGGTGGTCTGCCCCGAGGGCCAGGACCCCAAGAGCTTCGTCATCACCGACGTCGCCTATGATGGCGACGGCCGCATGATCAATTCGCGCTTCCTCGACGGCATGACGATCGATCAGGCCAAGGAGGAGGTCGCCAAGCGCCTGGAGAACGAGAGCCGCGGCAATGCGCCAGTCGGCGAGCGCCAGGTGAATTTCCGCCTGCGCGACTGGGGCATTTCGCGCCAGCGCTATTGGGGCTGCCCGATCCCGGTGATCCATTGCCCGACATGCGATGTAGTGCCGGTGTCTGACAAGGACCTGCCGGTGACCCTGCCGGATGACGCCACCTTCGACAGGCCGGGCAACGCCCTCGACCATCATCCCACTTGGAAGCACGTCACCTGCCCGAAATGCGGCGGCCAGGCGCAACGCGAAACCGACACGATGGACACCTTCGTGGACTCGTCCTGGTATTTCGCGCGCTTCACCGATCCCTGGAACGAGACTGCGCCGACCACGCCCGCGGTGGCCAACCGGATGATGCCGGTCGACCAGTACATCGGCGGTGTCGAGCACGCGATTCTGCATCTGCTCTACAGCCGCTTCTTCAGCCGCGCGATGAAGGCGACCGGGCATATCGCCATGGACGAGCCGTTCGCCGGCATGTTCACGCAGGGCATGGTGGTGCACGAGACCTACCAGAAGGCCGACGGCACCTATGTGAGCCCGGCGGAGGTCACGATCGAGACGGGCGACAATGGCCGTCGCGTCGTGCTGGCCGCGACCGGCGAGGACATCACGGTCGGCCCGATCGAGAAGATGTCAAAATCGAAGAAGAACACCGTCGACCCCGACGACATCATCGAGAGCTACGGCGCCGACGTGGCACGCTGGTTCATGCTGTCGGACTCCCCGCCCGATCGCGACGTGATCTGGAGCGACGAGCGGGTGCAAGGCGCCTCGCGGTTCGTGCAGCGGCTCTGGCGGCTGATCAACGAGTCCTCTGAGATCGCCAAGCAGGCGCCCTCCTCCCGACCCGGCTCGTTCGGCGCCGATGCGCTGGCGCTGCGCAAGGCCGCCCATGGCGCGCTGGACAAGGTATCCAGCGGTGTCGAGCGGCTGCATTTCAACGTCTGCTTGGCCCACATCCGGGAATTCGCCAACGCGCTGGCCGAGGTGCTGTCGCGACCGGCCAAGCCGGCACCGGACCTCGCCTGGGCGATCCAGGAAGCAGCGACCATCCTGGTGCACCTGTTCGCGCCGATGATGCCGCATCTGGCCGAGGAATGCTGGCAAGTGCTCGGGCACACCGGCCTGATCTCGGAGGCGAGCTGGCCGCAAATCGAACGCGATTTGCTGGTCGAAGACAGCGTGACGCTGGTGGTTCAGGTGAACGGCAAGAAGCGCGGAGAAGTCACAGTCGCCAGCAACGCGCAGAATCCGGAAATTGAGACTGCCGTTTTGGGCCTCGATGCGGTAAAGCTGGCGCTGGATGGTCGGACCGTCCGCAAGGTGATCGTGGTTCCCAAGAGGATCGTGAATGTCGTTGGCTAGTTCTGCCGGTCGTTTTCGCATCGCCGCGCGGCTGATCGCCGTGGCCGGCTTGGCTGCGCTCACGGCCGGTTGCTTCCAGCCGATGTATGCCGAGCACACCGATGGCACGCCGGGCCTGCGCGAGAAGCTGATGACGGTCGACCTGCCTCCGGTCGACAAGCCCAATGCGTCGCCCGAAGCCCGGATCGGCGTCGACATCCGCAATGCCCTCGCCTTCAAGCTCTACGGCACCGCCACCGGCACGGCCCCTGTCTACAAGCTGGTGATGAAATTCCAGACCAGCCGCTCGTCGCTGATCATCGATCCCAGAACCGGCCTGCCGACCAGCGAGAATGTCGGCATCGACGTGCAGTACAATCTGGTCGAGCTTGCGAGCAACAAGTCGGTGATGACCGGGACCACGTTCGCGCGGACGTCGTATGACATCCCCGGCTCTTATCAGCGCTTTGCGCGGCAGCGCGCATTCCGCGACGCCGAGGATCGCGCCGCCGAGCAGATCGCCGAGAACATCAAGACCCGGCTGGCGTCGTACTTCTCCGCCGGCATCTGAGCCGTCACGCGAAGACCGCAATGGTCGCACTGCGCGGACGAGACATCGACAGCTTCCTGGCCCGACCGGACCCTGCCCGGCCGATCGTCCTGCTCTACGGCCCCGATGCCGGTCTGGTGCGCGAGCGCGCCGACGCGCTGATCGCATCGGCGATCGACAATCCCGACGATCCCTTCTCTCTGGTCAAGCTCGATGGTGACGAGCTCGCAGCCGAGCCGTCGCGGCTGGTCGACGAAGCGATGACCGTGCCGCTGTTCGGCGGCCGACGCGCCATCCGCGTTCGCGCCGGTTCGCGCAGTTTCGCGGCGGGAGTCGAGACGCTGGCCGGCATGTCCGTCAGGGATTGCCGGATCGTGATCGAGGCCGGCGACATTCGCCCGGACTCGCCGCTGCGTAAGGCCTGCGAGCGCGCCGCCACGGCGGTTGCGATCGGCTGCTATCCCGACACCGAGCGCGATCTCGCCAAGCTGATTGACGACGAATTGCGGATCGCAAACTTGCGCATCGCGCCGGACGCACGGGCCTCGCTGATGTCGCTGCTCGGCGGCGACCGCCAGGCCTCGCGCAACGAATTGCGCAAGCTGACGCTGTTTGCACATGGCCAGGGCGAGGTGACGCTCGATCATGTCATGGCTGTCGTCGCCGATGCTTCCGAGATGAAGCTCGATCCGATCGTCGACGGCGCCTTCGGCGGCAAGCCGGATTTGGTCGAGACCGAGTTCGGCAAGGCGATGATCGCCGGCACCTATCCCGGCGTCATCATCTCGGCCGCGCAGCGCCATGCTGCGTGGCTACACAAATCGGCGCTCTCCGTAGCATCAGGCACGCCGATCTCGGCCGTGCTGGAAGCCGGATTTCCGCGGCTGCATTTCTCGCGCAAGCCGGCGGCCGAGGTGGCGCTGCGCAACCTCTCGCCGGCGCGCCTGCTGCCGATCATCGACCAGCTCGCCACGGCAGCACTCGACATGCGCAAGCAGCCGACGCTCGCGGCTGCGATCGCCCAGCGCACATTGCTGTCAATCGCGGTGGCTGCACGACGGCGGGTATGAATCTCGGTCGCGATCATTGCTTTCGCGGCACTGACGGTCCACCTCTCCCATTGGGAGAGGTCGATCGCGAAGCGATCGGGTGAGGGGCTACGGTCTTGCGAGCAAGCAGCGCCCCCTCACCCGCGCCTACCGGCGCGACCTCTCCCCGCTGGGGAGAGGTGGACCGAGCTTGCCGATTCCGCCGTAGGTCTACTAACAGATGTCGATCTAACCATTCTCCAGCCGGCGCGTGACCTCGTCGAGCTGTTCGAGATTGCGGTAGCTGATCTGCACCGTGCCGCCGGGATCGCGATGGCTGATGGTGACGTCGAGGCCGAGCGCGTCGCTGACCCGCTTTTCCAGCGCGATGGTGTCGGCGTCCTTCTTCTCCTTCGGCGCAGTGCCGGCGCGCGGCTTCTGCGGCTTGCGCTCCGGCACGCCCTCGTCATGCGCGAGCGCCTCGGTCTGGCGGACGTTCAAGCCTTCCTTGACGATGCGCTTCGCTGCCGCCAGCGGATCGGGCAGATTGATTAGCGCACGCGCGTGACCGGCCGACAGCTGGCCGGTCGCGATGAAGCCCTGCACCTCGGCCGGCAGCTTGGTCAACCGCATCATGTTGGCGACATGGCTACGGCTTTTGCCGACGATCTTGGCGATGTCTTCCTGACTGCGCTGAAATTCATTGGCGAGCGCGTGATAGCCCTGCGCCTCTTCCATCGCGTTGAGATCCTCGCGCTGGACGTTCTCGATGATGGCGAGCTCGAGCGCGTCGCTGTCGCTGACATCGACCGGGACGATCGGCACCTCGTGCAGGCCGGCGGCCTGCGACGCGCGCCAGCGCCGCTCGCCGGCAATGATCTCGAAGCGATCCTGCGCACCCTTCACCGGTCGCACCACGATCGGCTGGATCACGCCATGCTGCTTGATCGAATCCGTGAGTTCGCCGAGCTCGGCGTCCGAGAACGTGCGGCGCGGATTGCGCGGATTGGGCTTGAGGAATTCGATCGGCACCTTGCGCTGCGTGCGCGGCCGCTCCGGCGGCGCACCGGCCTCGCGCCCGACATCACCGATCAGACTTGCAAGACCGCGGCCCAGTCGCGAGCGCGATTCATCGGCCATCGCCTTCTCCCTTGGATTCACTAATGCCGCTCCTCGTCCCTCTCGCAGGTCGGGGACGCAGGCAACCAAGCGAACCCGAGATGCGATTCGATGCTGATGTGATGGCGCCTGCCCGGACCAAACCGCGTCATGCGGATGATACGGATTGGCGGGTGATCAATGAGGCTTGAGCTCGCGCTCGCGCTGGATCACCTCGGTCGCGAGCTTGAGATAGGCTTCGCTGCCGACGCACTTCAGATCGTAGACCAGTACCGGCTTGCCGTAGGATGGCGCCTCCGAGATGCGGACGTTGCGCGGGATCATCGTATTGTAGACCTTCGATCCCATGAATTGCCGAACGTCGGCGACGACCTGGTTCGACAAATTGTTGCGCGAGTCGAACATGGTCAGCACGATGCCGTGGATCGACAGGTTCGGGTTGAGCGTCGAGCGCACCTGCTCGACGGTCTGCAACAGCTGCGACAGACCTTCGAGCGCGAAGAACTCACACTGCAGCGGCACCAGGATCGCATCCGACGCAGCCATCGCGTTGACGGTCAGCAAGTTCAGCGACGGCGGGCAGTCGACCAGCACATAGGTGTAGTCGCCTTCCGGCGAGACATTGTTGTTGAGGCCGGCGATCGCGTCGCGCAGACGGAAGGCACGGTTAGCGGACGAACCGAGCTCGAGCTCGAGGCCCGAGAGGTCCATGGTTGAAGACGCGATGTGCAGACGCGGCACCGCGGTCGGCACCACGGCATCGCGCAAGGCGGCCTCGCCGATCAGGACATCATAGGTCGAGCAGTTGCGGTTGTGGCGATCGATGCCGAGCCCGGTCGACGCGTTGCCCTGCGGATCGAGGTCGACGATCAGCACGCGCTCGCCGATCGCAGCCAGCGCAGTGCCGAGGTTGATGGCGGTCGTGGTCTTGCCGACCCCGCCCTTCTGGTTCGCCAGCGCCAGGATGCGCGGATGGCCATCCGCGTGGGGTGCTCTATCCTCTTGATAAACCTGATCAATCACGGTCATCGGTTGTCGTTGCCTGTTCCGCGGAATTCATGAACATCGCTCGATCCGGTCGATCTCGACGATCCAGCCTTGTCCGCCCGTTCGGCTGGGATGAATCTTGTGTATGATGTTCCAATATTTGGTAGATTCGGTCAATTCCGCATCTACATCTTGGCCCTTCAGCAGCAGCGCCGTTGCACCTTTGTTAACCAAAGGTTCAACGAAGCCAATGAGTTGGTGTAATGGAGCCAGCGCGCGCGCAGTCACGCAATCGACTCGCCCCCTCCACTTCTCCACAATATCCCCGATCTCAGACAAATGCACGACGCCAGGTGAAGCGGTGACGCGAATTGCCTCGCGGAGGAAGGCCGCTTTCTTTGCGATGCGTTCGACGAGATGAACCTGAGCACCTGGCGTTTCGGCCAGCGCGCACGCCAGCACGACGCCGGGAAAACCGCCGCCGCTGCCGAGATCGACCCAGATTCTTGCGTCAGGCTTCAGTGCAAGAAGCTGCAGCGAGTCGGCGACGTGTCGGGTCCAGAGTTGCGGCAATGTCGATGGAGCGACCAGATTGGTCTTAGCCTGCCACTCTCTCAGTAGGGCGACGTAGCGGTCCAGGCGCTCGGCCGTTTCACGTGAAACAGGCGTGAGCGCCAGAGCCGCAGCCTTATCGGTCGCGAGATCTGATGCGGCCGAGGAGCGGCTCACCTGTTTCACGTGGAACGTCCCTTACGCCCTGGCGATCTTGCGGCGAGCCTCACGGCGCAGATAGGCCGCCAGGATGCCGAGTGCAGCCGGGGTCATGCCGTCGATGCGACCTGCCTGCCCGATCGTCCATGGCCTCGCCGCGATCAGCTTGGCTCGCGCCTCGTTGGAAAGGCCGGGCACCTCCGCATAGTCGATATCGCCGAGTACCATGCCTTCATCGCGCCGGAACGCATCAACGTCCGCGCTTTGCCGCTTCAGATACACATCATACTTGGCATCGATCTCCAAATGGACCGCAATGCCTGAATCGATTCCCCCGAGCTCGGGCCAGATCCCGCGGACCTCAGACCACCCCACCTCGGTATAGGCCAGCAGCTCGAAAGCCGAGCGGCGCTGGCCGTCCTTGTTCAGAACGAGCCCGTGCTTGGCGGCTTCGTTCGGCGTCAGAGTCAGCGACTTGGCCAGTGCCTTCGCGGCCGCGAGCGCATCCATCTTGGTACGATGACGTTGGCTCCGAACTGCCCCGACACAGCCGAGCGCAATGCCCTTATCGGTCAGGCGCTGATCGGCATTGTCGGCACGCAGCGTCAGACGATATTCGGCGCGTGAGGTGAACATCCGATAGGGCTCGGTGATCCCCCGCGTCACCAGGTCGTCGATCATCACACCGAGATAGCCGTCGGCGCGATCGAACACGATTGGATCTGTGCCGCCTGCGGCCAGCGCCGCATTGAGGCCGGCGACCAACCCTTGGGCCGCCGCCTCCTCGTAGCCGGTCGTGCCATTGATCTGGCCGGCGAGAAACAAGCCCTTCAGACGCTTTGTCTGGAGGGTCGGCTCCAGCTCGCGCGGATCGACATGATCGTACTCAATCGCATAGCCCGGGCGGATCATGCGGACACGCTCGAGGCCGGGAATGGTCGGCAGCAGCGCGAGCTGGACCTCCTCCGGCAGCGACGTCGAGATGCCGTTGGGATAGACGGTCGTGTCGTCGAGACCTTCCGGCTCCAGGAAGATCTGGTGGCCATCGCGATCGCCGAACCGGACAATCTTATCCTCGACCGACGGACAGTAACGCGGGCCGGTGCTCTTGATCTGCCCCGAGTACATCGGCGAGCGGTGGACATTGGCCCGGATCACGTCATGGGTCGCGGCTGTGGTCCGGGTGATGCCGCACTGGATCTGGGGCGTCGTGATCTTATCCGTCAAAACCGAGAACGGCTCCGGTGGATCATCGCCGGGCTGCATCTCGACCGCGCTCCAGTCGATGGTGGTGCCGTCAAGCCGCGGTGGCGTCCCGGTCTTCAGACGCCCAAGCTTGAAGCCGGCGGCTTCCAGTGACTTCGATAATCCCAGGGCTGGCGCCTCCCCGACCCGGCCGGCCGGCCAGTTCTTTTCGCCGAGGTGGATCAGGCCACGCAGGAACGTGCCGGTGGTGATGACGACCGCGCCTGAGCGGAACAGACGCCCATCGGCGAGCTTGAGGCCGACGACGCGGCCATCAGAGACAACCAGCTCGTCCGCCTCGCCCTCGATCACCTCAAGATTCGCAGTCTGCCGGATCGCGGTCTGCATCCCCGCTGCATAGAGCTTGCGATCGGCCTGTGCGCGGGGTCCACGGACGGCCGGACCCTTGCGACGGTTCAGCATTCGGAATTGGATGCCGCCGGCGTCCGCCACGCGGCCCATCAGACCGTCCAACGCGTCGACCTCGCGAACCAGATGGCCCTTGCCAAGGCCCCCGATCGCGGGATTGCATGACATCGCTCCGATGGTCGCGAACTGTTGGGTGACCAACGCAGTCTTGGCGCCCATGCGAGCAGCCGCAGCGGCGGCCTCACAGCCCGCATGTCCGCCACCAATGACGATGACGTCGAATGACTTTGAATTGTCGCTCATGGTCCGATTTTAACGCGCGGCGGTGACCACCGAAAGACGTTTCACGTGAAACAGCCACCAGCGCTCACGTGAGCCTGACGTGTTTCACGTGAAACGCTCCGGTCCGGTGCCGCCCCTGTTTCACGTGAAACGGTTGAAGATCCCTTAAGCTCCGAAACCAGATGTTAAGCATAAGAGCAGAATTCCAGACCGCTCCGGACAGCTACTTCCCAATACAGAACTCGCGAAAGATCACGTCGAGCAAATCCTCGACATCGACCCGCCCGAGCAGCTTGCCGAGCGCAAACGCCGCGACCCGCAGCTCTTCCGCAGCGAGCTCCTCTCCCAGCTTCACGGATTCGATGCTGCGCCGGAGCGCCGCGGCAGTTTCGTCGAGCAGCTGCCGCTGCCGGTCCCGCGTGATCAGCCCGGCCTCCTTCGTACCAAAGAAGTCCCGCGCGAAGGAGACCAACGCATCGATCAACTCAGCGATCCCATGTCCCTGCTTCGCAGAGATGCGGAAGACCGGATTTGCGCTCTCTCGACTCTCCTCACGCCCTGCGAGATCAATCTTATTTCGGACCACCCAGACCGGCACAGCGCCAGCGTGATCCGCTCCGAACGATCCGCAGTCGGTCAGCCAGAGTACCAGATCGGCATCGGCCGCTCGCGCTCGTGCACGTCGCACACCCTCCTGCTCCACGGGATCATCGGTGTCCCTAATGCCCGCCGTATCGATCATCGTCACCGGATAGCCGTCGAGATCAAGCTGGACCTCGATCACGTCGCGTGTGGTCCCGGCGTGGGGCGAGACGATCGCGACTTCGCGTCGGGCCAACTGGTTCATCAGAGTTGATTTCCCGACGTTCGGAGGACCCGCGATCACCACTGTCAGACCATCACGCAGACGTTCGCCCTGACCTTGAACAGCCAGCGCATCCTCGATGTCGCGGAGCAGGACCCTGATGCGGTCGATCGCCGGCGCCATCAACTCGTCGGGTACGTCTCCCTCATCGGCGAAGTCGATGCCGGCCTCGATCAGCGCCGATGCCTCGATAATCTGGCGGCGCCAGTCGCGTGCTCTGTCGCCCAGCAGACCTCTCAATTGGCGCAGGGCCTGACGGCGCTGGCGATCCGTATCGGCATGGATCAGATCGTCCAGTCCCTCGGCCTCGGTCAGATCAATCTTTCCGTTCTCGAAAGCACGGCGGGTGAACTCGCCGGGCTCGGCGGGGCGGAGATCGGAGAGAGTCGAGAGCGCCGCAAGAAGCGTGGCGAGCACCGCGCGGCTGCCATGGACGTGCAGCTCCGCGACGTCCTCGCCAGTCGCGCTCGCGGGCCCTGGAAACCACAGCACGACAGCATCATCGATCGGCTCACCTCCGGCATCGCGGAGCAGGGCGCGTGTCGCCAACCGGGGCGCCGGCAGTTTGCCGGCCAACGCCTCCAACGCAGCTCCGGCCCGCGAGCCGGACAACCTGACGATCGCGATCGCACTCGGCAACCGGCCGGAGGAGAGAGCGTAGATGGTCTGGTCGTGCGGATGCATGGTCCTGAGGTGGACCCGCGCGTCGGCAAAGACAATGGATTTAGCCGAACATGCTTTATGCGAGCTCGCATCAGCTCATCAGATCCCGACGCGTGCGGCCGACGATCATTCCGTGACCATCCTCCGAGACGGCGCTGCGCACCTCCTCCGGACGAGGAGCTTTTGCGCGGTTGGCTCTCAAACCCTCATGGTGAGGAGGCGCCTGAAAGCGCCGTCTCGAACCGTGAGGGCCCTGAGCTAACAGACGATCCGGCGATCGTGCTCTATAGCCTCACACTGAAAACCGACCTGCCCGAAACAAAAAAGGGCGCTCCAAAGAGCGCCCTTTGCAACTCGGCTGATCGTCTCATCGATCAGGTGTTCATCGACTCGAAGAACTCGGCATTGCTCTTGGTGTTGCGGAGCTTGTCGAGCAGGAAGTCGATCGCATCCATCGTTCCCATCGGATTGAGGATACGGCGCAGCACATACATCTTCTTCAGGTTCTGTGGGTCCGTGATGAGCTCCTCCTTGCGGGTGCCGGAGCGGGCGATGTCGATCGCCGGGAAGGTTCGCTTGTCGGCGACCTTACGGTCGAGGATCAGCTCGGAGTTGCCGGTGCCCTTGAACTCTTCGAAAATGACTTCGTCCATGCGGCTGCCGGTATCGACCAGCGCAGTGGCGATGATAGTCAGCGAACCGCCTTCCTCGATGTTGCGCGCGGCACCGAAGAAACGTTTCGGCCGCTGCAGGGCGTTGGCGTCGACACCGCCGGTCAGCACCTTGCCGGAGGACGGCACCACCGTGTTGTAGGCGCGGCCCAGGCGCGTGATCGAGTCGAGCAGGATGACGACATCACGGCCATGCTCGACCAAGCGCTTTGCTTTCTCGATCACCATCTCGGCGACCTGGACGTGGCGCACGGCCGGCTCGTCGAAGGTCGAGGACACGACCTCGCCTTTCACGGACCGCTGCATGTCGGTGACTTCCTCCGGGCGCTCGTCAATCAGGAGAACGATGAGGTAGCACTCTGGATGATTGGCGGTGATGGAATGCGCGATGTTCTGCATCAGCACCGTCTTGCCGGTGCGCGGCGGCGCCACGATCAGCGCGCGCTGACCCTTTCCGATCGGCGCCACGATATCAATGACGCGCGACGACAGATCCTTGCGAGTGGCGTCCTCGAGCTCGAGCCGGAAACGCTGGTCCGGAAACAGCGGCGTGAGGTTGTCGAAGTTGACTTTGTGCTTGGACTTCTCGGGGTCCTCGAAGTTCAGCGTGTTGACCTTGAGCAGCGCAAAATAGCGCTCGCCTTCCTTCGGGCTACGGATGTGGCCTTCGATCGTGTCACCGGTGCGCAAGCCGAAGCGTCGGATCTGCGAGGGCGAGACATAGATATCGTCAGGCCCGGGGAGGTAGTTGGCGTCGGGCGAGCGGAGAAAACCGAAGCCGTCGGAGAGCACCTCGACGACGCCTTCGCCGATAATGTCGGTCTCCGCAATCGCGAGCTGCTTGAGGATGGCGAACATCAGCTCCTGCTTGCGCATGGTGCTGGCGTTTTCGACCCCATTCTCTTCCGCGAAGGAGACGAGCTCCGCCGGCGTTTTTGACTTGAGGTCTAGAAGTTTGATTTCCCGCATTGGGGTGGTCCTGTGGAACGACTTGGGAAGGATGCGAGGTGGCTTTGAGAAAAGCGGACGGAAATGAGGGTCCGCAGGTCTAAGCAAGGCGGCGCCGATTGGGCACCAGACCTGATGCGGCGGCCGGTTGAACCGGGTCGCAACCACATCCGCCTGCGTGGGGTGGGATACATCTACTATAGAAAATCAGGTCTCGTTTCGCAAGCCATCACGCCGCGAGCGGCATGCAGTTTTGCTCGCGCTCGCGAACTCTCCTGTGCGAGTTGCCCACCATTGGTCGCCTTCGGGCCGACCATCGCAACCGCCCGCCTCAGAATGGCTTGACGATGACCATGATGACGATACCGATCATCAGCAGCGTAGGTACCTCATTGATAAGGCGATAGAATTTCTGACTGCGCGTGTTGCGGTCGGCAGCGAAATCCTTCATCCAGCGGGTGAAAAATCCATGCACGCCGGAGAGGATCAGAACCAGCAGGAATTTGACGTGAAACCACCCTGACTTGTACCAGCCGCCCGCCCAGACCAGATAGAGCCCGGCAAGCCAGGTCACCATCATCGCCGGATTGATAATCGCCCTCAGCAGGCGCCGCTCCATGATCTTGAAGGTCTCGGATTGCTTCGAGCCGATCTCTGCATCGCAGTGATAGACGAACAAGCGGGGCAGATAGAGCATGCCGGCCAGCCAGGAGATGACGGCGATGACATGCAGGGCCTTGATCCACTCATACATGGGAACGGGTGATCCTCGACGCCTGATCGTTCAAGCTTGCAAGTCGAGACATATCCGCTCGGGTGGTCTCCTCCAAACCAAATAATTTTAGAATCTTAGGGTTTGAGTTTAGGTGGCGGTGGATTGGACTCATGCAATGCCGTCCGCAAGCAACCACCAGCTTGTTCACAATCCTCAACATCCATTTGGCGACCGAGACCGCTCTGGATTCCGGTTCGTGAGTCATAGGCTTGCGAGAGATCATCAAGAGCTTATCCAGAGACAAGTTCAGCCCGTCCCGATATCATCGACATCAAGACCGGACTTATCCTGATCGGGGAGCATGTGTAGAAGGAGGGGGGTTATCCAAAGGCCCCCGGACGCCGCCGGTTTTTCCTCCCATCCTTCACAGGGATTCACAGATCGTTAAGGATTTGATGCCGACCTCCGGAAATTACTTTCACCTGCATCTGGTGTCCGACTCGACCGGCGAGACCCTGATCACGGTCGCGCGCGCCGTCGCTGCGCAATACACCAACGTGACACCCGTCGAGCATGTCTATCCGCTCGTGCGCAGCCAGAAGCAGCTGGACCGCGTGCTCGATGAGATCGAGGAGGCGCCGGGCATCGTGCTGTTCACGCTGCTGGAGAAGGACCTGGTCAGCCGGCTCGAAGCCAAGTGCAAGGACATCAACATCCCGAGCCTGTCGATCATCGGTCCGGTCATGCAGCTGTTCGAGGCCTATCTCGGTGCCTCCACGGCCGGGCGCGTCGGCGCACAGCACGTGCTCAACGCGGAATATTTCGCGCGCATCGATGCGCTGAACTACACGATGCTGCATGATGACGGGCAACTGGTCGAGGGCCTGGAAGACGCCGACGTCGTTCTGGTCGGGGTGTCGCGGACGTCGAAGACTCCGACCTCGATCTATCTCGCCAATCGCGGCGTGCGCACCGCGAACGTGCCGTTGGTCCCGGGCATTCCGATTCCCCATCAGCTCGAGATATTGAAGAAGCCGCTGGTGGTCAGCCTGCACGCGACGCCGGAGCGACTGATCCAGGTGCGGCAGAACCGCCTGCTCAGCATGGGCGCCGACACCGGCAACGATACTTATATCGACAAGCAGTCGGTCGCCGACGAGGTCGCCTATGCGCGCAAGCTGAGTGCGAAGTTCAACTGGGTGATGCTCGACGTCACGCGCCGATCGATCGAGGAAACGGCTGCTGCGATCTTGAAGCTCTATTCGGATCGGCAGCGGCAAAGGTTCGCGGAGTAAGGATACGTGACGAGCCTCTGGTGCGGCGAGCTACCCTTGATCCTGGCCTCGCAAAGCCGCGCGCGGCGCATGCTGCTCGCCAATGCGGGCCTCCCCTGCGAAGCGATGCCGGCGGATATCGACGAGCGTGCGATTCAGCAGGAGGCTGGTCTGATCGCGCCTTATGAGATCGCGCTGCATCTCGCGCAGGCCAAGGCGCTTGCGGCGTCTGGCACGAGGCCTGGCCATTATGTCGTCGGGGCCGACCAGACCTTGGCGATCGGCGAACGTCTCTTCAACAAGCCCGATGGTCGCGACCAGGCAATGCAGCAGCTGCTGGCGCTCGCCGGTCGCACCCATGCGCTGCATTCGGCTGTCGTGGTCGCGCGCGACGGCGAGGTCGTGTTCTCGCATGTTGCGATCGCCTGGATGACCATGCGTGCCTTGAGCGAAGCCGACATCGCTGTTTATCTCGACAAGGCCGGAGACGCCGTGATGTCGAGCGTCGGCGTCTATCAGCTCGAAGGCCTCGGCGTGCATCTGTTCGAGCGCATCGATGGCGATCACTTCACGATTCTCGGCTTGCCGCTGCTACCGGTGCTCGCCTTCTTCAGGGAAGCGGGCCTGCTGCGCATATAGAAGAGAAGTATCAAGGCCCGGCTCGCGGGGAACGAAACACGCATGAGAGTGCTTGGACTGACCGGCTCGATCGGGATGGGCAAATCGACAACCGCGAAATTATTCGCGGAAGCCGGCGTGCCGGTCTACGACGCCGATGCGACCGTGCATAAAGTGTACGAAGGCGAGGCAGCCGCGGCGGTCGAAGCCGCTTTCCCTGGCACCACAATTGGCGGCAAAGTCGATCGTAGCCGGCTCTCTGCCAAGGTGGTCGGCCATCCCGACGAGATCAAGCGGCTGGAGCAGATCGTCCATCCGATGTTGCGCGCGCATCAACAAGCCTTTCTCGAAGAGGCCGAGCGTTCCGGCGCGCCGGTCGCTGTGGTCGATGTGCCCCTGCTGTTCGAGACTGGCGGCGACAAGCGCGTCGATGCCGTGGTCGTGGTGACGACGTCGCCGGAGCTGCAGCGCCAGCGCATCCTGGCGCGCGGCACCATGACGGAGGAGGCGCTCGATGCGCTGCTGGCGCGGCAGATGCCGGATGCCGAAAAACGCAGGCGCGCCGATTTCATAGTGGATACGTCGCACGGACTCGACCCCGTGCGCGTGCGCATCCGCGACATCCTCGAGCAGGTGATTAAGATGCCGCAGCGGCGGAGCTGATTCGCCGCGCAATGCGAGCTGACTGACGATGCGTGAGATCGTTCTCGATACCGAAACCACCGGCCTTGATCCGCTGCGCGGCGATCGCCTGGTCGAGATCGGCTGTGTCGAGATCTTCAATCGCATGCCGACCGGCCAGTCCTACCACGTCTACATCAATCCCGAGCGCGACATGCCGGCCGAGGCGTTCGCCGTTCACGGCCTGTCGAGCGAGTTCCTGTCGACCAAGCCGCTGTTCGCCGAGATCGTCGAAGAGTTCCTGGCCTTCATCGGCGATGCGCCGTTGGTGATCCACAACGCATCGTTCGACATCAGCTTCATCAATGCCGAGCTCGACCGGGTCAAACGTGCGGCCATTCCGCGCGAGCGTCTGGTCGACACCCTGCTGCTGGCGCGGCGCAAGCATCCGGGCGTGTCGAACCGGCTGGACGATCTGTGCTCGCGCTACGCGATCGATAATTCCCACCGCACCAAGCACGGCGCGTTGCTCGACGCCGAGCTGCTGGCTGAGGTCTATGTCGACCTGGTCGGCGCGCGGCAGTCGCAGCTGATCCTGACACAGGAGGTTCAGGAGATCCGGATTGGAGCATCGATCGATATGCCGCGCCGGCAGCGCGAGGTTCCGCTGGCCCCCCGTGTCACCGACGCCGAACGGGAGGCGCATCGGGCCTTTGTCGCCACCTTGGGTGACAAGCCGATCTGGAATGAATACCTGCCGGAGATCGCGGCCCCGTCCGCCTGATGCGGACCTGCGGGGCCACGTCTTATTGAGAAGGCCGTAGCGTCTCGTTCGGTCTGACTCAGCTCGGCTTGACCTGAGCGGCTTCGGCGGCGGCCTGCCGCTCCATGTTCTGCCGATACAGCCCGACGAAATCGACCGGGTCGAGCATCAGCGGTGGGAAGCCGCCATCGCGCACCGCAGTCGCGACGATTTCGCGGGCAAACGGGAACAACAGGCGCGGGCACTCGATCAGCAGCATCGGGGAGAGGTTCTCCCGGGGAATGTTGAGCAGCCGGAACACGCCGCCATAGATCAGCTCGAAGCTGAACATCACCTTGCCGCCGCTCTCCGCCTTGCCCTCGATCGAGAGGGTCACCTCGTAGTCGTTCTCGCCGAGATTATTGGCGCCCACGTTGATCTGGATGTTGATCTGCGGCTGCTGGCCCTGGGGGGCAAGCGATTGCGGCGCATTCGGGTTCTCAAACGAGAGGTCCTTGGTGTATTGCGCCAGCACGTTCAACTGGGGAGGAGCTCCCTCGGGAGGAGAGCCGTTGCCGTTGGTCATGAAAGTGTTCTCCTGGCACAGAAAGGCCGGTGATTGTGCGGCGAGTGGCTAACATAGCCGCAGCGCGTTCCACAAGGATGGATGGTATCGGAACAGTTAACGGCTGCAGGCGTCCCACTTTGCACCGCGGCGAGCATGGGCCCGGTCGCGTCGACCTCCGCCGGGGAGAGGTAAATGATTGAAGATGCGCGATTTCCAGGCACGGAACGATTTCCCCTGGTGCCGAAAACGCGCTACACTTGGCGCGCCACAATGCGCCATTGGCCGGGCTCAATTCCGTGACTACATCGGCACTTTCGATCGATGCTGGTGTCTCAAGCAGCTCCCTGTGACAGGATGCCCGACTGCCGGGACCGTTGCCGGCGCCATAGATAAAGCCGAGAAAGCGAAAACGACGTGGACATCTACACTATCATATTCCTGGCGCTGGCGGTGTTCATCTTCCTGCGCCTGCGCAATGTGCTCGGACAGCGCACGGGCAG
This sequence comes from Bradyrhizobium sp. STM 3557, assembly GCF_045571465.1. NCBI lineage: Bacteria > Pseudomonadati > Pseudomonadota > Alphaproteobacteria > Hyphomicrobiales > Nitrobacteraceae > Bradyrhizobium > Bradyrhizobium sp. STM 3557. The sequence goes on from NZ_CP120697.1 coordinate 195,708, forward strand.
CGAGCGGCCGCCGTTCGATCGTACGGCCCGCAATGCCGTGCAGGGTGCGCCGGACAGCAACAACGTCATCACGGTTCCCGGCAAGCTGATCGACCCCGGCACGTCGGCTGTGGTTGCCGATGCCGGTCCGGCACTCGACCGCTGGAAGGACCTGGCGGAGCCGGGCACTGCCCTGGCGCGTGGTCTCGACGCCATCGCGGCCCAGGACTCCTCGTTCGATCCGCGCCACTTCATCTCGGGGGCGCGGAGTGCCTATGAGATGATCGTGCTCGCCTTCGCCAATGGCGATCGCCGCTCGCTGCGCGAGCTGTTGTCGTCGGAGGTCTATGAGAGCTTCGACGCTGCCATTAAGGATCGCGAAAAGCACGAACAGAAGACGGAGACGCGGTTTGTCTCGATCGACAAGGCCGAGTTGGTCGGCGCCGAGCTGCGCGACCGCACGGCACAGCTCACCGTTCGCTTCGTCTCGCAGATGATCTCGGTGACGCGCGACAAGATGGGCACCATCGTCGACGGCAACCCGGACAAGGTTGCCGACATCACCGACATCTGGACCTTCGCGCGCGACACTGCGTCACGCGACCCGAACTGGAAGCTGGTCGGCACCGGCAGCCATTAGAGCGTTTTCAAGCGAAGTGGACACCCGTTCGCGTCAAGAAAACGCGTCAAAACAGAAAGCTAGAGCCTCGTTCCGATTCAATGGGAACGGAAAAGGCTCTAGCCGGCAAGATTTATAAGCGGCAAGTCTGTCCAGTCGCATTCGGACAGCCATCGCTATATCCTGAACCAAATGCGCGCGACGGAGGACACAGCAGGCGCGCAGCCCCGATGCGTAAAGCGCTTATTTCCAAAGTTCGCATTGAATGGTTCTTTGACGGTGCAGCTATGGCTCGCGAATTTTGGAAGCGCGGCGGCTCGTTCCAAAGCCGCTTTGGATATGTCGGCATCGCGCTCAGCCTGAGCGTCGTGGCACTCTCGCTGATTCCGTTTGCAGCAGAGGCCGTGCGAAATCGTCATGCGCGGCAGGCCTGGGCTTCGGAGCGGCACCTGCCCTACCCCGACCTTCCATTGCCGCTTGAGATTCCGAACAGCCAATATCTTCCGCTGGCCTGGGCCGATGTCCCAGGCTGGACCGACGACGACCACCTCGCCGCTTACCGGACCTTCCGCGCCAGCTGCAAGCCGATCGCGGCGAAACCGGATGGCCAGCCCGAGCCGAAGGCGCTGGGTGATTCCCTGCGTGATCCCTGCCGCGCTGCGCGCGCGCTCGACCTGCCCGATGCCGGCAAGGCCAAGGTGTTCTTCGAAGAGCATTTCCAGCCGGTGCGGATCTCGCGGCTTGGCGATGCCGACGGATTCGTCACCGGCTATTATGAGCCGGTGCTCGACGGCTCGCGCACGCAGAACGAAGTCTACAACGTGCCGGTCTATCGCCGGCCGTCCAACCTGTTCGTGCGCGGCTTCAAGCAGGATGCGCCGAACCTGCCGAACAAGGGGCCGGTGTATCGCAAGATCGGCCGCCGCAAGCTGGTGCCCTACTACGATCGCGCGCAGATCGAGGACGGCGCGATCGAAGGTCGCGGGCTGGAGATCGCCTGGCTGAAGAGCCAGACCGATCTGTTGTTCATGCAGATCCAGGGCTCGGCGCGGATCCAGCTCGACGACGGCTCGACCGTTCGTGTCAATTACGACGCCTATAACGGCTATCCCTACACGCCGGTCGGCCGCATCCTGATCGAACGCGGCATCGTCCCGCGCGAGGAGATGTCGATGCAGCGGATCCGGGACTGGATGGAGCAGAACCCGAACGAGGCCGACGAGGTGCGCCGGCAGAACCGCGCCTACATCTTCTTCCGCGTGGTGCAGCTTTCTGACAAGGACGAGGCGATCGGCGCACAGGGCATTCCGCTGACGCCGGGCCGCTCGATCGCAGTCGACAAGTCGCTGCATGTCTACGGCACGCCATTCTTCATCACCGGCACGCTGCCGATCGAATCGGAGAAGTCGAACACACCGTTTCACCGGCTGATGATCGCGCAGGACACCGGCTCTGCGATCGTAGGCCCGGCGCGGGCGGATCTGTATTTCGGCGCCGGCGCGGAGGCCGGCAAGATTTCGGGGCGTTTGAAGCAGCCCATCCAGTTCGTGATGCTGGTGCCAAGAAGCCTTGATCCGGTGGCGCGCGGCCACAGGCTGCCGCTGCCGGACGCAAGGCCATCGGCGAAGATTGCGAAGCTGTTTCCGCAAGTCGAGCCGAAGAAGACGGCGCAGGATCAGAGCCAGCAACAGAAGTCCACCATTGGCAGCGCCCCCCCTGTATCCACTTTTCCAGCCAATGCGGCGCCGGCCCCAACCGCCGCTGCGGTCGTGCAGAACGCACCGGCCGCGTCCGGCGTGCCGCTGCCGGAGGCGCGGCCGAAGATCGACGACAAGACCGCCAATCTCCGTCATCGCCGGCGCCATCGTAACTACAGCCGATGAAGCGTCCCACCGCATCGCACGACGTCGAGGTCCCAGGCCACCGCCGCAAGCGGGCCTTGAGCGAGGATGATCGCGCGCTGTGGCAGATGGTGGCGAGGCAGGTCAAGCCGCTGAAGAAGAAGCCGCGCATCCCGAAGCTGCATCCGCCGATGTCGGCGGCCGAGCCCGCCCCCACGCCGCCGTCCGTGACGTCACGTCCGGTCTCAACCCTTCAAGCTCCAAAGCCGGTCAAACCGGCGATGCCGCCGCTGGTGCCACTCGGACGCCGCGAACGCTCGCGGCTGTCGCGCGGCAGAAGCGAGATCGATGCCCGGCTCGATCTGCACGGCATGACCCAGAGCCGCGCGCACCAGGCGCTGCATCTGTTCTTGCAGCGGGCACACAGCGAGGGCCACACCTTCGTCCTGATCATCACCGGCAAGGGGGCGGCAGGCGATTCCGAGCGCGGCGTGCTGCGGCGGCAAGTGCCGCATTGGCTGAGCCTGCCCGAGTTTCGCGGGCTGGTCGTTGGCTTCGAGGAGGCCAATATCGGCCATGGCGGTGCGGGCGCGCTCTACGTGCGGATCCGCCGCGCGCGGGGCTAGACCTGCTTAGAACGGCCTGATGATTCCGACCCGCGGCAGCGCGGTGACGATCCAGCCGAGCCTCGTCGTCTTGCGATCTTCGACGGGGATGGGTGACGCGCCTTTCGTCGCCGGCAAGGTCCTCACCGCATGCAGCAGCAGGATCATGCAAGTGACCCAGCTCGAGAGCCAGCGCGAATAGTCGAACACCATCGCGAACATCACGAGATAGCCGAGACTGATGATGGCGATCGCGGCGAGGACGATGCGCCGATGCCTGATATCGGTGAGTGCGCGGAGCGTACCGCCAAAGAAACGCCAGAACGGCGCATGCAGCCAGAGCAGCAGCGCATAGACGGGCACGCCCGCCAGGTTCGACGGCATCCGCGCCCAGGTGTCCTGCACTTCCTTCGTCAGCGGCTGATACCAGATGTAGGCGAACTGGATCAGCGCGGTGCGAGATGGGTCGACCATCCGACTCTGCAGATAGCGCACGAATTCGTCATACGGGATCGGCATCGTGCCAAGGAATTGCGCGGCGAGAAACAGCGCGCCGAGGCCGAGCAGAGCGCCTATGCCGACGGCGACATTGAGCTTGGTTGCGCCCTGCGTCAGATAGTAGCGCAGCACGACGATCGCGGCGATGGTTGGCACATACATCAAGAGATGGATGTGGTGGATCAGGATCAGCAGCGCCGAGAAGACGGTCGCAAGCCACACGATGGCAAGCGAACGCGCCGGCACCAAGAGCAGGATGATCGCGCACAGGCAGCCATAGATGTCGAAGTGCCCGAGCGCGAACATGAAGTTCTTCAGGAAGAATGGCGAACCCGCGGTGAACACGAATAGCGGCAGGTGTTCGTCATCGAAGCCAAAAGTCTTGCGGAATAGCTGGACGAACAGGCCTGCAGTGATCAGCCAAGCGCAGCCTCCGATCGCGAAGACCAGCCACACCGGCACCTTGTCGGTGAACAGCGCGACCATGGCGCCGATCAGCGCGCGCTTGATGAAGCCGAAATGATAGTCGACCAAGAGGTGGATGTAAGGGACGTAGGGCTGCAGGTTGAGCTTGTAGACGAAGACGCCGAGCATGACGGCGGCGTTGACATAGAGCATCGCACGCCAGTGGCGCTGCAGAGAGGGCGGCGTCATGTGGCGCTCGCTGTCACGTCATTCTGGACGTCGTCCCGGCCAAGCGAAGCGCGAGCCGGGAGCCATAACCACCGATGCTGATGCTGAGACAAGGCTGGAGCTGCTATCTTGCGTTCGCAACGGGCGTTGGTGGTTATGGGTCTCCGCGTTCGCGGCGACGACAGCGAATCTGCCGCGCCTGTGCAGGCCGACAAATCACACCTACAGGATAAACCGGCTGAGATCGGTGTTCTTGGCGAGGTCGCCGATGTGCTGCTGCACATAGGCGGCGTCGACCTGGATGGTCTCGCCGTTGCGGTCGGAGGCGGTGAAGGAAATGTCGTCCAGCACGCGCTCCATCACCGTCTGCAGCCGCCGCGCGCCGATATTCTCGACCGTCGAATTGACGGCGACCGCGATATCGGCCAGCGCGTCGATCGCACCATCGGTGATGTCGAGCGTGACGCCCTCGGTCTTCATCAGCGCCACATATTGCTTGATCAGCGACGCCTCGGGCTCGGTCAGGATGCGGCGCATGTCGTCGCGCGACAGCGCCTGCAGCTCGACCCGGATGGGCAGGCGGCCCTGCAGTTCGGGAAGCAGGTCGGAGGGCTTGGCGATGTGAAACGCGCCGGAGGCGATGAAGAGGACGTGATCGGTCTTCACAGTGCCGTGCTTGGTCGAGACCGTGGTGCCCTCGATCAGCGGCAAGAGGTCGCGCTGCACGCCCTCGCGGGAGACATCGCCGCCCTGCCGGTTCTCGCGCACGCAGATCTTGTCGATCTCGTCGAGGAACACAATGCCGTTGTTCTCGACCGCGTGGATCGCCTCCTGCACAAGCTGCTCGTCATCGAGCAGCTTGTCGGATTCCTCGTTGACCAGGATCTCGTGGCTGCCCTCCACCGTCAGCCGGCGGGTCTTGGAACGGCCGCCTAGCTTGCCGAAGATGTCGCCGATCGAGATCGCGCCCATCTGGGCGCCCGGCATGCCCGGGATCTCGAACATGGGAAAGCCGCTGCCGGACGACTGGGTCTCGATCTCGATCTCCTTGTCGTTGAGTTCGCCGGCCCGCAGCTTCTTGCGAAACGAATCCCGTGTCGCCGCGCTGGCATTGGCGCCGACCAGCGCGTCGAGCACGCGCTCCTCCGCCGCCAGCTGTGCGCGGGCCGCGACATCCTTGCGCTTGCGTTCGCGCACCTGCGCGATCGCCACCTCGACGAGGTCGCGGATGATCTGCTCGACGTCGCGGCCGACATAGCCCACTTCCGTGAATTTGGTCGCCTCGACCTTCAGGAACGGTGCGCCGGCGAGCTTGGCGAGCCGCCGGGCGATTTCGGTCTTGCCGACGCCGGTCGGGCCGATCATCAGGATGTTCTTGGGCAGCACCTCCTCGCGCAGCCCGCCGTCGAGCTGCAGCCGGCGCCAGCGATTGCGAAGGGCTATCGAGACCGCGCGCTTGGCGTCGGCCTGGCCGACAATGTAGCGATCGAGTTCGGAGACGATTTCACGGGGGGAGAAGTCTGTCATGGGGGCCTAGCTAAGACCGGATCGGGATCGGGGCAAGTCGGCTTGCTGTCACGCCTTCGGACGGCGTGATCAACCCGCCGCCAGAGTTTCGATCGTGACGTTGCGGTTGGTGTAGACGCAGATCTCGGCAGCGATGTCGAGCGAGCGGCGCACGATGGTCTCGGCGTCCTGGTCGGTGTCGACCAGCGCCCGCGCCGCGGCCAGGGCGTAATTGCCGCCGGAACCGATCGCCATCACGCCGGCCTCCGGCTCCAGCACGTCGCCGGTTCCGGTCAGCACCAGCGAAACATCCTTGTCGGCGACGATCATCATCGCCTCGAGCCGCCGCAGGTAACGGTCCGTTCGCCAGTCCTTGGCAAGCTCCACGGCGGCCCGGGTGAGTTGCCCCGGATATTGCTCGAGCTTGCTTTCCAATCGCTCAAACAGCGTGAAGGCGTCGGCCGTGGCACCGGCAAAACCACCGATCACCTCGCCCTTGCCGAGCCTGCGCACCTTCTTGGCGTTGGACTTGATGACGGTCTGGCCGATCGAGACCTGGCCGTCGCCGCCCACCACCACCTTACCGCCCTTGCGGACCGTCAGGATCGTGGTGCCGTGCCAGACCGCCGGCTCGCTCTGAGATGCGTACATTCTGAGATCCTCTTTGACCGGGCTGATTTAGGCGCTGGCGGTCGGGGATACAATCTTCGGCTTTGGACCGGGATTGCCAACGAAGTGGCCTTGAAAACCGGTCACCATAGGCCGAGATCAAGGCCCTATCCTGCCATCCTGCAGTAGCGAAGGTGACACTGGCCTGTTAAAAGGGCCGCGTTTTCAAGGGAAAGCTGGACCTTCATGCGCAGCGCGACCATCAAGCGCAAGACCAAGGAGACCGACATCGAGGTTGCCGTCAACCTCGACGGGTCGGGCGTGGCCGAAATCTCGACCGGGATCGGCTTTCTCGACCATATGCTGGATCTGCTGGCCCGGCATTCGCGCATCGACATGAAGGTCAAGGCGATCGGCGATCTCCATATCGACGATCACCACACCGCCGAGGATGTCGGCATCGCGCTCGGCCAGGCGGTAAAGCAGGCACTCGGCGACATGGCCGGCATCACCCGCTATGCCTCGATCCACCTGCCGATGGACGAGACGCTGACGCGAGTCGTGATCGACGTCTCGGGCCGGCCGATGCTGGTGTTCAGAAGCGCGTTCCCGACCAGTAAGATCGGCACGTTCGACACCGAACTGGTGCGCGAATGGTTCAACGCGTTCGCGATGAACGCCGGCATCACGCTGCATGTCGAGACGCTGTATGGCGACAACAGCCATCATATCGCCGAATCCTGTTTCAAGGGTCTGGCGCGCGCGCTGCGTGTGGCGGTCGGAATCGATCCGCGCGCGGCAGGCGAGGTGCCATCGACCAAGGGTCGGCTCGGCGGCTGAGTTCTTACGGCGGAGTTTGCGATGCCGGTCTACACTGTTCACGCACCCCTCACCGCGGGCGCCGATCTGCGCTCGACGGACCGCTTCATCTTCGTGCGTGACGGCTTCCACTTCTGGGCTGCCGTGCTCGGCGTGATCTGGCTCGCCTGGCACCGGCTGTGGCTGGCGCTGATCGGCTGGATCATTGTCGTCGCCGCTGTGGATGCGCTCTTGCTTTGGATCGGCGTCGGCCGTGGCACGGTGTTCGTCGCCGACGTCCTGCTCGCGATCCTGCTCGGATTCGAGGCCTCCAGCCTCGAGCGCTGGAGTTTTTCGCGCGGCAATTGGCAACAGCTGGACATCGTGGTCGGCGACGATCGTGACGCCGCCGAGCGGCGCTTCTTCGAGCGCTGGGCCGCGCGTCGTGGCGCGCCCGCCTATGACAATCATACGGTCGATCGCGGCGCGCCGCCGCCGACCCGCGACAATGGCGGCCATCCGCCGCCGATGCCGCATTACAGCATCATTGGCTTGTTCCCGGAACCAGGAGGTGGACGATGAGTGTTGCGATCATCGATTACGGCTCCGGGAATCTGCATTCGGCCGCGAAAGCCTTCGAGCGCGCCGCGCGCAGCATGGAAGACCCGCAGAAGATCGTCGTGACGTCAGATCCGGATGTGGTCTATCGCGCCGACCGCATCGTGCTGCCGGGTGTTGGCGCCTTTGCCGATTGTCGCCGCGGCGTCGATGCGGTCGACGGCATGCTCGAGGCACTGACGGAAGCCGTACGCAACAAGGCGCGGCCCTTCTTCGGCATCTGCGTCGGCATGCAATTAATGGCGACGCGTGGCAAGGAGCATGTCACGACCGAGGGCTTCAACTGGATTGCGGGCGACGTCGAGAAGATCACGCCGCGCGATGAGAGCCTGAAGATCCCGCACATGGGCTGGAACACGCTCGACCTCACGCAGGAACATCCGGTGCTCGAGCGGCTGCCGCTCGGGCCGAAGGGCCGGCATGCCTATTTCGTCCATTCCTATCACCTCAACGCGGTGAACGAGAACGACGTGCTGGCGCGCGCCGATTACGGCGGGCCGGTCACCGCGATCGTTGCCAAGGACACCGCGATCGGCACCCAATTCCATCCGGAAAAGAGCCAGCGCTTCGGGCTGGCCCTGATCTCGAATTTCCTGAAATGGAAGCCGTGATGCCTGTGCTCCTCTCGTTACGTAGAGGAGCCGCCTCGGCTGGTTGAAAGATCTCTTCGATGATTTTGTTTCCCGCTGTTGACCTGAAGAACGGCCAATGCGTGCGGCTCGAGCAGGGCGACATGGCGCGTGCGACCGTGTTCAATCTCGATCCCGCCGCGCAAGCCAGGAGCTTCGCCGACCAGAGTTTTGAATATCTGCACGTCGTCGATCTCGACGGCGCTTTCGCTGGCAAGCCCATGAACGCGCATGCCGTCGAGGCGATGTTGCGAGAGGTCAAGATGCCGGTGCAACTCGGCGGCGGCATCCGCGATCTCAAAACGGTGGAGGCATGGCTCAACAAGGGCATCACCCGCGTCATCATCGGCACCGCGGCGGTGCGCGATCCGGAGCTGGTGAAGGCGGCGGCGAGCGCGTTTCCCGGCCGGGTCGCAGTCGGGCTGGACGCGCGCGATGGCAAGGTCGCGGTCGAAGGCTGGGCCGAGGTCTCGGAGGTGACGGCGCTCGACATCGCACGCCGCTTCGAGGATGCCGGCGTCGCCGCCATCATTTTCACCGACATCGCCCGCGATGGCCTGCTCAAGGGCCTCAATCTCGACGCGACCATTGCGCTGGCCGACCAGATCTCGATCCCGGTGATCGCCTCCGGCGGGCTGGCCTCGATCGAGGATGTCAAGGCGATGCTGACCCCGCGCGCCGCGAAGCTCGAAGGCGCGATCGCCGGCCGCGCCCTCTACGACGGCCGGCTGAGCCCTTCGGAAGCGCTGGCGTTGATCCGCCGCGCCCGCGCCGCTTAGGAGGCTGTTCGATGTTCAAGGTCCGCGTCATTCCCTGCCTCGACGTCAAGGACGGCCGTGTGGTCAAGGGCGTCAACTTCGTCGATCTGCGCGACGCCGGCGACCCGGTCGAGGCCGCAATCGCCTATGATGCCGCCGGCGCCGACGAGCTCTGCTTCCTCGACATCACCGCGACTCACGAGAACCGCGGCATCATGCTGGATGTCGTGCGCCGCACGGCCGAGGCCTGCTTCATGCCGGTGACGGTCGGCGGCGGCGTCCGCACCATCGACGACATCAGGACCTTGCTGCGCTCGGGCGCGGACAAGGTCTCGATCAACTCGGCTGCGGTGGCGCGGCGCGAGTTCGTCAAGGAGGCTGCCGAGAAGTTCGGCGAGCAGTGCATCGTGGTCGCGATCGACGCCAAGCGCGTCGCCCGCCCCGGCGGCTCGGAACGCTGGGAGATCTTCACCCATGGCGGCCGCAAGTCGACCGGCATCGACGTGCTGGAATATGCCCAGGAGGTGGTCGCGCTCGGCGCCGGTGAGATCCTGCTGACCTCGATGGACCGCGACGGCACCAAGCAGGGGTTCGATCTCCCGCTGACCCGCGCGGTCGCCGACAGCGTCCCGGTGCCGGTGATCGCCTCCGGCGGCGTCGGCAATCTGGATCATCTGGTGGACGGTATCCGCCAGGGCCATGCGACCGCCGTGCTAGCTGCCTCGATCTTCCACTTCGGCGAATTCACCATCCGGCAGGCCAAGGACCATATGGTCCGTGCCGGCCTGCCGATGCGGCTCGATCCCTGACGACTCCGCGTCGCAAAACTGCTAAATAGGACCATCGCGCCCGTGCATCTCCGGGCGCCAGTACCGAGTACCTTCAGATGTCCCGCTTCACGGTCCATGACCTCGCCGCGATCATCGATGCCCGCGCCGAGGCGGGGGGCGAGGCGTCCTATACGCGCAAGCTGCTCGACAAGGGTCCGCAGCAATGTGCCAAAAAAATGGGCGAAGAGGCTGTCGAAACCGTGATCGCGGCGATCGAGAATGATCGCGACCATTTCATCGCCGAAAGCGCCGATCTGTTGTTTCATCTCCTGGTGCTGTTGAAGTCGCGCGGCGTTCGCCTCGAGGATGTCGAGGCTGCCCTGGCCAAACGAACCGGGATGTCCGGGCTGGAAGAAAAGGCGTCACGGAAGAAAGAGTAGCGCAGCGGGTTTTTTAGGAACCGCTTGGGGGGAAGCGAGGTCGGCGTCATGGATATGCGCACCACCGAACAACAATATAATCCGTACCGCGTCTTCACCCGTCAGCAATGGGCGGAGCTGCGCAACGATACGCCGATGACGCTGGAGCCCGGCGAGTTCGACAAGCTGCGCTCGATGCATGACCGCCTCGATCGGCAGGAGGTGGAGGACATCTACCTGCCGCTGTCGCGCCTGCTATCGATCTATGTCGATGCGATGCAGCGGCTCTATTATTCGCAGCGCCAGTTCCTCGGCATCCGTGACCGCAAGATGCCTTACATTATCGGCGTCGCCGGATCGGTCGCCGTCGGCAAATCGACCACCGCGCGCGTGCTCCAGGCCCTGCTGGCACGCTGGTCGCCGCGGCCGAAGGTCGATCTCATCACCACCGACGGCTTCCTGTATCCGAAAGCGGTGCTGGAGCGGCAGGGCCTGATGCAGAAAAAAGGCTTTCCGGAAAGCTATGACCTGCCGCGGCTGCTTGGCTTCCTCTCCGACATCAAGGCCGGACGCCATCCGGTGCGCGCGCCGGTCTACTCGCACCTGACCTACGACATCGTTCCGAACGAATGGACCGAGATCGACCAGCCGGACATCCTGATTGTTGAGGGCGTCAATGTGCTGCAGACCGGTCCGCTGCCGCGCGACGGCAAGGCGGTGCCTGTCGTGTCGGACTTCTTTGATTTCTCCGTCTACATCGATGCCGAGGAGCCGGTGCTGCGGAACTGGTATGTGAAACGCTTCCTGGCGCTGCGCGACACCGCGTTCCACGATCCCCGCTCCTACTTCCATCGCTACGCATTGTTGTCGGACGAGGAAGCGATCGCCACGGCTACCGCGATCTGGGAGCGCACCAACCTCGCCAATCTCGAGGACAACATCCTGCCGACCCGGCCGCGTGCGACCCTGATCCTCAAGAAAGGCGCCGATCACGGCATCGAGACCGTGGCGCTGCGGCGGCTGTAGAGAAGCGCGCTCGGTTAGGCACAGGGCGTGTAGTTCTCGATATTGCGGCGTGCTCGCTGCAACCTCGCCCCGCTTGCGGGGAGAGGTCGGATGGCATCGGCAGATGCCATCCGGGTGAGGGGGTACAGGTCTAACTAATTCGCAACGATCGGGCGTCTGCCCCTCACCCCAACCCTCCCAGCGCGAGCGAAGCTCGTCGCGACCCCGTAAAGGACGGGGAGAGGGAGCGCGCTGCGTTCTGTGTGAGATCTCGTATTCCGCTTAGTTCTGGCGTGCTCCTCGCATCACGCCGCCACGTGCCGCGCCGCCGCCAGCGCAGTGAGCGCCTCGTCGAGCTTGTCGCGATCGAGCGGCTTGATCAGGAAGCCGTCCATCCCCGCCTCGAAGCAGGCGTAGCGATCCTCCACCAGCGTGTTGGCCGTGAGCGCAAGGATTGGCGTATGTCGGCCGGACTCGGCGGCTTCATGGGCGCGGATGCGCTTGGCGGCTTCGATGCCGTCGAGCTGCGGCATCTGCAGATCCATCAGGATGAGGTCGTAGGGCGCGCCTGCCGACCGTGCGGCCAGCCAGGATTCCAGCGCCGCCGCGCCATGGGTGGCGATCACGGTGCGATGGCCGAGCTTGGTCAAAAGGGAACGCATCAAGAGCGCGTTGATCTCGTTGTCCTCGGCGACCAGGATCGACAGGCCCTGGTTCGCGACAGCCGGCACGGCGGCGATCGGCTCGGCGACGGGGTCATCGGCGAGCGCCGGCGCGGCGACATCAAGCGTCAGCGCGAGGCGGGCTGCGAGCGAGGCCGCACGCAATGGTTTGACCAGATAGCCCGTGAAGGGTGAACCAGGTTGCAGGTCGTGCCGCGTCGCCGGCGTCACGAGCACGATGCGCCGCGAGGCGTGGCGCCGCGCCGCCTCGGCGACCCCGACGGCAACGTCCCTACCGACGGCATCATCGACCAGCACGGCGTGCCAGCTTCGCTCGGGCAGCAGCGCGGCAGCGACTTCCGTCTCGGTCACCAGACAGGTCTGCCCGCCCCAGCTTTGGAGGCGACGCGTGATCAGGTCGGCTTCGATCCCCTGAGCGGCCACGAGCATGACCGATTGGCCGGTCAGATCAGGCGCGATGTAGTTCTTCAGGCCCTCCTGTTCTGCCGCTGCGGGCAGCGGCACAGCGACCTCGAAGCTCGAGCCGGCGCCAGGCCTGCTCTCAAGCGTGATCCGCCCGCCCATCCGCCGCACGATGCGCTCGGAGATCGACAGGCCAAGGCCGGTGCCGCCAAAGCTGCGGGCGATTCCGTCGTCGGCCTGCTCGAACTCGCGGAAGATGCGCATCTGCGCATCCGTCGCGATGCCGATGCCGGTGTCGCGGACCAGAAAGCTGATCTCACCCGGCCAGATGCCGGGCTCGACGATCAGCGCGACGCCCCCCGTGATGGTGAACTTGATGGCGTTGCCCGCGAGATTGAGCAGCACCTGGCGCAGGCGTGCTGCATCGCCAATGACATGCGACGGTAGCCGATCGTCGACATAGGCCGCGATGTCGAGCTGCTTGGCCTGCGCGCGCGGCGCCAGGAGTTCGGTGATGTCCTCGATCAGCGGGGTGAGCGCGAACGGCCGCGCCTCGAGGTCGAGCTTGCCGGCCTCGATCTTGGAATAATCGAGCAGTTCCTCGATCAGCGCCATCAGCGCCTCGCCCGAGGTCCTGACTGCTTTGGCATAGGTCGTCTGCTCCGGCGTCAGCGCCGTGTCGAGCAGGAGGCCGCTCATGCCGATGATGCCGTTCAGCGGCGTGCGGATCTCGTGGCTCGCCATTGCCAGGAAGCGCGACTTGGCGCGGCTCGCCGCATCGGCGTGGTCGCGCGCTTCGCTAAGCGCCCGCTCGGTCTCGGTGCGGTCGGTGACGTCGCGACCGACACATTGCAGCACGGCCGGCTGGCCGGCATCGGAGCGCACCAGCGCCTCGCGCCAGGCGATCCAGCGCGGTCCGATGGCGCTGTCGATGCGCTGGTCGTGTACGCGCGTGCCGTTCGGCTCCAGCGCGGCGTCGCCCTGCTCGGTCACGTCGAACGCAAAGCGGCTGCCGAGCAGCGTGTCGCGATCCTTGCCGGCCATCTGGCAATAGGCATCGTTGACGAAGGTGACGCGCCCTTCGCCATCCCGCATCACGATCAGGTCGCCCTGCGATTCGAACAGGCTGCGGGCACGCTCCTCCGCCTCCTGCAGCTCCCAATTGCGGTCGGCGAGCACCTCGTTGTGAAGCGCGATCTTGAGCAGCTTCTTGCGCATGAAGCGCAGGCGCATGCTCAGCGTGGCTAGCGCGACGCAGGCGAGCGCGAACAGGAAGCTTGCGCCGATTGCGAAAGCATGAGGATTGTAGCCGGAATTCTCGGTCAGGCTGCCCTTGATGAAGCCGTAAGCGCCGCCGAAGCCGGCGGAGAAGATCATGAAGGAGCGCAGCGCCGAGATCAGAAATTGGTGTCGGCGCGCGAAACGGCGCAGGCGCAGCTTGATGCGAAACAGCCGTCCCATCACCTGATATCTCCTCGAAGTCCGAGTGTCGCAGTCAACGATCGGTAAGATGTGGGCGATGACGTTGCGGAGAGTTTGAGAGCTTCGCGCGTTCGTATGGGTGGATGCGAACAGGGTGAACGAAACGCTAAATGCCTTACGGCGCCGCTTCAGCGACACGCTCGTCATGCGCGTGAGCGCCGGCGATCAGCGCCGCTGCCTCGCGGACCGTGAGGCGGCTCGAGCGCACGAAGATGCGATAATCCGCCGGACCATCCTGCGCGAGATAGATGACGGCCGAGCGGCGCGTAGGGCCGGCGGTTATGGCGACGGACTGCGTGGCAGAGGCCTTGCAGGCCTTGTCGTCGACGTCAGTGCCGTCATCGACCAGCACGAGGTCTGCGTCGTCGGCATCATCAGTGAGGCCGATGCGAACCGTCGCGAGCTTCGGATCATCGGTGAATTCGACATGGAGGTCGGCATGCCAGGGCTCGGAGCCGATCTCGACATTGCCGGCCCCGAGGGGAATGCAGGGCCGCGCTGCGGGCGAGGCTTCGAGCCGGGCAACAATGGCCGCCACGGCAATGAGCGGCACGGCCGCGATCATGACCTTGAAACGCAACATGACACAGAACTCACTCAACGCGTGGCCGTGGAAGCATGGGCCTTATGGTTGTCGGAGGGTAAAGAGAAGTCGTTACCGCTTGATTGACGGCGACCGATTCGATGTCGCTCAGGCGAGAGTGCGGGCTTCTTCCGACAACGTGCGATAGGACAAAGCTTCCGCGAGGTGCAGCCTGCCGACCTTCTCGACATGGTCGAGGTCCGCGAGCGTGCGCGCGACGCGCAGCACGCGGTGATAGCCCCGCGCCGACAGCCGCATGGTCTCGGCGGCCTCGCGCAGCAGCTTCTCGCCCTGTGCATCCGGCTTGGCGATCTCGTCGAGCACCGAGGCCGGTGCTTCGGCGTTGGTGCGGATCTGCGGCAGCCCGGCCGCGGCGTAGCGCGCAAGCTGGATATCACGCGCGGCCGCGACGCGCGCAGCGACCTCCCGAGAGCCCTCCGCCGGTAGCGGCAGGATCAGATCGGCGGCGGTCACCGCCGGCACCTCGATGCGCAAATCGATGCGATCCATCAGCGGGCCGGAGATGCGCATCTGGTAGTCTGCGGTGCAGCGCTCGATCCGGTTGCGCCTGCAGGAATAGCCGGGCTCGAAGGCGTTGCCGCAGCGGCACGGATTCATCGCCGCCACCAGCATGAAGCGCGCCGGATAGGTCACGCGGTGATTGGCGCGGGAGATCGAGACCTCGCCATTCTCGAGCGGCTGGCGCAGCGAATCCAGCACGCGCGGATCGAATTCCGGCAGCTCGTCGAGGAACAGCACGCCCTGATGGGCAAGCGAGATCTCGCCTGGCTTGGCGCGCAAGCCGCCGCCGGTGAGGGCCGCCATACTGGCCGAATGATGCGGGCTGCGGAACGGCCGCCGTGAGGTGAGCGCGCCGCCCTGGATCTCGCCGGCGACGGAGGCGATCATCGAGACTTCGAGGAGCTCGGATGGCGACAATGGCGGCAGGATCGAAGGCAGCCGTGCTGCCAGCATCGACTTGCCGGCGCCGGGCGCGCCGATCATCAGGAGATGATGTCCGCCGGCAGCCGCGATCTCGAGCGCACGCTTGGCGCTCTCCTGGCCCTTGATGTCGCGCAGGTCGAGCCGGCTCGCTTCGGCCTCATGCACCTTTGGCTGCGGCCGCGACAGCACCTGCGTGCCCTTGAAGTGATTGGCGATCTGGATCAGCGAGCTCGCCGCGATGATCTGAATGTCCGGACTGGCCCAGGCCGCCTCGGCGCCGCAGGCTGCGGGACAGATGAGCCCTTCGTCGCGCGCATTGGCACCGATCGCGGCCGGCAGCACGCCGGCGACCGGCGCGAGCGAGCCGTCGAGCCCGAGCTCGCCGAGCACGGTGAAGCCGCTCAGCGCATCCGGGGGGATCGCCCCGATCGCCGCCATCAGGCCGAGCGCGATCGGCAGATCGTAATGGCTGCCTTCCTTGGGCAGGTCGGCCGGCGCCAGATTGACGATGATGCGCCGCGCCGGCAGCGCAAGGCCAGAGGCGATGAGCGCCGAGCGCACGCGCTCGCGCGCTTCGGAGACGGCGTTGTCGGGCAGGCCGACGATCGCAAACGCCGGCAGGCCAGGCACAATCTGGACTTGCACGTCGACCGCGCGAGCCTCGATCCCTTCGAATGCAACGGTGGAAACGCGCTGAACCATGCCCTGCCCCCGAAACGCAAAGGTAGCGGAAGACCAAATCTTCTGCAAGAACAATACAAGAACAATTCGTTCGCTCCGATATGAGCTCGACGTTTCGCTCCGAGCGGAAACCGGCCGTTAACTCCTGTCCGAAGCAAACCGAGCACCTCACGCTCTGGTTGCTGGAATCAAATCCGGTTGCCGGAAATGCTCGACGCGACTAGGCCAGTCTTCACGCGATGTGAAGGTTTGACTTGGCATCAACATTCGCTCTCGAGGTCATCAGCGTGAACAAGATCGTCAATCCGCGCCGCTTTGCGCGTGTCAAGCCGAGCGGGCGCGTGTCGAATGCCGCCAAGATCGTGGTCGGTCCCAAGGACCCCATGATCGATTGCGCGCTGGTCGACTTCTCTCCCGGCGGCGCTTGCCTGGATATCGGGTCCGCCGTCACGCTGCCGCCGCGCTTCGAACTGGTCCATGGCAACACGCGCAAGCGTTGTCGGCTGGTGTGGAAGGTGGGCCGCAAGATCGGTGTGTCGTTCTAGGATCATCGTGCCGCTGCGCAACGGAGCGTCCCGCTGGTTCAACGATGCCGCGCAGAGCCAGCGCCGCCCGATGGCGTCATCCTTTTCGTAACCTTGTAAGCAAGCGAGCGCAGGGTTCTTAACCATGCCTTAGGCGGCCCACCGCATGCTTCCGGCCCGATCGAGAACACGCAGCCGGACAACAGACGATGTGTCTGTCGCGGTTGCCCTAGTGCAGGGTGAAAGGAACAATGGCGGCGAATCCTACGGCAGCCCGGACCGCGAAACCGGCCGTACAAGATGCCACCGACGCCTCTGAGCTGGCCTCAGATATCCTCGGCAAGACCACGAGCCTGTTCATGGCCGGTCCGCGGCCGCACGCTGCCGAGCAGCTCGATCTTTACGACAGCATTTTTGCCCGCCTGACAGCCCAGGTCGGCGCGGACAAACTCGCCGAGCTCAGCACAGCTCTGGCCAGCGTTGAGCGCGCGCCCTATGCGACGGCGCGTCAGCTTGCGGTCCATGGTGATGTGCGCGTCGCAGCGCCGATGCTGGCGAAGGCAGCGGTGCTGACGGAGCGCGATCTCGCCGAAATCATCAAGACCGGAAGCCAGGCCCATCTGGTCGCGATTGCCGTCCGCAAGCAGGTGACAGAGAAGCTGACCGATCTTTTGATCGCGCGCGGCTTTCCCGCGGTGCGCATGGCGCTGGTGCAGAACCTCACGGCTCGCTTCTCCGAGGACGGCTATCGTAGCCTGTTCAAGAGCGCGGAGCGCGACGAGGAGCTCGCCGAGAAGCTGGGCCAGCGGACCGATCTCCCGGCCAAGCTGTCGCGCGCCTTCGTCGCCGCCGCATCCGATGCGGCGCGGGCGAAGTTCATCAAGTCCGCACCGCTCGCCGCCAAGGCGACCTTGCAGGCGACGCCGACCCGCTCGCCGGGCGCCGCTCTGCGCGCAACCTGGGATTATTCGCAGATCAAGACCGAGGTCGCGGCGCTCAACCGCACCGGCAAGCTGGGCGATGCCGCGGTCAACCGCTACGTCGCGACCGGTGATTTCCCCGCCGTGATCGCATCGCTCGCCCTGCTGGCAGACGTTGCCATCGAGGTCATCGAGGCCCTGATGGACGACCACCGGATCGATGACCTGCTTGTCGCCTGCAAGGGGTCGCGGCTGAGCTGGGCAACCACGTCGATGGTCATGCGCGGCAGGCCCGGCTGCGCTCCGGTCCCGGCGGAGGATCTCGAAGAATACCGCAAGCGCTTCGACAAGCTGTCGCTGTCGGAAGCGCAGTGGAAGACGCGGCACGGCATGAAGTAGAAGCACCCGGCTCGCGATCGGTCGCGGCCGAAGCCGCTTGACGGCCTACGGGAGCCCTCAGGCCCCGCTGCGCTTTGTCTCAATCACATCCCAGATGCGAGCGGCAATGTCGGGGCCGCCGAGCCGCGAGATCGCGCGGATGCCGGTCGGCGAGGTCACGTTGATCTCGGTGAGGTTGCCATCGATCACGTCGATGCCGACAAACAGCAGGCCACGCTCGCGTAGCGCCGGCCCGAGCGTGTCGCAGATCTCGCGCTCACGCGGGCTGAGCTCGGTCGCCTTGGCGGCGCCGCCCCGCACCATGTTGGAGCGCAGATCATCCGCGGCTGGCACGCGGTTGACCGCGCCGGCGAACTCGCCATCGACCAGGATGATGCGCTTGTCGCCATGCTTCACCTCCGGCAGGAAGCGCTGGATCACCCAGGGCTCCTTGAAGGTGACCGAGAACATGTCGTAAAGCGAGCCGAAGTTCATATCCTGCGGCATCACGCGGAATACTGCGGCGCCGCCATGGCCGTGCAATGGTTTCATCACGACCGCGCCGTGCCGGTCGCGGAAGGCGTTGATCTCGTCCATGTCGCGCGAGATCAGGGTCGGCGGCATCAGCTGCGGAAAATTCATCACGAACAGCTTCTCCGGCGCGTTGCGCACGCTGGCCGGGTCGTTCACCACAAGTGTCTTGGGGTGAATGCGTTCGAGGAAATGGGTCGAGGTGATGTAGGCGAGGTCGAAGGGCGGGTCCTGCCGCAGCAGCACGACGTCGAAGGATTCGATCGGTGTCGGCTTGGGCTCGCCGAGGGTGAAATGGTCGCCGACCTCATCGCGCACGCTCAGAGGCTGTACCGGCGCGACCAGCTCATCGCCGCGCAGCGAGAGCTTGTCCGGCGTGTAGTAGGACAGGCTGTGACCCCGCTTCTGCGCTTCCAGCAGCAGCGCGAAGGTGGAATCGCCGCGAATGTTGATGCGTGCGATGGGATCCATCTGGACGGCGACGTTCAATGTCATCGGTCTGTTTCCGCTTCTCTGACGTGAGGTCTCTTACGTGCTGGCGTCGAATGCCGCCTTCAGATGGCGCGGCAGGCTCTTGGGCGCAACGAGAATGACGTCGAAACGCAGCTCGAATTCGGCATGCTCGGGATGTGCCATCAGCCAGCCCTGCGCGGCGTCGATGATGCGCTGCTGCTGGCGCGGCGTGACGGCATAGGCTGCATCGTCGAGTGAGGCGCGCGCCTTGACCTCGACAAAAGCCAGCAGATCACCTTTGCGCGCGATGATGTCGATCTCGCCGTGCGGGGTGCGAAAGCGGCGGGCGAGAATGCGATAGCCTTTCGCCATCAGAAGCGCAGCCGCCTTGGCTTCGGCCGAGAGGCCGGTCCGGAACGCGGCGAGGCGCTCGGGGGCCGCTGCCTTCGCCGGCTTGCGCGCAGGTGCGAGCTCGGGATCGACCTCAATCTTGGCCATCGGTCTCCCTCGCTTCGATCACCTTGGCCAACGCAAGCGCTCGTGCGTAGACCTCGCGGCGCGGCCGTCCTGATAGCTCGACCGCATGCATCACCGCGTCCTTGACGCTGTGCATCTGCAACTGCTCCTTGAGCAACGCGTCGAGGTCGCCGGATGTCATGACATCGGCGTCGCGCGGCGGCGGGCCGATCACCAGCACGAACTCGCCGCGCTTCTCCAGAGTGTCGGCGCGTTCTGCAAGCTCGCTCACGGCCGCGCGGCTGATCTCCTCATGCAGCTTGGTGAGCTCGCGGCAGATCGCAGCTTCGCGACTGCCCATGATCGCGGCCAGGTCGGCCAGCGTGTCCTGCACGCGGCTGCCGGATTCGAACAGCACCAGCGTCGCGTCGATGCGGGCCAGCTCGGTGAGCCGATGCCGGCGTGCCTGCTGCTTGGCGGGCAAAAAACCCTCGAAGAAAAAGCGGTCCGTCGGCAGCGCCGCCACCGAGAGTGCCGCCAGCACCGACGACGGGCCCGGCAACGCCGTCACGGTGTGACCTGCGGCGCAGGCTTCGCGCACCAGCTTGTAGCCGGGATCGGAGATCAGCGGCGTACCGGCATCGGAAACCAGGCCGATCGCCGCCCCCTCCGCCAGCCGTTGCAGGATCTTCGGCCGGGCTGCTTCCGCGTTGTGTTCGTGATAAGGGGTCAGCTCGGCGGCAATGGCATAGCGCTCGGTCAGGCGGCGCGTGATCCTGGTATCCTCGCAGGCGATCAAGTCCACGCCAGCCAGGGTCTCCAGCGCCCTTAAGGTGATGTCGCCAAGGTTCCCGATCGGCGTCGCTACCAGATAGAGCCCGGGGCGCGCCTTTGGCGCCACAACAAGCTGCCCCGCCACCGCATAGCTGGAGGGGGAGGTGTCTTTGCTGTTGATGGCCGGGCTCGTCGGGATTGTCTTTGCGCGCATTGGGCCAATCTAAAAGGTAGATTGCCCGAGCGCCATAAGCCTTCACCGGGGGTGGTTTGGCTCACGGTGAGTGGTCGGACGGAATGAACCGGCCGGTGGCGTGTTCGAGTTCCTTAGCCTTTTGTTTTGGTTAACTATTCGTCGACAATATGCGTGAATCTGCCGTCCCTCCGGCTTCCTCGGAAGGACCCCCGGCTCGGCACGATCCGGCCAAGCGAAGAGACATCATGGTGGGCTCGCGTCATCCCAAGTCCCCTTCCGGTAAGTCCCCTCCCGGTGAGTCCGCTCCCGGCCTGACATCCGAAGGGGTCGCCCGGAGAACCGCGCTCGGGCTCCTGCTCGGCGCGCCGCTGCTTGCGGCGTGCTCGAACGTACAGCAGAGTTTCAACCAGTTTTCACAGCCGGCGGGCGCACCGCAAGAGCCGGCGGTGGCCGGCAGCGGCCACGTGAAGGTCGGGCTGATCCTGCCGCTGTCGGCCGCCGGCAATGCCGGGCTCGCCGCGCAATCGATGAAGAGCGCAGCTGAGATGGCGCTCGCGGAGTTCCAGAATCCCAACATCCAGCTCCTGATCAAGGACGATGCCGGCAGTCCGCAAGGCGCACAGCAGGGCGCGCAACAGGCCTGCGACGAAGGCGCGGAAATCATTCTTGGGCCATTGTTTGCAGGTTCGGTGCCGGCGACGGCGCAGGTCGCGCGCACGCGCAACATCTCGGTGATCGCGTTCTCGACCGATTCCAGCGTCGCCGGCCGCGGCGTCTATCTCCTGAGCTTCCTGCCGGAGTCCGACGTCACCCGCATCGTCGACTATTCCGCCGGGGTCGGTAAGCGCTCCTTTGCGGCGCTGCTGCCCGACAATGCGTATGGCACCGTGGTCGAGGGCGCGTTCAAGACCGCGGTGACCCGCAAAGGCGGCCGCATCGTCGCGCTCGAGAAATATGGTGCCGATCGTGCCACGCCGGCGCGCGCCGTTGCGCAGGCGCTCGGCGGCGCCGATGCGCTGCTCCTGGCCGATGATGGTGACGCGGTGGTGGCGACGGCAGATGCACTGACGGCAGCCGGCGCGAATCTGCGCAACATCCAGCTGCTCGGCACCGGCCTGTGGGACAATCCGCGGGTCTATGCCAGCGCCAATCTGCAAGGCGGCCTCTATGCCGCGCCGGATCCATCCGGGTTCCGCGCCTTCTCGGGGCGCTATCGCACCCGTTTCGGATCGGAGCCGGTGCGGACGGCGACGCTCGCCTATGACGCGGTGGCTCTGGTTGCCGCGCTGGCGCGCACGCAGGGGCAGCAGCGCTTCGCGCCGGACGTGCTGACCAATTCGTCGGGCTTTGCCGGCATCGATGGGCTGTTTCGGTTTCGCCCCGACGGCACCAATGAGCGCGGCCTTGCGGTGATGCGCGTCGCCTCCGGCGGCGGCCAGGCGGTGGCCGGCTCGCCAAAGAGCTTCAGCGCGACCTAAAGGCAAACTCAGGCGGCGAGGTCGGCGACGACGGCGTCGAGCACCGGAAAACCGTCCTGCGTGACGCGCAGGCGGCCGTCTTCATCGACGATGATGGCGCCCTCCTCCCGCAGCAGCGCGATGCGATCAGGGTCGAGTGTGCGGCCGGAGATCGCGGCGTAGCGGCGGGGGTCGATGCCCTCGGCAAGCCTGAGACCCATCAGCAGGAATTCGTCGGCGCGCTCCTCGCTATTGAGCTCGTCGTCGCTCGTGATGCCGTGGCCGCCGGCCTCGACCCGCATCAGCCAGGTCTCCGGGCGCTTATCAGTCGCGGTCGCGTGCCGTCGGCCAGCGATATCGAGCCGGCCATGCGCGCCGGGTCCGATGCCGGCATATTCCTGCCCGCGCCAATAGACCAGATTGTGCCGGCATTCGGCACCCGGACGCGCGTGGTTGGAGATCTCATAGGCCGGCAGGCCGTGTTTGGCGCAGACCTCCTGCGTCACGTCATAGAGCGTGCGCGCCAGGCCTTCATCCGGCGTCTTCAATTTGCCCGCCGCGTGCAGGCCGAAGAACGGCGTGCCTTCCTCGATGGTGAGCTGATAGAGCGACAGATGCTCGGCCGCTTCGCCGATTGCGCGCGTCAGCTCATCGGTCCACATTGCCGGCGTCTGATCGGGACGGGCATAGATCAGGTCGAACGAATAGCGGTCGAACGCGCTCCGTGCGATCTTGACCGCGTCCATCGCCTCCTGCGCCGTGTGCAGGCGGCCCAGCATTTTCAGCGAGGCGTCGTCGAGCGCCTGCACGCCGAGCGAGACGCGATTGACGCCGGCGGCGCGACAGCCGGCAAAGCGGGTCGCTTCGACGCTGGTCGGATTCGCCTCCAGCGTCACTTCGACATCACCAGCGACATGCCAGTATTTGCCGATCGCATCCAGGATGGCGCCGACGGTGGTCGGCTGCATCAATGACGGCGTGCCGCCGCCGAGGAAGATCGAGGTGACTTCGCGCGCACCCGTGCGCGCGGCGGTCGTTTCAATCTCGCGCGCGAAGGCGCGTGCGTAACGCTCCTGGTCGATCGCCGCATGCCGGACATGGCTGTTGAAGTCGCAATAGGGACATTTCGACAGGCAGAACGGCCAATGCACATAGACCGCGAAGGCGTTCGCGTCAGCGCCGCTCAAGGCAGATCTCCGCAAGCTTCACGAAAGCGCGTGCGCGATGCGACAGGCCGAGCCCCAGCGGCGGCATCCCGTGCTTCTCGATGCTCGTCATTTCGCCGAATGTGCGCGCATGTCCGTCGGGCAGGAACATCGGATCATAGCCGAAGCCGGCGGTGCCGCGCGGCGGCCAGACCAGCGTGCCGTCGACGCGCGCTTCCACCTGTTCGAGATCGCCGTCGGGCCAGGCGACACACAGCGCCGAGACGAAATGCGCGCGCCGCTTGTCCGGTGTGGTGGCGCCGCGCTCGGCGAGCAGCCGCTCGACGCGCGCCATCGCCGCATTGAAATCCTTGGTCTCGCCGGCCCAGCGCGCGGAATAAATACCCGGAGCGCCGTCGAGCGCATCCACGACGATGCCGGAATCATCGGCGAAGGCGGGGAGCCGTGCGGCCTGTGCCGCAGCGATCGCCTTGATGCGGGCGTTAGCCTCGAAGGTGTCGCCGGTCTCCTCGGGCTCGCCGAGGCCGAGCTCTCCGGCCGAGACCGCCTCGACCCCGTAGGGCGCCAGCAATTCGCGCATCTCGGCGAGCTTGCCGGGATTGTGAGTTGCGATGACGATGCGGCCTTCGAGCTTGCGGTGCATGGTGCTTACGCCACCGCCATCTTCTGCAGGTCGACCAGGCGCGCCACACCCTTGCGCGCCAGCGCCATCAGCGACAGCAATTCGGCCTCGGAGAACGGCGTCTTCTCGGCGGTGCCCTGCACCTCGACGATGCGGCCGTCGCCGGTCATCACAAAGTTGGCGTCGGTATCCGCTTCCGAATCTTCGGCGTAGTCGAGATCGAGCACCGGCGTGCCGTTATAGATGCCGCAGGAGATCGCGGCGACGTTGTCGCGCAGGACCTCGGTCTTGATCATGTTGCGCGCCTTCATCCATTTGATGCAGTCGGCGAGCGCGACCCAGGCGCCCGTGATCGAGGCCGTGCGGGTTCCGCCATCGGCCTGCAGCACGTCGCAGTCGACCGTGATCTGCCGTTCGCCCAGCGCTTCGAGATCGACGATGGCGCGCAGGGAGCGGCCGATCAGGCGCTGGATCTCGACCGTGCGGCCGCCCTGCTTGCCAGCCGACGCCTCGCGGCGGGTCCGCTCCAGCGTCGCGCGCGGCAGCATGCCGTATTCCGCCGTCACCCAGCCTCGGCCCTGCCCCTTCAGCCATGGCGGCAGCCGGTCTTCCAAGGTGGCGGTGACCAGCACATGGGTGTCGCCGAACTTCACCAGGCAGGAACCTTCGGCATATTTCACGACGCCGCGTTCCAGGCTGACGGCGCGCAGTTCGTCGGGAGCACGGCGGCTTGGCCGCATGGGAATCCTCCGGCAAAGGCGAAAATCGGGGTTGGCGCCTTGTAGGAGGGTGAGGGAGCAGCGGCAAGGGCTTATGCGTCTGTCCGAAGCGGCTTGCCACCGGCCCGCCGCATCGACACATTATGGTCAGCTGGGAGGAATGTGCAGGTGGCTCACCACGATCCGATCAATCTGATGTCCCCGCCGGCCGGTTTGGCGCAGCTCAACGAGCGGTCCCGCGAGATCTTCCGGCAGATCGTCGAAAGCTATCTCGCCACCGGCGAACCGGTGGGCTCGCGCAACGTTTCGCGGCTGATTGCGGTTCCTTTGTCGCCGGCCTCGGTGCGCAACGTCATGGCCGATCTGGAGCACCTTGGCCTCATCTATGCGCCGCACACCTCGGCCGGCCGACTGCCGACCGAACTGGGCCTGCGCTTCTTCGTCGATGCCCTGATGCAGGTCGGTGATCTCACCGAAGCCGAGCGGCAGTCGATCGAAGGCCAGCTCGCCTCGGTCGGCCGCGCGCAATCGGTCGAGGCGGCGCTGGACGAGGCCCTGACCCGGCTGTCGGGCCTCACTCGTGCAGCCTCCGTCGTGCTGACCGCCAAATCCAATTCGCGGTTGAAGCATATCGAGTTCGTGCGCCTGGAACCGGAGCGGGCGCTGGTGGTGCTGGTCGGAGAGGACGGGCAGGTCGAGAACCGGGTTTTGACGCTGCCGCCGGGGGTTCCGACCTCCGCCCTGATCGAGGCCGGCAATTTCCTCAATGCGCGGATCAGGGGGCGGACCTTGGCCGAGGCCCGCCTTGAGCTCGAGACCGCGCTGGCGCAGGACCGTGCCGAGCTCGACCAGCTGACTCAGAAGGTGGTCGCGGCGGGGATCGCGAGCTGGTCGGGCGGCGACAATGAGGAGCGGCAGCTCATCGTGCGTGGCCACGCCAATCTCCTGGAGGATCTGCACGCGCTGGATGACCTCGAGCGCGTGCGGCGGCTGTTCGACGACCTCGAGACCAAGCGTGGCGTGATCGATCTTTTGGGCCGCGCCGAGAGCGCAGAGGGCGTGCGCATCTTCATCGGCTCGGAAAACAAGCTGTTCTCGCTGTCGGGCTCCTCGACCATCGTGGCGCCCTATACCGACGCTGCTGGCCGTATCGTCGGCGTGCTCGGCGTGATCGGCCCGACCCGGCTGAACTATGCCCGGGTGATCCCGACCGTGGATTACGCCGCGCGTATCGTCAGCCGAATCTTGGGTGGCTGAGAGGCGCGCCGGAATCCGCCGCGGCGGGCTGCAAATCGCAGGCCGTGCTTGATTTTCGCCATCTAAAGCACGATATCCCGGCCGACGAACCCCCTCCCCTTCCAGCCGAATTTTGCGAGAAGTCTATCCATGACCGATCCCGACCTGCAGAAGAATGATCCGGCAAACCCGGCGCAGGCCAGTGAACCCGTCGTCTCCAAGCCCTATGTGATGCCGGACGATCCCGAGACCGGCTCAGTCGAGGCACTGGCCAAGGAAGCCGCTGAGGCGCGCGACAAGATGCTGCGCACGCTGGCGGAGATGGAGAACCTGCGCAAGCGCACCGCGCGCGAGGTGTCGGATGCGCGAACCTACGGCATTACCGGCTTTGCGCGCGATGTGCTCGACATCGCCGACAATCTGCAGCGGGCGCTCGATGCAGTGCCGGCGGAAGCGCGCGCGGCGGCCGATCCCGGCCTCAAGGCGCTGATCGAGGGCGTCGAACTCACCGAGCGCTCGCTGCACGCGACGCTGGAGAAGAACGGCGTCAAGAAGTTCGACCCCAGCGGCCAGAAGTTCGATCCGAACTTCCAGCAGGCGATGTACGAGGTGCCGGATCCCTCGGTGCCGTCCGGCACCGTGGTGCAGGTGGTGCAGTCCGGCTACACGATCGGGGAGCGCGTGCTGCGCCCGGCGCTGGTCGGCGTGTCCAAGGGCGGCGCCAAGGCTGCACCCGCGGCCGCCAATGACGAGCCCGACAGCGCCGCGTGATCTTTCCGCCATCGTGCAGCGATCAAAAGAGAGCCACGGGGACGTACTCCGTGGCTCTTTGCTTTCGTGCAATTGGATGAACTCATTTTCGGCACGATAGGTGAATCGGGTGCGGCAATGGTGGTGCACACCTCTCCCGTCGGTTCACCTTTTGGGAGCAGCGCCCCCTCACCCGGCGCTACGCGCCGACCTCTCCCCGCTGGGGAGAGGTGAACCGAGACCGCGGATGCAGTTTTGATCCGATCAAGAGGCTTCGGACAGCTTAGACTCTAAATCGCGATGTCGTCGGATTTGATCCGCTTGACGCCCGCCGCTTCCATGTCGGCCCAAGCCTTGGCCAGCGAGCCCTGGGTGTCGATGCCGCGGCAGGCGTCCTCGACGACATAGGTCTCGAAGCCGGCCTTGCGCGCGTCGAGCGCGGTCCAGGCCACGCAGAAATCGGTGGCCAATCCGGCAACGAAGACACGATCGATCCCGCGCGCTTTCAGATAGGCGGCAAGGCCGGTGCTGGTCTTGCCGTCGGCCTCGGTGAAGGCCGAGTAGCTATCGACGTCGTTGTGAAAGCCCTTGCGGATGATCAGCTCGGCTTGCGGGATCGAAAGGTCCTTGGACAGCGCCGCGCCCTCGGTGCCCTGCACGCAATGGTCGGGCCACAGCACCTGCTTGCCGTAAGCGAGATCGATCACCTCGAATGGCTTCTTGCCGGAATGGGTGGACGCAAAGGAGACATGCGCGGGTGTGTGCCAATCCTGGGTCATTACGACATTGCTGAAGGCCTTGGCGATCTTGTTGATGACCGGCACCACCTGCTCGCCATCTTTGACGGCAAGGCTGCCACCAGGGAGGAAACAGTTCTGCACGTCGATGACGAGCAGCGCCGCCGTCTCGCCCGGCTTGATCGCGTCTGCTGCGTAGGTGCTGCGCCCGGTCGCAGCCGCAAATCCCGCCGCGCCCAATCCTGCCAGAATCTGCCGTCGATTCCACATCGCGCTTCCCCCGTCGTGTTGATGACAACGGCGAAAGCAAATCAGCTTGCCGGGCAGGCGTAAAGCTCGTTTCGGTGGCCAGCGTGCCCAGCATCTGCGCGGCGCGCATCAACTGCGCGGCTGGATACCATCGCGCACGGCGCGGAAGCGTGGAAAGGCACCTGGCCATTGGTCACGCGGCGCGCTGCCGATGATGCGCAGCGTGCTCGGGCCGCCAAAGCGCAGCCATTGCACCACCGTCACCGCGGTATTATCCTTGCCGCTCGTGGCATCGATCCGCGTCTCAAAGGCCGGCAGGCCGTCGACCCGGATCGGCTCCGACATCGTGATCCTGGCGTCCCGAACGCCGGGGATCGTGGTGGCGGCCTGCTGTGCAAACCGCGCTCGATCACCCGGTTCAGGCGGGGCGGAGCCGATGATGCTGATGACCATGAAAGGCGCGGCCTCGAACCCCTTGGTCTCGTCGCCGTCGGCAAGGATCAGCGCCGCGCCGGGCGCCAGCGTGCGGACGGTCTTGAAGTTGCTGCGTTCGGTCAGCTGGAACGGCATCAGGCTGAGCTGCTCGTCGACAGGGACCTCCTTGCGGATCGCGGCGGAGGCGAACATTTGGCGGACCGCATCGTCGGTGTAAATCTTGCTGGCGGTCTCGGGAATCTGCACCGCGATGTAGCCGGAGAACGTGTTGCCCGACAGGATCATGGAATAGCGCCGCACCGGTGTTGCGCCGTCCTTGCCGTTCTCGACCGTGTAATAAGCGAGCCCCGCCGATGTCTCGATGCTCTCCGGCTTGATGCCGCCGGTGCCGGCCGGGTTGGCCGCGAACGCGTTCTTCACCTCGCCATAGGCCGCGGCCGGCAGCTCGGTCAGCAGCACCTTGACGCTGTGGTCCTCGGTCTCGAAACCGGGAAATGCCTTGGCGACGCTTAAGCCCACCAGCGGCGCCAGCCCGACCCGGACGCCGGGCGGAAACACCGCATCGGCGGCGCAGGCCGGCCGCAATATGGCGGAGACAAGGACAGCCGCGGTGAGCATTCGGAAAAGCATCATGAAGAACCTGCCTGATTTACCAAACGCTGTTCTTCGCCACAGCCGGGCTGCCGTTCGGTTGGACGCTTTTAACGGGTTTGCCGGACCAGCAACAGGCCGGTGCCCGCGATTTGAAGTTCCAGCTTCAAACGGCCTTAATCCGGACCGTCGATCGATGCCGCAGCGCTCGGCCAATGGCCGATCGAAGGGCTTGTTCGGTGCGCCGGCCACGCTGGTCCGACAGCCTGAAAATGCGCGGGTTTTCGATGTCGGAGGTAGTGGTCCGGTCCTTGCGGGCCGGTGCCCCCCTCCTATATGAGGCTCATCGTCGCAATATCGCGAGCATTTGATCTGAGGGGGTTTTGGATGGGGGCGCCGTCAGGGCCCCTCCCAACCTGCCGCAAAAAGAGGGATATGAGACCATGGGAAAGGTCATCGGGATCGATCTCGGCACCACGAATTCGTGCGTGGCCGTAATGGACGGCAAGACGTCGAAAGTCATCGAGAATGCCGAGGGCATGCGCACGACGCCTTCGATCGTCGCGTTCAGCGATGATGGCGAGCGCCTCGTAGGCCAGCCTGCCAAGCGCCAGGCCGTGACCAACCCCGAGCGGACCTTCTTTGCGGTGAAGCGCCTGATCGGCCGCCGCTATGACGACCCGATGGTCGAGAAGGACAAGAAGCTCGTCCCCTATAAGATCGTCAAGGCCGGCAACGGCGACGCCTGGGTCGAGGCCGACGGCAAGACCTATTCGCCCTCGCAGGTCTCCGCCTTCATTCTGCAGAAGATGAAGGAGACCGCTGAGGCTCATCTCGGCCAGAAGGTCGATCAGGCGGTCATCACGGTCCCCGCCTATTTCAACGACGCCCAGCGCCAGGCCACCAAGGACGCCGGCAAGATCGCGGGCCTCGAGGTGCTGCGCATCATCAACGAGCCGACCGCGGCCGCGCTCGCCTATGGCCTCGACAAGTCGAAGTCCGGCACCATTGCGGTGTACGACCTCGGCGGCGGCACCTTCGACGTCTCGATCCTGGAGATCGGCGACGGCGTGTTCGAGGTGAAGTCGACCAATGGCGACACCTTCCTCGGCGGTGAAGACTTCGACATGCGGCTGGTCAACTACCTGGCCGATGAGTTCCAGAAGGAGCAGGGCATCAACCTGCGCAACGACAAGCTCGCGCTGCAGCGCCTGAAAGAGGCGGCTGAGAAGGCCAAGATCGAGCTGTCGTCGACGACGCAGACCGAGATCAACCTTCCCTTCATCACCGCGGACCAGTCCGGTCCGAAACATCTGACGATGAAGCTGACCCGCGCCAAGTTCGAGGCGCTGGTGGCCGATCTCGTCGAGAAGACCATCGAGCCCTGCCGCAAGGCGCTGAAGGATGCCGGCCTCACCGCCGGCGAGGTTGGCGAGGTGGTGTTGGTCGGCGGCATGACCCGCATGCCGAAGATCCAGGAAGTCGTGAAGCAGTTCTTCGGCAAGGAGCCGCATAAGGGCGTCAACCCCGATGAGGTGGTGGCGATCGGTGCTGCAATTCAGGCCGGCGTGCTGCAGGGCGACGTCAAGGACGTGCTGCTGCTCGACGTGACCCCGCTGTCGCTGGGTATCGAGACGCTGGGTGGCGTGTTCACCCGCATCATCGACCGCAACACCACGATCCCGACCAAGAAGAGCCAGGTGTTCTCGACCGCCGAAGACAATCAGAACGCGGTCACCATCCGGGTCTTCCAGGGTGAGCGCGAGATGGCGGCCGACAACAAGATGCTCGGCCAGTTCGATCTGATGGGCATTCCGCCGGCCCCCCGCGGCATGCCGCAGATCGAGGTGACCTTCGATATCGACGCCAACGGCATCGTCAACGTCTCGGCCAAGGACAAGGCGACCGGCAAGGAGCAGCAGATCCGCATCCAGGCCTCCGGCGGTCTGTCGGAAGCCGACATCGAGAAGATGGTCAAGGACGCGGAGGCCAATGCCGCCGCCGACAAGAAGCGCCGCGAGGCGGTCGACGCCAAGAACCATGCCGACGCCCTGGTGCATTCCACCGAGAAGGCACTCGCCGAGCATGGCTCGAAGATCGCCGACACTGAGCGTCGCGCCATCGAGGATGCCGTCAGCGATCTGAAGGAAGCGCTGAAGGGCGATGATGCCGAGGCCATCAAGGCCAAGAGCAACACGCTGGCGCAGGCTTCGATGAAGCTCGGCGAGGCCATGTACAAGCAGCAGGCCGAGAGCGACGCGGCTCGCGATGCGGCCAAGGACGATGTCGTCGACGCGGAATTTACCGAGGTCGACGACGACAAGAAGAAATCTGCTTAATTCGCAGAGGTTATGATCATGACCCCCATGCCAGCGAGCGCGCAGCGCGTCTCATTGGATGGGGGTCATTTTCATTGGACCGAAGGCTGCCTGTTGGCGCCGGCCCTTCGGGGCAGAGACAAGTTCGGGCGGGTTTGACTGATGTCCACCAAGCGCTGCTATTACGAGACCCTGGAAGTCGACCGCGACGCTGATGAGAGCAAGCTCAAGGCGGCGTTCCGCAAGCTGGCAATGAAATGGCATCCGGATAAGAATCCGGGCGATGCGTCCAGCGAAATGAAGTTCAAGGAAATCAACGAAGCCTACGAGGTGCTGCGCGACGCCGACAAGCGCGCGGCCTATGACCGCTACGGCCACGCCGCTTTCGAGCAGGGCGGCATGGGTGGCCCGCACGGCTTCGGCGCCGGCTTTGCCTCCTCCTTCTCCGACATCTTCGAAGACCTGTTTGGCATGGCGAGCCAGCGGCGCGGCTCGGGCCGCGAGCGCGGCGCCGACCTGCGCTACAACATGGAGATCACGCTGGAGGAGGCCTATCTCGGCAAGACCGCGCAGATCGAGATTCCGGTCTCGGTCACCTGCGAGTCCTGCTCCGGCACCGGCGCCAAGGCCGGCACCAAGCCGAAGGCCTGCTCGATGTGCGGCGGCGCCGGCCGCGTCCGCCAGGCACAAGGCTTCTTCACCCTGGAGCGAACCTGTCCGGGCTGCCAGGGCCGCGGCCAGATGATCGAGGACCCCTGCCCGTCCTGCTCGGGCTCGGGACGTGTCACCCGCGAGCGCACGCTGTCGGTCAACATCCCGCAGGGCGTCGAGGACGGCACGCGAATCAGGCTGGCCGGCGAGGGCGAGGCCGGCATTCGCGGCGGACCGCCCGGCGACCTCTACATTTTCCTGTCGCTATCGGCGCACGACATCTTCCAGCGCGATGGCGCCGATCTGCATTGCCGCGTCCCGATCTCGATGGTGACGGCCGCGCTCGGCGGCGAGTTCGAGGTGCCGACCATCGACAAGGGCAAGACCAAGGTCAAAGTCCCTGCCGGCACGCAGTCGGGTCGTCGCTTCCGCATCGCATCAAAGGGCATGCCAGTGCTGCGCTCGCGCCAGACTGGCGACATGTACGTCCAGGTTGTGGTCGAGACGCCGCAAAACCTCACGAAAAGGCAGCAGGAATTGCTGGCTGAGTTCGAGAAGCTGTCATCTGGTGCGACCCAGCCGGAAGCTGCAGGCTTCTTCAGCAAGGTCAAGGATTTGTTCGGCAAGGCCGCCAGTTGAGCCGCGATCAGGACTTGCGGATCGCGCGCGATAGCGATGGCCTCATTGGCGCCGGACGGGCGAAAAAATTGCCGGCGGCACGATCAAACCGCGGAGCCTTTGGGCTTGGCCGCGCGTTACGGTTCGGCTTGACCGTGCAGCTTGCGATCTATACGTCTTTGTGACTCTTTTCTGACATCGCCGTGGATCAACCACGGTCCCGTCCGGTAGTGAGATGCCACTTCAATCGTCCGTGCGTGCGTCGAAAAAGCCTCTTCGTCTTGACGACGAGGTCCGCTTTCTCCGCTCATGGATCGAGAAGCCGCTCCATATGGGCGCGGTGATGCCGTCCGGCCGGCTGCTGGCCCGCACCATGGCCCATTATGTCGACGTGCATGGCACAGGACCTGTGGTCGAATTGGGGCCCGGCACCGGGGCGATCACCAGCGCGCTGATCGAGCGCGGCGTCGATCAGAAGCGTCTCGTGCTGGTCGAATACAATCCGGGCTTCTGCGCCCTGCTCCGCGACCGCTATCCGCAGGCCAAGGTGGTGCAGGGCGACGCCTATCGGCTCCGCGACACGCTCTGGAATGTGCTGGGCGCACCAGCGGTCGCGGTCGTCTCCGGCCTGCCGCTCGTCACCAAGCCGATGCTGACGCGGCTGAGGCTGGTCCGCGATGCCTTCGCCGCGCTGGCGCCGGGCGCTCCCTTCGTGCAGTTCACCTATTCCGTGGTGCCGCCGATCCCGAAATCGCTGCCGGGCGTGACCACGGAGGCTTCCGAGCGGATCTGGATGAATCTTCCGCCGGCGCGCGTCTGGGTGTATCGCAAGCCCTGATCGAACGACCGACGGCCGCGAAGATCGCGTGGCGGGTCATCCCACGCGTTTCACATCATGGCCGCGCTGAAAATCCTCGTCATTCCCGGCTCGACACGATCAGGATCACGCAATGTCCGGCTCGCGGCGGCTGCGGCCTATCACTTCGCGCAAGCCGGTGCCGACGTCACCCGCATCTCGCTCGCCGATTTCCCCTTGCCGATATATGACGGCGACCTGCAGGCCACGTCCGGCGTGCCGAAGCATGCGATCGATCTGAAGCGGATGATGGGGTCTCATCATGGCGTGCTCATCGTCACGCCTGAATATAATGGCGCGATCCCTCCGCTGCTGAAGAACGCGATCGATTGGGTCAGCCGGGTGCAGGACCCCAATGAGCGCCGCGGCCAGATCTTCCGGACCAGGCCCTTCGCGATCGCCGCGGCCTCCGAAGGCCGGCTCGGCGGGGCTCGCGCATTGGCGTCGCTGCGCCTGATCCTGTCGGCATGCCAGGCCCTGGTGATTCCGAACCAGCTTGCGCTCTCCTTTGCCGATCAGGCCTATGACGATCTCGACCGCCTGAAGCAGCCGGGCGATATCGAAGCACTCGACGCGCTGGTGCGGCAATTGATCGACGTTTCGCAACGGATGACATGAGGTGACATGCCGACGACCGACATTGCTCCCCGCGACCGCCTGATCGTGGCGCTCGATCTTCCCGACATCGCGCAGGCCGAAGCGTTGATCGCCCGGCTTGGCGACAGCGTGAGCTTCTACAAGATCGGCTATCAGCTCGCTTTTGCCGGTGGTCTGGCACTCGTGCCGACGCTCGCCGGCTCAGGCAAGAAGGTGTTCATCGATCTGAAGCTGCACGACATCGGCAACACGGTGTCGCGCGGGGTTGAAAGCATCGCCCGCTTGGGCGCGACCTTCCTCACCGTGCATGCCTATCCGCAGACCATGAAGGCCGCGGTCGAGGGGCGCGCCGGCTCGTCACTGCAGATCCTCGCGGTGACCGTGCTGACCTCCTATGACGAGGCCGATCTCGTCACGGCCGGTTATCGGCTCGGAGTTTCCGATCTGGTGCAGATGCGCGCGAAACAGGCCGAAGGGCTCGGCGTTGACGGGCTGGTCTGCTCCGCGGAGGAGGTGGGCACGTTGCGCGGAATCGTG
The DNA here is from genome assembly GCF_045571465.1 of Bradyrhizobium sp. STM 3557. NCBI lineage: Bacteria > Pseudomonadati > Pseudomonadota > Alphaproteobacteria > Hyphomicrobiales > Nitrobacteraceae > Bradyrhizobium > Bradyrhizobium sp. STM 3557. The sequence goes on from NZ_CP120697.1 coordinate 229,542, forward strand.
GCGCCCAAGCTGTGCCTGGTCACGCCGGGCATTCGCCCCGCGGGTTCCGCGAGCGGCGACCAGAAGCGAATCATGACGCCGGCCCGTGCGATCGCGGCCGGCAGCGACTATCTGGTGGTCGGGCGCCCGGTGCTGGCGGCTGATGACCCCAAGCTGGCCGCGGAGGCCATTCATGCCGAGATCGCACAGGCGCTGAACAGGTAAAGGGAGAACGACGTGACGGCGAAAGGCTACTGGATCGGGCGTGTCGATGTTCACAATGAGGATGGCTACAAGGCCTATGCCGCCGCGAACCCGGCGATCTTCAAGAAGTTCGGCGGCCGTTATGTCGTGCGCGGCGGCAGGTTCACCAGCGTCGAAGGCGAGAGCCGGTCGCGCAACGTGGTGATCGAATTCGCCGACTACGACACGGCAATGGCCTGCTATCAGTCGCCGGAGTACCAGGCGAATATCAGGGTTCGCCAGCCGCATTCCATCGCCGATCTCATCATCGTGGAAGGCTATGACGGGCCGCAGCCCTGACCTCCGGTGCCTCCGGTTGCCGCCGCAGCCTGCTCCGGCTATAGGCCCTTATAAGCGAGGAAGCTGACATGTCCGACATGCGCCTGATTGTTGCAGGAGCCGGCGGCCGAATGGGCCGGGCCTTGGTGCGCGCGATCGCCGAGACCGAAGGCGCTGTGCTGGTCGGCGCGCTGGAGGCGCCGGGCTCGGAGCGCATCGGCGAGGATGCCGGTGTGCTGGCCGGGCTGCCGGCCAATTGCGTCAAGCTGTCGGCCGATCTCTGGACAATGTCCGCGGAGGCCGACGGCATTCTCGATTTCACCGCGCCGGCCGCGACCATCGCCAATGTTGCGATCGCGGCTCAGCGCGGCATCGTCCACATCATCGGCACCACGGGCCTGTCGGCCTCCGACAACGCCGTCATCCAGAGCGTGACCAAGCGCGCTGTCGTGGTGCAGTCCGGCAATATGAGCCTTGGCGTCAATCTGCTCGCGGCCTTGGTGAAGCAGGTCGCGAAGTCGCTCGATGAGACCTTCGACATCGAGATCCTCGAGATGCATCACAAGGCCAAGGTCGATGCGCCCTCCGGCACCGCGCTGATGCTGGGCCAGGCCGCCGCTGCCGGTCGGGGCATCTCGCTGGATGACCATTCGGTCCGCGGCCGTGACGGTCTGACCGGGGCACGCAACACCGGCGACATCGGCTTTGCCTCGTTGCGCGGCGGTACCGCGGCCGGCGATCACAGCGTAATCTTCGCGGGGCCCTCCGAGCGGCTGGTGCTGTCGCACCACGCCGAAGATCGCATGCTGTTCGCGCATGGTGCGCTCAAGGCAGCGCTGTGGGCCAAGGGCAAGCCGCCCGGCTACTATTCGATGGCTGACGTGCTCGGCCTCAAGGATCTCTTCAAATAAGTGCAACGTCGACGGAATTGAGCAATGAGCGAACGTCTCCTGGTGCTCGTGCGCCACGGCCAGAGCGAGTGGAATCTGAAGAACCTCTTCACCGGCTGGAAGGACCCTGGTCTGACCGAGCAGGGTATCGCGGAGGCCAAGGAGGCCGGGCGCAAGCTCAAGGCGCAGGGCCTGTCGTTCGATATCGCCTTCACCTCGGTGCTGCAGCGGGCCCAGCATACGCTCGACCTGATCCTTGACCAGATCGGGCAGACCGGCCTCAAGACGCAGAAGGACCTCGCGCTCAACGAGCGCGACTATGGCGATCTCTCCGGCCTCAACAAGGATGATGCGCGCAAGAAATGGGGCGAGGAGCAGGTGCATATCTGGCGCCGCTCCTACGACGTGCCTCCGCCGGGCGGCGAAAGCCTGAAGGAAACGCTGGCGCGCGCCCTGCCCTATTACGTCCAGGAGATCCTGCCCGGCGTGCTCCGCGGTGAGCGCACGCTCGTCGCCGCCCACGGCAACTCGCTGCGCGCGCTGATCATGGTGTTGGAGAAGCTGTCGCCGGAAGGCATTTTGAAGCGCGAGCTCGCCACCGGCGTGCCGATCATCTATCGCCTCAACGCGGACTCGACGGTGGCCTCGAAGCTCGATCTGGCGTCGTAAGCAGTGGCGTGTTGATCGTGAGATCAGATCGATCTTGTGCGGCAGCGGAAGTCCACCTCTCCCATTGGGAGAGGTCGATTTGCTTCCGGTGATGCGAAGCATCGACGGAGCAAATCGGGTGAGGGATTAAGGTCTATCGAGGGAGTGGCGCCCCCTCACCCGCGCCTGTCGGCGCGACCTCTCCCCGCTGGGGAGAGGTAACCGAACCCGTTGATGCTGCTTCGGCTCAATCGCCATCAGATTCAACTACGCCATCCCCACCTGCCCGGCTTCCCAGCCGAGCATGGCCTGCTTGCGGGTCAGGCCCCAGTGATAGCCGGTGAGCGCGCCGCTTTTGCCGAGTGCGCGATGGCAGGGCACCACGAACGAGATCGGGTTCTTGCCGACCGCTGCGCCGACCGCGCGCGACGCCTTCGGCGCCTGCAGCTTGCTCGCGATGTCGGAATAGCAGACCGCGCGGCCCATCGGGATTTTCAAAAGCGTCTCCCAGACCCGCACCTCGAAATCGGTGCCGATCAGCACCACGCGTAGCGGCTGGTCCGGCCGCCACAGCCTGGTGTCGAAGATGCGCTGCGCGAGTCCGGCCGTGCCCGCGACATCCTCGACATAGGTGGCACGCGGCCACCGGCTCTTCATGTCCGACAGCGCCGAGGATTCCTCGCCGGCATCGGCAAACGCCAGCCCCGCGAGCCCGCGACCGGTCGCCATGACCAGCGCAGTGCCGAACGGTGAGGGATGGAACCCGTAGGTGATGATCATGCCGGCGCCGCCGGTCTTCCATTCGCCCGGCGACATGGCCTCGTGGGTGACGAACAAATCGTGTAGCCGCCCCGGCCCCGATAGGCCGGAGTCGAGCGCGGCGTCGAGCACGCTGGCGGACCCCTTCAGCAGGGCCTTGGCGTGATCGAGCGTCAGCGCCTGCATGAAGGCCTTGGGCGTCAGCCCGGCCCAGCGGCGGAACAAATGGTGCAGCTCGTCCGGGGTGAGCGAGGCGGCGTCCGCCATCTCCTCGATGGTCGGTTGCTGGCGCCAACGCTCCGAGATGAATGCGATCGCCCGACGCACCGAATCATAGTCGCGCATCGCGGCCGATTGTTGCGGTCCTGGCCTCGCCAGGCTCTGATCATGGATGGCTAGGGTCATCATGGAGGGGAATGTAAGGCGCGCCCTGCCCCACCTCCACCCGATTTCTGATTGCGCCGCTAGGTCGGATTGAGGATCGGCCCGCGCTTGGCGGCCTGCAGTGCGGCCAGCAACGCCTTGGCAAAGCTCGCCTTTTCGTCGGGGCTCAGGAATCCGCCAATGCCGATGCTGCGGCCGCCCGATACCAGGTAAAGGTTCTCGATCCCGAACTCCTGATGCGCGACCTGGTCGAGCCGAACCCAGCGCGGATTGAAGCTCCACTCCAAGACATGGCCGCGATGGCTGACCCGCCGCAGCTTCAGTTCGGATACCGTGATCGAGATTTCTTCATAGGCGCGGGCACGGCGGAAATTGACCTTGAAGGCCCAGTAGATCGCCAGCGCGTCGAGGCCGAAGAAGCCAAGGATCGGCCAGGCGCCCATGATCGCAGAGGCGATGCCGCCCACGAAGCTGACCACGCAGACGACGCTCATCAGCACCAGAAAACCGGTGCGATTGAGCGAGCGATGCGGCGTCAGCAACGCCGAGAACAGCTCGGCATCGGCCGGGTCTGGCTCGCTCTCCGCGGGTGCAAAGGCATTGCCTGTTGTCATGGTGCCTCAGTATACCCGGAACATGGCCAAAATCATCCGACCCCAACGCTCCAAGCCGGCCCCGGTTCGCACAGCTCCCAAGAAGACCTCCAAGAAAAAAGCTCCGGCGAAGGCCAAACCCTCGCCCAAGGCCCAAGCAGCCCCTGCCCGCCCGGCGAAGAGATCCATCAAGGCGTCGAAGCCCTGGACACCCGCCGAGGTCCGCGAGGCCTTCACGCGCTTCGCCAAGGCCAATCCGGAGCCGAAAGGTGAGCTCGAGCATCTCAACCCGTTCACGCTGCTGGTCGCTGTAGTGCTATCGGCGCAGGCGACCGATGCCGGCGTCAACAAGGCGACGCGGCCATTGTTCGAGGTTGCCGATACGCCGCAGAAGATGGTCGCGCTCGGCGAGGACAGGTTGCGCGACTACATCAAGACCATCGGCCTCTATCGAACCAAGGCCAAGAACGTCATCGCGCTCTCGCAGAAGCTGATCTCCGAGTTCGGCGGCGAGGTGCCGCGCACCCGGGGCAAGATCGAGTCGCTGCCGGGCGCCGGCCGCAAGACCGCGAATGTCGTGCTCAACATGGCGTTCGGCGAGCACACGCTTGCCGTCGACACCCACGTATTCCGGGTCGGCAATCGCACCGGGCTCGCACCAGGCAAGACGCCGCTCGAGGTCGAGCTCGGCCTGGAGAAGGTGATTCCGGCCGAGTTCATGCTGCACGCTCATCACTGGCTGATTCTGCACGGCCGCTACACCTGTCTCGCACGCAAGCCGCGCTGCGAGGTCTGCCTGATCAATGATCTCTGCCGCTGGCCGGAAAAGACGGTCTGAGCTCGCGCTCTGATCGGGAACAGCGTCACCTTTGCGCCACGACCGGCGCGGTGTCACCACGGCCGGGCCACACCGCCGCCCCCATTCAACATATAGTGACGTCATAGGACCGGCTGACGGGAATGGCGTGCGAAATATCCGCCGTTGCGGGCGGTTTCACATGATCGAATGGGGATCAGCCGCATGAACCACGACGCCGCGCTGCTGTCGCTGGCAACCGCCGTTCCGCCGCATCGATTTCATCAGGCGCGCGTGATGGAAGCCGCCCGCGAGGTGCTGGCGCCGCGCTATCCGCAATTCGACACGCTGGCCAGCTTGTTCTCCAACACCGGCATTCGTCATCGCTATGGCGTGATGCCTATGGAATGGTATCTCGAACGCCGCGGCTGGCCGGAACGCACGAAGGCCTATCTCGAAGGCGCCGAAGCGCTGTTCGTCGATGTCGCACGCAATGCATTGGCGCACGCCGATCTCGCCGCTGACGAGATCGATACTGTGGTGACCGTCAGCTCCACCGGCATCGCCACCCCGACGCTGGAGGCGCGCGTTGCAAAGAGAATGGGTTTTCGCGGTGATGTGTCGCGTGTGCCCGTGTTCGGGCTCGGCTGCGCTGGCGGCGTTTCCGGCCTGTCGATCGCCGCGCGGCTGGCACAGGCGCGACCGGGCAGAAACGTGCTGCTCGTGACTTTCGAGCTCTGCACGCTCGCGGTCCGTCATGACGAACTGACCAAGGCCAACATCGTTGCGATCAGTCTGTTCGGCGATGGCGCCGCGGCGGCTGTCCTGCGGGCCGGCGATGGCGGTGCGACGCAGGTCGAGGCCACCGGCGAGAAGCTGTGGCCCGACACGCTCGACGTGATGGGCTGGAGCGTCGATCCCGAAGGTTTCGGCGTGATCTTCCAGCGCACGATTCCGGATTTCGTCACCGAGCATATGGGGCCGGCCGTGTCGGAGATTCTCGCACGCATGGAGCTCACGCCAGGCGATGTCGATCGCTTCGTCTGCCATCCCGGCGGCTCCAAGGTGATCTCGGCGCTGGAGCGTGCGCTCTCGCTCGATCAAGGCACGCTCGATCATGAGCGCGAAATCATCGCCGACTACGGCAACATGTCGGCGCCGACAGTGCTGTTCGTGCTCGAACGCGCCCGCCGCGCCGGCCTGCCCGCCCGCTCGGTGCTGACGGCGCTCGGCCCCGGCTTCACCGCGAGCTGCGTCTCGCTCCGGCACGCCGCATGAGCGCCGCTTCGATCATCCTCGCGCTGGTCACCATGCAGCGGCTTGGTGAGCTGGTGCTGGCTCGCCGCAACACGCAACGGCTGCTGGCGCGAGGGGCGGTCGAGGTCGGCGCCGGTCACTATCCGCTGCTGGTCGCGATGCATGCGGCGTGGTTGATCGCGCTGTGGATCAATGGCTATGACCAGCCGGTCGATTTGATTCCGCTCATCGTGTTCATCGGTCTGCAGGGCCTGCGTTGCTGGGTGCTTGCGACCCTGGGCCCGCGCTGGACCACGCGCATCATCGTGCTACCTGGCGCGCCGTTGGTCACGCACGGCCCCTATCGCTACATCGCGCATCCGAATTACGTGGTGGTCGCCGCCGAGATCGCGCTGCTGCCGCTGGCGCTGCATCTGCCGTTGCTGGCGCTGATCTTCTCCGCGCTCAATGCCGTGGTGCTCGCGATCCGCATCCGCGCCGAGCAGCCCGCGCTCGCCACCAGCGGCAGGCCTGCATGAGCATCGCGCCAGCGCCGCAGGCGAGAGGGATGGTGGCCACCTGGCTCGGCTTCCTTCTGATGTGCATCGGCATGTTCATGGCGATCCTGGACATCCAGGTGGTCGCGACTTCGCTGCCGACCATCCGCGAGGCGCTCGACATCTCGCCCGAGGCGATGAGCTGGATCCAGACCGCCTATCTGATCGCAGAAATCATCGCCATTCCGCTCACGGGCCTCCTGACACGCGTGCTGAGCCTGCGCTGGCTGTTCGTCATTGCGGTCAGCGTGTTCACATTTGCCTCGATCGGCTGCGCGATCAGCGGCGGCTTCACGTTGCTGATCGTCTGCCGGATCGTGCAGGGATTTGCGGGCGGCGTGCTGATTCCAGCGGTATTCTCCGCGGTGTTTCTGCTGTTTCCGCCGCGCCTCCACGGCGTTGCGACCACGATCGGCGGCGTCCTCGCCGTGTTGGCGCCGACCATCGGACCGATCGTCGGCGGCTACATCACCGACACCTGGTCGTGGCCCTGGCTGTTCCTGATCAACGTCCTTCCAGGCCTGGTCGCAGCAGGTGCGGCCCCTGCCCTGCTGCCACGCCAGCGCACGGATCTCGCCGAGATCTTCAAGCTCGATTGGCGCGCGTTGGCGCTGCTTGCCGCCGCGCTCGCAAGTCTCGAGATCGGCCTGAAGGAAGCACCGCAGCAGGGCTGGCTCTCGGTGAATTGCATCGCATTGCTCGTGATCAGCGCGTGCAGTCTCATCCTGCTGGTCCAGCGCACCCTGCTCTCCCGACATCCGGTCCTGCGGCTGAACAGCCTGCGGCGACGCTGCTTTGCCGCCGGCTGCGGCTTGAGCTTTTGTCTCGGCGTCTGCCTGTTCGGCTCGGTCTATCTGATGCCGGTGTTCCTCGCGTTCGTCCGCCAACATAGCGCGTTCGAGATCGGCACCATCATGCTGGTCACGGGCGTGGCGCAGCTCGTCGCCGCACCCTGCGTGACCTTGCTGGAAAGCCAGGTCGATGCGCGCGCCCTGACCGCGATCGGCTTCGGCCTGTTCGCGGCCGGGCTCGCGATGAGCGTGTTCGAGCCGCGCACGGCGGATTTTGCCGAGATGTTCGCACCGCAGATGGTGCGCGGCATCGCCATCATGTTCTGCCTGCTGCCGCCGATGCGGATCGCACTCGGCGACCTCCCGGAAGCGGAGGTCGCGGATGCCAGCGGCATGTTCAATCTGATGCGCAATCTTGGCGGCGCCATCGGCATCGCGCTGATCGACACCATCCTCTACGGCCGTGTCGAGGGCTATGCGGCGGACTTTCAGGTTCGCTTGCTGGCGCGCGACATCACAGCGGCGCAGGCCATCGGGCTGGACCCTCAGCTCTTGCTCAGCCAGCCGCCGGGGCCGCCGGATGCGGCCGCGATCGCCTATGTGCGGCCGCTGGTCGAGAAGGCGTCGCTCGCGTTGTGCGTCAACGAAGCCTGGGCGCTGCTCGCGGCGGTCGCCGCGATCGGGATGACGCTGGTGCTGCTCACCCGCACGGCGGCGGAGGATGACGTGCCGCAGCTAATCGCGCTAGAAACTCCTCATCCGGTCCCGCAGCGGCTCGACAAGGTGGGGTCGTGAGCCGGACATGCGCTTGTGCATGTGGACCATGAAGGCCATGCCGAATATCGGCGTTGCCAGATTCACGATCGGAATCGAGACGAAGGCCGCGATGACCAGACCCGCGGTGAAGACGGTGGCGGCATTGTCGCGGCGCATCGCCTTGGCTTCTGCCGGCGAGCGGAAGCGCATCGCGGCGAGCTCGAAATACTCACGCCCCAGCAGCCATGCGGTGGCGATGAAGAAGATCAGGAAGCCTGCGCCGGCCAGGAATACGAAGGGCAGGGCGATCAGATAGACGAGGATGGTGAGACCCGCGGCTTTGAAGCCTTCGCGCATCGCGATCGTGAAGGGCAGGGCAATGCCGGGGCGTTCGGCCGGATAATATTCGCGCTCGACATGGTCGGCGACGTCATCGACAAACAGACTCGCCACCAGGGAAGTGACTGCCGGCATCAGCATGATGCCGCCGAACACGACACCAAGGCCGGCTGCGATCGAGATGATCCAGGTCAGGACGTCGAGCGGGGTGTGGAAGTTCGGGCCGAGCATGGTCTCGGCCCAGCCTTCGCCAGCGGTCGCGAGCCAGCTCAGCAGCCGCTGCAGCCCGATGGCGAGCACCGTGATCAGGACCAGCGCGACACCGATCGATCGCCACAGGATCGAGCGCACCGGCGGCGACAGCATCTGCGACAGCGCCTTGATGGCGGCATCGATCATTAGGAACGACCTCTCTAAAAGCTTCGGGAGAGGTAGCGATACTGACCTGTTTCGGCAAGGGCTGCGACCTCACGCCGCCAGCGGCTTGCCCCGCACATTGGGACCGAACACGGACATCGTCAGCACCACGATGATCATCGCAACGGTGATCAGGCCGAACACGCCGCCGACGCCCGCCTCACGCAGCGCGTAGGCGACGATGAAGCCGGAGAACATCGCGCTCACCCTGCTCATCGAATAGACCAGCCCGGACGCGCGGGCGCGGATCGCGGTCGGGAAGACCTCGGTCTGGTAGGCGTGATAGGCATAGGACATCGTCATGTTCGATGCCGTGACCAGCACGCCGCTCGCGATCAGCAGCGCCGGCTCGACGAACTGCGAGAAGGCGATGCCGAACAGCGAGATCCCGGCCGCGGCGCCGCAGATGATCCATTTGCGCTCGAAGCGATCGGCGAAGGTCGCAGCGAGCAGGGGTGCGATCGGATAGGCGAAGGCGATGATGAAGGAATATTGCAGGCTCTTGGTGACGGTGATGCCTTTTTCCAGCAGCAGAGCCGGCACCCAGTTGGCGAAGCCGTAGACGCCGAAGGCCTGGCAGAGGTTGAACACCATGAACAGGATGATGAGCGGCGCGTGAGCTGCGCTGAACAGGCTGCTCAGGCCGGCGGGGCGGACCATCGCCGACGGTCGTCCTTCGGCGAGGATCAGAGGCGATGTTGCTGCGCCGCTCGCGGCTTCGAGCTTGCGCAGCACGGCGATCGCTTCGGCCTCGCGTCCCTGACGGGCGAGCCAGAGCGGACTTTCCGGCACGAACAGCCGCAGCACCCAGATCACCATGCTCGCCGCTGCACCGATCAGGACCACCCAGCGCCAGCCATCGACGCCATAGAGCGACGTCGGCACCAGCCACCAGGACAGCGCTGCGACGGTCGGAACGGCCGTTAACATCACGGCCTGGTTGATCGCGAACGCCCGGCCGCGGATCCGGCTCGGCATCAGCTCGGTGAGATAGACGTCGATCGTGATGACCTCGACGCCGATGCCGATCCCGGCGAGGAAACGCCAGAACAGCACGCCAGCCGAGGTGGTTTGGCACGCCATCACCACCGACGCGGCGCTATAGGCGAGCAGGGCCCAGGTGAAGATCGCTCGCCGGCCGAAGCGGTCAGCCATGAAGCCGAGAAAGAAGGTGCCGACGAACAGGCCGGCGAAGGTCGCCGCGATGAAGGCACCGATCCCGGAAAAGCCGAAGAACGCCTGGGTCGTCGTGGTCAGCAGTCCGCTGCGGTTGAGCCCGGGTGCGATGTAGCCGGTGAAGAACAGGTCGTAGACCTCGAACCAGCCGCCGAGCGACAGCAGCACGACCAGGCGCCAGAGGTACGATGAGGTGGGCAGGCTCTCCAGGCGCCGCGAGATCTCGCTGGGCCCGGCCGGAGATGCCGAAAGATCAAGGTTCGTATCGAGCCCGACGGCGCTCATGATGATCCTCCCTGAAGGCGCCGCGGCTTTATGCTGCTGGCGTTGCCGGCCGCCCAATCTTGGTGAGGACGGACAGGCTCATCATGTTTGTGCGCAGGGTCGCTCGAAATCCAGACGAACATATCGAAGGACACGTTCGATAAAATCGAAGGCTCGCACCATCTCGGTGTCGGGCTCAGGACAGCAGCCTGGCCTTCCAGTTGCCTTGCTCGACCTGATCGGCAATCAGGCTCACGATCAGACGCCTCATCGCTTCCATCGCATAGGTCATGGGCCGGTTACGCAACCGGCAGAGATAGAGCGTACGCGTCAACGTCGGCTGCACGACCTCGCGTGCCACGAGTTGCCCGGCCGCGAGTTGCTCCCGCACGAACAGCTTGGTCGCGACCGCGCAGCCGAGACCGGCGAGCAGCGCGCCGGTCGTGCCACTGATCGAGTTGAGATGCAGAATGGCGTTGGCTTCCAGCCGCTTCAGCAGCACGGGGTCATCGAGCAATGCGCGCGAGGACAGGCCGTGCAGCAGCATGATCTGCGGCAGCTTGACCAGCTCGTCGAAGCTGATCGGCGCCTTGCTCTTGCCGATCAGCTTGGCCGTGCCGACGCAGAACATCTGCTCTTCCAGCACCGGTTCGGCAATGAGATCCTTGTCCGACGGAGGATTGTAGACCAGTGCCAGATCGACCTCGGAGGCCATCAGGTGCAACAGCGTTGCGCCCGACAGGCTCTCGGTGAGGGAGAGCCGGAGATTGGGATATTTCGTCAGCACCGTTTTCATCAGCGGCACGCCGATCGCCTTCATCCCCGAATTGGCCATGCCGATCGAGATGTCGCCGGCGATGCTGGCCTGGCCCTCCTTGATCTCTCGTTCGGCCGCGGCCATCGCGCGCAGGATGATGCGTGCGTGTTCATAGAGCCGCTCGCCGGCCGCCGTCGGCTCCATGCCGCGCGGCTTGCGTTCGAATAGCGGCGTTGCGAACTCGGCCTCTAGATTGGAGATGTGATGGCTGAGCGCGGATTGCGCGACGCTGGTCTGGTCCGCCGCCCGCGACAGGTTGCGCTGCTCATAGACCGCGATGAAATAGCGGAGCTGGCGGGAATCCATTTGCTGCAGTGCGTTCTAGAACGTCGAATGTATCGTTCAGGACTTTATAATTTTCAGATCGCAGCAGGAAGCCTAACTTCCGGAGCATCGAAAAACTGAGGGAACGTGCAATGGCGGAATCCGGCCTGCCGCTCGACGGCGTCCGAGTCGTTGAAATGACTCACATGGTCATGGGTCCGACCTGCGGCATGATCCTGGCGCAGCTCGGCGCCGAGGTGATCAAGGTCGAGCCGCCCACCGGCGACAAGACGCGGTCGCTGGGCGGGATGGGCATCTCGTTCTTTCCGCTGTTCAATCGCGGCAAGCGCAGCGTGGTGCTCGATCTCGCCAAGCCCGAGGATCGCGAGACCATGCACCGTTTGCTCGCGACCGCCGATGTCTTTCTGGAGAATTTCCGCGACGGCCAGCTGGAGAAGCAGGGGTTGGGCGCCGATGAGCTGCGGCGGCGTCATCCGCATCTGATCATCGCCGGCCACAAGGGCTTCCTGTCGGGTCCCTATGAGCATCGGCCGGCGCTCGACGAGGTCGTGCAGATGCTGTCGGGGCTCGCCACCATGACCGGCACCAAGGAGAAGCCGCAGCGCGTCGGCTCCTCGGCCAACGACATCATGGGCGGCATGTTCGGGGCCATCTCGATCCTCGCGGCGCTCTATCAGAAGCGCGCCGGAGCCGGGCAGGGCGCCAACATCCGCATCGGGCTGTTCGAAAACTGCCTGTTCCTGGTGGCGCAGCACATGGTCCAGTACGAGATGACCGGCGTGAAGCCGCCGTCGATGCCGGAGCGCGAGCATGCCTGGCCGATCTACGACATCTTCGAGACCGCAGGCGGTGAGCGCATCTTCATCGGCGTCGTCACCGAAGGGCACTGGCAGAGCTTCTGCCGCGAATTCGGTCTTTGCGAATTCCTCGACGATCCGGCCCTGCGCACCACGACCGATCGCATCCTGGCGCGGGCGCGCATCCTTCCGCGCGTCGCCGATGTCGTCAAACAATGGAACGCGGCTGAATTGTCGGCGAAGCTCGACGCGCTCAACATCTGCTTCTCGCCGATCAATCGTCCGGAGGACCTGTTCGACGATCTGCATGTGCTGCGGCCGGGCGGTCTCGTGAAAAATGTCGATGTGGAGGGCAAGCCGTTCCGCGCGCCGGCGCTGCCGGTCGAATGGAACGGCGCCCATCTGGGCGAGGGGCTGCTTGTGCCTGCGCTCGGCGCCGACACCGCGGCGCTCCGTGCCGAGCTCGACAGCGCGCCGGTAACAAACAACAAGCTCGCGGGAGGCCGCGCATGACCCGGGTGCGGCAGGTTTATCCGCAAGGGCAGGTGACGTTGCGCGAGGTCGGCCTGCGCGACGGCCTGCAGCTCGTGACGACGTTTCCATCGACGGCAGCCAAGCAGCGCTGGTTGCGCGAGGAATATGCCGCGGGCGTGCGCTGCTTCGAGGTCGGCTCGTTCCTGCCGGCCAAGACCTTTCCGCAATTTGCCGATGTCGGCGAGATGGTGGCGACCGTTGCTGCTCTGCCCGGCGCGCACGGCATCGCGCTGGTTCTGAACGAGCGTGGCGTTAATGATGCGCTCGCCTCCGGCGTCGCCGAGATCGCTTCGGTCGTGTCCGCGACCGAGGAGCACAGCCAAGCCAATGCGCACCGCTCGCGCGCCTCCGCAATCGAGAACATCAGGCGGCTCTGCGAGCTGCGCGATGCCAGCGCGCACAAGCCGATCGTTCAAGCGGGGATCTCGATGGCGCTGGGCTGCTCGATCTCAGGCGCGGTCGATCCGGACGAGGTGCTGCGGCTGGTCGAGCAATGCTTTTCGGCCGGTGCCGATGCCGTGGGGATTGCCGATACGGTGGGCTATGCCGGACCGAAGCAGGTCGGCGAATTGACGGCGGCTGCGGTCAAGCTTGCCGGATCGAAGCCGATCTGCGTGCATCTGCATGACACCCGCGGCATGGGCATCGCGAACGCGTCCGCCGCCCTCGATGCCGGCGCCCGTATCCTCGATGGCTCGCTCGGCGGGCTCGGCGGGTGCCCGTTCGCGCCAGGGACGACCGGCAATGTCGTGTTCGAGGACCTCGTCTTCCTGTGCGAGAGCAAAGGCTTTGCGACCGGCATCGACATCGCGCGGCTGGTCGCGGTTCGGCAGATCCTGCGTGAGGCGATGCCGGACGAGCCGCTTTATGGCGGGCTCGCTCGCGCTGGGCTGCCGCGCCCCGAGGGCCGCTTGAGCTCGCTATAGCTTTGCGACCCGCAGCCGCAGCGCGTTGCCGACCACGCTGACCGAGGACAGTGACATCGCCGCTGCCGCAATGATCGGCGACAGCAGGATGCCGAACGTCGGATAGAGGACGCCGGCGGCGATCGGGATGCCTGCGGCGTTGTAGATGAAGGCGAAGAACAGGTTCTGGCGGATGTTGCGCATCGTCGCCGCCGACAATTTGCGCGCGCGCGCGATGCCGCCGAGATCGCCCCTCAGAAGCGTGACGCCCGCACTCTCCATCGCGACGTCGGTGCCGGTGCCCATGGCGATGCCGACATCGGCGGCGGCCAGCGCCGGCGCATCGTTGACACCATCGCCGGCCATGGCGACGATCTTGCCCGATGCGCGCAGGCGCGCGACGACCGCGCTCTTCTGATCCGGCAGCACCTCGGCCTCGACCTCGGTGATGCCGATCTTGCGCGCCACCGCATTGGCCGTGGTGCGGTTGTCGCCGGTCAGCATGATAACTTTGATGCCGTCCTCGGCGAGCGCCTTCAACGCCTCCGGTGTCGACGCCTTGACGGGATCCGATATGGCGAACAGCGCGGCAATCCTGTCGTCGACCGCCATCGCGATGACGGTCGCGCCGTCGGCGCGCAGCCGGTTGCTCTCGGCGCCGAGCGTGTCGGTGACGATGCCGAGCGAGGCGAGGAAGCGCGCGTTGCCAAGCGAGACGGCTTTGCCATCGACGGTGCCGCGCGCACCCTTGCCGGTCGGCGCATCGAAGCCGGCGACGTCGCCAAGCGGGACGCTGCGCTCCTTCGCATGACGCACGATCGCATCCGCCAGCGGATGCTCGCTGGCGCGCTCGACACTGGCGGCGAGCCGCAGTACCCAGGCCTCATCAAAACCGCTTGCGGTAACGATCGCGGTGACCTTCGGCTTGCCCTCGGTCAGGGTGCCGGTCTTGTCGACCACGAGCGTATCCACCTTCTCCATCCGCTCCAGCGCTTCGGCGTTCTTGATCAGCACGCCAGCCTGTGCGCCGCGGCCGACGCCGACCATGATCGACATGGGCGTTGCCAGCCCGAGCGCGCAGGGGCAGGCGATGATCAGCACGCTGACCGCTGCAACGAGGCCGTAGGCCAGCCGCGGTTCGGGTCCGAATGCGTACCACGCGACGAACGCGACGATCGCCGCTGCGATCACCGCCGGCACGAACCAGCCGGCGACCTGATCTGCAAGTCGCTGAATGGGCGCGCGTGAGCGCTGCGCATCTGCGACCATCTGCACGATCTGCGACAGCAGCGTGTCGCGGCCGACCTTGTCGGCGCGCATGACGAAGCCGCCGGACTGGTTCAACGTGCCGGCGATGACGCGCGCGCCCTGTTCCTTGGCGATGGGCATCGATTCGCCCGTGACCAGCGACTCGTCGAGCGACGAGCGGCCTTCCAGGATGATGCCATCGACCGGCACCTTCTCGCCGGGCCGAACGCGCAAGCGATCGCCGACGGCGAGCTGATTGATCTCGACTTCGTGGTCGTGGCCGTCGTCACCGACGCGGCGCGCGGTCTTCGGCGCGAGCTGCAATAGCGCCTTGATCGCGCCTGAGGTCGCCTCGCGCGCTCGCAGCTCCAGCACCTGGCCAAGCAGCACAAGGACGGTGATCACGGCCGCCGCTTCGAAGTAGCTGGCCACCTCGCCGCCATGGCCGCGAAAGGTCGCCGGGAAGACTTGCGGCGCGACTGTCGCGATCACGCTGTAGGCATAGGCCACGCCGGTGCCCATCGCGATCAGCGTGAACATGTTGAGATTGCGCGTCTGCAGCGATTGCCAGCCGCGCACGAAGAACGGCCATCCGGCCCACAGCACGACTGGCGTCGAGAACGCGAACTGGACCCAGTTCGAAAGCATGGGCTCGACCGGGCCGTGGCCGATCAGGTGGCCGCCCATCTCCAGCACCACCACGGGGATGGCGAGCAGGGCGCCGATCCAGAATCGGCGCGTCATGTCGGAGAGCTCGGGGTTCGGCGCGTCGTCGAGGCTGACAACTTCCGGCTCCAGCGCCATGCCGCAGATCGGGCAGGTGCCGGGGCCTTCCTGGCGGATTTGGGGATGCATCGGGCAGGTGTAGATCGTGCCAGCCGGCATCGTCGGCGGTGGTTCTTTCTTCTCCAGATATTTTGCCGGATCGGCCGCGAATTTGGTGCGGCAACCAGCCGAGCAGAAATGGAAGGTTCGGCCATGATGATCGAAGCGATGCTTCGAGCCGGCCGGATCGACCGTCATGCCGCAGACGGGATCGAGTTCCGCGGGCCTGTCGCCGGAGCCATGAGGGGCGTGCGAACCGTGGCCGTGAGCATGGCCGCCGCAGCAGGCGGACGGCGGATCCAAGGCGGCGGACGTGGCATGCGAGCTGCAACAGGATTCAGAACCAGCTTCCGATGCCGCCTTTGCCACCTTGGGCGGCTCCGCTGCCTTTGATCCGCAGCCGCAACCGCCAGAATCGGCCCGACCGGCCCCGCGCGTGTGTTCGGTTTCCGGCATCGTGTCCTGCTCCGCACTTGTAACCTATACCCGGTAGGGGTATATAAGCGGGATGCGGAAAGACATCAAGTCGTCATGCCAGAAACGCCTGAGCCGGATCGAAGGTCAGGTCCGCGGCCTGTCCAAGATGGTCGAGGACGATCGCTATTGCATCGATATCGTCACCCAGATCTCGGCCGTGCGAGCGGCGCTGCGGCGGGTGGAGGAGGAGATTCTGCGCGATCACGTCGCCCATTGCGTCGAGCACGCGATCGCATCAGGCGACAAGGCCGACCAGCGGCAGAAGATCGCGGAGCTGATGGCGGTGATCGGCCGCTCAGACCGTTAGCCTGGGTGCAGGATCGTTTCAGCGCGCTCTCTGCAACCTCGCGCGCTTGCGGCAGGGCCATGTCATATGCCTGAAGAGGCCGGGCGGGCAGTCCTTGTGCGGCCATCCTTCGAGACGGCCGCCTCAAGCGGCCTCCTCAAGATGAGGGTCTTTCCGCGACGAAAGTCTCAAGCCTCATGGTGAGCGGGCGCCGAATGGCGCCGAATGGCGCCGTCGCCCGGACGATGCTTCGCATCGCCTGCCGCGCGAGCGCTGGCGAACAACTCTCATGATGCATCTGTGCGTGCGAATGAAGGGCGGCCCGGTGCGTCGGAATGATTTTGGGAATCTTTACGCACCGGGCCCTGGCCGAACTGCTTAGGGGCTCAGTTCGGGTGAGATGGAACATAGCAGCGCGGTTCTTTCGGCGTGTTGCCGCTTTCAGCAGATTTGTAGAATTTGATTTCGAAGCTCGGAAATTGCGGCGAAGCAAGGACCGCTGCTGATCGTCGCCATCGCGCAACACCGCGCTAAACGCGCAGCTTCCAGATGATCTTGCGCTCGCCGTCTGCATGACGGTGCTGAAAGTTTTCTAGCGGGAAACAATCCGACAAGCCCGGCATCATTCGACATCTGGCGAAATAAACTGGGCGCATACTGACCATCTTTCGCATGCATCACGCGGGCACGAGATCGTGCGTCGGCGGCGTCTGTCTGTTTGTCGCACGGGGAATGAGACGACCGAAAGAACCTCGATCATGCGTCTGACCTTGCAGGGCATGCTGGCCCTGATCATCCTCGCCACTCCGGTGATCGCGCCAACGTGGAGGGATGCCATTGCCGCGCCGGCGGCTGCGCGGAACGTCGCGGCCATCACGGTGGAAGGCAATCGGCGCGTGGAGGCCGAGACGGTTCGCTCCTACTTCAAGCCGGGTGCGAACGGAATGCTCGACGCTGCAGCGGTCGATGATGGCTTGAAGGCGCTGGTCGAGACCGGGCTGTTCTCGGATGTGAAGATCGATCGCCAGGGCGGCCGGCTGGTCGTGCGGGTGGTCGAGAACCCCGTCATCGGCCGTGTCGCCTTCGAAGGCAACAAGAAGGTCAAGGACGAACAGCTCTCGCAGGAGATTCAGTCCAAGCCGCGCGGCACGCTGTCGCGTCCCTTGGTGCAGTCGGACGCCCAGCGCATCGCCGAGATCTATCGCCATTCCGGCCGCTATGACGTTCGCGTCACGCCCGAGATCATCGAGCAGCCGAACAATCGCGTCGATCTGGTCTTCACCGTCGATGAGGGACAGAAGACCGGCGTCAAGACGGTCAATTTCGTCGGCAACAATGCGTTTTCGGCCTCCCGCCTGAAGGATCAGATCAAGACCCACGAGTCCAATCTGCTCAGCTTCCTCGGCGGCAATGACGTCTATGACGCCGATCGCGTCGAGGCCGATCGTGATCTGATCCGCCGCTTCTATCTCAAGCACGGCTATGCCGACGTGCAGGTGGTGGCCGCGCTCACCGAATACGACCCGGAGCAGAAGGGCTTTCTGGTCACGTTCAAGATCGAGGAAGGTCAGCAATATCGCGTCGGCGCAGTCGACTTCCGGTCCTCGATCGCGACGCTCGAGGCTACGTCGCTGAGCGGCTTCTCGCATGTCAGCATCGGCTCCCTCTATAATGTCGAGCAGGTCGAGAAGTCCGTCGAGGAGATGCAGATCGAAGCCTCGCGCCGCGGCTATTCATTCGCGGTGGTGCGTCCCACCGGCGACCGCAACTTCGAGGCGCACACCGTCTCGGTGGTATTTTCGATCGACGAGGGCCCGCGCACCTATATCGAGCGGATCAACATCGTCGGCAACACCCGCACCCGTGATTACGTCATCCGCCGCGAGTTCGACATCTCCGAAGGCGATGCCTACAACCGCGCCCTGGTCGACCGCGCCGAGCGCCGGCTGAAGAATCTCGACTTCTTCAAGGAGGTGAAGATCACCACGGAGCCCGGTTCGGCCAGCGACCGCGTCATCCTCCTGGTCAAACTGGAGGAGAAATCGACCGGCGACTTCTCGGTCTCGGGCGGCTACTCGACCACGGACGGCGCGCTGGCGGAGGTGTCGATCTCCGAGCGCAACTTCCTCGGCCGCGGCCTGTACGCCAAGGCATCGGTGACCTACGGGCAGTACACGCGAGGCGCCTCGCTGTCGTTCGTCGAGCCCTATCTGCTCGACTATCGTGTCGCGCTCGGCCTTGACCTGTATTGGCGTCAGCAGCTCGCCAACAGCTACACGAGCTACGGCGTGACCACGATCGGCTTCAGCCCGCGGCTCGGCTTCCAGCTCCGCGAGGATCTGTCGCTGCAGCTCCGCTATTCGATCTATGAGCAGCAGATCTCGCTGCCGTCCTATCTGCAGAACTGCAACAATAACTCCAGCAACAGCCTGCTCGCGTTCAACCCGACGCCGGCCTACATCGCAAACGTGCTCGGCGGTGTCGATCCGACCAACTCGACCAGCTCGGGCTATTACGGCTGGGGCTGCTACGCGGACGGCGAATCCACCCTGCCGGTGCGGATGGAGCTGGCGAACGGTGCGGCCTGGACCTCGATGATCGGCTACACGCTGAACTACAATACGCTCGACAACAACAAGAACCCGACCGACGGCCTCCTGATCGACTGGAAGCAGGATTTTGCCGGCGTCGGCGGCAACGTGTCCTATCTGAAGACCGCGATCGACGCGAAATATTTCACCCCGCTGGTGTCGGAGATCGTCGGCGTGGTCCACCTGCAGGCCGGCATGTTGAACCAGGTGGGCAATACGCAGCTTCGCATGCTCGACCAGTTCCAGATGGGGCCGAACCTGGTGCGCGGCTTCGCCTCGAACGGCATCGGCCCGCGCGACATCACCTATGCCAGCCTCGGTGTTACGGGCGATGCACTCGGCGGCACCAAATATTGGGGCGCGTCGGCCGAGCTGCAGATGCCGTTCTGGTTCCTGCCCAAGGAGGTCGGCCTCAAGGGAGCCGTCTATGCCGATGCCGGCTCGTTGTGGGGCTATCAGGGCCCGACCTCCTGGGCCGCGACCGGCGAGGTCAATTCCGCGGCCTGCAAATGCGGCCTGCAATATGACGACAGCCAGGTGGTGCGCTCGTCGGTCGGCGTCGGCCTGATCTGGGCCTCGCCCTTCGGCCCACTGCGCTTCGACTACGCAGTGCCGCTCACCAAGGGCAAATACGACGTCACCCAGGAATTCCGCTTCGGCGGCGGCACGTCCTTTTAACTCCACTCCGTCGTTCCGGGGCGCTTCGCGTCGCACGCCTCATGTTGACCACCGAGTGAAGTGCTGGCTCGCGCATCGGCGTCATTTGCGAGGAGCGATAGCGACGAAGCAATCCAGACGTTCTTGCGAAAGCACTCTGGATTGCTTCCTCCGTCGCCCTTCGGGCTATGGCGGACACGTCGCTTACGCTCGCAATGACGGCGCGAAGATTTGCGCATGCACCCCATGCGCAGATTGCCCGTCGGGTTACTTTGTCGCAGGCGCGCGCGCTTGCGTCGTCGGGCAAATCACGACGATCATCCTGCCCGTCCCGCCTCCACATGGAGGGGCGTATCGCGATCGTCACGAGACGTGGGAAGCGGGATGCGATGGACGCGACGTGCCGTCGTGCGTGGTCTCACGCATGGACGAACGACATGGCGCGGACGGCGAAGTCGTGTGGTCCCGGCATCCCGAAGCTGATGCCAAGCCGCGCCGATGATCGGCGTGGCGACGGTGGCCAAAAAGCCCGGTGCACCGAGGAGATCACGTATAAGTCGTAACACCATCGCGCAGGGAAGGCCGGATATTTGGCTGATCCTGTGGTTCTGCCGCGTGCTTTCTTGCTGCACGCGGACCGCGGGTATCAGTCGGTACCCGGTCTTCCCTGCGCCCTCTGTATGGAGAGGGTGATGAGATCAGCATAACTCGGACGCAACGCGCCGCGGGATGTCTTTGTGTGCTCGAAGGAAGCGACTGTGCAGCGCTATATGTTGCCGTCATGCCCCGCGCAGGCGAGGCATCCAGTACGCCGCAGCGTATCAATGAATCACCGCCGTCTCTGGGATACTGGATCGCCCGCCTTCGCGGGCGATGACAGCGGAGCATATCAATGGCTCGCGCCCACGCTCCGCGGCAGAAAAAGAAAGGGGCCCCAGCTTGCGCCGGAGCCCCTCAACGGTCAGGGCATTGCCGGGTATCTGCCCGAACCGAAGTTGTGGTCCGCCTCTCGTGAGAGGCGGGCCCCGGGAGAACTCAGTAGTTGTAGGCCCGCTCGCCGTGATCGGTGATGTCGAGACCCTCGCGCTCCTGCTCCACGCTCGGACGCAGGCCGATGATCACGTCGACGACCTTGTAGAGGATCGCCGAGCCGACGCCCGACCAGACCAGCGTCGCCAGCACCGCCTTGCCCTGCGCCAGCATCTGCGTGGCGAACTCGTAGGTGCCGGCATTGTTGCCGGTGATGTTGGTGTAGTCGGTGATCCCAACGCCACCGAGCGCGGGGTTGACCAGGATGCCGGTGCCGAGCGCGCCGATGATGCCGCCGATGCAGTGCACGCCGAACACGTCGAGCGCGTCGTCATAGCCGAACGAGTTCTTCACCGTGGAGACGAAGAACAGGCAGACCGGCGAGACGATCAGGCCGAGTACCAGCGCGCCGATCGGGCCGGCATAGCCGGAGGCCGGCGTGACGGCGACGAGGCCGGCGACCGCACCCGAGCAGATGCCGAGCAGCGAGGGCTTGCCCTTCACGGCCCATTCGCAGAGCAGCCAGGAGAAGGCCGCCCCGGCGGTGGCGAGCATGGTGTTGACGAAGGCCAGCGCGGTGGTCCCGTTGGCTTCGAGGTTGGAGCCGGCGTTGAAGCCGAACCAGCCGACCCACAGCAGCGAGGCGCCGATCATGGTCATGGTCAGCGAGTGCGGCGCCATCAGGTCCTTGCCGTAGCCGGTGCGCTTGCCGATGATCAGCGCGCCGACGAGGCCCGCGATGCCGGCATTGATGTGCACCACGGTGCCACCCGCGAAGTCCAGCGCGCCGGCGCCGGCGAGCCAGCCCACAGCGCCAGTGACTTCGTCAAGCTTGGCCTGCGCAGCCGTCTTGGCAGCGGCATCGGTGGCAGCGGCCACCGCCTTGGCGGCGTTGGCGACATCATCGGGAGCCGCGACGTACCAGACCCAGTGCGCGATCGGGAAGTAGATGAAGGTCACCCAGAGCAGGATGAACAGCATCACGGCCGAGAACTTGATGCGCTCGGCGAAGGCGCCGACGATCAGGGCCGGCGTGATCATCGCAAAGGTCATCTGGAACACGAAATAAGCGAGCTCCGGAATCACGACGCCGTTGGAGAAGGTCGCCGAGGTCGAGGAGGCGTCGATGCCGTGCATGAACGCCTTGGAGAAGCCGCCGATATAGGAGGTCATGCCGCCGCCATCGGAGAAGGCGAGCGAATAGCCGTAGAGGGCCCAGACCACGCCGACCATGGCGACAATCGCGAACACCTGGGTGAGGACCGAGGCCATGTTCTTGGTGCGGACCAGGCCGCCATAGAACAGCGCGAGGCCGGGCACCGACATCATCAGGACGAGCGCGCTGGACACCAGCATCCAGGCGACGTCGCCCTTGTTGGGAACGGGAGCGGCTGCAGCGGCTGCGGCAGGCGCGTCCTCCGCGAACGCCACGTCCGCGAGGCCTGCGACGCAGAGCCCTGCGATTGCGAGCGTGATCCACCCCGCGCTGGTTGGACGCTTAAACGTCATTTTATTCTACTCCGTGAATTGAGAAGGTTGAGCGCGAAATCAAAGGGCGGCAGCGTCGGCCTCGCCGGTGCGGATGCGCACGGCGTGCTCGAGGCTGATGACGAAGATCTTGCCGTCGCCGATCTGTCCGGTCTTGGCTGCGGTGGTGATGGCGTCGATGGTCTTGTCGACCTGATCGCTTGGGATCGCGACCTCGATCTTGATCTTGGGCAGGAAGCTCACTGCGTATTCGGCGCCGCGGTAGATCTCCGTGTGGCCCTTCTGCCGGCCATATCCCTTGACTTCCGTCACCGTGAGACCATGAACGCCGATGGCGGTCAGGGCATCACGGACTTCTTCGAGCTTGAATGGCTTGATGATCGCCATAACAATTTTCATGGGTCCTATCCCCGCTTGGGCCCGGCACGGACGTTACCGAGCGTTATTTCGACTGAGATTCACCACGCGGAGGGAAGCTTCACGACGCGGCCACAGCCGGGACCCCTAGAATCAAATGCCGTGCCAGATGGCGGGACCTGCCTAACGAACGGTGAACGCGAGGCTTTTCACAGTTTTGGCGGGGCCTGCCGACCTGCGCTATTCGGTCGCGCCTAAATAATGGGCATCGTTGCAAAATATGTAAGCAGGAGAGGCTTGGGGCGCCAAGCTGCTCACTCGGAGGGCAGTCTCCAAGGCACGGATCTGGTCAAATGATGTCAATGACTGCAACTACTGCAGCGCTTCGCCATGCTGGGTGATGTCGAGACCCTCGAGCTCGTGCTCGCGGGAGACGCGCAAGGGCACGAAGGCGCTGACCAGCTTGAGCAGGCCATAGGTCACGCCGGCCGACCAGACCAGGGTGACCGCGACGCCGTAGAGCTGGCTGAGCAGCTGCTGCGGGTGGCCTTCGAGAAGGCCCGCGACGCCGCCGATCGAGGAGGTCGCGAACACGCCGGCCAGCAGGGTGCCGATCAGGCCACCGATGCCATGGACGCCGAACACGTCGAGCGAGTCGTCGTAGTTGAAGCGGTGCTTCAGCCAGGTGCAGGCCCAATAGCAGATCAGCCCGGCAAGCACGCCGATGACGATGCCGTGCCAAGGCGCGACGAACCCCGAGGCCGGGGTGATGGTGCCAAGGCCGGCGACCGCTCCGGAGATCATGCCGAGCACCGAGGGCTTACGGCGGGCCGACCATTCGATCGCGCCCCAGGTGATGGCGCCGGCGCAGGCGGCAAGGTGGGTGGCGAGGATCGCCATGACAGCATGCGAATTGACGGCCAACGCCGACCCGCCGTTGAAGCCGAACCAGCCGACCCACAACAGCCCGGTGCCGACCACCGCGAGCGACAGGTCGAAAGGCGACAAATTGTCGGTTCCATAGCCGTGGCGGCGGCCCATCACCAGGGCGGCGACAAGCCCGCCGGTGCCGGCCGAGAGGTGCACGACGAGACCGCCGGCGAAGTCGATCACGCCCATCCTGGCGAGGAAGCCGCCGCCCCAGATCCAGTGCGCGAGCGGCACATAGACGAACACGAACCAGCCGACCGCGAACATCACATAGGCCGAGAAGCGCATGCGGTCGGCGACCGAGCCAGCCACCAGCGCCACCGTGATGATCGCAAAAGTCATCTGATAGAGCATGAACAGCGCTTCGGGGATGGTCTTCGCCGCCGGATGGACGCTGTCCATCCCAAGGCCGGCGAGAAAGGCGCGGTCGAGCGAGCCGAGCCAGGGACCGTCGCCGACAAAGCTCAGCGAATAGCCGAACGCCACCCACAGCAGCGAGATGATCATCACGGCGGCGAGGCTCTGCGCCATGGTCGCCAGCACGTTCTTCTTGCGCACCATGCCCGAGTAGAACAGCGCCAGCCCGGGGATCGTCATCATCAGCACCAGCGCGGTGGCGATGATCATCCAGGCGGTATCGGCAGCGTTGATCTCGGAGCTCGCCGCGAGGGCAGGCGATGCGAAGGTCAGGCCGCCGGCAAGGATGGCGACTGCGGCCAAGCGCGGGCCGCGAGACGAAGATGCCCCCATGACATTCCCCAACATGTCGTGATTGAACAGGCGTCGCGGCGCCGTTGCCGCGTATGGAAGGTGGCGGACGGCTTACAGCGCGTCGCTGTCGGTCTCGCCGGTGCGGATACGGCGGGCCTGCTCGATCGGCGTGACGAAGATCTTGCCGTCGCCGATCTGCCCGGTGCGGGCAGTGGCGGTGATGACCTCGACCGCCTTGTCAGCGAGCTCTGTCGAGACCGCGATCTCGATCCTGAGCTTGGGCAAGAAGTTCACGACATATTCCGCACCGCGATAGATCTCGGTGTGGCCCTTCTGCCGGCCATAGCCCTTGACTTCGGTGACCGTCATGCCGTGGACGCCGATCGCGGTGAGGCCATGGCGCACCTCGTCGAGCTTGAAGGGTTTGATGATCGCGACGACGAGCTTCATGGGTGTCGGCCTTGGTTTCCTCTGATCGGGCAGCCTGTTCGTGCGGCAGGCGTGCCCTTGCCGCTGTGGTCTGCCCTTAGGCAGATGGCACAAAAAAGCTGCAGCGTTAAGTGAAAAACGCGCGGACGACGGGTCACCGACTGAACGTAAACCGCGCTGGGCCGACAGAATGGAGAACCGCACCGGCGCTCATGCCACTTTCCCAAGGACCTGAAATGTCGAATCGATCCTGGTACTATGCTGCGCAGGGGGCGCAGCAGGGCCCCATCCCCGAGACCGAGCTTCGCGATCTCATATCCAGGGGCATCGTCACCGGGGAGACGCTGCTCTGGACCGAGGGCATGGCGGGCTGGGAGAAGGCGGGCCTGATTCCCGGGCTGATGGCCAGTCTCGGCAGCCGAACGCCAGGCCGGCCGCCGGCGCCCTCGAACGACATGACGGGCGCGATCGGCATGGTGCCGTTGTCGGCCAAACTCGAGCTGTGGCCCTATTTCGGTCGGGCGCTGCTGTTGGTGATTGGCGAAATCCTGGTCGTGCCGACGCCGTGGGCGGCAGTCTATTTCTATCGCTATGTGGCCGAGCGCATCCGTGTGCCAGGCCGGCCCAACATCAGCTTCATCGGCCAGCCGCTCGATATCTGGTATGTCTTCGTGGGGATGGGCGCGCTGATCTATATCAACAGGATCGACAGTGGCATCCTGCACCTTCTGGTCTTCGTCGCGCAGGGCGTCTTCGGCTGGATGATCATTCGTTGGGCCGTCAGCAAGATCGCCTCCAACGGCCAACCGCTGCCGATCCGTTTCGAAGGCAGCCCGCTCATCTATTTCGGCTGGTATTTGTTCACGATCGTCTCCGCCATCAGCATCATCGGCTGGGCCTGGGTGCTGACGGCGTGGATGCGGTGGATCTGCCGCAATATCGCCGGCACGCGGCGCGAGGTCGTGTTCAACGGCAGTGGCCTGGACGTGCTGTGGCGGACCATCGTGTTCGTGATCGGCTGCGCCTTTGTCATTCCGATCCCGTGGGTGCTGCGCTGGTACACCCAATGGTATGTCTCGCAATTTGCCCTGGTGCAGCGGGCCTAAGGCTGAGGTCGCCGCTCGCGGATCGAGCCTTCTTGCGCGACGGACGCCACCAACGTGCCATCGGGCTTGAAGATGAGGCCGCGGGTGAGTCCGCGGCCGCCCTGCGCGCTCGGCGAATCCTGCTCATAAAGCAGCCATTCGTCGGCGCGGAACGGCCGGTGAAACCACATCGCGTGATCAAGGCTCGCCGGCATCATCCGCTTGTCGAACAGCGTGCGGCCATAGCGGGCCATGACAGCATCAAGCAGCGAGAAGTCGGAGGCATAGGCCAGCGCGCACATGTGCAGCGCCGGATCGTCCGGCAGCTTGGCCGCGGTGCGGATCCAGACATGGATGCGGCCATCGCCGATCTTCTGGCCGAAATAGCGGCCGAGCTCCACCGGACGCAATTCGATCGGCCGGTCGGACTCGTAGTAGCGGCGGATGAAATCCGGCATCTCGCGAAACATCGGCTGCTTCGACACCTCCTCGGCGGTCAATTTCTCCGGCGGCGGCACGTCGGGCATGACGTCCTGATGGTCGAAGCTGCTCTCCTCGTCGCTGTGGAACGACACCATGATCGAGAAGATGGCGTTGCCGTGCTGGATTGCGGTGACGCGTCGCGTCGCATAGCTCTTGCCGTCGCGCAGCCGCTCGACCTGGTAGATGATCGGCACCTGCGGGTCGCCGGGCAGGATGAAATAGCAATGCAGCGAGTGCGGCAGCCGGCCCTCGACGGTGCGGCAGGCCGCCACCATCGCCTGACCGATCACTTGGCCGCCGAACACGCGCTGCCAGCTGGTCTTCGGGCTGTTGCCGCGGAACAAATTCACCTCGAGCGGCTCGATATCGAGGATCGAGATCAGATCGATCAGGCCCTTGGACATGGCTATAGCGCCTTCGCTGGCTCAAATACGGATGGAACGAGATGAGGTTCACCGCCCTGTTTGGTCCAGCTATACTCAGTCTGCAAGGGCAACGGTAAGCAGGTTGGCATGACGGCACAGCGAAGCATTGTGATTGGTGGCGGCGCCTTTGCCGGGCTCGCGCTGGCACTCGCGCTCAAACAGGGCCTGGGCGCCGAAGTTCCGGTGATTGTGGCCGATCCGGCGCTCGGCACCCGTCCGAGCCGCGATCCGCGTGCCAGCGCCATCGTGGCCGCCTGCCGCAAGTTGTTTGACGTGGTCGGGGTGTGGGGCGATGTCGCAGATCAGGCGCAGCCGATCCTCGACATGGTGGTCACCGACTCCAAGCTGGAAGACGCGACAAGGCCGGCCTTCCTGACCTTCACCGGTCAGGTCGAGCCGGGCGAGCCGTTCGCGCATATGGTCGAAAATCGCCTGCTGATCGATGCGCTGGTCAAGCGCGCCGAGGCCGAAGGCGTCGATCTGCGCGCCACTGCGGTGACGAGCTATGATTCGACTGCCGACGGGATCGAGGTGACGCTCGCCGACGGCAGCCGGATCGATGCCAGCCTGCTGGTTGCCGCTGACGGCGCGCGGTCGAAACTCCGTGAGCGCGCCGGCATCGTCACTCACGGCTGGGACTATAATCAGTCCGGCATCGTGGTGACCGTCGGTCACGAGCGCGACCATGAGGGCAGGGCGGAGGAGCACTTCCTGCCCGCCGGGCCGTTCGCCATCCTGCCTCTGCGCGGGCGGCGCTCTTCGCTGGTCTGGACCGAGCGGCGGTCCGAAGCGCAGCGCATTGTCGCCTTGAGCGCGGACGAATTCCACGCCGAGCTGGAGCGGCGCTTCGGCCTGCATCTCGGCGAGATCAAGGTGCTCGACCAGCCGCGCGCCTTTCCGCTGTCCTATTTCGTCGCACGTTCGTTCATCGCCCAGCGTCTGGCCCTGGTCGGCGACGCTGCGCATGTGATTCATCCGATCGCGGGGCAGGGTCTCAATTTGGGCCTGAAGGACGTCGCTGCGCTGGCCGAGGTGATCGTCGATGCGGCGAGGCTCGGCACCGATCCCGGGCAGATCGACGTGCTGGAGCGCTACCAGCGATGGCGGCGCTTCGACACCATGGCGATGGGGCTTGCGACCAACTCGCTGAACTTCCTGTTCTCGAACCAATCGACCCTGCTGCGCACCGTGCGCGATATCGGCCTTGGCCTGGTGGACCGCGCGCCGCCGCTGAAGGAGCTGTTCATCCGCCAGGCGGCGGGGCTGACCGGCGAGGTGCCGCGGCTGCTGCGCGGCGAGGCGCTTTAATTCCGCGGCCCTTCGGCGCCAATAATGAAGGCTGAGATCGCATCGATCAGGTCAGGGTCGAGCGGCCGCGCCGAATCGTTATAGGACTTGAGGTCGTCGCCATCGTCGGTGACGTCGACCAGCACGTGATTCATGTCCGGCAGCCACAGCGTCTTGGCCGCGGGCGCGGCGGCAGATAGCGCGACGAGATCGAGCCGCGGCAGCTGGCGGTCGCGGCCGCCGCCGACGATCAAGGTCGGGATGATGATCTGCTTCAACGGGTCGATCGGATCCTCGTTGAAGGCGGACGCGATGCTGGGTTGCATCGCCGGCGAAATCGGCAATCCTTCCGGTGGCGGGTCGACGACCTGACCGGCCATGATGTTGTCGATCGCCCTGGCGATCGGCTCGAACTTCTGCGGCGGCAGCTTTTTCTCGAGCTGCGCCTTCAACAGATCGCCCTGCTTCCGCGCGGAGGTAACAAGCAGGACCAGACGATCGACCGGCACCTTTCGTGCGGTCAGGATCGCGACCAGGCCGCCCTCGCTATGCCCGACCAGCACGATGCGGGCGAACTTGCCGCGCAGGAAATCGACCAGCGAGGCCGCGTCATCGACATAATCCTTGAAGCGGAAGTCTTCAGGCTTGCCGAAGGCCGGCTTCCAGCCCTTGGCGCCGCGCTTGTCGTAACGGAGACTGGCGATGCCATGCGCGGCAAGGTCCTCGGCAAGCTTCTTCAAGGTCGCGGGCTTGAGCTGCGGCCCGTTGCCGTCGCGGTCGGTCGAGCCGGAGCCGGCGATCAGAAGCGCCACCGGCGGTCGCTCGACATTGGCCGGCGTGGTCAGCACGGCATCAATCGGGCCGATGCGGATACTGCTTTCCTCTGCGCAGGCGACGAATGCGGATGCGCAGGTGAGGGCGGTGACGACAAGCGCACGGGCGAAGACCTTGGCGAACATGCGTCACTCGATCTTGCGGGCTTCTTCCGGAAGCATGATCGGGATGCCATCGCGGATCGGATAAGCGAGCTTCGCCTTGCGCGAAATCAGCTCCTGCCGGCCTGCGTCATATTCCAGCGGACCCTTGGTCATCGGGCACACCAATATTTCCAGAAGTTTCGGGTCGACGGTGTTGGCGGGGCGATCGGATGCGGCGGTCATGCGGGACTATCTCCGGCGTCAGGCCAGCCCCTCTAACATATTCGGCAGGCGGGTGTCGCATCCTGCGTCACGGCTTGTGGAGGGCGATTCGGATCAGCTCGTCGATCACGGCCTCATGCTGCGGTCTCGGAAGCGGCCGGTCCGACAGCGCAAAGCCGAGAAAAGCCCAATAGAGGATCTGCGCCCGCGCCTGCGCGATGCCCGGCGCCACGCCTTCCGCTGCGATCAGGCTCGCCACATAATCCAGCCGTCGCCGATCGATCGCCTGGACCGCGTTGCGTGCGCCAGCGTCCGTTGCAGCCCAGCTGCGCACCGCCTTTTCGAGCGCAAGCCGGCCCGAAAACGTCCGGCGCAGCAGCACCGCGAGGGGTGGTTCATCCGTTGCGGCCGCCTCGACGCCCGTGATCACCTGCTCGGCGGCGACCTCGCGCCAACGAGCCAGCAGTTCGGCGTGGAACGCGCCGATATCGGCGAAATGCCAGTAAAAGCTTCCGCGCGATACGCCCATCGCCTTGGCGAGCGGTTCGGCCTTGAGCGCGGTGAACCCCTTCGCCGCCAGTACCTTCAGGCCCTGGTCCAGCCAGTCCTTTGCAGAGAGCTGCTCGGTCATGTCATCCCGTATGTTCGCGCTAACCATACACTTGTGTCTTGACGGCCGCCAGCCGGCGCGGCATCCTCCATACAGTAGTGTATGGATGGGTGGAGGACGCAATGCGGGATGTTCTGCTGCAATGTGCTGGCATCGGCGCCATCGCGGCGTCGCTGATCCACGGTGTCATCGGCGAGACCAAGGTGTTCGCCCGCGCGCGGATCGAGCCGCAGCGGCTGCGCACATTGCTCCGGCTGGTGTGGCAGGCCGGGACGGTCGCCTGGATCGGCGGCGGCGTATTGCTGCTGCTCGTGCCCTGGATGCAATCGGATCTGGCCCGCCACGCGATCATCGTCACGCTCGCCTGCGTGTACGGCTTTGCCGCCTGCGCCAATGCATGGGCCACGCGCGGACGACATTTCGGCTGGGTGGTCTTCGCGGGCGTGACCGCTTTCGCGCTGGCCGGCTATTGACGGGCCGAGGCGTCGAACCTGCCGCGCTATTGCAGCGGCGGATCGCCCGACGTCCGCTTCTTGGCCAGGTCCATCTGGGTCACCGCGATCAGAATCTCTGCGCGTGTCTTGAGATCGGGCGCTTCCAGCATCGCCTGCTTTTCCGCCGAGCCGTAGGGCGACATCATCGCCAGCGCATTGACCAGCGCCTCGTTCGGCGCGGCCTCGATGCCGGCCCAGTCGACTTTGAGATTATTGGCTTTGAGGAAATCGGTCAGCACCGCCAGCAGCGCTTCGCGATCGACGTCCTCCTCGCCCTTGCGCGCGGTGAAATCGTCGATGAAGGGGAAGTAGTCCACCTTGCACTGCCGATAGGGGGTCAGCACGGTCATTTCCTCGACCACCTTGAACCGCGAGACGCCCGTGAGCTCGAGAATATAGCGGCCGTCGCCGGATTCGGCGAGCTGGGTGATGCGGCCGACGCAGCCAACCTGGAACAGCACCGGGCGCTCCTCATTCTGGGAATGCGTAACGTCCGGCTGGATCATGCCGATCAGGCGATGGCCATCGCGAAAAGCGTCGTCGACCATCGCGAGATAGCGCGGCTCGAAGATGTTGAGTGGCATCTGGCCGCGTGGCAGCAACAGCGCGCCCGGCAGCGGAAACACCGGGATGATCTCTGGCAACTCGGCAGGACCGCGATATTCCGCATTGATCGGCATGGGATGCCTCGTGTCCGATGGCCGCGCCCGCGGCGCTTTGTCACGAAAACAGGATCGTGGAGAGCCGCTTGCGTCCCTCGACGGTGGCCTCGTCAGCGCCGCCCCACGCCTCGAAGAACTGCACGAGCTGCTTGCGCGCGCCATCATCGTTCCATTTGCGGTCGCGTTTGACGATCTCGAGCAACTGGTCGGTCGCCTCCCGGCGCTTGCCTGCGGCGTTCAGCGCCGTGGCAAGATCGAAACGCGCCTGATGGTCGAGCGGGTTGGCCGCGACCTTCTGCTCCAGCTCGCCAACGGGGCCGAGCGACTGGGCCTGCTCGGCGAGATCGATCGCGGCCTGCACCGCGGATATTGCCGCATCGCTGCGCTTGGACTCTGGCACCATCGCCAGCGTCTGCTTGGCCTGCTCGATCGCGCCCGATGTGACATAGCACTTGGCGAGGCCGGCAAGCGCCGCAATGTTGGTGGCGTCGACAGCCAGCACCTCCGCATAAATTTGCGCGGCCGCAGCCGGATCGCCTTCGGCGAGCACGGCCTCGGCCTCCTTGAGGATTTCGGCAATGTCGGGCTCGCCTTCGCCCACGATGCCTTTGGTCAGCTTCTCGATGAACGCTGTGACCTGGGTCTCCGGCACCGCTCCCATGAAATAGTCGGCTGGCCGGCCGCCGACGAAGGCGACCACGGCGGGGATGGATTGGATGCCCATCTGCCCCGGAATGGCCGGATGCTCGTCGATGTTCATCTTGACCAGCTTGACCTTGCCCTTGGCGGCGCGGACCGCTTTTTCCAGGATCGGGGTCAACTGCCGGCACGGGCCGCACCAAGGCGCCCAGAAGTCGATCAAGACGGGCTGCCGCTTGGACTCCTCGATGACGTCCTTGCCGAAGGCCTGGGTGGTGGTTTCCTTGATCAGATCCGGCGCCAGCGGCGCCGCTCCGCCGCCCTGCTCTGCTATGGTCACGGGGGTCCTCGTCCAAGCTTCTGAAAATGGGTCTCAGGCCTGGCCGGCCTGCCGTCCGCGCTTCAATACACGGTTTTGCCTTCCTTAAGTGGCGGTCGGCCGCGAAATTTCAATCGGGTTCCAGCGAGGTAGCGTTTGGAGCCTTTTCCGTTCCGATTGGATCGGAACGGGCTCTAGCTTTTTGTTTTGACGCGTTTTCTCGACGCGAACCGGTGTCCGCTTCGCTTGAAAACGCTCTAGCCCGGGGCCACCGCGCGGATCGCCGCGACTGGGACAGCAGCAGTTCAGGTTGGGGCCAGAGACCCGCGGAATGCCTCAAATCGACGCAACATGGGGGGTATGGCCTCGAATCGCCGTCACGTAGGCGATCAAGACCCGGAACCGAAAAATATTGTCCGGTTTTCAGTGTCGCACCCCTGTTGCATTCGGCCGCCGGTTTTGGCATAGGTCTGCGCGTCGCCGGTGCGTGCTGTGCCGGAAAACAGGATGCGGGTGTAGCTCAGTGGTAGAGCACGACCTTGCCAAGGTCGGGGTCGAGGGTTCGAACCCCTTCGCCCGCTCCAAAGCCCCTTCCGACCTCCCAGCCCATATTCACTGGCCTCGGTCCCAAGCCGCGAGCGCGTCCGCGAAGGCGCGATCGCCGGATGGACCCTTGTCGATCGCGAGGATGGCCCGCCGCTTGTTGCCATAGACGAGCGGCACGTCGAACCACTCCCGGCTCTTCAGCAACTCCATATTGCGCTGCCGGTCGGATTCGACATTGGAAAAGCCGACCAGGAAGAAATCCTCCTTCACCCTGACTGAAAGGCCCGCGATCGGCGTGCCGCGGGCCTGCTCGCTGGTTTTCATCAGCATGCCCGGCACATTGTCGATGCCAGCGCCTACGAAATCGGGCGGCACGATGAAGGTCAGCTCGGCGACATGGCTGGCCGGCAGCGACGAGTCGCTGTTGCGGCGTAGCGTCAACACCATCTTCAAATGCCGATCGGGAATCTCGACGTCGGCGCGCAAGGCAACGCCTGCCTTCTCGGTGCCATTGGCCTTGACCTGCTCGATGCGCCAGACCGCCGTGCCCGCATATTGCCTGCCCTTCGGATCGCTCGGATCCTCATCATAGAGCACGGCGCGCTCCGATGTCCCCGTGGCGGTCTTCGGTGCGGCCGGAAGCGCCGCAATGGCCGCTCTTGCAGTGGGTGGCGGCGCCGCGACAAACAGGAAATGCGCATTGATCGGCGAGAACGAGACGAACGGCTGCTGCGCTCCATTGGTCTTGCGTTTCACGGCAAGGCCGCTCTCGTTGAAGACGTCGAGCAGGCCGAGGCCTGGGCGCAGCATGGTCTCGGCCAGCGTCATCGCGAACAGGTTATTAGCGTCAGAGGTCCCGGGCACGGCCGCATCGGGCTGTGCCGGATAAGACACCAGCGTGCCCTCCGGAGCGCGCATCGCCGCGAGCCCGGGTTCGGTCAGGCCGCGGCTCTGGAATGGATTATCGTGGCAGGCATCGAGCACCACCACATTGAGCCGCCTCGCCGATCCCTCCAGCTGGTGCAGCAGCAGCCCGACATGCAGCATCTGTGTATCGACGTCGCTCTCCTTGCTCGGATCGGCGTCGACCGGCACCAGGAAATTGGAGGCGCGAAGCTGGATCGCATGCCCGGCGTAGTAGACCAGCGCGACATCGGCATCCGAGATCTGCTTGCCGAAATCCTGTATGGCACGATCGAGGCTCGCTTTGTCGAGGTCGATTTGCACGGCGCCGCCAGCGAGCGTGAAGCCCGCGCTTTGCAGCGCCGCACCGATGACACGTGCGTCGCCGGCTGCGCCTTCAGGGCCCCTTGCGTGCTGATAGGTGGCGTTTCCAATCACCAACGCGACGCGCTTGTCGGCCATGGCGGGCCGTGCAGCCGCCAGCGCGATCACCAGCGTCATCGCAATCGTCAACAGCGGATCGACAGCCCACCATCGCCGCCTAATCCAAGCGAACGCCGTCATATGCACCAGCCCCCTGCGCCGAATTACGACGGTTTCATTGTAGGGATTGCACAACCGGCGTGCAATTCGCTTCGCGGTCAGACGTAGACCGGAGCCCTCACCCGGCCGGCATTGCCGAACACGCGGATGTAGCGCGCGATCTCAGTGGGATCACCGGTCGCCTTCTCCGGATTATCGGAGAGTTTGACGGCCGGCCTGCCGTCAACCGACGTCACCTTGCAGACCAGCGAGATCGGATCGAGATCGACCGAGCCGTCCGGCGAGCAGCCGACGAAATCATTGGTCAGGTTGGTGCCCCAGCCGAAGGAGAGCCGGACCCTGTTGCCGAAGCGATGGTGGATCTGCTCGATCGATTCGACATCCATCGCGTCGGAGAACACCAAGAGCTTCTGCCGGGGATCGCGACCTCTCGCCTTCCACCAGGCAATGATCTCCTCGCCGGCTTCGATCGGCGGCGCGCTATCGGGGCGGAAGCCGGTCCAGTCGGCCACCCAGTCCGGCGCATCGCGCAGAAACGCCTTGGTGCCGAAGGCGTCGGGCAGCGCGATCAGGAGATTGCCGGCGTAGGTCTGCCGCCACTGGTCCAGGATGCGATAGGGTGCAAAGCGCAGCTCGTCATCGTCTTTTGCGAGCGCGGCGGCGACCATCGGCAGCTCATGCGCATTGGTGCCGATCGCCTCGAGATCATTGTCCATGGCGAGCAGCACATTGGACGTGCCGGTGAAGGATGGCCCGAGCCCTTCCTTCACCGCCTCGACGCACCAGCGCTGCCAGAGGAAGCCGTGACGGCGGCGGGTGCCGAAATCGGACAGGCGCAGGCCATCGAGCTTGCGCAGCCGCTCGACCTTGGCCCACAGCTTGGCCTTGGCGCGGGCGAACAGCACGTCGAGCGCAAACCGCCCCTGTCCCTTCATGGCCTGGCGCGAGCGCAGCTCGTTGACGATCGCCAGCGCCGGAATCTCCCACATCGTGGTGTGGGTCCACGGCCCGTGGAAGTGCAGCTCGTACTGGCCGTCCGCCTTGCGCAGCTCATATTCAGGCAGCCGGAAATTGCCGAGCCAGGCGATGAAGTCCGGCGCGAACATATGGGTCTTGCCGTAGAAGGTATTACCGGCCAGCCAGATCAGCTCTTTCTTGGTGAAGCGGATGGTGCGGGCATGGTCGAGCTGGGCGCGCAGCTCGCCTTCGTCGATGATGTCGCCAAGCCGCACCCGCTTGGTGCGATTGATGACCGAAAAGGTCACCTGCTGATCCGGGTAGAACTCCCGAATCATCTGCATCATTAATAATTTATAGAAATCGGTATCGAGCAGGCTGCGCACGATCGGATCGAGCCGCCAGCCGTGATTGTAGGTTCTGCTCGCAATGTCCGTAACTGTCATATCGGCTTTCTACCGCGCTCGCCGAAGGGCAACCAGTGGGTTTTGCCGCGAAGGGCGTTGCACTAGCAAGAGAGCGCCGGGACACCAGGGTCGAAGGCGAGCGTGGTTTCCACCCATTTCGCGACCCTGAGAACACGGACGTCATCGCGATACCGGCCCGCGATCTGCACACCAAGCGGCAGTCCGTTCTTGCCGAAGCCCGCCGGCACCGTCGCCGCCGGTGCGCCCAGGAAGGTCCAGGGCGCGCAATATTCGGCATCGCCGGTCCAGTCGAGCCCGCGGGGCGCCTCGCCGAAAGCCGGCAAGGTCAGCACTGCGTCGAAGCCGTCGAGTTCGGCACCGAGCGCCGCGCGCCGCATCTCCTGCGCCGCCTTGGCGGCAAGGTACTCCATCGCCGATTTGGTCTTGCCGGTCTCGACGTGCTCCTTCATCACGTCGCTGACGCGATCCGGGAAACGCGCGATCAGGTCGGAAAAGATCACCGTCGCCTCACTCAGCATGATGGTGTTGATCGCGTTCCAATTGACGGCATCGAGCGTGGCCAGCTCCATGTCCTCGACGACGGCACCGGCGCTGCGCAGCGTCGCGACCGCAGCCTCGAACACCTGCTTCTGCTCAGGCTCGGCGCGCTCATATTACTTGAAGCGCACCACCGCGAGCCGCGGCTTGTCGAGCGGCGCCACGCCGGTGTCGAGATCGATCGTGAAGGCCGGCAGCGGCCGGCCGTGAAGGTCGCCATCATTGCTGCCGGCAAGCAGCGATAACGCCAGCGCAACGTCGTCGACGCGGCGGGCGAAGAAGCCGACATGATCGAGCGAGAAGCTCAGGGGATGCACCCCGACGCGCGGGATCGCGCCGAAGCTCGGCTTGAGGCCAACCACGCCGTTGAACGCGGCCGGACGGATCACCGAGCCGAGCGTCTGCGTTCCCAGCGCCAGCGGCACTAGGCCGGCAGCGACCGCAGCCGCCGAGCCCGACGACGAACCGCCGGGGGTGTGCGCCGGATTCCAGGGATTGACGGTCGGGCCGGGATGGCGCCAGGCGAATTCGGTCGAGACCGTCTTGCCGAAGATAGTGGCGCCGAGATTGCGCAGCCGCTCCACCACCCAGGCGTCGTTGGCCGGCACGTGATCACGGTAGATCCGCGAGCCGTTGGTGGTGGGCATGTCGTGCGTGGCGATGATGTCCTTGATCGCAACGGGAATGCCGGCGAGCGGCCCCTGCTTGGGCGCGACGTCGGTCGGCAGATATTCGAACGCCTTCAGCCTTGGTTCGATCGCCTTGGTGCGCGTCAGGCAGGTCTCGCCATAGGCGGCCGCTGCTGCGGGGTCATATCTGAACTGCCGCAGCAGATCGAGCACACCGGCACCGGCCGCAGGAATGGGGAGCTGGGACAAATTGGCCATCTGCGGCGTCCTCGAAACATCATGAGCATTCGGTTCACATCACCCAGGCGGCGACACATGGCCGCTCGCACGACATCTCCTCTTATCATCTCATCGGCCATGCGCGATGGCGTCTCTTTGGGCAGGCCGGTGAGATCAGCGCGGGTCGGTCATGCGATCGGCGCGGCTTGGCGATATCCGGTCTTTTGCGTTGCAAAGCAAGCGCGCCAGGTCGCCTGCAGGCGCAAGGATTTGTTGGCGCGAGCACGATGAAGCGACGTCGCGCCGCTTCTCACGCGCCGAAGATGTGGTAACATTTTTTTTGGCCTGCTCATCGCCGTGATCAGGCCACGGCCGTTGCAAGGCGGCCTACTCCGACAACGAACAAAAACAGCGACCACAAGACAACAAACAATAGTCGCAGCCTCGAGGCTGCTCAGGGAGTGAAGCGATGAAATCGGTTTTCCACCGAGGCATTCTTGCGCTCGTAGCGATCGGCTTTCTTGCCGGAACCAATATCGCCAGCGCGCAACCGCAGCCGCAAAACGACAAGCCGCTGAAGAAATACGAATCCGGCAACAAGGAGTTCTGGACCCATCCGCCGGACGACTGGTTCCTTGGCGACGAGACCGAGCAGCAGAAGGGCTTGGCGCCGCCGTCCGGTCCACCGACCGGCGCGTCGGAATCCGAGCTCGCCGACATCGTCAAAAAGATCAAGCTGCCGGCCGGCTTCAAGATCGAGGTCTGGGCGCCGGGCGTATTGGCCGCGCGCCAGATGGCCTGGGGCGACAAGGGCACCTTGTTCGTCGGCTCGTTCGGTCTCGGCAACGTCTATGCGATCACCGACAAGGACGGCAAGCGCGAGGTCAAGACCGTCCTCAAGGGGCTGAACATGCCGACCGGCGTCGCCTTCCAGGATGGTTCGCTCTACGTGATCGCGGTCGACAAGCTGATCAAGTATGAGAATGCCGAGGCCAATCTCGATCATCTCGGTGACGGCAAGGTGGTCTATGACGACATGCCGTCTTATGCCGCGCATGGCTGGAAGTACATTGCAGTCGATAAGGACGGATGGTTCTTTCTTCCGTTCGGGCCGCCCTTCAACATCGGCATTCCACCGACCTCGGTCTCGCAGATCCGCCGCGTCGATCCCAAGACCGGCAATGCCGAAATCTGGGCGCTCGGCGTTCG
The DNA here is from genome assembly GCF_045571465.1 of Bradyrhizobium sp. STM 3557. Classification (NCBI taxonomy): domain Bacteria; kingdom Pseudomonadati; phylum Pseudomonadota; class Alphaproteobacteria; order Hyphomicrobiales; family Nitrobacteraceae; genus Bradyrhizobium; species Bradyrhizobium sp. STM 3557. The sequence goes on from NZ_CP120697.1 coordinate 267,129, forward strand.
CAACAGCGTCGGCGGCGATGTCGATCCGCGCACGGGCAAGTACTGGTTCACCGAGAACGCCCGCGACTGGATCAGCGACGACAAGCCCTCCGACAAGCTCAACATGATCAATAAGATTGGCGAGCATTTCGGCTATCCCTACTGCCACGAAGGTGACATGCCGGATCCGAAATTCGCGATGGGCCACAAATGCTCGGAGTTCACGCCGCCAGTGCTCAATCTCGGAGCGCATGTGGCGCCGCTCGGCATGAAGTTCTACACCGGCGACCAGTTCCCCGCCGACTACAAGAACAACATCCTGATCGCCGAGCACGGCTCCTGGAATCGGCACAAATATCAGGGTGCGCGGATCGTGCGGGTGATCGTCGGTCCTGACGGAAAGAATCCCAAGCAGGAAGTGTTGGCTGAAGGCTGGATCCAAGGCGACCAGGGCTATCTCGGCCGCCCCGACGACATTATTCTCGCCAAGGATGGCTCGATCCTGGTGGCGGACGACTGGGCCGGTGCGATCTATCGCATCAGCTACAGCGGCAGCGGCAACAACAGCAAGAAGTGATGACATGACGTGACAGGGGCTGCGGCTGCCCTATGGCGGCCGCAGCCCCTTGTTTTGATCGTGTGTTTTGATCGTGATGCCTCCAATCAACAATAAGAGCGTTGTCGGCCAGAGGCTGGCCACGATGCCCGGAGAGGAAATGATGCGAAATATCCTGATCGGCAGTTTGCTCGCGGTATGCTTGTCCGGCGCTTCGATCGCGCAGGCCGCCGACATTGCCGCTGGCAAAGCCAAGGCGAGCGAGATCTGCGCCGGCTGCCACGGCGAGAACGGAATCTCCCAGATGGAGAACATCCCCTCGCTCGCCGGCCAGCTCGATCAGTACATTCAGTGGCAGCTGGTCTATTTCCGCTCCGGCGCGCGCAAGAACGAGCAGATGCAGCCGGTCGTCGAGCAGATCACCAACGAGGACATCCGCAATCTCGGTGCTTACTTTGCACAGCTCGCGCCGCCGTCGGGCGCAAAGGACGACGACCCGGCTCTGTCGGAGAAGGGGAAGCAGGCGGCCGCCGGGCGGCGCTGCGCCTCATGCCACACCGATACTTTCGCCGGCACCAAGGCGGTCCCGCGCATCGCAGGCCAACGCGAGGAATATCTGGTGAAGGCGCTGCATGACTACAAAGCCGGCCAGCGTGTCGGCGGGGGGCAGGCAGCAATGGCCGATGTCGCCTATCCGCTCAGCGAGGAGGAGATCACCGCGCTCGCGCATTATCTGGCGCATTTGTAGTTGGTTGTGGTCGATCGAGCCGCAATAACGGCTGTCGTCCCGGGCAAGCGAGCAGAGCGAGCGCCGACCCGGGACCCATAACCACAGGCGAGTGTTGTAAGAGCGAGCTGTTGCTCCAGCCTTCGCAAAATGAAATTCGGTGGTTATGGGTCCCCGCTTTCGCGGGGACGACACCGGAGCAAGAACGGGCTGCGTACTACACGCTCTTCGTTCGCTGCGCCTCATATGTCTTCAGATGCGTGTAGGCCGTGCGCAGCTTCGGCACCGGCACCTTCGCGGCGTCTGCACGCGCCACCAGATCACCGATGACGTGATCGGCCTCGACGGGCATGCCCTGCTTGAGGTCGCGGAACATCGAGGCCGTCATCGGGGAGCCCTCCGTGGTCAGCATGCCCGAGACGCGCTGGAAGAATGGGCCCGTCGGCGCATAGCCGGCCGCGGCGGCGGTCGCGCTGCATTCGTCGAGCATGCCGAGCAGAAAGTCCTTGCCGCCGGGCGCAGCGAGGATCACGCCGACAGGCGCACGCATCAGGGTGGTCGAGGCCGCGAGCGAGGCCAGGAACACCCATTTCTCCCACATCTCCTGCATGATGTGCTCGCTCGCCGCGGCATTGAAATTGCCACGCTGGAAGATCTCGAAGATGGCGCGGACGCGATCCGAGCTGCCGCCGTCGCGCTCGCCGAAGCTCAGCGACTGCATCGGCTGCAGCTGCACCACTTCGCGCTTTTCATTCAAGGTGGCGGCGATGGCACAGAGGCCGCCGAGCACGCGCGCGCGGCCAAACCTGGCGTCGAGCACGTCGAGATGCTTCATGCCGTTGAGCAGCGGGATGATCGCGGTGTTGGGTCCGACCGCCGGCGCGAAGGAGGCGATGGCATCGTCGAGGTCATACGCCTTGCAGCTCAGCAGCACGACGTCGAAATGCGCCTTCAGCGTAGCGGCCTGCACCGTAGGCGGGTCCTTCAGGGTGACGTCGCCGGTCGGGCTCCGGATCACGAGGCCGGCAGAGGCGAGCTCGCCAGCACGTCGCGGCCGCACCAGGAAGGTGATGTCGGCTCCGGATTGCAGCAGCCGGCCGCCGAAATAGCCGCCGATCGCGCCGGCGCCGACCACGAGAATGCGCATTTGAATATCCTATCGTTCTGAGCAGCAGAATACTGCGCCGGCGAATGGCGAATAGGGAGTAGCGAATAGAGATGGCCCCCATTCGCTATTCGCTACTCCCTATTCGCCGCTCACCACTTTTCACCAAACGGTCGGATCTCCATCTCGAACGTCCAGGCGCTCTTCGGCTGCTGATAGAGCTGCCAATATGCACCGGCAACGGAGGCAGGCGGCATCAACAGATCGGGATTGTCCAGCGCCTCCTTGCCCCACATCTGCTCGCGGCGCTCGCGCACCCAGGCGGTGTCGACCCCGGAATCGATGATGAGATGGGCGACATGGATGTTTTGCGGCATCAGTTCGCGCGCCATCGACTGTGCGACCGCGCGCAGGCCGAACTTGGCAGAGGCAAAGGCGGCAAAGCCAGATCCGCCGCGTAGCGAGGCGGTGGCGCCGGTAAAGAAGATGTTGCCCTGTCCCCGCGGCAGCATCAGCCGCGCCGCTTCGCGGCCGGTGACGAAGCCGGCCCAGCAGGCCATCTCCCAGACCTTGCGGAAGACGCGATCGGTGGTCTCCAGGATCGGGAAATTGACGTTGGCGCCGACGTTGAAGATCACGACCTCGAGCGGCGCGTGTTTGTCGGCCTCGTTGAGGAAGGCGGTGGTCTCCTCTTCTTTCCGTGCATCGAGCGCACGCGCGTTGATGCTGCCGCCTGCGGCTTCGACCTCCTTGACCAGCGGCGCCAGCTTGTCGCCATTGCGCCGGCCGGCGAACACCGTGAAGCCCTCGGCGGCGAATTTCTTGACGATCTCGGCGCCGATATAATCGCCGGCGCCGACGACTGCGACGGTGGCATTGCGCTTCTGCATCGGTGGTCTCCCTTCTCGCCACATCGTCATTGCGAGCGAAGCGAAGCAATCCAGAATCCTGAAAGCGGGCTGGATTGCTTCGTCGCTTACGCTCCTCGCAATGACGCGTTCGATTGGCCCAGCACCATCTCCTCGACGTCGCGCAATTGCTCCTTGCCGAAGAACATCTCGTTGCCGACGAAGAAGGTGGGCGAGCCGAATGCGCCACGCTCGACTGCTCTTTGTGTGTTGTTCAGCAGCTTCGCCTTCACCTCCGGCTCCTGCGCGCGCGCGAGCAGCTTGGCGCCGTCCAGCCCGGACGAGTTGAGCGCTGAAATCGCGACCTCCGGATCGTCCATCTTCTTCGGCTCGCGCCACATGTGGTGAAAGGCAGCCTCGACATAGGCTTCGAACACACCCTCCATCTGTGCGGCGACCGCGGCCCGCATCAAGTTCAGCGTGTTGACTGGAAAATAAGGGTTCCACACGTAGGGCTCGACCTGGAAGCGCTTGATAAAGCGCTCGGTCTCGACGGCGTGAAACTCGCGCTTGTTCTTGACGCCGGCGAGCGTCTCGGCTGGCGACTTGTTGTTGGTGGCCTTGAAGATGCCACCGAGCAGCACCGGCACATAGACGAACTTCACGCCGATGCGCTTCTCGATCGCCGGAATCGCCTCATGGCTGAGAAAGGCATTGGGGCTGCCGAAATCGAACAGGAACTCGGGGGCGGGGCTCACGGGCGGTCTCCCTGGAATTTCATTCCATTGTGGTCCAGCCCGGCAGCCGCGTCCAGTTCTTTATGATGGTCATCATATTGCGCGCGGCGGCAAGCCGCGCGGCCCGGTCAGACCAGCCGCACGATCGTCCGCTTGCGCCAGACCAGCAGGTAGAAGCTCATCTGCAGCAGCAGCATGGCGGAGAAGGTGATCGGGTAGGCGAGCCAGACGCCATCGATCCCGAAGACGTGACTGAGCACGAGCGCCGAGGGCACCTCAACGAGCGCGATCGTGAGTATCGAGATCGAGAGCGGCGCCCAGACTGTGCCACTGGCCCGCATTGCCGCCGAGAACGTCGTCGCCATGCCGAACATGACAGAGCTCCACAGCACGATCTGCAGCGAGCGCTGCGCAAGCTCGATCACAGCCGGATCGGTGATGAATAAGCCCATCAGCGTGCGCGAGAACAGGTAGGCGATCGCCACCAGCCCACCGGTGAGCACCACGTTCATTTCGAGCCCGGTGCGGACGATGCGGCCGATCTGTTTGGCTTCGCCGCGGCCGATCGCCTGGGCGCCGAAGATCGAGACCGAGATCGCGATCGATATCGCCGGGAACTGCACATAGCTCAGCACCTGGTTGACGGCGCCGTAGGCTGCCGTTGCGCCGGAACCGAAGCTGTTGACCAGCCCAAGCAGCACCATCTCGGCAGTCGACATCACGATCATGTTGATGGCCGCGGGAATGCCAAGGCGGAGCACAGTCCGCAGCAGATACGCGTCCAGGCGCATGCCGTGCAGGAACGCCGCATCGAAGGCAAGCGGATGTTTGCGGCGGCGCAGATGCGCGTGGAGCCAGATCAACGTCAGCAGGCTCGAGACTGCGGACGCGCAGGCTGCGCTGGCGACGCCGAGCTGCGGCAGCCCGAACCAGCCGCGGATCAGGGCCGGCGTCACCGCAAGTCCAATAACCGTGGATACAGCCAGCGCCAGCAGCGGCGTCACGGTATCACCGACGCCACGCATCAATGCGGTGATCAGGATGAAGGTGAATGTCAGCGGCATCGTCAGCATCATGATGCGTGCATAAGCAGCGGCCGCGCCGCGAATGTTGTCCGGCGTCGCGAGCACGATCATGAGCTCGTCACTGAACAACCCGCCGAGCACCGCGATCACGGCGCTGATCAGCAGGGTCACCGTCAACGTGGTGCCGGCGATGGTCTTGACCTTGCCGATCTCGCGTGCGCCCCAGGCTTGGCCGATCAGCACGCCCGCGCCCGACGCCAGACCCAGCACGAAGGAGATGAAGAAGAACATGGCCGGAAAGAACACGGAAACCGCGGCGAGCGCGTCGACGCCGATCATCTGGCCGAGATAGATGTTGTTGATCGTGCCGAACAGCGCCTGCAGGATGTTGCTGAGCATCATCGGCGTCAGGAAGGCTAGGAACGGCTTGCGGAGCGGCGGGAGAGTAGACACGAGTTGCATCCTGTCGGCCGCGGCGCGCATGCATGCGTCGCGCGCGGTTGCGTTGAAAGAGCAGAGGTGAGCGCGCGGACGCCTTGATTCTCGGTCCGCGGGTCGTTCAGTCCGCGCGGTCGCGATAGGCGAGCGCGATGGCGTGATCGCGAATATCCACCGGCCAGTCGGCGATCAGCTCGGCAAACCGGCGGCGGTCGTCCGCAAACAGCGCACGGACCGCCTCTTCGAAATTGGGGCGGTTGCCCGCCATTCCCGCCATGAAGTGATAGGCAGCATCGCGGGCCTCGCGGGTCCGATCCCGGTCGCCGCTCGCGCGGCGGGCTTCGTCAACCAGCTTACGCAGCGCCACCGAAGCGCCGCCCGGCTGCGCGTTCAGCCATTCCCAATGGCGCGGCAACAGCGTCACCTCGCGCGCCACGACGCCGAGCTTTGGCCGGCCGCGGCCGCGAGGCTCGCTCACCGGCGGCTCCGGCTGGGTATTGCCGCCAGCCGGCTGCGGCAGCCGCGCCAGAATGTCCGCATCGGTGCCGCGCAAATCGAGGTCGATCGCCCGCCCCGTGCGGTCGTCGAAGATCGCGATCGGCTCAGGCATCATACCGGCGCGCTTTACCGCGAGCGCGACATCAGCAAGCGCGCCGCTGGCCAAGCGCTGCGGGCCCGCAAAGGCAGTGAAGGTCTGGGTCATAGCGACAGTTCCGGTACAATTGTGCGGTTTATACCCGGATATTATTGGCTCGTCTATATCGTCCGGGTAAATATTTAACGCCGTTGTGGTCTTGGCCGCATCGCGCGGCCAGGATCGGCCTGCTACGGAATGGCGCGACCCAATCGATCAGGGCAGGGGATCCAATGCTCACCGTTCATCACCTCAACAATTCCCGCTCTCAACGCGTGCTGTGGCTGCTCGAGGAGTTCGGTGTGCCCTACGAGATCATTCGTTATGAGCGGCAGCCGGACTTGCGGGCGCCGCCGGAGCTGCGCGCGATCCATCCGCTTGGCAAATCGCCGGTCATCACCGATGGCGGCAACGTGATCGCCGAGTCCGGCGCGATCATCGAATATCTGGTCGAGACCTATGGCGGCGGCCGGCTGATCCCGCCGCCGGGGACGCCGGAGCGGCTGCGCTATACCTACTGGCTGCATTATGCCGAGGGCTCGGCGATGCCGCTTCTGCTGCTCAAGCTGTTGTTCAGCGTCATGCCGCGGCGTGCGCCCGGATTATTGCGCCCCCTGGTGCGCAAGGTGTCGACTCAGGCGCTGACCGCGCTCGTCAATCCGCAGCTCAAGCAGCACATGGCGTTCTGGGAAAGCGAGTTGCAGAAGAGCGATTGGTTTGCCGGGAATGAATTCACCGCTGCCGACATCCAGATGAGCTTTCCGTTGCAGGCGGCTGCCGCGCGCGGCGGGCTCGAGCAGGGCCATCCGCGCGCGATGGACTTTCTCGAACGGATCGACAAGCGGCCCGCCTATCAGCGTGCGATGGAGAAGGGCGGCCCGTATACGGTGAACCGTTGAGAGGCAACGAGAGCACCTGTGAGAGCGGTCTTACCCTCTCCCCACAAGGGGAGAGGGTGAAAGCGGCGTCGGCGCGGGCACACTAGATTCAAATTTACCCGCAAGTATCGGCACCATCACCCACCTGCGTGCAGCACGCGGCCGCGGGTTTCCGGCAGGGAATAGGCGGCAATGAAGAACACGGCATAGGCCACGACGGCGAAGATCGCGATCGCGTTGGCCAGCGAGGTCGAGACCGAGAGCGCGCCGACCAGATAGGGGAACAGCGCGCCGATGCCGCGGCCGAAATTGTAGCAGAAGCCCTGGCCCGAGCCGCGCAGCCGCGTCGGATAGAGCTCGGTGAGAAACGCGCCCATGCCGGAGAAATAGCCCGAGGCGAAGAAGCCGAGCGGGAAGCCCAGCACCCAAAGAATCTCATTCGAGAGCGGCAGCTGCGTATAAAGCAGCACCACTGCGATGGCGCCGAGCGAGAAGATCAGGAACAGATTGCGGCGGCCGATGCGGTCGGCGAGCCAGGCGCCGACGAGATAGCCGACGAAGGAGCCGATGATCAGGGTCGAGAGATAGCCGGTGGAACTGACGATCGACAGCTTGCGCTCGGTGGTGAGGAAGCGCGGCACCCAGAAGGTGACGGCGTAGTAGCCGCCCTGGCAGCCGGTCGCGACCAGCGAGGCGAGGATCGTGGTCTTGAGGATCGGGCCTGAGAAAATTTCCCAGAGCTGCGGCCGGTCGCCGGCTTCTGCCTGCTGCGCGCGGGTGGCCGCCGCGATCTCGGGCTCTCTGACATAGCGGCGGAGATAGAACACGAGCAGCGCCGGCAGCGCACCGATCACGAACATCCAGCGCCACGCGCTTTCGGCTGGGAGTATCGAGAACAGGATCGCCTGCGCCAGCACGGCGAGGCCCCAGCCGACCGCCCAGCCCGACTGCACCGAGCCGACGGCGCGGCCGCGATATTGCGGCCGGATCGCCTCGCCCATCAGCACCGCGCCAGCGGCCCATTCGCCACCGAAACCGAGGCCGAGCACCGCGCGTGCGATCAGGAGCTGATCGAAATTCTGCGCCAGCGCGCAGAGCAGCGAGAAGAACGAGAACCACAGGATCGTAAACTGCAGCGTCCGGACCCGTCCGACGCGGTCGGCGAGATAGCCGCCGAGCCAGCCGCCGACCGCCGAGGAGAGCAGGGTGACCGTGCCGGCAAGGCCGGCCAAGCCGGCATCGACCTTCCACAGCGTGATGATGGTGCCGATCACCAGCGGGTAGATCATGAAGTCCATGCCGTCGAGCGCCCAGCCGGCGGCGCAGGCCCAGAAGGTGTGCCGTTCGGACGGGCTCATGTCGCGATAGAAGGCGAGCAGGCTGGTGTCTTCGATCGCAGCAGTTTCGATGGCCTGTGAAGGCTCGGCGGCGGACATCTGGTTTCCTTCCCGGAATATGCGTGCTGTCGGGCAAAGCCCGCAGCTCGTCTTGCTATGCTGTGCAATCTATTCCGGTGGGGACAACAAGCAACCTCTCGTCAACTCATTGTGGCGCGGCCTCAGCACCTCGTGTGCGCGGGTCCGGTGCTCCGAGCAGTCCATTTGATGTCACCAGGACGGAGTTGGCGGAGGTCTCGCCCATCGGCTGAACGATGCGATGGCCCTTCGCGCTCAGCTCCGCCAGCACCTCGCTCGGAAAGCCGCGCTCGATCCGCACCTCATCCGGCATCCATTGGTGGTGCAGCCGCGGCGCCGCCACCGCGGCCGCGATGTCCATGCGATAGTCGAGCACGTCGACGATCACCTGCAGCACCGTAGAGATGATGCGGCTGCCGCCCGGCGATCCCGTCACCAGCACCGGCCTGCCGTCCTTCAGCACGATGGTCGGCGACATCGACGACAGCGGCCGCTTTCCCGGACCGGGCAGATTGGCTTCGAAGCCGACCAGGTCGAATGCATTGGACGCGCCGATCGCGGCGGTGAAATCGTCGAGCTCATTGTTCAGCAGCACGCCGGTGCCCTCGGGAATCAGGCCGACGCCGAACGGAAAGTTCAGAGTGTAGGTGTTGCTGACGGCGTTGCCCATGCTGTCGACGACCGAGAAATGTGTCGTGTTGCTGCCTTCGCGCAGCGGCTTGAGCTGCAGCACATCGGCGGCCGCGGTGGCACGGTCGGGATCGATGCTGGCGCGCTGCTTCGCCGCGTAATCTTTGGACAGCATCACATTGACCGGCGCATCGACGAAGGCGGGATCGCCGAGATAGCGGGCGCGGTCGGCGTAGGCGCGCTTCATCGCCTCGATCAACAGATGCAGCGAGGCGGCGCTGCCCTGCCTGAGATCGCGGAGCTGATAGCCTTCGAGAATGTTCAGCGTCTCCAAGAGCACCGTGCCGCCGGAGGAGGGCAGCGGCATCGAGACGATGTCGTAGCCGCGATAGGTCCCGCGCACCGGCGCGCGGATCACCGGCTGATAGGACTTCAGATCATCTGTCGTCATGATGCCGCCGGCGTCCTGAATGCCCTTGGCCAGCTTCTCCGCGACCGGTCCCTCGTAGAAGCCGCGCGGCCCCTGCTCCGCGATCGCGGTCAATGTGGCTGCGAGATCGGGCTGCACCAGCCGGTCGCCCTCGTGCAGCGGCGTGCCGTCATCGCGCGAGAAGAGTCGCGCGCTCACCGGCCATTTCGCCAGCCGCTTGTAGGATTCCGGCAGGCTGTCGGCCATGTCGTCGGCCATCACGAAGCCGTCACGCGCCAATCCGATCGCTGGCTGTAACACTTGACTGAGGCTGAAATGGCCGGAGCCGTATTTCTCGAGCGCAAGTGCCAGCCCTGCGACCGTGCCGGGCACGCCGACCGCCAGCGCGGAGTTGCGCGACTTGGCGCTATCGGGCTTGCCGTCCGCGCCGAGGAAGATGTCCTTCGTGGTCGCGGCGGGCGCGGTCTCGCGATAATCGATCGCGATGTCCTCGTTGCGCTCCCGCAGATGGATCACCATGAAGCCGCCGCCGCCGATATTGCCGGCGCGCGGATAGGTGACGGCCATCGCGAAGCCGGTGGCGACCGCTGCATCGACCGCATTGCCGCCCTGCCGCAAGATCTCGGCCCCGATGCGGGCTGCGAGCTTCTCCTGCGCCACCACCATGCCCTGCTCGGCAGATATGGCATGGATGCTCTCCTGCGCCGGTGGCGTGTAACCGCCGCGCCGCAGATCCTGCGCGGTCGCGGGCAGCAGCACAGCGACAGACAGCGCGAGGACGGCCAAGAGCTGCCGCCGTGTGAAGCGAGACGGGTTCATCAAATTCACCGTGACCGACATCAAGTTGAGCGCATCGGATGCTATAGGGCGCAGGCTCGAAAGCCAAACATGACAGCGTGATCGTGAAGGACATTTCGGAATGACGGTGACATCGATTGTCTCATGCGACGCAGTCGTGCCGCGGAGCTATCCGCCACGCCGCGCAGTGGTGAGCTGGATCTTCTTCGATTGGGCGGCGCAGCCCTATTTCACCCTGATCGCGACCTTCGTGTTTGCGCCCTATTTCGCCACCCATGTGGCGCCGGATGCGGCAAGCGGCCAGGCATTGTGGGGCTTTGCCACCGCGTTGGCCGGCATCGTCATCGCGCTACTCTCGCCGGTGCTCGGCGCCATCGCGGACGCCACCGGCCGCCGTAAGCCGTGGATCGCGGCGTTCGGCGCCATGCTGGTGATCGGTTCGAGTCTGATGTGGATCGGCGCGCCGCAGCGCCCCGAACTGATCGCGCCGCTGCTTGGATCTTACGTGCTCGCCACCATCGGCGTCGAATTCGCGACCGTTTTCAACAATGCGATGATGCCGACCCTGGTGCCGCCTGAGCGGATCGGGCGCTTGTCAGGCACCGGCTGGGCGACAGGCTATATCGGCGGCATTGTCTCGCTAATCCTGGTGCTCGGCTTTCTCGCGGCGAGCCCGGACAGCGGCCGCACGCTGTTCGGCCTATCGCCCTTGTTCGGGCTCGATCCTGTCATGCACGAAGGCGATCGCATCTCCGGGCCGCTCACCGGCCTGTGGTTTATCGTGTTCGTGCTGCCGATGTTCTTGTTCACACCGGACTACCCGGCACGGCATCGGCTCGGCGCGGCCTTGCGCGAAGGACTTGCCGAGCTGAAGGAGACGCTGCGTGGCCTGCCCGAGCAGCGATCCATCATGATGTTCCTGATCGCCAACATGATCTACACCGACGGCCTGATCTCGCTCTATGCATTCGGCGGCATTTATGCTGCCGGCATCTTCGGCTGGAATACGATTCAGCTCGGCACCTTCGGCATCATCCTGGCGATCGCCGGCACGTTCGGCGGCTGGATCGGCGGTAAGCTCGACGATGCCTTCGGGCCGAAGCGTGTCATCGCTGGCACCATGACCCTGTTGCTGCTTGCGATCATCGCGATCCTGCTGGTGAACACGGACTCGATCCTGTTCATTCCAGTGACCCCGGCGCAAGCCGGTGGCGCGCTGTTCGCCTCCAGCGCCGAGCGCGCGTATCTCGTGCTCGGCTGCGTCATCGGCGCCTGCGGCGCGCCGCTGCAGGCCGCCTCACGTTCGCTGCTGGTGCGAATGGCCCCAAAGGATCGCATCGCGCAATATTTCGGACTGTTTGCACTCACCGGAAAAGTCACGTCCTTCATCGGCCCGCTGCTGATCGGCGTCGTGACCTCGATCACCGCGAGCCAAAAGGCCGGCATGGCCGTGCTGGTGTTGTTCTTCGTGGTGGGACTGATGTTGCTGGCGCGGGTGAAAACTCCACTGTCGTCCCGGCCAAGCGAGTGAAACGAGCGCGAGCCGGGACCCATACCGCGTGATCTGTCGATTGGCCCATATGGCAGACGCTGTTCGTAACAACGACGGCCGGTGGCCATGGGCCCCGGCGTTCGCCGGGGCGACAGCGAACTAATTCAATGCCTGAAATGCCTGACGCCTGACAACACCATGGCGATGCCGTGCTCGTCGGCGGCCTTGATCACCTCGTCATCACGCATGGAGCCGCCGGGCTGCACTACGGCCGTGGCGCCGGCCTCGATGCAGGCGAGCATGCCGTCGGCGAATGGGAAGAAGGCGTCGGATGCGACAACGGAGCCTTTCGTGAGCGGTTCGGCGAGCTTCAACTCCTTGGCCGCGTCCTCGGCCTTGCGCGCCGCGATCCGCGCCGAATCGACCCGGCTCATCTGGCCGGCACCGATGCCGACGGTCGCAAGATCCTTGGCGTAGACGATGGTGTTGGACTTCACATGCTTGGCGACGCGGAAGGCGAACTTCAAATCGCGCATCTCGGCATCGGTCGGCGCACGCTTGGTCACGACCTTGAACGTCATATCGTCGACTACGGCGTTGTCACGGCTCTGCACCAACAGGCCGCCGGCGACCGTCTTCGCGGTCAGTCCTGGCGCGCGCGGGTCGGGCAGCGAGCCTGCGAGCAGGAGGCGCAGATTCTTGCGGCCGGCGATGATCGCGATCGCCTCCTCGGTCGCATCCGGCGCGATGATGACTTCGGTGAAGATCCCGGTGATGGCGCGCGCGGTGTCGGCGTCCAGCGTCCGGTTCATGGCGATGATACCGCCAAAGGCCGAGGTGGAATCGCAGGCCAGCGCCTTTTGATAGGCGGAGACGAGATCAGGTCCTTCGGCCACGCCACATGGGTTGGCATGCTTGACGATCACGCAGGCCGCGGTGCGCGAGGGGTCGAACTCGGCGATGCACTCATAGGCCGCATCCGTGTCGTTGATGTTGTTGTAGGACAGCTCCTTGCCCTGCAGCTGGCGGGCCGTCGCGACGCCGGGCCGGCGGCCGGGCAGAGCGTAGAACGCCGCATGCTGATGCGGGTTCTCGCCATAGCGCAGCGCCTGGATCAGCCGGCCGCCGAAGGCTCGATAGTCTGGGGCATCGGTCTTGAGCTGATCGGCAAACCAGTTGGAGATCGCCGCGTCATAGGCGGCCGTGCGCGCGTAGGCCTTGGCGGCGAGGCGGCGGCGCAGCGCCCGCGTGGTCGCGCCATCATGGGCGGCGAGCTCGTCGAGCACGGCTGGGTAGTCCTGCGCATCGACGACCACGGCAACGTCTTCGTGGTTCTTCGCCGCGGCGCGGATCATCGCCGGGCCGCCGATATCGATATTCTCGATGCAATCGTCGAAATCACCGCCCTTCTCAACGGTCGCCTCGAACGGGTAAAGATTGACCACGAGCAGATCGATCGGTGCGATGCCGTGGGTCTTCATCGCCTGCGCATGTTCGGCATTGCTGCGGATCGCGAGCAGGCCGCCATGCACCTTCGGATGCAGGGTCTTGACCCGGCCGTCCATCATCTCGGGAAAGCCAGTGAGATCGGAGACATCGGTTACTTTGAGGCCGGCGGCCGCGATCGCCTTTGCGGTGCCGCCGGTCGAAACCAGCTCGACGCCGCGCGCGGCGAGCGAACGGGCGAATTCGACCAGGCCGGTCTTGTCGGAGACGGACAGCAAAGCGCGGGTGACGTGGCGTAGCTGATTGGTCATCGGGCAGAGTCCTCTTTTCAAAAGGGAAATCTATGCCCAGGCGCGCGGCGGATCATTCCGCGCTTCCCGATGGTGCTCCATCCAAGTCGTCGCCAGTCGCGCGGACCGCCGCTGGTTAGCAGCTTTTGGCGGACGCTACAATATTGACCGATATCTCAGGGTGAACGCTTTACGGCGGCGGTTCGGAATCGCGCCGGTTGCGCCGGTTGTTGGCATCCGCAGCCGAGGAGCGGACGAAGCTCCAGCGGATCGAGGCGGCCTGACGGGCATCCTGCCGGATCACGAGCTGGGTGCTTCGCCGCGGGCCGTCATTGCCGGCCAGGAACACGCTGTCCTCGAGATCGACCTTGTCGTCGAGCGTCTCGAACGTCCACACCTCGCGATTGGGCAGCACCAGCATGGCCCCGCGCCCGTCGCCGAGCGCGCTCGCCTTGACCGCCGGATGTAGATGAAACCGCAGCGCGTAGTCGGAGCCTGCGCCACGCAGCCGGGCGCCTTGTGCCGGCGTCACGGTGTCTTCGCCGTCGAGCCGCGTGCCGTCATTGGCGGCCACCAGGATGCGACGATGGATCAGCCCGAATTTCGATGCGTAGCCATTATGCGACGTAGAGAGCACGGTGCCATCGGGGACCACTTCGCGAAAATTCTCCACCCGGCTTGGCCCGGAGACGATCGGCGCGCCGTGCAGCAATCGCTTCATCGCCGACATCTCGACGAACTGGCATGAGGAGGTGTTGTGATAGGTCAGCGTCGAATGCGCGACGGTGCTGCGGGCGAAGGCGCGCCAATTGTCGCGGCCGGTCGACGGCATGCCGCAATTGATCACGATCCGGCACGCGCCGGAGGAGAGCTCGAAGGCAAGGCAGCCGGCATGCGCCTCATGGCTCCAATGCGGCGGCGGCGGCGCACCGGTATCCATGATCACGGTCATGGTGTTGGCATCGAGCCGCTGGAAGCCGGAATGCGGCATGCTCGCCATCGGCGTGCCGTGGGTGTCGTCATAGGCCAGCAACGTGGCCAGCAGATCGGAAGGCGTGCTGCCCATGCCGTTGAACAGCGCCATCGCGCCGTCGCCATGACGGAAGAAGCGCAGCATCGGCATCATGCGGTCGATCGCGTTGAGCAGCGCAGGCGGCGGCGCGATGTTGCGCGCGGCAAAGGTCTGGCGCAGCGGCAAGAGGTCGATCAAGAGCTCGACCAGCGCGCCGGGGTTGCGCGAGACATGGCCGCCATCGGGCAGGATCTGGCGCTGCAGCTCTTCCGACAATTTGCGGCTGGCGCTGCGGATATGCTTGGTCTGGTTGGCGAGGCAGAGCGCGGCATAACACAGCGCGATCAGCACCTGCAGCCGCGGCACGCCGTCCGGAATGTCGATCATCGCATAGCGCAGATAGCGGATCTCGCGCGTCAGCCCGCGCAGATAGCGCCGGTAGAACTTGCCGTCCGAATCAGCGAGCACCAGCGGCGCCTGCGACAACAGCGAGATCACGCGGCGCGCCAGCACGTCGGCGCGGCGACTGATGGGATGGCGGCCGATCTGGTTGGTGATCCAATCATCGACCAGCGCGCGGGCGTTGGCGCGGGTCAGGGCGGTGTCGGCGGCGCGCAGATGTCGCAGCCAGCCGAAACCGAGCAGCGCCACCTCCCAGTCCTCGGAAGGCGGCTCCAGATCGAAGATCGAGCGGCCGTGGCAGGTGACGATCTTGCCAGCGAATACGAACCGGCCGGCATAGATCTCCGCTGCGCGGGTGGCATCGGCGGTTCGCAGGTCGTGCGGCGCGATCACCAGCCGGTCGGCGCGGCCCGGCCACAGCCCGGCCGCCGAGACGGTGACCCCGCTGACATGCGCGACCGTAGAGCGCGCGAAGCGCCCCATGACCAGCGTCGAAATGCGTCTGCGTTGAGCGGCGGACACGCCTTGCCTTGGATTGTGATGGGTTCACCAATGAACCCTTAAGTGAATCGGGTAATGCCGCCGATACACCATTTTCAATCTCCGCGCAGCATCAGCCCCGGAGCAAAATCTGGTGTAAAATCAGGAATTAACTAATGGGATCACTCTAGCACTCCCACCTTGTTACCGCCAGCGCGGCGCAAGGCTTATTCACCGGCGGCATCGGCTTCTCGGTCATCCCCGGGGTGATACGGGAATCAGCCTTGCCGGACCAAACGGGCGGCATAAAAGCCATCGAGACCGCCGAGGCGGGGATCCTGATGCGGCAGATGGCAGGGCAGGGTGCGCAAATCGCCCGCCGCGGTGACGATCTCCGACAGGCCTGCGACCTCGCTTGCGCTGACCGGAACGCGCCGCAGACCGATCTCGTCTGCGAGCAGACCCTCGACGATCTGCTCGCCTTCCTCAGGCTCCAGCGAGCAGGTGCAGTAGACCAGCATGCCGCCGGGTTTCAGCAACGAGATGGCCTTGCGCGCCAGCCGCTTCTGCAGCGTCGCCAGCGTGGTGACATCCGCTTCCTGCCGCAGCCAGCCGACATCAGGATGGCGGCGGATGGTGCCGGTCGAGGTGCAGGGGGTGTCGATCAGGATGCCGTCAAAGCCGCCGTTCTCCACCGGCTGCCATTCGGCGGCGTCGGACACGACGCTTTCGACCTCGAGCTGCAGCCGGGACATGTTGTCCTTGAGCCGCGCCATGCGCGCCGGCGAGCGATCGACAGCGGTGACGCGGGCGCCGGCCTGGGCGAGCTGCGCGGTCTTTCCGCCGGGCGCCGCGCAGAGGTCGAGGACGGCCTT
Source organism: Bradyrhizobium sp. STM 3557 (assembly GCF_045571465.1). Classification (NCBI taxonomy): domain Bacteria; kingdom Pseudomonadati; phylum Pseudomonadota; class Alphaproteobacteria; order Hyphomicrobiales; family Nitrobacteraceae; genus Bradyrhizobium; species Bradyrhizobium sp. STM 3557. The sequence goes on from NZ_CP120697.1 coordinate 283,326, forward strand.
GCCCGCAATGTCGCCGAACAGCCGCGCCGGCAGGGCTGCGGCGGCGTCCTGCACCCACCATTGGCCTTCGGCGAAGCCCGGCAGCATGGTGACCGAGCCGTGCAGCAGCGTCCGCACGGTTCCGGTCGGCAATGCCTCGCCGTGCAAGCGGCTCGCCCATTGTGCGGGCTCGGACTTGACGGTCAGATCGAGCGACGGCTCATGGCCGAGCGCGGCGGCGATGTCTTGCGCGGTCGCCTCGCCGTAGTTGGCGACCCAGCGTTTGAGCAGCCAGGGAGGGATGTCGAGCGCGTGGCCCTTCACCTCTTCGACCAGGCTTGCGCCCTCGCGCGCGCAGCGGCGCAGCACGGCGTTGACGAGCCCGGCATATTTCGCCGCACGCCGATCAGCCTGCACCAGTCGCACCGACAGATCGACCGCCGCATGGTCCGGCACGTCCATCCAGAGAATCTGTGCGGCGCCGATCAAGAGTGCGCTCTGCGCCCGCGGCGCATCGGTCGGAACACCACGATCGAGCAACCGCGAGAGCACGTGGCCGAGCGTTCCGAGACGACGCAAGGTTGTCGCCACCAGCCGGCGCATCAGCGCGCGGTCGCGATCTGCAAGCTGCTTCAGCCCGGGATGTGCGCCGGCGCCGTCGAGCTGATCGTCCAGGGTGCGACGCTTGTGAAGGACGCCGTCGACAACGTCGGCCGCGATCCGCCGCGCCGCCAGGCCCGGCACTTCGGATGAGGTCGCGTATCGCGGTGGAGGCATGCTGGAAAGTCACTCGCAGAAGAAGGCAGTTCCGCGACGATCCGGCGCATGCCATGAGAGCTGCGCGAGCAGTGTCACGAGAATATGCCAAATGTAAGAAACCGTGCTGATCTTTCCAGTGTGGCAGATCCGACATTCGCTTCACTATCGCGGCTGGGTTCGGATAGCGAATGTCTGATTGAAGGCACAGTTGAATCCTGAATTTGCTAGTGTCCGCCGATTCCGATGTTCGCAAACGAACTCGCCGCAAACGATATGATGTCAGAACCGGGACATCAGCCCTGGTTTCCAACTCGACGTCACACGATCTGATGATGCGTGGCGCAGATCGGTTCAATGGTGGAATGGTAAGATGAGCAACGATCCCTTCAAGCCCGCGGCGTCGGAACTGCCGCGCAAGGTGCTTCCTCCGGCGGCTCAGCGGGCGCTCGCCGAGGCTGAAGCGCGGCGGCGTGAGGCCGCCGAGCACGCCAAGGAACACGCGAAGGGGATGCCGAAGGAGTTGCAGGGACCGAAGGGACCGGAGCCCACGCGCTACGGCGACTGGGAGCGCAAGGGGATCGCGTCAGATTTCTAAGGTGCGCGACATCGTCTCCGATCGGTATCCGGAGACGATGTCGCGTGATCAGAGATAGTGATGCTCGCGCAGGTAGCTGACGATCAGCTCACAAGCAGCGTCGGCCGACGTGGTGTCGATCGTGATTTCCGCAGCGACCGGTGCTTCGTAGGGCTGGTCGATGCCGGTGAAGTTCGGCAGCTCGCCCGCGCGAGCCCTGCGATAGAGACCCTTCGGATCCCGACTCTCGCAATCGGCGAGCGGCGTTGCGACGTGGATCTCAATGAACTCGCCGACATCGAGCCGATGCCGTGCCATATCGCGCTCGGACCGGAACGGGGAGATCAGCGACACCAGCGCGATCAGCCCGGCATCGACGAGCAGCGCCGCGATCTCCGTCACACGACGCATGTTTTCCACTCGCGCTTCGGTTGTAAAACCGAGGTCGCGATTGATGCCGTGGCGCAGATTGTCGCCATCGAGCAGCGCGGTGTGGCGGCCGAGCTCGCAGAGGCGCCGATCGACCAGGTTGGCGATGGTCGATTTGCCGGCACCGCTGAGCCCGGTGAACCAGAGCACACAAGGGCGCTGCTGTTTCAGGCGCGCGCGCACCGATTTGTCGACATCGAGCGTCTGCCAGCGGATGTTGTCGGCACGGCGCAGCGGGAAGTCGATCAGGCCGGCCGCGACGGTGCGGCGTGTGATCGGGTCGATCAGGATGAAGCTGCCGAGCTCGCGATCGTCGCGATAGGCCTCGCAGACCAGCGGCCGATCGAGGCCGAGATTGACGCAGCCGATCTCGTTGGCTTCCAATATCGTGGCGGCTTCCTGTGCCATGGTGTCGATCGCGACTCGGTGCTTCAAGGTCGAGATCACCGCACCGATCGATGAGGTGCCGGATTTCAGCACATAGCGCCGGCCCGGCAGCATCGCCTCGTCGTCGAACCAGACGACATGTGCGCCGAGCTGATCCGAGACGATCGGTGTCTCGCCTGACGTCAGCACATCGCCACGGCTGGCATCGATCTCGTCGGTCAACAACAGCGTCACCGACTGACCTGCGGTCGCCCGATCGAGCCGTCCATCCGCCGTGACGATCGCGGCGACATGACTGGTGCGCCCCGAGGGCTGGACGCTGACCGGATCTCCCGGCCGAATCGTGCCGCTGGCGATGCGTCCGCAGAAGCCGCGGAAGTCGGCATTCGGCCGGTTGACCCATTGCACCGCGAGCCGGAACGGCCGACCCTCGATGTCGCCGCTGACGTCGACGGATTCGAGATGGTCCATCACCGTTGGCCCGGTGTACCAGGGCATGCGCGCGCTCGAGGTGAAGATGTTGTCGCCGTCGCGTGCCACGACGGGAATGCACTGGACGTCACGAATGCCGAGCTGCTCGGCAAGCATGCGGAATTCGACTGCGATCGAGGTGAAGCGATCGGCATCGAACTCGACGAGGTCCATCTTGTTCACCGCCAGCACGACGTGACGAATGCCGAGCAGGCCGAGAATGTGGGCGTGGCGCCGGGTCTGCGTGATCACGCCCTTGCGCGCATCGACCAGCACCACGGCGAGATCGGCATTGGATGCGCCGGTCGCCATGTTGCGGGTGTACTGCACGTGCCCGGGCGTGTCGGCGACCACGAACCGGCGCCGCTGGGTCGCGAAGAAGCGATAAGCGACGTCGATGGTGATGCCTTGCTCGCGCTCCGCCTGCAGGCCGTCGACCAGCAGCGCGAAATCGAGCTGCGCGCCGGCCGTGCCAGCGACCTTGCTGTCGGAGGTCAGCGTATCGAGCTGATCGTCGAGCAGCATCTTGGAATCGTAGAGCAGGCGGCCGACCAGCGTGCTCTTGCCGTCGTCGACGCTGCCGCAGGTGACGAAACGCAGCGTCGGCTTGTCGTCGTGAATGGGCGTCGTGCCATGACGGCCATTCAAAGTCGCTTCGAGAAAAACCATCAGAAATAGCCCTCGACCTTCTTGCGCTCCATCGATGCCGAGCTGTCGCGATCGATGATGCGGCCCTGCCGCTCCGACATCTTCGAGGCCATCATCTCCCTGACGATCGCCGGCAGATCGGCCGCGGTCGACAATGTGGCACCGGTGAGCGGATAGCAGCCGAGCGTGCGAAAGCGGATCGAGCGCAATTGCGGCACCTCGCCGGGCTGAAGCGGCATCCGATCGTCGTCCACCATGATCAGCGCGCCGTCGCGCTCCACGATCGGCCGCATCGCCGCGTAATAGAGCGGAACGATCGGAATGTTCTCGACCTCTATGTATTCCCAGATGTCGAGCTCGGTCCAGTTCGACAGCGGAAACACACGCATGCTCTCGCCGGGGGCGAGCAGCGTGTTGTAGAGGCTCCACAGCTCGGGCCGTTGGTTCTTCGGGTCCCAACGATGCGCCGTGCTTCGGTGCGAGAAGATGCGCTCCTTGGCGCGCGACTTCTCCTCGTCGCGTCGCGCACCGCCGATCGCGGCATCGAACCGATGCAGATCCAGCGCCTGGCGCAGCGCCTGCGTCTTCATGACGTCGGTGTAGAGTGCCGAGCCGTGGCTGAACGGATCAATGCCCTGCGCCAGGCCCTCTGCATTGGTGTGAACCAGGAGATCGAGGCCGAGCTCGCGCGCCCGCTGGTCGCGAAACGCGATCATCTCGCGAAATTTCCAGGTCGTGTCGACGTGCAGGAGCGGAAACGGCGGCCTGGCCGGATGGAAGGCCTTCATCGCCAGATGCAGCAACACCGAGGAGTCCTTGCCGATCGAGTACAGCATGACCGGCTTGCGGAATTCGGCCGCGACCTCGCGAAAGATATGGATGCTCTCCGCCTCGAGGCGCTTGAGATGGCTGCTGATGGCGCGCGGCCTGTCGGGACGCGCCGGCGCGAATGATGGGGCGGCCGCGGTCGTAACGTCGAGCGTCCTCATGCAGCGGCACCATTGGTGTCGCCGAACAGGCGATCAGAGGTTGCCGTATCCAGCGTGAGGTCGTTCACGCAGGCTGCGACCGACGCACGATAGACATCGTTGATGCCATAACGCTGCAGAAGCTCACGGTGCTCGTCGGTCAGCGAGGTGGTCGGCCGCGCGCGATATCGGTAGGCGGTATCCGAGCCGTGGATGCCCGAGGTCGGATGGATCGACGGCACGTCGGAAAAGATGATGCGCGTGTTTTCCGATTCCAGTTCTCCCATCTCGTTCCATGCGGTCACGGCGTCCTCGGTGAAGCGGTCGGCAAGACCAAGGCGCTCGAACAGCATCCGGACAGTAAAAACCGCTTCCTTGCATGCCTCATAGACGTAGTGGGTGACGGGGATGCCGTGCTGCTGTGCGTAGCTTTCGATCCGGACCGCATTGAGCACGGCCGCAACGTAATTGTAGACCAGCGTATCTTGCGATGCGCGATCCGACCACTTGTCGAGCCACGACGCCAGCGAGCCCGCGGGGTCTCGATCCAGAATGATGGCATGCAGCCGGTTCGACGGATAACCGGCTTCGATCAAGGATTGCAACGGATTGAACAGACTCTCGGCAAGCACATACGGACCGGCGGTCTCCTTGCTGAAGATGTGGGGCTGATCCGCCGCGAGCGGGACGTTCCAGGGAACGCCGGCGCTGCCCACGAGAGCATGACGCAGAATGCCCTTCACGGGCTGGTAATAGGAAGGCAGGCCTGCGACTCCGAACAGATTGTTGAGCGGCGTCGAACCAACTCTGCACTTGCCCCATGCGAAAAACAGCATCGGGAAGTCGTCGTCGCGGCGGTTTCGGAAGCCTTCGGAGAGGCAGTCCGTCGTCTCATTCACCAAGGCTCCGAGCGTGACGGTCCGGGTCTGGTACTTGCCATCTGGTACGAGAACAATTGAATCGAGGGAGGAGTGCTGTCTCCGGACGAGGTCGGCTATTCGTTCCAAGGCATCAGCCGAGGTCGTGCAGGGATCCATGTACGAGTCCTTTTACGTTCACGTTTCTTGATTTCAGGCGGGCCGCAATGTTGGCTATCATTGCGGTAGAGGTTCCTATTTGCGCTACCTCAAGCTGCGCGCACGCTGTCGAGGAACCTCTCGACTTCGGCCTTGAGGCTGCTGCTCTCTCTGGCGAGCGAGCGGGCCGACGCGAGCACCTGGGCCGAGGCCGCACCGGTGGCGCTGGCACCCTGATTGACCTGCGTGATCTTCTCGGCGACCTCTGCGGTGCCCTTGGCGGCCTCGCTGACATTGCGCGCGATCTCGGTGGTCGCCGCGCCCTGCTCCTCGACGGTGGCGGCGATGGTGATTGCGATATCGGAGATCTGCGTGATGGTCGCACCGATCTCCTTGATCGCCGCGACCGAATCCTGCGTCGCGGCCTGCATGCCGGCGATCTGGTTGCCGATCTCCTCGGTGGCCTTGGCGGTCTGGGCCGCTAGCGCCTTGACCTCGCTGGCGACCACCGCAAAGCCGCGGCCGGATTCGCCGGCACGAGCGGCCTCGATGGTGGCGTTGAGCGCGAGCAGATTGGTCTGCTCGGCAATCGCGGTGATCAGCTTGACGACGTCTCCGATGCGCCCCGCGGCCTTGAGCAGCTCGTTGATGCGGATGTCGGTGCGCTCCGCCTGCTGAACCGCGTCGCCGGCAATGCGGCTGGAATCGTGGACCTGGCGGCCGATCTCCGTCACCGACGCGCTCATCTCCTCCGCGGCAGAGGCTACGGCTCCCACATTGGTGGAGGCTTCCTCGGACGCAGCGGCGACCATTCCGGAGAGCTGCTGGGTCTGGCTCGCGGTGCCGGACAGTGTGCCGGCGGCGGCTTCCAGCTGATGAGATGCGGACGAGACCGAGTTGACGATGCCGCCGACCGCGGCCTGGAAGGCGTCGGCGAGCTTGATCATCTCGGCTTTGCGGCGCGCGGCGGCGGCCGCCTCCTGATCCTTCTGCTCGGCTTCCATCTCCTCCATGCGGATCAGGTTGTTCTTGAAGGTGTGCGCGGCGCGCGCGTTGTCGCCGACCTCGTCGCCGCGCTCGATGTAGGGAATGTCCACGGCCTTGTTGCCGTTGGCGAGTTCAAGCAGAACGTCGCCAATGCGTCGGACCGGGCGGGCGATGTTGAACACCGAGAACAATGCCGATCCGATCAGCATCGGCACGACCAGCAGGCCGACCATCAGCGCAACATCGCCGACCGAGCTCATGGTCGCCAGCAGCTCGGTCTGCCGTTGCTGCGCAAATTCATTGCCGAAAGCCACGGCCTTGCTGACGCGCGTGCCGATCTCGCTCGCGAGCGGCCGCAGGCGATCGGCGAACAGCTGATTCTTCTGGTGCTGGGTTTCCGCGGCTTCATGGGCGGAGGATTTGAAATGGTCGGCCGCCGCCGCCAATTGATCGATTCCGGCCGAGATCTGCTTATCGCCCGCGAGCGTGCGCGCGCGCTTCAGCGCCTCGATCGCGCCCTCGGTGCGCTGGGCGACCTCGTCCTTCGACGCCGCAGCGCCCGTGCTCGCGAAGCGCCACAAGGCTGCACCGGCCGCGTTGAAGAGCGCGCCGGCATCATTCAGCTCCGCCTCGAGCCCGGCGCGATTCGCCGACGAGGTGAACGCCGACGACGAGAGCAACTGATCCAGAGCGTGATTCCACGCTGCCGTGGCCTCGGTGCTCTTGCCCAAGGCGTCGATCGAGGTCTTCTGCACGGCGGCGAACTGAGATCCCAACCCCAGATACTGATCGATCAGCGCCTTGGTGCCGAGATAAAGTTCCTTGACCTGCGGCCGCTTGGCCCGAAGACCCGTCGCCTGGATTTCGTTTCCCGCAAGCTCGATGCTGGCGTGGAACGTCCGCAGGCTTTCGTCGAGCTCGGCGGCGGAGCGGGCGGCGCCGATCTCGCGGATCGCAAGCTGCGCGCGAATCATTCCGCTGTCTGCAGTCTGCGCGCTGGACTTGTTGGTGTAGTTGGCCGAGACGGACCGGCTGGATTCAGCGATCAGCCGATTGCCGTAAAGCTGGTTGGCCAGCATGCCGCCGACCAGGACGACGCCGATTCCTGCTGTGAGGCCGAGCTTCGTGCCGATGCGAAAATTGAACCGTCCCATAATGCGCAAACCCCCGCGATTCGTCACACGCGAGTTGGCGCCACAGAGTTAAATACAACCTAAACAAGTGTCCCGGTAAAACTACTGAAAGTTGTATCATTTGATATCGCTGGAAAAGCTGCGCAATGGCGCAGCCTTTGCGCAGTTAGACTTTAAGATGAGCCCTCACTGCGTGACGACAACCGTGGTTCCAACCGAGACGCGATCGTAGAGATCGATGATGTCGGGGTTGAGCATGCGGATGCAACCATAGGATACGAAACCGCCGACCGAGTTCGGCACGTTGGTTCCGTGGATCGCATATTCGCCGCCGCCGGACAGTGTGAGGGCTGCGACACCCATCGGGTTGCGCGGCGAGCCGCCGGGAATCAGGTCCGGCAGGGTGGGATGATCGTGCTTGACGTCGTCGGGCGGCGCCCAGGCCGGGTATCTGTACTTGCCTTCGATCTTCGCGGTGCCGGCCCACTGCTTGCCGCTCTTGCCGACGCCGACCGGATAGCGCATGGCGTGGCCGTCATCGAGAATGAGATAGAGCCTGCGCTCGCCCGTCTTCACCACGATCGTGCCCGGCGAATATTGGCTTTCGACCGCGACCAACTCGGGTTCCGCGAAAGCCGGCACCGTCATCGCAACTGCCGCTCCGATGGTGGCCGCCAGCGCCACCGGAATCCCCTTCGACATCGTCGCTCTGTTCCTGTTACTGCGCGGCTCTTCGCGTCCCGATCTGCCGACCATCTGTGATCGGCCGATGGCCGGCCCGGCAGCCTCACGCGTGCTTGTCGTCCTTCCGGTTCTGCCGGTTCTTGACGAGGTCGTCGACCACCGCGGGATCGGCGAGGGTGGAAGTGTCGCCGAGCGAGCCCGGCTCGTCCTCGGCGATCTTGCGCAGAATGCGGCGCATGATCTTGCCGGAGCGCGTCTTGGGCAGGCCGGGCGCGAACTGGATCTGGTCCGGCGAGGCGATCGGCCCGATCTCCTTGCGCACCCAGGTCACCAGCTCCTTGCGCAGCTCCTCCGTCGGCTCGATCCCGGCCATCAGGGTCACATAGGCGTAGATGCCCTGACCCTTGATGTCATGCGGATAGCCGACCACGGCGGCCTCGGACACCTTGGCATGCGCGACCAGCGCGCTCTCGACCTCCGCCGTGCCCATGCGATGGCCGGATACGTTGATGACGTCGTCGACGCGGCCGGTGATCCAGTAATAGCCGTCGGCGTCGCGCCGGCAGCCGTCGCCGGTGAAGTACTTGCCCTTGTAGGTCGAGAAATAGGTCTGCTCGAACCTTGCGTGGTCGCCATAGACGGTGCGCATCTGCCCCGGCCACGACTTTGTGATGCAGAGATTGCCGGTAGCCTCGCCCTCCAGCGGATTGCCGTCGGCATCGACGATCTCCGGCGCCACGCCGAAGAACGGCAGGGTCGCCGAGCCCGGCTTCAGCCGCATCGCGCCCGGCAGCGGCGTGATCATGATGCCGCCCGTCTCCGTCTGCCACCAGGTGTCGACGATCGGGCAGCGCTCGTCGCCGACCACGCGGTGATACCACTCCCAGGCTTCCGGATTGATCGGCTCGCCGACCGAGCCCAGGAGGCGCAGCGACGCGCGCGAGGTCTTCTTCACCGGCGCGTCACCGCCCTGCATCAGCGCGCGGATCGCCGTCGGCGCGGTGTAGAAGATGTTGACCTTGTGCTTGTCGATGACCTGCCAGAAGCGCGAATTGTCCGGATAATTCGGCACGCCCTCGAACATCAGCGTGGTCGCGCCGTTGGCCAGCGGACCATAAAGGATGTAGCTGTGGCCGGTGACCCAGCCGACATCGGCCGTGCACCAGTAGATATCGCCGTCGTGATAGTCGAAGACGTATTGATGCGTCATCGACGCGTAGACGAGATAGCCGCCGGTGGTGTGCAGCACGCCCTTCGGCTGCCCCGTCGAGCCCGACGTATAGAGGATGAACAGCGGGTCCTCGGCGTGCATGTGCTCCACCGGGCATTCCGTCGTCACTACCTCGGCCGCCTCGTGGTACCAGAGGTCGCGGGTCGGATTCATCTCGACCTTGCCGCCGGTGCGCTTGACCACGACCACCCAGTCGACGCCGTCGACCTTGTTCAGCGCCGCATCGACATTGGCCTTCAGCGGCACCTTCTTGCCGCCGCGCAGGCCTTCGTCGGCGGTGATGACCACGTTCGACTTGCAGTCCTTGATGCGCTGGGCAAGGCTGTCGGGCGAGAAGCCGCCGAACACCACCGAATGGATCGCGCCGATCCGCGCGCAGGCCAGCATCGCATAGGCCGCTTCGGGGATCATCGGCAGATAGATGGTGACGCGGTCGCCTTTCTTGACGTTCCGCGTCCGCAGGATGTTCGCCATCTTGCAGACTTCGTCGTGCAGCTGGCGATAGGTGATGTGCTTCGATTCCGAGGGGTCGTCGCCTTCCCAGATGATCGCGGTCTGGTTGCCGCGGCTGTGAAGATGGCGGTCGATGCAGTTGTAGGCGGCATTGAGCACGCCGTCCTCGAACCACTTGATCGAGACGTGGCCGGGCGCGTACGAGCTATTCTCGATTTTGCTCGGCGCCTTCATCCAGTCCAGCCGCTTGGCCTGCTCGGCCCAAAACCCGTCGGGATCGGAGATCGAGCGGGCGTACATCTGCTTGTACTTGGCGGCGTCGACGAGGGCGCGCTTGGTCCACTCGGCCGGCACGTCGTAGATCTTCTCGGACATTTCATCCTCCACTATGCGGCCTGCGCACCCGTTGATCGCAGCCCGTCGTCGTTGTCTCACTATGCGTCCGCCTAGCCGAGCCGGACAAGTGCAGACAAGTAGGACCTTTGGCGGGGAACGGCGCCTTGCGGTCGATCAACTCATCGCAAGTCTCGGTTGTGATGGATTGGCCGACTCCCGGCGACGGCCGGTCAAGGTTACCGCGGAATGGCTGGCATGAAAGGTATTTAGAAACCGTATCGCCCAAAATTGGGGACTCGCCAACCGGGTAAGAACCTCCTATGTCGCGACTAAGGTGTGGATAACCTGGCAGGAACCAAACGTCAGCCGGGGGGATTAAGCCAATAAAGCAGCAGGCAAGGCATCTAAAGTAATGACGGATCAGCAGAATTTTGAGGCCGCCCGGCCCGGCTCCGCCGATCCCGACGTTGCCCTTGCCAAGGCACTCGGCCAATGGCCGCCCAAGCCGCCCCGCCGCAAGCTGTCCCTGAAGGACATTTCGAAGGCCAGGCCAGCGGCCAAGGACTCCGTCAACCCCTCGGTCGAGCATCTCGCGGAGGAGCTCGGCCTGACGCTCGGCGAGCAGGCCGAGCTGACCATCCGCAGGGTCAAGCGCGGCAAGAGCTACAGCTTCACGCGCGCCAACGGCACCACGGTGCGCGATGTCGCCACCATCCGCAGGCTGAAGGCGATGGCGATGCCGCCGGCCTATCGCGATGTACGCTACTCGCCGGACCCCAACTCGCATCTGCAGGCGGTCGGCGTCGACGCTGCCGGCCGGCTGCAATACCGCTATCACTCGGATTGGGAGAAGGTGCGCGAGCAGCGCAAGGCGCACCGGCTGGCCAAGCTGGTCGGTGCGTTGCCGCGCATCCGTCGCGCTGTGAGCAAGCATCTCGCCGGCGACGAGCCCACGCGAGAGTTTGCGCTGGCCGCCGTGATCGAGCTGATCGCGCGCACCGCGATCCGGCCGGGCAACGAATCCTATGCCCGGCTGAACGGCACCCGCGGCGCCACCACGCTGCTCAAGTCCAACGTCGCACTGGAAGACGATTGCTTCGTGCTGACCTTCAAGGCCAAGGGCGGAAAGGCGGTGCGCAAGGAATGCGATGCCACAAAGCTGGTGCGGGCCATCGGCATCCTGCGCAATCTGCCGGGCAAGCGCATGTTCCAGTATCGCGACGCGCAAGGCGTGGTGCGCGCGGTCTCGACCACGCAAGTGAATGCGTTCCTGCGCGAGATTGCCGGCATCAAGATCTCGCTGAAGGATTTTCGCACCCTGATGGCTTCGGCGGTGGCGCTGGAGACGCTGTCGCGGGTGACGCCGGCGACCAGCGCGCGTGGTCGCAAGAAACAGATTCTGGAAGCGATCCGCGCCGCGGCGGACGAGCTCACCAACACACCGGCGATCTGCCGCCGCAGCTATGTGCACGACACCATCGTCACCGCGTTCGAGGACGGCATTCTGGAGCGCTTTGCCGCGACCATGAAGGGCCAGCGGTCGCAAACCAGGCGCGAGCAGCTTTTGGCCCAGGTCGTGATGGCAGCTGCAGCGTAATACTGTAACACAGTTGTCAGGATCGCAGCGCGTTGCCGCACATTCGGTGTCGTCCCCGCGAAAGCGGGGACCCATACCGCGTGATGTCTGAAATGGCCACTTAGCGGGTACCACGCACAACAATCAAATCCTGTGGTTATGGATCCCGGGTCGGCGCGCTACGCGCTTGCCCGGGACGACAGTTGTGGGTGTCTCTTCGGTTTCAAATCCCACATGCAAAGCTGAGTTACACGTCGTCGTTCTCGCGACACGACATGTCCGAGTCTTGCTGATCTCACCACCCTCGTCATACAGAGGGTGCAGGGAAGGCCGGGTGCTGGCCGCACCCATGGCCCGCGTGCAACAAAAAGCACGCGGCAGAACCACAGGTACGCGCCGAACAACCCGGCCTTCCCTGCGCGATGGTTTTAACGTTTATACGTACTCTCCCCGGGGACCGGCTCTCTTGCCCCCGTCGCTCGCAATGCTCGTCAAAGCGCATCACGAACTTAGCGCCAGCACCGCGGCGCCAGGACCACACGACTTCACGTCCGCATCGATGTTGTTCGTCCGCTCGCGAATGCGCGCTGCAACACTGACACGTCCACCGCATCCCCCGCCCAACGTTCGTGACGATCGCGAAACGCCCCTCTCGGAAGAGCGCGGGACGCCGACAAAGATCGTCTTGATTTGCCCGACGACGCAACGTCGCATGCCTGCGACAAAGTAACCCGACGGGCAATTTGTGCATGCCATGCATGCGCGGCCGGCGCGGTCGACCAAAGCACTGGCTGACACCGATGCGTTTCGGTCGTCGCGCCGATCGATCAATCGGATCAAGTCTCGCGCGCTCCAGGTCCGTGATCCGGGCCGGGATCGCCGCCGGCAGCGACGATGGCCAGCCGGCCGAGGTAGTAAGCCCAACCGCGCGCGTGAGCGGCACACTGCGCTTCGTTGGGAAGACCGCTATGAGTCATCCGCAACAACGTGCCGCCGTCGCGCTCGACCAGATCGATCTCGATCAGGCTCGAGCCCGGCGGTACCTCCTGGCCGCCCTCCCAGCCGAAGCTGTAGGCCAGGCGGTGAACCGGTATGACCTCCCGGAAGGTGCCCCGCGCCGTCTGGTGCAGGCCGCCGCCCTTGAGCAGGTAAAGCCCTCCCGGATGCAGCTCGGTCGTTGCTTCTGCGCCCATCCAGCTGATGATCTTTTCGGGATCGGTCAGGAGGGCAAATACGGTCGCAGGCGGGGCGGCGATCTGGACCTCGCGCTGGATGACAAGCGGCTCCGTCATTGACATCTCCTCATCGCTCTGGCGGCTGGATGCGAGGGCCCCTGTCACAGGCATAGGCGTGACAAGGATGGGCCGCCGTTCCATGATCATAGCATGCAGTTGTCCTCCAGGCTTTCTCGCACGCTCTCTTGGCTGGTCGATGCGGCAAGCGAGGTTCCGGGCGCCGATCGGCTGCTCGCGGAACTTGGCGTGCATCTGGTTCGAGATGGTCTGCCGCTGGCCGGCGGCGCGCTGACGCTCGCTGTTCAGCACCCGCTCATTGCGAGGCGCACCTGGCTGTGGCGGGCTTCGAGCGGAGAGATCATCGAAGCCCTGGGTTTCGCGCCGGGCGGACCGATGACGCCGCTTGGCGCGGCCCCATCAGATGATCCGAGCCGACGCTGGCTCACCAGCGTCGCGGCAGGCGTCGTGCATGAGGATCAGGTCGGAGTGCGGCCGGGTGCACCGACGCTCGCCTGGATCGGCCCACGTCCGTTCACACCTGAGGAGATCGAGGAGCTGCGCCAGGCGGCGCGGTTCGCCGCAGCACCGCTGACCGCGGTTTCGGCGCGCGATACGCTTAAGGCGGCGCTCGACGCCTATCTTGGCCGGCGCAGCGCCGCCCGCGTGCTCTCAGCGCCGCTCCGGCGCAATGTCGGCGAAACCATCCAGGCGGCGCTGCTGTTTGCCGATCTGCGCGGCTTCACGGCGCTCTCGGAGAGCCGCCCTCCGGCCGAAATCATTTCGGCACTTGACGCCTGGTTTGATCGGATTGCTGGTGCGGTTCATGCGTTCAGCGGCGAGGTGCTGAAATTCGTCGGCGATGGCGTGCTCGCGATCTTTCCGGTCAGCCAAGGCTCGCCGCGCGGCGCCTGCAACGCGGCTTTGCGCGCGACCTCCGCGGCGCGAGCCGGCATGGCGCGTCTGGACAAGGAGCGTGAGCAGCAGGGTCTGCCGTCGCTGCCGTTCGGCGTCGCGCTACATCTCGGCGCCGTGTTCTGGGGCAATATCGGCGCTGCCGACCGGCTGGATTTCACGGCCATCGGCCCCGCGGTCAATCTGGTGAGCCGGCTGGAAGGCCTGTGCCGGCCGCTCGAGAAGACGGTCCTTGTGTCAGGTGTCCTTGCCGCACAAACCGACTTGCCGCTGATCGCGCTCGGGACGCACAGCTTGCGCGGTATCGCAGCTCCTTGCGCTGTTTTCACGTTGCCTGAGGGATGATGAGAAGCCGGCCGGTCCTGCGCGATTGCGAGCGGCGGGCAAATCGACAGGACGCTTCGCGCATCCTTGCGCCTGCGTCTAAGGACCAGTGTCGTCCCGGCAAGCGAGCGGAGCGAGCGCAAGCCGGGACCCATAACCACAGGAATTCGTTTTTGCGAAGGTTGGAGCGACAGCCAGCTGTCACCACTTCCGCCAGTGGTTATGGGTCCTCGCGCCAGTGCGCAATTGCGCACAAGGCGAGGACGACAGCGAGTGGAGCCGCGCTAGCACGCGTCTCAGGCTCACCATCGTCCAGGCCGTCCGCAAACCAGCTCAGCTCATGAGCCTTCGAACTTGAACGACACGTTGAGCTTGGCCCGATAGGCTTCGACTTTTCCCTTGGCGTCGAGCTGCATGTCGAGCTCCACGACTTCTGCGACGCGCAGGTCCCGGAGTGTTTTCGCCGCCTGTTCGACGGCGTTGCTGGCCGCCTTTTCCCAGGATTCACCGCTGGTACCGACGAGCTCAATGACCTTGTAGACACTGTCAGCCATGTCGTTCTCCTGTTCGGTAAGAGCAGGAAGCAGGTGCTCCCTGCTGCAGGTGAACGTAGCATCATGGAGTTCATGTCGAAAGAACGCTGGCCCGTGATACCACGAATGGCGCTCCCGTCCGGCGTGTCTCACAACCCCTTGCGCGCTTACAGCCCGCCCATCTTGCAGACCAGCTTCCATTCCTCAGGGGTCACCGGCTGCACCGAGAGGCGCGAATATTTCACCAGCGCCATGTCGGCCAGCTTCTTCTCGGCCTTGATCGCGGCCATTGTCACCGGCGTCTTCAGCGGCTTCACCGCCTTGATGTCGACGCAGACGAATTTGCCGGTCTTGTCGGTCGGGTCCGGATAGGCCTCCTTGATCACCTCGGCGATGCCGACGATCTCCTTGCCTTCGTTGGAATGATAGTAAAAGGCGAGGTCGCCCTTCTTCATCGCGACGAGATGCTGCCGCGCGGTGTAGTTGCGCACGCCGGTCCAGGCCTCGCCCTTGGCCCCCTTCGCCACCTGCTGGTCCCAGGACCACGTCGAAGGTTCGGATTTCACCAGCCAGTAGTTCATGGCGACACTCTCTCCGTTGTCATGGCCGGGCGAAAGAGCGAAGTGCGTCATTCGCAAGATCCCGGCCATCCACGTCTTTATTCCCTGCACACTATCCAAGACGTGGATGCCCGCGACAATATCGTTCAGACGCGCTTTGCGCTATTGCGGGCACGACGGCGGTGCGTATGAGTCCGTCTATTCCCCGAGATATTTATCGAAGAATTTCGCAATATCGGTGAAGGCCTCCTTGGTCTCCGGCGCATCGACGTTGAACTGGTACTGCGCGTGCGACTGGCCCTCATAGACGTTGAGGTCCGCGACCACGCCGGCCCGACGCAGCTTGCGATGGGTGCGCACGGTGTTGGACAGGAACAGGTCGCGCGTGCCGGTGGTCAGGATAGTCGGCGGAAAGCCTTTGAAGTCGCCATAGATCGGGGAGATGTAGGGATTCTTCAGATCGGTGCCGTTGGCATAGAGCTTGGCCGCGCGGCCGAGCCAGCCGTGCCAGGTCACCAGCACGTTGTCGATCCACTCGTTGTCTGCATAGCTGTCGCCGATCTTGTCGATGTCGGCCCACGGCGTGCCCGGCGCGATCGCGGCGGGCAGCGGCAGCTTCTCGTCCCTCGCGCGCAGCACCATCGCGAGCGTCATCGCGCCGCCGGTCGAGGTGCCAAAAATGGCGAGCCTGCGGTGGTCGTGCTGCTTCACCAGCGTCTTCCAAACCGCCATCGCGTCATCCATGGCGGCGGGATATGGAAAATCCGGCGGCATGCGGTAGTCGATCGAGATCACCTTGAAGCCGCCGAAGCCCGCCATCATCAGCCCTTCCGGCAGCGCCGCTTCGCCCGGACCGAACACGTAGCCGCCGCCATGGACGTGGACCAAGAGGCGCCTGCGGTTCTCGGGCGGGATCTTTTTCGGTGTGACGATGAAGCAGTGCACGCCGCCGATCTTCGTCTCCTCGACATTGACGCCGAGCTTCTCCTTGATTGCCGGAAGGCCCGCGATGGCTTGCTTGGCGCGGCGGTCGATCAGCTCCTTCCACTCCGCGGGCGTCTTCGGATCGGCATTGAAATGCGGCGGATAGGGCGCGCCGATCAGCGCCTGCATCGCCGGGCTGACCTCGTCGGTCGGATTGCCGATCGTTTTCTGCGGCGCCACCCGCTTGCCGGCCTCGCCATTGGCGGCGGCCTCGCTCTTGGTGAGCTCGTCGTAGGTCTGGGATGTTGCGGTCTGGGCGCGAGTTGCGCCTCCGGTAACGATCAATGCGAGGCCAATTGATACGGCGGCAAGACTTGCTCTGCGCATGCGCTTCCTCTGCTAGATTCGTTGTTGGTTTGTTGGTCCGCAATCCGTCGGATCGCGCGAAGGCTATTACAGCGTGTGGGCGGCGGGAAGGGCGGTGGAACTTGAGGAGTTTGTTGCGGGTCTAGCCGCGCGACGCGGTGCTAACCTCTCCCAGCTTGCGGGGAGAGGTCGGATTGCATCGCCAGATGCAATCCGGGTGAGGGGGTACAGGTCTAACCATCGACATCCGTCGTGCGTCTGCCCCTCACCCCAACCCTCTCAGCGCGAGCGAAGCTCGTCGCGGCCCCGTGAAGGACGGGGAGAGGGAGCGCACCTCGTTCTGCGCGAGAGTTCGCCAAAAGCTTGTGGCAGTAAGAGCGCTTACTCCTCGGCCTTGAACGGTCTTGTCAGCAGGCTCTCGATCGCGGCATCGATCGTCACCGCGCCGGACAGGATCGCGGCGACGGCTTGCGACACCGGCATCTCGATCTTGTGCAAAGCCGCGAGCTCGACCAACACTGGCGCGGTGTACTGGCCTTCCGCGAGCTTGCCGGCCGGCAATGGCTCGCCGCGGCCGAGCGCAAGGCCGGCTGAGAAATTGCGCGACTGCGGACCGGCGCAGGTCAGGATCAGATCGCCGAGGCCGGACAGGCCAGTGAGCGTTTCGCTGCGGGCGCCGAGCGCGCGGCCGAGCCGCGCGAGCTCGGCGAAGCCGCGCGTGGTCAGCGCAGCCAAAGCCGAAGCGCCGAGCTTGCGGCCGACCACGATGCCAGCGGCGATCGCCAGCACGTTCTTGGCGGCGCCGCCGATCTCGACACCGCGTACGTCGGTCGAGTGATAGGGCCGGAAGGTCGCCGATCCCAGCGCTTGCACCAGTGCGGTCGCAAGCTGCTCGTCATGCGCGGCGAGTGTGACCGCGGTCGGCAGGCCGCGTGCGACGTCGTCGGCGAAGCTCGGACCCGACAGGATCGCGGGCCGCGCATTGGGCGCGGCCTCCGCAATCACCTCGGTCATGAATTTATGGGTGCCGTGCTCGATGCCCTTGGCGCAGGCGATGATCGGCGTGCCGTGCTTCAGACGTGGCGCGAGATGCATGGCCGCGCTACGCAGATGCTGCGCGGGCACTACGATCAGTGCGACGTCGGTGCGGGCGGCCTGCGCAAGGTCGCTGGTGATGGCGATCTCTGGAGCCAGCGGAATGCCTGACAGCCGCGGATTCTCGCGTGCCTGTGCGATCTCGGTCGCATGCGCCGCGTCGCGGGCATAGAGCGTGACGCCGCGGCCGGCGCGCGCAGCCACGGCGGCCAGCGCGGTGCCCCAGGCCCCGGCGCCGATGATGCTGATCGTTTGAAAGCGAGACACCGCGGCAGGCTCAGGTCTGCTCCCTCTCCCCGTTCTTACGGGGAGAGAGGTGGGATGAGGGGCAGACGCCCGATTGGTGCGAGTATTGAGACCTGTACCCCCTCACCCGGCGCTGCGCGCCGACCTCTCCCCGCAAGCGGGGCGAGGTTGATCCGAGCCCGCCGCACGAACCAGCCAAACCAATGTCACGCGCCATATCAAAACCCCGCGCGTGTGTTGGAAAACTTCTTGGGCACCTGCGCATTCGCGTCGAGCAGCCAGCGGGCGCGCGGCGCGGAGTCCATGCCGTCGATCATGCCGAGCACGAGCCGCTCGGCGCCGGCCCAGGCGATCATGGCGCCGTTGTCGGTGCACAGCGCCGGCGGTGGCATCACGAGTTTTGTGCCGGCAGCTTTGGCGACGTCATCTAGCGCGGCGCGGATCGCCTGGTTGGCGGCAACGCCGCCGGCGGCGACCAGTGCCGTCGGCCCGCCGAACTGCTCGCGGAATAATTTCAACCCGACGCTCAGCCGGTCGGCGGTCGATTCCAGCACCGCCGCCTGAAAGCCGGCGCAGAGATCACTGATATCCTTTGGCGTGACGGATTCGATCCTGCTCGCCTCGTTGCGCACGGCCGTTTTCAAACCGGACAGCGAGAAATTTGCGTCCGCGCGGCCCAGCATCGGGCGAGGAAAGGCGAAGCGCGCGGCGTCGCCGTCCTTTGCCGCCCGCTCGACCTGCGGCCCGCCGGGATAGGGCAGGCCGAGCATCTTCGCCACCTTGTCGAACGCCTCGCCCATGGCGTCGTCGACCGTGGTGCCGAGCCGGACATAATCGCCGACGCCGACGACAGCGACGATCTGGGTGTGGCCGCCGGAAGCGAGGAACAGGCAATAGGGAAAGGCGAGGTGATCGGTGAGGCGCGGCGTCAACGCATGCGCCTCCAGATGGTTCACAGCGATCAGCGGCGTGTCGTGCACCAGCGCGATCGCCTTCGCCGTGGTCAGGCCGACGATGACGCCGCCGATCAGGCCGGGACCAGCCGCCGCCGCGACGGCGTCGAGGTCGGCATAATCGACACCGGCCTCGCGCATCGCCGCGTCGATCAGGCTGTCGAGCACATCGACATGGGCGCGCGCCGCGATCTCCGGCACCACGCCGCCATAGGCCGCGTGCTCCGCAATTTGCGAGCGCACGATGTTGGACAGGATCTGCCCGGAACCGTCGGCCATGCGCGCCACCACTGCTGCGGCAGTCTCGTCGCAGGTGGTCTCGATACCGAGCACCAGCTGTCGTGAATCGTTACCCAATCTCAACCCTTCGGCTATTATGAGGACGGTATCCGCCTAACACTACGAGGTCGCCAGGTGCAATCGTCCGACAGTTGCGACCCGTCTGCCGCGCGGTTTCCGGACGTATAGCACATGGCTGTGCTGGTGACCCGTCCATTGCCCGACACCGACAGGACCGCCGAGGCGCTGCGTGCGCGCGGTTTCGAGGTGCTGCTGGCGCCGATGCTGCGTTTCGAGCCGGTTCCGCTGCCGGCTGATCTCGGCCGGGAAACGGATGTCGAGCCTGACGACGAGGCGGGCCGCGCGGTCGGTGCGCTGATCGTGACGTCAGCCAATGCGCTGCGCGCGGTGGCGCCGCAGCTTGAAAATTCTTCGCTGAAGCGGCTGCCGCTGTTCACGGTTGGCGCGCAGACCGCTGCAGAGGCGCGCGCGGCCGGCTTCGCAAAGGTGATCTCGGCCGATGGCGATGCGGGCGCCTTGCGCGAGCTGGTCGCCGGCGGCGTCAAGAAGCGGATCTTCCGCAAGCGCGACACGCTTCTTTATTTTGCGGGCGAAGACATCTCGCGCGACCTCGCCGGCGAGCTGGCTGCGCGCGGCCTGCATGTGGTCACGCAGACCGTCTACCGCATGACTCAAGTCACGGCGCTGCCGCCGGAGGTCTGCGACGCGTTTGCCGCGCATGGCATCGAGGCCGTGCTGCACTATTCGCGCCGCAGCGCCGCGGCCTTTGTGGCGGCGGCGCGGAGCGGCGGTGTCGAGATCTCGGCGCTGGCCGTGCCGCAATGCTGCATGTCGGCCGCGGTCGCCGACGTGCTGCGCGAGGCCGGCGCTGCGCAAGTCAGCGTCGCCGCGCGGCCGGATGAAAATGAATTGTTGGAAGGGCTAAGCCGTGCGTTGCGGTCCTGAATGGCGTAAGACCTGCCCAGTCAATGCTCAACATGGGAACTCCCGCCATGGTCGATGACATCACCGAACCTGCAGGGCCGGCTCCCGATACCGGCCGCTCCAGGCGTCCGCCGCCGACCATCGATCTCGAGCCGACGTCGAGCGAGACTCATCCCGCGCCGGCCGAGGCGGTCGCGGAAGCCTCGTCCGACCTCGCGGGCGAATCGCATCCGCATGTCGCACCCGAGGTCGAGCCGAGTGCGGAAGAGATCGCTGCCGCATCGGCTGCGGCTGATGATTTGCCGCCACGTGGCGAGGCCGGCCCACCGCCGGCGCGGCCGATTTCCCCCTGGGTCGTTGCGCCGTTTTCCGGGGCGGTTGCCGCCGCGCTGGTCATCGGCGTCGGCTGGATGCTGGGCTGGCCGCAGGTTCAGCCGCCCTCGGCCGCGCCGCAGCTCACGACCGTCGTCGAAGGCATCAATGCGCGCGTCAACGGACTGGAAGCAAAGCTCGGCAAGGCCGATAGCACGGCGGCCGCGCGGCTCGACACCCTCGACAAGTCGCTGGCCGCGGTGCGCGGCGATGTCGCCGCGTTGCGTGCGCAGTCGGACAAGATCGCCGCCACGGCCAACGAGCTGAAGGCCATGCCGCGCGAGGCCAGCAGCCAGATCGATCTGTCGGCGCTGAACGCGCGTCTTGACCAGATCGAGCGCTTGAGCCGTAGCCAAAGCGCCGCGCTGGCGCAGGCCGACAAGAAGATCGCCGACGCCAGGCCGGCCGACGACCTGCCGCTGCGCCGCGTCGTCGCCGCCGCGCTGCTCGACGTCGCAGTCCGGCACGGCGAGCCATACGCCACCGCGCTGGCGACGGCCAAGTCGCTGGCGCCGAGCGCCGATGCGCTGAAGCCGCTCGAGATGTTCGCGTCGACCGGTGTTCCCAGTCCGGGCGCGCTCGACCGCGACCTGCTCACCATCGTGCCGAAGCTGTCGCCGCAGCCGCAGGAGGGGACGACATCGGGCTCTTCGATCGTCGATCGGCTGCAGGCGGGCGCGGCCAAGCTGGTGCGCATCGAGCGCACCGACGCGGCCGGCACCGACCGCGGCGCGATCGTGGCGCGGATCACCGCGGCGGCGCTGCGCAACGATTTCACGGACGCGAGGCGCGAATTGAAAACGCTGGCGCCCGCGGATCGCGCACCGGCACAAGCCTGGCTCGACAAGGCCGACGCGCGCGATGCCGCGCTCGCCGCATCCCGGCAGTTCGCCGACGAGGCGATGGCCGCGCTCGCCAATGTCTCGCAGAACTAACAGCCTCGCAGCAATGACGGCCCCGCAACAGGAATGCCCAGGGAATACCTATGATCCGGATCATCCTCTTTCTCATCCTGATCGGGGCCGCGGCCGTTGGCGCCGCCTGGGTCGCCGAGCAGCCCGGGGACGTGGTCATGACCTGGGGGCCGTGGCGCATCGAGGCCACGCTGCCGGTCGCGGTTCTCGCGGTGTTCCTGCTGATCGTGGCGGCGCTCTTGCTCTGGAGCATCCTGCGTGCGCTGGTTCGCGCGCCCGGCCATATCCGCCGTCGTCATCACGCCCGCCGTCACGCGCGCGGCCGCCATGCCATCACCCACGGCCTGCTTGCGATCGGCCACGGCGATTCCGTCGCCGCGCGCCAGCATGCCAATGTCGCGCGCAAGCTCGCCGGCGATGATCCGCTGACCTTGCTGCTGCACGCGCAGGCGGCGCAGCTCGAAGGCGACCGTGATGCCGCGCAGCGCGCCTTCCGGACCATGTCCGAGCGCGCGGACACGCGCCTGCTCGGCCTGCGCGGCCTGTTCATCGAGGCGCAGCGCGCCGACGATGCGGTCGCCGCCGTCATGATCGCCGACGAGGCGCTGAAGGTCGCGCCGAATGCGCCCTGGGCTTCGCATGCCGTGCTCGGCTTCCGCTGCGCGCGCGGCGACTGGAACGGCGCGCTGGCGATCCTCGACAGCAACTACACGGCCGGCCTGCTCGACAAGCCGTCCTATCGGCGGCAGCGCGGCGTGCTCTTGACCGCACGCGCGCTCGATCTGGAGAGCAAGAACAGGGACGCCTCGCGCGACAGCGTGATGGAGGCGGTGAAGCTTGCGCCGACCCTGGTGCCGGCGGCGGTGCTGGCGGCGAAATATGAGAGCGAGGCGCACCAGGTGCGGCGCGCGATGAGGATCATCGAGGCCGCCTGGGTGGCCTGCCCGCATCCCGACCTCGCCGACGCCTATGCCCATGTGCGGCTCGGCGATTCCGCCAGGCAGCGGCTGTCGCGGGTGGAGAACCTGGCGGCGCGCACGCCGGGGCACATCGAGGGCGCGCTCGCGGTGGCGCGCGCGGCGATCGATGCCGCCGAGTTCAAGCGGACGCGCGCGGTGCTCGCTCCCTTCCTCGACAATCCGACCCAGCGGGTGGCGATGCTCATGGCGGAGCTGGAGCGCACCGAGCATGGCGATGCCGGCAAGGCGCGCGAATGGACCTTGCGCGCGGTGCGTGCGCGCCACGATCCCGCCTGGACCGCCGATGGCTATGTCAGCGACCGCTGGCGGCCGGTCTCGCCGGTCACCGGCAGGCTCGACGCCTTCCAATGGCAGACGCCGGTCGCGAGCCTGCCATCGGACAGGAGCGGCGCCATCGAGCCGTCGGCGTTCGAGGAGGCGATGTTGGCGCCGCGGCCAATGCGGCCGGCGATTCCGGAAGGGCTGGCCGAGCCGCCGCGCGACCTCGCGCCGGACCTCGAAGCTGCGGCCGAGCCCAAGGTCGAGCCTGAGCCGCAGCCCGAAATCAAGGCCGAGACCAAGGTGGATGTCGAGCCGGCCCCCGCGCCGGTCGAGGCGGCGGAAGCGGTCCCGGAGCCGGTGACGGCGCCCGCGGTGCAGGACAATCTGCCGCCACAGCGTACGGCCGCCGAGCCTGTCGCGCCGGTGGCCTCGCCGCCCCTAGCCCCACCACAGGCCGCAGGCGTGGAGGTCACGCCGCCGAAGGCTGAGGAGCCTGCCGCGCCGCCGACGCTTGCAGTCGCGCCGACGCCAGCCCTCGAACCGGCCGCACCGACGCCGACTGCCGAATCACCGGCTCCAACACCCTTGTTCCGCGCCCGGACCGATCTCGATCGACCACCGCAGCCGGTTCCGGTGATCGTGCCGATCGTGCGCGCGCCCGATGACCCCGGCGTTGAGGAAGAGGAGCAGCCGCGCGACGAATTCGCCGAGCAGCTCGCCCCGAGCAAGCAGGCCGGCGGCTGGCGCGGGTTCTGGTCCAGGCTCGGCGGGTAGGGGATCTTTGGGTCATTCATTTCGCCCGGTGCGGCGACACCGACGTCCGGCCGAGGCAAAATCGCGCGAGGTTAAGGCAGTGCGTCCGCGTTGTCCTTGCCAATCGCGGCCGCGCCGGATATCAGGAGCCCGACCGCCGCCGGTGCCATTCGGGGCGGAACGTCACGGTTCGCCGCAATAGCTCAGCTGGTAGAGCACGTCATTCGTAATGACGGGGTCGGGGGTTCGAGTCCCTCTTGCGGCACCAGCCTCCGCTCGCTTCGCGAGCTACGGCTTGGCAAGCCATCTGCCGTCTCACGGTGCTGAATCTCCACCGCCATCACCTGACCCGGACCGTGAATTCGTTGCCGCGACCCTCGTCTATGGCGAGTGGCTGGGACAGATAGCCGCTCGCCGGGTTGCGGACGTAGTTGAGATAATCTTGCGCGAACGCATTCTCACCGAGGACCACAGCGCCGGGCGCCAATTGCGGCTCGATCAGCCTGAGCACCGGCAGGTAGAGCGACCACGCGCCGTCGACCAGGAGAACGTCGACCTCGCCGCCGACGTCCCTGAGCGTCTCCAGCGCATCGCCTTCGCGGATCTCCACGAGATCGGCGAGACCGGCCGCTTCGAGATTGGCGTGCGCCCGTGCCACCTTGCTGGGCTCGAGCTCCGAGCCGATCAGCCGGCCGCCGCCATTGTCGGCAAGCGCAGCCGCGAGATAGATCGTCGAGATCCCCATCGAGGTGCCGAACTCGACGATCCGCCTCGCGCGCCGCGCGCGGGCGATCGCGTAGAGGAATCGGCCATAGGCCTTCGAGACGGCCAGGAAATGCTCGGCGTGACCGTGATACACGGTCCGATAGCTCGCCCGTTCCTCGGCGACCAGCTTGGCGGCCGCGTCTTCCAGCGTCTCACCGGATGCTTCGAACCGGGCCATGATTTCGGCCATGAAATCGCGATCGGCCGCATCGGCCTCGCGATGAAGCTTGTCGAGCGTCTCCGCGACGCGGCCGCTGGTGATCAAAGCCATGACAATCCCTTCACTGATGATCGAGTCCGAGTCGGCCTCGATTGGTGCGCGGCTGAGATAAATCGAGGTCGCTCTGGCGTCATTACGAAGCCTGGACAAGTTCTTATTCGTTTGCGCCAATCAGCATGTAACATCGGGCCATGCCGATCCTGACAGACAGCTCCGCTCCGTCCGACTGGGTTGAACCGGACGACGTCGCGCGCCCGGTCGTCACCTATGGCATCGCATCGAAGAAGATCGGCAGGATCGAGCTCGACATGCATCGTCATGCCAAGGGGCAGATCCTGCTCGTGCAGCGTGGTGCGCTCAGTTGCCGGGTGGCCAGCGGACTGTGGATCGTCCCACCCCGTAGCGCCGTCTGGATTCCGGGCGGCGCGCTCCACGCCATCACGGCGACAGGCTCGCTCGAAGGCTATAGTGCGTTCGTCGCTCCCAGCGCTGGCGCGCACTTGCCGAGCGGCTGCTGCACGGTCTCGGTGTCGCCTCTGTTGCGCGAGCTGCTGTTCCGCGCGGCCAGCCTGCCGCTGTTCTACGAGGAGGGCGGTGCGAACTCGCGATTGATTTCGGTGTTGCTCGACGAGATCGCCGCGGCGGAAATCGAGAACCTGCATCTGCCGATGCCGACGGACCCGCGGCTCCGCGCCCTTGTCGACCTGATGATATCAGCGCCTTCGGAGCGCGGCACGCTGGACGGATGGGCGAAGCGCGCGGGCCTGAGCCAACGGACGCTTGGGCGCCTAATCAGCCGCGAGACCGGGATGAGCTTCGCGCGATGGCGCCAGCAGCTTGGTGTCATGCTTGCAGTCCAGTGGCTGGCGGGCGGTGCGTCGATCCAGCGGGTCGCAGCCGACCTCGGCTATGAGAGCGTGCCGAGCTTCGTCACGATGTTCCGCAAGACGCTCGGCACCTCGCCAGGCCGGTACATGGCCGAGCGGCATTCCGCACGGCATCGCGGTCGCTAAGACCGTGCAGCGATTTCGCCGTGCTGGCGATCTTCGCAAAAGCACGGACAACGTCCGCTATTTGATCGACTTCATCAGGAGCGTCGCACGACATATCGGGATCGTTGTCACCGTCTTGCCGGTGGTGTCCACTTCGCTCGAAAACGCTCTAAGGCTGCCGGCGCTTCCACAGCCGGACCAGGATGAAGGCCGCCTGGTTGTAGCCCGGCGGCGAGGTCTCCGTGCCGAACGGCGTTCTGGAATAGAGCGAGCTCGAGACCAGGAAGCCACCGACATAGGGCTCGGGCAGGCCCGACAGCGACAGCCAGCAGCGATGGGTGAGCAGGCCCTCTTCCGGCTGGTTGCCGCGCACCAGGCGACAGTCGCCGACGCCGACATAGGGGATGCCGGCGATGTGGCCTTCCGAATAGGTGCCGAGCAGGGTCGGGTCCATCGCCTGCCCGATGCAGACATGCATGTCGCCGATGTCCTTGTCGTTCGTCGCGGTCATGCGACCGTTCTCAGGCCGCGTCGTGATCGATTTGATCACGAGCCGATCCTCGAGCGCCGGAGCGAAGCCCGTCTTGGTCGGCGCGCAATAATCCGACGGCACCACGCGCGAGACCCGCAATGTGCGCGCGACATAGATCTCCTCGACCTCGCCTTCGCCAGTCTGTGCCCACGCGCGCGCATGGCTGAATAGCAATGCGCCGGCGATCACCGACAGCACGAGTCCTGCGAAACGCATGGGGAGGATCTCCACGTGGTTGGGGAGCGCCGGTCTAGCTCAATTGCAAACAATCCAGAACGTGCTGAAATTCGGACGGCCATGCATACCATCATACCTCAATCAGGGGGTGTCAAACGATCCCCCCGCACCCGGAGGTGACGGTATCGGAATAACATAGCGGTATTCCACGACGCCCCGATCTCGCCGATCAGACGTCGGCGCCTTCGCATCGGTTCATCGATCAGCCCGATGTTCACGCAACCGTGTGTTCGCGCTCAGAGTGCGGCGAGATGCATAGCCGCTCCAACCCACTCAGTGTCGTCCGGTCAGGCGCGCAATTGCGCCGAGAACGCCGGGACCCATATCGCGTGAACTTAGAAAAGGGCACGCGGCTCATACGGCGCACGACAAATCAGGCCTGGGGTTATGCGTCCCTGCTTTCGCAGGGACGACATTGGAGATTGTGGCCCGCTTGCCCGGCACAACGCCGGGCGACAGCGAACACTTTTGTCCTCCGCGCTTGGACTGTGGAGCGCGCCCGCCCGGTCGGGGGCGAGCGACGAGGCCCTTCACACGAATTCGAACGAAGCTTACTGCGAGACGGTCTGGATCACGCTCGACAGCGGGCGGGCGTTGGTCATCGTGGTCGGCAGCTTCGGATCCTGGCCGATCATCGCGTCATATTCGGGCAGCGTGTCCAGCGTGGCCTTGGCCTTCATCGCCACCACCTTGTAGCCGCCGGCCTTGAGCCGCCGCAGCAGCGTCGGCAGCGCCTCGGCCGTGTGCTTCTGGAAGTCGTGCATCAGGATGATGCCCTTGCCCTTCTTCTCCAGCCCGCTCATGACAGTGTTGACGACCTGGTCGGCATCCTTGGATCTGAAGTCGAAGGAGTCGACGTCGCAGGAGAACATCGCGACGTTGCGGCTGCCGAGATAGGCGACCGCCGACGGCCGGTGCTGCAGCTGCGGGAAGCGGAAGAACGGCGACGGCTTGGCCTCGAGCGCAAACTTCACCGCGCTGAATCCCTTCTCCAGCTCATCCTGCGCCATCTGATCGGTCATCTTCTTGCCGTTCAGATTGGGATGCGACCAGGTATGCGCACCGACGGTGTGGCCGGCGGCCAGCACCTGGCGCAGGATCTCCGGATGATAGGTCGCGTGCTTGCCGATCGGGAAGAACACGCCGGTGGTGCACTCATCGGCCAGCGCCTTCAGCACGGCCGGCGTGTTGTGCGGCCACGGACCGTCATCGAAGGTCAGCACCACCTCATGGTCGGTCAGGAAGTCGAACTGCTTGAAGTGGTCCATGCCGAAGCCGGGACCGCCCGTCGTGTCGACGACGACGGTGCGTGAGATGCCCAGCGCGTCCGGATTGGCGCAAGCCGTTTTCTGCATCGCAGGCACGGGCGGCGGCGCTGGCGGCGTTGCGGGCTTGGCCGGGACTGCGGCCGTGACCTCGACGTCATCCTTGGCGGCGAGCTTGGCCGATGGGGGCGCCTTCTCGGACGGGTAAGCGGCCGCGGTCTGGGGGGCTGCGGCCTGCACGGCGCGCGGCGAGGAGATGAAGTGCCACGTTCCGGCGATGATCGCTGCGGTGGCAACGGTGGCCAGCATCAGGCCTAACGCATTACGCATGTTACTTTTCCCGAGAACGCGAAACTGGTGGCGGAGGACAGGATGACTCCGGTCCGATCCGATTAAGTTCGATTAATGCCAATGAAACGTTAACGCGGTCCCAACACGTCGCCGATTGCGGAAGATTTCCAGCGGCATGGCGTCGCAAGGATGGTCACACGAACCCGCCGGGCCCGCGCTGCATTGGATCGGTGTCGCGGCTTGCGAGGTTGCCCGACCCTCACTAGAAGCGGATGAACAACTGGAAATGCGGGAGCGAGGCGGTACCCATGAGCAGAATTCTCGTCGTCATGTCGCTCGCCGTGCTGGCCTCGGCAGCGCAGGCGCAGCAGGTGGGACATGATGCCTGCGCGCGCGACGTGTCGCGGCTGTGCCGGGCGGTCATGAATGACGGCGATCAGGCCGTGCTGGCCTGCCTGAAGGAGCACCGCGCGCGGCTGTCCAAGGCCTGCGAGAAGGTGCTGACCGAGCACGGGCAGTAATTTTTATCCGTCACTCCGAGGGCAGCCGCGATAGCGGCTGAACCTCAGATGCGCAATTGCGCATCGGGGAATCTCGAAATGGCCGGACTCATCTCTGGATTCCGGGTTCGGGCGTTTCACGCGCGCCCTGGAATGACTGTCTGAAGGCAACGGCTAAGGCCCGCTCCGTGTCGCCGTGGCGAGCGCCGGGGCCTGCTCGACCGCGCGGTCCGGCCGCATCTCGCCGGCGTGCTCGCGCATATCCTCCTTGCCGCGCACCGAGCCGAACGGCCGCTCCAGCATGCGGCGGATGCGCACCGGATCAGGGCCGATGTGAAAATCCATCGCCTGCCGGTGCAGCTCGCGTTCCGAGCGCGTGGCGCGGTTGCGCTGGCGCAGATAGTCGAGCCAGGTCGGGCAGTGATAGCGCTCGGTCCACAGCTCGGGATCGGCGATGTCGCGCGCGAGCGACCAGCCATAGGCGCCGTTGCGCTGCCGGCTGAGCTGCACGTCCTGCATCACGCTATGGAAGGCGCGGGCGTCGTCCTGCGCGACGCGATACTCGATCTCGACCACCAGCGGCCCCGAGCGCGGCGTCAGCGATAGTTGCACCTCCGGATCGGTCAGCGCCTCGGTGGCGTCCTCGTTGCGCGCGCCGATGGGCGGCATGCGCAGCCACAGGCCGAGCAGCGGCGACAGCGCCATCAGGGCGCCGGACACCAGCAGCGCGACCTCGACGCCATACGCATCGGTCAGCCGGCCCCAGCCCCAGCTTCCGATCGCAATCCCGCCGGAGATTGAGGCCTGGTAGGCAGCGAGCGCGCGGCCCGCCACCCAGCGCGGCGCCGAGAGCTGCACGCCGATGTTGAACAGCGCCACCGCGAGCATCCAGACCGCGCCGGCAAGCACCAGCGCGGCCGAGGTCAGCACTGGATGGACGCTGAGCCCGACCGCAGCCGTCGCGGCGCCCATCGACAGCGCGCAGGTGCGCACGGCGGCCTCGCCGCTCATCCGCTGGCGGATCGCGCCGATATTGAGCGCGCCGATCACGGCGCCGACGCCGAAGGCGCCCAGGATGATGCCATAGGTCAGCGCGCTGCCGTGCAGCAGATCGCGCGCCACCAGCGGCATCAGCGCCGAAATCGCGCCACCGATCACGCCGGTCACGAAGGTGCGGATCAGCACGATCCGGATCGATGGCGAGTTGGCGATGTAGCGGATACCGGAGACGATGGCGCGATTCAGCCGCTCGCGCGGCAAATGCTGCGGCTCGACCACGCGCCGCCACAAAAACAGTGCGGCAACCAGCGGCAGATAGAGCAGGGCGTTGCAGGCGAAGGCGGCCACCGCGCCGGCCGCCGCCACCACCACGCCGCCGATCGCAGGACCAAAGCTGCGGGCGATGTTGTAGCTGATGCCGTTGAGGGCGACGGCCGCGGGCAGGGTGTCCGGCGGCACCTGCTCGCTCACCGACGACTGCCAGGCCGGGCCCATCAGCGCCATGCCGCTGCCGACCACGAAGCACAGGGCGAGCAGGATCTGCGGCGTGACCAGGCCGAGCCACGACAGCGCCGTGAGCGCGGTTGCCCCAGCGAGCGCGATGCACAGCGCGACCAGCGCCACGACGCGGCGGTCATACATGTCGGCGATGGCGCCGGCCGGCATCGAGATGAACATCACCGGCAGCATCAAGGCGGTCTGTACCAGCGCCACCTTGTCGGCCGAGGCGGTCATCTGGGTCATTGCCCAGGCCGCACCCACCGCCTGGATCAAAAGCCCGAGATTGGACAGCAGGCTCGCCAGCCAGATCCGCCGAAACGCCAGGTGCCGCAGCGGAGCCGCAATGCCTTCCGTGGAGAAGATCTGGCGTCGGGACGGGGCGTTCATGTCCGGGCGTCGCTCCTTGTCGCGATGTCGCCAGCCTGTGATCGACTGGTGCTTGATTCCGGCAGGTCGTATGTGATGCCTGCGAAGGTCCGCCCCTGTCCAGTGCGTTTCCAGTCCGGAATCGTGCAGGGAACAATCATGGCGGGCAGGGGGGAACTGCCGATGACTCTGACGCGACGCACCATGCTGCAGGGCCTCGGAACCCTGCCGCTGTTCTCCGCCGATTTGCGCCGTGCGGCACTGGCTCAGGCCGCGCCGACCGCGGCCGCGCAGGACATGCCGCCGATCCTGTTCGTCCATGGCAATGGCGACCACGCCGCGCTCTGGATCACGACGCTGTGGCGGATGGAATCCAACGGCGTGCCGCGGGCGCGGATGGCCGCGCTCAACTTCACCGATCCGCTTGCGCGCAGCGACGACACCGTGGCGCAGGCTGGTCGCTCCTCGACCGAGGACCAACGACGCGAGCTCGGCGAGGCGGTCGCGGCGCTGCGCAAGGCAACCGGGGCGGCGCGGGTCGCGCTGGTCGGCAATTCCCGCGGCGGCAATTCCATCCGCAGCTACATCAAGGCCGGCGGCAGCGATATCAGCCATGCCGTGCTCTGCGGCACGCCCAATCACGGCGTGTTCAATTCGGACGATCAGCTCGGCAATGAATTCAACGGCCGTGGGCCGTTTCTGCAGGGCCTCAATAGCGGTGACAGCGAGGTCACGGCAGGCACAGCGTTCCTGACGCTGCGCAGCGATGGGCTGGACAAATATGCGCAAGCCGATGGCCGCTTCATCGGCAAGCCCGGCGTGCCGACCGGCGTCACCGCCGAGGGGCCGGAGTTGAAGGGTGCCACCAATCTGGTGCTCGGACCGGTCGATCACCGCGAAAGCGCCTATCATGCGCGCGCGTTCCGCGAGATCTACAAATTCATTGCCGGATACGAGCCGGATCGGATCGCGATCGTGGCCGAGCCGAAGGTGCGGCTGAGCGGGCTGGTGACGGGCACGCCAGGCGGCGTGCCCACCAACCGGCCGGTCACCGGTGCCAAGGTCGAGCTCTTTCATGTCTCGCCCGACACCGGCGAGCGGCTGGGCGAGGCGCTCTATCGCGTCGAGACCGGTGCCGACGGGCGCTGGGGCCCGGCCGAGGTCGACCCCACGGCCTATCTCGAGATCGTGCTGACCGCGCAGGGCGCGCCGATCACGCATTTCTATCGCTCGCCGTTCCCGCGCACCTCGGAGATCGTGCATCTGCGCCCCGCGCGTCCGCTCGAACCGACGGGCGCCGGCGCCATCGTCATGATGACACGGCCGCGCGGCTATTTCTGCCTGCCCCGCGATATCGTGCTGCTCGACGGCAAGGAGCCGCTGGACGTGCAGAGGGGCGTTCCGACCGACTCGGTCACGACGTTACGGCTGCCGGCAGGCGAGGTCGGCCGCAGCGTGGTCGGCCTGTTCAACGAGGAACGGATCGCTGCCCGGCTTTGGCCCGCTTCCGAAGGCAGGATTGCGGTGATCGAGCTGACGACTTAGCTGATGTAGCGAGAACGATTGAGCTGATGGACCGAACCAGCGCCGCGAACTGGCTGCACCCTCTCCCCTTGTGGGAGAGGGTGCCTGCGATGCGAAGCATCGAAGGCGGGTGAGGGGTCTGTCTCCGCGGATGCAGACCCCTCACCCGGCTCGCCGCCGCTTCCGCGTCGGCGATCCACCCTCTCCCACTGCCGACGGCGGCTGCGCCGTCGCGACGATGGGAGAGGGTGCACCTCCAATGCCGAGCCGGTTCGCTCGCGTCTGACTGTGCTCTTTTCGAGTGGGTGAAAGGCCGTCAATGACCATCGCCGAGATCCATGACCTGTCGCTGTCACGGCGGCCGCTGGTGCCCCCGGCGCCGCCACGCGCGCCCGACAGCATGGGTGCGTTCCGGCGCGTCCTGAAGATGGGCGACAACGCGATCGAGAGCTGGGGCCAGCGCGCCTATGAGGAGGACGTGATCCGCGGCCGCTTCTTCGGCCGCTCCAGCTTCATCCTCAACACGTCGGATGCGATCAAGCATGTGCTGGTCGACAATTACGAGAACTACACCCGCACGCCCGGCGGCATTCGCGTGCTGCGCCCGATGCTCGGTGAAGGCCTCCTGATCGCCGAAGGCAAGGCCTGGAAGCACCAGCGCCGCACATTGGCGCCGGCGTTCACGCCGCGCGCAGTGAACACGCTGATCCCGCACATGATCGCGGTCGCTGATGAGACCGTGGTGAAGCTGAAGCAGCAGTGCGGCCATCCGATCGATCTGCGCGAGGTCATGCAGCGGATGACGCTCGATATCGCCGGGCGCACCATGTTCTCGTTCGAGATGGGGCGGCATGGCGCGACTCTGCGCGACTTTGTCTTCGAATACGGCACACGGCTGGCGAGCCCGCATCTGCTCGATCTGGTGCTGCCGCTGTCCTGGCCGACGCCGCGCGATTTTGCCCGCGCCCGCTTTCGCAAGCGCTGGACCGCCTTCGTCGCGCAGCTGATGGCGGAGCGCCGCGCCGCCGGCAAGAGCGGCGATGCGCCGCCGCAGGACCTGTTCGACCTGATGGACGCGGCGCGCGACCCGGAGACCGGGGCCAGCTTCTCCGACGAACTGCTCGCCGACGAGGTCGCGACCATGATTCTCGCCGGCCATGAGACCACCGCGATCGCGCTGTTCTGGGCGCTGTACCTGCTCGCGCTCGATACCGAGAGCCAGGAGAAGCTCGCGCGTGAGGCGCGGGGCGTCGAAGGCACTGCCGAGCCGGAGCGGCTGCCATTCACCCGCGCCGTGATCGACGAGGCGTTGCGGCTCTATCCGCCGGCTTTCCTGATTGCGCGCGCCGCGATGGGGCCGGATCGGGTTTCGGGTTTCCCGGTGCGCAAGGGCGATGTCATTCTGATTGCGCCATGGCTGCTGCACCGGCACGAGAAGCTGTGGCAGGCACCAAACGCCTTCCTGCCCGAGCGCTTCATGCCCGGCGCGCCGCCGCCGGAGCGCTTCGCCTATCTGCCGTTCGGCGCCGGCGCGCGGGTCTGCATCGGCGCGCATTTTGCCTTGGTGGAGGCGACCTTGGCGCTGGCGCGACTGGTCGGTGCCTACAGGATCGAGCTTGCCGACGAAGTCCCGGTTATGCCGGTCGGCGTGGTGACAACGCAGCCGAACCGGTCGCCGATGTTCCGTATCGCGCCGCGCTAGGTATCCAAGGTGATGATCGGAATGAGACCAAGAATGTAGGACGGGTTGAGCGAAGCGATACCCATCCTATGACATAACGTTCTTAATTTTGTTAGGACCGCCATGAGCGACGCACCTCCGCAGTTTTCGGCCCTTCACGAGGCCGCCGATCCCAAAGTGGCCGATGCCATCATGCAGCTGATCCATGACGGTGCCGATCCCGAGTTGAACCGCATCAACGCGCTGGATTTTTCCAATCGCACCGGCCTCGATGAAGAGCGGGTCATCTCAGGCTTCATCCATTCGGCGCGGCTCGGCCTGTTCGACCTGACCTGGAACGTGCTGTGCCCCGGCTGCGGCGGCGTGCTCGATGCGCACGGCACACTGAAATCGCTGCGCACCGACGACTATCATTGCGGCCTGTGCGCCTGCAGCTACGAGGCCTCGGTCGACCAGCAGGTCGAGGCCGCCTTCACGGTGAGCCCGCGGGTGCGGCGGATCGCGGCGCATGATCCGCATACGCTGCCGGTGTGGGACTACTACAAGCAGGTGTTCTGGAGCTCTGGCGTCGAATTCGATGAGCAGGCGATGGCTGAGCTTTCCAAGGACGTCGTGCTGGCTACAAGCGAGCTGCCGGCCGGCGAGCACATGACGATCTCGATCGAGCTGCCGCCGCAGTTCATCATCGTATTCGAGCCCGTCACCCATGCCTCGCGCTTCATCGACGTACAGGGCGAGCCGACCGACGAGGTGCA
This sequence comes from Bradyrhizobium sp. STM 3557, assembly GCF_045571465.1. Taxonomy (NCBI): domain Bacteria; kingdom Pseudomonadati; phylum Pseudomonadota; class Alphaproteobacteria; order Hyphomicrobiales; family Nitrobacteraceae; genus Bradyrhizobium; species Bradyrhizobium sp. STM 3557. The sequence continues at coordinate 317,237 of NZ_CP120697.1, forward strand.
GCGCCTGTCGCTGAAATATGATGGTGTCCGCGCTCAGGTCGAGACCACGACGCTGCGCCCGGGTCCGCTCGAGCTCACGCTCGACAACAAGGCGGGCGTGCGCGTGCTGCCGACTGTGATGGTCGCGGCCGATGCGCTGCATCACCTGATCGGCCGCCGCAAGCCGTTCCTTACCGCGAAGCGGATGCTGTCGAACCAGACCTTCCGGGACGTCTTCAAGGCCGACAACCTCAACATCGACCAGCGCTTGAAGATCACCTCGCTGACCTTCCTGTTCACCGACCTGAAGAGCTCGACGGCGCTCTACGAGCGCGTCGGCGATCTCGCCGCCTTTGACCTCGTGCGTGCGCATTTCCGTGCGCTGCTCGACATCATCAATGCCGAAAAGGGTGCGGTGGTGAAGACGATCGGCGACGCCGTGATGGCGACCTTCATCAAGCCCGAGCACGCGCTGTCGGCAGGCTTGCGGATGCGCGATGCGATGGCCCGGCTCAACGCCGAGCGCGGCAGCGACGAGCTTGTCGTCAAGATCGGCATCCATGAAGGTCCGTGCCTCGCGGTGATGCTCAACGATCGGCAGGATTATTTCGGGCAGACGGTGAACATCGCCGCGCGCGTGCAGAGCCTGTCGACCGCGCAGGAGATCCATCTCACCGCGCCCGTCATCGAGGCGCCCGGCGTCGCCGCGATCCTCGAGAAGGCGCATATCATGCCGATCCAAAAGCAGGCTGCGCTGCGCGGCATCGCTGACAAGATGATGGTGTACGAAATTCCGTGATACCCGGCCGCCAGCTCCGCGCTTCGGAACGACAGGGACGCGCGTGCCCGGAATAGCCCGGGCTTGACGGCTGGTGCGTTACCGAAATGTCATGGCGCCAGAACGTCGCGGCGGATTGCCATCGCAACCGTGCACCCGCATATCTGCTAAAAGAAACCCGCCATGGTGGCGGCGTGGGACGAGATCGAGATTTCGGGACATTATGCTGGAAGGATTGCGTCAATTCATCGCCGATGTGATTTCGCCCCACGAGACTCCGACCTTTGACGACAACGGCTATCAGCTCGCCGCAACCGCACTCCTGATCCATGTCATCTCGCTCGATGGCGAGCCGAGCGATGTGGAGAAACGCAAGCTGCACGGATTGATCGAGGCGCGTTTCGGACTCGATCCCGGCAGCGCTGACCGGCTGATCTCGCAGGCCATGCTGGCCGAAGGCGAAGCGGTCGATCTCTATCGCTTCACCAGCGTCATCATGCGCGAGGTCGACGAGGCGGGCCGGTTGCGCATCATCGAGATGATGTGGGAGCTGGTCTATGTCGACGGCAAGGTCACCGAGTTCGAGGACAATGTCGTCTGGCGGGCTGCCGAATTGCTTGGCATCTCCTCGCGCGATCGCATCGATCTGAAGCATCGCGTGGCGGCCAAGGTTCCCAGCGCATCAGTCAAGCGCTGACGTGTGGCGCGCCGTCGCCGGACCGGCCGCCTGTCCGTTACATGGATAAAGTTTAATGTCGCGCGCGGCTCGACCCGGCGGCTAAGCCCGTGTGAATCCTCATGTTACCGGCTGTAGCCGATGGCGCGCCACCGGCGGCCGGCATCTTGCAAGTTCCCTCGCGCCTATGCTCTCGTCCGTTCATCTTCAGAACGTCCGGGAATTGATCAAAGAGCATTGCATCGTGAGTGACTGTGTGACGCTGGTGACCGGTGCCTCGGCAGGCATCGGCACCGAATTGGCCCGCGTCTTCGCCGCGAATGGACACCGCGTGGCGCTGGTTGCACGCCGCGAAGAGCGGCTGCATGCACTGGCGCGCGAGCTTGCCGCGAGCGGTGCACCATCGCCGATCGTCATTCCCTGCGACCTGACGGCCCCCGATGGCACGGACTGCATCGCCGCCGCACTGTCAGAGGCTGGTGTGGAGGTCGAATATCTCGTCAACAATGCCGGCTTCGGCTTGTTCGGCCGCGCGGTCCAGCTCGATCGCGCCGAGCAGCTCGACATGATCGCGGTCAACATCCGCAGCCTGACGGACCTGTCGTTGCGGTTCACCGATCAGCTCATCAGGAATCGCGGCGGCATCCTCAATCTCGGCTCCGTCGCGGGCTTCCTGCCAGGGCCCGGCATGGCAGTGTACTACGCGTCCAAGGCCTATGTGATCTCCTTCACCGAGGCGCTGCGCAAGGAGCTCGCGCCATATGGTGTGCGGGTCACGGTGCTGTGCCCGGGGCCGGTGCCGTCGGAATTCCAGGCGCGCGCCGGCTTCAAGCCCGGCGTCGATTCGGCCATTCTCAACGTATCGCCGCGCGCAGTGGCCGAGGCCGGCTATCGCGGGCTGATGGCGGACAAGCGCGTCGTGCTCCCGGGCCTTGGCATCAAGATCGTGCCCTTCATGCTGCGCTGGTTTCCGCGCGGCTTCATCCTGGATGCCGTCGGACGGCTGCAACTGCGCCGCAGCTGACACCCATCCCCGTATTGGCCCGGCCCTTGCTTCGTAAAGGTCGCGCGCTCACGCGCTGTTAACCTTTGCTTAGCTATCATCGGAGCTCGATGCTCAGGCCATATCCATCGCCGGTGCCGATCGATGCCGCCAAAGCGGGCACCCGGCAGCCAATTCCGGTGACAGGCGACGCCTGTACGCCGCTGCGTCCGGTCCTCATCATTCTGCACCAGGAAACATCGAGCCCCGGCCGCGTCGGCAACGCGCTCCGCGCGCTTGGCCACGCGCTCGACATCCGCCGGCCGCGCTTTGGCGATCCGCTTCCCGAGACGCTCGAGGCGCATGCCGGCGCCGTTATTTTCGGCGGCCCGATGAGCGCCAACGATCCGGACGACTATGTCCGCCGCGAGATCGACTGGATCGAGGTGCCCCTGCGCGAGCAGCGGCCCTTTCTCGGCATCTGCCTCGGCGCGCAGATGCTGGCGATCCAGCTCGGCGCCAAGGTCGCGCCGCATCCGCAAGGACGTGCCGAGATCGGCTATTATCCGATCCGCCCCACAGCCTCAGGGCGCAAGCTGTGCCCGTTTTGGCCGGATCAGGTTTATCACTGGCATCGCGAGGGCTTTGAGCTTCCCGCCGGCGCCGACCTCTTGGCCGAAGGCGGCGATTTCCCGATCCAGGCCTATCAATACGGCAACGCCACCGGGCTGCAGTTCCACCCCGACGTCACCTACGCGATGATGTGCCGCTGGACCACGCGCGGGCATGCGCGGCTCGACACGCCCGGCGCGCGGCCGCGGCACCATCATTTCGAGGGACGCGCGATGCATGATTTGGCCGAGCGCGCCTTCCTCGCCCATTTCATTGATGGCTGGTTGAAGCGCGAGCCGATGCCAGCGCTCGCGGAGGCGGCGGAATAGAATAGGAATAGGGCGCTTGGGCCGATTGAGTCCGCCTTCGCTCTTCGAGCTACGGCGCGACAGCCTCCGCCACGTGCGGGCTTGCCGAGCCGAAGCAGGCGAAGCCTGCGGAGGCTGGTGGAGCCAGGCGGGATCGAACCGCCGACCTCATCATTGCGAACGATGCGCTCTCCCAGCTGAGCTATGGCCCCATGAACTTTGTCCACGATCACCGCGATCGTGCCCGGTTGCCGCATATGCGCGGGATGGCAGCCGGGGAAGTCGGCGCCATTTACAGTCCGGTCCAAGGTCAAGTCAAGAACCGTCACATCCGCCGTTAGCCTTGACGGCCGGCTTCCCTTGTTCATACGGGGCGGAACCGATATCTAGCTCGCAAATCCCGGTCGAATCCGCGACCGAGCCCCGAGTAGACCCGCATGCGCGCCGTTCTCGACATCGTTCTCATCGTTCTCGACCTTTACGTCTGGCTCCTGATCGCCGCTGCCATCCTGTCCTGGCTGGTGGCCTTCAACGTCGTCAACACGCGCAACCCGTTCGTGGCCGCGGTCGCCGAGTTCCTCTACCGAATCACCGAGCCGCTGCTGGCGCCGATCCGCCGGGCGCTGCCCAATCTCGGCGGGCTCGACATCTCGCCGATCGTGCTGATCCTGATCATCATGTTCATCCAGCGCGTGATCACCTATTACATCTACCCGGTGGTGTTCTGAGGGCCGCTTGCGGCGCGTGAAGCATGAAGCCGTGGCGCGCGATCGCCGGGGGTGTGCAGGTCGCCTTGCGGGTGACGCCGCGCGGCGGCCGTGACGCGATCGACGGCATCGAGACGCTATCGGACGGCCGTAGCGTGCTGAAGCTGCGGGTTCGTGCCGTCGCCGATGGCGGCGAAGCCAACCGCGCGGTGACCGAGCTGCTGGCGAAGTCGCTCGGCGTGCCAAAGGCGGCGGTGCAGCTGACCTCCGGGGCGACCGCTCGGCTCAAGCAGGTTGCCATATCAGGCGATCCGGTCGCGCTCGATCAGACCTTGCGTGCGCTTACGGCAGCCCATAAGCCGATGAGAAAGAGCTAAATCGCGGCCGGTTGGGCCATACTGCATCGGCGGCGACTTCACCCTCCCCCTGGAGGGGGAGGGTGGGCGTCTTTGCTGGGGCGAGCGGCCTAAACATAATTGCGATCGAGCATAGAGGACTGAACAATGACCGCCCGCATTATTGACGGAAAGATCATTGCCGCCGATCTGCGCGGCCGTGTGGCGAGCGAGGTCGAGCGGGTCAAGCGCGAGCACGGCCTGACGCCGGGTCTGGCGGTCGTGCTGGTCGGCAATGATCCGGCGAGCGAGGTCTATGTCCGCTCCAAGCACACCCAGACCCAAGCTGCCGGCATGGCCTCGTTCGAGCACAAGCTGCCGGCTGACGTTTCACAACATGACCTGCTGGCGCTTGTTGATCGGCTCAACCATGATCCAGCCGTGCATGGCATCCTGGTGCAGCTGCCGCTGCCGAAGGGGCTGAGCACGGAAGCCGTTATCAACGCGATCAGCCCGGCCAAGGACGTCGACGGCCTGCATCCGCATAATGCTGGCCGGCTCGCCGCCGGCCTTGATGCGCTGTCGCCCTGCACGCCGCTCGGCTGCATCATCCTGAGCAAGACCGTGCATGCCTCGCTGGAGGGCATGAACGCGATCGTGATCGGCCGCTCCAACCTGGTCGGCCGTCCCCTGGTGCAGCTGCTGCTGAACGAGAATGCCACGGTGACGATCGCGCATTCGCGCTCCCGCGACCTGCCGCAACTCGTGGCGCGCGCCGATCTCGTCTATGCCGCGGTCGGCCGTCCCGAGATGATCAAGCGCGACTGGATCAAGCCGGGTGCGACCGTGATCGACGTCGGCATCAACCGCATCCCGCGCGGGGACGGCAAGACGAAGCTGGTCGGCGACGTCGCCTACGCCGAAGTCTCCGAGGTCGCGGGTGCCATCACGCCGGTGCCGGGCGGCGTCGGCCAGATGACGGTGGCGTGCCTGCTCGTCAACACGCTGCGCGCGGCCTGCGCGATCGCGGGCCTGCCGAAGCCGGCGGTGTGAATCGAGCTGAAAGCGACGGGTTGAGGTCACCCTCCCCTGGAGGGGGAGGGTCGGCTCACATGAGCGAAGCGAAATGTGAGACGGGGTGGGGTGATCTCACCGCAGTCGTCGCTTGCCGAGAGATCACCCCACCCCGCTCGCTCACTTCGTGAGCGATCGACCCTCCCCCTCCAGGGGAGGGTGAAGAGCCGACCAGCACACAGGCCGTTTTACTTCTTCCCCGCCTTCGCCCGCGCGATGCCTTCGCTGATCAGCTGGTGGGCGTCCTCGGCCGAGCCCCAGCGCAGCACCTTCACCCACTTGCCGGGCTCGAGATCCTTGTAGTGCTCGTAGAAGTGCTGGATCTGCTGCAGCGTGATATCGGGCAGGTCGCTATAGGTGCGCACCTTGTCATAGCGCTGCGTCAGCTTCGAGGAAGGCACCGCGATGATCTTCTCGTCGCCGCCGGCCTCGTCCTCCATCAACAGCACGCCGACGGGGCGCACGCTCATCACGGCACCGGGCACGATGGCGCGGGTGTTGGCGATCAGCACGTCGCAGGGATCGCCGTCATTCGACAGCGTGTGCGGGATGAAACCGTAATTGCCGGGATAGCGCATCGCCGTGTAGAGGAAGCGATCGACGAACAGGGTACCGGCGTCCTTGTCCAGCTCATACTTGATCGGCTCGCCGCCAACCGGCACTTCGATCACGACGTTGACGTCGCGCGGGGGATCTTTCCCGATCGGAATGGCGTCGATGCGCATGGATGGGCTCCATAGAACTTGAACGTTGAGGGGCGGGCGCGCCACGAGCGCGCGCCGGACTTCGCAGTCGCAAAAAACTCGCGGTTCCGCAACAGCTACTTAAGCCCAAAATTTCGGTTCAGTTCGATTGGCTAACGCCCGCCGGCCAGGAGCGTCAGGCCTGATGCGTCCAGGCGAATGCCACCTTGTCGAGCGACTTCGGTCCGAATCGCTCCGACGAGCGCGCCACCATGCGGCCGCCCAGCGCGCGGTAAAATTCGGTGGCGGGATCGTTGTCCGACAATGCCCACACCACCATGCTCTTCAGGCCGCTTTGCGCAAGGTCGCGCTTGGCCGCGGTGAACAGCCGGCGACCAAAGCCCAGCCCCTGAAACTCAGGCCGGAGGTAAAGCTCGTAGATCTCGCCATCGAAATGCAGGCTGCGGGCGCGGTTGCGGCCGTAATTCGCGTAGCCGGCGACCTTGTCGTTGAACACCAGCACGCTGACGCGGCTGCCCTTGCGGATCGCGCTGTCCCACCACTGCGGACCACGCCGATTGATCAGCTTTTCCAGCTCGGCACCGGGAATGATGCCCTGATAGGCCGAACGCCAGGCTTCGTCATGGGCAGACGCCACCGCGGCCGCATCAGCAGCCTTGGCCGGACGGACTTCAATCAGGGTTGTGCTCATGCTCAGATCAAAGCAAGTCGCCGCCGCCGCTTCAAGATCCAACGTTAAAGATCGGTTAACCTGTGGACTTTCTGCATCAGGTGTTCGGAAAACTGTTCCGAAAAGAGACAGTTCGGCAAGCCGAACGACGGAGGTATCGACAAACTGGGCTGCTCCTCCCGGTAATGATATCGATCGTACAAAGGTTCCAAGGAGCGATGATGGCAAGGGCTGGCCGAGCGTGTGGACGACGTGCGGCAACCGTGGACGCAATCGCATTGGCGCTCGAATCTCCCATCGCCGCGGCATCACCAGGCTCTGGGCCGCAGCTCGCCAAGACACGATGACGCTGTATTTCCTGGTCAAATACCTGCACGTGCTCGGCGCCATCGTCATTCTCGGCACCGGCACGGGTATCGCGTTCTTCATGCTGATGGCTCATCGCAGCTTTGACGCCGCCTTCATCGCCCGCACGGCAGGCGTGGTGGTGATCGCGGATTTGCTGTTCACGCTGTCGGCCGTGCTGCTGCAGCCGGTTACTGGCGCCGTTCTGATGTGGCTGTCCTCGACCACGCTGGCTGATCGCTGGCTCGCAACGTCGCTCGCGCTCTACGCGCTCGCCGGCGCGTTCTGGGTGCCCGTGATCTTCATGCAGATCGAGATGCGCGATCTGGCGCAGCTGGCGGAACAGACATCGCAGCCGCTGCCGCCGCGCTATCACCTGTTGTTTCGCCGCTGGTTCCTGTGCGGCATTCCCGGCTTTGGTGCGGTCATGGCCATCCTCTGGCTGATGATCGCGAAACCGTTTTGAGGAGCGGATATTGGTGCAAGGAGGTCGGGCCACGAGCTCGCTGCACCCTCTCCCCTTGTTGTGGGAGAGGGTGGTTTCGAGCGGCAGCTCGAAACCGGGTGAGGGGTCTTTCTCCGCGGATGCAGACCCCTCACCCGGCGCGATCTCGCTACGCTCGATCTCGCCACCCTCTCCCACAAGGGGAGAGGGTGAGACCGCGTCCGGCGCCACAGCTTGGCTCCTCCACTTGCGATTGGTGTGCGTGCGATGAGCATCACGCCCACCCCCCGCATCCTCGTGCTCGGCGCCTCCGGCTTGATCGGTCGCTTCGTCACCGACGATCTGCGCCAGCGCGGTTGTGATGTCGTTGGCGTCGCGCGCCGCTTCTCGGGCGGGCAGCGCGTCTCGCCCGATGATCTCGAATTGCCCGTTATGGCGATGGAGGCGTCGGCGCTGGCAGAACTGATCCGCGCGCGCGACATCGGCGTGATCGTGAATTGCCTGGGTGTGCTGCAGGACGGCCCCGGCAGCGATACGGGCGCGGTGCATCGCGACTTCGTGGTCCGGCTGCTGTCGGCGATCAGGCAGTCTCGCCGTGATGTGCGCCTGATCCACATCTCGATTCCCGGCAATGAGACGCACGACCGCACCGCTTTCAGCACCACCAAGCGCGAGGCCGAACGGCTGATCGCTGCGTCGGGTAATCCCCATGCGATTTTGCGGCCGGGCTTCGTGATCGCACCAAGCGCCTATGGCGGCAGCGCCATGATCCGCGCGCTCGCGGCGCTTCCGTTCGAACTCCCGGAGAAGGAGCGCGCGAGACCGTTGCAGCCGGTCGCAGTCGAAGACATCGCAACGACCATCGCCTGGCTCGCTGCGCGTCCGCTCGACGACGAGACGACCAAGGCTGTGACCTGGGACATCATGCAGCCCGAGCCGGTCACGCTCGGCGATGTGATCGACCGCTTCCGTGTTGCCTTCGGCACGGCGCCCCAGCCGCGCATCACCTTGCCGAAATTGCTGCTCGATGCCGGCGCGCTCGCTGGCGATCTCATCAGCCGGCTTGGCTGGATGTCGCCGATGCGCTCGACCGCCGTCGCCGAGCTGCGTCGCGGCGTCAGCGGCGATCCACAAGGCTGGATCAGCGCGACCGGCATTGTACCGAAGCGCATGAGCGAGGTCGTCGGCGCACGCGGCGCCAGCATTCAGGACAAATGGTTCGCGCGGCTCTATCTCGTGAAGGCGCTGATGATTGCGAGCCTGGTGCTGTTCTGGCTCGTCTCGGGCTTCATTGCGCTGGTGATCTCGTTTCCGGCGACCACCGCGATCCTGACGTCGCGCGGCTGGCCGGAAGCATTCGCCGTGCCCTTTGCCGCCATCACCAGCATGATGGACATGAGCATCGGCGTGCTGATCGCGTTCCGCTGTACGGCGGCAACAGGGCTTGTCGCCGGCATCCTGCTCTCGGTCGGTTACATGGCAGGCTGCGCCATCCTGACGCCGGATCTCTGGCGCGAACCGCTGGGCGCGCTGGTCAAGACCGGGCCTGCGATCGTGCTGATGCTGGTCGCGCTGCTCACATTGGACAATCGCTGATGACGAACTGGCCGGACGACGATGTGATCCTCTATGACGGCGTCTGCGTGTTCTGCTCGCGCTGGGTCCGCTTCGTGATCGCGCGCGACACGGCCAGGCGCTTCCGCTTCACGCCGATCCAGTCGCCCTATGGCGCGCGGCTGGCGCGCGCCTTCGGCATCGATCCCACTGACCCCGACACAAACGCCGTCGTCCATGGCGGGCGCGCGCATCTGAAATCCGATGCCGCGCTCACGGTGTTATCGCAGCTTGCGGGCTGGGGCTGGACCCGCGCGCTGTTCGCGGTCCCGAAGCCGCTGCGCGACGCGGTCTACGGCCTCGTCGCGCGCAACCGCTACCGCATCTTCGGCAAGTACGACGCGTGCTTCGTGCCGGATGCTGAGCTGCGCCAACGGGTGCTGGAGTAGTTCGCGTCCGTCGTCATTGCGAGCGAAGCGACGTGTCCGCCATAGCCCGAAGGGCGACGGCGGAAGCAATCCAGAATGGTCTGCGAAAGCAAATCTGGATTGCTTCGTCGCTATCGCTCCTCGCAATGACGAGCTGAGGACGCAATCGTTCGTTCCAATCGAACGATTTATCACATATTATGCGTTAGATCGATTCATCGGAGCATGAAATACTCTCCCGTAGCTGGAATTCGGGAATTTATTTCATGGTCAGCCCCTCCCACGATCTTGCCGCCGATGATCCCTCCACATCAGCCCTTGTCGCCCGGGCTCGGCCGAAGCCTGCAGCCACGACGCTGCTGCCTGGCCTGCTGTTGTCGGCGGCGATCGCCGGCGCCGGCTTCAGCCTGCGTCAGCTGCCGGGGCTTACACCCTTCAGCCCGATGATCCTCGCCATTCTCAGCGGCATGGTCTTTCACAATGTCATCGGCACGCCGCGCCGGGCCAAGGCCGGCGTGATGTTTGCGCTGCGCCCGGTGCTACGGCTGGCCATCATCCTGCTCGGCCTGCAACTGACTGCGGCGCAGGTGGTCGAGGTCGGTGCGCGCGGGCTCGCCGTGATCGCTCTGGCGCTGGTCTCGACCTTCCTGGTCACGACCTGGATCGGGCGGCTGCTCGGCGTCGATCGCAAGCTGACGGAGCTGATCGCAGCCGGCACCTCGATCTGCGGCGCCTCCGCCGTGATCGCGACCAACACGGTCACGCAAGCGCGTGACGAGGACGTGGCCTACGCAGTCGCCTGCGTCACCGTGTTCGGCTCGATTGGGATGTTCAGCTATCCCTGGCTCGCGGGACTCTTGCAGCTCGACGCGCACGCCTTCGGGCTGTGGAGCGGCGCCTCGATCCACGAAATCGCGCAAGTCATAGCCGCCGCGTTCCAGGGCGGCAAGGAGGCCGGTGATTTCGGCACCATCGCCAAGCTGGCGCGCGTGACCCTGCTGGCGCCCGTCGTCATCACGCTCGGCCTGCTCGCGACCCGCCGCGCCCGTCACGACGGTCATGGTCACGCAAGCGCGCAGGCGCCCGTTCCCTGGTTTATCCTTGGCTTCGTCGCGCTGCTCGGCGTCAACAGCGTCATCACGATCCCCGCCGATATCCGCGCCGATGTCGTTACCGCCACCACCTTCCTGCTCTCGATGGCGCTTGCGGCGATGGGGCTGGAAACCGACTTTGCCAAGCTGAAGGCCAAGGGCATCAAGCCGCTGCTGCTCGGCCTGCTGTCTTTCCTCTTTATCGCGTGCTTCAGCCTGGCACTGGTGAAGCTGACGATCTAGGAGCCACATGACGCTCGAGCAGCTTAGGATCTTCGTCGCTGTCGCGACCCGCGAGCATGTCACGCAGGCCGCGCGTGATCTCAATCTGACGCAGTCAGCGACGTCAGCGGCGGTCGCCGCGCTGGAAGCCCGTTATCAGACCAAGCTGTTCGATCGCGTCGGTCGCAGGATCGTGCTGACCGCCGCCGGCAAAGCGTTCCTCGTCGAAGCCCGGAGCATTCTCGCCCGCGTTGCCAGTGCGGAGACCGTGCTGAACGATCTCGCCGGCTTGAAGCGTGGCCAGCTTTCGCTGGCGGCGAGCCAGACCATCGCCGGCTATTGGCTGCCGGCATTCATTCATCGTTTCAATGCTGCGCATCCCGCGATCAAGCTGCAGCTCTCGATCGGCAACACCGAACAGGTCGCAACCCTGGTGCGTGAAGGCGGCGCCGACCTCGGCTTCGTCGAAGGTTATGTCGACGATCCCATGCTCGCAGCGGCCGTGGTAGCGGACGATGAGCTGGTGCTGGTCGGGCCGATCGGACACGCGCTGTGCGACGGCACGCCGGTCACGGCCGACGCATTGAAGCATGCGCGCTGGGTGCTGCGCGAACAGGGCTCGGGCACGCGAGCCGTGTTCGAAGCCGCGCTCGAACAACTCGGCATTGACCCGGCCGAGCTCGATGTCGCCTTCGACCTGCCGTCCAACGAGGCCGTGCGCGCCGCGGTCGAGGCCGGCGCCGGCGTCACGGTGGTCTCGCGTCTGGTCGTGATCCGCGCGCTGAAGGCCGGTCTGCTGGCTGTCGCCAATGTCGCGCTGCCCAAACGGCATTTCTTCAGCCTGCGCCACAGGGAGCATCACCAGACCCAGGCTGCGCGGGAATTCTTGCGGATGACGGGGGAGGCGGGCGCGACGTCTGCGGAGGCTCCGTCATTGCGAGCGTAAGCGAAGCAATCCAGAGCTACACGTGGGACTCTGGATTGCTTCGTCGCTGTCGCTCCTCGCAATGACAAGGAAAGCGCTAGAGCTTCTTGAGCGCCTTCAACACGTCCCTCGCCGCACGCTCGCCGGAATCGCGTGCGCCGTGCGCCGTCGAGTAGAAGTTGGCCGACGTCGCTTCGCCCGCGAAGAACAGCCTGTCATCGACCGGCTCAGCCAGCGCCACGCGTTTGCCGGCATGCCCGGGCAGCGCATGTGAATAGGCGCCGCGCGCGAAGGGATCACTGGCCCAACGCGATTCGGCGAGCGGCGTCAGCTTGCAGCGATAGTCATTGCCGAGCAGCTCCGCGATCTCGTCGATCGCCTGGGCGCCGAGCGCGCCCTCGCCGGCATCATCGAGCTGCTTCGCAAAGCTGCCGCCGAAAAAGCCTTCGATGCAGGGCTGACCGAATGGGCGCAGATGATAGCCGCCTGTTGCCGTGCGCATGGTGGCGCCGCGCAGATTGCCGTCGCTCGGCAGGTCGCTGGGCTCACTCAGCCGCAGCATCACTTTGTTGTTGATGCCGAGCGGCAGCTTGGCGGCGGCGTCGACCTTGTCCGGCAGCGCGGGATGAAAGCGGATTGCCTCGTCCGCGATGAGATTGGTCGGCACTGTGACGATCACCTTGTCGGCCGTCATCGTGCCTTGCGATGTCTCGATGCGGATACGCTGTCCCGCATGATCGATCAGCATGACGTTGCAGTCGAAGGCGATGCGCAGCGCGGCGCCGTAGGCGGTCATCAGCGCGCCATAGCCGCGCCGCACCCGCCAATTGATCTCGGTGTCCTCATAGGCATCCATGTCGAGGATCGAGACCTGGTCGAGCTCGCAGCCGTTCACATAGGTCGAGATCGCATCGATCATCGGATTCCAGCGATTGCCGGGCTCGAGCGAGAGGCTTGCGGGCTTATCGTTCCCGTCCCGCTCAGCCACCTCGGCGGCCTGTTCGGCGCGGTCGTAAAAGGCGTGCAGCGCGTACAGGAAATCCTCGCGCTCATCGGGCGGAAACGCCGTCGAGACGACGCGCTGGCTCCACGGCGGCAGCGCCCGGTCGATCTCGAAACCAAGCTGCTCCGCAATTGCAACGAACGAGTTCTTGTCAGCCGAATGCAGCCAGCCGCAGCCGAGATCGAAGGTGATATCAGGCGCCGCCATGATGGTGTGGCCACGGCCGCCAATGCGATTGCGCGCTTCCAGCACGACGAAGGAGATGCCGGCGTCCTTCAGCGCATGCGCAGCGCCGAGGCCGGCGGCGCCGGCGCCGATGATCGCGACATCGATATCGCAAGGAAAGGACATAGTCTGGGCGAATAGCGAAGAGGGAGTAGCGAATAGGGTATCTGCCCTACTCGCTATTCGCCACTCACCATTGGCTTATCTCAGGCCACCGCTTCCTTGGCCTTCTCCGCGCGCTTGCGCTCGTTCGGATCGAGGTGCTTCTTGCGCAAGCGGATCGACTTCGGCGTGACCTCGACCAGCTCATCGTCCTCGATGTAAGCGAGCGCCTTTTCCAAGGTCATCTTGATCGGCGGCGTCAGGCGCACAGCCTCGTCCTTGGAGGTGGTACGGATGTTGGTGAGCTGCTTGCCCTTCAGCACGTTGATTTCGAGGTCGTTGTCGCGCGTGTGCTCGCCGACGATCATGCCGCGATAGACCTTCCAGCCCGGCTCGATCATCATCGGGCCGCGGTCTTCCAGCTTGAACATGGCATAGGCCACCGCCTCGCCCTGGTCGTTGGAGATCAGGACGCCATTGCGGCGGCCCTGGATCTCGCCCTTGTAGGGCGCATAGCCGTGGAACAGGCGGTTCATGATCGCGGTGCCGCGGGTGTCGGTGAGCAGCTCGCCCTGGTAGCCGATCAGGCCGCGGGTCGGCGCGTAGAACACCAGGCGCTGGCGGTTGCCGCCGGACGGCTTCATCTCGATCAGCTCGGCCCTGCGCTCGCTCATCTTCTGCACGACGACGCCGGAATGCTCCTCGTCGACGTCGATCACGACCTCCTCGATCGGCTCCAGCGTCTGGCCGGTCGCCTCGTCCTTCTTCAGCACGACGCGAGGACGCGACACCGAGAGCTCGAAGCCCTCGCGGCGCATGGTCTCGATCAGGATCGCGAGCTGCAATTCGCCGCGGCCGGAGACATCCATCGAATCCTTGTCGTCGGCCTCGCGGACGCGCAGCGCGACATTGCCCTCGGCCTCGCGCAGCAGGCGGTCGCGGATCATGCGGCTCGTGACCTTGTCGCCTTCGGTGCCGGCAAGCGGCGAGTTATTGACGATGAACGACATCGACACGGTCGGCGGATCGATCGGCTGAGCCGGCAGCGGGGTCTCCACGGTCGGATCGCAGAAGGTGTCGGCGACGGTACCTTTGGTCAGGCCCGCAATCGCGACGATGTCGCCGGCCTCGGCGTCATCGAGCGGCGTGCGCTCGAGGCCGCGGAAGGCGAGGATCTTGGTGATGCGACCCTGCTCGACCACCTTGCCGTCGGCGGACAGCACCTTGACCTGCTGGTTCGGCTTCAAGGTCCCGGATGAGATGCGGCCGGTGATGATGCGGCCGAGATAGGGGTTGGCCTCGATGATGGTGCCGATCATCCGGAACGGCCCTTGCTCGATCTTTGGCGCCGGCACGTGGCGCAGCACCAGCTCGAACAGCGGCTCCATGCCCTTGTCCTGCGGACCCTCCGGGCTGTCGGCCATCCAGCCCTGCTTGGCCGATCCATAGAGAATGGGGAAGTCGAGTTGCTCCTCGCTGGCGTCGAGCGCCGCGAACAGGTCGAACACCTCGTTGATGACTTCGGTCGGGCGCGCGTCCGGGCGGTCGACCTTGTTGATGACGACGATCGGCTTCAAGCCCACCTTGAGCGCCTTGGAGACCACGAACTTGGTCTGCGGCAGCGGACCTTCGGCGGCGTCGACCAGCACCAGCGCGCCGTCCACCATGTTGAGGATGCGCTCGACCTCGCCGCCGAAATCGGCGTGGCCGGGGGTGTCGACGATGTTGATGCGGGTGTCCTTCCACTGCACCGAAGCCGCCTTCGCCAGGATGGTGATGCCGCGCTCGCGCTCCAGATCGTTGGAATCCATGGCACGCTCGGCGACCTTCTGGTTCTCGCGGAAGGTGCCGGATTGCTGCAGCAGGCGGTCGACGAGGGTGGTCTTGCCGTGGTCGACGTGGGCGATGATGGCGATGTTGCGAAGGTTCATGGTCGGCTTTCTTCGGCTCGTGCTCGGTGCGGAGCGCGGGTTTCCTTTAAGGGAATCAGGCTGTTAGCTACAGGCGCGCGCTCGCGAAATCTAATCTGCGACAGGGACCATCGGGTCCAAAAAGGAAGCCCGGCCAAAGGGACCGGGCAAACCTGACGCGTTGCGCCGCAATATAGGGAGAAAAGGCCAAAAAACAATGACAATCCCAGCAATCGGAGACCCGAAATTCGCCCGGCTGGATCATGGTTAGCCGGCGGCCTTGGCGGTCAGCCGGCCTCGGCCTGATCGGTCGGATAGACGCCGCTCAGCACCTCCTCGAAATGCGCCTTCACGGCCTCGTTGCAATGGCAGCAGCGCCGTGTCAGGCCGGCGAGATCGCGGACCAGAATGGTGCCGCGCCTCGTCTCCAGAATGCCTTCGGCCTTGAAGCCCTGCATGATCCGGCTGGCATAGGACCGGCCGACGCCGAGCAGGGTCGCCAGTTGCTCATGCGTCAGCGGCACGGTGTCGGCATCGCCGGTGCGCTCCATCGCCGAGATGATCCATTTGGCGGTGCGCTGCTCGATCGAATGGATCGCGTTGCAGGCGGTTGACTGGAACATCTGCGCCAGCATGCAGTCGGCGTAGCGCGCAAACACGTTGCGCAGCGTCTTCGACTGCAGCTTGGCGGCCTCGAGTTTGCTGACCGGCATGTGGGCGAACGGGCCGCCGAACTTCACCGCGATGCGAGTATAGGCCGGCAGGAAACCCTGGCTGACGATGCCCCCGACCGCGCCCTCGCGCCCGACCAGGATGGCTTCGACATCGCGGCCGTCCTCGCTCGGGACGAGATAGGAGGCAAGCGCCGGTCCGCAGGGGAAGTGGACCGTCTGCACGTCGTCTCCGGGGTTGTAGAGCAGATCGCCGGCTTCAACCTCGTCCTGTGCCAGATGGGGTGCAATCAGCACGTAATCGGCGGCGCTCAGCCGCCGCAGCAAGTTATTGTAAGGCCGCTCCCTGGAAATTGCGCTCACACCGCGGGCCAGCATGTCCGTTCCCTCGTTTCCCGTCCCATTGATCCAACCGGCGCCCTTGTGTGTACAAGTGAACCGACAAGGGAACTCCGGTGTGATGGATTGGGTTCCAAGGGACCCGCCGGCGCGCTCTGCAGGCGCCGGCAGCGGGGCCATCCACCGTACATGGAACCCCGCACATGACATCCGACTTGGACGACCGCTCGCCCGAACTCTATCGGGACGTTTTGATCGTCGAGGACGATCCCATCATCGCGCTCGGATTCGAGGACACGCTGCTCAGTCTCGGCGTGACTGTCGTCCGCGTGGCAGCCAATGTCGCGACCGCGCTGCGCGCCATCGACGAGCGTGCGCCGGAGTTCGCGTTGCTCGATGTGGGCCTCATCGGCGAGAAGAGCGTCGCCGTGGCCGAACGGCTCGCCGGGCTCGGCATCCCCTTCGCATTCGCGACCGGCTATGGCGCCGATCTCGTACCATCGGCCTTCGCCGACCGGCCGCGGCTGCCAAAGCCGTGCACGACCGACGTGCTCAAGACGGCGCTCAGGCGGAAGGTGTAGTTCTTTTTTGGGAAACCTCGCTCCGACGGCGGTGCGCTCCCTCTCCCCGCAAGCGGGGAGAGCTTATCGCGCCTCGATCGTACGGCAGCTGTGTCTCACCCCATCTTCGGATCGAGCGTGGTCGACCACAGCGCGACGTCTGCGCGGTCGCGTAAGGTGACGGTCATCTGTCCGGTCGCGCCCTCGATTTTGACGTGGCCGAAGAACTGCATGCCGGCCGACGGCGGCAGGTTCTGCTTGTCCTCGCCCGGCGCTTTTACGAACCGCACTTCGGGACCGAAGGTGTTGTCCAGCTCGTTCGGGCCGAACGTGCCGGCGTGCAGCGGGCCGGAGACGAATTCCCAGAACGGCTCGAAATCCTGGAATTGCGCCTTGTTCGGGTCGTAGTAATGCGCGGCGGCGTAGTGCACGTCGGCGGTCAGCCACACCGTGTTCTGGATCGGGGCCGTCTTGATGAAGCGCAGGATCTCGGCGATCTCGAGCTCGCGGCCGCGCGGCGCGCCATTGCCTTGCGCGAATGCTTCCGAGCCCTTCTTGTTGGCCGCGTCGTCATAGACGATCAGGCTGAGCGGCATGTCGGAAGCGATCACCTTCCAGGTCGCGCGCGAATCGAGCAGCGCCCGCTTCAGCCAGCGCATCTGCTCCGGCCCGATGAAATAAGCATCGGGACCATATGTCGTCTGATCGTTCGGGCCGTTGGCGCCGCGATAGCTGCGCTCGTCGAGCACGAAGACGTCGAGATGCGGACCGTAATGGATGGTGCGGTAGACCCGGCCCGGCTCCACGATGCTTTCGCGCATGGGATACATCTCGTGGAAGGCGCGGGCGGCGCGCGCCGCCAGCAGCTGGATATTGCGCTCCTTGTAGGCGGCGGGCAGGTCCTTCGAGGCCGACCAGTTGTTGGTCACCTCGTGGTCGTCCCACTGCACGAAGATCGGCACCTCGGCATTGAAGGCGCGGACATTGTCGTCGAGGAAATTGTACTTGTGCGCGGCGCGATATTCATCGAGCGTTTCGGCGACCTTGGCCTTCTCGGGGATGGTGATGTTCTTCCAGAGCTTGCCGTCTGGAAGCTTCACCTCGGACGGAATGATGCCGTCGGCATAGATGGTGTCGCCGGAATGCAGCAGGAAATCGGGCCGATGCTTCTTCATCGTCGCGAAGGTGACCATGCCGCCGTCGTCCGGATTGATGCCCCAGCCCTGGCCGGCGACATCGCCGCCCCAGACGAAGCTGACGTCGCGCTTGTCCGACGGCGCGGTGCGGAAGCGGCCAACCACCGGCTCGCTCTCGATGCCGGTATGGGAGAGGTCACGAAACTTGACGCGATAGAAGATGTCCTGGCCGGCGGGCAGGCCGTCGACCAGCATCTTGGCAGTGAAATCGCTTTCGGGCAGCGCCGCGATCGGCGGCAGCGCGCGGGCGTCCTTGAACGACTCCGTGGTCGCGACCTCGACCAGCATCTGCGACGGCCGGTCGGCGCGCGCCCACACCACACCGCCGTCAATCCCGACGTCGCCGGACTGCACGCCGTGGGTCACGACCGGCCGGTCCGCGGCACGGCTGAGATAGGGCATCGCAATCGTGCTGACGCCGGCAGCGGCCGCAGTGGACAGGAGACGGCGGCGGGACAGGCCGCGGAGATTGTGGCGTGGAATGCGGATCGTCATGCGGGTCTCCTCGTTGGCCGGCTGCGGACATCCGCCGCATGACCTAAGAGACTTTGATGACGCTGCGATTACAGCGCTACGATCGCAGCGCCGGCATGTCTAGCTGCTCGCGGCGCGCAGTTGGGCGCTGGCACGCTGCAGGTTTTGCGGCATGCTCATCAGGATCAGCTTGCGGTCGGCGACCGCGTTGTGAAATTGCTCGAGCGCGATGTTGAACGCGGTCAGCGCGCCCTCCTCGATCGCACCGTCCTCGAAGCAGGCCAGCGTAGAACGCAGGATATCGTCGGCCTCGGCTTGCAGCTTGTCGAGCTCCTCGGTCGCATCGGTCCTGCGCGCAAGCGTGATCATGTCGAGCAGGCGCTCACGCAGAGAAGTGTTGTTGCTGCGCTCGTCCTTCTTCAGGTAGCCGGCGAACCAGGCGCCGACCGAGCCCATCGCCGACAGCGCCATCAGCCCCCACCAGATGTAGTCGCTGTAGCGGTCAAGAAAGGTCTTCTCCTCACCATCAACGAAGGCCGCCGCGCCCGGATGCACCGGGATTGCGGCGTCCTTGTCGGTGTCGGGCGTCTCGATCTTGGCCGCCAACGGGAAGTCCGCCAGCAATTGCTGACGCGCCGCGAAGAGCTGATGTGCGAAGGCGGCGACGGTGGAGTCCGACAGGCCTTTCCGCGCCACGATATGGTGATTGAAGCTGATCGTCTTGACCTCATCCTCCGGGCGGTTCGGCGCTCCGCCGAACGCGCCGGCCGGAATGTCGGCCGACTCATATTCCGAGTGATTCTGCGCGATGGCGTCGGCGGAATCGATCGCCAGGAAGGTCGGCGACTCGCCATTCCTGATCGAGGCTGCGACGGCGTCCGTGGTGATCTTGCTGTTGACCGGGCCAGCGGCGAGATAGACGTCGGCCTTGTGGTTCTTGATCGCCTCCGCCGCCTCTGTGATCGGGAACTGGATGGTTTCGACCTTCGCGGGATCGACGCCATATTGCTGCAGGATCACCTTGAGCAGGCCGACATTGGCGGGCGTGCGGCCGATCACGCCAACCTTGTGGCCCGCAAGCTGCGAGATCTTGGTGATCTTGTCGGACTTCTTCTTGCCCTTGGCTCCAGCCGGCACCCACAGCACCACGACGTTCTTGCGCAGGGTCGCCACCGCCTGAGCATTCTTCGGCACGTTGAGGTCGCCGCGCACGATCGCGAGGTCCACCTTGCCGTCGGCAAGCGCCTGTGCGCTCTCGGCTGCACCTTCGGTCGGCACCGGGCGCAACCGGACGTAACTGTGGTTCTGCGCGAAGGTCTGCGTCAGCGCCTGCACCACCTTGAGATCGTCGCTATTGGCCGGACCCACGGCGATATGCAGGATGGCCGGGCGCATGGCGAAATAATACCCGCCCGCCAGCGCGCCGAAGATGGCCAGCGCCGCAGCGATCAGGATGAATACGGCCGGCTTGACCGACGAGCGCTGCGTCGGCGCAGTCTGACGATCCACCTCGTCCTGTCCTCCGGTCATCGAACCGCCTGTCAATCGCTTGAGGCGCAAGCTCATTCGGCACGCACGCCGGTAGATTGAAAAGGTAGCAGCTTTCTTAGCCCGACGGGGTTACATCTCCGTCATGGTTACCGGAACGCCGCCAAAGCCGGCCGCGGCTTCGGCAAGCAGCTGATTCGCAGGGTGATTCTCATGGGAAACTTTCTATTGCGGGCGGCGTAGGGAAGCGATGTATTTTGAGCATTGCGCGGCCAAACGCCGCTTATGCCCGCCAAGTTCCTCAATCGAACCGGAGGTCGGCCATGGTCGAGCTATTATCGGCGGATGCACGTGCCAAGGCGCTGAAGGAGCTGCCGGGCTGGTCTGATGTCGCAGGACGCGAGGCGATCGGCCGCACCTTCACCTTCAGGGATTTCAACGAGGCGTTCGGCTTCATGACCCGCGTCGCCCTGGTCGCGGAGAAGCGGGATCATCATCCGGAATGGCGCAACGTCTACAAGACGGTCGAGGTGACGCTGTCGACGCATGAGGCCGGCGGTGTGACCGCGCGCGATATCGACCTGGCGCGTGCCATGGATGCGATCGCCAAACAACTCGGCGCCTGAACCGCGCAATTGAGGGCGTTGCAGAACGTCTTGCAACGGGCGGCCCGGGTCCCCACGTTTGCCGTGGGACTTGAGCGCGCCGCAGGAACGGCGCGCGCGTGGGGAGGCCGCCGTGGCATCTGATACCACCGACACCAGCACAGGATTTGCCCCGGCCGACCGGCTGGCGCAGGACCGCGAAAGCGTGCGCCGGCGGTTCTGGGCCAAGTTCAGGCGCGTCGTGGCCCAGCTGCCGTTCGCCGAGGAACTGCTGGCGGCCTATTATTGCGCCTTCGACAAGGAGACGCCGCGGCACGTTCAGCTCTCTTTGCTCGGCGCGATCGCCTATTTCATCCTGCCGTTCGATTTCGTGCCGGACATGCTGCCGGTGCTCGGCTTCACCGACGATGCCGCCGTCCTCGCCACCGCGCTCCGCATGGTCGCCTCGCATATCACGCCCGACCATCGCGCCGCCGCCCGCGCCACGTTGCAGCGTGGGCTGAACGGGGCAGGCGAGGAGAACGCGGCGTAGTTCCGCGAACTCACATCGCAAGAGATCGGCTTGCGGAGAGACACCCCTCACCCGTCTCGCCGCTACGCGGCGAGCCACCCTCTCCCGCAACGGGAGAGGGTGCACTGTGGACGTCGCTCTGATGTTTCAAGACATTGACGTGCATCGAGCAGAAAGCCGTCTCCTTTCGACTAATCGCTCAAACAAAGAGCCCCGCGGCGATGCCGCGGGGCTTTGATCTCAGACGGTGCGTGGAGGCTTTAGCGCTGGCGCGCCCGGCCGCCGCCCTTCTCGGCCTCCCAGGCCTGGAACTGCTTGAACAATGTCTCGCGATCGGCGTCCGACACGCTCTTTGCCGAGGCGTTCTTGTTCAGGAAGTCGTCGAAGCGGTCACGCGTCGTCGCTCCGGCTGTTCCTTCCATCGAATGCGACTCCAGCCACTTCGTCGCAACCGGCAGACGTTGCCAGCCGGCGAGCGGCGCCGACAGCGACACTTCCTTCCACTTCGGATGGAAGGGCGGATTCTGCAGCGCCGGGAATTTGGTGAAGAAGGCGTCGACGAACAGCGTCAGCTTGCGGTAGCGGTCGGTGTTGGGCGCCCAGTTGTAAGCCGCGAGCACCGCCGGGACTGCGATGGTGTCGACCTTGTCGCCGTCGGCGATCAGGTTTGGATAGTCTTTCGAGGTCAACGTTGCCGGCAGATAATCGGCCTGCAACGGCCGCTCATAATCGACATTGACGAGATGGAAGCGGCCGTCATTGACGAAATTGGTAACCGACTTGTAGGGCTTGCCGCCGACCACGATCACGGCGTCGAGCTCGCCCTTCTTCAGCTTCTCCATCGCGATCCGCTGCTCGATGTAGCGGAAGTTGGAGGCGTTGAGCCCGAGGCGTTCGAATGTCGTCAAGGCCGTCACAAAGGTGCCGCCGTCCGGAAGGTCGACGCTCACCCGCTTGCCGTCGAGGTCGCGCAGGTTACGGACCGCGAGCGGCGCGATCACCTGCATCTCCTCGTTGTAGAGCTTGGTCACATAGGTGAACTGCTTCTTGATGTCGTGCGCGAATCCCTTGCGCTCGAGATAGTCGAGCGTGTCGGCGCGCACGACGCCGAGATCGACGCCCTGCAGGAACAGAATGTCGGCGATGCTCTGGACCGAGCCGCGGCCGACGATCGGCAGCACGCGCAGCTTGTTGCCATCGTCGAGCATGGAGGACAGGTCGGCGCCGAACTGCACATAGGTGCCGCCGATGGTCCCCGTGATCAGGGTCACGGTGTTGGCGTTGAGGGCTTGCTTGGTCTGAGCCGAGCCGAATTGGAAGATCGATTTGAGGCTGTCGCTGACCTTCGCCGGATCATACTCCTCGGCCGCCTGTGCGTTGAACGAGCCTATGACCATGATGGCAGCCAAGGCTGCCAGCCTGCTGAAACGCTTCATCTGTTTCCTGCCTTGGACGTCTCGATTAGTTCTGCAACTGGTTGAGGCGGCGCTGCGCCTCGGCCGAGCCGAGCTGGGCGGCGCGGCGGTACCAGTTGCGGGCCGCGTTCGGATCGGCGTTGATGTTGCGCACGTCGCGGGTGCCGAGCACCTGGGCGTCGTAGGTCTGCGCCAGCATCAGCGCGGCGGCCGGTTCCTGCGCGTCGGCTGCGCGCTCGAGCAGCAGGCGGGCCGGCGGAATATCGCCGGAGGCGAGCAGGCTCTTGGCGCGCTTCATGATGCCAGCCAGTTCGTCAGGATCCATCCGGCGGCCGGCCTGCTGCTGCGGCGGCGGGGCGTTGACGGAGGGCGTGGCGAAAGTGGGCGTGACGATCGCGGTGGCAGCGCCCGGTGCGGTGATCGAGGCCGGTGCAGTCGCCATCGGGGCGGGTGCCGACGGACTTGCCGACTCAGGCGCAGTGGTCACCGTCGGTTCGACCGCGGCGCGGTTCTGCAGCGCGGATTGGTAGGCGTTGGCGATCTCCTCGCGGCTCGGGACCGCGGATGCGGTCTGTACCGGCTTCGCGGCAGTCTCCGGCAGCATCGGAGCCGGCGGCAGGCGGGCCGGCTCGTTGAGCTGCAGGTCGCGCGCGGTCAGCTGGGTGCCGCTCGGCTGCGGCGCGGTCGGATCCGGCGCCGAGCCGATGATCGAGGCCTTGGCGGTTGCGACCAGGTCGCGCGTCGCGTCCGACGTGACCAGCGCAAACAGCACGGCGACCGCTGCGGCTGCGATCACTGCCAGCAGGATACGCGAGGACAGGCTCGGCCGGCGCGGGCGTGCCGGCCAGTGCTCCGCGTATTCGAGCTCATCCCGCTCGTGCATCTGCATATGGACATGGTGATGCTGCTCTTCCTCGTCATCGTAGCCGGACAGGAACATCGGCATCGACTCTTCGGAAGGATACTCGTTGCCGCGCGTCGCGCGACCGAACCTGTAAGACTGTGCGCGCGACCCGACCTGCTCGTCACCGAAGGCATCAAAATCAGGATCGCGTGAATTGTTTCCGTCGTGTGACCGACCGTAGGTCGTCCGCTCACCCATTGGCGATGTTCCCCACTTCAACTCTGACGCAACGATCGGGGTATCCACCGGTCAGTTTGTCAAGACCGGCGCGCGCGTTAGGCACCCCATATACAAGTCGTAATTGACTAACTGAATCGGCCCAAAAGTGGACGGCAGCGGGCACAAATCTGGATATATTTTGCTCTGATTGTGGCGACGGTCGCAAAAGCGAATTCATGCTGAAGCTTAAAGTTTTTGAATATCAGCCACTTAGTCGATATGTCAGCAGCGCCTTAATTTGGCCTGGTTGCATTAACCAAAACGCGCTCGTTTTACGTTTTGTTAAGCAATTTAGCTGTGGATTTCGGTTGATTCGCGGTGGCTGTGCTCTCGATGCATCGGTTGTCTGCAACTGTCAATTGCGGTCCGCAATACTACTGATCGAGGCTTGGTGTTTCCGCCCTGTTGGCGCAGCCGCGCAGGCGGCCGCATTGCCGCCTGCCTGCCATTTTTTGCTCAGGGGTGCAGGATGACCTTGCCCATGGCCTGCCGGCCGGCAAGCACTTTCAGCGCTTCCGCGGTCTGTGCCAGCGGGAAGGCGCGGTCGACATGGGAGGAAATCTTGCCCTCCGCGGTCCATTGCACGAGCTTTTCGAGATTGGCGCGGTTCTTCGCCGGATTGAGCCGCGTCCAGGCGCCCCAGAACACGCCGCGAATATCGCAGCCTTTCAGGAGCGCGAGATTGAGCGGCATCTTCGGAATCTCGCCGGCGGCAAAGCCGATCACCAGGAAGCGGCCCTCCCAGGCGATCGCGCGCAGCGCGGCTTCGGCGTAAGCACCGCCAACCGGATCGAAGACGATGTCGACGCCCTTGCCGCCGCTCAGGCGCCGCAGCCCTTCCTTCAGGTCCTCGGTCGCGTAGTTCAGCGTCAATTCCGCGCCGTGCGCCCTGGCGAATGCCAGCTTCTCGTCCGACGAGGCGCAGGCGATCACCTTCAGCCCCATCAGCCTGCCGAGTTCGCAGGCAGCGAGCCCGGTTCCGCCGGCTGCGCCGAGCACGGCCAGCGTCTCGCCTTGCTTTGGACCGGCGCGGTCCTCCAGCGCATGCAGAGCGGTGCCGTAAGTGATGATGATGCCGGCGGCGCGGTCGAAATCGAGATTGTCGGGGATCTTCACGATCGAGGCGGCCGGCAGCGCGATCTTCTCGCGCGCGCCATTGTGGCCGCAGGAGGCCACGACGCGGTCGCCGACCCTGAGATCGGTGACTCCGTCGCCGACGCTCTCGATCACGCCCGCAACCTCCGCGCCGGGCGAGAACGGGAATGGCGGCTTGATCTGGTACTTGCCCTGGATCATCAGGATGTCGAAGAAGTTCAGCGCCGCCGCCTTGATCGCGATCACCGCTTCGCCCGCAGCAGCAACGGGATCGGGGACGTCGGCATAGACGAGGTCGTCGGGCTGGCAATATTGCGAGCAGAGAATGGCTTTCATGGACGCTCCCGTTGTCTTGCTTTGTTGTCAGTGTGTGGAACCGAAAAGCTTCATGCCGGATTTACGCGGACGCGACAATCGGCCTCAGCCGCGGCGATCGTCGTGGCGGCGTCAAGCAACGCGCTGCTCGGGGAGACGTATTGGCGCGTTGTTTGCTGCGCGTGGGGTCCCTTCACGAAAGGAGCATGCATGCATGATAGAGCGAGACGGGACGTCGTGACTGGTTCCGGAGGCACGAGTTCGCTTGCGCCTGTGGCTTAACCGCCTTTGCAAGAACGTGCTTTAGCGGCTATTCATCCCGCGCGGCGGCGCGCGGTTCCGGGCCATCTTCCAGTCACAATATTGATAGAACCAAGACGTCGGGGGAATCACATCTGATCATGTTTCGGCGGTTACTGACAGCGCTGGCGACCGGCGGGCTGGTGCTCGGGGTTCCCAGTCTTGCAGCGGCGCAAGGCGCAGCACCGAAGGCGCCCAAGGAAGCGCCCAAGGCGGCCGTGCCGAAGGCCGCGGCGCCGACGCCCAAGGCGGAAGCCAAGCCTGCTGTCCCGAGCGTCGGCGGCGTCGAGCCCACCTTGATCGGTCAGTTCGGCGGTTGGGGCGCCTACACGGCAGCGCCGAATGGCAAGAAGGTCTGCTTCGCGCTGGCCAAGCCGACGTCCTCGAAGACCAATCCGCCGAACCGTCCACGTGACCCCGCCTATGCCTTCGTCTCGACCCGGCCGTCCGAGAAGGTGTTCAACGAAGTGTCGATCATGATCGGCTATGCGCTGAAGCCCGGCTCGGAATCGACGCTCGAGGTCGGCGGCGCTGCTTACGCGATGTACACGCAGGGCGACGGGCTCTGGATCAAGAACGCCGCGGAAGAGGAGCGGATGGTGGAAGCGATGCGCCGGGCTCCCGAGGCGGTGGTCAAGGGCGTCTCCGCCAAGGGCACGGAGACCACCGACACTTTTTCGCTGAAGGGCCTCGCTCAGGCGCTCGACCGCATCGCGCAGGACTGCAAACGATAACGCTGCCGGCGGCAGGATTGCCACCGTTAACCAGGCACCATTTGTGCGTGTCGTGGTCGCAATCGCGGCTCGGATGATTATATAAAGCTGCTTGAAGCTTCCGGCCGCCGCGGCCAATCAGCACGTTGGATCACTTGAAGATGTCGTCGACTGCCGAGCTGCGCCAATCTTCCGCGCCCCTCGAGAAGACCCCGCTCGAAACCTACGTGCCGCCGGCCCGGCCGTCGCTGATCGGGCTGTCGCGCGAGGAGCTTGCCTTAAAGCTCGGCGAGATCGGCGTGCCGCCGCGGCAGCAGAAGATGCGGGTGCAGCAGCTCTGGCATTGGATCTATTTCCGCGGCGCCAAGAGCTTCGATGAGATGACGTCGGTTTCCAAGGAGACGCGCGCAGGGCTCGCGGAGCGCTTCACGGTCGACCGTCCCGAGGTGGTCGCCGAGCAGATCTCCAATGACGGCACCCGCAAATGGCTGCTGCGGCTGCCGAGCGGCGATGACCTGCAGAAGGCGCATGAGGTCGAGTGCGTCTACATTCCCGAGACCGATCGCGGCACGTTGTGCGTCTCCTCGCAGGTCGGCTGCACGCTCAACTGCGCGTTCTGCCACACCGGCACGCAGCGCCTGGTGCGCAATCTCACCGCCGGCGAGATCGTCGGCCAGGTCATGGTGGCGCGCGATCGCCTGAACGACTGGGCCGACCGCGACACCCCGCACGGCAACCGTCTCGTCACCAACATCGTGATGATGGGCATGGGCGAGCCGCTCTACAATTTCGATGCGGTGCGCGATGCGCTCGCGATCGTCGCGGACAATGAAGGCATCGGCATCTCCCGCCGCCGCATCACGCTGTCGACCT
The DNA here is from genome assembly GCF_045571465.1 of Bradyrhizobium sp. STM 3557. Taxonomy (NCBI): domain Bacteria; kingdom Pseudomonadati; phylum Pseudomonadota; class Alphaproteobacteria; order Hyphomicrobiales; family Nitrobacteraceae; genus Bradyrhizobium; species Bradyrhizobium sp. STM 3557. The sequence goes on from NZ_CP120697.1 coordinate 343,990, forward strand.
CGGGCGTGGTACCGAACATCATCCGCGCCGGCGAGGAGATCGGCGTGATGCTGGCGATCTCGCTGCATGCGGTGCGTGACGAGCTGCGCAACGAGCTGGTGCCGCTGAACCGCAAATATCCGATTGCCGAGCTGCTCAAGGCCTGCCGCGATTATCCCGGCGCCTCCAATGCACGGCGCATCACCTTCGAATATGTGATGCTCAAGGGCGTCAATGATTCGCTCGATGATGCCAAGCTCCTGGTGAAGCTGCTCAAGGGCATTCCCGCCAAGATCAACCTGATCCCGTTCAATCCATGGCCGGGCACCGCCTATGAGTGCTCGGACTGGGAGCAGATCGAGAAGTTCTCCGAATACGTCTTCAACGCGGGCTATTCCTCGCCGGTGCGTACGCCGCGCGGCCGCGACATTCTCGCCGCCTGCGGCCAGCTCAAGTCGGAAACCGAAAAATTGTCGGCCCGCGAGCGCCAGGCCCTGCGCGCCATGGCGATGACGGATTGAGCTTGATCCCGGATGCCAACCTTCGTCATTGCGAGCGAAGCGAAGCAATCCAGGCCTACGCGCGTGATGCTGGATTGCTTCGTCGCTTGCGCTCCTCGCAATGACGGAGTGAGGGGTGTATCATGGCGCTGATCGGCCGCTTGTTCGTGATCCTGTTCGCCTTTCTCGCCGCCTGCTTCGTCGCCGGCCTGATCGTGGTCGGTGCGATCCTGTTCCCCGAATTCTCCGATCTCGGCGAGGGCCCGATCGACCAGGGCGCGCTCGACATCATCATCGGGTTCGGCATCATCTTCGTCTCCGGCGTTGCGCTGATCCCGGCGCTGCTGATCGCGCTGATCACCGAAGCCTTCTCGATCCGCAGCGTGCTGGCCTATGCGATCGGCGGCGGCGTGGTCGGGCTCGCCGGCTATCTCGGCCTCATTCCGTTCGACCCCGAGACCTTTCACTTCGAAGGCATCGTGCGTCGCCATTTGGAGATCATGACCGGCGCCGGCATCGTCGGCGGCCTCGTCTATTGGATGATCGCCGGGCGCAACGCGGGCGCGTGGCGCAGGCCGCCGCAGCGTCTGCCGCCTCCGCCGCCGCTGCCGTCCGGCTCGCCGCGGTGATGCATGGACGCCGTCATTGCGAGGAGCGTCAGCGACGAAGCAATCCAGATTCATTGACGTGGCCCTGGATTGCTTCCGCCTTCGCCCATTGGGCTTCGGCGGACACGTCGCTTGCGCTCGCAATGATGGGGGTTTCCTCGCCTTCCTCGCTCCGCTAAACGCTTCCCTCATGAACCGGACCGGACTCTTCATCGCGCTGGCGCTGGCGCTCGTCATTGGACTGTTGTTCGGGATCTTTCCCGAGCTTGATCTCAAGCTCGCCGCGCTGTTCTACGATCCGACGACCCGCAGCTTTCCCTTGAAGTCGAACGAGGTCGCCTCATTCGCGCGCGATGCTGCGATGTGGATCGCCTGGGGGATCGCGCTGCCCTCGATCGTGGCGCTGGTGGTGAAGTTCATCCGCCCGGACCGGCCGCTGCTGGTGTCCGGCCGCACCATCGCCTTCCTGCTGCTGACCTTGTCGCTGTCGGCCGGGGTGCTGACCAATTTCACCTTCAAATCCTATTGGGGCCGGCCGCGTCCGATCGCGGTCACCGCGCTGGGCGGCGACCTGCCGTTCGTGGCGTGGTGGGACCCGCGCGGAGGGTGCCCTCACAATTGCTCGTTCTTCTCCGGAGAGGGCGCCACGGCTTTCTGGACCATCGCGCCGGCCGCGCTGACGCCGCCCGCGATTCGTCCCGTCGCCTACGCCGCGGCGGTGCTGTTCGGGATCACGACATCGGTGCTGCGCATGTCATTCGGCGGGCATTTCTTTACCGACGTCGCGGCCGCCGGCCTCGTCAGTTTTTTCGTCATCTGGCTTGTCCATGGCTACATCTACCGCTGGCCTTCGCGGCTGTCCGATGAGGCGATCGATGCCGCGCTGACGCGCCTGGCGTGGCCCGGCTATCGCTTCGCCCGCCGGCTCTTTCGTCGCCGGCGCCCGGCCGCGGCCAGCGGCCAATAAACGCGTGCCCTGGCCGGCGAAAGCTGGTATTCGCCCAGCCAATTCGCCAGACATCTACGACCGATTGGAAGCTCCATGACGACGATCCTGAAAGGCCTGCCCAAGGGGGACAAGGTCGGCATTGCGTTCTCGGGTGGTCTCGACACCAGTGCGGCATTGCTGTGGATGAAGCTCAAGGGCGCCCGCGTCTTCGCCTACACCGCCAATCTCGGCCAGCCCGACGAGAGCGATTACGACGAGATCCCGCGCAAGGCGCTCGGCTTCGGCGCCGAGAAGGCGCGGCTGGTCGATTGTCGCAGGCAGCTGGTGCATGAGGGCATCGCGGCGATCCAGTCCGGCGCGTTCCACATCTCGACCGGCGGCATCACCTATTTCAACACCACGCCGCTCGGCCGCGCCGTCACCGGCACGATGCTGGTCGCTGCCATGAAGGAGGACGGCGTCAATATCTGGGGCGATGGCTCGACCTACAAGGGCAACGACATCGAGCGCTTCTATCGCTACGGCCTGCTCACTAATCCCAACCTGAAGATCTACAAGCCCTGGCTCGACCAGCAGTTCATCGACGAGCTCGGCGGCCGCGCCGAGATGTCGGCGTTCCTGACCGCCAACGGGTTCGACTACAAGATGAGCGCCGAGAAGGCGTATTCGACCGACAGCAACCTGCTCGGTGCAACCCACGAGGCCAAGGATCTGGAGAGCCTTGCCAGCGGCATCCGGATCGTCAATCCGATCATGGGGGTGCCGTTCTGGCGCGACGACTGCGCCGTTAAGGCCGAGACGGTCACGGTGCGCTTCGAAGAAGGCCAGCCGGTCGCACTGAACGGACAGACCTTCGCCGATCCCGTCGCGCTGTTCCTCGAGGCCAACGCCATCGGCGGCCGGCACGGCCTTGGCATGAGCGACCAGATCGAAAACCGGATCATCGAGGCCAAGAGCCGCGGCATCTACGAGGCGCCGGGCATGGCACTCTTGCACATCGTCTATGAGCGGCTGGTCACCGGCATCCATAACGAGGATACGATCGAGCAATACCGCATCAGCGGCATGCGGCTCGGCCGGCTGCTCTACCAGGGACGCTGGTTCGATTCGCAGGCGCTGATGCTGCGCGAGACTGCGCAGCGCTGGGTGGCGCGCGCCGTCACCGGCGAGGTCACGCTCGAACTGCGCCGCGGTAATGATTATTCGATCTTGAACACTGAAAGTCCGAACCTGACCTATCAGCCGGAGCGGCTGAGCATGGAGAAGGTCGAGGACGCGGCGTTCACGCCGGCAGACCGCATCGGCCAGCTGACGATGCGCAATCTCGACATCACCGACACCCGCACCAAGCTGAAGCTCTACACCGACACGGGCCTGCTGTCGGGCCCGGAAGGCGCGCAGATCTTCCAGCTGGGGAACGACAAGAGCTGAGGGAACTGCAGTCGCGTTTGGCTCTGCTGTCATCGTCCGCGCAGGCGGACGATCCAGTACTCCGTGATCGTCCGGTCAAGCCACGGAAGCCGCGGCGTACTGGATGCCCCGCCTAAGCGGGGCATGACGACGTTCTTGAAACGATCTCGATCCCGTTATTGCGAGGAGCCGAAGGCGACGAAGCAATTCTTCCTGATGCTGGATTGCTTCGCTTCGCTCGCAATGACGGTGTCATGAGCAGCGCGCAAAACGAATGAAAAAAATGGCCGGGATCGCTCCCGGCCATTTCCTTTTGCGTTGATAGCTGCGCCTCAGCGGGGCGGGGCGACGCCGGGCGGGGGCGGCGGCAGCGAGGCCTGCCCGCCATTGAGCAGCGGGGTGATGCGGCGGACCGTGACGCGCCGGTTGATGCGGCTCGGTCCCTGCGTCTGCTCCTTCAGATACTGCGCGCCATAACCCTGCGACGTCAGGTTCTCCGCCGGAACGTTGAACTGCTGGGTCAGCAGCGTCGCGGCGGATTCGGCGCGGCGGTCCGACAGCGACAGGTTGTCGGTGTCGTTGCCGACCGCGTCGGTATGGCCCTCGATCAGGAACACCTCGCGCGGATTGCGCTGGATGGCCCGGTTGAGGCCGTCGGCGATCACCTGCAGCTTCGCGGCCTGGTCGGGCGAGATCTCCCACGACCCGGTGTCGAAGTTGATGGTGTTGAGGTCGATCGACGGCATCAACTGCCGCACCGACGGGCTGTAGCGGATCTCGTCGAGCGAATAACGTCGCTCGATCCGATCCACCGGCGGCGCCTCCAGCGTGTCGTAGATCACGTCCGGCGGCGCATCCGCAGCATCGACGATGTAGCGGTCATACGGGATGCGGATGGTCGGCGGCGGCAGGTCGACATAGAAGCCGCCGACCGCGGCGGGATCGCGGAAGGTGTTGTCGATGATGATGACCTCGCGGCCACCCGGATCCCGGCGGATACGGCGCAGCAGCCGACCGTCCGGCGTGGTGACGGTGACGATCTCGCTGCCGTCGGGACGGATCACGACGGTGCGGGTCTCGCCGCGCTCCTGCAGCACGCGGATGTCGCGCGCACCGAAGCGGAAGCGGTCGAGCTCGTCGTGACGGACGAACTCCTGCCCGCTCGGATCGCGCACGATGACGCGGCCCGGCTCGAAAATCACGGTGCGGCCACCTTCCTGAACCTCGCGGCGCTGGCCGCGGAAGTCCTCCAGCCGTTGCGGGCCGGGCGGTGGCGCGCCTTGCGGCAGTGGCGTGAGGGCCTGAGGCGACGGCGGTGGCGGGGCCGGCAGCGGCGCGGCGACCTGCGGCGGCGGACGGTTCACCTGGGTCGGCGGCGCGCCCGGCGGTGGCGCCCCCTGAGGCAAGGCGCTCTGGCCGCCCGGAGCGGGCGGTTGTCCGGCCGGAGGCGCCCGGGTCGGCCGCCGGGTCCGGCGGCCGGTGGCGCACCTGCCGGTGCGGGCGGCTGTGCTGCGGGTGCATTCGGGGCCGGCGGTGCATTGGGGCCCCCGCGCGGCGGGACCGGCGGGGCGCCAGGCGGCGTCCCCTGTGGTGCCGCTTGCGGGGCAGCCTGCGGCGCTGCTCCGGGACGGCCCGCGGGCGGCTGACCACCTGCCGGCGGTGCGGCAGGCGGTTGTGTGGGGGTAGCTGACGGCGCAGGGCTCGGCGGCGTGCCGGGGCGGCCGCCGGACGGCGGAGTGCCTGCGGCTGGTGGGGTCGCGTGCGACGGGGGAGCCGCTGTCGGTGGGGCTGCGCTCGGCGCCTGCGGAGCCGGGGGCGAGGGCGGCGGCGGTGTCGGATGTGCAGGCTCACGGGCCGCGGGCGGTGGTGGCGGCGGCGTTGGACGAGCAGGTTCTCTGGCCGACGGGGGCGGCGCCGGCGGTGTCGGATGCGCAGGCTCACGGGCCGTGGGTGGCGGTGGCGGCGGAGTCGGATGTGCGGGCGGCGCTGCCGCGGGCGGAGGCGGAGCCGTCGGGCGTGCTGGTGGCGGCGGTGCAGGGGGCTGAGGCGGCGCAGCATGCGGCGCCGGAGCCGGCGGAGGCGGTGCCGTCGGATGTGGGGCGGGCGCTGGCGGCGGCGGTGCGGCCGGATGCGCGGCGGGCGGAGCCGGGGGCGCGGCTGGAGGCTGGTGTGGAGCGGCGGCGGGCGGTGCGGCTGGAGGTTGGTGCGGGGCCGCGGCAGGCGGCGGCGCGCCCGGCCGTTGCGGCTGGCCGGCCGGCGGCTGGCCGCCATGCGGAGGCTGCTTCGGCCGTCCATCCGGGCCGACTTCGCCCTGCGCCTGCGCCATCACGAGCGGTGCTGACTGCGCATGCGATTCGGAGCTCGCCATTTGCATCGCCGACAAGGCGGTCGTCGCAAGCAGCAGCAGTCGAAGTTTGGTCATGTGATCTCGGTTCCCAGGTGTGGTTTCGGTCGAGGCGCGCGATGAACAGATATGCGTTAGGCCGGAATGTGGCGGTGTTCAAACGGTGGTTTCGATTTATTTCTGCCGTAATGCGGCGCGTCCGCGCAACCGTTCATGGTTCATTCAGGCTTAAGTTTCAACGGCTTGGATTGGAAGATCAGGCGGGACGAAATGCGGCCGCAGCAGCAGATGCGGCCACGGGTCGCTTCGCAAAGCGGCCCGTTGCGGCTCACTCAATCGGTGGCTGGATTCGGCGGCGTGGGGCTGTTCGGTCCGCGCCCCGGCGATTCCTGCGGCATCTCACCCGGCAGCTCCCGGGGCGGATTCGGCATGCCGGGCTCGATGACCGGCGTTGGAATCTCGGGATTGGGATTGCCCACCGGATCTTCTGGCGGCGGCACGGTCGGATGGCCCGGCGTCGCCGGCGGAATCTCGGGAGGCTCGATTGGCATCACAGCGCGACCTTGCGGTTGTCGGCGAGATCAGGCCGCCCGCCGCCACCGGCGAAAGACAGGTTGATGGCGGGATCGCGCGCGATCCTGGCGTCCTGGTGCATGCTCGCTCCTCGGGTTCCAGGTCGACAACGCCGCGACGCCGGACGATGTTCCCGGGGCGAGGCCGGAACTAGCTGCGCAGCAGCAGCGTGTTGCTGCGGGTGCGGCCGGTCTCGCGATAGCCGCGGCCGATCATGTCGCCGAGGCAGTCCTCGAGCCATTCCTCGCGCGATAGATGCTCGATGACGACCGCGCGCGGCCAGAGCGCCTGCGGCGCGTCGCGAAAAAAGGACATCAGCACCCGGTCCTCGAAGCCTTCGACGTCAATCTTCAAGGCGTCGACCTTGGTCACGTTCGCCTCGTCCAGGATGCGCTGCAGCCGCAACGCGGGCACCTTGGTGGCATCGGTGGCGGGCAGGCCGGTCACGACATGGCTGGCGCCGAGATTGTCGGCGTCGGTCGCGATCATCAACTCGCCATCGGCATCGGCGGCCGCCGCGGCGACCAGCCTCACCTGCGCAAAGCCCGAAGCGGCGCGGTTGAAGGCGAGCCGTTCATGCGTCACCGGATGCGGCTCGACGGCGATCACGCAGCCGCGCGGACCGACGTGACGGGCGAGCGCCAGCGCATAGGTGCCGACATTGGCGCCGACATCGACGAACACGCCGCCGCCCGGCGTGTGGCTGCGCAGGAAATCGAGCTCCTCGCGGTTGTAGTCGGGATTGAACAGCGCGCCGCGCTCAGTGGCGCTCGCCTGGTGATAGAAGCGGAAGGACGCGCCCTGATAGGTCACGTCCACGGGGCCGGCGCGCAACAGAGTGACCAGCCGCGACAGCATCGGGCGAAAGGCCCCGCGCTTCAGGCCCGAATGATGCGCGAGCGCGATGATCGCAGCCTGCGCCGCATTGGGGGCGAGCGCACCGAACGGCGGCGGCACGGGATCATTGTCGGGGGTCACTGCGTCGTCCTCGCACTCGAACTCGGAGCGGGCTGTGATAACCGGTTTTGATGTCGACTCCAATGCAGGGGTTAGCGCCTCATTTTCGATGCCGTCCCGGCCAAGCGCAGCGCGAGCCGGGACGACACTTGATTTGAGGCAATGATCCAGCATCACGCGGAGACTGGAAGAAGCTCACGCCGCCTTCTTCTTTGCTGGTGTCCTGCGCTGGCGCAGGAAGCGGCCGAGCAGCCGCCGCTTGCCTTTGCGCGGGATCAGGTCGACGTCGCTCACCAGCTTGGCGCCGCCCTTGCGCCGCTCCAGCACGATCTTGCGGCTGTGGAACGCCTCGAGTTCGGCGCGGTGCGCGACGCTGACGATGGTGGCCTTCGGCAGCTCCGTCGTCACCATCTCCATCATCTTGTCCTGGCTCTTCGCGTCCAGCGCCGAGGTCGCTTCATCGAGCACGACGATATCGGGGTTGTGCAGCAGCAGCCGCGCGAAGGCGAGGCGCTGCTTCTCGCCGCCTGACAGCGTCTGATCCCACGGCGCCTCCTGCTCGATCTTGTCCTTGAGATGATCGAGCCCGACCTTGTGCAGCGCCTCGCTGATCTGCGCGCCGTCCCAATCGTCCGATGCGCCGGGATAGGCGACGGCCCGGCGCAAAGTGCCCGAGGGCACGTAAGGCCGCTGCGGCAGCATGAAGAGCCGGCGGTCGGCATGGAAATTGACGCTGCCACCGCCCCAGGGCCACAGGCCGGCGATCGCGCGCACCAGCGTGCTCTTGCCGGTGCCGGATTCGCCGGCGACAAGCAGCCGCTCACCGGGATTGATCACCACCTCTGTCTCGCCGACGACGGCGGTGCCGTCGTCGAGCGTCACCGAGAGATCGTTCAGGCTGAGCATGGCATCGCCCGCGGTCTCGCCGCGCTTGATGCGGCCGAAACCGTCGCCGAGCTCGGCGCGCTCCAGCGCGTCCAGCGACATCATCAGCGAGGCGATCCGGCGGGCGCAGGCGTTCCAATCGGCAAGGCTCGGATAATGGTCGACCAGCCATCCGAATGCGCTCTGCACGATGGTGAAGGCGCTTGCCGCCTGCATCACCTCGCCGAGGCTCATGCTGCCATCGAGAAACTTCGGCGCGCACAACAGCACGGGAACGACGGGCGCAATCAGGCTCGAGCCCTGCGACACCAGCGTGGTGCGCATGTGCTGGCCGGCCAGCCGCGCCCATTGCCGCAGCACGTTTCCGAAGGTCTTGTCGATGCCGTCGCGCTCCTCCTGCTCGCCGCCGAGCAGAGCGATGCTCTCGCCATTCTCGCGCACGCGGGTCAGCGTGTAGCGGAATTCGGCCTCGGCCTGGTTCTTGTCCTCGGAGATCGCCACGAAACGGCGGCCGATCGCCAGGATCGAGCCGGACGCGATCGCCGCATAGACCACGGCCGCGATGACCAGGAAGCCGGGAATGGTGATCGGCGTGCCGCCGAGATGGATGGTCAGCGCGCCCCCGATGGTCCAGAGCACGACGATGAAGGTAGCGGCCGACAGCAGCGCCGAGCTGACGCCGGACATGAAATCGACCGGCGAGTCGGTGGCGATGCGCAGGTCCTCGGCGATGCGGTATTCGGGATTCTTGTGGTCGCCGCTGACCAAATTGAGCTGGTAGTAGCGGCCGTTTGTCAGCCAGCGCGTGATCACGCTGCCGGTGAGCCAGGCGCGCCAGCGCCGCTGGATCGCCATCCGCGCATAGACTTGCGCGACGCCGAGCACCACGCTGCCGATCGCGAGCGGGAAGAACAATGCGGTCAGTTGGTAGACGGCATCGGAGTTGCGCTTCTCGATCGCGTCGAAGATCGCGCGATTCCAGACATTGATGCCATATTGGACCGCGACATTGGCGACGATCAGCACCAACAGGCCGATCGTGAGCAGCCAGGCGAGGCGGTCGCCGCTTCTGCCCCAATAGCCGCGCGCGCTGATCCAGAAGCGCGTCAGCAGATAGCTCTTGCGAACCTGCTCGGCCTCTTCCGGCGACAGCTCCGGATCGGGCTCGTCCACTTCGGGGGGCGGCGGCTCGACTGCATCGCCGTTTTCCGCCGCGATCGCAACGATCGGCTCCTCCTTCTCGGCCGCAGCCGCTTCGGATGTCGGTCGGGAAGTCGTCTGCGCCTGCGCCATGCTCCGACAACGGAACCGAAATCACTTGGTTCCGGTCGGCGCCGCGACCGCGAATGCAAGGCACCGGCGTTAAGAGGTCTGGCGTCACTGGTGCGGCGACGCAGCCGATGGCGAAGGGTGGGTTCGCGCCACCTTGTGCAGCATGCGCGACAGCTCCTCGATCGTATAGGGCTTGTGCAGCAGCTCGAAACCTTGCGCACCCTGCTGCGCCAGGACGTGGCTGTAGCCGCTCGCCAGCACGATGGGCACGGTAAAGTCGAGCCGGCGAATCTCCGCGGCGAGCTCGAGCCCGCTCATGCCCGGCATCACGACGTCGGTGAAGACGACGTCGAACTCGCTGTCGCCATCGACCAGCTCTTCCAGGGCATCCTTGGCATTGTCGACCAGCGTGGTGCGATAGCCGAGCTCGGCAAGCGCGTCGGTCGCCGAACGGCCGACATCGATGTTGTCCTCGACCACGAGGACCGACATGCCCTCGCCGCCAATCGGCGCAGTCGGCTCCAGCCGTGGCTGCGCCGCCTCGATTTCGTTGGCGACGCGGGGCAGATACAGCGTGAAGGTCGCGCCATGGCCGAGCTCGCTCGCGACCTGGACCTCGCCGCCGGACTGCTTGGCAAAGCCGAACACCTGCGACAGGCCGAGGCCGGTGCCCTGGCCGATCGTCTTGGTGGTGAAGAACGGCTCGAAGATGCGGTTGAACTGCTCTCGTGCGATGCCGACCCCGGTATCCTTGACGGACACCGCCACATAGCCGAGCGGCGGCGGCTCGCCGGGCCGCACCGGGGCCGGCAGATCCGGGACGAGGCCAACGGTGATCGTGAGCCGTCCCTCGCCGGCCATGGCATCGCGCGCATTGACCGCCATGTTGATCAACGCGGTCTCGAACTGGCCAGCGTCGGCATGGATGGGGCAGGCTTGATCCGGAATGTCGATCACGATCTCGATCCGCGAGCCCACCAGGGTGCGAATCATGTCGCGCAGCGCGCTGACGCTGCGGCCAGCATCGAATACCTCCGGCTGCAGTGCCTGTCGCCGGGCGAAAGCCAGGAGCTGTGCAGTCAGCTTGGCGGCCCGTTCCACCGTATCCGAGATCGCGTCGATATAGCGCTGCCGCCGCTCCTCCGGCAGGTTCGGCCGCCGCAAGAGATCGGCCGACGCCCTGATCACGGTGAGTAGGTTGTTGAAATCGTGCGCGACACCGCCGGTGAGCTGGCCCAGCGCCTCCATGCGCTGGCCGTGCTTGAGCGCATCCTCGGCCTCCATGCGGCGCGCCGCTTCCGCGTGGAGTGTTTGTGTCCGCCGCAGCGCCAGCATCAGGATCAGGAACAGCACCGCGGTCGCGGGCAGGCCGAAGATCAACTGCCGGCTCATGGTGGCGAGCCAGCGGGCGCGGATCGCAGAGGTCTCCAGACCAGCGCTGACATAGACCGGATATTCAGCCAGCCGCTGATAGCCGATGCGCCGCTCGATACCGTCGATCGACGACGTGACAGTGATGAGGCCGGCTGGGCGCTCGGCCATGGCTTTCAACGTGATCAGGTCCAGGCCGCGATCGGCCGGCAAGGCCGGAAACTCGGCGAGCGGGGTGCCATCGGCGCGGCGCACCGCGAAATAGCTGCCGGCCTCGCGGCCGATCCGGGCGTAGAAATTCTCGAAATATTCCGGCAGCAGCGATGCCTGGACCACGCCGGTGAACTCTCCATCCGCGCTCAGGCGCCGTCGGCTGACGCCGAAGAACGCCGCTCCCAGATAGGGAGAGCGTGGCGCCAGCGCCGTGCCGATATAGGTGCCGATATCGGCGGGGACGTGCGCCCTGAAATAGTCCCGGTCGGAGAAGTCGATCGCGGGCGGCGGCGAGACCAGGCTGTTCACCAGCGCCCGGCCCTGCGCATCGAACACCCAGGCCGATTTCATCTGCGGCAGGCTGGCGACGAGCTCTTTGAGCCGCTCATGCAGGACCGGCTCGCGCGAGCGGATCTCGTCGTCGGAGAGCCCGCGGACGATCTCGTTGATCTCGGCGAGGCTGCGGTCGATGGTCTCGAATACCTTCAGCGCGTGCTCGTGCACCACATCGAGCGAGCGCATGATCTCGCGGTCGGCCTCGTCCCGTGTCCCGGTGTAGGAGACGAAGGAGGCGACAATGAACAGCCCGAGCGGCAGCGCCAACGAGGCGATCATCATCCATCGCAACAGTCTCAGCGAATTGCGTTGCGCGCTCTGCACGGTCGCTCCGGCCATCGATGCTCCGAGCCTATATGCAATTGGCCGACCTCACAAAACGGCAAACGTTGCGATGCGGGGCGGGTTCCAGACAGGTCCTTCTTACTCTACCTTTGGTTGAGTGCATCCCAAGAATTCCGTAAGGATTTTCATCGAACGCGTCGGCATGTTCTGTCGAGCCAAGGAATAGCATCGCTGATGGCATTCTGTATCGCAGCGCTGCACCGGTCGCATTCGTGCACCAGTCAGATCATCGCCATGGCGGTACCTGCAGCAGCGCTGAAGGCGACGACGAGCAGCGGCGGCGCGCGCCAGGCGACCAGCAGAACGAAGCCGACCAGAGCGATGCCGAAATCATGCGTCGTATGCACTGACGTGGTCCATACCGGATTGTACAGCGCCGCGCCAAGGAGGCCGACAACCGCGGCATTGACGCCGCGCATCACCGCCTGAGCGCCAGCGCGCTTCCGGAACGAGCTCCAGAACGGCAGCGCTCCGAGCAGCACCAGCATGCCGGGCAGAAAGATACCGATGAGGCCCAGACATGCACCCGCGAGCCTGTACGGCTCGGGCATGACCACCGCGCCCAGATAGGCCGCGAAGGTGAAGAGCGGGCCTGGCACGGCCTGCGCGGCGCCGTAGCCGGCGAGGAAGGCATCATCGCCGAGCCAGCCCGGCGCGACGAAAGCCTCGCGCAGCAACGGCAGAACGACATGGCCGCCGCCGAACACGAGGGCGCCGGAGCGGTAGAATGCATCGAACAAGGCCACGTTGGCCGATCCGGTCAGGCCGCGCAGGATCGGAAGCCCCGCCAGCAGAAGGACGAAGCCGGCCAGCGCGAGCAGGCCCGCATTGCGCGATACCGGCATCTCGACGTCGCCGCCCGCCGCCTTCGCTCCGTCGCGGCAGCACCACAGGCCGGCGATCCCACCGACGACGATCGCAGCGATCTGGGTGACTGACGACGTGCTGAAGAGCACGATCAGCGCCGCGGCGAGCGCGATCGAAGCGCGCGTGCGATCGGGGCACAGCGTTCGCGCCATGCCCCAGACGGCCTGCGCCACGATTGCAACCGCCGTCAGCTTCAATCCGTGCAGCAATCCGCTGCCTGCCGGTCCGCCGAGCGCCACGGCGCCGTAGGCAAAGAGAATGAGTGCTGCGGCGGAGGGCAGGGTAAAGCCGGTCCAGGCGGCGAGCGCACCCAGATAGCCCGATCGCATCAAGCCAATCGAGAATCCGACCTGGCTGCTGGCCGGGCCGGGGAGGAATTGGCAGAGACCGACGAGATCGGCATAGGCGTGTTCGTCGATCCACCTCCGGCGCAGCACGAATTCATCGCGGAAGTAGCCGATATGGGCGATCGGGCCGCCGAAGCAGGAGAGGCCAAGCCGCAGAAAGACCAGCAGCACCTCGAGTGGCGAGCCGCGACCGGACCGATCAACATCAGATGTCGTCGGCGCGTTTGTCATGCTCATGAATGCGATCCGCGATGCATCGTCATCGAATTTCGATAAGGTAAATCCGGCGAGCAGGCCAGCCCCGGCCCGGCCGCGGCGCGCAGGAAGCTAGGCCGCAAACACCAGAAAGCCGGCGCGCGGGAAATGCACCACCACCTCGCCGGCCAGCGGATCGTGGCGGCGGATCGCGATGTGCTGGGCGGATAGCGCGACGATCTCACCGCCGACGCGGACCTTGCCGTAATCGTCGGGCATCACCTCGACCTTGTCGCCGACCTTGCGGCCATTGGGATCTTCGAGGTCGGGCAGTTCTTCGGTCTGCGGTGTCGCAGCCTTGGCGATGGCGAGGGCCTCCGACGACGACATCTCGCTTCGCTCGCCATGGCCGATGGCATGCAGCCGCGCCGCCCAGCAGCGAGCGTGGTCATATTCGCCGAGCAGATCGGCGGCATTGTCGAGATTGGTGCGCGCGTACCAGACGTTCATATAGGCATCGACGTCGCACAGGCTCGGCGCGTCGCCGGCGATCCACGGCCGCTCGTCGCGGAGCTGGATGTCGATCCATTCCAGATGGCTGCGAAACTGGTCGCGCATCTGCGGGATCGCGGCTTCCATGGCCGCGATATCGAACTTGGCGCCGCGCAGCTGCTCGCGGTCGGCGATGAAGGCGGCCGGAACCTTGTCTGCGAGCGAGCCGAACACGAGATTCACGGTGTTCTGGAAGAAGACGCGATCGGTCCACATCGCGGCTGCCCAGGCGAGCCCCTGATATCCGCTCGGCACCAGGCTCGGCTCGGGAAAGCGGCGCTCCAGCTCCCGCATGATGCATTGCGTATCGCAATAGATATCGGCGCCGATCTGCAGCACCGGCGTGCGCCGATAGCCGCCGGTCAGCGGCATCAGATCCGGCCGCGGCATGATTCGCGAGATCCTGACCGAGCTCCATGCCAGCTTCTTGAGGCCGAAGATCAGACGGATCTTCTCGGAGAACGGCGACTCGTCGAAATGATGCAGAATGAGGCGCGGGTCGGCCATGGCGTGATCGCTCCCGAGAACCGTGTCAGTGTCGCGAAGCTAGATCGCGATGGCGGGGCCTGCAACGCGGATGGATTTGTACAATGCTGCTGCACGGAATTCGTTTCGAGATCGGCTGGGAACCAAGGGCGAAACGCGAAGGGCCACTGACAAGATCGGCTGCGATTGTCGCCGGCTTCGGTCCCGGCGCGAGCCTGAGCAGGGCGCGCGGACGATAACGTGCCGCACATTCGCATGCCGGCTTGAGCTTCAGCCATAGCACGATCTCACCGCAATACCGATGGTGAAGAGCGTACAAGCCGTGACTGAGGCGATCGTTCGAACGTGATTCCAAAAGGTCCAGTCCTGGAGGTAGCGAGTCCAGAGGGATGCGCCGTCGGTGCTGGACGGATCGCTTGCAGCGAGCGCGTCATTGAGCGGCACGTTGAAGACTGCAGTGACGACGAACATGCCGACGACATAGACGAGACCGCCCGCGAGCATTGCGATCGATCCCGGTTCGCTCCAGCGGAAGATGGCGAGTGCTGCAAGAACTGCCGCCGTCAGCGTCGTGCCGATGAAGACGGGCATGAACAGAGAGCGCACGATTTCGATGTTGATCGCGTTCATCGCCGCAATGCCTGCTCCCGGCGCAATCCGAGCGAGGGACGTCATGATGAACGCGGAGAAAGCGAAATAGACGCCGGCGAGCAATCCGCAGCCGACGGCGGAGAACCAGAGCAGGCCGGTCGTGAGGAGTTGGCGCATGGCTCAGACCCTCCATGCGCCGGAAGCCGCTGCTGCGCGGGCATAGGCGGAAAAGTCGCGGGCCGGCCGGCCGAGGGCCTCTTCAACGCCGTGCGAAATGCGGCTGTTGCGGCCATCGAGAACGACGGTGAAGAGCTCGTCCAGAAGCGCGACGACCTCCTCTGGGACTCCGGCCTGCCGCATGCCGGCGGCAAAGTCCTGCGGCGAGACTTGCGTGTAGCGCACGGTCCGGTCAGCCGCCTTCGAGATTTCGGCTGCAGCCTCACTGAAGGTGAGCGCTCGCGGTCCCGTCACCTCGTAGACCTTGCTCGCGTGGCGCTGATCCGTCAGCGCAGCAGTCACGACATCGGCGATATCGTCGGCGTCGACGAAGGGCTCGGGCACCGCACCGGCTGGCAGCGCGATCTCGCCCGCCAGAACGCCGCCGGTCAGATAGCCTTCCGAGAAATTCTGGTTGAACCAGCTTGCGCGGACGATCGTCCAGGGGACGCCGGAATCCTGCAATGCTGCCTCGGCGCGCTGGGCGCGAGGCTCACCGCGGCCGGAGAGCAGGACGAGCCGTTCGAGGCTCTTTTGTCGTGCGAGGCGCGCCAGTTCGGCGACTGCCTCTGAGGCTCGTTCAATGGCGAGATCGGGCTGATAGGTCACATAGGCCTTAGATACGCCATCGAGCGCAGCGCTCCAGGTCTCCGGTCTGTTCCAATCGAAAGCGATCACTGTGGAGCGCGAAACCGGACGTGTGGCGATGCCGAGCGCCTGAAGGCGTGCGTTCACACGGCTACCGGTCTTGCCGGCGCCACCGACAATGAGAATGGGATTCTGGGACATCGGATCTCCCTTCCAAATTTAATACGAGAAACTCTCGTATTTGCGAAAAGCGATAAAGTCTCGTATTAGAGCCGTCAAGAGCTTTTTGTGGAGGGGGCATGGCCGGACGAAAACCGAAGCCGAACGAGGCGGATGCCGACGGTCCAAAGATCGCACGCCTCGTTCCGACGCAGAAACGGAGCCGCGAGCGCTTCGAGCGCATTCTCGCCTGCGCAGTCGAGGTGATGGCCGAGAAGGGCAGCGACGCGTTTCGGATGAGCGACATCGTCGAGCGAACGGGGATCGCCTTCGGTTCGCTGTACCAGTATTTCCCGGACAAGACGGCCGTCGTTGCTACGCTCGCGGAGCGCTACAATGCCATCGGCCATGAATGCGTGCGAAAGGAGCTGGCAGGCCTGCAGAGACTTGCAGACCTCCATACGGTCCTCGGTCGTATCACCGACAGCTACTATCAGTTCTTCGTCGACGAGCCGGCGGTGCGCGATATCTGGCAGGCGACGCAGGCGGACCGCGCACTGCAAAGACTCGATGAAGAGGACGGCATCTTCCTGACGAATATGCTAAAGGATGCATTGCGCCCGCTTGCACGTATTGTATCTGCCGAATCCCTCTCAGACTTTTGCCAAATCACGATGGTTCTCATGTCGGCGGCGGTGCGCCACGCCATCGCATTGCCACCCAAGGAAGGCCGTCGGATTCTGAAACTCTTCAAGCAAATGCTGCCCAGGGACCTGTCCCAGGTGGCACGCAGCTGAGGCCGGCGAGCAGATCTGCAGCAGGGGAGCAGCCGGCGCTCGCACACAGTTTTAGGACCGGCCGCCAGGTCGTTACCGCTCTCGGGGCCGATCAAGGGGGGCGTCGTGCTGCAGGCTAATTAATGACGGCCTGCGCCGGGGCGTTGACCACGCGGCGCAGGCCTATCATGGCCCGAAGCCAAATCTTGGATCTGCTCGGTTGATAGCGCGCCAGCAGAGGAAGGTCAGTGCCTCATGCCCCGTCCGGCGTCTTCGCAAGCGCTCATGCAGCGGCGGCACGCTTCGGCGCAGATACGGCAGTGTTCGTGCATCTTGGCGTGCTTTTCACATTCCTCGGCGCACAGCCGGCAGGCTGCCGCGCAGGCGTCGAGCATTCTGCTGATCATCTCTTCATCCGACCCGGTTCGCCGCGTCGCGATCCGCCCGGTGATGTTGCAGATGTCGGCGCAGTCCAGGTCCATCCGGATGCACTGGGTGAGCATCTTCACATTGTCCTCGGCCAGGCACGCATCGGCGCAGGACGTGCAGGTCTGAGCGCAGGAGTAGCACTCTTCGATGCAGCGGATCAGTGCGTCGTTGGTTTGGCCGTGCACGTGCGGGTGGGTGCTGATCATTTCTTGAGCGTGCATTGTGCTCTCCATGTAACTGGTTCCAGGAGCCGCGTTGTCAGGGACGACGGACGTGCGACGCTTGGCCTGAAAGCGCCCTTCAGGCGCATGCCGCAACCGGCCGTCGATATCAACGGTCGGTCGGATCGGACGTTCCCGGCTGCTTGAGCGCCCGTGCAAAACAAAACGCCGGCGGCCTTTCGGCTACCGGCGTCGATCAAACCAGATCGGATCTGTCAGATCTGCCGCTCGACCAGCTTCAGCTTCAGCTCGGCGATCGCCTCGGCCGGGTTGAGGCCCTTCGGGCAGGCCTTGGCGCAGTTCATGATGGTGTGGCAGCGATAGAGGCGGAACGGATCCTCGAGATTATCGAGCCGCTCGCCGGTGGCTTCATCACGGCTGTCCTTGACCCAGCGCGTCGCCTGCAGCAGCGCCGCCGGACCGAGATAGCGCTGGCTGTTCCACCAGTAGCTCGGGCAGGAGGTCGAGCAGCAGGCGCACAGGATGCACTCGTAGAGGCCGTCGAGCTTCTCGCGATCCTCGTGGCTCTGCTTCCACTCCTTCTGCGGCGTCGGCGTGGTCGTCTTCAGCCACGGCTCGATCGAGGCATATTGCGCGTAGAAGTTGGTGAGGTCCGGCACCAGGTCCTTGACGACCGGCTGGTGCGGCAGCGGGTTGATCTTCACCGCGCCGTCCTTCACGTCGTGCATCGACTTGGTGCAGGCCAGCGTGTTCTGGCCGTCGATGTTCATGGCGCAAGAGCCGCAGACGCCTTCGCGGCAGGAGCGGCGGAAGGTCAGTGACGGATCGATGTGATTCTTGATCCAGATCAGGCCGTCCAGGACCATCGGGCCGCAGTCATTGACGTCGACATAATAAGTATCGACGCTCGGGTTCTTGCCGTCGTCCGGATTCCAGCGATAGACCTTGAACTCGCGGACCTCGGTGGCGCCGGCCGGCTTCGGCCAGGTCTTGCCGCCAATGATCTGGGAGTTCTTGGGAAGCGCAAATTCAGCCATTGCAAAAGGCCTTCTTCATTGTCCGGACAGAGAGATCGATAAGCGCTCAGTACACGCGCGATCAATAGACACGTGCTTTGGGCGGGATGTACTGGACGTCGTTGGTCATGGTGTAGTTGTGCACCGGGCGGTAATCGATCGTGGTGTTGCCGTTCTGGTCGATCCAGGCCAGCGTGTGCTTCATCCAGGTCTTGTCGTCGCGATCCGGGAAGTCCTCGCGGGCATGGGCGCCGCGGCTTTCGGTGCGGTTGCCGGCGGAGTCCATCGTCACCACGGCCTGCACGATCAGATTGTCGAATTCGAGCGTCTCGATCAGGTCCGAATTCCACACCAGCGAGCGGTCCGACACCGAGATGTCGCTGATGCCGCTGTGCACCTTGTGGATCAGCTTGTGGCCTTCCTCCAGCACCTCACCGGTGCGGAACACCGCGCAATTGGTCTGCATCACGTTCTGCATGCTCTCGCGCAGCTTCGCGGTCGGCGTGCCGCCGGAGGCATGGCGGAAATGATCGAGCCGGCCGAGCGCGCGGTCGGCCGAATCCTTCGGCAGGTCCGGCTGCTTGCCATTCGCGGTGAGCTTCTCGGCCAGCCGCAGTGCGGCGGCGCGGCCGAACACCACGAGATCGATCAGCGAGTTGGAGCCGAGACGGTTGGCGCCATGCACGGAGACGCAGGCGGCTTCGCCGACGGCCATCAGGCCGGGCACCACCGAATTGTCGTCGCCGTTCACCTTGGTCAGCACCTCGGCGTGATAGTTCGTGGGGATGCCGCCCATGTTGTAGTGCACGGTCGGCACGATCGGGATCGGCTCGCGCGTCACATCCACATTGGCGAAGATCTTGGCCGATTCGGAGATGCCGGGCAGCCGTTCGGCCAGCACCTTCGGATCGAGATGATCGAGATGCAGGAAGATGTGGTCCTTCTTCTTGCCGACGCCGCGGCCTTCGCGGATCTCGATGGTCATCGCGCGCGAGACCACGTCGCGCGAGGCGAGGTCCTTGGCGGAGGGCGCATAGCGCTCCATGAAGCGCTCACCCTCGGCATTGACCAGATAGCCGCCTTCGCCGCGCGCCCCTTCCGTGACCAGGCAGCCCGAGCCGTAGATGCCGGTCGGATGGAACTGGACGAACTCCATATCCTGCAGCGGCAGGCCGGCGCGCAGCGCCATGGCGCCGCCGTCACCGGTGCAGGTATGCGCCGAAGTGCAGGACGCGTAGGCGCGGCCATAGCCGCCGGTAGCGAGGATGGTGGTCTGGGCGCGGAAGCGGTGCAGCGTGCCGTCGTCGAGCTTGAGCGCGATGACGCCGCGGCAGGCGCCCTGGTCGTCCATGATCAGGTCGATTGCGAAGAACTCGATGAAGAACTCCGCGGCATGGCGCAGCGACTGGCCATACATCGTGTGCAGCATGGCGTGGCCGGTGCGGTCGGCAGCGGCGCAGGTGCGCTGTGCCTGGCTCTTGCCGTAGTCCACCGTCATTCCGCCGAACGGGCGCTGATAGATCTTGCCGTCCTCGGTGCGCGAGAACGGCACGCCCCAATGCTCGAGCTCGTAGACCGCCTCCGGCGCGTTGCGCACCATGTATTCGATCGCGTCCTGGTCGCCCAGCCAGTCCGACCCCTTCACGGTGTCGTACATGTGCCAGCGCCAATCGTCCGGATGCATGTTGCCGAGCGAGGCCGAGATGCCGCCCTGTGCCGCCACCGTGTGCGAGCGGGTCGGGAACACTTTCGTGATGCACGCCGTGCGAAGGCCCGCCTCGCTGCAGCCGACCACCGCGCGCAGGCCTGCGCCGCCGGCGCCGACCACGACGACGTCGTAGGTGTGGTCCTCGATCGGGTAAGCTTTTCCATTGGTCGCGGGAGCGCCGTTCCCGCTGCCATTCGTACCGCCGGCCATCGGCTACACTCCGGATGATAGTTTAAAGATGGCGTAGATCGAGGCGAGCGCCACGGTCACCGAGAAGAAATTGTTGGCCATGATGGCGATGAGTTTCAGCGACTCGTTATGAACATAGTCCTCGATCACCACCTGCATGCCGATCTTCATGTGCCAGGCGCTGGTGATGATGAAGAGCAGCATGATCAGCGCGATCGGCAGCGAGCCCAGGATCTGCGCCGCCCCGGCCTGGTTGCGGCCGAGCAGCAGGAATACGACGAACAGCACCGGGATGATCAGCAGCGTCATCGCCACCGCAGTGATGCGCTGGCGCCAGAATTCGCCGGTGCCGGAATGGGCGGAGCCGAGATTGCGGACGCGGCCGAGCGGGGTACGCATCGACTTCAAGCGAGGCTCGTTGCTCATCGGCCGCCTCCCACCGCATAGGCGACGATCCAGACCAGGATGGTCAGGCAGATGCCGCCGATCAGTGCGCCCCAGGTCAGCGCCTCGCGCTCGTTCGGCTTGAAGCCGTAGCCGAGGTCCCAGACGAAGTGGCGGATGCCGGAGAGCAGATGATGCAGCAGCGCCCAGGTGTAGCCGAACACGATGAGCCGGCCGATGATGCTGGAGGTGAACGCCTGGACGTTTGCGTAGGCGCTGGGACCGGAGGCGGCGGCGATCAGCCACCAGGCAAGCAGCAGGGTCCCGAAATAAAGTGCAATTCCGGTGGCGCGGTGGACGATCGACAGGATCATCGTCAGCGTCCAGCGGTAGGTCTGTATGTGCGGGGAAAGCGGGCGTTCGATCCTGACGGTCATTGGCTGTTTTGACATATTCTTGGGGCTGGAGCCCGTTTCAGGCTTGCAGCACAGGGATCGCGAGATGCGCCTCTATTTACGGAGAAGGAACACGCAGCGCAACGACCAAATGGGCCAAAAGCGAATGTAGGTTCACTTCTAGCGGGGCGATTGCAAAAGACCTAATGCTTGCCGTGGTATACCAGGCCAGCAGCCATCGCCTACAAACGAATTAATATTCGATTCTTGGCGCGCCACCTATGAAACAGCCAACGCGCGCAGCGGGTTATTGCTCCTCCAGCGGAGGGCAAGAAAATCGACAAAGGCGCGCGTCCGCGGCGATCCGAGCCGTGCCGGTGGCATCACGACATGCACCGCGCTTGCGGGCAATTCGTAGTCCGCAAGAACGCGCGTCAGCGTCCCGGCCTCGATATCATCCGCGACTTGCCAGGACGGCACCCGCACGAGCCCCGCGCCATCCCGCGCCGCGGCCGCCAGCGCGTCCAGGCTGTTGATCCAAAGCCGGCCGCGAAGGTGCATCGTCGCGCTGGTGCCGTCCGGCATGCGAAAACGCCATTCGCCGCCGCCGGGCACATCCGAGAACACCAGGCAGTCGTGGCCGGCGAGATCAGCCGGCGTCGCCGGCGTGCCGCGGCGCTGCAGATAGCTCGGCGCGGCGCAGACAATCATGGTGAGCTCGGCGAGCTTTCGTGCGACCGCTTGCGAATCCGGCAATCGCCCGATCCGCAGCGCGGCATGGACGTCTTCTTCAAGGAGGTTCACCGGCCGATCGACCAGCAGCAGGTCCACCGACACGTCCGGATGTAGCCGCAGGAAGTCCGCCAGCAGCGGCGCGATCAGCAGCCGGCCCATCAGGCTCGGCGCGCTGACGCGAAGCCGTCCCGATAGCTGCGCGTCTTGCGAGCTGAGCGCGAGCTCGACATCCCTGAGTTCGGCGATGACGGCCTTGGCCCGATCGTAAAGCAGCCGTCCTGCGTCGGTCAGGGCCAGCTGACGGGTCGTGCGCAGCAACAGCGTCGTGCCGTAATGCGCTTCAAGCGCTGCGATCTGCCGGCTCACCGCGGTGAGCGAGGCCGGAAGCGATCGCGCCGCTGCGGACAGGCTGCCGGCCTCCACGACCCGGACGAATGTCGTGAATGCTGCGACCTGATCCATGCATCTTTCCGCATTGCGCAAGAGAGCTGACCGGATTTGTCGCATACTCCCCTGGGTTGAACGAGTCTACACTGACTGAGCTTGAGGTCGTCCCGGGAGATACTCATGCCGCTCTTGACGTCGATCACATCCTGGCGCCGCACTCTCGCCGCGCCGGTCCAACGGAGCAGCGTCGGCCGCCGCAGCGAGCCGGACGATCTCCTGACCTGCATGCTGGCGTTCTCGGCCGTCGGGCTGTTTGCGAGCTGCCTGGCACTTGCCATGGAGCATGAGATCCCGCACATCGCTGTATTGGAGCTGGTGCTGATCTGCGCCGCGCCGCCGCTCGCGGCGATCGCCGGTCTGTCGATGATCCGCCGGCGCTGAGAGCGGACCAAGCATATCCCCATGGTCATTGGTATCGACGTGACCGAGCTCGTCGAGCTCGCAGGCCTGCTCGTCCTGGTCGGCGCGATCGCCGGCTTCCTCGCCGGCATCTTCGGCATCGGCGGCGGCGCCATCCTGGTGCCCGTGCTCTACGAATGCTTTCGTCTCGCCGGCGTGCCGCTGGAGGTGCGCATGCCCCTCTGCGTCGGCACCTCGCTTGCGATCATCATTCCGACCTCGATCCGCTCGTTCCGGGCGCATTACGCCCGCGGCGCGGTCGACATGGCGATCATCCGTGCCTGGTGGTTGCCGATCGTGCTTGGCGTGATCGCCGGCAGCGCGATCGCGCGCATCGCGCCGGAGCGGCTGTTCAAATATGTGTTCGTCGCGGTGGCCTGGTCGGCTTCGTTCCGCCTGATCTTCGGTCGCGAGAGCTGGAAATTCGGCGCCGAATTGCCGAAGGGGCCGCTGATGAAGGCCTACGGCGTCATGGTCGGGCTGCTCTCGACCTTGATGGGGATCGGCGGCGGACTGTTCTCCAATCTGCTGATGACCTTCTACGGCCGGCCGATCCACCAGGCGGTGGCAACCTCGTCCGCGCTCGCGGTGCTGATCTCGATCCCCGGCGCGCTCGGCTACATCTATGCCGGCTGGCCGGCAGCGGCCCGCTATCCTGATGTGACCGCGCTGCAGTTTCCCTTCGCGCTCGGCTATGTCTCGCTGATCGGCGCCGTGCTGGTGATGCCGCTCAGCCTCGTTACCGCCCCGCTCGGCGTGCGTGCCGCACACGCGCTCTCGAAGCGACAATTGGAGACCGCGTTCGGCTGCTACCTGTTCCTCGTCGGCAGCCGGTTCGTGATCAGCTTGGTGTCGGGCGGGTAAATTGCCGCCCTTGGGGTCATCAGGGCTTCAACTGCACTTCGCTGAAACGCCACTTGCGCAGATCGCCCAGCCCCACGATTTGACCGGCTTCCGCCAGAGCGATCAGGCGGGCGCCGATCATTTTGTCGCTGATCGCTAGACCCATCTCTGCGCAGCGCGACGTCACCCTTGCAATGATGGCCGCCACCTTGCGGCTGAGTGGCCCCAGCTCTGCAAAGATGAGCTTGTCCAGATCGGCTTCGGAGACGGAGGGAGGTAATGTAACCTTCTCCCAACGTAGAAAGCTGCTGACCCTGGGAACTTCTCGATACGGCTTGCCACTCATCCCAGACTCACTTCGTATAGATACCCTTGTACTGATCGCGCAGCACGTTCTTCTGCACCTTGCCCATGGTGTTGCGCGGCAGCTCATTCACGACGAACACGCGCTTGGGCATCTTGAACTTGGCGAGCCGGCCATCGAGGCCTTTGAGCACGCTGGCCTCGCTGACGTCGGCATCCGGATGGCACACCACCACCGCGGTGACGCCTTCGCCGAAATCGGCATGCGGCACGCCGATCACGGCGGATTCCACCACGCCCGGCATGGCGTCGATCTCGCTCTCGATCTCCTTCGGGTAGACGTTGAAGCCGCCCGAGATCACGAGGTCCTTGCCGCGGCCGAGGATGTGGACGTAGCCGTTGTGGTCGATCTTGCCGAGGTCGCCGGTGATGAAGAAGCCGTCGGGGCGGAATTCGGACTTGGTCTTCTCCGGCATTCGCCAATAGCCCTTGAACACGTTCGGGCCCTTGACCTCGATCATCCCGATCTCCTCGCGCGGCAATTCCTTGCCCGTCTCCGGCTCAGTGACGCGCACGGAGACGCCGGGCAGCGGGAAGCCGACTGCGCCGGGCACGCGCTCGCCATCGTAAGGGTTCGAGGTGTTCATGTTGGTCTCGGTCATGCCGTAGCGCTCGAGCACGGCATGGCCGGTGCGCGCCGACCATTCGCGGTGGGTGTCGGCGAGCAGCGGCGCCGAGCCGGAGATGAAGAGACGCATATGCTTGGTCGTCTCTTTGCTTAAGTGCGGGCTCGCCAGCAGGCGGGTGTAGAAGGTCGGCACGCCCATCAGCACAGTGGCGCGCGCCATGAGCTTGATGATCAGGTCGGAATCGAGCTTCGGCAGGAAGATCATCGCAGCGCGCGCGAACAAGGTGACGTTGCTCGCCACGAACAGGCCATGGGTGTGATAGATCGGCAGTGCGTGGATCAGCACATCGTCCTTGGTGAAGCGCCAGTAATCGACCAGCGTCAGCGAGTTCGATGCCAGATTGTCGTGGGACAGCATCGCGCCCTTGGAGCGGCCGGTGGTGCCGGAGGTGTAGAGGATCGCCGCGAGATCATCGCCTGTGCGCGGCACGGTTGCGAAGGCGGTGGCGGCCTTATCGGCGGCCTCGCTTAGCGAGCCCTTGCCGGTCGCGTCCAAGGTCTCGACCTTGGCCCCGACCTTCGCGGCAATCGCGGCGATGCCGTCGGCCTTCGACGGATCGCAGACCACCACGGTCGGCTCGGCGTCGGTGATGAAATAATCGAGCTCGTTGAGCGTATAGGCGGTGTTGAGCGGCAGGTAGACGCCGCCGGCGCGCACGGTCGCGAGATAGAGTACGAGGTTCTCGACCGATTTCTCGACCTGCACCGCGACGCGGTCGCCCGGCTTCACGCCGCGCGCCACCAGCACGTTCGCGATCTGGCCCGCGCGCGCGACGAGATCGCCATAGCTGATGCGCTTGCCGTCATGGGTCTCGATGGCGAGCCGGTTCGGACCGTCGAGGCTGTCGAACAGGCGGGAAAACAGGTTGGCGTTGGCGGCGTTTGTCATGCAACATTTCCCATGGGGCGCGCTGTCGGGAGGACGCTGCATTAGCAAAAACGCCCCTTTAAAGGCAACGGAGATGGTCAGAATGACAAAAAGCGGAAAACGCGTGGCCTGGGTGACCGGCGGCGGCAGCGGAATCGGCGAGGCCGGCGCACTGGCGCTTGCGGCGGATGGCTGGGCGGTGGTGGTGTCGGGACGCCGCAAGGATGCGCTGGATGGCGTGGTGGCGGCGATCAGCCGGAACGGCGGCATTGCCGAGGCCATTGCGCTCGATGTCGCCAACGCGGATGCCGTGCAAAAGGCCGCCGATGACATCGTGGCGCGCCACGGCCGCATCGATCTCCTCGTCAACTCCGCGGGCATCAACGTGCCCAAGCGCCGCTGGGATGACATGACACTGGAAGGCTGGAACCAGCTCGTCGAGATCAACCTCAACGGCGTGCTCTATTGCATGCGCGCGGTGCTGCCGACGATGCGGGCGCAGAAGGACGGCTGCATCATCAACATCTCGTCATGGGCGGGGCGCCACGTCTCGAAGATGCCGGGGCCGGCCTACACCACCACCAAGCACGCGGTGCTGGCGCTGACCCATTCCTTCAACATGGACGAATGCGTCAACGGCCTCCGTGCCTGCTGCCTGATGCCGGGCGAGGTGGCGACCCCGATCCTCTCGCGGCGCCCGGTGGTGCCGAGCGCGGAGGAGCAGGCCAAGATGCTGCAGCCGGAGGATCTCGGCCGCACCATCGCCTTCGTGGCAAGCCTGCCGCCGCGGGTCTGCGTCAACGAGATCCTGATCAGCCCGACCTGGAATCGCAGCTTCATCCAGACGCCGGCGAACAGGGATTGAGTGCGGCAGCAGCCCGTTGAAGGACGTGCGCGGGTGACCCTCAAATTCCACCGTCATGCCCCGCGCAGGCGGGGCATCCAGTACTTCGCGGCGGTGAAGATTGGACTGAAGCGTCACGGTGTACTGGATCGTCCGCCTTCGCGGACGATGACTACGGTGAGCTACATTCTACTGCACTGCTACATGTCACCCCGCGCAAGGTGGCGCGAGATTGGCCGACACGAGAAAGCGCGCGATCGGGTCGAGCTGCCGGCACAGTTTCATGTCAACGGTCTTGGCCGGCTTGCTGACGGCCGCGCGCGGCTTGGCTGATGCGGTCCGTGCCGGCGATCCTGTGTGCCTGCGCATGATGTCCGACGGCCTGTACTCGGCGCGCGCCGAGCGCACCGCGCTCGATTCGAGCGGCAGCAGCGGCGTGTCGTCGGTATCGGGTGCAACCACGCTGCGGTCGGCTTCGGTCAGCGTATTCTCGCCGGGAACGATCTGCGCCAGCGCCGAAGTGGTCTCGCTTGGCGGGTCGTCGGACGCAGCCATTGTTGATGAGACCATCCTGACGGCCAGCAGGCCGAGCAGAAGCAACAGGAGAAAACCGGCAAACCAGACTGTCCTGACCACGATCGCAAGCCCCCGCATTGCGCGCGTCACGTTGCCGAAAGCCCCCGTCCGGCAAACGCCGCCCCGGCCATCTATCAACCTTAAGAGAGTGTTAACTGCAACGATCGCGTTGATGTCATGCACTGCCGGCTGCGATCGTAGTTAACGCACGTAGAAGCAATGCATGGTGATGGGCAGACCGCCGCACCCGTCGGTCAATGGATGACCGCCACCGCCGACGTCATTGCGAGGAGCCGAAGGCGACGAAGCAATCCAGAGTTTCGCGCGCGATTCTGGATTGCTTCGCTTCGCTCGGAATGACGTCGCGGGCATCGTTTTCCTCACGACCAAATGTCAGCACACGATCACCCGGCCGATTAGTTTCGCGGATCACGTTAAATTATCCCGCGAAACCGCCGCCAGAACCTTGCCGTAGCTCCGCCCGTCACGACGCGAGGAGAATGATCGAGCAAAGACCGTTCCTCATGCCGTGCCTCATCTTCCAATGTCGGCCGTATCCGGCCGCTCAATCAATCGGGAGCTATTCATGTCCAAGCGCATTGCTCTTCTCTCCGCCGTTGCGTTCAGCGCGCTCGCGCTCACCTCGACCTTCGTCGCGCCGGCACGCGCCGAAGAGAAGACCGTGATGGTCGGAGGTGCCGCGATGTATCCGTCCAAGAACATCATTCAGAACGCGGTCAATTCGAAGGATCACACCACGTTGGTCGCCGCCGTGAAGGCGGCGGGTCTGGTGGAGACGCTGCAGGGCAAGGGCCCGTTCACGGTGTTCGCGCCGACCAACACCGCCTTCGGCAAGCTGCCGTCAGGCACCGTCGACACGCTGGTCAAGCCGGAGAACAAGGCGACGCTGACCAAGATCCTCACCTATCACGTGGTCCCGGGCCGCTATGACGCCTCCGACCTGACCGACGGCAAGATGCTGAAGACCGCCGAGGGCGAGCAGCTCACGGTCAAGCACAAGGACGGCAAGATCTGGATCGTCGACGCCAAGGGCGACACCGCGATGGTCTCGATCTCCAACGTCCACCAGTCGAACGGCGTCATCCACGTCGTCGACACCGTGTTGATGCCGGCATCGTAACACCGCATCCACCGGTTTCATCCCGGCGGATCAGCGAGCCGGGTCACACCCGGCTCGCATGCTTGTGACCGCCGTCCTGCTCGACCGGACGGAAGCCGATGTCGAATTGTTCGTCTCCCTGTAACGAACGTCTCGATCTCGACGTATAGTGTCCAGGGACGACGCAAATCGCGAACCAGTGGGAGCCGCCATGTCCAGTCTCGTCGCCGCAGATCACCATGCCGGTGCCACGCCGGCGAAGGCCGGTGAACGGAAGGTCATCCAACCGGCCTGGGTGCGGATCATGCATTGGACCAACGCAGTTGCGATGATCCTGATGATCATGTCCGGCTGGCAGATCTACAATGCGTCGCCTTTGTTCGATTTCCGCTTCGACCGCACCTTCACGCTCGGCGGTTGGCTCGGCGGCGCTTTGCTATGGCATTTCGCGGCGATGTGGCTGCTGATGGTCAATGGCCTCGCTTATCTGATCACCGGGCTTGCCACCGGCCGCTTCCGCAAAAAGCTGCTGCCGATCACGCCGAAAGGTGTCGTGAGCGATCTCAGGGCGGCGCTGACCTTCAAGCTCGGCCACGAGGATCTCTCTAGATACAATTACGTGCAGAAGCTGCTCTATGCCGGGATCATCGTGGTCGGCATCGTGATCGTGCTGTCGGGGCTCTCAATCTGGAAGCCGGTGCAACTGCACTGGCTCGTCTCGCTGTTCGGCGATTATGATCGGGCACGCTATGTGCACTTCTTCTGTATGGCGGCGATCTGCCTGTTCTTGATCGTCCATGTCGCGTTGGCGCTGCTGGTGCCGAAGAGCCTGCGCGCCATGATCATCGGCCGCTGACCTCGAATTCAAGGAGACTTGCCATGGGCCGTTTGCGCTCGCTGCTGATTCCCGGGGTCGACAAGAAGCTGCTGGTGAAGGACGCTATCAAGCTGCTGCCCGATCCGGCGCGCCGCCGCTTCATCGCGGGCGGCGCCAGCCTCGGCGCGCTGACTTTGCTGACCGGCTGCGACGCGCTTGACAGCGATTCCGCCGACGCCATGCTGGCGCGGATCTCCAAGTTCAACGACGCGGTCCAGGCCTGGCTGTTCAATCCAGACGCGCTGGCGCCGACCTTCCCGGAGAGCATGATCACCAAGCCGTTTCCGTTCAATGCCTATTACGATCTCGACGAGGCGCCGGAGATCGATGGCGACGACTGGAAGCTCGAGGTACGCGGCCTGGTCGACAACAAGAAGTCCTGGACCTTGCCGGAGCTCTACGCGCTGCCGCAGGTCAAGCAGGTGACGCGCCACATCTGCGTCGAGGGCTGGAGCGCGATCGGCTCCTGGACCGGCACGCCATTACGCGATTTTCTCAAGCTGATCGGCGCCGACACGCGGGCGAAATATGTCTGGTTCCAGTGCGCCGACAAGGACGGCTACAATTCGCCGCTGGACATGCGCAGCGCGCTGCATCCGCAGACGCAGATGACCTTCAAGTTCGGCGACGAGATCCTGCCGCGTGCCTATGGCTTTCCGATGAAGATCCGCGTGCCCACCAAGCTCGGCTTCAAGAACCCGAAATACGTGGTCTCGATGGAAATAACCAACGACTACAAGGGTGGCTATTGGGAAGACCAGGGTTATAATTCATTCAGCGGGAGTTGAGGGCGGTCGCGCTTTGCGAGCCGCGATATCTCCTCTCGAAGGGATGAGCCGAGCTGTTGCTGCAATCTCCGCTGTCGTCCCGGCGGACGCCGGGACCCATAACCACAGGCTTTGGTTGTTGTGCGTGGTATTGCCACGTGCCTTTTTCAGACATCACGCGGTATGGGTCCCGGCTCGCGCTTCGCTTGGCCGGGACGACGGCGAGCCTGTTGCTGCGGCCGTGCGCTACGAAACCTTCCGCAATTTCCGCTGCATCACTGATGCGATGGCACCGAGCAGCAGGGTCGCAGCGGAGACGTTCAAGGCGTAGCCGAGGCTGCCCGTCGCATCGGTGATCGCGCCCACCACGAACGGCCCTAACGTCTGGCCGATCCCGAATGCGATCGTCATCGCCGCGATCGCAGCCGGCCAGGCAGGCGGCGGATAATTGAGGCGCACGAAGGCGGTGGTCGAGCCCGCCACGGCAAAAAAGGAGACGCCGAACACCGCCGCCGAGACCGCGAGCATGGTCGTGGAATGACCCAGGATCGGCAGTGCCGCGCCGATCGCGTTGACCGCAAGAATGATCGCGGTCGCGAGCCCGCCGCGGTCCAGCGCCAAGGTGCTGCGCCAGACCCATGGCGTCGCAAAGCCGGCGAGTCCGATCAGGGACCAGAATGCGGCCTGCGCCGTTGCGCCGCCGCCGAGATCGCGGACATAGGCGATCATGAAGGTCATGTAGGCGATATAACCGGCGCCGAACAGAAGATAGCCGAACAGGTAGACAGCGATCGGCCAGATCGAGAACGCCGCTGCCGTGTCGGCGTGGAGGCCGGCTTTGCTTTGGATCGGCATGAGCAACAGCGGAACGGCGAGCAGCGTCGACAGCGCCGTCAGCATCCACCAGACGATCCACCAGGATCCGGGGCCGAAGCCCTGCAGAACGAACGGGGCGACCAGGCCTGAGGTCAGAATGCCAAGCCCGGGTCCGGCGTAGAACAGGCTGAGCAGGAAGCTCGCCCGCTCGGGACGTGACTGCGCGAGTTCGGCGGCCAGCGCGCCACCGGCAACGAAGGCGGCCGCAGCAGCGAACCCGCCGACAAGTCGGGCAGCGCTAAGCAGGATGAAATCACCCGTGATCGCGCAAAGCGCGAGCGCGGCGAGATTGGCGAGCATTCCTCCGCGCACCGCAGCCGACCAGCCGAAGCGCCTCACCAGCCGCGAGGCCAGCAACGCCCCGGCAAGATAGCCTGCCGCGTTGACGGTGTTCATGAACCCGGCCGCCGAATAGGACCAACCGAGCGATTCCCGCATGTCTGGCAAGACCAGCGCGTAGGCGAAGCGGCCGATGCCAAGGCTGACGGTGGCGCTGAGCGATAGCGTGAGGATCAGCCGGGCCAGATGGACGGTCGATGGGGGCTGGGGACTGTGCAAGGACATGCTCCGGGCGGACCGCGCAACGACTGCAAGGCGACGACAATGACGGACCAGATCGATTATAGGCCGCGCCGTCTCCTTCTGAAGGCCGGCTGCCACAATGGTGTCTTGCCAAGGGCGCAACAGCGTTTTAGCACTCCGCGCGGATTTTCGATGGTCATGGCCGGGTTGTCCCGGCCATCCACGTCTTGCAGCGGGCAAGGCGATCACGGATGCCGGCATGTGCGCGGGATGACCAGCCAGCTGAGGAAACGGAACTATGGCGACACACAAGCTGCTTCTGCTGCCGGGCGACGGCATCGGCCCCGAAGTGATGGCGGAGGTGAAGCGCCTGATCGGCTGGCTCAATGCACGCGGGCTCGCCTCGTTCGAGACCGAAGAGGGGCTGGTCGGCGGCGCCGCTTATGACGCGCACAAGGTGTCGATCTCGGAAGGCGACATGGCCAAGGCGAAAGCCGCCGACGCCGTGATCTTCGGCGCGGTCGGCGGCCCGAAATGGGACGGCGTGCCCTACGATGTCAGGCCCGAGGCCGGCCTGTTGCGGCTGCGCAAGGATCTCGGCCTGTTCGCCAATCTGCGCCCTGCGGTGTGCTATCCGGCGCTGGCCGATGCTTCCAGCCTGAAGCGCGAGGTGGTCGAAGGGCTCGACATCATGATCGTGCGCGAGCTCACCGGCGGCGTCTATTTCGGCGAGCCGAAGACCATCACCGATCTCGGTAACGGCCAGAAGCGCGCCATCGACACCCAGGTCTACGACACCTATGAGATCGAGCGCATCGCGCGCGTCGCCTTCGACCTTGCGCGCAAGCGCCGCAACAAGGTGACCTCGATGGAGAAGCGCAACGTCATGAAGTCGGGCGTGCTCTGGAACGAGGTGGTCACTGCCGTGCACGGCCGCGAATACAAGGACGTCACGCTGGAGCACCAGCTCGCCGATTCCGGCGGCATGAACCTGGTCAAGTCGCCCAAGCAGTTCGACGTCATCGTGACAGACAATCTGTTCGGCGACATGCTCTCGGACATCGCCGCGATGCTGACCGGCTCGCTCGGCATGCTGCCCTCGGCCTCGCTCGGCGAGGTCGATGCGCGCAGCAAGACCCGCAAGGCGCTGTACGAGCCGGTGCACGGCTCGGCGCCTGACATCGCAGGCAAGGGCCTCGCCAACCCGATCGCGATGCTGTCGTCGTTCGGCATGGCGCTGCGCTACTCCTTCGACATGGGCGCGCTCGCCGACAGACTGGAAGCCGCCATCGCCGCGGTGCTGGCCAGCGGCCTGCGCACCGCCGATATCAAGTCGGAAGGTTCGACGGTGGCTTCGACCACGCAAATGGGCGAGGGCGTGATCAAGGAAATGGAAAAGCTGCACGCTTAAATCGCGTGCGCTTTTGATAGGCACGTTAGTGCTGCAACATAAGGGATGTCGTCCCGGGCAAGCGCGCAGCGCGCCGACCCGGGACCCATACTCCGAGGAGTTCGTTCTACGAATACCGGAGCGGCAGCTCGGTTCACGAATTTGGCCGGTGGTTATGGGTCCCGGCGTTCGCCGGGACGACACTGTTGATGTGACTGCGTCCTCGCCAGACAACTACTTGATATGTGACGTCCTATGTGACTGCCCGTCGTGCCAGTTTGTCGCACGCCATGCGGCCTTGCGCCGTCGGGCAAATCAGGTTCACATTTCCGCCCGTCTCGGCTCCACCAAGAGGGGCGCTTCGCGATCGTCACGAACGTTGAGCCGGAGATGCGGTGGACGCGGCGTGTCGCAGCGAGCTAACAACTCGCGGACGAAGGGCACGTGCGGACGGCGAAATCGTGTGGTCCTGGCCTCCCGGTGCTGAGGTCAAGGTCGCGATGCTTTGACGAGCATCGCGGGCGACAGGGGCAAGAACGCCGGTCCCTGGGGAGAGCACGTATAAGCCCGTAACCCATCGCGCAGGGGAGGCCGGTTGTTTCGGCCGTTACCTGTGGTTCTGCCGCGTGCGTTTTTTGCTGCACGCGGACCACGGGTGCGACCGGCACCCGGCCTTCCCTGCGCCCTCCATTTCGAGAGAGGGTCAAAGAACAAGTATCACTCGGGCATGTCATGTCGCGGGAACGTGGAGTCATGTTTGCAATGCTGGTGCGACATCTGTCATCACCCGCGCAGGCGGGTGAACCAGTACGCCGCAGCCTCTCGATAGGCTACGACCGCCTCCGGATACTGGATCGTCCGCCGGAACCTGTCATCCGGCCGGCCAGAGGCCGGACCGGGTGGTGGACCATGACAACGGAGAAATACACGACGGCGCGAGGGCGTCATTACGCTGAGCCAGAGGTGCGAATCTTGTCTAACAC
This sequence comes from Bradyrhizobium sp. STM 3557, assembly GCF_045571465.1. Classification (NCBI taxonomy): domain Bacteria; kingdom Pseudomonadati; phylum Pseudomonadota; class Alphaproteobacteria; order Hyphomicrobiales; family Nitrobacteraceae; genus Bradyrhizobium; species Bradyrhizobium sp. STM 3557. The sequence continues at coordinate 377,050 of NZ_CP120697.1, forward strand.
AAACGGTGTCGTCCCGGCGAACGCCGGGACCCATAAACACCTCCGTCTCGGTAGAAGTCGATGGTCGCTCCATCGGACTGTTTCATGACTGTCGGTGGTTATGGATCCCGGGTCGCGCTCGCTTTGTTCGCTTGCCCGGGACGACAGCGTGGGATCGATCGGAAGTTTTCGCTCTGCGTTGCGTCAGCACGTTGTGTTTCGCAATGAGGACGGCAGGATCATCCATTCCCCCAAACGCAAAAGGCCGGGCAATGCCCGGCCTTCACAATCAGGCGCCTTCGCCGATCTCAGTACGGGACTGGCGGCAGCGGGAAGGCTCGCGGAAAACCGCCGAGATCGGTCGGCGTCATCAGCGGCTGGCGATCGATCGGCCGGTTGTTGTTCTCGCGGCCGAACGAGGGATAGCCGTATTCCGACGGGAGGGCGTAATCGGTGAACTTGCGGTCGCCCGGCAGCACCTCGGTGCCGCCATCGAGCCAGGAGCGCCGCGAGATGAAGATGCGGGTATGCGGGCCCTGCTGATAGGACACATTGGGGCCGTTGCTGCCGGTGGCGACGTAGGTGCCGTCTTGCCGGCGCTTGGTCGCGGCATCAGCGGACGTGGCGGCCAAACTGGTCGCGGCAATCACGGCCAGCATCGCGAGCCGGCTCGCGGCAGAAAATGTCGTCATCACGTCCTCTTCCTCGCGCCAACAAGTGGCGGGCGCCCGCCAATGCACATGGGTTGCTCGGCACAATATCTGCGCCGGATGTGGCGTCACAAGGTCATTGTTGCCACACCGGGCCAGATAAATGTCCGCTGTGGCGGGAAAGTTGCATCAAATCCGCGACTTGAGCGGCCGACAACGATCGCGCCGGCCGCCTGCTATAGGGCGCCGCGCAGTCGCGGATCGTCGGCGGAGGTGACCCAGTCGGTTGCGGCGCTCGCCGGGATGCCGGAGCCGCAGGCGGCGTGCTTGCGCTCGGCGCGGGCAAACAGGGCGGAGAGGTTGGCATCATGATCGGTCGAGAGCAGGGTCAGCCGGTTCAACATGCAACCGACAGCGGCGCGCCGCGTTGGGCCGCTCACGCCCTGGCAGGACCAGCCGGAAATGCGCAGGCTTGGTGTGTGAATGCCCTTGAAGAAACCCATGCAGCCGCCGGGACCATCGCTGGCGCCGGCCAAGCGCAGCAGCCCGACCATGCCGAACTTGCTGTCGATCACCCCGGCGGCCTCGAAGGCGTCGGGGCCATTGACCGCCATCCGCCGAGCCAAGTCGGCTGCGACCTCGGCCGCAGGATCGGCGGTCGCGTCACGCTCGCCGCCGAAGCGATAGACCTCGAGTTCCCTCAGCGCCCGCCGATCGGACGGCTCGCCCCAGCGGATCACGTCCTTGCGGCCACCTTCGACATGATGAAGCACCGTATAGGTCGCGGATCTGTCCAGCTGATCGGAAAGGCGCAGCGCATAGGCCGGCACGGCGTCGTCGGCGATGGTCCAGCCGGGGCGGGTGCCCGGTTCCGTCGGCTCAAGGCCGCCGATCTGCTGCCAAAGCGCGAGGCCAAGGATGCCGATCAGCGCCAGCGCCCCCACATAGGCGAACAGGCGCGCCAGGGTGCCGCAGACCTCGTCCGCGAAGCCTTCGAGCGCGAGCAGGAAGCCGGCCGTGCGAGGTGGCGAGGTGGAGGAGGCCGAAACGGGATGCATCAAATTCGGATGGTCGTGCTAACGTTGTGTCAGGGACGTTTCTCGCATAGAAGCGCTGCCGCCTCGGTTTCCGCGCGGTGCGGCCGTCGGCCATTTTTCGTCGGAGAGTGAACGATGGGTTACAAAGTCGCAGTCGTCGGCGCGACCGGTAATGTGGGACGGGAGATGCTCGCGATTCTCGACGAGCGCAAATTTCCCGCCGACGAAGTCGTCGCGCTCGCGTCGCGCCGCAGCGTCGGTATCGAAGTCTCCTACGGCGATCGCACGCTGAAGGTGAAGGCGCTGGAGCACTACGATTTTGCCGACGTCGATATCTGCCTGATGTCGGCCGGCGGCGCGGTGTCGAAGGAATGGTCGCCGAAGATCGGCGCGGCCGGCGCGGTCGTGATTGACAATTCCTCAGCGTGGCGAATGGATCCGGACGTGCCGCTGATCGTGCCGGAGGTCAATGCCGATGCGGCTGCTGGCTATACCAAGAAGAACATCATCGCCAACCCGAACTGTTCGACCGCGCAGCTCGTGGTGGCGCTGAAGCCGCTGCACGACAAGGCGACCATCAAGCGTGTCGTGGTCGCGACCTATCAGTCGGTATCGGGCGCCGGCAAGGATGCGATGGACGAATTGTTCACGCAGACCAAGGCCGTCTACACCAATGACGAGCTGATCAATAAGAAGTTTCCGAAGCGTATCGCCTTCAACGTCATCCCGGAGATCGACGTCTTCATGGAGGATGGCTACACCAAGGAAGAATGGAAGATGATGGCGGAGACCAAGAAGATTCTTGATCCCAAGATCAAGCTCTCCGCCACCTGCGTGCGTGTGCCGGTGTTCGTCGGCCATTCGGAAGCCGTCAACATCGAGTTCGAGAATCCGATCACTGCGGACGAAGCGCGCAATATCCTGCGCAACGCGCCAGGCTGCCTCGTCATCGACAAGCAGGAGCCGGGCGGCTACGTCACGCCCTATGAAGCGGCCGGTGAGGACGCGACCTATATCAGCCGCATCCGCGAGGACGCGACGGTCGAGAACGGTCTGGTGCTGTGGTGCGTCTCGGACAATTTGCGCAAGGGGGCGGCGCTGAACGCGGTGCAGATCGCGGAAAGCCTGATCAACCGCAAGCTGATCGTGCCTAAGAAGAAGGCCGCTTAGCCAGCCGCTCTGGGCATCGCAAGGCGCTGATCATCATGAGCGAGCAGGGGGCACCGCAGGCCGGCACGCACGCGCCGAACAGGGCCGAGCGCGGCATTGAAAGGCTGATCTTCAACAGCCGCTGGCTGATGGCGCCCTTCTATCTCGGCCTGGTTGTCAGCCTCGCGGTGCTGCTCTTGAAGTTCGGCATGCTGCTGTGGGAGTTCATCGTGCATGCGCCGGGCTCGAAGGAGTCCGACATCATTCTCGGCGTGCTCTCGCTGATCGACGTCTCGCTCACAGGCAATCTGATCCTGATCGTGGTGTTCTCCGGCTATGAGAATTTCGTCTCGAAGATCGATCCGGGCGGCCATCCCGACTGGCCTGACTGGATGACCAAGATCCAGTTCGGCGGGTTGAAGCAGAAGCTGCTGGCATCGATCGTCGCGATCTCGGCGATTCAGGTGCTGAAGGCGTTCATGAACATCGACACCGTGTTCGAGCCGAACCGGCTCGGCTGGCTGGTCGGCGTGCATCTGGTGTTCGTCATTTCGGCCTTCATGCTCGCGATCTCCGATCGCTGGAGCGGTGATCATGGGGGCGAGTAGGGAATAGCGAATGGCGAATAGGGAAGCCGCGCATCCATTCGCTACTCGCCATTCACTACTCGCTTATTTCGCGCGCACTCTTGAATTCCTTGGTCTCTCGGTCGAGGACGAAGAGCGAGCCCTCGGCGACGCCGAAATAGGCGCCATGCAGCTGCAGCTCGCCGCTCTCGACCCGCGAGCGCACGAAGGGGAAGGTCATCAGGTTCTCGATGCTGCGGAACACCGCGGCCTTTTCGATGCGGGTCACGAAATCCTGCATGGTCTCGTGCGGGCGCTGCTCGACCACCTCGCCAGGCTTGATGAACATCGACATCCAGCGGCCGATGAAGTCGCCGGGCGACAGCGGCGCGATCTTGTCGACGAAGGCACGGATGCCGCCGCACTGGGCGTGGCCGAGAATGACGATGTGCTTCACCTTCAGCACGGTGACGGCATATTCCAGCGCCGCCGAGACGCCGTGGGCGTTCTCGTCGGGCTGGTAGATCGGCACCAGATTGGCGATGTTGCGGAGCACGAACAATTCGCCCGGGCCGACATCGAAGATCACCTCGGGCGAGACACGGGAGTCGCAGCAGCCGATCACCATGACCTCAGGCGATTGCCCGCGTTCGGACAATTCACGGTACCGGCTCTGTTCCGTGGGAAGGCGCTGGGTGGTGAAGGCGCGGTAGCCCTCGAGCAGACGTTGCGGAAACGATTTCATGAGACCTGCCTAATCACATGCAACAGGCGGGAACAAGGCTTTCAGACCCGGCGCCGAAATGGTATCGCGGGGCCTTCCGCGACGCTAAGCAAAACGTCGAGGAAAATGCCAGAGGAAGCTCCCAGATGATCCGTCCGCGCCGCAGTCTGCTGTTCATGCCTGGCTCGAATGTGCGGGCGCTGGAAAAGGGCCGCATCCTGCCGGCCGATGGCCTCATCCTGGATCTTGAGGATTCCGTGGCGCCGGACGCCAAGGGAACCGCGCGCGAGCAGATCGCCAAGGCGGTCGCGGCGGACGGCTATGGCGGCCGCGAGCTCCTGATCCGCATCAATAGCCCGGACACGCCCTGGTGGGCCGATGACGTGGCGATGGCCGGGCAGGCGGCGCCGGACGGCATCCTGGTTCCCAAGGTCTCGACCGTGAAGGATCTGCGCCTCGTCACCGATCGCCTCACGGAGGTCGGCGCCGATCCGTCGCTGAAGGTCTGGGCGATGATCGAGACCGCGCGCTCGGTGCTCGATGCCGACAAGCTCGCCGCCACAGTGCATGAGGAGGGCTCGCGGCTCGCCGGCTTCGTGTTCGGTCCCAATGATATCTCGCGGGAGACGCGGATCAGGATGCTGCCCGGCCGCGCCGCGATGCTGCCGATGATCACCCATTGCATCCTGGCCGCGCATGCACATGGGCTGGAAATGCTCGACGGTCCCTATAGCGACTTCTCCAATGCGGACGGCTTCGCGCAGGAGTGCCTGCAGGCGCGCGATCTCGGCTTCGATGGCAAGACGCTGATCCATCCCGGCCAGATCGATGCCTGCAACACGATCTTCACGCCGCCGGCGGAGGAGGTTGCCGAGGCGCGCAAGATCCTCGCGGCCTTCGAACTGCCGGAGAACGCCGTGCGCGGTGCGATCCAGATCGACGGGCGCATGGTGGAACGGCTGCATGCCGAGATGGCGCGGCGGACGATCGCGATCGCCGACGCCATCGCGGGAATGGGCAAGTAGCGCGCCCTATCTGCGCTTGAGGCTGAGGATGTAGTTGACGACGTCGCCGGACTGCGCGGGTGTCAGCACCAGGTTCGGCATGTTGTGGTGACTCGACTGCAGAAACACCTTCAGCGACAGCTCGGTCGTCGAGGGCAGGTTCGCGACCGCGACGAAATCCGGCGCGGTGCTCTCGGCCCGGGCTCCGTTCGTATCGATCGCGTGGCATGATCTGCACCAGGCCTCCGCGAGCTTGCGGCCAGCCGCGACGCTATCGGTCGCCGGCATTGCTCCGCCGGCACTATGCAGACGGATCAGGGTCATTGCCGCGAGGGCGACGAGCAGCGCAGCCCCGACATGAAGCCAGTAATTACGAGGCATGTCCCGTGGGCTCATCGGATGTTCCCGGACAATGACATGATCGCGGCGGGGGACGTGCCGATCCCGGTCAGGCATGCTTGGCGATGTCCTCGCCGAGGTTGTCGAGCGTCGGTGCGTTGAGACAATACTCTTCATAGTGCCTGTCGGCGGTGCCGGCGGCGAGATCATCCCGGCAGCGTGCCTTGTCCTGGCACAACGAGCAGACCCGTGCCATGTCGCGCAGCACCAGTGGCTCAAGGCGCGTCAGTGCGGCTTCGTCGATGCCGAGCGCCTTCAGCATGCGCGGCAACTCGTCTGCCGCATGCGGGCCGCTGCGAACGAGCTCGTCGAGATCGTCAGGAGAAATCCGTAAGTCTCCGGCGATCCGCTGAACCTCCTCGCGGTCCAGCTGCCCGATCTCGCGGAGCGCGCGGAATCGCTCCAGCCAGCCGACGAAAGCGTCGATCAGGAGCTGGACCCGGGGATAGGCGTGGGCTTGGTCGGTCATGGGGCACCTCCGAGGCGAGGAGGGCAATTTCACCATCGCGCCGCCGGAGGCGCATTGCGTCAGATCAAATCGGCGGCCTCAGGCGAGGGCGCCGTAGTGCTCCGCGGCCCAGTGGAACAGACTGCCCGGCACCGGCGGCAGCTTGGCGCGTCCCTTGGGCGAGATGTGCAATCCGAGGATGGCGGGATCGCGCAGCAGGGGCGAGAAGTCGGCCGGCTCGAAGAATGCCTTCGGCTCCGAATGCACGGCGTAGAACGAGCGCTTCGGCAGGGCATGACGCAACGTGCCGTGCCGCCGCGCCAGCGCGGTCAGCGCCGCGGGCCCATAGACCGCGACGCGGATATCGGAGAGGCGCTTGGAGCCGCCGCGCAGGCGCTGTAGCGCAAATGTCAGGCGGTGGGACAGCGACAGCCAGTTCGGCGTCAGCTCGTCCTGCCCGATCAGCTGCTCGAACTCGCGCACGATCGGATCGTCAGGCGGCAGATAGATCACGGAATTGCCAAGCTGGCGGCCGCGCTCCCAGGCGAAATAGGGCTTGCCCCGATCGATCTCGACCGGCCTCAGCAGCAGCACATCGGCATCGAGCCAGACGCCGGCGTTCAGCGCCATCAACCGGATGCGGAAGAAGTCACTGTATTGCAGTGTCGTCCAGTCGCGCCAGCTGCCGTCCGGTTGTGGCGGGCGCAGGCGCTCCGAGAACGAATAGGGCAGCACCGCCTCGGCATCGGCATTGACGACGCCGTCGGGCAATCCGGGGAGCGGATCGAAGCTGTAGACGATGACCTTGTGGCCGGCTGCGACCTGCGAGCGCAGGCAGGTCTGCCGCAACCGATCCAGGGGGCCGCGCCAGAAGGTGACGATGTCAGGCAGTGAGTGCGTCACCTGGCGGGACCTGTCCTCATAGCAAGGCCCCGGACGAGCCATCCGGGGCCGATCAATCTATCGGGATGCAGCGGTTCAGGCCCAGGCGCGCTCGGTCTTCAGCTTGGCCTCGTAGCTGTCGATCGATGCCTTCTTCTCCATGGTGAGGCCGATATCGTCGAGGCCGTTGAGCAGGCAGTGCTTGCGGAACGGATCGATCTCGAACTTGACCTTGCCGCCATCGGGACCGCGGATCTCCTGATTCGGCAGATCGATCGTCAGCGTCGCGTTGGAACCGCGCTCGGCGTCGTCGAACAGCTTGTCGAGGTCGTCCTGCGAGACGCGGATCGGCAGGATGCCGTTCTTGAAGCAATTATTGTAGAAGATGTCGCCGAATGAGGTCGAGATCACACAGCGGATGCCGAAATCGAGCAGCGCCCAGGGGGCATGCTCGCGGCTCGAGCCGCAGCCGAAATTATCGCCGGCAACCAGCACCTTGGCGTTGCGATAGGCCGGCTGGTTGAGGACAAAATCCGGGTTCTCGCTGCCGTCGTCCTTGTAGCGCTGCTCGGAGAACAGCCCCTTGCCGAGGCCGGTGCGCTTGATGGTCTTCAGGTACTGCTTGGGGATGATCATGTCGGTATCGACATTGATGATCTTCAAAGGCGCGGCGACGCCTTCCAGCGTGGTGAACTTGTCCATCGGTTGCACCTTCCAGTATGGGCAGGGCGGCAGGTTTATCCTGAATATAGTGCCGGATAAAGCTGAATATCAGGGAATAAGCGCGTCAGTCAGCGCCGGCTTCGATGGCTGCCATGTCGGCGTCCGATAGCCCGAAATGGTGTCCGATCTCGTGAATCAGGACGTGGCGGACGATGTGGCCCAGGGTCTCCTCGTGCTCGGCCCAGTAGTCCAGGATCGGGCGGCGATACAGCCAGATCATGTTGGGCATGCGTGCCACGTCGCTGTGGCTCTGGAACGGCAGACCCGTACCCTGAAACAGTCCGAGCAGGTCGAACTCGCTCTCAGCTTCCAGCTCGTCCAGCACCTCCTCGGTCGGGAAGTCGTCGACACGGATGATGACGCCCTCGCACATGGTGCGAAAGTGCTCAGGCAGCCGCTCGAACACCTCATGCGCCATGGCCTCGAGCTCGGCCAAGGAGGGTGCTTTCAACTCTGTCCACATTGCCGCCTTGTAGCGCGGGTTCTATGACGGTGCATCTTCCGATTGATGGCGGTTGACGCGATCTGCGAAAACGGGGACCGTCAGAACTGATTTGGGGCTTGGGTGGGCGCGATGAAGCGGACGACGATGGCTGTGCTCGGGACGGCGCTGATGGGGATGATCCTTGCATCCAGCGCGGCGCAGGCGGAACAGGTTAGCTCGGCGACGCAGGCACGCAGCGGATCGAGTACGGATTTCTCGGCGCAGCGCCGGTTGAAGCGCATCCCGATCTATCCGCGCTATGAAGGGCACTGGCAGCCGGATGTCGTGCCGCGTTACAACCCGGGGCCGAATGCGGTGCGGGTCTGCAACGCGCATTATGTGCAGGAGGCGCGCCCGAGCGGCACCGTCATCGTCCCGCGGATGAGCTGCTACTGGCGCGGCTGAGCGCGCGGCTTGCGGCGCGCCGCGCGTGAGTTGCTGTGGCGGTCACGACACGCTCCGCAAATCTCGCATCTTGCCCGGAACCTCTCCGCATCAGCGCGCATTTCCGTGCCGGCGCAGGTCCTTCATTCCCATTCACGTCGCTCATTGAGACTCCGATCTGCGCCGCGTCGGATCAGGCTGAAAGATCAGGCTGCACGACGTTCGGCGTGAGACTTCAAGTGATCGGAGGAGTTCATGACTGTGACCAAGCTTCTGGGCGTCGCAGCGGTCGGTGCAATGCTCGCAATGGCTGCGCCCGCCGCGAAGGCGATGTCGCTGGCGAGCCCTGGCGCGGCGGCCACCATCGGGCAGAACGCTGCCGTGCAACCGACCACGGAAGTGCACTGGCGTCGTCACTGGCGCCGGCACTGGCACCCTCACCCCCATCGTTGGCACCGCTGGCATCGCCGCCACTGGTGATCGGCAGCACGCGTCTTTCGGGGCATTGATTACAAGCAAGCAGGCCCGCATTGCGGGCCTGTCGTTTTGCTAGGATGACGACGCAAGCCTGGTCCATCGCAAGCGGCGCAATCGAACCTATTAGTTAGCCGTGCGACCATATCGATGGCCGTTCGGCATGCGTCGCCAAGACGCAGGCGATGTTTCGGCACAATATCATTCATGCCGCATTCAAGTTGTTATCAGTACGTTCATGCTCGGGGCGATCGCGGTTGTCGGATGGCCAGCCGGCTTGGCCGTGCTCTTCGATGTCTGCATTCACGGGAGAAATGACGATGATCGGAACGAAGGATCCGAGGCGTGGTCCTATCCGTCGCCTCGGTGTCGCGGCTGCCGCACTGTTCGCGCTCGCGGCGACGTCCGGACAGCCTGTGCAGGCGATGTCGCCGGTTGCGCCCGGCGCGATGCCGGCAGCGCAATCAGCCTCTGATGTCGTTGCGGTCCAGTTGCATGGTGGCCCGCGCGGCGGAGGTGTTGGCGGCGGTGGCGGAGGCGGCTTTCACGGCGGAGGTGGAGGCGGTGGCGGCTTCCATGGCGGCGGAGGCGGCTTTCACGGCGGAGGTGGAGGCGGTGGCGGCTTCCATGGCGGCGGAGGCGGCGCAGCAGTCCACATCGGTGGGGGTGGCTTCCGCAGCGGAGGATTCCACGGCGGCGGTGGCGGCGGAGGTTTTCATGGTGGCGGATTGCGCGCCGGCGGTTTCCATCCAGCACCAGTCTTTCATGGCGGCGGCTTCCGCGCCGGGCCCGCATTTCATCACGGCGGCGGCATCCGCTACGGCGGCTATCATCGGCACTTTGCCTATCGGCCGTACTTCCATCATCACCGTCGGCACTTCTACGGCGCCTACTACTATCCGGCCTACAGCTCCTACTATTATTATCCCTATCGTCGTTGCCGCGTGATCTGGACCCATTACGGCCCGCGCCGCATCTGCCATTATCGCCACTGGCATCGGTGGCATCACTGGCGCCATTGGCACCGGCATCACCATCGTTACTGGTGAGATAAGCGACGGCGCAAACAAACGAGCTCCACGTAAAAAAGGGCGCCAACTCGGCGCCCTTTTTTACGTGGAGCTGCGTGGTCACTCGGTGCCGGGCCAGCTCTTGAACTGCCAAGCCTTTTGCATCAGCTTCCACGGGACGAAGGTCTCCAGCCGCCATTTTGCGAAGCGGCCCGGCGGCCAGTTCGAGAGCCGTCGCTCCTCCTTCACGGGTTCACGTTTGGCGATAATCCTGCGCGGCGGCGCCTTCCGGCGCTGTGGCGTGGCGTCGCGGATCAGGTCGACATATTGCGGCTTGTTGGCCATGACAGGCTCCTCGGCGCTCCCGGCGGATGCGATGGGCACCCGGAGGTAGAATGTGCGGCCGGAACCTTAAGGAGTTCTTGTCGGAATGCGGCAGGCTTGAGGTAACAAACGACGCGCGATGCCCCTGAGAAGACATCGCGCGTGCTCGACTGACCGGAGCTGTTCCTCGATCAGCGACGCGATTAGAGCATGATCCGGAAAAGTGTGAAGCGGTTTTCCGCAAAGATCATGCTCAAACAACAACCTAAAGCGCGATGTCGATTCCTCCCAATCGCATCGCGCTTTAGCGCCACTCCCGCACGTCGACGAAATGGCCGGCGATCGCGGCGGCCGCGGCCATCGCGGGCGACACCAGATGGGTGCGGCCCTTGAAACCCTGGCGGCCTTCGAAGTTGCGGTTCGAGGTCGAGGCGCAGCGCTCCTCCGGCTTTAGCTTGTCCGGGTTCATGGCCAGGCACATCGAACAGCCGGGCTCGCGCCATTCGAAGCCGGCCTTGATGAAGATCTTGTCCAGACCTTCCGCCTCGGCCTGCTCCTTGACGATGCCGGAGCCCGGCACGACCATCGCGTTGACATGTGCGGCCACCGTCTTGCCTTCGGCAATCTTCGCCGCCGCACGCAGATCCTCGATGCGGCCATTGGTGCAGGAGCCGATGAAGATGCGATCGAGCTTGATGTCGGTGATCTTCGTGCCGGCCGTCAGGCCCATATATTTCAGTGCGCGATGCTTGGAGAGGCGCTTGGCTTCGTCCTCGATCTTGTCCGGGTCCGGCACCAGGCCGGTGACCGAGACCACGTCCTCGGGCGAAGTGCCCCAGGTGACGATCGGCGGCAGCTTGGCGGCATCCAGCCGGATCTCATGGTCGAAATGCGCGCCGTCGTCGGAGCGCAGCTTCTCCCAATAGCGCATGGCCGCATCCCAGGCGGCGCCCTTTGGCGATTTCGGACGGTCACGCAGGAAGTCGTACGCCTTCTCGTCAGGCGCAACGAGACCGGCGCGGGCGCCGCCCTCGATCGACATGTTGCAGACCGTCATGCGGCCTTCCATCGACAGCGCGCGGATCGCCTCGCCGGCATATTCCAGCACGTAGCCGGTGCCGCCGGCGGTGCCGATCTCGCCGATGATGGCCAGGATGATGTCCTTGCCCGTCACGCCCTCCGGCAATTTGCCGTCGACGGTGACGCGCATGTTCTTGGCCTTCTTCTGGATCAGCGTCTGCGTTGCCAGCACATGCTCGACCTCGGAGGTGCCGATGCCATGCGCGAGCGCGCCGAACGCGCCATGCGTCGAGGTGTGGCTGTCGCCGCAGACGATGGTGGTGCCGGGCAAGGTAAAGCCCTGCTCCGGGCCGATGACATGGACGATGCCCTGGCGCTTGTCGAACTCGTTGTAATATTCGATGCCGAATTCCCTGGCGTTCTCGGCCAGCGCCTTGATCTGCTCGATGCTCTCCGGATCGGGATTCGGCTTGGTGCGATCGGTGGTCGGCACGTTGTGGTCGACGACGGCGAGAGTCTTCTCCGGCGCGTGCACCCTGCGCCCGGTGGCGCGCAGGCCTTCGAACGCCTGCGGCGAGGTCACCTCGTGCACCAGATGGCGGTCGATATAGAGCAAGCAGGTGCCGTCTTCGGCTTCGTGCACCAGATGGTCGTTCCAGATCTTGTCGTACAGCGTGGTCGGCTTGGACATGAGCAAAAGCTCCCGGGGTATAGCTATGGCTGAGAAGGACACGCGTGGAACACGCGGAAAGCGGAGACGAGCTTGGCGAGCGCTGCGGTTACAGCGCGAGCCTAAGCTCAGACATCGCCGAGGTCGCGAACCGGCCGAAGAACCGTCCGGGCAGCCGGCTGCGATCGTCGATCACGACGCGCCGACAGGCCATGCTGATGCGATTTAGAACCATTTCAGGGCATATATAGCACGCGCCGCGCGGAGTGCGAGATGCGTTTGCGTGCTCCCGCCATTGCGAGCGAAGCGAACCAATCCAGGGCTACAAGGAAGACTGGATTGCCTCTAGGCTGGCGCCCCTCGCAATGACGACGGCCCAAAACAAAAAGCGCGGGACCTGCCCGCGCCTTTTCAATCCGATTGTTCCGGCACTTACTCGCCGACGGCGGCCTGACGGTCCTGCTTTTCGACGATGCGGGCCGATTTGCCGCGCAGATTGCGCAGGTAATACAGCTTGGCGCGACGCACCTTGCCGCGGCGGACCACCTTGATGGAGTCGATCATCGGCGAGAGGATCGGGAACACGCGCTCCACGCCCTCGCCATAGGAGATCTTGCGGACGGTGAAGCTTTCGTTGATGCCGCCGCCGGAACGGCCAATGCAGACGCCCTCATAGGCCTGCACGCGGGTACGGTCGCCTTCGACCACCTTCACGTTGACGATCACGGTGTCGCCCGGGCCGAATTCGGGAATGGTCTTGTTGGCGGACAGCTTGTCGAACTGCTCTTTTTCGAGCTGCTGAATCAGGTTCACGGGTAAATCTCCATCGGCGGCGCGCCCAGCCGACACCCGCGGGCTGCGCTTGTTCCTGCCGTCACTTGCGGAATTGGCCGCTCCTATAAGGCAAAGCGATCCGCTTGTCACCCGTCTGTCTTGATTTTTGGCGTTTTTCGGCTGGTCCCGTTTTGTTCGGTCCAGCGGGCCCAGAGGTCCGGCCGGCGCGCCTGCGTCAGGGCCTCCGCCTGCGCGCGCCGCCAGGCCGCGACCTTGGCGTGGTCGCCGGAGAGCAGGATGTCCGGAATTGGCCGTCCCTCGAAGGTCTGGGGCCGGGTGTATTGCGGATATTCGAGCAGGCCGTGGGAAAAGCTCTCGTCGGAGCCCGATTCGAGCTTGCCCATGACGCCCGGCAGCAGCCGGACACAGGCGTCGATCAGGGCGAGGGCCGCGATCTCGCCGCCCGAGAGCACGTAGTCGCCGATGGAGACCTCCTGGAGCTGGCGGGCGTCGATCACCCGCTGGTCGATGCCCTCGAACCGGCCGCAGACGATCAGGGGACCTGGGCCGGCCGCGAGCTCGGCGACCATTCCTTGCGTCAATGGCCGCCCGCGCGGACTCATCAGCAGCCGCGGCCGCTCGGGCGCGACCCCTGCCGCGTCGATCGCGGCCGCCAGCACATCGGCGCGCAGCACCATGCCGGGTCCGCCGCCGGCCGGGGTGTCATCCACGCTGCGGTGCTTGTCCGTGGCGGAGGCCCTGATATCGCGCGCCTCGAGCGCCCATAGACCAGAAGCGAGCGCCCGCCCCGCCAGGCTGACGCCAAGGGGCCCGGGAAACATCTCGGGAAACAGGGTCAGAACGGTGGCGCGCCAGGGGGCGCTCGCGGTCGAAATGGTCATGCCGCCGTTGTTACGGCACGATCGCGGTCAGATCGAGCCCCTGCATCAGGGCCGCGGCCTCCACCGCACGCGGGAAGTCGGCGAGCTTGAAGGTCGTGACCACGATCTTTGTGAGGTCGAGCAGATTCTCGCGCGCCAGCGAAGCGAGCTGGCCGGGGGCGGTGCGGTCATACATGAACTGGCCGACCACCTCCCAATCGTTTGCCAGCATCTCGCCGAACGAAAGTTCGAGCGGGGCTGTGGCGCTGCCCATCAGCACCAACCGGCCGCCGCGCCGGAGCGCACGCAAGGTCGACAGCGTCGTCGAGGTGCTCTTGGCCTGCCCAAGCAGGTCGAGCGCGACATCGGCCGCGCCGCCTGCGGCATGCCGGATGATGGCGACATCCTTCGCCGGATCATCGCCGGTGACGACGGCGGGAATGACACGCGGTCCAAAGGACTCGGTCAGGCTCTCGAGCGCCTCGCGCTTGCGCCCTACCGCGATGATGCGGCTGGCGCCCATCGCGACCGCCAGCAGCACGGCGCCGGAGCCGAAATAGCCGGAGGCGCCATTGATGATCACGGTCTGGCCACCCCGAAGATCGAGCCGCTGCAGCCCGCCGAAGGGCACGATCAGTTTTGCCAATCCGATCAGCTCCGTGGCAGCTCGGTCGTCGAGACCGCTGAGAGGCGTTACGCAAGCCGCCGGCCAGTGCGCCACTTCCGCGAACACGCCGTCGCGCCAGCGCGCCTGCATGCGGAGCGCCGCTTCAGTCGGCGCCATGCTGGTGAGACCGATCAGAATCTGCGCCGGCTCGCGGTCAGGCACATCGGCGCGCAGATGCGGGCTGAGGAAGACGCGGTCGCCTTCTTTGACATGGCCGACATTTGCACCGACCGCAGCTACGCGGCCGATCGCGTTGGTGCCGGGCACGAACGGCATCGGCGGCAGCGCGTAGGGGACGGCGCCCGACAGCACCTTGTTGGTATAGGACAGCACCATCGCGGCCTCGATGCGCACGAGGACGCCGTCGGGCGCGACCGCCGGCGTCTCGACCTCGTCGAAGCGCAGATCATTGTGGGCGTGCAGGCGCCAGGCTTTGTGATGAGCCTTCTTAGTTGCCATGGCAATTACTCCAAACTCGATGTCGTCCCGGACAAGCGAGCGCTTGCGAGCGCGATCCGGGACCCATAACCACCGCACTCTATGGTGGAGAAGGCTGGAGCTCCAGCCTAGCCGAATAATCCACGCCTGCGGTTATGGGTCCCCGCTTTCGCGGGGACGACGAGCGGAGGGCGCGGACTCGGCGTCGTGCTCATTACCGTCGGTTTGATCACCATCGTCACCGCGAATATCATCCGCATCATCGTCGCCGTCGATCTCCGCAGGCAGCTCGATCACGATGCGGCCGCCCTTGATGTCGACGGTCGGCACCACGGCGTTGGAGAAGGGCAGCAGCAATGTACTGCCGGAGGGCGGCGCGATCTCGATGATATCTCCGGCGCCGAAATTATGGATGGCAAGGACACGCCCAAGCGGCTCGCCGCCCGTGGTCTCGGCAGCAAGCCCGATCAGGTCGGCGTGATAATATTCGTCGTCCTCGGGCTCGGGCAGCTGGTCGCGTGCGATGTAGAGCTCGAGGCCGTTGAGCTTCTCGGCCGCGTTGCGGTCGGTGATGCCTTTGAGGGTCGCGACCAGATGATCCCTGGCCTCGCGCGCTTTCGTCACTTCGAAGCTGCGGCTGCCGTCCTTGGTGGTGAGCGGCCCGTAATGCAGGATGGCGAGGGGGTCCTCGGTGAAGGTCCACAAGCGAACCTCGCCGCGCACGCCGTGCGCGGCGCCGATTCGCCCGACGCAGATTTTTTTTGCGCTCACGCTTTGCGAAGAAACCCTCTCCCCTTGTGGGAGAGGGTGCCGGAGATGCGAAGCATCGGAGGCGGGTGAGGGGTGTCTCTCCCCGTCTGCAAATGCCGAGGCAGACCCCTCACCCGGCTCAATCTCACTACGTTCGATCTCGCCACCCTCTCCCGCAAGGGGAGAGGGTGCATCCGTCGTGCCGTTGGAGGATCGTTTACCCACCAGAGCGAAGTGCCTTACGCCTTGGCGGCGGCTTCGGCCTGCGCCTTGCGTTCCTTGCGCGGCACGGCCTTCTCGGGGTTGTTGCGTGCTTCGCGCTTCCTGACGCCGGCAGCGTCGAGGAAACGGGCGACGCGGTCGGACGGCTGGGCGCCCTTGGCGAGCCAGGCCTTCATCTTCTCCATGTCGACCTTCAGCCGTGCCTCGTTGTCCTTCGGCATCAGCGGGTTGAAATAGCCAAGGCGTTCGATGAAACGGCCGTCGCGGGGAAAGCGCGAATCGGCAACGACGACGTGATAGACCGGGCGCTTCTTGGTGCCTGCGCGCGCGAGACGGATGACGACTGACATAAGGGTCTCCTGTTGAGTTCTATGTAACGATGTGAATGCTGGATGTGATCGTCATTGCGAGGAGCGACGCGACGAAGCAATCCAGTCGTTCCTTGGTTCTGGATTGCTTCGCGGAGCCTGTCATCGGGCCGCGCGTTCGCGCGGACCCGTTGGCTCGCAATGACGGAAACGAAGTCATTTCTTCTTCCCCGGAGGGAGGCCGAGGCCGGGCAGCATCGGCTTGCCGGAGAGGCCAGTGAGGCCCGGCAGATTGGGTAGCCCGCCGCGCAGCCCTGCTGGTAGGTCTTTCGGCAGGTTCGGCAAGCCGCCGGCCCCGCCGGGCATCTTCTCGGCCATCGCCTTCATCTGCTCGGGCGAAGGCATGCCGCCGCCGAACCCCATCGCCTGCGCGATGCCGGCGAGCGGGCCACGCTTGCCGGAGCCCATCATCTTCATCACATCGGCCATGTTCCGGTGCATCTTGAGCAGCTTGTTGACGTGCTCGACGCTCTGGCCGGACCCTGCGGCGATGCGCTTCTTGCGGCTGGCCTTCAGAATGTCGGGATGCTTGCGCTCCTCGCGCGTCATCGAATCGATGATCGCGACCTGGCGCTTGATGATCTTGTCGTCGATCCCGGCCGCCGCGATCTGGTTCTTCATCTTGGCAATGCCCGGCATCATCCCCATCAGCCCGCTGATGCCACCCATCTGCGACATCTGCTGCAGCTGCTCGCGCATGTCGTTGAGGTCGAACTGACCCTTGCGCATCTTCTCGGCGGCGCGCGCGGCCTTTTCGGCGTCGATGTTCGCCGCCGCCTTCTCGACCAGCGAGACGATGTCGCCCATGCCAAGGATGCGGCCGGCGATGCGCGAGGGATGAAAGTCTTCCAGCGCATCGGTCTTCTCGCCGGTGCCGATCAGCTTGATCGGCTTGCCGGTCACCGCGCGCATCGACAAGGCCGCGCCGCCGCGGCCGTCGCCGTCCACCCGCGTCAGCACGATGCCGGTGAGGCCGACGCGGCTGTCAAAGGCGCGGGCGAGATTGACGGCATCTTGGCCGGTCAGGGCGTCCGCGACCAGCAGCACCTCGTGCGGGCTCGCGACCGTTTTGATCTCGGCCGCCTCGCTCATCATCTCTTCGTCGAGCGTGGTGCGGCCGGCGGTGTCGAGCAGCACGACGTCGTAGCCGCCGAGCTTGCCGGCCTCCAGCGCACGCCGCGCGATCTGCGCCGGCTTCTGGCCTGCGACGATCGGCAAGGTCGGAATGTCGAGGTCGCGGCCGAGCACGGCGAGCTGCTCCATGGCCGCCGGACGGTAGACGTCGAGCGAGGCCATCAGCACCTTGCGCTTGTCCCGCTGGGTCATGCGGCGGGCGAGCTTCGCGGTGGTCGTCGTCTTACCGGAGCCCTGCAGGCCGACCATCATGATCGGCACAGGGGGCACCGAATTGAGGTCGATGGTCTGGCCTTCGGCGCCGAGCGTGTTGACCAACTCGTCATGGACGATCTTGACCACCATCTGGCCGGGAGTGACCGACTTGACGACGGTGGCGCCGATCGCCTGCTCGCGCACGCGCTCGGTGAAGCTCCTGACGACTTCCAGCGCGACGTCGGCCTCGAGCAGCGCCCGGCGCACCTCGCGCATCGCGGCATCGACGTCGGCCTCCGACAGGGAGCCACGTCCCGTCAGCCGATCGAGAATACCGCCAAGCCTTTCCGACAGATTGTCGAACACTTGTTTCGTCCTTTGTCCTGCGCGACGCAGGCGCTTGAATTTGTGCGCCGTCATCACCCGCGAAGGCGGGTGATCCAGTATTCCGAGACAGCACGGTTCGATCCGAAGCGCTGCGGCGTACTGGATGCCCCGCCTGCGCGGGGCATGACGACCATGTAAGACCCGGCAGACCCGCCGAAACCCGATCGTCCAAACACGTTTGCGCCCGAGGGCGCACAGCGCTGTCGGGCGTTGACCTCCGGCCTCGAGGACCGGTCGGTGGCTCGAAAAGATCACACTTTCCGATAAATCGGGGTGCCTTAAACCCCTCTGGCGGCCAAAAGTCAAGGAAACTTGGATCAAGCGCCCGTTGCCGGACCGCCGGCGCCCTCCTACCTGTCTGCAGCACCTCACCTTTTGCGCTTCCCCCGAGGACTCCATTGGCACGCCGTTCCAAGACCTATTCCGGTCCCGTCACCGATCACTTCAACGGCCGGCACTTTTTCGATCCCGATGGCGTTCCGCCCAAATCCGTCCGCCATATCCTGCGCTGGCAGTTCGGGGGCGAGCGCAAGCGTTCGGTCTGGCCGGAATGGGCGCCGAGCCCCCATGCCGATACGCCGCCGGAGCGGGTCGATGGCAGCCGCGCGCGGCTGTCGTTCGTCGGCCATGCCAGCTGGCTGATCCAGACCGGCGGGCTGAATATCCTGGTCGATCCGGTCTGGTCGGAGCGGGTGTCGCCCTTCAGCTTTGCCGGACCGAAGCGCCACAACGATCCCGGCATCGCCTTCGATGCGCTGCCCAGGATCGATGCCGTGCTGGTGTCGCACGGCCATTACGACCATCTCGATATCAGGACACTGTCGAAGCTGACCGCGCGGTTTGCGCCGCGCGTCGTCACGCCGCTCGGCAATGATCTCACGATGCTTGAGAAGGATTCGAAAATCCGCGCCGAGGCGTTCGACTGGCACGATCGGGTCGAGCTGAGCAGTGAGATCGCAGTGACCCTCGTGCCGACGCGGCACTGGTCGGCGCGCGGCCTGTTCGATCGCAACACGGCGCTCTGGGCAAGCTTCGTGCTGGAGACCCCGGCGGGCAAGATCTACATCGTCTGCGACTCCGGCTACGGCACGGGCAAGCATTTCCGCCGCGTCGCCGAGGCGCATGGTCCGATCAGGCTCGCGATCCTGCCGATCGGCGCCTATGAGCCACGCTGGTTCATGCAGGATCAGCACATGAACCCGCAGGATGCGGTCCAGGCGCTGGCCGATTGCGGGGCCGAGATGGCGCTGGCGCATCATCACGGCACGTTCCAGCTTACTGACGAGGCGATCGATGCGCCGGCGCTTGCGCTTGGCGAAGCGCTCGACGCGGCCGGTGTCGCGCGGGAGAAGTTCGCCGTGCTGAAGCCGGGGCAGGTGGTGGAGATTTAATCAGGTCGCGAGATCTGAAGATTTAAACAAGTGTCGTCCCGGGCAAGCGCCCCTTGGCGCGCAGACCCGGGACCCATAAACACCGCCATCAATGATTGCAAAGGCTGGAGCTCCAGCTCGCTCACCAATTTCGACCTGTGAGTATGGGTCCCGGCGCAAGGCCGGGACGACACTGAACTTGTAGCGGCAGGTACGGGTCCCACTACCGGCGACTGCAATAGTCTGAGGCCAAATTACTGCCCCGACTTGATGCCCCAGATGACGCTCACCGTGACTGATAGCTGCTCCTCGCCTTGCGCGACGGGCGTCGGCGTGGCTGCCGCCATCGGCGCTGCCAGGGTCTTGACGCGGAACATCGGGGCCGGCGTGCCGTTCTCGGAAATGCTCAAGGGAGAGCCGAGCGTGACGCCGGCCGCCTTGGCATAGATCTCGGCCTTGCGGCGGGCATCGGCGACTGCTTTCTCGCGGGCCTGGTCGAGCAGCTTCGACGGCTCGGCCACCGTGAAATAGATATTGCCGACGTCGTTGGCGCCGGCGCCGACCAGCGCGTCGATCACGCCGGCCACCTTGCTGACGTCGTGGAGCTTGATGGTGACGCGGTTGGTGGCGCGATAGCCGACCACGGTCTGCTGCCCCGGCCGATTCGGTGCGTATTGCGGCTGCAGCGACAGGCGCGAGGTCTGGTAGTCCTTGTCCTCGACATTGGCGTTCTTCAGCCCCTGCAGCACCTTGGCCATTGCAGCGTTGTTCGCCTCTGCCGCCTCGCGCGCAGTCTTGGCATCGGACGCGACACCGGCATCGATCATGGCGAGATCGGGCGGCGCCGAGACGCTGGCTTCGCCCGAGACCGCGATCGCCGGCGGCCATTCGGGTTGCGGCGTCTGCGCCAGGGCAGGCGCCACCAACGCGGCGGCAAGCGCGATGCCAAGGGAGATAAGACGAATCATCGCGCTCACTTCAGCGGCACATAGACGTTGATGACGAGCTTGTCCTCGGCGGTCTTCAACGGATCGGTCATGTATTCCTCCATGAAGGTGTCCTTGGCCTCCAGCTTCTGCTCATCGAGATGGTTGGTGATCGCCTCGTAGGTGTTGTCCATGTTGTCGTAGGAGCCGCGATGAACGAACTTCAGCGCCTTGCCCTCGGGCGACTGGCCGATGCTGATGCCCTTAGCCAGGTTCTTCGGCTCCTGGTCGATCGGGATCTCCGCCAGGAAGGTGAAGCCGGTGTCGTCGGTCGAGGTGTACACGATCATGCCGTTGCCCGCGGGCTTGACGCCCTGCTTGTCGAGCAAGGTGGAGAGCGCCTTGAACGAATCGACCAGCGTGTCGAAGGCATTGTCCCAATTGGCACTGCCCTTGGCGATGATGACCTTCTTCGGCGTGAGCGTGACCTCTTCGCCGAAGGCGTCCGCACTCTGCACGTTGGGCGAGGGGGCCGGCGCCTGCGCCGCGGCGGGCGGCGATGGCGTGGCTGACGGCGCAGGGGTGGCACTGGCCGCCGGAGCAGGGCTTGCGGCTGGCGCTGGCGCGCTCGATGCCCCGGGCGTGGGCGTTCCGCTCGGCGCGGGTGACGGCGTGGCCGCAGGAGCCGGCGATGCCGACGGCGATTGCGCCTGGACGGCCGCCATGCCAAGCCACAGCGCGGCCGAGGTCGCAGCCAAAAGGCGGAAAGTGCGGAATTTCATGCAATTATTCTCCAGGGCCGTGCGTCGTTGCCCGGTTCGTGCCGGCGAATGCCTGGTTCCTAACATGCCCCGCCGCGCGGCGTCCCATGACAGATGTGTCATGTCGCTCTGCGGTGATGGCTGGTCAATGCGTCGCCGTTGGCCATATAAGACGGACACAATTTGGATATTTTCATGAGCGCGCTCGCCAACCACGCCTTCGCAAAGATGAACGGCATCGGCAATGAAATCGTCGTCCTCGACCTGCGTGATTCCAAGCATGTCGTGACGGCGGAGGAGGCGCGCGCGGTGGCATCCCAGGTGCCTTACGACCAGCTGATGGTGCTGCAGCCGCCACGCTATGATGGCACCGAGGCGTTCATCCGTATCTACAACAATGATGGCTCGGAGGCCGGCGCCTGCGGCAACGGCATGCGCTGCGTGGTGCGGCGCCTGTTCGAACAGACCGGGCAACAGACGGCGACATTCGAAACCCGCGCCGGCCTTCTGAACTGCTGGCAGGGACCGGCGGCCGATCTGTACACCGTCGACATGGGGGCGCCGAAGTTCGGCTGGCAGGACATTCCGCTGGCAGAGGAGTTTCGCGACACCCGCTATATCGAGCTGCAGATCGGGCCGATCGACAAGCCGATCCTGCATTCGCCCTCGGTCGTCAGCATGGGCAATCCGCACGCGGTGTTCTGGGTCGACGATGACGTCAATGCCTATGATCTCGAACGATTCGGCCCGCTCCTGGAAAACCATCCGATCTTTCCCGAGCGCGCCAACATCACGCTCGCCCATATCGTGGGCCGCGATCACATCGTCATCCGGACCTGGGAGCGCGGCGCGGGTCTCACCAAGGCCTGCGGCTCGGCGGCCTGCGCCACCGCGGTGGCCGCGGCGCGGCTGAAGCGCGCCGACCGGACCGTTCGCATCACGTTGCCGGGCGGCGACCTCGGGATCGAATGGCGCGAGCGCGACGATCACGTGCTGATGACGGGGACGGCGACGTTCGAATACGAAGGCAGGTTCGATCCGTCGCTGTTTGCCAGCGTCGCATGAGCGTCGATGTCGTCACCTTCGGCTGCCGCCTCAACGCCTTCGAATCCGAGCTGATCGCGCGCGAGGCCAATGCAGCCGGCCTCTCTGATGCCATCGTCATCAACAGCTGCGCCGTCACCAATGAGGCGGTGGCACAGGCGCGGCAATCGATCCGCAAGCTGAAGCGCGAGCGCCCCGACGCGCGCATCATCGTCACCGGCTGCGCCGCACAGACGCAAAGTGACATGTTCGCTGCGATGCCCGAGGTGGACCGTGTGCTTGGCAATGACGACAAGCTGCGTGGCGATGCCTGGCGCGCGACGCTTGCGGCGTTCGATCTCGATAGGTCAGAGAAGATCGCGGTCTCCGACATCATGGCAGTGACCGAGATGGCGCCGCATCTGGTTGGTGGCTTTCAGCGCGGCCTGCCGCGCGTCTTCGTCCAGGTGCAGAATGGCTGCGACCATCGCTGCACTTTCTGCATCATTCCGTTCGGCCGCGGCAATTCGCGCTCGGTGCCGATGGGCGCGGTGGTCGACCAGGTCCGCACGCTCGTGGAGCGTGGCCATGCCGAGATCGTGCTGACCGGCGTCGACCTGACGAGCTATGGCGGCGATCTGCCGGGCAGGCCAAAACTTGGAAAGCTAGTGCAGCAGATCCTCAAGCACGTGCCGGAGCTCACGCGCCTGCGCATCTCTTCGATCGATTCGATCGAGGTCGACCGCGATCTGCTCGATGCGATCGCGGACGATGCGCGGCTGATGCCGCATCTGCATCTGTCGCTGCAATCAGGCGATGATCTGATTTTAAAGCGCATGAAGCGGCGGCATCTGCGCCAGGATGCGATCGACTTCTGCGCGCAGGTGCGGCGGCTGCGGCCGGACACCGCGCTCGGCGCCGATCTGATCGCGGGCTTCCCGACCGAGACGGAAGAGATGTTCACGCGTTCGCTCGATCTGGTCGAGGAATGCGGCCTCACTTTCCTGCACGTGTTTCCCTATTCGGCGCGCCCCGGCACGCCCGCCGCGCGCATGCCGCAGGTCGATGGTGCTGTCGCTCGCGAGCGCGCGCGGCGCTTGCGTGCAGCAGGCGAGGCCGCGCTGCGCAAGCGATTGGATGCAGAGGTCGGTGCTGCGCGTGACGTGCTGATCGAGAGCGAGACGCAGGGACGCACGGAGCATTATTTGCCGGTGGCGGTCAGCGGGGAGGCGACAGGCGCGGTGCGGCGGCAGAGCATTGCAGGTCATGATGGGACGCGGCTGTTAGCCGAGCCCCCACTGTCATCGCCCGCGCAGGCGGGCGATCCAGTACGCCGCAGCCTCTCGGTCAATCGCTGACGGCAGTGTTTACTGGATCATCCGCCTTCGCGGATGATGACAGCGGAATGTGGAGTGACAGCATCGCGTCTCATCTGTCGCCGGAGTGTCCCACTCACTCCCCGTTCCACCCGCATGCCCGCAGCCGTTCATGCATATGCACCGGCGCGGGCGCCACCACCTGCACCGGCGGCTTGTTCTTCGACAGCGGGATCACGATTTCGCGCGCATGAAGGTGCAGCCGTGGCTCGCCGAAGCGCGGGCCATTGCCATAGATGTCATCACCGACGATCGGCCACCCCATTGCGGATGCGTGAACACGCAGTTGATGGGTGCGGCCGGTCACCGGTTCCATGGCGAGCCAAGTGAGCCGCGTTGTTGAACTGCCTTTGGCGGCGTCCATGGCGTCCGGTGCAACGTGCGCTCCCTGTCCGGGAGGGGAGCAGGAGCGCCCGATTACCCGCCATTTCGTAACTGCGGGCTGGCCCTCCGGATCCGGCTTCTGCCACCAGCCGCGCTCGGCGTTGCGGCGGCCGAGCGGTAGCTCGATGATGCCTTCGTCGGCCTCGGGGCCGCCCTCGACAACGGCCCAATAGGTCTTCGAAATCTTGCCGTGCTTGAATAACAGCCCGAGCGAGGCGGTGGCTTTGCGGTGGCGGCCGAGCACCAGACAGCCGGAGGTTTCCTTGTCGAGCCGGTGAGCCAGCACCGGCGGCCGCGGCAGCCCGAAGCGCAGCGCGTCGAACGAGGCCTCCAGGTTGGGGCCGCCCTTGGGGCCCTTGTGCACGGGAATGCCGGCCGGCTTGTCGATCACCAGCATCAACCCGTCGCGATGGAGCACACGCGCCAGGATCTCGTCGTCGGTTGGCTGGTTGATATCCATATCGCTGGTCAAGGCTTTCGTTTGCGGGTTGAAACGGCTAACACCACCGCATGAATGATACCACCTCCGAAACACCCAAGCTGAGCTGGTGGCGCCGGCTGTCGGCCGGGTTGAAGCGCACCTCCGGCGCGCTCGGCACGGCGGTCGCCGATCTCGTCACCAAGCGCAAGCTTGATCGCGCTATGCTCGAGGATATCGAGGATGTGCTGCTCCGCGCCGATCTCGGAACCAGCGTGGCTGCTAGAATCGCGGAGGCCGTAGGCGCCGGTCGTTACGACAAAGCTATCAGCGCCGACGAGGTCAAGGACGTGGTTGCGACCGAGGTTGAGAAGGTGCTGGCGCCGGTGGCGAAACCGCTCGACATCGATGCTGCGCGACAGCCGTTTGTCATTCTGGTGGTCGGCGTCAACGGTTCCGGCAAGACCACGACCATCGGCAAGCTCGCGGCGAGCTTTGCGGCCGAAGGGCGCAAGGTGATGCTTGCCGCGGGTGATACGTTCCGCGCCGCGGCCATCGAGCAGCTCAAGGTGTGGGGCGAACGCACCAAGGCGCCCGTCATCGCGGGCGCGCAGGGGTCGGATGCCGCAAGCCTTGCCTTCACCGCGATGACCTCGGCCAAGGAGCAGGGCCGCGACGTCCTTCTGATCGATACCGCAGGCCGGTTGCAGAACAAGGCCGAGCTGATGAACGAGCTGGAGAAGGTGGTGCGTGTCATCCGCAAGGTCGACGCCACGGCGCCGCATGCGGTGCTGCTCGTGCTCGACGCCACGGTGGGACAAAATGCGCTGTCGCAGGTCGAGGCGTTTCATCGTACGGCTGGCGTCACGGGCCTCGTGATGACCAAGCTCGACGGCACGGCGCGCGGCGGCATCCTGGTGGCGCTGGCGGAGAAGTTCAAGCTGCCGGTGCACTTCATCGGGGTGGGCGAGGGCGTCGATGATCTCTCTCCGTTCGCGGCCAAGGACTTTGCCAAAGCGATCGCGGGAATCGAAAGCTAAATTCCGCTTGTCACTGCCGGCGTCGGCAGGCATCCAAGGCGCGCTTCGCACGCAGACGCGAATCTGAGACGACTGATCACCCGGCCTCGCCGGTGAGGACCGGAACAGGACACCGCATGGACAAGACCCAGCCGCATCCGCTGTTCAAGCTTGCGACCGAACTCGGTCCGCTGCTCGTGTTCTTCGTGGTGAACGCCAAGGTCAATCTGTTCGCGGCGACCGGTGCCTTCATGGTCGCGATCGTCGCGGCGCTGATCGCGTCCTATATGGTGACGCGACACGTGCCGCTCATGGCACTGGTGACCTGTGTCATCGTGCTGGTGTTCGGCACGCTGACGCTGGTCTTGCACGACGAGACCTTCATCAAGATCAAGCCGACCATCATCTACGCCCTGTTCGCAGGCGTGCTCGGCGGCGGACTGCTGTTCGGTCGATCGTTCATCGCGATCATGTTCGACCAGATGTTCAATCTGACGCCGACCGGCTGGCGCATCCTCACCTTTCGCTGGGCGATGTTCTTTGCCTGCATGGCGGTGCTGAACGAGATCGTCTGGCGTACCCAGAGCACCAATTTCTGGGTCGGCTTCAAGGCGATCGGCGTGACCTCACTGACCGCGTTGTTTGCCATCGCGCAGATGCCGCTGATCAAGCGCTATCACATCGACCCCGTGTCGCTCGAGGAGAGCGAGGCGGAAGCCGGTGATGTGAGCAAGGGGTGACGTCCCGACGTCATTGCGAGGAGCGTAGGCGACGAAGCAATCCCGACTTCCTTGCCGTCGCTGGATTGCTTCCGCCGTCGCCCGTCGGGCTATGGCGCACAAGTCGCTTCGCTCGCAATGACGGTGAGCTTAGCCGCCCGCCTTCAGCGCCTTGTCGATCGCGGGTTTCAGCACGCTGTTGACGTTCTCAGGCGTGATCGGGCCGACCAGCTTGTAGGCGATGGTGCCGTCGCGCCCGACGACGAAGGTCTCGGGCACGCCATAGACGCCCCATTCGATTCCGGCGCGGCCGTTGCTGTCGACGCCGACCACGCCATAGGGATTGCCGTAGCGGCCGAGGAAGCGCCGTGCATTGTCGGCCGCATCCTTGTAGTTGATGCCGACGATCTGGAAGCGCTTGTCCTTGCCGAGCTCGACGAGCAGCGGCGCCTCGTCGTGGCACGGCACGCACCAGGATGCCCAGACATTGACGACGCTGACCTTGCCCTTGAATGCGGCGGGATCGAGCCCCGGAACCGGCGCGCCATCATTGGCGAGCCCCTCGAGCGGCGGCAGCTGTATCTGCGGCGCCGGATGGCCAATCAGCGCGGACGGAATTCGCGAGGGATCGCCGCTGCCGAGCCGAAGCCAGAACAGCACCGCCAGCCCCATGAAGACGACCAGCGGCAGCAGCATGAGGAGCGGGCGACGGCGCGACACCGCGGCCGGTTCTGAGATCTCGCTCATCGGATGTCCGTGGCGGAACGGCGCGGAGCGCCGGCTGATCCCGCTCTGTTCGAGCGCGCGCAGCCGTTCCTTCTGGGCGCGGTAGTCGAGCGCGATCCAGCCGATCAGGAGTACGACCACCAACAACACGGCGAGGTAGGAGGTCGCAATGAAGGATGTGTAGGGGCCGAGGTCCAGACCGATATTCATGGTGCTTACGCGGCTCCGATGATCTGGGTCGACGCGCCGGTGCCGGCGGTGACCTCGCTGGCATGGGCACGGGCCTGCTGCATCTGCAGGCTGCGCACGCGCCGGCGCAAAATCTCGTTGCGCATCGCCGCGACATGCAGCGTCACGAATAGGAACGAGAACCCGATCGCCATCGCCAGCAGCGGAATCAGGAAAGCCTTGTCGAGGGTCGAGCCGCCCATTCGCATCACGGAGGCCGGCTGGTGCAGCGTGTTCCACCAGTCGACCGAGAACTTGATGATCGGCAGGTTGATGGCTCCGACCAGGGTGAGCACGGCGGCGGCCCGGGCGGCGCGTGAGGGGTCCTCGACCGCGCGCCACAGCGCGATCAGGCCGAGATACATCAGGAACAGGATCAGCACCGAAGTCAGCCGGGCATCCCACTCCCAATAGGTTCCCCACATCGGGCGGCCCCACAGCGAGCCGGTGACCAGCGCCAGGAAGGTGAAGGAGGCGCCGATCGGGGCGGCGGCCTTGGCCGCGACGTCCGCGAGCGGGTGCCGCCACACGAGGGTGCCAAGCGAGGCGACGCTCATGATCCCCCAGACGAACATCGACAGCCAGGCGTTCGGAACATGGATGAACATGATCTTGACGGTGGCGCCCTGCTGGTAATCGTCAGGCGCGGTCGCCGAGAGGTAAAGCCCGGCCGCGAGCAGAACGACCGTGACCGCCGCCAGCCACGGCAACAGCCGGGCTGCCAGTGTCAGGAACCGTGAGGGGTTGGCAAGATCGAGAAGGGCCATTGGCACCTAGTTAGAGGCGGAAAGGGTTGCACGCAATCAACATAGAAACGCTCTAGCAGAGTTGATCGTGATCAAACCGTGAAAGTCCGGGCTAGTCGAGGCCATGCCGTAGGCTCGCCGCAGCTGCGAACGGGCCGATGACCAGGCTGATCAGCGAGAGAGCGCACAGGATCGAGAACGGACCGCCGAACGAGAGCGGACCCGAGATCGCGGCCTGCGAGGCGGCAACGCCGAAGATCAGCACGGGAATCGACAGCGGCAGCACCAGCACGGCGAGCAGCAGGCCGCCGCGATGCAAGGTCACCGCGAGCCCGGCCCCGATCATGCCGATGAAGGTGAGCGCCGGCGTGCCGGCGAGCAGGGTCAGCGCAATGGCGCCCGTTGCGGTGACATCGAGGTTCAGTAGCAGGCCGAGCACCGGCGTTGCGACGACCAGCGGCAGCCCGGCGGCGAGCCAATGCGCAACAGCCTTGGCGGCGCAGGCGAGCTCCAGCGGCGTGCGGCTCATCGCGATGAGGTCGAGCGACCCGTCCTCATGATCCGATGTGAACAGGCGATCGAGGGTGAGCAAGCTGGCGAGCAGGGCACCGAGCCAGAGGATCGCAGGGCCAAGTCTCGTCAGGAGCGCAAGGTCAGGGCCGACCGCGAACGGCATCAGCACGACGACGGTGAGGAAGAACAGCACGCCGATCAGCGCGCCGCCGCCGACGCGCAGCGCGATTCTGACGTCGCGGCGGATCAGGGCACCAAGCGCGGTCATGGGAGGGCCTCGTTGAGCCTCGCCTTACCCGCTTCGAAGTCGCAAACTTGGAGACGGTAGTCTCGCCGTAGACTCGGTGCGCTCCCTCCCCCCTCATGGGGTAGGGTTGGGGAGGGGGGTAGCCCAGGAACAGGTGCCTCTTTGGCAAGCAGGATCTTTGTCAAGCCGATAGGACTTGCCGTGAGGCACCCCCCTCCCTGTCCCTCCCCCACAAGGGGGGAGGGAACGGAGAGAGCTGAGCCCGTGGCGCTTGGCGAACCAGAGGCCAATGGGAAACGAAGAGGCATCACCCCACACTCCCGATTCGCAGCTCGCGTGAATCGATGCCGAGGGGGCCGTGGGTCGCGGCGATGATCAGTCCGCCAGATCTGAGGTGATCGCGCATCAGCCCTGCGAACATCGCCTGGCCTGCAACGTCGAGCGCGGTGGTCGGCTCGTCCAACAGCCAGAGCGGCCGGGGCACCGCGAGCAGGCGGGCCACCGATAGCCGCCGCCGCTGGCCGGCCGAGAGCGTGGCCGCAGGCAGCTCGATGGCATGGCCGAGCCCGACTGCGGCCAGGCAGTCTGCGAGCGCGCGCCCCTTGCCGCCGCCGAGGAAGTCGGTCCAGAACGACAGGTTCTCTGCGACGCTGAGCGCTGGCTTGAGGGCGTCGCGATGGCCGAGATAATGCGCCTGCTCGGCGACCGTCATTTCAGCCTCGCCGCCCTCGAGCGAGATCACGCCAGCGGCCGGCATCAGCAGGCCCGCGATCAGCCGCAGCAGCGAGGTCTTGCCGGCACCGTTGCGGCCCGTCACCGCCAGCGCCTCGCCTGCATCGGCCTGGAAGTTCAGCCCGGCAAACACCTCCCGCTCGCCGCGCACGCATCTGACATCGATTCCTGAGAGCTTCATGCGCGCCGCATCGCCTGTCGTCACAGCCCTTCGAAAATGATGGCTACCGCGTGAGAATTTGTGGGTGATGCCACGTCGCGGCTTGCTTGTCGCTGTGGCGGGCTGGTTAGAAAGCTTCTATAAGCCGGAGCTTGATGCAGCACACAATACCCCCCGCTGCAAGCCATCCGGCGCTTTGCGCTGACGGTCCTTAAGTACCCCCTCAGGGTATAACGATCAATTGGGATTTCCACGCATGACCTCGCTCGACAGCTTCAAGAGCCGCAAGACCCTCAAGGTCGGTACCAAGAGTTACATCTATTACAGCCTCGCCGCCGCAGAGAAGAACGGTCTGAAGGACATCTCCAAGCTGCCGTACTCGATGAAGGTGCTGCTCGAGAACCTGTTGCGCAATGAAGACGGCCGCAGCGTCAAGAAGGAAGACATCCTCGCCGTTGCCAAATGGCTGAAGAAGAAGACGCTGGAGCACGAGATCGCCTTCCGCCCGGCGCGGGTGCTGATGCAGGACTTCACCGGCGTACCGGCGGTGGTCGATCTCGCCGCCATGCGCAACGCGATGCAGAAGCTCGGCGGCGATGCCGAGAAGATCAACCCGCTGGTGCCGGTGGATCTCGTTATCGACCACAGCGTGATCGTCAACTTCTTCGGTGACAACAAGGCGTTCTCCAAGAACGTCGCCGAGGAATACAAGCAGAACCAGGAGCGTTACGAATTCCTGAAATGGGGCCAGAAGGCGTTCTCGAACTTCTCGGTGGTGCCGCCCGGCACCGGCATTTGCCACCAGGTCAATCTCGAATATCTGGCGCAGACGGTCTGGACCAAGAAGGAGAAGATGACGGTCGGCCGCACCAAGGGGACCTTCGAGGTCGCCTATCCGGACTCGCTGGTCGGCACCGACTCCCACACCACGATGGTGAATGGCCTCGCCGTGCTCGGCTGGGGTGTCGGCGGCATTGAGGCGGAAGCCTGCATGCTTGGCCAGCCGCTGTCGATGCTGCTGCCCGACGTGGTCGGTTTCAAGCTGACGGGCAAGCTCAAGGAGGGCGTCACCGCCACCGACCTCGTGCTCACCGTCACCCAGATGCTGCGCAAGCTTGGCGTGGTCGGCAAATTCGTCGAGTTCTTCGGCCCCGGTCTCGACTATCTCTCCGTCGCCGACAAGGCGACCATCGGCAACATGGCTCCCGAATACGGCGCGACCTGCGGCTTCTTCCCGGTCGATGCCGCCACCATCGATTACCTCAAGGTCTCCGGCCGCAAGGCGGCGCGCGTCGCGCTGGTGGAGGCCTATGCCAAGGCGCAGGGGCTGTTCCGCACCGCCAAGTCGCCCGATCCGGTGTTCACCCAGACCCTCTCGCTCGATCTCGGCGACGTGGTGCCGTCGATGGCCGGTCCGAAGCGCCCCGAAGGCCGCATCGCGCTGCCGTCGGTTGCCGAAGGTTTCTCGACCGCGCTGGCCGGTGAGTACAAGAAGAGCAATGCCGCCGAGCGTTTCCCGGTCGAGAACCACAAGTTCGATCTCGGCCATGGCGACGTGGTGATCGCAGCGATCACCTCCTGCACCAACACCTCCAACCCGAGCGTGCTGATCGGCGCCGGCCTGCTCGCCCGCAATGCCGCCGCCAAGGGACTCAAGGCAAAGCCCTGGGTGAAGACCTCCCTCGCCCCGGGCAGCCAGGTGGTCGCCGAATATCTCGCCAATTCCGGCTTGCAGAAGGACCTCGATAAGGTCGGCTTCAATCTGGTCGGCTTCGGCTGCACCACCTGCATCGGCAATTCCGGCCCGCTGCAGGAGGATATCTCGAAGGCGATCAACGATAATGGCATCGTCGCCGCCGCGGTGCTCTCCGGCAACCGCAACTTCGAAGGCCGTGTCTCGCCGGACGTGCAGGCCAACTATCTCGCCTCGCCGCCGCTGGTGGTGGCCTATGCGCTCGCCGGCACCGTGACCAAGGATCTCGCGGCCGAGCCGATCGGCAACGGCAAGGACGGCAAGCCGGTGTACCTGAAGGACATCTGGCCGACCACCAAGGAGATCAACGACTTCATGAAGAAGTACGTGAAGGCGTCGATCTTCAAGAAGCGCTATGGCGACGTGTTCAAGGGCGACACCAACTGGCGCAAGATCAAGACGGTCGAGAGCGAGACCTACCGCTGGAACATGAGCTCGACCTACGTGCAGAACCCGCCTTATTTCGAAGGCATGAAGAAGGAGCCGGAGCCGATTACGGACATCGTCGATGCCCGCGTGCTGGCGCTGTTCGGGGACAAGATCACCACCGACCACATCTCGCCGGCCGGCTCGATCAAGCTGACCTCGCCCGCCGGAAAATTCCTCAGTGAGCACCAGGTCCGTCCCGCCGACTTCAACCAGTACGGTACACGGCGCGGTAACCATGAGATCATGATGCGCGGCACATTCGCCAACATCCGCATCAAGAATTTCATGCTCAAGGGCGCCGACGGCAACATCCCCGAGGGCGGCCTGACCAAGCACTGGCCGGATGGCGAGCAGATGTCGATCTACGACGCCGCCATGAAATACCAGGAAGAGAAGGTGCCGCTCGTGGTGTTCGCCGGCGCCGAATACGGCAACGGCTCCTCGCGCGACTGGGCCGCCAAGGGTACCAGGCTGCTCGGCGTCCGCGCGGTGATCTGCCAGAGCTTCGAGCGCATTCATCGCTCCAACCTGGTCGGCATGGGCGTGCTGCCACTCACTTTCGAGGAGGGGACCTCGTGGTCCTCGCTTGGGCTGAAGGGTGATGAGAAGGTCACGATCCGCGGCCTGGAGGGCGACCTCAAGCCGCGGCAGCAGCTTACCGCCGAGATCGTCTCATCAGATGGTGCAGTGCAGCGGGTACCACTGCTCTGCCGCATCGATACGATGGACGAGCTCGACTACTACCGAAACGGCGGTATCCTCCATTACGTGCTGCGCAAGCTCGCGGCCTGACGGTTGCTGCGACAGATTAACTCACCTCGAAGTGAGTAGCGGGTGATGAAGAAGGCGGCCTATGACAAGGCCGCCTTCTTTGCGTTCGGTGCAGGATCGGACCTACGGGCAATTACGGAAATCGTTAACGCGGCACGGTTCGACGCCCAGTAGCTCAGGTATGATAGCGATGATGGCCTTTACCAGGATTGCGCGATGGTCAGGTGCGGCTCTGGGTGCTTGTGCGATTATTGCCGTCATACGTCCCGCCCATGCCGAGCCGAAAGCGGTGGTCGAGCTTTTCACCTCGCAGGGCTGTTCGTCCTGCCCGCCGGCCGACAAGCTGCTCGGCGATCTCGCCAAGGACCCCTCGGTGATCGCGCTCTCGATGCCGATCGATTACTGGGACTATCTGGGGTGGAAGGACACGCTGGCCGACTCGCGCTTCTCTGCCCGGCAGCGTGCCTATTCGCGGATGCGCGGTGATCGCGAGGTCTATACGCCCCAGGCCGTGATCAATGGCGAGGTGCATGTGATCGGCAGCGACCGCGAGGCGATCGAGACTGCGATCGAGAGCACCGGGCGCGGCCCTGGCGTCATGTCGGTGCCTGTGCAGATGGCGGTCGATGGTCGTCAACTGACCGTCTCGGTGGCGGCCGCCGACGAGCATACGCCGCGCAAGCGCGGCGAGGTCTGGCTCTGCTCGATCTCTCACGCCGTGCCGATCTCGATCGGCCGTGGCGAGAACCAGGGCCGCGAGCTCACCTACTACAATGTGGTGCGCAATCTGACCAAGATCGGCGATTGGAACGGTACCTCCGGAAGCTGGACAGTGCCGCTCGACAACATCGCCCACGAGGGGATCGACGCTGCCGCGGTTTACGTCCAGGACGGCAGCCGCGATCGGCCCGGACCGATGCTCGGCGCCGCCTATACCTCGCTGAACTGACCGTAGCTTTCGGCTCAATCTAAGCTTTGTCAGGCGCCACGAGCGGGATTGCTGCGTGCGTGCAATGGGCGCCCTGCGGCCGATGGTAGCGCAATCTTGAAACTGCGCCTGAAAACGCAAAAGGACCAACTTTCGTTGGCCCTTCGTCTCAGAGGTTTGTGAATAGGCCCGATCCCGACGGCCCCGGGGGGCTGGGGGCTGAGGAATCCGGAGCTGAAAGGACCGGGCCAACGCACGCTGCCCTTATGATTGGCTACAGGGGCGTGCGATGGGCGGAAGTGGGGCGTCATTATGATCCGGCTAACGATCCCGTGACGTCACAGACGCGGGCGATAACCGGCGCTGCTGCGACGAGGAACCGCCGCAGTGGCCAGGCGCCCCCTTGCAGGGACTGCTGGATGGCGCGATCATGTCACGGTGATGACAGGAGACGCGCGATGAACCTCGTCCCGGAGGATGCCGATCCCAGCGAGAACCGCGCGGCGGCCCGAAGCGCCGCCGCAGCAAGTCCAGCGAACCGCGTGACGTTCAATCGTATCGAGCTCAACCGCATCCTGAATCTCTACGGTCGCATGGTCGCCGACGGGGAGTGGCGCGACTATTCGATCGATTTTCTGCGTGACCGCGCCGTGTTCTCGGTGTTCCGCCGGGCCTCCGAGGTGCCGCTTTATCGCATCGAGAAAGACCCGCGGCTGGCGCGCAAGCAGGGCATGTACAGCGTCATCTCGGCGACCGGCCTGATCCTGCGCCGCGGACATGAGCTGGAGCGCGTGCTGCTGGTGCTCGCCCCCAAGCCGGCGCTGGTGTGACGTGACGCAATTCTGCCGCCATTCCGCGCCGTTGTCCTAACGTCGTGATTCCGGGGGCGGCTCGAAGAGCCAAACCCGGAATCTCGCAGTGATGGATCGAGATCTTACCAGTTCGAGATTCCCGGTTCGACGCTGGCGCGTCGCCCCGGGGATGGACGTCGCTCGGCTGGGCGCAATCGCCGTTACTTGGTCGGCAGCGTCGTCGCGCCCTCGCCGAGCGGAACCTGCATCATCACAGTGTCGAGCCAGCGGCCAAATTTGAGACCGACACTCGGGTGGGTGCCGATCATCTGGAAACCGCATTTGGTGTGCAGGCCGACCGAGGCCGCATTGGCGGAATCGCCGATCACCGCGATCATCTGGCGGAAGCCGCGCGCCGTGCAGGCTTCGATCAGCTCCTGCATCAGTCTCAAGCCGATGCCGCGACGGTGGCTGATGGGGTCGAGATAGACCGAATTCTCCACCGTGAAGCGGTAGGCCGGCCGCGGCCGGTACGGCCCGGCATAGGCATAGCCGGCAATGCGGCCATCGAGCAGGGCGACGAAATAGGGGAAGCCACCGTCGCTCAAGCTGCGGAAGCGCCGCGTCATCTCGGCAAGGTCAGGCGGATCGAGCTCGAAGGTCGCGGTGCCCTCGCGCACCGCCTGCGCATAGATCGCGGTGATGGCGGGGAGGTCGGATTCTTGGGTGGGGCGTATTTCGACGGCAGACATGGCCGAGAGAGTATTTTTCTAACGCGCAAAAGAAAAGCCCCGGCGGTGAGGCCGGGGCTCCCAATCTGCAAGCCTGTTGTTCGATCAGTCGCGCTGGCCGAGCAGCTGCAGCAGCAGCGTGAACAGGTTGATGAAGTTCAGGTACAGCGACAGCGCGCCGGTGATCGCCGCACGTTCGGCGACATCGCCGCCCGCGGAGGCGTAGCCGTAGATGTACTCGCTCTTCAGCCGCTGCGTGTCCCAGGCGGTGAGGCCGGCGAACACGAACACGCCGATCACCGACACCGCGAACTGCAGCGCCGAGCTGCCGATGAACAGGTTCACGAAGCTCGCGATCACGATGCCGATCAGGCCCATGAACAGGAACGAGCCGAACCCGGTCATGTCACGTTTGGTGGTGTAGCCGTAGAGGCTGAGCGCACCGAAGGTCGCCGCCGTGATGAAGAACACCCGCACGATCGAGGTGTGGGTGTACACCAGGAAGATCGACGACAGTGACACGCCCATCAGCGCCGAGAACACCCAGAACAGCATCTGCGCGGTCGAGGGTGCCAGGCGGTTGATGCCGGCCGAGATCGCGAACACCATGATCAGCGGTGCCAGGATGAACAGCCACTTCAGCGGGCTCACGAACATCGCGTAGCCGAACGGCGTCAGGAACGCGTTGCCGATCTTGGCCGCAGCGCCCGAGGGATCGTTGGTCACAGCGGCCATGTAGATGCCGAGCGCCGCAAAGCCGGTGATGGCGAGGCCGATGCTCATGTAATTGTAGATGCGCAGCATGTAGGCGCGCAGGCCGGCATCGACGATCGCGGCATCCACCCGACCGGCGGCCCGGCCGAACGGAGAAGCATAATTGCGGTTGAGGTCCGACATGGTCGAATTCCCGTCTGGTTGTCCGGCGATCCACCCCTAAGGGACGTCCCGCCGGCTCTCGAAGAAACCTATCTCAGATGCCACGCGCCGCCGACATTAATTTTGCGTCATCAATGTCTATGACGGGGCTCCGATCCATCCATAAGTGGGAAACTAGCATATTCGACGCAAGCTTCCACGCGCGGCTGAATGTCGCTCTGCGCGCATCGGTCCCGCAAATGCGCGTTAACCGTGCGGGATGAATGGCAAAAACCTCACAAATTCCGTAACACCGTGGCCGGCTTCTGGTTGAGCGCCAGCAGGGTACCGATCAGGCCAAGGCTAACCGTGACGATCAGCGCGGCCACGACCACGATTGCGGCGCTGCCGGCCTGCCATGCGAAGCTCAGCGTCATCAGCCGGGTCACGATCAGCCAGGCGGCCACCGAGCCCGCAAAGACGCCGAACGCCGCGGTGGCGAGGCCGATCAGCAGATATTCCAGCGCATAGGCTCCGAGCAGACGCAGCCGGGTGGCGCCAAGCGTCTTCAGGATCACGGCATCGTAAACTCGGTGGCGATGGCCGGCTGCGAGCGCGCCGCCGAGCACCAGGATCGCCGAGACCAGGGTGACGGCGCTGGCGCCGCGGATCGCCAGGACGAGGTTGGAGACCATCGTGCCGACGGTCTCCATCACCTCGCGGACACGAACGCTGGTGACCATCGGGAAGGCGTCCGCCACCTTGCGGATGATCTGGGCGTCGCCTTCAGCGCTCGAGCGCGGCTGCGTCAGGGTCGCGACATGGGTGTGCGGCGCGCCCTTGAAGGCGCCCGGCGAATAGACCAGCACGAAATTGATGCCGAGCGCCTGCCAGTCGATGTTGCGCATATTGCCGATATGCGCCGGAATGTCGCGGCCGAGCACGTTGATCACGATCTCGTCGCCGAGCTTCAGCCCCATGCCGTCGGCGATCTTCTTCTCGATCGAGACCAGCGGCGGGCCGTTGTAATTGGGTCCCCACCACTCGCCCTCGACGATGGTCGAGCCCTTTGGAATCTCGCCGGTATAGGTCAGGCCGCGGTCGCTCTGCAGCACCCATTCGGCATCCGGCGTGGCCTTGATGTCCTCGGCGCGCACACCGCGTGCGGAGACGATGCGTCCGCGCAGCATCGGCACGTCCTCGACGGTCGATTGCGGCGAGATCTGCTTCAGCACATCGGCGAAATGATCGGCTTCCTTGGCCGGAATGTCGACGAAGAAGAACGACGGCGCGTGCTCCGGCAGCGACGCCAGGAACTGGCGGCGGAGGTTGCCGTCGATCTGCGTGATCGTCACCAGCACGGCAAGCCCGAGGCCGAGCGACAGCACCACCGACGGCGTCAATGCGCCCGGCCGGTGGATGTTGGCGATCGCGAGCCGGACCATCGGGAAGCGGGAGCGGGGCAGGCGGCGCGCCACGCTCATCACGATTCCGGCAATGCCACGGAGCAGCGCGAACACCAAGACAGACGCAACGACGAAGGTCGCTGCAATCCGCTTGTCATAGGCGAGCCCGATCACGACGGCGATCAGCAGCGCAACGACGGCCGCCATCAGCGCCAGATAACGCCAACGCGGCCGGTGCCATTCGGCGATCACGGCCTCCCGAAACAGCGCGGCAACCGGCACGTCGCGGACGCGGCCAAGCGGCCACAGGCCGAAGGCGAGCGCGGTCAGCAGCCCGTAGACGAAGGAGAGTGCAAGCTCGTCCGGATGCAGCGCGGGGGCCACCGGCAGCGGTAGCAGCTTGCCGAACAGGCCGACGATCACGAAGGGCAGCGCCGCTCCGGCGGCAAGCCCGATCGCCGAGCCGATGCCGGCCAGCATCATCACTTGGGTGAGATAGATGCCGAACACGTCGCGGCTGGTCGCGCCGAGCGCCTTGAAGGCCGCGATCACCTCGGTGCGGCGGTCGACATGGCTCTTGACCGCATTGGCAACACCGACGCCGCCGACCAGCAGCGCCGCCAGCCCGACCAACGTCAGGAACTGCGTGAAGCGGTTGATATTGCGTTCGAGCTGCGGCGAAGCGTTGCGGCGGCTGCGGACTTCCCAGCCGGCGGAGAGCTTGCGGGCATCGTCGATCAGCGCCGTGAGGGCGCGATCGTCGGCTGCGTTGTCCGGCAGCCGCACGCGATAGGTCCAGCGCACCAGGCTGCCCGGCTGCAGGAGCTGCGTGGCGCGCAGTCCAGCTTCGCTGATCAGGAAGCGCGGACCAAGGCCAACGCCGCCGGACAGCTTGTCCGGCTCGGTCTCGACCGCGCTGCGGATCTGGAAGCGGGTGTTGTCGAGCGTGACGATGTCGCCGACCTTCAAATCGAGACGCGCGAGCAAAGCGGGATCGGCGGCCGCGCCGAAGACGCCGTCGCGCTCGGCGAACAGGTCAGTCGTTGTCATCGCCGGCTTGAGATCGAGCTGGCCGAGCAGCGGATAGGCCCGGTCCACCGCCTTCAGCTCGACCAGCGCCAGCTGGCCATCGGCGGCGCGGACCATCGCACGTGTCGTCGCCGCAACCGAGACCTGGCCGCGCCCGCGCAACAGGGCGAGCTCGTCAGGCTTCGCCTCGCGCTGGAATAATGAGAAAGCGACGTCGCCGCCGAGCAATGTGCGGCCCTCGCGCATGAGGCCGTCGCTCAGGCTCGCCGCGACCGAGCCAACGCCGGCGATCGCCATCACGCCGAGCGCGATGCAGGCGATGAAGACGTAAAACCCGCGCAGGCCGCCGCGCAGCTCGCGCAGGGCATAACGGAGCGGCAGCGACGCCGTACGGTGACCGGGTGTTGGCGCCAGGATTGTAGGCTCGGAGATTGTGCTCATGCGTCAGCTTGGTCTTGCGCTTTGCTGTCGCTTTCGATCCGGCCCGAGCGCAGCCGCACGACGCGATCGCAGCGATGGGCGAGCGTGTTGTCATGGGTGACCAGCACCAAGGTCATGCCGCGTTCGGCATGCTTGGTGAACAGCAGGTCAATGATCTGCTTGCCGGTGGTGTCGTCGAGATTGCCGGTCGGCTCGTCGGCGACCAGGATCGCAGGATCGGGTGCGAGCGCACGCGCCAGCGCCACTCGCTGCTGCTCGCCGCCGGACAATTGGCTCGGATAGTGATGCAGGCGGTGGCCGAGC
Organism: Bradyrhizobium sp. STM 3557; assembly: GCF_045571465.1. Lineage (NCBI taxonomy): Bacteria > Pseudomonadati > Pseudomonadota > Alphaproteobacteria > Hyphomicrobiales > Nitrobacteraceae > Bradyrhizobium > Bradyrhizobium sp. STM 3557. Next base: position 415,578 of record NZ_CP120697.1, read on the forward strand.
CCGACCGAGTCCAGCTCCCGCGCGGCGCGCGTGGCTGCGTCGTCATTGCCGGCAAGCTCGAGCGGCACCGCGACATTCTCCAGTGCCGTCATGGTCGGGATCAGGTGAAAGGACTGGAACACGATGCCGACCTGGCGGCCACGGAACCGCGCCAGGGCGTCCTCGTCCAGAGCATTGAAAGGCGTGCCCCCCACCACCACTTCACCGCTATCAGGACGCTCCAACCCCGCCATCACCATCAGCAGTGTGGACTTTCCCGATCCGGAAGGCCCGATCAGGCCGATCGTCTCCCCCTGGCCGACGCGCAGGCTGATGTCTTTCAGGATATGAACCCGCGCGGCGCCGGCGCCGAGCGAGAGGTTGACGTTGGAGATGGTAATGGTGTCCGGCACAAGGCCGGCAAGCGGAGAGGATTCGATGAGGCTGTCCATGGCTCGGTCATATGGCACTTCGGCAAGCCGGGTCGAGGGGAGGGTGCTCAGTCTCGTGCACATACTCGTGTTGATGCTCGGCTTGATGACGGCCGTTCCAGGTTTCGCCGCCGAGGCGGTGAAGCCGATCAAGCTGGTCGTGCTTGGGGACTCCTTGAGCGCGGGGCTCGGCCTGCCGGCCAATGAGGCATTCCCGGCGAAGCTGCAAAAGGCGTTGAAGGACAAGGGCCTGGACGTCGACATGACCAATGCCGGGGTATCGGGCGATACTTCTTCTGGCGGCCGCGACCGGCTGGACTGGTCGGTGGCTGAGGGAACCGAGGCCGTGATCGTCGAGCTTGGCGCCAATGACGCACTGCGCGGCATCGATCCCGCGGTGACCCGCGGGGCATTGACCGAGATCGTGACGCGACTGAAGGCGCGCGGCATCGCCGTAATGCTCTGCGGCATGCTGGCGCCGCCGAACTATGGCAGCGACTACGCAGCGAAGTTCAACGCTGTTTACCCCGACCTCGCCAAGCAGTTCGGCGTCATGCTCTATCCATTCTACCTTGACGGCGTCGCGGCCGACGCCAAGCTCAACCAGGCCGATGGCATCCACCCGACCGCGGCCGGCGTTGACATCATCGTCGCGAAGATGCTGCCTACGGTGGAGGCATTCTTACGGCCACTTCGTGGGCAATAACCTTTGAAAAGGCGGTCAGCGTCACAACAAAATAACCTTAAGCATCAGGCTTTTCCGCAACTTTCTGGGCCGTTAACGCCCGCTGCGTCGCGGGAGTCATATAACTTCGGTAGAAAGTTGACACCGGCGATTCGCAGCCGGAATTTCGAGGCATGATCTCGTCAAACTTCGAGGCCAGCCTCAAGCATCGGGAGCGCTCAACGATGCCGCGTTTGTTCACTGGACTGGAAATCCCGGCCGAGATCGGCCAGACGCTTTCCAGCTTGCGGGGTGGCCTTCCCGGCGCCCGCTGGATCGACCCCGAAAATTATCACGTCACTTTGCGCTTCATCGGCGACATCGACGGCGCTTCCGCCAACGAGATCGCCTCGATGCTGTGGCAGGTCAATCGCCCGCCCTTCGAGGTCACCTTGCAGGGACTATCGAGCTTCGGCGGTCGCAAGCCGCGCGCCGTCATCGCCAACATCGCGCCGAGCCGGCCGCTGATCGAGCTGCAGGCCGAGCTGGAGCGGATGATGCAGCGGATCGGGCTCGATCCGGAGGGACGCAAGTTCGTGCCGCATGTGACGCTGGCGCGGCTGCACGATGCGTCCAGCCAGGACGTCGCCGACTATCTCTCGGTGCGCGGCTACTTCCCGAGCCGGGTCTTCATGGCCGAGCGCTTCGTGCTGTTCTCCTCGCGCGCCTCCACCGGCGGCGGGCCTTACGTGGTCGAGGACGCCTACGAGCTCTGCGCCTGATAGGCCGTGTTGATTTCGGTGTGGTTGTGAGGCGGCAGCGTTCTTTGCGTGCTGTATACCAACGCCGGCGATAGAATCCGCATGGCCGCCTCCACCAATTGACGGCTTGCAATTTTTGTAAGTCTCATGACCTAGAGTGGGCTCATGTTGTCCACTCCTTCTGACGCGTTTCGCGCCCAATATCAGGCGCTGGTCGATTCCGGCACAATCGAGGCAGATCCGGCCCAGGCCGAGGTCGCTGATGCTTTGGCCGAGCTCGAGCGGCGGCTATCGAGCTACAAGCCTGTCCGCAAGCAGGGCCTGTTGGGGCGCCTGTTCGCCGACAAGAGCGAGCCGCCGTGCGGCCTCTACGTCCATGGCGAGGTCGGCCGCGGCAAGACCATGCTGATGGACCTGTTCTTCGGGGCCTGTCCAGTCGAGCACAAGCGGCGCGCGCATTTCCACGAATTCATGGCCGACGTGCACGAGCGCATCCATGGTTACCGGCAGGGCATCCGGCGCGGCGAGCTTGCCGACACCGACGTGATCGCGCTGACAGCGAATGCGATCTTTGACGAATCCTGGCTGCTCTGCTTCGACGAATTCCACGTCACCGACATCGCGGACGCGATGATCCTGGGACGCTTGTTTGCAAAGCTGTTCGAGCTCGGCAGCGTGGTGGTCGCGACTTCGAATGTTGCCCCGGAGGATCTCTACAAGGGCGGCCTGAACCGCGCGCTGTTCCTGCCGTTCATCAAGGAGATCGCGGATCACATGGAGGTGCTGCGGCTCGATGCGCGCACCGATTTTCGACTGGAGAAGCTCGCCGGCGTCAAGATGTGGCTGGTGCCGCCGAATGCGGATGCCAAGGCCGTGCTCGACAAGGCCTGGGCGAGGCTGACAGGCAGCGCCAAGTCCATGCCGCGCGACATCGTCATCAAAGGGCGTGTGCTGCATGTGCCGTGCTCGGCTCATGGCGTGGCGCGGTTCTCATTCGCCGAACTATGCGAGCAGCCGCTTGCAGCCTCGGATTACCTGCGGCTTGCCCACGACTATCACACCATCATGATCGATGGTGTTCCGGTGATGGACTACGCCGACCGCAACGCGGCCAAGCGCTTCATCACCCTGATCGATGCGCTCTATGACAATGCGGTGAAGCTGATCGCCTCCGCCGAGGCCAACCCGGTCTCACTCTATCTCGCCCAAGAAGGGGTCGAGGCCAATGAGTTCAAGCGCACCTCTTCGCGGTTGATCGAGATGGGCTCGGAATCTTATCTCGCGCTTCCGCATGGCCGGAAGGATTCCGCGGCCAGCGGCACCTCGACCGGCCTGGTCGAGACCTGACGATCCGCACGTCGCGCGCTGCGGCCGGCAAATCCCGTCACCGGGCGCAGGGTGCGGGCACAAGGTCGCGAAAACGCCATCGCGGCGGTGCTCAAATGATAGTCCCGCTCCGGGTCGCCCCGACCTGATCGAAATCAAGGCAGCCGCACCCATTGCGCATAGGTCGACTTGAACGGGTCCGGCGAAAGGGATAACCAGCCTGTCGACTTTCAACCTCCCTCCACCCGCTCGGGTTCAAAGGAAAATTCCCATGGCGCGCGACAAGATTGCTTTGATTGGCTCCGGTCAGATCGGCGGAACGCTGGCTCACCTCATTGGCCTGAAGGAGCTCGGCGACGTCGTGATGTTCGACATCGCCGAAGGCGTTCCGCAGGGCAAGGCGCTCGACATCGCCCAGTCCTCGCCGGTCGATGGTTTCGACGCCCACTACTCCGGCGCCAACACCTATGAGGCGCTCGACAACGCCAAGGTCTGCATCGTCACCGCCGGCGTGCCGCGCAAGCCTGGCATGAGCCGAGACGATCTTCTCTCGATCAACCTGAAGGTGATGGAGCAGGTCGGCGCCGGCATCAAGAAGTACGCGCCGGATGCGTTCGTCATCTGCATCACCAACCCGCTGGACGCGATGGTCTGGGCGCTGCAGAAGGCCTCCGGCCTGCCGCATAAGAAGGTGGTCGGTATGGCCGGCGTTCTCGATTCCGCGCGCTTCCGCTATTTCCTGGCCGACGAGTTCAATGTCTCGGTCGAGGACGTCACCGCCTTCGTGCTCGGCGGCCATGGTGACACCATGGTGCCGCTGACCAAATATTCGACCGTCGCCGGCATCCCGCTACCTGATCTCGTCAAGATGGGCTGGACCTCGCAGGCGCGGATCGACGAGATCGTCGACCGCACCCGCAATGGCGGCGCCGAGATCGTTAACCTCCTGAAGACGGGTTCGGCTTACTACGCACCTGCAGCATCGGCGATCGCGATGGCGGAGAGCTATCTGCGTGACAAGAAGCGCGTGCTGCCTTGCGCGGCCTATCTCAATGGCGAGTTCGGCGTGAAGGACATGTATGTCGGCGTTCCCGTCGTGATCGGCTCCAAGGGTGTCGAGCGAGTGGTCGAGATCGAGCTTGGCGGCAAGGACCGCGAGGCCTTCGACAAGTCGGTCGGTGCGGTGCAGGGCCTGGTCGACGCCTGCAAGAAAATCGCGCCGGACCTGCTCGGCCGCTGAGACGTGCGCTGCGGGCGGCGGTGGTGCCGTCCGCAAGATCCGGTTGCAGTCCTTTGGTATATGGTATACCAGGGGCAAGGGTTGGAATTGGCAAGTCACCCCAGAGCGGGGGCGGGAGCATGCTCGTATGAACATTCACGAATACCAGGCCAAGGCGCTGCTGCATGAATTCGGCGTGCCGATCTCCAGGGGCGTGCCGGTGCTGCGGCCGGAGGATTCGGACGCTGCGGCCAAGACGCTGGGCGGCCCGATCTGGGTGGTGAAGAGCCAGATCCATGCTGGCGGCCGCGGCAAGGGCAAGTTCAAGGAGGCGTCGGCCGGCGACAAGGGCGGCGTGCGGCTCGCTAAGTCGGTCGGCGAGGTCAACGAGTTCGCCAAGCAGATGCTCGGCGCGACCTTGGTCACTGTGCAGACCGGCCCGGAGGGCAAGCAGGTCAACCGCCTCTACATCGAAGACGGCTCCGACATCGACAAGGAGTTCTATCTCTCGCTGCTGGTCGACCGCGAGACCTCCAAGGTCGCGTTCGTGGTCTCGACCGAGGGCGGCGTCAACATTGAGGACGTTGCGCATTCGACGCCCGAGAAGATCGTCACCTTCTCGGTCGATCCGGCCACCGGCATCATGCCGCATCACGGCCGCACCGTCGCGAAGGCACTGAATCTGTCAGGCGATCTCGCCAAGCAGGCCGAGAAGCTCGCGACCCAGCTCTACACGGCGTTCGTCGCCAAGGACATGGCGATGCTGGAGATCAACCCGCTGGTCGTGACCAAGCAGGGCCAGCTCCGTGTGCTCGACGCCAAGGTGTCGTTCGACTCCAACGCGCTGTTCAAGCATCCGGACGTCGTCGCGCTGCGCGACGAGACCGAGGAGGACGCCAAGGAGATCGAGGCGTCGAAATACGACCTGAACTATGTCGCGCTCGACGGCACGATCGGCTGCATGGTCAATGGCGCCGGCCTTGCCATGGCGACGATGGACATCATCAAGCTCTACGGCATGGAGCCCGCGAACTTCCTCGATGTCGGCGGCGGCGCCAGCAAGGAGAAGGTTGCTGCGGCCTTCAAGATCATCACTGCCGATCCGAACGTGAAGGGCATCCTGGTCAACATCTTCGGCGGCATCATGAAGTGCGATGTCATCGCCGAAGGCGTGGTCGCCGCGGTGAAGGAAGTCGGCCTGAAGGTGCCGTTGGTGGTTCGTCTCGAGGGCACCAATGTCGACCTCGGCAAGAAGATCATTCGCGAATCCGGTCTCAACGTGCTGCCCGCCGACGATCTCGACGATGCCGCGCAAAAGATCGTCAAGGCGGTGAAGGGCTGATCCGAATGGATGAAGCGCGGCTCATGCTCTCGTGTCGGTCGCGCTTGTCCCGGTTCTCATTCGTCCTGGACAGATGAGGAGCTAGCCATGGCAGATCGTCTCCACGCGCCGACGCCAACCGATGAGCATCGCCGGCTTGCCGCGTTTGCAGGCGAGTGGCGCGGTGAGGAGACGGTCTTTGCCTCGCGCTGGGTCGAGGGCGGCGAGGCGGAGTCGCACGTCTTGGCACGGATGGACCTGAACGGCTTCTATCTGATCCAGGATGTCCGGCAGACGCGCGCTGGCAAGGAAAGCTTCGCAACCCACGCGGTGTTCACCTACGACCGCGAGGACCGGCTTTATAAGTTGTTCTGGCACGACTCGCTCGGCTATTTCGCGCCCTCGCCGGCCTCGGGAAGCTGGACCGGCAATTCGCTAGTGCTCGTGCGTGGCTCGCTGCGCGGAAATGCCCGCCACGTCTACGAGGTCATCGACGACAAAAGTTATTCGATGAAGATCCAGTACTCGCCGGATGCCGAAGGCTGGTCCGACGTGCTCACCGGCATCTATCGGCGGATCAACTAGGACAGATCATGATCCGCCTCGCGAATAACCAAGCTTTGTCTTTATCTGCCGATCGCTCCGGGTGGGGGCCCGGAGGGCCCGGCGCGCGCCTGGCGTGCGATACGCGTTTCGCTCAATACCCCGCAACAACGTCAAACGATCTGGCTGATAGCCCGGGGATCTCGTCTGGGGAGGTCATCTTCAATCATCCCGCCCCCCAGTATGAGTAAGGTCATCCCGATGTTCGTTGCCAGTGGTCGCACTTCTTCAAACGGCCTCGTCCGTGTCACCGTCGCAGCTTGCGGAGCCGTGATGCTGCTCGCCGCGCCGGCCGGCGCGCGGGCAAGCGAGAGCGCGGCGCAGCTTCTCGCCTCGTTCCAGGCGCTGTGCATGGCGGACCCGCTCGACTTCGCCAAGAACGATCAGAAGGCGACCGAGCAGCATTTCATGCTGGCGCAGAACATGAGCTCGCAACCGGACGAATCCGGCTTCTACACGCGCTCCAAGAGCTACGGCGTGGCGGCGGCTCCGCCGTACGAGCTCGTCCTCAACGATACACATGGCCCGCGGGGTGACTTCAAGAGCTGCGGTATTCGTGCGAACGAAGCCGACATTAGCGATTTCAAGGCCGAGCTGATCAAGACCATGAAGCCCGGCAAGCCCGTCAGTGAAACCGTGTCCGGTGACGGCATCTATCGCCACACGGTCTGGGCCGTTGCTGGCTTCACTCTGACCCTCTCCGACAAATCGCCCCAGAACGCCAAGCAGGGCGTCCGCCTCCTCCTCTCCAACAAACCCCTCTAGGGAAACGACATGTCCATCCTGATCGACAAGAACACCAAGGTCATCTGCCAGGGCTTCACCGGCAAGAACGGGACGTTCCATTCGGAAGCGGCGATCGCCTACGGCACCAAGATGGTCGGCGGCACCTCGCCAGGCAAAGGCGGCTCGACCCATCTCGGCCTGCCGGTGTTCGACACCGTTCGGGAAGCGCGCGAGAAGACCGGCGCGGACGCCTCCGTGATCTATGTCCCGCCGCCGGGTGCGGCGGATGCGATCTGCGAGGCGATCGATGCCGAGATCCCGCTGATCGTCTGCATCACCGAGGGCATCCCGGTGCTCGATATGGTCAGGGTGAAGCGCTCGCTGCAGGGCTCGAAGTCGCGCCTGATCGGGCCGAACTGCCCGGGCGTCATGACCGCCGGTGAATGCAAGATCGGCATCATGCCGGCCAACATCTTCAAGCCCGGCTCGGTCGGCATCGTCTCGCGCTCGGGCACGCTGACTTATGAGGCTGTGTTCCAGACCACCCAGGAGGGCCTTGGCCAGACCACCGCGGTCGGCATCGGCGGCGACCCGGTCAAGGGCACCGAATTCATCGATGTCCTGGAGAAGTTCCTTGCCGACGACAAGACCACCTCGATCATCATGATCGGCGAGATCGGTGGCTCGGCCGAGGAGGACGCCGCCCAGTTCATCAAGGACGAGGCCAAGCGCGGCCGCAAGAAGCCGATGGTCGGCTTCATCGCCGGCGTCACCGCCCCTCCCGGCCGCCGCATGGGTCATGCCGGCGCCATCATCTCCGGCGGCAAGGGCGATGCCGGGTCGAAGACCGCGGCCATGGAAGCCGCCGGTATTAAGGTGTCGCCATCGCCTGCGCGGCTCGGGAAGACGCTTGTTGAAAAACTGAAATCCTGATTCAGGTCTTTGTCCTTTTAGGCGGGAATATTTACACTAAATAAGGTAAACGGTCCTAACCGAGCCTGATCCGCTCCCCGCGGGTCAGGCCTTGCGCCGTTTCGACTGCGCGCAGCGAAATTACCAGGACGTCACCATGTCTCGCCAAGACGCGAACGCAGCCTTTGCCCTCTCATCTTTTTTGCAGGGCACCAACGCCACCTACATCGACGAAATCTACGCCCGCTATGAGAAGGACCCGGCCTCGGTCGACCCCGACTGGCAGGAGTTCTTCAAGAGCCTGAAGGACACGCCGGCCGACGTCAAAAAGAACGCTGCTGGTCCCTCCTGGGAGCGCACCAACTGGCCGGTTTCCCCGCGTGACGACCTGACCTCTGCGCTCGACGGCAACTGGGCGGAGGTCGAGAGGAAGCTTGGCGACAAGATCTCGGCCAAGGAGCAGGCGAAGGCGCAGACCAAGGGCGCCGATCTCTCCGCCGCCGATGTCCACCAGGCGACCCGCGATTCCGTCCGCGCTTTGATGCTGATCCGTGCCTACCGGATGCGGGGCCATTTCCACGCCAAGCTCGACCCGCTCGGCATCGAGGCGCCGCGCAACCGCGAGGAGCTCGATCCGCGCTCCTATGGTTTCAGCGAGGCAGACTTCGACCGCAAGATCTTCCTCGACCACGTACTCGGGCTTGAATACGGCACCTTGCGCGAGATCGTCGCGATCTGCGAGCGCACCTATTGCCAGACGCTCGGCGTCGAGTTCATGCACATCAGCAATGCCGCGCAGAAGGCCTGGATCCAGGAGCGCATCGAGGGCCCGGACAAGGAGATCTCGTTCACCCGCGAGGGCCGCCGCGCTATCCTGCAGAAGCTGGTCGAGGCGGAAGGCTTCGAGAAGTTCTGCGATGTCAAATTCACCGGCACCAAGCGCTTCGGTCTCGACGGCGGCGAGGCGCTGATTCCGGCGCTGGAGCAGATCATCAAGCGCGGCGGCAATCTCGGCGTGAAGGAGATCGTGCTCGGCATGCCGCATCGCGGCCGCCTCAACGTGCTGACCCAGGTGATGGCCAAGCCGCACCGGGCGCTGTTCCACGAGTTCAAGGGGGGCTCCGCCAACCCCGACGCGGTCGAGGGCTCCGGCGATGTCAAGTATCACCTTGGCGCCTCCTCGGATCGCGAGTTCGACGGCAACCGCATCCATCTGTCGCTGACCGCCAACCCCTCGCATCTGGAGATCGTCGATCCGGTCGTGCTCGGCAAGGTCCGCGCCAAGCAGGACCAGCATGGCGATCCGCCGGACATGCGCATCTCGGTGCTGCCGCTCTTGATGCACGGCGACGCCGCCTTCGCCGGCCAGGGCGTGGTCGCGGAATGCTTCGCGCTGTCTGACCTGAAGGGCTACCGCACCGGCGGTTCGCTGCATTTCATCGTCAACAACCAGATCGGCTTCACCACCTATCCGCGGTATTCGCGGTCTTCGCCTTACCCGTCTGACGTCGCGAAGATGATCGATGCGCCGATCTTCCACGTGAACGGTGACGATCCGGAAGCCGTCGTGTTCGCCGCCAAGGTGGCGACCGAGTTCCGGCAGAAATTCCACAAGCCCGTCGTGATCGACATGTTCTGCTATCGCAGGCACGGTCACAATGAAGGCGACGAGCCGGCCTTCACCCAGCCGGTGATGTACAAGAAGATTGCCGCGCACCCCTCGACGCTCGAGATCTACGCCAAGCGGCTCGTCGCAGAAGGCGTCATGACCGAGGGCGAGGTCGATAAGGCCAAGGCCGATTGGCGCGCCCGGCTCGATGCCGAGTTCGAGGCTGGCGCCAGCTACTGGCCGAACAAGGCTGACTGGCTTGACGGCAAATGGGCCGGCCTGAAGTCGGCGGATCAGGAAGAGGAAGCCCGCCGCGGCGTCACCGGCGTCGATGTCGAACGGCTGAAGGAAATCGGCCGCAAGATTACCAAGGTGCCGGACGGCTTCCGCGCCCATCGCACCATCCAGCGCTTCCTGGAGAATCGCGCCAAGGCGATCGAGAGCGGCGTCGGTCTCGATTGGGCCACCGGCGAAGCGCTGGCGTTCTGCTCGCTGCTGCTGGAAGGCCATAAGGTCCGGCTATCGGGCCAGGACTGCGAGCGCGGCACCTTCTCGCAGCGCCATTCGGTCCTGATCGATCAGGAGGACGAGAGCCGCTATACGCCGTTCAATCATCTGGCGCCGGAGCAGGGCCACTTCGAGGTCATCAACTCGCTGCTGTCGGAAGAGGCCGTGCTCGGCTTCGAATACGGCTATTCGCTCGCCGAGCCCAACGCGCTGGCCTTGTGGGAGGCGCAGTTCGGCGACTTCGCCAACGGCGCCCAAGTCGTGTTCGATCAGTTCATCTCCTCGGGCGAGCGCAAATGGCTGCGCATGTCCGGACTGGTCTGCCTGCTGCCGCACGGCTACGAGGGCCAGGGGCCGGAGCACTCCTCCGCGCGCCTGGAGCGTTACCTGCAGATGTGCGCCGAGGACAACATGCAGGTGGTCTACCCGACCACACCGGCGAACTACTTCCACGTGCTGCGGCGCCAGCTCCATCGCGAGATCCGCAAGCCGCTGATCCTGATGACGCCGAAGTCGCTGCTCCGCCACAAGCGGGCGGTGTCGCGGCTCGAGGAGCTCGCCAAGGGCACGACCTTCCACCGCATTCTCTACGACGACGCCCAGATGCAGCCGGACGACAAGACCAGGCTCGTCCCGGACGACCAGATCCGCCGCATCGTGCTGTGCTCGGGCAAGGTCTATTACGATCTCTACGAGGAGCGTGAGAAGCGCGGGCTGAACGACGTCTACCTGATGCGCATCGAGCAGCTCTATCCGGTGCCCCTGAAATTGCTGGTCGCCGAGCTGGGCCGCTTCAAGAACGCCGAAGTGGTCTGGTGCCAGGAGGAGCCGCGCAACATGGGCTCCTGGCATTTCATCGAGCCTTATCTCGAGTGGGTGCTGAATCAGGTCGGCGGCAAGAGCAAGCGTCCGCGCTATGCCGGCCGCGCCGCCTCGGCAGCGACCGCCACCGGGTTGATGTCGAAGCATCTCGCCCAGCTGAAGGCGCTGCTCGAAGACGCGCTGAACTAAGAGGCCACCAATCACGCGCCCCGCATCATGCGGGGCGCCAACACTGTCGTACGCCGTGTTGACTATTCGTCAGGATTGCCCGCCATTCCCGCGGGCGATGGCGTCAGGATTTTATGACCGCACCGGTTATTGAGGACAAGAGACCATGACTGAAATTCGCGTTCCGACGCTCGGCGAATCCGTGACCGAGGCCACGATCGGCCGCTGGTTCAAGAAGGCCGGCGATGCGGTGGCGGTGGACGAGCCGCTCGTCGAGCTCGAAACCGACAAGGTGACGATCGAGGTGCCGGCGCCGTCGGCGGGTACGCTGGGCGAGATCATCGCCAAGGACGGTGAGACGGTCGCCGTGGGCGCGCTGCTTGGACAGATCACCGATGGCGCCGCTGCTGCCAAGCCGGCTGCTGCTCCTGCCAAGCCCGCCGCGGCGGCGCCTGCTGCTGCTCCTGCGACGGCTGCCGCCTCTGCTGCGAAAGCGCCGCCGGCCGATGCGCCGCTCGCCCCATCGGTGCGCAAGCTGTCTGCCGAGAGCGGCGTCGACGCCACCACGGTCCCCGGCTCCGGCAAGGACGGCCGCGTCACCAAGGGCGACATGCTGGCAGCGATCGAACGCGCCGCCTCGGCGCCGACCCCGATCAATCAGCCCGCTGCCGCGGTGCAGGTCCGCGCGCCGTCGCCGGCGGATGACGCCGCCCGCGAAGAGCGCGTGAAGATGACCCGGCTGCGCCAGACCATCGCGCGCCGGCTCAAGGACGTGCAGAACACGGCGGCCATGCTCACGACCTTCAACGAGGTCGACATGAGCCACGTCATGGCGCTGCGCTCTCAGTACAAGGACGTGTTCGAGAAGAAGCACGGCGCCAAGCTCGGCTTCATGGGCTTCTTCACCAAGGCGGTGGTGCAGGCGCTGAAGGACATTCCGGCCGTCAACGCCGAGATCGACGGCAGCGATCTGATCTACAAGAACTACTACCACATCGGCGTTGCCGTCGGCACCGACAAGGGCCTCGTCGTGCCCGTCGTGCGCGACTGCGACCACAAGTCGATCGCCGAGATCGAGAAGGGCATCGCCGATTTCGGCCGCCGCGCCCGTGACGGCCAGCTCAAGATCGAGGAGATGCAGGGCGGCACCTTCACCATCACCAATGGCGGCATCTACGGTTCGCTGATGTCGACCCCGATCCTGAACGCGCCGCAGTCCGGCATTCTCGGCATGCACAAGATCCAGGAGCGCCCGGTCGTGGTCGCCGGCAAGATCGAGGTCCGGCCGATGATGTATCTGGCGCTGTCCTATGATCACCGCGTCATCGACGGCAAGGAGGCGGTGACCTTCCTGGTGCGCGTCAAGGAGAGCCTGGAGGATCCGGCGCGCCTGGTGCTGGATCTCTGAGCCGACGAAGTCTCGATCAACGGAAGCGCGCTTTAAGAAGCGCGCTTCGCCATTGAGGGGGCCACAATGACGGACAAGGTTGCAGTCATCACCGGCGGCAGTCGCGGCATCGGCCGTGCCGCCGCACTCGCCGCCGCCACGCGCGGCTACAAGATCGTGGTTGGCTATGCCAGCAACGAGGCTGCGGCGAAAGATGCGGTCGCGGCGATCGAGGCGAGGGGCGGCAAGGCCATCGCGGTGAAATGCGATGTGGGCCGCGAGCATGACATCGTCGAGCTGTTCAAGGCTGCCGACAAGTTCGGCACGCTGGGCGCGCTGATCAACAATGCAGGCATCGTCGGTCCGACCGCGCGGGTCGACCAGATGAGTGCCGAGCGGATCGAGCGGCTGATGGCGGTCAACGTCACGGGCAGCATTCTCTGCGCGCGCGAGGCGGTGAAGCGGATGTCGACACGCCACGGCGGCAAGGGTGGTGTCATCATCAACCTGTCGTCGGTCGCCGCCAGGCTCGGCTCCCCGAACACTTATGTCGATTACGCCGCCTCCAAGGGCGCGATCGATTCCTTCACGATTGGTCTCGCCCAGGAGGTCGCGAGCGAAGGCATTCGTGTTGCGGCGATCCGCCCCGGCCTGATCGACACCGAGATCCATGCCTCGGGCGGCGAGCCGGACCGCGCGCACCGGCTCGCCAGCACGGTGCCGATGAAGCGGGTCGGCACCGCTGATGAAATCGCCAATGCCATCGTCTGGCTGCTGTCAGACGAGGCCTCCTACGTCACCTCTGCCATCCTCGATGTATCGGGCGGCCGCTGATCGCGGCCTGCACGTCATCAGACTTACAATCCCACGGAAAATTTGATCATGGCATCTTACGATCTCGTCGTCATTGGCACCGGACCCGGCGGCTATGTCTGCGCGGTGCGCGCAGCGCAGCTCGGCATGAAGGTGGCCGTGGTCGAGAAGAATGCAACGCTCGGCGGCACCTGCCTCAATGTCGGCTGCATGCCCTCGAAGGCGCTGCTGCACGCGTCCGAGATGTTCGAGGAGGCCGGGCACTCCTTTGCCAAGATGGGCGTCAAGGTGCCGGCGCCGGCGCTCGATCTGCCGTCGATGATGAACTTCAAGCAGCAGGGCATCGACGGCAACGTCAAGGGCGTCGAGTTCCTGATGAAGAAGAACAAGATCGACGTGCTCAGCGGCAAGGGCAAGGTCCTTGGCACCGGAAAGGTTCAGGTCACGGGCAATGACGGCGCCAGCCAGACGGTCGAGACCAAGAACATCGTGATCGCCACCGGCTCCGACATCGCGCGGCTGAAGGGCATCGAGATCGACGAGAAGCGCATCGTCTCCTCCACCGGCGCGCTGTCCCTGGAGGAGGTGCCGGGCAAGCTGCTCGTGGTCGGCGCCGGTGTCATCGGTCTCGAGCTCGGCTCGGTGTGGCGCCGGCTCGGCGCGCAGGTCACCGTGGTCGAATTCCTCGACCGTATTCTCCCGGGGATGGATGGTGAGGTCGCCAAGCAGTTCCAGCGCATCCTCGAGAAGCAGGGCTTTGCCTTCAGGCTCGGCGCCAAGGTCACCGGCGTCGACACCTCGGGCGCGACGCTGAAAGCCAGCATCGAGCCAGCGGCGGGCGGCGCGGCGGAGACCATCGAAGCCGATGTCGTGCTGGTGGCGATCGGCCGCGTGCCCTACACTGAGGGGCTCGGTTTGCAGGAGGCCGGCGTCGCGCTCGACAACCGCGGTCGCGTGCAGATTGATCACCATTTCGCGACCAGCCTGCGTGGCGTCTACGCGATCGGCGATGTCGTTGCCGGTCCGATGCTGGCGCACAAGGCCGAAGATGAAGCTGTTGCCGTCGCCGAAATTCTCGCGGGTCAGGCCGGCCACGTGAACTACGATGTGATCCCGGGCGTGGTCTACACCACGCCGGAGGTCTCCTGCGTCGGCAAGACCGAGGAGGAGCTGAAGCAGGCCGGCGTCGCCTATACCGTCGGCAAATTTCCCTTTACCGCCAATGGCCGATCCAAGGTCAACCAGACCACGGAAGGCTTCGTCAAGATTCTTGCGGATGCAAAAACCGATCGGGTTCTCGGCGTGCACATCGTCGGCCGCGAGGCCGGAGAGATGATCCACGAAGCCGCCGTATTGATGGAGTTCGGTGGCTCGGCCGAGGATCTGGCACGGACCTGTCACGCACATCCGACCCGTTCGGAGGCCATCAAGGAAGCCGCGCTTGCAGCGGGCAAGCGCGCCATCCATATGTGACCGACGCCTGCGCGGCATGTTCCGGACGAAGCGGTCTTAAAGCTTTCGTAACGTGCATGCCGAGAGACTCGTCGAAGCGCTTCGATGCGTCATTTTGACCGCATTGCGCTTCGGCGGCGCGGGGCGAAGATGGAGTTCTATGCTGCGCCGCCTGCTTCAGCCGTTCTGGGTCCTGCTTGCGATCATCTTCCTGATCGAAGCCTGGCTGTGGGATCATCTCGAGCCGATCGTGGCGCGGGTGGTGGCTGCCATCCCCTTGCGCGCCTTCAAGCACTGGCTGGCCGAGCGGGTCGATACGCTATCGCCGGCGATGACGCTGATCGTGTTCGTCGTGCCGCTAATCCCGCTGTTCCCGCTCAAGCTGATCGGGCTGTGGCTGCTCACTCATCAATATTGGTTCAGCGCGGTTTGCACGATACTGTTTGGCAAGATGCTCGGCGTCGGCGTCACCGCTTTCGTGTTCGACGTGACGCGCGACAAGCTGCTGCAGATGGGCTGGTTCGAGTGGCTGTATCACGTGATCCTGGCGCTGCGCGCCAAGGCCGCCGCGCTCGTCAATCCTATCAAGGCGCGCATCCGCGAGCTGCTTCACGGCGAAGGCGCCGGCTGGTCGTCGCGCGTGCTGCGACTGATCCTGCGCTTCCGCCGCAGCGTGCAGGCCCGATAAAAATGTTCGCCTTGCTCTTGTCGGTCTAATCTGTTTCGCCGATGGGACTGTACCCTCTCCCCTTGTTGTGGGAGAGGGTGGATCGCCGACGCGGAAGCGGCGGCGAACCGGGTGAGGGTCTGTCTCCGCGGATAGAGACCCCTCACCCGGCCCGCATTTCGCTTCGCTCATGCGCGCCACCCTCTCCCACAAGAAGGGGAGAGGGTGCACTTCCGTCTGCGAAGCAGCGCGGTCGATCGCGCGAAACTCTCAATGCAAGTGCAGCAGATGCGGCTGGAACAGGCCGAGCAGCGTCATCGCGATGCCGACCAGAGTCAGGGCTCCGGAGATCCAGGCCAGTGTCAGGATGCCCGTGATGATGGTGGCTGAGGCCAGCACGATGCCGATCTGAAACATCGCCGAGGCCAGCTCGTAGTGATGGTATTTCGCCGTGGCGAGGTCGCGCTCCTCCTCGGCGTGCTTGGCGCGCTCGGCGAGCTGCTCGCTGCCTTCGCCGGTCTCCGGCTCGGACCGGTAGCGCGCGGCATTCTTCTGCCACTCCTCGATCTGCTTCTGCAGCGCCGCCTTCGTCGCCTCGTCGGTGGTGCTGCCCAGCGTCAGCTTGCCCTGCTCGGCTGCGGTTTGCACCACGGTGCGGCGGATGGTCTTGGCCTGGAAGAATGCCCACGCATTTGCCGCTTCAACATTCTTGCTGATCGACTCGGTCTGCGCGCCCTTGCCGAGCGTCTCTGAGAGCGCCAGGAAAAGCGCGATGACCGCGATCAGCAGCGCGATCTTCTTGTTCTCACCCGACGCATGTTCGGCGTGTTCGGCGTGCTCCATGCTCTCGTGAGCGCTCATGAATCCCTCCGGAATGGTCCCGCTGCCACGATTGCCGGAACCGCGGGAACAGCGCAAGGAAAACGATGTGACGGAAAGATGTCGCGTGGCGCGCTCACCGCCTGGGATGCGCTGACGCATAGACCTCAAGCAACCGTTCAGAATCGATGCCGGTATAGATCTGCGTGGTCGAGAGCGAGGCGTGGCCAAGCAGCTCCTGGATCGCGCGCAAGTCTCCGCCGCGTGACAACAGATGCGTAGCGAAGGAGTGCCGCAGCGCATGCGGCGTGGCGCTGTCGGGCAGGCCGAGCGCGCCGCGCAGCCGCTCCATTGCGAGCTGGATGATGCGCGGACTGAGAGGTCCGCCCTTGGCACCGAGGAAGATCGGCCCTTCGGCCGGCAGCGAGTAGGGGCACAGCTTGGTGTATTCGTCGATCAGCTGCAGTACGTTCTGAAGCACCGGCACCATGCGGGTCTTGTTGCCCTTGCCGGTCACGATCAGCACGTCGCCCTCGCCGGGCTTCGGCACCTCGCGACGCTTGAGTCCCAGCGCCTCGGAGATACGCAGGCCCGAGCCGTAGAGCAGCGCCAGCACGGCGGCATCGCGCGCCAGCACCCAGGTCTCCCGTGCCTCGCCGGCGCGCTCGTCGGCATCGGTCACGCGCTTGGCAGCATCCATGGGCAGCGGTTTCGGCAGGCTCTTGGCGATCTTCGGCGCCCGGATCGCGGAGAAGGCACCGACCTTGCCCTTGCCCTCACGCTCCAGGAATCGAGCGAACGAGCGCAGGCCCGCCAACGCCCGCATCAAGGAGCGGCCGGCAATGTCGTCAGCGCGGCGCATCGCCATGAAGGCGCGGACATCGGTTGCCTCCAGCGCGGCGAAGCGCGACAGGCCGACGCGCTCGCCGAAATGCTCACTCAGGAACTGCAGGCATTGCCGCACGTCCCTCGCATAGGCCTCGAGCGTCTTCGGCGACAGCCGCCGCTCGGCCCGCAGATGCGCGAGCCACTGCGTCATTGCCTGGACGAGGCTGTCCTCGGCGCAGACGAGATCGAGCGTCTCGGGCGCCTTCTGCGAGGTCTTGTCCGCGGCCTCGTCGGTCGGTTTCGCTGCCTTCGCCATCGAACTCGGATGCTCGCCCGTTCATCGCGCTCATGATGTTGATCGAGATGCGGCGGCATGCAGTGCTCGGCCCTCTCCCCTTGTGGGAGAGGGTGCCGAGCTCCGAGCCATGCGAAGCATCGTCCAGAGCGAGGCGGGTGAGGGGGTCTCGCGGCATAGGCGCTTGCCGAGACAGACCCCTCACCCGGCCCGAATTTCGCTTCGCTCATTCGCGCCACCCTCTCCCACAAGGGGAGAGGGTGCACTGTCATCCGCCGATACAGCTCGACCTCAACTCATGATACCCGATATATCGCATCTCGTTCGTTTACCGTTCGCTAAGTTTGCGACAGCATCAGCCTCATCCGATCACAATCCCTTCCGGATCCCATGGACCGCGCGACCGATCTCTTTCCAGGTGCAGCCAGCACGACCCGCGTGGTCGATGTGCTGGTTCCGGTCGCGCTCGATCACACGTATTCCTATCGTGTGCCGCGCGGCATGGAGCTGAAGCCGGGCGACGTGGTCGGCGTGCCGCTAGGGCCGCGCGAGGTGCTGGCGGTGGTGTGGGCCAATAACGCCAATCCCGATCCGCGCCTGCACAACCGCCTGAAGGACGTCTCCGAGAAGCTCGACGTGCCGCCGCTCAAGGACGAGCTGCGCTCGCTGGTCGATTGGGTCGCGAGCTACACGCTGTCGGCGCGCGGCATGGTGCTGCGGATGTGTTTGCGCATGGGCGAGCATCTCGGCCCGGAGCGCATCAGGCTCGGCGTGCGGCTGGTCGGCGAGCCGCCGAAGCGGCTGACACTGGCCCGTGCCCGCGTGATCGAGGCAGTCTCGGACGGTCTTCTGCATGGCAAGTCCGATCTGATGCGCGAGGCCGGCGTCTCGGCGAGCGTGATCGATGGTCTCGTCGACGAAGGCACGTTGACGGTGGAAGCGATGCAGCCAGCGCCGCCGCCGCCCGTGCCCGATCCAACCTTCGCGCAGCCGGAGTTTTCGCCGGTCCAGCGTAGTGCCGTCGATGCGATGCGCACGCTCGCCGCCAACGGCACCTTCCATGTCGCGCTGCTCGATGGTGTCACCGGCTCCGGCAAGACCGAGGTCTATTTCGAAGCGGTCGCCGAGACCATCCGCCGCGGCAGGCAGTCGCTATTGCTGATGCCGGAGATTGCGCTGACAGGGCAGTTTCTGGATCGCTTCTCACGCCGCTTCGGCGTGCGGCCGCTGGAATGGCATTCGGAGCTGACCCCTCGCACACGCCAGCGCAATTGGGCGGCGATCGCGGCCGGCGAGGCGCCGGTCGTGGTCGGTGCGCGCTCGGCGCTGTTCCTGCCTTACGCCAATCTCGGCCTCATCATTGTCGATGAGGAACACGACCAAGCTTACAAGCAGGACGAGGGCGCGCATTATCACGCCCGCGACATGGCGGTGGTGCGCGGCCACATTGCGAAGATCCCTGTGGTGCTGGCCTCCGCCACGCCCTCGGTCGAAAGCGAAGTGAACGCGCGCAAAGGTCGCTATCAGCGCGTGGCGCTGCCATCGCGCTTCGGCGGCCAGCACATGCCGCATATCGAGGCGATCGATCTCCGCCGCGAGCCGCCGCCGCGCGGCCGCTTCATCTCGCCGCGCCTCGCCGGCGAGATCAGGCAGGCGGTGGAGCGGCGCGAGCAGGCGCTGCTGTTCCTCAATCGCCGCGGCTATGCACCGCTGACGCTGTGCCGCGCCTGCGGCCATCGATTCGCGTGTACCATCTGCGACGCCTGGCTGGTCGATCATCGCTTTCGCCAGCGGCTGGTCTGCCATCACTGCGGCTTCTCGATGCCGCGGCCGCCGACGTGCCCGCGTTGCGCCGCTGAGGAATCATTGGTGGCCGTTGGCCCCGGCGTCGAGCGGCTGCAGGAGGAGGCGGCGGCGCTGTTTCCGGAGGCGCGCAGCATGGTGCTGTCGAGCGATCTCATTACTTCGATCGAGACCATGCGCGCAGAGCTCAACGAGATTGCGCAAGGCCGCGTCGACATCATCATCGGCACCCAGCTCGTCGCCAAGGGCCATCATTTTCCCAGGCTCAATCTCGTCGGCGTGGTGGACGCCGATCTGGGCCTCGGCAACGGCGATCCCCGCGCGGCCGAACGCACCTGGCAGCTCTTGAACCAGGTCATCGGCCGGGCCGGCCGCGACCAGGGCCGCGGCGTCGGGTACTTGCAGACGCATCAGCCCGAGCATCCCGTGATGAAGGCACTGATCGCCTGCGACCGCGAGGCATTTTATGCCAGCGAGATCGAGGCCCGCGAGCGCACCGGCTACCCGCCGTTCGGCAGGCTGGCGAGCCTCATCATCTCCGCCGGCGATCGCCCCACGGCCGAAGGCTTTGCGCGCAGGCTCGCCGGCAGCGCGCCGCGCGAGGAGGGCGTGACGCTGCTGGGCCCCGCCGAGGCGCCGCTCGCAGTCATCAAGGGCCGCTATCGCTTCCGGCTGTTGTTGAAATCGGCGCGCAATTTCGATCTGTCGGATTATCTGCGCCATTGGCTGGCGCATGCCGAGAAGCCCAAGGGCAATCTCAAGCTCGAGGTCGACGTCGACCCGCAGAGCTTTTTGTAGAGGAACGGCAGCTGTTTCCTCCGTCATTGCGAGCGCAAGCGAAGCAATCCAGAATCGAGCCATCAGCCGAAATCTGGATTGCTTCGTCGCTTACGCTCCTCGCAATGACGGCGAGGATGGGTCGAGCGACTCGTGGTCGTCGTTCTCCTCGGCGCGCAAATGACGGTCTGCACTCCGCGAGTGTGAGACGGCAAGTGCCTACAGCGTGCTGAAGAGGAGCAGTGAAACGTCGAAGACGTTATCCGACGACTTCGGCGGTGACGCGGCCGACGCCGGAGCGGGTCAGACCGATGGCGCGGGCAGCCCCGGTCGAGAGGTCGAGCACGCGGCCACGAACGAACGGGCCACGATCATTGACCGTGACGATGACGCTTTGGCCGCCATGGGTCACGCGCAGCCGGGTGCCGAAGGGCAGCGAACGGTGGGCGCAGGTCATGGCATTGGCGTTCATGCGCTGACCGGAGGCGGTGCGGCTGCCGGATTCGTTGCCGTAATAGGACGCCATGCCCGAGAAGCTGTGACCACCGGAGGTCGGCATGACCGATGCGTGAGCGCTGCGCCAAGCACTTTGCGACGAATCCTGCGACCAGTCGTTATTCCAGAAGCCGTTCTGGGCCGTTGCGGCCTCGGAAGCATCACGCGCCGCGTGATGATGATGGTGGTGGCGATGGTGGTGCCTCGACTTCGCCGAGGCTTCCGTGGCGGTCCCCCCGACCAGCAAAGTGGCGGTGACGATAGCGAGCGCGGTGCGCGAGCGGGCGATCTGTCCCACGAACAAGTTCTTTTTCACCATTTAGCGCAGTTCCTTTTGACCAGTATTGCCACCTTCTGTGGCCAATGAACCCCCGTTAGGTTGAAGCGGGCGCCGTTTGGTGGCGCAATGCGGCGCGAATTGGGCAGTAGAATTCGTTCCGGCCGTCCTGAAATATTCTGTGATCAGGATCGCGAAATCATGGAAAATTCCGTAATCTATGCATTTAACGATTTATTAACTGATCGAATACTTCATTCTACTTGGAAGTTAAGTGTTCGCGCGTATCGATAAGATTTCATCAAGTAAAACGGGGACGGCGGGCTCGCGCGCTCAGAGCCGCGCAACCCTCGCGAGGTCATGGCGGCCATGCACGAACGGGGGGAACTGCTGCCGGGCATTTCAGGTGTAATCGCACCGGCAGAGCGGATTCCTGACTCGCTGATGTCAGCGGAGGCGATGTGGCCCTGCGGCCTCACGCGCGGCGATAAGGCGCCAATTCAGAGGTCGCGTCTTGTTGCGGCTGCGCTTTCGCTATGTTAGCAAAGCGCCGCTTTTCGTGATCGCGCTTCCCAAGCGGCGATCGAAAATCAAAGTCCTGCTTGAATTCCAAGGGCTTGACCGGTTCGCGCTGCGTTGTGCGACGGTTTTTCCTTGCGGGTTTGACATCTATAAAGAGCGCGCCTGTGGCTGCTGAAGATCCATCCGTATCCGGTGTGTCCGGTCGTTATGCGACGGCCTTGTTCGAGCTGGCGCGCGACGAGAAATCCGTCGACGCGGTCAAGGCCGATCTCGACAAGTTCAATGCCATGCTCGACGAGAGCGCCGACCTCAAGCGGCTGGTCCGCAGCCCCGTGTTCGGGGCCGATGTGCAGCAGAAGGCGCTTGCCGCCGTGCTCGACAAGGCCGGCATCACCGGCATCGCCGCCAATGTCCTGAAGGTGCTCACCGCCAATCGCCGCCTGTTTGCGGTGGCCGACGTGATCCGCGCTTTCAATACTTTGGTGGCAAAGTTCAGGGGCGAGGTCATGGCTGACGTCACGGTCGCCGACGCCCTATCTGACAAGAATCTCGACGCCCTGAAGGACGCCCTGAAATCGGTGGCCGGCAAGGACGTCACGCTCAACGTGAAAGTCGATCCTGCGATCATCGGCGGTGTTGTCGTCAAGCTCGGCAGCCGCATGATCGACAGCTCGCTTCGCACCAAACTCAATTCGATCAAGCACGCGATGAAAGAGGCAGGCTGATGGACATCCGCGCCGCGGAAATTTCCGCGATCCTCAAGGACCAGATCAAGAATTTCGGCCAGGAAGCCGAGGTCTCCGAAGTCGGACAGGTGCTGTCCGTCGGTGACGGTATCGCCCGCGTCTACGGTCTGGACAACGTCCAGGCCGGCGAGATGGTCGAGTTCGAGAACGGCACCCGCGGCATGGCGCTGAACCTCGAAACCGACAATGTCGGCGTCGTCATCTTCGGTGCCGACCGCGAGATCAAGGAAGGCCAGACGGTCAAGCGCACCCGCGCCATCGTCGACACGCCGGTCGGCAAGGGCCTGCTCGGCCGCGTCGTCGACGCGCTCGGCAACCCGATCGACGGCAAGGGCCCGATCCAGTCCTCCGAGCGTCGCCGCGTCGACGTCAAGGCGCCCGGCATCATTCCGCGCAAATCGGTGCATGAGCCGATGGCGACCGGCCTCAAGGCCATCGACGCGCTGATCCCGATCGGCCGTGGCCAGCGCGAGCTGATCATCGGCGACCGTCAGACCGGCAAGACCGCGATCGCGCTCGACACCATCCTGAACCAGAAGCCGCTGAACGCGCAACCGGACGAGAAGATCAAGCTGTATTGCGTTTACGTGGCCGTCGGCCAGAAGCGCTCGACGGTCGCGCAGTTCGTCAAGGTGCTGGAGGAGCAGGGCGCGCTGGAATATTCGATCGTGATCGCGGCGACCGCGTCCGATCCGGCGCCGATGCAGTATCTCGCCCCGTTCACCGGCTGCACCATGGGCGAGTACTTCCGCGACAATGGCATGCACGCCGTCATCATCTATGACGACCTCTCCAAGCAGGCCGTCGCCTACCGCCAGATGTCGCTCTTGCTGCGCCGTCCGCCGGGCCGCGAAGCCTATCCGGGCGACGTGTTCTATCTGCATTCCCGTCTGCTCGAGCGCGCCGCCAAGCTCAACGACACCCAGGGCGCAGGCTCGCTGACCGCGCTGCCGGTCATCGAGACCCAGGCCAACGACGTGTCGGCCTACATCCCGACCAACGTCATCTCGATCACCGACGGCCAGATCTTCCTGGAGACCGACCTGTTCTTCCAGGGCATTCGTCCTGCGGTGAACGTCGGTCTGTCGGTGTCGCGCGTCGGCTCCTCGGCGCAGACCAAGGCGATGAAGAAGGTCGCCGGCAAGATCAAGGGTGAGCTTGCGCAGTACCGCGAAATGGCGGCGTTCGCGCAGTTCGGCTCCGACCTCGATGCCGCCACCCAGCGGCTCTTGAATCGCGGCTCGCGCCTCACCGAACTGTTGAAGCAGCCGCAGTTCTCGCCGCTGAAGATGGAAGAGCAGGTGTGCGTGATCTGGGCCGGCACCAACGGCTATCTCGACGCTCTGCCGGTCGCCAAGGTCGGCGCATTCGAGGAAGGCCTGCTGTCGACGCTGCGCGGCAAGCATGCCGACCTGCTGAACGCCATCCGCGACAGCCGCGACCTGTCGGACGACAGTGCGGCCAAGCTGAAGGCCGTGGTCGAAGGCTACGCCAAGACGTTCTCGTAAGACGAGACTTGGCCTGGGCCAGGTTTGTTTCTTCACCTCTCCCGCTTGCGGGGGAGGTTGACCGGCGAAGCCGGTCGGGAGGGGGCGCTCGATCAGGTGCAGCCTCCGCCCCGACCCCCCGATCAAGTCGGGGTAGGCCTTCCCCGTGCGGGGGAGGGACGCGCAATAGATACTGCTGTGAGCTGAACGAAAATGGCATCGCTGAAAGACATGCGGGTCCGCATCGCCTCGACCAAGGCGACGCAGAAGATCACCAAGGCCATGCAGATGGTCGCGGCGTCCAAGCTGCGCCGCGCGCAGATGGCCGCCGAAGCGGCGCGTCCTTATGCCGAGAAGATGGACGTGGTGATCTCCAATATCGCGGCCGCGGCGGCCGGGTCTTCCACTGCCCCGGCGCTGCTGGCCGGCACCGGCCGCGACCAGGTGCATCTGCTGCTGGTCTGCACCGGCGAGCGCGGCCTCTCCGGCGCCTTCAACTCCTCGATCGTGCGTCTGGCGCGCGAGCGGGCGCTGGCCCTGATGAACCAGGGCAAGGACGTCAAGTTCTTCTGCGTCGGCCGCAAGGGCTATGAGCAGCTCCGCCGCCAGTTCGACAAGCAGATCATCGAGCACGTCGATCTGCGCGCCGTTCGCCAGCTCGGCTTCACCAATGCCAATGACATCGCCAAGAAAGTCATCGCCCGCTTCGAGGCCGGCGAGTTCGACATCTGCACGCTATTCTACTCGCGCTTCAAGTCGGTGATCGCCCAGATCCCCACCGCGCAGCAGATCATTCCGCTCGTGATCGAACCGCCCGCCGCCAATGCCGGCCCGGTTGCGCTGTACGAGTACGAGCCGGAAGAGGACGAGATTCTGGCCGGGCTGCTGCCGCGCAATGTCGCCGTGCAGATCTTCCGCGCCCTGCTCGAGAACAACGCCTCGTTCTACGGCGCGCAGATGACCGCGATGGACAACGCCACGCGCAACGCCGGCGAGATGATTCGCAAGCAGACGCTGGTCTACAACCGCACCCGCCAGGCGATGATCACCAAGGAGCTGATCGAAATCATCTCGGGTGCCGAGGCGGTGTAAACGGCCGCAGGGCGCCAAGGCGAAGCAAGCAAGGTCAATATCCCCGGTCGAGCGACCGAGGTCGAGAAATTCGGATCGTAAGGAGAGCAGTTCATGGCTACCGCAGCCAACCAGATCGGTCGGGTCACCCAGGTCATCGGCGCCGTCGTCGACGTGCAGTTCGAAGGTCATCTGCCCGCCATTCTCAATTCGCTGGAAACCAAGAACGCCGGCAACCGCCTCGTGCTCGAGGTCGCCCAGCATCTCGGTGAGAACACCGTGCGCACCATCGCGATGGACACCACCGAAGGGCTGGTGCGCGGCCAGGAGGTCACGGACACCGGCGAGCCGATCTCGGTGCCGGTCGGCGACGGCACGCTCGGCCGCATCATGAACGTGGTCGGCGACCCCGTCGACGAGGCCGGTCCGATCAAGGCGGTCGGCAAACGCGCCATCCATCAGCCGGCGCCCGAATACACCGATCAATCCACCGAAGCGGAAATTCTCGTCACCGGCATCAAGGTCGTCGATCTCCTTGCGCCCTATGCCAAGGGCGGCAAGATCGGCCTGTTCGGCGGCGCCGGCGTCGGCAAGACCGTGCTGATCCAGGAGCTGATCAACAACGTCGCCAAGGCCCATGGTGGCTACTCGGTGTTCGCCGGTGTCGGCGAGCGTACCCGCGAGGGCAACGACCTCTATCACGAGTTCATCGAGTCCAAGGTGAACGCGGATCCGCACAAGCCTGAAGCGGGCGTCCAGTCGAAATGCGCACTGGTGTACGGCCAGATGAACGAGCCGCCGGGCGCGCGCGCCCGCGTCGGCCTCACCGGCCTCACCGTCGCGGAATATTTCCGCGACCAGGGCCAGGACGTGCTGTTCTTCGTCGACAACATCTTCCGCTTCACGCAGGCTGGCTCGGAAGTGTCGGCTCTGCTCGGCCGCATCCCCTCGGCAGTGGGCTATCAGCCGACGCTCGCCACCGACATGGGCGCGCTGCAGGAGCGCATCACCACCACCACCAAGGGCTCGATCACCTCTGTGCAGGCGATCTACGTGCCGGCCGACGACTTGACCGATCCGGCGCCGGCGACCTCGTTCGCGCACTTGGACGCCACCACCGTGCTGAACCGCGCGATCTCGGAAAAGGGCATCTACCCGGCGGTCGATCCGCTCGACTCGACCTCGCGCATGCTCTCGCCGCTGGTCGTCGGCGAGGAGCACTACACCACCGCGCGCATGGTCCAGCAGATCCTGCAGCGTTACAAAGCGCTGCAGGACATCATCGCCATTCTCGGCATGGACGAGCTCTCGGAAGAGGACAAGCTGACGGTGGCGCGCGCCCGCAAGATCGAGCGCTTCCTGTCGCAGCCGTTCCACGTCGCCGAGGTCTTCACCGGCTCGCCCGGCAAGTTCGTCGAGCTTGCGGACACCATCAAAGGCTTCCGCGGCCTGTGCGAAGGCAAGTATGACCACCTGCCGGAGGCCGCCTTCTACATGGTCGGCACCATCGAAGAGGCGGTCGAGAAGGGCAAGAAGCTGGCCGCTGAGGCGGCCTAAGAGGGCGAATAGCGAATAGGGAGTAGCGAATAGGACAGACTATTCGCTGCTTCCTTTTCACTACTCGCCATTCGCTATTCGCTATTCGCAGGTGTCCAATGGCTACCTTCCACTTCGATCTCGTCTCGCCGGAAAAGATCGCCTTCTCGGGCGAGGTCGACCAGGTCGATGTCCCCGGTCTCCAGGGTGATTTCGGCGTGCTCGCCGGCCACGCGCCATTCGTCGCGGCGGTGCGGCCGGGCATCCTGACGGTGACGACGGGCAGCACCCACCAGAAGATCATCGTGCTTGGCGGCCTCGCCGAAGTCTCCGAGAAGGGGCTGACGGTGCTGGCTGAGGTCGCCACCTCGCTGGCCGAGCTCGATCGCGCCGCGTTCTCCGAGCAGATCGCGGCGATGGAGGCCAAGCTCGCCGAGAAGGAAGGCAACGAGCTCGACCGCGCCATCGAGCGGCTGGATCACTTCAAGACCATCCAGCACCAGCTCAACACCACCGCGCTCCATTGAGCCGGCGGCGAGCCCGAGAACTCGCAAAGACCTCAGGCGACAATCAATAAAATGGCCGGGCATCGTCCCGGCCAATTTTGTTTATGACCCTCCGTGCAGAGAGGGGCAGTCGCATATTGCTTCACACTCATCGGCCTCATGGTTCGAGGCGCGTTGAAAGCGGGACGCTCCTCACCACGAGGGTTTAAGATCTCGCCGCGAACGAGGACCTCATCCTGAGGGGCTGCCGTAGGCGGCCGGCTCGAAGGATGGCCGCAAAAAGACGACGCGCCCAGCCTCTTTCTTCATGAGCGATAGGGCCGACCTCACAAGGGGGAGGGATCACGCCGCCCGCCACGGGGATCAACCGGCCGGCTCCGCAAACCCGCGAATTGCCGCGCCACCTCGCGATAGACCTCGCGGCGGAACGGCACCACGATATCGGGCACGCGTGCGAGCCGTTCCCAGCGCCAGGCATCGAATTCGGCAGGTTGGCCGTTACGCGACGTCAGCGGATCGATGTCGGCCTCATCGCCGGTGAAGCGCAGCGCGAACCATTTCTGGCGCTGGCCGCGGAATCTGTCGAAGCGGTGCGGAGGTCCGTGATAGGGCGGGAATTCGTAGGTCAGCCAATCGGTCTCGCCGAGGAAATCGGCGTCCCTGACATTGGTCTCCTCCCACAGCTCGCGCCGCGCGGCTTCGCGTAAGTCCTCGCCGGCGTCGACGCCGCCCTGCGGCATCTGCCATTCCAGACCGGGCAGGATGATCTCCGGGCCGTCGTCGCGGAAACGGCGCCCGATCAGCACCTCACCTGCGGTGTTGAACAAGGCGATACCGACATTCGGACGATAGGACTTGTCGCTCAACGCAAGGCACCCGCAAGTGAGGCGAACTCCTTCACGACCCGCTCATAGACAGGCCGCTTGAACGGCACGATCAGTTCGGGAAGGTTCTGCATCGGCTCCCAGCGCCAGTTGATGAACTCGGCCTTATGGCCGCCGCCCGGATGCGCGACATCGATCTCGGCATCGTCGCCAGTGAAGCGTAGCGCGAACCATTTCTGGCGCTGGCCGCGATAGCGGCCCTTCCAGGCGCGGCCCGCCACCGTGCGTGGTATGTCGTAGGTCAGCCAGTCCCCGATCTCGGCGAGTTTCTCCACCGAGCGGACGCTGGTTTCTTCGTAGAGCTCGCGCTTGGCGGCCTCGAAGGTGTCCTCGCCGGGATCGACGCCACCCTGCGGCATCTGCCAGACATGGGACTCGTCGACATGCTCAATGCCGCCGGCGCGCCGCCCGATGAAGACCAGCCCCTCCTTGTTGATCAGCATCACGCCAACGCAGGTTCGGTAGGGCAGGTCTTCGTACCGTGTCATTCCGTCAAAGCCTTCCTGTGGTCGGCAGCCGCCGCTCTGCCATGGCCCGACCACGCGCGCCGGCGTTGTTCCCGCCGTGCTCAGCTCGATTTTGATTTCAGCATCGCGGTTGTCAATGGCACAAGCAGAATACCCTTACCGTCCAGGCCCTTGATCCAGGCCCCGAGCCGCTCGATCGACACCGGCAGCGCCGAGGCCGTTCCGATCGCCGTACCGCGGTCCTTGGCGAGGCTTTCGAGCCTGGCCAGCGCGTGGTCGATCTCGACCGCGGTCGGTACAGCATCGATGGCCACGTCGCCCTTGGCGAACGGCATCGCCTGGCCGGTCGCCAGCGCGCTTGCGACACTGCGTGGCGCCGCGCCATCGTCGAAGAAGGCGAGCCCTCGCTTGGCGGCCTCGCCGACGATCGGCTGCATCGCGTTGTCGGTCGCGACGAAACGCGCGCCCATGAAGTTGGCGACACCGACATAGCCCTGCAGGCGGCTCATGTGCCAATACAGCCGATCGAGATTCTGGTCTGGTCCGAGCGTCGCAAGCAACGTCTGCGGACCCGGATCATTGTCTGGATAATCGTAGGGCTCCATCGGGATCTGCAGCAGGATCTCATGGCGCTGCGCGCGTGCCCGCTCAGCCAGCTTGGACGGATAGGCGCCATAGGGTGTGAAGGCGAGCGTCACCGCCGACGGCAGCTTCATGATGGCATCCGTGGTCTTGGCGGCGCCAACCCCGAGCCCGCCGACCACGATCGCGACGACCGGCATCTTCGCCGCCTTGGCGCGGTCGGCGCTGGCTGCGTAGGCCGTGAATGGCTTCAGCCCGTCAGCGGCAACCGGGATCATGCCGTAGCGCGACGTCTCGAGCAGCTTGGGATCGACCCCCGCCATGGCCGCGGCCGGTGTGGCGCTCGCGCCAGGCTCGGCATTGTCGACCTCGCCGGCGCCGATCGGGACCTCGTGGCGGGTGCCGCTGGAGCCGTCGATGATGGTCACGGTCTTGCGCTCGGCACCAGCGTCCTGCTTTGCCCCAGGCGCAGCGCCATGTTCGCCTTGCGCATCGGGCTTGGTGACCGCCTTGGCGTTGTCGTCGGCCGGCTTGACGCCCACATTGATCGCGACGCGCGCGACCGGCTCGCCGCCGAGCGGATTGTCACCGAAAATGGCAAAGCCGGCGAACGCGACCAGGAACAAGCCAAGCAGCACCGCGAGCGCTTGCAGGGCGGTGAAGGGAAGCCGAAGCCGGCGTTTGCGATGTGTCTCAGTCTGTCCGAGCGGAGCGCTCAGCTCGTCAGCCGCTTCTGTCATCGATTTTCCCGAATCAGTCGGGCCGAAGATACCACGGCAGGCCGCACCCGCGGCAGGGCCGTACCTTCATCGCAGCAGGGCGGATGTTACGGATTGTGGGGGCGTAGAGCCTTTTCCGTTCCGATTGAATCGGAACGGGGCTCTAGGTTTTTGTTTTGACGCGTTTTCTTCGAACCGGTGTCCACTTCGCTTGAAAACGCTCTAGCAAAAAGGGCGGCCCGACGGCCGCCCTTTGGTTCGATGAGTTCTTCCGAGCCGACGATCTTTGTCGCCGGAATGGCCGCGGCGTTGCTCAGTTCGCCTTTGGCTTGTCGGCGCGGGACGATTGATCGCCGGCGGCCTTGTCGGCGGTCGCGTTATCGTTCGCCGCAGGAGCTGCAGGGTTGGCCGAGGAACTGCTCTTGATGCCGTGCAGCAGGTCGTCGGCCATCTTCAGCGCCTTGTCGTCCTTCGCATCCGGCGGCACATAGGATTGCGAACCGGTCTTCTCGTCGCCGTCGTTCTTCAGATGTCCGCGCAGCGAGGCCTCGCCCTTGGTGTCGGTGCGCGACTTCAGCTCGTCCGGTACGTCCTGCAGCACCTCGATGTCAGGCACGATGCCCTTGGCCTGGATCGACTTGCCCGACGGCGTGTAGTAGCGCGCCGTGGTAAGCCGCAGTGCGCCATTGCCGGCGCCGAGCGGGATGATGGTCTGCACCGAACCCTTGCCGAACGAGCGGGTGCCGACCAGTGTCGCGCGCTTGTGGTCCTGCAACGCGCCGGCCACGATCTCCGAGGCCGAGGCCGAGCCGCCATTGATCAGCACGATCACCGGCTTGCCCTTGGTGAGGTCGCCCGGATGCGCCGAGCGGCGCTGGGTTTCCTCGGCATTGCGGCCGCGGGTCGAGACGATTTCGCCGCGCTCCAGGAAGGTGTCGGAGACAGTCACCGCCTCCTCGAGCAGGCCGCCCGGATTGTTGCGCAGGTCGATGATATAGCCCTTCAGCTTGTCGCCAACCTGGCTCTGCAGGTCGGCGATGCTCTTCTTCAGGCCTTCGGTGGTCTGTTCGTTGAACGTGGTGATGCGGATATAGGCGATGTCGTCGGCTTCGATGCGCGAGCGCACCGACCGGACGCGGATGTTGTCGCGCATCAAGGTGATGTCGAGCGGATTGTCGGCGCCCTTGCGGATGACCTTGAGCTTGATCTTGGTGCCGACCGGACCGCGCATCTTCTCGACAGCCTGGTTCAGGGTCAGGCCCTGCACGGCCTCGTCGTCGAGATTGGTGATGATGTCGTTGGCCTGGATGCCGGCCTTCGATGCCGGCGTGTCGTCGATCGGCGACACCACCTTGATCAGGCCGTCTTCCATTGTGACCTCGATGCCGAGCCCGCCGAACTCGCCGCGGGTCTGCACCTGCATGTCACGGAAGCTCTTGGCGTCCATGTAGCTCGAATGCGGATCGAGGCCGGACAGCATGCCGCTGATCGCCGACTCGACCAGCTTGGAGTCGTCGGGCTTTTCGACGTAGTCGCTGCGGACCCGCTCGAAGACATCGCCGAACAGGTTGAGCTGGCGATAGGTATCGGCGGTCGCAGCGCGCGCAGTCGATCCCATCAGCACCGCGCGTGGCTGGGTGGCGAACAAGGTCAGTGCCGCACCGGTTGCCATGCTCAGGAGAATTACCGAAGTCTTACGCATCATCCGCGAACCTTCTCGCCTTCGTTTGTGGCCCACCATGGGCCTGGATCGATTGGGGTACCGTCTTTCCGGAACTCAACGTAGAGCACTGGTTGACTCGCATTGGTAGCGAGAATGGAGGCGATCTGGGAAGTCGATCCCATGGTCGCGACCGGCTCTCCCGTCTGAACAAACTGCCCGATAGTGACGGAAATGCGCTCCATCCCGGCGATCAGGACATGATACCCGCCCCCGGCATTGAGGATCAAGAGTTGTCCGTAGCTGCGGAAGGGACCGGCATACACAACCCAGCCGTCACACGGGGTTGTGACCTGGGCGTTCGGCCGGGTCGCCAGCGAGATACCTTTGTTGACGCCGCCTGCCCCATCGGAACCACCGAATTCTCGAATCTTGGTTCCGTTCACGGGAAAGGCGAGCATGCCTTTGGTCGATGCAAAGGCGATCGCCGGACTCTTGCGGCCGGGGTTCTTCAGTGCATTGGCGTCCGGCTTGTTGTTGATCGGAACACCCTGCAGGCTCGCATTGACGGCGGCCTTCGCGGCGGACTTGACGTCCTGCTCCATGGTGGAGATCAGGCCCTGCAGATTGTCGATCTGCTGCGCTAGCGCCACCGCCCGGGCGCTCTCGGCCTGCATGTCCTTCTCGGCGCTCGCCTGCTTGCGTTGGCGCTCCTCGATCAGCACGCCGAGCCGCACCTGATCGTTCTTGAGCTTATCGCGATCCTGCGCGAGCGAATCGCGCTCGGCTGCGATGCTCTTGTGCAGGGATACCAGCTCGCCGAGATCGGCCGACAGCTTTTCGGCGCGGGTCCGCATCTCAGGCACCACCGAACCCAGCAGCATCGCCGTGCGCAGCGACTGCAGCGCGTCCTCGGGGCGGACCAGAAGCGCGGGCGGCGTCCGGCGCCCGGCGCGCTGCAGCGCCGCCAGCACCTCGACGATCTCGGCCCGGCGCGAGTCGAGCGAGGAGCGGATCTCCTGCTCACGCGAATCGAGCCCCTGCAGCCGGATTTCCGCCTCGCCGATGCGGCCCTCGACGCTGCGCACCTGCCCTGCGACATCGATCAATTGCTGGTTGAGCTTGCTGCGATCCTGCCCGATCTGGGCGATGTCGGCCTTGAGACGCTCCTGCGCCTCCGCGGCACTCTTCTGCGCCGCGCGGGCGGCCTCGAGCTCCTGCGCGCGCTGCTTCAGCTCCTCGGCCGAAGCTGGCGCTGCGGGCCCCGCAGTGGGGCCGGGCGCGCCTGAAATCGAGGGGCGTAACGCGTTCTGTCCGATGGCGGGCGCAAATCCGATCAGGACGCTGGTCGAGATCGCCGTGGGCAGGGCGAGCGCCGGCAAGCTGAAGGTCCGAAACGCGCCGATCTTCGGCCAGGCGCTGCGGCCGGTGCCGGAATGAGAGGATCGGAAGGGCCGCGCAGCGGACATCAGTTCCTTAAATGTGCTCGTCTCGCGCTCATCAGGCGCGGTGATAGGGGTGGCCTGCCAGAATCGTGGCGGCCCGGTAAAGCTGCTCCAGAAGCAGGACGCGTACGATCTGATGCGGCCAGGTTGCAGCCCCAAACGCAACCTTGAGCTTCGCCTTGCGCTGCAATTCGGGCGAAAGTCCGTCGGCGCCGCCGATCACGAACACAGCATTTGTTACGGATTCGTCACGCCAGCGGCCGAGATGACCGGCAAAGGCGGCGCTATCAATGTTCTGGCCGCGTTCGTCGAGCGTGACAAGCACGGATTTCTCCGGGATTGCGGCGGTGATGGCGGCGGCCTCTTCGGCGATCCGGGTGGCGGTGTCGCGCGCCCGGCTTTCCGGAATCTCATGAATGTCGATGCTGCGAAAGCCGAGCTTGCGGCCGATATCGTCGAACCGCTCGCGATAGCGCTCGGCGAGCTCACGCTCGGGACCCTGCTTGAGACGGCCGACGGCAACGACGATGACACGCATGCGCATGCAGGTAGCATGCGCTGCCGTCAAATGACATCGGCCGCCGCGTCAGACTGCCTTGTTCAGACCGTCTTGGCGGGCTTCGGCCCCTGAGTCCACATCCGCTCGAGGTTGTAGAACTCGCGGACCTCCGGCCTGAACACGTGAACGATCACGTCGCCGGAATCGATCAACACCCAATCGCAGTTGGGCAAGCCCTCGATATGGATGTTCTTGAGACCGGCTTCCTTCAGGCCCTTGGCGACGGTCTCCGCGATCGAGCCGACATGCCGGTTCGAGCGGCCGGTCGAGATGACCATGTAGTCGGAGTAAGCGGATTTGCCGCGGAGGTCGATGGTGACCGTCTCTTCCGCCTTCATGTCGTCGAGGCGGGAGAGGATCGTGCTCAGCGTCTTGTCGGCGTCAGGTTGCGCCTTCAAGGCCGCAGCTTGGGTCGATGTTTTACGCGCCGACTTGCCAGTCTTGGGTAAAACCGACTGAGACAATACAGATGTGGTCAGGGACCATTCCTTTCACTGTATCGCAGGCGACGAATCCGCCCGCAGAGCATTCTAGGCATGTGGGGTTAAGCGTTTCAATATTCCAGTCCGTGGTTTCCTTCCGGCTTTATTTCCAGCTTGGTAACCCTGTCCGAACCTTCTTGTTGGCCCTTCCGGAGCAGCGGCTTTGCGGAAAGTGCCTCAGGACGACTTCCAGCTTCCATCCGGGTTCCTCAGTCCAGTCGAGGACAGGTTCAATTTCAATCCGGTGAGGAACACCCAGGCCGGGGCGCGCCGGTCGGCCAGCCGGCCGGCCTCGGTCTCTGGGATCCGATAATTCGCCAGCGCCTGGGCGGCCGGAGCAGAGAGAGCACGGAAACTCTGGGGTGGGCGGTCGATGACCGCGATCGGGACCTGGCTGGCAATGCGCTGCCAGTTCTGCCAGCGGTGGAACTGCGCGAGGTTGTCGGCGCCCATGATCCAGACGAAGCGCAGGCGCGAGGCGCGCTTGCGCAGGTAGTTGATCGTGTCCGCAGTGTAACGGGTGCCGATGACGGATTCGAGACAGGAGATGTCGATGCGCGGATCTGCCGCCAGCTTGCGGGCCGCCTCCATCCGGTCGGCCAGCGCGTGCAGGCCGCCATTGTCCTTGAGCGGGTTGCCGGGCGTCACCAGCCACCAGACGCGATCGAGCTTCAGGCGCTTCAGCGCGAACAGGCTGATCGCGCGATGGGCCAGATGCGGCGGATTGAAGGAGCCGCCGAGCAGGCCGACGCGCAGGCCGTCGCTGTGCGGCGGCAAGGCTTGCGTCATTGCATGCGGCGCGGCCGGGAGATCGTTCAACGGCGTCTCCGCTTCCCGCCCTGAAGGCTGCGCCTGACGCTCACGCGCGGTCCATCCCGGGCATCACGGCCGCGTCTGTCCGCTGCCATGGATGCGGTATTTGAAGCTCGTGAGCTGATCGACGCCGACCGGTCCGCGCGCATGAAACTTGCCGGTGGCAATGCCGATCTCCGCGCCGAAGCCGAACTCGCCGCCATCGGCGAACTGCGTCGAGGCGTTGTGCAGCACGATTGCCGAATCCACTTCGTTGAGGAATTTCTCCGCTGCCGCAGCATTCTCGGTGACGATCGCATCGGTGTGATGCGAGCCGTGGTCGTGGATATGCGCGATCGCCTGATCGACACCGTCGACGACCTTGGCCGCGATGATGGCGTCGAGATATTCGGCATCCCAATCATCCTCGCTCGCGGGCTTCACCCGCGCGTCGGCCTGCTGGACATCCGCATCGCCACGCACCTCGCAGCCGGCATCGAGCAGCATTTTGACCAGCGGCTTGAGCGTGGCGCCGGCAGCGGCCCGATCGATCAGCAAGGTCTCCGCCGCGCCACAGACGCCGGTGCGGCGCATCTTGGCGTTCAGCACGATCGACTTCGCCATATCGAGCTTGGCGGCGCCATCGATGTAGACGTGGTTGACGCCTTCGAGATGCGCGAACACCGGCACGCGCGCCTCGGCCTCGACGCGGGCGACGAGGCTCTTGCCGCCGCGCGGCACGATGACGTCGACACCGCCATTGAGGCCGCTGAGCAGCAGGCCGACGGCGGCACGGTCGCGCGTCGGCACCAGCGTGATCGCAGCCTCCGGCAGGCCGGCCTCGCGCAGGCCCTGCGTCAGGCAATCATGGATGGCGCGGCAGGAGCGGAAGCTATCCGAGCCGCCGCGCAAGATCACGGCGTTGCCGGATTTCAGGCACAGCACGCCGGCATCGGCCGCGACGTTCGGCCGGCTTTCGAAGATCACGGCAATGACGCCGAGCGGCACCCGCACGCGCTCGATGGTCATGCCGTTCGGGCGCTGCCAGCTCTCGGTGACGACGCCGACCGGGTCTGATATCGCGCGCACGGCCTCGATGCCTTCCGCCATCGCCTCGACGCGCGCCGGCGTCAGTGTCAGGCGGTCGAGAAAGGCCGAGGTGGTGCCGGCGGCCTTGGCCTCCGCGACATCCTCGGCATTGGCGGCCAGGATCGTCGCGGCATTGGCGCGGATCGCCTGCGCCATAGCGTCCAGCGCACCATTCTTCTGCTCGGTCGGCGCCAGCGACAGCACGCGTGCCGCAGCGCGGGCGCGCGCCGCGAGGTCGTTCATCAGCGCGGGCAGATCGGCGTTGCCGTCGATGGCTTTGAGCGAAGCGGTCATGGGCGTTCCAGACTTGAATTAAGATGGTGTCCTAGCACGAAAATCAGCTATCTGCGAAGGCTCGCGGCCGCTCAGGCCGCCGGGCCGACGCCCGCCGGGCCGATCACGAGGTCGTCGCGGTGGATCATCTCGGCACGGCCGGAGACGCCCAGGATGGTGGCGACGTCAGGCGAGGAGCGGCCCTTGATGCGGTCGGCGGCATCGGCGTCATAGGCGACGAGGCCGCGGCCGATCTCATGCAGATCCGGCCCGCGCACCACGACGGCATCCCCGCGGGCGAATTGGCCATCGACCCCGACCACGCCGGCCGGCAGCAGGCTCTTGCCGGCGCGCAGCGCCGCGACGGCACCGGCGTCGATCGTCAATGTGCCCTTCGGCTCCAGCGAGCCTGCAATCCAGCGTTTTCGCGCGGTCACCGGATTGGCCGGAGTCAGAAACCAGGTGCAGCGGCCGCCATCGGCGATCGCCTGCAACGGATGTTCGATCTTGCCGGAGGCGATCAGCATGTGCGTGCCCCCTGTGGTCGCGATCTTGGCGGCCTCGATCTTGGTGCGCATGCCGCCGCGCGACAGCTCGGAGGCCGCGGTGCCGGCCATCGCCTCGATATCGGCGGTGACGGTCTCGACCACGGGAATGAGCTGCGCATTCGGGTCTTGCGCCGGCGGCGCGGTGTAGAGCCCGTCGATGTCGGAGAGCAGGACGAGCAGGTCGGCGCTGGCCATGGTGGCGACACGCGCGGCGAGCCGATCATTGTCGCCGTAGCGGATCTCGGCGGTCGCGACCGTGTCG
Source organism: Bradyrhizobium sp. STM 3557 (assembly GCF_045571465.1). NCBI lineage: Bacteria > Pseudomonadati > Pseudomonadota > Alphaproteobacteria > Hyphomicrobiales > Nitrobacteraceae > Bradyrhizobium > Bradyrhizobium sp. STM 3557. The sequence continues at coordinate 451,869 of NZ_CP120697.1, forward strand.
TTCTCGTTGATCACGGGCACCGCGCCCCATTCCAGCAGCTTGCCGATGGTCGAGCGGGCATTGAGATAGCGGCGGCGCTCCTCGGTATCCTGCAGGGTCACCAAGATCTGCCCGGCACTGACGCCGTGTGCGGCCAGCACCTCCGACCAGATCCGCGCCAGTGCGATCTGGCCGACAGCGGCGGCCGCCTGGCTCTCCTCCAGCTTCAGCGGCCCGCGCGGCAGCCTCAAGCGGCTGCGGCCGAGCGCGATCGAGCCCGAGGAGACGACCAGCACCTCGCGGCCCTCGCCGTGAAGCTTGGCGATATCGGCGGCGAGCGCCGCAAGCCAGGAGGCGTGGACCTCGCCGGCATCGGAATCGACCAGCAGCGAGGAGCCCACCTTGACGACGATGCGGCGGAAATTTTCCAGTTTGGGAGAGGCCATGACGGAGGTCGCGATCGGAAGTGTACTGGCAGCGCCGGCGGGAGCTTCGCGCGGCCGCTGTGACGAGGCAAGCGTGAGCGTAGGCTCAGCCTTGCGGCGGCGGTGGCGCGGCCCACGGCTCGTCGGTCGCCGCACTCTCGATCGCGCTCTTGGCCTTGTTGGATACGGGGGATTCGCCAACCACGTCGGCGAGCTTGCGCAAGGCCTCCCTGACGCCCTCACCGGTCACGCCTGATAGCAGCAGGGGAGTCTTCTTCGCGGCCCGCTTCAGCCGCTCCTTCTGCTTCTTCAGCTCGTCCGGCTCGACCGCGTCGATCTTGTTGAGCGCAACGATCTCGACCTTCTCGCCGAGCTGACCGCCATAGGCTTCGAGCTCGTGCCGCACGGTCTTGTAGGCCTTGCCGGCGTGCTCGCAGGTGGCATCGACCAGGTGCAGCAGCACGCGGCAGCGCTCGACATGGCCGAGAAAACGGTCGCCGAGGCCGGCGCCCTCATGCGCGCCTTCGATCAGGCCGGGAATGTCGGCCAGCACGAATTCGCGGCCGTCGGCATTCACGACGCCGAGCTGCGGATGCAGGGTGGTGAAGGGATAGTCAGCAATCTTCGGCTTGGCGGCGCTGACTTTGGACAGGAACGTCGACTTGCCGGCGTTCGGCAGCCCGACCAGTCCGGCATCCGCGATCAGCTTCAGCCGCAGCCAGATCCAGCGCTCCTCGCCGGGCGCGCCGGGATTGGCGTGGCGCGGGGCGCGGTTGGTCGGTGACTTGAAATGCGCATTGCCGAAGCCGCCATTGCCGCCATGGGCCAGCACGAAGGTCTCACCCCGGGCGGTAAAATCGTGAATCAGGGTTTCCTTGTCCTCGTCGAAAATCTGGGTGCCGACGGGGACCTTGAGCGTCACGGACTTGCCGCCGGCGCCGTGCCGGTCCTTGCCCATGCCGTTCTCGCCCTTTTGGGCTTTGAAATGCTGCTGGTAGCGGTAGTCGATCAGGGTGTTGAGGCCGTCGACAGCCTCGATGATGACATCACCGCCGCGGCCGCCATTGCCGCCTGTGGGGCCGCCGAACTCGATGAACTTCTCGCGCCGGAACGCAACGCAACCGTTGCCGCCGTCGCCGGAGCGCACATAGACCTTGGCTTCATCGAGGAATTTCATGGGGTCTTAGGTAGGCGAGGCGGAGGGCCGGGGCAACCGCCGATTCCTGCGATTTCGGCCGGAAAGCTTAATCCGGGCGCGCGCTGGGCGCGAATCGTGCCTCTGTTGCAGGCTCGCCTGGGATTCAGGCTGGTTCTGTTGCTGCATCAGAACGACCCGAACGCCTCGCCCAGGACGATCACCGCTCCCAGTGCGACCAGGGAGGTCACGATGCCGACCATCACGATATCGAAATAGCTCTCGCGGTGGGTCAGGCCGCAGATCGCGAGCAGGCTCACCACCGCGCCATTATGGGGCAGGATGTCGAGGGTTCCCGAGCCGATCACGGCCACTCGGTGCAAGAGGTCCGGGTCGATTCCCCTTTGCTCGGCGATGTCGAGGTACGTCGCACCCAGCGCGTCGAGCGCAATCGTCAGCCCGCCGGAGGCCGACCCGGTCAGTGCCGCCAGCAGGTTGGTGGAGACAGCCAGCGACACCAGCGGACCGCCCTCGATTCCCAGCACCCAGTCCCGCACGATGTCGAAGGCCGGCAGGGCCGCGACGACGGCGCCGAACCCGACCAGGCTGGCGACACTGAGGGCAGGGAGTACGGAGGCGTTGGCGCCTGCGTCCATGGTTCGCCGCAGCTCGGGCAGCCGCGACCAGTTGCAGACGATCACCGTCACGATCGCGCCGGCCAGGGCGACGACCACCGACCAGACGCCGGCCACCGCCGTCAATGACGTGCCGCCCCAGCGATCTTCGGCCAGGAAGGAAACATCGAGACGTGGCAGGATGAGCAGCGACATCAGCAGATTGACCGCGACCACGACGATCAGCGGCAGGAATGCATTGAGGGCGGGGACTTTTGCAGCGCTGTGATGACCGCGGCGAATCTCCGCCGGATCGAACTCGCGCGCGGTGCTGGCCCGCTCGCGCAGCAGTTCGTCATCGGTCGCGCCCGAGCTTGTTGCCGGCGCCTCGCCGTAACCCTCGCCGGCGCGGCGCGCGGCCTGCTCGGCGCGACGCAGCCACCACAGCCCGACGGCGAGCATGATCATCCCGGCGATGATGCCAAGGCCCGGCGCGGCGAATGGCGTCGTGCCGAAGAACGGCATCGGGATTGCGTTCTGGATCGAGGGCGTGCCGGGCAGCGCCGACATGGTGAAAGTCGATGTGCCCAGGATGACCGCCGCCGGAACGAGGCGCCGCGGAATCCCTGCCATGCGAAACAGCGATTGCGCCATCGGCACGATCACGAAGAACGCGACGAACAGGCTGACGCCGCCATAGGTGACCAGCGCGCCCGCGAGCACCACGCCAAGGATGGTGCGGCGTTCGCCGAGCCGGCGCGTGATGACCTCGGCGACAGCCGCCACCGCGCCGCTGTCGTCCATCAGCTTGCCGAAGATGGCGCCGAGCAGGAAGATCGGAAAGAACTGGGCGAGAAAATCTGCGGCGCTCCGCATGAAGGTCTGGGTCCAGCTCGCCAGCAGCGGCTGGCCGCCGAAGGCGGCAGCGATCAGCGCGCAGAGCGGCGCGAGCAGCAGCACGCTCCAGCCGCGGAACGCGAGCCAGATCAGCAGGCCCAGTCCGACCAGGATGCCGAACAGACCCATTGCCTCAGCACTCCGCCAGCAGGATATCGAGATCGGCGGTGGCACGCTCGCCGAGATCGGCGCCGTGGTCATCGAGGAATGCGCTCGCCGCGCGCCGCCCTTCCTCGCGCAGTTTGGAGACGAAGGCCCATTCTGCATTCAGCTTGGATGATGCGCCGAACGTTGCCAGCATGTCGCTCTTGATCCGGTGGGCCTTCATTTGTGCCCAGCGCGCGCCCTCGCCGGTGCCGGGGTCGACGACCTGGCGCAGCAGGGCGATCATCCGCAGCTCCTTTGCGAGCGGCGAGTTGAAGGAGATTTCGTTGAGCCGGTTGAGGATGTCGGCGGCGCTGCGCGGCGGCTCCGTCCGCTCGGTCGGATTGATCTGCACGAGGATCGTGTCCCGCGCGTCGGTCTCACGGACGAGTGGTGTGATCGTCGGGTTGCCGGCGTAGCCGCCGTCCCAATAGGGTTCGCCCTCGATCTCGATGGCGCGAAACATGGTCGGCAGGCAGGCCGACGCGAGCAGCACGTCGGCCGTGATCTCAGCGTTGCGGAAGATCCTTCCGCGGCCGGTGCGCACGCGCGTGGCCGTCACGAACAGCTTGATCGGCGCCTCGGCAAGCCGCGCAAAATCGATGCTGTCAGTCAGGATCTGCCTGAGCGGATGGAAGCCGAGCGGATTGAGATCGTAGGGCGACAGCACCCGCGACAGCAGATCGGTGAAGACGTAGGCCGGAGACGTGTCGATCGACCATCGCCCCAGCAGGCGGTCGAGCGGCGATCGTTGCAGCGGGCTGAAGGCGGCGGCGCGCGAGACGCTCCGCCAATACCGGTCGAGAGCCGCGCGGGCGCCGGTGGCCTCGCCCTCGGTCCAGCCGTGCGCCAGCACCGCCGCGTTCATCGCGCCGGCCGATGTCCCGGAGATGCCCGCAATCCGAAGCCACGGTTCTTCGAGCAGCCGGTCGAGAACACCCCAGGTGAACGCGCCGTGCGAGCCCCCGCCCTGGAGGGCCAGATCGATGAGCACAGGGCTTCGATCCATCGGGGGCTACCCGCCTTGCCTGACCAACCGTGGCTGAACTATGTCGCAAAGGGCTCCAACTTGCGAGAGAAAGTTACAGTCGTTGCTATCGGATGGCGAGGCCGTCGCGCTGCGGCCGGCTCAGGTGGGCCGACGCCGGATCAGGAATTTCTGTGTCCCCTCCAGCACCAGATCGCGGCGCTGGTTGAAGACGGTGCTGCGCAGGCCGACCACACCGGTGGTGCGGCCGGTCGTGAGCTCCGCCACCTCGAGCGCCGGGTAGATGGTGTCGCCGGCATAGACAGGTTGAAGGAATCTGCAGGATTGTTCGACGAGCCCGATCAGGGACTCTTCGACCAGGAATGGAAACAGCCCGGCGCCGGGCGCGGTGTGGATCAGCGTCTGAAAGCCGTGGGCCAGCAGGTCCGGCATGCCGCGGGCACGGCAATACTCCACGTCATAATGCACCGGATGGGTGTCGCCGCTCGCGGTCTGGAACGCCGTGAACACCGCCGAGGTCATGGTACGGCTCGGCAGCACGAAGCGCTCGCCAATCGCAAAATCCTCGAACCAGCGTTGCTCGCTCACCATGCGGTGATGGGTGGGGTCGAAGTCGGACATGGCGGTTCCTCAGCTCTGCTGTCGTTGTTGCGAGACCGCTATCGCGCCGTGACGCGCGCATCAATTTCTTCGTGATCACCGGGCGCGGGCCGCTTCGATCATTCGCCGTCGTTCCGGGACGCGCGGAGCGGCCCGGAATCCATCAAGCCACACAGCAAGCCGCGAAGTGGATTCCGGGTTCGGCTCTTCGAGCCGCTTCCGGAATGACGCCGGAAGGACGGTACGCCGGAATGACACTGGAGAGGACGGGGCGAGCCTGATACATCACGGTCCCTTTTCGCGGCCGGCATCATGACCTTCCTCTCCCGCATCTCCGTTGACAATGACGAGCGCGCCGCGCGGCTGGCCGGCATCGGCTTGATGCTGCTGTCGATCTCGATGTTCTCGTTTGGTGACGCGCTCGGCAAGTTCCTGGTTGGTACCTACGCGGTCGGGCAATTGTTGTGGCTGCGCGCCTGTGCCGCACTGCTGGCGCTATCGCCCGTGATCTGGCGGCAGCGCGCGCAATTCCGCAACCTGGAGCGGCCGTGGCTGCAGCTGTTTCGTGTCGTGCTGTCGACGCTGGAGGTCGCGGCATTCTTTCTAGCCACGGTTTATCTGCCGCTCGCTGACGTCGTCACCTATTATCTCGCTGGTCCCATCTTCGTCACCGCGCTGTCGGCCTTGGTGCTCGGCGAGCATGTCGGCTGGCGGCGCTGGTGCGCGGTGCTGGTCGGCTTCTGTGGCGTCCTGATCGCGCTGAGGCCATCGGCGCAGACGTTCAGCCTGCCGGCGCTGATCGCGCTCGGCGGCAGCTTCTCGTTCTCGGTCCTGATGCTAATCACGCGCAGCTTGCGCGCGACCCCCGACGTCGTGATGGCCTCCTCGCAATTCGTCGGCACCTTCCTGCTCGGCGCCGTGATGGCGCCGTTCGGCTGGGTGACGCCGACGCCAGGCAGCCTGGCGCTGTTTGCCGCCGCCGGCCTGATCTCGGTGACAGCGCTGTTCTGCGTCAATCGGTCGCTGAAGCTGGCGCCGGCTTCGGTGGTGGTCCCGTATCAGTATACGATGATCGTCTGGGCGGTGATGTTCGGCTTTCTCGTGTTCGGCGATGTGCCGCAGCCGGCCACGATCGCCGGCGCCGTCATCATCATCGGCGCCGGGCTTTACATTTTCCTGCGCGAGCGCAAGCTCGGGCGTGAAGGCAATACAGTCAATCCGCCGGCGTGAGCCGGGAAGGCAGCTAAGGAAAGATCGCCGTTCCCGGCTTCGACTCTGGAGCACGATCGAAAAGCGCCCTGTCAGGTCCCGTGAACCTTGCAGTCAGATTGGACGGCGCGCGGATTTTGATGAAGCGAGTACTTTGATACCGTGAGCCTCCACCGTTCTCCTGCGCCGCTCTAGGCGTCGTCGCCTATTATCTCGCCGCCCGATCTCGGTGACTGCGCGGGTCTGCATCGATCGCACGCTGTGGCGGCACTCGCCTCGCTATGTCGTCTTATTAGTACATGATGGTCGTTGGGGCGCGATGGCCGGCCTGCGACGTGTAGCCGGCCAAGATCGCCGGCGCCATCGTCATCATCAGTGCGGGGCGCTCGATCTTCGCGCGCGAGCACAAGCTCAGGCGTGAGGGTGCGGCGGTCAGTCCGTCGGCGTAAGGCCGTGCTCTCCGTCGCATTCCGACCGCGGCACGCCGGCCCAGCTCTTCAGCACGCACCAGGCGCTCCGCGACAGGCGGAACGAATCGACCGGTGCGGACGATCCCAGCACCTCGAACCGATGCAGCTCGACGCGGGTCCATTGGAAGCCGCACTTCTCGAGCACGTTGCGGGAAGCCGGATTGGAAACGCGCGCATAGGCGAACAGTGTGTCGGCATCGAACGTCTCAAAGAAGAAGTCGATCGCTGCCCGCGCGGCCTCGGTCGCAAAGCCCCGGCCCCAATGTTCGACGCCGAGCCAATAGCCGAGCTCCGGGGCATCGGGCGCGCGCCAGACGACACCGACCATGCCGATCGGCTCGTGCTGGTGCTCGATCAGGAACGCGGTCTCGCGGCCGCCATCGGCGAGCTGACGCACGAAGTCGACGGCATCCTCGGTGACATAGGGATGGGGCAGGCGGCGGGTGTTGACGGCGATGCGGCGATCGTCGGCGAGGCGAGCGATGGCCCGGGCGTCGGCCAAGGTCGGCGGGCGCAGAGTCAGCCGCTCGGTCTCGAGCACGCTCGATCTCTGCTCACGCAACATCGATGTTGGGATGTCCTGCACCATGTCGGGCTCCATCAACGCAACAAACGCATCGAAAACAAAAGGGGAGGCCGGTGTCCCGCCTCCCCTGGAGCCACGTCATGCTCCGCCGGTTCATCAGGACCCGGCGGACGAGTTGAAATCCACCGTTACTCAGCAGCCTCGGCAACTACCGGACGCACGGAAATGAACGTGCGGTTCGCTTTGGCATGGAATTCCACGACGCCTTCGACCTTGGCGAACAGAGTATGATCGGTCCCCATGCCAACATTAAGGCCGGGGTGCCACGTCGTGCCGCGCTGACGCGCAATGATGTTGCCGGGAACGACGAGTTCGCCGCCAAACGCCTTGATGCCGAGGCGTTTGCCCTTCGAATCGCGCCCGTTGCGCGAGGATCCGCCTGCTTTTTTGTGAGCCATGGCCCGTCTCCGATCTCGATGATCTCTAGATCAATTCCTTGAAGGAATCATTCACGATTTGTAGCGCGCGAACGTCGCGCGCAAATTCTGTCGCAACCGGCGCTCTCGCGCCGCTCTCAAAGCCTCACTCGGCGGACGCCGCCTCGGCCTTCGGCTCTGCCTTCGCCTTTTTCGGCCGCGGACCGACGCTCGGCTTCTTTTTGTCGGTCAGAATCTCGGTCACCCGCAGCACCGTCAGCTCGTCGCGGTAGCCGCGCTTGCGGCGCGAGTTCTTGCGACGGCGCTTCTTGAACGCGATCACCTTCGGACCGCGCTTGTGCTGCAGCACCTCAGCCGCGACGGAGGCGCCGGCCACCGTGGGCGCACCCAGCACCGGCGTATCGCCGCCGACCACCAGCACCTCGGCGAGCTGCACGATGGTGCCGACCTCGCCTTCGATCTTGCCAATCTCGAGCACATCATCCGGAGCGACGCGGTATTGCCGGCCGCCGGTCTTGATGACTGCGAACATCGTTGTTGTCCTTCGTGTTCGATCCCGGCCTCAGAGCGCGCTGGCCCCGGGTCGGCTTCTTGTTCAGTCGTTAATGGTTCAGAGTCTTGCAGGCCGGGCTTGGCGCCCGATCCATCTTTGCGCGCACTGCAGGAACACCCCGCGACATCCGCGCAAACGACAAGCGGCGCGAGAACGCCCGCGCCGGTCGAAGGCGGACTTATAGCCGCTGGCGTTCTGGAGTCAAGGTAAACCGGGCGCGAATAGCGAGTAGGGAATAGCGAACAGGGAAGAATGCCGGCGAAAACACCAGCTCTCGTCCCCATTCGCTATTCGCCACTCCCCATTCGCCTCCATGAAACCAACGGGTTCCCCGACCGTTGCCCCCAGCATTTCCGCGCAAACAGGGCAGGACACATGGCCGACGACGTCATTACCACCACCGGGATCGCCCGGCACGGCGCCACCCGGCTGCCGTCGGTCGACATCGACAGCTTCAACATCGAGCTCAAGGACGAGGATGGCTTCCTCGGCGACCGGGCCTCCAAGGGCGCGTTTCGGAAGATCCTGGAGCATTGGCGCAAGCCGCTGCGCAAGTCCGGCGAGGACCCGTTCGGCGACGAGCCCTCCGATAAGATCAGCAAGAAGACGCTGGATGCGATCCTGGTGAGCGACGACACCGAGGCCTCGGCCGTGGTGCACAGTGCGATCGAGGATTTCGCCCAGGAACTGGCCTATGTCACCCGCCGCTTCCTCAAGACCAAAGCCTGGGCCAAGACCGAATGCATCGTGGTCGGCGGCGGCTTCCGCGATTCCCGGCTTGGCGAACTCGCCATCGCCCGCGCCGAGATCATCCTGAAAGACGAGGGGTTTGGCGTCGACATGGTGCCGATCCGCTATCATCCGGATGAGGCCGGCCTGATCGGCGCGCTGCATCTGGCGCCGTCCTGGATCTTCGAGGCGCATGACAGCGTTCTGGCGGTCGACATTGGCGGCACCAACATCCGCTGCGGCGTGGTGGAGACGGGCCGGAAGAAGGCGGAGGACCTTTCGAAGGCGTCGGTCTGGAAGTCCGATCTGTGGCGCCATGCCGATGACGAGCCGACCCGGGAGGGCGCGGTGAAAGGGCTGGTCAAGATGCTGAAGGGCCTGATCGAGGAGGCCGACACCGAGGGGCTGCGGCTCGCGCCTTTCATCGGCATCGCCTGTCCCGGCGTGATCAACGAGGACGGCAGCATCGAGAAGGGCGCCCAGAACCTGCCGGGCAATTGGGAGAGCAGCAAGTTCAACCTGCCGGTAAGCCTGGTCGAGGCGATCCCGCTGATCGGCGAGCACGACACCACGGTGCTGATGCACAATGACGGCGTGGTGCAGGGGCTCTCCGAAGTTCCCTTCATGCAGCATGTCACACGCTGGGGCGTGTTGACCATCGGCACTGGGCTCGGCAACGCCCGCTTCACCAACCGCCACAAGGAGAATGGCAAGAAGGGCGGCGGAGAGCACAAGGACGACGAGAAGGCCGAGGACAAGAAGGCCGCTAAGAAGAAGGCGAAGGATTGAGGCGCGTGCACGCCGAGGGCAGCGCTAAACCGGCCCCAACAGCGAGGCACTGCTAAAACCGTAGCCAGTAACCTTGACTGGTTAGGTTAAGGAGGGGTTTGCGTTGCACCGCACGTATCGATGGCCCACGGTCGTTCCCGTCGCGCAGGCCGGCCGGATTGACCCCCGTCTCTTCCGTTCGGCTCCCCAAGATGCCGCGACACGGGACCGCCATTGTGTCTCCGCGTATGGCGGTCCCACTCTTTAATTAAGCCCGCAGTCATGCTTCTCCGGGCTTGATTTTGCCGGCTTGATTTTTGCCCGCCGATCGGCCGTAACCCAAACGGGTCGATTCGCGCCGGTTTCGTTGCGAATTATCGCGTCTGCCGCCTTGTCACCCCCGCCATCGTGCCCTAGAACACCGCCCGACCACGGGGCTTGCGGCTCCTGATTTGCGCCTGGAGAGGTGGCAGAGTGGTTGAATGCACCGCACTCGAAATGCGGCATAGGTGCAAGCCTATCGGGGGTTCGAATCCCTCCCTCTCCGCCATTACACTGTTCTCCTTTGTATCCGACTGTTCGATTGTGCAGGTAAAACAACGAGTAGCGTAACGAAGGATGTTGCGGCTAGTTCCGCGATGTTACCCCTGGTCACCGCGCGACCCGTGGTTTTGGTCGTGGGTTCGGAGGACGGTTTTGGCAGGGGGAACACATCGCGGGCAGACTCCGCTCGACCTTTGCAACCTGGGCGGAGGAGTGCACGGACTATGTTGACGGCGTCCGCGCGGCAGCGCTGGGCACACAAGCAGAGGTCCGAGACCACGGCAGCCTGCCAGCGCGGGCAAAAGCTCGAGAACCGGCGCGCGCTCATGAAGGATTGGGCGGAGTACTTGTCAGGTCGAATGTAATCCGTCCGCGCGAAGTTGGTTCATCTCCTCCCGTACGCGAGACGAACCGACTACCATTAGGAGTGCTGAAAGGGGCCGACTTCCCGAATCACCTTGCAAATTTGCAAGAATCCGCTGGCGTAGAATTCGGCGTGTCCCCGCTTCATGGTCTCCACATGTTCGGGATGAGTGCGCCAGGCTTCGAGCGCTTCCTCTGAAGCAAAGCGAAACACGGTCACCTCTTCGCCATCGGTTGCCTTAAACGACTTGACCGACAGAAATCCCGGAAGATGGCTGACAATACTGTACATGCGTTCAGCTAGCCGGCCATATTCATCCAAGGGGGCGTCATCCCGTCGCTTGAGATCGCCAATCACGATGACTTCGCCAATCATGTTCCCATCCTTTCGTTGAGCGAATTCCCGACGGCCAACGCGCAAGCACACCCGTCGATAGTTCGATCCGACGGCAGGCTTTGTTACACCTCCGTCCGACGCATCGATGTGGGGGCGGAACACCTGGTCGTCCTCTATAGGTCTTACCGCGAACTTGTCCGTCGACCGCATCTTCGACCTCTTCACCTCTCGGGTAGCAGGATTCCGCGCGCCAGATGATCCACCGAGATGCGCCCCGGACCCCAAGCCATAATTCCGAGCGCCAGGGCCGCCCAAGTGAGATGGATCGGCCAGCCATCCGGCACCGTGAGTTCGACAATGATGGTCATGAACAACAGCCCGAGCGCCGCAAAACGGGTTGCGAGGCCGAGTATCAGCAGAACCGGAAACGTAATCTCGCCGCATCCGGACAGGAACGCCATCGCCGCGGGTGCGGGATAGTGATAGGGCCCGCCGGGCAGGTGCAGCATGAATTCGTCAGTGAACAGCGTTACCGCGGTGTCGCTGAGCTTGAGGAAGCCAGTCCATTTCAGGACGCCGGATTTCCAGAACGGCACCGCCAGCGCCAGGCGCATCACGAATTGAACCAGCGATGGCAGCGCGATCGTCTGGATCAAGTGCTCGGCCTTATCCGCGATATGGTCCAGGCGGAAGCGCTCACCCGCGCCATAATGCTGATCGATGGCCATCATGCTCCTCCAAAATCGATTGATGTAAAAATGATGTAAAAACGCCCGCCTCGATCATGCCGGCGATATTGCTCGCGATGTCGAAGGAAGCCGAGGACTGCAGCGCCGACGCAGCGGCGAGGCCGAGTGTCTGGCCCGACATCAGGCTTGTTAGAAATACGGCGCCCCCCTCAGGCAGATGACGGACGATCACGTCCAGCTCAGGCCGGGTGATCAAGGCATCTTCCGGCGTGCCTGCATCGATTTGATCCGGAGCCCGCTCGCCGCGATTGGCGGCGAAGATCGTCACTGCCGCGAAAGGCGAGCGAACGATTGCTGCTGCGGGATGCGCGGTGAAAACGACATCCGCCAGCCGCTGCGGCGGGACCAGCGCGAGCGCGTCCGCAGACAGCGGCACGGTATCGGCCGCGTGGTACGCGTCGAGCCAAGCCCGCTCAATCCGCGCCACGTCCGCAAGCCAGGGCAGATCCCGCGCGTATTCGTACGTCTCGATGAACGCCGGAAAGTCGCGACCATATTCGAACAAGAGTGGTGAGGTCGGCGGAGTAGCGCGGATGTGGAAGCGCGCCATGGCGCGAAAGAAGTCGACCCCGGTGAGGCGTTGAACTGCCGGGTAGACGGCGGCGAGCGCGTTGATGAGACTGACCGTGACGTTGTTGCGATAGATGTTGTAGCGCTTTGCCGCGCTCTTACCCGCAGGGCCGGTAACAATTGGAGGCGTCGCGTGCGTTGGATCGACAAGGGCCGAGGCAAACGCCGTGTATGACATTAATTCCAGCTCAAGCGGCAGCATGACGCACATCTCTCTGGTGACGGTCCAGAATCGCTTGCGCGGCTGCGGCTTCGGCCTTCAGGACGGACCAATCGGGAATGTTGCTGTCCCACTCGATCAAAGTCGGAACGGGACCACATCGTCCGATGATGATCTCGTATAGTTTCCATACGGCGTCAGCGACTGGTCTGTCGTGGCTGTCGATCAGGAGGAGGTCACCCTCGTCGTCGGTTTGCTCAGCATGGCCTGCAAGATGGATCTCGCCGACGCGTGCAAGCGGAAAGTCCGAGAGATAGTCGACCGCGGAGAATCCATGGTTGATCGCGGAGACGAACACGTTGTTGATGTCGAGCAACAGGCCGCATTCGGTGCGCTCCGCGACGCGCCCGATGAATTCCGTCTCTTTCATCGTCGATTCGGTGAACGCCAAATAGGTGGAGGGGTTCTCCAGCAGAAGCGGTCGCCAGATCGCATCCTGCACCTGGTTGATATGATCGCAGACGCGACTAAGCGTCGCGTCGGTGTACGGCAGCGGCAACAGATCGTTGAAGTAGGTGGCCTGGTGAGTCGACCAGGCCAGATGCTCAGACACCAGCGCGGGCTCGTAGCGCTCCACCAGTGCGCGGAAGCGCGCAAGATGAGTCTTGTCGAGAGGCTCCGACCCCCCGATCGACATGCAGACGCCATGCAGCGATATCGGATGGTCGCGGCGCACGGCTTCCAGGGCGCGGTGTGGCGGGCCCCCAGCTCCCATGTAATTTTCGGCATGGACTTCGAAGAAGCCGCGCTGCTTTCCCTCGTCAAGGATCGCTCTGAGGTGCTCGGGCTTGAAGCTGCTACCGGCAAGCCCGCACACCCGAAGCGCAGGAAAGCGAGGAGCCTCGGTTGCAAGTAACCCGGGCGAGACCGCTGCAGTCATGTCGTCTCTCCGCCTTCCCGCTATCGTGTTGATCGGCCGCCGAACCGGTTAGATCGGCTTGAGCGAACCGGTCTTGCCATTCGGAAGCTGGATGCTGGTGCAGGTGCCGCCCTGCACGAACTTCCAGGCGTTGCCCTGGAAGTCGACGGTCGAGGTGCCCTGGCAGGTGGTGCCGGGACCGGCGGCGCAGTCGTTCTGACCCTTCAGGGCGATACCAAAGCATTTCTCCTTGTGCGCGGCGACCGCGGCATCGGCTTCAGCCTTAGTCAGGGGACCGGCGGCGGCAACAGTCGCGAGCGCAGTCGTCACGGCGCCCGCGAGGACGAGCGAGCTGACAATAATCTTCATTGATTTCTCCACTTCGGTTTGCGTCGCCTCCTCGGCGAAAGGGGGCGCCTCGTCTCGTTCGTTTCGCTCACGGCTGCCATTACGGCGTCAGCCGTCACGAATCCGTGAGACCGTTTCGAATGTCGCGCTGATCGCCCCGGCGGGGCCGCGCTTGGGTCCAGATAGGGGAAGACATGCGCCGCCTTCCAATGCCTTGTCGCTATCGAAACCGAGCTTGCTGAGCATTGGCAGCGGCCGACATTCACGTGGCATGATCCGCGCAAGCTGCCCCGGCGTAACAATCCACGCCCGGCCGGCGTATCGCCACCGATGCCTGCCACCGGCGGAGCCAGCATGAACGCCGTTCCATCACAAAGCGCCTTTCAACGCCTGCGGCCTCCTTCTGCCAAAACACTAACTGTCAGCATCCGTCTTGCGGTGTCGGGACTTGTGCTGGCCACAATCTTGTTGACCGCAGCAACATCCAGCCTCGTGTGGTGGCGTACTGCTGAATCGATCAGCCGGCAGCTCGCCTCGACAATCAACGAGCAGATCGTCGCCGCCGTTCGCAAGGAGGTATCTGCGATCGTGGATGAAGCGCGTGCAGCGCACACTGCCGGGCGCACGCTGTTCCTGCAGAACGTGCTCGACACCCGCGAGGCCGACAAGCGCGAGTTCGTGTTTCTATCGCAATTGCAGTCGCAGGCGACGATCTCCTGGGTCGCTTTCGGTTGGCCCGACGGCTCGTTCTTCGCCGCACACAAGCTTGGTGACGGCCATCTCGAGATGATGGAGATCTCGAAAACGGACCATGTTGGCCAGCGCCGCATCGACGAATATCAGGTGATCCCGGGCGACATCGAGTTCGAGACGCGTCGCTTCGAGCCGACCGACTTTCGCGTCACTGAGCAGGACTGGTTCAAGACCGCAATGGAAGCCAAAGGCCCGCAGTGGTTCGCTGTCGTAGACCATCCGATCGGTCCGCGCCCATCCATCGCCTTTGCGGGGCCGATCGACGTCTACCAGGAGCGCCAGGGCGTCCTTGCGATCGTCATCGAGTACACAAGGCTCTCGCGCTTCCTCGCCCAGCTTGAGGTCGGCCGCACCGGAACAGCTTTCATCCTCGGCGCCGGTGATGAATTGATCGCGGCCCCCGATGAGGACGCCGATGAGCTGCGTCCCGCTCACAGCCGGATCGACATGCTGCCGCTGGCGCGTATGGCGCTGACGCTGGCCGGAAACGAGGGCCGCAAGGAAGCCTGGCGGCGGCGGCTTACCCTCGACGGCGCGGCGTATGAGGTCGCGCTGACGCCCTTGCCGTTTACCGGCTGGTCCCTCGCGACCGTCATTCCTGAGGCTGAGTTTCTGGGTCCGGTCGAAGCCACGCTGCGGCGACTGATCATCGGTCTTGCCGTCGGCGCGCTGCTCGCCGCCCTGCTGTCGGCCATGTTGGCGCGATCGGTTATTGCGGCTCCGCTCGCCCGCGTCGTTGGCGAGATCCGGCACGTGGAAAGTTTTGCGCTGGACCAGGTGCGCCGCCATCCATCGCGGCTCGCCGAGATTTCCAGCCTTTCGGGCGCGATCGCCGAGATGGCACAGGGCTTGTCCGCGTTTCGCAAATTCATCCCGGCCGATCTGGTCCGGTCGCTCCTGCGTCAGGGCGTTGAGGCAAAGCCCGGCGGCTCGATCCAGGAGCTGACGGTAATGTTCATCGACGTAGCCGGCTTCACTGGACTTTCTGAGCGCATGGGCGATCGTGTTGTGCCGCTGTTGTCACGGTATCTCGATATCGCCTCCGAGGTCATCGTCGCCCATGGTGGCACCATCGACAAATTCATCGGCGACGCCGTGATGGCGTTCTGGGGCGCGCCGACCGCGCAGCCCGAACATGCCCTGTTGTGTTGCCGCGCAGCGCTCGCGTGCCGCCAGGCCATCGCGGCCGCCGGCGTCAGAGACGACCAGGGCCATCCCCTGCAAATCCGGATCGGGATCAATTCCGGCCGCATGCTGGTTGGCAATGTCGGCTCCGAATTGCGGCTGAACTACACCGTCATAGGCGATGCCGTGAACGTCGCGAGCCGATTGGAGGGCGCCAACAAGCTCTATGAGACGCAGATCCTGGTCGGCGCCGAGACCAAGCGCCTCGTTGAGGAGGCCATGATCGCGCGCGAGATCGATTGCGTAGCCGTCTACGGCAAGACGGAGGGGCTTGCGGTATACGAACTGATCGCTCCGTTGACGGGTGAAGTCAGCCCCGCATGGATCGCGCAATACGAGGAAGGCCTGCTCAAGTATCGCAAGCGTAACTTCTCGGGTGCGATTCGCTGTTTCGAGGCGGTCTTACATGAGCGCCCTCACGATCGGCCCACTGAACTGATGCTCGATCGTTGCAAGCTCCTCGAACAAACGGGCGCCGACAATAAATGGCTGCCTGTCGCGACACTTCAATCGAAATAGCCGCCCCTGGCGCCCAACAGGCAGACCCCATGGAGATGCACCATGTCCGGTACTCTCTCGCCGTATGCGAGCATCTGGGCTTCACGCGGGCGGCCGAAGATGTCACGTCACTCAGCCATCGCTGACCAGAGCGATCCAGCTTCTGGAGAAAAAGTTTGGAGGCCATCTCTTTCGTCGCGCGCGATCGCGAATCCACATCACGGAGGTGGGCAGGATCGTGCAGCCACTCTCGACCCGACCGGACACCCGAGTCCCGCCCGAACTATTCGCCGTCGTTTCGCGAGCAGATGATGATCGTGCTTCTGGCGCGCCGTAAGCCTGACGACCGTCAAGGGAAGATCATATTTGCGCGCCCTCGGTGCGCTCGTCACGAGGCGATGAGATCGGTGCGGCTGGGTGGCGTCCCTCTTGCGGTCAAAAAGCTCTCCGAGGAGGAGGCTGGCTCCGGCGAGTGAGGTCCGCTATCGCGCAAGCCGGCTTCCAGAACCCCCACCTCACTCCGCCGCCACCGGCATCAGCTCCATCTGTTCGTGCAAGATCACGCCTGAGAGTGGATCGAATTCGCCGACCCATGGTGCGTGTTCGAGGGTTGCTCTCGTGTGCGAGTAGCCCGCGTCCCAGCGTTGCATGATGCCGCGCGGGCTGAAATCGATGTCCTTGGTGTGGGTCTCGCGATCAAGCTGCGGCGCAAGCAGACGCACCACGTGCATCCGGGTCTGGCAACCGTAACCGACCAGTTCGCGCACCTCCGGAGTGTTGCGCTCGCTGTCGGGCAGCCGTTTGGCCAGTTGGTTGATGATGTGACGCAACCGATGTGCCTGCTGCTGCCGTGCGATGTGGCTCATGATGCGGCTGGAATATTGGACATCCTTGTGTCTGTTCAGCACTTCCGCCATCGTGGTCGGCTCCATTCCGGCGGGATTCCACAAGTGCACGGCGAAAATCAGCGAGTTCTTGCGGGGATTGTCATCGAACACGACTTCAGTCGGCGTGTTGGACAGAATTCCACCGTCCCAGTAAAGCTCGCCGTCGATGCGGACGGCGGGAAAGGCCGGCGGCAAGGCGCCGGAAGCCATAATATGCCTGATGGTGAGCTCACCGTCGCGGCTGTCGAAATAGCGCATCTGGCTGGTCCGCACATGGGCGGCTCCGACCGTCAGGCGAGGCGAACAGCTATTGAGCAAGTCGACATCAACAAGTTCGGTCAGCGTTTGCTCGAGTGGAGTGGTCACGTAATAGCCCGCCCTTTCGGCACCCAGCGGATAGCTGTCGCCGGCATGCGCGAGGGCATTTGGACGGAAAAAGCCGGGAATTCCGTGGGTGATGGTCGCCCAGTAGGACAGCCGATCATTGAAGCCTGGAAAGGCCGTTCGGATATTCCAGACGGGATTTTGCTCCATCCGCTTCCAGAACTCCTTGAGGCGTGACAGCCGGTCGTCGACCGGATTGCCGGCGATGAGGCTGGCATTGATGGCGCCGATCGATGTGCCGATGATCCAATCGGGCTCGATGCCTGCCTCATGCAAGGCGTGATAAACGCCGGCCTGGTACGAGCCCAAGGCGCCGCCGCCTTGCAACACCAGCACCACCTGGCCGGGGAGATCCTTGGCCAGCGATTTGATATTTCGCGACGAAGTCCTGTCCTGCATGTCCTGCTCCCATTCGAGCCTTGTCTCATATTCGCAAGCGCGCTCGCCTCCGTTACGAGCGTCGTCTCAATGTGCGGTCCAACCGCCATCGACCGGCAGTGCGGTTCCGGTGATCGAGGCGGCCGCGCTGCTTGCGAGGAACACGGCCAGTGCGCCGATCTCCTCGACTGTCGCAAAGCGTTTGTTCGGTTGCTGGGCCAGCAGCACGTCCCGGATCACCTGATCCCGGGATATCCCATGCGCCTTGGCCTGCCCATCGATCTGGGCTTCGACCAGCGGTGTATAGACATAACCAGGGCAGATCGCGTTGCACGTAATCCCGTCCTCGGCGGTCTCGAGCGCCGCCACCTTGGTCAGGCCGACGATGCCATGTTTTGGCGGCGACATAGGCTCCCTTGAACGGCGAGGCGACCAACCCGTGCGCGGAAGCCACATTGATGATGCGACCGAAGTTCTGCTTGCGCATCGCCGGCAGTGCCAGCCGCGTGGTGTGGAATGCGGACGACAGATTGATCGCCAGGATCTGATCCCATTTCTCGACCGGAAACTGGTCGAGCGGTGCGACGTGCTGAATGCCGGCATTGTTGACGAGAATGTCGAGCCGACCAAGGTCGGCCAGCGTCGCTGCGACCATCTCGGCGATCTCGTCTGGCGACGTCATATCGGCCGCCGAATAGCCGGCCTTGACGCCGTGATCGGCTTCTATCGCGTCCTTTGTCCCGGCGATCTCGGCCGCGGCGCCGAAGCCGTTCAGCATCACGTTTGCGCCCGCCGCGGCGAGCGCGCGGGCGATGCCAAGCCCGATCCCGCTGGTTGAGCCGGTCACCAGGGCGACCCTGCCATCGAGTATTCTTGTGTCGCCCGCAGCATGCGATTTGATCTGAATATTCATCTTCTTGAATCCCGCTTGCATCGGCGTCGGTATCCGACGGTCGCCAGAATCTGCATCGCAAGACGGATTTACGGAAATACCCTTTGGCTTCCAAAACCATAGGTGCGCGCTATGGCTGCCTTGGCCCTCAATCGGCTAGACTGCAAGCCGGATCCGGGGGAGTTCGATCATGGAAATGCATCAGGTTCGGTATTTCCTTGCGGTCGCGCGGACGCTCAATTTCACGCGTGCTGCTGATGAGTGCAATGTCACCCAGCCATCGTTGACGCGGGCCATCAAGCAGCTCGAGGCTGAGCTTGGCGGGGACCTGTTTCGCCGCGAGCGCCCGGCCGGATTGACCGAGCTCGGTCAGCGCATGCACCCCTTGCTGAAGCAATGCTACGAGGCCGCCGTCGGCGCGCGCTCGCTGGCCTCGTCATTCAAGAGCGGCGAAATCGGCGCGCTGAGGATTGCGCTCACCCACTCGATCGATCTGTCCGTGCTGATTCCCTTCCTCGATCAGATCAAGCGCCAGTTCAATCGGCTGGAATTCCGCTTTCTCCGCGGCGATAGCCGCGAAGTCGGGGAAATGCTGAAGAAAGGCGAGGCCGAACTTGGAATCGCGGCTGAACTCGACCCGAATTGGGAGCGGCTCGACACCTGGCCGCTGTTTACGGAAGACTTTCAGCTCGTCGTCAACGCTGACCACCGGCTTGCCGATCAGGATCGCATCGACCTCGATGAACTACGTTCCGAGCAGATCTTGTCACGCGGGTACTGCGAGCATGGCTCGCGCTTGAAGACCGTCTTACGCGAGCACGGCGTAGACGTCGATCACTGCCACGAAATCTCGAGCGAGCGCGATCTCATTGAGCTGCTCGAGGCCGGTGTCGGCATCGCCGTGGTTCCTGACACTTCGCGGATACCGCAGACGCTCAAACGTAGCTCGGTCGAGGGACTCAATGCCCGACGCACGGTCAATCTCTGCGGCGTCGCGGGCCGCGAACGCACTGCGGTCGCATCCGCCGTGATGCGGATGCTCCGCGGTGCAGATTGGCGGCACTTTCTGGAGAAGAGCAGGGCCGCTTGAGCGGACGAACGCATGCCGGCAACTCAGCCGAGGCTACCGCGCATCCTTCAGAGCGGCGAGGAGATCCTCGATCGCCATGCGGCGCCGGAAGTCGGGATCGACAAAGCGCGCTTTGACCATGCCGTCGCGCCCGATCACAAAGGCTGCAGGAATCGGCAATACCCAGCCGTCGTTGCCGTGAAAGCTCGCCATGTCGAGATAAGAGAGAAGCCGCTCGATCTCCACGCCGAGCCAGATCGCCAGGTTGAGTGACAGGGCATAACCGTTATCGAGATCGGTCAGCACCGGAAACGGTGCGCCGGCTTCGGTCTTGAACTTTGCCGCATATTCCTGCGTCTCGGGCATGATGGCGACCACGTCCGCGCCTAGCGACTTGATGCGGTCATAGGCCTTGATCACAGCCCTGACATTGAGCCGGCAATAAGGGCACCAATGGCCGCGGAAGAACATCACGGCCAAGGGACCCCGCTCGAGCAGAGGCGGCAAGGCAACCAGGCGGCCGCTCTCGTCGGGGAGGACGAAAGGCGGCATCGGTTCGCCGGGACGCGGCGCGTTTTCCCCGCCGCCATTTTCGTTGACCCTCATAACGAGGCGATCGACGGCCTCGCCGTAGGCTGGAAAGATCTCCCGGCCCGCTGCCGCATAGGCCTGGAGCTGTTCGTTGAGAGTGCCTTCCATCTCCCGGCAGCGCTGAAAAGCGAGCTTGAGACGCTCGGCGTCAGCGGGCGAAAGCAACGTCATCCCTTGCTCCGGCATGTTGGACCTTCAGATTGTAGTTTCCCGCCCAAACTCCCCACAAGGGGCGTTTTATCTCTGCCGATAGCATCGCACAAAGAACGATAGCATTGGGCTATCGATATCAGAGCAAGCCCGCATTTCATTTTGGAAGCCTGAGCGGCGACCCTGTCTCGAACCGGCCACCCGACAGGAGCATTCCATGTCCCGCTACAACGTACTGCGACCCGGCAAATTTGCGATCTTTCTCGTTCTGATGCTCCTGTGGGCGTCTGCGGCGCCGATCGATGCCAGGATCGAAGGCGATGACGGCATCGTCCGTGTCAAGAGCGCCGTTCCAATGTCGGAGGCGATCATCCGCATCAAGGCGGACCTTGCAGCCAAAGGCATCAAATTCTTCGACGAGATCGATCAATCGAAGCTTGCTGGGGATGCCGGCATCAAGCTGCGCCCCTCAACCCTGCTCATCTTCGGAAATCCGCCGCTCGGCACGCAATTCATCACGTCCAATCCCAATGCAGGGCTGGATTGGCCGGTGCGCCTGCTGCTTACGCAGGACGACAATGGTGACGTCTGGGCTGTGTGGACAGATTTCGGCTGGATCGCGCGGCGTCACAACATCCGGGATCGCGACGCCCAGTTCAACATGGCCACGATGGTCGTCAGATCGATCACCTCTACCATTACCAGCAAATAATCGTCTGGCAATTCTCAGCCGCCGGCGAAGGGAGAGGCCGATGAACACTGAAAAATATGACGTCGTGATCATCGGCGGCGGCAACGCCGGCATCGGCGTGACCGGACCGGTCCGGCGCGCTGGATTATCGGTCGCGATGGTCGAAGCGCGCGATCTCGGCGGCACGTGTCTCAACCGCGGCTGCACGGCAAAGAAGGTGCTGGTTGATGCCGGACAAGCGCCAGCGCGTTGAGGGACCACGTCTACGCCTATCCGACGTTCGCATCCGACATCAAGCACATGCTCGGCCACGCCTGAGCTGCATAGCACGCCGCTATCGAGTCAACAGCCAATCGGCATTTATCGAAGCAAAAGCTTTGCGCGATGCTGATGACATAGCCGGCCAACTTTCGGAGCCGCACACAAAGGAAGGAGATCCGACATGTTCAAAGTTACCGCCTCGCGCAAGGTCCTGCAAAGCTTTGGCCTCGCCACGGCCATTTCGCTCGCGACAGCATCCGCGGCATTCGCCGGCGAATGTCCTGCCGACAAGATGAAATCCAACGCCCGCCCGATGGTGGACTACAAGCCGGTCGGCGTTACCGACGTGACGCTTGGCTCCATCGACCTCGGCAAGCAGCCCGCGCATATCGCGGGCCGCGAGCTCCGCTTCCGCAAATTGACCATCGAGCCCGGTGGCATCGTGCCCTGGCACAGCCATGACGATCGGCCGGCGCTGATCTTTGTCCAGCAGGGCGAGATTGTGGAATACGCCAGCAACTGTCTCGATCCGATCGTGCACAAGGCTGGCGACCTGCGCCCGGAGGTCTACGGCACCTCGCATTGGTGGAAGAATCTCGGCACAGAGACCGTCATTCTCTACGTCGGCGACGTTCGCAAGGATCCGACCGACCACAACATGTAACGAGCGCTCCAGCCCCACGCCTCGTTACCGGATGTGACGACCCGGGATCCCGTGTGGCCCCGCACGCCCGGGCGTCACATCCTTTTCGATCACAGGAGCTGCCGCGATGACCGATATGCCGATGGAAGTCACCGTAACACCGGTGCAAGAGCACGGTCATTCGCCGGGCGTAGCGCTGCGATCTCTGGTGATCGGCCTCACCGCGTTTCTGACCGTCGTCGACCTGTTCGCAACCCAGGCCATCCTGCCAACTCTGACGCGGCATTACGGCGTGACGCCCGGTGCGATGGGCTTTGCAGTCAATGCGAGCACAATCGGCATGGCCGTCGCAGGGCTGGTGGTCGGATCCTTCAGCCCGCACCTCGACCGCAGGATCGGTATTTTGGCAAGCCTGCTTCTGCTCGCGATTCCGACGAGCTTGCTGGCTGTCGCGCCCAACCTTACTGTCTTCACCATTCTTCGCATCATGCAGGGCCTCTGCATGGCTTCAGCCTTTACGCTCACGCTGGCCCATCTGGGCGAGCAGTGCAGCGCGATGGACGCGGGCGGTGCTTTCGCAGCCTATATCACCGGGAATGTCGCAAGCAATCTCATTGGACGCCTCATCTCGGCGACTGTTTCCGACAATCTGGGCCTGGCGACGAACTTCTATTTCTTTGCCTTGCTTAATCTTGCTGGCGCCCTGCTGGTCTACTTCACCGTCAAGCGCGTCCAGCCGATGCATGTAGTCGGCCCTGCACAGTCGCCACTTTCGGCAATGAAGGAGCATTGGTGCAATCCGGCTCTGCGCGCCGCCTTCGGCCTTGGTTTTTTTATCCTGTTCGCGTTCATCGGCACGTTCACCTATGTCAACTTCGTCCTGGTGCGTGCCCCGCTGTCGCTCGGCATGATGGGGGTGGGTTTTGTCTATTTCGTATTCCTGCCCTCGATCGTCACGACGCTGCTGGCCGGCAGGGCGGTGGCGCTTTTCGGCATGCGACCATCCCTTTGGGGCGGTCTCGCGATCGCTGCGCTCGGCCTGCCTCTGATGCTCTCATCGCACCTTGCGGACGTGCTCGCCGGAATGGTGCTCGTCGGCGTCGGCACCTTCTTTGCACAAGCCTGCGCCACCGGTTTTGTCGGGCAAGCGGCACGAACAAACCGCGGAGTTGCCAGCGGCGCCTACCTCGCTTGCTATTTCTTCGGCGGTCTGGTCGGCAGCGCCGTGCTGGGCCAATTGTTCGACCATTTTGGATGGCTTGCCTGCGTTGCCGGGGTCGGCGTCGCTCTGGCTCTCGCGGCGGCCCTTGTTCTAAGGCTCCGCTTCGCCACCGATTAAACCGCCATCTCGTCTGCTCTTAGGCAATTATCACTGGGACAAGTTGCCGGACCGCCATTGCAGACTCACGAGCCGCGAGCCTGCGCAGGCTGTTCGCGGGTCGGGCGAGGGGCTGCTCAGTCGGCAGCCCTCTTGCGGCCGGAGACCATGGACGCCACCAGGTTTTCCCGATGCTCGAAGCTCGCGATCAGCACGCCGAGGACATGCGCCACGACGAGGCCGATCGTGAGATTGGCCAGGAATTCATGGACGTGCTCGATCAGCTTGGAGCCCCAGTAGGCGTCCGTGATCATCATGTAGCCTGTGGCGCATGTGCCGGCGAGCGCAGCGAGGAGCGCGATGATCATCACACCGCCCGCTGGGTTGTGCCCGATGTAGCGGGGTGCTCTGCGCAAGGCGACGTCGCGCAGATACGCAAGCACCTCGCGCGGCGGACGAACGAAGTTCGAAAAGCGTGCATGCCGTGGACCGACGAAGCCCCAGACGATACGGGCGGCGAGGAGACCGCCGATCGCATAGCCGGCGGCGATGTGCACCCGCTCGATCTCGTCGCCAGTGGCGTAGGCGATCACGAAACAGGCGACCAGCGACCAGTGGAAGATCCGGACGAAGGGATCCCAGACTTTGACCGTGGCCGGCGGCATCGCGCCCCCGGCTCCGATCGTGTTGCTCACGGTTCTCATTTGCGAACCATCACATCTGGCCGATGATCTGGCCGTTGGTCGGGTCCACGAACAATTCGACCCGGTTGCCGTTCTTGTCGAGCGTGTAGAGCTCTCCGCAGGCATTCTTGAGCTTGGCCTTCTGGACCTTGTAACCCTGAGCCTCAACCTTGGCCTGCAACTGCTGCATCGGGAGCCACTGAGCCTCCGGGGCCGACGTGCACGGCTTGCCGAGGCTGCCGGCCTGGGCGGTAGCCGTCCCGAGCGTGACGGCTGCGATGGTAAGGATTGCGATCTTGCGCATGGATATCTCCTGACGATGGCCGGCCGCACCATACGGCGGCAATGCGGGCAACCTGCCAGAGGCGGCCTGACCGCCGGCTGTTGAGCCAGATCAGCGATTTGTCAGGTGACATCTGGCATCCATACCCTCTGGATGAGTTGCTTCATGGACCTGTGCCGCCCCTGGATTTGTGCACTGATCGCTGCGCTTGCCCTTGTGACCGCGGGCGCGGCGCCTTCTTTCGCGCGCGATCATGATGACGCGCGGCGCGCCGTCGAGGCGGGCGAAATCCGTCCGCTGGTCGAAATTCTGAATGCGGCGAGAGGCAGGCTTCCCGGCGACATCGTCGGCGTGAAGCTCGAGCGGGAATCCGGCCGCTGGATGTACGAGCTGCGAGTTGTCGATGGCAAGGGGCGGCTGTTCGAGATCCACGTCAACGCCGGCAATGGCGACGTCGAACGGACCGAGGAGAAATGATGCGCGTGCTTGTTGTCGAGGACGACCCGCGGATCGCGTCCGACGTCTCGCGCGCGCTGGGAGCATCCGGTTACGTGGTCGAAACGGTTACGAACGGCGAGGACGCTTGGTTTCTCGGCGACACCGAGGACTACGGGGCCGTCATTCTCGATCTCGGATTGCCTGGCATGGATGGCCTCGCGGTCCTGAAGCGCTGGCGCGCCAACGGCCGCCACATGCCCGTTCTCGTCCTCACCGCACGGGGAAGCTGGGCCGAGCGGGTCGACGGGATCGACGCCGGCGCCGACGACTACCTGGCGAAACCGTTCCGGATGGAGGAGTTGCTGGCGCGGCTGCGCTCCATCGTGCGGCGCTCGGCGGGGCATGGGTCGTCGGTGATGACCGCGGGCGAGATCACCCTGGACGAGCGGCAGATGAAAGTGACCCGCCGCGGCGTGCCGATTGCGCTCTCGCCACTCGAGTACAGGCTGGTCGCTCATCTCCTCCGCAATCGGGGACGGGTCATTTCGCAGCAGGAGATCGACGAGAATGTCTACGGTCATGGCGAAGAGCACGATTCGAACACGCTCGAGGTGCTTGTCGGCCGCGTGCGGAAGAAGCTGGGTGCGGACGTGATCGAGACGCGACGCGGCTTCGGCTATCTGATTCCGGAGACGCTCGCGTGAACCGGCATTCGCTCAGGCTGCGGCTTGTGGCCGGCGGCGGCGTCGCGATCCTGATCGCGCTTGCGCTCGCCGGTGGCGCGCTCGTCGTCGTCTTCGAACGCCATGTCTCGCGCACCCTGGCTCAAGATCTCGACGTTCATCTGAAGCAGCTTCTCGCCAATATCGATCTCGACGCGCAAGGCAAGCTGGTGCTGACGCAGCCTCCCGTCGACCCGCGGTTCGCCGATCCGCTTTCCGGCTTCTATTGGCAGGTCGGCGATGATCATGGGCAGCTGCTTCGCTCGCGGTCGCTGTGGGATTCCGCCATGAAGCTTCCGGCGGATCGGTTGAGCCCTGGTGAAACGCACCAGCACGAGGCTGCGGGGCCGGGTGGTCAGCGCGTGCTGGTCGCCGAGCGCGCAGTCACACTTTCTGCGGACGGCAAGCCGGTCATCGTCCGCCTTGCGGTTGCCGAGGACCTGGCGAGGGTGTCGGCGGCAACCTCGGGCTTCGCCAAGGATCTCGCGACCGCGCTGGTCCTGCTCGGCTGCGTACTGGTCCTTGCGACCTGGCTCCAGGTCAGCGTCGGCTTGCGCCCGTTGATCGCGCTGCGCCGTGGGGTGGCCGATATCAGGGCCGGGGTGATCCAACATCTGCCGTCCTCGGTCCCGACGGAAGTCCATCCGCTCGTCGAGGAGGTCAATGCGCTCATCGACGCGCAGGAGAGCGAGATCGAACGGTCTCGCGGCCGCGCTGCCGATCTGGCTCATGGGCTGAAGACGCCGCTCGCAGCTCTCGCAGCCGATGCGGCGCGGCTCCGTGAGCGGGGCGAGCGCGACATCGCGCGCGACATCGAGGCCATCGGTGACGCCGTGGGACGCCATGTCGACCGCGAGCTCGCCCGGGCGAGGGTTCGTGGGCGCGCCAGAGTGAACGCTTCAACATCCACGGCAGTGCAGCCGCTCGTGCGGTCGATCACCGCGACTCTCTCGCGCACGCCTGATGTGGCGCGCGTGAAGTTTGAGAACCTTGTCGCGGACGATATCCGTGTCCCGCTCGACAGGACCGACCTCGCGGAGGTTCTTGGCAACCTGATCGAGAACGCGGCCCGCCACTGCGCAGGATGTGTCCGCGTCACGGCCGATGGAAGCCGGCCAGCCATTGTCGTCGAAGACGACGGTGAAGGCATCGAACCGATCCACCGGGCGCGCGTGCTCGAGCGCGGTGCGCGGCTGGACGAGCGAGGTGGCGCGGCGGGCCTGGGCCTTGCCATCGTGCAGGACGTCCTCGATGCGTATGGGTGGAAACTGGAACTGTCCAGGTCAGAGCTCGGTGGCCTGAAAGCGGCAATCAGTCCGAGATCTCCGGCATCGGGGCGCGAGCGCCAACTCGCCGGCCAGCATGAGTCCGGCCGGGCCGCCTCCGACGACAATCACCGCATGCCCGCTCATCGGCGCATTTCGCATTCGGTCGCTCCAGCATGTCGATCATTTGCGAGCGTTCTACGCCGATACCGCCGTCTTGAAGCAAGGCCCTTGCGAACCACATATCGGGAGTGGCGGGAGGGCCCATTTCCGTTTGCCTGGAAGGTCAGTCTCTATTTCCAGGGTTACTGGCCGGTTCATGTGCCCAGTTACACAGTAAGGGATTGCTGGTGACCTCCAGTCGGGTGAATGACGGCGATGGCCGTGTCTTTCCGATCGACCCCGAAGCCATCGCATAGACATAATTTTCATTTTTATTGTTTTTGTTTCTTAGTCTGCCGCCCGTTCTCGATCGCGCAGAAGTCCTGATCAAATCAGGCATATCCCGAATCGCTTGCATCGCATCGGTCACGCATGCTTGATTGGGATCAAGACCTGCACGCGGCGCCAGACTATGCTACTGGGGTCGCGCTATGGCCCGAAAGGTTAAGTCAATCACGATGCGGGTCGTCCGTGCCATCCTCGCAATTGCGATCGCCCTCTCGCTGGCGATGCTGCCGGTCGGCGCATCGGCGGCCGGCGTTGCGGTGTCGACGGACGGCATGCAGATGCATATGGCTGGTGACCAGATGCACCACCACCAGATGCAGCACCATCAGATGCACATGGGCGGCCAAGCCGAGATGTCGATGGACGATTGCTGTCCGGATGACATGAAGGGAACGGCGTCGCAGACCAGCGCCGACAAGTGCGGAATGGGCTTCTGCTGCATCGGTGGGGCCCTCGCGCTTGGCGATGTCAGGCCCGTCGCCTTCGCGTTTATTGCCGTTGCGGCGAGCAAGATCGCCATTCCCGCGGATCAGGTCGCCTCGTTCCAAAGCGGCAGTCCGCCCTTCCGACCTCCTCGAATCTGATCTCGAAAAGTCCAACGCGCGCAGCACGGCTCCGCGCGACGACGGCTGACGTGCGCGCCGATGGCGCCACGACTCGAGATCACTTCATGAGGACAGGACAATGCTTTCCAAATTCAGCACCGCGGCTCTCGCCGCCACCCTTTCGTTTGCCGCGTCGGCTGCCATGGCGGGTGCCGGCGACTACACGTTCGAGCCGGTCAATCCGGAGATGAAGAAGGGTGACGACGTCACGCTCGCTGTTCGCCTGACCAACAAGCAGACCGGCAAGCCGGTGTCGGACGCGGTCATCTTCAAGACCCGCGTCGACATGGCGCCAGACGGGATGGCGGAGATGGAGTCGCCGGTCGCGCCGCTGCCCTCCAAGGAGCCGGGCGTCTACGCCTTCAAGACGGACCTGCCGATGGCCGGCCGCTATCAAGTGACGCTGTCGGCGAAGGTGCAGGGCGAGCCCGAGACCGTCACCGGCAAGGTGATCGTCAAAGCCGGCAAGTAAGCGTTCGGGCGCCGCCGGACGGCGCCCGATTTCCTTGGCCCATTGAGATGGACGCGCGCCGGTCGGCGCATGCGGATACACGCCATGAGAACCCTTCGTGTCTTGACGACTCTTTCGCTATGCGGCGGACTGGCCCTTGGCGCCTACTGGTCCGCGAAGGCTGGGCACTGGCCTGCCCACGCCGCCGTAGCGGCGACCGCCGCAGCCGCAGACCGGACTCCGCTCTACTACCGCGATCCGAGCGGCGCGCCGCTATGGTCGGCAGGTCCGAAGAAGGACGAGCGCGGGCGGGACTACTTGCCTGTCTATGACGACGATCACGCCACGCCCGAGCCGGCGAAGCCGCAGCAACAGGCGGAGTCCGCGCGCAAGATCCTCTACTACCGCAATCCGATGGGGCTGCCGGACACCTCGCCGGTGCCGAAGAGGGATTCGATGGGGATGAACTACATCCCCGTCTACGAAGGCGACGATACGGACGACGGAACAGTGAAGCTGTCGCCGGGGAAGATCCAGCGCACGGGCGTGACATCGGAGCCTGCCATGCGGCGCGCGATCCGCGTCTCGGTCAAGGCGCCCGGCACGATCCAGTTGGATGAGCGCCGCGTGTCCGTGATCGCCATGCGCGCCGAAAGCTTCGTTCAGAAGGTCGCCGACGTGACCACCGGCACGCGCGTCAAGGCGGGCCAGCCGCTGATGGAGATCTACAGCTCGGCGGTCGCCTCCGCAGCCGCGGAATACCTGGCGACACTGACCTCCAGGACGGTCGGCGGCGTCGAGCTCTACGGGCGCGGCTCGCGACAACGACTGGTCAATCTCGACGTTCCCGAGCGTGTCATCGCAGACATGGAGCGAACGCGGACCGCGCCGGTCACCATCAGTTGGTCGGCGCCGCGCGAAGGCATCGTGCTCGAGCGCAACGCGATCGAAGGCATGCGGGCCAATCCGGGCGACGTGCTGTTCCGGATCGCGGACATTTCGGCGGTCTGGGCCCTGGTCGATGTGGCCGAACGTGATCTCGGCAGCATCGCCGTGGGCCAGCCGGTGACGGTGCGTGCGCGTAGTTTCGCGGGACGAACCTTCACCGGCAAGATTGCCGTCGTCTATCCGCAGGTGAACCGCGACACGCGAACCGTTCGCGTCCGGATTGAGCTCGCCAATCCCGACGCGGTGCTGCTGCCGGACATGTATGTCGATGCCGATATCGACACGGCGGCCTCGACACCCGTCCTGGCCGTGCCCGATGGCTCCGTACTCGACACCGGTGGTCGGCAGGCCGTGCTGGTCGACAAGGGGGAAGGGCGCTTCGAGCCGCGGGAGGTGAAGCTCGGCGGGCGGGGCGCCGGCTATATCGAGGTGCGGGACGGCCTTGCCGAGGGCGAGGCAGTCGTCACCTCAGCCAACTTCCTGATCGATGCGGAAAGCAATTTGAAGGCGGCGCTCAAGGGATTCGCCGAGGCTGTCCCGCAGGAGGCTGCGCAGCAAGCGTCCGACGACAGCCACGCGATGGGAGAGCGCAAATGATCGCCCGCATCATCGCCTGGTCCGCCCGCAATCTGCTGCTGGTGCTGTTCGGCACCGGCTTTGCGGCGGCCGCCGGCCTCTACGCGCTGGTCCACCTGCCGCTGGATGCGATCCCGGACCTCTCGGACACCCAGGTCATCGTCTATACGGACTATCCCGGCCAGGCCCCGCAGGTGATCGAAGACCAGGTCACCTATCCGCTGACGACAGCCATGCTGACGGTGCCGAAGTCCAAGGTGGTGCGCGGCTTCTCGTTCTTCGGCGTCTCCTTCGTCTACGTGATCTTCGAGGACGGGACCGATATTTACTGGGCGCGCTCGCGCGTCCTGGAATTTCTCAATGGCGCAGCGTCGCGGCTTCCGGCCGGCGTGACCCCGACGATCGGGCCGGACGCCACCGGCGTCGGTTGGGTCTACCAATACGCCGTGATGTCAAAGGAGCTGAACCTTGCAGATACGCGCACGATCCAGGACTGGAATCTGAAATTCGCGCTGGCCAAGGCCGAAGGTGTCGCGGAGATCGCCAGCATCGGCGGCTTCGTCAAGCAGTACAATGTCGTGCTCGATCCGCAGCGGATGCGCGACCGCGGCATCAGCATGCAGAGGATCAGGGACGCGATCCGCGCCAGCAACGCCGATGTCGGCGGGCGAACCGTCGAACTCTCGGAATTCGAATACGTCATCCGCGGCAAAGGCTACATCAAGAGCATCAACGATCTTGGCAATATCGTGCTGAAGACCTCCGGCGGCACGCCGGTGCTGCTGCGCGACGTCGCACGGGTGGAGCTTGGTCCCGACGAGCGGCGCGGCATCGCCGAACTGAACGGCGAGGGCGAGGTCGCAAGCGGCATCGTGCTGCAGCGCTTCGGCGTCAATGCCCTCGACGTGATCGAGAACGTCAAGAAGCGCTTCAGGGAGATCGCGAGCAGCCTGCCGAAATCGGTCGAGATCGTTCCGGTCTACGACCGCTCGAACCTGATCTATGCAGCGATCGATACGCTGAGGCACACGCTGGTCGAGGAGAGCATCGTGGTTGCGCTCGTCTGCGTCGTGTTCCTGCTGCATGTCCGCAGCGCGCTGGTGGCGATCCTGATGTTACCTGTCGGCGTGCTGATGGCGTTCGGCGCCATGAAGCTGCTTGGCCTCGGCTCGAACATCATGAGCCTTGGCGGCATCGCGATCGCGATCGGCGCGATGGTGGATGCGGCGATCGTGATGATCGAGAACGCGCACAAGCATCTGGAGCGCGCGAAACCTGATCAGTCGCGCGTGCAGATCCTGATCGATGCGGCGTCCGAAGTCGGCCCGGCGCTGTTCTTCAGCCTGCTGATCATCACCGTGTCGTTCATGCCGATCTTCACTCTGGAATCGCAGGAAGGACGGCTATTCAGCCCGCTGGCCTTCACCAAGACGTTCTCGATGGCGGCTGCGGCGCTGCTGTCGGTCACATTGGTGCCGGCGCTGATGGTGATCTTCGTCCGCGGCAGGATCGTCCCGGAGAGCCGGAACGTCATCAATCGCTTCCTGATCTGGATCTACCGTCCAGTGATCAAGGGCGTGCTCCGCGCCAAGACGCTGGTGATCCTGGCCTCGCTCGTCGTGCTCGCCGTGACGGTCTGGCCGGCGCGGCAGCTCGGCACCGAGTTCATGCCGAACCTGAACGAGGGGACACTGCTCTACATGCCGACGACGCTGCCCGGAATCTCCGTCACCAAGGCGGCCGAGCTGATGCAGATGCAGGACCGCATCATCAAGTCCTTCCCGGAAGTCGCGTCCGTGTACGGTAAGGCGGGGCGGGCGGCGACGGCGACCGACCCGGCGCCGACGGAGATGTTCGAGACGGTCGTCAATTTGAAACCGAAGGAGCAGTGGCGGCCCGGCGTGACCATCGACAGCCTCATCGCGGAGATGGACAAGGCGTTGCAATTCCCCGGTGTGTCCAACGCCTGGACCATGCCGATCAAGGCGCGCATCGACATGCTCTCCACCGGCATTCGCACGCCTGTCGGCGTCAAGGTGATGGGCACCGACCTCAGCGAGATCGATCGGCTCGCCAGGCAGATCGAGCGCGTCATCAAATCAGTGCCGGGCACCTCCTCGGCCTATGCCGAGCGCGGCATCGGCGGCTACTATCTCGAGATCACGCCCGATCGCGACGCGCTCGCCCGCTACGGCATCCTGATCCAGGACGTGCAGGACACCATCGCGGCCGCCCTCGGCGGCCAGACGGTCACCACGACCGTGGAAGGCCGGCAGCGCTTCACGGTCAACATGCGCTATCCGCGCGATCTCCGCGACAACCCGAAAGCCATCGCGAGCGACGTTCTGGTGCCGATGCCGGCGGGCGGCGCCGTGCCGCTCGGTGAGGTGGCCAAGGTTGAGCCGGCGCGGGGACCGACCTCCATCCGCACCGAGAGCGGCCAGCTTGCGACCTACATCTATGTCGACATCCGCGATCGCGACATCGGAAGCTACGTCGCTGATGCGCAAGCGGCGGTCAGCGAGAGCGTGCAGTTTCCGCCCGGCACCTACGTGGTCTGGAGCGGGCAGTATGAATATCTGCAGCGCGCCGCCGCCCGCCTCAAGATCGTGGTGCCCGTGACGCTCACGATCATCTTCCTGCTGCTGTATCTGAACTTCAGGGCGATGACAGAGACCCTGATCGTGATGCTGTCGCTGCCGTTCGCGCTGGTCGGCGGCATCTGGATGATGTGGTGGCTCGGCTTCAACCTGTCCGTCGCGGTTGCCGTCGGGTTCATCGCGCTCGCCGGCGTCGCCGCCGAGACCGGCGTCGTGATGCTGATCTATCTCGATCACGCGCTCGCGGAGATGAGTGCCAGACGACGGGCGGCCGGCAGGCCTCTGACCCGCAAGGATCTCCACGATGCCATCATGGAAGGCGCGGTCGAGCGCGTCCGTCCGAAGATGATGACCGTGGTTGCGATCATGGCGGGCCTGCTGCCGATCATGTGGAGCACCGGCACCGGCTCGGAGATCATGCAGCGCATCGCGGTGCCGATGATCGGCGGAATGATCTCGTCGACCCTGCTGACGCTGATCGTCATTCCTGCCATCTTCGGGCTCGTGAAGGGACATGGGCTTTCGCGCAATGGCGAGTCAGCCGGCGAACGATCGACCGGCAGCCCGCAAGACGTGCCCAAGGCGGCTTGACCGGACATTTTCCGAGGGCAGCACCAAGGAGAACTGATGAACCGGTTAGCGGCCGTGGTGAAGCGGAGGGAAGACCCGGGGAGCGCACGCTGCGATGCCCGCGGGGCGCTGCTAACGCCTGGCTTAGGCTGAAGGTCGTGATTAACGGTCGGTTGCCGGCCGTCGCCCGGCCTTAGGCGGCTCGAGCGTTACCTCCTTCAAGCGGTCACGACTGGCAACGACGACTACAAAGCTGAGCTTGCCGTCGTGCTTCATCAGCCCACCGGCGAGCGCGGCGCCCACCGCGGCCTTTTCGGCGATCCGTACCGCCTCTGCCAGGTCCTGCTTGATCCACTTCAGAGCGACGATGTTGGCAAGATCCTCTCGATCGAGCTCCGTCAGCGACGACGCAATTTCAGCCTGTGATGTGCCGCCGGTGTTCGCATCTATGATATTCTCGAACACCCGTTCGTTCCGGACCGTACGCACGCGATAGACCGGCGGACCCGATCGCTCGAAGCTGATGTCCACGGTCCTCGAGCCTTCATGCAGACGCTCCGCGATCGCCATAGCCTCGGCGAGCGGCACCCGTGTGCTCCAGAATTCCTCGATCACGCGGCGAATCGCAGTTTGATCGACCTCCTGCGGCGCAGCTGTGCGCTCGGGTTCTGCGCCGCTGAATGTCTGTGCGGTGTCGGCCATGGCCGCCGTGCCGGCGAGCGAGACGATGATGGCAAACAAGCGCTTCTTGATCATCGGGAGATCCCATGGTTTTCGTCCAAACACGTCGCTTGTCGTCTGCATCCGGACGACGGCGTATCGGCATCTGCTCGCTGCATCATTCCGAACATGGATTTCCGTGGGCGTGGGCTAGGCGGCAAACGGGCTCGATCACGCGCACGCAGCCCGTGGTCACGCGAAGCGCCGCCGCCTGTCGGCTTGCGGCAGGGCTGCGAGCCTGCGGCCGGCGAGCGCGTGCATCCAGGAAAGCACCGAGATCGTGACACCGAGCAGCACGCTGACGCCAACGAGGGATAAGGCGACGATCAGATTGAGCGACGCGATAGCGATCCCACCCAGGGGATTTTCCCGGGTGAGAACAAAGAGGAGGCTTGACATCTTTTGACTCTTAAATAAAATAAACAGTGTATTTCACATACAGCGGAATTGGCGGGGTGTGTCAAGGGTAGAGACTCACAACTGCGTGTTCGTGCTGGTCGGGCGGACGAGCTGTCGTGGCGTAGGGACCTCGACAGGTCCGCGCAACGACGGTGTCTGCCGCCCGCATGTCGGTGTCGGAGCACGCGGCTGTCGTAGGCAATCAAACAAGGCCGATGAGCGACGTCCGGTCGGCGCTAGCTCCATCTTCGCAAGACTTCATGCGTCTCATTGGCCGCAGAAAAGGATGATCGCATGAGCATCATGTATGTTCCCGCGCTGGCCGCATTCGGAGGCTCGGCCTTCGGCGCGCTCTCCACCATCGTAAGCGGATGGGTGAGCCGCCGGCGCCGCGCCCGTGCGCGTCATCATGCGCACGCCTTCTCCAAGCGTGAAAAGCTGTATCGAGGCTTCATCGAGGAGGCGTCCCGGCTCTACGCAGACGCGCTGATCAGCGACAAGTCCGAGATCCCGGCATTGGTAAATCTGTATGCGCTCATCGGACGCATGCGGATCCTGTCCAGCGACGAGGTGGTCCACGCCGCAGAGCGGGCCGGCCGGCTGATCATCGAAACCTACATTGCACCGAGCAGGTCGTTTGTCGATCTGCCTGATTTTCTGGCCGAAATCGATCCGCTCCGGGACTTCGGAGAAGCCTGTCGCCTCGAGTTGCAGAACCTTGCTTCATCGTGAGGCTGGCATGAGCAAGGCGTCGCCAAGTTGCAGAACCGGATCCTCATCCGTCCACAAACGGATCGTGCAAGTGGCAATTCGGCTGTACCGCGAGATCGGCCATCGCAAGACCACCGTAGCCGATATCGCTCGCGGGGCGTCGATGTCGGCGGCGAATATCTATCGGTTCTATCCTTCCCGCCGAGCGGTCGAAGAAGCCGCCGTTGCGGAGCTGCTCGAGGAAGTGTCAACGGCAGCGGAACGCGGCGCGCGCTGTGGCAAATCCGGCCTGGAGCGTCTCCACGCAACTTTCATAGCGATCTCTCGGTCGCACGAAGACCGGCTGACGAACGATGCCCGCTTGCATGACCTCGTGGTTGCGTCCTCACGGGCAAATTGGCCGGTTGTCCGGTCCCACCCCGATCGGCTTCGCGCTCTGGTATGGTCGATCATCCTCCGCGCTCAGGGGAGTGGCGAATTTCGGCCGGGCAATCCGATGATGCTCGCCTGCTGCCTGCTCGATGCTATGAATGCTTACGTCAATCCGTCGCGCATCGAGGCGCTGGCTCTCGGGCCGACCTTCGATGAGATGATGAGCTTCTGCGCAGGAGCCCTCGGCAGCGAGGCACGCTGCACCGCTTCCATGCAGATGACCGGTGCTCGGCTAGAGTTGCAGCACAATTCGACCGGTCGCAGCTAGTACGGGGGACCTGACATTCGGCATCGTCGGCAGATCCAGGCGGATGTCAGCTCCAATTCACTCCGTTCCGCTTCTCGGCTCACGGCGTCCAGCCTGCCTCGCAGGCGGCAAGGAAAAAACCGACCCGTTCGCGCACGAAGCTGGGTAACTCCTTTTTCAGTTCTTTGGGCATTTCACCCAGCAGGGACCGAAACAGCATCGGCAGCAGGATCAGATCGAGGAAGATCTGAGCGGTGGCCAGACTTCGCTTGCCGCCGAAGGCACCTTTCGGCGAGCGTGCGAGCTTCTGCGTGGTTTCATTCAGAAGTCGTGAAATGGCGTTGACGGAGCGATCGCGCGCGGCATCGTGGACGGTGCGGCTCAACTCGGGAAATCGCTGCGCCTCCGCGATCGTGGCGCGTACCATTCCCAAGGAATCTTCGATCACCCTCTCGACAATCGCGGTGCCAAGACTCGCGAGCTTGTCATGCAGGGTGCGACCCTCAGGTTCGAAGCCTTCGAAATCCGTGAGCCCGGTGACGGCGCGCGCCACCACAGCGGCGAACAACGCCTCCTTGCCGGGAAAATGGGCATAGATCGTTGGCTTGCTCGCCGGCGCCGCCGCGGAAATGTCATCGATGCTGGCGCTTCGATAGCCCTTCTCCAGAAAGAGTAGCTGAGCTGCATCAAGGATGCGCGCCTGGACGTCGCCGGCAAGATCCTTCGATGGTCTGCCGCGTTTCGGCCCGCTCTTCTTCGTCATGTCTCGATCTCCCGATCACGAGTCCGTGCCCGTCCCACTCCCACTTGACATGTTCGTCCAACGAAGGCAATGAAAAGAAAATATACAGTATAGTTTATTTTCGCGCGCCGCTGCTTGGAGCTCTGCGGGAAAGCAGCACCCGCTCACACGGATGGACGCGCGATGAACCTCGGCTGTTCGCCTAATGTCAATTTTGTTCGATCCACGCTGAAGACCGGCGGCGCGCTTGCCGTTGCGCTCGCTGCCGCCGCGCTCGCCGGCTGCAATGACCACGCCGCTGCTCGCGCACCGCATCCCACGATCGTACGCACGATGCTTGTGTAGCCGCGGGACCGGCAGGCTTCCATCACCTTGACCGGCGAGGTCCAGGCGCGCTTCCGCGTGGATCTCTCTTTCCGCGTCGGCGGCCGCGTGCTGGCGCGCTACGCCGATGTCGGGTCCCGCGTCAGGGCCGGCGAGGTGCTGGCGATCCTCGATCCGGCCGAGCAGCAGGCTGACGTCGACGCCGCGACCGCGGCGGTGAGCTCTGCGGAAGCTCAGCTGCACGTCGCCAGCGCCACCTTCAATCGGCAAGCGGCCTTGATCACAAGCGGCTTCACTACGCGCACCGTGTTCGATCAGGCGCAGGAAGGCTTGCGCACTGCGGAAGGCGTGCTGGAGGAGGCTCGCGCGCAACTCGGCAGGTGCAAGGAGGCGCTTGGCCATACCACGCTGCGCGCCACAGCCGACGGCATTGTCACCGCGCGCAACCTCGAGGTCGGCCAAGTGGTGCCGGCCGCGCAACCGGTGTTTTCGCTGGCACAAGACGGAGAGCGGGATGCCGTGTTCGACGTCTACGAATCCGTCTTCCTCGGCCCCACCGATACTCGCAGCGTCGCTGACCGGCACGCTGGTCACTGTTGCCGGTTTCATCCCGATCGGTCTCAACAGCAGCAATGCCGGCGAGTTCACCTTCACCCTGTTCGTGATGATCTTCGGCGCTCGGTTTCACGGTTCGGGTGGATGAGGCCGCCCGTCTGGGGCAACGCAGGCCCGCGATCAAGCGAATGGACGGATGCGCTCGGGAACCGGCAGGGACTGATCGGAACCGGGGCCAGCGCGCCGAAGATCGCAGCCGGAGCGCATGACACCCGGCTCACACAGGATCATTTCCGAAAGCAGGTTCAAGATACGCGTGATCGCCGCGAAAAAATTGCAACCATGATCGGGTCGGCTGGTTGGGACGCAACAAGGAGCGGCATTGCAGCAGGACCATCCGATGGTCGAAGCCAGCTCGACATCGTGGAACATCGTGAATGAGAATCTCGGCGACCGCGGCTACTTTGTCGCTCCGGTCGATCATCTCGTCACCTGGGCAAGGTCCGGGTCGCTGATGTGGATGACCTTTGGACTCGCCTGCTGCGCGATTGAGCAGATGCAGGTTTCGATGCCTCGGTACGATGTCGAACGTTTTGGCTGCGCTCCTCGCGCATCACCAAGGCAGTCGGACTGCATGATTGTCTCAGGCACGCTCTGCAACAAAATGGCGCCGGCGCTGCGCAAGGTCTACGACCAGATGCCGGAGCCGCGCTACGTCATTTCAATGGGGTCCTGCGCGAATGGCGGCGGCTACTACCACTATTCGTATTCCGTCGTTCGTGGCTGTGACCGCATCGTTCCCGTCGATGTGTATGTGCCCGGCTGTCCTCCGACAGCGGAGGCGCTGCTCTATGGGATTTTGCTGCTGCAGAAGAAGATCAGGCGGACAGGTACGATCGAGCGATAGATGGCCGCCGTGACGGTGGCTGGCCAATGGACGCCTGCGGACGGCCGTTACCAAATGGGGCAATCGACTGGCAGAGTGAGGAAAGCCCAATGCCGACATGCGAAACCTGTGGCAATGACTACGACAAAACCTTTCAAGTTGTCATGAAAGGCGAAGCTCATGTGTTCGATAGCTTCGAGTGCGCGGTCCAAGCGCTGGCGCCGACATGCACGTTCTGCGGAACGCGTGTGCTCGGTCACGGGCTCGAGGCCGGCGGCAAGATCTATTGTTGCAATCACTGCGCCAGCAGAGATGGCGTCGCCGAGCTCGCCGATCGCTCGTAGCCGAAGCTGATTTTGCCAAACCAGACGACCAAACCAGACAAGGAGCCGCGGATGCTCGTTCCTGGAGCAGGGGACGTGCATTTCACGCGGCTGGCGACGAATGCGTTTCTGAACCGACGGATTGACTGTCGCAAACCAAAGTCCCGTGGACGCATCGTGAAGGCGGCACCTACGGTCCAACCATGCGGAAGCGTTAACGCAATCGGCTAGGACGGGTGCACTTGGCGAGAGCGGCGCTGAACGGACGGTGAGAACGGCCGGGCGTCGGCATGATCGCGGCGGCCGTCCATTGTTTGTGCAAGCGGAAGAATGGTGAACCGCTACGGTGCCCGGCGAGGCTCGTCACGGCTGTGGAGAGGTTCGGTCTTGACCTCCTCGGCGCCCTCCGGATGGGCGATGCCAAGCTCCTTGCCGGACTGATTGCCGGGATTGTAGTGATACTTGCCTTCCTGCTTCTCGCCGGGCTGCTTCCGGTTCGGGTCTTTGTTGTCGGCCATGGGTGAACTCCATTGACATAAATCCCCTCGGTCTCCAGCCGACAACGGCGCCGCCTGACCTCCGTTCCGGGGCAGAAAAATTGGTTACAATCGTAACCATTCTGTCATCTAATCGGAGCCGCGGGACGTGGCCGAGGCCGTTCGTGCCCCGGCCGGAGGCCCGGTAAGCAAGATTGCAGTTTTCTGGCCACCGGGATGATCTCGGTGTATGCTCTGCCATTGACGTCATTCCGATCCGTCGATTTAATCCGCCGCGCTGGGATCCTGTCCACATTTGCAGAACGGCAGCCATGGCTTTGCGGCTCGTATCGATAGCGAAGGACGCGGCGCCGGCGATGGCCGAGCCGGCGGCCCGGCACCGGCGGCGCCTGATGGCCGTGATGCTGGCCGACGTCGTCAATTACAGCCACATGATGAGCCGCAGCGAGGACGAGACGCATGCGCGCGTCAGCTGCTTGGCGCGCGAGCTGATCGATCCCACCATTTCCCGGCATGGCGGGCGCATCGTGCGCAGCATGGGCGACGGCTGGCTGGCCGAGTTCGCGAGCGCGACCGATGTCGTGCGCTGTGCGCTCGAGATCCAGCGTGGCCTCGCGACCCGCCAGGCCGACGAGCCCGACCAGATCAAGCTGCGGATCGGCATCAACACCGGGGACGTGCTGGTCGATCAGCACGACATCTACGGCAACAGCGTCAACATCGCGGCGCGGCTCGAATCGCTGGCCTCGCCCGGGGCGATCTGCGTCAGCCAGAGCATCTACGACCAGGCCCGCTCGCAGCCGGGGTTCTTCTTCGCGGATCGCGGCACCCAGCGGGTCAAGAACATCCCCTATCCGATCCGTGTCTACGAGGTGTCGGACCAGCCGATTCGCCTGCCGCTGCGCACGCGCCTCGCCGTGCATTGGGGCAGTCTGGCGGTCGCCGCCGGCGTCGCCGCGGTGGCCGTGCTTGCGACCGCCGGCGTGCTGGTGTTCGGCACCGCCAATCCGGTGGTCGCCCGCACCAACAAGATCGTGGTGCTGCCCTTCAACAATATCGGCGGCAGCTCCAGCGACGACTATCTTGCAGATGCGATCACCGAGGATCTGACCAGCGAGCTGGCGCGCCTGCCGCGCGCCTGGGTCATCGCCTCGGGCACCGCCTTCACCTACAAGGACCGGCCGGACACGCCGAGCGCGATCGGCCGCGAGCTCAAGGTGCGCTACGCCCTGCAAGGCAGCGTCAGGCGCGCGGGCCCGATCGTCCGCGTCAACGCCCGGCTGATCGACACCGACAACGGCGCCAATCTCTGGGACAATTCCTTCGCCTATGAGACGAGCAGCCTGGCCGATCTGCAGGACAACATGCTAGGCCGCATCGCCACCTCGCTGAATGACGAGGTGACGGTGCCCAGCCTGCGGCACGAGATCGGCACCCTGGCCGCAGACCACAATCCCCTTGATGAGAGAATGAGAGCGATGGCCGCGACTACGGGTTACCCGACGCCGGAAAAATTCCTTGAGTCGCGTCAGAATGCGGAGGCCGGCCTCAAGGCGGACCCGGACAATGCGCGGCTGCTGGCGCTGCTGGCCCATGTCCTGATGGGCGACGTGCTGAATGGCTGGAATGGCGCCGGCAAGGCCGAAGTCGACCGCGCCGAGACCGCGGCGCGCAAGGCGATCGGGCTGGACCGCAACGTGGCGCTGGCGCACTTCGCCCTTGGCTATGTGCTGCGGCTGCGCGGCGATCATCCCGCTTCGCTGGCGTCCTTCCAGGAGGCCATCCGGATCGACCCCAACTTCGCACGCGCCTATGCCCAGGCCGCCAACGCGCTCGTCTTCGTCGGCAAGCCGGCCGAGGCGATCCCGATGGTCGAGCAGGCGCTGCAGCTCAGCCCCAACGATCCGGCCGTCGGCGTGTTCTACTGGGTCAAGGGCCGCGCCTATTTCACCTTGGGCGATTATCCCAAGGCGATCGAGGCATTGTCCGAATCGGCGCGGGTGCGACCGAATCTCTGGTATGTCCAGGCGTGGCTCGCCGCTGCCCACGCTCTCACCGATCAGGCCCCGAAGGCGAGCGAGACGCTGGTGGCGTTCAACACCAAGTTCGGCTCCGAATATACGCTCGACCGCATCACCAGGTATTATCAGGAAGAGCAGTACCAGAACCCGACGCTGCAGGCGGCATCCGCCCATGTCCTCGAGGGCCTGCGCAAGGCCGGCATGAAGTAGCGGGGGTAAAAAGGCATTTGAGGCGCGCGTCGCCGCTCAGCCGGCGTCCGTCATCATCTCCAGCATCTGCTCATAGGCCGGTCGCGCGTCGGCCTCGATCGCGGCGCGGACGTCAGGCGCGATGCGCCGCCGCTTGTCGGCGCTGTCGGCGACGAATTGGCTGACAGTGCCGTGCGGCGCCTTGGAATAGTACGCCGTGCTCCGCTGCATCCGCGCCAGCTCGGCCGCCGAGACGTTCAATCCGAACAGCGGCGCGACGGTCATCCAGATGCTCTCCGGCATGCTGTCATAGAGCACGATGCGGCCGGTCTGCGGCGCGAGCTGCCGGACCGCCGCGCAGAATCGCGTGTAGAACAATGCAATGTACGCGCCGGGCATCCGGGCGGCGGACTGCGACAGCCCGAACGCATCGAAGAACGGATTGGCGTCGTGGCCGAGCCGGCGGTACCAGACCCCGGGATCGGGGTCCTCGATGACGGAGACCGCGACATCGATGGGATCGCGGATGCAGAACACCCAGGGCGCCGTCGGAAAGGCGCGCTGCAGCTCGCGGCAATACAGCGTGTGCCAGCTTTCCAGCTTGAGCACGTAAGGCCCCGCGGCGTGCTGGGCCAGCAGCGCGCCGAAGCCGCGCAGGCTCCGCACCAGCTCGTCGGGATTGCAGGCATGCGGCGGCATCAACAGGCCATTGAGCGCCT
Organism: Bradyrhizobium sp. STM 3557; assembly: GCF_045571465.1. Lineage (NCBI taxonomy): Bacteria > Pseudomonadati > Pseudomonadota > Alphaproteobacteria > Hyphomicrobiales > Nitrobacteraceae > Bradyrhizobium > Bradyrhizobium sp. STM 3557. Next base: position 493,388 of record NZ_CP120697.1, read on the forward strand.
CCGGCTGCGAGTACACGGTGACGTCGTCGAGCTGCTTCAGCGTCTGGCTGACCAGGGTCGAGCCGCATTTCGACACGTGATAGATGATGCCGCGCGGCGCGATCGCACCGAGGTCGGAAGCCTCGTCGCAAAATGACTCAAGCGGCCGCTGGTACGTCTCACGGCTGAGGCGCGCGATGGTCTCGGCGACGAAGGGATCGGTGAACGCCGTTGGTGCAATATCCTGCAGGGTCACCGCGAAGCCGTTTCCGACGCGCCTGATGCCGACCGGAAATGGGCGCGGCTGATCGGCGCTTCGGCCTGCCAGCGCGAGGTCCACCTGCTGCATCGGATCAACCGCTGCTAGAGCCTTGTCCGTTCCGATTGAATCGGAACGGGGCTCTAGCTTTTGATGCGCTTTCTTGACGCGAGCCGGTATCCACTTCGCTTGAAAACGCTCTAGCTGCGGCCGATTGAGGCGCGCATCGGCTGCGCGGTGCGTTCGGCTGCGATGTCGGAGCGCGGCTGAGCAAGGTGCTTGGCATGACAGGAGGCGTCGGCGGCGGGCGCGATCGGGCGTGCGGAAGTTGGGCGACGCCCTTGTAGCGTCGCCGCGCCGCTTCGGCAAATTCTTGCAGCTCAACGCAAGGCGCGGCTTATGCGCGCCGGCCCACCATCAGCAATATGCCGCCGAACTGCGGCAGCAGCGCCAGCAGCACCAGCCGCAGCATGGCGAAATCGTCAGCCTCCGGCTTCAGTAGGCCGTGCGAGAGCCACGCCACCAGCTTGACGGCGGCTTCGGTCTGCGGATCGGCAGTCTGCGCCACCTCCCGCGTCGCCGCGTCGAAGGCGTGCCGCCGCTCGGCGACTGCCGCCTCGCGCTCCCGGCAGTACTTGCCGACGCCGCCTTTGCATTCGCGGTCGCGCGCGGCCATGGCATCCGTGAGCTGCGCCTGCGCGGCGGCGATCGCCGGCGTCATGCGCGAGGCGCGGGCGAGGGACACCTCGCTGATATTCGTCGAGGCGAAGCCGATGCCGGCGGTGACGGCGAACACGAAGGTCAGTGTCCACACCGCCCAGCCTGCGAGCGCGATCGAGTGATGGCGCTCGTGCCAGAGCCGTGCGGCGCAGGTCGGCATGACAAGCGCGACCAGGTCGGCGGCGAGGCCGATGGCGAGAAACAGCCAGCCCGCAATGTTGCTTGAGCCGAGCGATTGGGCGAACCAGCCGTTCATCGCCATGCCGACGCCGGCGAGCGCCAGCGCGGCCGTCCGCAGCAGCAGCGAGGACGCGCTCAGGCGTGGGCGCGGTCGCACGGCCTGGTCGTCGCGCGCGACGACCTCCGGTGCGGGCGGCTCCGCCGGCAAGGCAAGCTCTGTCGATGCGGCGGGCTCCAATGGAGCGACGGGCGTCGCGGCGACCGCTTGTGTGCCTGCCTTGGCCTGCAGCCGCGCGCTCGCCGGCAGGGCCGGGCGCTTCGCCTGCGCCTCGACGAACTCCATGAAGTCGGGCGCAATCAGCGCTTCGGACCCGGGCAGTTCGTGATCTGCCGGCGTGGCGGCCTTTGCCTTGGTGGCGGCCCTAGCAACGGGCTTGGTCTTGGCTTTGGCAGGCTTGCGCGGCTTGGTGACGCGCGCCGGTTTAGGTTGGGGCTTGGTCGCCTGGGGGGGATTCCAGGGAATAATGATAGACTCATCGGCCATCGGAGCCGCTCCATTCGGTCGTGATGCCCTTGGGCAGCGCCCGCGCGGTTCAAAACCACGCTGTCGCGCCGGCATCAGGTGATGCAGAGGAGGGATTAAGGCGGCGGCCCGCACGTCCGGCAGGCTTCTCATCGATTACGGCCAGCAGCCATCGCGCGAAAAAGGTGCGTCGGGGATCGCGCAGCCCCTCTTGCTGATGGACGCAAGGCAGGCCCGCGGCGTGGAACGCCACGTTTGATGAAACGAATGGACGTCCGCGAATTTCAGATCCGCGCGGGGGCCGGGCCGGTCAGCCGAACGCCCAACACCCACTTCTTACCCAATGGTTAACACGTGATTCGGCTATGCGGAACGACCTCGCCCCGGCATCCACACGCCAGCCGCGAGATGGCGGGCGCCTGCGTCTTTGTGGACACAGCGCCATGATAATGAAAACATCATGCGAATGGGCCGCCGCGTTTTTCGTCAGCCGCTGCTGTGATAATTTTACCGCGTGAAATGGTCCTATGGCATTGGAGTTTGACGGCGAGCAGCTTCCATGAAGATCGGCCCCCAACCGGAAAAATGGCTCAGGAAAAAGGCCAAGCAGGGCATGCGCGGCTATCCGGTCGGCACCATCGCTTTCTACGGGCCCGATCGCGACCATGCCTCAAAGGTTGCCGTCGGCGTCATCGCGTATCAGGGCGCCGAGGCCGACCTGCGGCGCTGGTTCTCGGAGACGGGCGACGTGCGGAAGGATGCTGCGATCCTCTCGGCGATTGCCGAGCACCTGCGTAGCCGCGGCGTGCATTCGGTCAACATGGTCGATCGCATCATCGGCTGCCCGCACGAGGAGGGCATCGACTATCCGGAAGGCGAGAGCTGCCCGCATTGTCCCTATTGGAAGGGGCGCGACCGGTGGAGCAACGACTGACGACACCGCTTGGTTCGTCTGCACGGCGCGTGTGAGAGATGCCTGAGTTCTGATGATCTCCGCGGGCGCTATCATGAAGCCGTCGTGCTGCTCATCCGCTCCGGCTTTTGCTTGTGCAGGTTCGTGTTAGCGTCATCGCATGCGATGTCCCTGCGGCTCCGGACTTGACTATGAAGGCTGCTGCGGTCCGTTTCTCGGTGGTGAGACGAGCCCGCCGACGGCCGAGGCGCTGATGCGCTCGCGCTACACCGCCTATGTGCGCGGCGACATCGACTACATCGCCAGCACGCTCGCAGCCGAGCACCGCGCGGCGTTCGATCGCGCCGCCGCTTTAGCTTGGGCGAGGCAATCCAAATGGCTGGGTCTTCGCATCCTGCGCGTGGACGACGGTGGGCCGGGCGATCGCGAAGGGGTGGTGGAGTTCGTCGCGACCTACAGCCAGGGCGGCCAGATCATGGAGCACCACGAGGTCTCGCAGTTCCGCCGCGGCGAACGCGGTGCCTGGCGCTTCGTCAGCGGCGACACGGCCGCGCACGTGGCGGATCAGCGGCCTCACGCCTCCTCGTCGCAGCCCGTTCGTCAGAGCGCGCCAAAGGTCGGCCGCAACGACCCCTGCCCATGCGGCAGCGGCAAGAAATACAAGAAGTGCTGTGGCGGCTGATCTGCTCTAGACCGCGCGCCGGACGTGGGTTCGCGTGAAATCGTCGCCGGCATAGAGCAGAGGACAGCCATGCTCCATCGCGAGCTGATAGGCGAAGCAGTCACCGAAATTCAGACCGGCCGGATGCAGGCTTTTGCCCCAGCGCGCATGGGCGGCCGCGACACGTCGTGCCGTGGCCAGGGTGACGCTTTCGATCTCGAAGCCCAACTCCTCGATGAGACATTCCATCTCTTCACCGACATTGCGCCTGGACGCGACGATCAACGCTTCCGCGGCCGTCCCCGCGGAGATCAGAAGGTGGTCCTCCGCCTCGAGCGCGGCGATGCAGGCGTCGGCCTGCGCTTCGTTCAGCACGATGGCCATCAGGGCTGACGTATCGACCGCGATCACCGTGGCAGGCCGTCATTGCCGTAGAGGAAATCCTGGCTCCGCGCGGCGCTTTGGCCTGGCGCCGCTTTGGCCGCGCCGGCGGCACGAACCGTTTCGAGCAGCGCCCGGCGTGACGCACGACTCGGCAGAGATTTCACAGATACTAGGCGCACGGCATCCTGGCCATGCCGCGTCAGAATGACCTCGTCGCCGGCCTCGGCGCGCCGCACCAGCTCCGTCAGTTGTCCCTTGGCGTCCGTGACGGAGACTTTCATAGGTGCGATTCTTGGCGAGGACGGGACGCGCCGAATTTGGACTGTCTAATGGTCCAAATCAATGCTCCGACGCTCAGTGGCCGCTTTCAGTCCGGCTGGGGTGACCGCACGTCTTCCGGCTAAAGCAACTTCGTGAGCGATGAAGTGATCCAGAAGACCAATGACGATATGATCATGAGCTACTTCTATGATCTATGATCCCGCGACGGCTTCGCTCACCTGTGCGGCTTGAAACGTCTGCTCCTAAGATCTAGTTTCTTTCGTGCTTTCAACGCTGTGACCTATGTCCAGATCTTGCGCGAAAAATAATCCGCTTTGAACTACCCCCAAATCAGCTGCATCCTGCCGTCATCCCGCCTCATGCAGAGGGGCGTACGCGTCGTCGCGATACGTTGAGTTGCGGGGAGCGGTGGGCCGCGAGGGTGCGCAAGCGTGATCTCATCATGCGGACGATGCGTGCTGTTGCGGACGGCCAAGCCGTGTGGTCCTGGCATCCCGGTGCTGATGCCCCGCGCAATGCGTGAGCATTGTCGCGGACGCGATGATGCGAAGCATCGTCGCGAATACGGGGGCAAACAAGCCGGTCCCCGGGGAGAGCGCGGAGCAACCGTAACACCATCGCGCAGGGAAGGCCGGGATGGCTCGGCCGAACCTGTGGTAACCGCCGCGTGCATTTTTTCTTCGCACGCGGGCCATGGGGGCGGCGAGCTCCCGGCCTTCCCTGCACCCTCTCGTTTTCCGGGGGTGGATGATGCCGCCAAGGCTCGGGCGCGAATGCGCCGCGAGGACGCGAGCGGCTGCGTTGTTTGACATTCGCATCAGGCGATAGCGTCGCAGGTCCGGCTCCCGCAAGGAGCGCTGCTGACGGTCGGGGTGGCGATCTCACCTTATCATGATCGGCTGCGTTTACTGGACCGCCCGCTGGAGCCTGTCATCCAGCCGGCCGAAGACCGGACCGGGTGGCGGGCGATGACGAGTTGAGAGTGTGTCGATCGGGAGCGAAGCCGCCGTGCGGAGTAACTGGCCTCGGCCTCGGCAACCCCGTGTTGCGCCGCGACAGGGCAGCGCACCGCAGCATGCAAAATGAGACTGCCCGTCAAGCCGCGCACCCTCCGCGCGGGGCGCCAGCCTTGCCTCCTGCGCTAGCCTGCCGGCCAACACGAGGGCCGCGCAACGCACACGGCCCCGTCGCATCACGCCGGACAACGATCCGGCAGACAGAGGGAGGATCGACGATGGTGAGAGGCGGATTCGGGCTCGCAGCGCTGACGGCTCTATTATGTGCGACCACGGCCCACGCGGCCGACAAGATCAAGGTTGGCGTCACCGCGACCTTGGAAGGCACCTATACGGTGCTCGGCGAGGACGGCATGCGCGGCCACCAGACCGCGCTCAACGTGCTCGGCAAGAATGTCGGCGACAAGGAGCTGGAATTCGTGGTCGCCTCCACCGACGCCACGCCGGATTCCGCTGTTCGTGCGGTGCGCAAGCTGATCGAGCAGGATCATGTGCAGATCCTGCTGTCGCCGCTGTCAGGCGACGAGGGCATCGCGGTGAAGAATTTCGCCAAAACACATCCGGAGCTGACCTTCGTCAACGCCGCCTCCGGCGCACAGGAAGCGACCTACGTCGATCCGGCGCCGAATTTCTTCCGCTACAACATGGACGGCGCGCAGTGGCAGGTGGGCCTCGGCAAATACGCCTATGACACCAAGGGCTATCGCAAGATCGCCACCGTCGGCGAGGACTATTCCTTCATCTACACCCAGGTGTTCGGCCTGGTGCTGGAATTCTGTGGCGCCGGCGGCCAGGTCACCAACCGGCAATGGGTGCCGCTCGGCACCAAGGATTTCGCCTCCGTCATCGCGGCGCTGCCCGACGATGTCGATGCGATCTATCTCGGCCTCGGCGGCGCCGACGCCGTCAATTTCCTCAATCAGTATCAGCAGGCCGGCGGCAAGGCGCATTTGATGGGCGGCTCGATCATGATCGACCAGACCATCCTGTCCTCGAAAGGCAGCGCCAAGAACGCGCTGATCGGCACCATCGCTGCCTCTGGTCAGGCCGACACCTGGGACGATCCGAACTGGCAGAAATTCGTCAAGGCCTATCAGGACGCGTTCCCGCCAAACAAGCGCTTCCCCTCGCCCTCGCTGCTCGCCACCAACTATTACGACTCGACCATGGCGCTGATCCTGGCGCTGCGCCAGGTCAATGGCGACCTCAGCGACAACCAGGCCAAGCTGAAGGATGCGCTGGCGAAGATCGAGATCGACGCGCCGAACGGCAAGATCAAGCTCGATTCCAACCGCCAGGCGATCGGCACCAATTTCGTCACCGAAGTGGTCGATGACGGCAAGGGCGCGCTGTTCAGCAAGGTCGTCAAGGTGATCCCGAACGTGAACCAGACGCTCGGCTATGATCCGGCTGTTTTTGCCAAGATCGGCCTGCCGAGCCGCACCGTGCCGGAATGCAAGAAGTACTGACCTAATTGCTGCACCTGCGATGAGAGCCGTGCGCCAGCTTGCCGCTGGTACACGGCTCTTGAATTCCCGCACGCGTTGAGGAACGCTGCGATCAACACACAAGTCCATCCCTTAAGGAGGGAGGGCATGAGCAGGGCGCTTGCCGTCTTCCACGGCCGGTTCGGTCGTGCCACGGTGTACCAGTTGAACAGGCCCTTCAACGTGCATGCGCACCGCGAAGGCCACCTGATCTTTCATGTCGGCGGCACGCCGGCGTCGATCGATGTCTGCGACCGGCGCTACAGGCTCGGCGAGGATGCGATCGTCGCGGTCAATCCGTGGGAGCCGCATAACTTCCTGCCCGCCGATCTCGGCGATGGCGCGGTGTTCTTCGTGCTCTATGTCAATGCCGAATGGTTCGCGCCCGATGTCACGAGCGGAAAATCGCTGCGCTTCGGACGCACGCATTTCCGCCGCACCGCGGCGCTGGAAAAGCAGATCAGGCGCGCTGCGGCGCTGGTCTGCGGCGCGCCGTCGCTGTCCAGCCTCGATTGCGAGCTCCGTCAATTGATCGACATCTGCCATGACGAGAGCTGGCAATCCGCCACGGCCGAGCCGGACCAGCGTCCTTGCGCCGGCGTGACCGATTTCCGCGTCCGCAAGTCGATCCGACTGATGTCGGAGAGCCCGGGTGCGGAGATCGAGCTCGACAGCATCGCGCGCGAGGCCGGGCTGTCGCGGCCGCATTTCTATCGGCTGTTCCGCACCCAGACCGGCGTCACGCCGCATCTCTATCTCAACACGCTGATCATGGAGCAGGCGCTGGACGCGCTGGTCACGACCGAAGCGCCGATCGTCGATATCGGCTTCGACCTCGGCTTCTCCTCGCAGAGCGGCTTCACGCGCTTTTTCGCCGCCAATGTCGGCATGGCGCCAACGGACTACCGCCGTGCAGCAAAGGTGCTGCGCGCATGACGCAGCCGCGGCACGCGAAAAGAGACTGACGGTCAAATGCCGCGCAGCGGTCTGGCTAGGATCACGGACAACGCGGCCGGGGCGAAACGCCCTTGATCATAACAACGCGGCCGCGGTTCGGGAGGAACCATGCAGCGCGCCGTCGCGACGGCCCGGCACCAATCATGACCGTGACGCGCTTCATCGAGCGTCATCCGGCATGGGCGCTGATCATTCTGATCGCGGCCGGCGTGCTGCTATGGCTCGTGCTCGCGGTCTGGCCGCAGGGACTTGAGGAGGCGATCGGCCGCAAGCGCGTGTTCCTCAACGCCGTGCTCAACGGCATCACGCTGGGCGGCCTCTATTTCCTGGTGGCGAGCGGCTTCACGCTGATCTTCGGCCTGATGCGCAACGTCAACCTCGCGCACGGCTCACTCTATCTGTTCGGCGGCTATGTCGGCTATGCCATCAGCGCCGCCACCGGCTCGTGGCTGCTCAGCTTCATCGTTGCGTTCGTGGTGGTGGCGCTGGTCGGCGTGCTGCTGCAGCTCGTGGTGTTCCGCCGAATGGAGGGCGAGGAGCTGCGCCAGACCATGGTGACGATCGGGCTCTCCATCGTGTTCGCCGACCTGATGCTGTGGGCCTGCGGCGGCGATTTCTACCAGATCGCAACGCCAAGCTGGCTGATCGGCCCGGTGCAGCTGCCGTTCGTCACCGCCGTGAAATCGTCAGGCGAGGCGGTTTATCTGCAATATCCGCTGGTGCGGCTGGTGATCTTCCTGGCGTCGGTCGTGATCGGCATCCTGATGTGGCTGGCGCTGAACCGTACCCGCGTCGGGCTGATGGTGCGGGCCGGCGTCGATGACCGCGACATCCTGGCTGCGACCGGCGTGCGCATCCAGCTGGTGTTCGTCGGCGTGTTCGCGCTCGGCGCCGGGCTTGCAGGCATAGCCGGCGTGGTCGGCGGCACCTTTCAATCGCTGTCGCCGGGCGAGGATACGCGCTTCCTGCTGGCTTCGCTCGTGGTCGTCATTGTCGGCGGCATGGGCTCGATTCCCGGAGCGGCGCTGGGCGCACTGATCATCGGCCTCGCCGAGCAGCTCGGCTCGGTCTATATCCCGACCTACGCCATCGTCGTCACCTTCCTGATCATGGTGCTGGTGCTGGCGCTGCGGCCGCAGGGCCTGCTCGCGAGGCGCTGATCATGTCCCTCGCCGAACGCGCTCCTCTGCATGCCAGGCCGCCGGCCGCAGCGGCGCTGCCGCAGTCTGTTGCGCCGCCCTGGTCGATTAGCGAGCATCCGCTGCCGTGGCTGGTCGCGATCATCCTGCTGATCATGCCGCTGCTCGCCAACGGATTCTTCCTGATCGAGATCTTTGGCACCACGCTGATCCTCGGCACCATCGCGCTCAGCCTGATGTTCCTGGCCGGCTATGGCGGCATGGTCAGCCTGATGCAGCTCACCGTGGCGGGCTTCGCCGGCTACATGGTCGGCGTGTTCGGCGTCTCCGGCAGCGCCAATATCAGCCTTGGCTGGCCCTGGTGGCTCGCGGTCCCGACGGCGCTCGCGCTGGCGGCCGCGTTCGGCACGCTCGGCGGCGCGCTCGCGGTGCGGACCGAGGGCATCTACACGATCATGATCACACTCGCGATCGGCGCGGCATTCTACTACTTCACCAATCAGAACTGGGCGATCTTCAACGGCCATACCGGGCTGAACACCATCGCCACGCCGCGGGCCTTCGGTGTCGACTGGCGCGCCGACATTCCGTTCTACTATGTGACACTCGGGGTCGCCGCGGCGTGCTACTTCGCGGTCATTTACATCGCCCGTGCGCCGTTCGGCCTCGCGCTGCAGGGCCTGCGCGACAATCCCCGCCGGATGGCGGCGCTCGGCTTCCACGTCAACGCGCACCGCATCGCGGCTTACGCGATCGCCTCGCTGATCGCAGCCTTGGGCGGCGTGCTGCAGGTCTGGAACTACCGGCAGATCTCGCCCGGCTCGGTCGCGGTGGAGCGCTGCATCGATATCCTGATCATCGCAGTGGTCGGCGGTATCACCCGGCCGATCGGCGCCTATATCGGCGCGTTCATTTTCGTCATCCTGCGCACGTTCGCGCTCGACGTGCTGGTCCAGCTCGGTCTCGACGGCAACCGCTTCCGCCTGCTGATCGGCGCGGGCTTCCTGGTCATCGTGTTCTGGTCGTCGGATGGCCTTGTCGGCCTGTGGGAGCGCTGGCGCCGCCGCGGCGCGCAGACGCAGCGAGGCGCGCATCATGGATAGCGTCGCGCAGCGCCTGCAGGCGATCGGCTCGGACGCGGCGCTGGAGCTGCGCGGCGTCACCCGCATGTTCGGCGCGCTCGCGGCATTGACCGACATTACGATCACGGTACGGCCGGGCGAGCGGCGCGCGGTGCTCGGCTCCAACGGCGCCGGCAAGACCACGCTGTTCAATTGCGTCACCGGCGATTTCCTGCCGACCTCCGGCACCATCCGTTTCTTCGGCGAGGATATCACCCGCTTCCCACCCTATGAGCGCATCCGGAGGGGCTTACGCCGCACCTACCAGATCTCGGCGCTGTTTCCCGGGCTCACAGTGCAGGACAATATCTATCTCGCCTGCCGCGGCGTCTCGCGCGGCCGCTTCTCGCTGCTCCGCGCAGGCGCTAATGACGTGCTGATGCATGCGGCCGAGACCCTGATCCAGGCCGTGCATCTGACGCCGGCCAGGGATCGGCGGGTCGCCGAGCTCGCGCATGGCCAGCAGCGCCAGCTCGAGATCGCGCTGGCTCTCGCCGGCGCACCGCGCTTCATCCTGTTCGACGAGCCGGCCGCCGGCCTGTCGCCGACCGAGCGGCGCGAGCTGATCGAGATCCTGACCTCGCTGCCCCGGCACATCGGCTACATCATCATCGAGCACGACATGGACGTCGCGCTGCGCGTCGTCGAGAGCGTGACGATGATGCACAACGGCCGCATCTTCAAGGAGGGCCTGCCGCAGGAGATCGAAGCCGATCCCGAAGTCCAGGAGCTCTATCTTGGAGCCGGCCATGAGTGACCGCAGCGCCACGCGTCCCGCACTCGAGGTCCGCGGCCTCGACGTCTACTATGGTCATTCCCACGCGCTGCAAGGCGTCGATCTCACGCTGCCATCCGGCGTGTTCTCGGTGGTCGGCCGCAACGGCATGGGCAAGACCACGCTGTGCAAGACCATCATGGGCCTGCTGTCGCCGCGCGCAGGCTCCGTACGGGTGCGCGGCCAGGACATCACTCGGTTCAATCCTGCGAGCATCGCCCGTCTGGGCGTCGGCTATGTCCCGCAAGGGCGGCGTCTCTGGCGATCGCTCACTGTGGACGAGCATCTGCGGCTGACCGCGGGCATCCGCCCAGGCTCATGGACGATCGAGCGCATCTACGACACCTTCCCGCGGCTTGCCGAGCGCAGGAACAATGGCGGCGGGCAGCTCTCGGGCGGCGAGCAGCAGATGCTCGCGATCGGACGCGCGCTGCTCACCAATCCGCATCTCCTTGTCATGGACGAGCCGACCGAAGGCCTGGCGCCTGTGATCGTCGCGCAGGTCGAGGACATGCTGGTGCGCCTGGGCGATGACGACGAGATCTCAGTGCTGGTGATCGAGCAGAACATCGGCGTCGCCACCGCGATCTCGAAGAACGTCGCGATCATGGTCAACGGCCGCATCAATCGCATCATCGATTCGGCGCGGCTTGCCGCCGATCGCGACCTTCAACAGCGGTTGCTCGGCGTCGGCGTTCATGCCGAGGCCGATATCGAGATGGTGCAAGCCAGCCCGCAGGCGGGCGCTGCTGCAGCGCCGCGTCCGCGAAGCGGTGGGCCGATCCGCGTCTATATCTCCAATCCGACGCCGCCGACGCGCTGGTCGCAACCGGTGCCGATCGCACGGATCGAGGCGGCTGCGCGCACGCTGTCGACAGGGGTCACGCAGCTTGAGACCGCGGCGCGGCGAGTCGAACCGACTCGGTCATCCCAGCCGTCAGGTCCACCTGTGGTGCTGGTCGCGGGCACGCTCGACACCAAGGGCGACGAGCTGCGCTTCATCCGCGACATCATCGTGAGCGCCGGCCTGCGGGCGCGGCTGGTCGATCTCTCCACCAGCGGCAAGGCCGCGACCTGCGATGTCTCGGCGCAGGAGATCGCGCTCAACCATGGGCGCGGCGGCGCCGCGGTGTTCGGCGCCGATCGCGGCAGCTCCGTCACCGCCATGGCGGACGCTTTCGCCAACTGGCTGCGCCGCCAGAGCAATGTCGTGGGCATCATCTCGGCGGGCGGCTCCGGCGGCGCCTCCTTGGTCGCGCCTGCGATGCGCGCGCTGCCGGTCGGGGTGCCGAAGCTGATCATCTCGTCGGTGGCTTCCGGCGATGTCGGCCCTTATGTCGGCCCGGCCGATATCACCATGATGTATTCGGTGACCGATGTGCAGGGCCTGAACTCGATCTCGCGCACAGTGCTTGCCAACGGCGCGAACGCGCTGATCGGCATGGTCAAGGCGCAGCTCGATGAACGCGGCAAGCAGACGCGCGATCGCAGGGAAGACTTGCCGGCGATCGGCATCACCATGTTCGGCGTCACGACGCCGGCGGTGCAGAAGATCACCGCTGATCTTCGCAGCGATTTCGAGTGCCTGGTGTTCCACGCCACCGGCGTCGGTGGCCAGTCGATGGAGAAGCTGGTTGATTCCGGCGTGCTGGCCGGCGTCATCGACCTCACCACGACCGAGGTCTGTGACCTGTTAATGGGCGGCGTGTTTCCGGCGACCGAGGACCGTTTCGGCGCGATCATCCGCAACCGCCTGCCTTATGTCGGCTCGGTCGGCGCGCTCGACATGGTCAATTTCGGCAGGCCGGAGACGATTCCCGACCGTTACCGGCAACGCAAATTCCACGTCCACAATCCGCAGGTGACCTTGATGCGCACCACCGCGGAAGAGAACGCGCGGATGGGGCGCTGGATCGGCGAGCGCCTCAACCAGATGGACGGGCCGGTGCGCTTCTTCCTGCCCGAGGGCGGCGTATCGGCACTGGATGCTCCTGGCCAGCCGTTCTGGGATCTGGATGCGGATGCGGCACTGTTTCGTGCGCTGGAGCAGACCGTGCGCCAGACCGGCAGCCGTCAGGTCATCCGTATCAAGCGCAATATCAACGAGCCGGAATTCGCGGCCGCGGTGGCGGGCGCGCTGCGCAGTCTGGTCGGCCGCGCTAGTGCGCGCCGAAGAGTGGCGAGGTGACCGATGGCCCGGTTTGAACGAGCGTCACTGCTGCGGAAATTCCGCGCCATGGTGGCGAAAGGCGAGCCGATCGTCGGCGGCGGTGCCGGCACCGGCCTTTCGGCCAAATGCGAGGAGGCCGGCGGCGTCGATCTGATCGTGATCTACAATTCCGGTCGCTATCGCATGGCCGGCCGCGGCTCGCTCGCCGGGCTGATGCCCTATGGCGACGCCAACGCGATCGTCATCGAGATGGCAGGGGAAGTGTTGCCGGTAGTGACGAAGACGCCGGTGCTCGCCGGCGTCAACGGCACCGATCCGTTTCGCGACATGGATGTGTTCCTGGATCAGCTCAAGGCGCTGGGCTTCGCTGGCGTGCAGAACTTCCCGACCGTCGGGCTGATCGACGGTGTCTTCCGCGCGAACCTTGAAGAGACAGGCATGTCGTATGCGCTTGAGATCGACATGATCGCAAGGGCGCGGGAGAAGGATCTGCTGACCACGCCCTACGTGTTCAGCGAAGCCGAGGCGGCTGCGATGGCGATCGCCGGCGCCGACATCATCGTCTGCCATCTTGGCCTGACCACCGGCGGCGAGATCGGCGCGCAGACCGCACTCAAGCTCGAAGACTGTCCGGCGCGGATCGATGCCTGGGCCGCGGCAGCGCTCAGCGTCAATCCGGAGATCCTGGTGCTGGCTCATGGCGGCCCGATCGCCGAGCCGGCGGATGCGGATTTCATCATGAAGCACACGCGTAAATGTCACGGGTTCTACGGCGCATCGTCAATGGAGCGCCTGCCGGTCGAGCGGGCGCTGACGGAGCAGGTTCGCCGTTTCAAGGCGATCGGAGCCCGATGAAGGTCAAGGGAGGGAAGCGATGTCCGGGAATCTGATCGGCGAATTGATCCTCTGGCTGATCATCGCGATCGTCGTGATCGTGATCGCCGTCTATATCGTGAACTGGCTGTACCACCGCTCGTCCAAGGAAGTGTCGTTCGTGCGCACCGGTTTCCTGGGTGAGCGGGTGGTGATCAATGGCGGCGCCTTCGTGCTGCCGTTCATCCACGACACCACGCCGGTCAACATGAACGTGCTGCCGATGGGGATCACGCGCGCCAGGCAGGACGCGGTGATCACGCGCGATCGCATGCGCGTCGACATCGAAGCCGATTTCTATGTGCGGGTGCAGCCGACCCGGGAAGCGGTCGCGATCGCCGCGGCCACGCTCGGCCGGCGCACGATGGAGCCGGAGCAGCTCTCGGCGCTGCTGTCGGGCAAGTTCGTCTCCGCCATCCGCTCGGTCGCGGCCGAGATGACGATGGAGCAGATGCACGAGCAGCGCGGCGAATATGTCGCGCGGGTCAAAGCGGCGGCGGCCGAGGCGCTGGCGCAGAACGGCCTCGAGCTCGAATCGGTCGCGATCACCGATCTCGACCAGACCGATCTCGAATATTTCAACCCGTCGAATCGGTTCGACGCGCAGGGCCTGACCAGCCTGATGGAGGAGATCGAGGCCAAGCGCAAGCTGCGCAATGATATCGAGCAGGACTCGATGATCCGCATCCGCACCCGCAATCTCGAAGCCGAGCGGCAGGCGCTCGATATCGAGCGCGAGAGCGAGACTGCGCGGCTGGAGCAGGAGCGCGACATCGAGATGCGCCGGGCGCTGCAACGCACCGAGGTGGCGCGTGAGCGCGCGCTGCGCGAGACCGAGGCCGAGCAGGCCCAGATCATGGCGCGCGAGGCGATCGAGAAGTCGCGCATCGCCAACGAGCTCGCCATTGCCGATGCGCGCATCGCCTCCGAGCGCGACACCCGCCACAAGGAAATCGAACGCATGCGCGCGGTCGAGGAAAGGGAGCTGCTGGCACGGGAGGAGATCGAGAAGGCGCGGATTGCCAATCAGCGCGCGATCGACATGACGCGCATCGCCAGCGAACGCGAGGTGCGGCAACGCGAGATCGAACGCACCCGCACGGTCGAAGAGGCCGAGATCGCGGCGCGCGAGGCGGTCGAGAAGGCGCGCATCCAGCAGGACCGCATCGTCACCGACGCCCGCATCGCCAACGAGGAGGAGACGCGGCGGCGCGAGATCGAGCGGACCCGCGCGGTGGAGGAAGCCGAGATCGCGGCCCGGGAGGCGACCGAGAAGGCGCGGATCGCGCAGACCATGACGGTCAATGTCGAGCGCATCGCCTCCGACGAGCGCACCCGGGCGCTGGAGATCGCGCAGGTGCGGACCATCCAGGAGGCCGAGATCGCGGCGCAGCAGGCGGTGGAGGCGGCGCGCATCGCGCGCGAGCGGACGCTCGCGGCCGAGCGCATCAGCTCCGAGCAGGCGACGCGCCGGCTCGAGATCGAGCGCAACCAGGCGCTCGATGTCGCCGGCATCACCGCGCGCGAGGCGATCGAGGCCAGCCGCATCGCGCAGGAGGAGCGGGTGCGGGCGCTGGAAATCGCGCGGACCCGTGCGGTCGAGGAAGCCGACATCGCCTCGCGCGAGGCCATCGAAGCGGCACGCATCGCGCAGGAGAAGGCGGTTGCGGCCGAGCGCATCCGCGCCGAGCAGGAAACCCGCAGGCTGGAGATCGCACGCACCGAGGCGATCGAAGCGGCCGAGCTGAAACGGCGCGAGGCGGTCGAGCGGCAGCGCATCGATGTCGAGCTGGCGCTGGAGACAGAGCGGATCGCCTCTTCGAAGACGCGCGAGGTGCTCAACATCGACCAGAAGAAGGCGATCGAGCTCGCCGACGAGGCCCGGGTGATTGAGCTCGCCGCCAAGCGCTCAGAGCGGATCGATGCCGACCGCCAGGTCAAGGAAGCCGAGATCAAGGCGCGCAAGGAGGTCGAGACCGCGGATGTGACGCGCGAGCAGGCGTTAGAGGCGGCGCGGCTGGAGCGGCGCCGTTCGATCGAGCAGCTCGAGGTCGGGCGCGTGCAGGCGCTGCAGGAGGCAGAGATCGCCGCGCGCGAGGAGGTCGAGCGCGCGCGTATCGCCTCCGATCGCGGGCTGGACGAGGCGCGCATCGGACGCGAGCGCGAGCTGCGCAAGCTGGAAGTCACGCGAGAGAAGGATGTCGAGACCGCGCTGATGGAGAAGGCGATCGCGCTGCACCAGAAGTCGCTGGAGGAGTCCGCCGCGCGCGCTGCGGCTGAAGAAGCGCGGATGCGTGCGACCGAAGCAGCCGAGCGCGTCGTGACCGCGCGAGAAAGCGAGGTCGCCAGGCGCCGCAAGACCGTCGAGGTGCTGCTCGCGGAGAAGCAGGCGGAGGAGACGCGGATCGCCGCCGAGGCCGAGCGGGTGCGCTCGGCGGTGGAAGCGGAAGCGCAGCGCATGCTCAACGAGGCCGAGAACGTGCTCAGCGACCAGGCGCGCTACTCGCTGTTCCGTCGCAAGCTGCTCGATCGCATCGAGGGCATCGTACGCGAGAGCGTGAAGCCGATGGAGAAGATCGAGGGCATCCGCATCCTCCAGGTGGATGGTCTCAACGGGCACGGCGGCAAAGGCAATGGCAATGGGGGACGCAGCGCTACGGACGAAGTGATCGACTCGGCGTTGCGCTACCGGGTGCAGGCGCCGCTGATCGATTCCATTTTGTCCGACATCGGGGTCGAGGGCGGCAGTCTCGCCAAGATGCCGGGGCTGATCCGCGAGGCTCGCGATATGCAGGGCATCAAGGATGCCGCACGGAAAGCTGATGGTAAGCCGCCGGCCGCACCAAGCGGTGGTGCGGAGCCGGCGGCCGACCGCGGGCCGAAGAAGAAGGGTTGATGCACGATGGCTCGCGTCTATGTGTCCACCGTCGTCAACGCGCGCAACGATCGCGTCTGGGCGCGCGTGCGCGACTTCAACGGCCTGCCGAACTGGCATCCGGCGATCGCGGAGAGTCGCATCGAGGGCGGCGAGCCGGCCGATAAGATCGGCTGCGTGCGCGACTTTCGCCTGCGCAACGGCGACCGCATTCGCGAGAAGCTGCTTGGCCTGTCCGACTACGACATGTTCTGCACCTATTCGATCCTGGAATCGCCGATGGGCGTCGAGAACTATGTCGCGACGCTCAGGCTGACGCCGGTCACCGACGGTGACCAGACCTTCCTGGAATGGACCGCGGAGTTCGACTGTGCGCCGGAGCGGGAGACCGAGCTCGTCAACAATATCGGTGGCGGCGTGTTCCAGGGCGGCTTCGATGCCTTGAAGCGGGCATTCGGAGGCTGACATGCCGCATGTCGTGAAGAGCACGATCATCGATGCCCCAACCGAAAGGGTGTGGGACGTGCTGCGTGACTTCAACGGCCACGATCGCTGGCATCCGGCGGTCGCGACCTCTTCCATCGAGCGGGCCCAGGCCTCCGACAAGATTGGCTGCATCAGGCGCTTCAAGCTCAAGGACGGCTCCGAACTGCGCGAACAATTGCTGGCGCTGTCTGACCTCGAACAGACCTTCAGCTACTGCCTGCTCGATACGCCGATCCCGATGTTCAACTATGTCGCCCATGTCCGGCTGCTGCCGGTGACCGATGGCGACCGCACCTTCTGGCATTGGGAATCGCGCTTCACGACTCGGCCTGCGGATGCCGACTCGATCACGAAGATGGTGGCGGAGGATATCTACCAAGGCGGCTTCGACGCCATCCGCCGCCATCTGAAGGAGGCTGCATGAACTATATCTCGGCTTGCTCCCTTAACCTCGCCCCGCTTGCGGGGAGAGGTCGGATGGCATCGAAAGATGCCATCCGGGTGAGGGGGTACAGGTCTAACAACGAGCAGCGATCGGGCGTTCACCCCTCAGCCCAACCCTCTCCCCGTAAAGAACGGGGAGAGGGAGCGCACCGGGTACTTCGCGAGAGTTCACCAACAAACCTCGCAAGACCTGCGTATACCTCGGAGGCGGACCAATGCCGGTCACGGTGAAGACCTTCGCGAGCACCAGCGAAGCGGCAGCGGCGCTGTCGTCGGATCGGTCCGCCCGTTACCTCGGTGGCGGCACCTTGGTGATGCGAGCGCTCAACGAGGGCGATATCTCCATTGCGACCGTCGTGCGGGCCGCGGATCACGCGCTGACGCGGATCGAGGCGTCGAGCACGCGTGTCGTGATCGGCGCCGGTGTCACCTTCGCGCGCATTCTGGCCGAACGCGATCTCGCCTTCCTGCATGCGCCGGCGCGCTCGATCGGCGGGCCAGCCGTGCGCAACATGGGCACCCTCGGCGGCAATCTGTTCGCGCCGGTTCCTTATGGTGACTTCACCGTGGCGCTGCTGGCGCTGGATGCAGTCGTATCAGTGCATGGCGGCCTCGGTGTGCGCGACATCGCGATCGAGGAATTCCTGCAGACACGCGAGCTGCACGCCGGCGCGCTGGTGCTGTCGGTCTCCTGCCCGCGCCCGGCGAGCGCGGAAGCGTTTCGCTATCGGAAAGTGGCCCGCATCAAGCCGAAGGGTGGCTCTGTCATCACGCTGGCGGCGCATCTGCCGCCCAGTGGCGGCCGTATCAGCGGTGCCCGGATTGCGCTGGGATCGATGGGGCCGGTGCCAGTCCGTGCCAAGGCAGCGGAGCGTGCGCTCGAAGGGCGCGGGCTCGACGGCGGATCGATCAATGCAGCCGCAGCGGCTGTAACTGAGGGAACATCACCGGCCGACAACGCGCTCGCCAGCGCCTGGTATCGCCGCGAGATCGCCGGCGTGCACCTGCGGCGGCTGCTGTCCGGACAGGAGTAGGAGAGATGGCGAAGACCGCGCTGCAATTCAGGCACAACGGCCGCGACGTCGCAATCTTCGTCGATGGCGGCGTCAACCTGCTCGTGGCGTTGCGCGAGCTGATCGGCGACATGACGCCGAAATTCGGCTGCGGGCAGGGCGGCTGCGGCGCCTGCTCGGTGCTGATCGACGGCGAGCTGCACCTGTCCTGCCTGACGCTGGCAGAGACGGTGGCCGGCCGCTCGGTCGAGACGCTGGACGCACTGAAGGAAGGCCCGAACCTGCATCCGCTGCAGCGCGCCTTCGCCGACAATTTCGCCGCCCAGTGCGGCTATTGCACGCCGGGCATGCTGATGGCCGCGAAGGCGTTGCTCGACCACAACCCGCAGCCGAGCCGCGCCGAAGTCGTGGAGGCGATCTCCGGCAACATCTGCCGCTGCACCGGGTATGAGCCGATCATCAATGCGGTGCTGGCCGCTGCCTCCGCGTCGCGTGCCCGCGCCTGAAGGACATCGCCATGCTGGAATTGCGCAAGGACATCTTCGCCGACGAGCGCGACGATAATTTGAAGGAAATCGGCAAGGGCACGCAGCGCCAGGACATGCTCGGCCATGTCACCGGCACCTCGGCCTATTTCGACGATCACAAGCTGCAGGGCATGCTGCATTTGAAGGTGCTGCGCAGCGCGCATCCGCATGCTCGGATCAGGCGCATCGACACCGCGGAAGCCGAGCGTGCGCCGGGTGTGCGGCGGATCATCAGGGGCAGCGACGTGCCGCGCAATCTCAATACGCTGCTCAGCCTCATCAATTTCGGCAAGGACGACGAGCCGTCGCTGGCGGAGGGCAAGGTGCGCTACAAGGGCGAGCCGATCGTGGCCGTGGTCGCCGACAGCCCGCGCGAGGCCTATGAGGCGATTGCGAAAATCCGCGTCGATTACGAGCCGCTCGCCGCCGTGTTCGATGTCGAGGAGGCGCTGCGGCCGGGCGCGCCCGTCGTCAACGAGACCTATCCGAAGAACACGTTCATCTATCACGAGCGCTATGATCATCAGAAGCTACGCTTCGGCGATCTCGAGCGCGGCTTTGCCGAAGCCGATCACGTGCTGGAGCAACGCTATCAGATGTCGCCGATCGAGCACGCGCCGACCGAGACCAACGGCTCGATCGCGGCGCCCGACACCAACGGCCGCTATGTGGTCTACACCTCGACGCAGGCCCTGTTCTTCTCGCTCGATACCTGCGCCAAGATCCTCGACGTTCCCTCCAACACCTTCCACTTCATCGGCGGCACGGTCGGCGGCGGCTTCGGCGGCAAGGTCGATACCCTGACCGAGCCGCTCGCGATCCTCGGTGCGATGCTGACCGGGCGCCCGGTGCGCTACGTGCTCGGGCGCGAGGAGGAGATGCAGTACGGTCCGCCGCGCGGCGCCGAGCGCATCTACATCAAGGATGGCGTCAGGCGCGACGGCCGCATCACGGCGCGCCAGGTGCGGGCCTATTTCGACAGCGGCGCCTATACGCGGCTGTCGAGCTACGCGGTGGTGAAATGCGCCGCGCATCTGCCGGGGCCGTACACCATCCCGAACGTCTATGGCGACATCTATTGCGTGTTCACCAACCGCACGCCTGCCACCGCGATGCGGGGCTTCGGCGTCACCGGCATGGATTTCGCGATCGAGTGCCAGATGGACAAGCTCGCGCATCTTGTCGGCATCGATCCGATGGAATTCCGCCTGATCAATGCCTATCGCGACGGCGACATGAAGGCGCATCGGCGCGAGGCCAAGAACACCGCGCTGATCGAATGCGTGCAGGTCGCGGCCGAGAAGGCCAAATGGCCGCTGCGCGATGAGTTCAAGCGCATGTCCTCGCGCAAGGACGGCGGCGGCGCGCGCGCGGAGATCACACCGACGCCGCGTGAACCCGTCGCGCCGCGCGTAGCGCCGGCGCAGCAGCGCACCAGTTACGATCGTGGGCTCGCGGTGCCTGCCCATGACCAGCGGCCGGTGGCGCCGCCACCACCACCTGCGCCTCCGCCGCCACAGCCTACGGCGCCGTCGCATGGCGCCACCCGGTTCTCCTCCGTGTTCGGCACCAGGAGGCGCTGAGATGACCAGGCATCGCGGACGCGGCATCGCCTCGATCAACTATCCCATAGGCATGAACCTCGGCGGCGATCCCAGCCAGGCGCTGGTGCATTCCAATCCCAGCGGCAAGTTCACAGTGGCGTTGTCATCGATCGATCTCGGCCAGGGCATGAAATCGGTGACGCGGCAGATCTGCGCCGAGACGTTAGGGGTGCCGGTCGAGGACGTCTATGTCGACACCGCCGACTCCGACACCGGCCCGCATTGCATGGGCTCGTTCGCCTCGCGTGGCACCCATCGCGTCGGCAATGCTGTCATGGCGGCGGCGCGCGAGGCGCGCGGCGTGATGATGGAGGCGGCGGCCGAGGAGCTGGAGGTCAATGCCGCCGATCTGGAGACCGACGGCCGCGGCAACATCCACGTCAAGGGCGCGCCGCATCGCGCGATCTCCACCAAGGACGTCGCGATCGCGGCGCAGTTCAAGCAGGGACGCACCATCTCGGGGCGCGGCATCTTCCTGGTGCCGCTGTCGGATGTCGATCCGGAAACCGGCGAGATGTCGCCGGCGACGTGCTACGCGCATGCCTGCCTGGTTGCCGAGGTCGAGGTCGACGACGAGACCGGCGAGATCGGCATGATCAGGATGGACAGCGCTTATGAGCTCGGGCGTGCGCTCAATCCGCGGCTGGTCGAGCAGCAACTGGTCGGCGGCGCCTGGATGGGCGTCAGCCACGCGCTGTACGAGACGCCGGAGCCTTATTATCCCAATCCCGCGCATGGTCCGCGCGACTTCGTCGAATATCTGATGCCGGGGCCGGGCGACATCTGCCCGCACGATATTGCCGTGCTGGAGCGGCCCGCGGCGGACGGGCCGTTCGGCGCCAAGGGGCCGGGCGAGATGTGCGCCAATCCGGTGCTGCCGGCGATCGCAAACGCAATTTTCAATGCGGTCGGCGTGCGCATCGATGAGTTGCCGATCACGCCAGAGAAGGTGCTGCGCGCGATCAAGGCGCAGGGCGGCGCGAGGCCGCAGCCGCGACGGTGAGAGGCGCATGGCAGTTCGCAGCAACATCGTAGGCATCGACAGCCCTGAGGCGCTGGAGCGGGCGCTGCGCTCGGCCTATTACCTTGCCGATGAAGGCCTCGCGACAGCGGCTTATCTGTCGCTCGCGCTCGGCAAGCCGCTGCTGCTGGAAGGCGCGCCCGGTGTCGGCAAGACTGAGGCGGCGAAAGCGATTGCCGCCGTGCTCGGCCGCCGGCTGATCCGGCTGCAATGCTATGAGGGCATCGACGCCTCCGCTGCGCTCTATGAGTGGAATTATCCGCGGCAGATGCTGGCGATCCGGCAGGCCGGCGATCAGACCATCGACATCTATGGCGAGGCGTTCCTGATCGAGCGGCCGATGCTGGCTGCGTTGCGCGCGCCCGACGCGACGGTGCTCCTGATCGACGAGATCGATCGCGCCGATCAGGAGTTCGAGGCGTTCCTGCTCGAATTCCTCTCCGACTTCCAGATCTCGATTCCCGAGCGCGGCACGGTGCGCGCCGCCGAGCGGCCGGTGGTGATCCTGACCTCGAACCGAACCCGCGATTTGCATGAAGCGCTGCGGCGTCGCTGCGTCTATCACTGGATCGATTATCCGACGACCGAGCGCGAGGCGCGCATCATCATGCTGCGGGCGTCCAGCGTCGCAGAGTCGACGGCGCGCGCGGTGGTCGCTGCGGTCAGCCGTCTTCGGCGCGAGCCATTGTCCAAGGCGCCCGGCATAGCCGAAGCGGTCGACTGGGCCGAGGCCGCGACACTGCTGCACAAGGGCGGCGCGCGCTGGCCGGATGCGTTCAAGCGCGCAATCGGCGTGGCGCTGAAGGACGAGGAGGATCTTGGCTACATCGCGCCGCGGCTCGATGAATTGATTGCGGAGGCGGTGGCGTGAGCGAGATGGCCGAACTGCCGCGCGGCTCGCGCGTATTCGTCGCCTTCGCCGGGCTGCTGCGCCTCAACGGCTTTGCGGTCGCACCGGAGCAGACCACCGCATTCCTTTCGGCCGTCAAACTGCTCGGACCGCGCAGCCTCGACGACATCTATCAAGCCGGGCTTGCGACGCTGGCGCCGCCGCCGGAGCGGCGCGCGACTTATGATCGGTTGTTCGACCTGCATTTTCGTGGGCGCGAGGCTGTCGAGGGCCCGGGCGCCGAGGACGAAGAGGTGGTGCGATTGCAGGAGGAGGGACGCGGCGAGGACGAGACGCCGCTCACCGACGAGACCAAGGAATCGGGCCTCGCTGCCGCGCGCAACGAGGCGCTGGTGGCGCGCCGCTTCGAGCAGCGTGCGACCGGGGACGCGCTGCGGCGTTTCGCGCGTGAGGCACGAAGCCGGCTGCCACGGCGGCGCGGTCATCGCCGCATGCGGTCCCGCCGCGGCCCGTTCGCCGATCTGCGCCGCACCTTGCGCGACAGCGTGCGCAGCGACGGTGAGGTGCTGCGGCTCGGCCGGCTGAAGCGCCGGCCGCGGCCGCGCAAGGTGCTGCTGCTGATCGACGTCTCCGGCTCGATGAAGGCGCGCACCGAGGACAACATGGCGCTCGGGCATGCGCTGGTGCAGGCCGCGCCGCATGTCGAGGTGTTCACCTTCGGCACGCGGCTGACGCGGGTGACGCGACCGTTGCGGCTGAAGCGCCGCGAGCAGGCCCTGAGCGCGGCGTCGCACCTGGTCAGCGACTGGGATGGCGGCACGCGGATCGGCGATGCATTGCAGGCGTTCCTCAGTGTGCCGCGGTTTGCCGGCTATGCGCGCGGTGCTGCGGTCATCGTCATTTCCGACGGGCTGGAGCGCGGCGATGTCGCGAGCTTGCGCGATGCAGTCGCCAGGCTGTCGCGCCGCGCCTGGCGATTGAGCTGGCTGACGCCGCTCGCGACCGGGCCTGGTTTCAGGCCGCAGACCGAGGCGCTGATAGCGATTGCGCAGCTGGTCGATGACCTCGAAAGCGGCGGCTCGACAGCCGACATCGTCACGCATGTATTGTCGCTGGCGCAGAGGAGGGCGGCATGACCGGGATCGTCGACGCGCATCACCACATCTGGCGTCAGGCCGATCTGCCCTGGCTGATTGGCCCGATGCAGCCGCGCATCTTCGGCCCCTATGCGCCGATCCGGCGCGACTACACGATCGACGAATATCTCGGAGATCTCGCCCGCTCCGGTGTCACCCGCTCGGTCTATGTGCAGACCAACTGGGCCAGGGAACGGTTCGAGGACGAGGCGGCCTGGGTGCAGCGGACGGCACATGAGCGCGGCTGGCCGCATGCGATCGTGGCCTATGCCGACATATCGGTCGGCGACGTGCGGCCGCAGCTCGATCGGCTAAAGCGCTATTCTCTGGTGCGCGGCGTGCGCATGCAGCTGCATTGGCATCCCAATCCGCTGTACCGCTTCGCATCTCGCCCTGACCTCTGCGACGATCCGGTGATCCAGCGCAACGTCGCGCATCTCGCCGATTACGGTTTCAGCTTCGATCTGCAGGTGTTCGCGCCGCAGATGCCGGGTGCCGCGCGTCTTGCCGATGCATGCCCGCGCGTTACCTTCATCCTGCAGCACGCCGGCATGCTGGAAGACCTGTCGCCGGAGGGGCGCGCGGCGTGGCGCGCGGGCATGGCAAAGCTGGCGGCCCGCCCGAACGTGGTCTCGAAACTGTCCGGGCTCGGCACCTTCATCCATCGCAATGATCCTGCACACATTGCCGACATTGTCGCTGGGACGGTGGCGCTGTTCGGCGCTGAGCGCTGCCTGTTCGGATCGAACTTTCCAATCGAGAAGCTGTGGACCAGCTATCGCGCGTTGGTCGATACATTCCGCGCGGCTGCTGCGCCGCTCGGCACACAGGAGCGCGATGCGCTGTTCCGCACCACGGCGAGCCGGGTCTACCGGCTCGACGCATAAGACCATCAAGGGAGGACCAATGCCGCTGGAGATCAAGATCCTGGACTACGGCGATATCGAGCTGGAATCGAGCTTCCTGGTGCTGGGGCGCGATTGCGGCCGCACGAGGCGCGTGCTGACGCTCGGCTTCCTTATCCTCGGCGGTCCCTATCCCGTCGTCGTCGACACCGGCTATCGCTCCAACCAGATCATGGAAACGCTCGGCATGCGCGGGCTGCAGTTCCACGAGAACATGATCGAGAACCAGCTCATGCGTCACGGCGTGCGGATGGGCGACGTCCGCTATGTCTGCCACACCCATCTGCACATCGACCATGCTGGCAAGGACGATCTGTTTCCGATGAACACGACCGTCGTGCTGAACCGACGCGAGCTGGAATATTCGGTGTCGGGCCTGATGCATCCGCAATATCCCGCGCCCGACATCAAGCATCTGGTCGACCGTCTGCACACCAAGGGTGCGCTGCGCTTCCTCGATCTCGAGCTGACCGGCGCAGTCGAGCTGATGCCGGGTGTCTATTGCGAGGCGGCGAATGCGCACACGGAGGGCTCGATGAACATCCACGTCCATACCTCTGACGGCATCGCCACCATCTGCGGCGACGTGATCTATGATTTCAACGATCAGATCGTGACGCCGTTCAATGAGATCCACGACGGCGAGCCGCGCACGACCGGCAATCACGGCACGTCCAAGCGCGCCGAGAAGGCTGCGATCAAGAAGCTCTTGAGTAGTTCACGCTATCTGCTGCCGGTGCATGATCGCCCTGCCAAGGTCGAGCACGGCGTGGTGGTGGGCCGGCTGCACGAT
The DNA here is from genome assembly GCF_045571465.1 of Bradyrhizobium sp. STM 3557. Taxonomy (NCBI): domain Bacteria; kingdom Pseudomonadati; phylum Pseudomonadota; class Alphaproteobacteria; order Hyphomicrobiales; family Nitrobacteraceae; genus Bradyrhizobium; species Bradyrhizobium sp. STM 3557. Next base: position 518,481 of record NZ_CP120697.1, read on the forward strand.
CAGGTGCCTGGTCCTGTTGTGCAGAGTCTGCCGCAGCGGCACTGGTTTCCGGCGTGAGATGTAATCGATGACCCATGTGACGGTGCGGCCGGAATTCGAAAACCTGATCGATCCTTACGCGCCGGTCGGCCAGGTCGCGACCGGCTTCGAGTTCACGGAAGGGCCGATTTGGCATCCGCGCGAGCAGTTCCTGCTGTTCTCGGACATGCCGGGCGATGTGCGGCGGCGCTGGGATGCGCGGCGTGGCACCACGGAGGTGCGCCGCCCGTCCAACAAGTGCAACGGCATGACCTATGATGCCGAGCTGAACCTGATCGTGTGCGAGCATGCGACCTCGTCCTTGATCCGCGAGCGGCCCGACGGACGGCGCGAGGTGCTGGCGTCGCATTTCGAAAACCAGGAGCTGAACAGCCCGAACGATGTCTGCGTGCATTCGAGCGGCGCGATTTATTTCTCGGATCCCTGGTACGGTCGCATGCCGGTCTATGGCGTGGAGCGGCCGCGCCAGCTCGGCTTTCAGGGCGTCTATCGCGTGCCGCCAGGCGGCGGCGCGCCGCGGCTCGTCGTCGAGCGCAATCTGTTCGACCAGCCGAACGGGCTGTGCTTCTCGCCCGACGAGCGATTGCTCTATGTCAACGACACCGTACAGGCGATGATCCGCGTGTTCGATGTCAATGCCGACGGCGGGCTCTCCAATGCGCGCGTCTTTGCCAGCTCCATCCGCTCCGAGCTCGAGCCCGGCGTGCCCGACGGCATGAAATGCGACCAGCATGGCAATGTCTGGGTCACCGCGCCCGGCGGCGTCTGGGTCTATTCGCCGGATGGCAATCTGCTCGGCAAGGTGCGCGTGCCCGAGCTCGTCGCCAATCTCGCCTGGGGCGGCCCCGAGTTTCGCACGCTGTATTTGACCGCGACCCATTCGGTCTATGCCATTCCGACCAAGGTCGGTCCGCGCCACGAGCCTTATATGTCCGCGCGCGCTGGCGGACCGGCGGCACGATCGACGACCTCTGCGCCGCAGCTTGCCGGTGGCGATATGCAGCTCGATCCCTCGCGCTGCGCCATGATCATCCAGGATCTGCAGAACGACGTGATCATGGAAGGCGGCGCGTTCGCGGACTCTGGTGCGCCAGCGCATGCACGCCAGCAGCGCGTCGTCGAGAATGTCAGGCGGCTCGCGGAGGCCGCACGTGCCCGCGGCGTCGTCATCATCCATGTCTGGTTTGTCGTCGAGCCCGGCGCGCCGGGCGTGACGCTCAATGCGCCGCTGTTCGAGGGGCTGGTCGATAGCAAGGCGCTGGTGCGCGGCACCTGGGGCGCCGCGCCGGTGCAGGGGCTGGAGCCACGCGCCGGCGATTTCGTGGTCGAGAAGATGCGGATGAGCGCCTGGGAAGGCACGCGGCTGGAGACGATCCTGAAGGCGACGGGGCGCGACATCATCATCAACACCGGCGCCTGGACCAACATGTCGGTCGAGCACACCGCGCGCACCGGCGCCGACAAGGGCTATTTCATCGTGGTGCCGGAGGACTGCTGCTCGACCATGAACGCCGACTGGCACAGTGCCTCGATCAACTTCGCGCTGCAGAACGTCTCCGTCGTCACCAACGCCGATACCGTGCTGAAGGCGCTGGGCTGAGGACGGCGATGCCGAAGCTGCTGCATATGATCTGCTCGCCGCGCGCGCAGTCCGAATCCGCAGCCGCCGGCCGGATGTTCGTCGAGCGATTCTGCGAAACTCATGTCGATTGGGATATCGACGAGATGGATCTGTGGCGGGAGCCGCTGCCCGAATTCGTCGGGCCGATCCTGGATGCCAAATATGCCCGCATCGATGGCCGGAACTTCAGCAACGCGGAGCGTGATGCCTTCGCGGTGGCCGAGCGCCTGGCACTGCGGCTTGCGCTCGCCGAGCGCGTGGTGATCTCGACGCCGATGTGGAATTTCTCGATTCCCTACAAGCTCAAGCAGTGGATCGACGTGATCAGCCAGCCGGGCCTGACCTTCCGCTTCGATCCGGCGATCGGCTATCTGCCGCTGCTGAGCGACCGGCCGACGCTCGTCATCATGGCGAGCGGCAGCGATTTCATCACGGGCATGAACCGCGGCCGCGTTGACATGGCGACACCTTACTTGCGCGAGGCGCTACGCTTCATCGGCATCCGCAGCGTGCAGTTCGTGCCGATCGGCCCGACCACTGGCCCCGCAGAGCCGATCCGGACGGCGCGCAATGGCGTGCATCGCCGCCTCGGCGAGCTCGCGGCGCGGTTCTGATCCTCAGCTCATGACCACCTCCGCGAGCGGTATCACGATGGTGCCGAGTTTGGACTTCCCATCCAGCACGCTTGCATGCCGAGCCCGCGACCGCTAAGCCGCCCGCTTACTCCGAACGAGGAAAGTAGCGGCGAGATGAGCGGCACGACGATCGACTTCACGGTTCACCAGGCTTCAGGCGCGTCGCAGCAGCGGCTAACGATCGCTCACCTGGTGATCGCCGGCTGGACTGGCCGTGATCCCGTCGCGCGCGATAAGCACATTGCCGAGCTGGAGGCGCTGGGGATTCCGCGCCCCGCGACAACGCCGATCTATTACGAGGTCGCCGCGAGCCGCCTCACGACCGCAAGGGCCATCGAAGCCAGTGGCGGTGACTCGAGCGGCGAGGTCGAGTTCGTCCTGCTTCGAGCCAATGGCCAAGTCTATGTCGGTGTCGGCTCGGATCATACCGACCGCAAGGTCGAGACGTACAACATCACCGTGTCGAAGCAGATGTGCGACAAGCCGATCGCGCCGGAGCTGTGGCTCTATTCCGATGTCGCCGCGCATTGGGACCGGATCATGCTGCGCGCCTATGCCACCATCGGCGGCAAGCGTGAGCTCTATCAGGAGGGCGCGCTCGCCGGCATGCTGCCGCCGGACGATCTGATCGCGCGCCGCTTCGGTGCGGGCGGCCTGCCCGAAGGCGCGGCGGTGTTCGGCGGCACATTTGCCGCCAAGGGTGGGATCCGCCCGGCAGAGCGTTTCGACTATGAGATATCGGATCCGGTGCTGAACCGTACGATCCGCTACGGTTACGCGGTGACGGCGCTCGCGGTCGTCGGCTAGCGCTGGGCATCGGCTGCTCGGAATGCGAGAACGGCCAACCGATAGGCATTTGCCCGCAGTCGCGCTAACATCGCCGGCAAAGCTGCGAGGTGAAGGATTTGCGTGACTGGATCGAGCGGGCGGTGTTCTGGCAGGTCTATCCGCTCGGCTTCACCGGCGCGGAGCGTGAAGCAATTGCGAATGCGCCGGTCAGGCACCGGCTGCGCCACCTGATCGATTGGCTGGATTATGCCGTGAATCTCGGCGCCTCCGGCCTGTTGCTTGGGCCGATCTTTGCCTCATCGACGCATGGATACGACACCACAGACCATTTCCAGATCGATCCGCGGCTTGGCGATATCGAGGATTTCGACGCGTTGATCGCGGCGGCGCATGCGCGCGGCCTGCGCGTCGTGCTGGACGGCGTGTTCAATCATGTCGGGCGAGATCATCCGCGTTTCCAACGCGCGATCGCAAGCCGCGCCAACACCGAGGATGCGGCCTGGTTTCGGTTGACTTGGCCAGAAAAGGGCGGCGAACCCGATTATGCGACCTTCGAAGGCCATCGGCAGCTCGTCGCGCTCAACCATGATGCACCCGCAGTGGTGGACTACGTGACGCGGGTGATGATGCATTGGCTGGATCGCGGCGCCGACGGCTGGCGGCTGGATGCCGCCTATGCTGTGCCGCGGCCGTTCTGGCGCAAGGTGCTGCCGGCAGTGCGATCAAGGCATCCCGGCGCGTATGTCTTCGGCGAGGTGATCCATGGCGATTATGCCGGCTTCGTCCGCGACACCGGGGTCGACGCGGTCACGCAGTACGAGCTGTGGAAGGCGATCTGGAGCGCGCTCAACGATCGAAATTTCTTCGAGCTCCGTTGGGCGCTCGAACGGCACAACGCGCTGCTCGATACGTTCGTGCCGCAGACGTTCATCGGCAATCATGACGTGACGCGGATCGCGAGCCAGTTCAGGGATGAGCGGCATCTTCCGCATGCGCTCGTCGTTCTCATGATCGTAGCCGGTACGCCCTCGATCTATGCGGGCGACGAGCAAGCGTTTCGCGGCATCAAGGAGCATCGTGCTGGCGGCGACGACGCGATCCGGCCTGCGTTTCCGCCGATGCCGGATGGCCTGGCGCCGTTCGGCTGGCCGGTCTACCGGCTGCATCAAAATCTGATCGGCTTGCGGCGACGGCATCCCTGGCTGCATCGTGCTCGCTGCAAGATGATCGGGTTGCGCAACGCTGATCTGGTGTTCGAAGCGGCTCACGCCGGCGACCGGCTGTTTGTCGCGCTCAATCTGTCCGATACGCCGGTCGCGAGTAGGATTCCCTGCTCCGTCGCGCTGCTGGCAGGCAATGTGTCGGCCACGCATGCAGGCGGCGGTAGCGAGATCATGATGCCCGCTCACGGATGGGGCATCCTCGAACCCGTGGACCGCTGAAATTTATCTTGGCGTGCGCGAGGGCATCTGCACCGGTATCGAATGGAAGCCGCCTGCAGCGGGACGAAAATCGCAGTTGCAGGCGTCGTGCTGCCGCAAGTGAGCGCCGGCAAGCACCTCGTCAACAGGCTAAGCAGCTTGAGACAGCGATAGACCGTAACCCTGGATTTTGCCGATTTTGGCTAGATATTTGTGGTTGATCGTATCGTTTGAGTAGACCAAACTGCTCTTTGCAGGACGTTTGCGGGGGCTTTCTGGAATGCAGAAGATTTTGATTGTGGCTGCCTGTGCGGCCACGTTGATGCTGTGCGCTTGTTCTTCCACACCTGCCGAGCTTGAGGCGAAGACGACACCGACGATTCAGACATACTCGGAGAACTATCAGGAAATCTATCGGCGCGTCTCCACGACGGCCAAGCGCTGCTTTACAGTTAACATGGGCGCATACGCGTCAATGGCTGTCGATTCGGATCTCTACTCCGAACTTGGATACGGCGAGACAACGCTTTCATTGATCAACATGGGAGTCCGCAATTACTACCTTTCCGTACGTATCGAAAAAGACCATGCGGGCTCAAAATTGACGGTTCGCTCTGGCAACTCTCTGGGTAGCGAGCGTTGGAAAGGCCTCATTCTGGCTTGGGCCAACGGAGACCAAAACTGCCCGATGATTTAGGGGCGCGATGACGCGATGAGATGATATGGCGATTTCCGTTTGCAGATCTTGCAAAATGGGCTGCAAGATGAGGATGGCAAATAAGATCAGGGGATAAGGCAGCTTTGACCCGGCAAAGTCATCACTGCTGACGGCGAGGATATCCCATGCCCAGTTTGGCTTATGCTCTGCTCACGGCGCTCAGGGATCATGGGGCGCGCGAGATCTTCGGCATCCCCGGTGATTTCGTGCTGCCGCTGTTCAAGGTGATCGAGGAAAGCGGCATTCTGCAGAGTTTCACCTTGAGCCACGAGCCGGCCGTCGGTTTCGCGGCCGATGCCGCCGCACGCTATCATGGCGGGCTCGGTGTTGCAGTTGTGACCTATGGTGCCGGCGCCTTCAATGTCGTCAACGCCATTGCAGGTGCCTATGCCGAGCGATCGCCTGTGGTTGTCGTGGCCGGCGCGCCGGGCGCGCGCGAGCGCGTTTCGGGCTTCCTTCTGCATCACCAGGCGCGCACGATCGAAACTCAGCTCGCGGTGTTCAAGGAGATTACCTGCGATCAGGCGGTGCTGACCGATCCGGCCACCGCGCCGGCACAGATTGCGCGCGTGCTCCGCAGCGCCCGGGAGATGTCGCTGCCGGTGTATATCGAGTTTCCACGCGACATGGTCGATGCCGAGGTCGAGCCGGTCGTGCCATTGCCGCCGCGCCACGCAGCGGCAGACGCGCTCGCCGAATGCGTCGAGGAAATTCTCGCACGAATCGCAGGCGCTGCGGCGCCGGTCATCGTGGTCGACGTCGAGATCCGCCGCTATGGCGTCGAGGACACGATCGCTTCGCTGGCTCGCAAGCTGGGCATTCCGCTCGTCACGACCTTCATGGGCCGCGGCCTGCTCGAGAATGCCGGTGATGTCGTTGCCGGCACCTATCTCGGGGCGGCTGGCGATCCCGCGGTCACCAGGCTGGTGGAGGACGCTGATCTCGTCCTGATGCTCGGCGTGATCCTGTCCGACACCAACTTCGCACTGTCGAACCGTGCGCCCGATCCGCGGCGGACCATCATGGCGTCGAGCCGTGAGGTGCAGATCGGTCATCATATGTATCGCGACATGCCGCTCGCCGACCTGATCGGGGCGCTCGAAGGCCGTGCTGCGCCACAGGCACCGCGCTCCAGCCCGCCGCGTCAGCATGCGGTCTACCCGCGCGGGCTGCCTGCGGACGATCAGCCGGTCGCTCCCTCCGACATCGCCACCGCGATCAACGATCTGTTCGACCGTCATGGCAAGATGCCGATGACCTCCGATATCGGCGACTGCCTGTTCACGGCGATGGAGATCGACAACACCGCGCTGGCCGCGCCAGGCTACTACGCCGGGATGGGATTTGGCGTGCCGGCCGGCATCGGCGTCGCGGCGACCGGATTGCGTCCACTGATCCTGGTCGGCGACGGCGCCTTCCAGATGACCGGATGGGAGCTGGGCAATTGCCGTCGCTACGGGCTCGATCCGATCGTGGTCCTGTTCAACAATTGCAGCTGGGAGATGCTGCGTGTGTTCCAGCCGGAATCGCGCTTCAATGATCTCGATGACTGGCACTTCGCGGAGGTCGCTGGTGCCATCGGCGGCGCCGGGGAGCGGGTCACGAGCCGCGCAGGCCTTGCCGCCGCGCTCGATCGCGCCGTTCTGCGGCGGGGGCAGTTTTCGCTGATCGAGGTGATGCTGCCGCGCGGCGAGACATCGCAGACGCTGGCGCGCTTTGTCGCCGGCTTCAAGTCGGCGCGCGAGCGCATGAAAGGATGAGCACGATCATGAGTGCCGCGCCTGCGCTGGCCTGAAGCGCCCACTATGCTCTCAAGTGCACTCTATTGCGTCGCCTTCTCGTGGGCGGCGATGCCGACCGCCTTGTAGTCATAGGTCGGATAGAACTCGGTACGGTAGGAACCCCAGGCGGTGTCCTCCAGCACGCGGTTGACCTCGCGCAGCCGCGACGCCGGCAGCCGCAAGGTCACGACCTGACCAATGCCCATCATCACGTACCAGCTTACGACCTCGACGCCCGCAGGCGGAAACGCCTTGTAGAAGCCTTGCTTCTCGAGTTGCGCGTTCAACTCGCTCAAGGGGCGGGACTGATCATGTTTGAAGAACACCGTGAGCAGGATCGCATTGTCCGGTGTCGGCGTAGCCGTGCTCTGGGGCACGCCTTGTGCTTCGCTGCCGACGTTGAACAGCAGGGCAGAGATCAGCACCATCGCCGCGGTCACCAGAGCCTTGCTTCCCCTCATCGTCGCCTCCACGTTATGCGTCATGCACGCTATGTGGATCATGATCGGCGATGCCACGCTGGTCTGTAAACCGCAAAAGGCCGAGCGCCTGTCACGTCTCCGCCAATTGTGAAGCATTTCACACGACAGCATTGCGCAGTGCGATATGACGCCGCCGGTGGAGCTTTCGATATCAAGCGATTGGATCCATGACGACACGACGCATCGCCTATTGGTGGTTCAGATTCGTCTTTTCCGGGCGTTTCCTGGAGACGTTTCTGGTCGGGCGTCATGCGCGCTCGGCGGCCCCTTTCGCACGCAAGCCCGAAGCAGAAGGGACGCAGCCCGAACTGCGCACGTCGCCGGAAGATGGCCGCGAGGGTCGTAGCCGCCCGGTGAAGCCCGGAACGGAAAACGGCTTCTCAGCCGATCAGCCGCTTGCAGAACGCCGCGCCGTCCTGGATCACGTCGCGTCCCTTCCAGGCAAAGTAGGTCAATCGTCCGGCGAGTGATTGGTGGCTGCGCAGCCGCCGCGAACCAAGCACGTGTCCGACCTCGGCGGGGAAGCGGCGCACCTCGGCCTCGACCATGGCGGTGATTGCATTCATCACTCCCTGGAGCCGCCGGCCCCAATCGGAGTCCTCGATTCCGTCGATCCGCACCTGGATTGCGTATTCGGTATTGTAGATGTCGGTCAGGATGTCCTTGGCGGTCACCACGCGGTTGTTCTTCAGGGCAGCTCGCAATGCAATGCGCTTGTCTTCGATCTGGTCCAGCACCATTGGCACCGCGATCGCGTAAGGCGTGGCCGCGACGTCATCGACATCCTTGCTGCGTGCGGGCTTGGTCGCGAGACGCAGGATCTGCCAGGGCTCCTTCAGCCGTTTGGCCACCAGCGTCAGCGCAAACGGCACGGCTGCCGGATTCTTCTTGCGGAACGCGTCGAGCAGTGCGGTCATCTTCTTGACCTGCGGGTCATCGAACTCGACGATCCGCTCCGGCAGGCTTTCGCTGAACTGTGCCAGCAACTCGCGCGCCTGCATCGCCTGCATCAGCTTCTTCACGTCCTCGAAGACGCCAGGTGCGGCGGTGTAAGCCTTGAGCTTGGTGCGGATCTGCTCGATGCCGTCGGGTGCCGCCAGCGTGCCCTCCAGGGATTTCGTCACCTTGGTCTGAAAGGTGTTGGCGCCTTTGCGCAGCTCGCGTTGATTGTCGCTCGCGATCAGCTCCTTCATCTTCGCGTTGTAGTCGCGCGCCATGGTCGGGAGCAGGTCGCGGCTGATCCACTCCCAGATCGGCGTCAGCGACGCCCGCGCGATCCGGCCCAGATTGGCGTGGTCCGGGGAGCCGTCGACCAGCAACTGCTCGACCGGCACGAAGAAGAAGCGGGACGGATTGGCCGTGCGGTGCTGCGTCGTTCCGTCCTGGCGGAATTCGGCGCGCAATCTTGCCTGGATGTCGGCCGAGCCCGGCATCTCGATGCCGTTCATCTCGAGCCGCTCCAGCTCGCTGAGCAGACAGCTCCGCGTCAGCGGCGACAGCCGCTGCAGGAACTCCCAGAGCCGGTCGAGCTGAAGCATGTGATCGTTCTGTTCCATGCGAGGCCGGCGGATCGCCCGCCTCTTGATGATGAAAGCATGAAACAGTTCGCGGTAACTTAAAGTGAATGCACAAAGGTCGGAAGAATACGGTGTCCGGGCAGGCCTCTCCGGCCCGCCGCATTCGGTCTGCAATCAGCGGGCTACCGATCCTTTGGTGCCTGCAACCGTCGCGTGAATTGTGCCGCGATCTGCAGGCCTCGGTCGCGGTTCCCGTAATGTTACGGGCTGAAAAGTTAACCCGTATAAAGGCGACTCCCCTTAAGCAGAAAGGCATGGCACGGCAGAGCAAGAGCACGTCCAGCGAGCTTTCGGTGCGGCCTGTTGCGGCAGGCGCTTCGCATTCCGAGCTGATTGCGCTGGCCGCCCGAACTCGCGTAATGGACCAGGCCAGCGCTGCCATCGCGCGCCAGCTCAATGGCCCCTTGACTGCGCTGCTGCTGTACATGGGGGAGATCAAGCAGCACAGCGACAGGATCGCCGAGACGCTCGAGGATCGCGCCTATCTGCAGACCATCGTGGAGAATGCGCTTCAGCAAACCGAGCGGGTCTGCGCGCTCGTGAAGCTGATCTCCGAAACCGGTCTGCAAGGCGCGGTGGAGGCGACCGGCGGCCCCGTGCAGGGGCCGGGCGACGGCCAAGCCGAGCGGGAGGTGCCGCCGCGCAAGCCGCTGACACGGCGCGAGCGCGAGGTGCTGCGGTTCATCAGCGAAGGTCTGTCCAACAAGCAGGGCGCGCTGCGCACGAACATCAGCCCGCGCACCTTCGAGAGCCATCGCGCGGAGGCGATGCGCAAGCTCGGCGCACGCAACACGGCCGAACTGGTCCGCGTAGCTCTTCTCAATCAGCTCGGCTGATCCGCTGCACATGACGCGCCGCGCGTGCGGCGATCGCGTTCATTTCTGTGGGGAGCATCTTGTCTATGCAAGGTCGGACGAGGCCCGCTACGCCAGCGCCGCTGGCGCTGATCGCGTGTCTTGGCTGTGTGATCTAGAAATAGTCTTCGGCGAACGGGCGCACGCGAGAGACCGGACGCAGCGCCGGCTGTGCCTTTGGCGGCATCGGGACGATCGTGATGGTCCAGCGCGGCGGAACGCTTGCTTCCTTCTCCATCACCGCGCGCACGAGGCCCGTGATGGTGGCGCCACCGGATTTTACCGTGGCGGGGCGGCCATTGAACTGGGCGATTCGAAAACGCCGGACTTCCTTCTGGTCGGCCGTTTCAAACGTGAACATGGACATCTCCTATGCTGAGGAAAGTGTCTCAAGTCATGATTATTCGTTTGTGAAAATTGCGAACAGTAGAAGTACGGCGGGCCAGCGGCATTGCTTGCGGCGCGCGTGCTCGCCTTGCAGAGGGGGTGAGCGGCTTGTGTCCGACGGTTCGGGCGGTTCTGTTGAGGAGGGATTAACGCTCCGGCAAAAAAAAGTGGCGGCTGAGCGTTGGCTCAGCCGCCGTTCGATACGGCGCAGGAAATCGCAGATCTATTCAGCGGGACCGAAAACCGCTTCCATCTTGGTCTTCAACGTCGCCGCGTTGAACGGTTTGACGATATAGTTGCTCACGCCGGCCTTTTTGGCGGCAATGACGTTCTCGGTCTTGGATTCCGCCGTGATCATGATGAACGGAGTCTTCGACAGCTCAGGGCTGGCGCGAACTTCCCGGAGCAGGTCGTAACCTGTCATCGGTTCCATGTTCCAGTCGGAAATCACCAGGCCGTACTTCTTGGCCTGCATCTTCGCGAGCGCGGCCGATCCGTCGCTGGCGTCGTCGACATTCTCGAATCCGAGCTGCTTGAGCAGGTTGCGGATGATCCGGATCATCGTGGAATAGTCATCGACCACCAGGATCGGCATCGACAGATCAAAAGCCATGTCATTACTCCGCGCGTTTCGTCAAAAGCCGAACACGGGCGAGATATCTCAGCACGAAGGATGATTCGACGCTTCTTGCAACTCGCGCTCGTCAGCAGCTTGACACTTATCATTCGCCGTTGAACAGCGCGTTAATTCTGTAGCGCACAAGTGCCGCGATCGTGCGCAGGCCCGTAGTTGCACGGACGCAACGCATGATCGCGCTCGTTGCGTGATCGCGGCCGTTCGATGCAGCCGATCCTGCATGAGGCGGCAGCCGGGTGCGGCTTAGCCAGCTGAGATGATCAATCAGCGCACGAGGCGGTCATATTGCGCCTTGGCTGCCCCGTAACATTCGCAGGCTGTCTTCTTCAGGCCGCCGAGATCGGTGATCTCGATGTGGCCGCGGCTATAATGGATGAAATTGGCCTGCTGCAGCGTGCTGGCGACCAGCGAGACACTGTTGCGGCGGGCGCCGATCATCTGTGCCAGCGACTCCTGAGTCAAATAGAGCTTGCTGCCGCCGGATAGATCGTGCGTCTGCAGCAGACAACGTGCGAGCCGCGATTCCACCGTATGCGCCGCGTTGCATCCGGCCGTCTGCTGGCTCTGCACGTAGATGGCAAGCGCATGCTTGAACAGCAGGGATCGGAAGGTCGCGCTCTGCTCGGCTGCCGCGCGGAGCCGCTCGACGTCGAGCACTGATGCGAGGCCCGGTACCAGCACGACGGCGGTGTTCAGCACGATCGTGTCGCCGGCCAGCGCGGAGAGACTGCCGAGTACGCTATCGCGCCCGATCATGGCGACCTGCACGCGTTCTCCCCGGGCCAGATTGACCACGAGTGAGATAACGCCACGATGAGGAAAATAAGCGCGCGGGAGCCGTTCGCCCACTTCCGCCAGGACGAAGTCCTGGACCAGGTCGGCAGTCCGCAGATGCGGCCGGATCAGTTCAAAATCATCTTCGGCCAGGGCCGACAAAAAACCATTCGGAGAGCGCGAGCTCGTGTCCAAAGCCATCTCCTGCCCTGTTGAATGCAAGTCTCCTGTCTGACGAAGCAAACTGCGCGCTGGTTGCCAGACAGAATGAATCCCCGGCATTTTCCTGACAAGAAGAATCAGCGCTGATGCAGGCCCGTGGCAGCCGTTCGCCGCGGCTCCCGTCTGTCCCTTACCGTGCAGATGCACAAATCGGTATCAAAGTGCGGCGGACGGCCTTTGGGACGAGCGACGGTTATCCCGCACCGCGTCCCGCTGCAGCAGCCGCTGCTGCCAACGTTCTGCGCGTCCAGGCGAGTGCCTCGTAGAGCCACGCCTATCTGCCTGCTGCGGGCGAATGCACGCGGGCCTCATCGACGGTGCTAACGAGGCGGATGCCTGCGTGTTCCCTGCAAAGAGTGCCTGCAATTGACATCATCGCGCTTGGCAGCCGAGAGTTGGCGCTGGCCGATTCGTCGATCTGATCTCGCGGCCGGAGCGCTGATGTGCCGATTGGGGCTTCTTCTTGTCCTGAGGGCGCTCCTCGAAGAGGTCTGAATCCTGCCGGGCGCTTCAGGCTATTCTGGCGTCCTTCATTCGAAGGTCCACCAGAAGGTCCACCAAACGTGTCCGCAGAGGAATGAAGCGGGCCCGACTCTCGCAACGTGTCGCCGTCGAGCGCGTTACCTCGGCGCCGCAACGATAGCGACTTCGTGGTGATTGCCGCCACCGGGCACGGACGGGGAGCCGAGGAAGCAATGGCAACAACATTTCAGCACGGGTCTGAGCAATCATCGTCGCGACACCCTGTCGAGCCCGACCGGCAGGTCGCCGAGAGCGAAAGCCAGGGCATGGCGATCGTCGGCCAGGTCGCTGGCGGCATCCTTCACGACTTCAACAACATTCTCACCGTCATTACCGGAACGATCGACATTCTCGCCGAGGCTGTCGTGGATCGGCCTGATCTCGCAGCCATCGCGCGACTGATCGACGAAGCGGCGACCCGAGGCGCGCGGCTCACCTCGCAGCTGCTGGCGTTTGCGCGCGGCCGTCCGCCGCAGCCCTGCGATCTCGATATCGACGAGCTGCTGGCCGATGTCGGTCGGCTGTTGCGCCCGACGCTGGGCACCGAGATCGAGGTTACGGCAGGCGTCGTGCCGGGCACACCGACAGCGTTTGCTGATCCCAGCCAGTTGATGGCGGCGCTGCTTTGCCTTGGGATGATGGCCCGCGACGCCATGGCGGGCCGTGGCCGGCTCGCGTTCGAAGCAAGGCCCGCTCGCAGCTCCGAGGGCGCGCCGGATCAGGGCGCGGAGGCCGGCGCTGCGATCGTGCTGAACGCCCAGGCCAATGGTGGGACGATCGGGAGGCTCGATCGCGTGGCCTCCGATATCCGCATGGTCCGAGACTTCGTCAATCGATCAAACGGTCGCCTTAGGCTCGGCGAGCCACGGGGAGCCGACTTTGTGGTGGAGATCCTGCTGCCGCGTGGCGAGGCTCTGCTCGCATAATTAGTACGCCTGCGACCCGGCGGCGACCTCACGCTTTCTGTCCTGAGCAGGACCGAGCTTGGCTCCTTGTCCAACGCAAGGCGTCGCAGGGCGCCTGTATTTTCATTACTTTTTAATCTAGCGGATTAGTTCCCAATTAAACTTAACCGTGGAGGGCGCTGTTCGCGCCTGGGCTGAGGAACCCGATTTAACGAACGGGTAGGGTCCTGCGCACCAGTCTGGCACGTCGCCGACAGAATTGTACGGCGACAGATCACTGTTCATCCAGAAGGGAATGACAATGTCAGGTATCGTCCTCTCGGCGTCCGTGCGCCAGAACCTGCTCTCGCTGCAGTCGACCGCTCAGTTGCTTGCCACCACCCAGAACGACCTCTCCACCGGCAAGAAGGTCAACTCGGCTCTCGACAACCCGACCAACTTCTTCACCGCCCAGGGTCTCGACAACCGCGCTTCCGACATCTCCAACCTGCTCGACGGTATCGGCAACGGCGTGCAGGTGCTGCAGGCCGCCAACACCGGCATCACCTCGCTGCAGAGCCTCGTCGACAGCGCCAAGTCGATCGCCAATCAGGTGCTGCAGAGCTCGGTCGGCTACTCCACCAAATCCACCGTCACCTCGGCCGCGCTGACCGGCGCCACTGCGACCAACCTGCTGGCCGCCAGCACCAGCGCTGTCACCGGCAGCGTCGTCAACAACGACAACACCACGCCGGCAGCGATCACCGGCTCTACGCTGTTGTCGGGCACCAGCGGCTCCTCCTCGAACGACCTCGCCACCGGCATCACCACCGCCGACACGCTGGTCGTGAACGGCACCACCTTCACCTTCGTGGCCGGTTCGAGCTCGTCGGGCACCAACATCGGCATCACCGATACCGTCACGCATCTGCTGTCGACGATCCAGTCGGCCACCGGCGTCACCTCCTCGATCACCGCCGGTGCGATCACCCTGACGCCCGCTGCATCGGGCCTCACGCTATCGGGCACTGCGTTGGCGAAGCTCGGTTTCAGCTCTTCCGTCGGCGACGGCCTGTCCGGCCAGACGCTGACGATCGCGGCGACCGGCGGGGGCACGGCGACGAACATCACGTTCGGCCTCGGCACCGGCCAGGTCTCGACGCTGAACGATCTGAACACGAAGCTCGCCGCCAACAACCTGCAGGCCTCGATCGACTCCGCGACCGGCAAGATCTCGATCACCACCACCAATGACGCTGCATCGTCCACGATCGGCACCATCGGTGGCACGGCGGCGGCCAGCGGCCAGGCCTTCAACGGTCTGACGGCTGCTGCTCCGGTCGCTGATGCGACCTCGCAGTCGCAGCGGGCAAGCCTGGTGGCGCAGTACAATAACGTGCTGGCGCAGATCAACACTACGGCGGCCGACTCGTCCTTCAACGGCGTCAACCTGCTGAACGGCGACACGTTGAAGCTCACCTTCAACGAGACCGGCAAGTCGTCGCTCTCGATCACGGGTGTGACCTTCAACACCTCGGGCCTGGGTCTGTCGACCCTGACCTCCGGTGTCGACTTCCTCGACAACAACTCGGCGAACAAGGTGATCACCGCGCTGAGCTCGGCGAGCTCCACGCTGCGCAATGAAGCTTCGACCCTCGGTTCGAATCTCTCGGTCGTGCAGATCCGTCAGGACTTCAACAAGAACCTGATCAACGTGCTGCAGACCGGCTCGTCGAACCTGACGCTGGCCGACACCAACGAGGAAGCGGCCAACAGCCAGGCGCTGTCGACCCGCCAGTCGATCGCGGTGTCCGCGCTGTCGCTCGCCAACCAGTCGCAGCAGAGCGTGCTGCAGCTGCTGCGCTAAGCGTCACGACGCCAACAGCCGAAGCGGCGGGGGAAACCCCGCCGCTTTTGGCCATGGCGCGGTGAGCTACAGGTTTTCATGAGCCTTTGCCGGCGCGCCGATTGATCAGATCGAGCGGGGCTCTGCATCTGCGCTATGGGGCCAAGGCGCGAAGCGCAGGAGCGCCAGCATGTGTGCGAAGCAGGCAATGCCTGCAGCTTCGTGATGGAGGGACGTCTGTCCTGGCCGCCGCAGCATCCCGGGCCGATCGCCGGTACCTCGCTCCGTATTTGCACGGACATCAAAATTAACGGGACAGAGAAAGCGCAAGCCTTATCGATTGCAGAGAGGGAAACCCACTGCGTTCGGCCAGGCAACCGCGATGGCTTGTCCATGCCTGCTTGATGAGCGCGTCGGAGCTGCTGCCACGCATCTCCGGGCAGAAACGGCGATCGTTCTGCGATCGCAGCGCCTATTCTTGGAAGGCACGGTCTGATGGATGATCTGTTGCGTGAGTTTCTGACGGAGACCAGCGAGAGCCTGGACACCGTCGACAATCAGCTCGTTCGGTTCGAGCAGGAGCCGAACAACGCCAAGATTTTGGACAACATCTTCCGCCTGGTGCACACCATCAAGGGGACCTGCGGCTTCCTCGGCCTGCCGCGGCTCGAAGCGCTGGCGCACGCCGCCGAAACGCTGATGGGCAAATTCCGCGACGGCATGCCGGTGACCGGCGAGGCCGTCACGCTGATCCTCACCACGATCGACCGCATCAAGGACATTCTCGGCCAGCTCGAAGCGACCGAAGCCGAGCCCGAGGGCGCCGACCGCGACCTGATCGACGAGCTCGAAGCCATGGTCGAGCGCGGCATGGCGGCCATGGCGGCAGGCGCGCCTGTGGCAGCGCCGGCGCCCGCACCGGCGGCACCTGTTGCCGCGGCTCCTGCGCCCAAGGAGAAGGAGATGACGCACGGCACGTTGATCGACCAGACGCTGGAGCGGCCGCTGCGTCCGGGCGAGGTCTCGCTCGACGAGCTGGAGCGCGCCTTCCGCGAGACCGCGATCGAAGTGCCGGCCGCGCATGCGCAGCCCGCGGCGCCTGCACCGAAGCCGGCTGCGAAGCCCGCCGCTGCGATGGCGGCTGCCAAGCCCCCGGCCGCGGCGCCTGCGGCCAAAGCCGAAGCCGCGCCGGCGAAGAAGGATGCCAAGCCGGTTCGCAAGGCCGTCGCCGCCGAAGGCGAGATGGCCGAGAGCGACAAGGTCGCCAACCAGTCGATCCGCGTCAACGTCGACACGCTCGAACATCTGATGACGATGGTCTCCGAGCTGGTGCTGACCCGCAACCAGCTCCTGGAGATCGCCCGCCGCAACGAGGACACCGAGTTCAAGGTGCCGCTGCAGCGCCTCTCCAACGTCACCGCCGAGCTGCAGGAAGGCGTCATGAAGACGCGCATGCAGCCGATCGGCAATGCCTGGCAGAAGCTGCCGCGCATCGTGCGCGATCTCGCGACCGAGCTCGGCAAGCAGATCGAGCTCGAGATGCACGGCGCCGACACCGAGCTCGACCGCCAGGTGCTCGACCTGATCAAGGATCCGCTCACCCACATGGTGCGCAACTCCGCCGACCATGGTCTGGAGACCACCGCCGAGCGCGTCGCGGCCGGCAAGGGCGAGCAGGGCACCATCCGCCTGTCCGCCTATCATGAAGGCGGCCACATCATCATCTGCATCGCCGACAACGGCCGCGGGCTCAACACCGAGCGCATCAAGGCCAAGGCGGTGGCGAACGGCCTCGTCAGCGAGGCCGAGCTCGAGAAGATGACCGAAGCCCAGATCCACAAGTTCATCTTCGAGCCGGGCTTCTCGACCGCCGCCGCGATCACCTCGGTCTCGGGCCGCGGCGTCGGCATGGACGTGGTGCGCACCAACATCGACCAGATCGGCGGCACCATCGACATCAAGTCGGTGGCCGGCGAGGGCACCTCGGTCACCATCAAGATTCCGCTGACGCTCGCCATCGTCTCGGCGCTGATCGTCGAGGCCGGCGGCGACCGCTTCGCGATCCCGCAGCTGTCGGTGGTCGAGCTGGTCCGCGCCCGCGCCAATTCCGAGCACCGCATCGAGCGCATCAAGGACACCGCGGTCTTGCGGCTGCGCAACAAGCTGCTGCCGCTGATGCATCTGAAGAAGCTCTTGAAGATCGACGACGGCTCGTCGATCGATCCGGAGAACGGCTTCATCGTGGTGACCCAGGTCGGCAACCAGACCTTCGGCATCGTGGTCGATGGCGTGTTCCACACCGAGGAGATCGTGGTCAAGCCGATGTCGACCAAGCTGCGTCACATCGACATGTTCTCCGGCAACACCATCCTGGGCGACGGCGCCGTGATCATGATCATCGACCCGAACGGCATTGCCAAGGCGCTCGGCGCCGCCGGCTCCGCCTCGCATGCGGTCAATGACGAGCACAACGCCATGCACGTCTCCAGCGCCGAGCAGCTCACCTCGCTTCTCGTGTTCCGCGCCGGCACGGCGCAGCCCAAGGCGGTGCCGCTCGGCCTCGTCACGCGCCTGGAGGAGATCGCCGCCGACAAGATCGAGCTCTCCAACGGCCGCTACATGGTGCAGTACCGCGATCAGCTGATGCCGCTGGTGCAGATGGAAGGCGTTGCGGTCCAGACGTCAGGCTCGCAGCCGATCCTGGTGTTTGCGGACGACCGCCGCTCGATGGGCCTCGTGGTCGACGAGATCATCGACATCGTCGAGGAGCGGCTCAACATCGAGGTCTCCGGCGCCAAGGTCGACGGCATTCTCGGCTCGGCGGTGATCAAGGGCCAGGCCACCGAGGTGATCGATGTCGGCCACTTCCTGCCGATGGCGTTCGCCGACTGGTTCATCCGCAAGGAGATGAGGTCGGAATCGCTGACCCAGTCGGTGCTCCTGGTCGACGATAGCGCGTTCTTCCGCAACATGCTGGCCCCGGTGCTGAAGTCGGCCGGCTACAAGGTGCGCACCGCGAGCTCCGCGGTCGAGGGTCTTGCCACGCTTCGCTCCGGCCAGAACTTCAACGTCATCGTCACCGACATCGAGATGCCGGAGATGAACGGCTTCGAGTTCGCCGAGACCATTCGCGCCGACCAGAACCTGAACCATCTGCCTGTCATCGCGGTGTCCTCGCTGATGTCGCCCGCGGCGATCGAGCGCGGCCGTCAGGCCGGCTTCTACGACTACATCGCCAAGTTCGACCGTCAGGGCCTGATCGCGGCGCTGAAGGAACAGATCGACGAGCAGGCCAGGGCCGAAGCGGCCAAGGTTGCGGCGTGAACCCCCGCGGCAGGGAGGAGGATAAGATGAGCAGCAAGGTCGAAGTCAGTGACAGCAAGGTCGCCGAATACGTCACCGTCGTGATCGGCGGGCAGCTGTTCGGGCTGCCGATCTCGCGGGTGCAGGACGTGTTCATGCCGGAGCGGCTGACGCGCGTGCCGCTGTCCTCGGCGGAGATCGCCGGTGTGTTGAACCTGCGCGGCCGCATCGTCACCGTGATCGACATGCGCGCGCGCCTCGGCCTGTCCAAGGCCGATGACGGCAAGCCGCCGATGGCGGTCGGCGTCGACCTGCGTGGCGAGTCCTATGGTCTGCTGATCGACCAGATCGGCGAGGTGCTGCGGCTTCCAGAAGAAGGCCGCGAGGAGAATCCGGTCAATCTCGATCCACGCATGGCCAAGTTCGCCGGCGGTGTCCATCGCCTCGATGGCCAGCTCATGGTCGTCCTCGATGTCGATTGCGTGCTCGAACTTGCGCCGAAGGCAGCACTCGCCGCGTAACGAACCGCGCTCAAACATCCCACCGAAGGGGGAGTGGAAATGAAGACTTGTCTGGTTGTCGATGATTCAAGTGTGGTTCGCAAGATCGCGCGGCGCATCCTCGAGGAGATCGGTTTCGCGGTGATCGAGGCCGAGGACGGCGAGCAGGCATTGGAAGCCTGCAAGAAGAGCTTGCCGGAAGCGATCCTGCTGGATTGGAACATGCCGGTGATGGACGGCTACGATTTTCTTGGCCGGCTGCGCCGCATGCCCGGCGGCGAGGAGCCGAAGGTCGTGTTCTGCACCACCGAGAACGACATCGACCACATTTCCCGTGCCCTGAACGCGGGTGCCAACGAGTACATCATGAAGCCGTTCGACAAGGACATCGTCTCGGCAAAGTTCCAGGAGGTCGGCCTCATCGACCAATCCATGTCTCCTGCTTCTGCTTGATCGCTCCGTGCTCTCGTTCGCCTAGAAGAGGCCGTCCGTGAACCAGCCTGATTACGAATTCCTGCGCAAGTTGCTTCGAGAAAAGTCCGGTCTCGACCTGTCGAGCGACAAGCAATACCTGGTCGAGAGCCGCCTGCTTCCGCTCGCGAGAAAAGCCGGGCTCCCCGGAATCGGAGAGCTGGTCCAGAAGCTGAAGGACGGAAATAGCAGCCTGATCGGTCAGGTGGTCGAAGCCATGACCACCAACGAGACGTTTTTCTTCCGCGACAAGGTTCCGTTCGATCATTTCCGCGAAGCGATCATGCCGGAGCTGTTGAAGGCGCGTGCCAGCCGCAAGTCGGTGCGGATCTGGTGTGCCGCGGGCTCGACGGGCCAGGAGCCGTATTCGCTGGCAATGTGCCTCAAGGAGATGGGCGCTGCGCTGAGCGGCTGGCGGGTCGAGATCATCGCCACCGACCTGTCACAGGAAGTCTTGGAGAAATCGAAGGCCGGCCTCTACAGCCAGTTCGAGGTGCAGCGCGGCCTGCCGATCCAGCTGCTGGTCAAGTATTTCAAGCAGGTCGGCGAGCTCTGGCAGATCAACTCCGATCTGCGCGCCATGGTCCAGCACCGGCGGCTCAATCTGCTGCACGATTTCTCCCAGCTTGGCACGTTCGACGTGATCTTCTGCCGCAACGTCCTGATCTACTTCGACCAGGAAACGAAGATCAACATCTTCGGCCGGCTCGCCAAGTCGATGGAGGCGGACGGTTTCCTGGTGCTCGGCGCCGCTGAGACCGTGGTCGGATTGACCGATGTGTTCAAGCCGCTCGCTGAGCGGCGCGGCCTCTACCGGCCGAGCGGCGCGGCGCCTGCCAAGCCGCCCGCGTTCGGCACGCTGCAGAAGATGGCGACAATGGCGGGACATTGACCCGCGACTTAAGGACATAGAAGATGGCCGACGAAAACAAGGGCGCAGAGCGCGTCACGTTCAGCCGCGGTTATGATGTCTGCATCATGGGCATCGACGGAACCTGGCGGCGGGATTGCCAGCTCAATGCGATTTCCGACAATGACGCGATCCTGACGGTCGAAGGCTCGATCCAGGGCCTCAATCTGAAGGAATTCTTTCTGCTGCTGTCATCGACCGGGCTTGCCTATCGCCGCTGCGAGCTGGTGCGTGTGAACGGCTCCGAGATGGACATCCAGTTCATCAAGGGCAAGAACAAGAAGAAACGGTCGAGCTCCTCCAACCAGGAAGCCACGACGGTCTGAGCCGTCAGCTGCCCATTCTTTCAGCTCTCCGCTTTGCTCATCCACGCCGGCGCAACCACACCGGCGTGGTCGCTATCTGCCCGGCACGGTCGAGGAGTCAGCAAGGAGCGTCGCGGTCGCGTGACGCTTGACCTGTCGCGCGAGGACGGCGATGCTACGGGCGCGATCGCCGGCGTCCGCTTCGCCGGTTCGATCGTTATTCATCGGCAGCGGCGTGGATCGCGCGCGTCGTAGTGCCGCGCGGCTTTATGTACGTTTGCGCCGGATTGATCTTCTGGCTCCGTGCATTCCTTGTGGTCCAGGCCGAGGCGGTGCTCGGCCCGGCCTTACTCTGCTAATTCTGCCTAATTGCTCGTCCTGCCTAACGGAGTCGCCGCAGCTTTCTCGCCGTTTCATTTTCGCGGTTGCGCAGACGCGGCTCGGCCAGCGCCTTCGTCACCGTTATATTCGTCGGACCAATGTCAGCTATCGTGCAGAGCAGCACGAAGATCGACGTCGACAGCTTCGAGCAGGTGGCGCGCGCTTGAGCTCTTAGAGTTACCGATCGTTTGTCGACCTTCGTTGCCTCTGGCGGCGCGTCCGCCCGCGCATCGAAAACAGTGCACGGAGCTCCGACGCGACCCGATCAAGGCTCGGTTCCTGGTATGCTGTGATCCCTGAGCGTCGCCGGGGTTCCCGCATGATGCCCTCTGCGGATGTCAGGGTTGCCGAGCGAACGGCTCGTACTACTTGTGAGTTAAGCTCATAAACCGTACAAATACGGGCGCCCAAAGCGCACGCGGAGTGTGGTATCATAAGGCGCGTGTTCAAGTTATTCTTCTCTTTCGAAGAGCGATCGACATGACCGAACAGACGACTTCCCGCGGTGAGATCTTTGTCGTCGACGACGATCCAGCCGTGCGCGACACCCTATCGATGGTCTTGTCGGCAGGTGGGTACGAGGTGATCTGTTTCGCGGATGGTGCGGCATTGCTGGCCGTCGCAAGAAGCAGGACGCCGGCCTGCATTTTGCTCGATGTGCATATTCCAGGAAAATCCGGACTCGATATTCTCAAGGAACTGCACGGCGAGGATTATCCCGCGCCGATCTTCATGATCTCGGGGCAGGGCGACATCGCAATGGCGGTGAACGCAATCAAGAACGGCGCACTCGACTTCATCGAGAAGCCGTTCCGCGGCACCGAGATCGTGGCGCGGCTGAACGAGGCGATTGGCGCATTTGCGCGCCGGCAGAAGGAGAATGCCACGCCGAAGATCGGTTCGCTGCATTTCCCCGGTCGCGAGCCGCTGACGCGGCGCGAGCGCGAGGTGCTGGAGCAGTTCACGGCCGGCGCCTCGAACAAGGAGGCCGGGCGCACGCTCGGCATCAGCCCGCGAACGATCGAGGATCATCGCGCCAACATCATGAAGAAGCTCGGGGCTCGTAATGCGGCGGATCTGATCCGCATCGTGATGACGGCTTCGCGCGCATCCTGAGCCGATTGCGACGCTGACGGCGGCGGTTCGGTCGCCCTCGCTCAGCCCGACGCCCGTCGGTCCGGGTTCATTGGCGTTACGATCAGGCTTCGAGCGCCCTGCGGATCATCCGCGCCAGCTCCGATTTGCGGTAGGGCTTGGCGAGCAACAGAATTCCCGAATCAAGCCTGCCGTGATGCATGATCGCATTCTCGGTATAGCCTGAGGTGAACAGCACCGGCATGCCGGGCCTGGCCTGCTGCACGGCGGATGCGAGCTGGCGCCCGTTCATGCTGCCCGGCATGATGATATCGGTGAACAGCAGGTCGAACGGCTCCCCGGCCTCGACGATGGCAAGCGCTTCGGCGCCGTTTGCGGCCTCGAGCGTGGCATAGCCGAGCGAATGCAGCTGCGCGAGCACGTAGCCGCGGACCAGGCGGTCGTCCTCGACGACCAGAACGGTCTCCTGGCCGCCCTCGATCGCCACCGACGAAGCCTCCGCGCTCGCCGACGGCACGCCGCTGCCGGGCGGCAGATACATCCGGATCGTGGTGCCGTGACCTTCCTCGCTGTAGATCCGGATGTGCCCGGCGGACTGCTTGACGAAGCCATAGACCATGGACAGGCCGAGGCCGGTGCCCTTGCCGGGCCCCTTCGACGTGAAGAACGGATTGAACACCTTGTCGATGATCGAAGCCGGAATGCCGCTGCCGCTGTCGCTGACCGCGATCATCGCGTAGCGGCCCGGGCGCACATCATCATACATGCTGGCATAGTTCTCATCGAGATCGGCCCAGCCGGTCTCGAGCAGCAGCTTGCCGCCCTCGGGCATGGCGTCGCGCGCGTTGAGCGCCAGATTGATGATCGCGGTCGCGAGCTGATTGGGATCGACATGCGCGGCGCAGGTCTCCTCCTCGAACGCCGACTCGATCTCGATCTGCTCGCCAAGCGTCGGACGCAGCAGCTTGGCGGTGTCGATCACCAGCGTGTTGATGTCGACCTCGCGCGGCTGCAGCGGCTGCCTGCGCGCGAAGGCGAGCAGGTGCTGGGTGAGATCGGCACCGCGCGCGGCAGCCTCGTCGATCATCCTGGTGATGGCGGCGAGCTGCGGCTCCTTGGCGACCGCGGAGGCGAGGATCTCGATCGTGCCGGTGATCACCGTCAGGATGTTGTTGAAGTCGTGGGCGATGCCGCCGGTCAGCTGGCCGATCGCCTCCATCTTCTCCGATTGGCGGATCCGCTCCTCGGCGGCGATCTTGTCGGTGAGATCGCGGAAGAAGCCGTTGAAGACGAAGCCGCTCCGGGTCCGCAGCGCGGTGACGCTCAGTTCCGCCTTGAATTCGCGGCCGTCGCGGCGGCGGACCATCATCTCGCGGCGCCGGCCCTGGCCGATCACCTGGCTTTCTCCGGTCAGCACGATGCGGCCGAGCCCCGCGCGCAGCTCCTCGCGCTCCTCCTCGTCTGCGATCAGCTCGAACGCGTCCTTGCCGAGAATGTCCGAGCGCGCCCAGCCGAAGATCCGTTCGGCCTGCGAATTCCAGTTCAGGACGCGGCCGTCGTCATCGATCTGGACGAACGCATCGAGCGCGGTCTCGACGATGTTGCGCGCGAGTTGCTCGCTTTCGCGCAGGGTCTCCTGCGCGAGCCGGCTTTCGGTCATGTCGCGACCGATGAAGAAGTGCCGCTGCACCGGCTCCGACCAACTCGCCGTCCAGGACAGCGTCACCATGTGGCCGTCCTTGTGGATGTAGCGCGAGTCGGAGCTGCGGGCGCGGCGGCCGCGCCGCGAGGCGCGCATCTCCTCGCGCGCCTTTTGCAGGTCGTCGGGATGGATGAAATCGGCGCCGCTCCGGCCGATCATCTCGGCCGGCGCGTAGCCCAGGATGTTCTCGCAGCTCGGGCTCACCTGGACCAGGATGCCCTTGCGGTCGGCGATCAGGATCAGGTCCTGCGATGTTTCGAAGATGCGGCGGCGTTCCTCGGTCTGCTGGCGCAGCGCCAGCTCGGTCTTGCGGCTCTCGGTGATGTCGCGCGCGATCTTCGAGGCGCCGATGATCTGGCCGCCTGGTGACGCGATCGGCGACATGCTCAGCGAGACCTGGATCAGCACGCCATCCTTGCGCAGCCGCATCGTCTCATATTGCTGGATCCGCTCGCCACGACCGACGCGCTCGAGGGTTTCGCGCGTCTCGTCGGTCCGGTCCGGGGGGATGACCAGGCTGATGTTCTTGCCGACTGCGTCTTCGGGTGGATAGCCGAACACGCGCTCGGCCGCCGGATTCCAGGCCGTGATCGTGCCATCGAGCGACATGGTCACGATCGCGTCGCTGGACGATTCCACCGCGGCGCTGTACAGCCGCTCGCGCGCCGCGAAATGGTCGCGTGCGGCCTCGGTCAGATAATGCTCCTGGACCTCGCGCTCGAGCTCGGCGGTCTTGGCCCGAACCTCGTCCATGACGCGGAAGAACGCCCGCGCCAGCACGCCGGTCTCGCCGCCGGCGTCGACCGGAAAACGCACATGTTCGCCGCGGCCGATGCCCTCGACGGCGGCGGTGAGCTGGTTCACAGGCCGCGTCAGCGAGCGCGCCACCATGAAGGCCAGCGCGGCCGCACCCAGCATCGCAATCAGGCCGACCTGCAGCGCCGTTCGCCGGATCGTGAGCGCGGGCGCCATGAAGGCGGTGTTCGGAATGGTCTCGATCACCCCGACCCATTCCTGCCCGGCAAGCAGCGCGGGCGCGAACGCGACGCCCCCAGGACGGCCGTGCTCATCCTGCACGATTTGCGCGAAGCTGCGCGTGGTGTTGGCCATGGCGGCGAGCGATGGGAAATCGTCCTGCCATCGCGCGGTGCCGCCGCGCTTGCTCGCGAACTCCTTCTGCGGATCGGGATGGAAGAGATAGTCGCCCTTGGCGTTGACGACATAGAGCTGCGCGCCGGGCCGGGCCGATGCGCGCAGGTGCCTGAAGATCGGCCGCATGTCGACGTCAAGGAGCAGAACGCCGAACGGCTTGCCGTCGGGGCCAAGCAGCGGCGTGCCGACGCAAAGCATCGGGATGTCGGCGCTGGAATCGCGGCCGTTGCCGTCGAGGATGACCGGCGAGACCCTGATTTCGCCCTGCTTGAGCTTCAGCGTCTCGGTGAAATAGGGACGATCGCCGCGCGCGACGAGTTCGGCTTCGGGGACGATCCTGACGGTCTCGTTCGGCCCGAAGCGATCGACGCGGATCAACTCGCGGCGGCCGTCGTCCAGGCCGACCAGGCGGAACATGGCATAGCTCGGCTTGGCGTCGAGCTCGGCGAAGAAGCGCGCCGCCACCCGCTCCCGCAAGGCCTGTACCGAAAGCCCCTCGCGCGGATCGGTGCCGCCTGCAACCGAGGTCCGGATCATCGTCGCAAGGCTCGGGTCGGCCCGATAGCTCATGAGATCGTTGCGCGCGCCAGCCACGTAGAATTCGAGCTCGGTCGCCATCAGCCGCGAATGGGCCTCGACGCGGTCCAGCGCGCGCGGCAGCAGCGCCTGCTCGAGGCTTCGATAGCTCAGCCAGCCGACGGCGAACACCGCGATCGCCACCAGCAGGATCATCGCGACGGCAAGCCGGCTCGTCAGCGACGTGCCGCGCTCGAACCAGCGCTCGTCGCTCTTGCGCCGGCCCAGCACGCCGGGGAGGAGCTGCGAGGTTCCTCTGGCGTCAGGAGTTCGAAACAGCATCACGGTCCGGCCCTGGATTGCGCAGTGGACGGGCTCGATGAGGTGAGACAGTCGGCGACCATCGCGAGCAAAGCCGACGGCCTGAACGGCTTGAGCAAGGCGCCCATCGCTTGGGCCTGGTTGCCATGATCGGATCGTCCGGTTCCTGCATCGAATCGGGCGTGCGAGGCAGCCCGGATGTGATGATGATCGCCAGGTCGGGCCGCTGCCGCGGAATGCGGTGCGTGGTCTCAAGCTCGTCCATGCCAGGCATGAAGATGCCGGGGATCAGCAGGTCGAACGCCTTCGCCTGAAACCTCATCGCCAGCCCCTTGGCGCGAGCGTGGGCCGCGACGGCAGCGTCCCCGGCCTGCTCGAACACGCGCCCCACGGTCATCTGCATGACCGGCTCGTCGTCCACGACCAGAATCTCCGCCAAAGTCGACCCTCGATTCGTTCAAATCAAGACCAACGGCCAGTTGTAAGGTTTTGCCCAATTCGCGGATGGCTGCAAGCAGTTTGCACACGCCGGGGGCGCCTCATCCCGCGCTCTCTGCGAATTTGTGGCCCCATGAGATGCATCGCCATGCCGGATGCGGCCGTATGCGGGTTCCCTGGCGATACTCGCCTTAGTTGTCCGGGACCACGGCTTTGCAGCGGCTCAAACGCATGAATTCAAACGCATCAATAGAGGGTCATCGTTGTTCCCGTGCCGCTTGTATCCCAACAGCTAAGCGCGGATGGCCGCCGATGCGGCTGCTTGATCCAAGCGGACGTGAAGCCAGCGGACGCGGCCGATCTCTCTCGCATCACTCCTTCAGATAATCACGATGGCGGCTGCGGATCGCGGCGAGCGCGCCGAGGGTACCGGAGAGGTGGGTGCGCAGATGCGTCTGCGCCTCGTCGGGCTTGCCCTCGCCGATCGCCTGCGCAATCAGCCGGTGGTGCCGAATGATGTTCTGCGCCCGGCCGGGCGAGGGCAGATGCAAGCGGCGCAGCCGATCGATATGGCCGCTGCGGCTGCGCACCAGCATCCAGAGATCCTGCTTGTCGGCCGCGGCATAGAGCCGGGCATGAAAGTCATCGTCGGCGGCCATGAAGGATTCCAGGTCGCCTTCTCTGGCAAAGCGCCGCTGGCGTGCGATCATCTCGTCGAGATCGCCTGACAGCGCGGCATCGGCGTGAAGCGCGAGCATGCGCACGACCTCGAGCTCCAGCGCCTGGCGCAGGAAATGCGCGAGCCCGGCCTGGCGCAGGTCGATGCGGCTGACCAGGGTCGCGTGCTGAGGGAACACCTCGACCAGGCCCTCCTCGGTGAGCCGCATCAATGCGTCGCGTATCGGCGTCGAGCTGAGGCCGAATTCCTTTGCAAGCGCAGTCCGGGACAGCGGCGCTCCCGGCGGCAGCGCCAGCGCGGTGATCAGCCCCCGCAATCGCGCATACACCTGCGGCGCCGCCTGACGGCTGCGGTCGAGACGCTCGGCGGCTGCCGCTCGATGCTGCGCTGGAAGAGGAGCCATGGCGGACACAGATTTGGCGGACAAAGGCTTGCCGTAGATACACTAATGCATTAGTGCATCTCTGCCTTCCAGCCGTCAAGACGCCGCCGGAACAAGGGAGGCGCGTTCATTGATCCCATCACGTAACCGATGCCGGCCGCGGCGCCGCACCGTCGGGAGGGATCATGATGACAGGGAGAGCCGATCATGACCGACACGCGTAAACGTCCCGACCAGCTTCGCAGCGCGCGCTGGTTCGCGCCTGATGATCTCAGGTCGTTCGGTCATCGCTCGCGCGTGATGCAGATCGGCTACTCCCGCGAGGAATGGCAGGACCGGCCGCTGATCGCGATCCTCAACACCTGGTCGGACGCGCAGCCCTGTCACATGCATTTCAAGCAGCGGGTCGACGACGTCAAACGCGGCGTGCTGATGGCCGGTGGTCTGCCGATCGAACTGCCGGCGCTGTCGCTGTCGGAATCGCTGTTGAAGCCGACCACCATGCTCTACCGCAACATGCTGGCGATGGATGCCGAGGAGCTCCTCCGCAGCCACCCGGTCGACGGCGTGGTGCTGATGGGCGGCTGCGACAAGACCACGCCCGCGCTGCTACTCGGTGCCACCAGTATGAACCTGCCGGCGATCTACTTGCCGGCGGGTCCGATGCTGCGCGGCAATTGGAAGGGCAAGACGCTCGGCTCGGGCTCGGACGCCTGGAAGTACTGGGACGAGCGGCGCGCCGGAAAACTCTCCGAGAAGGATTGGGACACGATGGAGGCGGGCATCGCCCGCAGCCACGGCACCTGCATGACCATGGGCACGGCCTCCACCATGACCGCGATCGCCGAGGCGATCGGCATGACCTTGCCCGGCGCCTCATCGATTCCGGCCGCCGATGCCGAGCACGTCCGCATGGCCTCCGAATGCGGCCGGCGCATCGTCGAAATGGTGTGGGAAGATCTGACGCCCTCGAAGATCCAGACCAAGACGGCGTTCGAGAATGCGATCGCTGTGGCGATGGCGATGGGCTGCTCGACCAATGCGATCATCCACCTGGTCGCGCAGGCCCGCCGCGCCGGCGCCGATATCGGGCTCGACGATTTCGATCGTGCCAGCCGCAAGGTGCCGGTGCTGGCCAATGTGCGGCCGAGCGGCGACACCTATCTAATGGAGGATTTCTACTACGCGGGCGGCCTGCCCGCGCTGATGAGCCGTATCCGCGAGCATCTTCATCTCGAGTGCCTGACGGTGAACGGCAAGACGCTCGGTGAGAACATCGCAGGCGCCGAGGTCTACAATGACGATGTCATCCGCTCCGTTTCCTATCCGATCTACAAGGAAGGCGCGCTCGCGGTGCTCAGGGGCAATCTTGCCCCCGACGGCTGCGTCATCAAGCCGTCCGCCTGCGATCCGCGCTTTCTCAAGCACACCGGGCCTGCGCTGGTGTTCGACGACTATCCGTCGATGAAGAAGGCGATCGACGATCCCGATCTCGACGTCACGGCCGACCACGTGCTGATCCTGCGCAATGCCGGGCCGATTGGCGGCCCCGGCATGCCGGAATGGGGCATGCTGCCGATCCCCACCAAGCTGGTGAAGCAGGGCGTGCGCGATATGGTGCGGCTGTCGGATGCGCGCATGAGCGGCACCAGCTACGGCGCCTGCATCCTGCATGTCGCGCCTGAGGCCTATGTCGGCGGACCGCTGGCGCTGGTGAAGAATGGTGATCGCATCACGCTCGATGTCGCCGCGCGCACCATCAATCTCGATGTGGCGGCGGATGAGCTTGCCCGTCGCCGCGCCGAGTGGAAGCCGCCGGCCCCGCGCTTCGGGCGCGGCTATGGCTGGATGTTCGCACGTCATATCAAGCAGGCCAACGAAGGCTGCGACTTCGATTTCCTGGAGACCGGCTTCGGCGCAGCCACCGGCGAGCCGGCGATTTATTAGTTCGAGCTGTCATTCCGGGGCGCCGCGCCAGCGGCGAGCCCGGAATCCATAACGATGATCGGGCGTATGCATTCCGGGCCAGCGCTGTCCCGGCGCATCCCGGAATGTCGATCGGAGAGATAGACCATGACCAAGCTCAGCGATGCCACCCGCAACAAGCTCAAGACCGTCTCCACCGCCACGGTTGCGACCGCGCTGTTCAAGCGCGGCTATCGCATCCAGTGCATCCAGGGCGTCCGCCCTTTAAATCCGGAGCAGCCGACCATGGTCGGCGAAGCTTTCACCCTGCGCTATATTCCGGCGCGCGAGGATCTCAACAGGCTCGACGTGTTTCGTGACCCCGCGCATCCGCAGCGCAAGGCGGTGGAGGATTGCCCGCCCGGCGCGGTGCTGGTGATGGACAGCCGCAAGGATGCCCGCGCGGCGTCCGCCGGCGCGATCCTGGTGAGCCGCCTGCAGCAGCGCGGCGTCGCCGGTGTGGTCACCGATGGCGGCTTCCGCGATGCCGCCGAGATTGCGAAGCTTGGCATTCCCGCCTTCCATCAGCGACCGAGCGCGCCGACCAATCTCACCTTGCATCATGCGATCGAGATCAATGGGCCGATCGCCTGCGGGGACGCGCCGGTATTTCCCGGCGACGTGATCCTTGGCGATGCCGACGGCGTCATCGTCATCCCCGCGCATCTCGCCGATGAGATCGCGGACGAGACCTTCGAGATGACCGCATTCGAGGATTTCGTTGCAGAGGAGGTGGCGAAGGGCCGCTCGATCGTCGGGCTGTATCCGGCGACGCAGGAACAGACGCTGACCGATTTCGCGGCGTGGCGGAAGAAGAACGGAAGATAGCGAGCCGCAAATTCCGCTGTCGTCCCGGACAAGCGAGGACAGCGCGCGCGATCCGGGACCCATACTCCCGGAATGTCGTTACGACGAAGAACGTCGCGCTGTCGCGCTCAACAACGAAGGATCGTGATTATGGGTCCCGGCGTTCTCGGCGCGCAATTGCGCGCCTGACCGGGAATGACGGCTGAATGCGTCGCTCCATCATGCTCGAGAACACGCGACAGCCCTCCTCGACACGCCGAGATCGGTATCGGACTGAGGATGCGTTAAGAAAACGGTTAGTCCATTTCGAAGGAGCATAGGCGAGCGAGGGGCCATGGCGGGGTAGACCCTTGCCAGACATGCATCGATGCATTAGCCCCAATGCCAAAATCCGCCGTCAGGCGGCGACGTGAATGGAAAGGTGTCCATGGTTCGGACAAGACGCTGGGCCGCCGGTCCGGTAGTGGCGATGCTGATGGCAATCCTGTTCGGTGCCGCAGGCGCGGTGCCTGCGCGAGCTCAGCAGAAGATGGACATTGCGATCTCGCGGCAGCCGGGCATCTTCTACATGCCCAGTCATATCATCGAGAAGCAGAAGCTGATCGAGAAGCACGCTGCGGCGCTCGGCCTGCCCGGTGTCACCGTCAAATGGCTCACCTTCGCCACCGGCGGCGCGCAGACCGACGCGTTCCTGTCGCGCACGATCGACATCCTGAACACCGGGACCGGCAATCTGCTGCAGCTCTGGGACATTACGCTCGGCGGGGTCAAGGGCATCGTTGCGACATCGGCGCAGCCAATGACCCTGATCAGCCGCGATCCCAACATCCAGTCGATCAAGGATTTCGGTCCGACCGACAAGATCGCCGTGCCGACGCTCAAGGTGTCGACCCAGGCGATCGTGCTGCAGATCGCGGCTGCCGAAGCCTTCGGTACCGACCAATGGAGCAAGCTTGACGCCAGCACGGTTCAGCTCAGTCATCCCAACGCCTACGGCGCCCTCGCCGATCCCCAACGAGACGTACGCAGTCATTTCTCGATCCCGCCCTTCAGCTACCTGGAGCTGAAGAACGTGCCGGGAGCGCATGTCGTGATGTCGTCGTCCGACGTCATGGGCGGCCCGCTGAGCCAGGTGCAGTTCTTCACCTCGACCCGCTTCGCCGCCGAGAATCCGATTATTATTCAGGCCGTGCGCGACGCCACCAAGGAAGCGCAGGACCTGATCCGCAGCGATACCAGAACAGCGGTCGAGATCTACAAGGAAATCACGGGTGATGGGACCTCGACCGAGGACCTGCTGGCCCTGCTCAAGCA
Source organism: Bradyrhizobium sp. STM 3557 (assembly GCF_045571465.1). NCBI lineage: Bacteria > Pseudomonadati > Pseudomonadota > Alphaproteobacteria > Hyphomicrobiales > Nitrobacteraceae > Bradyrhizobium > Bradyrhizobium sp. STM 3557. Next base: position 549,911 of record NZ_CP120697.1, read on the forward strand.
GCCCGGCATGATGGAGTGGAATCTCGAGCCGCAGGGGACGATGAAACTGGCAACCCATCTCGTCAGAACGGGCACGTTGAAGACTCAGCCCAAGTCATGGACTGACTATTACCTGCCGATCGCCCATGACCTGAAAGGCAGCTGAGTCGCGCGGCGCAAGTTGCCGCGAGGCGTTCGTCACGACGACTGTCGTCCCGGACAAGCGAGCATCACGCGCTCTTGTCGGCGAGCCCCACGGCCCACAGCGCAAACGCATAGATGATTGCGACCTCGTCGAGCCGGTTGAAGCGGCCGGAGGCGCCGCCATGGCCTGCGCCCATGTTGGTGCGCAGCACGACCGGCCCGCCCGATGTCATGGTGGCGCGCAGCCGCGCGACCCATTTCGCGGGCTCCCAATAGGTGACGCGCGGATCGGTCAGTCCCGCCATCGCCAGGATCGCCGGATAGGGTTTCGCGGCGATGTTGTCATAGGGCGAGTAGGACAGGATGGTGCGGAAATCCTCCGCGCTCTCGGTTGGGTTGCCCCATTCCGGCCATTCCGGCGGCGTCAGCGGCAGCGAGTGATCGAGCATCGTGTTGAGCACGTCGACGAACGGCACTTCGGCGACGATGCCGGCGAACAGCTCGCCGGCACGGTTGGCGACCGCGCCCATCAGCATGCCACCCGCGCTGCCGCCATGGCCGACGATGCGCTTGGCGCTGGTGTAGTTCTCGCTGATCAATGCGCGCGCGCAGGCCGCGAAATCGTCGAAGCTGTTGGTTTTCTTGGCGCGCTTGCCGTCGAGATACCAGCCCCAGCCCTTGTCGGTGCCGCCGCGGATATGGGCGATCGCATAGACGAAGCCGCGATCGACCAGGGACAGGCGGTTGGCGCTGAAGGAGGCCGGCATCGCCATGCCGTAGGAGCCGTAGCCATAGAGCAGCAGCGGCGCCTTGCCATCGCGGACGAAATTTCGCCGGTGCAACAGTGACACCGGCACCTCGGCGCCGTCATCGGCCCTGGCCATGATGCGGGTGGTGACGTAGTCGGCAGGGTTATGGCCGGACGGAATCTCCTGCCGCTTGCGAAGGGTTCGCTCGCGCGTGACCATGTCGTAGTCATAGACTTCCGACGGCGTCGTCATCGACGAATAGGAGAAACGCAGGGTCGTGGTGTCGAACTCGTAGGAGCCCATCGCGTCGAGCGAATAGGCGGCCTCGTCGAAAGCGATCGCATGCTCCTCGCTGGTCCTGAGGTCGCGGATCACGATCGCCGGCAGCGCATTGGCGCGCTCCAGCCGCACCAGATGGCCGGAATAGAGGTCATGGTCGAGCACATAGACGCCGGCACGGTGCGGGATCAGATCGCGCCAGTTGGCGCGCTCCGGCGCCGCCAGCGGCGCCGTGACGATCTTGAAGTCGATCGCGCCGTCCACGTTGGTCAGGATGTAGAGCTGATCGCCGTGGTCGGCGACGTCATATTGCACGCCTTCCTCGCGCGCGGCGACGAGCCGGGGCGGCGCGTCGGGATTGGCGAGGTCGATCAGCCGCTGCTCGGAGGTCTCGTGATCGCCGCCGGCGATCACGCAGAAGCGGCCGGACGTCGACTCATGCAGGTGGGTGAACCAGCCGGCATCCGGCTCTTCGTAGACCAGAACGTCATCGGCCTGCGCGGTGCCGAGCTTGTGCCGCCACACCTGCAACGGCCGGTGGTTGTCGTCGAGCTTGACATAAAAGAAGCTCTTGCAGTCGAGCGCCCAGACCACGCCGCCATCGGTCTCCTCGACCAGATCGTCATGATCCGTGGCCGTCTCCCACTCGCGCACGCGAATCGCGAAATATTCCGAGCCCTTGGTGTCGGCGCTCCAGGCGATCAGTCTGTGGTCATGCGAGTGGCGGCTGCCGCCGAACTTGAAATACTCATGATCCTTGGCGAGCGCGTCGCCGTCGAGCACGATGGACTCCGGTCCGCCATTGCGCGGCATGCGGCCATACATCTCGTGCTGACCGCCTTCCCGGTACTTCCGGAAATAGGCGTAAGGCCCGTCCGGCGAGGGGACTGAGGAATCGTCCTCCTTGATGCGGCCGCGCATTTCCGCGACCAGCGTCTTCTGCAGCGCGGCGGTGTGACCGAGCAGGCGCTCCGCATAGGTGTTCTCCGCCTCCAAATAGGAACGGATGTCCGCATCCAGCAACTGCGGATCGCGCAGCACCTCCTGCCAGTTGGGGTCCTTCAGCCAGGCATAGTCGTCCTGGATGGCGATGCCGTGGAGGCTGAAGGAGTGCGGGCGGCGCGGCGCCACCGGCGCCTGTTCGGTCGTGTTGCTCATAAGCTCTCTTATCGTGGGCTCTCTTACAGCTGCGTCTCGCTGGTCGGGCTGACCTTCTCGCCGAGCCATTGCACCGCGGCATCGACGCCGCCCCGGCCGTGCGGAATCTTCAACGCGGTCAGCGCGACTTCGATCACCCCGAGCGTGCCGAGAATCATCGGCGCGTTGACATGGCCCATATGGGCGATGCGGAACGCCTTGCCCGAGAGGTCGCCGATCCCGGCGCCAAGGATGACACCGCAATGCTCCTTGCAGTAGCGATAGAGCGCGGCAGGGTCATGCTCGCCGCCCATCAGCACCGTGGTCACCGTATCGGAACGCTCGCTCGCTTCCGCAATGTTGAGGCTCAGCACCTGGCCTTCGCTCCACACCGTGACGGCGCGACGCACGGCTTCGCCCAACAGCCTATGCCTGCGATAGGCGTTCTCCAGCCCTTCCTCGAACAGCATGTCGATCGCCTTGCGCAGGGCGAACAACAGATGCACCGGCGCGGTGCCGGCATATTTGCGGTAATGCTCCTCGCCCTCGCGCTCGCTCCAATCCCAATAGGGCGTGCGCAGGCCCGCCTTCTTGTGCACTTCGAGCGCGCGGTCGTTGGCGGCGACGAAGCCGAGGCCTGGCGGCGTCATCAGGCCCTTCTGCGAGCCCGACATGGTGACGTCGACGCCCCATTTGTCCATCTCGTAGGGCATGCAGCCGAGCGAGGCCACGGTATCGACCATGAACAGCGCCGGATGGCCCGCGGCCCTGATCGCCTTGCCGATCGCCTCGATGTCGTTGTACACGCCGGAGGCCGTGTCGACCTGCGTCACCACGATCGCCTTGATCGTGTGTTCCTTGTCGGCACGCAGCCGCGCTTCGACCTCGGCGGGACGCACCGCGCGGCGCCAGTCGCCCTTGAGCACCTCGACCTCCGCGCCCATCATGCGCGCGGCCTGGCCCCAGCCGATCGCAAAGCGCCCGCTCTCCAGCACCAGGAGCTTGTCGCCGCGCGACAGCACGTTGGAGAGCACGGCCTCCCAGGCGCCGTGGCCATTGGCGATGTAGATGTAGGTCTTGCCTTTGGTGGCGAACAGCTTGCCGAGATCGGTCATCAGGCTGTCGGTCAGGTTGATCATCTGATCGGAGTAGATGTCGAGCGCCGGCCGGTGCATGGCCTGCAGCACCTCGTCGGGCATGGTGGTGGGTCCGGGGATGGCCAGAAACTCCCGGCCCGCGCGAACGGTCATTTCGAATGTCCTTTGGAAACGGTCGATGTCAGGGGCCCTCAAACCCGGTGGGCCGGATGCGGTTTTACGCGCCGCAGCAGCTCAAGAAAAGCCGGAGATACCGGGAGGCTGGCATGTTGCTGATGGCGCTAGCGCCGGGTTTCGCGGCAACCGGCCGCCTCGGCCTCCTCGACCGAGCAGAACCAGCGCGTGCCCTTGCTGATGCGCATCTTGATCTGCGCGTACCAGCGGCTGGTCGGCTGGTGATAGATGCATTCGCCGGCGCTGTTGACATTGCCCTTGATGGTGCAGTCGGGCGATGGTGCAACCGGGCCCGAGGCCGAGGCGAGCAGGATCGCATGGGCATTCTCCGGCGGCTTGGTGGCGCCAAGGATCGGGGTCTTCTTGTTGCGCACGCGCCAGTCCCATGGCGCGATGAAGGCGCCCTGCCACATCCCGGCCTTGGCCTCGCGCGCAGCTTTTTCGTCCGCCTCGTAGTCCTTGGACAGACGGGTATAGGCCAGCGCCCAGCCGTTCTCGACCAGCCATTTCTGGATGTCCTCGCCATCGACCTCGCAGCGCGCGACCTGGCGGCCGCGGCGGTCGACCTGCCGCGGATGGCAGGTCCAGCTCTTGCCATCGGTGTGCTTGATCAATTCGTCGCGCGCGGCGACGCCGCAGGTCCAGCGCTCGCCTTGCGTGTTGATGCAGAGCTGGTCGACCGAGGGCGCATCGATGCCGCCGAGCCGGATCCGCGTGCTGCCGATCTGTAGCGTGTCGGCCTCGCGGATCTTCGGCACGCCGGTGATATCGGCAGCCTGGGCCAGGTGTGGCAGAGCCAAGAGCAGAGGGAAGAACAGCAGAGGAAATCGGATTTTCGTCCACATGAACGGCGCCGTGCATCCTGGATTTGTTTCACAGCAACAGATTGTGAAACGGATCGGCACCCGGCGCCACCCTCGTTTGGGCCGGGTAGCCTCAACTTCGCGCGATGCTGCTTACGCATTGGTCGAGATGCGCGGTCATCGCGCGGCATGCTCGGTCCTTCACCCTCCCCTGGAGGGGGAGGGTCGATTGCGGGCGAAGCGCGCAATCGGGGTGGGGTGAAGTGGTGACGTGAGATATCACCCCACCCCGGCTCACATTTCGCTTCGCTCATGTGAGCCGACCCTCCCCCTCCAGGGGAGGGTGAAGGACTTCCCCACGTCCGTTTCCGCTCCTCAGCCCTGTGCCGTCGTCACCCGCCGCGCCAGGGTCAGCCCCATCAGCACGAAGGCGGAGGTCACTTCGGGGCCGCCGACCAGGATGCGGGTCGGGGTCTTCATCTTGTTCCACTCATAGGCCCGGTACGGCGCGCGCTTACCCTCCTCGCCGAAGCAGGCAACGACGCAATGCAGCGCCGGCACGAAGGCGGCACGCTCCGCGCCGAGATGGCCGAGCGCGATCAGCGCCAGCGCCGCATCGAACGCGTTCATCTCGCACGCGATCAACTCGTCCTGCACATAGGCCAGCACGTGGATGCGGATGATCTCGAAAGCGCCGCCGGGATCGATCATGCGGCGCGCCGCCGCCGGCAGCATCATGAAGGCAGCGTAGCAGCGGCCGAAATAGGCGCAGTAAAGCTCGGGCAGATAATAGATGTGTGAGCGCGGGTCGGTGAAAGCGCCGCTGACCACCAGGCGCTGCTGGAACGCGATGATCTGCCGGATCATCTGCAGCCGTCGCGGCGTCTCCAGAATTCGCCATCGGGCCAAGTTTCGGAACGAGACTTCAAGCACGTCGAGATTGAGCGTCGGATCGAGGTCGTTGCCGAACGGCCGCTCGCCTTTGATACTGTCGATCCAGGTGGCGATCCCGCCCTCATAGTCAATGCCGTCGTTGATCGGCACCGTGACGCGCGGCTCGTTGCTGCCGGCGCGCACCTGGTAGCCGGCATAGAAATCGACCAGCGGCTGGCTCAGCATCGGATCGTCGGAGCCCGCCTGCGTCGCCGCCGAGAATGCGCAGGCCGTGGTGTCGCAGTCCGGCACATAGACGCCGAAGCCGAGATCCTGCTTGATGTGCGCGAAGAAGCGGGAGAAGCGCGGATGCGGCAGAGGCGCCAGCGCGGTCACCACGTCATAGGTCGCGCCGTCGGCGCCGCGCACGGTCTCGCGGCTGGTCTTGAGGCAGAAATCGACCATGGCCGCGATAGCGCCGCGGGCGGAGCTGGCCTGGTTGGGAGACGCAAGCCCGCTCTCGATGAAGGCGAGCAGCGCCTCGGTGAAGAAGGCGTCGTAATAGGCCGAGCGATGGCGGATCTGCACCGGCGCCCACATCGGCTCGGCGATGCCGCGCCAGGGCGGGTTGACGATCGCGCTTGCTTGCGAGCGCGCGATGAAGACGCGGGCGAGATTGAACAGCAGCGTCGAATTCTTGTAGCCGCGCGAATTCAGCCCGGCCAGCGCGGTGAGGAATTCGCGGCCCTTCAGGTCCGGATCGCCGATCAGGTTGAAGGCGGCAAAGGTCGGAATGAAGCCGTTTGTCGCGAACGAGCCGAGCAGATGCGCGCCGCAGGCGCGGATGATGCGGTCGATTGCGTTTGCCGCCGGCATCGCGGCAGGCCGGTCCGCTCGAGGCGGCTGCGGATGCGTCAGCGCGAAGCTATCGATGAGGTCGGCGACCGGCCGGCCGATCGCGTCCCAGTCGGGCGATGCATCGTCGCGAGCACGTATCAAGGCCTCGCGCAGCGCCGTCAGGCGCGCCGGCTCGTTCAACTCGGGCAGCCCGGCACGATGCAGCAAAGCGCGCAACGCCGGATTGCCGAGCGCGGTCCGGTAGAATTTGGCAATATGCGCATCGCCGCTCCTGGGGCGGCGCAGCACCGGATCGCAGACGTCATAGAGCGAAGGCCCGTCCTTCCGCGCCGTCAGGGTTCGATATGCGGCGCCGGCGAAATACTGAAGGCTCATGAAATTTTCGCTCGGAATCGGCGGGCGGGTCGCTGAGCCTGACATGGCGGACCGGTAAAGACAAATGTGATGTAGTCACAGTGACGGCCGCGCACGGGCTGTTAAATGTGGCAATTCCGGACCATTTTCTTGCTTCGCAAACAATGGTCCGCATGGTGAATTTTGCCTTAATATTCAAGTGTTTGTAAAATCATCGATGTTTGCGTCTTGCCCGCTGGCGGGGATCGGGTTAAGGCTTTCTTCGTTGCGGCGCGGCAAATTGCGCGCAATTGGACGACACATCGTCCCGCAACTTCTCAAACCTTTCGGGAACTCGGCGCGACCAGCGCGTGCGCACGCCTGGGGCTGAACGGTTTGGCATTGACCGGGTTTGACATCGACCGGATTGGCTCTGACCAGGATTGAATGGATGACAGCAAGGCAGTCTTCTCTCTCCCGCCGCTCGCTTGCGATTGCCGCCGCCCTGATCGGCACGGCGTCGCTCGCCATCGGCGCGCATGCTGCCTTGAACAAGCGCACGCTCGATCCCGTGAAGGCGGTTGCGACCGAGCAGGGGGCGGTGACGGGAAAGGCCGGCGCCAAGCTCGCGCTGGTCATCGGCAATGGTCATTATCCCGACGCGGGCGACCCGCTCTCGCAGCCCATCAATGATGCGCGTGCGCTCGATGGCGCGCTGCGCCGTGATGGTTTCGACGTCGACGTGATCGAGGACGCAACCAAGGACGACATGGCGCGCGCGATCGCGCGGCTGCAGGCGAAGATCAAGCCGGACTCGGTGGTGATGCTGTTCTATGGCGGCTACGCCATCCAGGCCGGCCGGGAGAGCTACATGATCCCGGTCGACGCCGCGATCTGGAAGGAGCGCGACGTCCGCCGCGATGGCACCAGCGTGGAGAAGGTGCTGGAACTGATGCAGCGCCAGGGCGCCCGCGCCAAGCTCGTCGTGCTCGACGCCGCGCGCCGCAATCCCTACGAGCGGCGCTTCCGCGCCTTCTCGCACGGGCTCGCGGCGATCAACGCGCCGGCCAATGCGCTGGTCCTCTCGTCGGCGATGCCGGGCAAGGTCGTCAATGACTCGGACGGCCGCAACAGCGTGCTGGTTGCCGAGCTGCTGAGCAATCTCGACGGCAAGTCGGCCGGCGCGGAGGCCGTGTTCAACAAGACCCGCATGGCGATCTCTCGCGCTTCCGACGGCGAGCAGGTGCCGTCGGTCTCCTCATCGCTGCTCGAAGACGTTCGCTTCGGCGCCGAGCCGGACGCGGGAAGCTGAGGCGCTACTCCAAGATTGGGCGACGTTGCGAGCCGCATTCCACGCCTGTCGTCCCGGGCAAGCGCGCAGCGCGCCGACCCGGGACCCATACGCCGCAGCCATCGCTTGTGGCGCGATGCCCATGATCAGCCGTCGCAACATGAGCGCCGGTGGGTATAGGTCCCGGCGTTCGCCGGGACGACGCCGTTTTTTTATTGAGCGAGTGCCAAATAACGAGGCGGCAGTGCTTGAGCTGATGGGCCGCGGCGCACTGGATGCACGCCTGCGCGGGCATGACGAGATGCCAGTGGTCGGCAGTTCTCTTACTACTTCCCCGCCTGTTCGGCCGTCGCCATCACCGGCCGCACCAAATCGCCTTCGCGGAGCAGCGCGCCGGCGCGTGCCACCACGACGTCGCCCTCGTTGAGCCCGTCGCGGATCTCGACCTGTCCGCCGGACAATAGGCCTACCTCGACCCGCCGCGTCTCGACCCGCTCCCGTCGCACCACCTGTACGACAGTGCCGGCAGGATCATAGAGCACCGATGTCAGCGGCACCGCGACGTTACAGCTCTGGCCGATCTTGATCAGCGCGCGCCCCGCGGAATTGACCAACAGCCGCCGGCTGGCGTTGATGCCGATGAAGGCCCGGCCGAGCTGGCTGTTCGGCTCGACGGTTGGCGCGATCAGGCGAACCTTGCCATCGACATCGCCGACGCCGACGATGCGGATCCTGGCAGTCTGGTTCACCGCGAGCTTGTTGATCTCAGCGCTCGGCACCAGGCCGACCAGGTCGTATTCGTTGCGCGCGATGATCGAGAACAGGGCCTCGCCCCGCGCCGAGGCCAAGGCGCCGACGGTCGCGGTGGAGGCAGAGACCGTTCCGGCGACCGGCGCCTGCACCATGATCGTGCCGCCATCGGGCGCGGTCAGCCGCGCCAGGTTCTGGCCCGCGGTCACGGTGCTGCCGGGATCGACGAGCACCTCGGCCACCTTCAGTCCCGGCCGGTCCGGACGCACCGCGGTCTCGTCGCGCGCCAGGACCAGGCCCGAAACCTCGACCGTGTTGTCGAAGCAGGATTTTGCCGCCGTCAGCACCGTCACCGCGGCGCCCTTTGGCGGTTCGCTGTCCGCCGCCATGGCGCCCTGCACCAGCAAGGCAAGGCTGGCTGCCATCAACAGCGCGCGCGGCAGGCGGGAGGGCGGGACTTGTATCATACGAATACTGATCCTGTGAGCTGATCGATCGATAACAGATGCGCTGGGTCCGGACCAGTGCCGCCGAATTGTCGTCCCCGCAGCACGTCACGCGATGCGGCTGCCGGCCGAACCGCCTGTCATTGGTCGCTCGCGGGCACGCGTTGTTCACTCTGCGGCCGCGAAAAGCGCGAACTTATTTCGGATCGTCACGTTGATGCATCCGAATTGGCTCTCCTTGCTTTCATGGGCAACATATGATTCGCCTCCTGATCCCGCTGCTGCTGTCCTCGTCGCTGGTCGCTCCGGTGTTTGCTGTCGAGCTCAAACCCGACGCCGTCAACACCGCCGAGCTGCGCAAGCGTCCGCCGGGCGAGGCGAGGATGGATCCGGTCGCGATAAGAGCGCAGGTGCTGCTCGACCGTGCGCATTTCTCGCCGGGCGAGATCGACGGCCGGTTCGGCGACAACGCCCAGAAGGCGCTGGCCGCCTTCGCCGCGTCACGAGGCTTGAAGACCGGCTCCAAACTGACACCTGAGTTGTGGACCGCACTGACCGCGCAGGATCAGGAGCCTGTCATCGTCAGCTACAAGATCACCAAGCAGGACGTGAAGGGACCGTTCCTGCAAAAGCCGCCGCAGCACATGGAGGACATGAAGGACCTTCCCGCGCTCGGCTACGCCAGTCCGCGCGAGGGACTGGCGGAGAAATTCCACATGAGCGAGGACCTGCTTGCCGCGCTCAACCCGGGCAAGACGTTCGATAAGGTCGATGACGAGATCGCGGTCGCGGGCGTCATCAGGCCCGATGACAAGAACAGGCCGAAGCTGCCGCAGATCACCCGGCTCGACGTCAACAAGGACGAAGGCACGGTGCAGGCGTTCGACAAGGACAACAAGCTGGTGGCCTTCTTTCCGGCCACCGTCGGCAGCGAGGAAAAGCCGACGCCGACCGGCACCTTCAAAACGGTTTCGTCGGATGAGAATCCGACCTATCGCTACAATCCGGACTATGAGTTCAAGGGCATCAAATCCGGGAAGCCGTTCACCATCAAGCCGGGGCCGAACAACCCGGTGGGCTCGTACTGGATCGGGCTTTCCGTCGGCAACGGCTACGGCATCCACGGCACCGCCGAGCCGTCGAAGGTCGGCAAGTCCGAGTCGCATGGCTGCGTGCGCATGACCAATTGGGACGTGCGCTTCATCGGCGAGCATCTGAAGCGCCACGCCGAGGTGGATTTGCATTGAGCGCGCAAGTCTCTCGCACGTGCCGTCATTCCGGCGCGTTCGCGGATAGCGACCGAGCCGGGAATCTCGACATTCTTGATCGAGACCCTCCCCCCAACCGTCATTGCGAGCGAAGCGACGTGTCCGCCATAGCCCGAAGGGCGACGGCGGAAGCAATCCAGAATCGATCCGGGGTGCAGTCTGGATTGCTTCGTCGCTGACGCTCCTCTCAATGACGCCGCTGCTGTATCCAACTAATTCGTCGAGCGTCGTCAAGATGATGACAGGCGAGTCCCCATCTGTTGCAAAGAATCCCCTTGCGTCGTCGGGCAAATCAACTTCACATTCTCCGGCGTCTCGACCCTGCCAAGAGGGGCGCTTCGCGATCGTCACGAGTGCCGGGCCTGAGATGCGATGGCCTATCGGAATTGCAGCGCGCATTCGCGAGCGGACGAACAATTCTGACAGGACGGCGAAGTCGTGTGGTCCTGGCCTCCCGGTGCTGAGGTCAAGCTCGTGAGATGTCGACGCATCCGGTGAGCGACAGGGGCAAGAGAGCCGGTCCCTGGGGAGAGCGCGTATAAGGCGTAAACCATCGCGCAGGGAAGGCCGGGTGATCTCGGCTGAGCCTGTGGTTCTGCTGCGTGCTTTTTGCTGCACGCGGACCGCGGGCGCCAGCCGGCGCCCGGCCTTCCCTGTGCCCTCTATCCGTTATGAGGGTGGATCGTTGGCATAGCTCGGGCGCGACACGCGTCGCGAGATCGTGGACGTGTGTTCCGATGTCATGCCCCGCGTAGGCGGGGCATCCAGTACGCCGCGACCTCTCGATGGATGACGATCGTCTCTGGCATACTGGATCGCCCGCCTGCGCGGGCGATGACCGCGATTAGGCTGTTTGACATTCGAATCTGAGTCCACGCGCCATTCCCGGGACGTAGGGCGAACCCGGAATCCCGATATTGTTGGCGCGAGATCGAAGCCACGTCGTCATTGCGAGCAAAGCGAAGCAATCCAGAATCTTTAGGCTGAGACGGTCTGGATTGCTTTCGTCCGCTTCGCTCCTCGCAATGACGGCGGAGGCGTCGACACCTACATTATCTTGTTCCACGATCAATGAGCTTCGCGATCACCGGAAAATACGCGTCCCCATCGCCGGCATCGATCGCCTGCTTCAGGAGGGAGCCGATCAGCTCGGCGCCGCGCAAGTGCAGGCCGGCATCGCCGGCGAGTTCGAGTGCGTAGGAGAGATCCTTCAGCGCGTATGCGGTCGAGAAGGCGCGCTCGGGAAAGATGCCCGGCACGATCGCCTTGAGGCCATGGTTGCGCAGCGCGAAGCTGTCGGCGGAGCCCTTCGACAAGGTCTCCAGCAGCAGCTTCGACTCGACGCCGCTCCGGCGCGCCACCGCAACCGCCTCGCTCAGCGCATTCACGGTCTCGAACAGCACCATATTGTTGAGGATCTTGGTCACCTGCCCGGCGCCGACCTCGCCGCACCGCGTGACGTCGGTCGCAAAGCAGCGGATCAGCGGCTCGACCGCGGCAAACAACTCCGGCGAGCTACCGACCATCACGCTCAAGGTGCCGTCCTGCGCCGCTTGGCGCGTGCGGGCGATCGGCGCGTCGATCCAGCTCGCGCCCTTGTCCTGGAGCGCGCGTGCGAAATCGCGGGTCTGCTTCACCGAGGACGTGCCGAGATCGATCACGATCTGCTGCGGGTTGGCATGGGCGAGAATGCCGTCATTCTCGAACACGCTGCGCACATGCTTCGCGCTCGGCAGGCAGAGGAAGACGAGCGCGCTGCCGGTCACGACATCGGCGACCGAGGTCGCGACGGCGGCGCCTTCCTCCGCGATGCGTTCGAGCGGCTCGGCCGCAAGATCGAACGCGATGACCGGCCGGCCGCTCTTGCGCAGGAGATTCCGGCAGATCGGCTCGCCCATCACGCCGAGTCCAATGAAGCCGAGCGGGCCGCCCATCATCAGGGGGTCTCCCGCTTGGTGAAGGAGCGCGACGGCGCGACATGCAGCGCGAAGACGTCCCCGGTGTCGCCGATCGATGGATAGAGCTCGGTCACGATCGGATCGTGGCCCGGGATGGTGCGATCGGGATGGCCGGCGAGCCGTTCCACGGTCTCCCAGCCCGCGGCCATGTCGCCGATATTGTAGACGATCGGAAACGGGCTGCGCCTGTGCAGATTGGCGTAGTAATGGGCCGCGTCCGAGGCCAGCACCACGGGGCCGCGCGCAGTCTCGACGCGCACCACCTGCAGCCCGTCGGAATGGCCGCCGACGCGATGCACGGTGACGCCTGGGGCGACCTCGCCGTCGCCGGAATGGAAGGTGACGCGCTCGCCATAGACATGGCGCACCATCTGCGTGACGTGCTCCACCGAGAACGGATGGCGCAGCAGGCCGTTGCACATGCAGCGGCCGGTCGCATAGGCCATCTCGCGCTCCTGGAGATGGAAGCGCGCGACCGGAAAGCGGTCGAGATTGCCGGCGTGATCGTAATGCAGATGAGTGACGATGACGTCGCGGATGGTCTCCGCCCTGACGCCGAAGCCGGCCAGCGCCTCCACCGGATTGAGCTTGATGGTGCGGCTGCGCAAGCGCGCCTCCTCGGCATTGAAGCCGGTGTCGACCAGGATGTCGCGGCCGGGAAGGCGGATCAGCCACACGAAATAATCGAGGTCCTGTGCCGTCGTGTCATGCGGATCGGGCTGCAGGAAGTTCATGTGCGGCACGCGCGGCGACATCGTCGCATAGCGGAGCGCGTAGATCTCGGCGGCGTTTCCCATTCGTTGTTCTCGTTGCTTGCAGGAGTGGGAACGGCACCAAGCCACCGGCGCCGGCAAAGGTCAACGACAGGAGCGGCGTTGCAGCGATGACACAGGACGTGGGCGTGCGAACGGGACGATGAGGCGGGTAGATGATTCCTACGACATTCCAAGCGGTTGACGTGCCATCACCGCGATTTGATAATGCAGTTTGCGTGGGTTAAGGTCGCCGCGGCGCAAGCTGGACACGGCGCCTCGTTGCTGACCGCTGGACCGCCATCGTGATGACGTTTCGCCTGGTATTGCTGCTCTGCCTGTTTGTCTCTGCCGCTCTCACAGGTCCCGCATGCGCGGCGGGCGACCGTGTTGCGCTGGTGATCGGCAATGCGAAATATCCCGACGCCGACGCGCCGCTGAAAGAGCCGATCAACGATGCGCGCGATGTCGCCGAGGAGCTCAAGCGCGACGGCTTCACCGTCGAGGTCCAGGAGAACGCCGGCGGCGAGACCATGCGCCGCGCGTTCGACCGGCTCTATGGCAAGGTCAGGCCGGGCTCGGTGGTGCTGGTGTTCTATTCCGGCTTCGCTATCCAATCGAACCGGCAGAGCTACATGATCCCGGTCGATGCGCAGATCTGGCAGGAAGCCGATGTGCGTCGCGACGGCCTCAGCCTGGAGACGGTGCTCGGCGAGATCAACAGCCGCGGTGCCGGCGTCAAGATCGCGCTGATCGATGCCTCCCGCCGCAACCCGTTCGAGCGCCGCTTCCGCACCTCCTCGGCCGGCCTTGCGCCGGTGATCGCGCCAAGCGGTACCTTGGTGATGTACTCGGCCGCGCTGGCCTCGGTGGTGTCGGACAGTGGCCGCGACCATAGCCTGTTCGTGCAGGAGCTGCTCAAGGAGATTCGCGTCCCCGATCTCACCGCAGAGGAGACGCTGAACCGCACCCGCGTCGGCGTCACCCGCGCCTCGCGCAGCGAGCAGGTGCCGTGGATCTCGTCCTCGCTCGCGGAGGACTTCTCCTTCGTGCCCGGCACCGGCACCGGCAGCCGGCTGACAGGTGGCCTGAGCGAAGGCAATAGCGCGCCGCCGGCTGCCCCAGCGCCGGCCCCGTCGCCCGCGCCGGCCCAGGTCGCGGCGGCGCCGGCAACTCCGCCGCCGGCTGCCAGTCCGGTTCCTCCGCCGGCGCAGAAGGCCGAGAAGCCAGCGCAGCCCGTGCTGCCTCCGCCGTCTGCTTCGCCGTCGCCCTCGCCAAGCAATACGCCTGCGGCCAATGCCGCGCCGTCGCCGCAGCTCGCACTCGCCGATGATCCCGTCATCAAGGGGCTCAACGACAGGCTCAGCGCCAACCCGGACGATGTCGGCGCGCTCTACCGGCGGGGCCAGGTCTATGCCAGCAAGGGCGCCTACGAGCTTGCGATCAAGGATTTCGACGCCACCATCCGGATCAATCCGAAGGACGTTGAGGCGCTCAACAACCGCTGCTGGGCCCGCACCGTCATCGGCGAGCTGCAAGGCGCGCTGAAGGATTGCAACGAGGCGCTGCGACTGCGGCCGAACTTCGTCGATGCGCTCGACAGCCGCGGTCTCGTCAACCTGAAGAGCGGCGCCACCAAGAACGCGATCGCCGATTTCGACGCGGCGCTGAAGATCAATCCGCGCCTGACCTCGTCGCTCTATGGTCGCGGTCTCGCCAAGCAGCGCAACGGCGCGGCGCAGGAGGGCGCGCTCGACATCGCCAACGCCAAGGCGATGGATCCGAACATCGTCAGCGAGTACGAAAGCTACGGCGTTCGCTGAGATTTTTGTGCGCCGCAGCCGACATCAGTCGAACCCTACGCCGCCTCCGCGAGACAAACGGCGACAGTGATTGCCGCAAGCCCGCGCTTGCGGTGTGTCTGACGAGACCGATTGTGAGGGGCTGGCCATCATGACGATTTGCAAGACCATGGCGGCGGCGCTGCCGCGCTCTCGCGCAATGCTGGCGATCGCCGCGATCGGCGCCGGATTGTCGCTCGGCGTGGTCAGCGCCATCGCCGCGGAGGACGTGACCGAGGACCAGATCGTGCGTGCGCTCGCCGTGCCGAAGGCGCCGCCGTTGATCCGCGGATTGTCGCTCGACCGGCCGGCCGAACAGGCCGCCGCCCCACCCGCGGCCCCGCCGGCCGAGGACACATTCCTGCAAAGCGTCCGCGGCCGTGCGCCCCGCTCATTCTCGCCGGCCGAGCGCGAGCAACTCGCGACCATGGCGCAAGCAAAGCCGAACATCGATCTCGAGATCACCTTCGACTACAACTCCGCCAATATCAGCCAGAAATCGCTGCGCTCGGTGCAGGCCCTCGGCCGCGCGCTGACCAGCCCGGGGCTGAAGGGCGCGACTTTCGTGGTTGCTGGTCACACCGATGCGGCGGGAACCGACGCCTACAACCAGGACCTGTCGGAGCGCCGGGCCGATTCCATCAAGCGTTATCTGGTCGAGAAATTCCACATCGCCGGTTCCGACCTCGTCGCTGTCGGATATGGCAAGAGCAAGTTGAAGGATCCGAGCCGGCCCCTCGCCGAAGTGAACCGTCGCGTGCAGGTGGTTAACATGGCAAGCAAGACCGCGGCAAAGCAGCCTTGACGGGCCCGCGTGACCGAGACAGCGGTTTACAGACGGGACGCGTTCCTCCAATGGGGTGGGACGCGTCTCATTTGTGACGAGCGGCGCGGGCCGCGCCAAGCTCCCGCTCGGCGCCCTGGATGGGCCCGTCGCCGCCTGCTCGTCTCACCCTGTCGGGATTGATTGGCCGATGAAGCTTTCCGAGACCCTCAAACCTGCAGGCGCTGCGGTGTTCATCATCGCCCTCCTGGTCGGCTACTACCTGTTCGAGCATCGGTCCCATCCGGTGCCGGAGGAGCCGCGGATGCAGGCGCTTGTGGTCGTCGCCAAGGCCGTCAACGCCTGCTTCTCCGACCTGGTGCGGGTGACCGGCTTCGTGGTGCCGCGGCGCGAGGCGGTGGTCGGGGTCGACCAGGAAGGCTCCAGGGTCACCGACCTGCTGGTGAAGGAAGGCGACACGGTCACCGAGAACCAGGAACTTGCGCGTCTGACGCCGCCGCCACCCCAGCCGGGCGTGCCGGCCGCCGCAGCGGGCAAGCCAGTGTCGCTGCGCGCCCCGGCCGCCGGCGTCGTCACGGAGGTCAAGACGATCGTCGGTGCGCCGGCCTCGCCGCAGGCCGGTCCGATGTTCCGCATCGCCATCAACAACGAGCTCGAGCTCGATGCCGAGGTGCCGAGCGTAAATCTGCTCAAGCTCAATCCGGGCGCCACGGTGCGCATCAGCCGCGACGACGCGCCCGACATCGGCGGCCGGGTTCGACAGGTCTCGCCGCAGATCGATCGCAACACCCAGCTTGGCCATGTCAGGATCTCGCTGACCAGCAGCGCGCAGCTCAAGGTCGGCATGTTCGCGCGCGCCAGCATCGATGCCAAGCGCAGCTGCGGCGTCGCGATCCCCAATACCGCGATCGATCACCTGACGATCCAGGTCGTGAAAGGCAACATCATCGAGACGCGCAGGGTCAGGGTCGGGCTGGTCTCGGACACCTCGACCGAAATCCTGGAGGGCCTCGACGTCGATGAGATCGTCGTGGCCGACGCCGGCAGCTCGCTGCATGATGGCGACCAGATCAGGGCCATGTTCGCCGAAGACATCGATCGCACGCGGGTACGCTGATGGCATTGAATATCTCGGCATGGTCGATCCGGAACCCGCTGCCGTCGGTCGTGTTCTCGATCATCCTTCTGATCCTGGGCTGGATCAGCTTCACCAAGCTCGCCGTGACGCGACTGCCCAACGCCGATATCCCGGTGATCTCGGTCGCGGTGTCCCAATTCGGTGCCGCGCCGGCGGAGCTCGAATCGCAAGTCGCCAAGACCATCGAGGACGGCGTCTCCGGTGTGGAAGGCGTGCGCCATATCTCGTCCACGATCACCGACGGCCTGTCGGTGACCACGATCCAGTTTGCCCTGGAAACCAATACCGACCGCGCACTCAATGACGTCAAGGACGCGGTGACGCGGGTGCGCGCCGAACTGCCGCAGAACGTCACCGAACCCTTGATCTCGCGCGTCGACAAGATCGGCCTACCGATCGTCACCTATGCGGCGATCTCGCCGGGCAAGACGCCGGAGCAGCTGTCCTTCTTCGTCGACGACGTGGTCAAGCGCGCCCTGCAGGGCGTGCGCGGCGTCAGCCAGGTCGAGCGCATCGGCGGTGTCGAGCGCGAGATCCTGGTCTCGCTCGATCCGGACCGGCTGCAGGCGATGGGGCTGACTGCTGTCAATGTCAGCCAGAGCCTTCGCGGCACCAATGTCGACCTCGCGGGCGGCCGCGCCGAGATCGGCAAGAACGACCAGGCGATCCGCACGCTGGCCGGCGCCAAGACGCTGAACGAGCTTGCCGGCACCATGATTCCGCTGTTCGGCGGCGGCGAGGTCCGGCTCGACGATCTCGGCACCGTCACCGACACCATCGCCGACCGGCACACTTTCGCGCGCTTCAACGGCGAGCCGGTGGTGGCGCTCGGCATCAAGCGCGCCAAGGGCGCAAGCGACGTCGTGGTCGCGGCCGCGGTGCAGAAGCGCATCGATGCACTCAAAGCCGCCTATCCCGATGTCGACCTGAAGCTGATCGACACCTCCGTCGATTTCACCAAGGGCAATTACGAGGCAGCGATCTCGACCCTGTTCGAGGGTGCGATCCTCGCCGTCGTCATCGTGCTATTGTTCCTGCGCGACATCAGGGCCACCGTGATTGCGGCCATCTCGCTGCCACTGTCGATCTTCCCCGCCTTCTGGGCGATGGATCTGCTCGGCTTCTCGCTGAACCTGGTCTCGTTCCTCGCCATCACGCTGTCGACCGGCATCCTTGTCGACGACGCGATCGTCGAGATCGAGAATATCGTCCGTCACATGCGGATGGGCAAGACGCCCTATCGTGCCGCGCTCGAGGCCGCCGACGAGATCGGGCTCGCGGTGATCGCGATCAGCCTCACCATCATCGCGATCTTCACGCCTGCAAGCTTCATGTCCGGCATCGCCGGACAGTTCTTCAAACAGTTCGGCATCACCGTATCGGTGCAGGTGTTCTTCTCGCTGCTTGCTGCGCGATTCGTCACGCCGATGCTGGCGGCCTATTTCCTCAAGCATCAAGCCCATGACGAGCCACCGCCGGGCCGCATCCTGCGCGGCTATCATCGCGTCGTCGGCTGGTCGGTGAAGCACCATTATGTCACGGTGGCGATCGGCCTCGTGATCTTCGCCGCCTCGGTCTGGAGTATCAAGCTGCTGCCGGAGGGCTTCCTGCCGGCGCAGGACACTGCGCGGTCGCTGATGGCGCTGGAACTGCCGCCGGGCTCGCAGCTCGCCTACACCGAAAAGGTCACCGAGGACATCGTCGCTCGCCTGCGCAAGCGCCCCGAAGTGCGCAGCGTGTTCGTCGACGGCGGCCGTTCGCCATCCGGCGTCATGGAAGTGCGCCGAGCCTCGCTGATCATCAACTACACGCCAAAGACCGAGCGCAGGGTCACCCAGCGCGAGCTCGAGCACGAGATCAGCGAGGAGCTCGGGAATGTGCCGGACATTCGCTTCTGGTTCCAGGACGAGAACGGCCTGCGCGCGATCTCGCTGATCGTGACCGGTTCGGACAGCAACATCGTCGACAATGTCGCAAGCGAGCTGGCGTTGCAGATGAAGCGGATTCCGATCATCGCCAACGTGATCGCGGAAACCTCGCTCGACCGGCCGGAGCTGCGCATCCAGCCGCGCGCCGATCTCGCCGCGCGTCTCGGCGTGTCGACCGAGAGCCTGTCGCAGACGATCCGCGTCGCCACCATCGGCGATGTCGGCCCGGCGCTGGCGAAGTTCGACGCCGGCGACCGGCTGGTCCCGATCCGGGTGCAGCTCGAGGACGCGGCGCGTGCCAACGTGAAGACGTTGGAGCAGCTGCGGGTGCCGCTCGGTGCGCACGGCGAGAAGGGCGGTGTGCCGCTGTCGGTTGTCGCCGACGTCAAGCTCGATCAGGGGCCGACCAGCATCAACCGCTATGACCGCGAACGCCAGGCGACCGTCACCGCTGACCTTGTCGGCTTTGCCGCGCTCGGCGACGCCACCAGGCAGATCTATCAGCTGCCGGTCATGAAGACCCTGCCGAAGGTCGTGAGGGTCAATCCGTCCGGCGATGCCGAAAGCCTCAATGAGCTGTCGGAAGGCTTCGTCACCGCGATGACGTCGGGTCTGATGATGGTCTATGCGGTGCTGGTGCTGCTGTTCGGCACGTTCCTGCAGCCGATCACCATCCTGTTCTCGCTGCCGCTGTCGATCGGCGGCGCCATCGCGGCACTGCTGCTGACCGGCAAGCAGCTCACCATTCCCGTCTCGATCGGCATCCTGATGCTGATGGGCATCGTCACCAAGAATGCGATCATGCTGGTCGAGTTCGCGATCGAAGCGATCCGTGCCGGCAAGCCGCGCGACGAGGCGATGATCGACGCCGGCATGAAGCGGGCGCGCCCGATCGTGATGACGACGATCGCGATGGTTGCCGGCATGGTGCCGAGTGCGCTTGCCGTCGGCGCCGGCGGCGAATTCCGCTCGCCGATGGCGCTTGCCGTGATCGGCGGCCTGTTGTTCTCGACGGTCCTGTCGCTCGTGTTCGTGCCGGCGATGTTCATGGTGATGGATGACGTCGGCTCGTTGTTCCAGCGCGCGGGCAGGCGACTGATCGTCTCCTCCGCCGCTCACGACGCGGCGGCGCAGGAGCAGTCCAAGAGCGACGGGCAGCACAAGCCACCATCGGTCATGTCGCCGGCGGCTGAGTAGCCATCCGGAACACCGGATGCGCCGACCAGTCGCCATCATCGATCAGCCGATGCGCGGGAACGTCTGAACCGGCGTCGTGCATCTGCTTGAGGTGGCGCGCGAGAAAGATCGGGAGCTGCGGGTCGGCATCGCCAAGGATGGAGTGCCGGCCGGTCTCGATCGCGACGCGCCCGGTCACGCCGCTGCCAGCGAACACGTCGAGCACCGTCGATCCCGGATAGGACAGCGCGCGGACGATGCGCTCGATCAGCTCGCGCGGCTTCTGGGTCGGGTGGCCGACGCGCTCCCGCGCATTGCCGTTGAGCCGGGCGATCTTCCAGACATTGGTCGGGTTGATGCCCTTGTCGAGGCTCAGAGGGTTGAGGCGCTTGTCGCGCTTGTAGGCGGCGAGCGTGGCCGGATCGAGGGGTGTCCTGACAGCGTCGAGATCGAAGTAATATCTCGGCGTTCTGGCGAACCAGGCGATCTCCTCGTGGCGATTGGCGAAGAAGCGCTGCGCGCTCATGCCGTTCGGGTAGTGCCAGATGATGAGGTTGGCGAGCAGCATCCGGCTGTTGGCACGCATCCAGGCCAGCAGGCTGAGCAAGTCGCCGCCGCCAGCCTCGGCCTGGTATTGCAGGCCGCCGAACAGCACGAGATTGCCTGATGGAGCCAGCACGCGCTCGATCTCGCCAAGCCAGCGGCCGGCCCAATCGACATAGTCGTCGAGCGTGTCCCAGCCGGCGACATTGATGTTGTAGGGTGGATCGCAGATCACGAGCTGGATCGTGCCGGACGGAATCCTGCGCAGCGTCTCGAGGCAATCGCCGGTCGCGACGACGTGGGACGTGATATCGGCGCCGGGGCCGATCGCGCGTGCGGAGGCATGGAGCCGTCCCAGTTTGCGCAGCCGGTTCATGCCGATATGGCCGGCATTGCGATGCGACCTGTTCGGCATCTTCCACCGCGATCAAGGTCCGCCGCAACTCTATTCGGCCGCCCGATGCCGTCAACCGCAACGTGTGAAGCGCGGCGCAATATCTCAGTTCACGGCGGGCCGGGTGCGGCGCTTGGCACTGAATTCCTCGGCGATGCTGCGGCTCGGCGACGGCCTTTCCGGCTGTTCCAGCTGCGGCGGGACAAGCAGCGCGATGAAGCCCTGCGTTGCGCCGGGCTCGCCGAGCAGGCCGGACTGCAGCACGAAATCGGACCTGACGACGTTGGGCTCCCCGGCCACCGCGCGCTCCATCGCCGTTATGCAAGGGACATCGGTGTCGTAGCAGAGCGCGGTCCAGCCTTGCACGCTCCGGCCTCCATCGGGCTGCGGCTGTACATGCGCTGTGAGCAGGCGTGGGTCGTAGACGGGATGATCGGGACTGTAGAAGGCCGCCGCGAAAGCGAGCCCCTCGTCGCCGCCGACCGCCGGAAGTGGCGTATCCGACAGCGCGTGCCAGCGGCGCGTGAGTTCGGCAATCGCGCCCTGATAGAAGTTGCGGCCCTCGCTGAGCGGGTGAGTGTTGCGGTAGAGCGCGTGCACGGGTGCTGCCACGCCGGCCGCCAGCATCGCGATACCAATGACCGTTGCTGCGAGATTGACCGTCAGGACCCGCGGCACCGGATAGTTTGCGCCGCAGACGATGACGATCACGAACAGGAAAATGCCCTGCAATCCCCAGAGCGGCGGCATGTCCGTTCCCAGCACCGCTGCCGTGAGCGCCGGCAGGACCACCGTGCCGATGCCAATCGTCGAGAGCAGCTTCATGCCGGATGGCATCGCGCTGACGTCGCGGCTGAAATTGGTGAGGACGCGGCGGCCCGCCATCCGAAGCCAGATCAGGCCGGGCACCGCGACGATGCCGGCGATCGCCAGCACGAAGCCGCCTGCTTCGCGCACAGCCGGGCCGAGCGCCTTGCCGGAATGGTGCTCCATCGCATAGGCAAACGGCTGCGCTCCGGTGGTTGCCAGCCAGTGGATGTGCGGCGCGAGGGCCAATAGGCCGGTCGCTGCTGCGATCCAGGGTGCGCGCGAGGTGAAATAGGCGCGCCGCTCGGGATGGCAGATTGCCGCAACGGCAAAGCCGCCGATCAGAAATATCGAGTAATACTTGCCCAGCATCGCAAGCGCCGCGGTCGCGCCGGCGACCGCCGCCCAGCCGACCGTCCGCGTCTGGAACGAGCGGAGGAAGCAGAAGGTCGCAAGCGGCCAGGTCGCGAGTAGTACCGCATTGGCATTGAAGCGCTGCGCATGCATCTGATAGATCGGCAGCAGCATCAACAGCAGCATCACGATCAGTCGCTTGTCACCGCGGACAAATTGTCGCGCGATGAGGTCGATGATCAGGAGCGCGATCGCAGCGTTGGTCAGCGCCAGCAGGTCGAACGACCAGTTGGTGAGCGGAAACAGCGAGCTCCAGAGGCGCGCGATCCAACCCATCAGCGGCGGATGCTTGGACGAGCCCCAATCGAAGCTGCGGCCGAGCGTCCAGGTTTCCAGCACGTCCTGATGCAGATCTCCGCCGGCATAGGCGATGCTGAGGTAAGCCATCCACACCGCGACAAAGCCAGCGATCAGGAGTGGAATGGCCCAGCCTTCCTCGACGCCTTCTATCAAGAGCAGCAAGGGTCTTTGCCACGACCAGCTCGACGTGGACGACCACATCGATGATGCTTTGGCCCGCCCAATCGCAACAGACAACGCAACACACATCGAACCAGGTACTCACATGACTGGCAGGGCACACGAACTCTCTGCTCGCGCGCGGGTCACACGCGAACAGACTGGTCGTCACCACCGCCGAATTGCCTATTTAGATTCGTTAAAAACTGTTCATGTCGCAAATTGTGAGGAGTGGTGACCTAAATGCGATCATGTTTGGCCGTGTAGACATCAAACGAAGCAGGTAGCATGTTTCGCGTCACGCCAGCGACTCGGAAAAGCCGATTTTCAGCTGTGCCGCAGTGTTGCCGTCATCCTGCGCAGCCTGCTGAGTTGTCTGACGCAATCACGCTGATGTCGCGAGGCGACGGTACGTGAGCACGGTGCGGCGGGACGTCAGCGAGCGCGGCACCAAGGTGGAAAAATCGCGACGCGCCGATGAGCTCAGTCGTTGCGCGCGATCGCGTTGAGGCGCGTCATGTTCTGCAGCAGGATGCGGCCGCGCTGCAGATCCAGAATGCCGTCCTTGCGCCAGGTCTGCAGCTGCCGGTTGACGCTCTCGCGGGCGGCGCCGACGAAGATGCCGAGCTGCTCCTGCGAGATGTGGACCTCGGAGCCGAAATCCTCGGCCAATGCGCACAGCCGTCGCGCCAGCCGGATCGGCAGCGGCTGCAGGACGGATTCCTCCATGCGCTCGCTCTGCCAGCGGATGCGCTGGCACAGCAGCTGAATGAGCTTGATCGCCACCTTCGGTTCGCGCTCGAGGAACTGCAGGAAGTCTTCGCGCCGGAGCACGAACAGTTCGGTCGCTTCGCCGGCCGTCGCATCCGCCGTGCGCTCCTGGCCATCGAGCACCGCAACTTCACCGAACAGATCGCCGGGGCCCATGAAGTTCAGTGTCAACCGGCTGCCGTCGGTGGCGCCGGTCTCGATGCGGATCTGGCCGCGGCGCACACCGAACAGCGCGTTGCCGGGATCGCCCTTCTGGAACAGCGTCTCGCCTGCGGAGAGATTTTGCGTGTGACACAGATTGGACAGACGCTGCAGCTCGTCGGAACCAAGGTCCGCGAACATCGGGTTCATCTTCAAAATGACCGCAAATTCGGCCTGCTTGCTCATCATTATGCCTTTGAAAATAGGCGCGCCGCGGCGCGCGGCCGGGTGGTTCCAGGATCCTCAGAATGAAAGCAACGTTCTGACTTCTCTGGCCAGCACCTCGGTCGTCATATCGCAGGTCGGCCTGCGACCGGCGGGCGAGATGCTGGGAAAGCCCCAGTTACAGAAATCGATCCGGCGGAAGTGTGTCATAAGTCACATAACCGTGCCGGCCTGCTGATTATTTTCCGGCGCTCTGGAGCAGGCTGTCGTTTGCGGAATACACTCCCCACCTTTCAGAGGATGGCGTTCCGGCCGGACAGAACAGTGCGTGCAGCCGCTCGCGCGATCGGACTATCGATATGAAGGCATTGAAAATCGCGAGTGCTGCGATCGCGATCGTGGTGATCATCCTGGCGCTGCCCTTGCTGTTCGGTCTGCCGATCGGATTCTTCACCTCTGCGATCCAGGACCGCGTCGAGCGCGAAACCGGGTATCGGCTGAGCGTTGCCGGCTCGGCCAGCCTCGACCTGTGGCCGTCGCCTCGCGCCGTCCTGACCGATGTCACACTGCAGGATCCCGGGGATCGGGACGGGACCAGCCGGCTGACAATCAGCCGGGTCAAGGCAGATGTGAGCCTATCGACCCTGTGGTCAGGGCGCCCCGAGATTGGTGAGCTCATCGTGGAGAAGCCCACGCTGCATCTGCCGCTGCTCCGTGAGCGGTTCCGTGACATTCCGCCGCGAAGCAATACGGCCGCGAAGAGCGGCGATGACAGCCCGGTACTGATCGATCGTCTGGTCGTCACGGATGGCGCCGTCATCTTGTCCAATCCGCGCGACCGCGTGGAGGAACGAATCGATGGCATCGACGCCAAGGCGGTGCGGTCGGCCGACAACAAGATTGCGATCACCGGCATCGCGCGCGCCGCGGCACATTCCGTCACATTCGATGCCAAGGCCGATGTGTCTTCGCCGCCTGCGGAGCGCAAGGCGGTCCCGGTGGATTTCAACCTCGATATGCCGGGCATGCTGCGCACGCCGCTGTCGGGTCATGCCGAGCTGCGGCGCAGCGGCAAGGTCGTGATGATCAACAGTCTCAGCGGGATGCTCGATGGCGGCGCCTTCAATGGTTGGGCGTCGGTCGAAATTGCCAGCAAGCCACTGGTGAAGCTCGATCTCGATTTCCAGCGGCTGGAGCTCGGATCAAGCGATGCTGTCGCGACGAGCGGCTCGCAGGGCTGGAGCACAACACCGATCGATCTCATAGGACTGAACTATCTCGATGCAAAGGTGAAGCTCTCGGCCTCAGAGCTGAAGGCATCGGGCGCCCACCTCGGGCCGGCTACGGTAGAGGCTTCGCTCGCCGGTGGCGTGCTCAAGGCGACGATCGTCAATCTGGGTGCCTATGACGGCCAGGCCAGTGGCGAGATCGTAATCGATGCCACGAGCGGCAATCCGACCTACGCGATGCATGGCGATCTCGCCGGCGTGCGCGCGCTGCCGCTGCTGCAGAACCTCGCAGATTTCGACAAGCTCGATGCCAGGATGCAAGCCAAGCTGGCGCTGCGCTCCAGCGGCGCCAGCCAGCAGGCGATCATGTCGAATGTGAGCGGTTCGGCGTTCCTGATCTTCACCGATGGCGCCATTCGCGGCATCAACATCGCGCAGATGATCCGCTCGCTGACGTCGAACCCGCTCTCGGGCTGGCAGCAATCGCAGGAGCTGTCGACCGATCTCAGCCAGCTCTCGGCCTCCTTCCAGGTCGACCGCGGCCAGGCGACGACATCCGATCTCAATCTGATCGGCCCGCTGGTCAAGGTGACCGGCGGAGGCACGATCGATCTCGCCAATAAGGCATTGGCGTTGCGGGTCGAGCCGAAGCTCGTGTTGACCACCGAGGGACAGGGCCGTACCTCCGATCCGGTCGGGCTCGGCATTCCCGTCGTCGTCGATGGCCCCTGGGCACAGCCGCGCTTCTATCCCGATATGGCCGGCATCCTCGACGATCCAGACGCCGCCTATGCCAGGCTGAAGCAGATGGGGCAGGGGCTGTTCGGCAGGGATGGCGCCGGGCTGGACAGGCTGATCAACGGCATCGGTGGGCTGATCGGCCGTGCGACGTCGAATGGAGCGGCATCACCCGATCCCGGGACGCCGACGAGACCGGGAACATCGCCCGACCTGCTCGGCGGCCAGCTCGGCGCGGCCATCGGCGATCTGATCCAGCAGGGGCTGCAGCAGCAGGGCACGAAAGGGCGGGACCGCGCGCCGCCGCCGTCATCGCCATCCGACCCGACCAGTCCGGCTCCGCAAGGATCGATCCAGCCTCCTGCGCAGGACGCCCCGCAGGACAGCGCGCCGATGAATGACGTGCTGAAGCGGCTGTTCAATCGGTAGCATGTGACCGGATCGCCTGCCGGTCGGGGCTGATGATCGTCCTCCGAATGGAGGATGGCGCCTGGCCATCGGCTCGCATCTCTCCGCACCGGCCGTTCACCATGCGGCGGCGGTTCGGCTTTTGCACGGCAAATTGTGGTACATTGGCCAGGCAGCCAGGCCAGCGGGGCCAGGCACTTTCAATCGTGCCGATGCGATGAAGACCGGCACCAGGGTGCTGCGGCCGCATCAATGAGGCAGCAGCGGATGCGCATCCATCCTGATCCGGGATGGTCGCGCACGAGGGTTCGGATGAGCGGGGTCGACAACAAAGTCCGGTCGCGACGCTATGGCCTGTTCGCCAAGTATGTCGTGTCGCTGGTCGGGCTCGTGGTGTTCGTGCTCGCGATCAATGGCGTCACCGAGACCTGGATCAGCTATCGCGCCACCAAGGCCAGCCTGACGAGCGCAATGGCGGAAAAGGCCGAGGCGACCGCCAAGCGTATCGATCTGGCCATATCCGATCTGCAGCGCCAGGTCAGCTGGGTGACACGGGCGAGTGCAACCGGGCAGGAGGATCGCCAGGCCGATTATACGCAGCTATTGACGCAGGCGCCCGCCATCACGCAGCTCTATCAGATCGACGGCTTCGGACGCGAGCAGCTCCGGCTGTCGCGCACCTCGATCACCAAATCGGTCGGTACGGAGCTGTTGCATGATCCACGCTTCACGGAGGCGATCACCCGCGGCGCGAGCTTCTCGCCGATCCTGTTCATGGGAGGCCAGCCGACGATGTCGATCGCGGTAGCGCATTCCGGCTTCAATACCGGCGTCACGGTGGCCGATATCGATCTTGGATTTCTCGGCGGCTTCATCGACGACGCCCAGGTCGGCAGGCTCGGCTATGCCTATGTCATCGACCCGCGCGGCCGCGTGCTTGCAAGCTCGGGCGGTGGGCCTGCAGTCGCCAAGGATGTCTCAGCCCTGCCGCAGGTCGCGGCCCTGATCGAGCCAGGCGCGCAGCCGCTGTCCTCAGGCAACGACATTGATGGCCGCAGCGTGCTGACGGCCTCCTCCGTGATCCCGAAGCTCGGCTGGGCCGTCATGTTCGAGCAGCCGACCGCGCACGCGCTGGCGCCGATCCGCGATCAGGTCCTGCGTGGCATGCTGTTGATCGGGCTCGGCCTGATGGTTGCGACGCTCGCCGGTACCGTGCTGGCGCGGCGCATGCTGGTGCCGATCACGGCGCTGCGGGCCGGCGCGCGTCGCCTCGGCACCGGCAATTTCTCTGGCCGCATCGAGGTGAACACCCATGACGAGCTGGAAGAGCTCGCCGAGCAGTTCAACAGCATGGCCAGCCAGATCGCCCAGTCCTATTCGGTGCTGGAGAGCAAGGTCGAGGAGCGCACCCGCGATCTGGCGCGATCGATCAATGAGCTGAAGGTGCTCGAGGAGGTCGGCCGCGCGGTCGCCGCATCGCTCGATCTCAACGCGGTGCTGCCGACCGTGGCGGCGCGCGCGCTGGAGATCACCCATGCCGATGCGGTGCTGATCTATTCCTATGACGCGGCGACACGGCGCTTCAATCTGGTCGAGGCCAGTGGCATCGGCAAGGCGCAGGATGGTGAGCACCGCATTCTCGATGGAGACGCTGGCCGGCTCGGCGAGGCCGTGCGCACCGGCGAGCCGTTTACGATCTCGGAGCTGGGCGAGGCAACGGAGCATCCGTTGCGCGATGTCGCCGTTGCCGCAGGCTTCCATGCCGTGCTGTTCACGCCGCTGATCGATCAGCAGGGCGTGCTCGGTGCGCTGGTGGTGCTGCGGCTCGCCGCGGGCGAATTTCCACCAAACCTGATCGGTCTGATGCGCAGCTTCGCCAGCCACGCCGTGCTGGCGATGCGCAACGCGCGGCTGTTCACCGAAGTCGACAAGAAGGGCCGCGAGCTGGCGCTTGCGCATGCCACCGTGCAGCGGCAGGCCGGCAAGCTGCAGGAGCAGACCGAGCAGCTGCGGCAATGGAACAAGTCGCTGGAGGAGCGGGTCGAGAAGCAGCTCGCCGAGATCGAGCGCATCAGGCGACTGGAGCGCTTCCTGGCGCCGCAGGTCGCTCAGATCATCGCTTCCTCAGAGGGCCAGGATGCACTGCTGCAGAGCCATCGCCGCGAGGTGACGGTGGTGTTCTGCGACCTGCGCGGCTTCACCGCGTTCACCGAGACCACCGAGCCGGAAGAGGCGATGAACGTGCTGCGCGAGTACCACGCCGCGCTCGGGCAGCTCATCTTCCGCTATGAAGGCACGCTCGACCGTTACGCCGGCGATGGCGTGATGATCCTGTTCAACGCACCGATCCAGCTCAAAGACCACACCAAGCGTGCGGTGAAGATGGCGATCGAGATGCGCGAGGTGATCGGCGCGCTTACGGAGCGCTGGCGCAATCGCGGCCATAGCCTTGGGTTCGGCGTCGGCATTGCGGTGGGCTATGCCACGCTCGGCCAAGTCGGCTTCGAGCATCGGCTGGAATATGCCGCCATCGGCAGCGTCACCAATCTGGCCTCGCGGCTGTGCAGCGAGGCCAAGGCCGGACAGATCGTGGTGTCGCGCCGCGTCTATGGCATGGTCGAGTCTCACGTGGATGCGCTGCCGATCGACGATCTGCACCTCAAGGGCTTTAATCATCCGGTGCTGGCCATGGAGATCCTGGACTGGCGTGAGGAAGAGGACGATGTCGCGGAGACGTCCGCGGCTCCGCCGGCGCGGCGCAGGTCGTCGTCGACGTAGTCGCGTGTGGAGTGGCACTTCATTCCGACCGTCATCGGGCTCGCCGAAGGCGAGACCCGGTGACGGGGCATGACGATCGGGTTTGAGGCAGTCCGAGCGCGCGTGCAATCCTGGCGTGCCTCAATACGCCTCCTTTGCGTCCGCCTCTTCGCTGGTCTGGATCAGATCCAGGCTCGCTTCGATCTTGCCGATCAGGCGGTCGAACTCCTTGCGCTCTTGCGCCGAGAGGCACGACATGATCTCCCGCTCCTTGCGCTGCAGGCGGGGAACCAGCTCGTCGTACAGCGCCTTGCCCTTGCGGCTCAGCTTCAGGCGAAATTCGCGGCGGTCGTCGGCGTTCTCGACCCGCTCGAGCAGCCGCCGCTCCAGGAGCGCCGTCACGGCGCGGCTGATGGTCGATTTGTGCGTGCGCGTGCACTGCGCGATGTATTGCGCGCTGCAGGCATCGTGCCGGAAGCCGAGTGTCGCCAGCACGCGCCATTCCGGAATGTCGAGGCCATAACGTTCGCGATAGTCGCTGGCGAGTGCAGCGCTCACCTCGGCCGCAAGGCGGTTGAGCCGGAACGGCGCGAACTTGAACAGATCGAGCCGCTCCGGTGCTCGCGGCGCCGTGCCGTTACGCGCCGGGTCCGCTCTCGGCTGCCGCTTGATCACGTTCGCTGGAACAGGGGGCAAGATCTTGCCTTCGAATTTGGGTTGACGGCGCCACGGCTCGCGGGTGTACAATAGTTGCAGATGCGACTATTTGGCAAGATGCCGGATGGTTCATCGAAAAGGAAACGCCAGGCGCGCTCGATGCGCGCAGTGGACAAAGCGAAAAATCGCAACGAGCAGCGAAGGGCAGCAGGCACGGCAGCCATGGTGCAGCGCGACGCGGTGCAGACCGCAAGTCAGACAGTTACGGGGCAAGCAGGTACCGGCCAGGCAAAAGTTCAGTTCGGCTATCGCCGTCATCCGGACCAGGATCGCGGAGCGCCGGCCGAGCATCCCGTCGTCGTGGTCGGCGCCGGTCCGGTCGGGCTGTCGCTGGCGATCGATCTGGCGCAGCGCGGCCAGAAGGTGGTGCTGCTCGACGACGCCGACCGCATCGGCGAGGGCTCGCGCGCGATCTGCTTCTCCAAACGGTCATTGGAATATTGGGACCGGCTCGGCGTCGGCGACCGCATGGTCGAGAAGGGCGTGGTGTGGAGCGTCGGCCGCATCTTCCATGGGGCGTCCGAACTCTACCAGTTCAATCTGCTTCCGGAGCCCGGCCATAAGCGGCCGGCCTTCATCAACCTGCAGCAGTTCCATGCCGAGGCCTATCTGGTCGATCGCGTGCAGGAGTTGCCCGGGATCTGCTTGCGTTGGCGCAACAAGGTTACGGCGGCGGAGAGCCGCAATGATCGTGTGGTCCTGACGGTCGAGACGCCGGACGGCCCCTATCGGCTGGCCGCGCAATATGTCGTTGCCTGCGACGGCGCGCGTTCGTCGCTGCGCAAGATGGTCGGGGCGGAATTTTCCGGCCAGGTGTTCGAGGATCAGTTTCTGATCGCCGACGTCAAGATGACGGCGGCGTTTCCCACCGAGCGCTGGTTCTGGTTCGACCCGCCGTTCCATGCCGGGCGCTCGGCGCTGCTGCACAAGCAGCCCGACGACGTCTGGCGCATCGATCTGCAACTCAGCCGCTACGCTGATCCTGCCATCGAGAAGCAGCCGGAGAACGTGCGGCCGCGGATCGCGCGCATGCTCGGTCACGATCAGTTCGAGTTCGAGTGGATTTCGCTCTACAAATTCCAGTGCCGGCGCATGGATCGCTTCATCCATGGCCGGGTGATCTTTGCCGGCGATGCCGCGCATCAGGTGTCGCCGTTCGGCGCGCGCGGCGCCAATTCCGGGCTGGAGGATGCGGAGAACCTGGCCTGGAAGCTCGATCGCATCCTGCGTGGGCAATCACCGGAGAGTCTGATCGAGACCTATCACATCGAGCGCAGCGCGGCGGCGGACGAGAACATCCGCGAATCCACGCGGGCCACTGATTTCATGGCGCCGAACACGCATCAGGAGGCGCGGCTGCGCAAGGCGGTGCTGTCGCTGGCCAAGGAGACCGAATTCGCCAAGCGCATGGTGAATGGCGGCCGGCTGTCGGTGCCGTCGGTCTACGACACCCCACTGTCGACCGCCGACAGCGAAGCATGGCGCGCGGGACCCTGTCCGGGTACGTCGATGCCGGACGCGCCGCTCACAAATAATGATGGAGAGGCCACGTTCCTGACCGATGCCTTTCGCGCGCAGGGCCGGCGTTTCACGTTGCTGTCGTTCGCCAATGGCGGCGCGATCGAACTGCCCGGTGATGTTGGTCACGTCGGCATCGGCGGCGCGGGCGGCCTCGCCGATGAGCAGGGGCTGGCGTGGCAGCGCTACGACGCCATATCAGGCACGTCCTACCTGTTGCGGCCGGACGGTTATGTCGCGGCGCGCTTCCGCCATCCGACGCGGGACGCCATCGCGGCGGCGCTGGCGCGTGCCAGCGGATGTCAGTGAGGGCTTTGCACATGGCGCTCTCCACGCAGTCGAACTTCGCCAAGCCCGACGACGCATTCCGCGCCGTGGTCGAGGCGCATCGCGGCCTCAGCGAGGCTGAGAGCGCCGATCTCGATGCCGCGCTGGTGCTGATCCTTGCCAATCACATCGGCGACATCACGGTATTACGCGAGGCGATCGCGCTCGCCAGGCGCCGCATGATCGAGGCCAACCAGCAGCAGCATCAGCAACAGCAGTGAAGAGGCCGCGGCAGGCCAAAACCAAGGGAATACAGCGATGGCGAAGGGTTTCGCATCCACCACCGACCTTGCCGAGAAGAAGATCACCTTCTCCGAGATCGGTCCCGACCTCTATGCTTTCACCGCGGAGGGCGATCCGAACTCCGCTGTGATCGTCGGCGAGGATGGTTGCATCGTGTTCGACGCGCAGGCGACGCCGGCGATGGCGAACAAGGTGATCGAGCGCGTGCGCACGGTCACCGACAAGCCGATCAAATATGTCGTGCTGTCGCATTATCATGCGGTGCGCGTGCTCGGGGCGTCCGCCTACAAGGCGCAAGGCGTCGTCGCCTCGCAGGAGACGCATCGGCTGATAGTCGAGCGTGGCCAGCAGGATTGGGACTCGGAATATGGCCGTTTCCCGCGGCTGTTCCAGGATGCGCAAAGCATTCCCGGCCTGACCTGGCCGACGCTGACCTTCGAGGGCGAGATGACGATCCATCTCGGCAAGCGCGAGGTGCAGTTGATCCAGCTCGGTGCCGGTCACACCTCCGGCGACATCGTCGCCTGGGTGCCGGATGCCGAGGTGATGTTCTCCGGCGACCTGATCGAATATCACTCCGCCTGCTATTGTGGCGATGCGCATTTGCGCGAATGGCCGATGACACTGAACGACATCCTGGCGTTCAATCCCAAGGCGATCGCGCCCGGCCGTGGCGACGCGCTGAAGGGCCAGGCCGTCGTGCGCGAAGCGATCGCGATGACGCGTGATTTCGTCACCTCGCTCTATGGCGCCGCCGAGATGTCCGTCGCAAAAGGCCGCAGCCTGAAAGAGTCGATGGCTGCTACCCGCGAGGTGATGGATCCGAAGTTCTCGAGCTTTGCGATCTATGAGCACTGCCTGCCATTCAACGTGTCGCGCGCCTATGACGAGGCGTCGGGCATCGACGACCCCGTGATCTGGACCGCCGAGCGCGACCGCGAGATGTGGGCCCGTCTGCAAGGAGAAGGATGATGAATATCAACACATCGCCTGACCAACTCAGCCGCGCCTCGGCGCAGGTGACGCCGGGCTACATGTCCGGCTTCGGCAACTCCTTCGAGACGGAGGCGCTACCGGCTGCGCTGCCGATGGGTCGCAACTCGCCGCAGCGCTGCGCTTACGGGCTCTATGCCGAGCAACTCTCCGGATCGCCCTTCACCGCGCCGCGCGGCACCAATGAGCGCTCCTGGCTGTACCGCATTCGTCCGTCCGTGAAGCACTCCGGTCGCTTTGCGAAGGTCGATGCCGGATTGTGGCGCACCGCGCCCTGCCACGAGCATGATCTTCCTATCGGACAATTGCGCTGGGACCCGACGCCCATTCCACAAGGAGACGTCACGTTCCTCCAGGGCGTGCAGACCATGACGACCGCCGGCGATGCCAACACCCAGGCCGGCATGGCCGCTCATGTCTATGTCATCACCAAACCGATGGTCGACCAGAACTTCTACAATGCCGATGGCGAGATGCTGTTCGTGCTGCAGCAGGGCAAGCTCTTGTTCGTCACAGAGTTCGGCCGGATCGACGCCGAGCCCGGGGAGATCGTGGTGATTCCGCGCGGTGTCAAATTCCGCGTCGAGCTGCCGTCAGGCCCGGCGCGCGGCTATCTCTGCGAGAACTACGGCGGCGCCTTCACCCTGCCGGAGCGCGGGCCGATCGGCGCCAATTGCCTGGCGAACGCACGCGATTTCCTGACGCCCGTGGCCGCGTACGAGGACAAGGACACCCCGACAGAGCTTTACGTGAAGTGGGGCGGTTCGCTGTTCAGGACCGAGCTGCCGCATTCGCCGATCGACGTGGTCGCCTGGCATGGCAACTACGCGCCTTACAAATATGATCTGCGCACATTCTCGCCGGTCGGCGCGATCAGCTTCGATCATCCGGATCCGTCGATCTTCACGGTGCTGACCTCGCCGTCGGAAACCGCCGGCACCGCGAACATCGATTTCGTGATCTTCCCGGAGCGCTGGATGGTGGCGGATAACACGTTCCGTCCGCCCTGGTATCACATGAACATCATGTCCGAGTTCATGGGCCTGATCTACGGCGTCTATGACGCCAAACCGCAGGGTTTTGTGCCGGGCGGCATGTCCCTGCACAATTGCATGCTGCCGCATGGGCCGGATCGCGAGGCGTTTGATCATGCATCGAACACCGACCTGAAACCGGTCAAACTGACGGGCACGATGGCTTTCATGTTCGAAACGCGCTTTCCGCAGCGGGTGACGAAGCACGCGGCCGAGTCCGGCACCTTGCAGAGCGACTACGCCGATTGCTGGAAGGGCCTTGAGAAGCGGTTCGACCCGACGAAGCCCTGATCCAACCAACCCACCGTCGTCATGGCCGGGCTTGTCCCGGCCATCCACGATCTTCTTGCCGCCACTCGACGTGGATGTCCGGGACATTTAGCGCGAAGACGCGCTTCGCGCTTTTTCCCGGGCATGACGACCTGTAACCGGAGAAGCACTGTGCATCCCAATGATCCTTCCCTCCGTTCCTTCATTCCGGTTGATCCGTCCTCCGATTTTCCGATCCAGAACCTTCCTTACGGGGTGTTCTCGGCGAACGGTCTCGCGCCGCGTGTGGGCGTCGCGATCGGTGCATACGTGCTCGATCTCTGGGCGCTGGCGCAGGAATGCCGGATCGATGTCGTCGAACCCGGTGTGTTCGCAGAGCCATCGCTGAACGCCTTCATGGCACTCGGGCCTGACGTCTGGTCGAAGACTCGCGCCCGCATCAGCGAGCTGTTGCGTCATGACAATCCCGAGCTGCGCGACAACACGCAATTGCGCGATCGCGCGCTGGTGCCGATGACCGATGCAAGGCTGCATCTGCCATTCCAGGTCGCAGGCTACACCGACTTCTATTCCTCGAAGGAGCACGCCACCAATGTCGGCGTGATGTTCCGCGGCAAGGATAATGCGCTGCAGCCGAACTGGCTGCACATGCCGATCGGCTACAATGGCCGTGCTTCGACGGTCGTCGTCTCTGGGACCAAGGTGCGGCGGCCACGCGGCCAGCTTAAGCCGCCGACCGCGGATGTGCCGAGCTTCTCGCCCTGTAAGCGGCTCGATTTCGAGCTGGAGATGGGCGTCGTGGTGGGACAGCCGTCTCAGATGGGCGAGATGCTGACCGAAGCGCAGGCCGAAGCCATGATCTTCGGCTTCGTGCTGCTCAACGACTGGAGCGCGCGCGACATCCAGCAATGGGAATATGTGCCGCTTGGCCCATTCCAGGCCAAGGCGTTCGCCACCTCGATCGGTCCGTGGGTCGTCACTCGCGAGGCGCTCGAGCCGTTCCGTGTGCACGGGCCGGAGCAGGATCCGAAGCCGCTGCCGTACCTCCAGCAACGCAACGCGCAGAACTACGATCTCGAGCTTGATGTCGCCTTGCGCGCACCGGGCACGAGTGCGGAGCAGACCCTCTGCCGCACGAATTTCAAATACATGTACTGGTCGAGCGTGCAGCAATTGATGCATCACGCCTCGAGCGGCTGCGCCATGAATGTCGGCGATCTCCTTGGGAGCGGCACCATCTCGGGTCCGGGGAAGGACCAGCGCGGCAGCCTCCTGGAGATCAGCTGGAACGGCACCGAGCCGGTCGAGCTTGCCGGCGGCATCAAGCGGTCGTTCCTGGAGGACGGCGATTCCCTCGTCATGCGCGGCTGGTGCCAGGGGGATGGCTACCGCGTCGGATTTGGTGCGGTCGAGGGCACGATCACGCCGGCGGAGTAACGATCATTGCATGAGGACAACGCGGCCAAGCCCGCCGCGGTCATCCTCGCGAACGCGAGGACCCATAACCACCGGACGTGTCGATAAGGTACACCGGAGCTCCAGCGATTTCATCCTCCAGAGCGCGGAGTTTGGGTCCCGGCGCAAGGCCGGGACGATACCGTGAATGCAGAGGGATCGGGGCCTGCGCGCAAGATTCCAGATTGCTGCGCCACCGCCCCTAAGCGACGAGAGGAGAGTTCAGCGCTGCTCCGGAGGTATGTCCCGCACGAGGGCAGTCAGCGCGGCGACGTCGTCGAATGGATATTTGAGATGCACGCGCTTGTCCGACGGCGTCTGCTTCACGGCGCACACGCCGCTCCGCCACTCGTGCGTCGGGCGAATCGGGCGCGGCGCAAAGCCGCCGCCACAGTTCGGACAGACATTGACCAGCTTGGTCTCCACGCACTCGGCGCAGAAGGTGCACTCGTAGGAGCAGATGCGCGCCTCCAGGGAGCTCGGCGGCAGGTCCCTGTCGCAATATTCGCAGTTCGGCCGAAGTTGCAGCGCCATGGTTGCCTCGCAGTCAATATTCCGATGATGACTGAAGACGCGGCGGTAGGATAGGGCGAGCTTCCCTCGTTTTGCGCCATCGATATGGCGATCACGCCCCGACTATTCCGGTTTTGATCGCCGAGAGCGGCAGCTTGGCGCTTTCCTTCAGCCAATCCAGCACGATCGAGGAGCGCACATGCGCAACGCTCTGATGCGGCATCAGCACGTTATTGACGATGTCAGAGAGACTCTTGAGGTCGCGCAGCACGACCTTCAGCAGATAGTCGGCGTCGCTGGTCAGCGCATACGCTTCCTGGATATCGTCGACCCGGCCAACGAGGCTGCGGAATTTTTTCGCATTGTCTGGCGAGTGCGTCGCCAGCGTGATCTGGATGAAGGCGATCAGCTCGAAGCCGAGCGCCTCGCCGGACAGCGCGGCGCGATAGCCCGCGATTACGCCGTCTTCCTCCAGCCGCATCCGCCTGCGCGAGCATTGGGACGCCGAGAGGCCGGCGATGTCGGCCAGCTCCTGGTTGGTCAGGCGGCCGTCGTTCTGCAACGCGGCGAGAATCTTGAGGTCGAATGTATCGACAGAGATCATGCATGAGATCCGATAAACATGCACGGATCGTGCACATCAGGGCTGGAATGGCAAGTCCTTGCATGCTTCTTGCGGACATTGAAGCGGAAGATGGTGTCCTGAAATCCAGGGAGAAGCAGCCGATGGGTCCGTTTCCGCACGATGCGCCGCCAGCCGTCATGTCCGCCGACAACCCGATGGGCACCGATGGTTTCGAGTTCGTCGAATATGCGCATCCTGAGCCGTCCAAGCTGCACGGATTATTCTCGTTGATGGGCTTTGCCGCAGTCGCCCGGCACAAGACCAAGGCGATCACGCTCTACCGCCAGGGTGACATCAACTATCTCCTCAATGAGGAGGCCGGCAGCCACGGCCGCAACTTCGTGGCAGAGCACGGGCCCTGCGCGCCGTCGATGGCGTTCCGCGTGGTCGACGCCAAGGCGGCCTATGCGCGCGCGATTGCGCTCGGCGCCGAGCCGGCCGATGTTTCTCCTGCACAAAAGGCGCTCGACATTCCCGCCATCAAGGGCATCGGCGGCAGCCTGCTGTACTTCGTCGACCGCTACGGCGCCAAAGGGTCCGCTTACGATCTCGAATTCGACTGGCTTGGTGCGCGCAACCCGCGCCCCACGGGCGCCGGGCTCTATTACATCGACCATTTGACCCACAATGTGCATCGCGGCCGCATGAACGTCTGGGCCGGCTTCTACGAGAAACTGTTCAACTTCCGGCAGATCCGCTTCTTCGACATCGAGGGCCGCGCCTCCGGCCTGTTCTCGCGCGCACTGACCAGCCCGGACGGCAAGATCCGGATTCCGATCAACGAGGACGCCGGCGATTCGGGCCAGATCGAGGAGTATCTGAGGGATTACCGCGGCGAAGGCATCCAGCACATCGCTTGCGGCGTGCGCGACATCTACACGACCATCGAAAACCTCCGTGGCGCGGGCTTGCCCTTCATGCCGTCGCCGCCCGACACCTATTTCGAGCGGATCGATGCGCGCCTGCCCGGGCATGGTGAGGACGTTGCGCGTCTTCGCCGCAACGGCATCTTGATCGATGGCGAGGGTGTGGTCGATGGCGGCCAGACCAAGGTGCTCCTGCAGATCTTCTCAGCGAATGCGATCGGGCCGATCTTCTTCGAATTCATCCAGCGCAAGGGCGACGATGGATTCGGGGAGGGCAATTTCAAGGCGCTGTTCGAATCCATCGAAGAGGACCAGATCCGCCGCGGCGTGCTGAAGGTCGAGGCGGCGGAGTAGGCCCACCGTCATGGCGAGCCAACGGGTCCGCGCGAGCGCGCGGCCCGATGACAGGCTCCGCGACGTGTCCGGCATAACCCGAAGGGCGGCGGCGGAAGCAATCCAGAGTCCTTGTGCGATGCTGGATTGCTTCGTCGCTTGCGCTCGTCGCAATGACGGATGTGAGACCTTTCGCCGAATCGACAATCATGCTGTCGTCCCGGGCAAGCGAAGCTCGCTCCGGGACCCATACCGCGTGATCTCTCAATTGCGCTCGGTAGCAGACGATCCTCGCCCAATTGCGGCCGGTGAGTATGGGTGCCGGCTCAAGGCCGGGACGACACTGAGTTTGTGGAGCGAGTTTACCGAGGCTTATTCCACTCCTCCACCAGCGCGCCGATCTCGGCTATCTCCGGTTCGCGGATATTGGATGACGTGCGCGAGAAGCGCGGGGCGGGGGCGGGCTGCGTCACGCCGTGGCGCTCGACGAACACGCCGCGCGCGGCCATGTGCGGATGCTGCGGCGCCTCCGTCATGGTCAGGACTGGCGCAAAGCAGATGTCGGTGCCTTCCATGATCTTGCACCACTCCTCGCGCGTCTTGCTCTTGAAAATGTCGGTCAGCTTCTGCTTCAGGTCCGGCCACGCTTTCGGATCCATCTGCGCGTCGTAACAGTTGTCCGACAGGCCGGCATGCCGGCGCAGCAGCGCGTAGAACTGCGGCTCGATCGAGCCGATCGAGATGAAATGGCCGCAGGCGCATTCGTAAACGCCGTAGAAATGCGCGCCGCCATCAAGGAGGTTCTGGTCGCGACCTTCGCGCCAGCGCCCTACAGCCGCAAGATCGAAGAACATCGACATCAGCGAGGCCGCGCCGTCGCACATCGCTGCATCGACGATCTGGCCCTGGCCCGACCTCGAGGCTTCGAGCAGCGCGGCGAGCACGCCGACCACGAGATAGAGCGCGCCGCCGCCGAAATCGCCGACCAGGTTGAGCGGCGGCACCGGCTTCTCCGCCGGTCCAATCGCGGCCAGCGCACCGGTGATCGAGATGTAGTTGATGTCGTGGCCGGCGGCCTGTGCCAGCGGGCCTTCCTGGCCCCAGCCGGTCATACGGCCATAGACGAGCTTGGGATTGCGCGCGAGCACGATGTCGGGGCCCAGGCCCAGCCGCTCCATCACGCCGGGACGGAAGCCTTCGATCAGTGCGTCGGCCCCGGCGAGCAGGTCGAGCACCTGCGCGATCACGTCCTTGTTCTTCAGATCGAGCTCGATGACCTTGCGGCCGCGCCCCGCAACCGATTTCATATTCTTCTTTGCGCCGACGCGGTCGAGCGTCACGACCTCAGCGCCCATGTCGGCCAGCATCATGCAGGCGAACGGGCCGGGCCCAATGCCAGCGAATTCGACGATGCGGTATCCGGCAAGCGGGCCTGTTGAGCGCGTTTGTGTCTGCGGTGCGGTCGTGTCGAGCACGTCGTGTCTTCCTCTTATGCAGCGCGCAATGTTGATCACACTGCTCCGGCGACGGCGGTGCACTGCACCCTCTTCCCTTGTGAGGGAGGGGCCGACTTCCGATGCCGCGCTGCCGTGGGTGCTACGCCTGTCGCGTTCCCTTCAGCCGCGATTGTCCTGTCTCGGACTTGCCGTGGCAAGTGGCGCGCCGGTGCAGAGCTGTTTGCTGAAAATGAAGAGCTCGAAAAAAGTGCCGCGCGCATCGCTGCGCGCCGCAGCATTTTGACCGCAATGCGGGATCAGCCAGCGGCCTGCACCGCGCGCTGCGCCATCACCTTGACAAGGTTGGCGCGGTAATCGGCGGAGCCGTGGATGTCGCTGAGCAGGCCGGCAGATGATACAGCCACATTATCGAGCGCCGCCGGCGACCAATTGCCTTTCAATGCCGCCTCGATCGCCGGTACGCGCATCACGCCGGTTTGCGACGCGCCGGTCGCGGCAGCGCGGACATCGCCACCCTTCATCCGGGCCACGAACACGCCGGTCAGAGCGAAGCGCGAGGCCGGATGGCGCAGCTTGGCGTACCCGGCCTTGTCCGGAATCGGGAACGAGACCTCTGTGATGATCTCGCCGTCCTCCAGCGCTGTCGTGAACAGGCCTTGGAAGAAGTCATCCGCTGCGATCGCGCGCTTGTTGGTCTTGACAGTGGCGCCGAGCGCGACCAGCGCCGCGGGAAAATCCGCGGCCGGATCGTTGTTGGCGATCGACCCGCCGATAGTGCCGCGGCTGCGCACCGCGGGATCGCCGAGCACCGAGGTAAGATAGGCAATCGCGGGGATGGCCTTCTTCACGTCAGCGCTCGTCATGATATCGTAATAGGTCGTCGCAGCCTTGATCACGAGCGCATCTGATGTCACCTGGATGCCGATCAGCTCCTTGATCCTGCCGATGTCGATGACGTCAGACGGCGCGGCCAGCCGCTGCTTCATCACCGGAATCAGCGTGTGGCCGCCGGCCAGGAATTTGGGCTCGCTGCCCTTGCCGAACAGCGCGACGGCCTCATCGATCGAGGAGGGGCGGTGATAGGTGGTCTGGTACATGATTGCTCCTCCCTGCGCTCAGGCGTTGCCTTGGATCGCGCGCCAGACGCGGTCCGGCGTCGCCGGCATTGCGAGATTGTTGTTACCAATTGCATCCGTGATCGCGTTGATCACCGCCGCAGAGGCGCCGATCGCGCCGGCTTCGCCGCAGCCCTTCACGCCCAGCGGATTGCCCGGGCAGAGCGTCGTGGTGTGGTTCAGCTTGAACGAGGGCACGTCGTCGGCGCGCGGCATCGCGTAGTCCATGAACGAGGCCGTGACCGGCTGGCCGTTGCCGTCATAGACCGCATGCTCGAGCAGCGCCTGCCCGATGCCCTGCACCAGCCCACCATGGACCTGGCCTTCGACGATCATCGGATTGATGAGCCGCCCGAAATCATCGGCCGCCACGAAGTTGATGAAGGAAGTCTTGCCGGTCTTGGGATCGACCTCGAGCTCGCAGATATAGGCGCCGGCGGGGAAGGTGAAGTTGGTCGGGTCGTAGAAGGCGCTCTCCTTCAATCCGGGCTCCATTCCGTCGGGCAGGTTGTGCGCTGTGTAGGCGGCGAGCGCGACCATCGGGAAGGCGATCGACTTGTCGGTGCCGGTGACCTTGAACTCGCCGTTCTCGATCACGATGTCGCCTTCGGATGCCTCGAGCTGATGTGCGGCGATCTTCTTGGCCTTGGCCTCCACCTTCTCCATCGCCTTCAGGATCGCGGTGAGGCCGACGGCGGCCGAGCGCGAGCCATAGGTGCCCATGCCGAACTGCACCTTGTCGGTGTCGCCGTGCACGATCTGCACCTGGCTGATCGGCACACCGAGCCGGTCGGCGATGAGCTGGCAGAACGTCGTCTCATGCCCCTGGCCGTGGCTGTGCGATCCCGTGAGGACCTCGATGGTGCCGACCGGGTTGACGCGGATCTCCGCCGACTCCCACAGGCCGACGCCGGCGCCCAGGCTGCCGACCGCTTTCGATGGCGCGATGCCGCAGGCCTCGATGTAGCAGGAGAAGCCGATGCCGCGCAGCTTGCCGTCGGCCTTGGCCTTCGCCTTGCGGTCCGCGAAGCCGGCATAGTCGATCGCCTTCAGCGCCGCATCGAGCGAGGCGTTGAAGTCGCCGGTGTCGTAGGCCATGATGACAGGCGTCTGGTGCGGAAATTGCGTGATGAAGTTCTTGCGCCTCAGCTCTGCCGGATCGACCTTGAGCTGCCGCGCGGCGGTCTCCATCAGCCGCTCGAGCAGATAGCTCGCCTCGGGCCGGCCTGCGCCGCGATAGGCATCCACCGGCGTGGTGTTGGTGTAGACGCCCATCACCTCGGCGTAGATCGCCGGGATGTTGTACTGGCCCGACAGCAGCGTCGCATAGAGATAGGTCGGCACCGAGGACGAAAACAGCGACATATAGGCGCCGAAATTGGCGTGGGTCTTGACCCGGAGTCCGAGGATCTTGTTGTCGGCGTCAAAAGCCATCTCGGCATGCGAGATGTGGTCGCGGCCATGCGCATCGGTGAGGAAGGCCTCCGAGCGGTCGCCGGTCCATTTCACGGGACGGCCGACCTTCTTGGAGGCCCACAGCGCCACCATCTCTTCCGGGTAGATAAAGATCTTCGAGCCGAAGCCGCCGCCGACGTCCGGAGCGATCACACGCAGCTTGTGCTCGGGCGCGATGTTGTAGAACGCCGACAGCACAAGACGGGCAACGTGCGGGTTCTGCGACGTCGTATACAGCGTGAAGTGCTCTTCCGCAGCGTCATAGTCGGCGATCGCCGCGCGCGGCTCCATCGCATTCGGCGCCAGACGGTTATTGGTGAGATCGAGCTTGACCACGTTGGCAGCCTTCGAGAATGCCGCATTGACGGCAGCCTCGTCGCCGATCGACCAGTCATAGACGACGTTGCCAGGCGCTTCCGGGTGGAGCTGCGGCGCGCCAGGTTTCAGTGCCGACGGCATGTCTCCCACCGCGGGCAGCTCCTCATAATCGACTGCCACGGCTTCTGCCGCATCGCGGGCCAGGTTCTTGGTGTCGGCGATCACCACCGCGACAGCCTGACCGACGAAGCGCACGGTTTCCGGCGCCATCGCGGGCCAGGCGCCCATCTTCATCGGCGAGCCGTCCTTCGAGGTAATGGCCCAGCCGCAGATCAGGTTACCGACCTTGTCGTCGACGAGCTGCTTGCCGGTCAGGACGGCGATCACGCCGGGCATGGCCTCGGCCGCTGACGTGTCGATGCTCTTGACCTTGGCGTGAGCGTGGGGGCTGCGGACGAAATGCGCGTAGGTCATGCCCACGAGCTTGATGTCGTCGACATAGCGGCCCTTGCCGGTAATGAAGCGTTTGTCTTCCTTGCGCACTACGCTGGCGCCGATGCCTTCAATGCCCATGCGATCCTCTCCCTGCCGGAGTATGTTTGTCCCGCCTGCTCCCTCGAGACTGGCGGTGTTGCTGTCGTGCGGAGGCGAGCGCGGCCGCTATTCGGCAGCCTGCGCGACCTTCATGCGGCCGGCGGCATCGAGCACCGCTTTGACGATGTTGTGGTAGCCGGTGCAGCGGCAGATGTTGCCTTCGAGCTCCTCGCGGACCGTGGGTTCGTCCAGCTCGCCGCCATGCC
Organism: Bradyrhizobium sp. STM 3557; assembly: GCF_045571465.1. Lineage (NCBI taxonomy): Bacteria > Pseudomonadati > Pseudomonadota > Alphaproteobacteria > Hyphomicrobiales > Nitrobacteraceae > Bradyrhizobium > Bradyrhizobium sp. STM 3557. The sequence continues at coordinate 592,594 of NZ_CP120697.1, forward strand.
GGTTCACGATGTCGATCGCCGACATGATCATGCCGGGGGTGCAGTAGCCGCACTGCAGGCCGTGATTGTCGCGAAAGGCGGCCTGCATCGGGTGCAGCTCGTCGCCCTTGGCAATGCCTTCGATGGTGGTGACGTTGCAGCCGTCGGCCTGGCCGGCCAGCACGGTGCAGGACTTCACGGCGCGGCCATCGATATGGACCACGCAGGCGCCGCATTGGCTGGTGTCGCAGCCGACATGGGTGCCGGTCAGGTTGAGGTTTTCGCGAAGCAGGTGGACCAGCAGGGTGCGGTCTTCGACCTCGACCGCAACAGCCTTGCCGTTCACCGTCAGTTTGACTGTGGACACGTTTTTTCCTCCCGATGGATTTTTATCTGTTCCAATTAGAAACCGTGCGCCAGCGACTTTGCAACTGGGATTTTCGTCGTGGATGTCACCGGCATGTCTTGCGTCCGGGCGCCGTGATTCGGCGCCGGCTGGCCCCAAGCACGGCCCGTGCTGGCCGCCGGCCTGCCGGATTCGGCAAAATTACCGCCGCTGGTCGATCGTGGCGCAAGTTCACGCATGGGATCGGCCGCGAGCCATGGCGGCCCCGCGGCGCTTGGCCACATAAGACAAGATTTCGGCGATGGCGCTGGCGCCCGCGGCCGCGACCGATATGACTGGAGGTCAACCGCGCCACCAGCGAGACGACCGGTGGGCATTGGAAGAGGTGCTGCACTCGGCGCGATCGCTGCCATCGGAAAGCGCCCGGCGCATGCCGAGCTCGGCCGCTTCATGGCGAATATCCACGCGGCGTGGATCGGCGCATTGCATTGGGTGCGCCGCTCTCCGCCACACGGTCAGATGTCATCCCCGCGAACGCGGGGAAACACCGCTATTGATTATTGATAAGGACTGGAGCTCCAGCTCCACTCTTGGACCGACTTGGGTGCTGATGGATCCCCGGTCGCGCTCACTTCATTCGCTTGCTCGGGACGACAATCGGGAGCGCAGCGAGCGAGGGCCATTCCGTCCAGGGCTAATCCCGCCCGAACTGGTGCCTCAGCTCGGTCTTGGCCCGTTCGAGCCGGTCGCGCTGGGGCTTCGGCAGCTTCTTGCCCGCGCGATTGATGTAGAACGTCAGCATCGACAGCGCAGACCGGTAGGCGCCGGCCTTGCGTCGCCTGCTCTGCTCGGCCGATCGCTTCAATGACGCAGCGATCTTCTTCGCGCTCGATTGCTTGAATACGCCCTGCTGCAGGTCGAGCGCATCGCTATGCTCGGTCACCTCGCGCGACCAGCGGCGCGATGATCGTGCTGCCGTTCGGCCGCGCGCCGCTCCCTTGGTGGCGCGTTTCCGTGCGGTGGTTCTGGTGGACGTCTTGCGTGTGGATGGTGCCGATCTACGCGATGCTGTGTTCCGGCCTGACTCGCTGCGTCCTGCTGACTTTCGAGCCGCTGCCATCTTTTTTTTGCTCTCCCAACGCCATGATTTCTCAAGGCAACGGCGGCGTCTCCTTCCCGTTCCCGCAAGAGGCTTTGCGGAACCGCAGGCCGAAGCCTGGCGTTGTCGCCTATGGCGGCATGTCGCCGCCGCATTGTGCGTTCAATCTCGGGGAACCCCGGGCTTTGTCGATGTGCACGTGAGCACGCGGCGGCCCTGTCAAACCGGTCAGTCTCATGGAACTCGGGCAGGCGTCCGCAGTCAACTATGGCGATGCCCTCGCCGCGCCACAATCCGGCCATTGCACGCAGCCGTCGGTGGCCGACGACATGGCCATAGACCCTGATATCATTGAGACCAGCATCCCCTTTCGGCTCGACGATCTCCGCTGGAGTGGCTTTCATACCCGCGTCGTGCTCGCGCTCGGCATCACCTGGGTGCTCGATGGGCTCGAGGTCACGCTGGCAGGCGCGCTCTCCGGTGCGCTCAAGGCGAGCCCCACGCTGCATTTCTCCAATCTGGATATTGGTCTTGCCAACAGCGCCTATCTCCTGGGCGCGGTGCTCGGTGCGCTTGGCTTTGGCTGGCTCACCGACCGCATCGGCCGGCGCAAGCTGTTCTTCATCACCCTTGCGCTCTATCTCTCCGCCACGGCCGCGACCGCGCTGTCGTGGAATGTTGCCAGCTACGCGCTGTTTCGTTTCCTCACCGGCGCCGGCATCGGCGGCGAATACACCGCGATCAACTCGACCATTCAGGAGCTGGTGCCGGCCCGCTATCGCGGCTGGACCGATCTTCTCATCAACGGCAGCTTCTGGCTTGGAGCTGCGATCGGCGCGGTAAGCGCCATCGTGCTGCTCGATCCCGCCGTGACCGGGCCAGATCTCGGCTGGCGGCTCGCCTATGGCACCGGTGCGGGCCTCGGCCTGATCGTGCTGGTGATGCGGATGTGGATTCCCGAAAGCCCGCGCTGGCTGATGGTTCATGGCCGTCCGAACGAGGCGCATGCGATCGTCGCCGAGATCGAGCGCAGCATCACGGGACAGGACCGCGAGCGGGGCGAGCGCGATCTGCCGAAGATCCGGCTGAGAATGCGCGATCACACCCCGCTGTCCGAAGTCATGACCACGTTGTTCGTAGTCTATCGCCAGCGTGCGCTGGTCGGGCTCGTCCTGATGAGCGCGCAGGCCTTCTTCTATAACGCAATCTTCTTCACCTTCGCGCTGGTCCTGACCGATTTCTATGACATTCCGGCTGATCACGTCGGCTGGTACATCCTGCCTTTCGCCGCGGGCAATTTCCTCGGCCCGCTGCTGCTTGGCCGTCTGTTCGATACGCTCGGGCGCCGCGCCATGATCACGTTCACCTATGGGGTCTCAGGCGTATTGCTGGCGCTGACCGGCTACCTGTTCTCGATCGGCGTGCTGAGCGCGCAGACGCAGACGCTTGCGTGGATGGTGATCTTCTTCTTCGCATCGCCCGCAGCGAGCGCGGCCTACCTGACCGTGTCGGAGAATTTTCCGCTCGAGGTGCGGGCGCTCGCGATCGCGCTGTTCTATGCCGTCGGCACCGGGATCGGCGGTGTCGCCGGGCCGGCGCTGTTCGGTGCGTTGCTCGACACCGGCGCCCGGGGCAGCGTCTTCGCAGGCTATCTGTTCGGCGCGCTGCTGATGGTGGTCGCCGCGGGCATCGCATGGCGCTATGCGGTGGCGGCCGAGCGAAAATCGCTGGAATCGGTGGCGCGTCCACTCGCAGTTATGGAGTAAGATGGCATGGCCCCTATGACCGAAGCGGTGGAGCAGCCGTTGCGCGATGAGATCGACAAAAGGCCGGAGACGGTGCCGGTGCCGGCGAGCCTGGTGCCGCATCTGAGCGAGACCGCGATCCTGCTCGACATCGACGGCACGCTGATCGAGCTCGCCGCAACGCCGCGCGAGGTGTGGGTGCCGCCGGGACTTCGCGAGACGCTGAACACGTTGATGCAGCAGACCTCGGGCGCGCTGGCGCTGGTCAGCGGCCGCTCGCTCAACGACATCGATCTGATCTTCGCGCCGGCGGTCTATCCGGCCGTCGGCGGCCATGGCGCGGAGATGCGGCTCAATCTCGGAGGTGAGCAGGGCGCGGTGCAAGCGCCGATGATGGACAAGGAATTGAAGCGCCGCTTGGCGGCGATCGCCGCGCTCAGTCCCGGCATTCTGCTCGAGGACAAGGGCTATTCGCTGGCGCTGCATTATCGGCTGGCGCCGCAGGCCGAGCGCGCGATCTACGAGGTCGTATCGCTGATTCGCGCCGAATTGCCGGAAGCTCCGATCGAGGTGCTGCCCGGCAAATGCGTCTGCGAGATCAAGCATGCCGGCTTCACCAAGGCGAGCGGGGTGCGCGAGCTGATGACGCGCGCGCCGTTCAAAGGCCGCAAGCCGCTGTTCATCGGCGATGACGTCACCGACGAGAGCGTGTTTGCGATCATGCCTGATTATGGCGGGCTGTCTTTCTCGGTCGGTCGCCGTGCGGAAGGAGTGGACGGCCATTTCGATGCGCCGAGCGACGTGCGCGAGTTCCTCGCCGTGCTCGCACGCGGCAATAAGACAGCGTCGCTGAGCTAATCGGCATCACTCACAAGGATATGTCAGCAATGTTGTCGTCGCGCCGATGTGAGGTGTGTGCAATTGGCCGCGACGTCACATGCAACGAAACGTGCGGAACTTGCCCGAGCAATCAGCGGGCATGTTGAAGCTGCGGCGGTTTCGCGTCGGTCGTGTGATTGCTTAGAAACATTCTTGCGTGGCGCGCGCTCAGATAACACCCCGGGTCCGCCTGAATTTGGTTTCATTTCGTTGAAAGGTTGTTCCGGAACCATATTGATGAATGGCTGTTAATCGGCAGTGACCATCAGGAGGGAGTTCCTGTGAACCTCGTTGTCGTCTCTAATCGCGTGGCGCGTGGCAAGGCCAACGAGCCCATGACCGGCGGACTTGCAGCGGCGCTGCTGCCGGTCGTGGAGAAATCAGGGGCGATCTGGGTGGGTTCCTCGGGAAGGGTGCGCGATGGCGCGCAAATGGAACCGATCGTCGAGGTTGAACAACTCGGCGCCGGCGCATTGGCGCTGCTCGATCTGCCGGCTGCACACTATGCCGGCTACTATGAAGGATTCGCCAACTCCGCGCTGTGGCCGGCGCTGCATTCGCGCAGCGACCTGATCCGCGTCTCGCACGACGACTACAATTCCTACCGCGAGGTCAACGCGTTCGTGGCCCGTGCGCTGATGCGCTTCCAGAAGCCGGACACGTTGTTCTGGATTCAGGACTATCACTTCCTGTCGCTCGGTGCCGAGCTTCGTGGGCTGGATGTCAAGAGCCCGATCGGCTTCTTCCTGCACACGCCCTGGCCGTCACGCAGCGTCATCGACAGTGTCCCGCATCATCGGGAGCTGGTGGAGGCGATGCTGGCCTATGATCTGATCGGCTTCCAGACTGCAGAGGATTGCGAGAATTTTGCGTCCTGCGTGCGCGTCGATCTCGGCCTCAAGATCCGCGACGGTGTCGTGAAGTCGCGCTACGGCCGCACGCGGCTCGCGGTATTTCCGATCGGCATCGATGCGGACAAGTTCGCGCAATCCGCCGCCAAGGCCGTATCGCATCCCGATGTCTCACGGCTGCGTCGCAGCCTGCATGGCGAGAAGCTTGCGATCGGCGTCGACCGGCTGGACTACTCCAAGGGCCTGATCAACCGCATCAACGCCTTCGATCGGATGTGGTCGATGCATCCGGGCCTGCTGCGCGGCGTGTCACTGCTGCAGATCGCAACCCCATCGCGCGAATCGATCGAGGCCTATGGCAATCTGCAGAGTGAGGTCGCGCGTCTGGTCAGCGAGGTCAACGGCCGTCATGGCGAGGTCGACTGGACGCCGATCCGCTATCTCAACAAGGGGTTCGGTCAGGGCGTGCTCGCGGGCCTCTACCGTACCGCGCAGGTCGGCGTGGTGACGCCGCTGCATGACGGCATGAACCTGGTCGCCAAGGAATATGTGGCCGCGCAAAGCCCGGTCGATCCCGGCGTGCTGGTGCTGTCGAAATTCGCCGGCGCCGCCGATGAGCTCGACACAGCGCTGCTCGTGAACCCGCACGACATCGACGGCATGGCGCGCACCATCGCGATGGCGCTGTCGATGCCGCTGAACGAGCGGCGCCTGCGCTATGAGGCGATGATGGCCAAGCTGCATCGGCATTCGATCCAGCAGTGGTTTGCCGACTTCGTCGAGTTGCTGCAGGACACCGAGATCGACGAGCCCGAGATCGAGCCGCTACCGGCCGCCGCTGCCGGGCTGTTGGCGCACAGTTCGGCGCCGCCCGGCGCGCGGTATCATTGAGCTCGTCTCTCGACACCAACAAAGGCGCGCACCGTGAGTTCGGTCCGCGCCTTTGTCATTGGTCCCGTGGAGTGCTCGTTGCCCCAGCGTTGCGCAGGAGCCATGGCAAGACCCTCGCTTTCGTATCACCCCAGGGCCGCGCTTAGTTGCAATACGACACCCCGTCCAGCACCGCGCATTGCAGCTTGTTCGGGGCGCTCGGATTCTCCATCGGCACCTCGCCTTTGCCCTGGCCGACGAATACGCCCTTGCCGACCACGACGGAGGCCTTGTTGCCGACGATGACGGTGTCATGGCCCTTCAGCCGGGAATGGGTGCCGTCCGGCCACAGGATGGCGTCGCCCTGGAAGATGCCCTTGCGGCCGTCGTCGCAGGTGACGTCGACACCCTGCCGGGTGCACTGGTCGGCACGGGCGGCGGCAAGGCCGGCCAGCAGAATCACGGCGGTCGCGACTAGGATGGAATGGGGGATCGCGTGTCGGATGGTCATTGCGTTTCCTACGTTGATGACGGATGGCGCCTGTACCTGCGGCTCATGGCGCAAATCAGTCCTCGCTCGGGCCCGATTGGCGGTTCGAGGGCCGGTCAAGCCAGCTTCTGAACGCCGGGATCGGTGCGATTTGCCCAATCCATCAAATGCTTGTTGGAATCTTGCCATGAAAGCGCTGCCGCCGCTTGCAAAACGCCGCCGACCCCGCCAAGAGAGGGGCCTTCGGAGAGATGGCCGAGTGGCTTAAGGCGCACGCTTGGAAAGCGTGTGTGCGGGAAACCGTACCGTGGGTTCGAATCCCACTCTCTCCGCCAGTAAAATGTTCTCCATCGTTCGCTATCGTCCGATATCCTAGCAAAATCAGCGATCTAGGCGGGGAGTTCTGTACTTGCCCGTTCACCGGTGTTCTCCTCAATCCGGCTCTCGACCGTAGGTTTTGCCCGTGGGTTCGGAGGACGGTCACCGGAGACACTATGACTGGCAAGCTCAAGCCGCTGGATATCCAGCGCGAGGAAAGGCCCGGCAAATATCCAGACGGGGACGGTCTCTATCTCATTGTGGCCGGGCCGACTTCGAAGAATTGGAACTACCGATATTGGTTCAAAGGCAAGGAGCGCTGGCTCGGCCTTGGTTCGCTCAAGGATATGTCCTTGAAAGACGCTCGGCTCGCGCGCGACGCAGCGCGCTTGCAGGTGCGAGTTGGTGTCGATCCCGTCCAGGAAAAGCGTCTGGCGCGCGAAGCGCAAAAGGCGGCTGTTAAAGCGGAGAAGGCGAAGACGTTCGAGGAATGCGCACAGGTCTATATTGACAGTTGCTGGACTGCTTGGAGCGAAAAGCATCGCAACCAGTGGCCTTCGTCCCTCAAGCGGTACGCCTACCCAACGATTGGCCATCTGACCATCCCGGAGATCAAGCCGAGCCACATCTACGAACTTCTTAGGCCAATTTGGATCGAGAAGCGCGAGACGGCTAATCGGGTGCGCGGTCGGATCGAAACTATCATCGCCAAGAACATTGACGTCGATGACAAAGATTTTCGCAATCCGGCAGAGCTTACGAAGCAGCTGCGTGAAAAACTCCCCAAGAGGCCGAAGCGGGAGGTGCGCCACCATCCGGCACTTCCTTACACGGAGATACAACGGTTTACGAAGGATCTTCGCGCCGCCACAGGCGTCGCAGCGGCTATGCTTGAGTTCGTGATCTTTACGGCCTGTCGTACAAACGAAGTTGTAGAAGCTCGCTGGTCCGAGATCGACCGATCTTCATCGACGTGGCGCATCCCCGGAGTACGGATGAAAATGGGCCAGGATCACTTTGTTCCGTTATCGGATCCGGCGATCGACATTTTGCGTCGCATGGACGAGACCCAGGGCGAGTTTATCTTTACAAATCCGGGCGGCGGGCTCTTCTCGGAGAATGCAATGTTAGCTGTGCTGAACCGCCTCGGCTACGGCCACGTAACGGTGCATGGATTTCGGTCAACTTTTGCAACTTGGGCCGAAGAGTGTACGGACTATGCCGATGGCGTTCGAGAGGCCGCGCTCGCACACAAATACAAGAGCGAAACGACAGCAGCCTACCAACGTGGTCAGAAGCTAGAGAAACGCCGTGCCTTGATGAAGGAGTGGGCCGACTTTGTCCTGCCGCAATGTCCAAGCGTTGTTCATCTTCGATCCCGCCCAGCCTTACTAGGGATGGATGGTTAGATTGCCAATCATCGACGTCTGAAACGACGGCTGAATTTCAGCGTCGTCCGCTCGCAGGGTCGCCTGTGTCGCCTAGAAGCTCAGTATCGGCCACCCGAGCTGACCAGAAATAGGAGCGATTGAACCAGAACAAGGCGACGGCGGCCGATCGTGGTCGTCTTGATCTGACCATCTCCAATCAATTCGTACAGCTTGGTGCGCCCGAGGCCTGTAGCAAGGCAAGCGTCTGCTATGGTGCAGGTTACGCGATGCGCGAACGGAATGACTGCGGCCCCCATGCTGGTTGATGCCTCGCTCGGATCTCGAGAACCGTCATCCCTTGCACTTGGTTGCTTCTTGCTAGACATAGCGGCGCTACTTCAACGGAGCCCTCCACGTTAGTACGGTCGTACGACGCGTCAACGGAAGCATTGGATAGAGCGGAGTACTAAAGCGAAAGTGCGACGACCCAAACGCCTTCCGGAGTACAAAGGGCGGCATGAGATTTTTTCGGTCGGTGCCCGGTCAAGGCAGCGTACTAGTCTGCTGGTCGACGGCCGCGGCGTAGTGGCTTCGGAGGGAGGGCCCCCCGCGGCGGCTCAATCAAGAATTCGGAAACGTGCACCGATAGCGTTCTTGCTAAACGGTCGAGCAGATCGACCGTCGGATTTTCCTCCTCTCGCTCCAAGCCACCAACATACGAGCGATCGATGCCCGCATCGAAGGCGAGCCTTTCTTGAGAGAGGCCGCGCTTCACCCGGATCCGCCGTAAATTCCATGCCACCAAAGCTCGCCCATGCATACTTGCATGCGCGCACTTAACGGGCTATAAAACCACTGGCTATAACCCGTTAATTGGGCCGCCGCACACTTATTGCAGGGGGCTCTCGGCTTGAGGTCGAGATATGGAAGACAACGTTGTCAGGCCGGGCGTATGGCCGATGGCTATCCCAGCATCTAGCTCGCGCGCCTCTGCTGGCGAGTGTGAGATGGCTGTAACAGCGATTGATTATGGCGGGCGGCTTGTAACGGTGATTAGCCGGCGTGTGAATCATTCGGCGTCAATCGGTGCACTGCAGAGCTCCGCATTCACGACGAATATTCGTGGAGGGTCCTTGAGCGATACCGTTTGGGAGGCGACGTCGTGGGTTGCCTCACTGCGAAACCACGCAAACGCAGTGAGCCGAGTTGTAAGCGCCATAGAAACGTCGGCCGTTTCAGGTCAAAAAATAGACTGACCTCGCTTCGATAGAGGTCTTATCTGATCGGCCTCTTAAAACCCGCTTGAGTTAAGCGTCAGAAGGCCGCGGTGCACATCTGCGCCCGATCATTCGAGTGATTGCTCCGAGGACACGGTCCGTTCGGTTTCGTGGTTCGTTGCATCAGATGAGTCAACGGGCTGATTTTTGTCCAGTTGACGCAAGACACTGCTCAGCAGTAGTTTCTTGTCTTCGTCGTGCTCGGGCTCGGCCTTTTCCAGTCCGGCTCGCTTCTCATCTTCACGCTTCAGCGCCTCTTGCTCCCAATAGGCTTTCAGCCCGTTCAGGCGCTCTTGGTGATGTTCGGGGATCTTGTTAAACGCGGGGTCGGGATTGCCCACAATGTACGGGGTAAAGCAGTAAGTCGCGTTTTCTTTGATGAACTCCTGGCAGAACGCTAGAACTGCGTCTGTATTTAGGGGAGCCTTCCCGTTGAGTGCATCTTCGGTCTCCTCGAGCTTTGGGGAAGGCCGCATATCAATCCAAAAGACAGGGTATGGGAGCCCTCCAAAAACGCCCTTCAGTGTGTGACGGCCTTCGAAAAAGAATCTTGGGGTGTCGTACCTGTACTCGTGAGGTTGAGTTCTGACCGCATGAACGAGGATAAAGGCGAGCTCAACAGAGATTACGAGCCGGCGAGGCGTAGAAAGTTGTGATAAGCGAAACCCGGTATCAATAGCAGGGCCGATGAAATCCCTAGTGAGATCGGGATTCGGTTGCTGCGAATAATATTCGCTCAGCAGCGCGAGATTGCTGAAAACCTCATCATCGTCTTGGTCTCCGGCCGCGCCAAGTCCTTGCACAGAGGAACGAAATATCACCTCTGCATTGTGAACGGGAAAACCAGCGATCCAAGCAGTCGTCTTCAAATCAAGCGATTTGAATTGCTCCTTCAGTCGCGTTCTGTACGCACTGACGGTCTTGATCCAAGCGTTCAGGGTTGTGAGAGCTTCGCGATGGTCATCGAGTTGCTTTGTGTAAATCAGTTCGTCACCGACACTTTTCCATAACTCAGGTGCGCGCCCCGTCGGCCAGCCGACGTCTTCGGATAGGCCGACGCATATTGCCCACTCCCTCGCAAAGGTGCGTTCAATAGCTCTGTAGAATTGAGCGATAGGTGAGAACCAGGGTTCGGCGGGTCGGGGATCGGAGCCTTCCGTAGAACTCTTCTCAGCTCGCCTATCTTTGGCGGCTTGCTTGAATGCCGTCGAACCGACGATATCCACGCTGAGGAACAGACGGAGAGCCGAGCTAAAGGGACCGCCTTCCGTCATGAACTCAGGCTAGCCCAAACCCACGAACTGGGCACGAATGCGTGCAGCTTCAATAGACACGCCAAACTCATCCGCGAGAAGCGGGATCACTCCCCTATGCGCGTGGTACCGCTCCGTAAACTGGCCAGCCGGCATCAAGAACCCCGCAGCGAACCAGTTGGCTTCCCACTCAACGCGACCGGTGCCGTAACGCTGAGCCTCAAGTCGCTCAATTTGCGCACCGTTTTGCCGCGCATAGAGGTAATGGAGAACGTAGTGACCGAGCTCGTGTGCAATCGTGAAGCGATCTCTTGCTGGCCCAGTGTGGGCCGCTAGAAAAATCTCAAAGCGCGCAGGGCCATCAATGCGGATTGAGCCAGACGGAATCCGATTGAAATCAAGTACGTTCTGAATGCGAATGGTGCCGCCCATCCTCTCGACGATGGGCTCTAACGCAGCGCCAGGCCGATACCCAAAGTGGGAGGCCACTTGTGACGCGAAGCTGTCGACGGCGGATTTGGCCAAGCCGCACTCGGTGGGCGCGCTATAGCTCATGAAACGGAAGCCCTTTGATCGAATCAGCTGCTAGCATCAAATGTCGATTAGAAATAGTAAATTTCCAGCGAATTGCAATGATTTCAACGGATTTTCGGAGCCCTTCTGCCGCTTCCGCGACCGCCGCTGCTCGAGTGCTTGTCGTTTTGACGCGTCAGATGCGCCACTATGCTGGTGCAAGGTTCGTGACATTCGCCATCTTGATCTCTTGCTGATGGATGGTGGTTATGCATGAGCATGGCGCGCCTACCATGCACTTAATATCATTGGTATTTTCACGGGATGCCGCTCGGTAGGGGACGCCAAATGGGGACGGTCGCGCGTGAAAACTTGTGATCCTCACGCCTGACCAGACTTGATCACGCGCAGTCTTCCAGCTGCACGGCAGGAGACCATGTTTCCTTTCTCCCACGCTTTGAGCTCGTCAACTGGATAGAGGATTGCTTTCCCAATTTTGACGAAGGTCGGCCCCACGCGAGTGGCTCGCCAGTTGCGCAATGTCCCGACGCTCACCGCTCCGCGGTAGCGTTCGACGACTTCCTCGGCGGTTAGATATTGCGAGCCGTCCATTGCCGCACTCCCGATCACGCTGACCAGCCTCACCGCCCAGGCGGTGAGCTCGTGGGGGTTGCGCTATAGTGTTCACGGTAAGCACGCGCAGCGCCGATCATGGATCGGCCTTTGTTGACTTCAGGCCGAGGAGCTTCTTGCAGTCCCTCTCCAGTTCGCTCAAAGCCTCCCTCATGAGCTCGAGCCTTTTCCAAGGGCGCTGCCGGCTCGGCTCAATTCCTTCTATGAAGGTGGTCAATGGCTCAAATGATTTTCGAAAATTTGGCTCACTCCATCTTTCGAGAAACTCGGAATAGCTTATGCAACGGGGTTCACTTTTCGATCGCAATGTTTCGCCCATGCTGCGTTGCTGCAGGTTGAATATTTGCGAGTCTTCTTCGCTTTTTATGTCTTGCAATTGGTCAAGGGGAAATCCGCTGAGGTTGCGATTCACCTCTCGCATCCGCGCGAAAAATGCTTCCTTATCGTCCTCCTTATCGAATAGCTCAAAGCTAAGTTTTTCCTCAAGAAGTCCAGTCCAACAGAAATATCGCGAGAACAAGTAAATCGTGCTGGGAAAGAAGTAGTCGTATTGGATGGACCATTGGGGGTTAACTCGTTGTCTCACCTTTGGCGACAGAGCCAGGTAACCCTGATGATCCAGTATGTTTTCCAGTCTGTTCTTCAAGTCGGTGACCGCGCTAGGGATGGGATTGGACCAGCGCGCCACTTCATTTCTTATTCTATCTTTCTGGGCAGTGCGCTCGGTTAGCTGGTTCTTGAACTCCTCTAGCTGGCGATCAGATTTGGCTTTTAGATCAGACTTGAATGTCTCGACCTGCTGGTCGAGCGCGGATTTGTGATTCTCAACCTGTAGCCCAAGCCAGTGCTCAATTCCTTTCGATGCGATCCAACCCAGTGCGGCAACAACGATTGCGGTGCTGGTAAGTGTCTTGATGAGACCTGTCCAATCAATCATTTCCTTTCCTTTCGAGAGAGACTTATACTGGCGAAAAGTCGCGGGAGCCTCTCAAGGTAACACAAAGCGCGCGATATGGCTGTGGGCGGCTGTGTCCGCTGAGGTACAAAACCGACGATGAAGGTCCAAACCGAGCGAGGTCCGGTTTATCCCCAAGAGCCGCGCGGCGAGAGTTCACCGCTTTCTCCGGTGTTGGGTCAAATTGCGGCTCGGCCGATGCATTACGGACTTCCGCATTCGATCGAATTCCAGCAAGATGACCGAGCAACCAAATCGAGGCTGCGCGAGCAACCTGTAAGACTAACGCAGGTCAATTGCGCAAAATGAAAGAAATCGACTGGCTCTCGGGCCGCAGGGGGGGCTGTTCTCGAAGTTAAGGGAGCAAGACGCATGTCTAACCCACCAAATCCATTTAATGCGGATAAGAGCAAGACTGCCTCATGGACGAGGCGAAAACTCTTGGGAATCGCTGTTGCTGCAGGACCAACTATCGGCACAATCGCGTCAGCCTTCGTTCCGCGTAAGGCCGTCGCTTCTCCGGTTAATCCCGGTCCGTTTGTGTCAGAGGAACTATTTCCCAACCTTGTCGATATAGCTGCGCGTGGAGAAGCCGTTGCCGCAATATCAACCATCGTGACTCAATCTAAGAGCGTCAAGCTGAATTGGCAGAATCGGGGCTTAGCGCCTCGTGGCTATATGAAGGGCATGGCTCTTGTCTTCGCGAAGGTATACCTCAAACTGAAAGCTGGTGACCCTGCCGCCAACGAAATGGCGAAAGCAAACAGCGGAGATATGAGAACGGACGCAATCGCATGGTACGCGGACATATTTAGCCGGTACTCGATGTCAAACGCGGACTCTGGGATCGACACCCTGCGCCACCTATTCGTGCTGTTGATTGGGCTCGGGATGAGAGAAAGTTTGGGAAAATATTGCGCTGGACGTGATATTGCCGCTTCAAACACGTCCGCCGACACTGCGCAGGCCGGATTATTCCAGAGCACTTTCGCTGCTAGTACCACAAGCCCGCTGTTGACGGAACTATTTCGGCATTATTTGGCGAATCCCGCGGGTTTCGCGGGTGTCTTTGCTGATGGCGTGCAATGCACGCCAGCGGAACTGGAAAACGTTGGCAATGGTAACGGCGAGAGATTTCAACGCTTGTCTAAGGAATGTCCGGCCTTCGCGGTGGAATACGCAGCTATTTGTCTCCGTCAGATACGATCGCAATATCCTTCTATCAACCGACGAGAGGCTACCGTTCGACCCGAGTGCGATGAGATGCTGCGGCAGGTCCAAAGCTTCGTTGATGTGTCGCCGAACATAAATGCGTCGCTTGGTCTCAATTAAGTTCTTAGAAGACCCTCGGTTTACCGCCTTGGGTTTCCTTTCTTCAAATCGGTTCAGCCCGTCGTATCTGCGCCCAGCCCACGTCCGGCCGCAACATTCCGCTCATCTTCTCGATGATCCATTCCGGGTCAGCAAGCGCGGGCGGCGCCAAGCCAGCCTGACACAGCGCGGCCGTACCGGTGAGGTGAATGAGCGTTCGTCGCATCTCGATCTCCAGCATGCGCAAGCCTACATTGTGCCGGAAACGGATTAAATGAGGTGCCGAGCATTATTTGAAATTGTTGGCCGCGAGGGCGGCCCGGAGAAGCGACGGAGTGCCGAGCAGCTTCTAGAAGCCCACGTGGCACGAATATGTCGCTATCACCGTAGACCAGCAGCGCGGTCCGCTTCGGAGTCTTGGCCTTTTCCGACCGGGGCTTGCGGATGTCCGGGCCCATGCGCCACGAACTCCGGAAAACGCTCCACTGTCGTGCGCCGGCCTTGTGGGCCCATAGAGCAGGTTTTCATCAACATGGCCGCGCTCTCGCGGCTGATGCCCTTCTGCTGCTCGCGGACACCGGCAGAAGGGCGGAAACGGGCACCAGCTTTCCCGGCGCGCCCGGGGCTGCACCACCCCGGGCGGAAGGCGATCTTGCTGCAAGCCGTATAGACCAGCGCTTCCACCTGTTCAAATCCACGGGCGCACATGAGGGCCGCCATCTCGAGGCCGATGGCCCAGGCAGTTGGCGAGCGCTTTGCGGCGGCGCCGCAGAGGTCCAAGGCGATCACCGGTGTCAGGACGCAGGAAGAAAGTCGTCGCTTCCGCTCATCAGGCCAGCCACAAGGTGTCAAACACTGAGCAAGAACAGCACGGTGATAAAGATGGAAAATTTTGAGGAGTCTTCACAAAGTTCGAAGTTTGCTTGAAGTTGCTGGCAAATCTCAAACAATCAACCGACCGCACCTTGCGGCTTTTATCCTGCTATAGACGGTTGCTTCGCGTAACCGTCCGATCTCCGCACATAGATTGATTATGTGCAATGGCGCATGATGTGGGGCTCCTTCGTGAGGTGGAGGATCTCCGGCGGTGGGTCATCGTTCCTGGGCAAAGGCCAACAACCCGTACTGGTCGAACCACGTTGCGACCTGGTACGCCGGGCATCAAAGCGTCGAGGAATATTGCCGCCGACGCGAAATTTCGACGACGTCGTTCAAGAGATGGGCGCGTCATCTGCTGAGCTCGGAAGATCTGCGCAAACGCAAGAAACGCCTGCAGAATTTGCGCACCAAACAGCTCGAACGACAGGGCAAGAAAGCGCGATCGAAGCCCCGCCGGAAAACATTCACCTATCGCTACAACATGCGTACGGATAGCGACACAATTGCTGTTCGGGCGTTCTGGGGCATGCACGTTGAGGCGATGAACTGGAGCGGCTTGGGGAATGCGGAGTATGCCGCGGCGCTCGGACTTTCTCCTTACGCACTGCGCATTTGGCGCAATCGCTTTGCCGATTCCGGCGAGGAAATGGACTGGCGATCTCTGCTTCATCCGAGTGCCCGGGCTCAATTAAGCAGCGCTGCTAGTTGCGTACGGCGCAAATACCGCTTGACACCGCAAGAGGCGGACGGTCGGTCCAACCGGCGCCGCTTCAGCGACGAACAGAAGCGCGCGATCGTGCAGGAGACGGAGAAACCAGGTGTCAGCGTGTCGCAGGTTTGCCGTCGGCACGGCGTCGCCACCAGCATGGTCTTCCGCTGGCGGGTGCAGTTCGGCCTGGCGGCTAAGAAGGCGCCGCGATTGGCAACTGTCGCGCTGACCAAAGGCACGGCGAACGAGGTGCCGGCGCTCGCGGCGTTGTGCGACCTCGTGCAGCCGCCGGACGGGATGATCGCAGTCGAATTGGAAAACGGACGCCGTGTCTTTGCACCAGTGGGCAGCAGTCCGGCGGAAGTGAAGCGGCAGCTCGCCCGCAAGGAGAAGGCGTCATGATCGTCATCCCGGCGGGCGTGCAAGTGCACCTGGCGCTTGGTTACACCGACATGCGCAAGGGACTCGATGGACTCTCGACATTGGTGCAGGAACACCTGAAGAAGGACCCGTTCTCGGGCCATCTGTTCGTCTTCCGCGGCAAGAATGCTTCGCTCTTGAAGATCCTGTTCTGGGATGGGACAGGGCTGTGCCTCTTCACCAAGCGCATCGAACGCGCGCAGTTCATGTGGCCGCGCGCAACCGAGCCCGGCGGCACGGTGATGCTGACGCCGGCGCAGCTCGCAATGCTGCTTGAGGGTATCGACTGGCGCACACCAGAGCGCTTCTGGCGCCCGCTTCTTGCGGGATAACTCGCAAAACACTGCATCAAATAGAGCGACGGCAGTTCTTCGAATCAGCGTGTTCGAGTAGTATCGAACATGCAGCTCGATTTGAACAATCTCCCGACAGATACAGTACTTCTGCATCGCCTCGTTCGCGATATCGCCGGCGGTCTTGAACATCGCGACACCGAGATCGAGCGCCTCAAGTCCATCATCAAGCAGTTGCAGCGCGCGCAGTTCGGCCGACGTTCCGAACGCATCGATCCGGATCAGCTTGCGCTTGGACTTGAAGAGATCGAAGCCGATTTGGCCGGCAAGGAGGAGAGCCATCCGCCGGCTGATAAGCAACCAAACGAACGGTCTTCCCATCGCAAGCCTCTGCCCGATCATCTCCCGCGCGAGAACGTGCGGCTCGACATCGACGACATGACCTGCGCGTGTTGCGGCGGCGCGCTGCATGTGGTCGGAGAGAGCGTGAGCGAGATGCTGGATTGGATACCGGCTCAACTGCGCGTGGTACGAACTACCCGTCCCAAGTATGCTTGCCGTGCTTGCGAGACGATCGTTCAGGCACCGGCCCCTGAGCGGGTGATCGCCAGCGGCCTGGCAACGCCGGCGTTGCTTGCCCAGGTGCTGGTCAGCAAATATTGCGACCACACGCCGCTCTATCGGCAGTCGCAGATCTTCGCACGCCACGGCGTCGATCTCCCGCGATCGACGCTCGCTGGATGGGTCGGCGGCGCCTGCTGGTGGCTCGAGGCATTGCACGAGCGTTTGTGCAAGAACGTGTTTGCCTCCGACCATCTGTTTGCCGATGATACGCCCGTACCGGTGCTCGACCCCGGACGTGGGCGAACGAAGACGGGACGACTCTGGGTCTATGCCCGCGAGCAACGCGGCTGGGGCGGACCGGAGCCGCGGCGGCGGTCTATCTGTTCGCGCCAGACCGCAGAGCTGAGCGGCCAGCTTCTCATCTGGCAAACTTCAAGGGCGTGCTCCACGTCGACGGCTACGCCGGCTTCGAGCCCCTGACAGGAAAAGGCAACGTTGTGCTCGCCGCATGCTGGAGCCATACACGGCGACGCTTCTATGAGGTGGCGCAGGCCACCAATGCTCCGATCGCGACCGAGGCGCTGCGGCGGATTGCGGAGCTCTATGGCGTAGAAGCGGATGTTCGCGGTCAGTCGCCTGCGTACCGGCTCGCAGCGCGCCGGACTCGCTCTAAGCCCGCTATCGATGCCATGCGGCTCTGGTTCGAAGCGCAGCTTCCTCTCGTGCCGGGCCGAAGCGCGCTTGCTGAAGCGATCCGCTACGCGCTCTCGCGATGGGACGGTTTGACGCGCTTCCTGCATGATGGTCACATCGAGCTCGATACCAACCCGGTTGAGCGCGCAATCAGGCCTGTTGCACTCGGCCGCAAGAACCATCTGTTCGCTGGCAGCGATGGAGGCGGACACAGATGGGCCGTGCTGTGCACGCTGGTCGAAACCTGCAAGCTGAACGATGTCGAGCCCTACGCCTATCTGCATGACGTGCTCTCGCGCATGATCGACGGATACCCGGTCAATCGCCTCGATGACCTGCTGCCGTGGGCTTGGAAAGCCGCAAATCCTGTCAAGAGCTGAGAGAAGTGCAGCAGCCGGACGCTTACTGCTTCGCTTCGTCCGTGATCTCGGCCTTCTCCACTCCCAAGTCGAGATGCGCTCAAACACAGCGCTGGTTACGCGAGCAGAAACTCTTGCGCAGCATTATTTGCGGCGCATCTGTTCAGATCATTCGCGTCTGAGCGTGACGTGCTGGCGATCGATCGGCAGAAGTCGGGAAGTTGAACTGCATGGGCGATGCCGGCCGTCTGCAGATCAGATGCACAATGAACGGCGCCCGGTAAGCATCATTCTATACAGACCCTCCCGCGATTCAGGAAGCTGGTGCGAAAGCCGCGTGCAAATTGGCCGGTCCCGAATCAGGGTGTCAGCGCCGGTGCGTTGCTGCCAGCCCGTTCAGACGGACGTCGACCTGATGCCCCGCCATTTGCGACCGATGCAAGCTCACCAATTGCCATCGGCCTGTTGAGAGCTCGCCATTCGAATCTGTCTGCTGCCTCCAGATAGGCCGCAAAAAGGGCTGTGGCGCTCGCGCAGCGTGTCGATCACAACTCTCAGATCGTCGCGTGTCCTCATGGTTAGACGATCCCGCAGTATAGTTAAGGACCAGTAGCGCTGAGCGTCAGCGCGTCATTCGGGCCATAAGACTCGATCTGATGCCCGGTCTTTCCTTTCGCAAGCCCAGCAAGTCTTCTGACGAATCGTGAGGATCTCGGACGACCGTAGCTGGACCTCGAGCTTGGGAGCATCCCCGCTCATGAAGCGCCCTGAGCACATGGAAGCCGCTACGAATTGCTGACGACGGGTTTGATCCGGCAGTTCCGGCGCCCCATGCCGCGTATGGCCACTAAAGGGAGGGCTGTAGCGCGAGATGTCGCGCGATTTGGCAGTTCCGCTTCTGCTTCATACATGCGACTTTTCTTGGCAACTACGCGCGGTCCAGGGCTTCGCGATAGACTCGGCTCGCGATCAGGTAGTGACAGCCCCAAATGGCACCGCCATTTGGTGCCGCTGTGCAGGCCATCTGCTTCTTCTTAGGGCTCGAGAAAATGCGATGAGCCCTCGCGGTCGCCGGAGGCCCCCTTCTTCTCAGCCACTCGAGGCCAGTCCGATCGTGTTTGAAGCAGGTCGTCCGGTGGCGCTTCCCATGGTCGCCCGGGCCGAGGCGCGAGGAGCAGCATCTCATTATGATAGAAACAGTTCGGCCCCATCCGTTCGATGACTTGGAGGCGTTGGCTTGGCTGCGTTCGCAGGACGGCGGGCGCGTGACCGCCCGCGCGGCGGAGCTGGGACGTCAATGGGGCTGGAACAGGATGCGGACCACTCGCCGGCTGAAAGCTTGGGAGCAGGCAGGCCTGATCCGTCGTAACGCTGAAGCGATCATTGTAACGGAGCCCGTAACGCCGACCGTTACAGAGGATATGGGGGCTGTTACCCAAGCTAGCGCCGTCACAGCGAGGTCTGGAGCGAAGGGAACGCGCCGTCTCACCACACCGGTCGGTCATGCCGCTTTCATCGTGGCGCTGGCACTGGCTTGCGTATCGGCTGCCTTTTCCATTGACGGGCTGACCACGATCTTTGCCGGTGCCTTCTGGCCTGTCATCATCATGGGTGCTGTGTTGGAGGCCGGAAAGCTCGTCGCCGCTGCCTGGCTGACTGAGCGTTGGACCTCTGCACCATCCATCCTGCGGCTCGTCCTCGTCCTGATGATCAGCGTGTTGATGGGCCTGAATGCGATCGGGGTGTTCGGCTTCCTTACCCGCGCTCACCTCGACCACATGGCGTCGGTCGAACTTGCCCTTGCCGACAGAACCGCAGATATCGAGGCTCGCCTCGGGATACAAACCCGAACAGTCACCGACCTGGATCGGCGTATCGCGCAGATCGATATGGCCATCGATGAAGCAACGCGGCTAGGCCGGCCGCTCGGAGCGATGACGATCGCTGATCAGAAGCGCCGCGAACGGGCGGACATAGCGGCTGAGCGCCTGCGCGAGTCTCAAGCGCTCGCCAGCCTACAGATCGCCAAAGCTAAGATCGACGCGCAGCGCAGGCGTGACGAGGCGGAGGTCGGGCCGATACGATATCTCGGCCAGTTGGTCGGCATACCCCCCACGGACCTTGAGAGAGTAGTCAGGCTGCTCACGTTGGCTCTCGTGGCCGTCCTAGATCCGATGGCGGTCGCGCTTCTGCTCGCTGCAGGCATTCACGCCAAGCGTGAGGATTCATTCTGACCACGCCATCGTCTCGGAGCAAGCTTACCGCCTGGCTACCTTTTCCGCCCAACTCAGTGAGCGGCTAACCCATTCGATCCGTCCAATCCGCAGGCCAAAGAAAGAGAAGGAAGGGAAAGTTATTTTCTCACACCCTATGCACCTGTGGTGCTGACGTTTCGCGGGCCGCGCGCGGCTATCTCATTGGGGTGAAGTAAACATTCGGTCTTGAGCAGTGTTTACACAAGCGGGCCTGAATGAATACGGCGGTCTTGCCGAATGATCTACAAATCAAGACTCGTCAATAACTTGCTGGCGCTTGGGCGCGGATACCAATCGATTTGCCGGTCTCGCGATCGATCCCTCGCGCATTTGCCCGGGTAAATGGCGCCTCCAACGCTGTCGGCTCTTGCGATCTGGACGGCGTTCGCAGATCGCTTCCTGCGGGCTGGAGATCGATTATGCAGAGGGCAGGGCACTTGCCAAGCCCGCATATGTGTTGAGCGATCATAGGCCATCGTTGGCATGGGAAGCTGCGATCCAATTTGCTTCCGGGCTCCCGATCAATCCCGCTCGTACTGCCGGTACCGGGGTTGATCCTGACGCCAGACATGGCGGCCGGTTGATCCAAGGTGCGCAGGACCCGGCCGAGACGAGAACCGAGCTGGGCGGCGGTCGGGTGCTCGGCTGACTTGGCAGCAGCTGTTGGGGCTGACGCCTGCGAAACCGCGGACGGGGTGAGGCTCCGCCCAGCAGATGTTCCCGTACGACAGAGAGTCCGCGGGAGGTCGTGCGCATATCATCGCGGCGGCGGCCAAGCTCGAACCCCAGCGCCTTGGCCTCACGTTGCCAATGCTTGATGAGCTCGGCGAGCTTGGCATCCCGCTCGGGACGGCGCGTGTATAGGGTCGCCAGCTCTATGCCCTTTGGCGTGCTGTAGCCGTGGACCTCTGCCGCTTCCTCAATGGCTCGGCGTCGCTTTGAGAAAGCGCGCTCAATACGGGCTGGAAGGCCGTAACCCGGAACGTATCCTTCTGCCGCTCCAGCCGAATGCCTTGCCGTTCGAGCTCCGCGGCAAGAGCAGGGCGGTAGGTCGCACCAGCTTGCTTATGGGCCTTGTAGAGCTCGCGGCTGACGATCGCACCCGAACCGCCATCGCGGCGCAGGGCGAGGTTGAAGATGCGGGTCGGATTCGCGGCTGGCGTGGTGATCGAACTGCGACATCAGCAGCCCCGCGGTTTGCTCGCGCGTAGCTCCGGACCGGCCACGTCTAGCCCGTCCTGCGGTGGCTTCCAGGTGAACGGATGCCGCCTGCACGGCCGAGCGATGCGCCTGCGCAATCACCTGGCGCTCGGGAGCCTCAGAGAGCGCCCACAGCACGAACACGGATTTGGGAGCGCTGAAGGTCATGTCCCAACCGGCCGCATGCTCGCGGCCGCCAAGCTGCGCCAGCCGCTCGCCGGTCTTGGGATCGATGCCGCGCAGAGCGGCATCGGATTGGGTCTGCGTGACCGGGCCGCCCAGGCTGAGCCGCTCGACCGCTTTGCCGGCCCAGCGGCCCGCCGGCTCCCCATCACGGCTGTAGTAATCGTCGCACTGCAGATGGCTGTAGTAGCGCGAGGCCGACGTGGCGTTCCCGCGAGCTGAGATGGACGCTACCGTGGCTCAGTCCCGCCGCTTGAGGATTTGTGCCGCCAGATCCTTGCTAAGGCGAGCGGGTGAGGGCGTTAAATCTGGATCGGCTTCTCGAGTCTTCGAGAGACTGACCCCGGAGAAGGGACGAGTCCAATCAGCCGGCATGATCGGCTCCCGCAGCTTCGGTATTTTGAGATAGGGCAGCTCCAGCTCATAGACGTCTTCGCCAAGGCCGATGAATCGGACGCGCACGCCGTGCTTGGTCGGGCCGGGACGGGAGCCAAGCTCGGATGCCGTGATCACCCGGCAACCGACCTCAACCCTTTTCGATCTTCGATAATTTCCGAATGGCGAAGCGGGATCAGAACCTATAGCTCTTGCAAGATCGAGAAAGACGGCAGTGTGAGGAGGTATTTGCTACGTTCCACTCTCGTCAGCTAGCTAGGGCTTACGCTTTGTGCAAGAAACCGCGACGTTCGTATAACCGCACTTGTTTCCATCGTGGGATCCAATGGTAGCCGTGGACCATCTTAGGCATCTCTTCTTTGCCCAATCATCAACCGTGGGGAAGCCAGGAAGTATACAGTAGATACGATCATCGTGGGCAAATGTGCAGCCGCCTTCGTACTCGCCTATACATACCTTGTACTCAACGGTCACGGTTGTAAGAGCATCGTAAGTCACCGGTACCGCAATGGCTAGACCGGCAACGATCAAAGCGGCCCCGATAAGAAGGACCATTCGAGACTGCTGCACCGGTTCGAGCTTTTTAACGCTTCGCGCCGGTTGTTCGTCCTTCCCATTCGTCTCGCCGCTTGCATTTGCTTGCAAGCCTTTCTCCCTGCGTTCTAACCAAAACTTGTATAGAACGTACAGGCCGCCTATGCAGGTGGTCAGCCAACCAAAGATAGCTTGGAGTGCCGTGAGATTTGCCTGAACATATTGCAGAAATGCACTCACGAGTCAGACTCGCTTGAAAAAGACGGCCTATTGCAACAACAGATACACATTATATATCGAAGGAAGATGGTGCGGCCAAGTATATATACATACAAGAATGTGGATTGCATCAGCGTGTGGTTTAAGTATCCGTCTGTCGGCCACGAAAGATCTTTGTTGAGTCGGCGTTTTCTCCATAGTGATCAAGGCTGCTGGCGCCGACTCTCCTCAACGACGCATCTAAGTCTTCATCCTCTGTGGACTGCTTTGCGGTACCACTGAGGAAGTGGCGCGTTGACGAGCTTTCCGTTCTTGAATTTCGGAAATTTGCCGCTGTCGATCACAATGCTCTCCGAGTGGTGACGCTTAGAACAACGCCCTATCTGAGTCAGGCAAAAGAAAAATCCTGGCCTTCGAAGGGACGGGGCGGCTGAGTCGGCATAGGGCAATCGGCTCAGTAGTCCAGGGTATGCGGAAGCAGCAAACCGGGAAACGGGGAGTATTTCTGGAAGGGGCCTCTCAATTGGTGGTAGTAGAAAGGGCGGTTCACTAGAGGGGCGCGCGCATGGCGGCGGAAGTAAGTGGGCATGTAAGTACGGTTTCAACAGCATGGGCGGTTTTTAGCGTCATTGGTGGGTCTTTAATCGGCGCGGCCATCAGTGCCGGGATGGCGTATTTCACCCTTCGCCAGAACATCAATGCTGCGAAGGCTAATCGGGACGAAGATAGATTTGAACTGCGCAAAGCTCGCGGCTATGCGCTGTTCTTTAAGATGATACGGCTAACCTCCGACCTGCATACACTCGGCAAGGCCGTCAAGAGTTGTTTCGATGATGCACAAAAGTCCGGCTTCAAAGGAGCCGCATTTCAGATAGTTAGGCCGATAATCCCCTTGCCAGACCCGGTGCAATTCGCGCCCGAAGAAATGGCCCTCGTGCTCTCGATTGATTCGAAACTCTTCAACGAGATGGGCGCACTCGATGAGCTTCATAAGAGCACAGTGGCGCTGTTCGACATGTATAACACCGAACGCACCAGAATCATGGAGCGATTCGGGGCGAAGATGGAGGGGGCGGTAGGCACAACGGGCCTGACGGAACAGGAAAAGAATTGGCTTGAGCCGCGGGCATACCAGTTGAACCAGCTCGTCGAACTCATGCTCCAGAGAACTGAGCAGGATGGTAAGGAAGCTTGGGTCGTCCTGGAGAAGCTACACACGACGCTCGAAAAGACATTCAATCTAAAACACAAGCTGGAGCGCAAGGATGCGACATCAGTTCGGCAGCCGACTTGATCTCTAGTTGAACAGGCCTAACAACGCACTGAGACTGCCCGACATGCGCGCGAGAAGGCCCTCAAGGTGGAAGCGAAGCAACGCAAGACATGGCTTCGAATGGCAGCCAATCACCGCGCCGCACAGGATATCGAACGTTTGTCAAAGCCGCGATGGCTGCCTGCGGTCCGGACAAGGCGATGGAAAGAGCCGCCACAGACTGGCGGCTTGGGCCTTGGAGTCGCAGACCAAATCGATCCAGTGGGCCGCGTTCAGATTGCCGAGGATGGAACGTCGATCGAGAAACCCGCAATCACCCCGCAGCAGAGCCAGAAAGCTAAAGGAGGTGAGATGCCAGCACACGCAGTTGAAGGCTATCAACCACCTCCTTTTTAGCTATATGCGGAGCCCCTGCTTGCCTGCTTGCCTGCTTGCGCCACATCCGGGATCCGCATGCCGTCATCGTGCTCGCGATCGAAATCACAACGCGTCGTCGAGGGCCGCAATTCAGTTAGCTCAATTGGGATGAGCAGCGGGAGGTGCTCGTAAAATCGGCCGTAGGCTGCTGGATTCCATCCGTCAATCTGAGCGACTTTCTGAACGGGCTGCCTGGACCAGCCCTGGTGATGACGGACGTCACCCAGCGTATGCGGGCTTTCGGAGGCTGAGGTGGTCTTCTTCATTCGTCAGGCTGGGCAGTGGCCCGCGTCACAGACCGAGGTTCACTTGCACGAATCGACGCCAGTTCACGGCAGGTTGCCGCGGGCATTATTCGGCACTACCAACTTAGAAGGTTCGGCGTTGTCGTTCGCGGCTCGCGGGACGGAGAAAGCTTTTCTGAGCACGGCATCAGCAGTAAGCCAACGCTGTGCTCGAACTTTACACCTTTGCCGCGAAGGGTGGTCGTCAATCATGCGGGAAGCTTCAGCAGCACGTCCGCGCTCGGGCATTCAAGGCTTACGCTGCTGCGTTGAAGCGCGGTCACAAGCCGGAAGCCATCCTCGCCGCGGTGAAGCCCTGTGCCGGTGTGAACAAGCCCGGCACCGAGTTTGTGCCCATGCTCTCCACCTGGCTAAATGAGGAACGCTGGAAGAACGCAGCCGACACCACCGGCATGTCGTCGGAAGAGTTCGCCGCTCGGTATGCGCGTCTCGCAGCCGAGGCACGCCAGCGGACGGAAGACTTCAATCGCGAGATTCGGCGGCAGACAAACGAGCGGCTGGGGATACCGGAATGAGGGACTTCAATGTCAACCGCCAGTTTGAACGGCTTGAATTGTTCTTCGAGGAGTGCCGCCAGCAACGTCAGGAGCGCGAAGAGCACCGGGGCGCCCGACCGTTCGTGCCGCGGCTTCGCGAGTGAGGGAAGTCTTGGGCTGGTGCCGTGGCCGCCGCACACGCGGTTCGACCGATGAAAGCCGGGAGGTGCCCGTCGTCAAGGTTGAAACACGGGAGGTGTCCTCTTACACCGGGAGAATGAACAAGAGGATACGCCCGACTCATTGCTATCTCTGCGGCGAGAAGCTGGTTGAGCCGACGTCGGTTGACCACGTCCCGCCTCTGCTGTTCTTCCCGAAAGAAATGCGGCGGCGGTACAACATCAGCAATCTGCTGACCATCCCGGTGCATGCCGCCTGTAACCGCGAATGGCAGGAGGACGAGGAGTATTTCGTCCATACCCTACTGCCGATGACGGGAGGCAGTGAGGCGGGGGACGCCCATCACATCCGCATCCGCGAGAAGATCAAGGCGGGCAAAAACGTCTTCCTGGTCAACCAGGTAATGGACGAGTTCAAGAGCGTCATCAAAGGCGTACACCTCCCTGCGAATCGGGTGGCGAAGTTTATCGATCATCACCGCGCCTACGGTGTCATCTGGAAAATCATCCGGGGACTCTACTTTCACCACCACGGCGTCATCCTGCCGAAGGAGTGGGGCATGCGTTACTGGATAACCGCGCCCTATGAACCGCCGGAGCCGTTCTTCAAGGATTACGCCGACAGCGGGCGGGGCGTTTCCCGCGGTGAATACCCGAAGATATTCTCGTACTTTTTCGACCGCTTTCAGCCTGACGGCTGGGATTTCCATTATTGGGGGTTCCACCTGTGGGACAGCCTAATCGTCACGGCCATGTTCCACGATCCCTGGCGCTGCGGCTGCCCGGTCTGCCAGTTCGTCGGCCCGGTCTTCCCGGAATCCATGGAGGGCACCGTCAGGGCGTGATGTCCGAAGTGTTACGGACGACATATTTCCGCACCGTCTCCAGCACCAGGAGAGGTCTCCCGTGAATAATGACCAGAAGATCCGCATCACCATACTTGGCACCGGCATCGAGGCCACCGGCTGGCTCGCCGTTGTCCTGGCCAGTCCAAGGATGCGGCCATGCGAATCGACGGAATCCGTAACGAAATCGAGCACATGCGGAGGCAAATCAGCCGGCAGCAGAAGCAAATCCTGAGCCTCCGCAAAGCCGGTATCCCGACCGCCTCAGCCGATGACCCCCTGGAGCGGATGCAGACGAAGGTGGACCGCCTGGTCGAACACCGCGACCGGCTTAAGGGTGAGGAGCGCCTGGGCAAGACCTATGCCTTCGGCAAGCGCATCAATGGCACCCCCTCTCATCGGCGGATGTGATGGACAACCTCCGCCGGCTTCCGGCGTGGCTGGTTGAGGAGGGGCGAGAGCGGGATCAGTGGTTCCGGGTCTATGACGGCAATGGGTTTTGGATTTGCTCGGTCGTCCACCAAGAGGATTTGCACGCCCGCGATTACCAGTATGCAGACGCTCACCTGACGAGGCATGAGGCCCGGCGCATTGCCAAGGCAATTTCCCGTCTCCCGGAGTTGATGAAGCGACCAGTATTGAGCCGCTGCAACCGCTGGGTGATAATGGCCCGCGGGGGGGGGGAGAAATGGATTGGTCATTTCTGATTGTGCTGGCGGTTGCCGGCGGATTTTTCCTGTGGCAGCGAAGAATACCAAAGCCGCCGAGGCCGCGAACGTTCGTCTCGACAGGGACACCAAACTTTACGAGAACATCAAGGCGGGGATGCGCGAGTACCATTGGCGGGAGCGCGAGCAGCCGCTGTGGAAGGCGAAGCACCTGCAGAAGGTCTTCGAGACCGCGCACCTAGCTGCGTTCCACCTGGACCACTTCGCAGAAAGCCGCGTCGGGTTCTATTTCAAAGACCTGGACAAATACGGCATGTACAGCTTTTTCGCTGGAACGGCGATGACTTCATCGAGAGCTACGACCGAACTGACAGCAGCTTCCAGACGGAAGGGCATCTGTATCCACGGGGCGAGGACTGACCATGGAGTGGGGATACATCCTGGCGCTGGCGCTGGGCGCGCTTGCGGGGTATGGGTTTCGACCGAAGGCGGCGCCTGCGGCTCGCGATAACACGATATCGTCGCGGGCATCAGCAATCGACCGCAGCAATCTCCTGCACGCGTATTTGCGCGAGCTGTCGAACTATCTCATCCAGCTCGACCCGGAGCGATACTACACCGTCTACAATCGAGCATTGGCCGAGCAAGGGAAGCTGTTCACCGCGGATGCGAAGGTGCGAGAGGCGCAACTCCTCATTCTCACCGAACGATACCCAATCTATGAAAACTTCGACTTCATCAGCACGCGGCCGTATGTTCTCTACCGCGAAACGCTAGAGCGCTATAGCGAGGACGACATCGAGGAGCACTTCGTCAACCTGGTGAAGTTTCACTCCCTCCAGCGAGCGGCGTCGGAGGAATGGCGCCAGCAGATGCCGATGCTCAGCAAGAAGGAGGAAGACCACCTGTACGGCTACATCCGAAAGGTGAAGGACTCGAAATTCAAGGAGCGACTGAAGCAGGCCGTGCGCGAGTATGATATAGCCCGGTTCGCTAAAACGACAAGTTTCGATACTCCTGATGGCGACAAAGTTTACGAGTCGCGCGATCTTGCAGTCTACAAGCTCTATGACGTCGCGGAATCGATGGAAGGTTATTGGTTCAAGGACACCAACGAGTATGGCATCCACTCGGCGTTGTATGCTGACGAGCCGGGCAAAGTTTACGAAAGCTGGTATCGCAGCAACCGGACTTTTGAGAAGCGAGACATCCTTCATACCCTTTGAGGGAATGGGGCGAGGCCGAGAGGGCGCCGGGTCTTCTCTAGGTGATGCTCATGGGTGCCGTATTGGTTTCCCAATATTGTTTGCGGCGATTGATGCCGTGGTACTCGACGAAGTGGTGAAGATGACAGAGGGGAATGACGGCTTCGTCCCGCGCCTTGACGTTCATGCCCACAGCCCCATCCGCCTCCCTTTGGAGGGCTTCTGACGGTGTCGGCTTTGGACATACGGAGCTGAGAGAGCCCGAACGGCATCCAGGTGAGCTTCGTTGATCCTCCGGCTGCGAGCGCGGTGATCGCGGCGATGGGCAGCAGGGCCGGAGACCCGGGACCTTTCCCGGTTCGGCAAGCGAGGCGTGGAAGTTATCAACAGATTGTTCGAATTTTGGCCCGGCGTTTTACTGTTGCGCCCGAACCCGCCGCTCTGATATCAGCCGCGACCCCGCCAATTCGCTGATGGAGCGCTGCGCATGGAAAAGCTGTCGTTGTACGAGCGAGCATCGCTGGCCAATCAATACCGCATCCGCTCTCGATTAGAGGGCGACGAGAAACTCGGAAAGTTCGCTGAAATTTTGGAGCGGGGTTACGTCACCCTTTATCCGAGAGTTTTCGAATGGATTTCGGACGAAACGGCGGAAGGAGTGGGTGAGGAAGTTGAGGACATTTTCGCGATGTACCGCGCGCTGGAGCGGGCGTACGAGGCCGGCAAGGAGCCTCCAGCAGCCGCCTTCCATCCTCGTTTCGACGGTTTCGACGGGAACAACGATCCGCATTTTGGAATCGCGGGCTTCCTGATCGACGACCTTGGTCTTTGGGCCGAACAGCGAGAGCGTCCGCGGAATTCGCACTCGCGCTCGACCCTCGGGATTTATCGCAAGATGCTGACGATTTGGAACGAACTCGGACGGCCATTCCCGTTGACCCAGGAACATGTCGACAAAATTGCCATCGGACCGGCCTGACGGCCTTTGCAAGTTGTTGTCCGGCCAACGTTGGTGTTCAGTCGCACCGCAACAACCCATCGTCCCCTGGCCGGGCTTGAAAGACGTGCGGTCGAACCCATCGTTCGTCCATTCGGCGCGTAGGGCGATCTGACCGCCGCTCTTAATTTCCAAGATCGTGCGCCCGTCAGGATCATCGACAAATCGTCGGTACGATAGCCACAGCCCACCCTGATGGAAGTCGAGCGCGCGAGCGCGCCCGGCTTCAGGTGCAGATAACAGCCGGGAACGTTCCGCTTCAATATATCCAGCGCGATCTTCGCCAGCGTTCTGATCCGTTCGGTGCGTTCGGCCTTCGTCACCGATCAGAGGCCGGCCAGTCCGCGAACTTCCTGGATGATGCGGTTCAGGTCTTGCGGTCTGTCGTGAAATAGGGCGGCTGGCTGGGGACCCGTTCCAACAGCACTATGGCCTTGATTGCGAGTTCCGATGCCGATCCGGCAGGAAGGTCAAAGATCATGTCAGCGACGTGGTCTACGGATTCGTATGCCCTGTAAAAGGCTGCTTCCACAGCGTCAGATGCGGTGCTGGCGGTCGCGTCCCGGCCACGGTTGCCTCCATGCGTTGTACCACCGCACGTAAGCGCGCTTCTTTTCCAGCATCGCAACTTCGTAGTCGGCCAAAAGTAGTTCGAACGGCGAGAATTGGGGTAAGCTGAGAACAGCTTGCGACATGATCCTCCATCAGGTTGCGAGTTGGGACCCCGCGGAAGTTCCCGCTTGGTCCGTCTGACGGTAGTCAAAAGCTTGCAAAAACAACCGGGAATAAGGCCGGAAAGTCTGGCCGAGGCCGGAAAATTCCCGGTCTCTGTGGTAGAAGGCCCGCAGCTTCAGCCACAATGGGACTTTGATTATGGACCTGTTGGATATCGCAGCTCGCTACGTCGCGCCACCGATCTTGGGAGGCGTCGCTGGCCTTTTCAGTCCCTGGGCAAGTTGGGGTATTGAAAAGCGCCGCCAAAAACTGGCACGGCGCCGCGAGTTCGTTACCGGCTGGCGACTTGAACTCATCCCGATGTTCTCCGATCGCAACAAGGATTGGTCGGAAGTGAAGCCGTCGATAACGGCGTCACCGTACTTCGCAAGTCTGAGGCCGCACCTATCGGCCAAAGCGCGGGAAATGATTTATGCGCAACGAACGGCCTACGCCGGCGAAGACCTTTTTCTGACGCTACTGACCGACGAAATAGGCCGCATCGAGAGAGAATGGAAGCTTGTTTAATGGACGACCATGAAGCCGTTCCGGTCGTGTGGGGGGATTGCGGCGCGACGCTGCCCGACAGCATCCCGTGCGCGCATTGCGGATTAACTAGAAAGCAGTTTCTCAAAGCTTTAGTTGTAAAGGTTCGGGCGCAAGTTGGCCTCAACCTGGAGCAGAAGCGGCCGGGGGTAAAGAAAGCGCTGGTGGAATTGTTTACCTGGCCGGCAGCTGCGCAAGGCCTTCGGCGATTTCATCAACAAAACGCGGCGCTTCGACCGTGCCGCCGATCGTTATACCGAACGTGTTTGGACCGATGACGGAACCACTCTGGTGGACGTCGACTATCCGCTGAGCGAAAAGAGAGGGGCGGGTGTGGACAAGCCAGAATTGCGTGCTGCGCGTGAAGCCGCTCAGAAGGCAAAACGGAAATGAGGATTGAAAAAGAACAATACGTGGAATGGCGGAAGCGATGGTCCGAAATCCACGACGCGGTTACGGTAGATAATGATGACTGGGTGGCAGCTGCTACCAGCTTCTTGCATCAGATAGAAGACGCGCGGGGTGACACCTACCTTACCGGCCTTGCTAAGGCAGCCCGTCAACGGGCCTTGGAGTTCAAGAAGCCGAAACGCAACGTGTTGCGGTCTTCAGCCTTCCAAGATTTCCTGAATGCCTGGGGGCGGGTCGATGGCGCAATCGGCATGCATTTGATGGATCGGCCGCCGTCCTGACCTGCGGCTCATCTAGCGCTCGGGCGACTGTCAGGACGACTAAGCCCTACTGAACCGGCTCAACGGAAAATCCAGAGTCGCGTTGAAAATGCCCGCTGCCATCGAGGGCAAGCGAGTGTTGGTTGCCACCGCTTTCACACGAAATTCGGACGGCTTCCCGTTGTCGGGAATGTTCCAGCTGATCAAAGCAACGAAGTAGAACGGGTCGGCTTTCGCGCCGGGCGTATCCGGCAAAGTTGACAGGAAGAAGAGTGCGGCCTCGTTCCAAACGTTTAGGGGCGGGAAAGCCTTCGGCTGTTCGCGTGCCTTCGATATTGTTGTCTCACTTCTGGGCAAACCTTCTTTCCTCAGGTGCACGCGATGACATGCTTGCGCCAATTTGCAGGTACCCGCCCCCCTTCTGAGAATAGCCGCTTTTCAGTTTCTTCGATTGAGCAGTCGGTTTGAGCCGCGAGCGAGCCAACAGCGTTGCAGAAGTTTTCATATACGCGAGCGTCATTAGAAGGCAGCACCCACCCGCGTCGTCCTGAGCCTCGGATCGACACGAGGTCCATACCCGTGAGTAGGTTTATGGAGCGGGCTGTCCATTGATCCATTATTACGCCCCGGCGCAGTCCGCTTTTCGGTAAGAAGAATAGCAATTTGGTGTAGTAGGCGGGCCCGCACCCGGGCAGCTTGCCCGCCTTAGAGAGCCGGAAAAATCGTTCGTATCCCTCTAGATAGCAAACTCGCCCGTCCCGAATGAGCTCTGACACACAAACCCATTCTCTGTTTCCTGAGTTCAAGAGTGCCTGGCCATCCGGCGTTTTCATCCCACCCCACGCGAAAATGAACACGCAAACGTCCAGAACCTCAGCGTCTTCACTGTCACGCAGGCTAACCAAATCGGTTCGTTGAAGCGGGCGATCCAAATTGGCTGGCGAATAGGTTCCCCTAAGCCGATGGCCTGTCGCCGTTGACCATTTCCCCACTTCTTTCGAGCGCCACTTTCCCGGTTTGCTTTCTAGGAAAAGAGAAAAGTGCGGCTCGCAGAAGTAGAGCGGTCTCGACTGAGTTGCGTCCATAGCGATTTCTGTTAGCGAGCGGTTGACCCGCCCGGCTCCAGCCCCATCAGCCGAAAAATCCACAACAGCGCAAAACCAGCCATCAACGGCCACCATGCGTGCATTCGATAAGATGCGGCAAGGGCGACGCCAAAGGTCGTTGCTGCTAGAAGGTTTCGGTAGTCGCGTCCGGTCGTGAACATGACGAATGTCCCGACAGCGCAAAAAGCAAAAAAACACTGCGCTGCAATCAGCGCCCAATTAATAAGAGTTTCGATCATCTAGCCTTCCCTCATACAGAAGGACGATACACGCGCTATCACTCCGAGGCATCTGGTTTTTGCGCCGTCCCGATCGCCAATCGGGACGGTGTTTCGTTTGTCGGGCGGTCTCGCCGCTTCTGTTTGGGGGCGCATACTGAAACGCATTGAACATCAATGGAGCAGGGTTTCCCAAATTTCCTGTCAAGTCTGTGAAATTGTCGGCGTGCCGCAGTTCCCTAGGGAACACCAGCCTCGGTTGGCTTGGTCAAATGGCGATCTTTGAGTGAATGTCGGTATCGGTTGCGCCTTCCCACAACCGGTACCCCTCGCGCTCCTATCCAAGCTCCGGTCCTCGGGGCGCCCGTGGGTTAGACCGTGGCTATCAATGTGCGGTTGAAAAAATGCTATTGCTTCTCAATGGGGCTTGACTGACACTCTCTCCGCCATTTCTACGCCACAGCTCTCTCCAGCTTCCGATTGTTCGATTCTAGCGCAGGGCGACCGAAGAACTCCGCGATTTTACGCTAATCCCTCGCGCAAGCCGTAGTTTTTCGCTGTGAGTTCGGAGGAGGGGTCTTCCGCTCCTATACCGCTCCCCTCATTATCCCGTTGTCGGATGCCAAAGCAAAAACAACGAGTAGCGCGACAAAGCGGTTGCGGCCGCATCCGCGATATTGCTCTCAGTCATCGCGCAAACCGTGGGTTTGACCGTGAGTTCGGAGTTTCTTCGCGCCTTGGCTTTCCCTCAGATCGGCAAACTCTTGACTGAGCAGGTCGACGACGGTCCTGACCTTCGGGAGAAGCTTCGGGGCGCGTTTCTTACCTGCACGCAACGTTGAGCATCTCAATCCTGCGTCTTGCGCGACGGCTTCATGAGCGAACGAAGCGCGCGAGGGATCGGCGAGGACAGCGTACGAACTACGTTATCGATGTCCGATTGCCACTCGGCTGCCGTCACCTCCTTGAATGGAAGGTCGCCGACCGAAGCGCTTGAGAACACGACCGCTGGTGCGAGATCCCGCAACAGCATGAGGCTGTTCTTGAGATCGGATTTCGAGCCGCCGCCATATCCGTTGACGCGAGTCTCCCAGGCACCGTTCTCCTGATAGATTGTGTCGCCGGTGAAGAGATAGGTCTTGCCATGCGGCGAACGGACCAAAAAGCATACGCTGCCATCGGTGTGGCCGGGGGTCGGGATGATCTCGACGCCATTTACAACTTCGCGCTTGTCGAACAAGCCATCGACGGGAGCGAATTTGCTGATGGATGGTTCTTCGAGGCGGTGACACCAAAGCTTGGAGCCGAAGAATTCCTTGATGTCGGCAAGCGCGGGACCGGCTTCATCCCTGTGACTGAGATACTGGTGCGCGATACCGCCCAGCTCCTTCATGGGTTGATACTCGTCCCGCAAACCGGAACTGTAGAGAAGGATGTTGCCCGTATCGCGCACGAGCAAATAGGCGTGCGAGGTTACACCCGCGAATGGATGCTCCGCCTGTGTCTGCCAGAGATCAGGAAAAATCTGTTT
This sequence comes from Bradyrhizobium sp. STM 3557, assembly GCF_045571465.1. NCBI lineage: Bacteria > Pseudomonadati > Pseudomonadota > Alphaproteobacteria > Hyphomicrobiales > Nitrobacteraceae > Bradyrhizobium > Bradyrhizobium sp. STM 3557. Next base: position 626,338 of record NZ_CP120697.1, read on the forward strand.
CATTCATGCCTCCATTATAGCTACTCGGAACCATGCGGATTGTCGATCAGGTACAGCCATCGCCCGTCCGGCTGCCGCTGAACGACTTCAGCCGTCTTGCCGCTGAGCGCGACCGATTGCCCGTCCGGGCCGGTCCCGGTCAGATGCCATTGCGCGCGCAGGAGAGCGATATTGCCGGCCTGAACGGCGGAAATGGTTTCCACCGTCATTCGACCCTTGATGGCAAAGAATCCCTGCAGCTCACCACGGATGGCGTCGTAGCCGATTGCGATGTTTCCCGATTCAGTCACGAGATGCGCGTCTGGCGTGTACAAGGCTAGAAGCGCTTCGATCTTGCCTGAATTATACGCGTCCTCGAATTGACGATGAGCCTCCTGAGGTTTGGTGTCAGCCATGTGCCCCTCCTACGGCAGCATAGACCTTGGCAATATCGAACATGTTGTGGACCGACACGAACTTTCCCGAGGCCACGTCGATCGTGAAGACGGACGTCGCCGGCAGCGCGATCCGCCTGGCCGCTGCCCCTTTTCCTACCGTAAAGGTCGGAAGAGCTGTCGATGCGACCGTCAGCGTGGCGTCATTTCGCGCGGCAGGTAGATCCGCCGGAACGACGTCTCCCATGAGCGGCCGTGCCCAAACCTCTATCCGGCTATGGCGGATGTTCGTGACGGCCTCGACAAAACCGGCCGAGAACGCTCGTATGGCATCGACCGTGACGATCGGCTCGTCCGCATTGAATTGCAGAGCCGTCGTCGGTGCCGGCAAATAGGTGCCGGCGATCCGATCCGCGTCGCGCGAATCGACAGATGCGTAATAGTTCTCGACGATGCGGACGATCTGCGCATCCGTGAGTTTGGCCGGGTTATCGGTCATGATGAGCACCTCATTGGAGACGACGGGCGCGTGACGCGTAGGGCAAACCCGTCACCCCGCCGTATCACTTATGGCGAAACCAGGATTGTCGCGCCGCGCCGCGGGCTCGCCTCCGCCGCAGCGACCGCCGCGACCACGTCGGCCATTTTGAATTCGCTGTAGCCGGCGAAGAGATGCGGCGCGCGACGCACGAGGTCGAACAGCGAGGCAAAATCTGCGGCGCGCTGCTCCGGCGGCGTTCGCATAGCCCAACCGATCGCAGAGCAGCCGCGAATGGTCAGCTCGAACGCGGTCACGAAGCCCGAGTGGATGGGTGACGGCCGCCCATCGAGCGCGCCATAAGTGATCAAGGTGCCGCCGGGGGCAAGCAAACCGAGCAGCGTGGGCATCATCTCACCGCCGATCGCATCGATCGCGACCATGGGTGACTGCCCCGCCGCAACTTTCGTCGCCTCCTGCCAATGCGTGCGGTCGGTGCCGATCACGGGTACCTTGTCGAATTGTTCGGCGAGGCTGGCGGCGTCGGCGTCACGGCGCACAAGGCCGACCACCGCGTGGCCCTTCAAACGCGCCAGCGCAATGACGCTGCGTGAAACGCTTGAGCTCGCGGCTGTGACGAGCAAGGGCGCCTTTCTGCCCTCGATGGCCTCCTCCGCTGCCCGCAGCAGCATCACGGCGGTGATACCGTTCGTCGCCAGTTGGGTTGCGACGGCATCGTCGATGTCGTCCGGCAGGGGCATCAGCGAGGAGGCTGGGACCGCCACGCGCTCGGCCCATGTCCCTTGAGCATGATACACGATGACGCGCGTGCCGACCGAGATCCTGGTTGCGGGATCGACATCGGGTCCGATCGCCTCCACCACGCCGACGCCATCGTTGCCGAGAATGCCGTGAGGCGCGAAAACGTCCACCGGAAGAAAGCCGCGAGCGGTCTGGTAATCCGCCGGATGGACGGCGCGCTTGCGGATATGGACGACAACGTTGCTTCCATTCGGAGGCGGCAGATTGTCAATGTCGCTCAGGGTGAGCACGTCGCGCGGTTCGCCGCTGCCATTCAACTTGATTGCTTTCATGATCGTAACCTCTTTCAATGTTGTTGGTGGTGATGCTTGTGTAAGAGTGCTTTGCTCACGGCCTCGCTGCGCCGATCATGTCGAGCTCCGTCACGGCGTCTCTCGGAAGAACCAGTTTGGCGGCTCCGAGATTCTCGCGCAGATGCGCGACCGAAGAGGTGCCGGGAATGAGAAGGATGTTCGGCGCGCGTTGCAGCAGCCAGGCGAGTGCGACCTGCATCGGGGTCGCACCGAGCCGCGCGGCCACGGCGGAAAGACTTTCTGACTGAAGCGGGCTGAAACCGCCGAGCGGGAAGAACGGGACGTAAGCAATCCCGTCAGCCGCAAGGCTGTCGATCAGTGTGTCGTCATTCCGGCGCGCGAGGTTGTATTCGTTCTGCACGCACACGATCGGCGCGATGTCGCGCGCTTCCCTGACCTGCGCGGCGGTCGCGTTGCTGACGCCGAGATGTCGGATCAGCCCCTCGCGCTGCATCGTCGCCAGCGACCTGAAACTCTTCGCAATCGAGTGACCGCCGCGTGCCTGGTCGTCCGGATGGATGCGCAGATTGACGACCTCGAGCCGATCGAGACCCAGGTTGCGCAGATTGTCCTCAACTGCAGAGCGGAGCTGGTCCGGCTCTTGCGCCGGATTCCACGACCCATCCTCGCCACGCACCGCGCCGACTTTGGTGACGATGACCAGGTCGCGCGGATAGGGCGACAGGGCCTCGCGGATCAGCTTGTTGACGACATGCGGGCCGTAAAAGTCGCTTGTGTCGATATGGTCGACGCCCGCCGCCACCGCCTCGCGCAATACGGCCAGCGCGGCAGCATGGTCGCGCGGTGGTCCGAAGACGCCCGGGCCGGCAAGCTGCATCGCTCCGTAGCCAAGCCGCTTCACCCGGCGGTCGCCCAGCGATATGCTGGCCGATTTTTCCTGTGATTGCTCAATGTTTTGCACGAAACCGCTCCGCCATTCTTGTCTTGTGGGAGCTAATTTAGGCGGCTAGGATTGAAGTGTTTAGTGGCTATTATCCGCACGGGCTGTACGGAAAACCGAACAATGCGGGCCGATCTGGAAGACCTCAATGCCTTCGTCACCGTCGCCCGGGCGCGCGGCTTTCGGGACGCTGCGCGGAATACCGATGTCAGCGCCTCCACGCTGAGCGAAGCTGTGCAGCGACTCGAAACCCGCTTGGGTGTCCGCCTGCTTCACCGCACGACGCGCAGCGTGACGCCCACCGAGGCAGGGGCGCTGCTGATGGCGCGTCTTGCGCCTGCTTTCAGCGAAGTCGAAGCCGCGCTCGATATGATCGAAGGCCTACGCGACCAACCTTCGGGCACGCTGCGCCTCAACGTGCCAGTAAGCGCAGCAAGGCTGACGCTGCCTTCGATCCTCCCCGGCTTTCTGAAAGCCTATCCCGACATTCGCGTTGAAATCGATGCGGAGGATCACCTCATTGATGTGCTGGCATCAGGCAACGATGCCGGCATCCGCTACGACGAACGCCTGGAGCAGGACATGATCGCGGTGCCGATCGGGCCGCGCATCCAACGCTTTGCGACGGCCGCCGCGCCAGAATATCTGGATCGACATGGACGGCCCAAACATCCGCGCGACCTGCTCGGTCATGCCTGTATCCTTGGCAGGTTCGTCACCGGCGCGTTATCAAGCCCGTGGGAGTTTGAGCGCAACGGCGATGTGGTCCGCGTCGAACCGCAAAGCCGGCTGGTGGTGCGGGTCGGCGGCGCTTCCGATCTCGGCGTTGCTGCCGCGCTCGCGGGCATCGGCATCATCCATCTCTTCGAGGATTGGCTTCGACCGCACTTCGAGAGTGGTCGGCTGGAGCCCGTGCTCGCCGAGTGGTGGCAGCCTTTTACAGGGCCCTTCCTTTATTATTCCGGAAGTCGCCTCGTGCCGCCGCCGCTGCGCGCCTTCATCGACTACATCAAGGCGCTGCGCTAGAGCGCGATACGCTTAAGCCAATGCATGGCTGATGGCGCGGTCCGTGCACTGAACATTCCTTCCTAAGCTAGTGCTCTTAGTGTCTCCCTCGGCGGCGAAAGCACGTCGATCAGCGATCCCGCCATGCTTGAAAAGAGAAGGAATCTGCCCGTCCTCAAATAGTCTGTTCAGGGTCGGAGTGCGATTTAGCGAGGATGGCAGCTCTTTGCGCAAAGCGGACAAAGGACTCGAAGCCAAAACTCCTTTTTCGGCCGTAGCTCAGACGGTGGGTTTTAGTCTAAGAAAGTCAAAAATGCTTTGTCTTTCAATGGGGATTGACTGACACTCTCTCCGCCAGCCGGCCCGTTCGTCCTGCTCGCGATCATTTCCCGGATGCGCCACGGGTTTTCTCACGCAATGGCATTTGAATAGTCGGTTGAGCGGGCTTCATGGCAAGAAAGCTCAAGACCTTCGAAACCTCCTTGGGCTTCTTCGATCTGGCCATCGCGGCGCCGTCGATGAAGGCGGCGCTGGAGGCGTGGGGCGCCGACAGCAACCTCTTTCATCAAGGCGTGGCCAGGGAAAGCACCGATCCTGACGTTGTCGCGGCGACCCTGGCCAAGCCCGGTGTGATCCTCAAACGCCCGGTCGGATCGAGCGGTCCGTTTCGCGAGGAGGCCGAGCTGCCAGCATCGCTGGCGCGCGGCGACAGCGGCCTGCCAGGCAAAGGCGCAAGCAGCAAGGCCGGGAAAGGACGTCCCAAGACCGGCAAACCGCCACCCCGTGCGACCGACGACAAGGCTGCCCGGAAGGCCGCGTTGGCGTTCGAGAGAGAACAGACTCGCCGCGAGCGCGCGCGGCAGAAGGAGGAGGCGGCCCGCGAGGAGGCGCGCGAGCGGCGAGAGCAAGCCGTTGCGCGCGCTCAGGCTGCGCTGGATGCGGCCGAACGGGAGCATGACAAGCGCGTCGCGGCGATCGATGCCGAGCGCGAGGCTCTTGAGGCAAAAGCGCAGGCCGAGGAAACACGTTGGATGAAGCAGCGGGCAGCACTGCAGCAGGCGCTGCGGCTGGCGCGGGAATAATCCTTCGTCTCGATCGCGAGGCGCGTCAGCTCTCCGGCAGGTGCGCAATCAAGACCTGATCTGTTGGATCGGCAAATTCGTCGGCACGCTCATGGTAGGCAGCGGCCTCGCTGTCGGTCGCGCAGCGGAGCTGAAACTGCCCCGCTGCACCTGGCCGCCTGATGCGGCAGAAGCGATCGAGCGCCAGCCGCATCCAATCCGAACGCGCCATTCGTCGCGCCCCGTCCAGGCTGTCGGCCGCAAAGGCAAAAGCAGGCCGTTCGGCGAGATCGAGAGCAAAGACTTCGGGTTGCTGTGCCATGGCGGTGATCGAACGTTGCTGCGAGGCGGCTGCATTCGGGCGAGATGTCGCCACCAGAAGTGTAGGTGCGCGGCTTGTCGCGTCAATGAAATGGTCGACCGATTTGCGCGAACCTCAAGCAACAAAGCTGCTGCCGGCGCCGTCTTCTGCAAACGCAAAATCTCCCCGCTCGTCGCCGGCGCGAGCACGCGTGACATCCCCGTCGGCATGGCTGATATGTGACTTGCGCCGATCATCGTGCGCGCAGGACAATTGCTCGCCCTGGAGGGTTTTTCTGCAAGGATCTTCCCCGCTAGCCACCGGCAAGAGCAGCAGCGTTATTATTTTGAAGCCGTGCTTGTGACCCTCGGGCCATCGGACCAACATCCATGCAAGTGCTTTCATTTCCGGGAGACGCGCATGAGCCTGATCGAAAGAGATATCGAATCGCTGCCGTTCGTCCGTGCCGAGCTGAATTATCTGGCGCCGATCGACGGCAAGCCGCGCACCTATGCGTTCGACCCGCCGCCGGGCGAGCCGAAATCGACCGCGCTGCCGGAACCGCATCACGTGCCGGTGTTCAACGGCCGCTCGATCGCAAACAGCTTCTCGCTCGATCGCGAGGGCTTCGCGCTGGTCCGGCATCCGACCAGCGTGCGCGACTTCTATGATGATAAAGAGGTGCGCGACGTCTACTATCCGGCTGCGGAGGCCTTCATCCGCACCACGCTTCATGCCGATCGCGTCGTCATCTTCGACCATACGGTCCGCAAGCGGATCGAAGGCGCCGCCGACATCCGTGGCGCCGGGCCGCGCCAGCCGGCAACCCGGGTGCATGTCGATCAGACCGACCGCTCCGGAGCCAATCGCGTCCGCGAGCACCTCGGTCCTGAGGCCGATGAACTCCTGAAGGGGCGCGTCCAGGTGATCAACCTGTGGCGGCCGATCCGGGGTCCGTTGCGAGATTCACCGCTCGCGATGTGCGACGGCAGCACGGTCGCGCCCGATGATCTGGTGGCCTCGGACCTGATCTATCCGAACCGCAGCGGCGAGACCTATTCGGTCACCTACAATCCGAACCATCGCTGGTTCTATTTCCCGGAGATGACGCCCGACGAGGCACTGCTGCTGAAGTGCTATGACTCGGCAACCGACGGCCGCACCCGGTTCGGGCCGCACACCGCCTTCGTCGATCCGACGACGCCTGCGGACGCGGCGCCGCGCGAGAGCATCGAGCTGCGGACATTGGTCTTCCATCGCCAGTGATGGCTTGCGCCCTGACAGATGAGCCGGCCCCCTTGGGCCGGTTCATCTCGTTGGCGGCGGCGCCTGACAGCTAGACTAGATCGAAATCCGCCGATCGATGGCTGCTTGCTGGACGACCATTCCCGGCAGCAGCGCCGCTCGCTTCTGCGTCAGCTGATCGGCCAGAGCAGCGCATTGATTGCGAATGTCGGGAATCGCGATGATCTCCCAGAACGCCGCGCGGGTCAGCGGGCCGATCGCAAACAGCCGCTGCGACGGCACGCCATCATCGCGCACGACCGCGCAGTCGGACGCGATCTCGATTCCGATTCGCAAGCGATCAGGACGCGCCAGCCCCTGGTCGAACAGGCTGCGCACCGCCGGATTGGTGGTGGCGCGCGGATCGCGCACGATGCCGGTGCAGTCGACGATGGCGCCGACCTCGAGGCTCTCGATCTCGGCGCGGCCGCGCCGGCGATAGCGGATGCGTGCGCCCTGCGCGCCGCCTTCGGTGCCGAGCAGCTTGGCCGCCGTCACGGTCAATTGCCCGTCTACGATCGCCTGGTTGATGCGCGCCTCGACCTCGGGCGCCATTCGGTGGCGATGCACGTCCCACCACGCCCTGGCGTGCTCGAGGAAGCTGCGCTGCGAGGCCGGCGGCAGCTCGCGCCAGAGCCGCTGGCTGAACGGCCTGATGGCGTCGAGCACGCTGCGCCAATCGCCGCCCTCGGCGGCATGAATTGCGATCCGCTGCCGCAGCCAGCGCAATAGCGTGCTCGCGCTGGCGCCGAAGGGAACGTTCTCCTCGTTGAATGCAAGAGGCGCGGTGCGGCGGTGGCCCTTGGCCATCAGGCCGCGACGTGACATCGCAATGATCGGCCCGCGATGGCCCTCGCGCAGCAGACTCAGCACATAGTCGGCCATCGTCAATCCGGTGCCCAGGATCAGCACCGTCGCGTCCTTTGCAAATCCCGGCACCGAAGGCGAAATCCAGGGATCGGCGTGCCAGGCCGAGCGGGCGGTTGCCGCATCATGGCCGGTTGCCAGCACGGCAATATCGGCAGCGAGACGCGATCCGTCGGCGAGGCTTACCGTGACATTGCTCCAGCCCTCGCTCACGGCGATACATTCGCCGCGCACGATCGAAAGCCGCCGCTCGGCGCCGCAGTCGGCCGCAACGAATGGCTCGATCAGGCTCGCGATGTAGTCGCCATAGAGGCGGCGCGGCACGAAGCAATAGGGATCGGGGCAGAGCGGATGCTGATCCGGCCGCGTCGACAGCCAGCGCCAGAAATGATCGGGATCATCCGGCAGCGCGCTCATATTGGCAGCGCGAACGTTGAGGAGATGCTCGGCATTGCCGGTGTGATAGGCGAGCCCGCGTCCGACCTCGGAGCGCTTCTCGATCAAGGTGACTTTGAAATCCGAGGCCGGATGTTGCAGCAGCTGGTAGGCGAGCAGGACGCCGGAGGCGCCGCCGCCGATGATGATCGCGTGTCGTTCCGGCAAGTAGGTCATGCGCAGATGCCTCGTCCTTCTGGAGAGCGGAGACGCGTAAGCCAGTCACACTAACACGCAAATGAACGGACTGTTCAGGAAAGAACAAAGGCCCTGTTGTCGGCCGTGTTCCCAGCCGAACTATTCCACGAAGCGCCAAGGCAAGACCGGTGATATGCCGTGGTGCCACCTGCCCGCATGATGGCGAAATTGCGGACGCCTGCGTGTCAGAGGTCCGAGCCGGTTTGGAAGGGTGCCACCGCGGAACGATGTATGTTGAGCCGCCGATGCTATGCTGCCGGTGCGGCAGAACATGCCTGTCTGGAGCCGGCGATGAGCGACAACAAGCGACCGAAATCGAATTGGGCCCAGATCATCTCGGCCGTCCTGGCGGTCCTCGGATTCGGCGTGGTGGCACTTCAGGTCAGCCACCTCCGGACCAATGCGCGCGAGACCGCGGCGCGTCAGGTCTACATGTCCTACAGCGACGCGCGGCTTCGACACCCCGAGATGACCGAGCCAGATATGGCGGAGATCCGCGCCGATCGCCTGAAATGGGTGCTCTACAAGAATTTCGTGTCGCACATGCTGTTCGCCTATGACGAGATCTTTGCGGTCTATGACCAAGAGGAGTGGCACCGAAGCTTCGAGCAGGAGGTCAGATATCACATGGACTACGTCTGCTTCGGCATGACGCCGGAGGACGACGCGACCTATTTCGTCAAGATGCGTGCCGCACTCAAGGAGCTGCGCAAATCATGCCCGGCGAAGCCGGCCACCTCCGCGCCGCGATAGTCGGCGCCCTCCCAGAGACCCAGTGCCGCCGGCGCGTAGGGACCCGAGCCGCCTGAAGGGGCCGGATGCCCGGCACGTCATGGCAGCAATGAGCTGCGCCCGGTTGAAAGTCCGGCCATCCGGCGACACGATGCGAGCATCATCAATTTGCAAACGGCCGCAGCGGCGGCCGAATTTTTCGGAAATGCCCCTCTTGATTGCCGATCTCAGGATTTTTCGCGTCCTCGTCGTTCTCGCCATCACGCAGCTCATCGGTTGGGGCACCGTCAGCCTTCCCGCAGTCATCGGACGGCAACTCGCTGCCGACCTCGGCATGGACATCGCCGCGGTGTTCGCGGGCACCTCGGTATTCTACATCGCCATGGGTATCGCCTCGCCCTGGCTGGCCGCACCGTTCACGCGCCATGGTGCGCGGCGGGTCATGATGGCCGGCACGCTGGTCGCGGTGCCCGGTTTCGCCCTGCTGGCTGCGGCGCAGGGTCCGCTCGTCTATTTCGCCGGCTGGGTGTGCCTGGGTGTCGCGGGCAGTGCGACGTTGACGACGGCGGGGCTGATCGTGCTCAACGAGGTCGCCGGCCGCAACGCCAAGAGCGCGATCGGCGCGCTGATGCTGGTGACGGGCCTGTCGAGCAGCGTGTTCTGGCCGACCACCGCCTTTCTCACGGGCCTGCTCGGCTGGCGCGGCACCTGCCTCGTCTACGCGGCGATCATGCCGCTGGTCTGCCTGCCGCTGTTTGCGTTCGGCCTGCCGCGCCGCAAGGCGGCCGATGCCACGCCGGTTCACGGTATCGCCGCGTCTGCCCCGCCGCCTGCGCCCTCGCGCAGCACGTTCTATCTGCTGCTGACGACGCTCGGGCTCTACGTGTTCGTGACCTTCGGCATGGGCGCCCTGTTGATCGAGCTGTTCAAGGCGGAGGGCCTCTCGGCCACGGAGGCCATCAGCTTCGGCTCGATGCTGGGCGTCATCCAGGTTGCCGCGCGTGCGATCGATTTTCTCGGTGGCGGCCGCTGGGACGGGATCACGACGGCGTTCGTCGCGGGCCTTGCGCTGCCCATTTCAATGCTGCTGCTGATGTCGATCGGCGGCGCCACCTGGACCGTCGCGCTGTTCATGCTGCTCTATGGCATGGGCAGTGGTGCGCTCGCGGTCGCGCGCGCGACCATGCCGTTGATCTTCTATGACAAGGCGGAGTTCACCAGGGCGATGTCGCGCATGGCGCTGCCGCTCAATATTCTCTCCGCCGTGTCCGCGCCGATCCTGGTGGCGCTGCTCACGCGCTTTGGCAGCAACGCGCTGCTCGGCCTTGCGCTGTTCTGCTCCTGCGCGGCGCTCGCCATTCTGGTGCTGCTCGGCCGGCGGCGGCCGCGGGCGGTCGCTGCGGCGTGACGGCTCGGTCCAACATGCTTGCGATCACGCGCCGCAGCTCGATGGTTGGCGTGCCTTTCTAGATCGGGCTCGGTCCCGGAGGACGGCAGCCGTAGAAGGGGCGACCGGCCCGGCTTGCAGGCAGCCATGCCAGCTTCATGCCGCGCCCGTGATACTCGTCGCACCCTATTGGCATGAATGCGCGTGAGATTGTCTTGCAGGAGGTCGGCTCCGCTTTCGTGACATGGGCGAACGGGTAAGCAACGGCTCATCGGCTTCGGATCGCGCAGGTCGAGCGAGCGCCAGCTTCGCATCTCGGATGGGAGCGACGCGTGAAATGCGATAGACTGGCCAGCGATGGCGCCCGGTTGCGCCTGTGATCTGACCGAGTGGGGAGGCTTTCCCGATGGATCTGGATCGCTACAAAAAGCCGATCGCCATGAGCGAACCTGGGCGTCACGCTGATCTCTTCGAGGGCCTATCGCGCGATCCCGGTGCACTTGCAGACGCCGTGCAGGGGCTGCTGATCCATCAGCACATTGCGCCCGCGTATGGAGTGACGCTCGGCCCCGACCAGCTGGCTCAATCCCACCTGCGCGGGGTCGAGCAGATAGTGGACGAGATCGTCGCGCGCGACCAACGGCCTCTGTCCGTATCGCGAGACGCAGACAAGCGGCAGGTCGGCGTCTGCCGGCACTTCACGCTGCTACACGTCGCGATGCTGCGCAGCCACGGCGTTGCGGCGCGGGCCCGCTGCGGCTTCGGCGCCTATTTCGAGAAGGGCAGGTATCTCGATCATTGGGTGACGGAATACTGGGATGAGATGAGTGGGCGCTGGATCCTGTTCGATGCGCAGCTCGATGCCCGCCAACGTGAGCTCTTCGGCATCGCGTTCGATCCCCACGACGTCCCGCGGGATCAGTTCGTCGTGGCGGGCGATGCCTGGTCGCTCTGCCGCAGCGGAGCGGCCGATCCGGACGCCTTCGGCATCCTCGACATGCACGGGCTGTGGTTCATCGCCGGCAATCTCATTCGCGACCTCGCCGCGCTGAACAACCACGAGATGCTGCCATGGGACATCTGGGGCGCCATGCCCCGGCAGGACAGTGAGATGGATCTTGCGTTTTTCGACTCGTTGGCCGTCGTCAGCTCCGCACCTGACGCTCACCTCGACGAGCTTGATGCGCTCAATCGCGATGCGCGGGTGAGCGTGCCGCGCGCCGTGTTCAACGCAGAGCTCAGGTGCGTGCAGGAGCTATGAGGATGCTGGGCTCGGCTCAGCTGTCCACCTTGAGCGCGGCGATGAAGGCTTCCTGCGGGATGTCGACCTTGCCGAACTGCCGCATCTTCTTCTTGCCTTCCTTCTGTTTCTCCAGAAGCTTGCGCTTGCGCGTGATGTCGCCGCCATAGCACTTGGCGGTAACGTCCTTGCGCAGCGCCCGCACGGTCTCGCGCGCGATCACCTTGCCGCCGATCGCCGCCTGGATCGGAATCTGGAACATGTGCGGCGGAATCAGCTCCTTCATCTTCTCGACCATGGCGCGGCCGCGGCCTTCGGCGCGGGTGCGATGCACGAGCATCGACAGCGCGTCGACCGGCTCGGCATTGACAAGGATCTGCATCTTGACGAGGTCGGCCGGCTTGTAGTCGGTCAAATGATAGTCGAACGAAGCATAGCCCTTGGAGACCGATTTCAGGCGATCGTAGAAATCGAACACCACCTCGTTGAGCGGCAGGTCGTATTTCACCATCGCGCGGCTGCCGACGTAGGTGAGCTCCTTCTGATTGCCGCGGCGATCCTGGCAGAGCTTCAGCACGCTGCCGAGATATTCGTCCGGCGTGAGGATGGTGGCCTCGATCCAGGGCTCGTCGATCTCGGCGATCTTGACTAGGTCGGGCATGTCGACGGGATTGTGGATCTCGATCTCGCTGCCGTCGGTCAGCTTCATCTTGTAGATGACGCTCGGTGCGGTGGCGATCAAATTGAGATCGAACTCGCGGCTCAGCCGCTCCTGGATGATCTCCAGATGCAAGAGGCCGAGGAAGCCGCAGCGGAAGCCGAAGCCGAGCGCGGCTGAGGTCTCCATCTCGAAGGAGAAGCTGGCGTCGTTGAGGCGCAGCTTGCCCATCGCGCCACGCAAGGTCTCGAAATCGTCGGCATCGACCGGGAACAGGCCGCAGAACACCACCGGCACGGCCGGCTTGAAGCCCGGCAGCATCTCGGAAACCGGCTTGCGGTCGTCGGTGATGGTGTCGCCCACGCGGGTGTCCGCGACTTCCTTGATCGCGGCGGTGATGAAGCCGATCTCGCCGGGCCCGAGCTCGTCGACCTGCTGCATCTTCGGCGTGAAGAAGCCGACGCGCTCGACATCATAGGCCGCGCCCGTGCCCATCATGCGAACGCGCTGGCCCTTCTTCATCACCCCGTCGACGATGCGCACCAGCACCACGACGCCGAGATAGACATCGTACCAGCTGTCGACCAGGAGCGCCTTCAAGGTCGCGTCGCGATCGCCCTTCGGGGGCGGCAGGCGGGTGACGATCGCCTCCAGCACGTCGGGGATGCCAAGGCCGGTCTTGGCGGAGATCATCACCGCGTCGGACGCGTCGATGCCGATCACGTCCTCGATCTGCTGCTTGATCTTCTCCGGCTCGGCGGCCGGCAGGTCGATCTTGTTGAGGACCGGGACGATCTCGTGATTGTTGTCGAGCGCCTGGTAGACATTGGCGAGCGTCTGCGCCTCGACGCCCTGGCTGGCGTCGACCACCAAGAGCGAGCCCTCGCAGGCGGCCAGCGACCGCGAGACCTCGTAGGCGAAGTCGACGTGGCCGGGCGTGTCCATCAGGTTGAAGATGTAGTCCTTGCCGTCCTTGGCGCGGTAATGCAGGCGCACCGTCTGCGCCTTGATGGTAATGCCGCGCTCGCGCTCGATATCCATCGAGTCGAGCACCTGCTCCTTGCCCGCCATCTCGCGGTCCGACAGGCCGCCCGTCATCTGGATCAGGCGGTCGGCCAGGGTCGATTTTCCATGGTCGATATGGGCGACGATGGAGAAGTTGCGGATGTTCGGAATGGGGACGGTCGTCATGGGCCGCGCCAATAGCATTCGCACCCAAAACCAGCAACCATATTGCTGGATTTCAGGCGCCTTCCTTCACGCCAAGCTGATTCCAACGCACCTGAAAACGGGGTACTGACGGGCATGTCGACTGCCTCTTTCCTGCCTGCCGCCGCACGTCCGCGCGGCCGTTCTCCGGTCGCCCGGCTCTCGGCCTGGTTGGCCGCGCGAGCCAGCGATCCCGCCACCTCGACCTGGCTCGTGCTCGTCTTCGCGGTGGTTCACGCCGTGATCTGGACCCTGATCCTGATCAACCTGAAAGCGGCGCAGGACATCCACATGGATGTCGCCGAGGCCTATGCCTGGGGAAGTAAGTTCCTGCTTGGCTACGGCAAGCATCCGCCGCTGTCGGGCTGGATTGCCGGGCTCTGGTTCATGCTGTTCCCGGTCAAGGACTGGGCCACCTACGCGCTGGCGATGACGACGGTGAGCACCGGGCTCGTCATCTGCTGGTTCGTCAGCCTGCAAGTGGTCGATCGGCGCCGCGCCTTCTTCACCGTCGTGATGCTCGCGCTCTACCCGACCTTCAATTTCAAGGGCTACAAATACAATCCGGACCTGCTGCAGCTCGTCACGCTGCCGCTGCTGATGCTGGCCTATCTCGATGCCTTCAAGAAGCGCAGCGTCCTGTCCGGCATTTGGCTGGGGCTGGCGGGCGCGCTGGCGCTGCTGACCAAATATTGGGTGGTGACCATGATCGGCGCCATTGGCCTGGCCGCGCTGATCCACCCGGAGCGCGTCCGGTTCCTGAAATCGCCCGCGCCCTGGGTCGGCATCGTCACCATGCTGGTGGTTTTGATTCCGCATCTGGTCTGGCTGGTCGACGTCGAATTCGTGCCGCTGACCTATGCCGGCGACGTTTACAGCCTGTCCGACAGGTCGAAGAGCGCGCAACTCGTGCTCGGCTATGTCGGGCATAACCTTGCGCTGCTGGCGCTTCCCTTGACGCTGGCGGCGCTGGTGATGGCTTGGCCCGTCAAGCATATGTGGCGCAACTGGCGGCGCGGTCCCAATCCGGGCGTCGACACGGCGCAGGCCCTCAACGTCTGGCTGGTGCAGGCCATCGTCGCGGTCGGGCCGCCGCTCGGCGGGCTTGCCTTCACCATCTACGTCAAGACCGACTGGGGCATCTCGCTGTTCTTCCTGGTGCCCTTGGCGCTGGTGGCAATCCCGGCCTTAAGGTTGCGCAGGGCGGCATTGGTGCGGCTTACGGTGCTGTGGCTGGTGCTGTCGGTGGCGACGCTGGTCGCCTCGCCCTCGATCGCGCTCCGCGACATGAAGGCCAATCCCAACGGCACCACCGGCTATGGCGCGCGCTCGCAGCTGGCGCGCGAGCTGACCGAGATCTGGCATGCCCGGTTCGGCACGCCCTGGACTGTTGCCGCGGGCTATTCGGAGATGAATACGCCGATGACCTTCTACAGCCCGGATCATCCGCGGCCGTACACGGTGCCCTATACGCCGGACGAAGCCTGGGGCTCAGGTCTGACCTCGCTCGATGATCTCACGCGCGACGGCTTCATCGGCGTCTGCGACACCACCGACAACAGGATCGCCGCTTGCGAGGCCTGGATGAAAGAGCACGGGCCGAACGCCGAGCAGCTCGTGATGACCACCCAGCGCTTCTTCCGCGGCGTGGCGGGTCCGTCGATCGCGTGGAAGGTGTTCGTCGTGCCGCCGGGCAAGTGAAGTGGGACGAACGCGTTTGACCGGCTGATTCCGGAACGCAGCAGACCGAATTTGGTGCCGGCAGCGGCGAGCACAGCGCCGATGCCGTCGCCGAGACGCCGCTTGAGATAGTTGCGCACCGTGCGGTGCTCGGCCTTGACGTGGTCGGCGATAGGCTCGACAAGCTGCACAACGAATCACCCGTGACCCGGTGGTATTTCATTGCGGTGAATGCCAGGACGTTCGCGGCAAAGTCGGATGATGGTGACCTGCAGGGCTACCCCGGTATCGTACGGGAAGCCCGGCGCATCCCGCGGAAAAATAAGCATTTTTTAACGAGCGCCAGAATCTGGCCCGATTGATCTCCCGATCCGTCCCAATCGCAGTCGTCATTTGGACGAATTTGGACGCGATTTGATACACGCAAAGGGATATTTCCGGACCAAGGCACAACAATCAAGGGTCCGAGCGCTCCCGCCGTAAAGCCAGAACATTGGAGATCTGCATGGAGCGAACGGCGCATCGCCGGCGGTCGCGCGACCCTGACGTTTTCGATCACTTCGACCAGGTCGTTACCCGCATCCCGCGTGGCCCTCGAATCGTCACCGATGCGCAGATGCCTGCGGCCGACGACTACGATGCCTCCGACTCGCTGCCAGTCTTTCTCAGTGAGCCCGACGGCGCGCCCGATCCGGCGGAGTTCACCGTCCGGATGCGCCGACGCTCCGCCGCCAAATGGCGCGTTATGGCAGCGGGCGTTGCGCTGGTTTCGCTGGCCGCGTTCGCGACCGTCTATCATTGGGACCTCGGCCAACTTCCGGCCGACAAGGCCAGGGGCGCGCTCGAGGCTGCCGCGGATGCGGCCGCAACCGCTCTGACGCCGCGGGATTTGCAAGCGGCGCCTGCGCCGGTTGCACCCGAGGTGAGCGGCGAAGCGATCACCCCGGCGTATGAGAGCGCGACGCAAAGCCAAGCGCCCATCGTCGAGGTTCCCGCCGCGACGCAAGTGCCAGCCACCCTCCCTCCGCCTGCGGCTTTCCCGCAGCCGGAAGCCAAGCCGACGATCCATCATTTAGCGCCGGAGGAAGTGGCCTCACTGCTCGTGCGGGGCGACACCCTAATTGCGAGCGGCGACGTTGCGGCGGCTCGCCTCGTGCTGCGGCGGGCAGCGGAGGCCGGAAACGCTCGCGCCGCTGCGACGCTGGCAGGAACCTACGATCCTGCCGTTCTGGCCAAGCTCGGCGTCCATGGCATCGTACCGGATATCGAGATGGCGCGGGCTTGGTACGAGAAAGCCAAGCAGTTCGGCTCGACGGAGGCATCTCGGCGCCTCGAAACACTCGCAAGCAAGCGGCCGTAGTCGGTTCGCCGCTTCTCTTCGAGACTGAATCGCAGCGGCGGCCTTTGGCCGCCGGCTGATCGACGCCGGCCGTCATAAGGCCGCGCACTGGCTCGCGGCACTCATGACGTGCCGCAAATCATCCAAGGGTAGATAATGGGCATCTTCAACACGACTGCTAGAAATCTCTTTGTGTGCCTGTCGGCATTTTCCATTCTTGCGACGTCAGCCGTCGCCGCGCGGCCCGCCTCGCCGCAACCGCGCCAACAGTCCACCGGCAGCTACGAGCAGAAGAAGCGGGAGGCCAATGACATCGCGGTGTCAATCGTGGTGTCTGGCATCTCGTGCACCTGCGCCAGGTTCGCCGAGGACATCCGCAACGTCGTCAACGATTTGAGTCCGGACGGCGTGCGTGTTCTGCCGGTCATTGGGGTCGGCGGACTTCAGAACCTGAAGGACGTGCTGTTCCTCAAGAACATGGATATGGCCGTTGTCGACGAGGACAACATGCGGCTCCTCAAGAAAACCGATCCGGCGCTCTATGCCAACATCGAGCAGCACGTCCAATACATTACGAAGCTCTACAATTCCGAGTTCCAGGTCCTCGCCCGCAACGACATCAAGTCCTACGACGACCTGCGCGGCAAGAACGTCAATTTCAATCTGAAGAACAGCCAGACCGAGGTGACTGCCGACACCGTCTTCAATTCGTTGAACATCCCGGTGCAACGCAGCTATTACGATAACGATGAAGCGCTCAAAAGGCTGATCTCGGGAGAGATCTCGGCGATGATCATCCTGACGGGAGCGCCGCAGGTGACCCTGGCGAGCGTGAAGAAGGAAGATGGTTTGCACTTCCTGCCGCTCGATCAGGAAAGCCTGCCGAACCATGATCTGCGCGAATTGTTCTCGAACTATCTCCCGGCGGAGCTCACGCACGACACCTATCCGAAGCTGATCCCGGAGGGCACCACCGTCCCGACGGTTGCCAACCGCGCGCTGCTCGTCGCCTATACCTGGCCGGAGAACTCAGTGCGCTACAACCGGGTGGCCAAGTTCGTCGACGCGTTCTTCAGCAAGATCGATCAGTTCAACAGCCGATCACGGCATCCCAAGTGGCGTGAGGTCAATCTCGCGGCCGAAATGCCCGGCTGGACGCGCTTCAAGCCCGCAGCCGATTGGCTGGCGACCCACCGCAACCAGCCGGTGGCCTCCACCTCCGACGGCGCGCCGGACCAATCTGCCGAGCTGAAGTCGGCTTTCGAGAGGTTCCTGCAAAGCTATGCTTCCTCGTCCGGGCGCAAGACGCTCTCGGGCCCGGAACGTGAGCAGCTCTTCGCGCGTTTCGTGAAATACCTCGCCGAGACGAAGGCGGAACAGGCGGCGCGCTAGCGCATGATCCGCCGGAGCGTGCGGCGATTTTCCGAAGGATCATGCTCAATCAAAGAGATGAGATCATGATGCGATTCCGTCTGACCGCGTCATGATCTGACCCGACGGGGACCAGTACGATGCGAGGGCTAGTCCCGGCTTGCACCAGGCGCGAGCCGGGCTATCTCCTGGCTTGAGCGCGTTTTCAAGCGAAGTGGAGACCGGTTGGCGTGGAGAAAACGCGTTAAAACGAAAATCTAGAGCCCCGTTCGGATTCAATCGGAACGGAAAAGCTCTAGTCCGGGCGCGTCCAACGGCCCGGCAGATGCCGTCGCAAATCAAAGAGGAGAGAGCCTCCATGATCGACCGGCGTACCCTCATGAAGCATTCCGGCGCCGCCCTCGCGGCGCTCGGCACGGAAATGGCGGCGGCGCCTGTGCGCGCTCTTGCGGAGGCTATCGAGCTGCCCTTCGCGAACGGCCAGCGGCCGCTGGTCCGCTATCCGCAAAAGCGTCCGATGATCGGTCTGACCAGCAGGCCGCCCCAGCTTGAAACGCCGTTCTCCGTCTTCAATGACGGCGCCATCACGCCGAACGATGCCTTCTTCGTCCGTTACCATCTCGCGAACATCCCGCTGAGCATCGACCCGGCCACGTTCTCGATCGAGATCAAGGGCAAGGTCGACAAGCCCATGCAATTGTCGCTGGCCGAAATCAAGAAGATGCCGGCCATCGAGATCGTGGCGGTCAATCAGTGCTCGGGCAACAGCCGCGGATTGTTCGATCCGCGCATCGCGGGCGGGCAATTGGCGAACGGCGCCATGGGCAATGCACGCTGGAGGGGCGTACCGCTCAAGGCTGTGCTCGACAAGGCCGGCGTCCAGCAGGGCGCCCGCCAGGTCACCTTCAACGGCCTTGACGGTCCGGTCATGGACAAGACGCCCGATTTCATCAAGGCGCTCGACATCGATCACGCGCGGGACGGCGAAGTCATGCTCGCTTATTCGATGAACGGCGGGGATCTCCCGTGGCTGAACGGTTTCCCGCTGCGTCTGGTGGTGCCGGGTTATTACGGCACCTATTGGGTCAAGCACCTCAACGAAATCACCGTCATCGATAATGTCTTCGACGGCTTCTGGATGAAGTCCGCCTACCGCATCCCCGACAATGAGTGCCACTGCGTCGATCCGGGAACCGCACCGAAGGCCACCATTCCGATCAATCGATTCGACGTGAGGTCGTTCATCACCAGCGTGGCGGACGGCGCGACGGTCAAGGCCGGTGCGCAGCTCGCACTGAAGGGCATCGCCTTTGACGGCGGCAAGGGCATCAAGGACGTTGCCGTTTCGACCGACGGCGGAAAGACCTGGGCGCAGGCCGCCCTTGGCAAGGACCTCGGCAAATACTCCTTCCGTGAGTGGCACATGCCGATCAAGCTGGCGGCAGGCAGCCATGAACTGAAGGTGCGCGCGACCAGCAACGGCGGCGAGACACAGCCGATGGAGCCGCGTTGGAATCCGGCCGGCTACATGCGCAACGTGGTCGAAGCCGTTCGCGTCAGGGCGGCGTAAGGAGCCTATCATGAGATGGTCGATACTGGTCGCGTTCGCGGCCCTCGCCGGACTGAGTGCCCCCCTCTGCTTGGGTCTCGCGCCGGTCGGCGCAAAGCCGATCGAGTACAAGCTGCCAAGTGAGACGTCGGCGTTCAAGCCCGGCCCCAACCTGGACGTCGTGCAAAACAATTGCACAGGCTGTCATTCGGCGGATTACGTCGCCACTCAGCCTCGCGGACCTAAGTTCAAGGAGGATTTCTGGAAGGCCGAAGTGAACAAGATGATCAACGTCTACGGCGCGCCGATCGAGCAGGCAGATATCGGCAAGATCGTGGACTATCTCGTCCGAAGCTATTCCGACTGACGCAGAACCGGCGCGGAGGGCGGAAGAGCAGAGCGTATCGTGCTGACGACGTCATTCCGCGTCGCCGCCACATGGCGCGTTGCGGAATGACGATGGCGAGAGCGCGGACGTCGCCTCATACGCCTTCTTCGTGGAATTTGTCGTTGACGAGATCGGTGATGGCGGCAAGCGCGGCCTCGGCCTCTGGCCCGGCTACGGACACCAGGATCGTAGTGCCGGGTGCTGCGGCGAGCATCATCAGGCCCATGATGGAACGACCGCCGACCGTCTCACCGCCGCGGGTGACCCAGACCTCGGCCTGAAAGCGTTCGACGGTCTGGACGAATTTGGCTGAGGCGCGCGCGTGCAGACCGCGTTTGTTGGTGATGAGAAGCTCGCGAGACAAGGCATCTGGGGGCACGCCCGGCCCGGCCACATGGTCCTGCGGGGCGTCCTCGTCGCTCATTTGCCGGCAAGCACCCGACTGGCGATGGTGACGTATTTTCGGCCGGCTTCCTGGGCCATCGCGATCGCATCGGGAAGCGAGCGTTCTTCGCGGACCTTGGCGAGCTTGACCAGCATCGGAAGGTTGATGCCTGCAAGCACCTCGACCTTGGGCCGGCTCATGCAGGAAATTGCGAGATTCGACGGCGTGCCGCCGAACATGTCGGTGAGGATGGCGACGCCGTCGCCGGTATCAACACGGTTTACCGCTTCAATGATGTCGCTGCGACAAAGATCTGAATCGTCGTCGGCGCCGATTGTCACGGCTTCGATTTGTTTTTGAGGACCCATGACATGTTCCAGCGCCGCCCTGAATTCGTCGGCGAGGCGCCCATGGGTCACCAGTACCAGGCCAATCATCGGATACTCCTCGCGGGCGCCTTGGGTGCACCGCACGAACGCGCCACTTTGACCATCCAGAGCCCCCGCGCAAGAGGGGATGTTTGCCTTCACCCGATAACTGACTTGCGGAAAGGAGAAGTGGCGCCGGTCTATTCGGTCGCGATAGTGCCGGTGATATGGTTACCAATTCCCTTCACACAATTGGCCGAAAGATTACCGGAACATGAAGTTTCGGTGGTGATCAGAGCAGCTGCAACCTGGAAAAAGGGCGAAAAGCCGGCGCCAATCGGAATTCTCGGTAATAACACACCGTTAAGAGAGGTCTTTAACGCACCCGGCGGCGGCAGGCGCTCGGCGTCGTCCGCCATCAAATCGACAACGAATCCGATCCTCGCTTCGCGCACGAAGTCGCAGGCGCGGATGCCGAGCCCGCGAATCTCGATCAGGCCGGCCAATTGTTCGACAGGTCGCACCCAAACTTCTTGGCCGCGTGTGTCGAGTTGGACACGGTCATCGCCGACCAGAACGGCCGGCGGGATCTGTCCCGACCGGCCGGCCAGGATGAGCTCGAGCGCAAGCCTTGACTTGCCGGCGCCGGAAGGGCCGCGGATCAGGACGGCCTGTTCGCCGATCTTGACGGCCGAGGCATGAATGCTGGGACCGGTTTTTGGCGGCTGCTCGTGCATCACATCAGCACGCACCTTTTCACGCCCTTTGGCAAGCCGCGAAGCCTTGACGTGTAGACTTGACCCTTGCTGGCCGGCGACGCCTCAGGGGCGAACGTCAATCCGTTCCAAGCGCCGTGCCGTGCCTCTCGGCGCGGTCACGACGCTGGCAGGCGCACGATGAAGCGGGCGCCGGCGACCGTCGGCGCGCCATCGGCATCGGCAGGTCCTGGCCGGTTCTCGGCCCAGATACGCCCGCCATGGGCCTCGATGATCTGCTTGGAAATCGATAAGCCGAGTCCCGAATTCTGCCCGAAGCCCTGATGCGGACGATCAGTGTAAAAGCGCTCGAAGATCCGCTGCAAGGCATCCTCGCGGATGCCCGGGCCGTCGTCGTCCACCGTGATCTCGATCTCGGAGCGGATCCGGCGGCAGACGATGCGGACCTTGCCGCCCGCCGCAGAGAACGACTGCGCATTGGACAGCAGGTTGGAGACCACTTGTCCGAGTCGCGAATCATGGCCCGGCACCGAGAAGGTGTCGCCTGGGCCGCGCCCCTCGAACCGCGCTTCGACCGCGACGTCGTGCCCGAGCTTGGTTTCGTTGGCGACCGAGGTCAGGGTGGTCAGCAGCCGTCGCAGGTCGACCAGGGTCATGTCCTGGCGCTGCAGCTCGGCGTCGAGCCGGCTGGCATCGGAAATGTCGGAGATCAGCCGGTCCAGGCGCTTCACGTCGTGCTCGATCACCGCGAGCAGGCGGCCACGGCTCGAATCGGTGCGGGCCAGCGGCAGCGTCTCCACCGCCGAACGCAGCGAGGTCAGCGGGTTCTTTAGCTCATGCGACACGTCGGCGGCGAACATCTCGATCGCCTCGATTCGGTTGTAAAGCGCGTCGGTCATGTCGCGCAGCGCGCCGGAGAGATGCCCGATCTCGTCGCGGCGCCGGGTAAAGTCGGGAATTTCGACCCGGGTCTTGATGCGGCGGCGGACCCGCTCGGCGCTGTCGGCAAGCCGGCGCACCGGACCTGCGATCGTGCTGGCGAGCAGCAGCGATAGCACGATCATGACGGCGGAGGCGACGCCGCCGACCTTGAGGATCGCGAGGCGCTCGGCCGTCACCATCTGGTCGATGTCGTCGCCCTGGGTCGAAAGCATCAGTGCGCCGTGAATGGCGAGCGAGCGTTGCACCGGCACGGCGACCGAGACGATCACCTCGCCGCGCGAATTGACCCGCACCATGCTGCGCTTCTGGCCCTTGAGCGCGCCGGCGACCTCCTCATAAGCATTGCCGTTCTCCGGCCCCTGCTCACGATAGAGCGGCAGGTCGCCGCGATTGAGCCAGGTGCGCACCGCGATCAGCGCGCGCTCGACGATCCCGGGCCGCTCCGAAGAGGGCGGCGGCAGCTCGAAGCGCACCACATTCTCCAGGCTGCGGCTGTCGAGCAGCATGCCGCCGTTCGGATCGTAGATTCGCGCGCGGGTCTTGGTCGGCTGGATCAGCGTGCGCAGCACCGGCGCGACACGCTCCGGATTGATCGGGAAGTCGAGCGGCGAATATTCGTCCGGCGCGCCGTAGCTCTCGCCGGGCTTGAGATCGAGCAGGCGGTCGGGATCGATGGTGATGGTATTGGTCTGCACCGTCGCCGATGCCGCAATCGCACCGGCGATGATCTCGGCCTGCACCAGCAGGCTCTGCGCGCGCGCGTCGATCAGGCCGGCGCGGAACTGCGACAGATAGAGGATGCTCGCGACCAGCGCCAAGAGTCCCGCTATGTTCAGCGAGACGATGCGTCGGGTGAGGCTGGAGAAGGAGAGCGCGAACAGGAACTGCCCGGCACGCCGCAGCCAGCCAAGGGGCGTCTGCCACCCATGGACCGGCGACATGTCCTCGGTCGCGCCGTCCAGCATTGCCGGCGGCGCCATATCCTGCGCATTCACGCGTTGATCAGGATGCGTTCGATCGAGCAATGGCTGTGCCCCATTTCGGGCGTCCCGGCACGCCCAAGTCGTAATCCGCTGTTCCGATGTCGAAGGCGCATATGGGGCCACGACTTCATTGCAGCAGTCGAGGCCGACGGCGTCAGCGTTGA
The DNA here is from genome assembly GCF_045571465.1 of Bradyrhizobium sp. STM 3557. Classification (NCBI taxonomy): domain Bacteria; kingdom Pseudomonadati; phylum Pseudomonadota; class Alphaproteobacteria; order Hyphomicrobiales; family Nitrobacteraceae; genus Bradyrhizobium; species Bradyrhizobium sp. STM 3557. The sequence goes on from NZ_CP120697.1 coordinate 649,468, forward strand.
TCGACGCCGCCTACGGCCTCAAGTTTCCTTGAAGCGATAACCGACCCCATAGAGGGTTTCGATCATCTCGAAATCCTCGTCGACCATTTTGAACTTCTTGCGCAGCCGCTTGATGTGGCTGTCGATGGTGCGGTCGTCGACATAGACCTGATCGTCATAGGCTGCATCCATCAGCGCATTGCGGCTCTTCACCACGCCCGGCCGCGTCGCCAGCGCCTGCAGAATCAGGAACTCGGTGACGGTGAGCGTCACCGGCTCGTTCTTCCAGGTGCAGGTGTGGCGCTCGGGATCCATCCGCAGCAGGCCGCGATCGAGCGCCTTGGCATCATTCTCCTTCGGCAGCGCCGTCGGATCTTTCGGCTGCGAGCGGCGCAACACGGCCTTGACGCGCTCGACCAGGAGCCGCTGCGAGAACGGTTTACGGATGAAATCGTCGGCGCCCATCTTGAGGCCGAACAACTCGTCGATTTCCTCGTCCTTGGAGGTCAGGAAGATCACCGGCAGATCGGACTTCTGCCGCAGCCGGCGCAGCGTCTCCATGCCGTCCATGCGCGGCATCTTGATGTCGAGGATGGCGAGGTCGGGCTGGCTGGTGCGGAAGCCGTCCAGGGCTGACGCTCCATCCGTATACGTCATGATGCGGTAGCCTTCGGCTTCGAGTGCGATCGAGACCGAGGTGAGGATGTTGCGGTCGTCGTCGACCAAGGCGATTGTGGGCATGAGCCTGCTTTCAGAGTCTGGTTAGCTGAAACGGCGAGCAATCCAGCTATACGCCGCATAAATGGGCTTCGAACGCGGTCAACGGAGCAATGCAAGCTGGGCTGAAGTGTGACCGAGTTCCGCAAAACGCATGGCGAAGTCGTGCGCCGCGTCCCATCAGGATGCCCGTTTAGCCGAAAAAAGGTCTTCATTGCAACAGGATGGGACGGGCCCGCCGACAATCGATAAAGTCGCGCAAAACGAGTACGAATATCAGCGCCGAACCGTCAGGTATTAACATGCAGCCAACCTCCGATTTCAACCCTTCCCGACTCGCGCGCTCATTGCTCCGGCGCAGTCGCCAGGGCGCACTGGCGACGTTGATGCCCAATTCGGGCGATCCTTATTGCTCGCTGGTGAATGTTGCGAATCATGCAGATGGTTCGCCGATCCTGCTTATTTCCAGGCTCGCAGTGCACACCAGGAACATCCTTGCTGATAGCAGGGTATCGCTGATGCTGGACGAACGCGCGCCGGGAGATCCGCTCGAGGGCGCGCGAATCATGCTGTCGGGCCGCGCCGAGCAAGCGAGCGCAGCTATTAGAAGCAACCTGAGGTCGCGCTACCTCAAGGTGCACCCCGCCGCCGCCGACTACGCCGATTTCGCGGATTTCTCGTTTTTCCTGATCCGCCCCTCCGGCACGCATTTGGTGGCCGGATTCGGGCGCATCGTCGATCTCACGCCGGCACAGATCCTGACTGATATCTCCGATGCGACGCCGCTGCTCGAAGGTGAGCAGGGCGCTCTCGACCACATGAATGAGGACCATCGCGACGCGCTCGGTCTCTACGCGACGAGGCTGCTCGGCGCCGGACGGGCCGACTGGCGCTGCACCGGCTGTGATCCCGACGGGCTCGACATGATGGCAGACGGCAAGACTTTGCGGCTCGATTTTCCCGAGCGGGTCACCTCGCCGGCGGCGCTGCGTAAGATGCTGGTGCGGCTCGCAGAGGAGGCGCGGGCGAAGGGTTAATCGCGGGCGAGCCATCGTGCTGCATCGCAGCAAGGCGGGTGATCGGAATCGCGGCGCTTTGCCGCCGCTGCGTGCAGCGCGGTAACGAATTGAGCTAAATCAAAGCAGCGATTTGCCAGTCAACCAATCCATGCGGATCGTCTTGGCAAGACGAACGTTGATCAGTATTAGGTCCAAGACCGGGCTTTTTACGGGCTAGCAGTGTTCGGTGTGACGGTCACCGCGAAACAGACGCCAAGCGGCTTCCTTCCGCTCGTCTCGCGCGGTCTCTCAGGAGGGCTTTTCGTGAAAGAGACGGGTCTGCGCAACGGCGCCTTCGGTGCCGACAAATTCGGCTTAAAAAATCTGAAGCAGGTGCACTGGAATCTCGGCGCGCCGCAACTCTATCAGTACTCGCTCGCCGCGGGTGAGGCCGTGCTGTCGGCGGATGGTGCCTTGTGCGCGGATACCGGAGAGTTCACCGGCCGCAGCCCCAAAGACAAGTTTACGGTGCGTGACGCCACCACGGACAAGAAGATGTGGTGGGCCGGCAATCAGTCGATCACATCAGAGCAGTTCGAGGCGCTGTATCAGGATTTCATCAAGCACGCCGAAGGCAAGACGCTGTTCGCGCAGGATCTCTACGGGGGCGCCGATCCGAGCTTCCGCATCAAGACCCGCGTCTTCACCGAGCTCGCTTGGCATTCCCTGTTCATCCGCACGCTCCTGATCCGTCCCGATCGCAACGAGCTCGACAGCTTCGTGCCGGAGCTCACCATCATCGACATGCCGAGCTTCCGCGCCGATCCCAAACGTCACGGGGTGCGTTCGGAAAACGTGGTGGCCATCGATTTCGCCCGCAAGATCGTCCTGATCGGCGGGTCTTATTATGCCGGCGAGATGAAGAAGAGCGTGTTCACCACGCTGAACTATTATCTGCCGGAGAAGGGCGTGATGCCGATGCATTGCTCCGCCAATGTGGGACCTGCCGGCGATACCGCGATCTTCTTCGGCCTGTCCGGCACCGGCAAGACGACGTTGTCGGCCGATCCGAAGCGCACGCTGATAGGTGACGACGAGCACGGCTGGGGCCGTGACGGCGTGTTCAACTTCGAAGGCGGCTGCTACGCCAAGTGCATCAAGCTGTCGCAGGAGGCCGAGCCTGAGATCTACGCAGCTTCGAAGCGCTTCGGCACGGTGCTGGAGAACGTGGTGCTCGACGAGGACACCCGCGTTCCTGATTTCAACGATGGCTCCAAGACCGAGAACACGCGTTCTGCCTATCCCTTGGACTTCATCCCGAACGCCTCGCGCACTGGCCGTGCGCCGCATCCGAAGAACGTGGTGATGCTGGCGGCCGACGCCTTCGGCGTGCTGCCGCCGATCGCCAAGCTGTCGCCGGCGCAGGCGATGTATCACTTCCTGTCCGGCTACACCGCCAAGGTCGCCGGCACCGAGCGTGGCTTGGGTTCCGAGCCGAAGCCGGAATTCTCCACCTGCTTCGGCTCGCCATTCCTGCCGCTCGACCCATCGGTGTACGGCAACATGCTGCGCGAACTGATCGCCGAGCACGGTGTCGACTGCTGGCTGGTCAACACCGGCTGGACCGGGGGCAAGTTCGGCGTCGGCAGCCGCATGCCGATCAAGGTGACGCGCGCGCTGCTGACCGCGGCGCTCGATGGAAGCCTGCGCAACGCCCAATTCCGTACCGACAAATATTTCGGGTTTGCGGTGCCGACAGCGCTGCCGGGCGTGCCGAGCGAGATCCTCGATCCGGTCAACACCTGGAAAGACAAGGCCGAGTTCGACAAGACCGCGCGGGCGCTGGTCGGCATGTTCCAGAAGAACTTTGCCAAGTTCGAAGCCCAGGTCGATGCCGAAGTCCGCGCCGCGGCGCCGGATCTGAAGCTGGCGGCGGAGTAGTTATCGGTCGTCGTCGCGGGCAGCTCGAACGCGGCGGGCGGCGTTATGCGTTGCCGCCACATCATCGGTGTCGTCCCGGCCTTGAGCCGGGAGCCATAGCCATCGGCGGCTATGTTGCGACGGCTGACAATTGACGACGTGCCACAAACGACTGCTGCGGTGTATGGGTCCCGGCGTGCGCCGGGACGACACCTGATACGTTGAAGCGCTCCAGCCTCACGTCTTGAATGAGGCGTTACGCCTTGAAATACGCAATCTGCGTCGTGGTCGCGAGTAGCCGTCCCGACGGCGACCAGAGTTCGCCGTGCTGGTCCTGATAGCTCCTGTTGAACACCTTGGCGTCGGCGACCGCGAGCACGCGGGTGATGTTCTCAGCTTCCAGCTCAGCGCGACTGATATGGAAGTATGTCGTCAGCGACACCGTGCCGAACGGCACCAGCTCGCCGCGCGCGTGAAAGACGCGTCCGAAGAAGGCATCGGACATGGATAGCAGCGACAGCATGTCGATGGTGCGCGGCTTGCGATCTGAGATCCACAGCTTCGAGAACGGGCTGTGCGGCGCGTCGGCAGGCCCCGCGCCGAGTTGCGGCCGGCCTTCGATGAAGCGGAAATCATATTGCTGCGGCCATGACATGCCGGAATCGGGATGACGGCGGACCTCCTCGAATGGCGGCGCCTCGGGTGGCTTTGCCGGCTGATGCGACCACGACGGCCTGCGTTCGGCGAAGACGGCCGTGGCCAGCGTTGCGGGATCGCCGCCGTCTTGCGTGAGCTCCACGAGCCAATGCTGCGAGGAGCGGTTGGCTTTTGCGAGCCGGACGTCGAGATCGAACACACCTTCCGCGATCGGCGCGCAGTAGTTCACGGTCACCGCCAGCGGATCGCCTGATGCTTGCGGATGCTCGATCAGCGCACGCAGTACGGTGGCCGCCGTGACACCGCCGAACGGGCCGACAAAGGCCCAGTAGTCCGGGCTGGTGCGGCCCTGCCAGCGGCTGTCGCCAGCGGTGACGCGGGTGGCTTGGTCGAACAGATGATCGCTTGGCATCAACTACTCATAGCGAGAGACCGTCACTGCGAGGAGCGAAGCGGACGAAGCAATCCAGTCTTTCTTGAGGCGCTGGATTGCTTCCGCCTTCGCCCGCTGGGCTTCGGCGGACACGTCGCTTCGCTCGCAATGACGTTGGATCTGGCTCAGCCCTTCACGCCGCGCTGGGCCTGGCCGACCGCCGCGGCGCTCGGCCCGACCGGCACGTTCCAAATGTCTTGGGCATATTCGCGGATGGTGCGGTCGGAGGAGAACCAGGCCATGCGCGCGACGTTCAGGATCGAGGCCCGTGTCCACGCCGGCATCACCTGCCAGCGTGCATCGATGCCGCGCTGCGCCTGGAAATAGGAATCGAAATCGGCGCTGACCATGTAGTGGTCGAGATAGCGCAGCGCATGCGCGATCGGCTCGAAGCGCCCCTTGTCGTCGGGCGAGAAATCGCCGGCGCCGATCGCATTGATGGCCCGCGCCAGCGCCGGTGATTTGCTGATCACGTCGCTCGCGTCGAGCCCCTGCTGGCGGCGCGCCACGACGTCCATCGCCTCCATGCCGAAGATCGCGATGTTCTCCGGCCCGACATTGTCGCGGATCTCGATATTGGCGCCGTCGAGCGTGCCGATGGTCAGCGCACCGTTCAGCGCCAGCTTCATGTTGCCGGTACCGGAGGCTTCCATGCCCGCGGTCGAGATCTGCTCGGAGAGGTCTGCTGCGGGAATGATCGTCTCTGCGAGGCTCACATTATAGTCGGCCAGGAACACGATCTTGAGCCGGCCGCCGATTGCTGCATCTTTATTGACGATCTCGGCGACGTCATTGATCAGCTTGATGATGAGCTTGGCGTAGCGATAGCTCGCCGCCGCCTTGCCGGCGAAGATCTTGACCCGCGGCACCCAATCGGCCTGCGGATTGTCCTTGATGGCCTGATAGAGCGCGATCGCTTCGAGGATGTTGAGGAGCTGGCGCTTGTATTCATGGATGCGCTTGATCTGCACGTCGAACAGTGCGGACGGATCAAGCCGAATATCCATGCGCTCGCCGACCAGGCGCGCGAGCTGGATCTTGTTGTGGTGCTTGACGGTGCGGAACTTCTGCTGAAACGCGCCATCGCTGACGTAGCTTTCCAGCGCCGCGAGCTGGGTCGGATCGTCGAGCACGGCCTCGCCGCAGGCCTCGCGCAACAGCTCGGTCAGCTTCGGGTTGGCCAGCATCAGCCAGCGGCGGAAGGTGATGCCGTTGGTCTTGTTGGTGATGCGGCCGGGATAGAGGTGATTGAGATCGTGAAACACCGTCTCCTTCATCAGGTCGGAATGCATCGCCGAGACGCCGTTGATGCGGTGCGAGCCGACAAAAGCGAGCTGCCCCATGCGCACGCGGCGGCCGCTTCGCTCGTCGATCAGCGACACCGAGGCGCGATAGTCGATGTCTCCCGGTGCGCGCTCCTCCGCCAGCGCAAGATGCTGGGCGTTGATGCGGTAGATGATGTCAAGGTGCCGCGGCAGCAGCCGCTCGAACAGCTCGACCGGCCAGGTCTCCAGCGCTTCCGGCAGCAGCGTGTGGTTGGTGTAGGAGAGGGTGGCGACCGTGATCTTCCAGGCCTCGTCCCAGCGGAAATTGTGCAGGTCGACCAGGATGCGCATCAGCTCGGCGACGGCGAGCGAGGGATGGGTGTCGTTAAGCTGCACAGCGGCCTTTTGCGCCAGGCTGCGGAGCTGGCCGTCCGAGCCGAGATGCCGCTTTACGAGATCCTGCAGCGAGGCCGAGACGAAGAAATATTCCTGCCGCAGCCGCAGCTCGCGCCCCGCAGGGCTTTCGTCGTTCGGATAAAGGAATTTGCAGATCGCCTCGGCCCGCGCCTCCTCGGCGGAGGCCCCGAGATAGTCGCCGGTGTTGAAGACGTCGAGCTTCAACGGGTCGGGCGAGCGCGCCGACCACAGCCGGAGCGCGTTGACGTGCTGGCCGCGCCAGCCGACGATCGGCGTGTCATAGGCGACCGCCTGTACCGTCTCGCCGGGAGTCCAGACCGCGCGGTCGCGGCCCTTGTCGTCGACATGGGCGACGCTACCGCCGAAATGGACGTGATAGACCACGTCGGGGCGCTGGAATTCCCAGGGATTGCCGAAGGAGAGCCAGACGTCCGGATATTCCTGCTGCCAGCCGTCCACGATCACCTGCCGGAACAGGCCGAAATCGTAGCGGATGCCGTAGCCGATCGCCGGGATCGCGAGCGTCGCCATGCTCTCCATGAAGCAGGCGGCGAGCCGGCCCAGTCCGCCATTGCCGAGCGCAGCATCCGGTTCGCTTTTGCGTAAGTCAGACAGACCGACGCCGAGATCGCCAAGCGCGGTCTCGAACACCTTCATCAGCCCCATATTGGTCAGCGCGTCGGTGAACAGGCGGCCGATCAAGAATTCCAGGCTGAGATAATAGACCCGCTTGCGGCCGGCATCGTAGCTCTCCTTGTCGGCGGTCAGCCAGCGATGGACGATGCGGTCGCGCAGCGTCAGGGCCGCAGCGGCGTACCAGTCGTGCGCCGTCGCCTGGCTCGCTTCCTTGCCGATGTCCAGGCGGAGCTTGGCTAGGATGTCGCTCTTGATTTCGGCCACCGCGAGTTCGTCGACGGGTTGGCCGGGAGCGGGAAAGCTGCGCTGGGACGGGTGATCTGCCACCTGGGGAACCTGTGATGCTGATGTCAGTTCGATCTAAAACCATACGACGGTTGAGTTGGAATCGAAACCCGGGAGGGTTTCGGGTCCGCCCGAAAGATGAGATCTTCCGCAAGAATCGGGCCAAGTTCCGAACGCAGGGAGGTGTTCCATGCTAGACTTGAAGGCCGGACTGCGTCGGCTCGAGGATTCCAGCGAGAGAGGTGCGTCATGAGGCTGATCATTGAGATCGTCGCCGCACTGCTGCTGGTCTGCCTGATCTCGGTCACGAGTGCGGCGGCCGGGAGCACCGGCCGAAGCGCGGATGGGCTGAGCTGCGCCTTCACCGTTCCCGCCAATGCCTCGCCGGCGCAGCGCTGCGCCGCCATCAAGCGGCAGTGTGGCGCGACATTCTGGGCCAGTGCCTGCAGCGGCCGACTGTTGGCGTCGGGGTAGGGGCGGAGTATTCGCCGAGACCCTCTCCGTCGTCCCGGCGAACGCCGGGACCCAGACTCACAGGCCGCAGATCAGGCCCGACAGATCGCTCCAATCCAGATTATCCCTCTCGATCAACTCGATCTTCCAGTCCCGGTGCCAGTTCTTCAACTGTTTTTCGCGTGCGATGGCTTCCATCGCCGTCGGATAGGTTTCGACGTAAACGAGCCGGTTGACCTTGTACTTGCTGACGAAACGCGAACCCCGGCCAGTTCGATGCTGCTCCAGACGCCGTCGCAGATCGTTGGTGACGCCGATGTAGAGCGTGCCGTGATGGCCGCTGGCCAAATGTACACGTAACATAAAGCCCCGGTGGTCATGGCCGACAATCGTGCAAGATCGAGGCTCTGCGGAGTCTGGGTCCCGGCGTTCGCCGGGACGACGATCTTTTCTCTCTTCTCTCTTCCCAAATTCGTTAGAACAAATTAAGAACAATTTGGCAAGCTGTCGTTATACCCTCGTGATTCGGAAGACCCTCTGGCTCCGCACCCCATGGCATCAGCGTTCAAAAGCGAGGACATCATGTCCAATATCGCCTTCGACCCCCTGGCTCTTACCCGAATCGCCGATTTCGCCCGCACGCTGTCGCGGCTGCATAAGGCCGCCCGCCGACGCGTCGTGGACGACGACCAGATCGATCGCGAATTCAACGCGGTCTGCATGTCGATCTGGGGTTACACCATCGACGACATCTCCGACGACCTGTTCTCGGCGACCGATCACACCTTCCTCGATGGATTGGACGAGGCGCGGGCCCGCATCTTCGCGGCGGAGGCGGGCTACGATCTCGCCGACGACGAGGGCATGCTGACCGATTGGTGGGGATTCTGCTGGATGATCCTGGCCGAGAAGCGCGGGCTGCTCACCGACGAAAATCGCACCGCGGCACGCACGGCGATCGAGGAGAAATATCTGGCGGTGCCGAATGTCATCGGCGTGATCGTGGGGCGGTGAAAAGATATTCGTCATTGCAAGCGCAAGCGACTTGTCCGCCATAGCCCGAAGGGGGACGGCGGAAGCAATCCAGAGCCAAGAAGGAAGTCTGGATTGCTTCGTCGCCTTCGGCTCTCGCAATGAATGCAACTACTGTCAGTACAGTGCCGCCCGCTTGTCACGGCCCTGGGCCGGTTTCGGCGCGCTGCTTGGGGGCGGTGCCAGGCTGATGCCCCCGTCGGTCGGCAGGGTCATGTCGGTTGCGACCGTCTCGGCGCGCACGGGCGCGACCTTCAGCTCGGTCAGGCGCGCGCGCACCTCGGCGGTCAGGCCGGGATAGGAGGCAACCGGTGTGAAGTCGCCGGTCTGGGCGGGCCCGCCGCGCGGACCGGAATAGGCGACCAGCCCGTCTGACGTTGCAACCACATCGCCTGCCCGCAGCGAATTGTCGAGCGCGAGGTCGACCGGGGCGAGGCCTGCGGGATCTCGGCCGTTGCAGGTGCAGTCCGCGCGCAGCGCCTTGCGATAAGCGTAGGCGTTCTCGCTGTCCGCATAGCTCTCGCCATTGGCGGCATAGGCGCTATCGATCGAGGCGCCGAAATAGACCTTGGTCGCGCTCGCCGGGCAGAACGCCTGGCACATTTGCGCCGGTGAGGTCGCGCCGCGCATCAGCGGAAAATAGCGGCCATCGCAGCTGCGCACGCAAAATGCTGGCCCGGAGCCGGCCGCGGCGGCGCGCGGCTGCGGCACCGGTTGCAGGCCAGCCGCTGCGGGATCGACGACATCGGCCTGTGCCGGTTGCTGCGGCCTGGTGAGCCCGCCGAACAGGAAATCGAACAGGCCCTCGGCCAATGCCATGCGCGGCATCAACGCGACCGAGCTGGCCAGGATCACTGCGCCGACGAGCAGAACGCCGCGCTGCTTATGCTGCAAGAACAATCCGCTACGCAACGCCCGCTCCGTTCCAGTCCCGCGCCGTTGGCGCGATCACGTTGGCATTGCGGTAACCTTAGTGAGGGATGGTAAATGAGCGGTGAGCGCGCAAGCGCGATCTCAGAGAAACTCGCCCGCCGTGTAGAGCGCGCGAAACGGCAGCTTGGCCGCCGCGAAGGTTTCCGCTGCGCCCTCCTGGCGGTCGACCATGGTGAAGACCAGCGCGACATCGGCGCCGGCCTCGCGCAGGGCTTCCACCGCCTTCATCGCCGAGCCGCCGGTCGTGGTGACATCCTCGACCACGACGATGCGTTTGCCGACCAGAGTCTCATCCTTGGCGAGCCCCTCGATCGCCAGCCGCGCCCCGTGCTCCTTCGGCTTCTTGCGGACGAAGAAGGCTGCGATCGGATGGCCCTTGATCCACGAAATCTGCGCGATTGCGCCCGCCAGCGGCACCGCGCCCATCTCGAGCCCGCCGATATAGTCGTAACTCTCGTCCTTCAGCGCCTCATAGGTCAACTCCGCGAGCAGCGTCGCGCCCTCGGGGTCCATCATGGTCGGCTTCAGGTTGAAATAGAAATCGCTCTTGCGGCCCGAGGCCAGCGTGATCTCGCCGCGGCCGAACGAGCGCCGGCGGATGATCTCGTGGAGACGGGCACGTGAGGCGGATTTGGACAAGATTTTGATCCCGATCGTCGAATTTAACGGTTCAACTGTTCGTAATCTTACCGGCGGCGCGACGCTCTTGCCAGCGCTTGGCCTGGCTCGTCAACAGCGGCGAGGCGGCCTGTGCACGCCTTCCTTAATAGGACGACCGCTACCCTTGGCCCTCTTGGCCGTTTTGCCGCCCAAACATCGGGATGGTAAACCCGCTTGTCTGAACGGCAGCTGAAAGGGACCGGATGACCATCGAGCTTCATACCTGGAACACGCCGAACGGCCGCAAGATCTCGGTGGCACTGGAGGAGATGGGCCTGCCCTACAAGGTGATCCCGGTGAACATCACCAAAGGCGAGCAGATGGCGCCGGCCTTCCTCAAGATCAGTCCCAACAACAAGATACCGGCGATCGTCGATCCCAGGGGACCGGAGGGCAAACCGGTCTCGATCTTCGAATCCGGCGCGATCCTGCTCTATCTGGGCGAGAAGACCGGCAAGTTCCTGCCGAAGCCGCTGGCCGAGCGAATTCCGGTCTACGAATGGCTGATGTGGCAGATGGGCGGCTTCGGCCCGATGCCAGGCCAGGTGCATCATTTCATCGCTCTGGATAACGAACAGGATCGCGCCTACGGGCTGCAGCGCTACATGGCGGAGACGCGCCGGCTCTACGGCGTGCTGGACCGACGGCTTGCGGACCATGAGTTCGTCGCGGGCACGCTGTCGGTGGCCGATTTCGCCATTCTCGGCTGGGCCTGGCGGCATCCGCGCCACAAGGTCGATCTTGCCGACTTCCCGCATGTCAAGCGCTGGTACGAGGCGCTGATGGCGCGCCCCGGCGTGGCGCGGGGGATGGAGGCAAAGCTGGATTGAGCCGTTATTTGCGACGCTCGTGAGGCCGCCGATTGCTCGGCAAGCACGCTGAAACCCTCTCCCACAAGGGGCGAGGGTGCACCGAGTACGCTGCGAGATGTGCGCGCGTCACTCACGCGCGGGAGACGAAGAGCAGCTACCCCCTTCGCGCCTCGACCGCCATCCTGACCGCAAGCCCAGCCAGCACCGTGCCCATCAGATAGCGCTGCACGAGCGCCCAGCTCGGCCGGCTCGCCAGGAACAGCGCGATGGTGCCGGCGGCCTTCGCGATCACGGCGTTGATGCTGACGCTGATCGCGATCTGGATGGCGCCGAGCACCAATGATTGCGTCAGCACGCTGCCCGCCGAGGGATCGATGAACTGCGGCAGCAGCGCCAGATACAGCATCGCGATCTTGGGGTTGAGCAGATTGGTGACGAAGCCCATCAGGAGCAGCTTTCGCGGGCTGTCGATCGCGAGCTTCTTCACCTGGAACGGCGGACGGCCGCCGGGCTTCATCGCCTGCCAGGCGAGATAGAGCAGGTAGGCGGCGCCGGCGAGACGCAGCGCGTCATAGGCAAACGGCACCGCGAGCAGCAGCGCGGTGATGCCGAAGGCCGCTGCCAGCATGTAGACCACGAAGCCGAGCGCCACGCCGCTGAGCGACACGATTCCGGCGGCATGCCCCTGCGTGATTGAGCGCGAGATCAGGTAGATCATGTTCGGCCCTGGCGTCAGCACCATGCCGAGGGAGACGAGCGCAAAAGCGAGCAGGGATGAGGCGTGGGGCATTGGCGGACGAGCTGTGATGACGGATGCTTTTGTCCTACCGCAGATCGCTGCACGGCGTCATCGCGCAAATTGTTCGGAGAGCAATTGAGTTGCGCAGTGGTACGTTGCGTATGAGCCGTAAGGAGGCCGTCATAAAGATCGTCGTCCCGGCGAACGCCGGGACCCATACTCCACGGTGGTCGTTTGGTGCGCTCAGCGCAGTCACGACCAATTCGCGCACAAACCTCCGCTTGTGGTTATGGGTCCCGGCGTTCGCCGGGACGACGGCAGTATAGTGGGCGGCACCTAACCCGACGGGCAATTTGCAAATGGAAGCCATGCTTGAATTGCCCGTCGGGCTACTTTGTCGCAGGCTGCCTCGCTTGCTTTGTCGGGCAAATCAGAACGATCTTTCCGCACGTTCCGCTTCCACATGAGGGGCGTATCGCGATCGTCACGGACGTTGGAAGCGGGATGCGATGGGCGCGGCGTGTCGCAATGTGTGCTTCACACATGGACGAACGGGCACGGCACGCACGTGAAGTCGTGTGGTCCTGACGCCCCGGTGCTGGCGTCAAGGCCGCGATGTTCATGACGAGCATTGCGGACGACGGGGACAATCAAGCCGGCCCCCGGGGAGATCACGTATAAGCGTTAAAACCAATCGCGCAGGGAAGGCCGGGTATCCTGGCTGAGCCTGTGGTTCTGCCGCGTGCTTTCTTGTTGCACGCGGACCATGGGCGCCGGCCGGTGCCCGGTCTTCCCCATAGGCGTTAAGATAATGCGGGCATCGATTGATATCGTCGTTTTCGAGGTGGCTCGTAGAGGTGCCGGTCCAGTACCCGTTTGCTGTGATGGAGGCGGCGGATGGTTGGTTGTGGAATGATTGCTTGTAGCAAGGACGCAATGAGTTGCTGCAAGACACGCCAAGCGCCAGGTGTCGTCAGGCGGCCTGCGTCCAGTGGGGAGAGTCCTCGAACTCGCGGACAAGCGGTTCGAGCAGCAAAATGATCAAGAGATGAGCCAGCAGGTAGGGCTTGGCGGAGCGCGGATCGGTTCCAGGCGGTGTCTTGAGGCCGATCAAACTCTTCAATCGCTTGAAGCCGAGTTCGATCCGCCATCGCAGTCTGTAAAGCGCAAGCACATCTTCGACGGTGAACTCGTCCGGCGCTAGCGAGGTGACCAGGATGACCCAATCCGCCGCTTCCAAAGTTTCTTTAGAGATGGTGCGGTTTTCGTCTTGGGCGTCTCGCCGGGCTTTACGACGCGACGCGGCAGCCGCATCGGCAGACTTCTTGACTGCGATCAGACGCATAGCCAGAGGCGCGCCGGCCTTGCGTTTGATCCAAATCGGCCGATCGATCAGTCCGCGGGCGTTCCCCGCCCGTAATTCGGCTATCAGATCGAGCGGATAGCCTTTGGCATCAAGCCAACGTGCGTTCTTCCAGCCCGCTCGGATCAAAACATCTGCACCAGCTTCGAGCACTGCCGAGATGCGATCAGGTTGTAGATAGGCGCGGTCAGCAATACGGATCTCACCCTTGACCACTGGTATGCGGTCAAACGTCTCGCCCTCTTGCTGATCTGTCAGTTCGAAATGGCCAAACCGCTCATATGGCAGATCAAATGCACTATGAATGCGCCAAAGCTCGCTGTTCTTGCGCGCAGCCGGCCCTGCCTGAGGCACTGTCGTGGCATCGATGATACGGATCAGACGGCCTCGGCTCGCCTTTGGCGCCGCCGCCGCGAGCAAGCGCTCCACAAGCACGGTAAACCAATCGCCACATTGACGCAGGCGGTAGAACAGCGCCACGCTACTCAGATTGGCAAGGCCAACAGAAGCAGCCCACGCGGCCGTCGATCTTAACCCTCTTTCACCCAGACAATAAGCCAGCATCAGCCGAAGCAACGCCACCGCATCAGGGATCCGCCGTTGCCGCACGAAAGCTTTCGTCTGGCGCGCGCTGCTCTCGAGCTGCGCAGCCCCACCTAGCTGCGTAACGACGCTCGCCCAGTCTTCGTTCAAAAGCGAATCTCGTGTCATCCCATGTTCGAATCACGAACGATTCCAACACGCAAGACTAAACTTAACGCCTATGCGGTCTTCCCTGCGCCCTCGTCGAATTTCAGGGGGCGATGCCTTGCATAGCTCGGGCAGATCATGCCGCGACAATGCGAGCGCACGCCTTCAGCTGTTTGACACGTGAAGCGTAATGGTCGTGACTGATGACGCGCCCTCTGGCATCGCTGTCACCCTCATATGAGCGTGGCGGTGCGTTGGGTGGTCGTGTGAGCGATCATGCACTCCGTGTCATCGCCCGCGAAGGCGGGCGATCCAGTATCCAGAGACCGAAGTGAGGCGCGCGGTCGGCAATATGCTTCCAACAATGTCGGCCGGTGATCACTCTATCGCCCGGTTAAGCCGGGCGATGACCAGCGGAACATCCATGCGCCTCATCCCACTTCATGCGCGCTGCTCGCTGACACAAGCATCGCGCGTGACAGCTTCCTCGGCCAGCGATCGAGTGCGCCTCAGCCCTTGACCGCGGTGATGACGATCTCGATCAGCGCGCCGCCGCCGAGATCGGCGACACCGACGGTGGCGCGGACCGGCAGATCGTCGCCAAAGAACTCGGTCCAGGCTGCATCCATCTCCTTCTTCTTCGCCAGATCCGTGACGAAGATCTGGCCGCTGACCACGCGCGATCTGTCGGTCCCTGCTTCCTTCAGAAATCCGTCGATCTTGCCGAGAATGTTGCGGGTCTGCTCGCCCATCGAGACAGAGGTGTCGTCGGCGACGGTGCCGCCGATGAAGACGAAGCCGCCTGCCTCGACGATGCGGTGATGGATCGCCGAGCGGATTTTTCTGGTGATGGTCATGATGTCCTCATGCTGTTGAAAGGTTGGGATTGCGGAACCGTGTGATGCTCAGCCCGCCGATCTGGGTCTGGCTGCCACCATGGACGATCAGCTCGGCCATGACAGCGCCAGCGCCGGGGCCTAGCTGAAAGCCGTGCGCCGAGAAGCCGAACTGATGATAGAGCCCTTCGTGCCGCGCGCTGGGACCGAACACCGGAATGTCGTCGCGCATCCGCGCCTCGATGCCAGCCCAGGCGCGCACGATGGTGGCATTGCGCATCACCGCGAACAGCTCGGAGACGGTGCGCGCGCTCTCCGAAAGCTTGCGCCAATCGAGCACGGTCTCGTTGCGCTCCTGGTGGGGCACCGCGAGATGGCCGCCGCCGATCAGCACCGTGCCGTTCTTGAACTGCTTGAACGACAGCTTGCGGCCGCGCAGGATCACCACGGGATCGATGAAGTGCGGCACGGGCGAGCTGATCATCAGCATCGGCGCGATGGTCTCCGATGGCACCGGCTCGCCGAGATCGGCGGCGATGCGGCCGGCCCAGGCACCGGCGGCATTGACCAGCACCGGGGCGGCGAAGCTTTCGTCTCCGACATCGACACGCCACAGCTCACCGTCCTTCCGGATGTTCGTCGCTGCCATTCCTTCGCGAATGACCGCGCCCAACTGCTCCGCCTTGCGACGAAATGCCGTGGTGGTGCGCGCGGGCTGCGCCGCGCCATCGCGCCGTGACACCACGCCACCGGGACAGCTCTCCGCCACCGCCGGCACCAGCCGGCGCAGCTCTGCGCCGTCGATCAGCTCCTCATGGGTGAAGCCGCGCCCGTTCAGATCAGCGACACGGGCTCTGAACGCCGCAAGCTCGGCCTCGTTCTCGGCGACCAGCACCTGGCCGTGACTCTCGAAGCCGCAATCGTCATCGACGAGCTCGGTGATGCTTTCCCAGATACCCATCGAGCGAATGGAAAGGGGTATCTCGGCAACGTCACGCGCCAGCTGGCGGACGCCGCCGGCATTGACGCCGGAGGCATGGCGGCCGGCATAGTCCTTCTCGATCAGCACCGGCTTGCGTCCGGCGAGACACAGATGCAGCGCGGTCGAGCAGCCGTGGATGCCGCCACCCACGATGATGGCATCCGTTTGGATCGTCATCCGCGCACCACGGCTTTGACCGCATCGTCGTTCTTCGGAAGGGCCGCCAGCTCCGACAGCATGATCGGCTTCACCGGCGCGCGCAGGCGATAGTAGCCGATCTCCTGCGGCGTCTTGCCGCGCGCCTCCGCCATCAGCTCGGTGACCGTGAGACCGCACAGCCGGCCCTGACACGGGCCCATGCCGGTGCGGCGATAGGCCTTGAGCTGGTTCGGCCCGGTGGCGCCGATCGCAACGGAATCGCGCACGTCCTGCGCGGTGATCTCCTCGCAGCGGCAGACGATGGTGTCCCCAGAGGGAATGCGAAACGGCTTGGCCGGTTGGAACAGCGTATCGAGAAACAGCCGGCCGCGCTCGGCCCGCTTGAGCTCGCCATGCAAGCTCGCAAGCGAAGGAAGCTTCGCCACTGCATCAGGCGCAAGCGCTGCGACTGCCGCGCGGGCCGCAATCCGGCCGCGCCAGACAGCCGCCTGCGCTCCGCCAATGCCGGCGCCGTCACCGGCGATCGCAATGCCTTCGACCGAGCTCGCGCCGTTTGCATCGAGCACCGGCGACCAACACAGCTGCAACTCGTCCCAGCGATGCTCGACACCGGCGGCCATCGCCAGATTGACATTGGGCACCACGCCCTGATGCAGCAGCAGCAGATCAGTCGCCAGCGTTTCGCGCTTGCCGCCGGCCACATAGCTGACGGAGGCGAGCTGGCCATCGCCGCTTGCTGACAGCTCGATGACGCCCTTGACCACCGGCACCCGCGCCTTGACCTCGCGCATCATCGACAGGCCCTTCGCGAAATAGGGCGACGTCATGAACGCGAAGGCATGGGGCAGGGCGGCGAAATAGTTTCCGCGCGGCGTGGTGTCGAGCACCCGGTCGATACGGCCGCCGAGCCGCAGGATCTGCGCGGCCAAGAGCCACAGCAGCGGGCCTTGGCCCGCTATGACGGTGCGTCCGTCAGGCACCAATCCCGACGATTTCAACATGGTCTGCGCGGCGCCCGCCGTCATCACGCCCGGCAGGGTCCAGCCGGGAATAGGAAAGGGACGCTCGAGCGCGCCGGTCGCAATGATGACGCGCCTTGCCTTGATGAATGCAGAGCCGCCGCCAATGGAGACACCGAGCTCGAGATTGCGATCCAGACTCCAGACAGTGGCGCGATGAATGATTTCCGCGCCGCTGCCCTGCGCCGCCTTCGCGATCTCCGCGCCCGACCAGTAGTCGGCGCCGAGCACGGCCTCATTCTTGATCGGCGTCGAAGCGATCCCGCGCCAGACCTGGCCGCCGGGACCGGCGTTCTCGTCGAGCATCAGCGTCGACAGGCCCGCGCCGGCTGCAGTTGCGGCGGCGGCGAGCCCGGCCGGACCGGCGCCGATCACGATGACGTCGTATGTGTCACGCTTCGGGACGGTGCTCATCGGCCGATCTCCCGCTTGCCCTTCTGGATCTCGATCTGCATGCCGTCCGCAACCGGGACGAGGCAGCCCTGGCGATTGCCGACGCCGTCGATGGTGACGAGGCAGTCGAAGCACACGCCCATCATGCAATAAGGCAGCCGCTTGGCGCCGCTGACGGCGGTCGTGCGGCGCGCATCGAGGCCGGAGGCCAGCAGCGCCGCAGACACGCTGTCGCCTTCGCGTGCGGTCACCGCTTTCTCCTCGACATGGATCGTCACCGATCGCCTCGCATCACCGTCAGCTCGCTTGAACATTGTCGTCTCCGTGGGCGGCATGCGCCGGCCCGTATCAGTAATAGCCACTGCCGCTCGCTCCGGACTCGCTGTTGAAGCGGCGCGCCGAGAAGGCATCGACCAGCTCAGCCTCCAGCGCGCCCTGCTTGACCATGCGGGCGATGTCGAAGGCGTGGTTGGCGGCAAGCGTCACGCCGGAATGGCAGCAGGCGACGAAAGCCCCTCGATGCGTCTCCGACTGGTCGTAGATCGGAAAGCCGTCCGTTGGCATCACGCGGATGCCGCTCCAGCTCCTGATCACGTTGAGCCGGGAAAGATGCGGGAACATGCGCTGCGCGCGATCGGCCATCACGGCATTGATCGGGTGGTTCTGCACACGATCGTCGAGCTCGTCCTCCTTGCTGTCGCCGATCATCACCGTGCCTTCGTCGGTCTGGCGGATGGTGGTGAGAGGATGGGGCAGGAACGGCATGGTGCGCTCGGTGACGACGATCTGGCCACGGGTCGGTCCCATCGGCGCTGAGAGACCGACCATCGGCGCCAGCGTCTGGTTGGCGTTGCCGGCGGCGAGCACGACCTTGGCGGCGCGCAGCTCGCCTTGTGGCGTCGCGAGCTTGAACTCATCGCCTTCGCGCGCGATCGCGGTGACCGGCCGTTCGGGGAGATAATCGACACCAAGCTGCTTCATGCCAGTGTGGAAGGCGCGGAAGGTGCGCAGCGAGTTCACATGTCCGTCGAACGGACAGAAGCTGCCACCCGACACCTCAGGCCCGATCAGCGGCAGCATCTTCTTCACCTCCGCCGCCGGCAGCATCTCCATCTTGTAGTCGGTCGCGCCGGTCTGGTTGTGCATGCGAGCGACGAGATTGGTGCGCGCCTCATATTCGGCGTCGCCGAGCGTGAGGTGAAAGCCGCCATTCTGCTGCAGCGCGAGGTCGAGGCCGGTCTGCTCCCTCAGCTCGGCCGCAAGCTTTGGCCAGGCCTTGGAGCCGCGCACGGTCCAGCCGGTATAGGCCGGCATGCCCAGCCCCTTGCTCTGCACCCAGACCAGCGCGAAGTTCGCACGCGAGGCGCGCTTGGTGATATCGCCTTCGTCGAGCACCGCGACGCGCTGGCCGAGCCGGCCAAGTCCCCAGGCAATGGCAGAGCCGAGCAGGCCGCCGCCGATGACGGCGACCTCGTAGTCTTTGGTCATCATATCTCCTATCGGCCGGCGTCGCCGCCTTTGGCGGTGAGCACGCGGTCGAGTCCGTAAAAGCGATCGAGCAGGATCAGGACGGTCATGGTGATGGCAATGACGCTGGCCGAGACCGAGGTCACTAGCGGATCGATGTTGTCCTGGATGTAGAGGAACATACGCACCGGCAACGTCTCGGTGCCGGGCGCGGCGAGGAACACGGTCATGGTCAGGTCGTCGAAGGATTGGATGAAGGCGAGCATCCAGCCGCTGACGATGCCGGGCAGGATCGAGGGCAGGGTGACGCGGCGGAACATGGTCCAGCCGTCGGCGCCGAGCGAGACCGCGGCCATCTCGACCGAGCGGTCCATGCCGGTTGCTGCCGCAAGTGTCAGCCGTAGCGCGAAGGGAAACACCACGATGATGTGCGCGATGACCAGCGCCGAGAAGGTGCCGCCGATGCCGATCGAGGTGAAGAAGCGCAGGAAGGCGATGCCGAGCACGACATGCGGGATCATCAGCGGCGACAGGAACAGCGCCGACAGCGCCTCGCGCCCGCGGAAGCGATAGCGGCTGATCGCGAGCGCCGCCGGTACCGCGAACAACAGGCTGACGAAGGACGACAGCACCCCGAGCCACAGGCTGATGCCGAAGGCGTGCATGAATTCCGGATAGTTCGCGAGCGCCTTGAACCAGCGCAGGGAGAAATTCGTGATGGGGATCGACAGGAAGCCTTCCGGCGTGAAGGCGACCCAGCACACCACCACGATCGGCGCCAGCATGAAGATGACGAACAAGGTATGGAAAATGAGAGCAAGAGGACCGTTCGCCTTCATCGGAACGCCTCCGCGTAACGACGTTCGATCAGCGTGTTCGAGCCGACCACGATCAGCACCAGCGCAAGCAAGAGCAGGACCGCGACCGCGGCGCCGAGCGGCCAGTTCAGCGTGTTGAGGAATTCGTCATAGGCAAGCGTCGCTGCGACCTTCAGCCTGCGGCCGCCGATGATCGCGGGCGTGGCGAAGGCGCTGGCCGACAGCGAGAACACGATGACCGCGCCCGACAGCACGCCCGGCATGATCTGCGGCAGGATGATACGCCGAACGACCGTGAGCGCGCCGGCGCCGAGCGAGACCGCGGCATTCTCGATTTGCGGATCGAGCCGCTGCAGCGCGGTCCACACCGCGAGCACCATGAACGGCATCATCGCATGCGCCAGCGCGATCACCATGCCCGTCTCGGTGAACATGAAGCGCACCGGAGATGCGATCAGGCCGAGTGACATCAGCAGCTTGTTGGCAAGGCCGTTATTGCCGCCGAACAAAAGCGCCCAGCCGAGCGTGCGCGCCACCACCGAGATCAAGAGCGGTCCGAGGATGAGGAGCAGGAACAGCCCCTTCCATGGCGCGCTCATGCGGTTGAGAATGTAGGCCTCGGGCACGCCGAATACCGCCGTGATCAGCGTTGCGAACACCGCGACGCGGAAGGTGCGCCAGAACATCTCGGCGTAATAGGGATCGCTGGCGATCTCCCGCCAGTTCTTCAGGATGAAGACCGGCTCGATGCCTTTGTACTGGCCCCAGTCGTGAAACGAGAGCATCACCGTCATGACGAGCGGGATCACGACGACGCCCGTGAACAGCATCAGGGCAGGCAGCGCCAGCGTCAGGCCGGCGCGCGTCTCGCCCGCGGCAGAAGGATCAGTGGCGATGGCGGCGCTCATGCCGCGCCTCCGGCCGCGCGCAGGCTCATGTCGGTGGCCTGCCAGGTGAGATGTACGGCCGCGCCCTGCTCGGGCTGGGACCGGCCGTCATTCTGCCGGATCACGATCGCCGGGCCGCATTCGGTCTCGCACTGGAACAGCCATTGATTGCCCTGGAAGATGCGGCTGGCGATGCGCGCCGACAGGCCGTTGTCGCCAAAACCGATCCGTTCGGGGCGAACGCTCACGGTGACCGCGCCTGCGATTCCCGCCGGCGCCGGCGCGCTCCAGCCGCCGGCAACGAGTTTGGCCGGCTGTGCCGCGCGATCGACGGTTGCGGTGAACTCATTGGTCTTGCCGAGAAACTGCGCGACGAAGGCCGAAGCCGGCCGCTCATAGACTTCTTGCGGCGTGCCGATCTGCTCGACCTTGCCCTTGCTCATGACCACGATGCGGTCGGACAGCGACATCGCCTCGATCTGGTCGTGGGTGACGAGAATGGTGGTGGTGCCGAGATTGCGCTGGATCTGGCGCAGTTCGATCTGCATGTCCTCGCGCAGCCGCGCATCGAGATTGGACAGTGGCTCGTCGAGCAGTAGCACGCTCGGGCGGATCACCAGCGCACGGGCGAGCGCGACGCGCTGCTGCTGGCCCCCTGACATGCGCCGGGGATGGCGGTCCTCATAGCCGGCAAGGCCGACGAGCGTGAGCGCGGCGCGCACCCGCTCGGCGCATTCGGCACGCGATACCTTCCGCATCTCCAGCCCGAAGGCGACGTTCTCCGCCGCCGTCATGTGCGGAAACAGCGCGTAGCTCTGAAATACGATGCCGAGCCCGCGCCTGGCCGGCGGAATCTTGATGAGGTCCTTGCCTTCGAGCCGGATCGCGCCATGCGACGGATCGAGGAAGCCCGCGATCATCTGCAGCGTCGTGGTTTTGCCGCAGCCGGAGGGGCCGAGGAAAGAGATGAACTCGCCTTTCGCGACAGCGAGGTTGAACTCTTCGACGGCCGTGGTCGGTCCGAAGGATTTGCCGACGCGGTCAAGTTCGAGGAAGGACATGGGTGGGATTTTCCAACGGACAGAGCGCTGTGGCGCCGAGCGTCTTGCGCTCCCCTCCCCCTTGCGGGGAGGGGCTGGGGGTGGGGGTGTCCACAGCGGCAGTGTCGCTTGGAGTACCCCCCTCCCCGACCCTCCCCCGCAAGGGGGGAGGGGGCAGGCCGTCGCCTCGGTGAGAGTGTGCTACAAACTCTTCTTACCGCTCGACCTCGCGATTCCAGCGCTTGGTCCATTCCTCGCGCTTGTCGTTGATGACGGTCCAGTCCGGCGCATAGACCTTGGCCGCACGATCGCCGATCGGCGCCATGGTGCCGACCCCCTCGGGGACCACCACCGATTTCACCACCGGGCCGTAGCCATACTCCTTCAGCATCGTCAGCTGGATCTTCGGATCGAGCAGCAGCTTGATGAAGCTCGAGGCCAGCGGCGAGGAGTTCGACTTCGCGATCGGGCAGGCGGTGGTCAGCAGCGACACCGCGCCCTCCTTCGGGTAGACGAAATCGACCGGGAAGCCGGTATTGGCGAAGCTCTGCACGCGGCCGCTTCCCCACACCGCGATGACAGCCTGTCCCGACTGGAACAGCTCGGTCATCTTGCCCGGCGACGGCTCATAGGCGAGCACGTTCGGATTGATGTCGGTCTTGAAGATCTTGAAGCCGGCATCGACGTTGGACTCGCTGCCGCCGTTCATCTTGGCGAGCATCAGCAGCGCATTCAGGCCGTAGGTATTGTTGATGGGCGGGATGACGAGCTGCTGCTTGTATTTCGGATCCTTCAGGTCGTTCCACGAGGTCGGCGGCGCCCAACCTTTCTCCTTGAACACCTTGGTGTTGTACATCAGGCCCGTCGCGACCAGCCCGATCGCCACCGCGCGGTCATCCTTGAAATGCGCGATGTCGAGGAGATCACCGGGCAGCCCTGCAACCTTGTCGCAGAAGCCGAGCTGGATCGCCTGGTACATCGGGCCGTCATCGAGGATGGCGACGTCGATCTGCTGGTTGCCCTTCTGGGCCTGCAGCTTGGCCAGCGTGTCGGTGGAATTGCCGGCGACATATTCGACCTTGACACCATTGGCCTGCTCGAACGGCGGGATCACCTCGTCGCGGACCGTCTTTTCGTACGAGCCGCCGTATCCGGCGACATAGAGCGTCTTCTGCTGCGCCCAGGTGGCGGGCGTGGCCAGGACCGCGATGCTGACCGCAGTCAGCAGGCTGAGATGCTTCATTTCGACCGATCTCCCCATTCCGTGCTGCGGAGGCGTTCTGCGAAATCGCGCGATAGCCCCGCCGGATCGTTTCGCCCAAAAACTAAGCTGTGGTGTGACGTGATGAAAAAGATCGCAATGCAATCTTCCGCCGTCCAATGAATAATGGCATCGTCTTAATGCTGAAATGTTATGGGATTGGTATCATGGCACGGATCAACTCGCGACAGGTCGAAGCCTTTCGCGCGATGATGCTGACGGGCAGCGTCACCGACGCCGCCAAGCTGATGGCGGTGACACAGCCGGCGGTCAGCCGGCTGCTGCGCGACTTCCAGGCGCTGCTGAAGATGGAGCTGTTCGAGCGGCGCGGCAGTGGCCTGGTGCCGACGGCCGCCGCGACCGCGCTCTACATGGAAGTCGAGCGCTCCTTCGTCGGGCTCGATCGCATCACCGCGGCCGCCGAAGAGATCCGCGGCCGGCGCACCGGCACGCTGCGCATCGCCGCAATGCCGGCCCTCGCCAATGGCTATCTGCCGCGCCTGGCCGGCCACTTTCTCCAGGAGCGGCCGAATCTGAATCTGTCATTCGTCGGCGTGATCTCGCCGATCGTGATCGACTGGGCGCTGAACAACCAGTGCGACGTCGGCTTCGCCGAGGTGCCGCTCGCCCATGCCGGCCTGCCGAGCGTGCGGATGCCGCCACTGCCCCGGGTCGCCGTCCTGCCTGCCGGTCACCGCCTGGAGTCCAAGGCGACGCTCGTGCCGCGTGACTTCGAAGGCGAGACTTTCATCTCACTGTCGGCCGGGACGACCGGCCGCCATTTGATCGACCAGGCCTTCAACCGCGATGATGTGCAGCGGGTGCTTCGGGTCGAGACCACGCTGTCCGAGATCATGTGTGGGCTGGTCTCGTCGGGTCTGGGCGTTGGGATCTGCGATCCCTTTACCGCGCGCGAATTCGAGGGCCGCGGCATCGTTGTGCGCCGCTTCTCGCCTCGCGTGGATTTCGAGTTCGCAGCGGTGTTCCCGCCGCAACGCAGCCCTTCGCCGATGGCGCTCGATCTGGTCGAGGCAGTGCGCGCCGCCCTGGAGCAGCTCAGCGGCGTAGCACAAACGGATTACGTCCTGCAGGCGAGCGCCGGGCAGGCGTAACGTCTCCGCCCGGTCATGCCTCGTGCACCTCGACCCGGATCGGCGTCGGGTTGAAGCCGTTGCAGGGATTGTTGATCTGCGGGCAGTTGGAGATCACGAACAGCACGTCCATCTCCATGGTGATGTCGACGTGGTTTCCCGGCGCTGAAAGTCCGTCGAGCACGGTGAAGTCGCCTGATGGCTCGATCGGCACCTCCATGAAGAAGTTCAGGTTGGAGACGATGTCGCGCTTGGTCAGGCCGTGCTTGCAGAGCTCGAGGATGAAGTTCTCTCGGCAGGCATGCTGATAGCGCGTCTGCTCACCGAACCGCACAGCGTTGCTCTCGCAGGAGCAGCAGCCGGCCGATGTGTCGTGCCGCCCGCAGGTATCGGCAGTGATGCGCGCCATCACCCGGCCCGCATTGGAGATCAATTGCGTGCCCAGCACGATGTAGGCAGAGCCCTGCTCGCGCAGCGTATCCTGGGCGCTGTAGCGCTCGGCCGAATCGTCGGCATTGTAGAGCAGCGCATCGACAGCCTGCTGGCCCTCGCTGTCGATGATCCGCAGCATCTGTCCTTTTTTGATCACCCGCGACCAGGGTCGCTCGGCCGGGATGTCATAGGCGTAGACGATATTCGTGGCGTCCAGACCGGCCATGCCAGGTGCTCCTTCACGCGAACAGCTGATCGGTGACGGCGAAAGCGCGCGCCGCCTCCGGCGAAGCGGTTCGGCACAGATCATCGGCGGCTGGCGACAGCGTGCGATGCCGGATCAAGGTCACGGCTTCGGGCGCCGCATCGCCATCCGGGTCGAGCGGATGGGCGCAGTTCGAGGCGACCACCAGCAGATTCATCTCGGCGCGGAGATCGACGAAATCGCCGGCCTGCTTGCGATCGCCGTGCCAGACGAAGCGGCCGGCATCATCGGTCGTAACAGGCGCAAAGAAGGTCACGCAGGGCGGAATGTCGGGTATGCCGAGCCCGACCTTCGCTGCTGCTGCGATGAAATTCTCCCGCGTGTTACGGGTCTGTGTGCCAAAGCGCGCAATCGCCGACGCCGGAGTCGAGCCGCCGACCAATAGATCATGCGCGCCACAGGTGTCCTCGGTCACGGACAGCATCACCCGGCCCATGTCGGACAGGATTACCCGCCCTTTCGACAACGCGGCGCTCCATTGCACCTTGACCGTATCGGCGCAGTTGATGCGCTCGGAAGTGTCCTCCATCCGCCAGGCGAGCAGCGAGACGCTGGCGCGGCCGCTGACGTCGATGATGCGGAGCGCCTCTCCGCGCGCCAGCTGCAGGCTCGTGTACCAGCCGCCGGGCACCTGCCGTCGCTCGATCACCGTATCGTCCGCGATCGGTGCGTCGTCACGGCGCGTCGGCTTGGGCAACGTCTTCTTGGTTGATTGCTGTCCCGCGGCGCGCAGCTCTTCATACCGTCGTCGGTTGGCTTCCTTGTCTTGCATTGTCACCCGCCTCCTCTCAGCCGGTGATCGTGAAGTGCGCCTCGACCGGTTTCCCGGCCTTGCCGTTGATCGGCAGGATGTCCTGCGGGCAGGCGGAGAAGGCGATCACGAGATCCATCTCGGCGCGCAGCCGCACGTAACCGCCCGGCACAGGCTTCGGTGGTGCTGCGAAAGCTAGCGTGCCCGCGGCGTCCCAGGGAATGTTCATGAACAGGTTCAGCGGGCTCGGCACTTCCGGAGGCACCAAGCCCAGCTCCGCCATGCCGGCGAAGAGATTGTCGGTGCAGTTGTCGTGATGGCCCTCGACGCCGAGGAATGCGTAACGATGCCGGTCGCAGGCCGCGATCAGCGTGTCGTGCACGCCGCCCGAGGTATCCTCGATCAGGGTCAGAATCGGCCGGCGCTTATTTGTGCGCATGATGTCGCCCACCTTCGGCACCAGATGCAGGCTGTGCGCGCGGGTGTGCTCGTTCGACATGAACTCGGCGAGATCGACGCGGTTGAAGGCCCAGGTGTCGACCACCTGCTCACCATGGGTGTTGATGACGGTGATGACCTGGCCGCTGTTGACGAAGGCAGCCTTGCCGCGCCGGGCCGGAATCTCGATGAGATCATCCATGGTGGCCTCTCAACGTCTGTAAGCGATCAGGTCGATCTCGACGATGCCGCCGCGGGCGAGATCGGTGACGCCGACGGTGGTGCGTCCCGGACGCCGCGCATCGTCGAAATAGCTCGAGAAGATTGCGTTCACGTCAGCATAGTCGCGTTTGAAATCGGTGAGATAGATGCGCACGAACACGACATCGGCAAAGGTCATGCCGCAGCCTTTCAGCACACGCGACAGATTGCCCATCACCTTGCGCGTCTGCGCCTCGATGCCTTCAGGAATCGGCACGCCATCATCGTCGGGATCGGTCGCGAGCTGGCCGGTGACAAATACGAACGGCCCGGCCTCGACGGCATGGCTGTAGGGCGCGACCGGCTTGGGTGCATCAGGCAGCAGGTGAAAAATCGGGTCCATTGCGGTGTCCTCAGCTGTTGATGGCACTGCGTTGCCGGCTGCCGCCGATATCGCCCGCATAGCGCTGGATGAATGAGCGCGCCCGCTCGGTCTCGGGAGCGGAGAAGAAGCGCTCCGGCGGCCCGGTTTCGACCACGCGGCCGCGATCCATGAACAGGACGCGTGTCGCCACGTCGCGCGCAAAGCCCATCTCGTGGGTGACGACCACCATGGTCATGCCCTCGCGCGCGAGCTCGCGCATCACCACCAGCACCTCGCCGACCAGCTCCGGATCAAGTGCCGAGGTCGGCTCGTCGAACAGCAACAGGTCCGGCCGCATCGCGAGTGCCCGGGCGATGCCGACGCGCTGCTTCTGCCCGCCCGATAATCTAGCTGGAAATACGTCGCGCTTGTCGCCGAGCCCCACCTTGGCAAGCAGTGCCAGCGCCTCGTCGCGGACCTCCGCCTTGGGGCGCTTCTGCACATGGAGCGGCGCCTCCATCAAGTTTTGCAGCACGGTGAGATGTGGCCATAGTGCGAAGTGCTGGAACACCATGCCGATCCTGGTGCGGACGCGCGACAGCTCGCGATCGGTCATGACCAGGCCGGCCCCGCTGATGCCGATCGGCGCGCCGTTCAAATAGACCTGACCGGCGTCGGGACGTTCCAGCCAATTGATGCAGCGGAGCAGGGTCGACTTGCCGGAGCCGGATGGACCGAGCACGCAGACCGTCTCGCCTTTGCCGACCTGGAAGCTGATGTCCGTGAGCACGCGCAGCTCGCCGAAGCTCTTGGAGATCCCCGCGACATCGAGAACATTGCCGGTGTCCATGATCAGCTCCTAGCGCCTCGCCGCAGCCAGACGATCGATCGAGCCGACGCCGGCCTCGATCACGAGGCACAGGCCCCAATACAGGAAAACCGCAGTGATGAAGGCCGCGAACGGCACATAGTGCCGCGACTGGATCGAGCTTGCCGCATGCGTCAGCTCCGGCAGTGCAATGATGGTGAGAAAGGCGCTGTCCTTGACGATCTGGATGGTCTGGTTGCCGATCACGGGACCGGCCGCGAGCAGCAGCGGCGGCAGCACGATGCGCCGGAACAGGCCGAGATTGGCGAAGCCGAAGGCGATCCCCGCCTCGATCGGTTCGCGCGGCTGTGCGGCCCAGGCGCCGCGCAGGATTTCGGCCATATAGGCGGCGTTGTAGAGCGTGAGCGCGATCAACCCGGAGGTCCAGTTGTCGAACCGCAGCCCGAACGAGGGCAGCCCGTAATAGACGATATAAGCGAACAGCAGGAACGGCACGCAGCGCATGCTGTCGACGAAGCCGCGCGCAGCGATCGCGAGCCAACGCTGCTTCGCCATCAAGACCGGCGTCAGCACTGTGCCGAGCAGAAGCGCCGCAGCCGCGGACAGCACGGACAGGATCGTCGTGTTGGCGAGCCCGCTCAGCAGCAGGCCGCGCTCGCTCCAGACCACGCCGAAATCGGAGATCATGCCAGCGCCTCCGCCGTGCGCTGGCGCCGCTCGATCCAGCGCTGCAGCGCGACTAGCGCGAACACGATCGGCGCATAGATCGCGACCGCAACCAGGAACGGCGGCAGCGGCTCGTACGTTTCCGCGCCGATCCGCACCGCGGCGCGGGTGATGTCGACGACGCCGACCACCGCGAGCACCGGCGTCACCTTGATCAGGAGCGACATCTCGTTAACGAGGCCGGGCAGGCTGACGCGCACGATCTGCGGCAGCACGATGCGCCTGAAGCGCAAAGGCGCGGTCATGCCGACCGACTGCGCCGCCTCATATTGGTCCTTCGGGAAATTCATCAGCGCGGCTCGCCAGACCTCGCAATTGAATGCCGATGTGTTCATGACCAGCGCCAGGATCGCGGCGGAGATCGGGCCGATCGCGATTCCGACATTGGGCAGCGCGAAGAACAGCAGCAACAGCAGCGTGACCAGCGGCGTCGCCCGCAGCAGGCTGACATAGACGGCGACGATCCGCCCGGCCACCGGCACGTCGGCCCAGCGCAGGAGTGCGAGCGCAAGACCGATCGGCAGGCCGATCAGGATGCCGGTCAGTGACAGCGTGACTGTCACGACGGCACCCTGCAGGATCGCGAGGACGTCGGCCGTGCTCATCAGCCCAGCACGTCGTTAGAATTCAGGCTCGAACGCCACGGGCAGGTCAGGGAAAGACTCGCCGAACCACTTCTTCTGCAACTCGGCGAAGCGGCCCGTTTCCTTCTCCTTGGCGATGAAGCCGTTGAGGAATTCCAGCAGCTCAGTGTTGCCCTTGGCGACTGCCCAGGCCGGGAAGGATTTGCCTGATACGGGCTGGCCGACCTCGAACACGTTCGGCTTCTCGGCGACCAGCGTCTTGATGTTGATGATGGTGTTGACGACGTAGTCGACACGGCCGAGCGCGAGATCCTGATAGGCCTCCGGATAGGACGTGTATTCCACGACCTTGCCGAGCTTGCCGCCGTCCCTCTCCAGCATCGCGCCGAGTTCGGGCAAGCGAGCGAGCAGCGCGCTGCCGGCCTGCACGCCGACCGTCTTGCCGTTCAGATCCTTGATCGAGGAGATGCTCTTGTCGTCCTTGCGCTTGACGTAATAGTGCGTTGCATCCGCGATCGGGCTGGTGAAGTCGAGCGACTGCTTGCGTTCCTTGGTGATGATCGCGGCCGTGATTGCGACGTCATACTTGCCGGTGCTGACGCCGGCGAGAATTCCGGTCCAGGGCAGGATCTGCTGCTTGATTTCGAACGGCGCGTATTTGCGCAGATCCTCGATCAGCTCGTTGTCGAAACCGGTCGGCTTGCCGTCCTTGACGAACTCGAAGGGGCGGAAGTCGTCCTCGGTCGCGACGATCAGCCCGCGCTTCTTGATCTCGTCGAGGCTGCCGGCGTTGGCGGCGAGGGTCGGAATGGCGAGCGCGGCCGTCAGCAGGCCGAGCGCGAGGCGTATGGAGAGCGAGGCGAAGCAAAGTGGCGCACGGGTCGTGGTCATCAGTTCCCCTTTCCTTGATCGTCAATCGAAGCCAAATCCATGGGCGCGCAGGTAGGGCGGGAACGCCGCCCCTTCGGCCTTGGCCGCCTGTCGCGCCTTGTCCTCCGACCAGCCGTAGAAGGCGGCCTCGCCGAACTCGGCATTGGCGCGACGCTGCTCTTTCGGGATCGCGTGCTGCCGGTGCCGCCGCTGGTCGTAATCGTCGATCGCGGAGGCGAGCGCGCTGTCGTCGTAACGATCGACATGCGTGGTGATGCTGCGCGGCAGCCGCAGGCTGACGTGGCCTTCACTTGCGGGATAACCAAGGCAGAGCCCGGCGACCGGAAATACCAGATCGGGAAGGGCGAGAATCTCGGCGACCTTGTCGATCTCGTTGCGGATGACGCTGATCGGGCAGACGCCAAGGCCGACCGATTCCGCGCACAGGATCATGGTCTGCAGCGCCAGTGCGGCATCGATGCCGGCGTTGAAGAAACCTTCGAGGGTGCCGTTGTCGACTGGCTTACCACGCAGCTCGCCGATCCGCTGCAGCCGCCTGGCATCGCCGAGAAACACGAAGAACGCCGGCGCGGCGCCGATCCACGGCATCGCCGGAAATAGCGCGCCGATCGCGGCGCGCTTGGCTGGATCGCGCACGCGCAGTATGGAGGCCTGCTGGAAGTCCGATTTCGCCGATGCGCTCAAGGCGCAGGCTATGAGCGTGTCGAGCAGGGACTCGCTCGGGATTGTCTCGGCATAGCGCCGCACGGTCTTGCGCGACAGCACGCGGCGGACGAGATCGTTGTCGCCGTCATTGCCGGCCGGCCCACCATCGCCAAAGCGCCGCGCGATCGCATCCGAGACGATGGACATCAGCGTGCTCCGACCGGAAGGAGGCGCGAGGCGATTGAAGCTTGCGAACTCATCCCGTCTTCCCCCAGGCCATGCCGACGCCCAGCGTCGAACAGGCGCCATCCGCGAAACGCCAACGAAATTCACTTAATGGCCGGAGCAAGGGACATGCCAAAGGGCGGCTTCGGCGCTGGGGCCGCCGCTCAAGCGACCCTGATACGAAGCATGCTTCGTATCAGGGCGCGCACCGCGCATTCGGTCACGTCGGTCACGCCGCTTGCGCACCGCCACATGCAGCTGTCAGGGCAGGCCTGCACAGAATATGGGCGGGGGCACCGCCTGCCGCGCGAGGCAGCAGGCGCGGGCCACCGCCCGCGGTGTCGGCCAGCGGCGAGCTTCGCGGGCCGCGCCCAGTCGGTTAGAGCCGCTGTCCGATTGCCGGACAGGCGCGCTCCGCTCCCTGTCGTGCGCATCGTTCGCCCATTGTAGGCTTGTCAACGCTCAGGCTGCCGAATTAAGAAGGGCCTGTTGCATCAGAGCGATAAGGCCGGGCGAACCGGTCTCATAACGATAAAAGAGGAAACCCAAGCATGCGCAGAATGATTATGACAGCCGCGATGGCGTTACCGTTCGTCTTCGGTGCGGCGCATGCGGAAGACACCCTGAAGATCGGCTATATCGATCCGTTGTCCGGCGGCGGCGCCAGCGTCGGCGAGGGCGGTCTCAAGACCTTCCAGTACCTTGCCGATCAGTTGAACGCCAAGGGCGGCATCCTCGGTCACAAGATCGAGATCGTGCCGATGGACAACAAGACCAATCCGCAGGAGAGCCTGGTCCAGGCCCAGAAGGCGGTCGACGCCGGTATCCATTACATCACCCAGGGCAACGGCTCATCGGTCGCCGCGGCGCTGGAGGACTTCGTCACCAAGAACAATTCGCGTAATCCCGGCAAGGAAGTGCTGTACTTCAACTATGCCGCGGTCGATCCGAGCCTGACCAACGACAAGTGCAGCTACTGGCATTTCCGCTGGGACGCGAGCTCGGACATCAAGATGGAGGCGCTGACCAGCTACATGAAGGGTCAGCAGTCCATCAAGAAAGTCTACCTGATCAACCAGGACTATTCGTTCGGCCAGTCGGTGCGGTCGGATGCGCGCAAGATGCTGGGCGCGAAGCGGCCCGACATCGAGATCGTTGGCGACGAGCTGCATCCGCTGCTGAAGGTCACCGATTTCTCGCCCTACATCGCCAAGATCAAGGCCTCCGGCGCCGACAGTGTCGTCACCGGCAATTGGGGCCAGGACTTCGCACTGCTCTTGAAAGCGGCGGCCGATGCCGGCCTCAAGGTCAACTGGTACACCTATTATGCCGGCGGCGCCGGCGGTCCGACCGCGATCAAGCAGACCGGGCTCGATCACCAGGTGTTCCAGATCACCGAGGGCTTTGCCAATTCCGGCAACAAGGCCGCGGAGGAGTTCGAGAAGGACTTCCGCGCCAAGGTCGGCCTCTCGCTGTGGTATCCGCGCGCGGTCAATGAGATGCGGATGTTCAAGGCGGCCGCGGAGAAGGCCAATTCGATCGAGCCGGTCAAGGTCGCCGCCGCACTGGAGGACATGAAGTCCGAGGTGCACGATGGCGGCGAGGGCCTCATGCGCAAGGACGATCACCAGTTCTTCCAGCCGATCTACATCTCCTCCTTCGGCACGCTCGCCGACAAGGCCAAGGAGCCGTTCGATGAGGAGAACACCGGCTGGGGCTGGCACCTGATATCCAAGATCGACACCCAGAACACGATGGTGCCGACCACCTGCAAGATGAAGCGGCCTTGATCGGGTAAGATGTTTCGATAAGGTCGTAGCCCGCATAAGCGGAGCGCCATGCGGGACAAGTGTCCCCGGGTATCGCTGCGCTCACCCGGGCTACGGTTCCCTGTTTCCCGGCCGATTCCAGATCCTCATGGTGAGGAGGCGTGCAGCGCCGTCTCGAACCATGAAGCCCGGATGATCAAAGCGGAATGAGCAGGATGGATGACCCGTGCTTGAACTGATCGTCATTTCCACGCTCAACGGCGTTCTGTTCGGCATGCTGCTGTTCCTGCTGTCCAGCGGCCTCACCGTCATCTTCAGTATGATGGGTGTGCTCAATTTCGCCCATGCCAGCTTCTACATGCTCGGCGCCTTCTTCGGTTACCAGCTCACCAAATGGATCGGCTTCTGGCCGGCGCTGGTGATCGCGCCGCTGCTGGTGGGCGGGGTCGGCATGGCGGTCGAACGTTACGGGCTGCGCAACACCCACAAGCATGGCCACGTCGCCGAGCTCCTGCTGACCTTCGGTCTCGCCTTCGCGATCGAGGAGATCGTGTCGATGATCTGGGGCAAGAGTCCGGTGGATTATCGCGTCCCGGCGCTCTTGGACTTTCCGGCCTTCACGGTGTTCTCGACCAACTATCCCGCCTACAAGATCTTCATGCTGGTGATCTCGGTGGCGATCTTCGTCGCGCTGCTGGTCGTGCTGAAGCGCACCCGCATCGGCCTGATCGTGCAGGCGGCGCTGACCCACCCCGCCATGGTCGGCCATCTCGGCCACAATGTCGGGCGGGTCTTCATGCTGGTGTTCGGCGTCGGCAGCGCGCTGGCCGGGCTTGCCGGCGTCATCGCCGGCCCCTCGCTGGTGACGCAATCCGACATGGCGGCGCTGCTCGGGCCGATTCTGTTCGTCGTCATCGTGTTCGGCGGTCTCGGCTCCTTGCCCGGCGCCTTCATCGCCTCGCTCTTGATCGGGCTGGTCCAGACCTTTGCCGTCGCGCTCAACGGCTCGCTCGCCAGCGCCTTCGGGCCGCTCGATCCGAGCCTTGGGCCATCGCCGCTCACCGACATCTGGAACGTCAGCATCGCGCAGATCGCGCCGATCCTGCCCTACGTGCTGCTGGTGCTGATCCTGATCGTCCGTCCCATGGGCCTGTTGGGGACGCGCGAGACATGATCAAGGCTGCGACCTCCTCGCCCGACCTGCTGAAGGAACGTTCCGGCAGCGCCTTGAGCTTCTACGCCATCTGGCTGAGCGCCGCGGTCGCGCTGATCGTGCTGCCGCTCTTGTTCTCCTCCGGCGGCTCGCTGACCTCGTTCAGCCTGATCGGCATCGCCATCATCTTTGCGCTGTCCTACAACATCCTGCTCGGCCAGACCGGGCTGCTCTCGTTTGGGCACGCGGTTCACTACGGCCTCGGCGGCTTCCTTGCCGTGCATATGATGAACGCGGTCGCCAGTCACGACTGGCCGGTCCCGCTGCCTTTCATCCCGCTGTTCGGCGGTCTCGGAGGCCTTGTGTTCGCGCTCTTGGTCGGCTGGGTGATGACCAAGCGCGCCGGCACGGTGTTTGCGATGATCTCGCTCGGCATCGGAGAACTGGTCGCCTCGTCCTCGCTGATCCTGCGCAGCGTGTTCGGTGGCGAATCCGGTATTACCACCGACCGCACCGCGCTGCCGCATATGTTCGGCTGGAGCTTCGGGCCGCAGATCCAGGTCTATTATTTGATCGCGTTCTGGGTGATGGTCTCGGCGATCGCGATGTATGCGCTGACCCGCACACCGCTCGGACGCATCTGCAACGCGGTGCGGGACAATCCCGAGCGCGTCCAGTTCATCGGCTACGACCCGCATGTGGTGCGCTATCTCGCCTATGGCTTCGCTGGCTTCTTCGCCGGAATCGCCGGCGGCCTCACCGCGATCAATTTCGAGATCGCCAACTCCGCCTATCTCGGCGCGACGCAGTCGGGCCTGGTGCTGTTTTCGGCTTTCATCGGCGGCACCGCCTATTTCTTCGGTCCCGTCCTGGGCGCCATTCTCGTCACCTATCTGCAGCTCGGTCTGACCAACATCACCACGGTCTGGCAGCTCTATTTCGGCATCATCTTCATCGGCATCGTGATGTTCGCCCCAACCGGCATCGCCGGTCTTTTGATGATGCACCGGCCGCTGATCCGTGCCGGCACGCTGCACAATGTGATCCCGTCCTATCTAGTCGCGGTGGTCCCGACGCTGGCACTGGCGTTCGGCGTCATCCTCACCATCGAGACGGTCGCGCATGTTTCAGCCGGCGACAGCAACACCATCGATCTGTTCGGCATCTCGCTCGATCCGAGGGCGCCGGTCACCTGGGCGGTCACGGCCGTGCTGCTCGTCGGCGGCTATCTCATTTCCCGCATCACCTGGCGGCGGATCGCAGAGGCCTGGGACCGCGCCGCCACCGTGGCCCGTGACCGGGGATATCTGGCGTGACCGCAGCAATCGAAATCAACGCCGTGCAGAAGCGCTTCGGCAATGTCGCCATCATCCGCGACCTCAACTTGACCGTCGCGCAAGGCGAGCGTCACGCCATCATCGGCCCCAACGGCGCCGGCAAGTCGACGACGTTCAATTTGATCAGCGGCCACATCAAGCCGACCTCCGGCGAGATCCGGCTGAACGGCGACGTCATCTCGGGCCTCAGACCATTCGAGATCAACCGCCGCGGCCTGTCGCGCTCGTTTCAGGTCACCAACGTCTTCGCCAAGATGACGGTGTGGGAGAACGTACGCTGCGCCGTGCTGTGGGCGACCGGCCATCGCTA
The DNA here is from genome assembly GCF_045571465.1 of Bradyrhizobium sp. STM 3557. Lineage (NCBI taxonomy): Bacteria > Pseudomonadati > Pseudomonadota > Alphaproteobacteria > Hyphomicrobiales > Nitrobacteraceae > Bradyrhizobium > Bradyrhizobium sp. STM 3557. The sequence goes on from NZ_CP120697.1 coordinate 684,330, forward strand.
CGCCTTCTGGAAGAACGTCGATCATCTGCCTGAGGTGAAGCGCCGCACCGCAGAGATCCTCGAGGACATCCATCTCAGCCATCGCCGCGACGTGCCGGCAGGCCTCCTGACCTATGCCGAGCAGCGCGAGCTGGAGATTGGCATCACCGTCGCCGGCGGCGCCAGCGTGATCATGCTCGATGAGCCGACCGCCGGCATGAGTCACGCCGAAACCGAGCGCGCGGTGGCGCTGATCCGCCGCCTCACCGAGGGCCGCACGCTTGTCATCGTCGAGCACGACATGAGCGTGGTGTTTGGTCTCGCCGACCGCATTTCGGTGCTGGTCTACGGCAACATCATCGCTTCCGGTACGCCGCAGGAAATCCGCGCCAATCCCAAGGTGCGTGAAGCCTATCTCGGCGAGGAGGCGCACTGATGTTGGAAGTGAAGGATCTCCATGCCTATTACGGCAAGAGCCACATCCTGCAGGGCGTCGACATGACGATCGCCGCCGGCGAGGTCGTGAGCCTCCTGGGTCGCAACGGCGTCGGCCGCTCCACCACCGTGAAAGCGATCATGGGCGAGGTGGCGCCGCAGGGCACCATCCGCTTCAAGGGCAAGGACATCGCCGGCCTGCCGAGCTACAGGATCGCGCATCACGGGCTCGGCTACGTGCCGGAGCATCGCGACATCTTCCCCGGTCTCACCGTGCGGCAGAACCTCCTGCTCGGGATCAAGGACACGCGGCGCCCCGGCAAGTGGAAGCTCGAGGGCATGCTGGAGATGTTTCCTAACCTTGCCGCCCGTGCCGACACTGCGGCCGGCGTGCTCTCCGGCGGCGAGAAGCAGATGCTGACGATCTGCCGCACCTTGATGGGTGATCCCGAACTGATCATGATCGACGAGCCGACCGAAGGCCTGGCGCCGTTGATCGTCCAACAAGTCGGCGACCTCATTGCGAAGATCGCCGCAGCCGGCGTCGCCATCCTCTTGGTCGAGCAGAAGCTGTCGATCGCCCTGCGTATCTCGCACCGCGTCTACGTCATGGGGCACGGCCGCATCGTGTTCGAGGGCACGCCGGACCAGTTGAAGGCCAACGACGCCATTCGCAAGGAATGGCTCGAAGTGTAGGCAGTACACCGTCTGCCGGCGAGCGGTAGTTGTGATTGGCAAACTTTGCCAAAAGTAGTAGGCTGCCACAAAGTGCCGGAGAATATCGACATGCCTACGCGAAATATCAGTCTGACCGACGAACAGGACGCCTTCGTGGAAAGGGTCGTGAAAGCAGGAGAGTACCAGAATGCAAGCGAAGCGGTTCGCGACGCTCTCCGAGCGCTACGGCAGAGGCGCCAGGAAGATGCGCTGAAACTGAAGGCGCTGCGCCTTCAGATCACGGCTGGCATTGATGCGCTCGAACGAGGAGATTTTGTCGAGCTGGATGACTCCGAGCTTGACGATTACGTCCAAGGTTTGACGGTCTCCTCACAACGAGCCCGTTAATTCAATGGCTCGCTTCCGCCTTTCATCATTGGCGCGAAGTGACATTGCTCAAATCCTCGCGCTCAGCGCCGAACGATGAGGACAGGAAGGCAGGCACCGGTTTATCGCGTCGTTCGGCCAAATCTCGTGGAAATCGTAAGAGTCCTTCACGAGCGCATGGAGCCGGTCCGGCACCTGGACACGGAGCCTGACGAACCAAGCGAAGCAGAGCGATAATAGCCCATGACTGAGGCACCGAGCCTCACGGCACCAGGTAATGCTCGGCCCATTGCGTGCGCGGCACCTCGTCGCCGAGCGTGTAGTCGAACGACTCGATGTTCAATCCGTCGGACGAGACCTTGCAGACATAAGAAACGTGATACCAGCGACCGTGGCTGCGCAAAGCTGCTCCCGGCGCCGTCACCACCGTGCCTTTCAGCGTCGTATCGGCGAAGGCGTAGGCAACCACCTCGTCGGTGTTGAAGCCTTTGTGCTCGCGGTTGGTGAGTCCTGACACGCGCCCATTGCAGCGCTGCTCGGCGCGGGTCTGCGGATCCAGCTGCATCAGCTGGTCCTCGATGGATTTGTGATGCGCCGCCCAGGCGAGCGAAGGGCCGGCGCAGATCGCGATCGTGAGCGCGAACGGCAAACTCTGTTTCATGGATGTGATTGAGCGGAACTTCGGGACGAAAGTGTGAATCGGAGGCGTCCCGTCCCATAAAAGCGGATCGGTTCTGGATCAAGCGCACGCTTATCACGCTCGGGTGAGGCCTTGATGCCACATCGAAAGCAAGGAGCAGGCCTGCACGCATCTGCGTGCAGGCCTGCCTTGGATCTAGCCGAGCGCTGTCATGCTCCGCGTAGGCGGAGCATCCAGTACTCCGCGGCAGAAGAGATCGAACCGAAACGTCACGGCCTACTGGATCGTCCGCCTTCGCGGACGATGACAGCGGGGGTTCTATATATAGACCGTGACTTTGGACGAATCGAATCACCGCGTTGATCTCGGCGCCTCGGCTTTCAATCTCTCCAGCGCATCCGGCATCATCTGGCCGAACATGGAGCTGAGCATCGCGGTCGGGATCAGGCCGGCATTGCTGCTCTCCTGACCCTGTCCGCCCGACATCAGGAATTGCGGCACCAGGGGCTGGTTGATCCGGGTCAGCGCGTCGGCGAACTTGGCGAAGTTCTGCTCCGCCAGCCTGAACTCGGGCCCGCCATAGGCATCGACCGAGAGCTTGGTCGCCTGAGCGTTCGCAGCGCCCACGGCAAGCACGCGATCGGCCTCGCCCTGGCCCTCCAGCCGCGACTGCTCGCCGACGGCCGCTGCCGTGACCTTGCGGGTCTCTGCATCCTTCTGCGCGCGCGCGAGCGTGGCCGCGCCCTCGTTCTCGTTGACCTTGATCTGGATCAGCGACTGCGTCAGCGCCGATTGCGCTGCGGCCGTCGCCTTGGCTTCGTTGAGCGTCCGCTCCTGGATCGCGGCCTTCTCCTGCTCCTGGAAGGTCTCGACCTGCTCGCGCGCGACCTGGCGCATGCGCAGCTGGATCAGGATGTTCTCGATGGTCTGGTCGCCGGGGGCGGCACGCGGCGTGCCGATCAACACCTCCTGCAGATCGAGGGAATAGGTCTCGAACTTGGCTTTCATGATGGACGCCGATTCATCCTGCACGGCCGCGCGGTTCTGCAGCAGCTCGATCAGCGTCATCTTCTGCGCGATGTTCTTGAAGACGGCTGAGACCATCGGGTCGAGCGTCTGCTCGACCAGCTTCTTCACGTCGCCGAAGCGCTGGATGATCATCGGGGCCTTCTTGTAGTCGATATGCATCACCACCGAGAGCGGCAGCGTCGGCTCGAACGCGTCCTTGGTGATCAGCGAGATCTCCGACAGGTTCTCGTCGAGCTTCATGGCGCCGACCTCGCCGCGCACCCATTTGAGGATGAAATTGACGGTCGGGATGATCTCGATCTTTCCCGCATAGGTGTTGAAGGCATATTTGCCCGGCAGCAGCGGATCCTTCCAGACGCCCCGGCTGCCGTTAGAGACGAGCTCGCCATGGCGATATTGCTCGCCCGAGACGTCGGCGGTGCGCGGCCCGGTGTAGAAGATGACGACGCCGACATTGCCGACCGGGATGACCGTCTTCGGCACTTCCTCGACGGTGGCGAACAGGCGGTTGATGTACCAGGTGCCCTCGACGATCACCTGAAGCTGGCGCCCGCGATAGCCGCCGGCTTTCAGGAAACGCTCGGGCTCCTGGAAATTGTTGTGAAAGGTATGGCTGTTGTTACGATCGATGCCGACCTCCGGCGCGATGATCTCGCCTGACGGCAGCGAGGGTCCGTCATGCACGGTGACGATGCCGACCAGGTCGTGACCGGCAGCTAAGATCACCGGCGTGAAGCCCCAGCGTTCCGATATCGTGAGCTGCATGCCGTCGAGCACCGATTGCTCCTGCGGGCTCAGTGCATGGCCGTAGACGCGCTCGTCGGTGATGATCGCGAACTGCGTGGTGTTGATCGCGTAGGTGCCTTCGCGCAGGATCTTGCGCTGCGGACCCTTCTGGCCGCCGGCCTGCAGAAAGCGCCTGGCATCCTCGAAATCGGATTTGTCCTCAGTGTCGTTGGCGCCGAGCACCTGCGAGGCGCCGAGCGGCGCGCCGTCGCGCGCGAACACATAGGCGATCTTGCCCTGGCCGACGGTGACGAGATCGGAGCGATGGATGCGATACATGAAGGGAAAGAACAGGTGCAGGCCGCCGCGCAGCACTTCCGGCTCGAAGCCGGCTTCCCCGTTCAGTGCGATGAATCCTTCGGCAACCGAGCCGCGAAAGGTCCAGAGCTTTTCGACGATTCCGACCTGGTTGTTCGGGATGTAGCGGAGGATGTTGGCAAGCTTCAGCAATGCAAGCAGCACAACGATGCCTCCGGCCCAGAGGGCCGGCTGAATCAGATCTGGGGTATACATGATGGGAAATCTCCAAACTCGCCCGATGTCAGCGCGGCTGCTGCTTGCAGGGCGCCATCGGGCGATTGCCGTGCAATCTCGGCGCGCGAGAGCTAGGCATTGGAGCGGCGTTTGCTAGATCGCCTCTATCGAATTTCGCTCGATACTTTGGTCTAGTCGTACGTTTGGTCGAGTAGCATGTGACATGACGTGCAAATTCGGCGCAGATTTATTTGTATCGGTTGAATGAACCGATGCGCGCGACCGCCGACTAACACCAACAGCTGCTACTATATGCGCTCATTGCCGCGCTAATTGTGCTGCCCGCCGAAGAGCCGCAACAGCCAGGGCGTGTCCGTGCTTTGGGCCGGCGTATCCGCTGCGCGGGTTTCCTCCGTCGGGCTCCAATAGGGCTGCGCGGTCGTTGCCTTTGCCCGTCGTTCGGATTCGACCTCTGCACGTGCATTCCGAAGCTCGCGCGCGGGCCGCTGCTTTTGCGCGGCGCGAACCGGAGCCTGAGCGGCCGGCGCCGCGGCCTTCGGCTCGACGCGTGGCGAGACAGATCGCGAGGTCGTCGTGGTCGGCTGCGGCGGAGCCGGCGGTTCGCGTGTCGTCTGCGCCGTGGTCTTCGGCTCGGACTCCTGCTGCCTGCTGTCGTGCTGCTGAGCCCAGGCCTGGAATTGCCTGAACAAAGCCTCGCGATCGACGCCGGCATCGCTCTGTTTCGGTTCTGCGGGCTCGGGTGCGACGGCCGCGGACTGCGGGTCGTTTGGCACCGCCGCTTCCGTCTGCGGCGCTGCTTCCGTCGGCAGGGCTGCTTGCGCTTCAACGATCGGTCGAGTCGGCGATGCCGGCGCATCAATGCTCGGCACGGGCGCGGGGGCCGGCGTGCCAACGAACGATGCGGTGATCGCAGTGACGTGCGATGTCGGACCTCCCAGCAGCAGGGTTGCGCCGCCGACCGCCAATGCCGTCAGGCCGAGAAGGCCCGACTTGAGAATGCGAGACGACCCACGCTGCTCGGTTTTTTCGACGTCGCTGGAGAGAAACAAAGGCAGCGAATGATCCGGAGCTGAGTCGTCGTTCATGGGCACGGCGTGACGCCTCCACCGATCGTTTGGCCAGCGGCCATGTTGCAACCGCGGTCCGGCGCGATTTGGGAAAAACCGTGATTTCACTGCGGCCGATGCCGGCCGCACGATCATGCTCTGTTCCTGCACGGCACGCTTGTCTTGCGTCCGCTTGCAATGAATCGGAGGAACAAAGTACCGGCCTCGCGCTGGCGGGCGTGTGGTGCTTCGAATAGTGTCGATATCGGAGAGCCGGAGCAGCGCAGGGCGCGACATGCGACCGTGCTTCGAGCAGGCCATGTTTCGATTCCTGACGATAGTCCAAGTGGTATTGATGATGCAGATGATCAGCGCTCAGGCTCAACCGCTGACGGTCGATCCCGAGAGCGTCGTCCCATTGCCGCAAAAGCTCGAGATGGAGACACCGGCGGCCGATGTGCCGCCTGTAATTGCGCGCTTCCAGGGCGCGTGGATCGGAACCTGGCATGATGACCGGCACATTCTCGTGGTCGAGCGCGTTAGCGCCGATGGTCATGCGAAGGTGATCTTCGCGCAATCGGACTCGGCGTTCTATGGCATGAACCGGGAATGGTGGCGCGACGATGCAGTCATCGTCGACGGCGCGCTGACGATGACCGGATTTCGTCTCTTCCAATATGTCTTCGACGGCCCGGATCGGCTTTACATGACGGCGACGCTGAAATCGGGCGGCGTCACCTCTGGCACCTTGGTCCGCGCCGATCCGGCGCGCCTCGCGGCCGGCGAACGACCAGCCGAGTGGCCGTGGCCCGGCGAGCGCGTCTGGATTCCGCATCTGACGGTGCGCACACCGGACGGCTCGCGACCAATGAAGCTCGAAGCGACGTACTATCCTCCGATGGACGCCGGGCCTGCGCCGCTCGCGATCTTCACTCATGGCTCCGACGTCGGCCTCAATCAGCTAAGGAGCTGGTCATTCTCGACCGAGGCGCACTGGCTTCGTAGGAATGGCTTTGCGGTGCTTGCCTTGATGCGACGCGGGCGCGGCCGCTCCGAGGGTATCAATGGCGAGGAAGACTTTGGGCGCGATCACGATGGCGGCCTTGACGACGTGTCCGCCGGCGTCGCGCAGGCCGTTGAGGATCTGGAATCGGCAATCACCTATGGCCGCACGCTCCCTGGCGTGAAGCCGGGGCGCGTCTTGCTGGCCGGCCAGTCGCGCGGCGGCTTTCTGGCCATACATTATGCCGGCCTCAAGCCTAGCGACGTCATGGGCGTGGTGAACTTCTCCGGCGGCTGGTATCCGTACGGGCCAGTGACGACGCCGTACTATAGAAACGCCGGTCGCGGCGCGGCCGACAAGGTGCCGCAGCTCTGGCTTTATGCCGACAACGATCGCCTTTATGACGAAGCCCTCATCCGCGAGTACTATCAGGCATTCACTGCCGCCGGCGGCCGTGCAAGGTTCGAACTCATCCACGGCATTCCCGGTGACGGACACCTGCTACGGCTTTATGTCGACCGATGGCGAGCCGTGGCAGATGAATTCCTGGCGTCACTCGTGCGGCAGGGCCACTGAGAGAGCCGTCGCCCTCACGGCAGGTTCTCCCGGGGATCAACTCGCTGCCGTCGCGCTCGATTGCCGATGCAAATCGCCTCGAACCTTGCGTCCGCTGCTGCTAGGCTGCATCCTCACACCACGAGGACAGTATGGGCCGGCTCAGCACACATATCCTGGATACGGTCAGGGGAACGCCCGCGGCAGACGTCGCGATCGACCTGGATGGTCTACAAGCCGATGGCACGTGGCGCCGCCTCACGCAGGCGCGGACCAATGCCGATGGCCGCACCGACCAGCCGCTGCTGTCGGGCGAGACGTTCAAGGTCGGCACCTATATGCTGACCTTTCACATGGGCGCCTATTTCAGGACTCATGGCTTTGCCGTGGCCGATCCGCTCTTCCTCGACCTCATTCCCTTGCGCTTCTCGGTCGCCGACGCGGACGGCCACTATCACGTGCCGCTGCTGGCGACGCCGTGGAGCTATTCGACCTATCGCGGGAGCTGACTGGAATGACCTCCGAACCTTATCCCCGCGATCTCGTCGGCTATGGCCGCAATCCTCCACATGCGCGCTGGCCGAACGATGCCCGCATCGGGGTGCAGTTCGTCATCAACTACGAGGAGGGAGGCGAGAACAACATCCTGCACGGCGATGCCGCCTCGGAGGCGTTCTTGTCCGAGATCGTCGGTGCGCAGCCCTGGCCCGGGCAGCGGCACATGAACATGGAATCGATCTACGAGTTCGGCTCGCGCGCCGGCTTTTGGCGGCTGTGGCGGATGTTCACGTCACGCAAGCTGCCGGTGACGGTGTTCGCGATCGCCACCGCGATGGCGCGCAATCCTGATGCGGTCGCGGCGATGAAGGAAGCGAACTGGGAGATCGCGACCCACGGTCTGAAATGGATCGACTATCGCGACTACACGGAGGAGGCCGAGCGCGCCCATGTCGAGGAGGCGATCCGGCTCCACACCGAATGCGTCGGCGAGCGGCCGCTCGGCTTCTACCAGGGCCGCACCTCAGAGCATTCGCTGCAAGTTGCGATGCAAGAGCAGGGCTTTCTTTACAGCGCCGATTCCTATGCCGACGAGTTGCCCTATTGGGTCGAGGGTCCGCACGGCCCGCAGCTGATCGTGCCCTATACGCTCGATGCCAACGACATGCGCTTTGCCACGCCACAGGGCTTCAATTCCGGCGATCAATTCTTTGCCTATCTGAAGGACAGCTTCGATACGCTTTATGCCGAAGGCGTCGAGCAGCCGCGCATGATGTCGGTTGGCCTGCATTGCCGCCTGGTCGGACGTCCCGGCCGCGCCGCAGCGCTGGCGCGCTTCCTCGATTACGTGACGAGCCACGACAAGGTCTGGGTGGCGACGCGGCTCGAGATTGCTCGGCACTGGATCAGGATGCATCCGCCTGTCGGCGGCTATCGCCCCTCGCGCATGCCGCGCGCGCTGTTCGTCGAGCGTTTCGGCGATGTGTTCGAGCACACGTCGGCAATTGCCGAGCGTGCGCATCGCGCCGGACTTTCCGCCATCGACGACTCCGCGGACGGGTTGCACACCACTTTGATGGGCGTGGTGCGCGCGATGAACCGCGACGAGAAGCTCGCGCTGATCCGTGCGCATCCCGAGCTTGCCGGCCGGGAAGCTGCGGCGGGCACGCTGACCGGCGAGTCCAGCGGCGAGCAGGGCCGGCTCGGCTTCACCGCGCTGTCACGCGCCGAGCTCGATCAGGTCGCCGATATCAACCGCCGCTATCGCGAAAAATTCGCCATGCCACTGATCTTGGCGCTGGCGCTGCACGGCGACCGTGCCTCCGTCATTGCCGAGATGGAGCGACGCATCAGCAACGACAAGGAGAGCGAGATCGCCACAGCGATCGAGCAGATCGGCCACATTGCGAAAGCACGACTGGTGCGGAAGTTTGCGGTGTCCTCGGGCGACGCTTGATTGTGAGTCATCGTCTCGTGCCGCACGCACGATGCACCCTCTCCCGCAAGGGAAAGGGTGGACCGAACGTGTCGCTCTCGTGGTCTAACCCACTATTTAGTTAGTTGCGCGCCTAGCCGCTCGTCACATGCACGCCGGGCCGCTCGCCGGCGTTCCACTTGCCGTCGATGGCGCGCTCGATCTGCGCGGCGAGCTGCAGCAGCAAGCCGTCATTGGCCTGCTTGGCGATGGCCTGGATGCCGAGCGGCAGGCCATGCTCGTTCTTGGCGAGCGGCATCGATAGCGCCGGGATGCCGCAGAGATTGGCGAGCGGCGTGAAGGCGAAGTTGCGCCAGAGATTGCCGAACCAGTCGAGCACGTCCGGATTGTCGCTGGTCGTGAGATATTCCCTCGTGCCGACCTTCGGCGTCGGCAGCGCTGTGATCGGGGTGAGGATGATGTCCCAATCCTCGAAGAAGGCCCCGAAGCCGCGCGATGTCGTGTTGAACACCGCCTGCATCGCGGCGCGCTCCTTGAAACTGGTATCTTTGCCTGCTTCCCAGATCCGGATGTTGACCGGCTCGATCAGGTCGGCCGGCGGCCGCTCCAGATTGCGCGCCGCGAGCATGTTGTTGATCACGATCGCGAAGTTCGAGATGTAGCAGGTGGTCTGGGCCGCGAACGCGGCGGCGTAGTCCACGGCCGGGAGCGCGTAGTCGACGACATGGCCAAGGCTTTCCAGGAAGCGGCCGACACGCGCGAGTTCGGCGGCGAGGTGCGGCGTGGCGCGATAGTCGCCCCATTGATGCGACAGCGCGATTTTGAGCTTCCCGGGATCGCGCTTGATCTGCTCGACATAGGGCTCCGTCGCGGTCCAATAGGGCATGAACTCGCCCGGCGCGCCGCCGCGGCAATGGTCGACGAAGGCGGCGGTGTCGCGCACCGTGCGCGATTGGCAGCCCTGGATCGAGACGAGGCCCGAGAGATCGGACAGATGCGGCGCGATCGAGAACACGCCGCGCGACACTTTCAGGCCGAGATTGCCGTTGACCCCCGCGGGAATGCGAATCGAGCCGCCGCCATCGGTCGCGTGCGCGATCGGCACCACGCCGGCGGCGACCATGGCCGCGCTGCCGGCGGAGGAGCCGCAGGTCGTGTAGTCGGTGTTCCACGGATTGCGCGTGATGTAGATGGCGGGATTCTCGGCCGAGCTGCAGACGCCGAATTCCGGCGTCGTGGTGCGGCCGATCAAATTGAGGCCGGCCTGGCGCATCTTCATCGTCAGATGCATGTCGGCGGCGGCGCGGTTGCCGCGCATGAACAGCGAGCCCATCTCCTGCAGCCGGCCGGCCATGGTCGGCCCGAGATCCTTCATCAGGAAGGGCAGGCCGGCGAAGGGACCATCGAGATTGGCGCCAGCCTTGGCCGGATCGGCGAGCGCGTCGTCGAACACTTCGACCACGGCGGAGAGCGCAGGGTCGACCTTGGCGATGCCGGCGGCGGCCTGGCTCGCCAGCTCCTGCGGTGTCAGCTCGCCGCGCTTCACCCGTTCTGCCAATGCCACGCCATCATGCCGGGCCCACTCGTCCCAGCTCATCGCCAAAGTCATCTGATCGTCATCCTCGTCGAGTTGCGAAAACCTTGCGATCCGCAGAGCAGCAAGTCAATCAACCGCGCCGGCATGGCGCGCGTGCCGCGCGGTCATGGCGGTGGATGCGCTGCACACGACCGCGTTAAGTCCCTGTTCACGCAAAAGCGCAATTGTACCGCTGGTGACAACCGCAAGCTAAGCTTTCAGCCATATGCAAGTGCGAAGGGACGGGCAGGGCTTCTGACATACTGGTCCCTTCCGGCATCGGCGAATTGTCGCCGTGTCATTGCCGGGCAAAACCTTTGGAGCGCGCCGACGTGACCCTTGCGCTGCATGATCCCGCGCTCTTGCCTTCGCGGCTGGGAGCCGGCAGTACGGCTCTTGCGTGGTCGCGCCTGTCGCGCGTTACGCTGTCACTGTGGGCTGTGCTGTTCGCCGCCGAGCTGATCGCGAGCTTCGTGCTGTGCGGCGGCCGGATCGTGTTCACGCTCGACGATCCCTACATCCATCTCGCTGTCGCCGACCACATTTTGCACGGCGGCTATGGCGTCAACGCTACCGAATATTCTTCGCCCAGCTCCTCGATCATCTGGCCTTATCTTCTGGCGTTGACTGAAGCGCTGCATCTTGGCGCGCTTGGCCCGCTGATAATCGCCTCTGCTGCGGCCGCGGCCACGATGGTCGCTGTGCTGCGCCTGATCGAGAGCTTTGGCCTCAGTGACGACGACGTGCCGTTTGGCTACGCGGTTGCGATCCTGTCGATCTTCGTCGCCAGCACGATCGCGCTGCCGATGACCGGGCTCGAGCACAGCCTGCATGTCTGGGCCACGATCACGACCTTTGCCGGCCTGGTCGCTGCGGCGAGGGGACGCGCACCGACCTGGCTGCATTTGGTTGCGCTCGTCCTGTTGCCCTTGATCCGCTTCGAAGGTGCGGCGTTGGCACTCGCAGCCATCGCGGCCTTTACGTTGCTCGGCGATCGGCGCTTTGCACTGGCAGCCGCGGCGCTGATCGTGCTGTCGCTCTCGGCTTATGTCGCGCTGATGAGCGCGCGCGGCTTGCCGCTATTGCCGAGCTCGGTGCTGTTGAAGTCGCGCATCGCGGAGACGGCTTACGAGCACAGTAGCGCGTTCGGTGCGCTGCTGCAGAACCTGCTTGCCGCGCTTGACGATACCTATGGCCGCACGCTGGCGCTGTTGTTCATTGCGATCGCGGGGAGCGCCTGGTGGCTGCGGTCCGACCGTCGCGCTTTGATCGTCTGCGGCGCGGTCGAGGCTGCGATCGGCGGTCATCTGGCGTTCGGCCAGTACAACTGGTTCCACCGTTACGAGGTCTATGTCACCGCGCTTGCCGCGCTGACCTTGCTGTGGATCGCGACAGAGGTGAGACCGCAGCTCGGCGCACGCGCCTGGGGCATGACCAAGATCGCGTTGATCCTGCTGATGGCGCTGGTCGCTCAGCCTTATCTCTCGGCCGCGCTGATCACGCCGTTTGGCGCCCGCAATATCTACGAGCAGCAATATCAGATGGGCCGCTTCGCACGGGAGTTCTGCCCACATCCGGTTGCGGTCAACGATCTCGGCCTGGTTGCCTACAGGAATCCGAATTTCGTGCTGGACCTTTGGGGCCTCGGCTCGGAGCAAGTGCGCAAGGCGAAGCTGGCAGGCCAATATGGCCCCGAGCGGATGGGCGAACTTGCCTCCGCTTACGACGTCGGCGTCGCCATGATCTACGACAACTGGTTTCCACAAGGCGTGCCGGCGACCTGGACCAAGGTCGCAGTGCTGCACACCAATCTCGTGACCGCCGCCGGCGCGGACGTCGCTTTCTATCGCACGCCGTCCGCCGACGCGGCCGAGGTCACGCGCGTGCTCGAGGCGTTTGCGAAGGCGCTGCCGCCACGGGACCGTCTGGAGATGCTGGCGCGGTAGTTGCCCGAGCGGCGGCGGCGCAGTCAGCCCGGGGCAGTGGCGTCATAAGTAGCCCGCAGCAAAAGCGAATCTGAGCCGACACTCACAGCTTCAGCCGCTTGAACACCGTCTCCGGGATCGCGCAGATGATCGTCATGACAAGCCAGAACCGGCGGCCGACATAGATCACCTCACGGCCGTTCTCCTCGGCCGAGCGGAAGATGTCGGCGGCGACGCGCCCAGGGTCCACAGTGAGCGGTGCCGGCAGCTTCAGATGGGCGGTCATTCGCGTGCGCACGAAGCCGGGCTTGACAGTGACGACGCGCACGCCTCCCGCGAGCGCCATGCGGTTGCGTAGGCCGGAGAGAAATTGCGAGAAGCCGGCCTTCGCCGCGCCATAGACGTAATTTGAGCCGCGGCCGCGATCGCCGGCGACCGAGCTGACGCCGACGATCGTACCCGCGCCGCGTGCCTGGAAGGCGTTCGCAAACAGGCCGAGCAGCAGGCTCGGGGCCTCGAAATTGGTGCGCATGATCATCGTCGCATGCGCAAGATCGGTCTCGGCACGCTTCTGGTCTCCGAGCTCGCCGATCATGGAGATGACAGTATCGGGCAGCGCTGGAAGCGCGGCGACGAAGTCGGCGAGCTTGTCGGTCGCGAGCACGTCGAGCGCATGCACCGGCACGTCGACGCCGCTGCGGGCCTTGATGTCATCGGCATTGCGCTGCGCGGCCGTGGTGTCGCGGGCGGCGAGCGCGACCTGCCAGCCGGCCTGTGCATAGCGCAGCGCCGTGGCATGGCCGATGTCGGAGCTGCCGCCGATCACGAGCACGGATTTCGGAGCGGTCATGATTTAGATCCCCAGGCGTGCGGAGAGATGAGAGACGAGACGGTTATTGGCCCCGATCCGGCGGCGAATGTCGCGGAAGGCAGGAAGAGACGGATAGCCGGCCTCGAAGGTTCGGCGCGACTGCCGCGCATCCTTGGCGAGATAGAGCCGGCCGCCGGCCGCGACCACGAGCGCGTCGATCTCGTCGAGGAAGCCGAACAGCGTGTCGGTGATCGGAAAATCCATCGCCAGCGTATAGCCGCGCAGCGGAAACGACATCAGCCCGTGGCTGTCGCCGAGCTGCTTCAGCACTGCGAGGAACGACGCTGTACCGCGGCGCGCGACGCGATCCATGATCTCGGCCAGCACGGTGCGCGCATTCGCAGCAGGGACTACATATTGATGTTGCAGGAAGCCGCGATGGCCGTAGATCCTGTTCCAGCCCTGGATGGCGTCGAGCGGGAAGAAGTACGGATCCCAACGCACGAGCTCGGGCGCGCCCGCGCGGGATGCGCCGCTGCGGAAGTAGAGCTCGTTGAAGGCGCGCACCGAGAACGGGTTGAGCGCAAAGCCGGGAAACCAGGACGGCACAGATGGCCCGGCACTGCGCGCATCCGGAAAAGACGCAAGCTGTGGGCCGAGCCGCGCTGCGTCAGCTGCATCGGCATGATCGGCGGTGAAGATCAACGCGCGGCCGAGCGATGCGCCGCGGGCGACGCAATCGATCCAGGCCACCGAATAGGTCGCCGACGCCGTCGCATCGAGGACGTCGATGGCAGCATCGAGATTCGCGGCGACGTGCGTCGTCTGCTTGAGCCAGCCGGTCTCGATAGGCATCATCTGGAGCGTCGCGTCGACAATCACGCCGGTGAGCCCCATGCCGCCGACGGTGGCGGCAAACAAGTCCGCGTTCTCGTCCCGCGAGCAGGTGACGATCTCGCCGTTCGGCAGCGCCAGCCGCAGCGCCGTGACATGGTCACCGAAGCTGCCGTCGCGATGATGATTCTTGCCGTGGACGTCGGCGGCAATGGCGCCGCCGATCGAGACGAACTTGGTGCCCGGCACGACCTTGAGGAAGAAGCCGCGCGGCACGAAGGTCGCGAGGATATCGGCGATGGTGACGCCGGCCTCGGCGGTGAGCTGGCAGTTCGCGGCGTCGAAGCCGCGGAAACGGTTGAGCCCACGCGAAGACAGGGTCGAGGCCATGCCGATCGCGGCATCGCCATAGGCGCGGCCCTGGCCGCGCGCGACCAGGCCGTTGCGCGACATCAGCAGCGCCGGGACCGCGTCAGGTCGGCCGGGAGCGAGCCGTTCGGTCGCGATCGTGGGATAGTTGCCCCAGCCTGCGAGCTCGCTCATGGGCGCGGGTCCGTGGCTCGCCCGCTAGATCGCGAGCAGCAGGATCGCGCCGATGGCGCCGAGCGCGACCCAGCTGACGCGATCACGCAATGCGAAGATCACCGGATCATCGTCGATCTGGCCGCGCTGTGCCAGCAGCATCACGCGCGCGATCCAATACATCAATATCGGGCAGCCGATCCACAGCGACTGCGGATGGCTGTAGAGCGCGCGAACCGTGTCGGACGAGATGTAGAGCGTGAAGACGACCACGGCGTTGAAGCCGGCGGCAGCCGCCAGCACCGCGATCGTCGGCAGGTCGTCGGCAAAATAGTCGCGCGACATCAGCCGCTCGCCTGAGCGCCGGGCGGACAGCTCGACGTAGCGCTTCACCAGTGCCAGCGACATGAAGATGAACAGCGAGAACGCGAACAGCCATTCCGACATGGACACGCCGATCGCGACCGCGCCGGCGATGACGCGGATGGTGTAGAGCACGGCGAGCGTGACGACGTCGATCAGCGCCACGCGCTTGAGCTTGAACGAATAGGCGGTGGTTAACGCCAAATAGGCGAGCAGCACGCCGAGGAAGGGCAGGGACACCGCCGCCGCCATCGCGATCGCAGCGGCGAGCAGCGCCACCATGGCAGCAGCGGCGCGCGCCGGTGCCACAGCGCCGCTCGCGATCGGGCGATGGCGCTTGGTGGCATGGGCGCGGTCGGCCTTGACGTCGATGAGGTCGTTCAGGATGTAGGCGCTGGAGGCGCAGAGCGAAAAGGCGAGCGCGGCAAGCAGCGCGGTCGCGATCGCCTCGGGTCCGAACTGGTGAGCGGTCAGAAGCGGCACCAGGATCAGCGCATTCTTGGCGTATTGATGCACGCGCAGCAGCTTCACCCAGATGCGCCAGCCCGTCGGATGGATCGCGGTGTCGGCCTTGCGAGCGGGAGGCGTAATCCGTATTGCGCCGTCGGGCAGCGCGGCTGCGGCATGGCCGAGATAATCGAATCCCCGGCTCGCCGATTGCGGCAGGCTCAGCGCGTCGGGATTGCGCTGCGCGCCGTCGGCCGAGGCGGCCCACGCCGTGAACACGCCAAGATGCTGCGCGATCGCGCTGACCATGGCGCCGCCGTGACGGTCGGAGGCGAGATAGACCGGCCGTCCTTCGCCAAGCACCTTCAGCATGAAGGCGACGATGTCGGGATCGTAGGTCAGCCGGGCTGGGTCGAAATGGGACGATTCCGCGATCCGTCGCTTCAGCGCGGCAGGACCGCGCAAGGCTGCGGCAAGCAGGCCGAAAATCGCATCCGAGCGCTGCGCAAGCTCCGAGAGGGCCGCCTCGAGCGTCAGGTTGGCGTGCGGCAGCACCACATCGAGGTCGACGACCAGCGGCCATCCGGCCGGGACGCGCGCATCACCTGCTGCGCCCGCATCACCCGGTTCGATCGCTTCTGGAGAGAGGAATTGCATGTCTCACCGCTTCCCGGCGCCCGTCGCCGATCCTGTCAGGATTTCCGTAAAGATCGGGTGAAGCCGGCCGATCCTGCCCCCTGCGGTCCCCTCTGGCGGGGTGGAAAGCTGGCGCTAACGTTTTTATTCGATTGATGAGCGGTCCGAGCCGAGAAGGAATGAGGTCGTGACCATAGCTGTCGTCCGCAACGACGATGTCAGCGAACCGATAGCAGGCTCCGCGCCGCGATCGCTGGCGCGGATTTGTGCGCTGGTGATCGGCGGCATGCTGGCCATCGTCGCCGTCCGGTCGGTCAGCGATCAACTATGGTCGGATGAGCTGCTCACGACCAACCTGTTGACCGCCAACAGCATACGGAAGCTGTGGGCGGGTATTGCGCTCGGTATCGACGGCAATCCGCCATTCTATATGACCGCGGCCTGGCTGCTGACGCGTCCACTGCCGGATTTCGCCGCTTCGGTCGTGCTGCTCAAGCTGCTTAACGTCGTGCTTGCGGCGGCCGGCATCGCCGCGCTCTGTCGTGTGGCGCGCCGAATCGCCTCGGCGAATGCGTGCTGGATCGGCGCGGCGCTGTTCATCCCACTTAGCGACGCCTTCATCTATGCCGCCTCCGAGCTGCGAACCTATGCGCTCTACTTCCTTATGGCCGCGCTGGCCGTGTTGTGTCAGCAGCGCCTGATCGAGCAGCGCAGGCGCATCGATGTCGCGTGGCTGGCGCTCGCCAATCTGGGGCTTGCGATGGCGCACACCTTCGGCATCGCCTATGTCGGCTGCATCGCGCTCGCCGGCTGGTTGAGCCAGCCGCGCGACGGCCGGCGGCTGTTCCCGCTGATCGTGATTGCCGTGCTGCCCGCGATCGTTGCCGTTGCGGCCTGGAGCCCGTCGCTGATTCGGCAACTCGCCGTTGCCAAACCTTACAACTGGATGATGCAGCCGACGCTGTCCGGCCTGGCCGACATCCTGTTCGGATCGGACGTGATGCTGTGGCTGTCGACGCTGGAGGCTTGCTGTCTTCTGGCCGCGGGACTTGCTCATGTGAAGCAGGACGGCTTGCATCTGCGGCCGATGCTGCGCGATCCGCAGTGGCAGCCGGTTCGCTTCGCTGGTCTGGTGCTGGCCGCAACAACCGTCTTCACCTTCGCCGGTTGGCTGTTCTCGCAGGTGGCGTTCCCGATCTACGTCCCACGCTTCTTCACCCCACAACTCTTCGCGGCGTTCGCCCTGCATGTCGCCTTCGGCGAATGGCTGCTGCGCCATGCCCGGGAGCGGCGGACCCTCGTGCTCGCGATCTGCGCGGTCATCGCGCCGCTGGTCGCGCGCAACGCAGTGCTGCATGCCAACAGCTCGGTGCATGGCAAGCCGATCTGTGCTGATACGCACGGGGTGTTCTTCGAGAGCGCCTTTGTCAGTGGCGATCTGCCTGTCATGGTAGACTCACCGCACATGTTCCTGCCGCGTGCGACCTATGCCGCGCATGGCGAGGCCTATCGTTTCCCGCTCGACTGGGACGTCGTGCTGAACTATCCGGACCGCTCGCGCGGCAACGCGGTCGACTTCCACATCATGCAGGGTCTACAGACATGGGAGCCGATGCCGCAGGTCGAGAGCACCGACGATATCGTCAGGAAGTATCCCCAGTTCCTGGTGATCGAGCAGCCCTACCGTGCGTGGTTTCACAACCTCGTCGAAACGCGCAATGTGACGGCAGAGAAGCTCGCCGAGACGGTTCCCGCAGCGCCGGACGAGATCGCCTGCACCTTGTGGAAGGTGAGGCGGGTCGCGCCGCGGCCGTGACGCCTCGCGGATCCGGCATCCCCCTCTGGACTGATGCCGCTGGGTGATCGCGACCCACGTGCCGCGGCGGGATAGCGCGTATCCCCCTTACCGGATCGGCGGGGCGTATTGGATGCCGCCGGCGTTCCAGAGCTGGTTCATGCCGCGCGGAATCTTCAGCTTGGATTGCTCACCGATATTGCGCTCATAGACCTCGCCGTAATTGCCGACATGGCGGATGATGCGCACGGCCCAGTCCTTGGTCAGGCCGAGATCCTCGCCATAGCTGCCTTCGTTGCCGACCAGCCGCATGACGTCCGGCTTCTTCGACTTCAGCGCCTCGTCGATGTTCTTGGAGGTGACGCCGAGCTCCTCGGCATTGATCATCGCATAGAGCGTCCATTTCACGATCATCATCCAGTCGTCGTCGCGCTGGCGCACCACGGGCGCGAGCGGCTCCTTGGAGATGACGTCGGCGAGGATATCGTGATCGGCCGGCTTCGACAGGTTCAGCCGCAATGCGTAGAGCTGGGAGACATCGGCGGTGAAGGTGTCGCATTTGCCGCTGTCATAGGCTTTGACGACGTCGTCGAGCTTGGCGAGCTTCACCTCTTCGTAATTCATATTGTTGGCGCGGAAGTAGTCGGCGAGGTTGAGCAGATTGGTGGTCGCGTCCGGCACGCAGACCTTGCTGCCGTTCAGGTCGAGCGCAGTCTCGATCTTGCGCGCGCGTGGCACCATGAAGCCCTGACCGTCATAATAGGCGACCGCCGGGAAATAGAGATCGTAGTTCTGCTCGCGCGACATGTTCCAGGTGGAGTTGCGGGAGAGAATGTCGACCTTGCGGCTCTGCAGCTCCTTGAAGCGCTCGTTGGCGTCGAGCGGGATGAACCTCGCCTTGCTCGGATCGTCGAAGATCGCCGCGGCCACCGCGCGACAGAAATCGACGTCGAAGCCGGTCCAGTTGCCCTTGTCGTCGGGAATCGAGAAGCCGGGCAGGCCGGCGTTGACGCCGCACAGCACCTCGCCGCGTCGGACGGTGCGCTTCAAGGTGCGGGTGTCATAGACCTCGTAGGTGATCGCGACCACCGCGACCAGAACGGCAACGGCGAGCCCGATCAGCAGGCCGCCTCGGAACGTGCGCATGATGTGTCTCTCGCAATGTCGGGGAAAAAGCGATTGGTACGAAATATCCGGTGCTTGCGGCTAGAGCTCGGGCTTCTGGCGCACCACCACCTTGGTGCCGACCGGCACGCGATCGTAGAGATCGGCGACATCCGCATTCACCAGGCGGAAGCAGCCCGACGAGATCTTGGTGCCGATGGTCTGGGGCTGGTTGGTGCCGTGGATGCGGTACACCGTGGTGCCGAGATACATGGCGCGGGCGCCGAGCGGATTGCCTGGACCGCCGGCCATGAAGCGGGGCAGGTAGGGCTGGCGCTGGATCATCTCCGGCGGCGGCGTCCAGTCGGGCCACTCCGCTTTCCGGGTGATGTTGAGCAGGCCCTGCCACTGGAAGCCGTCGCGGCCGACGCCGATGCCGTAGCGGATCGCGCGGCCGCCGGGTTGCACCAAATAGAGATGCCGCTCGGTCGTGGAGATGATGATCGTGCCCGGCGGCTCGGTGGTGCGGTAATAGACGATCTGCTTGCGCCATACCGGATCGAGTTCGTAGTCGTCGTCGGCGACCAGGCCTGGCTGGTCGCCGGGATCATCCGGCTGCTGCGCGAAGCCGTGCACGGCCGAGCAGGCCAGCGCGATCGCGGCGGTGATGCAAAAAACCAGGTGACGCAAAACCGTCATTCCAAGCTCCCCTCAACAGAACCTGCCAAGCCCCTCGTTCTTACCATCCAATGGTTCCGAGCGCGAACGATACCGGCGCATCGGCGCGTCGCATCAGGCCCAGAAACAAAACGACCCGGAGGGGGGCATCCATCCGGGTCGTCGAGGCAACTTGGGAGGTTAAAGTCTGCTCGGTGGAGTTTGCCGGCGAAGATCTTGCTCTGCGATGCCGGCCAAACCGAGCTGGGGGACTGGTTCGACCGACGGTACGGTCGTAGCAGCAGATCTTTTCCGGCTGATTTCGCCGATCGTTTCAATTGTTTCGTTCGGCGCTTTTTCCAAAAGGCCTGCCGGGAATTCGTCTGCCCCGGGCAGGATCTTGAGATCAAGCTACTTTCAGGCCGCGATGGTATCGACGCCGCAGACCCTGAGCAGGTCGGCGAGCTGCTTGCGGGCGTAGAACATGCGCGTCTTCACCGTGCTCTGCGGGATGCCGATGATCTGTCCGACCTCCTCCACCGACTTCTCATGATAGTAGACGAGATTGATGATCTCGCGGTGGGCGGGCGACAGCTTGGCGACACAGGCCCGCAGAATGGCGCAAGTGGTGGCGCGCTCGAGCGAGGTCTCCGGCGTGTCGGATTCATCGGCGATCTCGCGCACCTCGTCCTGGTCGATGTCCTCGAACCGGCGCTGGCGCAGCGCGGTCAGCGCCTTGAAGCGGGCGATCGAGAGCAGCCAGGTCGAAACCTGGGAGCGCCCCTCGAACTGCTTGGCGGTACGCCAGACGTCCAGGAACACCTGGCTGACCAGGTCCTCGGCGACGTTGGTGTCGCGCACGATGCGCAGGATGAACCGGTAGACCCGCACATTGTGCCGGGCATAGAGGGTGTGCATCGCGGTACGATCCCCCCCGGCAATGCTCTGCAGAAGCATTTCATCCGTGGTCGCCTGGGCTGCGATGATGCCCTGGCTGGCTGCGGAATTGATGGCAACGACGTTCTGCATGACACTCTCCCGTTGCGCCGCCCCCTTGCGGCGTTTCGTTGGGCAAATTGTTAATGAGCCCAGGTTTCGGGACGTCTGCACTAAAACGGGAAAATGGTTTCGTCGCCCGCGAGAATTGTTTCGTCGCCGGCAATGCCGCGAAACAGTCGTGGCAAAAATGTGAAGTTTTTCAATGAAGACAGGATCGGCCGCGGTATAGTGACCTCGAAGCAGATTCCTTGACGTCAGGCTTGCTGCAGTGCCGCGAGCGTTTACGCTTTTTCACCCGATGGCGAGAACAGATAGCCGCCGCCGCGGATGGTGCGGATCACCGCCGGCTTGGCCGGATCGGGCTCGATCTTGCGGCGGATGCGCATGATGCGCAGATCGACGGCCCGGTCGAAGGCCTCGGCGTCGCGGGCATTGGCAAGCTCGAGCAGCCGCTCGCGCGACAGCACCCGTTTCGGATTGGCGGCAAACACCTTGAGCAGCCCGAACTCGGATGCTGTCAGTGGGTGCTCGTTGCCTTCGTCGTCGCGCAGTGCCTGGGCGTCGAGGTCGAGCCATTTGGTGCCGAAACGCACCAGCTGCTCCCCGGCCTTGGCAGCCGCAGGCTGCGGTGCCGCCACAGCGACCTTGGCCGGTCCGCTCCGCCGCAACACCGAGCGGATGCGCGCCATCAATTCGCGCAGCTCGCAGGGTTTGGCAACGTAATCATCGGCGCCGAGCTCGAGCCCGACCACCCGATCGATCGGGCTTGCGGTCGCCGTGAGCATGATGACCGGAATATTGGTGCGGCTCTTGAGGTCGCGGATGATCGAGAGCCCATCCTCCTCCGGCATGTTGAGGTCGAGCACGACGAGATCGGCCGGTCCGGCGTCGATGGCGCCGCGCAGGCTCTTGCCGCCATCGCACAGCGTCACCGTGAAGCCGTGCATCTTGAGGTAATCGCCGACCATCTCGCGGGCGGGCGCCTCGTCGTCGACGATGATGATGTGCTGATTTTGGCTCATGACGGTTCTGTCGCGGGCAGTGTGATGGTGAAGGTCGATCCGCGCCCCGGCCCGGCGCTCCTGGCGGCGACGTCGCCCCCATGCATGTCGATGATGCGCTTGACGATCGATAGCCCGAGCCCGGTCGAGCTTTCGCCGGCGGTCGGCTTGGCCGACAGCCGCTGGAAGCGTCCGAACAAGCGGCCGAGATCTTCCGGAGACAGGCCGGCACCCTCGTCGGTCACGCTGATCACGCTGTTGCCCCCCTCCGTGCCGACCTCGATCGTGATCCGGCCACCCATCTGACTGTATTTGATGGCGTTGCTGACGAGATTGTCGATCGCCTCGCGCATGCGGTCGGCATCGCACATTGCGGAGAGACGGTCCGGCGCCGCCACGGTGATGATCTGCTGCTTGTTCACGGCGAGCGGCTGGTTGGCTTCCGCGACCTCGCGAACCAGCGCGGCGAGGTCGACCGCTTCGCGGCGGATGGTGATATCGAAGGCGTCAGACATCGCATCCGAGATCAGATGATCGACCATCGAGGTCAGCCGCTTGGCGGCGTCGCGGATGTGTTCAATCTGCGTGGTGACGCCGTCCTTGGAGGCGCCGGTCGCAAACAGCTCGGTCAGCATCTCGGTGCGGCCGAGAATGACGCCGAGCGGATTCTTCAAATCATGCGCGACGGTGCCAAGGATCTCGTTCTTGAAGCCGTTGGCACGCTGCAGCCGCAGCCACTGCGCCGACAGCCTGCTATTGGCCTGCATCAGCGCGCGGGTGCGCTGGGCGACGCGGTCCTCGAGCTGCGTGTTGGCCTCCTGAAGCTTCTGATACAGGATGACGTTGTCGAATGCGATCGACAGCCGGCTGGAGAAAATCTCGACCAGCGAGCGGTCGGTCTCAGACAGCGGCCGTTCCGCCTGCAGCAGCACGACGACCTCGCGCCCCGAGCCGGTGCGGACATAAAGCACGGTGCGCTGGTCGGCGAATTCATTCATGCGCTTCTTGAACGCAGCCTCGACCATGTCCCGCAGCTCGGGATCGAGCGATTTCGAGGTGGCCGCGCCGATGAAACGGCTGTAGCAGCCTGAGCCCGCCAGCACCGAGAAGTCCTCGGTCTTGCTGCCGCTGCCGTCGTCGCGCAGCACCAGGATGCCGGCGCAGTCGACATTGAGCAGCGAGGCGATCTGCGTCAGCACGCCTTCGGCGAGGCGCTGCATCGATTTGAAGTCGTACAGCGTCGAGGCGGCGTCGATGATGATCTCCAGCCCGCGCCGGGTCTGCACCATCCGCTCGAGCTGCTGGTAGCTGCGCAAGGCCGCGGTCAGCGAGGTGAACAGCTTGTCGGCAGTGAGCTCGGTCTTGGCCTTGTAATCGTTGATGTCGTATTGGACGATGACCCGCCGCTCCGGCGCCTGGCCCGGTTGCCCGGTGCGCAGGATGATGCGCACGGTCTCGTTCTTGATCTCGTTGCGGATGTACTCGACGAGCTCGAG
The DNA here is from genome assembly GCF_045571465.1 of Bradyrhizobium sp. STM 3557. Classification (NCBI taxonomy): domain Bacteria; kingdom Pseudomonadati; phylum Pseudomonadota; class Alphaproteobacteria; order Hyphomicrobiales; family Nitrobacteraceae; genus Bradyrhizobium; species Bradyrhizobium sp. STM 3557. Next base: position 707,441 of record NZ_CP120697.1, read on the forward strand.
GCCCGCGACGTCGGTCTCCATGATGACGTCGAGCAGCACCGCGGCGACATCGGGATTGTCGCGCATCAGGATGCGACCTTCGGCCGCGGAGAACGCCGACAGGATCTCCAGTCCCTGACCGTTCAGGCTGTAGTCGGAGAGCGCGAAGCGCGTACCTTCATGCACGGCGTGGTCGTCATCGATGACCGCGATCTTCCATTTCCGCGCCGGATGCTCTTGCTCAACGAAGCCAATGTCGTCGATCAGTTGGAGGACATCGTCTTGTTCGGCCATTGCGTGGTTCCGTCGCCTTCTGTGTCAGAGCCGCCCAATTCTTTAGAATCTCGGGCGATCCGGGGCATGATAATGCGAAATGTCGTGCCTTGTCCCACCCGGGACTCCAGCATCATGCGGCCCCCGAGCTGCTGCGTCACCAGGTTATAGACGATATGCAGGCCGAGTCCCGTGCCGCCTTCGTTGCGGCGGGTCGTGAAGAACGGGTCGAAGGCCTGGCGCTGGACGTCCGGGCTCATCCCGGCACCATTGTCGGCGAAGATGATCTCGATGTCATCGGTGCCCCGCGGCCGCGCCGTGATCGAGATGGTACCGGCACGGCCGTCGGCGAAGGCATGGTTGGCGGCGTTGAGGAACAGGTTGGTCAGGATCTGGCCATACGAGCCCGGATAGCCGTCGATCAGGAGCCCCTCGGGCACGTCGACGTTGAGCGCGATCGGCGCCCGCTTCAGCACCGGCTTCAGGCTCGCGATGATCTGGTCGGTGGCTTCGTGCAGAATGAACTGCCGCCGCTCCGCATGGGAGCGGTCGACCGCGACCTGCTTGAAGGATTGGATCAGCTCGCCGGCGCGCTGCAAATTGGCGACGAGCTGCTGCGAGGCATCGCGCGAGGCGCGCACGAACTCCTCGAGCTGCGACCGGCGCAGTCCGGTGGACCCCATCAGCTCCTTCTCGAAGATGTCGGCGCGGCGGGCAAAGCTTGATGCCACCGTGAGGCTGATGCCGATCGGGTTGTTGACCTCATGGGCGACGCCGGCGACCAGGCCGCCGAGCGCGGCGAGCCGCTCTGCGTCGATCAGATTGCGCTGCGCGGCATTCAGCTCGAGCAGGGCGCTCTCGGCCTTTTCCTTGGAGGTGCGCAGCTCGTCCTCGGTCTTGCGCTTGGCGATCGCATTCTCGCGGAATACCTCGACCGCCCGTGCCATGGCACCGACCTCGTCGCGGGCATCGGTGCCCTGCACCTGGCGATCATAGTCGCCGGACGCGATCGCCCGCATCGCGGCCATGATCTGTTGCAGCGGCAGACGGATGGACAAAGCGATCAGCACGCCTGCGCTAAGGATGACGCCAAGGAAGATCACCGCGATCGACAACACGCGACGCGAGATGTCGCGCAAGGTGCGATCGAAGGTCGCCTGCGCCTTCTGCTCGCGCTGGCGCATCTTCACCGACAGCTCGTCGATTGCCCCGATGGTTTCGGCCTGGCTCGCATCGATAGTGTTGCGCAGCAGCTCGGTGCGGTTGGTGAGCTCGTCCGAAAGCTTCGAGAAGCCGTCGCGCAGCGCTGCCGTGCGTGCGCTGAGCTTGTCCAGCGCCAGCCGTTGCAGATCGTTGTCGGCGAGCTCCGACATGACAGGAATGGTCTTCTCGATGGTCTCGGTGTTGCGCCGTGCGTCCTCGGCCGAGGCCGGCGCCAGCGACAAATAGTAGGAGTTGGCCGCGACCAGCATCGCGGTGAAGGCCTCGCGCGACTTGCCGAGCGACGGCCAGATCTGCGCATCGCGATGACCGGTCGCGCCTTCGATCACCGAATAGAGCCCGGCCATATCGCGCGCGGGCCCCAGCACCTGCTCCTCATAGGTCTTGGAGATGGTGGTCTGCAGGCTGCGCAACTCGCCGAAGCCGTCGAGAAAGCGCACCGTGACCCGCTCCAGCTCCTCGACCGAGCCCGACAGCATCGGGTCGGTGGACGCCCGCGTAGTCAGGGTGCCCAGCACCGCCTCGCGCAGCAGCAGGATTTCGGCGAACAGGTCCGGGCTCGGCTGGTTGATGTAGCGATGAATGAGGTTCTGCAGCCGGCTGGTCTCGCTCTCCAGCAGCGCCAGGATCTTGTCGGATTCCCGCACCTGGCGGACATCCTCCCAGGCACTGCCCAGCACCTGCGAGCCGTTCCAGATCAGGCCCGCGAGCACGATGACGACGGCGGAGTTCAGCGCAGCGATCGACAGGATGCGCCAGCGGATCGGCACAGCGCGCAACACCCGCACGATGCGGGCGCGGCCCAGGATCGCCAGTCTCGCCGGACGTCCTTTCGTGCCATTCTGGTCGGACCTGGCCATCGGATCAATTCGGCTCGCGCCATCGCGGCGACCGGACGATCCGTCGGCCGCGGCAAACCAGCCCAATATTGCGGCTGCAATCGGCATGGTCATTTTGCGACGCAGCTTCACCGACGCGGACACGTGCGCTCAACTTCAAGTCGCATGTGCGTGAAACGGCGGTCGCAGCCAAAGTCGGCATCGGCGCGACATCCACTCTCAAGGTCCGCGAAAGGCCGGCGCGGTACACAGGCAACATGGTCCCCTTGGGTAGTGGGTCTGTCCCCACGTGAAAAGGTTCAGTGTTTTTTTGCAACCGGTGCTATAAGGCCATTCTGCCGACGCGGCGAGGCCCGTCAATGGCCGGCACCATCAATCCGGGGGGCCATTTCAGTCCGTTGCCTGCCGGATTGCTGTCGATATTTCGTTTCAGCAAGCCGTATTTCGATTGATCGTGATTGGAATGACGTCGTGGGATTGAACGGGACGCTGCTCAGGATCTGCATCGCGGCGATCGTGACCATCGGGGGCGCGCCGGCTTTCGCCGCAACCGAGATCATGTGGTGGCACGCGATGTCGGGCGAACTCGGCAAGCAAGTCGAGAAACTGGCGGCGGATTTCAACGCCTCGCAATCCGACTATCGCATTGTTCCCAGCTACAAGGGCAACTACACCGAAACGGTGACGGCGGCGATCTTCGCGTTCCGCTCGCGCAGCCAGCCGGCGATCGTTCAGGTCAACGAGATCGCCACCGCGACCATGACCGCCGCCAAGGGCGCCATTTACCCGGTCTATGAGCTGATGCGCGACGAGCAGGAGAGCTTTTCGCCTGGCGACTATCTTCCGGAAGTGACCGGCTATTATGCCGACGTCGATGGCAATCTATTGTCGTTCCCGTTCAACACGTCGACGCCAATCCTCTATTACAACAAGGATCTGTTCCGAAGTGCAGGGCTTGATCCGAACATGCCGCCGAAGACCTGGCCCGAGGTCGGGCTGGCCGCCAAGCGGCTGCGCGAGCGCGGTGCGGCTTGCGGCTTCACCACCTCCTGGCCGTCCTGGATCAATGTCGAGAACTTCTCCGCCTTCCACAATCTGCCGATCGCGAGCAGGGCGAACGGCTTTGGCGGCATCGATGCTGTGCTGACCTTCAACAATCCGCTGGTGGTGCGTCAGATCGCGCAACTCGCGAGCTGGCAGGCCACCAAGGTGTTCGACTATAGCGGGCGCGGACAGTCGGCCGAGCCGCGCTTCCAGAAAGGCGAATGCGGCATCTTCATCGGCTCGTCGGCGACGCGGGCCGACATCCAGGCCAATTCGAGATTCGAGGTCGGCTACGGCATGATGCCTTATTGGCCCGATGTTAAGGGCGCACCGCAGAACTCGACCATTGGGGGGGCCACGCTGTGGGTGCTGCGGGACCGGCCGCGGGCGGAATATCGCGGCGTTGCGAAATTCTTTGCGTATCTGTCCAGACCGGGCGTGCAGGCGGCCTGGCACCAGAACACGGGCTATCTGCCGGTCACGCGCGCCGCCTTCGAGCTGACCCGCGCGCAAGGCTTCTACGACCGCAATCCGGGGACCGCGATCTCGATCGAGCAGGTGACGCTCAATCCGCCGACGGAGAATTCGCGCGGGCTGCGGCTCGGCTCCTTCGTGCTGATCCGCGATGCGATCGAGGACGAGCTTGAGCTGGCGTTCAGCGGCAGGAAATCCGCGCGCGAGGCGCTCGATGCGGCGGTCGAGCGCGGCAACAAGCTGCTTCGGCAGTTCGAGCGGGCCAGCCCCGAGCAATGAGCGAGGCGCGACAAGAGCAAACGTCGCCTTCGCTGCTGGCACTGACGAATCTTGCGGCATTCCGCGCCTTCCGCGCCGAGCCGGCGCGCTGGTTGCCGATCGCGCGCGACATCGCCCGGGAGCACAATATCGCGTGGTCGGACCCGGTCGTGTTCGCGACCGGGACCAATCTCGTTGTCGGTCTCGGTGACCGCCTGATCCTGAAGATCTTCCCGCCCTTCCATCGCCGCCAATTCATTTCCGAGCGCGGCACCTTGCGCGCGCTGGCCGGGCAATTGCGGATCGATGTGCCCGAGCTCGTCGCCGAGGGCGAGCGTGAGCGATGGCCGTATCTGTTCATGACACGGCTGCCCGGCGTGGCGGCCTCCGAGGTCTGGCCTGGTATGGCGGAGGCCGACAAGGAGCGGGTGTTGCGCCAGCTCGGCGAGACCATCGCCAGCGTGCAGCAGGTGCCGCCGGGCGAGCTGCTCAAGGTCACGCCGGCATGGGCGGATGTCATGCAGGGCCAGTTCGAAGGCTGTTTCGCGCGGCATCAGCGGCTCGGATTGGCGCCTAAATTCCTCGATGGGCTGGACGACCTCCTGCGCGAGGTGCGCGAGCTGATCCCGATGCGCCCAAGGCCCGTGATTCTCGTCGGTGAGTACATCCCGGAGAATTTCCAGGTGGCGCGCAAGGGCGACGGCTGGCGCCTCTGCGGCCTGTTCGACTTCGGCGACGTGTTCACAGGCTTTGGCGACTACGACCTGCTCGGCCCGAGCGCTTTCATGTCGGCCGGGCGGCCGCGGCGCGTCCGCAGCCTGCTCGAAGGCTATGGATATGCGATGGGCCAAATCGACGCATCGTTCAAACGGTGCCTGATGGCGTTGATGCTGCTGCATCGCGCCAGCGACCCCAACCGCCACATCTGCATTCCGGACTGGTCTTCCAAAGCGGCTGATCTCTGGGAGCTTCAGGAGCTGATCTGGCCGACCTGAGCGCCGGGCAGATCCTGGTGCTTCTGACCAAATACTAGGCACAATAGGAGCTCTGTATGCAATCTGAAGCTGTCCCAGGTTGCGGAACGGCCGAAACCAGCGAGATATTTCAGCCGCTTAAGGCGCGAGATTCCTTGGCATGAAGCTTGCGAACCGTTCAGGGCGAATGCAGCGCCCGCCACTGCCGGGTGCATGAGAGGCGCGAGATGGCCGACCGCTCGGACGACGATTTGAACGATTACATCGACGCCGTCGGGCGTGCGCTGGGGCTCACCATCGAGGACGCCTGGCGGCCGGCGATCCGCGCCAATCTCGAAGTATCGCTGCGGCTGGCCAAGCTGGTCGATGATTACAAGCTGCCAGATCAATCCGAGCCCGCCAGTGTCTTCATCGCTTGATCCTGCCGAGATGACCGCCACGGCCATCGCGCAGGCGGTGGCGAGCAGGAAACTGTCGGCGGTGGATGTGGTGGAGGCCGTGCTGGCGCGGATCGGCGTGCGCGACCGCGTGCTGAACGCGTTCACCGATGTCACTGCCGAGCGGGCCCGCGCCAAGGCACGCGCGATCGATGCCGCCATCGAGGCCGGGCAGAACGTCGGCCCGCTCGCCGGCGTGCCGTTCGCGGTCAAGAACCTGTTCGACGTGCAGGGACTCGTCACCCGCGCCGGCGCCAAGATCAATCGTGATGACCCGCCGGCATTGCGCGATGCGACCCTGATCGAGCGGATGGAAGCAGCCGGTGCGGTGCTGGTCGGTGCGCTCAACATGGGCGAATACGCCTATGATTTCACCGGCGAGAACATCCACGACGGCAATTCTTGCAACCCGCACGATACGAGCCGGATGACCGGCGGCTCCTCCGGCGGCTCGGGGGGCGCGGTCGGCGGCCGGCTGGTGCCGATCGCGCTCGGCTCCGACACTAACGGTTCGATCCGCGTGCCCGCCTCGTTCTGCGGCATCTTCGGCCTGAAGCCGACCTATGGCCGGCTGTCACGTGCGCGCTCGTTTCCGTTCGTCGCCAGCCTCGATCATCTCGGCCCGCTGGCGCGTTCGGTCGAGGATCTTGCGCTGAGCTATGACGCGATGCAGGGCGCCGATGCGGATGACGCCGCCTGCACGGCGCGCGCGATCGAGCCGGTGACGCCGCTTCTAGCGCAAGGCATCGATGGCCTGCGCATTGCGATCGCCGGCGGTCATTTCCAGCAGCATCTGTTCCCGGAAGCCATCGAGGCGATCGGCCGCGTCGCCAAGGCGCTCAACGCGACCGAGGTGATCGAGGTGCCGGAGGCAGCGCGGGCCCGCGCCGCGGCTTATGTGATCACCACGACCGAGGGCGCCTCGCTGCATCTCGATCGCCTGCGCACGCGCGCGCACGATTTCGATCCGGCGGTGCGCGACCGGCTGATCGCGGGCGCGATGGTGCCGGCGCCGCTGGTCGATCGCGCGCAGAAATTCCGCCGCTGGTATCGCGCGCGCGTGCTCGAGCTGTTCAAGCATGTCGACGTGCTGATCGCGCCGGCAACACCTTGCGTCGCGCCCAAGATCGGCCAGGTCAACTTCGTGCTCGACGGCGTCGAGCTGCCGGTGCGCGCCAATATCGGCATCCACACCCAGCCGGTCTCGTTCATCGGGCTCCCCGTCGTCGCCGTGCCGGTGCCGCTGCAGCCGATGCCGATCGGGGTGCAGCTGATTGCCGCGCCCTGGCGCGAGGACATCGTGCTGCGCGTGGCGCACGCCTTGCAAGAGATGGGCGTTGCGGCCGTGCCGGAGCCGAAGGGATTGTAAGCATGGAAGTCGATTTGCCCGAGATCGTTGCCGAGGTGACCGCGCAGTTCCAGCGCTATGAACAGGCGCTGGTGAGCAACGACGTCGCGGTGCTCGACGAACTGTTCCGCAACGATGCGCGCACACTGCGCTACGGCATCGGCGAGAATCTCTACGGCTATAGCGAGATCGCGGCGTTCCGCGCCGGCCGCTCGCCGGCCGGGCTGATTCGGCGCACCGCGCGCACCGTCATCACCACCTACGGCCGCGATACCGCGGTCGCCTCGACGCTGTTCTATCGCGACAGCGCGCCGGGGCGCGTCGGCCGCCAGATGCAGACCTGGGTGCGCTTCCCCGAGGGCTGGCGGATCGTCGCCGCCCATGTCAGCGTCATCGACGAGCCGCAGGGGCGAGCGGCATGAGTCTCGATGATAGCCAAGCTCGCGCACAGCAGCGGCCGACGCCGGAAATGCCGCGCGCCGATCGCGCTCCCCCAGTCATTGCCAAGATCACGCGCGCCGAAGAGCTGCGCCTGCAGCTTGCCGACGAGATCGTGCGCGGTGCGCTGGCGCCCGGTGCAGCGCTCGACGAGACCGAGATCGCCAGGCGCTTCAATGTGTCGCGCACGCCGGTGCGCGAGGCGTTGCGCCAGCTCGTGGCCTCAGGCCTCGTCGAGGCGCGCGCCCACCGCGGCGCGGTGGTGGCGCGGCCCTCGCTCGATCGCCTTACCGGCATGTTCGAGGCGATGGCCGAGCTGGAGGCGCTGTGCGCCGGTCTCGCCGCGCAGCGCATGACGCCGATCGAGCGGCAGCGGCTGGAGGCGATCCATGAGGAGCTCCGGCATCTCAGCCATGCCGGGAATCCCGAGCGCTTCCACGAGGTGAACGAGCGTTTCCATAGCGCGATCTATGCCGGCGCGCACAACGCCTATATCGCCGAGATCACGCTGGCGACGCGGGTGCGGGTGCAGCCGTTCCGCCGCGCCCAGTTTCGCAATCTCGGCCGCCTGGCGAAATCGCATGCCGAGCATGACCGCGTCGTGGTCGCGATCCTGCGCGGCGACAAGCTCGGCGCGTCCAACGCCATGCGCGCTCATATCGAGCTGGTGCGCGGGGAGTACGAGACCTACGCAGTGTCGGTGTAGGCGACGCAGCATCAGCGGCGTCATTGCGAGCGAAGCGAAGCAATCCAGTTTCAAGAAGGAAGTCCGGATTGCTTCGGCGCTTCGCGCCTCGCAATGACGGTCGGTGAATACGATCAGGCTGCGCCTTGGGTTATGTACGCTCGCCAGCCTCCGAACGATGAAATATCCCGTGCGCCGTCGAGCGCGGCCGGTTCGACGATGAAGCCCTTCACGCTGCGGCCGTCGGCAAGCCTGATGGTGCCGATCGACAGCGGCGGTGGCACCGCGGCGACGAACTGCCCGAAGGCCGCCGCCGAGAGCGCCCACACCTCCAGCGCGATCGCCGTGCCTGTGCCGGGTTCGATGCGCAGCATGCCGGGCTTCGGCGGCGTGGTTTCCAGCGCATAAAGTTTGTAGTCCGGTGCGGTCGTCGCCGTCTCCAGCAATCGTGCGCCGAGCGCGGTCAATTCGTGGTTCAGCGCCATGCCCGACAGATGCGCACCGACCGCGGCAATCGCGATCTCACCGTCACGTAATGTCGTCGGCAGAGTGGCAAGCGGCGGGAGCACGACGCCCTTGGCGCCGGCACTGAGACCGGTGTCGGCATGAAAGACGCGGCCGATGCTGGCGAGCGCGGCATCGCGCCCTGCCGGTGCCAGCAGCGTGATGCCGAACGGAATGCCGTCATCGCGCATCGCGGCCGGCAGCGCCAGTCCGCAGAGGTCGAGCAGGTTGACGAAATTGGTGTAGGTGCCGAGCCGGCTGTTGAGCAGGATCGGGTCCGCGAGCACGTCGGCCGTGGTGTAGGCGGTCGGCGCGGTCGGCAGCAGCAGCGCGTCGATTTCGGCGAAGGTGCGCGTCGCGACCTGGCGCAAGGCCTGCAGCCGGTAGAGCGCAGCAAAGGTGTCCGCGGCGGACGGACGCGCGCCGGCGATGGTGATCTCGCGCGTCACCGGATGGATCGCGTCCGGATCTGACGCAAGCAGATCACGGATCACGAGATAGCGCTCGGCAACCCACGGCCCTTCGTACAACAGCCGCGCGGTCTCGTAGAACGGCTCGAGGTCGAATTCGACCAGCTTCGCGCCGAGCTCACTGAAGCGTACGACCGCATCGTCATAGGCGGCTTCCGCTTCCTTGTCGCCGAAGAAGATCAATTGGCCCGGATGTGGCACGCCGAGCCGCAAGCCGCTTGGAAAGGCGGTCAGCGCCGCAAGCGGCCGGTCGCGCGAGAACGGATCGAGCGGATCGGCTGCCGCCATCACGCCGAGCGCGGTCGCCGCATCATCCACCGTTAGCGCGAAGATCGAGATGCAGTCGAGTGTGCGGCACGCCGGCACGACGCCTGATGTCGAGATCATGCCAAGGCTTGGCTTCAGCCCGACGATGTTGTTGAGCATGGCCGGCACGCGGCCGGAGCCGGCCGTATCGGTACCGAGCGACAGCGGCACCAGCCCTGCGGAGACCGCAACGGCCGAGCCCGAGCTGGATCCGCCCGGCACGAGATCGGCTCGCACCGGGTTCTTCGGAATGCCGTAGGGCGAGCGCACGCCGACAAGGCCGGTCGCGAACTGGTCCAGATTGGTCTTGCCGATGACGATAGCGCCGGCCGCGCGCAGCCGCGCCACCGCGGTCGCATCGCGCGACGGCGTATAGGCGAAGGCAGGGCAGCCGGCGGTGGTCGGCAGGCCCGCAACGTCGATATTGTCCTTCACCGCGACCGGCACGCCATAGAGCGGCAAGTGCGCGGCATCCTTGGCCGAGAGCGCCTTGGCCTCGGCCACGGCGTCGGCCTCGTCGCGTAGGCTGATGAAGACGGCAGGATCGGCATGGTCGCGGATACGCCGGTAGCTGCGCGCCACGGTCTGCGCGGGGGAGATGCGGCCGTCGCGATGGCCTGCGACGATCTCGGCAACGGTCTCGGTCACGCGCGGCTCCGCAGGCGAGAGGGGCATGATTTCGGTCCGGCCATCGCAAGCAACTCCTCCGCGACTTCGAATGCGAGGCCAGCGAAGCAAGGCATGTGCCATTGTGTACAATTCCCCCGTGTCCCGAATGAAGAAAATATCGGTGCAAATTCAGACTGTTGCTCGGGAGGGCGCCTGCGCTGCTGAACGATGGAGGCGAGTGTCTGCCTCAAAAACATGCAGGCTGCCGCTCCCGCAAAAATAATCCTGCGGCCGCGCATCTTTCGGCGTCGTCGAAACGTCCTTGAGGATGCAGATCAGGATGAGGAGGACATGATGACGCGCTTGATCAGGTACAGGACCAAGCCGGAACAGGCGGCGCGAAATGCCGAGCTGGTGGCGGCGGTGTTTGCCGAGCTTGGCGAGGCCAAGCCGGAAGGCCTGCGCTATCTGACCCTGCGGCTTGACGATGATACATTCGTCCATCTCGTCGCGACGGATGCCGCCGATGGCACCAGTTCGCTGACGCAGCTCGCCGCGTTCCAGGCTTTCCAGCAGGGCGTCCGCGACCGCTGCGCCGAGCCGCCCGTGGTGCGTCAGGCGACGGTCGTCGGCAATTACCGGATGCTCGATGAACATTGACCGGATGACATCGCCTTCGAACGTCCCGGAGCAAACTGGTCTCGATCATCTCTTGATCGCGATGCGGCCGCGGCTGCATCGTTATTGCGCACGCATGGTTGGCTCCGTCATCGATGGCGAGGACATCGTGCAGGATGCGCTGATCAAGGCGGTGCAGGCCTGGCCTGCAGCGGTGCCGATCGCTCAGCCGGAAGGCTGGCTATTCCGGATCGCACACAACACGGCGCTGGATTTCCTGCGCCGCCGCAGCCGGCTGGAGGCGCTGCAGATGGGCGAGGAGGCGGAGCTGATGGCCGACGCGCATGATGCGACGACGTTGCGCGAGATGGCCCGGCTCGGCCTGCGGCTGTTCATGCAGCTGCCGGTCGGCCAGCGCGGCAGCGTGATCCTGATCGACGTGCTCGGCTGTACGCCGCAGGAAGTCTGCGACATCACTAACATGAGTCTCGCCGCGGTGAAGGCCGCGCTGCATCGCGGCCGCGCGCGGCTGCGCGAGCTGGCCGCAAGCTCCGAGGATCTCCCGCAGCCGGCGCTCGCGCCGGCGGAGCAGGCGCGGCTATCCGCCTACGCCGCGCGCTTCAACGCGCATGATTTCGACGCGGTTCGCGCCATGCTCGCCGATGACATCCGGCTCGATCTGGTCGGCCGGACGCGGATGCGCGGCAAGGTCGAAGTGTCACGTTATTTCGGCAACTATGCCAAGGCCAGCGACTGGCATCTCGTGCCGGGAATGGTCGAGGGGCGGCCGGCGCTCTTGGTGGTCGACCCCGGCCGACCAGATGCTGTGCCGTCCTATTTCATGCTGCTGCAATGGGCGGCGGACGGGGTGATCTCGATCCGCGATTTCCGTCATGCCGCCTACGTCATCGACGGCGCCGACTATCGGCTCAGCCCGTGACCTTGCTGCTGCCTTGCGTGATCAGCCGAGCCGCACGCTGATCGCGGGCATAGACCCATAGCCAGCTCAAGGCGACGCTGAGGCGGTGGCGCAGCCCGATCAGGAAGTAGATGTGGGCGATGCCCCAGATCCACCACGCCAGCGCGCCGCGCAGCTTGATGCGGCCGAAGTCGATCACCGCGAGGCGCTTGCCAATCTGCGCCAGGCTGCCGGCATGGCTGTAGCGGAATGGCGCCGTAGGGCGGCCTGCGAGCCGCGCCTTGATGGTCTCGGCGACATAGCGGCCCTCCTGCTTGGCGGCCGGCGCAATGCCTGGCACCGGCTGGCCGTTCCAGGCCGAGATCGTCACAGTATCGCCGATCGCGAAAATCTCGGGGTGGCCGGGCACAGTGAGGTCAGGCGCGACCTGGAGCCGGCCGGCGCGATCGGCCGGCGCGCCCAGCCACTCCGCCGCGCGCGAGGCGCGCACGCCGGCGGCCCAGATGATGGTCTTGGTCTCGAGCCGGTTGCCGCCATAGACCACGCCCTCGGCGTTGCAATCGGTCACGGGCTGGCCTAGCACGACCTCGACGCCGATTCTCTCGAGTGACTTGTGCGCGTAGGCCGAGAGATCGTCGGGAAAGCCGGCGAGCACGCGCTGGCCCGCCTCGATCAGCACCACGCGGGCCTTGCGCGTGTCGACGTTGCGGAAGTCGCGCGGCAGCGTCGAGTGGGCAAGCTCGGCAATGGTGCCGGCCAGTTCGACGCCGGTTGGACCCGCGCCGATGATGACGAAGGTCATCCGCGCGGCACGCCGCACTGGGTCGGTTTCCCGCTCGGCGCGCTCGAAGGCGACCAGGATGCGCCGCCGCAAGGTGGTGGCGTCTTCGAGCGTCTTCAGGCCCGGAGCGAACGGCTCCCATTCGTCATGGCCGAAATAGGCGTGGCGGGCGCCGGTCGCCAGCACCAGCGTGTCGTAGCCGACCTCATCGCCGCGATCGAGCAACACAGTGCGGCGTTCGGCGTCGATGCCCGTCACGGTGGCGAACAGCGTGGTGACTTCCGGGCGGTCGCGCACGAGATAGCGGATCGGCCAGGCGATCTCAGAAGTGGCCAGCGATGCGGTCGCCACCTGGTACAGCAGCGGCTGGAACAGATGGTGGTTGCGGCGGTCGATCAACGTGATCCGGACCGGCGCACCGGCCAGACGGTAGGTCGTCTCCAGGCCGCCGAAGCCGGCGCCGACAATGACGACATGGTGAAGGCCCTGTGCCTGCTCGGTCATGGATCTGGCCCTCGCTGTGTCCCACAACCTCCATTTAAGCACGCGGATGCCTGCTGACATCAAGCCCTGGTTACCAATCGCGCGATAGCCGGCGCAAATCGCAGAGCGGGCGGGGGCGGCCGAGTTCCGGTCAATTATTTGGTTGCCAAGGCAACTAATATATGGAAGCTTGGTTCGCGTCGAATGACGAGGCGAGAATGCGCCCGCAAACGTGAAGGGATGGAACGACATGCGTAGCCCGCGGCAAGCCGGCGCGGCTTCAAGCGCGCTTTCGAGGGAACCGCTCCATGGTCGTGCGCGGCACCAAACGGCTGCGCGGCGCCTAAGAGCCCTCAGGCTCGGTCACGGCGCCGAGATTGTCGTGCAAACGCCGCAGCAGCGCGATCAAGACCTCCCGCTCCTGCGCGTCCAGGCACGACAGCAGCCGCCGTTCGCGCTCCAGCGCGGCGACGATGACCTCGTCATGGGTGGCGCGTCCCTTTGCCGTCAGCGAGATCGCATGGCTGCGTCCGTCCTCCGGAGCGGAGCGGATCGCGACCAGGCCGCGTTTCTTCATCGTTGCGAGCGTGCGGCTCACCGGTCCCTTGTCGAAGCCGATGACGCTGCAGATGCGCGAGGCGGGAATCCCCGGCTCGATCGCCAGCAGCGACATGATGCGCCATTCCGTAACGTTGACGTCGAAATTGCGCTGGTAGAATGCGGTCGCGCTGTTCGACAGCTTGTTGGCGATGAAGGTGATGATCGCGGGCACGTAGCGGTCGAGATCGAGCGTGTGGCCGGCTCGCGCGGCTTCGCCTGCCTGCCTGGCTCCGTGCGGTTTGCCGGTCCTGTTGCTCATGATCCCTCGCTGATCGAGACATAGAAACACGAGCCGCCGCATGACAAGGCCGAATTTGGGAGGAGCGCATGAACCCGACACATGGTCCTGCATCGGACGAGGTGCCTGCCGCCGCGGCTGCAGCCGCAATTCCGCATCTCGACATCGATCCGTTTTCGATTCCTTTCTTCGACGATCCCTATCCCGCGCATGACGAGATGCGCGAGGCGGGGCCTGTGGTCTATCTCGACCGGTGGAATGTCTATGGCGTGGCGCGCTACGCCGAGGTCCATGCGGTGCTCAATGATCCCCTGACCTTCTGCTCCAGCCGCGGCGTCGGCCTCAGCGACTTCGCCAAGGAGGCGCCATGGCGGCCGCCGAGCCTGATCCTGGAGGCCGATCCGCCCGCGCATACGCGCACCCGCGCGGTGCTGAGCAAGGTGTTGTCGCCGGCGGTGATGAAGCAGATTCGAGATCGCTTCATGGCGGCGGCGGAGGCGAAGGTCGACGAGCTTCTGGCGCGCGGACGCTTCGATGCCATCACTGATCTGGCCGAAGCCTACCCGCTGTCGGTCTTCCCGGATGCGATGGGCCTGCAGGCGGAGGGGCGCGAGCACCTCATTCCCTATGCGAGCCTCGTGTTCAACGCATTCGGCCCGCCCAACGAGCTGCGCCAGCAGGCGATCGAGCGCTCGGCGCCGCACCAGGCCTATGTCACCGCGCAGTGCCAGCGCGACAATCTCACCGCCGGCGGCTTCGGTGCCTGCGTCCATGCCTTTGTCGACAAGGGCGACATCACCGCCGCAGAAGCCCCGCTGCTGGTGCGCTCGCTGCTGTCGGCCGGGCTCGACACCACGGTCTACGGCATCGGCGCTGCGATCTATTGCCTCGCGCGCTATCCCGACCAATGGGAGCGGCTGCGCCGCGACCCGTCATTGGCGCGCAATGCCTTCGAGGAAGCAGTTCGGTTCGAAAGCCCGGTGCAGACCTTCTTCCGCACCACCACGCGCGAGGTCGAACTCGGCGGTGCGAGGATCGGCGAGGGCGAGAAGGTGCTGATGTTCTTGGGGGCGGCGAACCGCGATCCGCGCCGCTGGGAGGCTGCCGACAGCTACGACATCACGCGCAAGGTCTCCGGCCATGTCGGCTTCGGCTCCGGCATCCACATGTGTGTCGGCCAGCTCGTGGCCCGGCTCGAAGGGGAAACCATTCTGTCGGCACTGGCACGCAAGGCCGCCAGCATCACGATCGATGGTGCGGTCAAGCGCCGCTACAACAACACGTTGCGCGGGCTGGAGAGCCTGCCCGTCGTCATCACGCCAGCCTGAACGGACACCATGACCACGATTACCTTCATTCATCTTGACGGCCGCAGTGAGAGCGTCAATGCCGAGGATGGGGCCAGCGTGATGCTGGCGGCGCTGACCCATGGCGTCGACGGCATTGTCGCCGAATGCGGCGGCAACGCTGTCTGCGCCACCTGCCACGTCTATGTCGACGAGGCCTGGGCCGGAAAGCTCGATCCGATCAGCGACGATGAGGACGCGCTGCTCGACGGCACCGCGTCGGAACGGCTGCCGAACAGTCGCCTGTCCTGTCAGATCAAGGTCAGCCCTGCGCTCGACGGATTGGTGGTGCGGCTGCCCGAACGGCAGAGCTGATGCTGCGACGATGAGTCCGCAACAGCGACTCGCAAAAAAAGCAAAGACAAAAGGGGGAATCAATGACGAGACGATTGAGATGGATGCTGGCGATGGCGCTCGGTCTGTGCAGTGCGCCGGCGAGCGCGGAAATTTCGGAGAATGTCGTGCGAATTGGCGTGCTCAACGACATTTCCGGCATCTTCCAGGACACCAACGGCATGGGCTCGGTGGAGGCCGCACGCATGGCGGCTGAAGATTTCGGCGGCGGCGGCAAGGGCATCAAGGTCGACATCGTCTATGCCGACCACCAGAACAAGGCCGATATCGGTTCAGCTATCGTGCGCAAATGGCTCGATGTCGATCATGTCGACGCCGTCGTCGACGTGCCGAACTCGGCCGTTGGTCTGACGATCAACGAGCTGCTGCGCGACAGCCGCATGACTTTTTTGGCCTCATCGACCGCAAGCTCCGATTTGACCGGCAAGGCCTGCTCGCCCAACACGATCCAGTGGGTCAATGATGCCTGGGCGACCGGCAATACGACTGCGGCTGCGATGATGGGGCGGGGCGGCAAGGATTGGTATTTCATCACCGTCAACTATGCGCTCGGCCAAGGCATTGAGGCGGAAGCCAGCAATTATATCGAGAAGCACGGCGGCAAGGTGTTGGGTTCGGCCAAGCATCCGCTCGGCACGTCGGACTTCGCCTCGTTTCTGCTACAGGCGCAGGCCTCCAAGGCCAAGGTCATTGGCCTTGCCAATGCGGGCGGCGACACCATCAATGCGGTGAAGCAGGCCGCCGAATTCGGCATCCAGCAGGGCGGCCAGACCCTGGTCGCGTTCCTGCTCTTCATTAACGACATCCATGGCATGGGACTAAAAGCCGCACAGGGCCTCCAGCTGCTCGAAGCTTTTTACTGGGACATGAACGACGACACGCGCGCCTTCGCCAAGCGCTTCGCGGCGCGGCCCGGCATGAACGGCAAGATGCCAAGTGGCAATCAGGCCGGCGTCTATGCCGCGACCCTTGCCTATCTGAATGCGGTCGCGGCCACCGGCAGCGATGATGCCAAGCTGGTCGTGCCGCAGATGAAGACCTTCAAGGGGAAGGACAAGCTGTTCGGCGATACCGTCATCCGCCAGGACGGCCGCGTCGTTCATCCGATGTACCTGTTCGAGGTCAAGAAGCCGGAGGAGTCGAAATATGCTTACGACTACTATCGGCTGATCGCGACCATACCAGCCAACCAAGCCTTTCGTCCGATTGCCGATGGCGGCTGCCCTCTGGTGAAATGAACCACCTTGCACGTGTGAACCGCGGGTGACGGGTCCGGTTCTGATCGCCAGACGGGCCATCGATCGGCAGTATAGTTCTTGCCATCTGCGGTTTTCGCGAATTATGGTGCATGGGCCGGAGTCGATTGCAGCTTGTTGCTGGTATCGGCCGGCCTACGATGGCGCGCAATGACGCGTCACGGCAAAGAAAATGCAAGGCGAGCAACGCCGACAAGCCGAGGGCTGCAAGCTGCGTGGCGTTCGGCCGAGAGGGAGGGAGGGGATATGAGGACGGCTTTCTGGCTGGCGGGTGCGGCGGCACTCACGCTGGCGAATTCCGCGTTTGCAGCCGACACCATCAAGATCGGCTTCGTCTCGACGTTCAGCGGTCCGACCGCCGTCATCGGCAACGACATGCGCAATTCGTTCGAACTCGCGCTCGATCATCTCGGCCGCAAGATGGATGGCAAGCCGGTCGAGGTCATCTACGAGGACGACCAGCAGAAGCCTGACGTCGGCAAGCAGAAGACCGAGAAGCTGGTGCAGTCCGACAAGGTCGATTTCATCGTCGGCTACATCTGGTCGAACGTGCTGCTCGCCTCGCTCAAGACCGCCGTCGATTCCAAGACCTTTCTGATTTCTGCCAACGCCGGGCCGTCGCAGCTCGCGGGCGAATTGTGCTCGCCTTATGTGTTCTCGACGTCCTGGCAGAACGATCAGACGCCGGCCGCCATGGGCCTCTACATGAACCAGAAGGGCGTCAAGTCGGTGTTCCTGATCGGCCCGAACTACGCGGCGGGCAAGGACATGCTGGCCGGTGTCAAGAGCACCTTCAAGGGCGAGGTGGTCGGCGAGGAATACACGGTGTGGCCGAGCCAGCTCGATTTCTCCGCCGAGCTCTCCAAGGCGCGCGCCTCGAATGCCGAATCGATCTTCGTATTCTATCCCGGCGCGGCGGGCGTGCAGTTCCTCAATCAATACGCGCAGGCCGGCTTGAAGGAGAAGATGCCGCTCTACACCGCCTTCACCGTCGACGAATTGTCGCTGCCGCTGCAGAAGGACAATGCGATCGGCGTGCCCGGCGCGCAGGAATGGGTCAACGACCTGCCGAACGAGCAGAACAAGAAATTCGTCGAGGACTACCGCAAGAAATACACCGGCCTGCGGCCGACCTATTATGGCGCACAGGCCTATGACGCCGCGCAGCTCATCAACAGCGCCGTGGTTGCGGTGAAGGGCGATCTCACCAAGAAGGACGCGATGAAGGCCGCGATGGAAAAGGCGGACTTCAAGTCGCTGCGCGGGTCGTTCAAATACGGCAACAACCATATCCCGATCCAGAATTTCTATCTGCAGGACGTGGTCAAGGACGCCGACGGCCAGCTTTCGCTGAAGACCGTCGCCACCATCGTCAAGGACGACCAGGACCGCTTCCACGACAAGTGCCCGATGAAATAGGCCCGGAATTTGCTTGAAGCTTAAAATATTGAAGTGGCGGCAGCGCCTGCCGCCATCTTCTCAAGCGCAATCCCGTCGGACCTGACCTAAGGACGCATGCTTCTCGTCGTTGAACAATTCCTGAACGGGCTGCAGTTCGGGCTGCTGCTGTTCCTGCTTGCGGCCGGGCTGACGCTGGTCTTCGGCATCATGGACCTCGTCAACCTCGCGCATGGCTCGCTCTACATGATGGGGGCCTATTTCGCCGCGACGTTTGCGGCCTGGACCGGCAGCTTCTTGGCTGGCGCGCTGCTCGCGCTCATTGCGACCCTGGCGCTCGGCATCGTGCTCGAATTCGTGGCACTGCGTCACCTGTACGGCCGCGACCATCTCGACCATGTGCTCGCGACCTTCGGCCTGATCCTGTTCTTCAATGAAGCCGTGCGGCTGATCTGGGGACCGGCGGGACTCGCATTGCCGCTGCCACCATGGCTCACCGTGCCCGTCACGATCCTGCCCGGCATCCATTATCCGGCCTACCGGCTCGCGATCATCATCGTCGCGCTGCTCGTGGCCCTGCTGCTTTATCTCGGCGTGATGCGCACCCGCATCGGCATGCTGATCCGCGCCGGCGCCTCCAACCGGGAGATGATCGGCGCGCTCGGCATCAACATCAAGCTGCTCTATACGCTCGTCTTCGGCCTCGGCGCCGCGCTGGCCGGCCTCGCCGGCCTGATGCAGGCGCCGATCCTCACCGTGCAGATCGGCATGGGCGAGAACATCCTGATCCTCGCCTTCGTCGTGATCGTGATCGGCGGCATCGGCTCAATCCGCGGCGCCTTCATAGCGGCGATCCTGATCGGGCTGATCGACACCATGGGCCGCGCCTTCCTGCCCAACCTGCTGCGGCAGGTGCTGAGCTCGGCGGCCGCCTCCACTGCCGCACCTGCGATGTCCTCGATGATGATCTATCTGCTGATGGCGATCGTGCTCGTGCTGCGGCCGGAAGGCCTGTTTCCGGCCAGTCGCAGATGAAGTCGTCTCTCAACGCCCAGGCCGTGTTTGCTGCGCTCGTCGTCGCGGGCCTGATCCTGCTGCCGGTCTATTCGACCCTGACCGGCAACATCTTCGTGCTGACCTTGTTCACGCGCATCGTGATCCTGGCGCTGGCGGCCGTCAGCCTGAACCTGATCCTGGGCTATGGCGGCATGCCCAGCTTCGGCCACGCCGCCTATCTCGGCATCGGCGGTTACGCCGTCGGCATCCTTGCGCAGGAAGGCATCGGCTCCGGCTATGCGCAGTTCGCGGTGGCGCTGGCGGCATCCGCAGCTTACGCGCTGGTGATCGGCGCGCTCTCCCTGCGCACGCGCGGCGTCTATTTCATCATGATCACGCTCGCCTTCGCCCAGATGGCCTATTACATCGCCTCGGGGCTGGCGCGCTATGGCGGCGACGATGGGCTGACCATCTACACGCGCAGCGATTTCGGCGGCCTGATCAGCCTCAGCAACCGGGTGCAGTTCTATTACCTCTGCCTGGCCTGCCTGTTCGGCACGGTCTTCCTGGTCTGGCGCATCGTCAATTCGCGCTTCGGTCTCGTCGTGCAGGGCCTGCGCTCCAACGAGCAGCGCATGCAGGCGATCGGCTTTCCGTCCAAGCGCTACAAGCTGGTCTGCTTCGTCATCGCTGGCACGTTGTGCGGGCTTGCCGGCGCGCTGCTCGCCAACAACACCGATTTCGTCAGCCCGGCCGTGATGTATTGGACCCGTTCCGGCGATCTGATGGTGATGGTCATTCTCGGCGGCATGGGCACCTTGTTCGGACCCGTGATCGGCGCGGTGGTCTATCTCGTGCTCGAAGAGCTGCTGTCGCAGGTCACCGAATATTGGGCGCTGATCATGGGACCGTTATTGCTGCTCGTCGTGCTGTTCGGCCGCGGCGGCATCATGGGCCTGGTCGGGAGGCTGCACCGTGGCTGAGCCGCTGTTGCGCGTCGACAATCTGGTGCGCCGCTTCGGCGGCATCGTCGCGACCGATCACGTCTGCCTCGATGTTGCCAAAGGCGAGATCCACGCCATCATCGGCCCCAACGGTGCCGGCAAGACCACCTTGATCAGCCAGCTCACCGGGCATCTCGCGCCGCATGGTGGAAGCGTCTATCTCGCCGGCCGCGACATCACGGCCATGCCGGCCTATCGCCGCTGCGCGCTCGGTCTGGCGCGCTCGTTCCAGATCACCTCGCTGCTGCCGGACTTCACCGCGGCCGACAATGTCGCGCTGGCGGCGCAGGCGCAGGCCGGCTCCTCCTTCCGCTTCTTCGGCAATGCGCGCAAGGAGAGGGGTCTGCGCGATGCCGCACATGCCGCGCTGGCGCGCGTCGGGATCGGCCATCGCGCCGACGCTCTGGTTGCGCGGCTCAGCCATGGCGAGCAGCGCCAGCTCGAGCTTGCCGTGGCGCTGGCGACCAGGCCTCAATTGTTGCTGCTCGACGAGCCGATGGCCGGCCTCGGCGTCACCGAATCGGCTGCGATGGTGAAGCTGCTCGCCGAGCTGCGGCGCGAGGTCTCGATCGTGCTCGTGGAGCACGACATGGAGGCGGTGTTCGCGCTGGCGGATCGGATCTCCGTCTTGGTTTATGGCCGCATCATCGCCTCCGGCGCGCCGGATGCGATCCGCGCCAACGAGGAGGTCAGGCGCGCCTATCTCGGCGATCAGCACGTGGTGGTGAAACATGGCTGACGTTGCGCTGCTCGAGGTCGAGAGCATCGAGACCTGCTATGGCCTCAGCCAGGTGCTGTTCGGCCTCTCCTTGTCGATACGCGCCGGCGAGATGGTGTCGCTGATGGGTCGCAACGGCATGGGCAAGACCACGACCATCCGCTCGGTCATGGGGCTGACGCCGGCGCGTGCCGGGGCGATCCGCTTTGGCGGGCAAGAGACGCGCCGTCTGCCGTCCTACCAGATCGCGCAGCTCGGCATCGGCCTTGTGCCGGAAGGGCGGCAGATCTTCCCCAATCTCACCGTCACAGAAAATCTCGTGGCAGCTGCGAGCAATCGCCTGGGCGCGGCCGATCCGTGGACACTCGACAAAATCCACGCCCTGTTTCCGCGGCTCGCCGAGCGTGGCGGCAACATGGGCAATCAGCTCTCCGGCGGCGAGCAGCAGATGCTGGCGATCGGCCGCGCGCTGATGACCAACCCCAAGCTCCTGATTCTCGATGAAGCGACGGAAGGGTTGGCGCCGCTGATCCGCGAGGAGATCTGGACCTGTCTGTCGATGCTCAAGGCGCGGGGGCAATCGATCCTGGTGATCGACAAGAATGTCGAGCACCTCAGCCGCATCTGCGACCGCCATTATATCATCGAGCGCGGCCGCACGGTGTGGAGCGGCACCTCGGCCCAGCTGATGGCGGAGCCGGAGCTGCAGCATCGGTACTTGGGGATCTAAGTTCGCTGCTCGGCCTCATGGCGGCCGCCGAAAAGGTCGTGATCCAAGCTGCTGTTGAGGTTCCTCACCGCGCGAACGGAATGTACTTCTGATACTCCTTCGGCACCTGGCTGCGATAGCGCGAGGGCACGGTTCCGGTCTTGAGCGAATGCTCGATCTCGTGGCGCGTCTGCGCGCTGACGCGGAGCCGCTTCGGTGACTTGCGCTTGGCTGGTTCCGCGTTCGCCGCCGCCTTACCTTCATTCGCCCCGGTGTTGTCAGTGGATGCGGCTGCGGGCGGCGCCGAAGGCGCCGCTTCTGCCGGTGAAGGTGCGGGGGCTGGTGTCGCCGCTGGAGCCGGGCTTGCGGCCGGTGCGGGCTCGGGTGCGGTTTGCGCAAGCGGTGAGCTGACAGGCTGCAACCCGAGCATGATGGTTGCGACAGCCGTGTGAAGGAATGTCTTCATCCAAGATGACTCCAATGCGGATCTGCTTCGCCCAGGCAGTCGTGTGGGCAGGCAGATGCTGTATAGATCGCCGCGCGCGTGCGCGACAGATGTCAAGGCGAGCGCGCGCGGTGCCGGGTCGCAGCCGTCGGCAAACGGCTGCAGCGTTGCTCGATAGCAACATTTTGTGGCCGATCGAGCTTGGAGGCCGTGCCGTGATTGACACGGGCTGGGCGCTCTTGCGATGTAATAAAGTAACATCACTGCGGAGAAACACTCCGCTTGTGATGTGGGGCGCCGAACGAGATGAAGTGGTTCCGGACGAACATCAGGCATGGCGCGCGTCTCGCGCTTTTTGCGCTGTTCGTTCAGCTCGTGCTGGCGTTCGGGCATAGCCATGCGTTCGCACATGCCGCGCCGCTTGCTGCTTCCGCGCTGACGCCAAGCAATACGGACTCCCAGGCGCGACTGAGCCTGCAGATTGTTGCGGCTGGGCGCACCTCGCCGGACGGTCACGACAAGGACAAGCCCGCGGTCGACGATTGTGCGATCTGCGTCGTCATGTCGATGGCGAACGTCTTGCTGTTCGCGTCGGCACCCGCGTTGCCGCTGCCGCGCGCAGCCGAATTCTCGTACCACGTCGCCGATGCCGAACTGATCCAGTTGCGGCCGGCAACCACCGGCTTCCAGCCCCGCGCTCCCCCCGCACCCTGACATCGGTCGTTTGATCACACCTGGACTCCGTCGGCTCTATCCATACGCGGCAGCCAGGAAAGTCGGAATCGAATCCGCCGGAGATCGGCGGCAGGTCGCCTTCCCGTCAAACAGCTGCATCGGGTCGGCGCCTGGTTTGGGGGCAGTACAATGATGGTCTACTCGAGACGTGCGCGGTGGTTGGGCGGGGCGAGCCTGCTGCTGCTTTGCGCGGCAAGCCCGGCGATGTCGCAGGAAAAGCCAGCGGCCGAACTGCCGCCGGTGACGGTGACGGCGCCGAGCCCGATCGTGCGGCGGCACGTCGTTCCGTCGCGCACGCCGTCACGCGTCGCGCGTACCACGGGTCCCCGGGTGCGGACGCAGGCAACGCCGGCACCGTCGGCACCAGAGGCGGCGCCGGCGGTGGCCGCCGCGCCCACACAGGGCGTGCTGCCGGTCGTGACCGACCAATTCGCGACCGTGACCGTGGTGCCCAATGAGGAGATTCGCCGTGAGGGCGGCGCTCAACTGGGCGATCTGCTCTTCTCCAAGCCCGGCATCACCGGTTCGAGCTTTGCGCCCGGCGCTTCGAGCCGGCCGATCATCCGCGGTCTCGACGTCAATCGCGTCGGGATCGCAGAGAATGGCACGAGTGCGGGCGGCGCGTCCGACCTGGGCGAAGATCATTTCGTCCCCATCGATCCATTGGCCGTCAATCAACTCGAGGTCGTGCGTGGGCCGGCAGCGCTTCGCTACGGATCGACTTCGATCGGCGGCGTCGTGAGCGCAACCAATAATCGCATTCCGGATGCGCTGCCATCTTGCGCGGCGCCATTCCAGACCTATGGCCTGCCGACCAAGGCGCCGCTGGCCTCCGCCGCATCGTCCCCCTGCGTTACCGCCGAGACGCGCACCTCGTTCGACTCCGTCAACCGTGGCATCGAAGGCGGCGTCCTGCTCGATACGGGCGGAGGCAACTTCGCCTTCCATGCCGACGCTTACGGCCGCAACACCTCCGATTACTACATTCCGAGCTATCCGTATTTGTTCGACCGGACCCGCCCGGTCGGAAATCACCAGCCGAATTCGGCAACGCGGTCGGACGGCGCCTCGATCGGCGGCTCGTATTTCTTCGATGGCGGGTTCATCGGCGCGGCGATCACGCAGAACGATTCTCTCTATCACGTGCCCGGCATCGACGGCGCGGACCACAACACGCGCATCGACGCGCATCAGACCAAGATCACCGTGAAGGGCGAGTATCGGCCGGACGCGGCCGCGATCGATGCGGTCCGCTTCTGGGCCGGCGCGACCGATTACAGGCACAACGAGCTCGGCTATCTCGACCCCGCCGACCCGACGACGGACGGCGTGCGGCAGACGTTCACGAACAAGGAGCAGGAAGTCCGGGTGGAAGTCCAGCTCATGCCCTTCAATGCGCGCTTTGCGGAGATCACCACCGCATTCGGTCTGCAGGCTGGACATCAGGAGCTGACTGCGCCGAGTCCCGACAATCCCGGCACTCTCTTCAACGGCCTGTGGGATCCGAACCGCAACACCCGGGAAGCTGGCTACGTCTTCAACGAGCTCAAATTCACCGAAACGACCAAGGCCCAGATTGCAGGCCGCATCGAGCACGTCGATCTGACCGGGTCGACTCCCAATTTCCCCGGCGACTTCCTCCCCGACGGCACGCCGCAGACGAGTCTCGGGCGCAGCCTGAACTTCACGCCGAAGAGCGGCAGCGTCGGCTTGATCCAGAATCTGCCCTACGACCTCGTCGGCAGCATCACGGCGCAATATGTCGAGCGCGCGCCGAAGCCGGCGGAATTGTTCTCGCGCGGCGCCCATGACGCGACCGCAACCTTCGACATCGGCAATCCGGATCTAACGATCGAGACGGCCAAATCCGTCGAAGTCGGATTGCGCAAGGCGACCGGTCCTTTCCGGTTCGAGGCCACCGCCTACTACACCCGGTTCGACAATTTCATCTTTCGGCGGCTCACCGGCGTGATGTGTGACGGGGACTTTGCCTCGTGCGGCGCGCCTGATGCCGAACTCAGGCAGGCTGTCTATTCGCAGCGAGACGCGACTTTTCGTGGCGGCGAATTCCAGAGCCAGCTCGACATAGGGCCGTTGTACGGTGGCATCTGGGGCTTCGAGAATCAATTCGACATCGTTCGCGCCACTTTCACCGATGGTACCAACGTTCCCCGAATTCCGCCGGTACGTGTCGGCGGCGGGTTCTTCTGGCGCGACGACAATTGGTTGGCACGGATCAACCTGCTGCATGCGTTTGCCCAGAACGACATCGCCGTGATCGGCGAGACGCCAACGGCCGGCTACAACCTGCTCAAGGCGGAAGTCAGTTACAAGACCAAGCTCGGTCCGAACTGGCTCGGGGCGCGCGAGATGTATGTCGGGCTCCTCGGCAACAATCTGCTGAACCAGAACATCCGCAATTCGGTCTCCTATACCAAGGATGAGGTGCTGATGCCCGGCATCGGGGTGCGCGCGTTCGCCAACTTCAAATTCTAGATGCCTTTTTCCAAAGCCTCGGTCCTATTGATACAACTCCTACTGTCATCGTCCGCGAAGGCGGACGATCCAGTACGCCGTGACGTCTCTGTTTGATCTCTTCTGCCGCGGTGTACTGGATGCTCCGCCGGAGCCTGTCATCCGGCCGGCCGAACGCCGGACCGGGTGGCGGAGCATGACGGCGTTGGAGATGGCGAGAGGTCAATCCATCCTGCGATGGCCGATATCAAGGAAACGATTTGCTAGTGCGCCCCCGGTCCTGCGAGTCGCTCTTCAAAACATCTCGAAATATTCGCGGTGCTCCCAGTCCGACACTTCGGCCTGGAAGCGCTCGATCTCGGCGTTCTTGATGTGCACATAGTAGTCGACGAATTTGGCGCCGAGCTTCTCGCGGAAGAATGGATCGTCTGAGAGCGCGAACACCGCCTCGCGCAGCGATTTCGGCAATAGCGCGGCTTTGGTCTCATAAGGCGTATCCGCCGACGGGCCGGGATCGAGCGCGCGATCGACGCCGTCGAGGCCGGAGAGGATTTGCGAGGCCATGTAAAGATAGGGATTGGCGGCGGGCTCGCCGATCCGATTCTCCAGCCGTGTCGCCGGATCGCCAGCGCCGCCGAGCACGCGGATCATGACGCCGCGATTGTCGCGGCCCCAGATCGCGCGATCCGGCGCGAGCGAATAGGAGCGGTAGCGCTTGTAGCCGTTGATCGTGGGCGTCGTGAACACGGTCGAGGCGCGGGCATGCGCCAGAAGCCCGGCGAGGAAGCCGCGGCCGAACGGCGAGAGCGCTTGGTCCGTCTCGGTCGCCATGAAAGCGTTCGCGCCGGTCTCGCGGCCGATCAGCGACTGGTGTAGATGCCAGCCGGAGGCGAACACGTTCGGCAGCTTCGGCCGGCACATGAAGGTGGCGTGATAGCCGTGGCGCCGCGCGATCTGTTTGATCGCCGAGCGGAACAGCACCATGTTGTCCGCCGGCTCCAGCCCCCTGCGCGGCTGGAAGGTGAACTCGCATTGGCTGGGGCCGAACTCGACCTCGACCGAGCGCAAGGGCAGGCCGAGCGCGATGATCTCGCGGCGGAAGATTTCGAGCGCCGGCTCCATCTGATCGAAGCGCTGCTCGGTGAGATATTGATAGCCGTGCGACAGCAGGCTCACCGAGGGCGGCTGCCCAGGCTGCCCGGCATCCTCCGGCGCCATTCGCGCATCATCGAGCTTGAAGACGTGAAACTCGACCTCGAGACCGGCGACATAGTCATAGCCGCGCTGCGCGAGTTCACTCAGCACGTTGCGATAGATCTGACGTGTCGCGAACGGCACGGGGCGTCCGTCGGCGAAATGAAGGTCGCACAACATCCAGCCCGTGGTCGGCGCCCATGGCAGCACGCGGAACGTTGGAGGATCCGGCACCATCAGGACGTCGGCGGCGCCTTCCATCTCGCTCATGCCGAAGCCGCCGCCCTTCGTGAACACCGGAAAAACCGTGCGATGCGAGGTGTCCTTGGCGAGCATCGTGGTGGTGATCGAGCAGCCGCTCTCCAGCGAGGCGACCGCCTCGGCGGCGATCAGCGTCTTGCCGCGCAGGATGCCGTGCTGATCGGGAAAGGCGAGGCGGATGACCTCAAGATTCTTCTCCTCGACGACGCGGGCGAGGCGTCGCGCCGCCTCCCGCTGCTCATCGGACCACAGGCGATGGCGTGCGACGAAGGTCACTGCGCTGCTCCTACGATCGTCATTGCGAGGAGCCAACGGGTCGCGCGAATGCGCGCCCGATGACAGGCTCCGCGACGAAGCAATCCAGAATCTTGACGCGGCGGCACTCTGGATTGCTTCGCTTTGCTCGCAATGACGGGGACAGAGCGTCGATCACTCTCATCACTCCGCCGCCGTCAGATGATGCACTTTGCCTGCGATCTCCTGCGGCACCGGCGCGGCCCAGGGCGCGCCGCGGCGGCGCTTGACGTCGACCTCCATCCAGTAGAGCTCCCAGCCCTGGCTCGGACCGATGCCGTCCATCGTCGCCGGTCCCTGAATGCTCTTGGCGGTCGCCTCGTCGAGGAACAGCATCGGCGGCTCGCCGGCCAAAACCTTCTCGATCTCAGCCCGCAGCAGGCGGCGATATTGCACGATCGCCTTGTCGCTCTGGCCGAGATGTTCCCTGGTGCGATCCTGGATCGGCCCCATCGACTCCACCGCCCACTGATCGTGCACGTTGATGTCGTTGCCCATGCCGGTATAGGTCGCGGTCGCCTGCTCCTGCGGATCGAAGCCGTAATCGTTCGCCTTGTTCTTGCGTGACTTGTAGTCCGGCAGCTCATAAAGCTCGAGACGCTGGTCACGCATCTTCTGCTTGTCGACCGGCGCCGAGTAGCTGGTGAAGATCGCGTACCAGTAGCAGTTCTCGTCATCGACCGGCACATGCCACTGCGTGATCGTCATCTCCGTGCTCATGGGAATGACGAAGCCGTGCGGGAACAGCTGGTTGGTGACGCGCACATGGGTGCGCGCCTCATCGATCTCACGCAGCGCGATCAGCCGCAGCCCATATTCGGTGTGCTCGACATTGATGATCGGCCGATCATAGTCGCGCAGGATCTTGGTCATCGGCAGGTCTGATCCGGCCGAGGCGCCGCGAAACTGCTTGCCATAGGCTTTCGACGTATCCTCGTCCTCGAAGAAGCGATGCAGATAGGAGGCGTGCGCCGGATCGATGCCGACCTCCAGCGCCTGCAGCCAGTTGCAGGCCATGTGGCCCTTGAACGCGAAGGTGTGGCTGCCGGGTGCGACGAAGCAGTCGATCTCCGGAAAGGCCGGCGGGGCGCCTTCGCCGAGATAGGCCCAGAGGATGCCGCTCTTCTCGACCACTGGGTAGGACACCTGCTTGATGCCCTGGCACAGTTTCGAGCCCGCAGGCTCCGCCGGCGTCTCGATGCATTGCCCCGTGACGTCGAACAGCCAGCCATGGAAGGCACAGCGCAATCCGCCATTCTCGAGGCGTCCGAAGGCGAGATCGGCGCCGCGATGCGCGCAATGCCGCTCGATCAGGCCATAGCGACCCTGCTCGTCGCGAAACAGCACCAGATTCTCGCCGAGCAGTCTGACCGGCCGCACTGGCCGCTCGCCCTGCAATTCGTCCACCAGCGCCGCCGGCTGCCAGTACTTCCGCATCAAGCGTCCGCAGGGGTCCTTCGGCCCGGTGCGGGTGATCAGGTCGTTCTGCTCCTGGCTCATCATGGCGCGCGATCTCCCTGCGGCGATTTTGTTCGCCTATTGAACGAATGGGCGAATTATGACAAGCGTTCTCAAAGCCGGTCAAGCCGGATTTCGCGGCAGGGTAGATCAGGATCAGTGCAGTGCCGAAGCTGAAACGGGACGACGGCAACGAGCGCTCGACGGATGTGGTCGAAAGTCTCGACCGCGGCCTGCGGCTGCTGCAGGCGTTCGGCGGCGCCGGCGGCGCCATGACGTTGAGCGACGTGGCGCGGATCGCCGATCTGCCGCGCGCGACCGCGCGGCGTATTCTCTTCACGCTGCAGCGTGGCGGCTTCGTTGACAGCGACGGCAAGCTGTTCTGGCTGACGCCGCAGGTGCTGACCTTGGCCGCCTCGTATCTGCGCTCCAACCAGCTCGTCACTGTGCTGCAGCCGGTGCTCGACGAGATCTCGGTCGTCGCCCAGGAGATCAGCTCTCTCGCAGTGCTCGACGGCGACGATGTCGTGTTCATTGCGCGCGCCAGCCCGACCCGCATCTTCACCGGCGGCGTCGATATTGGCTATCGGCTTCCTGCCTTCTGTACGGCCGTCGGCCGCGCGCTGCTCGGCCGGCTTGGTGACGCCGAATTGAAGGCGAAACTCGGCGCGATGCGGCGCGAGGCGCTGACGCCGCAGACAGTGACCGATCCGAAGCGATTGCTCGCTGCCATCATTGCCGATCGCGAACGCGGCTACGCGCTGGTCGATCGCGAGGCCGAGCCGCATTTCCGTTCGATAGCCGTCCCGGTGCGGCGCTATGACGATACCATCGTCGCGGCGATCAATATCGGCGCCCATGTCGATCGCATCTCGACCGACGCGATGATCAAGTGCTTCCTGCCGCTGCTGCGGGACGGCGCCGCGCAGGTGCGGTCGCAACTGCTCTGATGAGGCGCGTTCAGAACGGCGCGCGCTTCAGCGCCGCCGAGATCGCCTCGAAGCTGGTGAGGATGTGCGGCAGCACCAGCGTTCGCACGGTGCCGATCACCGTCAGGCTGATGAGCAGCACGATCGTATATTGCGCGGTCAGGACCAGCGCCAGCGGCCGCAGCACGCGACGCCAGATGCAGCGTCGCGGCCTCTCGATCACATCCGGCTCGGAGGCGATCATCTCCGCTGATGGCGCGATGTCCTGACGCGGTAACGAAGCGTCCGACATCGTGTATCAATGTCCGGACAGGAGCTGATCGAGGCGGGCGCGCAGCAGCCTGTTGGTGCGCTCGCCGGCGCGCAGCCTGCGTGCCAGGTCGAGGGACACGATCTCGGGCGTCTGCGGCGTGTCGGCAAAGACAAGGCCGGCCTCCTGATGGCCGCGCCAGACCAGGCGCGCGCGGCACGCGAGGTCGCGCCGCTCGATGCTGAAATCCAGGTAGTCCGGGAGCAGCGGCGAGCCTTCGAACTCGATCCTGGCGCCGCCGTCGCTGAAATTGCGCACGATGCAGGCAAAGGTCGACCGCCGCGCGTTGAACGCCAGCACGCCGCCATAATAGACGCGGTTGCGGACCATGCGTCGTCGGTCCTGCATGACACACTCTCCGTTGCTGTTAACGGACATTAGGCAATCGGAGCGTGCGGCGCTAGCGGTGGTGGTATGGAGATGACGCCGGTGGTTAACGCGCCTCGGCTTTGTGCACTGCAAAAAAATCTTAGCAGTCTTTTTGAGTTCCGACGCTTTAACTTAATAGGCCCCTCTAAAGCATCATTTGAGCCATCGAGCCCCGCGGCTTTACTCTTTATGCGGGTTGTGGTATCAATTGATCCAAATGTGGAGCGAGATGCTTGTCAATCGACGATCAAGTGCGAAGACGCTTATGCGAATTTGCGCGTTCGCGCCGAACGCGGACCCGCGCCTTCCACCGAGATCGTCCCTGCGACTGGCGTGCGACTGGGATGACAGATCCGCGCACCGGAGAGGTTTTTACTGAAGATGGCGCGTGGGAGTACCTCGCGGCCCATTTGGAGGCCGGCGTTTTGGTCGAAGTGATCGAACTCGAGGTTCCTGCTGGAAAGAAGGGATATGTGATGCTGTTGCCTTCACACGATCCACACTGCCGAATCTACGTCAAGCTGCAGTTGGGTGCTGACACCGTCATCGGGCGCAGCTTTCACTATTCAGTCACTGTTCGCCGAGGAGAGCGCGATGAAAAGTAACGTTCTATCGTTTTGCGCAACTGAACCTCGCGTTTGTCCAATGTGCGGCTCAAGTGCAGCCCGCATGCACTACGAAGTAGAGTCATTCATCTATGGTGTCGGCGAAGATCAAGTCACCTTAAGCGCAAGCGTGCCAGTAATTCGATGTGAGTCATGCGGCATCGAAGTTACGGATGGGGCAGCAGAGGAAATTCGGCACGCGACAATTTGTCGGCATTTGGGTCGACTAGCTCCGGATGAGATTAGAGCGATTCGTGAGCAATACAATCTCACCCAGCAGGAGTGGGCGAAGAGGTCGCGTTTGGGTCTGGCATCTGTAAAGCGATGGGAGTCGGGCAATCAGATTCAGAATGATGCAATGGACTGCTATCTGCGATTGCTCGCAATTCCCTCAAACTTTGAAATTATCTCGGCATTAGGGGCAGTCCGAGCGCCGGACGAAATTCGCTTCCGGATGCAGCTTCCAGAAGATGCATTTGCGGCAGCCTCGCTGTTTCAACTGAGAAAAGCTAGCTAGGTACATCTATGCACATCGTGACCTTCTATTCGTACAACGGCGGCGTGGGCCGCACGATGGCGTTAGTGAACGCGGCGGCTGTCTTAGCGCAGCGAGGGCGTAAAGTGCTAATCGTGGACTTTGATCTAGAGGCGCCTGGTATCTCTACTTATGCTCCCTTTGCTGGCCTAGCAGACGCAAAAGGAGTGGTTGAGTATGTCTCTGAGTACATGGCGACTTCCACGGCGCCCTGCGCGGAAGAATTTATTGTTCAATCTACTTTGGGAAATGCAAGTATATGGGTTATGCCTGCGGGAAAGAGAAATCGTGAATATGCTAGTCGTTTGGTTTCAATTGACTGGCAGTCGCTGTATTCTCGACAGAGCGGGTTTTTGTTCTTTGAGGATTTAAAACTTCAATGGAAGTCGCTGAAATTTGACTATGTGCTGATCGACAGCAGGACTGGCCATACTGATGTTGGTGGCATTTGTACTAGGCACTTGCCGAACTCAGTTGTTGTTATGTTTTTCCCAAACGATCAAAATCTAATCGGGCTCGAAAGTGTCGTAAGGGATATTCGGGAGGAGCAGAGAGGGCCGCGCCGCGCCAATATCAGTCTGCTTTTTTGTGCTTCCAATGTGCCAGACTTGGATGATGAGGATCATATTCTTGAGCGCAAACTCGACGAAGCGAAGAAAATTTTGGGTTATCGAGACGCGCCCAGTATAGTGCGCCATTACAATAGTCTTACGCTGTTGGAGCAGTCATTGTTTGTGCTGGATAGGCCAGAATCTAGACTTGCGGCTGAATATAAAAGCTTGGTCGACAAGATCGTTTCACAAAATTTCGAAGATATTGATGGAGCAATAGCCGAGTTGCGTAAAATGCGCGACGGTCTTCGGCAGCGTCCGCCAGCAGATGAGGAATATGAATCTATTTCGGTGAAGTTGGCTGAGATTGAGAAGCTTCATCCTGCAAACGGTCGGATTGCTTGGCTAATGGCTCAAATCTTTAGTTTTCTTGGCGACCTGGACGCTGAGAGTCGTAGTTTGACCACGGCCATTGAGGCTGGAGTTAATGTGCAAACCGCTCGACGGAGAAGAGCCGCAATCGCGCGTCTAGAGAGTCGGTCTGACGACGCGTTGATTGATTTGCGCGCCATTTTGGCGGGTGAGAATTCGTCTCCCTATGATGTCGTTGCAGCCGTCGAATTGCTTCGTGAGTTCGATCCGGATTGGATTGAAGCGGTAGCGAGGTCTCCCGCGCTCAAGACTCTCGAGGGGTCTCGGCTGATTAGATTGGCGGAAATATTGTTGAGTGACGGGAGAGGAGTGTCGCTTGTTGTCCAGCTAATGCAAGAGCTCTTTCAGATTTCTCAAGATGCTCGCGTTCGGCGGCAAGCTAAATTGCACTTAGTTCTCGCGCTGATAAGCTCAAGGCAATTTGAGCGTGCGATGAAAGAGATTGCTTCTAATCGCGAGGATGTTCTTCGCTCGGAGAATGTTGTGGATGTCTTCAATTTCGCGATGGCGGAATGGGGGCACACTGGAAAATCCCCTTATGATCTCATGCAGGCGGTTGTTTTGCTTTCCGCGGGCGATGATCCTAATACGGTCAACCGTAGGCAGTGTCTTGCGTTAGCTCAGTATGTGGCCGGAAATGTTTCGGCTGCAAAACAACATATTCGGCTAGCGCTCGAACTGAATGAGCATGTCAGAGGGCGAGAGTTTAGTTGCTGGCGCTATTTGGAGGTTTCGCGCAAAGACATGCGGTCAGATTTGATCGCGTTGAATCGTTATGTGAGTGGGGAAGGCCCCGGTCCGTCAGTACTTGCTGAAACGGAGGAGAGCCCAGACTTGTTTCGAAACTGAGCAGATGATGGTATATAGTGTCTGGGCTGTGTTCTAAGAATTTTTCTTAGGTAGAAGGTCATCCCCGCGCAAAAATCTTCGCGTCGGCTTTCAACACCGGCTTCACCGCGTCGGCGAGCCGGGCGGCGGCGGCGTCGACCGAAAGTCCCGCGGTATCCACCATCGCGTTGGCGCGGGTGTAGAGCGGCTCGCGGCTCACCAGGATGTTGCGCAGCTCCGCCATCGCCGAGCGATCGTCGGCCATCGGACGGAGGTCGCCCTGTCGGCGCACGCGCGCCATGTGCTCCTCGGGCTCGGCCTTGAGCCAGATCGTGTAGAAGGATTTCAGGATCAGGTCGTAAGTGACGGGCTCGGAGACGATGCCGCCGCCAGTCGCCAGCACCATCAGCTCCTTGCGTGCGAGCAGCTGCGCCAGCGCCGCCTGCTCCATGCGGCGAAAGCCTTCCTGGCCGTAGAGATTGATGATCTCGGCGACCTCGAGGCCGTTCTGCCGCTCGATCTCCTTGTTGAGTTCGACGAAGCTCCAGCCGATCCGCTCCGCCAGCATCTTGCCAAGGGTCGATTTGCCGGCGCCGCGCAGGCCGATCAGCGCGATGCCCGAGAAGGCGCGGCGCAGCGGCGCCGAGGCTCCATCGGAGAGGATCGCCTTGGCCTGGGCGATCTTCTCAGGCGTTGCCTTCCGCAGGAGGTCACGGATCACGGGCCAGTCGGGCTGCTGCTCGTTGCCGGGAACGATGTCCTCGAGGGGCGCGCCCATCGCGTTCGCCACCCGCCGCAGCAGGACGATCGAGACATTGCCCTTGCCGCCTTCGAGCTGGGCGATATAGCGCTCGGAAATCCCCGACACCTTGGCGAGCACCTTGCGCGACATGCCGCGCAGCGCGCGCATGGTGCGCACGCGCTGGCCGAGCCGTTCGAGAAAGCCGGTCTCGGCATCGGACGGGTCGGCGGTCTCCTGCGCGGCATCGCTGTCGTGTGTCATGTCCCGGAACGAAATTGAGCTGTCACGGAAACATAGTGCCGGGGAGGATTGACAGCAAGCACGCGTGGTGACCATTCTATGAATTATAATTCAAAAATCTGAGGAGGAAACGCAGTGGCGAGCTACAATGCGGTGACATGGTTGCTGGACCGCAATGTCGAGGCCGGGCGCGGCGACAAGCTCGCCTATACCGACACGGTCACTGAGCTGACCTATCGCGCACTCCAGCAACAGACTTGCCGGGTCGCCAACATGCTGCGCCGGCTCGGCGTTCGCCGCGAGGAGCGCGTGGCGATGATCATGCTGGACACGGTCGATTTCCCTGCCGTGTTTCTGGGAGCGATGCGCGCCGGCATCGTCCCGGTGCCGCTGAACACACTGCTGACCGCGGATCAATACGCCTACGTGCTGGCGGACTGCCGCGCCCGCGTGCTGTTCGTCTCCGAGGCGCTCTTTCCGGTCGTGAAGGACATCGTCGGGCGTATGCCCGATCTCGATTGCGTCGTCGTGTCCGGTGCAAACGCGTTCGGCCACAAGCTGCTCTCGGAAGAGCTCGCGCGCGAGAGCGATCAGTTCGCCACAGTGGCGACGCATGAAGACGAGCCGGCATTCTGGCTCTATTCGTCCGGCTCGACCGGCATGCCCAAGGGGGTGCGCCATGCCCACGCCAATCTCGCCGCCACCGCCGACACCTATGCCAGCCAAGTGCTCGGCATTCGCGAGGACGATGTCTGCCTGTCGGCCGCCAAGCTGTTTTTCGCCTATGGCCTTGGCAACGCGCTGACGTTCCCTCTCTCCGTCGGCGCCACGACCGTGCTCAATACGGAGCGGCCGACACCGGCCAGCATGTTCAAGCTGCTGAACCGCTATAACCCGACCATCTTCTACGGCGTGCCGACGCTGTTCGCGGCGATGCTGAACGATGAAGCGATGAAAAATGAACGCGCGGGCACGCGTCTGCGCATCTGCACCTCGGCCGGCGAAGCGCTGCCGGAATCGGTCGGCAATGCGTGGAAAGCGCGCTTCGGTGTCGACATTCTCGATGGCGTCGGCTCGACCGAGCTGTTGCACATCTTCCTGTCCAACGCGCCCGGCGATATCAAATACGGTTCCTCCGGGCGGCCGGTGCCCGGCTATCAGGTGCGGCTGGTCAATGAGGCGGGGCAGGATGTCGCCGATGGCGAGATCGGCGAGATGGTGGTGCATGCGCCGTCGGCCGGCGACGGTTATTGGAATCAGCGCCACAAGAGCCGCGCCACCTTCGAGGGCTATTGGACCCGCACCGGAGACAAATACATCCGCGATGCCGATGGTCGTTACACCATCTGCGGCCGCTCCGATGACATGTTCAAGGTGTCCGGCATCTGGGTGTCGCCATTCGAGGTCGAGAGCGCGCTGATCACCCATCCCTCCGTATTGGAAGCGGCCGTGGTGCCGGAGGCCGATCCGGAGGGGCTGCTCAAGCCGAAGGCGTTCGTGGTGCTGCGCCCTGCCGCCGAGAGGCTCAACCTGCAGGACGCGCTGAAGGAACACGTCAAGCAGAAGATCGGCCCATGGAAATATCCGCGCTGGATCGAGGTGGTGGAGAGCCTGCCCAAGACCGCGACCGGCAAGATCCAGCGCTTCAAGCTGCGCGAGGGCGCAAGTCACTAGTTGCCGTCACGAGTAGTTGCCGTCATGGCCGTTATGAAGCAAATCATTGCAGCGAATTCCGCTCGGTTCTCTCCCCCACGCAACCGGGGTTTACCCCGGTTGCGCATGGTTATTTTGCGCAAGTCGGGCAGGCCCAACTTGCGGTGGGGGAGAGATAGAGAGGGGGGTACCGCGGGCTCCGGCGTGCGTGGCTCACCCCCCTCCCTGGCCCTCCCCCACAAGGGGAGAGGGAACGACGGAGCAAGGAGTGCGGGCGCGCGGCACATGGAGCAGCGCGGGCGGAGATCGGCATGATCCTGGCTCCCACCGGCTTCCTCGCCGTCGACGGCGCCGAACTCGAATATCGGCTGATCGGCCCGCAGCCGTCGGATGCGCCGTGCATTGTGATGCTGCATGAGGGCCTCGGCTCCGTCGGCCTGTGGGGCGATTTTCCCGACAGGCTGCAACAGGCGACCGGCGCCTCCGTCTTGGTCTACTCCCGCGCGGGTTACGGCGCATCGTCACCGGTGAGCCTGCCGCGGCCGCTCGACTACATGCAGCGCGAGGCGCGCGAGGTGCTGCCGAAGCTGCTCGATTCCATCGGCTTCCGCGAGGGCCTTCTCGTCGGTCATTCCGACGGCGCTTCCATCGCGGCGCTCTATGCCGGCGGTCACCAGGACCATCGCCTCCGTGGCGTAGTGCTGATCGCGCCGCACGTGATCGTCGAGGATATCTCGGTTGCGTCGATCGCCGACATCAAGACCGCCTATGAGACGTCGGAGCTGAGGACAAAGCTCGCGCGCTGGCACGAGGACGTCGACAACGCCTTCTACGGCTGGAACGGCGCCTGGCTCGATCCGAAATTTCGTGCCTGGGACATCACCGATGCGCTCGCTTATATCCGCGTGCCGGTCGCGGTGATCCAGGGCATGGCCGACCAATACGGCACCGCGCGTCAGGTCGAGATCATCAGGGATGAGTGCTACTGCCCGGTCGAGGTGACGATGCTGCCGGGCGTTGGCCATTCGCCGCATCGCGAGGCCGGTGAGGCCACGCTGAAGATCATTGCGGATTTCGCCGGCGCCACGCTGCCGGCTGCCGCCTCTGCATGAAGCAAAGTGCACATTTTCGTGTTTCGGGATAGACGTACCCTAAAACATGAATTATTGTGCATGAAAACGATAAGCGTTCCAAGCTCAAGGGTGGCCCATGGCCGGGGAAGACCGCGTGCTCGCGGGAGGCAAGACCTTCATCGATTTCCAGACCGATCCATCGCGCTATCGGCACTGGAAGCTCGCCGTGGACGGCGAGATCGCGACCCTGACGATGGACGTCGATGAGAACGGCGGCCTGTTCGAGGGCTACCAGCTCAAGCTCAATTCCTATGATCTCGGCGTCGATATCGAGCTGGCCGATGCCGTGCAGCGGCTGCGCTTCGAGCACCCCGCCGTCAAGGTGGTCGTGCTTCGCTCGGCGAAACCCCGCGTGTTCTGCGCCGGCGCCAACATCCGCATGCTGGCCGGCGCCACCCACGCGCACAAGGTCAATTTCTGCAAGTTCACCAACGAGACCCGCAACGGCTTCGAGGATTCCAGCGAGAATAGTGGCCAGCGCTTCATCACGGTGGTGAGCGGCACCGCGGCCGGCGGCGGCTATGAGCTGGCGCTCGCCACCGATCACATCATCCTTGCCGATGACGGCGCCTCCTCGGTGGCACTGCCGGAGGTGCCGCTGCTCGCCGTGCTGCCGGGCACCGGCGGGCTGACGCGCGTGGTGGACAAGCGCAAGGTGCGCCGCGACCGCGCCGACGTGTTCTGCACCACAGAAGAAGGCATCAAGGGCAAGCGCGCCCTCGCCTGGCGCCTGGTCGACGAGATCGCGCCGAATAGCAAGGTCGATGCCAGGGTCGCCGAGCGTGCGAAAGAGTTTGCCGCGTCGTCGAAGCGTAATGGCAACGGCAAGGGCGTCCAGCTCACGCCGCTGTCGCGCACCATCGACGACAGCAGCGTGCGGTATGGCTTCGTTAATGTCGACATCGACCGCGCCGCGCGCATCGCCACCATCACGATCTCAGCGCCCGAGACCGGCGCGCCGGCCGATATCGATGGCATGATCGCCCAAGGCGCCTCGTTCTGGCCGCTGCAGGTCGCGCGCGAGCTCGACGATGCGATCCTGCATTTGCGCATCAACGAGCTCGAGATCGCGCTGCTCGTCTTCAAGTCGCATGGCGAGCGCGCGCATGTGCTGAGCCACGATGACTTCCTCGAGGCCAACAAGGCACATTGGCTGGTCAACGAGATCAGGCATTATTGGAAGCGCGTGCTGAAGCGCATCGACGTCACCTCGCGCACGCTGGTGACCCTGGTCGAGCCCGGCTCCTGCTTTGCCGGCACGCTCGCCGAGCTCGTGTTCGCCGCCGACCGTTCGTACATGCTGATCGGCACCATTGAGGGCGACAACCGCCCGCCGCCGGCCATCGCATTGTCGGCGATGAATTTCGGTCCCTATCCGATGAGCCATGGCCTGACGCGGCTGGAATCGCGCTTCCAGGCCGATCCATCCGATCTGGATCGCGTGCGCGACAAGCTCGGCGAGGCGATCGAGGCCGAGGACGCCGAAAAGCTCGGCCTCGTCACCTTTGCCTTGGATGACATCGACTGGAACGACGAGGTCCGCGTGTTCCTGGAGGAGCGCGCGAGCTTCTCGCCCGACAGCCTCACCGGCATGGAAGCCAATCTGCGCTTCACCGGGCCGGAGACCATGGAATCGAAGATCTTCGCGCGGCTCACCGCCTGGCAGAACTGGATCTTCCAGCGGCCCAACGCGGTCGGCGACGATGGCGCGCTGAGGCGCTACGGCACGGGACAGAAGCCGCGTTTCGATATGACGAGAGTATAGCGAATAGGGAGTAGCGAATAGGGAATAGGGAAGGGCGAACGGACGATCTCCATTCGCCACTCGCCATTCGCTATTCGCCGGCCAAGGAGCACGGCGATGAATATGAACATCATGAACGTCGACTATTCGACCAAGATTCCGAACAACGTGAATCTGGCCGAGGACAGGCAAGTGCTGAAGGCGCTGGAGGGCTGGCATCCCGGCTATGTCGACTGGTGGAACGACATGGGCCCCGACGGCTTCCAGCAGTCGCTGGTGTATCTGCGCACCGCCTATTCGGTCGATCCGCGCGGCTGGGCCAAGTTCGACTATGTGAGGATGCCGGACTATCGCTGGGGCATCTTGCTGGCGCCGCAGGAGGAGAACCGCAAGATCCCGTTCGGCGAGCATTATGGCGAGCCGGCCTGGCAGGAGGTGCCTGGCGAATACCGCGCGCTGATGCGCCGCCTGATCGTGATCCAGGGCGACACCGAGCCGGCCTCGGTCGAGCAGCAGCGCCACCTCGGCAAGACCGCGCCCTCGCTCTACGACATGCGCAATCTGTTCCAGGTCAACGTCGAGGAGGGCCGCCATCTCTGGGCGATGGTGTACCTGCTGCAGAAATATTTCGGCCGCGACGGCCGCGAGGAGGCCGATGAGCTGCTGCGCCGCCGCTCCGGCGACGAGGATTCGCCGCGCATGTTAGGTGCCTTCAACGAGAAGACGCCGGACTGGCTGTCCTTCTTCATGTTCACCTATTTCACCGATCGCGACGGCAAGATGCAGCTGCACAGCCTCGCGCAGTCCGGCTTCGATCCGCTGTCGCGCACCTGCCGCTTCATGCTGACCGAGGAAGCGCACCACATGTTCGTCGGCGAGACCGGCATCACCCGCGTGGTCCAGCGCACCGTTGACGCGATGCGCGCGGCCGGCATCGACGATCCCACCGATATCGCACGCGTGCGCGCGCTCGGCGTCATCGACCTGCCGACCATCCAGAAGAAGCTGAACCTGCATTATACGCTGTCGCTCGACCTGTTCGGCTCGGAGGTCTCGACCAACGCGGCGAATGCCTTCAACGCCGGCATCAAGGGCCGTTACCACGAGACCCAGATCGACGACGATCATCAGCTGAAGAACTCGACCTATCCGGTGCTCAAGCTGGTCGACGGCGAGATCAAGCGGGTCGACGAGCCGGCTCTGACCGCGCTCAACATGCGCCTGCGCGACGACTACACGCAGGATTGCGTGAAGGGTCTGCTGCGCTGGAACAAGGTGATCTCCACCGCCGGCTACGACTTCAAGCTGAGCCTGCCGCACACGGCCTTCCACCGCGCGATCGGCGAGTTCAAGGACGTGCATGCGACGCCGGAGGGGCTGTTGATCGACGACGCGACCTGGACCAAGCGCCGCGACGACTGGCTGCCGTCCAAGGCCGATGGCGAGTTCATCGCCTCGCTGATGAAGCCG
This sequence comes from Bradyrhizobium sp. STM 3557, assembly GCF_045571465.1. Taxonomy (NCBI): domain Bacteria; kingdom Pseudomonadati; phylum Pseudomonadota; class Alphaproteobacteria; order Hyphomicrobiales; family Nitrobacteraceae; genus Bradyrhizobium; species Bradyrhizobium sp. STM 3557. The sequence continues at coordinate 747,123 of NZ_CP120697.1, forward strand.
GTCACCGAGATCGGCGCGTTCGCCTCCTGGATCGCGCCGCCGAAGGTCGGCATCGACAACAAGCCCGGCGACTTCGAGTATGTGAAGATCGAGTCGTAGTGCTGGACCTTCGCTTGCACTGATGCGCCGACACCGAAGCTGTCATCACCCGCGAAGGCGGGTGATCCAGTAAACGCAAACGTTCGTTGTTTAAATGCTGTGCCCGTTACCCGGGCCGCGGCGTACTGGATACCGCTTTCGCGGGTATGACAGTTGAACAAGGCGCGGGCAGCGCGGCATTCATCAATATCCAAAGGAGAGGCTACGCCGCATTGACCGGCCGAAAGCCGCTCCACATTATAGTTGCAGCGTCTCCCTCGATGGGAGGACGCTTTCTCTCGTCCGTCATGACAGGTTTGCCGGCGGTGTGACGCGTCACACAAATGCACGGCCGCCCGGCGGTGCATCACGCGTCCGCCGCAGCATCACCGACGCGGCCCTCTCGGCGCGGCGACTCTCAGACGGATTCTCCATGACAGATTTCGGATCATTCCTGCTGCTCAGCGCAGCCGTGTTCTCCGGCGCCTTCGTCTCCCTTCTTGCCGGCTTCGCCTTCTCGGCCGTGGCCGGCGGCATCCTGCTGCACATCCTGCAGCCGATCGAAGCCGTGCCGCTGATGATGTCCTGCAGCGTCGGCGTGCAGGCGACCAGCCTGTGGGCCATGCGCAGGAACATCCAGTGGCGGCAAAGCTTGGTGCTGGTGATCGGCGGCCTGCTGGGCGTTCCGATCGCGCTGTGGCTGCTGCATACGGCCGATACGCCTTCCGCGAAGGTTTTGGGCTCGTCGTCGCCGTTTATGCGGCCTATGCTGTTCCGGCCTGGCATGCGCGTCATCCAGGAGGTCAGGCACGGCATCAGTGCGCTGATCGGCTTTGGCGGCGGCCTGATCGGCGGCTTGACCGCGATGCCCGGCGCGCTGCCGACCATCTGGTGCGACCTGCATGGCATGCCGAAAAGCGAGCAGCGTGCGATGGTTCAGCCCTTCATCGCCGTGATGCAGATCTTCGCGCTGGCGCTGATGGTGATGCGGCACGATCTGGCCGCGAAAGTTGCGCTCGACTTTGCGCTGTCGATCCCGGCGCTGCTGGCGGGAACAGGGCTCGGCATCCTGGCATTCCGGCGCGTCAACGAGGTCGTGTTCCGGTGCGTCATCCTTGCGGTGCTGATGTTGTCCGGCGTGCTGCTGCTGCTCTGAGACGCGCGAGACGAAAGATCTCTCGACGGGCCGAGATCGCAATTTCGGCCACGATCGCGTCGATATGTCATGCGCCCAAATCACCGGGATGATGTGATGTTCGATTGGATCAGGAAGCGCCTGCGGCCAGCCGAGGCCGATGACCCCTACACGCAATTCGTGCGCGAGTTCATGGCGGAATGCCAGCGACAAAATCTGGTGGCCAGGCGCTATGATCACGAGACGGGAAGCTTCGCCTTTGCCGGGGATGACGGCTCGCAGATCTCCGCGTTCACACGCAATACGTTCGGGGAGTGGCTGCGCCGGGACCCGGCCGGCCGCGCCGATCTGATCGCCCGGTTCGTGCGGTCGCTGCGCGAGACGCCGAGCCATGATGCGTTTTCGGCTGAGACTCTTCCGGATGAGTTGATGCCGGGCATCCGCCCTCGGGCCCTTGTCAGCAACATGATGATCCGCAACTGGATCTCGGGAGGTCCAGGCGACGACAGCCGCGGGGTGGCGTTTCTACCCTTTGCGGCCGATCTCGTCGTCTGCGCGTTGCGCGATCAGGCCGACAGCATGTCGCTAATGACGCGTGAAAGACTTGCTGATGCCGGTCTGTCGATCGCGCAGGCGATACGGCTTGGGATCGCAAACTTTCGCGCAAGGCTGCCGGCACCGGTTTTCGAACCGCTCGGGGATGGGCTGTTCGGCTGCGCCAACCTTGAAGACCATCAATCGGCGCTGTTGCTGCTGAGGCCAGGCCAGGACTATCCGCTGCCGCCGATTCATGGCGCGCCGATCGTCACGGTGCCGGGCCGTAATGTGTTCTATCTGACTGGAACGCAAAATCCTGCTGGTGTCGCCAGGTTGTTGGATATCGCGAGCAGCGCCGCGGAACTGCCGCATGCCTGCTCGCCCTCGCTGCTGCAGTGGAACGATGAGCGCTGGATCGAGGAACCGCTCGCGGATCAAAGGCTCGAGTGGCGCCGGCGCGAGATCCTGCAACATCAGCTGGCGGCCGACTACCATGAGCAGAAGCAGCTGCTCGACCAGTATCACGATCAGCAGGGCCGGGATGTTTTTGTCGCCAGCGTGATGCTCTATCGCGCCAAGGTTTCGCGCGCGACGTTCAGTGTCGCCACGCTGCCGTCGGGCACTACGGGCACTTTGCTCCCGCGCGCTGACCGGCTCGTGTTCGTCAAGCCGGCGGCGGGGGCCACTCAAAAGGTCGATGACATGGCCGACGTCAGCTGGCCGGATGCGATCAGCATGGTCGGCCATCTGTTCGCGCCGGTGCCGCATCTTTATCCGCCGCGGTTCCGCGCGTTGGGCTTTCCTGACGCGGAGGCCTGGTCCCGATTGAAGGCCGTTGCCCGCTAGCGGGTTTCTTCCGGGAATGGCGTCACGCTGCGTCGACGCGACGAAAGCCGTTCCACATCGCGGTTGCGGCCCCGGAGGTCAGGACGGGGAGCACGCGCGCGTCCTGGTAATGGCCGTTGAGCGAGACGCGCGGCAGCGCGGTCGGATGCGCGGCATTCTCGGCGAAGATCATGCCTGGCCGGGTGGTCACCGCGGTTTTGAAGCCGGCCGCGGCGGCCAGCAGGAATTCGCGGGCACCGGCGGCCGCGCGGTCACCATACGGATAGGCCATGTGCAGGATCGGCCGCTGCAACTCGGCCTCGATCCGGGCGCGGCTGTCGGCGATCTCGCGGCGCGCGATCTCCTGGCTCTGTCTGGCGAGATTGCAATGACTGAGCGTATGCGCGCCGATCGTGATCAGCGGCTCGGACTGAAGCTGCTTCAGCTCGTCCCATGACAGGCACAGTTCGGGGCAGATCGCCGCCTCGTCGACGTCGTGGCGCGCGCAGAGTGCGCTCATCTCGCGGCGCAGATCATGTTCCGGCAGGCCGCGCAGCCAGCCGTGCAGCCGCTGGAACGCGTTGCATTTCTCCGCGGAGGTCGCCGTACCGAGCCGTGTCGCCGCGCCGCCGATCTCGACCTCGATGTGATCAGCGCCCGCGATCACCCGCTCCAGCGCGATCCACCACAACCGGCCGCGACCTTCGGCAAATTCGCTGGTGACGAAAATGGTGAACGGCGCGTCGAACTCGCGCATGACAGGTAGCGCGAAATCTCTGTTGTCACGATAACCGTCATCGAAGGTGAAGCAGGCGAAGCGGCGGCCAGCGTCACGCTCGACCAGCCGCCGGTGCAATTCGTCCAACCCGATGATCTCGATGTCGTGGGCGCGCAGATGCGCCAGCAGCTCGCGCAGGAAGGCCGGCGTGACTTCCAGATGGGCGTTGGGCTGAAAGCAGTCCTCGCGCTGCGGCCTAACGTTGTGCAGCGTGAAGATGGCGCCGAGTCCGGAGAAGATCGGCCGCAGCCAGTAATGCGCCCCACTGAAATAAAGCGCGTCGAGACCGGCGCGGATAAATGTCTTGCGAAAGCGCTTCATCTCGAAATGACGGCCCGGTTAGGGTGTAGAAGATTACCGGGGAATCGTTGAAGAAACTGTTATCCGGACCAATGGCCGCAGCGAATGGGGGCCTTCTATTTCCGGTTTGACAGGCCCGCAAGGGTTTGTTTTCTCTCTGCTTCCTGACCGAACGGGATGACGAATGCGTGGACTTTTCAGGTGGAGCGGGAAATGGTGGCCAGGAGTCATCCCGTTGCTCGTGTTGTGGGGATTGGCTGCCTGGAGCAGCACCGCACCCCTGGAGAATGATCTCGCCGGCCGCAGTTCTGCCGCACTCAAGGATTCCGTCCTCGACAAGGCCAACGTGATTGTCGACGGCCGCGACGTCACTGTTCGTGCCGAAGCCTTTTCAGAGGCCGGCCGCAGCACCGCGGTCGGCGCCGTTGCCGCCGTGCCCGGCGTCCGGCTGGTCGATGACGAGACGCGTCTGGCGCCGGAAGCCAAGCCGTTCGTCTGGTCCGCCGAGCGCGACGTCGTCAGGGTGACGCTTGGTGGTAACGCGCCGCTGCCGGCCGTGAAGGGCAAGCTCGTGGAGGCCGCGCGCGACGCGCTCAATGGCGTCGAGGTGGCTGACCAGATGGCGCTCGCGCGTGGCGCGCCGGCGCATTTCGAGGATGCGGCGCTGCTGTTGATCGGCCAGATCGGCAAGTTGAAAGACGGCAAGTTCACCATCTCGGATGGCGAGGTCACGCTGTCGGGCATGGCGCGCGAGCTCGGCGGCCGCGAGGCGATCGCGGCCGCGCTGAAGAAGCTGCCCGAGGGTTTCAAGGTCGCCGGCAACGAGGTCCAGGCGCCGCCCTATATCCTGCAGGCCTACAAGGATCCGGTTGCCGTCACCGTGACGCTGTCCGGTAACGTGCCCGACGAAAATATCCATGCCGTGATCGCCGGCGCCTCTTCGCGCAAATTCTTCGACGAGAAGGTGGTCGACAATCTCAAGACCTCGATCGGCGCGCCCGCGGGCTTCGTCAACGCGGTGGTGCCGGCACTCGGCGCGCTGTCACGGCTGTCGACCGGCACGCTTGTGGTCTCCGATCGCGAGATCAAGCTGTCGGGCGACGCGCTCTACGATGCGGCGGCCGCGCAAATCCGCACCGCGCTGCCAAAGGACGTGCCGCAGGGCTGGCAGGTCAAGGCCGAGATCTCGGTGAAGCCGCAAGCTGCCCCGGTCGACCCGACCGTCTGCCAGCAGTTGTTCTCAGACCTGCTCGCGAAGGGCACCATTCGCTTCGAGACCGGCCGCGCCGATATCGACCGCGACTCCGCCGGCCTGCTTGATCGGCTGGTCGAGATCGCGATGCGCTGTCCGACCGCGACCATCGAAGTCGCCGGCCACACCGATGCCGTTGGCGAGGAGCCGGCAAACCAGGCTCTGTCGGAGAAGCGGGCGCAGGCAGTGATCGGTTATCTCGTGCAGGCCGGCTTGCCCGCGGAGCGTTTCACGGCGGTCGGTTACGGCTCGACCCAGCCGCTTGCCTCCAACGACACCAGCGACGGCCGTGCCCAGAACCGCCGTATCGAGTTTCTGGTGAGGTGATCTAAGATGGCGTTTCTGATCGCGTTTCACTGGGGCTGGCTGCTCGGCGCGCTCGCCCTTGGCTTTGCGATGGGGTGGGTGGCGGTGGTCCACCGTGCGCCCGGCGTGCCGCGACCGGGGATATGGCTGCTGGCGGCCCTGGCGGTGCTGCTCGTGGCGGCCGCGCTCACCAATTTGATTCCAGGCCGTGCGGGCTACTGGCTCGAACTGCTGCTCATGATGTTCGTGCCTTATCTGGCGGGCTGCGCCGTCGGCTCCTGGCTGCGCGCCTGGGTGGTATTCCGCAGCATGCGCGCCAAATCGCTGGGTTGATACTTTTGGCTGAGTCTTTGGACATCGGCGTGGTCTAGTGCGACACCATGCCGCTGGCGTGCTGCCCTCGCTCGCCATCACGTCGCGGACAGATCGATCTCTGAGAGATCGCGCATGGCATCGACCACGACGACGAGGCGGCGTGCGGCTGGGTCGATGTCGCGACGAGCCGGTCCCATTTTGCGGAAATCCGCGATTGCAAAGATTTTTGTCGTCCCGACCAGGCGAGCGAGTGGATCGAGCTGAAGACGAGCTGTTTCCGCAAAAATAGTGTCGTCCCGGTCAGGTGCCCAATTGCGCGCCGAGAACGCCGGGACCCATAACCAACCACCGTCGCTCGTGAGGAGACGAGCTCTTGCTCGAGTGCTCTTGAACCGCACCGACGGTGGCTATGGATCCCGGGTCGCGCTCGCTGCGGACAACGCTTCGCGTTGCCGCGAGCTCGCTTGCCCGGGACGACACGCGAGGATGAGGACGCAGCCTCCCTCAGCGCGCCACCAAGGTCGTTGCCTGCAAACACGTTGCAGCTCCATGCGCCACGGCGGACGCCGGTCGTATCGCATCGCACGCGGCGGTGAGTTTACGTGACGGCAGCCAAGGCACACGGATTGTTGACCATTTTGCGCGGCTGGCAAATGCGCGGGGCGAGATTATCCTTTACGCACGGGCTGCAAGACGGCGCTTCCTTTTGCGCCTCTTCAGAACTGGAGATTGCAGCTTCCACGGTCGCAAATGGCCTCGCTCCCCCTGAAAATCCCGGCTTTCCGCACCCCTCATAGAAGTTTAACTTGCCGCGCACAGGCTGGTCGGGCAGGGACGCCTCAAGCCTTGCGACAAAACGGTGCATCCCGCTTCCCGAATGCCTCCTAAGTATATTGTATGTGTATGTTTTTTATTCACACGCGGCGAGTTCCACAACGGCTCGAAACGCGCTACGAGGTCATTGCGTTGACGGAATGGCGCGGCGGCGTCATCGGCTCGCCCTGCCCTCGAGGGTCCCGGCATGGTAGAGGTGTAGATGCTTGAAGCGATCCGCGGAGCGGCCACGTTCCTGCGTCAGAAGCAGGTCCTGCATAAGCTGGGAGTCGCCGTCAGCGTCACGGTCATCGCGATCGCATGCTACGTGCTCTATCACATGCTCCGCGGCATCGACACCGGGGAGGTCGTCGAGGCCATCAAGAGCACGGAAGTTTACCAGATCGCGCTCGCCGCCTTGTTCGTCGCGGCCGGCTACTTCACCCTCACCTTCTATGATCTGTTCGCGGTGCGCGCGATCGGTCACAGCCATATTCCCTACCGCATCAACGCGCTCGCCGCCTTCACCAGCTACTCGATCGGCCACAATGTCGGCGCCAGCGTCTTCACCGGTGGCGCGGTGCGCTACCGGATCTATTCGGCGCGCGGCCTGAATGCGATCGACGTCGCCAAGATCTGCTTTCTCGCCGGACTGACCTTCTGGCTCGGCAATGCCGCGGTGCTCGGCCTTGGCATCGCCTACCATCCGGAGGCCGCGGCCTCGATCGATCAGTTGCCGCCCTGGGTCAACCGCACCCTCGCGATCGCGATCATCGTGGCCTTGGTCGCCTATGTGGTTTGGGTCTCGACACAGCCGCGCGTGGTCGGCCGGGGGCCCTGGACCGTGGTGCTCCCGGGAGGATCGCTGACCCTGCTGCAGATCGCCATCGGTATCCTCGATCTCGGCTTCTGCGCGCTCGCGATGTACGTGCTGGTTCCGGACGAGCCCAATCTCGGCTTTGTCGTGGTCGCCGTCATCTTCGTCTCGGCGACGCTGCTCGGCTTTGCCAGCCATTCGCCGGGAGGGCTCGGCGTGTTCGATGCCGCGATGCTGGTCGGCCTTTGGCAGATGGACCGCGAGGAACTGCTCGCGGGCATGCTGCTGTTCCGGATCTTGTACTATCTGGCACCTTTCGTCATATCTGTAATCTTATTGACGTTTCGGGAGGTTATCATCAGCGCCCGATCGAAACGGCTGCGGCAGGCGGCACTCAGCCTCGATCCGGGGCGGCCGGCTAAGGCCGCTTATGTGAGGGAGCGTGGCGATCCCGCCACCTGAGCAGCACAGGGGAGAAGAGGCAGCTCCGATGGCACTCGACGCTCCCACAACCTCGTCTTCCACCATGTTCGCCCCCTGGCCGGATCGGTTGCGTCATTCCGCCATCATCCTGCTCGCGGCGGCGCTGGTGCTCGGCCTCCTGGTCCTGTTCGACGAGCTGCTGCCGTTCCGGGCCCTCATCGCGTTCTTGTGCATTGCAGCAGCCGCCCTGGTGCCCTGGCGGCTGCACAGCGCGGCGGTCGCGCGCGAGGACGTCCGAGGCGCCAACCCGGTCGAAGCCCCGGCCGTCAGCGCACTCGTGGCCGGCATGCCCGACCCGGCGGTGCTGCTCGACCGCGCCGGTCGCGTCATTCATCTCAATGCCGCGGCGGCCCAGCTGGCGCCGGCGCTGCGCCGGAACGAGCTGGCCCAGTTCGCCTTGCGGTCGCCCGAGATCATCACCGCGCTGCGCGAAGCTATCGCCACCACCGAGCCGCGCCGCGCCACCTATCTCGATCACGTTCCGGTCGACCGCTGGATGGAACTTGTCATCACGCCGGTTCCAGTGCCGACGGCGTTCGGCGGCACCGACAAATGCATGCTGATGACGTTCCACGACCTGACGCCGCTGCGACGGGTCGAGGAGATGCGCGCCGACTTCGTCGCCAATGCCAGCCACGAGCTGCGCACGCCGCTGGCGGCGCTGTCCGGCTTCATCGATACGCTGCAGGGGCCCGCCAAGGATGATGCCAAAGCGCGCGAGCGCTTTCTCGGCATCATGCATGCCCAGGCCACCCGCATGGCCCGCCTGATCGATGATCTGCTGTCGCTGTCCCGGGTCGAACTGTCGGCCCATGTCCGGCCGGACACCTCGATCGACCTGATCCCAATCATCCGCCAGGTTGCCGACGGACTGGAACCGCTGGCGCGCGAGCGGCAGGTCGTGGTCGAGATCGACCTGCCGGACAGCCCGGTGACGATCGCCGGCGACCGCGAGGAGCTGCTGCGGCTGTTCGAGAACCTGATCGAGAACGCTCTGAAATATGGCGCCTCGGGCGGCCGGGTGATCGTCTCGCTGGCCGCTGCGGTTTCGGGCGAGGGCACCCCGGAGATCCGGGTCAAGGTGCGCGATTTCGGACCCGGCATCGCCCCGGAGCATCTGCCGCGCCTGACCGAGCGCTTCTACCGCGTCGACGTCGGCGACAGCCGCATGCAGGGCGGCACCGGGCTCGGCCTGTCCCTGGTGAAGCACATTCTCAATCGCCATCGCGGCCGGCTGCTGATCGAGAGCGTGCCCAAAAATGGGGCGGCGTTTACCGCCTGCTTTCCCCAGCAAAAACCCGGGGTTGCGAAATAAAACCAAGCATTTTCAGATCTTGGCGCTGTCATCCAGCTGTCACCAAACCTTTATAAAAGCGGCAACGACGCCTCTTAAAGCGGCGCTGGGGAGCGCGATCGGGCGCAATTGGCGCTTCGTTCCCCAAATGGAGACCAGCATGAATTTCGTCAAAGCTATCGTCGCTGCCGGCCTGGTCGCCGCATCGACGTCGGCCTTTGCCGCCGACATCACCGGAGCGGGCGCGACGTTCCCGTTCCCGATCTATTCCAAGTGGGCTGACGCCTACAAGAAGGAGACTGGCAACGGTCTGAACTACCAGTCGATCGGCTCGGGCGGCGGCATCAAGCAGATCCAGGCCAAGACCGTGACCTTCGGTGCGACCGATGCTCCGCTGAAAGCCGAGCAGCTCGAGAAGGACGGCCTCGTTCAGTGGCCGATGGTGATGGGCGGCATCGTGCCGGTCGTCAACCTCGAGGGCGTCAAGCCCGGCGAGATGGTGCTGGACGGCGAGACGCTCGCCAACATCTATCTCGGCAAGATCACCAAGTGGGACGATGCCGCGATCAAGAGGCTCAACCCCAATGTGAAGCTGCCTTCGGACGCGATCGCCGTGGTCCGCCGTTCGGACGGTTCGGGCACCACCTTCAACTTCACCTATTATCTCTCCGAAGTCAGCGCAGACTGGAAGAGCAAGGTCGGATCGAACACGGCTGTCGAGTGGCCGGTCGGCGTCGGCGCCAAGGGCAATGAGGGCGTGTCGGGCAACATCAGCCAGACCAAGAACTCGATCGGTTATGTCGAGTATGCCTACGCCAAGCAGAACAAGCTGACCTACACCAAGATGATCAACAAGGCCGGCAAGACCGTGGAGCCGACCGTGGAGGCCTTCCAGGCCGCCGCCGCGAACGCCGACTGGGCCAAGGCTCCGGGCTACTACGTGATCCTGGCCAACCAGCCGGGCGACAAGTCCTGGCCGATGACGGCTGCGACCTTCATCCTGATGCACAAGGAGCCCACCGACAAGGCGGCCTCCGCCGAAGCCATCAAGTTCTTCAAGTGGTCGTTCGAGAAGGGCGGCAAGATGGCCGAGGAGCTCGATTACATCCCGATGCCCGACAGCGTCGTGAAGCTGATCGAGAAGACCTGGTCGTCGGACATCAAGAGCTGATCAGTTCGTTGATTGGTCCCTCTCCCTGCTTTGCGGGGGGAGGGCGTGTCCGGAAAGTGTACGGGTGCACGAGAACAAGGGGGCTGGCGTGGCAGACATGGCCGTTCAAAGCAATGCTGACGGGATTGCCTCCGCGGCGGGTCCGTATGACCGCGCCCGCGCGTTGTCCGCCTTCAAGCTCGGCGACATCACCTTCTACTGGATCACCCGGCTCTCCGCGATCTCGGTGCTCCTGATCCTTGGCGGCATCATCTTGTCGCTGATCATCGGTGCGTGGCCGGCGATGCGGGAGTTCGGCTTCCAGTTCCTGGTGACGCGGCGCTGGGCGCCTTCGGCCGATCCGCCGGTGCTCGGCGCGCTCGGGCCGATCTACGGCACGCTGGTGACCTCCTTCATCGCGATGCTGATCGCGATTCCGGTCGGGCTCGGCATTGCGATCTTCCTGACCGAGCTGTGCCCGCAATGGCTGCGCCGCCCGATCGGCATCGCCATCGAGCTGCTCGCCGGCATCCCCTCGATCATCTACGGCATGTGGGGCTTCTTCGTGCTGGGGCCGTTCCTGGCCTACACGTTCCAGCCGTTCATGATCAATCTGTGTGCGAACATCCCGGTCCTGCAGGACATCTTCGCGGGCCCGCCGTCCTATCTCAGCCTGTTCAACGCCTCGCTGATCCTCGCCATCATGGTGCTGCCGTTCATCACCTCGATCTCGGTCGACGTGTTCAAGACCGTGCCGCCGGTGCTGAAGGAAGCGGCCTATGGCGTCGGCTGCACCACCTGGGAGGTCGTGCGCAGCGTCGTCATCCCCTATACGCGGATCGGGGTGATCGGCGGCATCATGCTGGCGCTGGGCCGCGCGCTCGGCGAGACCATGGCGGTCACCTTCATCATCGGCAACTCGTTCCGCATCTCCTCCTCGATCTTCGCGCCGGGCACCACGATCTCGGCCGCGATCGCCTCCGAATTCCAGGAGAGCGACGGTCTGCATCAGTCGAGCCTGATCCTGCTCGGGCTCTTGCTGTTCGTTCTAACCTTCTTCGTGCTCGCCGCCGCTCGCCTGATGCTGATGCGGCTCGAAACCAAGGCGGGGAAATAAGTCATGGCTGCTGTGGATTTTGCGGTCGGCACGCCGGTCAATCCCGTCAATCCGATCTACGCGCGCCGCCGCCGCAAGGACATCGTCGTGCGCGGCCTCTGCGTCGCCGCCGCCTTGTTCGGCGTCACCTGGCTGGCGCTGATCCTGCTCGACCTGCTCTATGAAGGCCTGACCGGCCTGACCTTGCAGGTGTTCACCGCCGACACTCCGCCGCCGGGCTCGACCGAGGGCGGCCTGCGCAACGCCATCGTCGGCTCCGTGATCATGACGGTGATCGGGGTCGGCATCGGCGCGCCGCTCGGCCTGTTCGCCGGCACCTATCTCGCCGAATATGGCCGCAATGACCGCCTCACCTCGGTGATCCGCTTCATCAATGACATCCTGCTGTCGGCACCGTCGATCATCATCGGCCTGTTCGTCTATGGCGCGGTGGTGGTGCCGATGGGCGGCTTCTCGGCGATCGCCGGCTCGCTGGCGCTGGCCGTGATCGTGATCCCGGTCGTGCTGCGCACCACCGAGGACATGCTGCTGCTGGTGCCCAATCCGCTGCGCGAGGCGGCCTCCGCGCTCGGCCTGCCGCGCTCGCTGGTGATCCGCCGCATCGCCTATCGCGCGGCGCGCTCGGGCCTGATCACCGGCGTGCTGCTGGCGACCGCCCGCGTTGCCGGCGAGACCGCGCCGCTGTTGTTCACCGCGCTATCGAACCAGTTCTGGAGCCTGAACCTCTCCAAGACCATGGCCAACCTGCCGGTGACCATCAACAACTTCGTCCAGAGCCCCTACGCCTATTGGAAGCAGCTCGCCTGGAGCGGCGCGCTGCTGATCACGATCACCGTGCTCGCCCTGAACATCTGCGCGCGCGTGCTTGGCGCCGAGAGGAGCGCAAAATGACCGATATGTCCGTTTCCGTGTCCAGCCCCGCCGGCGCAATTCCCGCCAAGTCCCTGCCGGAAGCGCCGGCCAAGGTGACCGCGCGCAATCTCAACTTCTATTACGGCGAGCACCATGCGCTGAAGAACATCAACCTGACGCTCGGCACCCACCGGGTCACGGCCTTCATCGGTCCGTCCGGTTGCGGCAAGTCGACCCTGCTGCGCATCTTCAACCGGATGTACGACCTCTATCCGGGCCAGCGCGCGGTCGGCCAGCTGATGCTTGATAACACCAACATCCTCGACCCGAAGCTCGATTTGAACCTGCTGCGCGCCCGGGTCGGCATGGTGTTCCAGAAGCCGACGCCGTTCCCGATGACGATCTACGAGAACATCGCCTTCGGTATCCGCCTCTACGAGAAGATCTCAAAGTCCGAGATGGACGACCGCGTCGAGAAGGCGCTGCGCGGGGGCGCGCTGTGGAACGAGGTCAAGGACAAGCTCAATGCGTCCGGCCTGTCGCTGTCCGGCGGCCAGCAGCAGCGGTTGTGCATCGCCCGCACCGTGGCGGTGCGGCCCGAGGTGATCCTGTTCGACGAGCCGTGCTCGGCGCTCGACCCGATCTCGACCGCCAAGGTCGAGGAGCTGATCCAGGAGCTCTCCGAGAACTACACGATCGCGATCGTCACCCACAACATGCAGCAGGCGGCGCGCGTATCCGACAAGACCGCCTTCATGTATCTTGGCGAGCTGATCGAGTTCGACGACACCAGCAAGATCTTCACCTCGCCGAGCGATCGGCGGACCCAGGATTACATCACCGGCCGCTTCGGCTGACGCCGTCACGGACACATTGCCGAGGAGACAATCATGGCCAGCGAGCATACCGCCAAGGCGTTCGACAGTGACCTGCAGGAGCTGACGCGCCTGGTCGCCGAGATGGGCGGCCTGGCCGAGCGGCTGATCACCGATTCCGTCGACGCGCTGGTGCGCCGCGATGTCGCGCTGGGCCAGCGCGTGGTCGCGACCGATGCCGAGATCGACAATTTGCAGCGCATCATCGAGGAGCGGGCGGTGCTGACCATCGCCCGCCGCCAGCCGATGGCGATCGATCTGCGCGAGATCGTCGGCGCCATGCGGGTGGCGACCGATCTGGAGCGGATCGGCGACCTTGCCAAGAACATCGGCAAGCGCGTCGCGGCGCTGGAGAGCGACTTCCATCCCTTGAAGCTGATCCGCGGGCTCGAGCACATGACCGACCTCGTGCAGTCGCAGGTCAAGTCGGTGCTGGATGCCTATGCCGCCCACGACCTGCCGGCGGCGATGAGTGTGTGGAAGGGCGACGAGGAGGTCGACGCCATCTGCACCTCGCTGTTCCGCGAGCTCCTCACCTACATGATGGAGGACCCGCGCAACATCTCCTTCTGCATTCACTTGATGTTCTGCGCCAAGAACATCGAGCGGATCGGCGACCACGCGACCAACATCGCGGAAACCGTGTTCTACATGATCGAGGGTCAGCAGATGGTCGACAAGCGCCCGAAGGGCGACATGACGACCTTCGCGACCACGATCCCCGGCAACTAGGAAAGACGTTGAGCAATGAGCGCGCGCATTCTGGTGGTGGAAGACGAGGAAGCGCTGACCACGCTGCTGCGCTACAATCTCGAGACCGAAGGCTATGAGGTCGAAACGGTGGAGCGCGGCGACGACGCCGACACCCGATTGAAGGAGCGGGTGCCCGATCTCGTGGTGCTCGACTGGATGCTGCCGGGCCTCTCCGGCATCGAGCTGTGCCGCCGCCTGCGCGCCCGGCCCGAGACCAAGCAGTTGCCGATCATCATGCTGACCGCGCGCGGCGAGGAGAGCGAGCGCGTGCGCGGGCTTGCGACCGGCGCCGACGACTACATCGTCAAGCCGTTCTCGGTGCCGGAGCTGTTGCAGCGGGTGAAAGGCCTGCTTCGGCGCGCGAGCCCCGAGCGGCTCGCCACGGTGCTCGCCTATGGCGATATCGAGCTCGACCGCGAGAAGCGGCGCGTGGCGCGCTCAGGCAGGCCGATCGATCTCGGCCCAACTGAGTACCGCCTGCTCGAATTCTTCCTCGAACATCCCGGTCGCGTGTTCAGCCGCGAGCAGCTGCTCGACAGCGTCTGGGGCCGCGACATCTATATCGACGAGCGCACCGTCGACGTGCATATCGGCCGCTTGCGCAAGCTGCTCAATCCCGGCCGCGAGCAGGATCCGATCCGCACCGTGCGCGGCGCCGGCTATGCGCTCGACGACCGCTTTGCGAAGGCGGAGTCGTAGTACGACACGGGGCGTTGCGACACGTGCTACAACAAACACCGGTGTCGTCCCCGCGAACGCGGGGACCCATAACCACGAATGTTGATGGTTGAAGCGGGCTGGATCGGTGTCACGTCATAATCACACCCGCCGGTGATTATGGGTCCCCGCGTTCGCGGGGACGACAGCTGACGTTGAGCTACAATTGCGCCTGCAAGCTAGCAGCTCAGCGTGCCGGCTTCGGCTGCTGGCGGCGGCGGTCGGCCGCGGGCTGATAGGCGAGGCGCGAATGCTGCGCGCAATAGGGCAAGCCCGAGAGCGCCTTGCCGCCGCAGAAGAAGAAGTCGGGGCTCGAGGGATCGCCGACCGGCCAGTGGCAGGTGGCCTCGTTCAATTCGAGCAGCGAGCGGCGCTGGCCCATTGGCACCACGTTGTCGAACGTGACCGGATCCGGCTCCACCTCGATCTCGAACACATGCGCAAGCGCGGTGTTGCCGCGCGAAACCGGACGGGCGACGCGCATCATCTGCTGCGCGGGGCGCGGGGTTGCCTTGCGCTGGCGCGGCGCGGTTGTCGCCGGGCTCTTGGCACGGCCGGAGAGGCCGAGCCGGTGCACCTTGCCGATCACCGCATTGCGCGTCACGTTTCCGAGTTCCGCGGCGATCTGGCTGGCCGAAAGCCCGGCCTCCCAGAGCTTTTTCAACTGCTCGACGCGATCGTCGGACCAGGTCAATACCGTCATCGCATGTTTCCCTTCGCGTCGCGCCGGCCAATTCTGGGACGGCGCTGCGATGCCTATCTCAAGAAATCTCCTGCATGCTGAATCCCTTAGCCCTCGCCGGGCGCAATTGCGCTTCCGGACGTGTACGCGAAACAACCGAACGCTTTCAGGATCAGAACTGCCGCACGAGATGTCGTACTCGACAGGTAAAACGCTACAATATGGCGTGACTCCCGCGCAAGAGTCGGAGGCCATCGTCCACACCTTCCGTCGCCGGACGCGGCGCACGAGCAGCAAATCCGCATCACCGCAATCTTACGGAATCCACGCGATCAGGCTGCCTGCGCTGCGTGTTGACACTTATCGCCGGCCGCATAGAATAGTTCCACGTGCCGCCTTGAAAAGGCGGCACATTTTGTTTTCCAGGGCGGGGTCCCTGATGCACGATGGCGCCCAGTTGGCGCGCATTTCGGACTGCCCCAAGCACAAGTGATCCACCATGTCCGCAGCCGCCGCGTCGCATCTTCTTCCCGTATTCGCCCGGGTCGATCTCGCCTTCGAGCGCGGCGAGGGCGCGTGGCTGGTTGCAACGAATGGCGAGCGCTATCTCGATTTCACCTCGGGCGTCGCGGTGAATGCGCTCGGTCATGCGCATCCGCATCTGGTCAAGGCGCTGCAGGAGCAGGCGACCAGGCTCTGGCACATGTCGAACCTGTTCAAGAGCCCGGATGGCGAGCGCCTGGCCTCTCGTCTGTGCGAGCAGAGTTTTGCCGACTACGTGTTCTTCGCCAATTCCGGCGCCGAGGCAATGGAGTGCGCGATCAAGATCACGCGCAAGCATCACGCCGCCAAGGGCCATCCCGAGCGCTATCGCATCATCACCTTCGAAGGCGCCTTCCACGGCCGCACGCTGGCGACGCTCGCCGCCACCGGCTCGGCCAAATATCTCGACGGCTTCGGCCCGCCGATGGACGGCTTCGACCAGGTGCCGCTCGGCGATCTCGAGGCGGTCAAGCGCGCGATCGGCCCGCACACCGCGGGCATCCTGATCGAGCCGGTGCAGGGCGAGGGCGGCGTGCGCTCGGCGCCATTGTCATTCTACAAGGCGCTGCGCCAGCTCTGCGACGAGCACGGCCTCTTGCTGGTGTTCGACGAGGTGCAGACCGGCATGGGCCGCACCGGCGATCTCTTCGCCTATCGCTGGATCGGCGTCACGCCCGACGTGATGTCGCTGGCGAAAGCGCTCGGCGGCGGCTTCCCGATCGGCGCCTGCCTCGCGACGGCCGATGCCGCGGCCGGCATGAATCCGGGTTCGCATGGCTCGACCTTCGGCGGCAATCCGCTCGCGGTCGCGGCTGCCAACGCCGTGCTCGACGTGATGCTGGCGCCCGGCTTCTTCGAGCATGCGCGCAAGATGTCGCTGCTGCTCAAGCAGAAGCTCGGTGCGGTGATCGACCGCCATCCCGACGTGATCGCCGAAGTGCGCGGCGAGGGTCTTTTGATCGGCATCAAGGCCGTAGTGCCGTCGAC
Organism: Bradyrhizobium sp. STM 3557; assembly: GCF_045571465.1. Taxonomy (NCBI): domain Bacteria; kingdom Pseudomonadati; phylum Pseudomonadota; class Alphaproteobacteria; order Hyphomicrobiales; family Nitrobacteraceae; genus Bradyrhizobium; species Bradyrhizobium sp. STM 3557. The sequence continues at coordinate 763,732 of NZ_CP120697.1, forward strand.
CGATCTGGTGACGGCGCTGCGCGAGCAGAAGCTGCTGACGGTGGGCGCGGGCGACAACGTGGTGCGCTTCCTGCCGCCGCTCAACGTGAGCGAGGCGGAAGTGGAGGAGGCGGTGCAGCGGCTCGACCGGGCCTGCGCCGCGCTATCAGGCGATCAGGTGAAGCAGGCGGTTAGTTCATGAGTAAGGCGCCCCGTCATTTCCTCGACATCAGTGAGGTTCCGCTCGCAGAGCTGCGCAACATGCTGGCGCTCTCGAGCGACATGAAGAAGCAGCTCAAGGCCCAGCAGCCCGCGAAAAAGCCGCTCGAGGGCAAGGTGCTGGCGATGATCTTCGAGAAGCCCTCGACCCGCACCCGCGTTTCCTTCGATGTCGGCATGCGCCAGCTCGGCGGCGAGTCGATCATGCTGACCGGCGCCGAGATGCAGCTCGGCCGCGGCGAGACCATCGCCGATACCGCGCGCGTGCTGTCGCGCTATGTCGATGCGATCATGATCCGCATCCTCTCCCACGACGCGCTGCTGGAGCTCGCGGCCCACGCCACGGTGCCCGTCATCAACGGGCTGACGCGGCGCTCGCATCCCTGCCAGGTGATGGCCGACGTGATGACCTATGAGGAGCATCGCGGGCCGATCGAGGGCCGCACCGTGGCCTGGAGCGGCGACGACAACAATGTGCTGGCCTCCTGGGCCCATGCCGCCGATCGTTTCAAGTTCAAGCTCAATGTGGCCACGCCGCCGCAGCTCGCGCCGGGCAAGGCGATGAAGGATTTCATCCGCAACAGCCGCGCCGAGATCAAGCTCGGTACTGATCCGGAAGAGGCCGTCGCCGGGGCCGATTGCGTCGTCACCGACACCTGGGTCTCGATGGGCGACAAGGACGGCGAGCATCGCCACAACCTGCTCAAGCCCTATCAGGTCAACTCCCACCTGATGTCGCTCGCGAAACCCGACGCGCTGTTCATGCACTGCTTGCCCGCCCATCGCGGCGAGGAGGTGACGGACGAGGTGATCGACGGCCCGCAGTCAGTGGTGTTCGACGAAGCCGAGAACCGCCTGCACGCCCAGAAGGGCATTTTGGCCTGGTGTTTTGGAGCTGGGGCGTAGCGCGCGACGGCAAAGAGAACGAACCAGCGGCTTGCTCGGTGCACCCTCTCCCCTTGTGGGAGAGGGTGGCGCGCGAAGCGCGACGGGTGAGGGGTTGGTGCCGCAAGAACCGCATCATCGGCCGACCGCAAAGCGTATCCGCAACTTCGCCAGGCGGATGCGGAGTGAGCCGACTGATGCCGAAGCCGCGATGTGGCGGCTGCTTCGCGATCGGCGTTTCTCACGGTCCAAATTTCGTCGCCAAGTCCCATTTCAGAATTACATTCTGGACTTTGTCTGTTTCGAGCGAGGGATCGTCATAGAGATCGATGGAAGCCAACACGCAGAAGCGACAAGCGATATGACGAGAGACCAAGCCCTGGTACGCGAAGGTTTCAGGGTTGCCCGCTACTGGAACAACGATGCCCTCCAACGTCGCACTGAGGTCATGGAGGACGTCCTCGCAAAGCTCGGCGAGAGGTGAGAGACCCCTCACCCGGCGCCTTCGGCGCCACCCTCTCCCACAAGGGGAGAGGGTGCACTGAGTTCGGCGCGAAAGCATAGTTCCATATCTCCCCTTCCATTTGCTCTCCCCATCCCCAAATAGGCGCCATGACAGCCTCCACTCCCGACAATGAAATCAATCTCGCCGGCGATGTTCGTGCGCCCTCGGCCGTGCCGGTGGATGACGCGGTGCTCCCGTTCGAGGTCGCAGCGCTCGATCTGCGCGGCCGCCTCACCCGCATGGGCCCGGCGCTCGACGAGATCCTCACCAAGCATGACTACCCTGCAGCCGTCGGCAAGCTGCTCGGCGAGGCGATCGTGCTGACCACGCTGCTTGGCTCCTCGCTCAAGTTCGAGGGGCGCTTCATCCTGCAGACCCAGACCGACGGCCCGGTCTCGTTCCTGGTGGTCGATTTCCAGGCGCCGGATCGGCTGCGTGCCTATGCGCGCTATGACGAGGCGCGGCTTTCCGAGGCAAAGGATTCGGGCGGCCTGCTCGGCAAAGGCCATCTGGCGATGACCATCGACCAGGGGCCCGACATGAGCCGCTATCAGGGCCTGGTGTCGCTGACCGGCGGCAGCCTGGAGGAAGCCGCCCATGAATACTTCCTTCGCTCCGAGCAGATCCCGACCCGCGTGCGGCTTGCGGTCGGCGAGGAGTGGAGCGGCGGCAAGCATCGCTGGCGCGCCGGCGGCCTGCTGACGCAGTTTCTGCCGAAGGCCCCGGAGCGTTCGCGTCAGGCGGACTTGCATCCCGGCGACGCGCCGGAGGGCACGACGCTGCACACCGTGGAGGAGGACGACGCCTGGGTCGAGGGCCAATCGCTGGTCTCGACCGTCGAGGACGTCGAGCTGATCGATCCTGCGCTGTCGGGCGAACGGCTGCTCTATCGCCTGTTCCATGAGCGCGGCGTGCGCGTGTTCAAGGAGCTTCCTTTGCAGGCACGCTGCTCATGCTCGCGCGACGCGGTGGCGGGTATGCTCAAGAGCTTCTCGGCCCAGGACCGCGCCGATATGGTCAAGGACGACAAGGTCGTCGTCACCTGCGAGTTCTGCTCCTCGGTCTATGAGTTCACGCCGCAGGAAGCCGGCGTGACGCAGAATTAGTTAACCGGCTTGCCGCCCTTTCTCGGTGGGGGGCGGCGCGCGCCTGCTGTCAGCTCCGTCATTGCGAGCGCAAGCGAAGCAATCCAGAATGCTTGCCATAGCTCTGGATCGCGTCGTCGCTTCTGCTCCTCGCGATGACGGCTGTTGTGCCCCCGAGGACTGTTCGCCTCTGATGCAAAAAGCCTAGCCCGGTGCCGCGGCCCCGGCGCCATGGACACGCTGCGCATTCGCTTCTGACGCGGCGGCTTCCGCAGCGCTGAGCCGTTCGAGCCGCACCGGCACGTTCTTGTGGTAGGGCGTGCCGGCGATGGGATCGCAATAGCGAGCATCGGTCAGGACATTGATGCGCGGGCCGTTGACCAGCCGCTCACCATCGTCAGTCGGATAGTCCTGCCCGAAGCCGTGCGGCAGCGCCAGCTGGCCGCGGCGCATGCTGTCATCCGCCTTGCAGCGGACGACCAGCCGTCCGGCCGCCGAGCGCACGGCGATCCACTCGCCGTCGCTGGCGCCGAGCGCATCGAGATCATCGGCGTTGATCAGCATCGCGCCATCGCGATCGTCGCGCCGCCACGCCGGGTCGCGGAAGATCTGGTTGGCGTTGAACATGCGCCGCTGCCCGGCCGCGAGCACGAAGGGATAGTCCGTCGGCGCGACGGCTACGGCCGGATCGAGCTTGCCGAGCCAATCCAGCATCTCGGGGATTGCGAGTCGGATCTTGCGGTCAGGATGGGCGACCAGCGACCATACTTCCTCGTAGTCATGCGCCGTGATGGCAACGCCGCTGCGCGAGCCGACGACCACATCGAACAGCGCATCGCCAAGCGCGGCGTCGGTGATCTCCGGCCCGGCGCCGAGCGCGCGCCGCACGGCTGCCGGATCGCGCTTGGCGCAGAGTTGCGCGGCTTGCCAGAGCGGCGCGGCGGCGGCGGTGCCGTCGGGCAGTGTCGGCCCCAGCGTGTGATAGAGGATCAGCGCGCCGACGGCGGCGGGCTGCGGATGCTCGGCCACGAAGGTGCGCAGCGCCTTGGCGAATGCACCGCGCGACTTCCCTGCCGCCTCGCGCAGCGGCGCCAGCACATTGTCGCCCGGCAACAGCCCGAGCGCCCGCGCCAGCCGCGAATAGATCTCCGGCTCCGGCAGGGTGCCTTTGAGCGGCGGCAGCAGCGCGTTGCGCACCTGGAAGTAGTTGACCGGGAATTCGAAATTGAACAGCGTGAACTCGGTCTTCTCATATTGCGAGGACGCCGGGAGCACATAGTGCGCCAGCCGCGCCGTCTCCGTCATCGCGACGTCGACCACGACGCAGAGATCGAGCGCGGCAAGCGCTTTCTCCACCGCCGCGGTATCGGCGACCGTGTTGGCCGGGTTCGAGCTGTCGATCCAGACGCAGCGCAGCCGCTCGGGATGATCGTTCAGAATCGCCTGCGGCAACAGGTTGGCCGGCAGCAGTCCGGCGATGACCTCGGTGTCTACAGGCGCAAACCGCTCGCCCGACGAATGCGCCCAGAGCGGCTGCAGCCATGAATGCAGCTGGTTGGTGCCCTTCCGGCCGAAGCTGCCGGTCAGCATGATCAGGAGCTTCTCCAGGTACGAGTTGAGCGTCGAGTTGACACCCTGCTGGATGCCAAGCTCGACTCGCACGGTCATCGCCTTTGCGGCCAGGATCATGTCGACGCAGCGCTCGATCTGGTCGAGCGGGATCTCGGCCGCCGCAGCCCATTGCGCGGCCGGAATCTTCGCGAGCGCCTGCTTCACCTCGGCAAAGCCGATCGTGTGCGCCTCCAGGAAAGCGTGATCGATGCCGTCCCGGCGCAGCAGCGTCGACAGGATCGCGCCGAGCAGGAAGGCGTCGGCGCCTGGGCGCAACTGAAGATGCAGGTCCGCCATCTCGGCGGTCTCGGTGCGGCGCGGATCGATCACGATCAGGCGGCGATCGGGATCCTTGCGGATCTGGTTCAGAAGGTCGCGCGCGTTCGGGAAGCCGTGCGCGAGCCAGGGATTGGCGCCGATCACGAGCAGCAGGTCACAATGATGAATGTCTTCGGCGGTGTGGCAGATCTGGCTGCCGAACATGCGGCCATTGACCCAGAAATCGCCGGTCTTCTCCTGCGATAGTGCGTTGAAGCGATACTTCATGCCGAGAGCGGCCATCACGGCCCGCGAATAGGCGCCGCCGGCATGATTGCCCTGGCCGCCGCCGCCATAGATCGCGATGCTGCTGCCGCCATGCATGTCCGCGACCGCGCGCAGCCGTGCCGCGATTTCCGCGATCGCGGTGTCCCAGTCGATCGCCTCGAAGCTGCCGTCGGCGCGCCGCCGCAGCGGCGAGGTCAGCCGATCCCGGTGATGGGCGTAGTAGGGAATGCGGGGCGCCTTGTTGCAGATGTAACCCTGCGACTTCGGATTGTCGCGATCGCCACGCACCTTGCTGATGCGGCCGTCCTCGATCAGAACCTCGATGCCGCAATTGACATAGCAGAGATTACAGGCGGATTTCCGCCATTCGGCCTTGGACATTGCGCGCTCCCTTATGATCCCACGCGCGGATGTTATATGATATTGATCATATCAACAACCCGGTTCGGCGATCGGATGACGGGCAAGTGACGGTGGTTGCGCGAGCGTGAACGAGGTTCCAGAGGCGCCCGCCGGCTTGTCCGGAGCACGAGAGCGGGCTAACGAGCTGACGTAAAGTCGCTTTCCAGCCGTTGCGCACAGTCGCGACCTGTTGCCCGTCGGGCAGATTTGCTGCAACTAACAAAACACTTGCGTCGTCGGGCAAATCAAGTTCACATTTCCGCACGTCCCGGCCCGATGAGAGGGGCGCTTCGCGATCGTCACGAGCGTTGGGCCGGTGATGCGATGGACGCGACGTGTCGCAGCGAGCTAACAGCTTGCCGACGAACGACATGATCGCGGACGGCGAAGTCGTGTGGTCCTGATATCCCGGTGCTGGTATCAAGGTCGCGGAACTCGACGAGTTCGCGGCCGACGGGGGCAAGAGAGCCGGTCCCCGGGGAGAGCACGTATAAGCGTTAAAACCATCGCGCAGGGAAGGCCGGGCGATCTCGGCTGCACCTGTGGTTCTGCCGCGTGCTTCTTTGCTGCACGCGGACCATGGGCGCCAGCCGGCGCCCGGCCTTCCCCGCGCCCTCTTTGTTAGTTGGAGCGCAAATGAATTGCATAGCTCGGGCACAATGCGCCGCGAGAACGAGAGTTCACGTCGTTGTTGCGGGCCTCTGCCAGTGACGCAGCTTGCCTCCGCAAAAAAGGTGTCGTCCCGGCCTTGAGCCGGGACCCATAACCACCGCCGTCCGTGTGGAAGCGCGCTGTTGCTCCAGCGTGCTCGTAAAGCACCAGCGGTGGTTATGGATCCCGGGTCGCGCTCGCTCCGCTCGCTTGCCCGGGACGACAGCGCAGTGAAACGTAGGCAGGTGCGTTTTGGCAGACGACGACGGCGAAGTGAGGCGTGGCCTATGCCCCTAGTTCAACACCCGCCGGCCCTCGGGGCAGTCGAGCGAGAAGGCTGGCACCTCGATCTCGAAGCGCTCGCCGCTCTCGCTTTCCATCTCGTAGGACCCGACCATGAAGCCGGATGCGGTCGCCAGCGGCACGCCCGAGGTGTATTCGAAGCGCTCGCCCGGCGCGAGCACCGGCTGCTCTCCGATGACGCCCTCGCCGCGCACGTGCTCCTGGCGCCCGGAGGCGTCGGTGATGATCCAGTGCCGGTTCTTGAGCTGCACCGTCTCGTCGCCGGAATTGGTGATCACGATCGTGTAGGACCAGAAATACCGCCCGTTCTCGGCCGAGGACTTCTCAGGCAGGAAGTTCGGCTCGACGGTGACCTCGATGTCGCGGGTGACGGCACGGTACATGGCGCGCATCCTAACCAAAAGTTCTGCCGGAACCAATCGCCAGGCGACCGCGGTTTCACCACAGTTCCGGATTATGGTTCTCGCCGCCGCCGAAGAAGCGACACGCGAATCATCATTTTGCCAGCGTTACGGGCTTTGCGCAGCCGGCGTAACCGGATGGCAGCACGCGTCTCGCCAAGCTCCGACAGCGGCCAATTCGCCCAAGCTCTTAAGCCGTTCATAACTTGCGCACAAGTTGCGCAGCCTTACATTCTCCCTTGCCGGGCCGGCCCTGAACCGGCTGCTCGAGACGGTGCCTGATGACGTCGATTGTCAATCGCCTTGGCGGACCCGAACTTGCCGGAACGGTCGAATCGCCCGCGCTGGCGCCGGAAGCGGCCGCGGCCGTGCCAGCCGCCGCCTTGCCGGCGACGGGCGAGCGCGAGCTCAGGCTCGATCTGTTTCGCGGGCTCGCTCTGTGGCTGATCTTCGTCGACCATCTGCCGCCGAACCTGCTCACCTGGTTCACGATCCGCAATTACGGCTTCTCCGACGCCACCGAGATCTTCATCTTCATCTCCGGCTACACGGCCGCCTTCGTCTACGGGCGGGCAATGCAGGAGGCCGGCTTCGTGGTGGCGACCGCGCGCATCCTGCGCCGGGTCTGGCAGATCTACGTCGCGCACGTGTTCCTGTTCACGATTTTCCTTGCCGAGATCTCCTACGTCGCGACCAGCTTCGAGAACCCGCTCTACACCGAAGAGATGGGGATCATGGATTTCCTCAAGCAGCCGGACGTGACCATCGTGCAGGCGCTGATCCTGCGCTTCCGTCCCGTCAACATGGACGTGCTGCCGCTCTACATCATGCTGATGCTGTTCCTGCCGGTGATCCTGTGGCTGATGCGCTGGAAGGCCGATCTCACGCTGGCGCTGGCGGTGGTGATCTACGCCGTCACCTGGCAGTTCGATCTCTATCTCTCGGCCTATCCGAACGGCGTCTGGGCCTTCAACCCGCTGGCCTGGCAGCTTCTGTTCGTGTTCGGCGCCTGGTGTGCGCTTGGCGGTGCACGGCGGATGTCGCGCATTCTCAATTCGCCGATCACGCTTTGGATCAGCTTCGCCTATCTGCTCGCCGCCTTCTTCGTGACGCTCACCTGGTACATCCCGCAACTCGGCCATTTGATGCCGCGCCGCCTCGAGCAGTGGATGTATCCGATCGACAAGACCGATCTCGACGTGCTGCGCTTTGCCCATTTCCTGGCGCTGGCGGCGTTGACCGTCTACTTCCTGCCGCGGACCTGGCCGGGCCTGAAATCAGCCTGGCTGCGGCCGCTGATCGTGTGCGGCCAGCACTCGCTGGAGATCTTCTGCCTGGGCGTCTTCCTGGCGTTCGCCGGGCATTTCATCCTGGCCGAGGTCTCGGGCGGCGCGGTCATGCATGCGCTGATCAGCCTCAGCGGCATCCTCATCATGTGGGGGGTTGCCTCGTTGATTTCGTGGTACAAACATGAGGCTGACAAAGGTGCGACGCGCAAGGCCGTGCGCAGCAATGCCGATCTGGCTGGAGGGGGCTGATGCTATCAGTCTCGTGGTGGCGATGCGGGATGATAGGGACGGCGCTGGCCTCGGCGTGGACCTTGGGGCTGGCAACATCCGCGCGCGCCGACAACCCGCCCAGCTGCGAGGTGCCTGCCTACCTTCTGACGACCGAAAGTCCACTGCCGAAAGTCACTGAGGCGGTCAAGAAGGGGCAGCCGCTCGATATCCTGGTCGTCGGCAGCCGATCCTCCACGATCAACACGTCAGAGGCCAGTGCCTACCCGGCACGGTTGCAGGCCGCCCTGAAGGACAGACTGCCGGCCGTTCCTGTCAATCTCTCCGTCGAGCTGCAGCCCAAAAAGACTGCGGAGGAGTTGGCAAGCGGTTTCGTTAAACTGGTAGAAGAAAAAAAGCCTATTCTGGTCGTCTGGCAGACCGGAACCGTCGACGCCATGCGGTCCATCGATCCCGATGATTTCCGCAATGCGGTGAACGCGGGGGTCAGCGCCTTGCAGAATGCGGGAGCGGATGTCATCTTGATGAACCTGCAATATAGCCCGCGCACGGAGACCATGATTTCCGTGCCGCCCTATATCGACAACATGCGTGTGGTCGCGCAGGAGCGCGACGTTCCGCTGTTCGATCGCTTCTCCATCATGCGTCAGTGGAGCGAGCAGGGCGATTTCGACCTGTTCAATCCGACCCACGGTCTCGAGCTGGCCAAGCAGGTTCACGATTGCCTCGGCCGAGCGCTGTCGAAATTCATCATCGACGCGGCGCATCTTGCGCCGGCGCAGCAGAACTAGGATTTTTCCGTTCATGACGTTAACGAAGTGTCACCGCCCGGTACGACGGCTGGCGCTGCTGTCCGTGGCGGCCGCCCTGCTGTTTGCGTTGCCGGCGCCCCCTCTCATGGTTCATGCGCAGAATGCAGCCCAGGCGGCTCCGCAGGTTTCAAGCCCGCCGCAGAACGCCCCTGGCTCGCAGGCCATCACGGCGCCAGCCTCCGATCCGCAGCAGCCCAGGAGCCTCACCGCCAAGGCGATCGACAAGGTCAAGCAGGTCGCGAAATCGGCCTCCGACATCTTCAATCGCGTGCCCTGCCTGCCGCCGAAGGGTGTCGCGAAGAAATCCTTCATCTCGCTGCCGCATGTCGCGAGCAAGCTCGCCGAAGGCAAGCCGGTCGTGATCATCGCGTTTGGGTCGTCCTCGACGCAGGGCTGGGGATCGAGCGCGCCGGAATACACCTATCCGAACCGGCTCGCCGCGCAGCTGCACCGGCAATATCCGGCGGCGCAGATCTCGGTCATCAATGCCGGTATCGGCGGCGAGGATGCGCCGGAGATGGCCAAGCGCCTGCAGAGCAGCGTGATCGACCAGCATCCCGACCTCGTGATCTGGCAGGTCGGCACCAATGCGGTGCTGCGAGGTCTCGATCCCACAGAGACCGCCAAGCTGGTCGACGATGGTGTGTCGAAGATGCAGGCCGCAGGTGCCGACGTCGTGCTGGTCGATCTGCAGTATTCACCGCGCGTGATCGAGCGGCCGGAAAGCGCAAGCCGGATGATCAAGGCGCTCAGCCGGATCGCCGAGCTGCATCACGTCGGCATCTTCCCGCGCTTCGAGGTCATGCGCGACTGGCACGAGCGGCAGGACATTCCGATCAACGATTTCGTCATCGCTGACGGCCTGCACATGAACGATTGGGGCTATGCCTGCTTCGCCCAGCTGCTTGGCGACGACATCATCCGCTCGGTGGGCGCGGTGAAGATCGGCGTCAACACGCCGCCCGACGTGCCGAGCTATCGGCGAATGTGATGAGAGGCGGGTAGGCAGTAGCGAATAGCGAGTAGGGAATGGCGAATCGTAAATCGTAAAATCCATTCGCTATTCGCTACTCACCATTCGCGGCGAAAGCTACGCTTTCGCCAACGCGGCATCCAAGTCGGCAATCAGATCGTCCGGATGTTCGAGGCCGGCGGAGTAGCGGATGAAGCCTTCGCTGATGCCGAGCTCGGCGCGCGCTTCCGGCGTCAGCCGCTGATGGGTGGTGGTGGCGGGATGAGTGACCAGCGTCTTGGCGTCGCCGAGATTGTTGGAGATCTTGGCGAGCTTGAGTGCATTGAGCGTGCGGAAGGCGGCCGGCTTGCCGCCTTCGACCTCGAAGCCGATCAGGGTCGAGCCGGCGCGCATCTGCTTCCTGACGGTTGCGGCCTGCGGATGGTCCTCACGTCCGGGATAGATGAGCCGCGAGATTTTCTTGTGGCTCGCCAGGAAGTCGGCGACCTTCGCTGCGTTCTCAGTCTGCGCACGCACGCGCACCGCGAGCGTCTCCAGTCCCTTCAGCAGCACCCAGGCGTTGAAGGGCGACAGCGACGGGCCGGTCTGGCGCATGAAATTGTGGATGTGCTCGTTGATGAAGGCCTCCGACGACAGGATCACGCCGCCGAGACTGCGGCCCTGGCCATCGATATGCTTGGTCGCGGAATAGACCACGACGTCGGCGCCGAGCGCGAGCGGGCTCTGCCAGATCGGCGTAGCGAAGACATTGTCGACGATCAGCCGGGCGCCGTGTGCATGCGCGACTTCCGCGATGGCGCCGATGTCGAGCACGTCGAGCGTCGGATTGGTCGGGCTTTCCAGGAAGCAGGTCTTGGTGTTCGGCCGCATCGCGCGCTGCCACTGGTCGAGATCGAGTCCGTCGACCAGAGTCGACTCGATGCCGTAGCGCGGCAGCAGGTCCTCGATCACGAAGCGGCACGAGCCGAACATCGCCTTGGAGGCGACGACATGATCGCCGGCGCGCAAGGGCGCCAGGATGGCGGTGGTCACGGCGGCCATGCCGGTGGCGGCCGAGCGGCAGGCCTCGGCGCCTTCGAGCTCGATCATGCGGCGCTCGAACATCGCGGTGGTCGGGTTGGAGAAGCGCGAATAGATGAAGCCGGGGTCCTCGCCCTTGAAGCGCGCCTCGCATTCCTCGGCGCTGCCATAGACGAAGCCCTGGGTCAGAAACAGGGCCTCGGACGTCTCGCCGAATTCGGAGCGCAGGGTGCCGGAATGCACCAGGCGGGTTTCGGGCCGGTACTGGGTCAGCGCGGGAACGGTGGTTTTGGACATGTGACCTCCATCGTGACCACGGGTGAAATGGCCACAAAAAAACCGGCCTGGGAAAATTCCTCAAGGCCGGGATCACATCTGTCCCCGGCCTGTTTAGCGATTTATTTAACGTGGCTGCAAGCCGGCCGGCTCAAATCACCACGGGATAAGTCGTGCTCTTAATCGCCCGCGGCCTTTCCGTCAAGCCGGCCATCGGATAACCGGGTAGAGGCCCAATATATGGGGCTGGGCGCGCTTCCAGGCCCACTTTAAAGTAATCAGGCCGCGAGGGATCAGGCTTTGTCGTTTCAACTGCCAGCCGATGCCAATGGCATCCTGCCCGACCGCATGATCGCGGCGATGGCGGAGGCTGGCCTGATCATTCCCGCATACGACTTCGTCGAGAGTCAGATCCAGCCAGCCAGCCTGGACCTGCGGCTCGGCGATGTCGCCTACCGCGTGCGCGCCAGCTTCCTGCCGGGCCCCGGCGCGACGGTTGCCGAGCGCATCGATGAATTGAAGCTGCACGAGATCGCGCTCGCGGACGGTGCGGTGCTGGAGACCAACTGCGTCTACATCGTGCCGCTCCTGGAGAGCCTGGCGCTGCCGAAGGACATCGTAGCAAGCGCCAATCCGAAGAGTTCGACCGGGCGGCTTGACGTGTTCACGCGCGTGATTGCCGACGGCACCAGGCGGTTCGATATGATCGGGGCCGGCTATCACGGTCCGCTCTATGCCGAGATCAGCCCGAAGACGTTTCCGGTCCTGCTTCGCGAAGGTTCGCGGCTCTCGCAGGTCCGTTTCCGCGCAGGGCAGGCGGTGCTGGATGCAGATGAGCTCGATGCGCTGCATCAGGCCGAGCGGCTGGTCGACCGCGACGATGCCGATCTCGTCGGCGGCGTCGCCGTGTCGGTCGATCTCTCCGGCGCGAACTCGGGCGGCTTCGTCGGCTATCGCGCCAAGCGCCACACCGGCGTGGTCGATATCGACCGCCGTGGTGGCTATCCGGTCGACGATTTCTGGGAGCCGATCAAGGCGCGCGCCGACGGCAGCCTGATTCTCGATCCCGGCGAGTTCTATATTCTCGCTTCCAAGGAAGCTGTGCAGGTGCCGCCGGACTACGCGGCGGAGATGGTGCCGTTCGATCCCTTGGTCGGCGAATTCCGCGTCCATTACGCCGGCTTCTTCGATCCCGGCTTCGGCTATGCGGGCGCCGGCGGGCAGGGTGCGCGCGCCGTGCTGGAGGTGCGCTCGCGCGAGGTGCCGTTCATCCTCGAGCACGGCCAGATTGTCGGCCGCCTGGTCTATGAGAAGATGCTGGCGCGCCCCGATGCGATGTATGGCCAGCGCATCGGCTCCAACTACCAGGCGCAAGGCCTGAAGCTGTCGAAGCATTTTCGTCTCTGATATCCCCCCGCCTGCATTCCCCGCAGGTCCCCAATGCGCCGATGGCCGCAGGGAAATCGCGGCGGACGTGCTAGGACATCCTCGCGCGGCGCTAGCGCCATGACAAAATTCAACCAGCGCACAATATCTGCCGTGCGGAATGCGGCGAGCCCCTGGGGAGAGAGATGTCCGAAATCGGCGTCGCCGAAATCCCGGTTGATGAGAGGGAGCAGCCGTTGCCGCCGCCGGTGGCGCCGGCAAAGAGCGTGCTGACCGACGGGCCGATCCTGCGCACGCTGCTCTCACTGGCCTGGCCGAACGTGATCGCGCTCTCGGCCGGCACCTGCGTGGTGATCGCGGAGACCTCCTATATCGGCTTGCTGGGCGTCGAGGCGCTTGCCGCGATGGCGTTGGTGTTTCCGCTCGTCATCCTCACCATGACCATGTCGGGCGGCGCGATGGGCGGCGGCGTCGCCTCGGCGATCGCACGCGCGCTCGGTGCCGGCGACCAGGTGCGCGCCGCGACGCTGGCCTCGCATGCGCTCTTGATCGGCCTCTGCTTCGGCCTCGCCTTCATGATCGGCATGCTCCTGTTCGGGCCGCAGTTGCTCGCGCTGCTCGGCGGCCGCGGTCAGGTACTGGCACACGCGGCCGCCTATGCGCAGGTGTTCTTCGGCGGCGCCGTGCTGCCCTGGCTGATGAATTCGATGGCCGGCGTTTTGCGTGGCACCGGCAATATGAAGCTGCCGTCCATGCTGATCCTCAATTCGGCGCTGCTGCAGGTTATCCTCGGCGGCACGCTCGGCCTCGGGCTCGGCCCGGTGCCGCAATTCGGCATGCGCGGCGTCGCCGCCGGCGCGTTGATCGCCTACCTCGTCAGCATCTCCGTGATGGGCTGGTATCTGTTCTCTGGCCGCGCGCGTGTCGTGCCAAAGCTGCGCGGCTTGCGAATAAGCCGCGCGGTGCTCGGCGATATCCTGAAGGTCGGTGTGGTCTCCTGCCTGTCACCGTTGCAGGGGGTGTTATCGGTCGCGATCTTCACGCATATGCTGGCCAGCCTCGGCACGGCGGTCCTTGCCGGCTACGGCATCGGCGCGCGGCTGGAATTCATGCTGACCTCTATCGCATTCTCCTTCGGTATCGCTTCGGTGCCGATGATCGGCATGGCGATCGGGGCCGAGCGCGTTGCGCGCGCCAGGCGGATCGCCTGGGTTGCCGGGCTGACATCCTTCATCTCGGTCGGCGCGCTCGCGACCGTGATCGCGATCAAGCCGAGCCTCTGGGTCGATATCTTCACCCATGACGAGGAAGTGCGGATCGCGAGCGGGCAATATCTACGAACAGCGGCGCCGATGTACGCCTTCATCGGGCTTGCGCTCTCGATGTATTTCTCCTCGCAGGGTGCGGCGAGGATGACCGGACCCGTGGTGGCGCAGACGGTGCGGCTCGTCTTCATCGCATCCGGCGGCTGGTGGCTGTCGATGCATGCCGCGACCGCGCAAAACTTCTTCACGCTCGCGGCGTCGTCGATGATGCTGCTCGGCGTGCTCTCCTGCGCAAGCGTCATCATGACACGCTGGGGATCGAAATCTGCAGCCGTCGTGATCAGTTCCGCGCTCTCGGGCTACGGCAGGTTACGCCGTCGCCCGTGAGCGTGAGACACATCACCCGCTTGTTGCTCGGACTGCTCTGAACTCGGTGACCACGCGCCAGCTCGCGCCCTGGTCGGACGAGGTCTCGCCGCGCCATAGGAAGGAGCTGGGCTCGATCTCCAGGAAGCGCCAGCGGATCAGTCGTCGGTCCGGAGCAGTGCCAAGCTGCACGATGTCGGCGCCTTCGGCGCGGCCGATCATCTGCAAGATGGTCTGGGTAACGGGATCGAACCATTGCACGTGCCAGGCATCGATCCGGGCATCGTAGATCCGCAGCGTCGTGCCGTAGCTGTTGATATTGGCGGCGGCATCGCCGGCCCGCAACGGACCGCGCGGCGGCACGATCCAGACGTCCTGGATGGCGCGGCCTTCCAGCACCCAGCCGAAATGCCATTCGCCCTTGCGCCGCCGCTCCGCCCCGTCCTCGGCGAACTGGCTGACATCGAGATCCCACGAGCCGATGAAGCGGCCGTAGAGATCCATCTTGCCGGCGCGCTCCGGAGCGGGACCGTCGGCTCCAAGCGCGACAAGGAAAGGAGAGGTTGTCATGAGCTATGATCTCCAAGATGCCTCTGCATCGCCGTAGCGCCGAGCTCCATCTGGCCGTCGATATAGGCCGCAATCTCGTTCGGCAGCACGTCGGTGATCCAGATCATGCGAGAACGATCATCGCCGTCGGCGATGATGTGGATCGAGGCGCTGTGCTGGGTCACACGCTCGCTTGCGACCGAATAAACCAGCCGTCGCCGCTGCTCGTCGCAATCAACGAAGCGTTCGCGGACGACGGTGCCGTTCGCAAACGTGATGATGCGTGCGTCACCGTCCAGCTTGCAGTCGGTCACGAAACCCGGCGCAAGCCGCGTATGCACCGCGCCGAAATCACGCACCGCATCCCAAACCGCGGATGCCGGCGCGTTGACAGGAATGTCCTTGTAGATTGACGCCATGGTTGGAGCTCTCAGGTGCAGACGGCTTCGACGTTGTTGCCGTCGGGGTCGATCAGGAACGCCGCGTAATAAGTTGGGCTGTAGTCGGTGCGCGGCCCGGCTCCGCCATTGTCGCGGCCACCGGCCTTCAACCCCTCGCTGTAGAATTTTGCGATCGCCGCGTGGTCGGGAGCACGGAATGCGACGTGCACGCCGCCTTGGCTCTGTCCGGGCGCGTGATAAAGCCACAGCGCGGGCTCGCCCTTCGGGCCGATGCCCGCCGAGGTCTCATCCTTCGTGCATAGGATGTGGCCGAGCGGAGCGAGCGCGGCCGTGTAGAATCTGATGCTGGCGTCGAGATTGCCGACATGCAGCCCAAGATGATCGTACATGATTGATCTCCATGTGATGCGCGCAGCGGGCGCGCCATGGCGATCAGTTAATGTCCGATGGCCCCACGTGTTCTTGGAAAATCTTGCGCTCGCCGCGCGCGGCCTGGCGGAACTTTAGCGGCGAGACGCCGGCAGCGCGATGAAAGGTGCGGGTGAAATTGGAAAGATCCGCAAACCCGACGTCATAGGCGATGTCGGTAACGGTCGCATCATCATCGACCAGCCGCCGCGCCGCATGACGCAATCGGGAGCGCAACAGGTATTGATGCGGGGTGACGCCCAGCGTTGCGGAGAACATGCGCAGGAAGTGGAACGGGCTGACGCTCGCCTCGCGCGCCGCGTCCTCCAGCTCGATCTCGCGGTGCGAATTGGCGTCGATCCACAGCGCGGTCTCGACTGCGCGGCGGCGGTCACGCGCCGTGGGCTTGGCGGGCTGTGGCGGCTTGCCCGACATCGTCGCGACGAAGCGACTTGCAAGCAGATGGCCGATTTCGTCCAGGCCGATATCGCTGCGTGCTTCGGCTGCAGCCTGGGCGAGTTCGCCGAGCACCATCAACTCGGGCAATGGCGGCACGGCACCGGCCTGCCAGACCGGCTTGGCATCGCCGATGCTTTGCACCAGCTCGGGTTCGAGAAAGAACGACAGGCATTCGTCGCCGCAGACATGATCATGTGTGCACATGAACTCGTCGCCGGGATGTCCGATGAACAGGCTGCCGGCGACCAGCTCGAAGAAGCGGCCGCGATGGTGGCAACCGAAGCTGCCCTTGCGTACGTAGGAGACGGAATGACAGCCGAACCGCTCGACGAATGGCGCGTCGCCGGCTTGCGCCGTGCAGCGGAAGTCCGAGACCCGGACGGAGCGGCTGTTGAACAGGATGGTCGCGGCCATCCGACAGATCTAGTGAGCCGCGCGCGCCCGATCAACCACCAGCAAGGCATCGAACAGGGTCAATCCCGCCTCTGGCAGCGCGCCCTCGAGCGCGAGCAGCCGGCGGCCCGAGATGATGCCACGGTGCGGCGAGGCCTTGTCCAGGCCATTGCCGGCGCCCTGCACGCGGTGGCACGGCACAATCAATGGAAAAGGATTTTTCGCCAGCGCGTTCGCCACTGAATGCAGGGCGCCGCCGACATGCAGATGCGCTGCGATCTGATCGTAGATGCGAGTCTCGCCGCGCGGGATCTGCCGGACGTAATCATAGACCCGCTGATTGAACGGCGCGACGTCGCTCATGTCGAGATCGATCTCGGTGAGATCCACGTCATGCCCACGCAGCGCAGCGGCAATTCCGTCGATGGCGGCCTCGATGCTCGGAGGCGGCCGAAGTTCGCGGGCCTCGGGAAATTGCCTGAACAGGTGCCGGAGCGTCTCGATCTCTCGCGCTTCCGGCAATTGCACGCCGACCACGCCTGCATCGCTCCACGCGATGCCGCAACGGCCGAGCGCCGTATCGAAAACAGTGTAACCACGCCTCATGACGCCACCCCAACCGCACGCCACATCACGTCGCCGGCCGACCAGGCCGCACCGGAATCAGTCAGATGTTAACCATGATGTGCTGGGGCGGGGTGTGCCGTGATTTGGGTCATCCTTGTCAAGTGTGATCATGGCGTTGCGACGCGGCGCGGAGGTGACTCCGCGCGAGTTCGGTTGCAAGCGAGCCTCGACACTACGCGGCATTTGCGTCGACCGTGAACGGCTCGAATAGCTGCAACTCAGACGCGCGGAGTCCGCGCATCCCGGACAAAATCCGGATCGTGCGCAAGCCAGATCTCGAGCAACGTCAGGAAGGTGACGATCACGCCGATCGCGATGCTGACGTGCATGGCCGAGGTATGGGTGAAGCCGAGCAGCCAGGGCGCGGCGATCAGCCAGATGCCGACGGCAACTTTCAGCCATTCCTCCCAGTCGGCGAAGGCAACGAAGCCGGCGGCGGACAGCGCGATCAGCACATAGCCGCTCACTTCGGCGTCGAGCCTTCCGGCCGTGCGGATGAATCCGAACAGCCATGGTGCGAGAACCAGGAAAACGCCGCAAAGCAATGTGTAGATGTCGAGAACCGAGGCGCTCCAGAATTTGGTCTGCACCTTGCGGATCAATTCGCTGGTCATAGGGGCTCTCCCGGGGTTCCGTTCGCGACGAGGGCCGGGCGGAGCGAGGATAGCTGAGCGAGCTCTTGCGGCACGGGCGCAATTCCGTTCTGCCGCACGGCCTTTCATTGTGAACGGGCGACTGAGAACAGAGTTCCTGCGACCGGCGGCAAGCCCGCACGCCGTTCCCAGCATCGCGTCCGATCGTGTCCCGCGCCGGCTTGGTGGCCTTGCGTTGCAACCGTAATGCAATTGTCTGTCCTGAACATCTTGAAGTAACAGAGGGCATGCATCTCCTGTCGAGTCGATGGAGTGAGAGATGCAGATCGCGAAGCGGTGTCCGGACACAAGCCGGATGCCAGGTCGAACGGCTTCTGCCCGTCGCCTTGTCCATCCTCGGCGCGGATGCTGTCGCGTGTCCTGCGGCGGCCCGGCAAAGCTGGCTGCAGGCCGGGTTTGTCGTCACGGGCACTGAGACGTGACGCTGCTCTCGCGCCTGTTTGCACTCGTGGCCGTCGCCCTGCTGCCGGCAATCGCGATCCAATCCTATAACGAGGTCGATCTCCGACGTTCCCGTCAGGCCGAAGTCCAGGAGCAGGCGCTTGGCCTTGCCAAGCTTGCTGCCGCGGAGCAGCAACAGGTCGTCGAGGGCATTCGTCAGGTGCTGATCGCGCTTTCGGAGCTTCCGGCGATCAAGGAGAGGGATTCGCGGGCCTGCAGCGGTTATCTTTCGACGCTCAAGGGGCGTTTCCCGGCATTCCTGACTTTTGTCATCGTCGATATAAAAGGCCAGTCCATCTGCACCACCAATGGCCGGAGCGTGAATCTGGCGGACCGCTCCTATTTCACCGAAGCGATGCGGACGGGCCACTTCACCGTCGGGATCTATTCGATCGGCCGGCTGACCGGGCGCGAGCTCATCCCGTTCGCGCTGCCGTTCTCGAACGATGACGGCCAACTCGCCGGCGTCATCGTCGCCGCCCTCAATCTGGAGTGGCTGGCGAATTTCATCCTGCAGCTGGGCGTTCCGCGCGGCGCCGCGCTGGCCATCGCCGATCGCGCCGGGACCTACCTCGCGCGCTATCCCGACAACGGCAACTTCGTCGGCCGGCAGATGCCCGGCCAACGCTACATGCATTCGGACCGTTCGGGCACGGTCACAACCGTCGATCTCAAGGGCGTCGAGCGGATCGTGGGCTATTCGACATTGCAAGCAGACTCCGGCGAGCTGCTCGTCGCGGTCGGCCTCGACAAGGCGCAGGCCTTCGGCTGGATCGAGCGCCGCACCTGGCAGGACGTGCTTCTCATCGCACTCGGCGCGGCGCTGGTCCTGCTGCTGTCATGGTTCGGGGCCCGGCGGTTCATTCATCAGCCGCTGAAGCAGCTGGTCGACGCCGCGAACCAGTGGCGGCTGGGCGACTATGCGCAGCGGGTGCATATCCGCGACAAGCGGTCGGAGCTGTCCTGGGTCGCTGATGCGTTCAACACCATGGCCGATGCACTCGCAGCGCGCGAGCGGGAACTCTACGAGGCCAAGGAACGAGCCGAGGAGGCCGCCAATCGGATCACCTCGATCTTCGAAAGCACGAACGACTGCGTCATGATCGTCGATCGCGAGTTTCGCGTCTCCTATCTCAACGCGCGCGCCCAGGCGCATCTGTCCGAGGAGCGCAATCTCATCGGCGTGGACATCTGGGAGGCGTTTTCGGTTGCGGCCGCCGAGCCCGATGTCGCCTTCCTGCTGCAGGAGGCGGTATCGAAGCAGCAATCCGCCTCATTCGAGCGGTTCTGCGCCCGGCGCGGTGTCTGGTACGACATCAACGCATTTCCGTCGGGCGAAGGTCTTGCCGTGCTGTTTCGGGATATCACCGAGCACAAGCAGGCGATCGAGGCGCGCCGGCTGATCGAGGAGCAGCTTCATCAGAGCCAGAAGATGGAGGCAATCGGCCAGCTCACCGGCGGCATCGCCCATGACTTCAACAACCTGCTGATGGTGATCTCGGGGAATCTCGAGCTGATCGAGAGCCCGGAGACGAGCCGGGATCATGCCCGCGAGCTGGCGGCAGCATCCCGAAAGGCGGCCGACCGCGGCGCCAATCTCACTGCCCAGCTTCTCGCCTTTTCCCGACGGCAGAAACTGACGCCGAAGCCGGTCTACGCGGATCGTCTCATCCAGGACTTCCAGGACGTGATCCGTCAGGCAGCGGGCGATGGGTGCGACTTCAGGCTCGTCGGCGACGATCACTTGTGGCCGTGTTATGTCGACCCCGCGCAGTTGCAGACCGCGCTGCTCAACCTGGCGCTCAACGGCCGGGACGCGATGCCGAATGGCGGACTGCTGGAAATCAGCTTGCGAAACGTCACGCTGGAGGACGATGCGATCGCGGGCGTGTCGGCCGGCTGCTATGTCATGATCTCGGTCACCGATACCGGCTGCGGCATGGCGCCGGACACGCTCGACCGAGCGTTCGAGCCGTTCTTCACCACAAAGGAGGTCGGGCGGGGGACGGGGCTTGGGCTGAGCATGGTTTACGGCTTCGTTCGACAGTCCGGCGGCCATGTCACCATCGAGAGCGCAGTCGGCATGGGGACCACGATCTGCCTCTATCTGCCGAGATCAACGCAAGCCCCAGTCGTGGAGGCGACCGCCGCGCCGACGCAGGATACGCCGTCGGGCTCGGGGCGGGTGCTCCTGGTCGAGGACGATGACGAGGTCCTGGATGTCACGGTGACAATGCTGAAGCGGCTCGGCTATGACGTGACCTATGCCCGCAATGGCGTCGATGCGCTGCGGATGCTCAAGAGCGGAATGCGGCCCGACATCCTGTTTAGCGACGTGGTGATGCCAGGCGGCGTCAACGGCATCGAGCTCGCGCGCGAGGCGCGGCGGCTGTATGAGGGCATCAGGATCCTGCTCGCTTCGGGTAATGCGGCCGACGTCCTGGCGCAGCACGGCGCGGTGGGCGAGTTTCCGGTCATCGGCAAGCCCTACCTCCGCGCCGAGCTTGCCCGATGTCTGCGGCTCTTGGACGCGTGAGTCCTGAAACGGTCGCCGGGCCACGGCAGCCCGCCCTGAACCTTTTTTCTATGGCTTTGACCTATAGGCATGCCCAGGCTTGCATGCTGGGTTTCGAAGTCGAGGTGTGGTTGCGGGCAGCAGACGCAGGAGGAGCGGATGCCCAAGCCTCTCGCCATTCACTTTTCTGACGTGGCGTCTGGCTCGTCGTAGCGCCGTGCAATCCTGAGCAGGCCGCAGCAGCAAGCGAGAGGCCGTCTGGTCGCGGCAGGTCCGACCACGGTTTGCCTATAGCGATCCACAGCGAGGAGGACTTCCTATGGCATCCAACACCGAAGCAGCGAAGAAGGGTTATGAATTCTTTCAACGGGGTGACATTCCGGCTCTGCTGAAGGAGCTGATAGACGAGAACTGTACCTGGATGATCCCGGGACCCAAGGACAAACTGCCTTGGGCAGGCACCTTCAAGGGAAAACAGGAGATCGGCAATTTCTTCGCGCAGGTGGGTGAGAATTGGGAATTCAGTGAGTTTGAGCCGCGTGAGATGATCGAGCAGGGAGACACGGTCGTCGCCTTGGGCAGGTTGACTGGCCGAGCAAGGAAAACAGGCAAGTCCATCGAGAACGAATGGGCTCACGTTTTCAAGTTCCGACAAGGCAAGGTGGTGTTTTTCCAGGAATACGTTGACACTGCCGCGGACGTTCTTGCGATGTCGTGACAGCGGCGACTGCGCGAGGGGCGCAGTCGCGCCCCTCCTTATGCCCAACGGTCATGGCTCTGAAATGGACTCGGCGTGCAGGTCAGACTGGAAAAATTGCCGCGGCCTTATTCGGCTGGCAACAAGAGCGACGAAATGGTCGCCTTGACTGATGGCACTGCTGCATCGTCCGAAGCAGATGGTGCCGTGTCCTGGTCATCCCTTCAGCGGCATAGGACGTCATCCAGGGGAGTTGCGGAACCCTGTCTGCCGCAATGAGCGCTCCGGACACGGCATCATCAAGCCGCGTCTAGATTTGCTCATCCGGAAATTGGCTGCTCGTTCGAGATACGGTAGCGAAAGCAAAGTCCGCGTCATTAGGGCTCGAAATGTTGCCCATGGACGTGCGTAAGCCAGTCGGGTAAAGAGGGCTGACGGTAACGGCGGCCCAGCCGGTGCCTACGAGAGGAAAAGTTGCCTTTGCGGGCGTAGTTCAATGGTAGAACGGCAGCTTCCCAAGCTGCATACGAGGGTTCGATTCCCTTCGCCCGCTCCAATCCTTCAACGTTTCCTTACGGACGATGCGCGCGGGGCGGCTGGAGAATGACCTGCTTCAGGTCATTGCCGCTCACGACAACGATCGCGAAATTGAGCCGTCCGCCCTCGCGGATCAATCCGCCGCTGATCGCCTTGCCCGATGCCGCATGCTCGGCCACGTGCACGGCATCCAGCAGGTGGTGCCGGATCGCCTTGAGCGCAACGAGATTGTGCCGATCCTCGGGCTCGAGTTCGGTCAAGGGAACGGCGGCCTCGCCGCCGACGATCCTCCCGGTGGTGGCATCGATGGCGTGTTGCCACATGCGATCATTGTGAACGGTCTTGACGCGGTAGATCGGTGTGGCGGCCTCACCATCGAAGCTGATATCGGCCGCGGTCGAGCCGGCATGCGTTGCTTCCGCGATCGCGATCGCCTGGCTGAGGGAGATCGCGGAGCTGCGGAAGCGTTCGATCTCGCGGCTGACGGCCTCCCGGTCGAGAGCGGCATCGTCGTCCGTCTCGCTCTGACGAGCAGCCGGCGCGCCATCAGCCGTGGTGATCGCCTGTGCCGGGGCGGCCAGCAACACCGACAGAACGGCGAGCGCGCAGAGCAGCCGCTGTCGTCTTGGGCCGTATCCTTGTTCTGTCGCCATCCTTGCACCTGTGCTTTGCCGGCGGATGGGCCGAATCCTTGAAGAAAGGCGCGGCCGACCCTGGACGGGGCCGGCCGCGGAACGTTGCAGACGGCGTTTCACTGTTGCGACGATCGGAAGTTTGAGAGTCGGCGCAGGCCCATTTGGCGCGGACGTAACAGGCCAACGCTCATTGTAATGAAACCATACCGTATCGTTTTATTATGGTCAAGGGCAATTTGATGCAAGCACGTGGCTCGGCAATACGGAGATTTGCTCTGCGCGGGAGCGTCAGCGGGAAGGGCGCCGCCGAATGGTCGCGCTGGGCGTGGACTGGATGCGGCTCGGTGGCCCCAGCGCGCCGGCCAGAAACAGTTTGATCGCGAGGCGCATGCGCTTTTCCGCGGACTTCATCTCCAGCGGCATGCCGAACGTCGCCATCCGATGCGTGTGACCGACAACCACGTCGAGAAAAACCTCGGCCGCGACGCCAGTATCCTCGACGTCCATGGCGCCTTGCGCGACCAGATGGTCGAAGAAGCGTGCGGTCGTGGAAACGGCCTTCAACCAGCCTTCCTCCTTGCCGAGCTTGGCGATGTCGGGAAAGTTGATGGCCTGTGACGTCAGCATGCGGCTGAACGCAACGGCGTCAGGACCGCAGGTGAACGTCAGCATCTCGCGACCGACCTCGTTCAAGCGCTGCTCGACAGAAATGTCCGAGGGGCGGGTGAGCTGCACTTCCGCCGCTTCGGCAAGCGGAGCAAGCCAGCGCCCAATCTCGCGCCTCAGCACCTCCGCAAATAGTCCGCGCTTGTCCCCGTAGCGCGCATAGACGGTGGGCTTGCTGACGCGCGCCGCTTCCGCCACCGCATCGAGCGACGTCGCATCATAGCCGCGGTCCAGGAACAGGCGGGTGGCGACCTCGATCAGGCGCTGGTCGCGCTCGATCGCCGCGCTCTTGGTCGGCCGGCCGCCGCGCGATTTTATCGCGCCACGCCTCGCCATCCTTGCGCCCGCCGTCGCCGATGCCATGCCGTTCCCGTTGCCGGTTGGGATCATCCTCCTTGCTCTATAACGCCCGATGGTGGATGCGTCACCCGGCAATCCCGACAAATGCCCATATCTTCAACGCTCTAACGAAGGCTGTGGCCCGCAAAGTTGCAGACTCAAGGCGGCGTCGTGGTCCACGCGCGGCGGGCTGACGCCTTGTCGTAGCCATACTGGTAAAGCGAGCGCATATAGGCCGTATCGAATCCTTCCGACGGCGATGGCGGATAGTCGCGCTCGATATAGGACAAATGGAAGCCGAGCCTGTTGCGCCGTGCGAAGTCGTAGGTCGACAGGACGACCGAGCGGGTCTGCGACTGGGTGATCGCCGACAGGCTGCGGGAGGCAACATCGATCGTAGTGTTCGACACCAGCTCGAAGGTGCGTTCGAGCTTCTTGTTGACCAGGATGTAAATGTTCAGTCGCCCGCTGCCGGGCAGCCGTCCCTGCAAGAGCAGGGCGTCAGGCAGCGTGAGCACCGGCGCAGTCACGCCGCCATCAACATGCATCTCCTGGAAGCGCCGGCCTCCGCCCTCGGCATCGATCAGGATCGGCGGAAACACCAGGGGGATGCTGGCGGAAGCGGCCATCACGTCGCGAAACAGTTGCAGGGCCTCCGGCGTTCCAATCGCTGCAATTTTTCCCATGTCCCAAATGGCCGTCCGCTGGGTGTCGAGGTCGGTCGTGACCACGAGCAGCCTGCGGCCCATGGCGTGTTCGCGCGCGACGGCGGCCGTGATTTCCGGTCCGACATAGCGCGCCACCAGCTCACGCAGTCGCGTGTTGCCGAACAGGCCGGATCCGAACAGCACCCGCATGATGCTGGGATCGGCAAGCAGGCTTTCCGCGATGCCGCTGGTGTAGACCTCCTTCAGCGTTTCGTCGTACTGGGGGCCGAGAAAGGCAAAGGGCGCGATCAGCCCGCCGGTCGATACGCCTGAGACGACCGAGAAGGTCGGACGGGTGCCGGATGCGGTCCAGCCGGCGAGCACGCCGACGCCGTAGGCACCATCGGCGCCGCCGCCGGAGAGCGCCAGATAGGTTCTGGGCGCCGAGAAGTTGCTCTTTTCGAAGCTGAAATTGGCGACCGGCTCGTCCGTGTAGCGCCTCAAGCCGTCGAGGTTGAGCACGCGGGAGATGCTGGCATCGGCGGCGGTGTAGGGCGTCCGCGGCAGCGAGCCGCAGGCAGCCAGCGCCACGATGGACAGCAGGGCCGCGAGCCGCGCCAGGCACGGCGCCAAGCCGTGGGTCGTATGGATGCAACAGGCCGCAAGCCAGGCCCACGGGAAGATGGAGGACCTCTGCCGCCAATCGCTGTTCATGCCCATGCAACCGCCACGCCGCGCCATTAATGCCGCATTAATAAAACGATACAGTATCGTTTTGTTTAACGAGTTGGAAGACTGGTGTAAAGTCTCCGTCCACCAGTGGTGACGTAAGCTCGGCCGCCTGGTCGAGGCTCGTCGAGCGCTGGGCGATTTCGGCCGTATCGATCTGCGGCGATCGTATCGATGTCGGTCGTCGATCCCTCTCCGCCTTGTGAAAACCAAAGTGACGGATCGCGACTTCCTATCAAGGACGAATCGATTACCTCAGGCGTTATCGCGCGCCCGATGACCAGACTGTAAGTTGCGACCAAACCGGGCGGACCCTATCCACGGCGTCCGCTTCGGCCTGCCTTGGATGAGATGATTCCCGATGTCCGATACTTGGAAATGGATTGCCGTCGGCATCTGCCTCGTGCTGTTCGCCGCCGACACCGTGCTGAAGCCGCATGAGAAACCGAACCGCATGGTGTTCTTCGAGCTGCATCGCGGCAGCGAGCCGGTCGTGATCGGCATGATGCGCGACGACCTGCTCAAGCTGCCCGGCCGTGGCGCCGAGCGGCTGTCGAACGCGCTCGCCCAAGGTCAGCCGCTGACGGTTTGGCAGTACGGGCTGCGCAAGGCCGAGGACGGCAGCTATCAGGCTGCGCCGGATCGGCAGATCGAGCTGACCTCGGCCGATGCGTCGCTCGTCACCTTCGGTGCCAAGATTCGCCTGCCTGATTGATTCGATTCGTGTGCGTTCGGACGCGGGACGAGCCGCACGCATGAGCATTGACTGATCGCACCGGACGAATCACGGCTGCACCTGCGCCACGATTTTGACCGAAGAAAGCCCCGGTATTCACCGGGGCTTTCTTGTACTGTGCATGATAGGTAGGAAAGACACGCCGTCCGTGGCGCAGTCGCCACGCCGGAACCGGCGTGGCGACTGCGTCACCCAAGGGTGCAGCGAGCCGGCAACACTCCATTTGAATTTGCTCTCCGTTGCCGCGCCGTCTGGACAAAAACACGATCTCGCAACACGCTGACACCAGCGATTACGGTTTGAGCTTTCGTGTTCTGGACCTGCTTGGGAACGGTCGGCCGCGAGTGTGAGATCCATCGCAGTCACGCATCACAAAGAAACGCATCACAGTCGGTCAGATCGGTTTCGACGGGATTGAACTGGGGCTCGACAATGAAATTTCTGACGGGGTTGCTCGCGGTCGTTCTCTTGATCGCGGGGGCAGGGGCCAGTCACGCAGTGGTCCGAATCGCTGACGATCGCGGGGGGAGGATCGGAACATATGTCGACAGGTATCAGGGGCTCCGCTCCTCCGGCGAATATGTGATCATCGACGGCCTGTGCGCCTCGGCCTGCACGATCGTGCTGGGCGCCATCCCCCACGACAAGATCTGCGTCACCTCGCACGCCAATCTCGGTTTCCATGCGGCCTGGGATTTCGGTGCCAACGGCCGTGCGGTCACCAACCCCGAAGCGACCCAGATGCTCTACTCGATGTATCCGTCGCCGATCCGGCGCTGGATCGCCCAGCGCGGCGGCCTGACCCCGCGCATGATCTTCCTGCGCGGCAGGGAGCTGCAAGCCATGTACCGGCCTTGCTATATGGACGCCCAGGCATCGTCTCCCTCGGCGTCGCAGGCGGCTCCTGCCGGCGTTCCGGCGCTGTCGCCGGCGGCGGCCAAGGCTTCCGCCTCGCATTAAGGCTTCGGCGTCGCACTGACGATGACGTGCTGCCTGAAGGCGCTGAAGCGCCTTCAGCACGGCGTGACTGGCTGCTGGTCACGCTTGCCTCGGTCATATCAGAGACCTATTTGGAGGGCAGGAACCGGCCGATGGCATGTGCCAGAGGCCAAGCAGGCTCGCCATGATCCAGCCCGTGTCACCGCCGCAAGACTTGCCGGCCGCCGGCAGGCGTGCCCCGGCTGCCATCGCCGGTGTCGCTGCCGCCGCGGTGCTGGCCGGTGCGCTGGCGCTGTGGGCCCATTATGGCACGGCCGTGTTCTTCGAGATGATCGTCTCGGGCCTCGAGGCCTGCTTCTGATCGGCCGTTAACGGGAGTTGAGAATGGAGCAGAGCAGTTCGGTCCGTCCGCTGGTGATCGTCGGATCGTTCGCGGTCAGCCTTCTCGTCGGCTTGGTCCTGCTGTTCCTGGTGATGGGCGGCGGACGCAATGTCGCGGCCCCGGCCGCGATCGGCGGCCCGTTCCAGCTGACCGACCAGAGCGGCGCGACGGTCACCGACAAGAGCCTGCAGGGACGGCCGACCCTGATCTTCTTCGGCTTCACCCATTGCCCGGACGTCTGCCCGACCTCGCTGTTCGAGATCTCGGAGGTGCTGCGGGCGATGGGACCGGATGCCGACCGCGTCAATGCCTATTTCATCTCGGTCGATCCCGAGCGCGACACGCCGGCAGCGATGAAGGATTACCTGTCGAGCTTCGATCCGCACCTGAAGGGGCTGACCGGCGATCCCGAAGTGATGGCCAAGGTCACCACCGAATATCGGGTCTACGCCAAGAAGGTGCCGCTCAAGGATGGCGATTACACCATGGACCACACCGCGCTGGTCTACCTGATGGATCGCGACGGCCGCTTCGTCGCGCCCTTCAACCTCAAGCAGTCTCCCGAGCAGGCGGCCGCAGAGCTGAAGAAATACATTTAGGGCTTAGAGGGCTTACCGGCGAAACGGCCTCGTTAACGAGTTCAGCCCGCCGGTTCCGGCTCGCGTAATCGGCACTCGAATTTCGGCAGGGATCGTCTATAAGGCTCCGATCCCGAAATT
Organism: Bradyrhizobium sp. STM 3557; assembly: GCF_045571465.1. Classification (NCBI taxonomy): domain Bacteria; kingdom Pseudomonadati; phylum Pseudomonadota; class Alphaproteobacteria; order Hyphomicrobiales; family Nitrobacteraceae; genus Bradyrhizobium; species Bradyrhizobium sp. STM 3557. Next base: position 791,406 of record NZ_CP120697.1, read on the forward strand.
GCCGATGTCGATAGCCCTGTTCCAACGCGTGAAATCGCAGCCTGTGTGGCGCCGCCTGGCGGCGGGCCTTGCGCTTGGCGTGCTCCTGGCCGTGAGTTTGGCGGCAAGGGAGACCTTGGCTCAAACCCTGCCGAAGCCGCCGGTCGAGGCGGCACCGCAAGCCGTGCCCGGCTTTTGGGACCCCCGGCGCCGTCCCGAGCGGCCGGAATTATCACGGCTCACCGTGATCCGCTTCCTGACCGAGACCGATTACCCGCCGTTCAACTTCACCGGGCCCGACGGCAATCCGGCCGGCTTCAACGTCGACCTGGCGCGGGCGATCTGCGACGAGATCAAGGTTACCTGCACCATCCAGATGCGCCGGTTCGAGACTCTGCTCGACGCGCTTTCCTCCAACAAGGGCGACGCCATCATCGCCTCGATGGCCGTGACGCCGCAGATGCGCACGCGGGTCGATTTCTCCGACCCCTATTATCGGGCGCCGGCCCGCTTCGCCTCGCGCAAGGAGTCCGTGATGACGGACATCCGGCCCGAATACCTCGAGGGCAGGAAGATCGGCGCCATCGCGGGCTCGGCGCATGAGGCCTATCTGAAGGCGATGTTCACCGACGCCGAGATCAAGTCCTATCCCGACAGCGATGCGATGCGCGCCGCGCTGAGGCGCGGCGAGGTGGACTTCATCTTCGGGGATGGCATCTCGCTGGCGTTCTGGATCAACGGCACCGACTCCGCCGATTGCTGCGCCTTTTCCGGCGGCCCCTTCGTCGAGAGCCGCTATTTCGGCGAGGGCATCGGCATTGCCGTGCGCAAGGGCAACGACCTGTTGCGCCAGGCGCTGAACTGGGCGCTGTTCCGGGTCTGGGAAAAAGGCCGCTACACCGACCTGTGGCTGCGCTATTTCTCGGTCAGCCCGTTCTAGCCTTCGCCGTCATTGCGAGGCGCTCTTGCGCCGAAGCAATCCAGTCCTTCTTCAACCTGGATTGCTTCCGCCGTCGCCCTTCGGGCTAAGGCGGACACATCGCTTCGCTCTCAATGACGATTGTGTTAGCTGTCTGCTCCTTTGGAGACCCGTATTCAAATGTCTACGACCGATCTCGCCATCAGCCCGAGCGACCTGCGCGCGCTCGCCGAACAATCCAACGCCTGGCCGTTCGAGCAGGCGAAAGCGATCGTGAACCGGCTGAAGAAAAATCCGAAGGACGAGGTGTTGTTCGAGACCGGTTACGGTCCCTCCGGCCTGCCGCATATCGGCACCTTCGGCGAGGTCGCCCGCACCACCATGGTGCGCCATGCCTTTCGCGTGCTGACCGAGGACAAGATCAAGACTCGCCTACTCGCCTTCTCCGACGACATGGACGGCCTGCGCAAGGTGCCGGACAACGTGCCGAACCAGGAGCTCTTGGCGCAGCATCTCGGCAAGCCCCTCACCAAAGTGCCCGATCCCTTCGGTACCCATGACAGCTTCGGCGCCCACAACAATGCGCGGCTGCGCTCTTTCCTCGATCAGTTCGGCTTCGACTACGAGTTCGCCTCCTCGACGGACTACTACACCTCGGGCCGGTTCGACGCGGCGCTCTTGCGCATGCTGGAGCGGCTGGAGAAGGTGATGGCGATCATGCTGCCGTCTCTGCGCGAGGAGCGCGCGGCGAGCTATTCGCCATTTCTTCCCATCTGCCCGCGCACTGGGCTCGTGCTCTACGTGCCGATCGCCGAGCACGACGCCAAGGCCGGCACCATCTCCTACGACGATCCCGAGACCAAGGAGCGCGTCACGCTTCCCGTCACCGGCGGCCATTGCAAGCTGCAATGGAAGCCCGATTGGGCGATGCGCTGGTATGCGCTCGGCGTCGACTATGAGATGGCCGGCAAGGACCTGATCGATTCGGTGAAGCTGTCGGGCAAGATCTGCTCGGCGCTGGGTGGCACGCCCCCGGAAGGCTTCAATTACGAGCTGTTCCTCGATGACAAGGGCCAGAAGATCTCGAAGTCCAAGGGCAACGGCCTGACCATCGACGAATGGCTGCGCTACGCCTCGCCGGAATCGTTGTCGCTGTTCATGTATCGCGAGCCGAAGGCGGCGAAGCGGCTGTATTTCGACGTCATCCCGCGCAATGTCGACGACTACCAGCAGTTCCTGGAAGGCTTTCCGCGGCAGGACGCCAAGCAGCAGCTTGGCAATCCGGTCTGGCACATCCATTCCGGCCATCCGCCGAAGTCGGACATGCCCGTCACCTTCCAGCTTCTCCTGACCCTGGTGTCGTCGTCGAATGCGGAGAATGCCGAGACGCTGTGGGGCTTCATCGGCCGCTACCGTCCGGGCGTGACGCCGCAGACGCATCCCAAGCTGGATGCGATGGTCGGTTACGCCATCAACTACTATCGCGACTTCGTGGCGCCGACGAAAACGTTCCGCGAACCGACCGACAGCGAGCGCGCCGCGCTGCAGGACCTGCGCGATGCGCTGTCGAACCTGCCGGCAGACGCCTCCGCCGAGGACATCCAGAACGTGGTCTACGAGATCGGCCGCCGCGAGCCGTTCCTGGATCACAAGAAGCAAGGCAAGGATGGCCGGCCGGGCGTGTCGCTCGACTGGTTCAACATGCTCTACCAGGTGCTGCTCGGTCAGGAGAAGGGCCCGCGCTTCGGTTCCTTCGTTGCGGTCTACGGTATCAGCAATGCCGTCGCGATGATCGATGGCGCGCTGGCACGCTCGGCCTGAGCGCAGGCGGTTCGTCGAGAGGAGCGGATTGCGATCCGCTCCTCAACGCTCCACAGCGGTTCGCTTGTCGCCCAGCTTCAGGAACAGCAGGCAGAGAATCGCCAGCGCCGGGCCTGCCGCGAGCGTCGCGAAGGCGGCCATGAACGAGCCGGTCGCCTGGAAGATCACACCGACCACGACCGGCACGATCGCGCTGCCGAGCTGCCAGACGCTGGCGGTCAGCCCGGTCGCCGAGCCGGCGAGCGCTGCGCCGGCCACATCGGCAACCATCACGGCCAGCAAGGGGCTGTAGACAAAGGCGCCGAAGCCGAGCAGGGGCGCTGCGATCTGAAACGCCAGCCTGTCGTGCAATGTCCCGAATACCAGCAGCATCATCGCAAACAGCGCCAGCGTGCCGATGGTCAGCCATTTTTCCTTGCCGCCCAGCCGATCGGCTAGCAGGCCGATCAGCGGCTTGCCGATCATGGCGGCAATGCCTGCGAGCGACATGACCAAGCCGGCTTCCACGGCGGTGAGGCCATGGCCGCGGATCATCAGCGCGTTGGCCCAGAACGCAAAACCCCAGGTGCCCCAGAAGGCGCCGAAGCCACTGAGTGTCAGCAGCAGCACGTTGCGGTCGCGCAGCAATGGCCCGATCGGCGGAGCTTTGGCCGCGACCACCGGCTGGTCGCTGGGACGGTCGCGCAACAAAGCATAAGCGATCACGCCAACCAGAACGGTCGCGATGCCGAGCGCCTGGTAGACCCCGCGCCATCCCACCCAGGCCGCGAGCGTTGGCACGATTGCGTTGGTGGCGGTAACGCCGAGGGACGACGCGACGAGCAACAGTCCCATCGCGCGGCCGCGGCTGCCGCGATCGAACCAATTGACGATCAGCTTGACGCAGGACGCGTAGTCGGCACCGGCCGCGAGCCCCATCACCGCCTGCAAGGCGATGCCCATCGTCAGCGACGAGGTGAATCCGAACAGGAAGGTGGACGCGCCGAGCGCCAGCATGGAGATCGTCAGCGTCGCGCGGCCGCCGACGATGTCGCTCATGACCCCGCCGACCGCGTTGCAGATGACGTAGCCGACATAGAACGCGGTCACGAAGACGCCGAGCTGCGCCACCGAGAGGCCCAGCGACTGGCCCGCCGAGACGGCGACGTTCGCCCAGGTCAGGCGGTCGATGAAGCTGAACAGGAAGCTCAGCCACGCGATCAGCAGCACGACCCAGCGATAATAGTCGGACGCGGCGGGCACCCGCGTCGCGGCAGTTTCGATCTCCGTGGTCATGGCCTTACACGTCGGTCCCGAGATAGGCGCCTTGCGCGGTGAGCTTGTTCTGCAGCGCGGTCACGTCGAGCTTGCGCAGCGAGGCGCTGGTCGCATCGCATGCGACCATGGCTGCCGCGGTGCCGGCGGCCTGCCCCATCGCAAAGCAGGCGCCGCTGGCGCGCGCAGCGGATTGCCCCTCATGCGTCATGGAGGCGCAGCGTCCTGCGACGAGCAGATTGGCGACGCCTTTCGGCAGCAGCATGCGGAAGGGAAGCTGGCAGAAGCCGCGGCTGCCGTCGGGGTAGAATCCCCACTCGACCTTGCCGGCGACATGCAGCTCCATCGGCCAGGAATTCACACCGATGGCGTCGTCGAAGTCGGCGCAAGCGACGATGTCCTGCCCGGAGAGCTGATAGGCGCCCTCGATGCGCCGGCTCTCGCGGATGCCGACCTGTGGCGCGATCTCGACGATATGCGCATGCTCGAAGCCGGGGACCTCGTGCTTCAGGAAACGGAAATATTCCTGGATCTGCCGGCGCCCTTCGATCTCGCCATCGCTGAGTTGCAGCGCATCGGTGGCATCCATGACGCTGCCTTGCGCGTTGCGGATCTGCGTCACGTTGACGCGCCATTCGCTGGGGTTCTTCTGCGGCCGCACGATCGCCCCTTCGCGCGGAAACCGGTAGCCGCGGCCCGCGGCTTCGCTCATCAGCCGGTCGATCGCCTTGAACTCGCCGACCGCCGCGAGCGCGCGGGCCGGGTCGACGCCGCCGACCCGGAACATCGTAGTCGGAAAAAGGCCGCCGCCATGGCCGTCGCCGGTCTGGAACGGCACGCCGGCGCGGGCTGCAAGGTCGGCATCGCCGGAGCAGTCGATGAACAGCTTCGCCGGGATGGCGCGACGGCCGGACTTGGTTTCGACGATAAGCGCGGCGATGCGATCATCGTCCATCGCGACATCGACTGCGACGGCGTGAAACAAGAGCTTCACGCCCGCGGACAGTAGGAGATCGTCCGCCGCGCATTTCAGGGCGGAAACATCGTAGGAGCGGACCGTGATCCGTCCCTGCAGGCCCTGCTGCGGCTCGTTCAGCCCGCCCAGCCGGTCGAGCCGGTCCAGGAGCTCGTCCACCACGCCGTGCACGACCTGACGGGTCTCGCCGTGCACGAGGCCAAACAGGCCGGCGAAATTGGTGACCCCGCCCGCGGTGCCCATGCCGCCCAGGAAGCCGTAGCGCTCCACCAACAGGACGTCGGCGCCATTCCTGGCGGCCGAAGTGGCGGCCGCGAGGCCGGCCGGACCCCCACCCACGACGACGACGTCGTAGGAACCGAGCACGTCCGTGTCACGGTTCGGCTCCCGAACAGCCATATGGACCAAGAGTGCCTCCCTGAGCGCCTATGTTGCTCGAGCTTAGCTCACTCGCAATTCGCGAAGAATAGTGCGAAATGCAGCTACACTTTTCGCGATTCGAGAAAGATGCTGATGGATGCTCTCCAGAATCTTCGGGCTTTCCTGTCTGTCGCCGAAACTGGCAGTTTTTCCGCCGCAGCCCGGCGGAACGGGCTTGCGACCTCGGTACTGACCAAGCGGGTCGATCAGCTCGAGCGCGCAGTGAAGACCAAGCTGTTCGTTCGAACGACCCGGACGGTGATGCTGACCGAGGCAGGCCGGCGCTGGATCGAGCGCGTCCGGTCGCTGGTTGCGGATTTCGACGACACGATGCGCCAGGTGTCCGACACCGAGCGCGATCTCGAAGGACCGATCCGCGTCAAGGCGCCGACGACGCTCACCGTGCTCTATCTCGCCGACATCCTGGCGCGCTTCCAGGCGCAGAACCCGAAGCTCAGCATCGATATCGTGCTGGCGGATCGGTCAGTGAATCCGGCGGACGAAGGTCTCGACGTCGCTATCGCTGCGTTCGAGTCGACCTTCGGCGATGTGGTCGATATTCCATTGTGCCCGCTGCGGCCTATGCTCTGCGCATCACCTGACTACGTCGCCCGCCGCGGTGCGCCCGCGCATCCGCGAGACCTGATCGGGCATGATACGCTCAACTTCGCGCCGACCGGATCGATCTGGTCGTTCAACGGCCCGCAGGGGCCGACCGCGGTCGAGATCAATCCCAGGATCGGCGCCAATGACGGACAGGTCCTCTTGCGCGCGGCCCTGGCCGGAAACGGCATTGCCCTGCTTTCCGAATATCTGACCGCGCCGAGACTGGCCACGGGCGAGCTGGTGCCTGTGTTGGAGAGCTACCAACCGCCGGAGCGATGGGTGAAGATGCTGATCCCCGAAGCGCGCATGAAGGTGGCCCGCATCAGCGCGCTGGCGCAATTCCTCAAAGATGCGTTCTCGCCGTCTCCACCTTGGGTCGCAACTTCTGATTAGTTCCGATCGCGACTTTCATAGCGCGGCACAACGATGGCGTGCACGCGTGTCATAATGACGCCGGCGCGCCTGTCTTCGGCGACATGCAGCGACCGGTCATCTTGGCCCAGTTTGTTAACTCTGCTCGCGCATGATCCGGCACGTTGCGGGACCGTGTTCGGATACACGCGTCCGGAACAGCGAAGTTGCGCCGCACGTTGAAGAGATCAGTCCATGCTTGCCCGTCTGTCGATCCGCGCCAAGATCACCATCGTCGTCGCGTTCCTGCTTGTCGTCATGACGGGCATGGGGCTGCTCGCTGTCAGGAGCATGCAGCTCATGAACGCGAACACGCTCGACATTTCCACCAACTCGCTGCCCAGCGTGCGGGTGCTCGGCGATCTCCGGGCCGGCGCGCAGACCTATCGCAACGTGCTGCGCGAGCAGCTGCTGGTCGAGACGCTCGACGAAAAGCTGGCGATGGAAAAGATGCTGCAAGGTGTCAATGCGGATAACGACAAGATCCGCCAGCGCTACGAGCCGTTGATCGCCTCGCCAGAGGAGCGGGCGCTCTATGATGAATGGGTGAAGCTGTGGGACGAGTATCGCACCGGCACGCAGCAGGTCATGGAGCTGTCGCGCAGGGATGCCGGTCGCTATCCGAAGGAAGCGCATGATCTGAATCTGAAGGTCGTCAACAAGGTCGGCATGCGCGCCGACCAGGTTCTGAACAGGGACATCGAGCTCAACAACCGGCAGGCCGACAAGGCATCGGCCGAGGCCGCCGCTATCTATTCGTCCTCCATGATGCTGCTTGGCGGAATCCTCGTCGTGGCGCTGATCGCGGGCGTTACGATCGGCTTCTATCTTGTGCACGACGTGTCCCGCGGCATCGCCTCGATCGTGCAGCCGATGCAGGCGCTCGGTGATGGCGATCTTGCGGCGGAGGTGCCTCACCGCGGCGAGAAGACCGAGATCGGTGCCATGGCCGATGCGCTGCAGGTGTTCAAGGACGCGTTGATTGCCAAGAAGGCCGCCGACGAGCGTGCGGCCGTGGACGCCGAAGCGAAGATCGAGCGAGGTCGCCGCGTCGACGCCATCACACAGCAGTTCGAGGCCGTGATCGGCGAGATCGTGGAGACGGTGTCCAAGGCGTCGTCGCAGCTCGAGACATCCGCAGGCATGCTGACCTCGACGGCCGAGCGGTCGCAACAGCTGGCAACCGCCGTCGCAAGCGCCTCCGAGGAAGCTTCTGCCAATGTGCAATCGGTCGCGACGGCATCCGAGCAGATGGCCTCGTCGGTCAACGAGATCAGCAGGCAGGTGCAGGAGTCCGCACGCATGGCGGGCGATGCCGTCGGCCAGGCGCGATCGACCACCGACCGCGTCAGCGAACTGTCGAAAGCCGCAACGCGCATCGGCGACGTCGTCGAGCTCATCAATACCATTGCCGGCCAGACCAACCTGCTCGCCCTGAACGCAACCATCGAGGCCGCGCGCGCGGGCGAGGCCGGCCGCGGCTTCGCGGTGGTCGCATCAGAAGTGAAGGCGCTCGCCGAGCAGACCTCGAAGGCGACCGGCGAAATCGGCCAGCAGATCTCCGGCATCCAGGCCGCGACGCAGGACTCCGTCAATGCGATCAAGGAGATTTCCTCGACCATCGAGAAGCTCTCGGAGATCGCCTCCGCCATCGCGGCGTCGATCGAGGAGCAGGGCGCGGCGACGCAGGAAATCTCCCGTAATGTGCAGCAGGCCGCGAGCGGTACCCAGCAGGTTTCGGCCAATATCACCGACGTGCAGCGCGGCGCGACCGGACCGGCTCGGGATCGTCGCTGGTGCTCTCGGCCGCCAAGGCACTCTCCGGCGATTCGAGCCGTCTCAAGCTCGAGGTCAGCAAATTCCTCGCCTCCGTCCGCGCTGCGTAGGCTGGCTATGTTCCAGCCGGCGTCGTCGTGATACGCGCCGGCGCGTCGCTGACGGCGCGGCCGAGCGCCAGCAGCACGCGATTGATCGGCGTGGCGACGCCATGGCGCTCGCCGGCCGCGACCACTGCGCCGGTCAGCGCCTCGATCTCCAGTGGCCGCCCGTTGATGCGGTCGAAATACATCGAGGTGCCGGCGTCGGGCGGATAGGTCAGCAGGGTCGCCAGCAAGCGCTCGGGCTCGTCATCCGGAAACTGCGCGCCATCGGCCCGCGCCACCGCCGCGGCCTCCCGCAAGATGTCGAGGCATAGTGCCTTGATGTCCTCACGGCGGAACACCGCCTGCCGCTGCAAAGTCAGCGCCGTGATCGGATTGGCCATCGCATTGAGCAGCAGCTTGCGCCACACCAGCGTCTTGAAATCGGGGCTGATGAGGACCCGCAGGCCCGTGCCGTCGAGCAGCGCCTTGAAGGCACGCCCGCCCTCGTCATCGGCAACCGCGAGATCATGCGGGCCCGCACGGCGGAAGCGCGCGCGGTCGGGCGCGAGGCGCTCGCCATTGTAGTAGACGATGGTCGGGACCACGCGCGCTTGTCCTGCGATCGGCGCGAGCCGTTCGGCATGGCCGATACCGTTCTGCAGGGTCGCGATGCGGGTATGCGGCCCGCAGAGTCGTTTCAACCAGGGCGCGGCCGCCTCGGTGTCCTGCGTCTTCGTGGCCAGCAGCACCCAATCGACGGGCGCCGCCTCGCTCGGGTCAGTCAGCGCACGGATCGGTACATCGATCGTGCGCTCGGGATGCTCGATCGTGAGCCGCTCGATCGGTCGCCGCACGGAGGCCGTGACGTCGTAGCGGTCGAGCGATGCCAACAGCCCGGCGATGGCGCCGCCGATGCTGCCGAGCCCGATCACGGCGATCGTCGTGCGTTCGGAAGGTCGCGTGCTTGTCATGATCCCGCCCATGCCTCCGTGTCGGCGTGTATGGCAGCGCATCATCACAGATGCGGCGATCGGCTTGCAAATCAAGATGGGAGGTGCGCAGCGATTTCAGCCGATGTCGCTTCCGCTCTGGGCTACGATGGCGGCACCGACAATCGTCCGCCTGGAACAGGCGGATCCAGCGAGCAGGGAGAAGGCGCATGCAATTCAGGGTTTCCCCGAACACGTTGGCCGAATGCAGCACCGAAGAGTGGCAGGCGCGGGTGGACCTCGCCGCCGCGCACCGGCTCGCCTACATGCACGGCTTCAGCGAGGGCATTTTCAACCATCTCACCTATGTCGTGCCGGGCCGCAGCGACCGCTACTATCAGATCCCGTTCGGCATGCACTGGTCGGAGGTGACGGCGTCCTGCTTCATGGAGGTCGGCATCGATGATGGCCTGGTGAAGCGCGGCGAAGGCGACGTCGAACGCTCCTGCTATTGCATCCATGCGCCGATCCACAAGGCGTTGCCGCAGGCGAAAGCCGTGTTCCACACCCACATGCCCTTTGCCAGCGCGCTCACCCGTCTGGAGGACCCGCGCATCAAGGAGATCGGACAGACCGAGGTCGGCATGTCCGGCCAGATCGCCTATGACGATGAATACACCGGTCCCGCCTTCGATCCGGCGGAGGGCGCGCGGCTGGCGCGGGTCATCGGCGACAAGACCATTCTGTTCATGGCCAATCACGGCATCTCGACGGTGGGCGAGACCATCGCCGCCGCCTATGACCGGCTCTATTACGTCGAGCGCGTTGCGCAGGTGCAGATCTATGCGATGTGGACCGGCCAGCGGCTGAAGCAGCTACCTGATCCAGTGGTCGAGAAGACCAGGCAGAGCTTTGCCGGCGGCAGCATGTACAAGCCAGGCCCGTCCCAGCGTCATTTCGACGCCCTGAAGCGGATATTGGACCGCAAGGAGCCGGACTACGCGACCTGACGGTCCGGCTTCCGCGACGTCGACTACAAAGGTTGGTAGGTTGATTTCCTGCCTGATTCCGTTAACCCCTTTCAGGTGGCGGGCGGCCTCGAGTTCGGCCGTCCTCACCAACTCGATCGGCGGCGAAAAGCTCAACAAACTCAACACCTCAGGACCTCGCGACGTGCCCAAAATCTATAAAATCTGCTCCGCTTCTGCCTGGCGCGAGGCCGAGCGGCAGGGCACCTATCGCGGCAGCGCCGATGACCTCCGCGATGGCTTCATTCATTTCTCGACCGCTGCGCAGGTGGAGGGCACGGCGCGCAAGCATTTCGCCGGCCAGACGGCGCTGTTCCTTGTCGAGGTCGAGGCCGATGCGCTCGGCGATGCCCTGCGCTGGGAGCGTTCGCGCAATGACGAGCTGTTTCCGCATCTCTATGGCGAGCTCGATCTCGGCGCGGTGACGGCGGTGCATCAGATGCACACCCGCTCCGACGGCACTCACGACATTCCCGAGCTTGCGCCGTGATCCGCGCCTTCGACACCTTCTCGCTGCCACTGCTGCGCTGGCTCGATGCGGAGGACGCTCATCGCCTGGCGATCCAGGGCCTGAAGCTGCTGCCGCCGGTGCGGCCTCGGCCGGACGATGGCAAGCTCGCGGTGCGCGCCTTCGGGCTCAATTTCCCTAATCCGGTCGGCATGGCCGCCGGCTTCGACAAGAACGGCGAGGTGCCGGACGCGCTGCTGCGGCTCGGCTTTGGTTTCGTTGAGATCGGCTCGGTGACGCCACGGCCTCAGATCGGCAATCCCAGGCCGCGGCTGTTCCGGCTGGAGCGCGACGAAGCGGTCATCAACCGCATGGGCTTCAACAATGACGGCGCGGACATGGTGCTGCGCCGGCTCGCCGGCCGTGCCCATCTCGGCGGCATTGTTGGCGTCAATGTCGGGGCCAACAAGGATTCGGCCGATCGCGTCGCCGACTATGTGCGCCTGATCGAGACCTTCGCCACGGTGGCAAGCTATTTCACCGTCAACATCTCCTCGCCGAACACGCCGGGCCTGCGCAATCTGCAGCAGGCCTCGCAGCTCGACGATCTCCTCGCCAAGGTGATCGAGGCGCGCGACCGCGTCCGGGAGAAGTCCGGCGATACGCCGGTGCTGCTCAAGATCGCGCCCGATCTCAGCCTCGCTGAGCTCGACGATGTCGTCCATGTCGCGCGCTCGCGTGGCGTCGACGGCATGATCGTCTCCAACACCACGCTGGCGCGGCCTACGACCTTGCGCGAACAGGCGCGGGCCGTGGAGCAGGGCGGCCTGTCGGGCAGGCCGCTGTTCCGGCTCTCGACCCGGATGGTGGCGGAGACCTTCGTGCGCGTGGAGGGCGCGTTTCCGCTGGTCGGCGTCGGCGGCATCGATTCCGGAGGCGCGGCGCTGACCAAGATCCGCGCCGGCGCCAGCCTGATCCAGCTCTATTCCTCGCTGGTCTACAAGGGCATTGGCCTCGTCGAGAGCATCAAGGCCGACCTCGCCTCGACCCTGCTGCGCACAGGCCGCGACCAACTGTCGGAGATCGTCGGCGCGGATGCCGCGGCGATCACCGCGGAGGATTGGCCGCGGTAGCCACATCCAAGGCTGTCATGCTCCGCGCAGGTGGAGCATCCAGTGCGCCGCGGCAGTGGTCATCGAACCGAAGCGTCACGGCGTACTGGATCGTCCGCCTTCGCGGACGATGACAGTTGTGGAAACGGGGAGACTTCAATTCTTCCCAAACGACGCCCGCACCAGCGCCGGGTAGCGCGCCGCCTGCAGGCCGCCGCGCGCGGCGTAGTGCACCAGGAAAGCGATCCACAATCCGGTATTGCCGAGGTCGCGCAGCGCGACCCACGTCGCCAGGAACAGCGCGAGCGAAGCCACCATCAGGTTGCGCATGTCGCGCGCCCAGGTCGCGCCGATATAGATGCCGTCGAAGCCAAAGGCGAACACCGCGAGCAGCGGTGAGATCGTTACGAAGAGAAGAAACTCGCGCGCGGCGAGCCGGACCGGCGGACTCAAAGTCATCAGGTCGATCAGCGCAGGCCCGAACAGCGCGAGCACAGCGGTGACCAGCAGCGAGAAGCCGAAGCCCCAGGCGATGACGAGGCCGGTGGCGGCGGTGAAAGCGCGCCGGTCACGGGCGCCGATGGCATGGCCGCATAACTGCTCGGCGGCATTGGCGAGCCCGTCGAGGAAGAACGCGCTGACCAGCAGAAAATTGTTCAGCACCGCATTCGCGGCCAGCGTGACGTCGCCGGCCCGCGCGCCCTGTGCATTGAAGAACAGGAACACCGCGATCAGCGCCGCAGTGCGGATCATGATGTCGCGATTGACCGCGAGCATGCGCTTCAGCTTGTCACGGTCGAGCAGCCTCTGCCGCGGCACCGACAAGCCGTCGGGCTGCAGCCGCCGCGCGATGACGATGCCGAGCATGACGCCGGATCCTTCCGCGATCACGGCGGCGCCGGCTGCGCCCGCGATCCCCGCTTCGAACAGGATTACCAGCAGCAGGGTGGCCGCGACATTGACCAGATTGATCGCGATCTGCATGGCCAGCGCAAGCCGCGCGCGGGCCTGCCCCACCAGCCAGCCGAGCACGACATAGTTGGCGAGCGCCAGCGGCGCCGACCAGATCCGGATCGCAAAGTAGGTCCGGCCGGCGCGGCTGACGGCCTCGGAGCCGCCCATCGCGTCGAATACCAATGCCGCCAGCGGAAGCTGCAGCACGATCAGAGCCGCGCCGGCGAGAGCGGCGATCAGGAGCCCGCGCACCAGCACCAGGCGCATCTCATCGGTCTCGCCGGCGCCGAGCGATTGCGCGGTGAAGGCCAGCGTGCTCATACGCAGGAAACCGAACAGCCAGAACAGGCAATCGAAGATCACCGAGGCCATCGCGACGCCGCCGAGCAGGCTGGCCTCGCCGAGCCGGCCGATCGCCGTGGTGGCGACAATGCCGATCAGCGGCGTGGTCAGGTTGGCGACCATCGCAGGCCCGGCGATCGCGAACACGCTCGCGCTGGTGACAGTCGGCCTGGTCTGTGCTGGGGAATGCAACGGAATGCCCGCCCGCCTTGCTAAGCCGCCGGACATCACGTCTGGCGCGAGCCGTCCTTTAGCGATGTTCTCAGTATGACGCTAGAGCTCGATGCTCATACCGTCATGCGCCGCCGTATAGGTCAGCGTCGGCAGCCGCGACAGCATGTCGTCGCTCATATGGGTGAGGACAAGCCGCTTCGGCTGGATCTCGCTGAGATGTGCTCCCAGCGCTGCCAGGCTGAGATGGTTCTTGACGGCCTTCTCGTAGGTATACGCCTCAGCGATGAAGAGATCGGCCCGATGCCCTAGCGGGATCAACGTTTCCGTCCATTCGGTGTCGGCGCTGTAGGCAATGACGCGCCCTTCGGCTTCGATGCGATAGCCGAGAAACGGTCCGCCGGACTCGCCGTGCACGACCGGGTAGGGGGTCACGCTGACCGCGCCGAAGCTGGCGGTCTGCTCCGGCGCGAGCGTCACGAGTGACAGCTCGAATTTCTGCTTGGTTTTAGAGGAATTCTCAAATAGCGCTTCCATCAGTTCCGGCAGCTTGGTCTCGATTCCCAGCGGACCTGCAATGACGAGCGGCCTGCACCGGCGCGAGAATTGCGCGTCGAGCAGGAAGAAGGGCAGGCCGGCAAAATGATCGCCGTGGAAATGCGTGATCAGGATCAGCTCGATGTCGTTCCGCGCGATATCGAGCCGCTTCAATGCCGGCAGCGACGAGGCGCCGCAATCGATCAAGAGATTGGTGCGCTCGCCCGTGAGATGAAAGCAGGTGTTGTTGCGGCCGCCGGAGCCGAACGCGTCACCGCAGCCGACGAAGCGCAACTGCATCGGCTGCGATCCTCTACCGGCCGCGTGGCGCGAACAGGCGCGACAGGAACCAGACCGGGATCACGATGACAGCGCCGAGCAGGAAGTAGCGCCACAGCCAATTGAAGGCATCGAAGCCGAATTCATATAGCCGCTGCACGAGCAGGCGGATGCTATAGATGATGTTGAGCGGATCGAAGCCGATTGCGGACAGTACGACGCCGACCAGGATCGACAGCAGGATCAGCCGGAACGCCACCGCGAGCGGCGAGCCGCCGAGAAAACGGGAGAGGCTGTCCTGGCTGCGAGCCGGATAATCCCTGATCTCGTTCGACATTCGATTCGTCTCCGGGGCAAGTTCGTATGCCCATTATAAGCGACGCAGGGCAGGTGGGGAACCCGGCACGCGACTGCAAGCGACTTACCGGCATTTAATGATACGAGATGCGGCACTATGCGGACGTTTCCGCTTTCAGCATCTTCTCCAGCGTCTCCAGGCGATCGGCCTCGCGCGGCGGCTTGTCCCAGCGCAGGCGGTTGATGCGCGGAAAGCGCATCGCGACGCCGGATTTGTGTCGCACCGAGCGCTGCAGCCCTTCGAAAGCGACCTCGAGCACCAAGCCTTGGTCCGGCTCGTGTACGACATGGCGGACAGGTCCGAACTTCTCAGTTGTGTTGCGGCGGACGAAGCGGTCGATCTGCAACAACTCCTCGTCGGTGAAGCCGAAATAGGCCTTGCCGACCGGCACCAGCTCGTCACCGTCCTCGCTCCGCGTCCAGACGCCGAACGTGTAATCGGAATAGTAGGACGATCGTTTGCCATGGCCGCGCTGCGCATACATCAGCACGGCATCGATGATGTGCGGATCGCGCTTCCATTTCCACCATTGGCCCTTGGGCCGGCCGGGCAAATAAACCGCGTCGCGCCGCTTCAGCATCACGCCCTCGACGGCCTCGGCGTCCTCTCCGGCACCTGCGGCGGCAGGGTCGGCGCGTGCCGCGGCGAGCTCCTTCCAGGTCGAGAAAGCAACAGTCGGCGACAGGTCGACGCGTGGGTCGTCGAGCTTCTGGATGAACGCCTCTAACCGCATGCGCCGCTCGGCAAAGGTCAGCTCGCGCAGATCGCTGTCCTCATCGTGCAGCAGGTCGTAGGCGCGCAAATGGATCGGATAGTCCTTGAGCAGCTTGGGCGAAACTGTCTTGCGATTGAGGCGCTGCTGCAGCACGTTGAAGCTCTGCACGCGGCCGTCGCGGACCACCAGCAATTCGCCGTCGAGCGCGCCGGGCAGATGCAGCGATGGCAGCAGGTCGGGGAAGCTTCCGGTGATGTCCTCGCCGCTGCGCGAATAGAGCCGCGTGACCATGTGCCCTCTTGGATCGCGGCCGCTCACCGCCTGCACGCGGATGCCGTCCCATTTCCATTCGGCGATGTAGTCGGCCGCATCCATGCCGGCGAAGTCCTCGTCCTCCACCGCATGCGCCAGCATGACGGGGCGGAACGGCGCAGGATCGCGATTGACCGGCTTGTCCGCGCGGCCTTCGAGCCAGGCGAACAGGTCGAGATAGGGCGGGGTGAGGCCAGGCCAGATCAGCTCGACATCGTGAGGGTCCTTGTTGCCGAGCGCGGCGGCGGCGGTCTTGGCGAGGCGCGCGGAAATGCCGATACGCAAAGCGCCGGTCACGAGCTTTAAGAGCGCCCACCGCCCGGTCTCGTCGAGCTCGTCGAGCCAGTGCGCCAGTTGCCGCGGCAACTCGGTCTTGCCGAGCGCGCGCAAGGTGGTGACGACTTCGGTGAGGGTCGGAGGAGGAGGGTTGTTGTGCAGGTTCGAAACAGGAGGCGCTTCTGAGAGACCTATCGTGTGGTACCCCCTTCCCTGACCCTCCCCCGCAAGGGGGGAGGGAACGGAGAGAGCGGTGTGTGTCGGACGATTTTCAGTTGTTGAGACTGCAGCCATCTCGCTGGCAAATATATCGCTCTGCCGCCGCCCCGCACTCAACTCGGCTCCCTCCCCCCTTGTGGGGGAGGGCTGGGGAGGGGGGTAGCCAGGAAAAGACTGGTCATGACCTGCCTTCGGCCACATCAGCGCGACAGTCTCGGACAAATCGCCCACATAGTCATAGGACAGCGCGAACAGCGTCGGATCAGTGCGCGCGGCGATGAGGTCGCGGATCAGGCCCGGCTTGGCGTGCTTGAACGACAAGGTGCCGGTGAGCGCCGCCAGCGCGTAGCCGCGGTCGGGGTCCTCGACCTCGCGGAAATAGGCGGTGAGCAGGCGCAGCTTGTTGTTGCGCCCCGGCTCATAGGCCAGGCGATCGAGCAGCTCGGCAAAGCGGTTCATGCGTCCGCTTCCTCCGGTGCCACGACTTCGCTCTCCTCCTCGTCGCCATAGCCGACCAGATCGAGTGGCCGCGCGGCAAGGCCCTTGGTCCTGCACCAATGCACCAGCGCGTCCTCCTGGCCGTGGGTGACCCAGACCTCGCCGGCGCCGGTCGCGCCGATGGTCGTGGTGAGCCCATCCCAATCGGCGTGGTCGGAAATCACCAGCGGCAGCTCGACGCCGCGTTGCCGGGCGCGCGCCCGCACCCGCATCCAGCCGGAGGCGAATGCCGTGACCGGATCAGGAAAGCGCCGCGTCCAGAGGTCGGACGTCGCGCTCGGCGGCGCCAGGGTGATGGTGCCGGCGAGATCGGCTTTCTTGATGCCCCTCACCGGGCGCAGCTCGCCCAGCGCAATGCCCCTGTCCGCATAGTACTGCGTGATCTTGGCCATCGCACCGTGGAGATAGATCGGCGCGTCATAGCCGGCCTCGCGGATCAGCGCGATCACGCGCTGCGCCTTGCCGAGTGAGTACGCGCCGACCAGATGTGCGCGCTCCGGAAACAGCGCGACAGAGGCGAGCAGCTTTCGCACCTCGGCCGCGGCGTCGCCATGGCGGAACACAGGCAGACCAAACGTCGCCTCGGTGATGAAGACGTCGCATTGCACGAGCTCGAACGGCGCGCAGGTCGGGTCGCGCACGTCCTTGTAGTCGCCGGAAGCGACGACGCAGGTGCCGCCGCAGGAGACCTTGATCTGCGCCGAGCCCAGCACATGCCCTGCGGGGTGGAAGCTCGCCGTGACCTCGCCCAGCCTGATCTTCTCGCCGTAAGCGATCGCCTGCGTCGAGCCCGCGAAGTTCTCGCCATAGCGCAGCCGCATGATATCGAGGGTTTCCTGCGTGGCCAACACCGCGCCATGGCCGGCACGGGCGTGATCGGAATGGCCATGGGTGATCAGCGCCCGTTCCACGGGCCGCGTGGGGTCGATATGGAAGCCGCCGATCTGGCAGCAGAGGCCCGCCGTGGCGGGCATCAGGATGTCTTGCGGGCGCATTTCTGTCATATAGGGCGGAGCTGCAACCGATCGAGTCCGCTCCAGTTCCATCATGCTTGGCCGCCTGTTCCTGTCCTCCGGCGATCTGATCGCCGACCGCCGCTACGAATTCGCGCGCGACCTACAATTGCGGGGCGATCTCGCTGCGGCGGCGGAGGTGCTGGAGCAGGCCATCGAGGTGGCGCCGAACTTCGCCTCGGCTTGGTTTTCGCTGGGCGAGATCCGCGCGGAGCTGGACGATCGCGATGCAGCGGTTACCGCGTTCGAGCAAGCCCGCGCCTCCGATCCGAGCGATCGTCATGGCGCCGGTGTCTGGCTGATGCGCCTCGGTGCCGCGCCGGTGACCGCGATGCCGCCTGCCTATGTGCGCTCGCTGTTCGATCAATATGCACCGCACTTCGACAACGAGCTGACCGAGCGGCTGCACTATCGCGCGCCGGCGTTATTGTTCAAGGCGGTGCTCGCGGTGCGTGCCGCCGAGCGTAAACCCGCCTTCTTCAAGCGCGCGATCGATCTCGGCTGCGGCACTGGCCTCGGCGCGGCGGCGTTCGCCCAGAATGTCGAGACGTTCATCGGGATTGATCTCTCGCCGGGCATGATCGAGCAGGCCCGCGCCACCGGTCTATATGCTGCGCTCGAGGTCGATGACATGACAGCTGCGCTCGCGCGGCAGGCAGATAGCAGCGCCGATCTGGTGCTCGCCGCAGATGCGATGGTCTATGTCGGCGAGCTCGCACCCGTGCTGAGCGAAATACAGCGCGTGCTCATGTCAGGCGGTCTGCTTGCTTTGACGGTCGAGACGCATGATGGTGACGGTGTCATCATGGGCGAGGGGCTGCGTACCGCCCACAGTGCGGATTACATTCACGCGGCGGTCGCCACGGCCGGCCTGTCGCTGGCGCATCTCGAACCGGCGAGCCCGCGCACCGAGGACAAGGTGCCGGTGCGTGGCCTCGTGGTCGTTGCTGCGAAGACTTGAGTCTAGGCGCTACGCGTTGCGCTGCAGCGCGACAACTTCGCTCTTGCCGCGTCCCTCCCGATGTCCGCACAATGTGCGCGTCCAGGGAGAGAGATACATAAGATGAAAAATCATCCGACGCGGCGCGAATTTTGCGCCGCCGCGCTTGCGACCATCGGCGCCTCCACCGTCGCCGCGCCTTATGTCTGGGCCGCCGAGAAGAAATACGACGCCGGCGCCAGCGACACCGAGATCAAGCTCGGCCAGACCGTGCCGCATTCCGGGCCCGGCTCGCTCTATGGCGTGCTGGGCCGCATCGGCGAAGCCTATTTCCAGATGCTGAATGAGCAGGGCGGCATCAACGGCCGCAAGATCAAGTTCCTTACCATGGACGATGCCTATAGCGCGCCGAAATGCGTCGAGGCGACGCGGCGGCTGGTCGAGCAGGAGGAGGTGCTGGCGCTGTTCGGATCGCTCGGCACCGCGCCGCAGACCGCCGTGCACAAATACCTCAACGCCAAGGGCGTGCCGCAGCTCCTGCTCAACACCGGCGCGTCCAAGTGGAACGATCCGAAGAACAACAAATGGACCATGGCCGGTCTGCCGCTCTATCCGACGGAGGCGCGTATTCTCGCCAAGCACGTGCTCTCGGTGAAGCCGGAGGCGAAGGTCGGCATCCTCTATCAGAACGATGATTTCGGCCGCGATTTCCTGGGCCCGTTCAAGAAGGTGCTGGCGGACGCCGGGGGCAAGGCGCAGGTGATCATGGAGCAGACCTATGATCTGACCGATCCGACGGTCGACTCTCAGCTGATCAATCTGTCGAAGTCGGGTGCGGACGTGTTCTACAATATCACCACTGGCAAGGCGAGTTCGCAGTCGATTCGGAAAGTCGCCGAGCTCGGCTGGAAGCCGCTGCAATTGTTGTCGGCGGGGTCGGTGGGCCGCTCGATCCTGAATGCAGCCGGACTGGAAAATGCGACCGGCATCGTCGCGATCCGCTATTCCAAGGATGCCGGCGTGCCGCGCTGGAAGGACGATCCGGACGTGAAAGGGTTCGAGGCGCTGCGTGCGAAATATCTGCCCAATGTCGATCCCGACAACACCATTGCCTATGCCGGCTACGGCCAGGCGGTGACGATGGGCGAGATCCTGCGCCGCTGCGGCGATACGCTGACGCGTGAGAACGTGCTGAGACATGCTTCGACGCTCGCCGGCTTCCACTCGCCGTTCTTCCTCGACGGGGTCAGCTACAGCTACACACCTGACGACTACACGCCGATGAAGACTCTCTACATCTCCATCTTCAACGGCAAGGACTGGGACATTTCGGACAAGCCGATGACGGAGGGTTGATTTGCCGTCATTGCGAGGAGCCGAAGGCGACGAAGCAATCCCTAGGGTCTGGATTGCCTCGCGGAGCCTGTCATCGGACCACGCCTTCGCGCGGACCCGTTGGCTCGCAATGACGGCGGGGGCGAAATACCGGTCTCGCCACCCTCGACGAAGCCGAAGTGAGCACTTAATTTTTGCGGGTGCCGCCCCGCGTTTCACCAGCTCCGATCGACGACGCAGCCGCGTTGCTGCCGGACCATTTCCAACAATGGTTCGCAGCACGCGGATGGGCGCCGCGCGCGCATCAGCTCGCATTGCTTGAGAAGGCGCGCGCCGAGCGCTCGGCGCTGCTGATCGCGCCGACCGGCGCGGGCAAGACGCTGGCGGGATTTCTGCCGAGCTTGATTGAGCTGGGAGGCGTCTCCCGCGCGCAGTTGCCACCTCCCGCCTTGCGGAGGAGGTCGACGCCCGAAGGGCGGTGGGAGAGGGGTGAGCCTCTCGCTCTGAGCGCTGCCATTGACCCCCCTCCCCAACCCTCCACAAGGGGGGAGGGAGTGGAGACAGCGCGCCGTGGAGCGATCTCCACCGGCCGCAGCGTCATCCGCTCCTCCGGCCTGCACACGCTCTACATCTCGCCGTTGAAGGCGCTGGCAGTCGATATCGCGCGCAACCTGCAGACCCCGATCGCCGAGATGAACCTGCCGGTCAAGGTCGAAACCCGCACCGGTGACACGCCGGTGTCGCGGCGGCAGCGGCAGCGACGCTATCCGCCCGACATCCTGCTGACGACGCCGGAGCAGCTCGCTTTGCTGCTCGCCTCCGACGACGCGCCATACCTGTTCTCCTCGCTCAAGCGGATCGTGCTCGACGAGCTGCATGCACTGGTCACCTCCAAGCGCGGCGATCTCTTATCGCTGGCGCTGGCGCGGCTGTGGCGCCTCGCGCCGCAGATGCGCGCGATCGGACTATCGGCGACGGTCGCCGAGCCCGACTCACTCGCGCGTTTCCTGGTGCCGCAGCCGGACGGCCTCACCGCGTCGGCCGACGTCGTCGTTGCCGGCGGCGCCGCGCAGCCGATCGTCGAGATGCTGGATACGCGCGAGCGGTTGCCCTGGGCCGGCCACACCGCGCGCCATGCACTGGCTGAGATTTACGAACTGATTAAGTCCAATAAGACGTCGCTGATCTTCGTCAACACCCGCAGTCAGGCCGAGATGCTGTTCCAGGATCTCTGGCGCATGAACGACGATAATCTCGCCATCGCCCTGCATCACGGCTCGCTCGACGTCGCGCAGCGCCGCAAGGTCGAGGACGCGATGGCGGCGGGACGACTGCGCGGCGTGGTCTGCACCTCCTCGCTCGATCTCGGCGTCGACTGGGGCGACGTCGACCTCGTCGTCAATATCGGCGCCCCCAAAGGCTGCTCGCGTTTGATGCAGCGGATCGGCCGCGCCAATCACCGGCTCGACGAAGCCTCGCGCGCGGTGCTGGTGCCCGCGAACCGCTTCGAGGTGCTGGAATGCAGCGTCGCCATAGACGCCATTGCCGAGAATGCGCAGGACACGCCGCCGCTGCGCACGGGCGCGCTCGACGTGCTGGCGCAGCACGTGCTCGGCTGCGCCTGCGCCGAGCCGTTCCTCGCCCACGAGCTCTATGAGGAAGTCTTGACGGCTGCGCCGTATGCGACGCTGACGCGCGCTGATTTCGACGACGTCGTCGAGTTCGTCGCCACCGGCGGCTATGCGCTGAAGACCTATGAGCGCTTCGCGCGCATCAAGCAGGACAGGGAGGGCCGCTGGCGCGTCGCCAATCCGAAGGTGCGGCAGAGCTATCGGCTCAATGTCGGCACCATCGTCGAGGAGGCGATGCTGAAGGTGCGGCTGGTGCGCTCGCGCAGCGGCGGCGCCGGCACAGCAAGCGCAATTGCGCGCGGCGGCCGGCTGTTAGGTGAGATCGAGGAGGCTTTCATCGAGGGCCTGACGCTCGGCGACACTTTTGTGTTTTCCGGCGAAATCGTGCGCTACGAGGCGCTGGCGGAAGATCAGGTTTATGTCAGCAGAGCCAATGACAGTGATCCCAAGGTGCCGTCCTATATGGGCGGAAAGTTCCCGCTCTCCACCTATCTGGCCGATCGCGTGCGCGGACTGCTCGATGATTCCCGCGCCTGGAAGGGACTGCCGGAACAGGTGCGCGACTGGCTGGCGCTGCAGACGGATTTCTCCCGCGTGCCGGCGCGGCGCGAGCTCTTGGTCGAAACCTTCCCACGTTCCAACAAGCATTATCTCGTCTGCTATCCCTTCGAGGGCCGGCTCGCGCACCAGACGCTCGGCATGCTGCTGACGCGGCGACTGGAGCGGGCCCGCGCGCGGCCGCTCGGCTTCGTCGCCAATGAATATGCGCTGGCGGTGTGGGGGCTCGGCGACACTTCGATGATGGTGCGCGATGGCCGGCTCGATCTCGATGCGCTGTTCGACCCGGACATGCTGGGCGACGATCTCGAGGCGTGGCTCGCCGAATCGGCGCTGATGAAGCGCACGTTCCGCTCCTGCGCCATCATCTCGGGCCTTATTCCGCGCCGCTTCACCGGCGAAGAAAAGACGCGTCGCCAGGTGCTGTTCTCGACCGATCTCGTCTATGACGTGCTGCGCCGGCATCAGCCCGATCACATGCTGCTGCGCGCGGCGCGCGCCGACGCAGCCACTGGCCTGCTCGACCTGAAGCGGCTTGGTGATATGCTCGGCCGAATCAAGGGACGAATCACCCATCGGGAACTCGATCACGTCTCGCCGCTCGCGGTGCCGGTGATGCTGGAAATCGGCCGCGAGTCCGTCTATGGCGAGGCCTCCGACGAGCTCCTGGCCGAGGCTGCCGACGAGCTGGTCAAGGAGGCGATGGGGTAGCAACACGGCAGGATGAATTTTGCGGGGCACTGATCCAACGACATCGTCAAGCATCGGTCTCGTTGGCGATGCCGCCTTCGATCTGGCTGGCGTGACGTTCCTTGCGGATCTCTCTGGCGCATTGCTGTGGGAGGCCGAGCGCCTGCTTGTGGTCTCCGACCTGCATCTGGAGAAAGGCTCGAGCTTTGCGAAACGCGGCACCCTGCTGCCGCCATTCGATACCGCCGCAACGCTCGCCCGGCTCGCCTCGGTCACCGCGCGTCATAATCCGCGCACCGTGATCGCGCTCGGCGACAGCTTTCACGATCGCCATGCGCACATGCGGCTGTCGGATGCGGATCGCGTGCAGCTCGCCACGCTGCAGACCGGCCGCGACTGGATCTGGATCTCGGGCAATCACGATCCGGCGCTGCCGCGCGATCTCGGCGGCACCGTCGCCGAGATCATCGCGATCGGTGCGATTGCCTTCCGCCATGAGCCGACCGGCGCGCGCGGTGAGATCGCCGGCCATCTGCATCCAAAGGCGCGGGTGGCCACGCGTGCGCGCCGGGTCGAGCGGCGCTGCTTCGTCTCCGATGGCGAGCGCGCCATCATGCCGGCCTTCGGCGCCTATGCCGGCGGCTTAAGCGTGCGCGACGCGGCGTTCGCAAAGATCTTCCCGCAGCGCTCGTTCGTCGCTCATGTGCTCGGTGACAGCAGGCTGCACAGCATCGCCGCGGCGAAATGTTATTAGAAGTTGGAATCAGTGGTGTGCGCCGCGAGCGCCGCTGTGCCCTCTCTCCCGCTTGCGGGGGAGAGTTGGAGAGGGGGCGCCACGAACACCGCTGGTGCGGCGGCCGCCTCCCTGGCCCTCCCCCGCAAGCGGGAGAGGGAACATACCGCTCGTGCAGCGA
Organism: Bradyrhizobium sp. STM 3557; assembly: GCF_045571465.1. Classification (NCBI taxonomy): domain Bacteria; kingdom Pseudomonadati; phylum Pseudomonadota; class Alphaproteobacteria; order Hyphomicrobiales; family Nitrobacteraceae; genus Bradyrhizobium; species Bradyrhizobium sp. STM 3557. Next base: position 814,913 of record NZ_CP120697.1, read on the forward strand.
AATGATGGCCATGTGAGCGGGCGCAGGTCGCTACGCCGCCTTGGCCTGCACCTTCTCGCAGAACTCGGCGAGCCGCTCGGCCAGCCTCAGCGTCGCCGGGCTAGCATCGGGTGAGGCGACCAGCGCCAGCTCGGTGCGATCGATCGGGGCAAAGCCTTCGGCTGCCGTCAGCACGCGGTGATCGGCCTGAATTGCCATGTCCGAGAGGATGCCGAGCCCCATGCCGGCCGCGATCGCAGCCTGGATGCCGGCAAGGCTCGATGAGGTATACGCCATGTGCCAGGCACGCGCCGACATCTCCAGCGAATGGATGGCACGCGCCCGATACAGGCAGCCGGCGGGGAAGCCGATCAGCGGCAATGACGCGCAATTGAGATCGACCGGGTGGTTGCGGCTGGTGACCCAGGAGACCTGCTCCGGCCAGGCCGCAATCGCATCTCCTTCACCCACCCCGCGCTTGTGCAAGGCGAGGTCAAGATCGCCGCGCTCGAGATCGCGTTTCAGATTGATGCTCTGGTCGGCGCGGACGTCGAGCCGCAACGTGGGGTGGGCGCGGGAAAATCCCGCCAGAACCTTCGCCAGACGATAAGCGGCGAAATCCTCGGGGATGCCGAGCTTGACCGCGCCATCGCCGCCCGGACGCGCCACGACGTCACGCGCCTCCTCGGCCAGCGCCAGCAGCCGCCGCGCATAGGACAGCAGCCGCTCGCCGGCCTCGGTCGGCGTCACGTCCTTGCCATTGCGATGGAGCAGGATCTGGCCGAGATCGTCCTCCAGCCGCCTGATCTGCTGGCTCACGGTCGACTGGGTGCGGTGGACGCGCTCGCCGGCCCGGGTGAAGCCGCCGGCCTCCACCACCGAGACGAAGCTGCGCAACAGCTCAAGATCGAGCATGCCCAACGGCCATTTATAAAATCACTGCATCCTAGTATATCATTTAATTTCCAAATGGGAAGGCCCACCCCTAGATCAGGGCGGAAGGAGACTTCCCATGTCGCTCGCGCCCTCGGTATCCATGCCCCGCTCAGGATTGAATTCCCTGCCGTTCGAAATCGGCCTGTTCTGCCTGCTCTGGAGCTTCGCCTTCGTCGCCGGCAAGGTCGGCGTCACCTACTGTCCGCCGCTGCTGCTGCTGGCCGCGCGGTTCTCGCTGGCCGGCGTGATGATCCTCGCCTTCTCCGTTCTGCGTCGCGACGCCTTTGCGATGAGCCGGCGCGATGCCCTCGTGTTCGCGATCATCGGCATCGCAAATAACGCGCTCTATCTCGGTCTCGGCTATACCGGTCTGAAGACCGTCTCGGCCGGGCTCGGCGGTCTCATCGTCTCGGCCAATCCGGTGTTTACGGCCGTATTCGCAGCGCTGCTGCTGGGCGAGGCGCTAACCTGGCGCAAGATCGCAGGGCTTTCGCTCGGGATCATCGGCGTCGCCATGATCGTCTGGCACCGGCTGTCGGTCGGGTCGGACCAGCTCGAGGGCATTCTTTACACGCTGGCTGCGCTTGCTTCGATCGTAACGGGTACCATCCTGTTCAAGCAGCTCGCGCCGAAGGGGTCGCTCTGGATCGGCAATGGCATTCAGAATCTCGCGGCCGGTCTCGCGCTGTGGCCGTTCGCGCTCAGCTCCAATATGGATGCGATCGTGTGGAATGCGCAGCTCGCCGGCGCCTTTGCCTTCCTGGTGTTCGGCGGCTCGATCTTGGCCTATGTCCTGTGGTTTCACATGCTCAAGGTCTGCGGCGCCACGGCCGCCAGCGCCTATCATTTCGTGATGCCGCCGCTCGCGATGGTGTTCGCCTTCCTCGTGCTCGGCGAGCACGTCGCCGTGCAGGATCTGTTCGGAATCATCCCGGTCGCGCTGGGCGTCTATCTGGTAACGCGCACGCCGGTGGCGGCGGGGAGCACGGCTCCAGAGGCCGCGACGAGCCGGTGATCCAGTCTCCGTGTCATTCCCCGCGAAGGCGGCAAGCCGGGCGATGACAGCGGGATGCGGATCTTCAATCTCTCCGAAACACGATCGACGCCATCCAGCCGGTCATCAGCGCCATCGCTGTCGTGATCAGGCCATACACAAAACCGTTCTGCCGCGCGGTGCTGGCGACGAACTGCTCGAAGCCGACCTTGACGATCTCGAACGCGGTTTCGGTCTTGGTGATATAAGCGCCGTTCGCAAACAGCTTGATCTCGACCTCATAGGTGCCGATCGGCACCGCGGCGGGCAGCGGAATGCCGGTGCGGAACAATGTCGATGTCAGGAACGTCACCGCCGTGGTGTCCTCGCGATAGAGCCCGTGCCGGGACTGCAGCCGCACGAAGGCGTGACGGAAGACGTCGTCCGCCAATGCCTCGGCATCGGCGGGGCCTGCGCCCTCCTGCAGCCGCACATTGGCGAGTCCGAGCTGCTGGCGCCGCTGGACCTCGGGCGAGGCGATCGCCTCGATCGGCCGGTTGGCGAAGACAGCGAGATAGCCGGGCACGTTGGGGAATTGCCGCGCGTCAGTGTTGATCCAGATGCCGAAGCGCCGCTCCTTGCGCCGCGTCACCATGTCGGCGCGCGGGCCGCGCACTGTGACCACGAGGTCGTAGCTATCAGGTGCGGCGGCCGTCGGCCCGTCCCTCTCGACGGAGCCGAACAGCACCAGCTCCTCGCCCGCGTAGTTCGGCGTCACCGTCACGCGATGGTTCGAGACCGAGACGATCAGCCGCTCCGCATGCGCCGACCCTGCGAGGCCGGCCGCTATCAGCGCCAATGCAATGGTTGCGGCGACACGGCGCGCTCTCATTGGCTCACTCCGATTTCGCGGATCGTGAACAGGTCCTCCGGCCGGATCACGAGCTCGATGGCGAAGCGCACGCCGACCGCGAGAATGAGAAGGCCGAGCAGCAGCCGCAGCTGCTCGCCGCGGATCCTCTGGCCCGCACGTGCGCCGAACTGCGCGCCGGTGACGCCGCCGACCATCAGGATCAGCGCCAGCACCGCGTCGACCAGGTGATTGGTCGCCGCGTGCAGCAGGGTTGCGACCATCATGGTGACCAGCGTGAGCACCATCGAGGTGCCGATCACCGTCGAGGTCGGCACGCGCAGCAGGTAGATCAGCAGCGGCACCAGGATGAAGCCGCCGCCGATGCCCATGATTGCGCCGAGGAAGCCGATCAGGATGCCGATCGCAACCACCGGGATGATCGAGATGTAGATCTTGGAACGCTTGAAGCGCAGCTTCAGAGGCAGGCCGTGAATCCAGCCATGGCTGCCCGGCCGGCGGATCGTGACGGGGCCGCCGCGATAGGCGCGGATCATCGCGCGCAGCCCTTCATAGAACATCGCAGCGCCGACGCTGCTGAGCAGCACGACGTAGGACAGCGCGATCATCAGGTCGAGCTGGCCGAGCGCGCGGAGCAGCGTGAAGGTCGAGACGCCGAGTGCGGTGCCGATGATGCCGCCCGTCAGCAGCACCAAGGCGAGCGCGGGATCGATCGCGCGCCGCCGCCAGTAGGACAGCGCGCCCGAGAAGGAGGAGGCGGCGATATGGCTCGCCACGGACGCGACCGCAACGCCTGGCGTGATGCCGACGAAGATCAGCAGTGGCGTCATCAGGAAGCCGCCGCCGATGCCGAACATGCCGGAGACGAAGCCGACCGCCGCTCCCATCGCCAATAGCAGGAAGATGTTGACCGGGATGTCGGCGATCGGGAGATAGATCTGCACGCGCTGTCGCTCTTCTTTCCAGGCTCTGGCGCGAGGCGGCCGCGACCGCCCACGGCGTTAGTCCAAGAGGATGATATCTGATCGAGCGAGCGCCGCATCGGTGGTCCACCTCTCCCATTGGGAGAGGTCGGATTGCATCGAAGATGCAATCCGGGTGAGGGGTTACGGTCTATCTATCTTGAGCGCCGCGCCCCCTCACCCGGCGCTGCGCGCCGACCTCTCCCCGCAGGGGAGAGGTGGACCGAGTCCGCGGATGCCCCCTCGAACCGATCAGAGATCATCGCGATCACCCTGCATAGCCGAAATAGCTCGGGCGCGGGACCCGGGAAAATGCGTCACGCGGCTTTTTGCTGCGGATTTTGCGCGCGTCTTGGCGCAGGCTGGTGGTCTCTAGCGTATGTGGACCGGCGCGGTGACCAGGTTCATCGCCTGCGCGTCCTTGTCCTTGAGCCAACGGATCTCGCGCGTCTCGGACATCGCCTCGACGATCTCGGCAGAGACGCCCATCCTCGTCATGTAGCGCAGGATCGATCCGGTCACGCGCTGGGCATCGGCAACGGGATCTGCGACCGGTGCCGTCGTCGTGAAGCGATGCACGCCGAGCGCGGAGTTTTCGACGCCATAACGCGGCCAGCCGCCCGCATAGGCCATCACGCAGGCGCTGGCGCAATAGGCGGCTCGGACACGCCCGGAACGATCGGCAACACCGACCGCGGTCGCAAGCTCATGCGCGCGGATGATCTCGCCCATAATGATTGCCTGCTGGAGATTGCCGCCCGGCGAGGACAGCAGCACGACGTCGCCCTTGGCGAGATGCGCGTCGTCGATCCGGTCGCGCAGCCAGCTTGCCGCGGCAGGCCCGATCTCGCCGGAGATCGCAAGCGCGGTCCGGCCATGGCCGCTGTGGTCGATGTCGACATTCGGGATCAGTGTCGAGTTCAGGCTCGGCGAGAGGTACTGGTCTTTCCAATAGGCCCAGGCCTCCGGCCGCGACAGGTCGCGATAGGCGCGCACGCCGGTGCCCGCCACGAGCACAGAGAAGAAGATGACCGAGGCTAGGCGCCGCCACCAATAGACGGAGGGACCGGTTGCGGCGATCCGCGGCTGTGCCCGAGGCGCAGGTACTGCGCGCGGCGGCGCCACCCACGGACCGGTTGGCGAGCGCTGGAAGGAAGGTCCGTTCTGGTCAAGATCGTCTACCACGGCACGCACTCCGCACGGCAAGCGCCGTCGCACTGACGGCCGGTGCCTTCCTACACGGATTTGCGGGGCCGGACTATGATCTTCCGACGGACTGATGGCGTCTCTCAGCCAGAGAGGGAGCGCACCGTCTTCTGCGCAAAATTCTCGCGACGTCTCGAAAGCGACGTGCGCCGATCAGTGCGCCGCCGATGCGGGCGCGGCCGCTGCGGTGCGCTTGACCGCCGCCGGCTTTGCAGGCGGCTTGGCCACCGTCTGCGCCGGTGCCGCATCCCAGCCGCCGGCGGGTGCCGGCACGTTGATGGCATCGTCAGGCTGCGGCTCGGCGGTGAAGGTCTGGATCGCCAGCTTGGCGGCCGCGAGCGACTGCGGATCAAGGCGCCTTGCAACGTCGTCGCGCTTGCGCCCCGCATCGGCATCGCCCTGGGCCGCGGCCAGCGAGAACCATTTGTAGGATTCGGCGAGGTTCTGCTCGACGCCGATGCCGCGCGCATAGAGCACCGCGAGATTGAACTGGCTGTCGGCAACGCCGCGCTCGGCCGCCTTGCGGAACCATTGCGACGCGCTCTTGTAGTTCGCACCCTTGCCGCCGCCGTCGGCATCGAGCACCGCGAGATTGTGCATGGCCTTGGCGTTGCCGCGTTCGGCCGCCATCGTGTAGTAGCGGCGCGCGATGTCGGGGTCCTTCTTCACGCCGAGGCCCTTCTCGTAGAAGGTGCCGAGGCGGAACACCGCGGGAATCAGCCCGGCCTGCGCAGCGCGGTCGTACCATTTCGCGGCGTCCTCGAAATTCGCCGCCACGCCTCTGCCTTCGGCAAAGCGCAAGCCGATCTCGTAAGCCGCGGTCGGATCGCCTTTCAGGGCCGCCGCGCGCAGCGCGATGCTGCCGATCGCATCGGGCAGCCGCTCGGTCGCCGGCACCGGCACATTGGTGAGCTTCTGGCCGTTTGCGGCTGTCGGGACCGTTCCGGTGACTTCGCTTGCGGCCGGCGCGTCCTGATCCTGCGGGATCGCGAGCATCGCCACCGTCTCGGCCTCGGTCCGCATCGCGCGGTTATAGGATTGTCGCTCGAGCGGCGTCGGCGAGGTCATCGACGGCGCCGCCGGATCCGGCGCTGCGGCTTTCGGCGCCGGCGGCAGCGCCGGGGTCTGGAGCTGCGGCAACGTATCGCCCTGGGTTTGAATCGGGGGCGCGGGCGGCGGTGTGCTGCCGGCATCGAGCAGCGACATCGCGAACTTGAAGGTGCCGAGCACGATCACGACCACGCTGGCGCCGACCAGCAGCGAGCGGATTTTGGAGCCCAGACCCGAGGCTTCCCTGTCCGGATCGGCGCTGATCACCGGCCGCGGATTGTCCTTCGGCTTCTCCTTGCCTTTGTCCTTGGCCTTTTCCTTGACCTTCTTCGCCTTGTCGGCGCCCTTCGCCTTGGTGTCGGCCGGCTGGGCGGCCGCAGCCTGCGCGGCGCGGCGTGCGGCCGCAATGAAGCTCGAGGTCGACACGGGCTCGCGCTTGGCGGCGGGAAGCTCGCTGATCGCCTCCTCCGAGGCTGCGATGCGCTCGGCGGGCGAGGCGAGGCGGCTGGCGGGCCGCGTTCCCGGCTCCAGCGGATGATCCGGCGGCAGACTGGGCTCGATCGCGGCCATGCGCGCAGCCTGCGCCGCATGCGGTTCGAGGATATCGGAGATCGCCTTCGGCGGCAGCGGCAAGGTCGGCGGCACGGCGGCGGGCGCGGTTGTCGCGGCGTGGAAATCGCGCGGCGCGGCCACGAAGGGGGCCGGGCTTGCGGCCTGCTCGGCAGCGGGATTGGGCAGCTCGGGCTTATAGGACTCGAACTTCGGTTCGGTCTTGAGTGCCTCGGGCATCTGCGGCGGCACGGTGCGCTGTGGCGCCATCTCCGGATCGAGCGGCGGCACCAGCGGCGGCGAGGGCTCGACCGGCGTGGTGCGCGCGTTGCGTAGATCGCCCTCGATTGTCGACAGCCGGTCGACGACATGGCCGAGCGTCGAGTGCACGGCTTCGAGCGAGTCCTGGGTGAGGCGGTCCGCTTCGGTCTTGCTGAAGCGGATGTCTGTGAGCTCGCGCTTGACCAGGTCGATCAGGCCGGTGTCCACCGGCGCCTCGGCGGCGCGCTGCGCCCGGCTTTCGGAAAGTGCGGCGAACGTCGCCTGCTGCCGTTCGAGATAGCGTAGGATGTCCTGGAGCCCGTTCTCGACGCGGGCCATGTTGCCGCTGCGCGGATCCTGGGTCTCTTCCAGCCGCTCCAGCAGCTGGGCGACCCGCTGCTCCAAATGGGTAAAGCTCGACGCGCTGTCGGTGCCGACCTGCAACCGGTCGATGCGCTCGGACAATCCGCGCAGTGCCTCCTCGATCTGGGCGGTGCTCTCGCCGGCGCCGCTCGGCCGCTCGCGGCTTTCCAGCGCCGAGGTGAGCGCGGCGATGCGCTGCTCCAGCGTGGCAAAGGAGTCGCGATTGTCGCGCGCCTCGGCGACCTGGTCGACCTTCGACGACAACAGCCGCAGGTCGTCCGACAGCCGCACCAGCGCGTCATTGGAGGCGATGTTGGCGACGATCGCGCGGAGCGCGCTGATCGCGTTCTCGAGCTGCTGCACCGTGCCGGGATCGTCATTGGCGCGCAGGATCAGATCGAGCTTGGCACCGAGGTTGCGGATCGCCTCGTCATAGCCGGCGAGTTGTTCGGCCGGCGTCAGTGAGCTGACGACGTCCTTGATCTCCGCCAACGCCTGCTCGATGCCGGCCAGCGCCTGACTGTCGACGCCGCTCTGGCGGTTCTCGTCGATCCGGCGCGACAGCGCGCGGATCTCGCTCTCGACCGATTCGATGGCGCGGCGCGGCATCGCCTCGGTGAGCGCGATGCGGATTTCGGCAAGCTCAGCGCGGAACGCAATGATCGATTGCTCGATGACGTCGTCGGGCCGCTGCAGCGCCTCGAGCTGGCTGGTGATCTTCAGCAGTTGCCGCTCGAGCGCGGAATAGTCGGCTGCCGGCGGCGTCATCACCGGCGCACTCGCGGATGCCATCACGGGTGCGGTCGGCGGCGCCTGATGCGCGGCGAGCTGCCGCGGCCTGGGATTGTCGAGCTCGCTCTGCCGGGCACTGATCTCCGCCACCGCGACATCAAGCGAGGCCGGGCTCAGCGGCGCGCGGTAGAGCTGGGCCGCGGCGCGCTCGACGCCGTCGGGGCCGCGATATTGGTCCTCGGTGCTCGCACGGCGCAGGGGTGTCGAGATCTGCGACAGCCGCGCATCGAGCCGCGAAATCGCATCATTGAGCTGGCGCGCAACGCCCTGCTCGCCGCGGAGCGTTTCCCGGCGCGGGGCAGGGCGGGACATCTGCTCGATCTGGCGTGCGATCGAATCCAGCCGCTGGTGGATGTCGGCGACTTCGCGGGTCTCGCGCGCGATCGCCGCCGCGCGAGCATCCTGCGGAGGGCGGAAATCCGATGTGGACGTTGGGCCTGCGGTCGAGTTCAGCCAGTCGTTGTAGGTCATGCCGGCGCGCTGCGCGGCGGCCTCGGCTCGCTCGCGAACCGTCGGTTCGATGCCTTCGTGACTCAACGGTACGCGCGAATTCATGCTCTCGTCCGGTTCCGCTTGGGCGCTCCACCCGGCGCCTCCAGCCTCCCCGCACGTCCCGACGCAAGCATGGCCGGAATCCGCGCAGGTCGTCTGCTCCAGATCCCGACTTTTGGCCGTTACGGTAAATACCGGGTTAAGGATCGCCGTCCGGCCGGCCTAAAGTTTTGCAGGCGCAGCGATAAAGCGATTCAACCCCTGCTTTCGCCGGTATCCGCGCCGATCGCCACCACGTTGGTCGTGCCCGTGAGCGCGGACAGAGCCGTGATTGCCTCCTCGCACCATTCGGCCACCATCTTCTCGTGGCGTAGACCGATGCGCAGGTTGAGCAGCTTGCCCATGTCGGCAGGCGAGGCCGTGCCATCCGGGAAGCGCTTCTTCACGATGCGCTCATAGCGCTCGTAGCGGTCGCGATGATGCTCCAGCCGCGCCATCAGGTCGGCGCGCAGCGGCTCGATGTCCACGGCCTCCAGTGCATAGAGCCGGATCAACAAGTCGTCCTTGATCGAAGCTGGCGTGCTCGGCCGCGCCGCCCAGTGCCGGAATGCGGCGCGTCCTTCGGGAGTCAACGTGTAGACCAGCTTGTTGGGCTTTCCGGTCTGCACCACCTCGCGACCCTGGATGTAGCCGCGGTCGCGCAGCCGCGACAGCTCGCGATAGATCTGCTGGTGATCGGTCTTCCAGAAGAAGCCGATCGAGGAATCGAACGTCTTGGCGAGCTCGTAGCCCGTCATCGGACGTTCGGTCAGGCACGCGAGAATGGCGTCGCCAAGGGCCATTGTTGTCTGCTCTCAAGATCCTGATCGCGTCTCGCTTGACTTTATGCACAAAGGCGCATATGCGTCAATGTGCATATGCAGGAGCCAGCGGCAGCTTGGCCCGGAGGGAGCGTCGATGACAACGACCGGCCTTGCGAAATGGTACGGCTACATGACGTCGCACGACCGCGCGGCGCTTTGGGATCTGCTGCATCCGGACGCCGTGTTCGAGAGCCCGGTCGTGCACACGCCGCAGCGCGGCCGCGACATCACCTTCAAATACCTGTCGAGTGCCGAGAAAGTGCTCGGCGGTCCCGGCTTCAAATTTGTCGGCGAGTGGACAAGCGACACGGGTGCCGTGCTCGAATTTACCAATGAGATCGACGGCATCACCATCAATGGCGTCGATATCATCACGTTCGATGCGCAAGGGCTCATTACCCATTTCAAGGTCATGGTCCGGCCGTTGAAGGCGATCAACCTGCTGCACCGCCTGATGGGCGAGCAGTTGGTCAAGCCTGAAAGCGCATCGCGCTGACCAGTCCTTACGGAACTGCAACCGCACGTGGATAACCGTAATTGGAATCGCTAAGGTCCGCGGCCACCATTCGAGTGATCGTCGCGTCCGAGAATCGTCCCCTCAGCCTGCCTGCCGGAGATTTGAGATGCCGAGCTACAAAGCCCCCGTGGAAGATGTCAGCTTCCTGCTCAACGACGTGTTCCAGATCGACCGCTACGACAATCTGCCCGGCTTCTCCGATGCCTCCGCCGACGTGCGCGAGGCCATCATCGGCGAGGCGGCCAAGCTCGCCGAGGAGGTGCTGCAGCCGCTGAATCGCACCGGCGATCTGGAAGGCTGCAAGCGCAAGGACGACGGCAGCGTCACCACGCCGAAGGGCTTCAAGGAGGCATTCAACCAGGTCGCCGAGGGCGGCTGGCTCGGCCTCTCGGCGCCGACGGAATATGGCGGGCAGGGCTTGCCGGTGACGCTCAGCCAGACCGTCAATGAATTCCAGTGCTCCGCCAATATGGCGTTCGCGATGTATGGCGGACTCACCATGGGCGCGACCGCGGCGCTGCTCGTGCATGGCACCGAGGAGCAGAAGAAGACCTATGTGCCGAAGATGGTGGCTGGCGAATGGACCGGCACCATGAACCTGACCGAGCCGCATTGCGGCACCGATCTCGGGCTGTTGCGCACCAAGGCGGTGCGGCAGGCCGACGGCAGCTTCAAGATCACGGGCACCAAGATCTTCATCTCGGCCGGCGAGCACGATCTGTCTGATAACATCATCCATCTCGTGCTCGCGCGCATCGAAGGCGCGCCCGCCGGCATTAAGGGCGTGTCCCTGTTCGTGGTGCCCAAGTTTCTCGTCAATCCCGACGGCTCGGTGGGCGCGCGCAACGGCGTCACCTGCGGCTCGATCGAGCACAAGATGGGCATCCACGGCAACTCCACCTGCGTGATGAACTATGACAACGCCACCGGCTGGCTGATCGGCGAAGAGAACAAGGGCATGCAGGGCATGTTCGTGATGATGAACGAGGCCCGCCTCGGCGTCGCCGTGCAGGGCCTCGCGCAGTCCGAGGTCGCTTATCAGAACGCGGTCACTTACGCGCGCGAGCGGCTGCAGGGACGCTCGCTGACCGGCGCGAAGGCCACGGACAAGCCGGCCGATCCGATCATCGTGCATCCGGACGTGCGCCGGACGCTGCTCTCGATCCGCGCCTTCAATGAGGCGGCGCGCGCGATGGTGATCTGGACCTCGCTGAAGAGCGACGTCGCGCACCGTTCGCAGGATCCGAAAGATCGCCAGGCCGCCGATGATCACATGGGCCTGATGACGCCGGTCATGAAGGGCTACATGACCGACATGGGCTTTGCCAATGCGGTGCAGGCGCAGCAGATGTTCGGCGGCCATGGCTACATCGCCGAGCACGGCATGGAGCAGTTCGTGCGCGATGCGCGCATTGCCATGATCTATGAGGGCGCCAACGGCATCCAGGCGCTGGATCTGGTCGGGCGCAAGCTGCCGCGCGACGGCGGCCGCGCGGTGATGGCGTTCTTCGCCGAAGTCGGCAGCTTCGCCAAGGAGCATGCCGCGGATGAGGCGATGAAGCCTTATGTCGCGCCGCTCTCGACCGCGCTCGGCCATCTGCAACAGGCCACCACCTGGCTGATGCAGAATGCGATGACCAAGCCCGACAACGCCGGCGCGGCCGCGACCGACTATCTGCATCTGTTCGGCCTGGTCACCTTTGCGTATATGTGGGCACGGATGGCGAAGGTCGCGCAGGACAAGATTGCGGCGTCCGGCAGCACCCCATACCTTTCGACCAAGCTGACCACCGGCCGCTTCTTCATGGAACGCGTGCTGCCGGAGACCGCGGCACACCTGGCGAAGATCCAGGCCGGCTGCGCCACCATGATGGAATTGCCCGCGGAAGCGTTCTGAGGTGCGGGAAGCGCCGGCCGGCTCGCCGGCGCATCCATGCTTTGCTAGAGATGACGAACATCATATCAGGAGGGCGTCATGCCTGAGGCATTCATCTACGACCACGTTCGCACCCCGCGCGGCCGCGGCAAGCCGGACGGCGCGCTGCACGAGGTCACTGCGCTGGCACTCGCCACCGTGCCGCTCAAGGCGCTGAAGGACCGTAACAACATCCCCGAAGACGCGGTCGACGACGTCGTGCTCGGCATCGTCGATCCGGTCGGCGAGGCCGGCTCCGACATGGCGCGTTTCGCGGCGCTGAACGCCGGGCTCGGGCAGGCCGTTCCGGGCGTGCAGATCAGCCGCTTTTGCGCCTCCGGCCTCGATGCGGTGAACTTCGCCGCGGCGCAGGTGATGAGCGGCCAGCATGAGCTGGTGATCGGCGGCGGCGCCGAGTCGATGAGCCGGGTCGGCATCGGTGCCTCCGGCGGCGCCTGGCCGATGGACCCGTCGATGGCGGTGCCGTCCTACTTCATGCCGCAGGGCGTCTCGGCCGACCTGATCGCGACCAAATACGGCTTCTCGCGCGACGATGTCGATGCCTATGCGGTGCAGAGCCAGCAGCGCGCGGCCAAGGCGTGGGACGAGGGTCGCTTCAACAACTCCGTCGTGCCGGTGAAGGACATCAACGGCCTCACCATCCTTGCCAAGGACGAGCATATGCGTCCCACGACGACGATGCAGTCGCTGGCGCAGTTGCAGCCGTCCTTCGTGCAGATGGCGCAGATGGGCGGCTTCGACGCGGTCGCGGTGCAGTCGCATCCCGAGATCGAGCGCGTCAACTACGTGCATCACGCCGGCAACTCCTCGGGCATCGTCGACGGCGCCGGCGCGGTGCTGCTCGGCAGCAAGGAGGCGGGCGCGAAATACGGCATGAAGGCGCGCGCAAAAATCCGCGCCTTCGCCAATATCGGCTCCGAGCCGGCGATGATGCTGACCGGCCCGGTCGACGTCACCAAGAAGCTGTTCGAGCGTTCCGGCATGACAAAGTCGGACATCGACCTGTTCGAGCTCAACGAGGCCTTCGCCTCGGTGGTGCTGCGCTATATGCAGGCGTTCGAGATCGACAAGGACAAGATCAACGTGAATGGCGGCGCCATTGCGCTTGGTCATCCCTTGGGTGCCACCGGCGCGATGATCTTAGGGACGGTGCTCGACGAGCTGGAGCGAACAGACAAGTCAACCGCTTTGGTGACGCTATGCATCGGCGGCGGCATGGGGACTGCCACCATCATCGAGCGGGTTTGACTGCCGTCATTGCGAGCGAAGCGAAGCAATCCAGGGCTCCGAGTAAGATTCTGGATTGCTTCGTCGCATCGCTCCTCGCAATGACGAACTCATGAGCAGAAGCTGGTGGGTACGTTTCGGCTTGCCCACCCTACGATCCACGTCGATATTCGCCGCGCCGATCGGCTGCAGGCATCGAGGGAGCACCAAATGGCCTTCAAGAATTTCAAAGTCGAGACCGACGCCGACGGCATTGCGCTCGTCACATGGGACATTCCGGGCCGTTCGATGAACGTGCTCGACGAGACCTCGGCGATCGAGCTCGAGACCATCGTCAAGGAGACCACCGCGGATGCCGCGGTGAAAGGCGTCGTCATCACCTCGGCGAAGGAGGCGTTCTGCGCCGGCGCCGACCTGTCGATGCTGGAGGGCATGAACCACGCCTACGCCGATATCCTCAAGAGCAAGGGCGAGGAAGCGGCGAACCAGATGCTGTTCGACAACAGCCGGCGCTTCTCGCTGATCTATCGGGCGATGGAAACCTCCGGCAAGCCGTGGGTCGCCGCGATCAACGGCCTTGCCCTCGGCGGCGGCTTCGAGCTGACGCTCTCCTGCCATTATCGCGTTGCGGCCGAGAACCCAAAGACGCGGCTTGGGCTGCCCGAGATCAAGGTCGGCCTGTTTCCCGGCGCCGGCGGCACCCAGCGCGTGCCGCGCATCGTGCAGCCGCAGGACGCGATGAACCTGCTGCTCAAGGGCGAGGCGCTGCCTCTCGAGAAAGCCAAAGCCTTGAAGCTGATCGACGCCATCGTTCCAGCGGCCGATCTGATCAAGGCGGCGAAGGACTGGATCAAGGGCGGCGGCAAGGCCGTCCAGCCCTGGGACGAGAAGGGCTTCAAGCTGCCGGGCGGCCCGGTGTTCTCCAAGAACGGCATGATGATGTTCCCGGCCGGCAACGCCATCTATCGCCGCCAGACCTACGACAATTATCCGGCCGCGCGCGCCATCATGAGCTGCGTCTATGAAGGCCTGCAATTACCGATCGACGCTGCGCTGCGGGTCGAGTCGCGCTACTTCGCGCATATCCTGCGCAGCAAGGAAGCGGCCGCGATGATCCGCAGCCTGTTCCTGTCGATGCAGGAGCTGAACAAGGGCGCGCGCCGCCCGGCGAATGTGCCGCCGACCAACGTGAAAAAGCTCGCCGTGATCGGCGCCGGCTTCATGGGCGCCAGCGTCGGCTACGTCTCGGCGCGCGCCGGGCTCGATGTCGTGCTGATCGATCGCGACCAGGAGAGCGCCGACAAGGGCAAGGCGCACGCCAAGAGCGTGATCGACGATCTCATCAAGAAGGGGCGCGCCAAGCCCGCTGATGCGGAGGCCATTCTCGGCCGCATCACCGCGACCGCCGATTACAATGCGTTGAGGGACTGCGACCTCGTCATCGAGGCCGTGTTCGAGGACCGCAAGGTCAAGGCCGAGACGTACGCCAAGGCGCAGCCGCTGCTGAAAGACGGCGCGATCTTCGCCTCCAACACCTCGACCCTGCCGATCACCTCGCTCGCCGAGGAGTTCAAGGACCAGGGCAGGTTCATCGGCATCCACTTCTTCTCGCCGGTCGAGAAGATGATGCTGGTGGAGATCATCGTCGGCAAGAACACCGGCGATGTCGCGCTGGCGACCGCGCTCGACTATGTCCGCGTCATCGGCAAGACGCCCATCGTTGTGAATGACTCTCGCGGCTTCTTCGCCAACCGCTGCGTGCTGCGCTACATCTCCGAAGGCAATGAGATGTTCCTGGAGGGCGTGCCGCCTGCAATGATCGAGAACGCCGCCAAGATGGCTGGCATGCCGGTCGGTCCGCTGTCGCTGTCGGACGAGGTCGCGCTCGATCTCGGCCTCAAGATCATGAGGGCCACCGAGGCCGATCTTGGCGCGAACGCGATCAATCAGGATCACAAGAAGCTGATGATCGAGATGGTCGAAAAGCAAGGCCGCTTCGGCCGCAAGAACGCGAAAGGCTTCTACGACTATCCCGAGAAGGGCAAAGGCCAGAAGAGTCTATGGCCGGGCCTTGCCGAGCTGCAGCCCAAGCATCTCGACCCCGACACGTTGAGCGTGGAGGAATTGAAACAGCGCTTCCTGGTGGTGCAGGCGGTGGAGGCGGCGCGCACCGTCGAGGACCACGTCATCACCGACGTGCGCGAGGCGGATGTCGGCTCGATCTTAGGGTTTGGCTTCGCGCCGTTCACCGGCGGCACGCTGTCCTATATCGACTTCATGGGCACGAAAAAGTTCGTCGAGCTCTGCCACAAGCTCGAGAAGAAATACGGCCCGCGCTTCACCCCGCCGAAGCTTTTGGAGGAGATGGCGGCGAAAGGCGAGACCTTCTACGGCCGCTTCCCGCCGAAGAAGTCGCAGGCGGCGGCTTGATTCCATTGTCGTCCCGGGCAAGCTCGGCAACGCGTAGCGTTGCCGAGCACCGACCCGGGACCCATACTCCGCAGCGGTAGTTTGTTGCGACGCAAGCCGCCACGACCATCTCGTACCCCAACCGCCGCCTGTCGTTATGGGTCCCCGCTTTCGCGGGGACGACACTGAATGCGTTGAGACGGCATCGCTAAAGCGAGGAGAAGAGCAAACTCACGCCGCCTTCAGCAGCCCTTCCTTGGTCAGCGCCTCCTTCACCTTCGGCCGGGCGGCGACGCGGGCCTTGTAGGCGACGAGGTTCGGCAGGGCTGCCAGATCGAACTGCATGCGGTCAGCCCAGCAGAGCATCGTGAACAGGTAGCCGTCGGCGACGGAAAAGTCCTCGCCGAGCAGATAGTCGCGCCCCGCAAGCTGGCCGTCGATATATTTGAACTTGCCCATGAGCCGATCCTTGAAGAACGCCTTGACCTCGTCGGAAAAAACCGGCTGGAACAGCGGGCTGAAATTCTTGTGCAGCTCGGTCGTGATGAAATTCAACCACTCCAGCAGCTTGTAGCGCTCGGCGCTGTCGCGCGCCGGCGCCAGACCCCTAACATCGCCCTTGGCCGCGGCCCGGTCGGCGATCATCTGCACGATGACAGGCCCCTCGGTGACCAGCTCGCCGCCGTCGAGTTTAAGCGCCGGCACCTGGCCCTTCGGATTGACGTTCAAATAATCGTCGCCATTTTCGAGCTTCTTGGCGCGAAGTCGACCTTGACGAGCTCATAGGGAAGGCCGGCTTCAAGCAGGGCGATGTGGGGAGACAGCGAGCAGGCACCCGGAGAATAATACAGCTTCATCGGCGGTTTCCTTCCTTGCGAACCGTGGCTTAAGAGAGTTGAGGTAGGGACGCGAGGCGATTAAATGCAAGTGCATGGAATAGTCAAGATTGATGCAGATGCATCGAGTAGGCTAGACTATTGACGTGAAGGTGCGAGCCGGACCATGAAACGCAAACCGTCGACCGAGGCGACCGCTGCCTGGATCCGCCTGATGCGGGTCCGGAGCCGGGTGCTGGACGCGGTCGAGCAGGAGCTCAAGAAGGCCGGCTTTCCGCCGCTCGCCTGGTATGACGCGCTGCTGGAGCTGTCGCGGGCGCCGAGTGGCGAGCTGCGGCCGGTCGAGCTGGAACGGCAGATGCTGCTGCCGCAATATTCGACCTCGCGGCTGATCGACCGGCTGGTCGACGAGGGACTGGCGGTGCGCCGCGAATGCAAGATCGACAAGCGCGGCCAGTTCGTCGAGATCACCGAGGCCGGACGCGAGCTGCAGAAGCGGATGTGGGGAGCTTATTCGGCCGCGATCGAGAAGCATGTCGGGTCGAAGCTGTCGGACGTCGACGCAGCCAAGCTCTGCGCTCTGCTCGATCGTCTCGGCTGCTCCTGCGGCGAGGCCCTGCCGTCGACGGCTGCGGAAGGCGCCTCGCCGCGATGAACCTTTTATCGTTTTCAACGTCCGCGGCGCCCTTCGCCTCGCGGACATTCCTGTCACCGCGCGATATCTGATGCGCTCTTGAACCGGGACTCGCATGGCGCGTGACCAGATCGATATGACTCCACTCGAGTCGCGCGACGAACTCGTCGCCTGGCTCGAGGCGGGCGTGAAACCGCAATCCGCCTTCCGCATTGGCACCGAGCACGAGAAGACGCCGTTTACGCTGGATGGCCGGCGCCCCGTGCCTTACGAGGGCGCACGCGGCATCGGCGCGCTGTTGGAAGGCATGAAGCTCCTGCTCGGCTGGGAGCCGATCATGGAGCGCGGCAACATCATCGGGCTCTATGACGTCACCGGCGGCGGCGCGATCTCGCTCGAGCCCGGCGGCCAGTTCGAACTGTCCGGCGCGCCGGTCGAGACCGTGCACCAGACGCAAGGCGAGTTGATGGCGCATCTGGCTCAGGTGCGCGAGGTGGCCGCCCCGCTCGGCATCGGCTTTCTCGGGCTCGGCATGACGCCGTCCTGGTCGCGGGCGGACATCCCGGTGATGCCGAAGGGCCGCTACAAGATCATGACCAATTACATGCCGAAGGTCGGCCGCTACGGCCTCGACATGATGTACCGCACCTGCACGGTGCAGACCAATCTCGACTTCTCCTCCGAAGCCGACATGGTCAAGAAGCTGCGGGTATCAGTGGCGCTGCAGCCGATCGCCACCGCGCTGTTCGCCAACTCGCCGTTCACCGAAGGCAAGCCGAACGGCTTCCTCTCGTTCCGCTCCGAGATCTGGCGCGACACCGACAATGCCCGTTCGGGCATGATCCCCTGGGCGTTCGAGGACGGCATGGGGTTCGAACGCTGGGTCGACTATGCGCTCGACGTGCCTATGTATTTCGTCAAGCGGGAGGAGAACTATATCGATGTCTCCGGCACCTCGTTCCGCGACTTCTTCGCCGGAAAGAATCCGGCGATGCCGGGCGAGCGCCCGACGCTGTCGGACTGGGCCAACCACCTCTCCACCATCTTCCCCGAGGTGCGGCTGAAGCGTTATCTCGAAATGCGCGGCGCCGATGGCGTGCCCTGGGGGCGGCTGCCGGCGCTGCCGGCGTTCTGGGTCGGGCTGCTCTATGACAATGTCACGCTCGATGCGGCCTGGGATCTGGTCAAGGATTGGACTGCGTTCGAGCGGCAGTCGCTGCGCGACGACGTGCCGCGGCTCGGCTTCAAGGCACGCATCCGTGATCGCTTCGTGTTCGAGGTCGCCAAGGAATGCGTGAAGCTGTCGCATCACGGCCTGCGGCGCCGCGGCCGGGTCGATCATCTCGGCCGCGATGAGACCCGGCACCTAGAGCCGCTTGACCACATGATCGAGACGGGACAGACCCCAGCCGAGGAGATGCTGGCAAAATATCATGGCGCGTGGAGCGGCTCGGTCGATCCGGCCTATCAGGAATACGCGTTCTGACTTTCTTCACCCTCTCCCCGCCTGCGGCAGGGCAATCGCGTATGGCTCTTCTGGCTCAGAAGCTCCATGGCCTCATGCTTCTCTCGGCGATGCGAAGCATCGTCCGGGGAGACGGCGCCTTCGGCGCCTCCTCACCATGAGGGTTGAGATTTTCGCCGCGAAAAGACCCTTGTCCCAAGGAGGCCGCCCTCGGCGGCCGTCTCGAAGGATGGCCGCAAAAAGTTGCTTGCCCAGTCTCTTTTCTCATATGCGATAGCCCTGCCGCTTGCGGGGAGAGGCGCCCACCACAATCTGCGCTAATAGCTGTGTTCCTTACGGGCACAGCTCAGCGATCTGTGTCCAAAGGTGTCGGACCCGTTCATCCGCCATACAGGTTCGTGGCCATCAAATGGCAAGTGGGGAAAACTCAAGCGCATCCAATGGGTCGGAAGCTGTCGCGTATCAAGATCAGGCGCTCGCTGAGCGCATGTTTGTCGGTGTTGGCCTGTCTGGCGGCCGTGGGTGTCGTACAGCCCGCGGCGGCACAGTCCAATTTCGATCGCCCGGGCGGCGACTACACGAGCGTGCCGGTCTCCTCTGCAGATCCGGCCGATTGCGCATTGTTGTGTGAACATGATCGGCGCTGCCGGGCCTGGAGCTTCAACTATCCGACCGTGTTCGACAGCGAAGCGGTGTGCTGGCTGAAGGGCACTGTGCCGCCGCGCGTGCCCGACAATTGCTGTGTTTCGGGCGTCCGCGGCGCCGGCGTGGTCGAGATCCGCAACGGCACGGTCGAGACCGCGATCGATCGTCCCGGCGGAGACTATCGCAGCTTCGAGATCAAGGCCGACGGCAAGGGCGCCGAGAAGTCCGCCGAAAGAGGGATCGAGAGAGGGGCCGACAAGGGCGGCGAGAAAAGCATCGATCGGAGCGGCGATAGGGCCCCTGACAATAAGGCAATCGACAAGGGCATCGACAAAGGCGCTGACAAAGCGAGCGAACGCAGCACCGACGCCGAGGAAATCTGCAAGGCCGCCTGTGCCGGCGATAACAAGTGCCGCGCCTGGACCTTCGCCCGCCCGGGTTATGCCGGCAAGGAAGCGCACTGCTTCCTGAAGAAGGAGATCAAGCCACCGCGCCGCCGCGCCGGGTTTACGTCCGGTGTGCTGAGATAGGCTTGCGATTGAATTGACACGGCGGACGCGTCTTCATTCTCGCTGTCATCGCCAGGCTTGCCGCCTTCGCTAAAGCTCCGGCGCGCCCTTGAGCACGTGGCCGCGTCGAAGCCGAAGGCGTAGATGGGACCGGGCGATCCAGTAGTCGACGACGCAGTGTTGCAATCGAGCGGCTGCGGCGTACTGGATCGTCCGCCTTCGCGGACGATGACGATGGGGAATTTAGAGCAGTGGTCTGCGTCACGTTACGCGGCCCGATAGTTGTTCCTCCGCCGCCATCACCCTGATCTCCGGCCACAGCGCCTTCCAGCGCGCGGCCTTCGCGCTGTAGTTCGCGGCCGAGAAGTTCGGCGACGGGTTGGGCCGCACGATCATGTCGGCGATGTCGTCAAAGCCCTTCGGCGCGTAGACGTCGAAGCCGTTGCCCGTTGGGCGGACGCCGGCTTGCGTGTTCACGGTCAGGAAGCGGTCGATGCCGTCGGCCGCGCAGGTGAGCGGCGCATAGGGCTTGCCGTGCTTGGCCGGATACCAGAGGTGCACGCGTGCCTGGTTACGGATTTCGACCCTAGCCTCGCAGGACGCAAGCTGCGCTTGCACGCGCTTGATGACCGCGTCTTCCGCCTCCCATGACGTGTCGGGATCGAAATAGAAGATGTCGTAGTCGTGGATGCCGTAGGTGAGGGGACGTCCGCTCAGCGCATTCCAGACGGTCTGCGTCAGGCAGCCGGCGACAAGCCAGGCATCCGGCAGCGCGAGTGCGGCCAGCTCGCGCGCGATCGCCTCGTTGATCGGATTGCGCAGCGCGAGGGCGAGGAATTCGTCGGCGTTCATCGGTTCGTCTGGTGGCCGGGCTCAGCCGCGGTCGTTCTTCAGCGCGGCTTTTGACGCCAGTGCGCGCCATTGCCGGCGCACCAACGGCTCGACGTCGGCACGCTCGGCTTCAGACAGGCGCAGGAGCACGATCGGATAGTCGCGATAGTGGTCGGTGAAGTAAAACAGCTTCGGCCGGCTCTCCACCAGCATGTCGCGTTCGTCCTGGGGCACGCCCGGAATGACGAGGCTGTCACCGTCTTCCTTGAGGCGCGCCAGCAGCTTCTTGCGCACCTTCAGCGCCGGCGTGCCGTAGGATGTTCCGTCCACGACCTCCGGCCATGCCAGTGCCATCGCCCTGACATCGTCGAAGGTCACGCGAGGCGCCCCTCACCTCACCGCGGTGAAGAAGCGATCGAGCCGGAAGCCCGACAGCCAGGCCCAGACCGGCTGGTTGCGCACGCCGAGATCCCAGGAGCCCACCACCGCATCGGCGCGGCCGACCAGATTGTCGATCGGCAGCAGCCCGACGCCGCCGTCGCGCACCGGCACGCGGCTGTCGGCGGAATTGTCGCGGTTGTCGCCGAGCACGAAGAGCTTGCCGGGCGGCACGGTCACTTCCGACGTGTTATCGAGCCGGCCGTTGTCGCGCAGCTTGAAGATCTTGTGCGAGACGCCGTTCGGCAGCGTCTCGACATAGCGATAGGCTGGCTCGGTGCGGCCGTTATCATCCTCGGCTTCGCCCATGCCGTCCGGCTTCAAGGTCGCGGGCTGGTCGTTGATGAAGAGCTGGCCCTGGCGCATCTGGATGCGGTCGCCGGGCAGGCCGACGACGCGCTTGACCCAGGCCTGCGAATTGTCGCCCGGCCAGCGGAACACCACGACGTCGCCGCGCTTGGGCGTCTCGCCGAACAGGCGGCCGGTTTCCGGCAGGGTGATCTGCATCGGCAGCGAGGAAGTGCCGTAGCCATAGGGGAATTTGGAGGCGAGGAGCGCATCGCCGATCATCAAGGTCGGCTCCATCGAGCCCGACGGCACGTAGAACGGCTCGGCGATCGCGCCCTTGGCGACGAACACCGCCAGCACCACGGCCGCGAGCTGCGCGATCTGACCGCCCCACGTGGTCTGACCCTTGGTCTGACCCTTGGCGTGACCGGTGCTGCTGCTCTGAGCGGCCTGGTCCGTGACCTTCTCGACATTCATCGACCCGTTCCTCCGACCGTGATCCGATCCATCCGAAGCGTCGGCTGGCCGACGCCGACCGGCACGCCCTGTCCATTCTTGCCGCAGGTCCCGATCCCGGTATCGAGCGACAGATCGTTGCCGATCATGCTGATCCGATTGAGGTCGGTCGGACCGTTGCCGATCAGCATCGCGCCCTTCACCGGCGCGCCGACCTTGCCGTCCTCGATCTTGTAGGCCTCGGTGCACTGGAACACATATTTGCCCGAGGTGATGTCGACCTGGCCGCCACCGAAATTCACCGCATAGATCCCGTTCTTCACGGAGGCGATGATTTCGGCCGGATCGCGCGCGCCGGCGAGCATGTAGGTGTTGGTCATGCGCGGCATCGGCACATGGGCATAGCCTTGCCTGCGGCCGTTGCCGGTCGGCTTCATGTTCATCAGCCGCGCGTTCTGGCGGTCCTGCATGTAGCCGACGAGAATGCCATCCTCGATCAGCACGGTGCGATTGGTCGGCGTGCCCTCGTCGTCGATCGACAGCGAGCCGCGGCGCGAGGCCATGGTGCCGTCGTCGACCACGGTGACGCCCTTGGCCGCCACCTGCTTGCCCATCAGGCCGGCGAAAGCCGAGGTCTTCTTGCGGTTGAAATCACCTTCCAGACCGTGGCCGACCGCCTCATGCAGCATCACGCCGGGCCAGCCGGCGCCCAACACCACGTCCATCTCGCCGGCCGGTGCCGGCACCGATTCCAGATTGACCAGCGCCTCGCGCAGCGCGCCGTCGGCGGCCTCGCGCCAGGCCTTGGTTTCGATGAAGCGCGCATACGCCTCGCGACCGCCATAGCCCTTGCTGCCGCTCTCCTGCCGGTCGCCTTGTCCGGCAACCACGGAAATGTTGACGCGCACCAGCGGGCGGATGTCGCGATAGCTCTCGCCGTCGGGTCGCAGGATCTCGACCACCTGCCAGGTGGCGCCGAGGCTGACTGTCACCTGCCGCACCCGCGGGTCCTTGTCGCGCAGATAGGCGTCGATCTCGCCGAGCAGCTTGACCTTGCTCTCGAAGCCGGGGGCATCGAGCGGATTGTCGTCGCCATAGAGGCGCACATTGGTGTGCGGCGGCGGGCTTGCGAACGTGCCCGAATAGCCGCCACGCACGGCGCTGACGGCGTCCGCGGCGCGGATCAGCGCCGGCAGCGACACGTCGGAGGAATGGGCATAGCCGACCGCATCGTCCTTCACCGCGCGCAGGCCGAAACCCTGGCTGGTGTCGTACGTAGCTTGCTTCAGCCGGCCGTTGTCGAACATCAGCGCTTCGGTCTGGCTATATTCCAGGAACAGTTCGCCGTCGTCGGCGCCGGCGAGTCCGCGCCCCACCTCGTTCCGGACGGCGTCGCGGTCGAGATTGGCTCGGTCGAGCAGGGAGGTGGTGGCGGGATCTGTCATCGGCATGTCCACTGGGCAGGTCCGTTGTCGGAACGTACGATCCAAGATAGTTGTTTCGGGGTCGGGGCGCGAGGGGCCGGATGATTACCGAACGGACATGGTTGAGATCACTCCAATCACCCCTGCAGATATCGAAAGCTTCCACCGAACGCTGGACTCGGTAGCGCGGGAGCGGCGCTATCTGTCCTTCAGCGAGGCGCCGCCCCTTGAATCCACACGTGCTTTTGTCCTCGACATGATCGCCCATGGCTATCCGCAGCTGGTCGCGCGCGCTGGTGGCGAGGTGGTCGGCTGGTGCGACGTGACGCCCAAATCGGGGCCCATCGACGCCCGGATCGGCGTCCTGGGCATGGGCCTTTTGCCGCAGTTCCGGCGCCAGGGCATCGGTTCCCGGCTGATGGCCCGGGCGCTGGCCGATGCCCGCGCGTTCGGCTTCTCCCGTGTCGAGCTTACCGTCTACCGCAGCAATGCCAACGCCATCCGGCTTTACGAGAAGGCCGGCTTCGTCATCAAGGCGGTGCAGCCGGCGGAAGCGCCTGATGATGCGATCGACAAGACCGTGCTGATCATGGCGCTGTCGCTGGAGACGGCAGCCGGCCAGCGGCCGTGCTGATCACGGCAATTTGTCGAATCCTTCCGCCAGCCCGTTCAGGCTGAGCGGGAAGCCGATGCCCTCCTCGGGCGTCTCGAAGATGATGAAGGTCGCGGTCTTGGCGGTCTTGAGCTGGTTCAGGAGCTTGTCCTCCATCACCACCTCGGCGACGCAGCCATTGGGAAGGCAGCGCACGAAGCCGGCGCGGCCGACATCCTGGTTGTCGAGCTTCAGGCCGAGGCCGGACGGCAAGAGCACGCCGAGCGGAGCGACCACGCGCATCAGCCGGCTCTTCTGGTCGGCGGTCTTGAGCATGATGACGGTGAGCCCGGCATTGGAGCGGTCCTCCGCTACCACGCTCTGAATCAGGGCGCATTGCTCGTTCTGGGCACCGGGCGGGGTATCGCAGCGGATCTGCCAGTCACCATGAACCGAGCGCACGGCACCTTGGGCGTGGACGAGGTGAGGGAGGGCAATGACGGCCGCGAAGCCAAGAAGCGTTGAGAGCGCCGCAAGACCGAGCCGCCGCGGACGTCGCGAGCCGTTCGCATCTCCGCCGGCAATGTCCGTCGTCCTGTCCGTTGAAGGCCCCATCCGGGTCGATCCCATGACACTTTCCTGTGGGTGATCTGCAAGCCGCGACGGCATGATACGGCAATGATGGCGCCTTGAGGACAGGATCGGCATCTTCAGGCCTGAAATGACCCTGCGAGCCCGATCTTTCGAATCAGAGTTCCGTGCGGCGTCGCCCGGCTTGCGTACAACGGGCAGGACGCCTGTCAAGCGCTCGCCGTCCGCGAAGTCGCGCCAATCGGCAATCTACCGGAAAAATCACAGCGGGGCCAATCTCGTGGCCGCGCGCGACACCCTGCATAAGACTGCATTGCGATGGATCAAGAATTATGGTTTGAGGAGCAAGATTTCGTCATTCCAGTGAACTGGCCCAGGTGCTTTCCTATAAGCCCGCTTCAAGGCCATTTGTCCGGAGCGCGGATCGTACAGCGCGCCGCCTTGCGCGCGCTGCGGGGGAAAGTTCTGAAGGGAGCGCGAGCGACATGAAGATGTCGATGGGCCGATTGGGCGCCCGCTTGGTTGGATTGACGGTGGCGGGTGTGTCGCTGCTGTCGAGCGGGGCGGCATTTGCCGAAATGGGGCAGCCCGCGCCCTGGGAAATCAGGCTGCAGGAGGCGGTCACGCCGGTGATGGAGAACATCACCTGGTTCCATGGCCTGCTGCTCACGATCATCACCATCATCACGCTATTCGTGCTGGCGCTGCTGATCACCGTGGTGGTCAAGTTCAATGCGCGCGCCAACCCGGTGCCCTCGCGCACCACCCACAACACGCTGCTCGAGGTGGCCTGGACGCTGATCCCGGTGCTGATCCTGGTCACGATCGCGGTGCCGTCGTTCCGCCTCCTGTTCCTGGAGCTCGACGTGCCGAAGGCCGACCTGACCATCAAGGCCACCGGCAAGCAGTGGTACTGGAGCTACGCCTATCCCGATAACGGCAAGTTCGAGTTCGACTCGCTGCTGGCGCAGGACAAGCAGCCGCGGCTGCTCGGCGTCGACAACGAGATGGTGGTGCCGGTCAACAAGGTGATTCGGGTTCAGACCACCGGTGCGGACGTGATCCACTCCTGGGCGGTGCCGTCCTTCGGCGTCAAGATCGACGCCATTCCCGGCCGCCTCAACGAGACCTGGTTCAAGGCGACCAGGGTCGGCGTGTTTTATGGCCAGTGCTCCGAGCTCTGCGGCAAGGACCACGCCTATATGCCGATCGCGGTGCGCGTCGTGAGCGACCAGGATTTCGCGGCCTGGGTCGAGGATGCCAAGAAGAAGTTCGCCAGCGCGCCGGGCAACACCTATGCCTCGGCGGCCGACCCGGCCGTCAGCTTGGCGCATTGAGCGGCGCCTCGCAGCAAGACGGGCGATTTTGATCGGACCGCGCGCGGTCCGAAGGGGATAAGGGAATAGGTAATGGCTACGAGCGCAACGACCCTGACCAGCCATGACGATCATGCGCACGACCATCCGACCGGGTGGAAGCGCTGGCTGTATTCGACCAATCACAAAGACATCGGCACGATGTACCTGATCTTCGCGATCTGCGCGGGGATCATCGGCCTTGCTATGTCGATCGCGATCCGGATCGAGCTGATGTATCCGGGCGTCCAGCTGTTCCACGAGAACCACACTTACAATGTGTTCGTGACCAGCCACGGCCTGATCATGATCTTCTTCATGGTCATGCCGGCGATGATCGGCGGCTTCGGCAACTGGATGGTGCCGCTGATGATCGGGGCGCCGGACATGGCGTTCCCGCGCATGAACAACATCTCGTTCTGGCTGCTGCCGGCGTCCTTCGCGCTGCTGCTCACCTCGACCTTCGTCGAGGGCGAACCTGGCGCCAACGGCGTCGGTGCGGGCTGGACCATGTATGCGCCGCTGTCGACCTCGGGCCACCCGGGACCGGCGGTCGACTTCGCGATCCTGTCGCTGCACATTGCCGGTGCCTCGTCGATCCTTGGCGCCATCAACTTCATCACCACGATCTTCAACATGCGCGCGCCGGGCATGACCCTGCACAAAATGCCGCTGTTCGTCTGGTCGATCCTGGTGACGGTGTTCCTGCTCCTGCTGTCGCTGCCGGTGCTCGCCGGTGCGATCACGATGCTGCTGACCGACCGCAATTTCGGCACCACCTTCTTCGCGGCCGATGGCGGTGGTGACCCGCTGTTGTTCCAGCATCTGTTCTGGTTCTTCGGTCATCCCGAAGTGTACATCCTGATCCTGCCCGGCTTTGGCATGATCAGCCAGATCGTCTCGACCTTCTCGCGCAAGCCCGTGTTCGGTTATCTCGGCATGGCCTATGCCATGGTCGCGATCGGCGGCATCGGCTTCGTGGTCTGGGCGCACCACATGTACACGGTCGGCATGTCCTCGGCGACGCAGGCCTATTTCGTCGCCGCCACCATGGTGATCGCGGTGCCGACCGGCGTGAAGATCTTCTCCTGGATCGCCACGATGTGGGGCGGCTCGATCGAGTTCCGCGCGCCGATGCTGTGGGCGATCGGCTTCATCTTCCTGTTCACGGTCGGCGGCGTCACCGGTGTCGTGCTGGCGAATGCCGGTGTCGACCGCGTGCTGCAGGACACCTACTACGTCGTCGCGCACTTCCATTACGTGCTGTCGCTAGGGGCCGTGTTCGCGATCTTCGCCGGCTGGTACTACTGGTTCCCGAAGATGTTCGGCTACATGTACAACGAGACCATCGCGAAGGCGCACTTCTGGTTCACCTTCATCGGCGTCAACCTCGTGTTCTTCCCGCAGCACTTCCTCGGCCTGTCGGGCATGCCGCGCCGCTACATCGACTATCCGGACGCATTCGCCGGCTGGAACCTGATCTCGTCGATCGGCTCCTACATCTCGGGCTTCGGCGTCCTGATCTTCCTCTACGGCGTGGTCGATGCGTTCATGCGCAAGCAGCAGGCCGCCAACAATCCGTGGGGGCCGGGTGCCACCACGCTGGAATGGACGCTGTCCTCGCCGCCGCCGTTCCACCAGTTCGAGACGCTGCCGCGCGTGCAGTGATCCCGTCCTGACAAATCTCGTCCCAGCCGGACCATTGGCCCGGCTGGGTTGCTGAAGCGAAACATCGGAATTGATCGTGTCGGTCATCGAGCAGAACGCCATTGCGGCCGGTCCCCGGATCTCCGAGGCCGATGTCGGCGACTATCTCGCGCTGCTGAAGCCGCGGGTAATGTCGCTCGTGATCTTCACGGCGCTGGTTGGGCTGCTGATCGCGCCCGGTCACTTTCACCCGGTGCTTGCGATCACCTCGCTGCTGTGCATCGCGGTCGGTGCCGGTGCCTCCGGCGCGCTCAACATGGCGCTCGAAGGCGACATCGACGCCAAGATGACGCGCACCGCCAATCGCCCGATCCCGCGCGGCCGCATCACGCCGCCTGAGGCCCTCGCCTTCGGCTCGACCCTGTCCTTCTTCTCAGTGCTGACGCTCGGCATTCTCGTCAACTGGTATGCCGGCGCGCTGCTCGCCTTCACTATCTTCTTCTATGTCGTGGTCTACACCATGTGGCTGAAGCGCTGGACCGCGCAGAACATCGTGATCGGCGGCGCCGCCGGCGCGCTGCCGCCCGTCGTGGCCTGGGTCGCGGCGACCGCATCGATCGCGCCCGAGCCGCTGTGGCTGTTCCTGATCATCTTCTTCTGGACCCCGCCGCATTTCTGGGCGCTGGCGCTGTTCCGCTCCGACGATTATGCCCGCGCCGGCATTCCGATGCTGCCGGTGGTCGCCGGCCCCGATGCGACGCGGCTGCAGATCCTGCTCTACACCATCGTCCTGGTCGGCATTGCGCTCGCGCCCTGGCCGCTCGGCTATTTCGACGCGATCTATGGCAGTGTCTCGCTCGTGCTGGGCGCCGGCATGATGTGGCTCGCGATCGAGGTTTATCGCAAGCGTGAGCGGAGCGCCTCGCTGCGCGCCACCCGCAAGCTGTTCGCCTTCTCGATCCTGTATCTGTTCGCGCTGTTCGCGACGCTGGGCGTCGAGGCGGTGGCGCGCATGCTCGCGCCGTTAGTCTGGCCGGGCGCGGTCGGGTGAAGGGGGCGCATGGCACCGACATGGCCGAGCCGAACCAGCCAGAAGACGGGATCGTCCTCACCGAGGCGCAGCTGCGCGCACGGCGCCGCCGCTCGGTCGCGATCGCGCTGGCACTCGGCGTGCTGGTGGTGTTGTTCTTCGCGGTCACCCTGGTCAAGGGGCCCGCGGTGTTGAGACGGCCGATCTGATGGACAGACCCGAAAAGCCGATGCATGCAGAACTGCCGGCGCAGGCCGCGCGGTCCCGCCGCGCGGCCACCCGACGTGACGCGCTGGTCGGCGGAATCTGCGGTGCCGTCGTCGTGCTGATGGTCGGCGCGGCCTACGCCGCCGTGCCGTTCTACAACTGGTTCTGCCGCGCCACCGGCTTCAACGGCACCACGCAGGTTGCCGCCTCGGCGCCCGCTACGGCGCCGCTGGGGCGTACCATCGCGGTGCGCTTCGATTCCAACGTCGCCGGCGGGCTGCCCTGGAAATTCCAGCCGGAAAAGACCGAGATCCAGGTGAGGATCGGCGAGGTGGTGACGGTCTACTACACCGTGACCAACCAGTCGGCGCGGACCACCGCAGGTCAGGCAGCCTACAACGTCACCCCGCTGACGGTTGGCTCCTACTTCACCAAGATCAACTGCTTCTGCTTCACCGAGCAGACCATGGCGCCGGGCGAGACGCGGCAGATGCCGGTGGTGTTCTATGTCGATCCGGCGATCGCAGGCGACCATGAGAACGACACGCTGAACACCATCACCTTGTCCTACACATTCTATCCGGTCCGCGACGCGGCGCAGAGCCCGGTTGCCGCGCGTGAGGTGGAGAAGCCGCGGGGCAGCCTGTGATGACGCCGCGCTTTCAGTGCTTTGGTTTGAAGGAATATCTGCCGGCTCCGTCGGCATCGATCTGGGGAGAGACTTGAATGGCTACGGCCCACGCTAAGCATCACGACTACCATCTCGTCGATCCGAGCCCGTGGCCGTTCGTCGGCTCGCTGTCGGCCTTCATCATGGCGTTCGGTGCGGTCGGCTGGATGCATCATCTGTATTCGGCCGCGCCGATCGTGTTCGGCATCGGCCTCGTCGGCGTGCTCTACACGATGGCGAGCTGGTGGGGCGACGTCATCAAGGAGGCGCAATACAAGGGCGACCACACCCGCGTCGTGCAACTGCATCACCGCTACGGCATGATCCTGTTCATCGCCTCGGAGGTGATGTTCTTCGTCGCCTGGTTCTGGGCGTTCTTCAACGCCTCGCTGTTCCCGGCGGACGCCGTGCAGGCGACCCGCGACGCCGTGTTCGGCTGCGGCGCCGGCACCCAGATGGGTGCCTGCAGCGTGCCCGGCACCTGGCCGCCGAAGGGCATCGAGGCGCTCGATCCCTGGCACCTGCCGCTGCTCAACACGTTGCTGCTGCTCACCTCGGGCACCACTGTGACCTGGGCGCACCACGCGCTGCTGGAGAACGATCGCCAGGGCCTGAAGTATGGTCTGCTCCTGACCATCCTGCTCGGCGCCACCTTCACCGCAGTGCAGGCCTACGAATACGCCCACGCGGAGTTCGCCTTCAGCGGCAACATCTATGGCGCCACCTTCTTCATGGCCACCGGCTTCCACGGTTTCCACGTGCTGGTCGGCACCATCTTCCTGATCGTCTGCCTGATCCGCGCCTATCTCGGCCACTTCACGCCGAAGCAGCATCTCGGTTTCGAATTCGCCGCCTGGTACTGGCATTTCGTCGACGTGGTCTGGCTGTTCCTGTTCATCTGCATCTACATTTGGGGCAGCCACGGCGCCGAGGCCGCTTCCCACGCGGTGCATTGACGGGCCGCTGATCGTGCTACAAGGGGGCGGCCGCAGGGCCGCCCTTTTTCTTACGGCTCTCCTGCTTGTTACGGCTCTCCTGCGCATGTGCGTGTGGACGACTTGCTCGACGAAGGATGGGTGGAACACAGCGATGCATAACCAGCCCGTCACGCTATCGCAGACCATCTTGCGCGGCCTCGCCTGCCGCTGCCCGCGCTGCGGCCGGGGCAAGTTGTTCTCGGGCTTCCTCACGCTGCGACACCGCTGCGAAGCCTGCGAGCTTGACTACGCCTTCATCGACAGCGGCGACGGCCCGGCCATCTTCATCATCATGATCGCAGGTGCGATCGTGGTCGTGGCGGCGCTGATCGTCGAGGTGAAGTACCAGCCGCCATTCTGGCTCCACGCGGCGCTGTGGCTGCCCTTGATCCTCGTCACCACGCTGTTGCCGCTGCGGTCGATGAAGTCGCTGCTGATCGCGCTGCAGTTCCACCACAAAGCTGCGCCGGGCGAGCTCGTCGACCGCGGTCCGCGGTGAGGGCAGGATGGTGTGTCAACTGTTCGCGAACTCTCGCGCAGGAGACGGTGAGCTCCCTCTCCCCGCTTGCGGGGAGAGGGGTGGGGTGAGGGGCTACAGGTCTCAACAATCAAACCGGTGGCGCGTCTGCCCCTCACCCCAACCCTCTCAGCGCGAGCGAAGCTCGTCGCGCCCCCGTGAAGGACGGGGAGAGGGAGCGCACCGCATTCCGCGCGAGAGCTTGCGAACAAGTCTTCAGGGACAGGCCGACCGCGCGAGCGCCTTCCTATGACAATGACCACCGCTATCGGCGGGCGCGGCACACGCGCCTTTGCCGCGTTCACCGCATTGATGGTTGCGATCTTCATCGGCCTCGGCGTCTGGCAGCTCGCGCGCCGCGCCGAGAAGCATGCGCTGATCGCGGCGCTCGAGGCGCGGATCACCGCTGCACCGGTGCCGCTGCCGCCGTCCGCGGAATGGCCCGCGCTGAACGCGGCGAACGACGAGTTCCGCCGCGTCACTTTCACCGCGACTTATTTGAAGCTGCCGGACGCGATGGTCTATAGCGCCGGCTCCGCGGTCCGCGAGGACGTCTCTGGCCCCGGCACCTGGGCCTTCCTGCCGGCCCGGCTGGCCTCGGGTGAGACCGTCGTGATCGATACCGGCTTCATCGCCAACACCATGCAGGAGCGCAGCGTCGAGGACCGCGCGGCCGCCAAGCTCATCACCGGCGAGCCTATCACGCTCGCCGGTTACTTGCGTTTTCCGGAGAGCGCCGGCCTGCTGACGCCGGCGGACAACCGCGACAAGCGGCTGTGGTTCACCAGGGATCACCTCGCGATGGCCAAGGCGCTCGGCTGGGGCGAGGTGGCGCCGTTCTACATCGATCTCGAAACGCCGGTGCCGGACAACGGCATCCCGAAGCCCGGCCCGCTGACGCCGCATCTGCGCGACGAGCACATGCAATATGCCATCACCTGGTTCTCGCTCGCGGCTGCGCTCGTGATCGCGTTTGCGGTCTGGGCCCGCGGTCGTCGCGCGCAACGGCCGTGATCCCATCATTATGAGGATTGCGCGAGCCGCACCACGAAGCGGCGCCAGAGCCAATTGTCGATGGCGTAGGGGCCGGCGCCGCCGAGCACCAGCGCGATGATGCAGGCGAGATAGAGCAGGTCGGTCTCGTAGCCGGGCTCGCCGAAATGCGCACCATGCGGCGTGATCGCCTGCAGCTTGATCGACGAGAAGCCATAGGGCCAGTGTACCGTGATGATCGCGACGATCAGCACGATCGCCATGGGAATGCTGATCAGCGGCACCAGCGCGCCGAGTAGCATGAGGATGCCACCTGCGATCTCGGTCACGATGGTGATCCAGGCGAACAGCGCCGGTATCGGCAGGCCGAGCGCGTGCAACAGCCCGGTGAAATTGTCAGAGCCGCGCAGCAGTTTTGCGAAGCCATGCTCGGCGAAGCCATAGCCTACAATAAGCCGCAGCGGAATCGGGGACCAGCGCGCGATCGGCGACGACTGAGCCATGACAAACATCGCGCAAATCAGCTCGTTGCCCCGGCTGATAGTTTTCGCCACAAGGGAGTTCCGCGTCATCGCTCGTCCGCCATTCGTAACGTTGCCGATGACGGTCCGTTCGGATGC
This sequence comes from Bradyrhizobium sp. STM 3557, assembly GCF_045571465.1. Taxonomy (NCBI): domain Bacteria; kingdom Pseudomonadati; phylum Pseudomonadota; class Alphaproteobacteria; order Hyphomicrobiales; family Nitrobacteraceae; genus Bradyrhizobium; species Bradyrhizobium sp. STM 3557. The sequence goes on from NZ_CP120697.1 coordinate 847,024, forward strand.
GAGCGGCCCGTTGTTACGGACCATTCATGTGCTGAATGCGGAGATGATGCGTGCCTGCTGCATGGATGCGATCCCGTCAGCTCGCCGGCAGGTGCATCAAATATTCGTAGATGGCGCGCAGCTCGTCGTCGCTCATCCGTCCGATCGGCCGCCACGGCATCTCTTTGCCGAGCTCGTGGCCGGTGGGATCGACGCCGGTGCGCATGGTGGCGGCGAACTGATCGAAGCTCCAGACCTTGACCACGTTGAGATCAGGGCCGAGCGGCGGAAGCTGGCCCGGCACGCCGCCGGTCAGCGCCTTGCCATGGTACCCGCGGCAATCCTGATAGGAGAGAATGTATTCGCCGAATTCTGCTGTCGGCGCTTTGGCCGGTGCTATGACTACGCCAGTCGGCACCGGCTTGGCCTCGGGCAGCAGGTGGGCGCCGAGCATGACGAGGCCGAGCAGCGAGAAGCGGTCGGGCGTCGCGCCGGTGTCCCGGCCATCGGCGCGCAGGCTGCGCAGATAGGCGATGACAGCTTTGGTGTCGTCATCGCTGAGCCCCGAGGCATTGGTCAGCGACATGATGAACAGCCTGCGGCCGCCGGGATCGACGCCGTTGCGGATGGCGCGGAAGATGTCGCCGTCGGACCAGCGGGCGAGCCGCCCGGCCGGCGTCAGGTTCGGCGCGACGAAGGAGCCGAGCGGCAGCGGAAGATGGCGGCCGAGGTCACGGTCGCCGGTGAGCGTCGCGGTGATGTCGTCGGGTGCGTGACAGCCGCTGCAGAAGCCGTCGGCGATCTCGTGTCCGCGCTGTACCTGCTCGGCGGTACCGGCGATGGTCGGCGAAACGGCCGGCGCGCCATGCGCGTTCAACCGCGAGAGGCCAGCGAGCGCGAACACGCTCGTGATCGTGGCGATCAGCGTCAGCAGTGCCGCGATGCTGCCGACGCCCCATCGGACCAGCCTCCTCTTGTGCCTGAAGGCGCGCAGGCTCGCGAAGGTCAGCAGCGCGGCCAACACGATCGGCAGCGCGACGTCGAACATCTCTGGCATGATGGCAATTCCCCGCCGGTCTGAGCAATGATGGCGTGATCGTTACGATCGCGAGACCTAGCGGCGCTGCGATACGCGATTGTTTCGCGCAACCTGCTTCGTGTTACCGGCGCAACGGCATGGCCCACGTCTCGCTGCAAATCGCCCGCGCATGCTCCGCGACTCGTCTGCGCCGAAACGCTAATTTTGTGCGGCCGATCAAGCAGCTCGGTCGTGTCCAGCCCTTTTGCGAAAAATATTCTTGTTTCTTTTTTTCAGAATTGGTGATTGTCTAGAGCCATCCCGCCTCATCGGAGAGGGGCGTGCGCGTCGTCACGATACGTGGAAGCGGGATGCGATGGACGTGCAGGCGGCAACTGACGAGTGCCGCGGGCGCGGACTGCGAAGTCGTGTGGTCCTGGCCTCCCGGTGCTGAGGCCAAGCTTGCGATGCTGTTCGACGAGCGTCGTGAGCGACGGGGGCAAGAGAGCCGGTCCCCGGGGAGAGCGCGTATAAGCGTTAAACCCATCGCGCAGGGAAGGCCGGGCGATCTCGGCTGCACCTGTGGTTCTGCCGCGTGCTCTTTTGCTGCACGCGGACCATGGGCGCCAGCCGGCGCCCGGCCTTCCCTGCGCCCTCCAATGCGAGAGGGTAGATGAATGAAGCATAGCTCGGGCATGTCATGTCGCGAGAACGAGAAGGTATGAGTCGGCGCTGCATGGGTGAGAAGTTGGAGCAGTCACCCGCTGGTGTCGTCCCGGGCAAGCCGGACGGCGCGACAGCGCCGGCAGGCGCCCACCCGGGACCCATAACCCCAGTTTGCAGTTGGGCGCAGGCTGGAGCTACTTTCGTTTTCAACCGCACGGCCGGTGGTTATGGGTCCCCGCTCCAGTGCGCAATTGCGCACAAGGCGGGGACGACAGCGAGGTCTGCCGCGAATCTCTGTACGCCTTCCGTACAGCTATTTCTGCGGCAACTACCGGTTTCCCCGTCTGGGCAAAACGATTATGGTGCCAGACCAGTTTGCCGCGAGGCAGTTCTGATCTGTAATCAAATCAATGGCTTAAGCTGATGATGAGGGCCTGGAGAGCGATTTGACGCGCTACGTGTCCACCCGCGGGGAAGCCCCCGCGCTGAGCTTCTGCGACGTGATGCTGACCGGGCTCGCCCGCGACGGCGGCCTCTACGTGCCCGAGACCTGGCCGCTTCTGTCGCATGAGGCGATCGCGCAGTTTTTCGGCCGGCCCTATTGGGAGGTCGCGGTCGAGGTCATCAAGCCGTTCGTCGCCGGCGAGATCTCCGACGCCGACCTCGGCCGCATGGCCAACGAGGCCTACGCCACGTTCCGCCATCCGGCGGTCGTGCCGCTCAACCAGATCGATCCGCACCAGTTCGTGCTGGAGCTGTTCCACGGCCCAACGCTCGCCTTCAAGGACGTGGCGATGCAGCTGATCTCGCGGCTGATGGATCATGTGCTGGCGGGGCGTGGTGAGCGCACCACCATCGTGGTCGCGACCTCGGGCGATACCGGCGGCGCGGCGGTGGAAGCTTTCGCCGGCCGCGACAATGCCGATCTGATCGTGCTGTTCCCGCACGGCCGCATCTCCGAGGTGCAGCGGCGCATGATGACCACGGCCGGCGCCGCCAATGTCCACCCGCTCGCCATCGAGGGCAATTTCGACGACTGCCAGGCGATCGTGAAAGGCCTGTTCAACAATCATCGCTTCCGTGACGCGGTGGCGCTGTCCGGCGTCAATTCGATCAACTGGGCGCGCGTGGTGGCGCAGGTGGTCTACTATTTCACCTCGGCGGTCGCGCTCGGCGCGCCCCAGCGCAGCGTCGACTTCACGGTGCCCACGGGCAATTTCGGCGATATCTTTGCAGGCTTCGTCGCCAAGCGCATGGGCCTGCCGATCCGCACCCTGCGCATCGCCGCCAACGTCAACGACATCCTGCCGCGCACGCTCAAGACCGGCCATTACGAGGTGCGCGAGGTGCACGCGACCACCTCGCCATCGATGGATATCCAGGTCTCATCGAATTTCGAGCGGCTGTTGTTCGAGGCTGCAGGCCGCGACGCCGACACCGTGCGCCGCCTGATGGCCTCGCTGAAGCAGTCCGGGCGCTTCGTGCTGCCCGATGCCATGCTGGCCGCGATCCGCGCCGATTTCGACGCCGGCCGCGCCGATGAGACCGAGACGGCGGCCGCGATCCGCGCCGCCTTCCGCGAGGCCGGCGATCTCGTCGATCCGCATACGGCGGTCGCGCTCGCGGTCGCCGATCGCGATTCCGCCGATACATCGGTGCCGAACATCGTGCTCTCGACAGCTCATCCGGCGAAATTCCCGGACGCGGTGGAAGCCGCCTGCGGCGTGCGGCCGCATCTGCCGGCCTGGCTCGACGGGCTGATGACGAGGCGCGAAGAGGTCAGGATCATGCGTAACGACCAGGCCGAGGTCGAGAAGTTCATCCTGTCGGTCAGCCGGGCCGCCAAGCAGGGAGCTATAGGTTAATGGCTGTGGAAGTCACCAAGCTGCCGACCGGGCTCACGGTCGTGACCGACACGATGCCGCATCTCGAGACCGCCGCGCTGGGTGTCTGGGCCGGCGTCGGTGGCCGCGACGAGAAGCCCGACGAGCATGGCATCTCGCATCTCCTGGAACATATGGCGTTCAAGGGCACCACGACGCGCAGCGCGCGCGAGATCGTCGAGACCATCGAGGCGGTCGGCGGCGATCTCAACGCCGGCACCTCGACCGAGACCACTGCCTATTATGCGCGGGTGATGAAGGCCGACGTGCCGCTGGCGCTCGACGTGCTCTCCGACATTCTCGCCAATCCCTCCTTCGTGCCGGAGGAGCTGGAGCGCGAGAAGAACGTAATCGTGCAGGAGATCGGCGCGGCGCAGGACACGCCCGACGATGTCGTGTTCGAGCATCTCAACGAGCTCTGCTATCCGGACCAGCCGATGGGCCGCTCGCTGCTCGGCACCGCCAAGACGCTGAAGGGTTTTGATCGCGACAAGCTGCGCGGCTATCTGTCCACGCACTACCGCGGGCCCGACATGGTGGTGGCCGCCGCCGGCGCGGTCGATCACGCGCGCATCGTCGATGACGTGGCCAAGCGCTTTGCCGGTTTCAACGGCGCGCCGGCGCCGAAGCCGCTGCCGGCCACCTTCGGCAAAGGCGGCTCGAAGGTCGTGCATCGCGATCTCGAGCAGGCACATCTGACGCTGGCGCTGGAAGGCGTGCCGCAGGCCGATCCATCGCTGTTCTCGCTGCAGGTCTTCACCAACATCCTGGGCGGCGGCATGTCCTCCCGCCTGTTCCAGGAGGTGCGGGAGAATCGTGGCCTGTGCTACTCGGTCTACACATTCCATGCGCCCTATAGCGACACCGGCTTCTTCGGCCTCTACACCGGGACCGATCCGGCCGATGCCCCCGAGATGATGGAGGTGGTGGTCGATATCATCGGTGACGCCGTGGAGACGCTGACCGATTCCGAGGTCGCGCGCGCCAAGGCGCAGATGAAGGCGGGCCTCTTGATGGCGCTGGAGAGCTGCTCCTCCCGTGCCGAACAGCTCGCGCGCCACATCCTCGCTTATGGCCGGCCGCAGACGCTGCAGGAGATGGTCGCCAAGATCGACGCCGTCAGCGTCGAGAGCACCCGCGATGCGGCGCGCACGCTGCTGGCGCGCTCGCGCCCGGCGGTGGTTGCGCTCGGCAGCGGCAGGGGTCTGGACAGCGCGGTGACTTTCGCGGAAGCTTTGAGCGGGTCGAAGTCGAAGGCTCAGCTCCATTGAGGCTGCAGGAGTCCGTCCCGCCGCGTGAGCTCGCGTGCGGCGCGGAATCCGGAGCGGTCACCAGTGGAAGCTGGGAAGAGCAGGGGAGCATCCCAGGTGGCCCTGTTTCGTTTGCCATCCAGCGGACCGACGGCGCTCGCGCCGCGCGGCAATGGGCTCTATTTGCGCGCGCCGCAGATGGCCGACTACGTGCAATGGGCGCAGCTGCGTGACTACAGCCGCGAATATCTGACACCATGGGAGCCGATCTGGCCGTCCGATGATTTGACCCGCTCCGGCTTCCGGCGTCGGCTGCGCCGCTATGCCGAGGACATGGCGGCCGACCGCTCCTATCCGTTCATCGTGTTCCGCGAGAATGACGGCGCCATGCTCGGCGGCATCACGCTCGCCAATGTCCGCCGCGGCATCGTGCAGGCGGGCACCATCGGCTATTGGATGGGCCAGCCGCATGCGCATCGCGGCTATATGACCGCGGCGCTGCGCCTGTTGCTGCCGACGCTGTTCGGCGAGCTCAACCTGCACCGGGTCGAGGCGGCCTGCATCCCGACCAATACGCCGTCGATCCGGGTGCTGGAGAAATGCGGCTTCACCCGCGAAGGCCTGGCGCGCCGCTATCTCTGCATCAACGGGGTCTGGCAGGACCACTTCCTCTATGGCCTGCTGAACGAGGATTTCCGCGGGTAGAATGATTTCGAAGCTGTTTTCACAGCGCGCAGCCGCAGTGCTGGCGCCGCCAATTTGACCCATGAAGAGTGCCACGGCTTCGCCGTGATCGCGCTGTTAAAGCGAGACGCGGTGGCCGGGCGATGACAAGCCTTAAGGACATCCGATGCGTGAGAGACGTGCAATCCGGTTTGCGGCAGTGGCCGCGGTGTCAGTCGCGCTGGGCGCGACGAGCCTCGCCTCACCGGCCGCGGCGCAATCGCTGACCGACCGCTTCAAGAGCCTGTTCGGCGGCGGCTCGGACGACAAGCCGGATCAGCAGAACTTACCCGCGAACGGCGGGCCAGCGGCCGATCCGACCGAGGGCCTGACCTGCCCGCCGGTCAACATCCGCGCCGGCGCCTCGACCTATGCGGTGGCGGCGCCTGGCAAGCAGGCGATCGGCAATGACGTCAAATTCCAGGCCTCCATCACCAAGACCGCACGGGAGTGCAATCTCGAAGGCAGTCAGATCATCGCCAAGATCGGCATCCAGGGGCGGGTGATTGCGGGCGCCGCGGGCGCCCCCGCCACCGTGGAGATTCCGATGCGCGTCGCCGTGGTCCAGGGCGGCGTCAACGAGAAGGTGATCGCGACCAAGGCCTACCGCACGACAGTGCAGATGACCGAGGACGGTAGCGTGCCGTTCACGATCGTCGCCGAGGATCTGGTCTATCCGGTGCCGGGGCCGGGCTCCAATCCCGATGCCTACGTGTTCTACATCGGCTTCGATCCGCAGGCACTGGGGCCGGAGCCCAAGGCGCGTGGGAAGAAGAAGAGATAGTCCGCGTGGCTTGATCGGAGGTCACGCCCGCCGGCGCGATATTGAAGACAAAGAAATGAGAACAAAAAAAGCCGGCGCGAGGATGTCGCGCCGGCTGTTTTCAGAGATGGTCTGATCGAAGGTGTGTGAGACCCGCTCAGTTCAGCTTCTGACGGACTTCCTTGATGCCCTTGGCGACGAGGTCGTCGGCAAGTTTGCCCTTCACCGTTTGCGACAGCACGCTGGTGGCGGCCTGCACGGCCGCCTCCGCGGCGGCAGAGCGGACGTCCGCCAGGGCCTGGGCTTCCGCGAGCGCGATCTTGCTCTCGGCGGCCTTGGTCCTGCGGGCGACGAAGTCTTCCATCTTGGCCTTGGCCTCTGTCGCGATGCGCTCGGCCTCCGCCTTGGCAGAGGTCACGATCTCGGCCGCTTCGCGCTCGGCGCTGGCGCGGCGGGACTTGTAGTCCGCGAGCACCTTCGCCGCCTCCTCCTTGAGGCGCTTGGCCTCGTCGAGTTCGGACCTGATGCGCTCGGCGCGATGGTCGAGTGCGGTCAGGAGCATCCGATGCACGCCGAAATAGCCGAACAGCGCGAGCAGGATGATAAAGGCGATCGCAACCCAGGTTTCCGGATCGGCGAACATCAGGCTGTTTCCTTCAAGGATGCATCGACGGCCGCGTTGAGCGCCTTTGCTGTCGGAGCTTTTCCGGTCAGCTGCTCGACGATCGCGCTGGCCGCATCCGCGGCGATGCCACGGACATTGCTCATCGCGGTCGCGCGCGTGGCGGCAATGGATTTTTCCGCTTCCGCGAGCTTGGTCGCGAGGCTCTGCTCCAGGGCCTTGCGTTCGGCTTCCGAGGCGGCCGCAAGCTTCTCGCGGGTTTCGGCTCCGATCGCCTGGGCGCTGGCCCGGGCGGTCGCGAGCTCGCTTTCATACGCCTTCATCGCGGCCTCGGACTCGTCCTTCAGCCGCTGCGCGTCCGAAAGATCGGTCTCGATGGCCTTTTGGCGGGCGTCAATCACCCCGCCGACCTTCGGCAGCGCCAGACGTGACACGATCACGTACAGCACCACGAAAGCGACCAGCAGGGAGACGATCTGCGAGGGAAAGGTTTCCGACCGGAACGGAGGGAAACCGTGCCCGCCCTCGGCCTCGGTATGGGCGGTCGTGCCCTGGGCAGACCCCTTGGCGGCCTCGCCATGACTTTCAGCCACGGGCGTTCTCCTGTCCGGCTCGGGCCGCGCTTAGACGGCGTACAGCAGGAGCAGCGCGATCAGCAGCGAGAAGATGCCGAGCGCCTCGGTCACCGCGAAGCCGAAGATCAGGTTGCCGAACTGGCCCTGAGCAGCGGACGGATTGCGCAGCGCGGCCGAGAGGTAGTTGCCGAAGATGATGCCAATGCCGGCACCGGCGCCACCCATGCCGATGCAGGCAATGCCTGCGCCAATGTACTTCGCTGCAACCGGATCCATGAAAAGCTCCTTTTAGAGGTTGTGAGTTGGGCCGGATCAGTGGCCCGGATGGATAGCATCGTTGAGATAGATGCAGGTGAGGATCGTGAAGACGTAGGCCTGCAGGAACGCGACCATCAGCTCCAGCGCGGTGAGCGCGACGGCGAGGCCCAGCGGCAGCAGTGCGCCAGCCTTGCCGACGGCGCCGAGCGCGCCCAGCATGATGACGAAGCTCGCGAACACCTTCAGCGTGACGTGGCCGGCCAGCATGTTGGCGAACAGACGGACGCTGTGGGAGATCGGGCGGGAGAAGAAGGAGATGATCTCGATCAGCACCACCAGCGGCAGGATCACCACCGGAATGCCGGAGGGGACGAACAGCTTAAAGAACTTCAGGCCGTTCTTGTAGAAGCCGTAGAGGATGACCGTCAGGAACACCAGAAGCGCCAGCGAGAAGGTGACGATGATGTGGCTGGCGACGGTGAATGTGTAGGGGATGATGCCGACGATGTTCGAGACGAAGATGAACATGAACAGCGAGAACACCAGCGGGAAGAACCGCATGCCCTCGGAGCCGGCGCTGGTTCTGATGGTGTTGGCGACGAACTCGTAGGACAGCTCGACCACCGACTGGAATCGCCCCGGCACCAGCGCCCGCCCAGCACCGAGCATCATGACGCTGATGATCGCGACCGCGAGCAGCATGTAGGCGGTGGAATTGGTGAAGGCGATCTCATGATTGCCGATATGGCCGATCGTGAAGATCTTGTTGAGGTCGAATTGTTCGATCGGATCGATCATCCGCGTGGCGTCTCATTGTTCACCGGCGACGCCGGCGTTTTGCACTTCATTCGACGGGACTTCCGCATGCCGCTATCGGCCGGTCCGGTCCGGAGCAACCCCTGCCGACCTCACCACATTCAACACGCCGGCGGCGAAGCCGAGCAGGAAAAACACGATGAATCCGAAAGGCGATGTCGACAGCAAGCGGTCGAAACCCCAGCCGAGCACCGCACCGACAAGAACACCGGCGATCAACTCGGAGGAAAGCCGAAGACCGCGCGCCATCGCCGATGCTCTGGCCGCACTGTCTCCGCCTCCAGCTCCAGGTTGGTCAGTCCTGGTCGCGCGGCTGTCACGAAGTTCGGACAACCGCTGATCAAGACTTCCGAGCCTTGCGGAAAGCGCAGCCTCATCGGGCGATTTATCGCCACTTCCGTGTCCGCTGCTGTCGTCCGTGCCTTCCGCCATGATGTGAAGACCGATACGTCGCTGCGGGTTGAAGGAAATTGCGCCCCATCACCCTTTAAAGCCGCGCGGACCATACTGACCGCATCCTGCCAAGTCAAGATTGCGTGTGGAACAGTTAGGTTATTGATTTTATTGCAATTCTTGGCCTCGCATTGGATCGGTCGACAGCTGTCACCGCGGCGCATCAGCGCACGCTTGTGCGGTGCGCGATCGCCCCTCTTGGCTTTCGCGTGCCGCGGTCGGCAAGGCAGCGAATGTGGCGCGCCCGCGTTGAAATCGCGGTGTCCTCCCCATAGGTCAAAAAGCAGAGGCACGAAGCCCAACCCTCAACCACGCGCGCGACAAAATTCGAGGGCAAGCGCTGCGGATCGGGATGCCTTGCCATGCGGGAGCAACGTCATGAACGCACGGACATCGATCGCATTGATATCGCCGCGGCGCAGCCTGATCGCAGCCGTCGTTGCGGCCGCCTGCATGGTCGGGCCGGCCGCGGCCGAGCAGCCTGCGCCGGATAGCGACAAGGGCCGCTACACGATGTCGGCCACGTCGGATGGCGTGGTCCGGCTCGACACGAGGACGGGGGCGATCTCGACCTGCAGTGACACGGCGGGCATGGGGTGGTCCTGCTATGCGGTGCCCGATGAGCGTGCCGCGATGGATGCCGAGATCGGCCGGCTGCGGGCCGAGAATGATCGGCTGAAGGCGCAGCTTGCCTCCCGCGACCAGACCGTCACCGGCAAGATCGACGAGGCGTTGCCGAAGGACCAGGCCCTGCCGAAATCGGATCAGTTGCAGAAGGCCGATCCGAAATCCGCAGAGTCCAAGCCAGCGGAGTCCAAGCCTGTCGAGCCGAAGTCGACGGACGGGTCGCGGAAGATCGAAATTCCGCTGCCGAGCGATCAGGACATGGACCGGGTGATGGCATTCGTGGAGCAGGCCTGGCGGCGGCTGATCGATATGGCCAATCGCGTGCAGAAGGACATGTCAGGGAAGATCTGAGGATGTCGACAAAAACCGTGTCCCGCAGTGCGTCGTCGACCGTCGCCGTCAACACCGTTGTCACCTCGGTGCTGACCGTGCGCACGTCGGGCCGCGGCTTTGTCGATCTGACACGGGAGGTTGCGGCTTTCCTCGCCCAGGCCAATGCCAGAGAAGGTGCGGTCACAGTCTTCATCCGCCACACCTCGGCATCGCTGACCATCATGGAAAACGCCGATCCCAGCGTGCTGCAGGATCTCACCACGGCGCTGTCGCGCCTAGCGCCGGAGAATGCCGGCTGGGTCCATGACACTGAGGGACCGGACGATATGCCCGGTCACATCAAGACGATGCTCACATCGACATCGCTGCAGATCCCGGTGCGCGAGGGTGAGATGATGCTCGGGACTTGGCAGGCGATCTACTTGATCGAGCATCGCGCCCGGCCCCATAGCCGCGAGGTCGTGCTGCAGTTCATCGGCGCTGCCTAGCGTTCGGAAAGCAGGACGGCCGCGGAGCAGATCCGCGGCCGTTCGACGTGCTGAAAGCTGGGTGCGCTGCGGTCTAGGTCTGCGCGATATCGACGTCCTTGGTTTCCGGCAGGAACAGGAAGCCGATGACGAGGCTCATCGCCGCGACGCCGATCGGATACCAGAGACCCGCATAGATGTCGCCGGTTGCGGCCGCGATGGCGAACACGGTGGCCGGCAGGAAGCCGCCGAACCAGCCGTTGCCGATATGGTAGGGCAGCGACATGCCGCTGTAGCGGATGCGGCTTGGGAACAGCTCGACCAGCCAGGCGGCGATCGGGGCATAGACCAGCGTCACATAGACGACGAGGATCCACAGCAGCACCGTCGTCATGAAGTAGTTGATCTCAGCCGGGTCGGCCGAGGCCGGATAGCCGTGCGCCTTGATCGCTGCGGGCAGCGCCTTGGCGAAATCGGGACTGGCGGTGTCCAGAACCTGCTCGCCGACCTTCACCTGCGCCTTGGTGCCTGCGGGCGCCGCCTCGGTCTTGTAGTTCACCGACAGGTTGACCAGCGCGGACTTGGCCACGTCGCAGCTTGTCGTGAACTTCTCGGCGCCGGTCGCCTTGAACTGGAACGAGCACTCGTTCGGATCGGCGACGACGGTCACGGGCGAGGAGGCAAGCGCGGCCTCCAGCTTCGGATTGGCGAAGTGCGTGATGCCCTTGAAGATCGGGAAATAGGTCACTGCCGCCAGCAGGAAGCCCGCCAGGATGATCGGCTTGCGGCCGATCTTGTCCGACAGCCAGCCGAAGATGATGAAGCCGGGCGTGGCGAGCGCCAGCGCGACCACGATCATGATCTGGGCGGGGACGCCAGGCACCTTGATGGTCTGGGTCAGGAAGAACAGCGCATAGAACTGGCCGCCATACCACACCACGGCTTCGCCGGCGGTTGCGCCGAGCAACGCGAGGATCGCGATCTTGGCATTCGACCACTCGCCGAAGGCCTCGCTCAGCGGGCGCTTGGAGGTCTTGCCCTCCTCCTTCATGCGCTGGAACACTGGCGATTCGTTCAGCGTCAGCCGGATCCAGATCGACACGATCAGCAGGATGCCTGAGAGCAGGAACGGAATGCGCCAGCCCCAGTCACCGAACGACTCCTCGCCCATGATGGTCCGGATGCCGAGGATCAGCAGCAGCGCCAGAAACAGGCCGAGCGTCGCCGTGGTCTGGATCCAGGAGGTGTAGTAGCCGCGCTTGTTTTGCGGTGCGTGCTCGGCGACATAGGTCGCCGCGCCGCCATACTCGCCGCCGAGCGCCAGGCCCTGGACGAGGCGCAGCAAGATCAGCACGATCGGGGCCGCAATGCCCCAGCTTGCATAGCTCGGCAGCAGTCCGATGAAGAAGGTGCCGACGCCCATCAGGGTCATGGTGATGAGGAAGGTGTATTTGCGCCCGATCATGTCGCCGAGGCGGCCGAAGATCAGCGCGCCGAACGGCCGGACCGCGAAGCCGGCGGCGAAGGCGAGCAGCGTGAAGATGAAGGCGACGTTCGCGGGAACGGTCGAGAAGAAGTATTTCGCAAGGAACACGCCGAGCGTGCCGTAGATGTAGAAATCATACCACTCGAACACGGTGCCGAGCGAGGAGGCGAAGATCACCTTCCGCTCCTCCGCCGTCATCCCTCCGGTGCGGTAGGTACCGCCTGCTGTCGCTGCCATTGTCATCAGCATCCACTCCCCAGATCGTTTGGTCTTTGAAGGCTCGCCTCCGACGCGCGGCCGCAAAAGGCGCCGTCGCATCATGTGGCCTCGCGAAACAAAGTAACATTGCGGTGAAAGCGCCCCCAATACGACTTTCGGCCCTCATCCGAGAAGGTTGTGGGGAATGACGCGCGCGAGCACGTTTGCGGATCAACGCCCGCCGGTGACGCCGTGCGGTGTGTTGCGATGCACAAGGAAACCGATTAACTGCTTTATTCATCAGGTGGAATTGCCCGCTTGCATGCAACCTCCCGCCGGAGGAGTATTTCGAAAAACCACGCTGCGCGCTTCGCATGAGCATGGTTCGTGGAATCTCGGTAAGACTACAGTTGTAAGAATTCGAAGAATGGCGCCTGCCAGCACTCGTCTCGTCATCGCCGATGACCATCCGCTGTTCCGCAACGCGTTACGGCAGGCGGTCGCCAGCGTCGTGAGTTCGGCCGTGGTCGACGAAGCAGGCTCCTTCGAAGATCTGACCGCGCTCTTGGAGAAGGATGCCGAGGTCGACCTGATCCTGCTGGATCTCACCATGCCCGGCATTTCCGGTTTTTCGGGCCTGATCTATCTGCGCGCGCAATATCCGGCGGTGCCGGTCGTGATCGTGTCGGCGAGCGATGATGCCGCCACGATCCGCCGCTCGCTCGATTTCGGCGCCTCCGGCTTCATCCCGAAGCGGTTCGGCGTCGATACTTTGCGCGATGCGATCCTCAAGGTGATGGAGGGCGAGATCTGGGTGCCGCCCGACACCGATCTCACCGCGGCCGCCGATCCAGAGATGACCAGGCTGCGCGACCGGCTGGTGACGCTGACCCCGCAGCAGGTGCGGGTGCTGATGATGCTCTCCGAGGGGCTGCTCAACAAGCAGATCGCCTATGAACTCGGCGTCTCCGAGGCCACCATCAAGGCGCATGTTTCGGCAATCCTGCAGAAGCTCGGCGTCGAGAGCCGCACGCAGGCCGTGATCGCTGCGGCCAAGATCGCAGGCTCGGCCTGGCGGCAGGACACGCCGACGGGGAAATAACCTTCAGCAGCCCGGGTGAGCGACAGCGATACCCGGGACCGCGCTCCACGAATCGCCCGGACATCGCTATCGCATCGTATCGCTACCGCGCAGCATCACTCCGCCGCGACCATCTGCTGGATGCGCCATTGCCCGAGCAGAGCGCGGAGCGAGGCCGGCTTCACCGGCTTGTTGAGCACCGCAATGTTCTCCTCGCGCGCGGCGGCGCGCACGTGGGGGCTGCGGTCGGCGGTGATCAGGATCGCCGGGATCGCCTCCCCGAAGCGGCGGCGGATGTCGCGGATCGCGGCGATGCCGTTGCCGCGGTCGAGATGATAGTCGACCAGAAGCCCGGTGACGGTGCCGCCGGCAGCTTCGATCGCCTCCATTGCCGATTCCGGATCGGCGACAGCGATGACCTCCGCATTCCAGTGGGTGAGCAGCGTCTTCATGCCGTCGAGGATCGCAGGATCATTCTCGATGCAGACGATCCGCGCGCCTGCGATCGGGGTCTTGGCGAGCGGCGTCGCGCTGGTTACCGCCGCGGTATGGTTGATCGCCTTGGCGACCGGCACCGTCACCGAGAACACCGAGCCGCCGGACGGCTTGGATTCGAGCGCAATGCCATGATTGAGCACGCGGGCGATGCGCTCGACGATCGACAGGCCGAGGCCAAGGCCGCGCGCGATTCGAGCCCCCTGTTCGAGCCGGTGGAATTCCTTGAAGATCTCGCCACGCTTCTGCGCCGGGATGCCGACGCCAGTGTCGTAGACGCCGATCCTGAGCGAGCGGCCATGGCGCCGGCAGCCGACCAGCACGCGGCCCTGTTGGGTGTACTTGATCGCGTTGGAGATGAGGTTCTGCAGCAGCCGCCTCAGCAGCAGCCGGTCGGATTCGACCGGCAGCGAGCAGGGCACGAAGGTGAGCTTCAGGCCCTTGGCGCGCGCCGCCGGTGCAAACTCGATCTCCAGCGAGCGCATCAAATCGGCCATCTTGAAGCTCGAGATCGACGGCGTCATCGCGCCGGCATCGAGCCTTGAGATATCGAGCAGCGCGCCAAGGATCTCCTCGATGGCTTCGAGGGAATCGTCGATGTTCTCGACCAGCCGTGTTTCCTCGCTTGGCTTCTGCCGCTCCACCAGGCTCGTGACATAGAGGCGCGCCGCGTTCAGCGGCTGCAGGATGTCGTGGCTGGCTGCGGCCAGGAAGCGGGTCTTGGAGATGTTGGCGTCCTCGGCCGCGCTCTTCGCCAGCGCCAGCTCGGAATTGAGCCGGGTCAGCTCCTCGGTGCGGTCGCGCACCCGCTTCTCCAAGGTCGCATTGGCGCGCTCCAGCGCCTCCGCGGCTTCGAAGGAGGGCGTGACGTCGGTGAAGGTGATGACGAGGCCGCCGTCCGGCATCCTGTTAGCGCGCACCTCGATCACCATGTGACGATCGGGCAGGCGTTCCAGGTAAGGCTCGCCCTCCGTGGTATAGGCGGACAGCCGCCGCGCCAGCAGCTCCTCGCCGCCCGCGAGCTCATCGCCAGCGTTCTCGCCCATATATTCGAGGATCTCGCGCAAGGGGCTGCCGATCTGCACCAGATGAGGCGGCAACCCCAAGAGATCGCCGAATTGTTGGTTCGAGCAGATCAGCTGCAGATCAACGTCGAACACGGCGATGCCCTGCCGCACATGGTTCAGCGCTGTCTGCAGGATCTCACGGTTGAAATGCAGGGCGGCGTGGGCATCGTCGAGCAGCTTCAGCGCCGCCTTTGCCGAGACCGTGCGCTTGCGCAGCACCAGCGACATCACGAGCCGCGAGGAGGCGGCGCCGATCGAGGACGCGATCAGGTGCTCGGCGTGGCGCAGCAGCTCGAAATCGGCCGGTGCGGTGGGATCGCGCGCGGTCGGATGGTTGGCGGCAAAGGCGGCAAACGAATCCTTTGCCCGGTCCGGACCGAGATATTGCGCGACGGTGTTCTGGATGTCCTGCACCGTCACGGTCGAGCGCCAGCGGCGGAAGGTTGGCGCGATCGGGGTCAGCGTGTTGGGAACGAACAGGTCGGCCTGCAGCAGCTCGATCGATGTGGGACGGCGCGCCAGCGACAGCGTCACATAGGCAAGAATGTTGAGCGACAGACTCCACAGCACGCCGTGCAGCAAAGGCGGCAGATCGGTGCCGAGCAGCGCCTGCGGTCGCAGCGGCTCCATGCCGAGCGGGCCGTGCTGCAAGAGCAGGATGCCCGATGTGGACGTATCGAGGAAGCTCGGGATGAACAGCGTGTAGAGCCACACGGCGAAACCGACCAGCATGCCGCCGATGGCGCCGCGCGCGGTGGCGCGCCGCCAGATCAGGCCGCCAAAGAAGGCCGGCGCAAGCTGGGCGATCGCGGCAAAGGAGAGCAGGCCGATCGCGGCGAGCTGGGTGTTGCCGAGCGCGCGGTAGTAGAAATAAGCCATCACCATGATGGCGAAGATCGCGATCCGGCGGGTGCCGAGCACGAAGCTGCCGAAATTCTTTTGGCTTTCGCCGGCCTGCTTCAGCCGCTGCAGCGCCAAGGGAATCACGAGATCGTTGGACACCATGATCGACAGGGCGACGCATTCGACGATCACCATCGCGGTCGCGGCCGATAGGCCGCCGACGAAGACGGCGATCGACAGCAGCGGTGCGTTGCCCTCGATCGGCAGCGCCAGCACATACATGTCGCTGTCGACAGCGCCGAACGGGAACGCAACCAGGCCGGCCAGCGCGATCGGAATCACGAACACGTTGATGGCAACGAGATAGAGCGGGAACAGCCAGCGCGCGCGGCTCACCTCGGCATCATTGGCGTTCTCGACCACGCTGACATGGAACTGGCGCGGCAGCAGCATGGCGGCGCAGAACGACAGCAGCGTCATGGTCAGGAAATTGCCGATGCCCGGGACATATTCGAGCGCGCGCTCGCCCTCGGGCGTCTTCATCGCGCGCGTGATCAGCTCGAGCGGCGAGAACATCCAGAATGTGACGAAGGCACCGGCGGCGATGAAGGCGACGAGCTTGACGATCGACTCGGTCGCGACCGCGAGCATCAATCCATGCTGATGCTCGGTCGCATCGCTCTGGCGCGTTCCGAACAGCACGGCGAAAATGGCCATCGCCAGCGTCACCATCAAGGCGATGTCGCCGACTAGCGGTATGCGCGCGAATACCTCGTCCTCGCTCAGGATGGTTTCGAGCGAGGAGGCGACCGCCTTGAGCTGCAGGGCGATGTAGGGCACCGAGCCCACGATGGCGATCAATGCCACGGTGGCGGCGACTGCCTGGCTCTTGCCGTAGCGCGCGCCGACCAGGTCGGCGACGGAGGTGATGTTCTGCGACTTTGCGAGCTGGATCACGCGGCGCAGCAGCGGCGTGCAGACTCCGACCATCAGGATCGGCCCGATATAGATCGCAAGGAAGTCGACGCTGGTGCGGGTGGCGAAGCCAACCGAGCCGAAGAAGGTCCAGGACGTACAGTAAATCGCCAGCGACAGCGGATAGATCAGCCCGCCAAGCCGGCCGCGCGGCTCGGCGCGCCGGCGGTTGCCATGGCTCGCCACCAGGAACAGGAAGCCGATATAGCCGAAGGCGGCGGCGACCACAGCCCAGTCATGCAGCATCGCTGCGCAAGCTCCTCAAACGCCACCCGATCCCGTTCTGCGGGCAAATCTAGCGTGCCCGGAGCAGGGAAGCGACAGCCAACTTCCCCGTTGCGATGCGGCAACGAGGAACGTTGTTAAGGGGGGCAGGTGATGCGATCCGAGGGGCTTGCCTCAACCACCGGTGTCGTCCCGCGAACGCCGGGATCCATAGCCACAGGCTTTGGTTGTTGTCCGTAGTATGAGCCACGTGCCCGTTTCAGACATCACGCGGTATGGGTCCCGGCGTTCTCGGCGCGCAATTGCGCGCCTGACTGGGACGACACCGAGTTTTTTGCGTCGCTCGAAGCCGCGAACTACTCCGCCGCCAGCGCCTTCTTGTTGAGTGCCAGGCCGAGCCGTTCCCAGACCTGCAGCAGCGCTTCGGCGAGGCCGTCGATCAGGCCGTCGTCGTGATAGGGCGAGGGCGTGATGCGCAGCCGCTCGGTGCCCTTGGCGACCGTCGGATAGTTGATCGGCTGGATGTAGATGCCGTGCTCTTCGAGCAGGAGGTCGGAGGCCTGCTTGCACTTCTCGGGATCGCCGACGAACAGCGGCACGATATGGGTCTCGCTCGACATCACCGGCAAGCCGGCGGCGGACAGGATCGCCTTGACGCGGGCGGCGCGGTCCTGGTGGCGTTCGCGCTCCCAGTTCGAGCTCTTCAGGTGCCTGATCGCGGCGGTCGCGGCCGAGCACACGGCGGGCGGCAGCGCGGTGGTGAAGATGAAGCCAGGCGCGTAGGAGCGCACCGCGTCGATGATTTCGCCCCTAGCGGCGATGTAGCCGCCGAGGCAGCCGAACGCCTTGGCGAGCGTGCCTTCCAGGACGTCGATGCGATGCATGACGCCATCGCGCTCGGCAATGCCGCCACCGCGCGGGCCGTACATGCCGACGGCATGGACCTCGTCGACATAGGTCATCGCGCCATAGCGCTCGGCGAGATCGCAGATCTTCGCGAGCGGTGCGACGTCGCCGTCCATCGAATACAGGCTCTCGCAGGCGATCAGCTTGGGTCGGTCGCCGGCGGCGATCAGCAGCTCCTCCAAATGGCCCAGATCGTTGTGGCGGAAGATCTGGCGCTCGCAGCCCGACTGGCGCACACCTTCGATCATCGAATTGTGGTTCAGCGCGTCCGACAGGATCAGACAGTTCGGGATCAGTTTGGCGAGCGTCGCGATGCCGGTCTGGTTCGAGACATAGCCCGAGGTGAACAGCAGCGCGGCCTCCTTGCCGTGGAGGTCGGCGAGCTCGGCTTCGAGTTGCACCAGCGGATGGTGGGTGCCTGCGATATTGCGCGTGCCGCCGGCGCCGGTGCCGAACCGGGTGGCGGTTTCGACCATGGCGCCGACCACCTTCGGGTGCTGGCCCATGCCGAGATAGTCGTTGGAGCACCAGATCACGACATTGCGAGGACCCGTTGGCGAATGCCAGACGGCGTGCGGAAATCGGCCGGCGATCCGCTCAAGATCCGCAAAAACCCGGTAGCGCCGCTCGTCATGGAGACGACCAAGGGCGGCACTGAAATACTGGCTGTAGTCCATCGCAAGACCCGGCAGTTCGACGCAAAAGCGGCCCGGTGAGGGGCGGTTACGGCCCTTCTTAGAGCGTTTCCAGCTTGGCTGTCGAGCCGGAATCCCTCTTCAATGGGCGCGCCGGCGGTCACGATGCCGATGAGCGCCGCGCGATCATGAAAGAATCAGGCATTCCGGCAATGACGCAGATCAAGGTCAGGTGGTTCGGAACCAGAGCACACCGTCGGTCTCCTCGGCCGTCAAGCGGCCCTCGACCAGCATGTAATTGACGTGGGCGATCAGCTCGCCGGCGGCAAAGCCCATCTGGTGCGCGTCCAGCGCATGCTTGTGGAACACAACCGGCACCAGCTGCGCCGAGGTCTTGGGCGCGTCCAGGCAGGCCTGCGCGATCATGCGGCAGCGCTCCTCGTGATGGTCGGCGAGCTGCTTGATGCGCGTCTTCAGGCCATAGAACGGCACGCCATGGCCGGGCAGCACCAGCGCGTCGAAGGGCAGGGTGGTCGTGAGGCTCGCCAGCGAGGCCAGATATTCGCCGAGCGAGTTCTGGTCGGGCTCGACCGCCCAGACGCTGACATTGGGCGAGATCTTGCTCAGCACCTGATCGGCGGACAGGAACAGCTTGTCTGCCGCGCAATACAGCATCACCTGGTCGAGCGCGTGACCGCCGCCGGTGATCACCTTGAAGCGGCGGCTGCCGATCGTGATCTCGTCGCCGTGGGAGATGCGGCGATAGGATGGCGGCAGCACCGAGACGCGTTTGAGGTAATCCTGGCCGCGGCCGAGCAGCTTATCAGTCAGGTTCTCGTCCATGCCATGGCGACGGAAGAACAGCCGCTGCGCGTTGCGCCGCTCCTCCGTGCCGCGGTTCTGGTGATAGACCGATTGCAGGTATTCCACCTGCGACATGACGAGCGGACAGTCGAAGCGCTCGACGATCCAGCCTGCGAGCCCGACATGGTCCGGATGCGAATGGGTGACGATCAGCCGCGTGATCTTCACATGCCTCAGCGGGCCGTCGAGCAGCGCGGTCCAGGCCGCGATCGACTCCTCGTTGCCGAAGCCGGAATCGACCGCCGTCCAGCCATCGCCGTCGGCCAGCAGATAGATGTTCACGTGGTTGAGGCGGAACGGCAGCTTCAGGCGCAGCCACAGCACGCCAGGCGTGACCTCGACGACCTGATCCTCCCCGGGATGCTGTTCCCAGGGGTATCGCAATGCCTCGGCGGAGGAGTGAACGCTGGCTGTCTTTGAATGCATGTGACCGGCTTAACGGTCGGAATGCCCTAACGCCAGTCGAAAAAGCGGGGAGGCATCACGGCGGGACGCAGGGCTGGACGGGCGGAGGTGCCAGCGTTCCCTCTCACTGTTGCCCCGGAGCCGGCATTGCTGCCGGCCCTCATCACGAAGACAGCTAAAGCCTGTGCGGCTCAGTAGGTCGTGGCGACCGGGCCGCCCCAGTTGAAGCGGTAGTTCACGCCCGCCTTGAAGGTGTGGTCATCGGTGGTGAAGCTGCCGGTCGGGACCAGCGCGGCAGGAGCGGTGAAGGTGGCGTCGCCGAAATTGTAGTAGTCGTATTCGACCTTGGCCGACCAGCTCGGCGCGAACATGTATTCGAGACCGGCACCGACGGTGTAGCCGTTGCGGTGATCGCCCTTGGTGATGAAGCCGATCGGCGTGCCGGCGAAGGTCACGGATTCGTTGTTGTCGGAATAGGCGTAGCCGCCCTTCACGTAGACGAGGCCCGGGCCCCAGGTGTAGCCGACGCGGCCAGTGACCGAGCCGAGCCCGCGCTGGCTGTTGTTGTAGGCATAGCCGCCCGGGAACACCGCACCGACGCTGCCCGACAGCCAGCTGTACTGGCCTTCGGCACCGACCACGAAGTTCGGCGAGATCTGCCAGTCGGCGCCGACCTGCACACCGCCAAGGAAGCGGCCGTTGGAGTTGTTGCCGGTGGCGAGGCCCGAGAAGTTGCTGTCGCTGGAGAAGGCGCCGCCGAGATGACCGCCGATATAGAAGCCGGTCCAGTTGTAGATCGGAGCAACATAGGCCGGGGCCTTCGTGGCGTACGGGTAGTTGCGGGCGGGAAGATCGGCAGCGGCGGCGGACTGGGCGCCAGCGACGATGGCGAGCGCTGCGGTCACGAGCAGGAACGTCTTCATAGTGGTCTCCAACACATTACTAGCAGCGCACCCCGGCGCCGCGATGGCGTCGAGATAGATCGGTTTTGAATAAAATGCTGTCACTGCCGCAACACAGCGACCCCCGATCCAACTCTCTGATAGCCAAACGTTTTCACGTAGTTAGCAGAAACTTAATCAGAACTTGACGAAGGGTTAACAGGACCTCCTCCTCGTGCCGCTGTGAGACAGGCGCATTAACAACAGATGAGCGCGATGCTCGTTCGCCGAGGTAAAAACCCCGCATTCCTACGGTGTCAAAAATTTACCAGCCGGCAGATCGCCTTCGCCGACAGTCCAATCGGAAGGGGTCCCGCGGCGATTCGTGGCGGGCGGCGCTTGCATGCGCCCCGGCGAAGGACACGCTTCCACCGGCTTTGCGAGAGCTCGATCGCCGCATCGGGCTTCATCAACGAGGATGAGTGAAGCGACATGACCCGCCTTTCGATTTCAACCGCGATCGCCGCGTTTGGCCTCTTGGTCGCGGCGGGACTTGCTGCGGTGGTGCTGACTGGCGCCTATGCACTTAGCGAGCTCAAGGTCGGCGGACCGCTCTATGCCGACATCAAGCTCGGAAACGACCTGGTGGCCGACATCCTGCCGCCGCCAGCCTATGTCATCGAGGCTTATCTCGAATCCACGCTGGCGCTGCGCGAGCCCAGCAATATCGAGGCGCATGAAAAGAAGCTGGCGCAGCTGAAGAAGGACTATGACGAGCGCAAGGCCTTCTGGACTGCCTCTGCGCTGCAGCCGGCCTTGAAAACGGCGCTGGTCGAGACCTCGGACGCCGAGGTGCGGAAATTCTGGCGCATCGTGTCGGACGAGCTCGTCCCCGCGCTGCGGGCCGGCCAAAGCGACAAGGCCGCCGCGGCCTATACCGGCCTGACGGCGGCCTACACCGCGCATCGCGGCGTGATCGACGACATCGTCACGCGCGCCAACAAGTTCAACTCGGAGATGGAGACGACCGCGGCCGCGCGCGAGGGCACCATGCTGTGGGTGGTCTGGGGCGTGGCCGGCGTGGTGTTTGCGCTGGTGGTCGCCGGGCTTGCCGGCCTGGTCCGCGGCGTGGTGCGGCCGCTGTCGCGGATGACCGCTGTCATGCGGGCCATTGCCGATGGCGACCTCGACGCGGAGATTCCGTTCGCCGCCCGCGGCGACGAGATCGGCGCCATGTCCGCCGCGCTTGCCGTGTTCAAGACCAATGCGCAGGACAACATGGCGCTGCGGGAGCGGCAGGACCGCGACCGCACGGCCGCCGACGAGGCGAAGCGGCGATCGATGCTCGACATGGCCGACATCATCGAGCGCGAGACCAGCACCTCCGTCGAGGCTGCGGCTGGCGCCTCACGGGACGTCGAGACGGCCGCAGGGGGGCTATCGGAGCTTGCGCGCGCGCTGTCCTCCGAAGCCAAGCATGTTGCGATCGCATCCGAGCAGTCGCTGTCCAATTCGCAGACGATGTCCGCAGCCGCCGATCAGCTCAGCTCGGCGATCCGCGAGATCTCCTCCCAGGTCGCGCGCGCCAGCACCATCACCAAGAGCGCCGTGGCCGGACGCAACAAGGCGAAGACGACCATCGAGGCGCTATCGGCCGCGGTGGGGCGGATCGCCGAAGTGTCGAACATGATCGGCAGCATTGCCGAGCAGACCAATCTCTTGGCGCTCAACGCCACCATCGAGGCCGCGCGCGCCGGCGAGGCCGGCCGCGGCTTCGCGGTGGTCGCCGCCGAGGTGAAGTCGCTGTCTGACCAGACTGCGAAATCGACCGACGAGATCTCGCGCCTGATCTCGGAGGTGCAGGACGCGACGTCCGCGACCGTCGGCGCGGTCGAGGAGATCGGCAGCCAGATTTCCGAGATCGACCAGGTCGCCGCCTCGGTCTCGGCGGCGATGGAGCAGCAGCACGCCGCGACCTCCGAGATCAGCCGTTCGGTCGCAGCATCGGCCACGGCCGCGCAGGAGGTCTCGGTGAAGATGGCCAATGTCGGTCGCGACGCCGGCTCGGTCGATGACCGCGCGGCCGAGGTCCGCAGCGCCATCGGCAATGTCGCCGCCAGCCTGTCCTCGCTGCGCTCGACCCTGGTGAAGGTGGTGCGTACCACCACCACGGAAGCCAACCGGCGGCAATGGCCCCGCGTCAAGGCGAACCGGCCGGTCAAGCTCACGATCCCACGCGCTGGGCAGCTCGATGCGATGCTGGTCGACATCTCCGAAGGCGGCGCCTGGATCCGCGTCCAGCACAGTGTCGAGATCGGCGCGAGCGGGACGATGCATATCGAGGGCTTCGCGCACGACCTGCCGTTCACGGTGCGCGCCCGCGAGCAGGGTGCGCTGCATGTCGAGTTCGATCTCGGCAGGCACCGGCTGGCCTACCAAGCCTGGTTCGAGACGAATTTCGACCAGCAGGCAGCGTAGGGCCTCTTACGATCCGCTCGCAAAAGGCCCGTGGAAGAAAGCTACTTCGCTCCCACAGCCTTCTTGCGCCAGGCCAGATGCACGGCGCAGGTGCAGCCCTGCGGATGATTGGCAAGCTCCTTTGCGGCCGCATCATCGAGGCCGGTGTCGTTGGCGGGAATGGCCGTGAACGTTGCATCCTTCGGCCGTCCGGCTTGCGACGGGATGTAGTTGAGGATCGGGGCCAGCCAGCGCTCGACCTCGGCTGCCGCCATGCCCTTGCGCGCGGCGTAATCCTCGACCTGGTCGCGCTCGATCTTGCCGACGCCGAAATAGAAGCTTTCCGGGTGCGCGAAATACAGCCCCGAGACCGATGAGCCCGGCCACATCGCAAAGCTCTCGGTCAGCTTCACGCCGGAGTTCTTTTCGGCATCGAGCAGCTTGAACAGCGTCGCTTTTTCGGTGTGGTCAGGCTGTGCCGGATAGCCGGGGGCAGGGCGGATGCCCTGGTACTTCTCCAGGATCAACTCCTCGTTCGAGAGGCCCTCGTCCGGCGCATAGGCCCAGAACTCGCGGCGCACGCGCGCATGCATGCGCTCGGCAAAGGCCTCGGCCAGGCGGTCGGCCAGCGCCTTCACCAGGATCGATGAGTAGTCGTCATTGGCCTTCTTGAAGCGGTCGGCGACGACGTCCTCGCCGATCCCCGCCGTGACGACGAAGCCGCCGATATAGTCCGGAATGCCGGAGGCGCGCGGCGCGATGAAGTCGGAGAGCGCGGTATTGAAGCGGCCCTCGCGCTTCTCGAGCTGCTGGCGCAGGGTGTGCAGCGTCGCGATCTTCTTCGTGCGCGTCTCGTCGGCATAGACGATGATGTCGTCGCCTTCGGCATTGACCGGCCAGAAGCCGATGGTTGCGCGCGCGGTGAACCATTTCTCCTTGATGATGCGGTCCAGCATCTTCCTGGCGTCATCATAGAGCGCACGCGCGGCCTCGCCGACCGTGGCATCGTCGAGAATCGCGGGGAAGCGGCCGGCGAGCTCCCAGGCCTGGAAGAACGGCGTCCAGTCGATATAGGGCACGAGCTCGGCGAGGTCGTAGTCGGCAAAGCTCTTGAGGCCGAGGAAGGTCGGCTTTGCCGGCCTCGCCTTGGCAAAGTCGATCTTCGTTGCATTGGCGCGGGCATCCGCCAGCGTCAGCCTCTTCTTGTTGGCCTGGCCGCGCAGATGCGCTTCCGCGATCTTGGCATATTCGGCGCGGACATCGTTCGCATAGGCGCTTCTCCGCTCCGGCGACAGCAGCGAGGAGGCGACGCCGACCGCGCGGCTGGCGTCATTGACATGCACCACCGGTCCGCTGCGATAGTTCGGGTCGATCTTGACAGCGGTGTGCACGCGGCTCGTCGTGGCGCCCCCGATCAGGAGCGGCATCTGCATGTTCTGCCGCTCCATCTCGGATGCGAGATAGGCCATCTCGTCGAGCGAGGGCGTGATCAGGCCGGAGAGGCCGATGATATCGGCCTTCTCGGCTTTCGCGGTGTCGATGATCTTGGCCGCCGGAACCATGACGCCGAGATCGACGACCTCGAAATTGTTGCACTGGAGCACGATGCCGACGATGTTCTTGCCGATGTCGTGCACGTCGCCCTTCACGGTCGCAAGCACGATCTTGCCGGCGGAGGAACGCTCGTGGCCGACGTCCTTGTTGGCCGCCTTCTCGGCTTCCATGAACGGCATCAGATAGGCGACCGCCTGCTTCATCACGCGTGCGGACTTCACCACCTGCGGCAGGAACATCTTGCCGTCGCCGAAGAGGTCGCCGACCACATTCATGCCGGCCATCAGCGGTCCTTCGATCACGTCGAGCGGACGGTTCGACGTCGCACGGGCTTCCTCGGTATCCTGTTCGATGAACTCGGTGATGCCGTGCACGAGCGAGTGCGACAGGCGCTTCTCGACCGGCCATTCGCGCCAGGCGAGATCGGCTTCCTTGGTCTGCTTGCCCTTGCCGCGGAACTTTTCGGCCAAGGCAAGCAGCCGCTCGCCGGCGCCCGGGTCGCGATTGAGGATGACGTCCTCGCAGACCTGACGCAGCTCGGGATCGATGTCGTCATAGACGATCATCTGCCCGGCATTGACGATGCCCATGTCCATGCCGGCCTTGATGGCGTGATACAGGAACACCGAATGCATCGCCTCGCGCACCGGCTCGTTGCCGCGGAACGAGAAGGAGAGGTTGGAGACGCCGCCGGAGATATGCGCATGCGGCAGGTTCTGGCGGATCCAGCGCGTCGCCTCGATGAAGTCGACGCCGTAATTGTTGTGCTCCTGGAGCCCGGTCGCGATCGCGAAGATGTTCGGATCGAAGATGATGTCCTCGGGCGGGAAGCCGACCTGCTCGGTCAGGATCTTGTAGGCGCGCGCGCAGATCTCGGTCTTGCGCTGATAGGTGTCCGCCTGGCCCGTCTCGTCGAAGGCCATCACCACGACCGCCGCGCCATGCCGCCGCGCGATTGTCGCCTCATGCAGGAACTTCTCTTCGCCCTCTTTCAGCGAGATCGAGTTCACCACCGGCTTGCCCTGCACGCATTTGAGGCCGGCCTCGATGACGTGGAATTTCGAGGAATCGACCATGATCGGCACGCGAGCGATGTCCGGCTCGGCTGCGACCAGGTTGAGGAAGGTCCGCATCGCGGCTTCGGAGTCGAGCAGGCCCTCGTCCATGTTGACGTCGATCACCTGCGCGCCGTTGGCGACCTGGTCGCGCGCGACTTGCAGTGCGGCGGTGTAGTCGCCTGATGTGATCAGCTTGCGGAATTTCGCCGAGCCCGTGACGTTGGTGCGCTCGCCGACATTGACGAAGGGAATCGCCGGCGTCAGCTCGAACGGCTCGAGGCCGGAGAGCCGCAGCCGCGGCGCGATCTCGGGCACCACGCGCGGCTTGTGCGGGGCGACCGCAGCGGCGATCGCCCCGATATGATCCGGCGTGGTGCCGCAGCAGCCGCCGACTATGTTGACGAGGCCGTCGCGGGCGAACTCGCCGATCAGCCGGGCCATGTACTCGGGCGTCTCGTCATATTGGCCGAATTCGTTGGGCAGGCCGGCATTCGGATAGGCGCAGACCAGCGTGTCGGCGACGCGGCCGATATCGGCGATATGGGCGCGCAGGTCCTCGGCGCCGAGCGCGCAATTGAAGCCAATGGTCACGGGCCTGGCATGGCGCACCGAATTCCAGAACGCCTCGGGCATCTGGCCCGAGAGCAGGCGGCCGGATTTGTCGGTGATGGTGCCGGAGACCATGACGGGCACATCGATGCCGCGCTCCTCGCAGAGCTCGGCGATGGCATAGAGCGCGGCCTTGGCATTCAAGGTGTCGAAGATGGTCTCGACCAGCAGGATGTCGGCGCCGCCGTCGAGCAGCCCGCGAGCCTGCTCGCCATAGGCGATCCGCAGATCGTCGAAGGTGACGGCGCGATAGCCGGGATTGGACACGTCAGGCGAGATCGAGGCCGTGCGGTTGGTCGGGCCCATCGCGCCGGCGACGAAGCGCGGCTTGCCGTCCTCCGCGGCGACCCGCATCGCGGCGCTGCGCGCCAGCCGCGCGCCCTCAAAGTTGAGGTCGTAAATAATATCGGTCAGGTCGTAATCGGCCTGCGCGATCGACGTCGCCGAGAAGGTGTTGGTGGCGACGATGTCGGCGCCTGCACGCAAATATTGCGCGTGGATATCCTCGATCGCCTGCGGCTGGGTCAGGATCAACAGGTCGTTGTTGCCGCGCAGGTCACGATGGAAGTCCTTGAACCGCTCGCCACGGAAAGCGGCTTCGTCGAACTGCAGCGCCTGGATCATGGTGCCCATGGCGCCGTCGAGCACCAGGATGCGCTCCTTGGCGGCGGCAAGCAGGGCAGTACGTTTGGCGGAAACAGGGGCACTCATCAGGCAGCGGCCTTCTTGGTAGCGTTCGGGCGAATGCCGAGCAGGTGGCTGATCGCGAACACGAGATCGGCGCGGTTCATGGTGTAGAAATGGAAGGTGTCGACGCCGCGCTTGGCGAGTTTCTGCACCTGACCGGCGGCAACGGTGGCAGCCACCAGCTTGCGGGTGTCGGCATCGTCGTCGAGGCCATCGAACTTCTCGGCCAGCCATTCCGGCACGGTGGTGCCGGCGCGGGTCACGAAGCCGCGGGCCTGCTTGAAATTGTGCATCGGCATGATGCCGGGCACGATCGGGATGTCGATGCCGCGGGCGCGCACCCGGTCCAGATAGCGGAAGTAGAGATCGTTGTCGAAGAAGACCTGGGTGATGGCGCGCGTGGCGCCCGCATCGACCTTGGCCTTGAGCATGTCGATATCGGCGTCGAAGTCGCGGCTTTCGGGATGCTTCTCGGGATAGGCCGAGACCGAGATCTCGATATCGGGGTGATGCTTCTTGATGCCGGCGATCAACTCGGGCGAGCTCTGATAGCCGTCGGGATGGGTGTAATAGGGCGTTCCGATGCCGCCGGGCGGATCGCCGCGCAGCGCGACGATGTGGCGGACGCCGACCTCGTGATAGCGGTCGACGATCTCGTCGATCTCGCTGCGCGCAGAGCCGACACAGGTGAGATGCGCGGCCGGCAGCAGGCTGGTCTCTTTCAGGATGCGGGCGATGGTGGCGTGGGTCCGCTCGCGCGTGGAGCCGCCGGCGCCATAGGTCACCGAGACGAAGTTCGGCTCCAGCGGCGCCAGCCGCTCGATGGACGCCCACAGCGTCTTGTCCATCTCCTCGGTCTTGGGTGGAAAGAACTCGAAGGAGATTTTCGGCCGCGTCAGCCCGGCGGGTCCATTCGATATGGGCGTCGTCAGGTCGGTCATGGTGTCGGGCGCTCCGGTGGGCGTCAATGTCGGCTCACAGCCCTCCATCCAGGGCGTGGTGCCGTAAGATAGGCGAAGCCGGCGAGAACCAACAGCCCACCGGTGGTGGGAAATTGCCCATTATTGTCTTAAAACGCAAAGATCGATGGTCGATGGCACGAAGCCGCAGGCGACCATTCCTTACGGCAGGCGAGTCGTTTGCTGATTTTTCAGCTGATTTCCAGGCATATTGTGGTGGGCAGTCTTGGCGCGATTGTTGCAATCGTGTTACACCGCCCACTGAAATACACGGTGCTAGGCGGGGATGGGCAGCCCTGACCTGCCGGAGGCGCCCTTTGTCTGCCGTTCTCTCCACACTAGCTTGAGTGGATGATACCGCTCTCAGTCCTTGACCTCTCCGTCACCACCACCGCCACAAAAGCCTCAGCGGCGCTGCGCAACAGCATCGATCTGGCTGTTCATGTCGATAGGCTCGGCTTTGTCCGTTATTGGACCGCCGAGCATCACAGTCTCTCGTCCGTCGCGAGCCCGGCGCCCGACGTCATGATCGGCCAGATCGCGGCCGTGACCAAACATATCCGCGTCGGCTCCGGCGGCGTGATGCTGCCCAACCATGCGCCGCTGGTGGTGGCCGAGCGCTTCAAGATGCTGGAGGCGCTGTTTCCCGGCCGCATCGATCTTGGCCTGGGGCGCGCGCCCGGCACCGATGGCACAACGGCTTATGCCCTTCGAAGTCGGCTCGACCGCCGTGAGGGCGACGATTTCCTGGAGCGCCTGCACGAACTGACCTTGTGGGAGACCCGCGAGTTTCCCCCCGGCCATCCCTATCACAACGTGATCGCGATGCCGGATGACGCGCCGCTGCCGCCCATCTGGCTGCTCGGCTCCAGCGATTATTCGAGCGAGCTCGCAGCGCAGGTCGGGATGGGTTTTGCGTTCGCGCATCATTTCGCCAGCCACGACGCCATCCACGCGATGACGAATTATCGTGCGCATTTCACCCCGTCGCGCTGGCGTGGCACTCCGCATGCGATCCTCGCGGTCGCCGTGGTGACGGCCGAGACCGATGCCGAGGCCGAGCGGCTGGCGTCCTCGATGGATCTCAACCGCCTGCGGCGCGACCGCGGCCAGTACGCGCCGCTGCCGAGCCCGGAGGAGGCGGCCACCTATCCCTACACGGAGGCCGACCGCGCCTCGATCGCGCGCAACCGCTCGCGGCTGTTCGTCGGCTCGCCTTCGACTGTGCTGGCGAAGCTGAAGCCGATGATCGAGGAGAGCCAGGCCGATGAGCTGATGGTGATTACAGCGATCTACGACCACGAGGCGCGGAAGCGGTCGTATACGCTGCTCGCGGAAGCGTTCGGGCTGCAGAGCAGCGCCGCCGCCTGAATTTCTGCTGTCGTCCCGGGCAAGCGACTTGTCCGCCGAAGCCCAAAGGGACGAAGGCGAAAGCGCAGACCCGGGACCCATAAACACAGCGCTCGTTGAACCGCGCTGGAGCTCCGGCAGTTTCCGGCAACAGGATACGGTGGTTATGGGTCCCCGCGTTCGCGGGGACGACATCGAATTCGCGGTGCCGCCCTTGCACTTCGCTGTCGTCCCGGCCAAGCGAAGCGCGAGCCGGGATCCATACCGCGAGATCTCTCTTGGGAGCGAGGTGGTAGATATTGTGCTGCTACACTTACACCTGCGGTTATGGACCTCGGCGTTCGCGGGGACGACATCGAATTTGAGGTGCCGGCCTCGCGCTCGCCCTATTCTTACCATGTGATCAACTACCATGTGATCAACGGCGAACGATGCAGCCAGCTGTTGTCGCGCACCTGGTCGAGGACAAAGCGCGCGACGTCTGCGCGGGAGATCGTTCCGCCATGAAAGTCGGCAAGATCCGTCAGCGCGCGGGTCGTATGGCCACCGGGCTTGTCGTTCAGGACGGAGGGGCGAACGACAACCCAGTCGAGGCCGCTGTCCCCGATGATAGCTTCCTGCCGGTTCTTGTCGGCGTACACGTTGCGAAGAAGCAGCGGGAAAATCAGCTTGTCGAACACAAAGCCGCCGTGCCCGGCGCTGTCACCGGCGCCGATGCCGGTGATGCAAACCAGGCGAGACACTTGCTCCGCCTTCATGGCGCTGACGAGTGCGCGCGTGGCAGTCGAGAGCAGCGTCACCTCCCGGAACGGGCTCGCCGACGAGCCCAGGCTGCTCACCACGGCGTCCCGGCCCTTGACGGCTTCGCGCAAGGTCTGCTCGTCGCGGGCGTCTCCGACGATGAGTTTCGCGCCTTTCAGGTCGCTGCCCTTCTCGGGCGAGCGCACCAGTGCGGTGACATCGTAGCCTCGCGCCAGCGCCTCGCTGACGATCAGGCGGCCGGTGCCGCCGGTCGCGCCAAGCACCAGGATCTTCGGTTGCGCGGTTCGGACGTTATCCGTTTCGGAATCGGTCATGAATGCCTCCTTGAGGAGCGGGACGACCTTTCGCAGGCCGTCCCTTGCCTGAGATTCTTTCGCCGGCGATGTCGCCGACCTATTTGCTCGAAGCTGTGATCTCGGCAGCGAAGTCGCGGTAGGATCGCAAGCGTCGGCCGAGCATCGCGGTCAGGCGCGCAACGTCGCCGGCCTCCGGGACCATTCCGTCCGTGAGGAATCGCTCGCTCATCAGCCGCATGTCGAATGCCATCCAGCTCGGCATGAACTGCCTGAGGTTCTTCTCGAACACCGCGGTATCGTCGCCGCCGTAAGCGATCGGGCGATCGAGCACCTCCGACCAGATGGCGGCGATATCTGCACCACGCAGCGTATCGGGACCGACCAGATTGATCCGGTCGAGCGGGAGCGGCGTGGGCGACTGCTCGCGACGGATCAGTTCGATGGCTGCGATCTCGCCAATGTCGCGCGGGTCGATCATGGCGAGACCCTTGCTGCCAATCGGCATCGGGTAGACGCCATATCCGGTCACGACGTCCTTGATCGTGAGATCGTTGCTCATGAAGTAGGCCGGGCGCAGGATGGTGGCACCAAAGCCTATCTGCTCGATCATCCGCTCGACGCCGAACTTGCCGGCGAAGTGCGGCACGTTCACGTAAGCATCGCTATGGATCACCGAGAGATAGACGATCCGCTCGATGCCTGCCTCGCGGGCCAGGTTGAGCGCGATCAGGCCTTGCGTGAATTCGTCAGCCACGACGGCGTTGAGCAGGAACAGGGTGGAGACGCCAGCGAACGCAGTGCGCAGCGAGTCGACGTCGAGCAGGTCGCCCTGCACGACGGCGACGCCCGCGGGGAAGTTGGCCTTTGCGGGATCGCGGACGAGGGCGCGCACGTCGGCACCACGCTGGACGAGCTGTTCGACAACCTGGCGGCCGGCGGTTCCGGTTGCGCCTGTTACGAGGATGGTCATGGGGATCACTCCGGGTTTGGGTCAGAAGACGCCCCGTAAATGATTGATCCACATTCGTGCCGATAGACGCTATATCTGGACAGACCGTCTCACAGGTGGAACGATGGATCTGCTTGCCCTTACTGATTTCAATCTGGTCGCCCGGCACGGCGGGTTCGGACGCGCCGCACGCGCCAGCGGGCGCCCGAAGGCGACCCTGTCGCGCCGGGTCGCGGAGCTGGAAGCCAGCCTCGACCTGCGCCTGATCGAGCGCGGGGCGCGCGCGCTGAAGCTCACCGAGGAAGGACGGTCGCTTCACGAGCGGACGGGCGCGCTGCTCACCGAGCTCGACGAAACCGTCGCCGCGATCGCCTCCGGTGGCGACACGCCGCGCGGCCGGTTGCGGATCAGCGCACCCCTGCTGTTCTCCCAGACTGCAATGGGCAGGCTCGCGGCCGGATTCGCGCTCAGGTTTCCGCAGGTCCGGCTCGAGGTCACAAGCGAGGACCGGCCTGTCGACATGGTCGAGGAAGGTTATGACCTGGTGATCCGGGTCAATCCCGATCCCGACGACAGCCTGGTTGGACGGATCTTCCTGCGCGATCGGCTGGTGGTCGTGGCGAGCCCGAATCTGGTCCGGCCGACGGACGATTCAGCTGTTCCGGCCGTCGTGCGCAGTGCGGGTGATCGGATTGCTGCGTGGGATGTGACGGCGCTGAGTGGACGATCGCGCATCGCGATCGATCCGGTGCTGCGCCTGTCATCGCTCGTGATGGTCCGCGACGCCGTGCGAGCAGGCGTCGGCGCTGGACGTCTGCCATTGTCGCTCGTCAGCCACGATCTGGCTGCCGGCATGCTGGCCCATTGGGGTGACGTTGACGGACCCGAGATCGCGCTATGGGCGCTCTATCCCTCGCGGCGGCTCTTGAGCGCGCGTGTCTCCGCCTTCCTCGACTGCTTGAAAGAGGCCTTTCCGATGGGAACGCCGGCCGAGCTGGCGGCCTATGTCGGGGCATAAGGTTGGGCGACGGGAAGAGTTCGTCCTTGCAAAAGCGGCGGTCTGAATTTGCAACGCCGTCCCGGCAGGCCCAGGCAACACTTCAGTTCGCAACAAACGCTGCTGTCGTCCCGGCCTAGCGCGCAATTGCGCGCGAGGCGCCGGGACCCATACTGCGGAATCGAAATTGCCTTGCAAGATGGCCGATATCCTCAGCTTCACCATGGCCGGTGGTGATGGGCCCCGGCGTTCGCCGGGGCGACAGGAGAGAGTTATTCCTGCTTCTCGCTGAAGGTGGCCCGGAACGGGTGTCCCGGGTAGACGCCGACGATGCGGAATTCGCGCGAGAAGAATTTCAGCTCCTCGAGCGCGAAGGCCAGCCCCTTGTCGTGCGGATGGCCGTCGACATCGGCATAGAACTGGGTGGCGAAGAAATTGCCGTCGACCATGTAGCTTTCCAGCTTGGTCATGTTGACGCCGTTGGTGGCGAAGCCGCCGAGCGCCTTGTAGAGCGCGGCGGGGAGGTTGCGCACCCGGAATACAAAAGTGGTGACCAGCGGGCCCGAGCCTTGCACTGCCCATTTCGGCTCGCGCGCCAGCACCACGAAGCGCGTGGTGTTGTGAGCCTCGTCCTCGACATCCTCAGCGAGGATATCGAGGCCATAGATCTTCGCGGCCAGCCGGGAGGCGATCGCCGCGGTGCTCTTGTCACCGCGCTCGGCGATGAAGCGGGCGCTGCCTGCGGTGTCGGCGGCGACGATCGGCTTGATGCCGAGCTTGCGGATGATGTTGCGGCATTGGCCGAGCGCGTGGACGTGGCTCTCGACGGCCTTGATGTCGCCGAGCTTGGCGCCTTTGACGCCCATCAGCTGGTGACGGATCGGCAGGAACCACTCGCCGACGATGTGCAGCCCCGAGGCCGGCAGCAGGTGGTGGATATCGGCAACGCGCCCTGCCACCGAGTTCTCGATCGGGATCATGCCGAGATCGGCCTCGCCCGAGGAAATCGCGGACAGCGCGTCCTCGAAGGTGGCGCAGGGCATGGCCTCGGCGTCGGGATAGGCTTCGGAAATGGCGATGTGGGAATTGGCTCCCGGCTCGCCCTGGAATGCGATTTTCAGGTTCTTGCTCATGAGACGCCTTGTAGCAGCCGCTCAAGCCTTGGAAAGGACGCGTCGGGCGGTTTCGAGGTCGGCCGAGGTGTCGACCCCGCGCGGCACGGTGTCGACGATGCCGATATCGATGCGCATGCCGGCTTCGAGCGCGCGGAGCTGCTCCAGCTTCTCTTGTTGTTCCAGGAACGAGGGTGGCAGGCTGACGAAGCGCTCCAGCGCGGCGCGCCGATAGGCATAAAGGCCGATATGATGGTATCGCGGTCCGTCGCCGTAGGGGGCGGCGGCGCGGGTGAAATACAGCGCGCGCAACCGCCGCTGGCCGATCGGCGAGCCCACCGCCTTGACAACGCTCGGTGCGGCATCCTCTTCCGCGGTGTGGATCTGCGCCGCCAGCGTCGCGATATCCACGGCTGGATCCGCCAGCGGCGGCAGCACGTCGCGGATGTTCTGCGGCGAGATCGTCGGGAAATCGCCCTGCAGATTGATCACGATCTCGGCCGCGCCCGCGGGATCGAGCTTGCACATCGCCTCATGAATCCGGTCCGAGCCGGAGGGATGGCTGGGGCTCGTCATGACAGCCATGCCACCATGGGCTGCGACCGCATCCGCGATCTCCTTGGTGTCGGTCGCGACCGCGACCCGGCCGATCGCGGCCTCCTCGGCCCGGCGCAGGACATGCACGATCATCGGCAGGCCGGCGATGTCTTGCAGCGGCTTGCCGGGCAGACGCGTCGCGGCCATGCGGGCGGGAATCAGCACGAGGGTGCGGGGATCGGTCATCCTGGAAGATGCAGTCTCTGATGATGTCGATATCAGCGGGGGACAGGGCAAAAGCCGGCTCGCTTATACGGGTTGCCAGAGCACGGGCAAACCGATATCTGATCTCCCGCCGAAGGGGGGAGGCACGAGCGACCGATTCCTGAGGCGATCCATAATTTGCGATGCGCGGGTGTGGCCCGTGGTCCAGAACAATGACATCCCGCCTCGGAGCCTGACCCAAGATGGACTCCTTCGAACTCAATAAGATTCTCGGCGCCGTCCTCGCCACCTGTCTCGTCCTCTTGGTCACGAGCTTCTCTGCGAATGCGCTGTTTGCCCCCAAGATGCCGGAGAAGCCGGGCTTCGAGATCGCCGTGAAGGCCGAGCCCGAAGGTGGCGAGAAGGGTGGCGCCGCGCCGGCCGCCGCCGAGCCGATCGAGAAGCTGCTCGCCAGCGCTTCGGTGCAGAAGGGTGAGGTCGCGGCCAAGAAGTGCGCGGCCTGCCACACCTTCGAGAAGGGCGGCCCGAACCGGGTCGGCCCCAAT
The DNA here is from genome assembly GCF_045571465.1 of Bradyrhizobium sp. STM 3557. Lineage (NCBI taxonomy): Bacteria > Pseudomonadati > Pseudomonadota > Alphaproteobacteria > Hyphomicrobiales > Nitrobacteraceae > Bradyrhizobium > Bradyrhizobium sp. STM 3557. The sequence continues at coordinate 881,615 of NZ_CP120697.1, forward strand.
CTCTGGGGCATCGTGGGCGATCACAAGGGTGAGGGCCGGGGCGGCTTCAACTTCTCGGCAGCGATGAAGGCCAAGGGCGGCACCTGGACTATCGACGACCTCAACCAGTTCATCGCCAATCCGAAGGCCTTCATCCCGGGCACCGCAATGGGCTTTGCCGGCATCCAGAAGGATTCGGAGCGCGCCGACGTGCTGGCGTTCCTGAACTCGCTGTCGGACAATCCGGCGCCGCTGCCCACCGCAGCCAAGTAAGTCTTTCTGCCGGGGCGGTTGCATCCCGGTCCGGACATCAGAGCCATATGCACGGCCAGGGTCACTCCTGGCCGTTTTTGCATTTTGGCGTGCCTTGTTCCGCCGGTTTTGGGACCTTTCGCCGCATGGGTGCAGCCGATTTCACGTTCAGGCGCGTTCACAACCCGGTATCATGAGGAAAAAGCAACGTTATTCGCCGAAACCTTGCCTTATATTGCCTCCCCTATGAGCGGAACCCGCATTCCCGGCCCGGTTTTTTGCTGATGGCGCGAACCACGGCTTGCTGCGGGAGTCATCTCCACGCCATAAGCGGGGGCGTAAAGGCGGTTCGCCCTGGGGTGCCCTTGCGCCTCAGGCGATCTTGTTCAGAGGAAGTCTTGATTTGGCGATTACCCGACGACAGCTGCTGCAAAGCACCGCTTTTGCTGCCATGACCCCGGCGCTCGGCGCCACGGTCACCCTCTCCATCACCAACCCCGCGCAGGCGGAAGGCGCCACCGAACCGAGCTGGCGCCATGCGCTGTCGCTGTTCGGCGACATCAAATATCCTGAGGGGTTCAAGCGCTTCGATTACGTCAACCCGGACGCGCCGAAGGGCGGCACGGTTCGCCAGATCTCCGTCGGCACCTTCGACAACTTCAACTACGCCGTCGCGGGTACGAAGGGCAACATCGCCGCTGCCGTCGGGCTGATCTACCAGTCCCTGACGACAAGCTCGATGGACGAGCCGGAAACCAGCTACGGTCTGTTGGCCGAGGCGGTCGCGTATCCGGAGGATTTCGCCTGGGTGAAATACCGCCTGCGCACGGATGCGCGCTGGCATGATGGCAAGCCGGTCACGGCAGAGGATGTCGTCTACTCCTTCGACGTCCAGAAGAAGCAGAGTCCGCGGGCGTCGTTCTACTATCGGCATGTCACCAAGGCCGAGAAGACCGGCGACAACGAGGTCACCTTCAGCTTCGATGCGCCAGGCAATCACGAGCTGCCCTCGATCGTCGGTCAGCTCGTCGTCTTGCCCAAGCACTGGTGGGAAGGCACCGACCCTAGCGGCAAGAAGCGCGATATCTCCGCGACCATGCTGGAGAAGCCACTCGGCTCCGGACCCTATCGGATCAAGGAGTTCGTTGCCGGGCGCTCCGTGACGCTTGAACGCGTCAAGGATTATTGGGGCCTCAATCATCCGACCCAGATCGGCATCAACAATTTCGACGAGCTGCGCTACGAGTACTTCCGCGACAATCTGGTTGCGCTCGAAGCCTTCAAGGCCGACCAGATCGACTGGATCATGGAAAATTCGGCCAAGCAGTGGGCCACGGCCTATGATTTCCCGGCTGTGAAAGAAAAACGGGTGATCAAGGAGCAGTTTCCGATCAGGAATATCGGCCGCATGCAGGGCTTTGCCTTCAACCTGCGCCGCGACCTGTTCAAGGATGTGCGGCTGCGCCGCGCCTTCAACTACGCCTTCGATTTCGAGGAGATGAACAAGCAATTGTTCTACGGCGCCTACAAGCGCATCAACAGCTATTTCGCCGGGCTGGATGAGTTCGTCGGCGCCGGCGTGCCGCAGGGGCAGGAGCTCGAGATCCTGCAGACAATCAAGGACAAGGTGCCGGCGGAGGTCTTCACCACGGCCTATGTCAACCCGGTGGGCGGCAACCCGGAGAACGTTCGCAACAATCTGCGTGAGGCGACGCGCCTGCTGAAGGAGGCTGGATTCGAGATCAAGGACCACAAGCTGGTCGATCCCTCCGGCAAGCCGGTCAGCGTCGAATTCCTGACCGAAAGCGAGAGCATGGAACGGTTGATCCTGTTCTACAAGCCCTCGCTGGAGCGCCTGGGAGTCGCGGTGTCGATCCGCACCGTCGATAGCGCGCAGTATGAGAATCGGCTGCGCTCGTTCGATTTCGATCTCACCACGCATGTGTGGCCGGAGTCGCTGTCGCCCGGCAACGAGCAGCGCGAGTTCTGGGGCTCGCAGGCCGCCAACAATCCCGGTGCGGAGAACATCTGCGGCATCCAGGATCCCGCGGTCGACGCATTGATCGACCGCATCATCTTCTCGAAAACGCGTGACGAACTGGTGGCGAGCTGCAAGGCGCTCGATCGCGTTCTGCTGTGGAATTTCTACGTGGTGCCGCACTACATTTCGGGAACCATCAACTACGCCCGCTGGGACCGCTTCAGCCATCCCGAGCCGCTGGCGAAATACGCGATCTCCGGCCTGCCGACCCTGTGGTGGTGGGACGCCGAGAAGGCCGCCAAGACGGGTGGCCGCTCTTGAGCCGGCTGTTGCGCACGCATCTGCTGTCACGCCGGGGCGTGCTCGGCCTCGGTCTCGGCGCCTTGACCGCCGCACGTTTCCCGGTCGCTTCGGCCAGCGAAGGTGAGGGCTTTGCCGAAGCGCATGGCATGTCGGCGTTCGGCGATTTGAAATATCCGGCCGAATTCCATCACTTCGACTACGTCAATCCGGACGCGCCGAAGGGCGGCTTTTTTTCGCTGATCCCCTCGGTGCGCGCCAACAACCAGTCCTTCTTCACCTTCAATTCCTTCAACGCCTACATCATGAAAGGGGAGGGCGCGCAGGGCATGGACATGACCTTCGTGACCCTGATGGCGCGAGCCGGCGACGAGCCGGATGCGATGTACGGCTATGCAGCCAAATCGGTTGCGATCTCGCCGGACAAGCTGACCTACCGCTTCACCTTGCGGCCCGAGGCGCGCTTCCACGATGGTGTAAGGATCACGGCGCAGGATGTCGCCTGGTCGCTGACCACGCTCAAGGAGAAGGGCCATCCTCTGATCGTGACGCAGCTTCGCTTCATGGAGAAGGCTGAGGCGGCCGATGATGCGACCGTGGTCGTCACCTTCGCCAAGGACCGCGCCCGCGACGTGCCGCTCTATGTCGCCGGCCTGCCGATCTTCTCCAAGGCCTATTACGCCACGCGTCCGTTCGAGGAATCCACGCTCGAGGTGCCGCTCGGAAGCGGCCCGTACAAGGTCGGCAAATACGAGGTCAACCGCTTCGTCGAGTTCGAGCGGGTCAAGGGCTGGTGGGCGGCAGATTTGCCGGTCTGCCGCGGCAGCTACAATTTCGACGTCGTCCGCTATGAGTTCTATCGCGATCGCGACGTCGCCTATGAAGGCTTCACGGGCAAGAGCTATCTCTATCGCGAGGAGTTCACTTCGCGGATCTGGGCGACGCGCTACGATTTCGCCGCCGTGAAGGACGGCCGTGTCAAGCGAGAGACCTTGCCCGACGAGACGCCATCAGGCGGACAGGGCTGGTTCATCAATACGCGGCGCGACAAGTTCAAGGATCCGCACGTGCGCGAGGCGTTCAACTACGCCTTCGATTTCGAATGGACGAACAAGTCGATCATGTACGGCGCCTATGCGCGCACCGTCTCGCCGTTCCAGAATTCCGACATGGTGGCGGAGGGGCCGCCCTCGCCGGAGGAGCTGAAGCTGTTGGAGCCGTTCCGCGGCCAGGTGCCCGACGAGGTGTTCGGCACGCCTTTCGTGCCGCCGGTCTCCGACGGCTCGGGCCAGGATCGCCGCCTGCTGCGCAAGGCACAGCAATTGCTCAATGACGCCGGTCTCAAGGTCAAGGACGGCAAGCGCTACCTGCCCAATGGCGAGCTGTTCAGCGTCGAGTTCCTGATCGACGAGGTCTCGTTCCAGCCGCACCACGGCCCGTTCCTGAAGAACCTCAACCAGCTCGGCATCGATGCGACATTGCGGATCGTCGACGCCGTGCAGTTTCGCGCGCGGGTCGAGGGTTTCGACTTCGACATCACCATCGAGCGGATGAGCATGTCGGCGACCCCGGGCGACTCCCTGCGGCCCTATTTCTCGTCCCAGGCCGCTGCGACCAAGGGCTCGTACAATCTCGCCGGCATCGCCAATCCTGCGATCGACGCGCTGATCGAGAAGGCGGTCGCGGCCGAAAGCCGCACTGATCTGACCATCGCCTGCCGTGCCCTCGACCGCGTCTTCCGCGCCGGGCGATACTGGGTTCCGCAATGGTATCGCTCGACCCATCCGGTCGCCTATTGGGACGAGTTCAGCCATCCGGCCAAGCCGCCGAAATATGCGCAAGGCACCGGCGCGCCTGATATCTGGTGGTTCGATGCTGCCAAGGCGGCCAAGATCGAGCAGGCGAAGTAGCCATGAGCGCCTATATCGCCCGTCGTATCCTGCTGATGGTGCCGACGCTGCTCGGCATCCTCTTCGTCTCGTTCGTGGTCGTGCAGTTCGCGCCGGGTGGACCGGTCGAGCGCGTGATCGCGCAGCTCTCAGGCGCCGACACCGGCGGCACCTCGCGGGTGTCCGGCGGCGGCGGCGATTTCGGCGCGCGCGGGCCGACCCAGCCGGGCGTCGGCGCGGAGGCCGTGAATTCCAAATATCGCGGTGCGCAGGGGCTCGATCCCGCCTTCATCAAGAGCCTGGAGAAGCAGTTCGGCTTCGACAAGCCGGCGCCGGAGCGCTTCGCGCTGATGGTCTGGAATTATGCGCGCTTCGATTTCGGCAAGAGCTATTTCCGCGACATCAGCGTGCTGCAGTTGATCAAGGAGAAGCTGCCGGTGTCGATCTCGCTCGGCCTCTGGATGACGCTGATCAGCTACCTGGTCTCGATCCCGCTCGGCATCCGCAAGGCCGTCACGGACGGAACCCCCTTCGACACCTGGACCTCGGCGGTCATCATCATCGGCTTTGCGATCCCGGGCTTCCTGTTCGCGATCCTCCTGATCGTGCTGTTCGCCGGCGGCTCGTTCCTCAACATCTTCCCGCTGCGCGGTCTCACCTCGGACGGCTGGTCGAACTTCCCCTGGTACTGGAAGATCATCGACTATTTCTGGCACCTGACCCTGCCGATGGTGTCGATGGCGCTCGGCGCGTTCGCGACCATGACGCTGCTCACCAAGAACTCGTTCCTCGACGAGATCCGCAAGCAATATGTGATGACCGCGCGCGCCAAGGGCTGCAGCGAACGGCAGGTGCTGTACAACCACGTGTTCCGCAACGCGATGCTGATCGTGATCGCCGGCTTTCCCGGCGCCTTCATCAGCGCCTTCATCTCGGGCTCGCTGTTGATCGAGACCATCTTCTCGCTTGACGGGCTGGGCCTGCTCTCTTTCGAGAGCGTGCTCAACCGCGATTACCCGGTCGTGTTCGGCACGCTCTACATCTTTTCGCTGATCAGCCTGGTGGTGAACCTGCTGTCCGATCTCACCTACATGTGGGTCGATCCGCGGATCGACTTCGAGGCGAGGGAGGTCTGATGACGATCACGGCACCACCTCCTGTCGAAACCACCACTCGGACGGCGGTCGGCGAGGCCGTGCCGCCGACGCGGCAGCCCTTTCAGCCCTCGCCGCTGAACCGCCGGCGCTGGCAGAACTTCAAGGCCAACCGCCGCGGCTACTGGTCGCTGTGGATCTTCCTGTTTCTCTTTGTCGTGTCGTTGTTTGCGGAGCTGATCGCGAACGACCGGCCGTTCCTGATCAAGTTCGACGGCCATCTGTACTGGCCCGCCTTCGTCACTTATCCGGAGACGGCGTTCGGCGGCGACTTCGAGACCGCGGCCGATTATCGCGATCCATACTTGCAGAAGCTGATCGCGGAGAAGGGCGGCACCATCGTCTGGCCGCTGATCCGCTATTCCTACGACACCCACAATCTCGATCTGCCGACGCCGGCGCCGTCGCCGCCAACCTGGCGGTTGACCGAGGAGCAGTGTCGCCCGGTGGTCGAGAAGAAGGGCCTCAAGAGCTGCCGGGATCTCGAATACAACTGGCTCGGCACCGACGATCAGGGCCGCGATGTCGTCGCACGCCTGATCTACGGCTTCCGCATCTCGGTGCTGTTCGGCCTGACGCTGACCTTCTTCTCCTCCATCATCGGCATCGCGGCGGGCGGCATCCAGGGCTATTTCGGCGGCTGGGTCGATCTCACCTTCCAGCGCCTGATCGAGATCTGGAACGCGATTCCCTATCTCTATCTGCTCTTGATCATCTCGGCGGTGCTGGTGCCCGGCTTCTTCACCCTGCTCGGCATTCTCCTGCTGTTCTCCTGGGTGTCGCTGGTCGGCCTGGTACGCGCGGAATTCCTGCGCGGCCGCAATTTCGAGTACATCCAGGCGGCGCGCGCGCTCGGCGTCTCCAACCCGGTCATCATGGTGCGGCATCTGTTGCCGAACGCGATGGTCGCGACCATGACCTTCCTGCCCTTCATCGTGTCGAGCTCGGTGATGACGCTGACCGCGCTCGACTTCTTAGGCTTCGGCCTGCCGCCCGGCTCGCCGTCGCTGGGCGAGCTGTTGTCGCAGGCGAAAGCAAACGTGCAGGCGCCGTGGCTCGGCTTCACCGGGTTCTTCTCGGTCGCGATCATGTTGTCGCTGCTGATCTTCATCGGTGAGGCCGTGCGCGACGCCTTCGATCCGCGCAAGACGTTCAGGTGAGCCGCATGGATGCCGCCAACCAGCCGCTGCTCGCGGTCAGCGATTTCTCGGTCGCCTTCCATCAGCAGGGCCGCACCTCGCTTGCCGTCGATCATATCTCCTTCGAGATCAAGCGCGGCGAATGCGTCGCGCTGGTCGGCGAATCCGGCTCGGGCAAATCGGTCAGCGCGCTGTCGATCCTGAAGCTATTGCCCTATCCGCAGGCCTCGCATCCCTCCGGCAGCATCCGCTTCAACGGCCGCGATCTGCTGGCGCTGTCCGAGCGCGAGATCCGCGAGGTCCGCGGCAGCGATATCTCGATCATCTTCCAGGAGCCGATGACCTCGCTCAATCCGCTGCACACGATCGAGCAGCAGATCACCGAGATCCTGCATCTGCACCGGCCAATGTCGAACAGCGCGGCGCGGGCGCGCACGCTGGAGCTGCTCACCCAGGTCGGCATTCCCGAGCCGGAGACGCGGCTCGGCAGCTATCCGCATCAATTGTCCGGCGGCCAGCGCCAGCGCGTGATGATCGCGATGGCGCTCGCCAATGAGCCTGACCTTCTGATCGCCGACGAGCCGACCACCGCGCTCGACGTCACCGTGCAGGCGCAGATCCTGGCGCTGCTCGCCGACATCCGCGCGCGGCTCGGCATGAGCCTGCTCTTCATCACTCATGATCTCGGCATCGTCCGCCGCATCGCCGATCGCGTCTGCGTCATGAATGGCGGCAAGATCGTCGAGCAGGGCGTCGTGGAGCAGGTGTTCACCGCGCCGAAACATCCCTATACCAAGGCGCTGCTCGCGGCCGAGCCGAAGCCAGATCCGGCGCCGCCCCGGCCCGGAGCGCCGGTGGTGATGTCGGCCGACGACCTCAAGGTCTGGTTTCCGGTCAAGCGCGGCCTGTTCCGCTCGGTGGTCGGCCACATCAAGGCGGTCGATGGCGTTTCGGTTGCCGTGCGCAAAGGCGAGACGCTCGGCGTCGTCGGCGAGTCCGGCTCGGGCAAGACCACGCTCGGGCTTGCTTTGTTGCGGCTGATCTCCTCGGATGGGCCGATCGTGTTTCTCGGCAACAACATCCAGGGCCTGAAGTTCAAGGAGGTCCGCCCTTACAGACGCGACATGCAGATCGTGTTCCAGGACCCGTTCGGCTCGCTCTCCCCGCGCATGTCGGTCGGCGATATTGTCGCCGAAGGGCTAAGCGTCCATCAGCCTGGCCTGTCGCGCGAGGACCGCGAAGCCCGCGTCGTCAAGGCGCTGCAAGATGTCGGACTCGATCCGGACACGCGCTTCCGTTATCCGCATGAATTTTCCGGCGGCCAGCGCCAGCGCATCTCGATCGCGCGCGCCGCGGTGCTGGAGCCGAGCTTCATCGTGCTGGACGAGCCGACCTCGGCGCTCGACATGCTGTTCCAGTCGCAGATGGTCGATCTGCTCCGCGAGCTGCAGCGCCGGCGCGATCTGACCTACATGTTCATCTCGCACGACCTGCGCGTCGTCGCCGCGCTCGCCAGCCACCTGATCGTGATGCGCCATGGCAAGGTGGTGGAGGAGGGGCCGGCCGCGGCGCTGTTCAAGGCGCCGAAAACCGACTACACCCGCGCGCTGTTCGCAGCCGCCTTCCGCAACGAGGCTGCTGATAGCGGTGCGGTGGCGACGTAGTATATCCTACTTGCCAATTGCCGCCGGAGTGGTCCGCGGCCAGGAAAGAGTCCGCATTGCATAGCGGTTTGGCTCAAAGCGCGGACGGCGGAGGAAACCTGAGCTCGACGATGAGCCCGGGCGCATTGTCGCGCAGCGCAATGTCGGCGCCGTGCAGGCGGGCCACCGCGGCGGCGAGGCTGAGGCCGAGCCCATTGCCCGGCGTGTAGCGGCTCTGCTCGAGCCGGTAGAAGCGCTTGAACACCTGGTTGCGCTGGTCCGCGGGGATGCCTGGGCCGTCGTCAGCGATTGCGATCGCGGCAGATCCATCCTTGGCCGTGCAGGTAACGGTGACCTGGCCATGCGTGCGGCCGTGCTTGAGGGCATTGTCGACGAGATTGGCTAGGGCGTCGAACAGGAGGTCGCGGTCGCCGGTGACCTTCACCTCGCGGTCCCCCGCAAGGTTTAGACGGGTCGCAACCTGCTCGGCCGCGGCATCGTAGAGCTCGACGACGTCGGTCGCGATCTCGACGAGGTTCAGCTCGCGGAAGGCGCCCTTGCGCGCCCTGGTCTCGATCTCGGAGATCCGCATGATGGAGGCGAACATGCCGAGCACCGCGTCGAGCTCGGCGATGGTGTCGCCGATCAGCGCGGCATCGGCCTCGCTGTTGCGCGGGGCGTGATAGGCTTTCTCAAGCCGTCCACGCATGCGCGTGAGCGGCGTGCGTAAGTCGTGCGCGACGTTGTCGCCGACCTGCTTGACCTCGCTCATCAGCGTCTCGATGCGGTCCAGCATCTGATTGAGGTTCTCCGCGACGCGATCCCATTCGTCATGGCTGCCGCGCAGCGGGATGCGCTGGTCGAGACCGGAGAGCATGATGGCGCGGCTGGTGGCATTGATCTGTTCGATCCGCCCGACGGTTCGCCGCGTCACCAGCACCGCGGCGAGGCCAGCGAGCACGAGCAGCAGCAGCGCGACCGCGATCATCGCGAGCGCGATCGTCTGCGTGAAACCGTCGTGATCTCCAGCGTCGCCGCCATGGCTGCGGACATAGGCCAGCGTTCCGAAGTAGACATAGGCGAACAGCGCTCCGACGATCAGGCCGAAAATTGCGATCGCGATCAGCGCCTGGCGGAACGTCGATGAGCTGAGCGTCTTAGCCAGGAGCACGGAGGCAATATCCGATGCCGCGGATGGTGTGGATCAGCGGATAGGCTTGGCTGTCGTCGACCTTGCGCCTGATGCGGCCGACATAGACGTCGATGATGTTGGTGGAGGGATCGAAATGCAGGTCCCAGACGTGCTGCAGCAGCATGGCGCGGGAAACGACGCGGCCCTCGTTGCGGACCAGATATTCGAGCAGCTGGAATTCGCGTGGCAACAGCGGGATCTTCTTGCCGCGACGGCTGGCGCTGCGCGAGATCAGGTCGATGGCGAGATCGCCAACCCGCAGGATCGTCTCCTTGGCAATGGTCTCGCTGCGACGGCCGAGCGCCTCCAGCCGCGCGAGCAGCTCGACGAAGGAGAACGGCTTGACGAGGTAGTCGTCGCCGCCCGCGCGCAGGCCGCGCACGCGGTCGTCGACCTCGCCGAGCGCGGAGATGATCAGGAAGGGCGCGGCGATGCCGTCGTCGCGCAGCTCCCGCATGACAGTGATGCCGTCGATGTCGGGCAGCATGCGGTCGATAGTGATGACGGCATAGGGATGTTCACTGCCGCGCCTGAGCGCCTCACGGCCGGTCGCGGCGAGGTCGACCTCGTAGCCCGAGCTCGTGAGCTCTTCGGCGAGCTGCCCTGCGGTTTCCGGGTCGTCCTCGACGACGAGAATGCGGTGGTGACCTCCGGTCATGGCTCAACTCCGCGCGACGGTCGCCACCAGACTATCCCGTTCCCGGGCAGGGCGGAACGTCTGGGTGGGGCGGAACGGCCCGGTGGCGATCGCGACAAAGGTGCGGTCACGTTTATTTTAGTACCAATAATCCCCGCACACATTTGTCCATTGCCAGCCCCACGGCGTCCAGCTGCGCTGCCAGCAGCCGTCATAATAGCCATAGCTGGCGAAGAGGAACGGCGCGCCGAAGAAGGCAAAGTGCCGATGATGCCGGAAGAAGAAGGCGTGGCGGCCGATAAAGGGCCGGCCGTGGAAGCCGGGGCCGGCAAAGCGCGGTCCGAACGCTGCACGGGTGGCCATCGGGCTGCCTGCAAAGCGCGGTGCGAAGGCGGCGTGTGCCGCCATCGGGCCGCCGGCGAAGCGGGCGCCGCCGAACGATGCTCCGCCAAAGCGAGCGCCGCCCATGCCGCCCATTCCACCCATGTGCATTCCGCCGCCACCGAAATGGGCGCCGCCCATGCCGCCGCCGCCGAAGCCACCATGTCCGCCGCCGCCAAAGCCACCCCCGCCGCCGCGGGCGAGGACTGGCGAAGCGACCGCCAGCGACGCGGCGAGCGTCGCCGCGACGAGGCCGGTGAGAAGCCTGTTGGTCATCGAAGGGTCCTCCATGCCATGCGGCGACGATCTCGCCGCGAAGGAGCATCAGATGAGGTGACGGCGGGCTCTGCTTCAACTTACAAATGCGCCAATTTCTGACATGGAAGTTAGAATGCGGAGCTCCCTGGCTGCCTGCGGCGCTCCCTCGGGACGCGATCGAGCCAGCAGATTCGATCTGAATTAGACCTGATCCCGCCGAGCGATCGCGTCGATAGCAGTCCTGCAAGTTGCCTGACTGTCGATGCCCGCCATGGGCCGAAGCTCGCTTCGGTCTCCGGAGCGATGGTGCCCGGCCAGGTTCGATGAGCGGACACCTTGAGTGTCGGCCGAACGGCCTTCAAAGGGCCGATTCCGTTGAAAAAGTCGGCAGTTGCGACGCAGAGATATCGATGATTCAGTCTGTCTAATTGGGCAGGACTGAAGATCATGATGGGGCATCGGCAAGTCGAACAGGCTGCGTTGTTCTATGAGTTCTCGCTAGAAAGGCACATCCCAGCCGACCACCTCCTGCGGTCGATCGATAGGTTCGTCGACCTGGAGGACCTGCGACGGGAGTTGGCACCGTTCTACAGCAACATCGGGCGGCCCTCGATCGATCCGGAGCTGATGATCAGGATGCTCCTGATCGGCTATTGCTTCGGCATCCGATCGGAGCGGCGGCTCTGTGACGAAGTCCACCTCAATCTGGCATACCGCTGGTTTTGCCGTCTGGGTCTGGACGGGACTGTCCCTGATCACTCGACGTTCTCGAAGAACAGGCACGGCCGCTTCCGTGAGAGCGATCTCTTCCGCCGCGTGTTCGAGGCCGTCTTGCGCCGGTGCATCCGGGAGCGCCTGGTCGGCGGCGAAGGATTCGCGGTCGACGCGAGCCTGATCAAGGCGGATGCCAATCGGCAGAAGGGCATCGAAGGCGACAAGGGGCTTCCACCGGAGGCTGCCAGCCGAGCGATCGATGAATATCTTGCTGTTCTTGATGATGCCGCGTTCGGCGCCGCGACGGAGGTCACGCCCAAGTTTGTGTCGCCCTCCGACCCAGCGGCACGCTGGACGGGAGCGCACGGCGGCCAAGCCTTCTTCGCCTACTCGACGAACTATCTGGTCGACGTCGAGAATGCGATCATCGTCGATGTCGAGGCGACCACGGCGATCCGCCAAGCAGAAGTGTTGGCCGCCAAGCGCATGATTGAGCGTTCACTCGAAAGGTTCGATCTTTATCCAAGCCGGCTTCTCGGCGACAGTGCCTATGGCTCCGCTGAGATGCTCGGGTGGTTGGTCTACCAGCAGGGGATCGAGCCGCACGTGACCGTCTTCGACAAGTCGGCCCGCACCGACGGGACTTTCTCGCGCGAGGCCTTCACCTACGACTATGCTGCGGACGTCTATCGCTGCCCCGATGGCAAAACCCTCACCACCACAGGGAGGCCGGTGAACGACCATAGGACGATCCTCTACCGCGCGAGCAAGCACGATTGTCAAGCATGCTCTCTGAAAAGCAGGTGTTGCCCCAACACCCCGGCCCGGAAAGTTCCACGCTCGATCTACGAGGGCGCTCGCGACATGGCGCGCGAGATCGCAAGCTCATGGGAAGGCCGCACTTCACGCCGGCTCCGCAAGAAGATCGAGATGCTGTTCGCGCATCTCAAGCGCATTCTCAAGCTGGATCGGCTGCGCCTAAGAGGACCGAACGGCGCACGCGACGAGTTCACCCTCGCGGCCACCGCTCAGAACCTTCGTAAGATGGCCAAGCTGATCCCGATGCCTGCACCGACGCCCGCGTGAACCCCACCAAGCCAAATTCGTTCGTGGAACAGCGGTCTTTCGCGACGAAACTACTGCCGACTTTTTCAACGGAATCGGCCAAGAGGAGACATCCATCAGCCGCAGCTACGGAGCGTCCTCACTGGTAAACGCAAGAGCGATTATTATCCCCGGAAACATCCACAGCATGCCCGTGATTTCAACCCGGATAGTCCAGCGGAGAATTGGACGGCCGGCGTCAAATGCGACAGCACAAGACGCGTGCCGCGCTGATATGTGTTAAGCTCTTCTGGCCGGCTGGCAGCGGGAGAGCATCGTGATGCGACGCGAGTTCATCGCACTCGTCAGCATGGTGGCGAGACAGCCATGTTCACGCTGTTTTACGAGCGCGACCACTGTCGGCTGCGGTGCGAATACCGAGATAAAGCCCTAGAAGCCAGTGCAACAGACCTCTTTCAAGGGCTCTGCAATATTCGCGATGCACTAGCCAAGGATGGGCGCATTCCATTCTGTTATGGAGCCAGCCTGAATGTATATCCTTCAGGAATGGCGAGGGATATGGGCCAGGGCGTATAAGCTCGCGGCGGGGCCGCCACGCAAGAATCGACGATCTCGTCGAGATTTTGCGGAAGGACCTGATGTGATTCCTGCCTCAGTGGCGGTACAGGAGCAGTTCTACCGAGACTGGCTTGCGGCCCAGCGCTCATAGGCGGCATTTCCGCAATCATGCGTCGGATATCCGCCGCTCCCTTTGAGCGCGCAGCAACCGCAGTCTTTCCGCAGACCAGCGGCAGCAGCCGTTCGTCGACAGCTCCCTTCGGCCTGCACGTCCATGACGTCCGTCGGGTCCGACATGCGGACGTCTTGGAGTTGGCCGAAGGGTCTTCAGTCGCGATTTGCGGACGTCCCGGAAGACGTGCGGCCCGGCTCAGCCGCGGCGCGCCGCTTCGATCGCAGCGACGTCGATCTTCTTCATGCTCATCATGGCTTTGAACGCCCGTCTCGCTTCATCCCCTCCGGCTGCCATCGCGTCAGTCAGGACGCGCGGCGTGATTTGCCAGGACACGCCCCATTTGTCCTTGCACCATCCGCACACACTCTCCTCTCCACCATTCCCGACGATGGCGTTCCAGTAGCGATCGGTCTCCTCCTGATCATCCGTGGCGATCTGAAAGGAGAAAGCTTCGCTGTGCTTGAAAGTGGGGCCGCCGTTGAGACCGAGGCACGGGATGCCGGCCACCGTGAATTCCACTGTCAGAACATCACCCGCCTTGCCCGAGGGATAGTCGGTCGGCGCATAGTGGATGGCGCCGACCGAGCTGTCCGGGAAGGTCTCGGCATAGAAGCGGGCCGCAGCTTCCGCATCTTTGTCGTACCATACACAGATCATGTTCTTGGGCAGCCCGCGTCCGGTCGATTTCGCTTCGACATAACGCGCAAAGTTGTCCAGGATGGCCTGCCACCCGCTTTGCTGCTGCTCGACGGAATGCGTCGGCTCGCTGTCAAACGTGACGCTGACCTGGACGCCTTTCGCGCCGGGCGTAAACTCGACTTCTGCCTTGCGATCGCCGAAAGCGTATTGAATCTGCTTGTGCTCGACGATCTTCGTATACGTACCGGCGAAGTCGAACCCCGTGCTGCCGTCCTTGGCCTCCATGCGCGAGGAGAAGGTGCCGCCCTCGCGCAGGTCGACCGTTGCTTTGGTCGTATGCCAGTCGTCGGACGCGGCATTCCATTTCAGGATGTCAGCGGGCGTGGTGTAAGCGTGCCAGACCTGTTCGATGGGGGCGGCAACAGTGGTCTCAACCTTCAGCCTCATGATGGTTCACTTCCTTGTTCGAGGGCGCTTCGAACGAAGGGGCAATTCCCTCCGTCTTGCTACAAGGACGGATCAAGGCGGCTTCGGCCGACATCGCCACCGAAAAAATTCTGCCTGTGCGGAAGTCGTCATCCTCCCACATTGACGTATGCCCGTGGCAAACGGCGGCCTTGCCGGGCTGCTGTGAAGATCGTACCACGCGGCGCGACGTCGTGTCGGTGCAGGGAAAGTGATGCGCGGCACCACGGATCCACGGATCTTAGCGGATGCCCGGTCTTCCCTGCGCCCTCTGCTTCTGGAGAGGGTCTCCTTGCAACGACTCGGGCGCATCGGCGCCGCGAGAAGAGACCGTCATGTGCGGAACGATGGCGCAGAAAATTCGCCGTCATTCCGGGGCGCGCGGAACGCGCGGACCCGTTGGGACGCCCCGGCATGACGGTCGAGAGATTTCGCCAGCCCGATTGCGATCGCCGGTAGCATTGATCGCCGCTGCGCGGTACCTATCTCCAGTCCCACGCCGACCCTGATCGAACGGAAAAGCCATGACCGAACACCTGCGCAACGTTTCCGCCGCTATCGACCCAGTCAAGCTCGACCGTCTTGCCGAGGTCGCGGTGAAGGTCGGCCTGCAGCTCAAGCCGGGGCAGGATCTGCTGCTCACTGCACCGGTCGTTGCGCTGCCGCTGGTGCGCAGGGTTGCCGAGCATGCCTACAAGGCCGGCGCCGGCATCGTCACGTCCTTCTTCTCCGATGAAGAGCTGACGCTTGCACGTTACCGCTTCGGCCAGGATGCGAGCTTCGACCGCGCCAGCGACTGGCTCTACCAGGGCATGGCAAAGGCGTTCACCGAGAACACCGCGCGGCTCGCGATCGTCGGCGACAACCCGATGCTGCTGTCGGGCCAGGATCCCACCAAGGTGGCGCGCGCCAGCAAGGCTAATTCCAAGGCCTATCAGCCGGCGCTGGAGAAGATCACCAATTTCGACACCAACTGGAACATCATCGCCTATCCAAGCCCGTCCTGGGCCAAGCTGGTCTTCCCCGATGTGGCCGAGGACGTCGCGGTGGCCAAGCTTGCGGAAGCGATCTTCGGGGCCTCGCGCGTCGACCAGGAGGATGCGCTGTCGGCCTGGGACCGCCACAACGCCGTGCTGCGCGAGCGCACCGACTGGCTCAACGGCCAGCGCTTCAGCGCGCTGAAATATTCCGGCCCCGGCATGGATCTGACCATCGGGCTTGCCGATGGTCATGAATGGGAAGGCGGCGCATCGACCGCAAAGAACGGCATCACCTGCAATGCCAACATCCCGACCGAGGAAGTGTTCACGACGCCGCATTGCCGGCGCGTCTCCGGCACCGTGAAGAGCACGAAGCCGCTGTCGTACCAGGGCACGCTGATCGACAATATCCAGGTGAAGTTCGAGGAAGGCCGCATCGTCGAGGCCAAGGCCTCGCGCGGCGAAGAGGTGCTGAACAAGGTGCTCGACACCGACGAGGGCGCGCGGCGGCTCGGCGAGGTCGCGCTGGTGCCGCATTCCTCACCGATCTCGAGGAGCGGGCTTCTGTTCTACAACACGCTGTTCGACGAGAACGCCGCCTCGCATATCGCGCTTGGCCAGTGCTACTCGAAATGCTTCATCGACGGCACCAAGCTCAGCCAGCAGCAAATCGCAGCGCAAGGCGGCAACCAGAGCCTGATCCATATCGACTGGATGATCGGCGCGGCCGAGACCGATATCGACGGCATCCGCGCCGACGGCAGCAGCGTGCCGGTGTTCCGCGGCGGCGAGTGGGCTTGAAGCGCATGAAAAAGGGCAGCGCTCGCCGTGCTGCCCTTGGATATCAGTATTGCGGCCGCGCGGCCGCAATTGATCCGTCATTACATTACTGCTTGGCGCTGGCCTCGCCGCCTTCGACCGTCACCGTGATGCGGTCCGACATCACGGGAGCCTTGTGCGGGATGTGGCTCCAGTCGCCGAGCACGAGCTGCAGCGTGTGCTTGCCCGGCGTCAGCTTGACCGAGGCTTCGGTCTGGCCCTTGCCGAAATGGACGTGATGCTCGTCCACCGGGATGGCTTCGTTGAGGGCGTCACCCGTCAGCGGCTCGGCATCGATCAGCAGGTGGTGATGGCCCGTGTTCGGCGCCTCGGTGCCGGCCGGCGCGATGCCCATGCCTGCAAGGCCGAAGCGGATCAGCACCGGCGAGGTCACGGTGTCGCCGTCCTTCAGGTTGATGAAATAGACCTTGGCGCCCTCGGGCGCGGGCGTTTCGCCGGCAGCGGCAAAGGTGGCCGTCGACAGCATCATTGCGAGCGCCAGGCATACTCGTCGCATTGCGATTCCTTCCTTAGCAAACAGAGAACATATCTTAACCGGGTGAGATGACGCAGCCATGATCGCATCCGATCGTCGGCACGGTCCATCCCGCAGAGCAACATGGAGTAGGGCGACCGGTTGGGGCAAAGCCGAGAGGAAATTATGGCGGTGCCATGTCCTTTGCCGGCGAACGGTTACAGTTGCGACGGCTCGCCGCCTGGTTGGGCTCACATTTTGGCGAGTGCAGAAAGTTGTCGCCGGTGCGAACCGGCGTTGCTCAGACCCCATCGAGGATGATCACGGTCGGCGTCGACGGCAGCGTCTCGCGCGAGATCCGCAAGCTGCGCTCGGCCCGCCGGTCGATCTCGAAATCCTGGCCGATTTTCCGCATGAACTCGTCAAGCGGCGTCGCGAAGCGATGCATCGGCAGCACGACCGAGGCACGCAGCCGTTTCGTGATCTCGGAGATGCCGTCGAGCGACATCGTATAGGTGCCGTCGATCGGCACCATCAGAATGTCGAGCCGGCCGATCGCGGCAAAATGGCTGTCATTGAGCTTCACATGCAGGTGGCCGAGATGGCCGATGCACAGACCCGCGACCTCGAAGATGAAGATCGAGTTGCCGTCCTTGATCATATCGATGCCGGAGGTGTCGCCGAAATAGCGGCGGATGTCGGTGGTGACGTTGCGGATCAAGACGTCACCAATATGTTCCGAAATCTGCGCCGGCTGCCCGTCGTTGCGCCAGCCATGCAGCACATGCGGAATGCGTGGATCGGGGAACAGCGTGTAGTGGGTGGAGTGGGCGCGGTTCATGGTGACGACATCGGGCAGGCGGCCGATCTGGTAAGCGCCGCTGTAGTCGGTCGCGACCCTGACGCCACCGGGCGTATCGATGAAATAGGTCGAGTGCCCGCCATAGGTGATCGCGACCTCGTCGCTTCCGGCCGCCGCGCTGCGCAGGCTGACCGGTGTCGTGCGTGGTCCGCCCGACATCGCCAGGCACTCGCTGCCGCGTGGCGCCTGTTCCGCCACCGCGGGTACCGAAACCAGCATCGCAACAAGGGCGAACAGTGCACGCAGCATGATGGTCCCCCTCTCGACGTCGCAGTCAGTGTACCGTCGATGCTGGAACAGAACTATCCTTCGTGCATCAACAGGGCGTCAGGACTCAGCAGCTAGGGAGAGCGACGTTGACCGAGCCATCCGGAGCGCAATCGCGGGCATCCTCGTCGGCGCGGCTGGAGCCGCTGCGCCATATCGAGGCGGGCGTGCTCGACATCGCCTATTACGAGACCGGGCCCGCCGGCGGGCCGGCCGTGATGCTTCTGCACGGCTTCCCCTACGACATCCATTCCTATGTCGATGTCGCCCCGCAGCTCGCGGCGCAGGGCTGCCGGGTCATCGTGCCCTATCTGCGCGGCTATGGTCCGACCCGGTTCCGCGATGTCACGACGCCGCGCTCGGGACAACAGGGCGCGATCGGCGCCGATTTGATCGCGCTGCTCGATGCACTCTCCATCCCGCGGGCGATATTCGCCGGCTATGATTGGGGCGGCCGCGCGGCCTGCGTCGGGGCCGCGTTGTGGCCGGAGCGTTGCGGCGGCCTGGTCTCTGTCAACGGCTATCTCATTCAGGACATTGCCAACGCGCAGAAGCCCGCCGATGTCGCCTTCGAAGTGGGCTATTGGTATCAATGGTACTTCCAGATCGAGCGCGGTCGCGCCGGCCTTGCCGCCAACCGGCGCGAGATCGCGCGCATGCTGTGGCAGCAATGGTCACCGAACTGGCGCTTCGACGATGCGACGCTCGAGCGCACCGTCGAAGCGCATGACAATCCCGATTACGTCGACGTCACGATCCACGGCTATCGCCATCGCTACGGACTGGCGGAAGGCGATCCGTGCTATGCCGAGATCGAGCACAAGCTCGCGGCGCTGCCGGTGATCACGGTTCCTGCGATCACGCTCGACGGTGAAGCTGACGGCGTCCTCCGGGCAACTGATGGGTCTGCGCACGCCGCGAAGTTCGCCGACCGCCGGGCGCATCGGGTGATCCCGCGCGCCGGCCACAATCTGCCGCAGGAGGAGCCAGAGGTCTTCGCTTCAGCAGTCATGGAGTTGGTAAAGAGTTAGTCCCGCCTTGGGCTGAGCTTCCAGGTGGCCGCCAGCAGCGCAAGCGTCATCAGGCCGGAGACCAGGGCGGCTGCGGGAATGGCCAGCACGAGTGCGGTGGTGGCCGCCCAGCCGATCGAGGAGAAGGCTTCGGCAAAGGTCGCGAGGCGCGAGGAGGTCTGGCGGCGGCGGAATTGGCTGCGGCGGGCCTGCACGCGAAACCAGAGCTGGATCGAAGTCGAGGCAATGGTCGCGATCAGCACGCCGCAGGCGGTCACGGCGGCCTGCCAGGGCGCGATCCAGGCCAGGGCTGCGATCAGCGGCGCGAAGATGATGCAGATCACCAGCAGCACCACCTCGATCTTGGCGCGGACGACGTGCGCCGGTGGCAAGGGCGCGGTGGCGACCAGCTCGGGCGCATCCTCGCCGGAGATGGTGAGCCAGGCGAGGCCGCCAGCGAGCTGGCCGGCCGCCATCACGATGACCGGCGTGATCAGCACGATCGCCGCCGAACTGTCCGAATAGCTGCGCCAGAGCAGCAGCGCCGGCGGCACCAGATAGAGCAGCTGCATCAGCGTCTGCGAGATCAGCCAGGGATCGCGTCGCAGTAGCACCAGCTCCTTGCGCCGCAGGGCCTGCTGGCGCGAGCCGCCGCGAAAGGCTTTGACGCGTGTGCCGGTTCGGCTGGAGACGCCTTGCGCGGCGGCGCTGATGGCGGTGTCGGCGAAGCGCGGCGCGAAGATCGCCATCACCACGCCGAGCAGCGTCAGGCTCGTGGCGAGCAGCAGCAGGAGCGCCTGCGCATCGCCGAGCACGGCGCGTGCCGGCCACCAGAGCGGGCTGTCGGGATCGGGCGCGATCGCGGCTGCCGTGTCCGACGTGAGAACCGCAAAGCGCGACAGCGTGCCGTAGGAGATGATCGCTGCGACCTGCAGCAGGATCACGAAGCCGGCGCCGATCACCGCGGCCAGGATCTGCGCGACCAGCCGCGTCCGCGCGGGGCCGATCAGCCGGAACAGCAGAATCGTGATTGCGATCGCCAGCGCCGCGGCCGAGAGCCCGACCGCGGCCACGACGGCAAAGCCGGCGAGCCAGCGCAGCCCGCCTTCGAACATCAGCACGTCGATGAAAGGCGTCGCCAGCAGCAGCGCCATGCAGGTGACCGAGAGCGCAATGGCTGCGATCCGCACCGAGAAGATCTCGGCCAGCCGGACCGGCGACGACATGATGAGATCGAGATCGGCGCGGGCATAGAACACGCGCGTCACCGACTCGATCGCCTGCGACAGCATCAAGGCCCAGGACAACATGATGGTGGCGGTGATCACGATCAGCGCGCTCTTGTCGAGCGGCAAGGTGATGTCGGCATAGCGGCCAACGACGGCCCAGGCCGGCAGATGCATCACCGCGCCAAAGATCAGCAGGCCGATGATGGCGGCGCGCGTGCGCCGGCGCCGCCCGCCGGTGATCATGCCGAGCCATTCGCGCCAGGCGAGCCGCAGCTCGTGGCGGGCGAACCACGACAGCGTCGTCGCCCGGGTCACGCGGCGTCCTCGACATCGACCAGCGCGATGAACAGCTCCTCGAGGCTGGTATCGGTATGCCCGTTCTGCTGGCGCAGCTCGGCCAGCGTGCCCTCCGCGAGCAGCCGTCCGGCCGCGATCACGCCAATGCGGTCTGCCATGCGCTCGGCCACTTCGAGGATATGCGTGGTCATGATCACCGTGCCGCCATTCTGCACCCGCTCGGCGAGCAGGCCCTTCACATGGCGTGCGGACACCGCGTCGAGCCCGGTGAGCGGCTCATCCAGGATGATGAGGCGGGGATCGTGAACCAGCGCGCCGGCGAGCGCCACCTTCTGGCGCATGCCCTTGGAAAAGCCCTCGCAGCGCTCATGCAGATGGCGCTCGAGCCCGAGCGAGATCAGGAGTTCGTGCGCGGCGCGGCCCGAGGTCGCCGGATCGATGCCCCACAGGCCGGCAACGAATTCCAGATATTCCAGCGGCGTCAGCTTGTCATAGATCATCGGCTCGTCCGAGACCCAGGCCATCACCTGCTTGGCCGCGATCGGATCGCGCAGCGCGTCGATGCCGAAGATCTCGACCGCGCCGGCATCGGGCCGCAGCAGGCCTGCGACCATGCGCAAGGTCGTGGTCTTGCCGGCGCCGTTGGGGCCGACCAGCGCGTAGAACTCGCCCGCGCGCACCACGAGGTCCAGCCCGTCGACCGCGGGGCGGTCGAAGCATTTGGTCAGTTCGCGCACGGCGAGGGCATTGGCTTGTGATGTCATGGCAAGATCATCCAGCTCGGGTCTGGGCGGCAGCTTCGCCGGAACTCGTTTCGGCACGGTGAATGGGCGCTCGCATCGCGATGCGCGAGGTACCAATGATCATGCTGCTGATCGGTTGCCGGCCGCAACCTGGCACCCGCGCACAACGACAGCCTCATGATGCCACGCGCCATCATTCGGCCGTCGCGACGGACGCCTGTGCCGCGGCGATCGTGGGGAGCGGCTCAGGCGCGCTGACCAGCAGCGGCCCATCGTCGTATTTGGCTATGCCGTTTTCATCGATCACGAACAGCGGGCGAACGTTCCTGGCATCGGTATCCTCAATCATCGCCATGCGCTGGTTGTCGAGCAACAGCCACTGGCCCTCGAGCCTCGCCGCCGCGACGGCGTGATCCTCGTGATGGAGCGCGTCGTGCAGGATCACGACGCGCAGATCGCGCGCCGCGAGGCCCGCCTGGCGCAGGGCGACATATTTCGCGATCGCGTAGTCCTCGCAATCGCCCGCGCCGCGGCTGAAGGTTGCAAGCGGCGAGCTCCAGACGTCCTCCTCGCCATATTGCGCCAGATCGCTCGCGGGGCGGAGCGCCAGGTTGACGGCGCGGTTGATCTCGCCGATCCGGGCGCGGCCCTCACGGCCGCGGCCCTGGTCGACGATGGCAAGGAAGCGCAAGGCGGCGGGAGAGGCGCAGCGCTCGCGATCGCCATCGCACAGCGCGATCTGGACGCGCTCGTCATCGAGCTTGCGTGCAAGTGCCTGCCATTTGTCGTTCAGCGTCCCGGCCAAGAGGTCCCACGCGCCAAGGCCAAATGGCTCGGTCGAATGACGAGCGGCCGCGAGTCCGGCCGGCTGCGCGATCGGGCCGGCCTGAAGGTTCGTTGCCATGGCGGCGCAGATCATGGCGCAGGCCAGCACAGCCACAAGCGATGCGCGTATGCGATCGAGACTATCCATGTTGACGCCCCACCCTCCGGGCATCGCGTCAGAAAGCGTCGTCGTGCCCGGCTCCTTGTCCGGGTCGGATGATGGGGCGAGGAGCTTTCGGTTCTTTTTAAGCCCGCGGCTTCCGCGCTTCATGATTGAAGTCAGGCAGAACGGGCGGTTGCGCCGATCCTTACAATTCGAGCGATCCAATCCACCGCCGCAGCCGTTTTGCGGGCCGTGGTCCACGATGTTTCTCTCAAAGGTTGTGGCTCGGCCGGCTTTTGCGGATATGGCTAATTTGATTCAAACTGCGCCCGCGCCGGACGCCCGTTCACGCTGGCCCGCACAGGAATACCGCATGGAGGGGCCCGCCAAGCTCGGATGGCCGCAGCAAATATCGACGCACCTGCTTGGACTTAGCGGATTTTCCGTGAACCTTTCACGGCACAAAAATACTCATGGTGTGGCAGAACGGACGACAGGAACAGTGTTAACAATTGGTAAATTCGGGAGCTTGCGCATCGAGCGGAGGGCGTGGTCAGCCCCGCAGGCACAAGCTGAGGATGGTTGGGGAATGCGACCGCCGGTGATATGAGGCCTCGGTCGTTCATTGTTACTTAATTATTAACCTATTGTGGTGGCTCCGTGAATTACGCTGGCAGTTTTCACGCCGCGCTTTTCCCTGACGGCCCGGGCGGGCATGCCCAAGGCAATGTCGATGGGACTGTACGCTTTGGCGCGCCGCCCGCGCACGCACCGGCAGATGCGATCGTCATTCCCGACGCGCATGTCCTGTTCAACGGCGATTTCAAGCGCTCAGGCACCGATCTCATTCTGTCTGCCGACGGCCACGAATTCGTCCTGCATGATTATTTCAAGGGTGAGAAGCGCGCTCCGCTGGCGTCGCCGGACGGCGCCCATCTCACCGGCGACATCGTCAGCGCGCTGACCGGCACCGTCCAGGTCAGCCAGGCGGATGGCACCGCAGCCGCCGGGAAGGTGATCGGCCACGTCACCAAGCTGCAAGGCACGGCAACGGCCATCCGCAACGGCGTTTCGATCATTCTGCACCAGGGCGACAACGTCGAAAAAGGCGATGTGGTCCAGTCGGGATCGGATTCCACGCTCGGCATCACCTTCGTCGACGGGACCGTGTTCGGCCTGTCGTCGAACGCGCGGATGGTGCTCAACGAGATGGTCTATGACGCCAACGGCTCGAACAATTCGACGCTGTTCAGCCTGGTCGCGGGCACCATCTCCTTCGTCGCCGGCCAGACCGCCAAGCATGGCGACATGAAGATCGACACGCCCGTGGCGACCATGGGCATCCGCGGCACCGCGGTGCTGGTCCAGATCGACTTCGACGTTTCCGGCCAGGGCGGCACGCCCGGCGCGAAATTCCAGGTGCTGGTCGAGCCGGACGGCAGAACCGGATCCTATGTGCTGCTCGACAAGACGACGCTGCAGCCGCTCGCGCTGGTCGACCAGGCTGGTCAGCAGATCAGCATCCAGAACGGCGTGATCAGCCAGACCGACACGACCCTGCCGCCTGATGTCCAGAAGCTGATCAACGACGTCTTCACGCTGAAGTTCACCGACAACACCAATCCAAAATCGAACACGCATTTCACCGACGTCGGGGTGCTGGAGACCACGCCGCTCAAATTCGCAGACGGCGGCGTCACGCCGGCCGCAACGTTTCTGGTCAGCAATACGCCGAACTCATTGCCGACGATCGGCCCGACTGATGCGCCGTTCCACATTCCGGGACCGCCGAGCGCCGTTGTGCTCGACGCATCCAGCCAGCCGAGCACTCATTTCACGCTGACCGAGCGGGTCGGCAAGACCGGCGATGCGATCGATGCCGATGTGGTGTCCGGCAAGATCAGTTACGCCGACGTCAATGGCGGCGATCATCCGTCTGCGTCGGTGACGTTCAAGTCGTTCGCCTACGCGAACGCACAGCATATCGACGTCAGCGGCTCGCTGAATGCGCTCCAGCTCAAGGCTATCGCGGCGACTGAGATCAATATCGCCGTGGTGCAGGACCCCGCCCGCAGCAACATCGGGACCGCAACCTGGACCTACAGCATTCCGGATCATGCGTTCGACTTCCTCGCCGCGGGCGAGACGCTGACGCTGACCTACATCGTGCGCGTCGACAATAATTTCGACCTGGGCAACGAGTTTACCGAGGTCCCGATCACCATCACGGTGACCGGCACCAATGATGCACCGGTCATCACGACAGGCGCGCAGACCATTGCATTGTCCGCCGGGACCAGCACGCACGGCGGCTCGCTGACAGCCGAAGATCCGACCGCAGGCAGCCTGAGCTTCGCGGATGTCGATCTGACCGACAGACATACCGTGTCGACGAAGCTGAGCAGCGCGGTGCTTCAGGGCGGAGGCAGCGTGCCGCTGGCGCTGTTCGAGCAGGCCTTCAGCGCCTCGCTCGCGGCCGACAGCACAGGGACCGGCAAGGGCGCCATCAACTGGTCGCTAGCGGGCCTGCCAGCCGACGTGGCGGATATTATTCCCGCAGGACAGACACTGACCCTGACCTATGCGGTGACGCTGACGGATTCGCAAGGTGCGACGTCCGAGCAGACCGTGACCGTGACCATCACCGGCACCGAAAATCCAGGCGAAATCTGGATCGGGAAGGCGAGCGGGACGGATGGAGAGGAGCGCGCCGCATCGGCATCGGCGCTGCTGTGGCGTGACGGCGCCAATTGGAAGACCGGACATGCGCCAACCGCTAACGATGACGTCATTATCAAGACCGATGCGTCGCAGGGGCTGACACCGGATTTTCCGGTGACCATCGATCAGGATGCCTTCGCCAAGACGGTGACGATGGACGATGCCGGTGGCGGCAGCACGCCGGAGCTGGACAATCTGAGCACGCTCACGATCGGCGGCGCGCTGACCCTGCATGCGGATGCCATTGTGCAGAATGCCGGCACCATGCGCGTCGGCGGAGAGGCCGAGCTGCTCGACCAGAGTGTGCTTGAGAATTTCGGCACACTGGTGCTCGCGGGCGGCGGCGACTTCGGCCCCGCGACTGGCGTCACCAACACCGGTACCATCGAGCTGTCCGCCGGGACGTTGCATGTCTCTGCCGAGGTCGTGAATTCCGGAAGCGATAATGACGGGCTGATCCAGGTCGATGCGCCCGCCACGCTCGTTCTCGAGGGCGGCGCGATTGTCGGCGGCGGCATCACCGTGGCGGGCATGCTGGAGCTCGACGGCGGCAGCGTCCTGAGCGAGGGCTGGCTCGCCAATTTCGGCACGATCACGGTCTCGGGCAGCGGCAATGCGCTCGATGGCGAGACCGTCACCGCCAACAATGCGCTGAACATTCTCGCTGGCGCCACGCTCACGCTCGACCTCGGCACCGTCTTCGACAATAACGATGGCACCATCACGGTGAACAAGGGGGCCACGCTGTCCCTGAACGATGCCGGCATCATCGGTGGCCATATCAGCAATGTCAGCGGCGGCACGGTCGCGCTGACAGGGCTGGCCGCGCTGATCGGCTGGACGCTCGGCAATTCCGGCGATCTCGCGGTCAAGGCGACCGGCAATGTGCTCTACGGCGAGACCGTCACCAACGAAAGCAACGCGACCATCACAATCGCGGTCGCCGGCGCACTCGCGCTGACCGACGCCACTATCACCGGCGGCACCGTTCATAATTCCGGCGAGATCGACGTCGTTGGCGACAGCACGCTGGACGGCAGCGCGGTCGATGGCGGCGCGATCATGATCGGCGGGCCGGCCTGGCAGGACGGCGGCGGCGATGACGTGCGCACGGTTGCCCTTTTCGAGGGCGAGCAGGTCCCGGTCACCCTGACGCTGAAGAACGGAGTGGTGGTCACTGACGGCGACCTTGCGATCGGGCCGTATTCCATCCTTGATGTCGCGACAGCCGGCGGCGCCACGTTGTCGGGGGTGAATGTCACGAACTGCGGCGCCATTGATGTGGACGCGAAGTCGGTGCTGGTCCTCGCGCACAGCAGCATCGGCGGCGGCGATCTCGTCAATGCCGGCACTGTGCATGTCGAGACCAACGCCGCATCGACCTTCGACAATGTCGATATCGACAACGGTGCGGCAGGCGCGATCGTGGTCGACGACGATGGCGGAACGCCGGTGCCATCGACACTGGTACTCGACGGCGACACGACGATCGCCGGCGGCACGATCAGCATCGGCATGGCCGGCACGCTCGAGATCCACGGCATTGCCGTGACCTTGTCGGACACCCACGTCGACAATGCCGGCACCTTTACGGTCGATAGCGGTGCGATCCTGGATCTCGCGGGCACCTCCGTCACGGGAGACGGCACCTTTCAGATCTTCGGCACGCTCGAGGCGACCGGCTTCAACGCGATCGGTGGCGCCGTCATCAATGACGGCACGATCGAGGTGAAGAGCGGGACGCTCGATATTGGCGGCGCGATCAGTGGCACCGGCTCGATCGTCATCGATCAGGGTGGCACCCTGGAGCTCGGCGGTGCCGATGCGCTGGTGGTGAAGTTCGTCGGCGACGGCAGCAGTGAGCTGGTGCTCGACGCCGCCGGCTCGGTCAAGACCGTCCAGGGCCTCGGAATTTCCGACAAGCTCGATCTGACCGCGGTCAAGTTCGCCGACGATCCGACCGCGACCTATGATGCCAAATCCGGCCTGCTGACCGTCAGCGACAGCGCCGGCCATACGGTAAGCCTGACGCTGAGCGGCACCATCGACTACAGCCACGCGCATTTTGCCAGCTCCGACGACGGACATGGCGGGACGCTCATCACGCTGAGCGCCAAGGACGATGCGCCAACGGTTGCCGCGGATGATGCGGCGCAAGCCGGCACGATCCATGAGCGCGCCGACACGAGCGGGTCGTCGCAGATCGACGGCGTCAGCGGCTCGATTCACTTTGGCGATATCGACCTGACCGACCGGCCGATCGCAACGATGTCGACGCCCGCCCTGACATGGACTGCGGCGAACCACACCACCGACATGACGGCGTCGCTCACGCCGGGTCAGATCACCGCGCTGGATCAGGCGTTGACCATCCAGCAGTCCGGCAACACCAATAACGGCACCGTCGACTGGGGCTACAAAATCGCCGACGGTGCGCTGGATTTTCTCGGTTTCGGCCAGACCTTGACGGTCACCTCGACGGTGACGATCGACGATCACCAAGGTGGCAAGATCGACGTTCCGGTGACGGTCACGATCGACGGCGCCGAGGACGCTCCCGTCATCCTTGGGGAGACCAATCCGGCGGTGCAGACGGTCATCCTGGCGAAGTCGCCGATCGTACTCGCTGCCGGCACCACCTTGAATACGGCTGGTCTTGCGACCGAGACGTTCGATCAGCAGCAGGCTGGCTCGGCCTCCAATAACGGCCATGGCCACGGCGATTTCTACAGCACCGCCCTGCAGGCGTGGATCGATGCGGACGGCAATGCCGGTATCGTGCATGGCTCGTCCTCGGTGTCGGCCGCGCCTTACGTCGGCCAGGGCGCTCAGGACGGCTCGAACTATCTGAGCATCGGTGCGCATGCGCAGGCGACCATCACCTTCGACCATCAGCAGAACAGCTTTGGCCTGTATTGGGGGTCGGTCGACGCTTACAACAGCATCGACTTCTACAATGGCAACAAGCTGGTCGCAGCTTACGATGGCAGCGACGTCGCGCCGCTGCTCGCCAATGGCGGCCAGGGTTCGTTCGCCTCCAACGGCTATGTCGAGTTTCTCGACCTCGCCCCGTTCACCAAGGTCGTGCTGCACAGTAGCCAGAACGCCTTCGAGATCGACAATGTGTCCGCGGGCTACCTCGACGATTCCCACGTCAAGCTCGCGAGCGCAATTGGCGGCACGCTGACCGTGACCGACAAGGACATCGGCGACACGCTCACGGCGTCGGTGATCGGCGATGCCACCATCAAGTACAACGGCTCGTCGCATCTGCCTGGCGGTCTCGACGTCGACGCGCTGGTCGATGCCGGAGCGATCAAGTTTGACAGTGTCAGCTCCGACGGCAAGACTGACCTGCTGCACTGGACCTATGATCCGGCAGGCGCCAGCCTCGATTTCCTCGAGCCGGGCGATACGCTGACCGTCACCTACCAGGCGCAGGTCAGCGACGGGCATGGCAGCTTCGGGCTGCAGCCGCTGACTGTCACGATCACCGGCAACGGCTCGCCGGCCGTGGTCGGCACCGCGCAGAACGACACATTCGATGACGTCGGCGGCGGCGTGATCGTCTTCGGCAAGGGCGGCAACGATACCTTCGTGTTCACGCAGCAGTTCGGCAGCGCCACCATCGCCGATTTCGACGTCAACAAGGACACGCTCGAAGTCAATCATGCGTTGTTCGGAGCGTCGACGCAGGACATTCTGAACAGCGCCCATGCTGCGAATGCCGGCCACGACACCGTCCTGGTCGATGCGGCGCATGAGACGATCACGCTGAAAGGCGTGACGCTCGCGCAGCTCACCGCGCATCCGAACGACTTCCATATCGTCTGACCGTGCCGCCCGCGGGATAGCGCATCTGGAGCGTTGCCAAGCGGGGCTACCACAGGGATAAGGGAGCTGTTGGTCCCTTGACACCATCCGCTGCGATGCCGACCCTGGACATCAGATGAAACGCCTCCGAGCCGTGCCACGATGGTTTGCGCGCCGGTTCGGCTATGCGCGGCTGATGTGCCTCGTGCTGCTGATCGGCTTCGCCGCGCTGCGCATTGCCGATCCGGCGCCGATCCAGGAGCTGCGCCTCCGGACCTTCGACAATTTCCAGGTGATCGAGCCGCGCGTGAAGACGATGCGGCCGGTCACCATCGTCGATATCGATGAGAAGAGCCTGGCCAGTCCCAGGCTCGGTCAATGGCCTTGGCCGCGCACCCGCATTGCCGATATCGTCACCAACCTGGCTAAGCTGGGCGCGGTGGTGATCGCCTTCGACGTCGTGTTCGCAGAGCCTGACCGCCTGAATCCCGACATCGCTGCCGATACCTTCTCCGGACTTGACGAGACCACGCGCGACAAGCTGCGTGCTCTGCCGTCGAACGATCAGGTGCTGGCGGATGCCTTGCGCGCCTCGCGGGTGGTGCTTGGCGAGGCCGCCGGACCGGATGTCCATGCGGGGCTCGACAAGGCATTGCCGGTGACTGGCCTCGCCCTCATCGGGGAGCCGCAGCAATTCATGTTCAAATTCGCCGGACTGCTCCGCAACGTGCCGGTGCTCGAACATGCGGCCGCTGGCCGCGGCCTGTTCAACATCAGCCCCGAACGCGATGGCATCATTCGCCGGGTGCCGATGATCATGCAGGCGCAGGACGTGATCATGCCGTCGCTGAGCTTCGAGATGCTGCGCCTGGCCAGCCGTTCGGACACCGTGCTGATCAGGGCGGATACAGCCGGCATCATCGGCCTCGGGCTACGCGGCTTTCAGATCCCGACCGATCGCAATGGCCAGATCTGGATCCATTATGCGCACCGCGACCCCTCGATTTACGTCTCGGCGATCGATGTGCTCAAGGGACGGGTGCCGGCGGAGAAGATCGCCGGCAAGCTGGTGTTGATCGGTCCGTCCGCAGCCGGGCTCAACGACATCAAGACCACGCCGGTGTCGCCGGCGATGCCGGGAGTCGAGGTGCACGCGCAGGTGCTGGAGAGCGCATTGGTCGGCGCGCTTCTGCAGCTGCCGACGTGGGGGCCCGCCGCCGAATTCGGCACGGCCTTGCTGTTCGGGCTGCTCGTCATCATCTTTGCGCCGCGGCTCGGCGCGGTGACGCTCGTCGTGGTCGGAGGGCTGTTCGCGACGGCGCTGATGGGCGCTTCCTGGTACTCTTACACGCAGCACCGGCTGCTGCTCGACTTCACCTATCCCTTGCTGTCGACCACCGCGATCTACTTGACCCTGATCTTCGCGAGCTTCGTGCGCGAGCAGAGCCAGCGCCGCCAGATCCGCACTGCCTTCAGCCAGTATCTGTCGCCGGCGCTTGTCGAGCAGCTTGCGCATGCCCCGCCAAAGCTTGGCGGCGAGGAGCGCGAGATCACCATCATGTTCTCGGACGTGCGCGGCTTCACCTCGATCTCGGAGAGCTACAAGCACGATCCGCAGGGCCTGACCCAGCTGATGAACCGCTTCCTGACGCCGCTGACCAACGCCATCATCGCACGCAAGGGCTATGTCGACAAATATATGGGCGACGCCATCATGGCGTTCTGGAACGCGCCGCACGAGGACGCCGATCATCATATCAACGCCTGCGAGGCCGCGCTCGACATGCTGGACCGGATCGACGCGGTCAACATGGTGCGCGAGCAGGAGGCGAAGGACGGCGGTCACGTCTACATCCCGCTCAAGGTCGGCATCGGCCTCAACACCGGCATCGGCGTGGTTGGCAACATGGGCTCCGACCTCAAGTTCAACTATTCCGCGCTTGGCGACAGCGTCAATCTCGCCTCGCGCCTGGAAGGTCAGACCAAGGAATATGGCTTTCCGATCATCGTCGGCTCGCGCACCGCGATGGCCGTCAAGGACCGCCTTGCGATCCTCGAGCTCGACTTCATCATGGTGAAGGGCAAGAGCGAGCCGGAGGTGATCTATGCGATTGCCGGCCGCGAGGATGTCATGCTCTCCGAGCGCTTTCAGCGCCTGCGCAATCTCACCATCGAGATGCTGGCCGCGTATCGCAGCCGCGACTGGGACGAGGCGCTGGCCGCGATCGCGCGCGGCCGCAAGACCGACGAGGCGCATACGCTGGCGCAGCTCTATGATCTCTATGAAGCTCGCATCCGCGACTACCAGGCCGATCCGCCGCCGGAGGACTGGAACGGCGCGCATGCGCTGTTGACGAAGTAACGTTGCGCTTGCTTGCCGTCATTGCGAGCGAAGCGACTTGTCCGCCATAGCCCGAAGGGCGACGGCGGAAGCAATCCAGAGTCGACGAGAAAGTCTGGATTGCTTCGTCGCCTTCGGCTCCTCGCGATGACGGCGGTTTGCCATTCCACGATCTGCCAATGAATCGAAGGTGTCGTCCCTGTCAGGCGCGCAATTGCGCGCCGAGAACGCAGGGACCCATAACCACAGGACTCAATTGAGGGCGAGAGGCTTGCGACTCCGCTCGATGAAACAAATAACCGCCGCGGGAGTATGGGTCCCGGCTCGCGCTTCGCTTGGCCGGGACGACAGCCGTGATCTATTCCACCCCGATCGTGGTCAAATCCTGAAACCAGTGCTGCGCCTGCACGAACCGCTTGATCTTCGGCGATAACGCATGCGGGTTGGTGTCGTGCACGACCCAGACCAGCACGGCATCGTCGACGACAAGCGCATGGGCCTGCGCGATCAGCTCGTCCTGCTTGACCGGATCGAAGGTCTGCTTGGCTTCGGTGATCAGCGCGTCCACCTTTGGATTCTTGTAGCCGCCCCAGTTGACGCCGACCGGCGCGATCTGGTCGGAGGCGAAGAAGCGCACGATCGCGTAGAGCGGATCGGAGGTGACATAGGCGATGTTGTTGGCGGTGATGCCGCTGTTCATCTCGTCGGCTGCGCCCTTGCGCCAATGCGTGTAGAGCGTCTCCAGTTCGACCACTTTGAAATCGATGTCGATGCCGATCTCTTTGAAGCTCTGCTGCAGGAATTCGTTCATCGGCAGCGACAGCATCTGGCCGGTACCGCCCTGCGCGATGATGAATGTGGTCTTCAGCGGCTTGTCCTTGGAGTAGCCGGCTTCCTCGACCAGCTTCTTGGCCGCGGCGAGATCGTACTTAATGTCGAAGCTCGGCTTGCCGAACCACGGGCTCGACGGATCGACCTGGCCCTTGGCCGGCTTGGCAAGACCGTTCATCAGTCCGACCACGGCGTCGCGGTCGATCGCGAGGTTGAGCGCCTTGCGCAGGCGGATGTCGGTCCAGGGCGAGCCCGGCAGCACGCTTAAGTGATAGTTCCAGACATGCGGCGTGATGTTGTCGACGATTCTTATGCCGGCCGCCTTGAGCTGCGGCACCGCGTCCGGCGCCGGCGTCTCGATCAGATCGACCTGGCCTGCGAGCAGCGCGTTGGTGCGAGTCAGCGCTTCCGACATCGGCACCAGCACGAGCTTGTCGACCTTCGGAAGCCTGCTCTTATCCCAATAGTCCGCGTTCTTCGTGAGCTCGGCGAGCTCGCGCGGTACCAGCTTGGTCAGCTTGAACGGGCCGGTGCCCGAGGGCTGGCTGGCGAACTTGTCCCAATCCTTGCCCAGCTTCTCATACTGTGCTGGGCTCGAAATCAGGAACCAGAGCATCTGGTAGGGGAAGAAGGAGTCGACCGTCTTGGTCGTGATCTCGACCGTATAGTCGTCGATCTTGGCGTAGCTCGCGACCGAGGGCAGGCGGGTCTTGACCTGGGCGCTCTGCCGCTTGTCGAATTGGGGTGCCTTATCATTGAGCACCTTGTCCAGATTCCAGATCACCGCGTCGGCAGTGAAATCGCTGCCATCGTGAAACTTGACGCCCTTGCGCAAGGAAAAGCGCCACTTGGTCTTGTCCTTGTCGTCGACCTTCCACTCGGTGGCGAGGCCGGGGATCAGCTTGCCCGGTCTGTCGGCGCTGCTCATGTCCCATGCGACCAGCGGATCGTAGATCGTATAGCCGGTGAACTGATAGGCGCCGGCGCCGCGATCGGGCTGGCCCGTGGTCAGCGGCACATCGGCCATCGACATGCCGTAGCGCACCACGGTTTCGGCGCGCGCGGATGGTGCGGACAGGCTGACCGCAACCGCGGTGACAAGCAGCGATAATCGGGCACGCATGTAGAACTCCTCGGGGAAAACGCTCAAATTTGATGCGTCCGGAGGCTGCAAGCTTGGTGCCAAAAATCATCGAGGCTCGATGGCGAGATCGTTTGAATACAAACGGTTGTGATGAAAGGCCGCAGGCCCGGCGCCATTCGCCTGCTTGGCACAGCCGTTGCATACACCGTGCTCAAGAATTAGCCAGCTTGGAGACTTGATATCGTGCGTTTGAGTGTTGTGAAGCCGACG
Organism: Bradyrhizobium sp. STM 3557; assembly: GCF_045571465.1. Taxonomy (NCBI): domain Bacteria; kingdom Pseudomonadati; phylum Pseudomonadota; class Alphaproteobacteria; order Hyphomicrobiales; family Nitrobacteraceae; genus Bradyrhizobium; species Bradyrhizobium sp. STM 3557. The sequence continues at coordinate 914,706 of NZ_CP120697.1, forward strand.
AGGGGCCGTGCGGCGTTTGCGGCCGCAATGATGGTTGGCGTCTCGATCGTTGTTGCATTGCCAGCAACGGCGAGCGCCGAAAGCGTGCTGCGCATCGGCATGACTGCGGCGGATATTCCACGCACGCTCGGCCAGCCCGACCAGGGCTATGAGGGCAATCGCTTCACCGGCGTCACGATGTATGACGCGCTGACCCAGTTCGATCTGTCGTCCGAGGACAAGGCCAGCGGAATCATTCCTGACCTCGCCACCGAGTGGAAGGTCAATGACGACGACAAAACAAAATGGATCTTCAAGCTGCGTTCCGGCGTCACCTTCCATGACGGCTCGTCATTCAATGCCGACGCCGTGGTGTGGAACGTCGAGAAGGTCTTGAAGCAGGATGCGCCGCAATTCGATCCGAGTCAGGTCGGCGTCACGGCCTCGCGCATGCCGACCTTGGCGTCCGCGCGCAAGATAGACGATCTCACGGTCGAGCTGACCACCAAGGAGCCGGACAGCTTCCTGCCGATCAACCTCGCCAATCTGTTCATGGCAAGCCCGACCAAGTGGCAGAAGTTCTACGATGCCGCGAGCGGCGAGGGGAAGGCGAAAACGCAGGCCGCATGGGACGCCTTTGCCAAGGATGCCTCGGGCACCGGTCCGTGGAAGATGGCGAGCTTCACGCCGCGCGAGCGTCTGGAGCTCGTGAAGAACGACGAGTACTGGGACAAGGCGCGCATTCCCAAGACCGACAGGATGGTGCTGCTGCCAATGCCGGAGGCCAATGCGCGCACTGCGGCGCTGTTGTCCGGTCAGGTCAATTGGGTCGAGGCGCCGGCGCCCGATGCGTTGCCTGAGATCAAGCAGCGCGGCTTCAAGGTCTATGCCAACGAGCAGCCGCATGTCTGGCCGTGGCAGTTCTCGCGCGTCGAGGGCTCGCCCTGGAACGACATCCGCGTCCGCAAGGCCGCCAATCTCTGCGTCGACCGCGAGGGCATGAAGGAGGGCCTGCTCGCGGGCCTGATGGTGCCGGCGACGGGCACCTTCGAGCCCGGCCATCCCTGGCGCGGCAATCCGACCTTCCAGATCAAATACGATCTGGCGGCCGGACAGAAGCTGATGCAGGAGGCCGGCTACGGCCCGAGCAAGCATCTTGCCGTGAAGGTGCAGACGTCCGCCTCGGGCTCGGGCCAGATGCAGCCGGTGCCGATGAACGAATATCTGCAGCAGGCACTCGCCGAGTGTTACTTCGATGTGCAGATCGACGTCATCGAATGGAATACGCTGTTCACCAATTGGCGCCGCGGCGCCAAGGACCCGACTGCCAATGGCGCGAGCGCGATCAACGTCACCTATGCGGCGATGGACCCGTTCTTCGCGCTGGTGCGCTTCTTTCACTCGTCGATGGCGCCGCCGGTCTCCAACAATTGGGGCTTCATCAACGATCCAAGGTTCGACGAGCTGGTGAAGAAGGCGCGCCAGACCTTCGATCCGGCTGCGCGCGACAAGGCGCTGGCGGAATTGCATGCGGCCTCGGTGGACGATGCGGACTTCCTCTACGTCGCGCACGATGTCGGCCCGCGCGCATTGAGCCCGAATGTCAAGGGGCTGGTGCAGCCGAAGAGCTGGCTGGTGAACTTCTCGTCCGTCACGGTCGAGCCGTGAATGACTAACGCTCGCCGCGCGCACCGCTGCGTTCCCTCCCCCCTTGCGGGGGAGGGTTAGGGAGGGGGTACTCCAAGCGATACTGCTGCTGTGGACCCCCACCCCCGGCCCCTCCCCGCAAGGGGGAGGGGAGCTGAGGCACCTTCTCCCACAAGGGGAGAAGAGAGAAGCAAGGTGACCAGTGCTCTCATACGTGACCAGGCGAACCGTCTATGCGATCCCGATCATTCTCGGGGTGGCGCTGGTCTGCTTCATGCTCGTCCATATCACGCCTGGCGATCCGCTGGTCGCCGTGCTGCCGGCCGACGCGTCGCAAGAGCTCGCTAACCAGCTGCGCGCCGCCTACGGCTTCGATCGTCCGTTGCCGGTGCAGTTCGGGCTGTGGCTGTGGCGCGCCCTGCATGGCGATCTCGGCAGCTCGATCGCAACCGGACGCCCCGTGCTCGGCGAGGTCATGCGTGCGGTCTCGAACACGGTGATGCTGGCGATCGCCGCCGCCATGATCAGCTTTGCGCTCGGCCTGTTCTTCGGCCTCGTCGCCGGCTACTTCCGCGACAGCTGGATCGACAAGCTTGCGACCTCGATCGCGATATCCGGCGTGTCGCTGCCGCATTACTGGCTTGGCATGGTGCTGGTCATCATCTTCTCAGTCGAGCTGAACTGGCTTCCCGCGGTCGGCGCAGGACCGTCCGGCTCCGGCGCCTGGGAGTGGGACTGGGCGCATCTGCGCTTCCTGGTACTGCCCGCGATCACCACCTCCGTCATCCCGATGGGCATCATCACGCGCACGGTGCGCGCGCTGACCGGCGACATCCTGAACCAGGATTTCGTCGAGGCGCTGCGCGCCAAGGGGCTGCGCGAGACTCAGGTGTTTCGGCACGTGCTGAAGAATGCCGCGCCCACCGCGCTTGCGGTGATGGGTCTGCAGCTCGGCTATATGCTCGGCGGCTCGATCCTGATCGAGACCGTGTTCTCCTGGCCGGGCTCGGGCCTTCTGCTCAACTCGGCGATCTTCCAGCGCGACCTGCCGCTCTTGCAGGGCACGATCCTGGTGCTGGCGATGTTCTTCGTCATTCTGAATCTGCTGGTCGACATCGCGCAGGCCGCGATCGATCCGCGCATCAAGCGGGGCTAGCCGATGAGCATCACTCCCGCACAGATATTGCCAGACGCCGCGCTGCAGGCCGCGCCGACCGCCAAGGCGCGCGGCTATTGGGCAACCGTTGGTCGCCGCATTGTCCGCGATAAGATCAGCATGGTCTGCGTCGCGATCCTGCTCGCGATCGTCCTTTCCGCGCTGCTGGCGCCGTGGCTTCATCTGGCCGATCCCTATCAGGGCTCGATGATCCGCCGCCTGCGCCATATCGGCACGCCGGGTTATCTGCTCGGCACCGACGAACTCGGACGCGATATGCTGGCGCGGCTGATCTATGGCGGCCGGCTGTCGCTGCTGATCGGCATCTCGCCCGTGATCCTGGCCTTTTGCATTGGCACCATGCTCGGCCTCGTCGCCGGCTATGTCGGCGGCTGGGTCAACACCGCGATCATGCGCACCATCGACGTGTTCTACGCCTTCCCGTCGGTGCTGCTGGCGATCGCGATATCCGGCGCGCTCGGCGCCGGGATCACCAACTCCATCGTCTCGCTGACGATCGTGTTCGTGCCGCAGATCGCGCGCGTCGCCGAGAGCGTCACCACGGGCGTGCGCAACCGCGACTTCGTCGAAGCCGCACGCGCCTCCGGCGCCTCGCCCTCCACCATCATGCGCGTGCACATGCTCGGCAACGTGCTGGGTCCGATCTTCGTCTATGCCACCGGCCTGATCTCGGTGTCGATGATCCTCGCGGCCGGCTTGTCGTTTCTCGGCCTCGGCACCAAGCCGCCGGAGCCGGAATGGGGGCTGATGCTGAACACCTTGCGCACCGCGATCTATGTCAATCCCTGGGTCGCGGCGTTGCCCGGCGTGATGATCTTCGCAGTCTCGATCTGTTTCAACCTGCTCAGCGACGGCCTGCGCAGCGCCATGGATATTCGCTCATGAGCGAGACGGACGTGATGAGCAACCGGCTGGAGCCGATCGAGGATCGCGGCGGCAAGGCGCAGCCGCTGCTGCAGGTGAACGGTCTGACCAAGCACTTCCCGGTGCGCGGCGGCTGGTTCGGCGCGCGCAAGACCGTGCGTGCGGTGGACGACGTGTCGTTTGCGATTGGCAAGGGCGAGACGGTCGGCATCGTCGGCGAGTCCGGCTGCGGCAAGTCGACGACCGCGCGGCTGCTGATGCAACTGATGGACTGCGATGCCGGCGAGCTGATCTTCGACGGCATGCAGGTCGGCCATGAGATGAGCCTGCGTGAGCTGCGGCGCGGCATGCAGATGGTGTTCCAGGATTCCTACGCCTCGCTCAATCCGCGGCTGACCATCGAGGAGTCGATCGCGTTCGGACCGAAGGTTCACGGCATGGCGGATGGCGCGGCGCGTACGCTGGCGCGCGACCTGCTTGGCAAGGTCGGTCTGCGCCCCGAGATTTTCGCGAGCCGCTATCCGCACGAGATTTCCGGCGGCCAGCGCCAGCGCGTCAACATCGCGCGTGCGCTGGCCCTGTCGCCGCGCCTCGTGATCCTGGATGAGGCGGTCTCGGCGCTCGACAAATCGGTCGAGGCGCAGGTGCTCAACCTGCTCACCGACCTGAAGCGCGAATTCGGCCTCACCTATCTGTTCATCAGCCACGATCTCAACGTCGTGCACTACATCTCCGACCGCGTGCTGGTGATGTATCTCGGCGAGGTCGTGGAGCTCGGCCCGGTGGAGCAGGTCTGGGCGAGGCCAGCGCATCCCTATACGCGCGCGCTGCTGGCCGCGATGCCGTCGTTGGACCCGGACAAGCGAACCGAGGTGCCGCCCATCTCCGGCGATCCGCCCAATCCGATCGATCCGCCGCCGGGCTGCCGGTTTCATACCCGTTGCCCGTTCGCGGAGCCGCTCTGCGCAAATAGCGCACCAAAGCTGACAGCGCTCGATAATATGGGCCGTCAGGCCGCGTGCCACATGGCGATGACGGGATCGGGACACAGCCGCGCTCCGGCAACTGCTGCTTGATGGCAATCGCACAAGGGCGAGAGATCGAATGACCAAACCGACACCCCAGAATGTGAGCGCGATGGCGGAGGCCGCAGGCGTCCCCGTCGACAAGGACACGGCGACGCGGATCGCGAGCTCGATCGGACCGGCGCTGGAGGGCTTTGCGCCGATCGCCGGCACCCTGCCGTTCGATCTGGAGCCGGCGAGCTACGTCGTTGTGCAGCATCTGACGGTGGCGCGATGAGTGCAGAGCCCGCATTGATGACGCTGACCGAGGTCGCCAAGGCGATCGCGGAGAAGAAGCTGTCCTCGCACGAGGTGACGCGCTCCTGTTTGCACCGCATCGCACAGTGGCAGCCGCACCTCAACGCCTTCATGGCGATCGAGTCCGAGCCGGCGCTGAAGGCAGCGGCCGAGGCCGACGCGGAGCTCGCCAAGGGCAACGTCAAGGGCCCGCTGCATGGCGTGCCGCTCGCGCACAAGGACATGTATTACGATGCCGGTCACATCTCGACCTGCGGCTCGCTGATCCGGCGCGATTTCGTCGCGACGTCAACGTCGACGGCGCTGCAGCGGCTGAAGGATGCCGGCGCGATCCGGCTCGGCACGCTGCAGATGGCGGAGTTCGCCTATGGGCCGACCGGGCACAACGCGCATTACGGCCCGGTGCACAATCCCTGGAAGCTCGGTTACGTCACCGGCGGCTCGTCGTCGGGCTCCGGCTCGGCGGTGGCCGCGCGGCTGACCTTCGCCGCGCTCGGCTCCGACACCGGCGGCTCGATCCGCATGCCCGCGCATTTCTGCGGCGTCACCGGGCTGAAGGTGACCTGGGGCCGCGTCAGCCGCGCCGGCGCGATGCCGTTGTCGCAATCGCTCGACACGGTCGGTCCGCTGGCGCAGACGGCGGAGGATTGCGCGCTGCTGCTCGGTTTGATGGCCGGCCCCGATCCGGAGGATCCGACTGCGAGCACGGCGCCGGTGCAGGATTATCTCGCCGCGACCCAGGCCTCGCTCAAGGGCCTGAAGATCGGCGTGCCGAAGTCGTTCTATGTGGATGATCTCGACGCCGATGTCGCGAAGGCGCTCGAGGCCACGATCGCGACATTGAAGACCGAAGGCGCGGATGTCGTGCAGGTCGAGCTGCCCGACCAGCGCCAGCTCTCTTCGGCATCCCAGATCGTGCTCGCGGTCGAAGCCGCGGCGTTCCACAAGCGCTGGCTGATCGAGCGGCCGCAGGATTACGGCCCGCAAGTGTTGATGCGGCTGCAGAATGCGCTGGCGGTGTCGGGCGTGACCTATCTGGAGGCGATGCGCTGGCGCGGAGCGGCGCTCGCCGCGCATATCGCAGCGACCTCCGGCGTTGATGCTGTCATTGCGCCGGTGTCGCCGATTGTGGCCCCGTCGATCGCCGAGAGCGACGTTGGCGGCGGCCCGGGTGCCGAGGCGGTGATCCAGCGCCTGACGCGCTTCACCCGCCCGATCAACTATCTCGGCCTGCCGTCACTGGCGATCCCCTCCGGCTTCTCGGCGTCGGGCCTGCCGATCGCCATGCAGCTGGTCGGCCGCTCCTTCGACGAAGCGACGGTGCTGACCATCGGCGCCGCGTTCCAACGCGCCACCGACTTTCACGCCAGGGTACCGAAATTGCCATGAGTGCGAAGGTCGGGCGATCGCTGTCATCCAGCTATGGAGTCGGTGCTCTTACGGCACGGGCAGTAAGCTCCCTCTCCCCGTTCTTATGGGGAGAGGGGCAGACGCTTGCGCGATGCGAGCCGTTAGACCTCTACCCCGTCACCCTGCCATCCGACCTCTCCCCGCAAGCGGGGCGAGGTGAAGACGGAGTTCGCCGTTCCAGCGGGGCCAATCCAGCCGCGCCATTCCTCTGCCAAGCGATGGCCGTGCCATGACGAACCTCGTTGAGATCAAGGACCTCACCATCCGCTTCACTGGCGAGCGCACGGTTCACGCCGTGAACGATGTCAGCCTGTCGCTCGGCGACGGCGAGGTGCTGGGCCTGCTCGGCGAATCCGGTTCCGGCAAGAGCGTGACCATGCGCGCGTTAATGCGGCTATTGCCGAAGAAGCGCACCCAGATCACGGGCAGCGTCGAGGTGATGGGGCGCGACGTGCTTGCGCTCACCGATGAGGAGCTGTCGGCGTTCCGCGGCCGGACCGTCTCGATGATCTTCCAGGAGCCGGGGCTGGCGCTCGACCCGGTCTACACCATCGGCAAGCAGATCGCCGAAACCGTGATGCGGCATGAAGGCAAGAGCTACGCGCAAGGCCGCGCGCGGGCGCTCGAGATGCTCGAGGTCGTGCGCATTCCCTCCGCCAATCGGCGGCTCGATTCCTATCCGCATGAGATGTCCGGCGGCATGCGCCAGCGCGCCATGATCGCGCTGGCGCTGGCTTGCAAGCCGAAGATCTTGCTGGCGGACGAGCCGACCACCGCGCTCGATGCCACCGTGCAGATCCAGATCCTGCTGCTGCTGCGCGAGCTGCAGCGTGAGTTCGGCATGTCCGTGATCTTCGTGACCCATGACATCGGCGTCGCGACCGAGATCTGCGACCGCGTCGCGGTGATGTATGGCGGCGAGATCGTGGAGCAGGGTGCCTTGCGCGATATCGTGCGCAATCCGGTTCACCCCTATGCGCGTGGGCTGCTCGCCTCGACTATCCATGGCGCCAGCCGCGGTGAGCGGCTGCAGACCATTCCGGGCACGCCGCCCTCGCTCGACCAAACGCCGCGCGCCTGCGCCTTCGCGCCGCGCTGCAGCCTCGCCGAGATCGGCTGCAGCGAGGCCCGGCCGCCTAATGTCAGCCTTGGCCCCGGTCGCCTGGCCCGCTGCATCCTCGCAGAGCGGCTGGCAAGTGTTGCGGCCACGTAACGGTCGGCGGCAAAGCTGCGCGATTGGAGGCCCGGACGGTGCCCGATGGGTCGTCCCGATGGATCAGCCCCGCTATGCTGAGGCCGCGGCACCGGGAACCGCCGCCGGCAAGGACTTAAGTCATGTACATATCGAATGAAGGTCTGTTGGTCGTCCTGTTTGTCGGCCTGGTCGCGGGCTGGCTCGCCGGTAAGATCGTGCGCGGCGCCGGTTTTGGCCTGATCGGCGATATCGTCATCGGCATCCTTGGCGCCCTGATCGCGAGCCTGCTGTTCCCCAAGCTCGGCATTCATCTCGGCCGCGGGCTGGTGTCGGAAATCGTCTATTCGGCGCTGGGCGCCGTCATTCTGCTCTTGGTCATCGGACTGCTCCGGGGGCGCGGCCGGTTCTAGCTGTCCGGCCTGGCAGGCGATTGGCGCGTTTTTGGGCTCTCTCAGTATTTCGAACATTTTCCGGCGTGCTCCGACTAATGAGGAGCGCCGGTTTAGGTTAATGCCGCGGAGGTTGGACGGTCGCGCCGAGAATAGGGTATAAGTCGGCCACTGACCGCCGAATCCTGCGTTCCATTGCCCGGCGGCGTGCATCTTATTTGAAGAGATCGGATGGATGGCGGCCGCACCTGGCGCGAAGCGTTCTGAGCTGAGTGAGGCATTACGGGGCTGTCGCAGCGCCTTTCTCGGCGTCGGCGTGATGAGCTGCATCATCAATCTGCTCTATCTCACCGGCTCGATCTTCATGCTCGAGGTCTATGACCGCGTGCTGCCGAGCCGCAGCGTCCCGACCCTGGTCGGCCTCGTGATTCTGGCGGCCGGCCTCTATCTGGCCCAAGGCGTGCTCGATCTGATCCGCAGCCGCATCCTGGGGCGGATCGGAACCGCGCTGGACGAGAGCCTGAATGCGCGCGTGTTCGATACCATCGTCCGCCTGCCGCTCACGACAGCGGGGCGCAATGAGGGGCTGCAGCCCTTGCGGGACCTCGACAACGTCAGAGCGTTCCTCGGCAGCCAGGGGCCGAGCGCGTTCTTCGATCTGCCCTGGCTGCCGCTGTACCTGGCGATCTGCTTCGCCTTTCATGTGCTGATCGGCGTCACCGCGCTCGCCGGTGCAATGATCCTGGTGGCCCTGACGCTCGTCACGGAGTACATGACCCGGCAGCCCGCCAAGGAAGCGCTCGACCTCGCCGCGCGCCGCAACGATCTGGCGCAGGCCAGCCGCCGCAACGCGGAGGTGCTGGTCGCGATGGGCATGGCGGGCCGGCTGCAGCAGCGCTGGAACGACACCAACGAGCGCTATCTCCAAGGCAACCAGCGCGCCAGCGACGTCTCGGGCGGCCTGGGTGCGATCGCCAAGGTGCTGCGCATGATGCTGCAATCCGCGGTGCTCGCGATCGGCGCCATGCTGGTCATCCGCCAGGAGGCGACCGCCGGCATCATCATCGCGTCTTCGATCCTCAGCGCGCGGGCGCTGGCGCCGGTCGATCTCGCGATCGCGCATTGGAAGGGCTTCGTTGCTGCGCGGCAAAGCTGGCGCCGGCTCAATCAGCTCATGGAGCGGATGCCGGTGCGGCCCGCGCCGACGCTGCTGCAGCCACCATCGAGTCAGTTGTCGGTCGAGTCGATCAGCATCGTTGCGCCCGGCGACCAGCGCATCATCGTGCAGGACGCGACCTTCGCGCTCACAGCGGGCCAGGGGCTCGGTGTGATCGGGCCGAGCGCGTCGGGCAAATCTTCGCTGATCCGGGCGCTGGTAGGGGTCTGGCAGCCGGTGCGCGGCAAGGTCCGGCTCGATGGCGCCGCGCTCGACCAGTGGCAGTCCGACGAGCTCGGTCGCCACATCGGCTATTTGCCGCAGGATGTCGAGCTGTTCGCGGGGACGGTGGCGCAGAACATTGCGCGCTTCGATCCGGACGCCAATGCCGATGCGATTATCGCCGCCGCCAAGGAGGCTGGCGTGCACGATATGATCATCAAGATGCGCGACGGCTACAACACGCAGGTGGGTGATCAGGGCGCCGCGCTGTCGGCAGGTCAGGCCCAGCGCGTGGCGCTGGCCCGCGCGCTCTACGGCAATCCGTTCCTGATCGTGCTCGATGAGCCGAACTCCAATCTCGACACCGAGGGCGATGAGGCGCTGTCGCGGGCGGTGCGCTCGGCGCGGGCGCGCGGCGCCATCGTGGTCGTGGTGGCGCACCGGCCGATCGGCATCGAGGCGGTCGATCAGGTGCTGGTCATGAAGGACGGCCGCATGCAGGCTTTCGGGCCGAAGGAGACCGTGCTGGCGCAGGTGCTGCAGCCGCGGGTGGCGACACCGGCGCCGATCAAGATCGTCTCTGAGTCCGGAGTGGCCAAGCCATGATCCACGCCATGAGCAGCAGCCAGGCCACGGCGGCTCCGGCCCTGGTCGGTGGCCGGACGCCGGGCGTGCGCCGCTCGATCCGGCTGCATCTGATCGTAGGCCTGTCCGTGGTCGGCGTGCTGGCCGGGGGACTCGGCGGCTGGGCGGCCACGCAGGAGATCTCCGGGGCGCTGATCGCGCCCGGGCAGATCGTGGTCGAATCCAGCGTGAAGAAGGTGCAGCATCCGACCGGCGGCGTCGTCGGCGAGCTGCGCGCCCGCGACGGCGACGTGGTCAAGGCCGGCGACATCGTGGTGCGGCTCGACGACACCGTGACCAAGGCGAGCCTCGCGATCGTCACCAAGAACCTCGATGCGCTGTGGGCGCGCGCCGCGCGGCTCGAGGCCGAGCAGCGCGGGCTCGATAGAATCAGCTTTCCGCCGCAGCTCACCGCCCGTGCCAACGATCCGGACGTGAAGGTCCTGATGGCCAGCGAGTCCAAGCTGTTCGACGTGCGCGTCAACGGCCGCACCGGGCAGAAAGCGCAGCTTCGCGAGCGCATCACCCAGCTCTCCGAAGAGGTCGAGGGCATGTCGGCCCAGGTCAAGGCCAAGGACCAGGAGATCGCGCTGGTGCAGAAGGAGCTCGACGGCGTGCGTCAGCTCTACGAGCAGCATTTGATACAGATATCGCGCTTGACGACGCTGGAGCGCGACGCGGCGCGCCTCAATGGCGAGCGTGCGCAGTACATCGCCTCGCGAGCGCAGGCCAAGGGCAAGATCACCGAGACCGAGCTGCAGATCATCCAGGTCGACAAGGACGTGGTCAGCGAGGTCTCGAAGGACCTTCGCGAGACCAATGACAAGATCGGCGAATTCGTCGAGCGCAAGATCACGGCCGAGGACCAGCTTCGCCGCGTCGACATCCGCGCGCCGCAGGACGGCATGGTGCTGCAATCCTCGGTGCATACGGTCGGCGGCGTCATCACGGCCGGCGACACCATCATGCTGATCGTGCCGCAGACCGACGATCTGCAGGTCGAGGCCAAGGTCAATCCGCAGGACATCGACAAGCTGCAGGTCGGGCAGAAGACGCTGCTGCGACTGTCGGCCTTCAACCAGCGCACCACGCCGGAGCTGAACGGCGTGGTCAGTCGCGTCTCGCCCGACGTTACCACCGACCAGCGCACCGGCCAGAGCTACTACACGATCCGCGTCTCGATGCCGCCGGAGGAGATCGCCCGTCTCGGTGAGGCCAAGCTGATCCCCGGCATGCCGGTCGAAGCCTTCGTGCAGACCGGCGACCGCACCGTGCTCTCCTACCTGATGAAGCCGCTCAACGACCAGCTCATGCGCGCTTTCCGGGAGAAGTAAACCCATCCCGCCGTCATTGCGAGCGAAGCAATCCAGAATCTTCGCGCAATTCTGGATTGCTTCGGCGCTGTCGCGCATCGCAATGATGGCCAAGTTTATGACGGCGCCACTACGAGCAGCGGATCGTCTGGCCTCGTCCTGGGTGGGACCTCGCGACCCTGCTGCGCAACTAGCGCGACGCCTGCCGCCGAGGGAAGCACGATCCGCCTCTTCCGCTCCTGGACGCGCGGCACTGCTCCTCGCTGGAATACCTGCAGCTCGTGGAGCCCTTGAACTTGGAGCACCATTGATTCCCCTCGGCCTGCGTCGGCGATGCAAGGGGCGCGATCGCCAGCGTTCCGAGGAGTGCGGCTGCAACTAAGATCAACTTTCGCATTTGAAATCCTCCTGATCCCGCGGCTCGTCGGCAGATTCGAACGTTCTTGGATCAACGACGCCGATCCGACGAAGCACAAAGCAGCGCGCGGCGGCATTGCCGCGCGCCATTGCTTCCACCTGAGGATCGAATGATGTGTCGTCAGCGGAGCCGGCGATATCGGGTGATTGCCCTGATCAGGTCTCAGGAATCTCCCAAGGCACACGACACGGCACACTAAGAATTACATCCGGCCGTACCGGTAGATTTACCTATGTTGATGTTGGAGCCCTTCGGCAAAAATGCCGACCGCGGTGCCGGGACCTGGAAACGTCGATCTGCCCCGGCAATATGCTCGGAATGGAAGTACTAATGCCTATGCGCGGCAGCCGATGCACGTTCCGATGCTTCGTCGCATCGACCTTTATGGCGGCATTCTCGCTGACGCTCGCAGCGTGCGAGAGAGAAACGGCGGCAAACGCTACGCCCGCGCCGCGAATAGTGCGCACGTCGATCGTGGAAAAGCGCAAGATCACGACACCCCTGACTTTCTCCGGGCGGATCGAAGCCGAAGATGAAGTGAGCCTTGCATTCCGGATATCCGGGCGGCTGTTGAACAACGATGCCAGGATCGGCGATCGGGTCGAAGCCGGTCAGGTGCTGGCGCGATTGGATTCCCGGAATGAACTGAATACGCTGCGGCAGGCGCAAGCATCTCTAGCCGCGGCCCAGGGGCAGTTGACGCAGGCGCGCAATCACTTCGACCGTCAGGAGACTCTGTTGGCGCAGGGCTGGACAACGCGCGCCAATTTCGACGCCGCGACGCAGGCCCGGCAAACAGCGCAATCGCAGGTCGATGCGGCTGAAGCCCAACTGAGTGCCGCGCACGACCTCGTCGGCTTCACCGAACTGAAGGCCGATGCGCCCGGCGTGATAACTGCCACCGGTCCCGGAGCAGGTGAGGTGGTCCAGGTCGGTCAGATGATTGCGAGGATCGCGCGGCAGGACGGCCGTGATGCGGTGTTTGACGTCCCCTCCCAATTGGTCAGGTCTGCTTCGGCCGATCCGGAGGTCGAAGTCAGTTTGGCCGATGATCCCGCGACAAAAGCGAAAGGGCGGGTTCGCGAGGTTGCCGCGCAGGCCAATGCTGTTACTCGGACCTTCGAGGTGAGGGTCGGCCTGAGCGATCCTCCGCCGGCGATGCGGCTGGGCGCGACGGTCGTCGGGCGGTTGAGCACCAGTGCCGGGCCGATGATCGACATTCCGTCTTCGGCCCTGACCAGGATGAACCAGCGCCCCGCGGTATGGATCGTCGATCCCGCCAGCAATACGGTTTCGGTGCGCAATGTGGACGTGCTGAGGTTCGATGAAGCGCAGGCGGTGATCTCGCAGGGACTCGACGTCGGTGAGATCGTCGTCACCGCCGGCGTCCAGGCGCTTCATCCGGGTCAGAAGGTCCGCGTTCTCGGATTGGAGCAATGAGCGGGATCAATCTTTCCGATTGGGCGCTGAAACGCCGCTCGCTCGTCGTCTATATGATGATCATTGCGGTGGTTGCGGGCGCACTGTCCTATTTTCGCTTAGGACGCAACGAAGATCCTGCCTTCATCATCAAGACCATGGTCGTTCAGGCCGCTTGGCCCGGCGCCTCCGTGGAGGAGACGATGAAACAGGTGACGGAGCGTCTCGAACGTAGCTTGCAGGAAACGCCGCATCTCGACTTCCTGCGAAGTTTCACCAGAGCAGGTATCTCGACCGTTTTCGTGAACCTGAAGGGGAGTGCCAGCGCAAGGGACGTTGCCGACACCTGGTATCACGTACGCAAGTCGATTGGCGACATGCGTCATACGCTGCCCGCCGGCGTGATCGGACCGGGGTTCAACGACGAGTTCGGCGATACATTCGGGATCATCTACGGCTTCACCAGCGACGGGTTCGGTCAGCGTGAGCTGCGCGATCGGGTCGAGGATGTCCGCTCAAAGCTGCTTCTCGTGCCCGACGTGTCGAAGATCGAGCTGTTGGGCGAGCAGGATGAGGTGATCTTCGTCGAGTTCTCCACCAAGGAGCTCGCGGCTCTGGGAGTTGATCGGACAGCCCTGATCGCAGCGCTCCAGTCGCAGAACATCGTGCGTCCGGCGGGAACGTTACAGACCGGCTCGGAAACCATCTCGCTTCGGGTGTCAGGCAGCTTCCAGTCGGAGCAGGACATCGCCAACATCAATTTCTCGGCGGGCGGCCGCATGCTCCGCTTGAGCGATATTGCGCGTGTGCGGCGCGGTTACGTCGATCCGCCCCAACCAATGTTTCGTGTCAACGGTCACCCGGCAATAGGACTTGCAATCGCCATGCGCGATGGCGGGGATATTCTTGCGCTTGGCGCCAACATCAGAAAGGCAATGGCCGAGATCACGGCGGAGCTCCCGATCGGAATTGAGCCTAACCTGGTCGCGGACCAGCCTGTTGTGGTCGAGCACGCAATCCGGGAATTCATGGTCTCGCTGATGCAGGCGATCGCCATCATCATGGTGGTGAGCTTCATCAGCCTTGGCGTGAGGCCCGGCCTGATCATCGCCCTCGCCATTCCGCTCACGCTGGCGATCGTCTTTCCGATCATGGGGCTCTTCAGCATCGACATGCAGCGCATTTCCCTGGGGGCACTGATTATCGCGCTGGCGCTGATGGTCGACGATGCGATGACCACGATCGATGCGACGCTCACCAAATTGGCGCAAGGCGCCGGCAAGGTCGAGGCGGCAGCTTTCGCATACCGGACCCATGCGATGGCGATGCTCGCCGGCACCTTGGTGACGATTGCAGGCTTCATTCCGGTGGGTTTTGCGAAGAGCTCGGCTGGCGAATACACCTTCTCGCTTTTCGCCGTGGTCACGATCGCGCTGCTCGTGTCGTGGTTCGTAGCCGTCATTTTCACGCCGCTGATGGGCGCTGCCATCCTCGTTCCGCCCAAGCAAGGCAATTCGGCGAAGCCGGGCACGGTCTTCCTGACGTACCGGAGGTTTCTGACCTTCGCGATGCGGGCGAAATGGCTGACGATCGCGATCTCGGTCGCGCTCCTCGTCGCCTCGGTCTTTGCGATGCCGCTGATCCCGCGCCAGTTTTTTCCGTCGTCGGATCGTCCGGAACTGCTCGTGGATATCCGCCTGCCGCAGAACGCTTCGATCTACGCGAGCGAGGCTGTGGCCAAGCGGCTGGATGCGGCCCTCTCGGCCGATTCCGATGTGGCAAGATGGAGCACCTATGTCGGGCGCGGCGCCATTCGATTCTACTTACCCCTTAACGTCCAGCTCCCGAACGACTTCTTCACGCAGAGCGTGGTGACTGCGAAAGACGTTGCCGCGCGCGAACGCCTGCATTCCAAGCTCGAAAAACTGCTGGCGGAGGAATTCCCCAAAGCGATTGCGTTCGTGTCCCCGCTCGAGCTTGGACCGCCGGTCGGATGGCCGGTGCAATATCGCGTCAGCGGCCCCGACGTAGAACGGGTCCGGGAGATCGCGCTCAAGGTCGGACAGATCGTCAGCTCCAGTCCAAATACGAAGCAGGTCAATTTCGACTGGATGGAGCCTGACCGGCAAGTGCGCGTTCGTGTCGATCAGAATGAGGCGCGCCTGCTCGGCCTCAGCTCGCAGGCGATCGCAACCGTGCTGAACGCGGTTCTAACAGGTCTGCCCATAACCCAGGTCCGCGACGACATCTATTTGGTCAACGTGGTGGCGCGCGCGACCGACGAGCAGAGGGTTTCGCTGGACAGTCTGCGCAATCTGCCGGTGACGTTGCCGGGCGGGCAAACCGTCCCGCTCAGCCAGTTTGCATCCTTCGAATATGACCAGGAGTTCCCGCTTATCTGGAGGCGCGATCGCGTTCCGACCTTGACGGTCCAGGCTGCTGTCGTTGGTGACAACTTGCCGGAAAGCGTGGTTACGGCGCTGTCGCCAGCGATCGACAAGTTCAGAAGGACACTTCCGCCGTCGTACAGCGTGGTCGTCGGCGGAACAGTGGAGGAGAGTCAGAAGTCGCAGGCATCCGTCCTCGCCGTGGTACCCATGATGCTGCTCGTCATGTTCACGGTTCTCATGATGCATCTCCAAAGCTTTTCGAGACTGTTCATGGTCCTGAGCGTGGCGCCGTTCGGCCTGATCGGTGTCGTTGCCGCGCTGCTGCTTTCCGGCAGGCCGCTTGGCTTCGTCGCCATTCTCGGCGTGCTTGCGCTGCTCGGCATGATCAGCAAGAACGCAGTCATTTTGATCGGTCAGATCGACGCCGAACGCGCCTTGGGCAAGACGCCTCAGGAAGCGGCGGTGGACGCGAGCAGCTCTCGCTTCCGGCCGATCATGCTGACGGCCGTATCCACCGTTCTCGGCATGATCCCGATCGCGCCGACGGTGTTCTGGGGACCGATGGCCGTTGCAATCATGGGCGGCTTGTTGATCGCGACCGTTTTGACGCTGGTCTTCCTGCCGACATTGTACGTGGTCTGGTTCGAGGAGAAGGGACGAGTCGAATCCTCCGCTCCATCCGCGTCGGCATGAGTGCCGGTATTGCCGGCGAGCGGAATCGTTGCTGTCGACCAATTCAGCTGTCCAGCCGCTTCAACAAGAGTTCGAGCGCCGCCTTCGCGAACGCCTGCATGTTGCTAACACGATCGCAGCTCGCGGTCTCCAGCGTGATCACGGATGTCTTCGAGCCAGCAACGGCGAGGCAGCAATGGCCCGCGGCATCGCCATAACGGTTACCCGTCGGGCCGGTGGCGCCGGTCTCCGACAGGCCCCAATCTGCCGAGAAGCGGTGGCGGATGCGTTCCGCCAGGAGCTTCGCATAGGGCTCCGATGCGGAGCGGATGCCTTTCATGGCGTCGTCCGGAATCTCCATCAGCAGGCGCCGCGCATCGCGCGTATAGACCACCGCCGAGCCGAGGAAGTAGCTCGAGGCCCCGGGCAGCGCGAGCAGCGAAGCCGAGATCAGCCCGCCGGTGGAGGATTCCGCAACCGCGATGGTCTGTTTGCGCGCCGTGAGCCGCTGCGCGACCTGCTCCGCAATACGGCTGCATGGCTTACGGCTTCCTGGTCAGGCCCTTGCCCTCGAGCCAGGTCTGGATCAGGTTCGCAATCTCGATGTTGTTCTTGTCCATCATCATCATATGCGAATTGCCATGGATGCCGGCCTTGGGCAGGTCGACGACATCGACGCTGCCGCCTGCGGCGCGCATCGCCTCCGCAAAGCCGACGCCGGTGGCGCGAATCTTCGGCCAGCGTGAATCGCGCTCGATGTAGTCGCCGTACACGAACAGGATCGGGATGTTCTTCAGCACATCGACCTTGGCCGGATCGCCGACGCCCGCCGGCTCGATCGCGATCAGCGCCTTCACCTTGTCGGGACGCGCCTGCGCCACCTTGAAGCCGAACGTGCCGGCCTGGCTGTGGAACAGGATGATGCAGGGCCCGACGCGGTCGATCTCGGCGATATAGGCCGCGATCGTCGCGTCGTCCGTCGTGGTCCAGCGCGGCACGTTCTGCTTGACGAAGTTGTCATAACCCTCCGCCGGAAACTGGCTGCCGGGCATCAACCTGCGCTTGGCGGGATCGGGATCGTAGGAGCCGGGGCCGTCGCCGATGCGAAAGCGCTCGAACGGATTGGAGGTGGTGAGAAAGACCGGCTCGCCCTTGAAGACGTCAGGATACTGCGCCCAGCCGGCCCGGCCGCGCTCGACCGCATCGGAATTGTAGACGCTCCAGCCCTTGCGCAGGAAATAGTTGAGCCAGCCCTCGCGGCCGTCGGGCGTGGTCTCGTAGGTGACGCCAGTCAAGCCGCCACCGTGCCACAGCAGGAGCGGATAGGCGCCGCGTTCGTTGGCGGGCAGGAAGTACTGCACATACATCTGCTCGACCTGATAGGTCCCGTTCGGATCGACCTTGGCCGGCACGCCGCCGGGCGTAAAGGTCACGTCCTTGACCGGCTTGCCGGAAATCTCCACCAGCCGTCCGCCGACATGGAACGAGCCCATGTCCCGCAGCGAGATCGGTTCATCGGCCCAGGCGGCTGCGGAGGTCATCAGCATGGCGGCAGTGGCCGCGGTTGCGATACGCGACATGGATCCTCGGCGGGGAATGTAAGCAGGAGAGCGTGAGACGAGATGGTGCCGGCCGAACGCCTGACGTTCGGCCGGCACGCAATCGTCACACCGTCACGGGCTCGCGTGCCGCGACGGCCTGGCGGCCGCCGCGGTAGACGGTCAGCGCCGCGATGATGCCGAGCACGGCGGCGAACATCAGCCAGAGGCCGGGCGAGGCCTTGTCGCCGGTCTTGTCGATCAGCCAGGTCGAGACGAACGGCGTGAAGGTGCCGAACAGCGCGGCCGCCAGCGCAAAGGCGATCGAGAAGCAGGTGGTGCGAACATGGGCCGGCACGATCTCGACCAGGCAGCCCAGCATGGTGCCGCTATAGACGCCGAAATAGAACGAGAACATCATTTCGACGGCGAGCAGCTTGCCGAAGGTCGGTGCCGCCACGAGCCAATGCAGCGCCGGATAGGCGGTCACCAGCGACAGGCCCGCGATCGTCAGCAGCACCGGCTTGCGGCCGAGTCGGTCGGATACCGCGCCGCCAACCGGATTCCAGAGGAAGTTGGTGACGGCGACCAGCAGCGTCACCAGCAGCGCGTCCGCCGTGGTCAGCTTGAGCACATTCTTGCCGAAGGTCGGCGTGTAGACGGTGACGAAGTAGAAGGTGGTGGTGGTCAGCACTGCGATCATCATGCCGAGCACGACGATGCGCCAGTTCTCGAGCGCAGAGGCGAAGACCTCGGACGAGGTCGGATGCCGCTTCATCGCGAGAAATGCCGGCGTCTCTTCGAGGGTACGGCGGAGGAAGAAGATCAGCGGGATAATGAGGCAGCCGATGAAGAAGGGGATGCGCCAGCCCCAGGCAGCCACGGTGGCGGCCGGCATCATCTCGTTCAGAAGGTAGCCAATGATGGAGGCGACGAAGATCGCCACCTGCTGGCTCGATGATTGGAACGATGTGTAGAAGCCGCGATTGCCGGGCGTCGCGATCTCGGCCAGGTAGACCGACACGCCGCCGAGCTCGACGCCGGCCGAGAAGCCCTGCAGCAGACGCCCGATCAGCACGATGATCGGGGCAGCGATGCCGATCGTTGCATAGCTCGGGCAGACCGCGATGATCACGGTTCCCATCGCCATGATCCCGAGCGTGACGATCAGGCCCTGGCGGCGCCCGATCCTGTCGACGTAGGCGCCGAGCACGATCGCGCCCACGGGGCGCATCAGCGCGCCCAGCCAGAACACCCCGAAGGCATTGAGCAGCGCCGCGGTTTCATTTTCCGACGGGAAGAAGGCCTTGGCGATGATCGGCGCGTAGAAGCCGAACAGGAAGAAGTCGAACTGTTCGAGGAAATTGCCGCTGGTCGCCCGCAGGATCGCGCCCAGGCGCGACTTGACGGCCGGCGGTTGTGTGGTGGTGGTTTGTGACACGCGAGATCTCCTCCCCGTCATATGGCCCGTGCGGAAGAGTATTCTCGCCAGCCGTGTTGCTATCGTTCGCCAATTTGCCACGCGAGAGCCGGCCGGCCAACCGGAATCCGTTTCGGCAGAGCAGCATTATCCCCTTCGAAACGTTCAGGACTTGGCCCCAGCCGCGGCTTTGACCCATTGCCGGAACGCGCGCAGCTTCGGCGGATCGGTGCGGCCCTCCGGGGAGACTAGGTAAAAGCCCGCATCGGCCGGTAGCGCGATCTTGAAAGGGACCACAAGCCGGCCCTTGGTGATGTCGTCCCGCACATAGGAGGTGCGCCCGAGCGCAACGCCGAAGCCGTCGATCGCGGCCTGGATGGTCACGAAGACGAGGTCGAAGCTCAGGCCGGCCTGTTTCGAGATCGAGGCCGGCAATCCCGCCGCCGTGAGCCATAGCCGCCAATCGTCATCATAGCCGCCGCTGGTGTGCAACAGCGTGTGATGGGCGAGGTCCTGCGGCGAGCGCAGTGGTTTGCTGCCCTGCAGCAAAGCGGGGCTGCAGACCGGAAACAGCTCGTCCGCCATCAGCCATTCGGCGCGCACGCCCGGCCAGTGGCCGCGGCCATAGCGCAGCGCGGCGTCGACATCGCCGTCCTTGAAATCGACCAGGCTGGTCGAGGTGGTGATGCGCACGTCGATGCCGGGGTGCGCCTCCTGGAATGTTGACAGCCGCGGCAGCAGCCATTTGGCGGCGAGCGACGCGATCGTGGACACGGTCAGCACCTTGCCATCGCCCTTGCGCACCAGGCGGTCGGTGGCGAGCCGCAGATCGTCGAAGGCCGCCCGCACCAGCGGCAGGTAATCGCGGGCCTGTGGGGTCAGCGCGAGGCTGCGGTTGTTACGAACGAACAGGCGGATCCCCAGCTCGTCTTCGAGCCGCTTGATCTGATGGCTGATCGCGGTCTGCGTCACGTTCAGCTCGGAGGCCGCGCGCGTGAAGCTCAGGTGCCGCGCAGCGGCCTCGAACGCCCGCAGTCCATTGAGGGAAGGCAGGCGGGCAGTCATCCGGACGGGCTCGATTGCATGAGTTTATGTCATCCGAAGCGGCGCAAAGTGTCGTTTGTAGGCGGTGCAAAAAGCGCCCAGATACTGTGGGCAAGTTAGCTGTAGGAGGTGTCCATGTCCACTTGCGTCTCCTCGCCAATGACAAATCATCATGCGCACAGCGGCTTTGGCGGGTTCCTGAGCGGGCTCGGCGAGCTGCTCCAGACCTGGCGCCAACGCTACCAGGCGCGCCACGAATTGGCGCGCTGGTCGGAGCGCGATCTGCATGACCTTGGCCTGTCGCGGGGCGATGTCGCCTTCGAGATCGACAAGCCGTTCTGGCGGGCTTGATGAGCCGCCGCGCCGGCGCCGCTCGGAAGATGAGGGCGCCGGCGGTCCCGTGCCGGAGTGAGCCATGTTGCAGCCGAATCTCGCCGATCTCGACCAGTATTCGGATGTGGTCCACACCCGGCGCGGCGAGGCCGTGACGGTGCGCTTCGTCACGCCCGATGATGCCGAGGCTCTGCAGGCTTATGTTCGCGGGCTAAGCTCCCGCTCGCGCTACAACCGCTTTCTCGGCGCGATGAGCGAGCTGCCGAGGGCGGTGCTTGAAGACTTCACCCATACCGGCCGCGACGATCGCTTCAGCCTGATGGCCATCATGGAGGTCGGCGGGGTCGAACGTGTCGTGGCCGAGGCGCGCTATGCGTTTCATCCGGAGGACCACGGCGTCGAGTTCGGCCTTTCGGTGCAGGATCGCTGGCAGGGCCACGGCATCGGTCCAGCGCTCATGCAGAACGTCGAATGCCGCGCCGCCGCGCTCGGCTCCAAGACTATGTTCGGCGACACGCTGCGCTCCAACGATGTCATGATCACGCTTGCGAAGAAGTCCGGCTATCTGTTTCGCCAGCATCCCGACGACTGGAAGCTGGTGCGCTTCGAGAAGCGGATCGCAGAGGCCGCACCCGTTCCTTGCGCGAGCCTGCGGCTGGTTTCGGCCGCAGAGCCTCTCGGCGAGATGCCGGCGCATTGAGCCGTTCGTTCTTGATCGGCTTCCGCTGAATACCGCCTTGCGCCTCTCGATGAAAGCTCGCACGCAGCTCGTCAGTGCCGGTGTCGATGGTGGTCTCGGTGGGCATGTCCTATCTCGTTGGTCGATTGACTATCCGTCATTGCGAGCGAAGCGAAGCAATCCAGAGCCGCAAAGGAAGCCTGAATTGCTTCGTCGGTTCGCTCCTCGCAAATGACGGTGGAGGCCTCAAAATTTCTCCACCCAGGGCCGCAGCTCGATCTCCCAGCTCCATGCGCTGCGCGGCTGCTGCAGCACGCTCCAGTAGCTGAGCGCGACCGCATCGGGGTCAAGAAACGAATCCGGCTTGTCCTCCGGCTCCTGCCGGGCGGCGCTGCGGATGCCACCGTCGATCACGAAATGCGCGACATGGATGCCCTGCGGCGACAGCTCGCGCGCCATGCTCTGTGCGAGGCCGCGCAGCGCGAACTTGCCCATCGCGAACGGCGCCGATTGCGCATAGCCCTTGACGCTCGCGGAGGCGCCGGTGAACAGGATCGCACCATGCCTGTTTGGCAGCATGCGCTGTGCGGCCTGCTGCGCCACCAGGAAGCCGCCGAAGGCAGACACCGCGATCGCTTGCGCGACGTCTGCCGGCACGAGATCGATGAACGGCCCGCGCGTGCGCCCGCTGGCATTGTAGACCACGAGATCGGGCGTGCCGAGCTCGCGCTCGACGAGGCCAAACAGCCGCTCGACCTCCTCGAGGTTGGTGGCGTCGCAGGCAAAGGCACGTGCGCCGGTCTCGTGGCAGAGCGCGCCGAGCTTCTCGACCTTGCGCGCGGCGAGCGCGATGCGGATCTTCTCGCGGGCGAGCAGCCGCGCCAGCGAGGCGCTGAGGCCCTCGCCGGCGCCGACGATCAGCGCGGTCTTGTAGGTCGGACTTTCCATGGGGCTTACCTCCAATGCAGGGCGCTATGCATCTAGGAGCGGCATGGCCAAGTTCCTATGGCATCCGCTCCACATTCGCGCGAGAACTGGGACCAGAGCCGCACCTTAGAAAAACATACTCGGCTTCGGGACGAAAACGACCAGGGAATTCCAGATGCACCCCTTCTTGAAGCGCGACGATGTCATGACCGGTGGGCCGCGGCCGGGCCTGCTGGCGCCGGATACCACGGGCATGAATTTCTACCGCGCCGATCCGGCGCTCGCCGACCTCTTGCGCATTCATCTGCCCGACGCTCTCTTGCGCCATATCGAGCCGCATCTCGACCGGCTGGGCGAACTGGCCGGCGGCTATCTCGACGAATGCGCGCGCCTTGCTGACCGCCACGGCCCGGTGCTGCACCAGCGCGACCGCTTCGGCCGCGACGTGCAGTGGATCGAATATCATCCGGCCTATCGCGAACTGGAGCGTGCCGCCTTCGGCGAGTTCGGTATCCATGCGATGTCGATCCGCAAGGGTATCTTAGGCTGGCCGGACAAATATCCGGTCGCCGCCAAGCATGCCTTCACCTTCCTGTTCAATCAGGCCGAGTTCGGGCTCGGCTGCCCGATCAACGTCACCGACGGCTGCGCCAAGCTTCTGGCAAATTCCGGCAGCCGGGAATTGCAGGACAGATATCTCGATGGCCTGACCCAGACCGACATGGAAAAGCTGACGCAGGGCGGCCAGTTCATGACCGAGAAGGCGGGCGGCTCGGATGTCGGCACGTTGACCACGACCGCCGTGCAGGAGGGCGATCATTGGCGCCTTCACGGCGAGAAGTGGTTCTGCTCCAATGCCGACGCCAAGGTCGTGATGCTGCTGGCGCGGCCGCAAGGCGCGGAAAGCGGCACGCGCGGTGTCGGCCTGTTCCTGATGCCGCGTTTCCTCGATGACGGCGCGCAGAACCATTATCGGATCGTGCGGCTGAAGGACAAGCTCGGCACCCGCTCGATGGCATCAGGCGAAATCAAGCTGGAAGGCGCCATTGCCTATGCCGTCGGCCGGCTCGACCGCGGCTTTGTGCAGATGGCCGAGATGGTCAATTCCTCGCGGCTCTCCAACGGCGTCAAGTCCACCGCGCTGATGCGCCGCGCGTATCACGACGCGATGACGGTGGCGTCGAATCGCGTGGTGTTCGGCCGCCGCATCATCGACCTGCCGCTCGGGCGGCGACAACTGATGAAGATCATGCTCGGAACCGAACAGGCGCTGTCGATGAGCTTTCTCACGGCGGATGCGCTCGATCGCGCCGAGGCCGGCAGCCAAGATGCTGCGGCGCTGCTGCGCATCCTCACCCCGACCCTGAAGTTCCGTGCCACGCGCGATGCAAGGAAGGTCTGCGGCGATGCCTTGGAGATGCGCGGCGGCATCGGCTATGTCGAAGAGTTCGCCACCGCGCGGCTGCTGCGTGATGCGCATCTCGGCTCGATCTGGGAAGGCACCGGAAACATCGTTGCGCTCGATGCGCTGAAGCGCGCAGTCGGCCGCCATGGCGCGGAATCCGCCCTCGCGGCCGATCTGCATGCGCGGCTCGACGAGAGTGCAAGAGTGCCGCAAGGCTGGCGCGACCAGCTGCGGGGCCTGATCGACCGCGGCATCGGCTTTGCGCGCGAGGTCGCGGGCCGCGCGGAGAACGAGGCCGAGGCGCGCCGCGCCACCAGCCTGCTCTATCATGTCGCAAGCGCGGTCACGCTGGCATGGGAAGCCGGGCGCATCCATGAGATGCGCGGCGATGCGCGCCGGCTGCTGCTGTCGAAGCTGGTCGTCGCGCATCGGCTGATGCCTGCCGATCCGTTCCGGCCTGCGGAAAATAAGACCGATGATGCGATCGCGAGCTATTTATTAGGCGATCGCGCTATCAGCATGGCGGAGGTTGGCGAACTCGTCTCGGCGGCGTAGGCTCGCGGCGTATGTGAAAGTTGAATGCGGTGTCACGTAGCTGTCGACACAACGATGGTGCACCCTCTCCCACAAGGGGAGAGGGTGGACTGAGTTCGTAGCTAACATCAAACAACGAAAACAAGATCGGGAGGATGCGATGAAGGCTGCCGTGCTGATGGAGGTCAATCAGCCCCTTGTGATCGAGGAGATCAGCCTGCCGAAGCCGGGGCCGCGCGAGGTGCTGATCCGCACCGCGGTTGCCGGCCTCTGTCACTCCGATCTGCATTTCATGGAAGGGCTTTATCCGCATCCGCTGCCGGCGGTGCTCGGCCACGAGTCGGCCGGCATCGTCGAGCAGGTCGGCTCGGATGTCACTTACGTGAAGCCAGGCGATCACGTCGTCACCTGCCTGTCGGTGTTCTGCGGCACCTGTGACAACTGCACCACGGGGCGCCCGGTGCTGTGCACCGATACGACGGTGAAGATGCAGCCCGGCATGTCCAACCGCCTGTCGTGGGGACGGCCTGAGAAGCTGCATCAGTTCCTCAACCTGTCGTCTTTCGCCGAGCAGATGCTGGTGCACGAGAATGCGATCGTGAAGATCAGGCCCGACATGCCGCTCGATCTCGCCGCGTTGATCGGCTGCGGCGTCGTCACCGGCTACGGCGCGGTCGTGAACACGGCAAGGGTGCAGGCCGGCGAGACGGTTGCGGTGATTGGTTGCGGCGGCGTCGGCATGGCCGCGATCAACGGCGCCGAGATCGCTGGTGCCGGCCGCATCATCGCGATCGACACCAATCCCGCGAAGCTGCAGCTTGCCACCAAGCTGGGTGCCACCGACATCATCAATCCCGCCGAGGGCGATGCGGTGCAGCAGGTGCGCGATCTCACCAAGGGCGGCGTGCATCACGCCTTCGAGGTGTTAGGGCGCAAGGAGACCGCGGAGCAGGCATTCGCCATGCTGGCGCCCGGCGGCACCGCGACCATCGTCGGCATGATCCCGTTCGGCCAGAAGATCGAGCTGCATGGCTTCGACTTCCTGCGCGAGCGCCGGATTCAAGGCTCGTCGATGGGCTCCAACCATTTCCGGGTCGACATGCCGCGCCTGGTCGAGTTCTACCTGCGCGGCAAGCTGCATCTGGAGGACTGGATCTCAGCCAAGCTGAAGCTGTCCGAGATCAACGAGGGCTTCGCCAACATGAAGGCCGGCAAGACGCTGCGCACCGTGGTGGTGTTTGATAGCTAGCGGCCGTTGCTCCAGCCGTTGCCGTCGTCCCGATCTTGAGCCCAAGCCCATAGCCGCCGACGCTTATCGTTTCGACGGCTGGTCGTTTACCTCACCGCGCGATCCCGCGGTATGGGTCCCGGCGTTCTCGGCGCGCAATTGCGCGCCTGACCGGGACGACACCAGCTTTGCCGAGACAAGATGCCACCCAATTCCCCACTGTCCTCCCGGGCAAGCGAGCGAAGCGAGCGCGACCTGGGATCCATAAACCACCGCCGGTATTGACGAGCACGCCGGAGCCACAGCGCGTCTCCACATGAACAGTTGTAGTTTGGGTCCCAGCTCAAGGCCGCGGCGACAGCGGCGCAGGCCGCTTCAATCCGCGATATCAGCGATCGCCGCTCGACCTAAATTGTGCAGAGGCTGGGCGGCTAGCCCGGCAACATCCGCTGCATGACGCGGTTGCGATAGATGAAGATGTGCACCAGTGCGGCGCCGACATGCAGCACGATCAGAACAATCAGCAGCCATTCGGCAGCCTGGTGCAGGCCGTCGATGGCCTTGCCGGCGGCGGCATTGTCCGAGGCGAGCATCGGCAATCGGAACAAATAGAAGAACGAGAGGGTCCAGCCGCGATAGGAAGCGAACAGCCAGCCGCTGATGGTCGTCGCCAGCACCATAACGTAGAGCATCCAGTGCACCAGCTCCGAGCTGAGCCGCTGCCGGATCGGCAGGGAGCTTTCCGGTGCTACCGGATGGCTCAGCCGCCAGGCCAGGCGCAGCACGATGACGAGCAGGATCGTGAAGCCGACGGAGACGTGAAAGATCATGGGCGCGCCCGGCTGCATGCCCCGATGGAGGTCCGGCATCAGCCAGCCGATCGGATATTGCACGGCGAGCAGCGCGACGATGAGCCAATGGAATATTTTCGCCGGCGTGCCGTAGTGTAGACGGGGCGTCATCGGGCTTCCTCGAATTGGTCTCGGCTCCTATTCAGCTCCGGGCTGAAATGTCCGCAGCGATGCGTGCGCCATCGGATTCACCGCCCCGATCGGCGCGCGGTCACTCGGGCGATTGTTGCCGCCAGGCACCGGGAAAGCATATCCGATGATGCTCTTGACCACGAAGCGGTCGGAGCCCGGCGTCAGGCCGTAGCCGACGCCGAGATTGATATCGAGGACGCCGGCCTTGAAGTCGGTCACGGCAAACAGCGTATGCTGCTGCTCCCGGAGCGGAGAGAAGGAACCGATCCTGCCGAAATCGGCGTAATATTCGAAACCGAAATCAAGATCATCGCCGAACTTGCGCGCGAGCCGCGCCGCTGGCGCGAAGTCGGCTTCGCCATACCGGCCGAAGCCGATATCCACGATCGGGTTGACGATGAACTCATACTCGGCGTTGCGAACGCCGATGATGGGGCGGATCTCCAGCGCCCAGCGCGTCTGCGCGAACGGCGGGGTTTCGTTGGAGAGCTCGAAATTGACCCCATAGAAGAAGTTTCGCTTGTCGGCATGCGGCGAGACGAACAGCGTGCGCAGCTTGAAGGCGTCCGAGTAGAATCGGCCGTCCTGCACCGAGAATGGCAGATAGAGGCCGAGCTCCCACCAATCGGTGAGGCCATATGCGAATTCCGGCGTACCGTTCAGGCTGTGGTTGGAGACGATGCCGCCGGGAAACGGCGGCTCCTTGATGCCGATGCCGACGTAGTTGAGGTGCTGCTGGATCGTGAACTGGCCGGGCGCGGCGATGCCGGCATTGTAGACCTGGATCTCGTCAGTCGCTTGCGCCGGCACGGCGAATGCGAGCGATGTGATCGCGGCAGCCAGGCACATCGGTGCGTGCCGGCCCTGATAACGTGATGCCCCCGTCATGTTCTTCCCTAAGCAGCTCCGATCAGGATGCCGACGCCGAGCACGATGATGCCGCCGAGCACGATCTGGAACACGGCCTGCAGAAATGGCGTGTCCATGTAGCGGGCGCGGATGTAAGCGATCGCCCACAATTCGAAGAACACCACGAGCCCCGCGATCGTGGTGGCGATCCAGAATGCATTCGGCCAGGAATCCGGCACCAGATATGGCATCGTGTGACCAAGGCCGCCGAGCGCCGTCATCACGCCGCAGGTCGCGCCGCGCAGCCAGGGCGAGCCGCGCCCGGTCAGCGAGCCGTCATCGGAGAGCGCTTCCGCAAAGCCCATGCTGATGCCGGCGCCGATCGAGGCGGCAAGCCCGACCAGGAAGGTCTGGAAATTCTGATGGGTGGCGAACGCCGCGGCGAACAAAGGCGCGAGCGTCGAGACCGAGCCATCCATCAGCCCGGCAAGCCCCGGCTGCACATATTGCAGAACGAACACCCGGCGCCGGGTCTGGTCTTCCTTGCTGCGCACGTCGGGCGTGAGGATGTCGTCGGTCAGCTTCGCCGCGATCGTCTCATGGCCCTTCTCGGCCTCGGCGAGATCGCCGAGCAGCCGGCGCACGCCGACATCCTGGGCCTGTTCGGCGGCCTTGGCATAGAAGCGCTCGGCCTCGAACTCCATCGTGGCAACTTCCTTGCGGATGGCCTCCAGCGACAGGTTCTTGGTGAGCCAGATCGGGCGGCGACACAGAAAGCCCTTGACGTTCTCGCGCCGAATCGGCGGCAGATGCGGCCCGAAGCGCTGCTCGTACAATTCCAGCAGCATGTGGCGATGGCCGCGCTCCTCCTCGGCCATCTCCTCGAACAGCTTGGCCGAATCGGGATAGCGCTCCGCCAGGTCCTCGGCGAAGGTCATGTAGATGCGGCTATCTTCTTCCTCGGCCGCGATCGCGACCGCCAGGATTTCGCGCTCGCTGAGATCAGCGAATTTCTTCATTCACTTAGCCTTATCGCCCAGTACTTTAGAATTATTCTAAATCATATAGGGCGTCTGGCCAGCGTCGTCAAATCATGGCACGCGCGCGGGCTCAGGATGGCCTGCCCGTGTCGCTTCGAGGAATTGCAGCAGCAGGCGATTGACGGAATCGGGTTGCTCCTGCTGCACCCAGTGCCCGGCGCCCTCGATCAGCTCGCACAGGATCATGTTGCCGCAGGCGCGCGTCTGCATAGCTTCGAACGCGCCGGCGCGCTGATATGTGCCCCAGTCCTGTCTCCCTGCGATGAACGCAGAGGGAATCTCGATACGCCGGTCGGCCCATGTCTGAAGCTCGGCATCGAACGTGCCGGACGTGCCACAGCGATACCATTGCAGCCCGCCCTGAAATCCCGTGCGCCGATACTCGGCGCTGTAATAGGCGAGCTCGCTGTCGGGCAGCCAGCGATTGGCCGATATCGCAGCTCCATCCGGCATCTCCTCGGCGACTGTCTCCGCCATGGTCTTGTCGAGGTCCATCACGTAATAGGTCGGCAGCTTCGCTAACTCTTCCGCCGACCAGGCGCTGAGCGGATACGGCTTGTTGCCGGTCCAGTCCGCGCTCTTGTGATGATAATAGGCGCGCAGAAAATCATGCAGTCCCTGAGGCGCACGGTGCATGTCGGCGTTGGCCTCGCGTGTCGAATAGTACCAATGATAATGTTTGCGCGGCCGCGGCAGTGCGGCGAGATCGCGACGCACCGGATCATCCTTGGGCGGCATCGCCGGCTTGTCGACGGTGTCGAACGGCAGCGCCGGCGGGCCGGCAAACGGTGCGCTCATCATCACGACGGAGCGAAACACATCGGGGCGGATCAGCGCGCACCAAGCTGCGACCGGGCTGCCGAAATCATGGCCGACCACCGCATCGACATGCCGATAGCCGAAGGCGTAGACCAGCCCGAGCACGTCACGCACGAGATTGGTCAGCCGAAACGGCGCAAGATCGCCATCATACTCGGCGCTCCATCCCGTAGTGCGGCCATAGCCGCGCTGGTCGGGCGCGATCACGTGATAGCCGCGAGCCGCCAGCGCGGGCATCACCTTGCGCCAGCTATAGGCCAGCTCCGGAAAGCCGTGCAGCAGCAGCACGCAGGGCCGGCCTTTGGTCTCGAAGCCGGCCTCGAGCACATGCATCGACAAGCCGTTGATGCCCTCGACCTGGCGTGAGCGGATGGAGGGTGGAAGCGGGATCGGCGGATGGGAAGCGGTCACGGCGAACTCCTCTCGTCGTCCCGGCCAAGCGAAGCGCGAGCCGGGACCCATAACCACAGGCGCTGCTTGTTGCGCAAGCCGGAGCTCCAGCTTTCGCATAATCGGTATCGGTGGTTATGGATCCCGGCGCAAGGCCGGGATGACAGCTTGCTTCGAGGCTAAACCAGGACCTTCTTCGGCCAGTAGCGATCGCGCAAATGGCGCTTCACCAGCTTGCCGGTCGGCGTGCGCGGCAGCTCGGCCTCGAAGTCGACCGTGCGCGGGCATTTGATCGGGGAGAGATGCTCGCGGCAGAACAGGATGAGCTGCTCCTCGAGCGCCTTGCCGGCACGCGCTATGTCATGCGGCTGCACCACCGCCTTGACCTCCTCGCCCATCTCCTCGTTGGGCACGCCGAACACCGCGACGTCGGCGACTTCGGGATGTGTGATCAGCACGTCCTCGGTCTCCTGCGGATAGATGTTCACGCCGCCGGAGATGATCATGTAGGACTTGCGATCGGTGAGATAGAGGAAGCCATCCGCATCGACATAGCCGACATCGCCGAGCGTCGACCATCCCTTGTCGTTATAGGCGCGCTTCGTCTTGTCCGGGTCGTTGTGATAGGTGAACACCGGCCCGTCGGCGAAGTAGACCTGTCCGATCTCGCCGGTCGGCATCTCCGCGCCGTCCTCGCCCAGAATCCTGATCTTGCCGACCACGGCGCGGCCGACGCTGCCGCGGTGTTCGAGCCATTGCTGCGAGGTGCAGACCGTGACGCCGTTGCCTTCCGAGCCCGCGTAGTACTCGATCAAGATCGGTCCCCACCAGTCGATCATCTTCGCTTTGACGTCGACCGGGCAGGGCGCCGCGGCATGGATCGCGCCCTTCAGCGAGGAGACGTCGTAAGCCGCGCGAACCTCGTCCGGCAGCTTCAGCATGCGTACGAACATGGTGGGCACCAGCTGCGCGTGCGTCACCTTGTGCTTCTCGACCAACTGGAGGAATTCCTCGGCGTCGAAACGCTCCATGATGATGGACGTGCCGCCGAGCACCGTGACCATCATGTTGAAGCGCAGAGGCGCGGCGTGATAGAGCGGCGCCGGCGACAGATAAAGACTGTCCGCGCCAATGCCGCACATGTCGGCGCAGAGCACCTTCAGGAACGGGTTCGGCGCGTCGATCCGGTTGCCTTCGAAACTCTTCTTGATACCCTTCGGCCGGCCGGTCGTACCGGACGAATACAACATGTCGTAGCCCGCGACCTCGTCCGTGACAGGCGTGGTCGGCTGTGCGGCAGCTTCCTTGTCCCAGGACCGAAAGCCGGGCTCCGGTTCATCGAGCATGAAGAACAGCGGCGCTCCCGGCTCGCTGCTCACGACTTGCCGCACCTGCTCGGCGCATTTCGGCGAGGTGATGAAGACCTTGGCGCCGCAGTCGCTGATGATGTAGGCGATCTCGTCCTTTGTCAGATAGCGGCTGATCGCGGTGTAGTAGAGCCCGGCGCGCTGCGCGGCCCAGGCGATCTCCATGAAGGCGAGCCGGTTCTCCATCAGGAAGGCGATGTGATCGCCGGCCTTCAGCCCGAGCGCCCGAAACAGCTGCGCGCCCTGGTTCGAGAGCTCGTCGAGCTCGCGATAGGTGATGGCCTTGCCGCCGCCGGCCATCTGGTAGGCGATCTTGTCGGGGTCGGTGCGGGCGTGGATGGAGGGGTGGGTCATGAGAGCACACTGCCGAACGGGATGAGATGTCGTCCCGGCCAAGCGAGCGTAGCGAGCGCGAGCCGGGATCCATAGTCACAGGCGCTTGTGGATCGATGAGCTGGAGCTCCAGCTCAGACTTCCACTCACATCGGTGGTTATGGGTCCCCGCGTTCGCGGGGACGACACCGTTGTTGTGGTTGCGCCTACAGCCTTTCCACGATCGTCACATTCGCCATGCCGCCGCCCTCGCACATGGTCTGCAGGCCGTAGCGCTTGTTGCGCTGCTTCAGCGCGTTGACGAGCGTCGTCATCAGCTTGGTGCCGGAGCTGCCGAGCGGATGGCCGAGCGCGATCGCGCCGCCATTGACGTTGAGCCGCGCGGGATCGGCGCCGGTGGTCTTCAGCCAGGCGGTCGGCACCGAGGCGAAGGCCTCGTTGACCTCGAACAGGTCGATATCGTCGACCGACATGCCGGCCTTTTTCAGCGCACGCTCGGTCGCGTGCAGCGGCGCATCCAGCATGATCACGGGATCGCCGCCCATCATGGTCATGTGGTGGATGCGGGCCATCGGCTTGACGCCGAGCGACTTCAACCCGCGTTCGTTGACGACCATCACGCCGGAGGCGCCGTCGCAGATCTGGCTCGCGGTCGCCGCCGTCAGCCTGCCGTTCTCGGCGATCAGCTTGACGCCCTTGATGCCGTCGAGGCTGACATCGAAGCGGATGCCCTCGTCGATCGTGTGCGTGTCGGTCGAGCCGTCGGCGCGCGTGATCTGCAGCGGCACGATCTCGTCCTTGAAGCTGCCTCCTTGCGTCGCCGCGATTGCGCGCTGGTGGCTGTTATAGGCGTATTCGTCCAGCTCGTCTTTGGAGAGGCCGTATTTCTCGGCCATCATCTCCGCGCCGGTAAACTGGCTGAACTGGATGTTCGGATAACGCTGCTCGATGCTCGGGCTCTTATAGTGGCCGAAACCGTTCTTCGCTGGCAGCGAAGAGGCGAGTCCCATCGGCACCCGCGTCATCGACTCGACGCCCGCGGCGATCACGCAGTCCATGGCGCCGGACATCACGGCCTGCGCCGCAAAGTGCAGCGCCTGCTGCGACGAGCCGCATTGCCGGTCGATCGAGGTGCCGGGCACGCTCTCCGGCAGCCTGGAGGCCAGCACCGCGTTGCGCGCGATGTTGTTGGACTGCTCGCCGGTCTGCATCACGCAGCCCATGATCACGTCTTCGACCTGGTCCGGCGCTGCGCCTGAACGTTCCACCAGGGCATCCAGCACCTTGGCCGCGAGATCGGCCGGATGCCAGCCGGCCAGCCGGCCTCCCTTGCGGCCGCCCGCAGTGCGGGCAGCCGCGACGATATAGGCCTCGGCCATGGCGTTTCCTCCCTAGACTTGGTTCTTCTTTGATCGCGATTTAAATGGTCGAATGAGACTTAGTCAATCGATCAATTAACTCTTGAGCTCATCGCCGGCATCGGCTTAGCTGCCGCCCGGTCTTGGACAGGGTCATGTCATCTCAGCTCACGAGCAGCGCGACAAATCGAGTTCCCGCGGGGCGGAATGCGACCGCGGAGAAGCTCCTGGTCGCGGCCAGCGAGCTGATGATCGCGCGCGCCTCGATCGAGGTCTCCTTGAGCGACATCGCCCAGAAGTCGGGCGTCAACGCCGCGCTGGTGAAATATCATTTCGGCAACAAGGACGGCCTGCTGCTGGCGCTGCTGGCGCGCGATGCCGCGACGGAAGTCGCCAACCTCGAATATCTGCTGGCGCAGCCGATCTCGCCGACCGCGAAGCTGAAGCTGCATATCGGCGGCATCATCCGCGCCTATCACCGCTTTCCCTACATGAACCGGCTGATCCACTATCTGCTGCATGAGAGCAGCGCGGAGGCTGCCGACGAGGTCTCGAACTTCTTCGTGGCACCGCTCTTGGATTTCCATCGGCGCCTGCTCGACCAGGGCGTTGCGGCTGGCGAATTTCGCAGCGTCGATCCGGTGCTGTTCTACACCAGCCTGATCGGCGCCTGCGATCACCTGTTCTTCGGCCGTCATGCGATGTCGCGCGCGATCGGCGTCGGTCCTGTCACCGACGAAGTCTGCCGCGACTACATCGCGCATATGGAGGCGCTGGTCTGCGGCGGAATAGTGAAGAGGGCGAATGGCGAATAGGGAGTGACGAGTAGGGGTCCGGTATTCTTCTATTCGCTACTCCCTATTCGCCATTCGCCGGCACCAGCAAGAAACGCACAGGGAGAGACACGCATCATGCAACTCAAAGACATTGCCGCCATCATCACCGGCGGTGGATCGGGGCTCGGCGCCGCCACCGCGCGGGCGATGGCAGCCAAGGGCGCCAGAATCGGCGTGCTCGACCAGAGCCTGGAGAACGCGGAGAAGGTCGCCGCCGAAGTGAAAGGCGTTGCATTGCATGCCGACGTCACCGACGAGGACCAGGTCAGGGCCGCGCTCGCCAAGGCCGAGGCGGCACATGGCGTCGCGCGGGTGCTGGTGAACTGCGCCGGGATCGGCGGCTCGCAGCGCATCGTCGGCAAGGATGGCGTCTACCCGCTCGCCAAGTTCGCCCGCATCATCAATGTCAATCTGATCGGCACCTTCAACGTGCTGCGGCTGTTTGCCGAGCGTGCGATCACGACTGAAGTGATTGGCGAGGAGCGCGGCGTCATCATCAACACCGCGAGCGTCGCCGCGTATGAGGGGCAGATCGGCCAGATCGCCTATTCGGCCTCGAAGGGTGGCGTGGTCGGGCTGACGCTGCCGGCAGCGCGCGATCTCGCCAGCCAGAAGATCCGCGTCAACACCATCGCGCCGGGCCTGTTCCTGACGCCGCTGCTGATGGGCCTGAACGAGGAAGCACGCAAGAGCCTGGGGGCCCAGGTGCCGCATCCGGCGCGGCTTGGCGATGCCTCGGAATACGGCAACCTCGCGGTCCACATCGTCGAGAATCCGATGCTCAACGGCGAGACCATCCGCCTCGACGGCGCCATTCGCATGGCGCCGAGGTGAGTCGCTCTTACTCTCTCCCCTTGTGGGAGAGGGTGCCGGGCGAATGCGAGGCGGGTGAGGGGTCTCTCTCCGCGTGTGCAAATGCCGAGACAAACCCCTCACCCGAGCGATGTAGAGCTACCGCCGGTGATGCCCTCTCCCACAAGGCGAGAGGGCGCAGCAGGGCAGCGGCACGCGAACAAACAAATACCAAGATCCGCAAAGGACGATATTTCGGGAGACGCAAATGGATGGGACTATGGCCGGCGTGCTCGAGAAGCCGGCTTTCCGCAAGGTCGACTGGCTCGCGCGCGACATCGCGGTCGCGCGGCGCGACGACGGCACCATCATCATGCAATCGCGGATTCCGCTGCAGGAATACGGGCCGCATATTCCGGCGTCGCTCGCGAGATGGGCGCGCGAGGCGCCGGAGCGCACCTGGCTCGCGCAGCGCGTTGGCCCCGAGCGGCAATGGCGCAAGATCTCTTACAGCGTGGCCAAGCGCAGCGTCGATGCGCTGACGCAAGGCCTGCTCGATCTTCGCCTTGACGGCCCGGTCGCGATCCTCTCCGGCAATTCGATCGAGCATGCGCTGATGACCATGGCCGCGATGCAGGCGCGGCTGCCGGCCGCACCGGTGTCGCCGGCCTATTCGCTTGTCAGCCAGGATCATCTCAAGCTCAAATATCTGTTCGAGCTGATCAAGCCCGCCGCGATCATGGTGCAGGACGGTCCGACCTTCGAAAGAGCCCTGAAGGCGCTGCCGCTCGACGGTGTTCCCGTGATTCACGTCGCGCGCGCCTGTGACGGCGTACCAAGTCTTGCCTTCGCCGATCTGGCGGCGACGCCGGTGACAGACGCAGTCGAAGCATCGATCGCAGAGATCACGCCCGACACGATCGGCAAGCTGCTGTTCACCTCGGGCTCGACCGGCATGCCCAAGGCCGTCATCAACACGCAACGCATGATGTGCGCCAATGCGGCGATGATGATGCAGGTGCGGCCGCGCGGAGCCGACGCGCCGGTGCAGACCGTGCTGGACTGGATGCCCTGGAATCACACCATGGGCGGCAACGCGCTGTTCAATCCGCTGCTGATCGATGGCGGCACGCTCTATATTGATGACGGCCGCCCGATGCCGGGCCAGTTCGAGGAGACCATCCGGAACCTGCGCGAGATCTCGCCGACCTACTACGCCAATGTGCCCGTCGGTTACGCCGCGCTCGCCGGCGCCATGGAAAAGGACGATGCGCTCTGCCGTTCCTTCTTCAAGGACCTTGCCTTGATGGGCTATGGCGGCGCGCGGCTGCCGGATGATCTCTACGAGCGCATGCAGGCGCTCGCGGTGCGCGCCACCGGCGAGCGCATCGTGTTCTACACCGGCTGGGGCTCGACCGAGACCGGCCCGACCTCGACCGGCACCTATTGGAACACCGAGCGCGTCGGCCTGATCGGCCTGCCGTTTCCCGGCGTCGCGCTGAAGATGGTGCCGGTCGGCGGCAAATATGAGTTGCGGCTGCGCGGCGTCAACGTCACGCCAGGCTATTTCGGCCAGCCGGAATTGACTAAGGCGGCCTTCGATGAAGAGGGCTTCTATCGCATCGGCGATGCCGGCGTGTTCGTCGATCCCGATGATCCCATGCAGGGCATCATCTTTGCCGGCCGTGTCGTCGAGGATTTCAAGCTGACGACAGGCACCTTCGTCCATGTCGGCTCGCTGCGCACCGATGCGATCGCGGCCGCAACACCTGTCATTCAGGACGCGCTGGTGACCGGTCAGGACCGCTGTTCGATCGGGCTCTTGGCCTGGCCGAATCTGCATGCCTGCCGGCAGCTGGTCGGCAATCCCGATGCGGGCTTTGATGACGTGGTGAAGCATCCCGCCGTGATCGCCTGCCTCAGGCGCGGGATCAAGGCGCATAACAAAGCGTGCGGCGAGGCCAGCAGCCGGCGCATCGCCCGCGTGATGCTGATGGTCGAGCCGCCATCGATCGACGGTCATGAGCTGACCGACAAGGGCTATATCAACCAGCGCGCCGGGCTGGAGCGCCGCGCCGATCTGGTCGAGCGGCTCTACGCCGATCCGCCGGCGGATGATGTGATCGTGCTGTGATGATCGCGCTGCTCTCTCCCTTCGTCATTCCGAGCTCATCGCTTCGCGAGGCCCCGGAATGACGCCAACAAAAAGGTGGGCCATGAACTTCGATTTCTCCGACGACCAGAAGCAGCTCCGGGACCAGGCGCGGAAATTTCTCACTGAAAAGTGCACGTCAAAAGCCGTGCGCGTCGTGCTCGACGGGCAGTCACCCTATGACCGCGAGCTCTGGAAGGGTCTTGCCGAGATGGGCTTTCTCGGCGTCGCCGTCCCGGAGGAGTATGGCGGCGCCGGCGCCGGCCATCTCGAGCTCTGCGTGATCGCAGAAGAAATGGGCCGCGCGCTGGCTCCGGTGCCGTTCTCATCGACCGTCTATCTCGCCGCGGAAGCCTTGATGCTCGCCGGCAGCGACGCACAGAAACAGGCATGGCTGCCGAAAATCGCAAGCGGCGAGGCGATCGGCACGCTGGCGCTGTTCGAGGGATCAGGCAATCAGTCGCCGAAGGCGATCAGACTGGAGGCTTCGAATAACGTTTTGAACGGCGTCAAGAAGCCAGTTCCCGATGGCGCCATTGCAGACTTCGTCATCGTCGCTGCGCGCACCGCTTCGACGGGGCGCGACAGCGATATCTCCCTGTTCCTGGTCGACGTGAAGAGCGGCGGTGTCGAGGCCAAGTTGCTGACCAATCTCGATCCGACGCGCGGCCAGGCCGAGGTGACGTTTACGAATTGCAAGGCCGAGCCGCTCGGCGCGGCCGGCGACGGCTGGAGCATTATCACGCAGGTGCTCGATCGCGCCGCGGTGCTGATCGGCTTCGAGCAGATCGGCGGCGCCGATCGCGCGTTGGAGATGGGCCGCGACTACGCGCTCGACCGCATCGCTTTCGGCCGCCCGATCGGCTCGTTTCAGGCGGTCAAGCACATGCTGGCCGATATGTATGTCTCGGCAACGCTCGCGCGCTCCAACTGCTACTACGGCGCCTGGGCGCTCTCGACCGGCGCGCCGGAATTGTCGGAGGCCGCTGCCTCGGCCCGCATCAGCGCCACGCAGGCGTTCCAGCACTGTGCCAAGAACAACATCCAGGTCCATGGCGGCATGGGTTTTACCTGGGAGTTCGATTGCCACCTGTACTACCGCCGCGCGAATGCGCTGGCGCTGGGACTTGGCAGCTTGAGCTACTGGGAAGATCAACTGATCGACCGCATGCGCAAGCGCAATGCGGCGTGATTCCACCCACCAGCAACTCATGGGATCGTCATTGCGAGGAGCCCGAAGGCGACGAAGCAATCCAGAATCTTTCTATAGCTCTGGATTGCTTCGCGGAGCCTGTCATCCGGCCGCGCTTCGCGCGGACCGGGTGGCTCGCAATGACGAGGGTGGGACTATTTTTCTAATCGTTGCGATAAAAGCAGAGGCTTGCCGATGAACTTCGATGACACCCCGCAGGAGGCCGCGTTCCGCGCGGAGGCGCGGGCCTGGATCGCAGCCAACGCGCCCAAAGAATATGAGGACGAGTTGCGCGCGTCCTCCCTTGGGCGTACCGCGCTGAAGAACGCGAACGTCCTTGAAGTAGCAAAGGCCTGGCAGAAGAAGAAAGCCGACGCCGGCTGGGCCTGTTTGCATTGGCCGAAGGAGTATGGCGGTCGCGGCGCCTCGCCGATCGAGCGCGTGATCTGGCAGCAGGAGGAGGGCCCGTTCGGCAAGCTCTCGGCGATGTTCATCATCGGCCATGGCATGTGCGGGCCGACCATGATGGCCTACGCTTCGGAAGAGCATAAGCGGCATTATCTGCCGCCGCTCGCGTCGGGAGAAAAGGTCTGGTGCCAGCTGTTTTCCGAGCCGGCCGGCGGCTCCGATGTTGCGGGACTTCGTACCCGCGCCGAGAAGCGCGGCGAGGCTTGGGTCATCAACGGCCAGAAGATCTGGACCTCCGGCGCGCATTATTCCGACTACGGCATCCTCTTGACCCGGACCGATCCCAACGTGCCGAAGCACAAGGGCCTGACGATGTTCTTCCTCGACATGAAGAGCAGAGGCGTTGAGGTGCGTCCGATCAAGCAGGCGAGCGGGCAATCCGATTTCAACGAGGTCTATTTCACCGATGTCGTGATCCCGGATGCGCAGCGACTGGGAGCCGTCAACGACGGCTGGAACGTGGCGCTGACCACGTTGATGAACGAGCGCATGTCGATCGGCGCGGGCGTCGCTACCGGCTTTCCGGAGCTGTTCGAATTCTGCTCGCAACTGATGCTCGACGATGGTCCCGCCATCGAGGATCGCAACGTGCGTTCGAAGTTAGCCAACTGGGCGGTGAAGGCGAGCGGCCTGAAATATACCAGCTTCCGCGCCATCTCGGCGCTGTCGAAGGGCGAGCGGCCGGGCCCGGAGAATTCGATCGGCAAGCTGGTGGCGGCCTCGATGATTCAGGACGTCGCAACCTTCGCGCTCGACCTGCAGGGCGCGGCCGGCGTGCTCAGCGGACCGGAAGCCGAGCTCGCCGGCAAATTCCAGGCAATGCTGCTCCGCGCGCCCGGCACCCGTGTCGAGGGCGGCACCGACGAGATCATGCGCAACATCATCGCCGAGCGCGTGCTCGGCCTGCCCGGCGACATCAGGGTCGACAAGGACGTGCCGTTCAATCAGGTCCCGACGAAGGGACGGAACTAGACCTCATCCTGAGGAGCTACGCAGCAGCGTCTCGAAGATGAGGCGCGGATATCTAGCCTTCGTCATTGCGAGGAGCCGAAGGCGACGAAGCAATCCATTTCTTTTCCGGCGGCTTTCTGGGGTGCTTCGCGGAGCCTGTCATCCGGCCCGCGCTGCGCGCGGACCGGGTGGCTCGCAATGACGACCACCGAGATCGCGTCAGAACAATGTCAAATGAGGTCGGTAGATGAACTTCGATGATACCCCGCAGGAAGCCGAATTCCGCAACACGGCGCGCCAATGGATCGAGGCCAATGCGCCGAAGGAGCTGCAGGCCGAGCTCGCGAGCTCGTCGCTCGGGCGCATCCGCCTCAAGCACGCCGACATCGTCGAGGTCGGCAAGGCCTGGCAGAAGAAGAAATTCGATGCGGGGTGGGCCTGCCTGCATTGGCCGAAGGAGTATGGCGGCCGCG
This sequence comes from Bradyrhizobium sp. STM 3557, assembly GCF_045571465.1. Classification (NCBI taxonomy): domain Bacteria; kingdom Pseudomonadati; phylum Pseudomonadota; class Alphaproteobacteria; order Hyphomicrobiales; family Nitrobacteraceae; genus Bradyrhizobium; species Bradyrhizobium sp. STM 3557. The sequence goes on from NZ_CP120697.1 coordinate 954,014, forward strand.
GCGCCTCGCCGATCGAGCGCGTGATCTGGCAGCAGGAGGAGGGCATCTATGGCAAGCTGACGCAGCCGTTCCAGATCGGCGAGGGCATGTGCGGCCCGACCGTGATGGCCTATGGCAGCGAGGCCGACAAGCGCCGCTATTTGCCGAAGCTGGCCTCCGGCGAGGAGATCTGGTGCCAGCTCTTCTCGGAGCCCGCCGGTGGCTCCGATGTCGCGGGACTGCGCACCCGCGCCGAGAAGCGCGGCGACGAGTGGATCATCAACGGCCAGAAGATCTGGACCTCGGGCGCACATTACTCCGATTTCGGCCTCTTGATCACCCGCACCGATCCCAACGTGCCCAAGCACAAGGGGCTGACGATGTTCTTCCTCGACATGAGGAGCAAGGGCGTCGAAGTCAGGCCGATCAAGCAGGCCAACGGCATGCAGGAGTTCAACGAGGTCTATTTCACCGATGTTGCCATTCCGGACAGCCAGCGGCTCGGCAGTGTCGGCGATGGCTGGAACGTGTCGCTGACCACGCTGATGAACGAGCGCATGTCGATCGGCGCGCGGCTCGCTACCGGATTTCCGGAGATGTTCGCATTCTGCTCGAATCTGATGACCGAGAACGGGCTTGCGGACGACCGTGCCACGCGCGCGAAGCTCGCATCCTGGGCGGTGAAGGCGAGCGGGCTGAAATACACCAGCTATCGCGCCATCTCGGCGCTGTCGAAGGGCGAGCGGCCCGGTCCGGAGAACTCGATCGGCAAGCTGGTCGCCGGCACCATGCTGCAGGACATCGCGGCTTACGCGATGGACCTCGAGGGCGCAGCCGGTGTTCTCACGGGCAGCGACGAGGAGACGGCGCAAGGCCAGTTCCAGCAGATGTTGCTGTCGTCGCCGTCGATGCGCATCGCGGGCGGCACCGACGAGATCCTGCGCAACATCATCGCCGAGCGCGTGCTGGGTCTGCCTGGTGATATCCGCGTCGACAAGGACGTGCCGTTCAACAAGGTGCCGACCAAGGGGCGAAGCTGATTCCCGTCATTCCGGGGCGCTCGCTTGAGTGGCCCGGCTTAGGAGCCATGTAGCCCGGATGAGCGAAGCGACATCCGGGATCCCTGTCACTGACGAGTCCCGGGTATCGCTGCGCTCACCCGGGCTACGGACTAGATCCTCATCCTGTGGAGCTGCGCACCTCCGAGCGGACTGAACCGAAAGCATTTCAATGGACTCTACACCGATGGATAGCGTGCAAGACCCCATCGCCATTCTCGAACGGCTCATGGCCGCGCGCTTCTCTTGCCGCAGCTTCCGCCCAGAGCAGGTCGCCCGCGCGACCATCGAGCGCATCCTGAAGGCGGCGCAGACCACCGCGTCCTGGTGCAACAGCCAGCCCTGGCGGGTCGAGATCACCTCGGGCGATGCGACGCAACGCTTTCGCGAGGTGATGTATGCGGCGGCCTCGGGCGGCAGGCCTGCGTCCGGCGATTTCCCGTTTCCGCGCGAATACACCGGCGTCTATCTGGCGCGGCGGCGGGAGAGCGGCTTTCAACTCTACAACGCGCTTGGCATCGAACGCGGCGACAAGGCCGGCTACGGGAAGCAGGCGCTGGAGAACTACAACTTCTTCGGCGCGCCGCATGTCGCGATCATCCACAGCGACGAGGCGCTCGGCACCTATGGCGCGATCGATTGCGGCGGTTATGTCACGAGCTTCATGCTGGCTGCACAGGCACTCGGCGTCGCCACCGTCCCGCAGGCGGCGCTCGCTTTCCATTCCGAACTCGTGCGGCAGCATTTCGGCCTTGGCGACGACCGCCGCGTGGTCTGCGGAATCTCGTTCGGCTATCCCGACCGCGATCACAAGGCCAATTCCTATCGCACTAGTCGCGCGTCGATCAATGAGGCCGCGCGATTCGTCGACAACTGACAAAGGATGCGTCGGCTGCGCGTGCGCCGCACCGCAACAGTTCCGCCAAATGGAACGGATGGCTATCTGTCAGTCATGCATCCATTTCGATCGCGACGGCCTCGGCGATCGCCTGCCTTGCGCTGACGCGTCATTGCTTTTACCTTTTCAGGCCATCGAATGTCGCTTCAGTGAGGCCGGCTCTGGCGCTCGTGTCCTGATTTTTCCTTGAGTTGATGCGCTTCTAGTAGCGATATTGACAAAATTCGCTCCAACATCTTGAGTTGTAGTGCCCGTGCGTCCACGATGCAGAACTGCAGGCGTTCGATGATCTCGTCGATGGATGGTTCGCTCACGGCTCAAGACCCGACATGACAGCAATGGACCCAACAGAGATGTCGCCAGAGCTCGCAGCGTTGAAGGCCGACGAGGCGACGATCCTCGGCCATCGGCTGTTGAAGTCCTTCCACAAGCTGCGCGTGACGCGGCATCGCGAGCAGCTCATCGCGCTGGCTGAAACGCTGCTGCAGGAGGAAGAAAAATATCCGGCAGAGCGCGACGCCTGACCCGCTCGAGGCCCTGCCAGGTCAGGGTCGGCCGGGTCAGCCCACTCTGATTGCATTGCGAGGTCCAGGTCACGTCGTCGCAATCGACCAGCACGGCCAGCACGGACATGCCGTCCATCATGTGCGGCAGGCCAAGTGGATGGGCCTTCCAGCCACAGCGCTCGAAGCGTGGCAGCCACCAGGACTCCAGCACGATCGAGAAGCCGGTCAATCCGATCGAGATGCCGAATTCCATGATCGCCGTCAGCAGCAGCGTCTCGACGCGCGGTCCGGCATGTTCGCCGCGCCGTTCGGGAATCACGAAGACGCGCGACAACTCATAGACATCGGGCCGGCAGATCGGGCCGCGGATGTTCAGATAGGGAAAAATCTCGCTCATCAGCGTCGGCAGCACGGTCGGCACGGCGCGCATCGCGCCGATCAACTGGCCGTTGTCGAGGCAGAACAGGTAGACCGCATCCTCGGTGTCGAACTGATCGATCTCCCGCCCGTCCGGCCGGTCGAGCGCCATCCATTTGCGCTGCTTGACATAGATGTCGTGGCGCAGCCGGAAATACGGATCGAAATAGCTCTCGTAGAGATGTCTGTTGTCTTTGCGAACAACATGGATTTCAGGCATCGGAGACACCGCTGATTGTTCGAATGGGACAATCAGCATGCCGCCGCAGTGGGAAGGACTCTACTGGAAGAAGCGCCAGTTCAGAGCATGATCTCGCCATTGACAAGGGCTGCGGCGACTGTGGCAGTCTTGTTCTTGGTCATCAGCTTGCGCTGCGCCTCTTCCAGGTGCCAGCGCACATTGCGCTCGGAAAGTCCGAGGATCCGCCCGGTCTCCCACGCGGTCTTGCCGCGCGCGGCCCAGCGCAGCACCTCGGCCTCGATCTTGGAGAGGCGTCGTGCGGCCTGGCTACCCAGCGGACGCATCAGCGACCGCAGTCGCCCATGGGTGAAGATGCCGATCAGATGCAGCGCGCTCTTGGCTTCCGCGTCGAGATAGGGGCGCTCGCCGCCAAGGCTGATGGCGCCAACCGCGTCGTCGTAATGGACCGGGATGCAAAGGCCTTCGTTGAGACGGAAGTCGCGCGCCCGCGTCATCACGCCATGGGCCGCCGGATCGCCGGTGCGATCATACGGTGCCTCTGTCCACAGGAAGGGATTCAAGGTGTGCAGGCAGTGTCGCGGGATCGGATCGACGGCGACCAGATTGCTGCGGTTATAGAGCTCGAACCATTCGGCCGGCCATCCGTTGGCGAGCGTGAGCTGTCCGAGCGATTGGCCGCAGATCGGAATGCCCGCCATGATGTAGGCATGGAACCCGAACTCTCCGATCATCTTCTCGAACAAGGAGACGACATTCGCGCTGGTCGGCGACGCTTCGATCGCATCGACAAACTCCAGCGCACGGCGTCCCCAATATGCTTCCGTCCCCTGCATATGACAGTCTCCGGCTGAGCTAAAAGGCTAGCTACCGACGAGTCCGAGTCAATCACAAAGTAGTACAATAAGCTAACTTGTCACAGCAGAGTGGTCCGCGCCGACGACAATTCCAGGATGCGCAAAGCATCCCGGCAGATTTGGCCGCTATTTGCGAGGGACCTTCACCGGCATCAGCTAAAATCTGGGCGGACGCTTTTCAGCAAATGCCTTGACGCCTTCCTTGATCTCGGCGCCGCGCATGCTGGCCCGGTGCCGGCGAGCCGCGGCCTCCTCATCAAGCGCGCCGCGGGCGAACTCATTGATGGCGCGCTTCATGCCACGCATCGCCTCGGGCGCGTTGCCGGCCAGCAGTGCCGCCAGGCGATCGACTTCCTCGTCGAGCGCCTCAGGTGGAACCATCGCGGTGAGATAGCCGATGCGAAGCATCTCGGGCGCGCTGATCTTCGCGGCGGTGAGGAAGAGCCGCTTGGCATTATCGGCACCAAGCCTGGAGACGTAGCGCTTGATGCCGGCAGGATAGTAGTGGAGCCCTAGTCGCGCGGCCGGCATGAACATCTCGGCGGTGTCGACCCCGATGCGGAAATCGCAGGCAAGTGCAAGATCCGTCGCCCCGCCATACACGCCGCCATTGAGCCGGCAGATGGTCGGCAGCGCGAGGTCTTCCAGTCGGTTGACCACGACCTCGAAAGCCGAGCCGGCGCCAGGCTCGTCGGCGCTCGCATTGTCGGTTCCCTCAGCGCGTTCCGCGATCGAGCCGAGATCATAGCCGGCGCTGAAGGCGCGCCCGGAGCCGGTGAGGATCACGACGCGGATCGCCGCATCAGCCTCGATACGGTCGAACAGCGTCAGGAGTGCGTCGAGGTCCTCCGCCTGCAAGCGGTTCAGGTGGCGCGGCCGGTTCAGCCGGATGGTGGCGCGGGCACCCTCCGTGATGAGCAGCGGCGGGCTCGCCTCGGAAGCGCGGTCGTGAGCCGCGCCATTTGCCTGTGCGTCGGTCATCTATTGATTCTCCAATGCGCGCCTTTGGGCTTCGGCGTCGATGGCGCTGACGAGGTCGGGATGCCGGGCCATCAGCAGGCGGAAATCGACGAGGTCGAGGACCAGAAGTTTTGAGAGCGTGGTGGTGGCGATGTTGGCCGAGCGCGGATTGCTGCCGAGCAGGGCCATCTCGCCGAAGAAGGCGCCTTCGCCGAGCAGCACCTTCTTGCCGGGCAGGTCGACCTCGACCTCGCCGGAGGCGATGAAATACATGCAGTCGCCGGGCTGGCCCTTGCGGATCACCAGCGTGCGCGGCGGCAGATCGATGGTGCGCAGCATGTGTGTGACGTCGGCGATCGCAGAGGGGCCGAGCGTGGCGAAGAACGGCACCCGGCTGACCGATTCCCAGGTCTTGAGGAAATTGTCGCGCCGGGTCTCCGCGGCAAAGCCGGTGGCAAGAATACCAGTCCACAGCCCGAACACGCCGAGGCCGGAAATCATGACCATGGCGGCCACCATCCGCCCGAGCGGCGTGACTGGCACGACATCGCCATAGCCGGTCGTGGTCAGCGTCACCACCGCCCACCAGAGCGCGGAGGGGATGTTGCCGAAGGTCGCCGGCTGCTCGTCGCGCTCCAGCACATAGATTGCAACCGCGCTGAGGAAGAGCACCAGCAGGAACAGCGCCAACACCGATAGCAGCGGCCGAGCCTCCACGACCAGCACCCGGCGCAATTGCTGCAGACCCGGCACGCCCGGAATGACCTTCACCACCCAGAGCACGGCCAGCAGCCAGGCCGACCGTGGCTCGATGCCGAGCAGGAGCGCGAGCGGCACCGCAACAATGCAGGCGGTATCCAGCAGGCCAGCGCCCGACAAGATGTAGGCCGCCATGGCGCGCGTCCGCGCGGCGTGGTGAACCCGTACCGCCCACTCGACGACAAAGAAGGCAAGGCATGCCCAGAGCGCCCCGCCGATCAAGCGGGGCGCGGCCTCGTGGGCCGAATCCACCGTCAGCAGGACCATCGCGACGATGCCGGCGGCCACCGCGGCGTAGGTGGCTTTTGTCATGTTGCGGGCGGCCGTTGTTGCGAGAAACTGTCCCAGAGCGGGAAGAAGCAGCGGTTTGGACATTGAACGCGGGCGCCTGTCGCTCCAAGAAAGCCCTTCGGGCAAGAAACCGGCAAGAAACTCGAATGGCTCACGGCCGTCGGGGGACAGTGCCTTGACCGGAGAGGAGACGTCAACGTGGGCCGCAGGCAGCGGAATTTTGTCCCTGCCGGCCCGATCCCGGTTTAAACGTCGCTTTTCCGCCGTATATCAGGAGTCCTCGCGGACATAAGACATATGGCGGCAGGGCTGGAGGAACCGATCTGCCCTCCGCCCTGTATCCCAAAGGTTTGGTTGATCCCGATGGATACCTCACACCTGGTCGAACATGCAGGCGCCGCCGGCAGCCTTTTTGCATCGATCTTCGTGGTCGCGACGCTGTCGATGCGCACGATGATCCCGCTGCGCGTCTTCGCCATCCTGACCAATATCGTTCTGATCGCGACCGCGATTCCCAGCCACAACTATCCGACCCTGATGCTGCATGGCGTGTTGCTGCCGCTCAACAGCTACCGCCTGCACCAGATGCTGCAGCTCGTGCGCGACGTGAAGAAGTCGGTCTCCAGCGATCTGTCGATGGAATGGCTGAAGCCGTTCATGACCGAGCGCAAATGTGCCGCCGGCGAGGTCCTGTTCTACAAGGACGAGAAGGCCGACAGCATGTACTACATCGTCAGCGGCCGCTTTAAGCTGGTGGAATCCGGCATCGAGCTGCCGGTCGGCGCCATCGTCGGCGAGTTCGGCATGATCTCGCCCTCCAACACCCGCACCCAGACCCTGGAATGCATCGAGGGAGGTCTCATTCTGTCGGTCAGCTACGATCAGGTCGAGCAGCTCTACGTGCAGAACCCGGCGTTTGCGTTCTACTTCCTGCGCCTGGCGAGCGCGCGGCTGTTCCAGAACATCGAGACGCTGGAGCGGCGGCTGGCGCAGCAGACCGCGGCAGCCAGGGGCGTGGCGGCAAAGTCGGCCTGAGCGAAGGAGGAGCGGTGGCAAGCGTCCTGTCGTCGTTGCGTTATCTGTTCGCCGATATTCTCGGCGACGACGACTGCGCGCGCCCGTTTTTGCCGGACGGTTTGCCTGCCGCGGCGATCCCGATCGTCAGCGACGGCATCCACCTTCTGATGGACTATCAGGGGCCGAGCTACGCCCAGCTCTATGTCGACCGGGTCAAGCGCTTCGTCGGCCGCCATGAGGTCGACACCGACCTGCTGTGCCGGATCGCGCGTCTGCTGGCCCAGCGCATGGCCTATGAGGACCCGATCCGCAGCGCCCAGCTCAAGCTCGCCGAGCTCGGCAACGGCGCGGCGCGGCGTTCGGAGCCGAAGAAATTTCGCGTCGACGAGCTGGTCGGGGCCCTTCCGGAGACGGCGGGCGATCCGCTGTTCGTGGTCTGCGAAAAGCTCGGTTGGCTGCACCGGCAGGTCGCGCTGCGTTTTCCGGCCAGCTCCCGCACCGGCGTGCGGTGCTTGAAGCTCGGCGCCGGCCTGAAGCGCTGGCGGCTGTTCTCGGTCCGCTATGCCGAGGAGCGCGCCTGGGTCGAGCGTTGGCTGCACATGATCGCCCGCTGCCTGGACAAGCAGCCGGCCTCTGCTGCCGCGGTGGTGGAGACCGCGACCATGGTGCAGGGCTATGGCGAGGCCTATCGGCGCGGCATGGCCGACTGGCACGCGATCATCGACGGGCTGGCGAAGCCGACCTTCGACGGCGTGCTGCCGCTCGCTGATCTCGCCGGCGCGATCGCCGAGGCACGGGCCGCGGCCATGCCGGATCCACGTCAGGTCGCGTTGAAACGGACCATCGCTCAAATCAGGGCGCGGGCCCTTGCACTGCAACCGGACGTCAATGCTGCGGAGTGAGCAGGCGCAGTGGCGGCGTAACCGGCTCAAAAGAATGAGAATTATCGTAAGGCAGGCCGCGCCGGCCCGCGATTGCGGGGTAACCTTACTCCCGGGAAGGCGGGCGAACGGGCATGGCGATGTGAGGCAGCGGTTCCCTTTCACGTGCAATTCGCCACGCAAGATGTCATAAAAGCTATACGCGTCGAATTGGCCGGGTTTCGGACCAGATTGCGCTGAACGTCTCCAGTTCCCGGTGCGTCCAACGATCTGTCGTAGTGAGAGCGTCAGCCTTGTCGTTTCCCTCGTTGTCGTCCTCGGTTCCGGTTGGTGCGCTGGTCGGCTGGATGCTGCTGCTCACCTTCAAGCACATCATTGCCGATTTCGTGCTGCAGACCGGCTGGATGGCGCATGGCAAGGATCAGAGGAAGGGCTGGGCGCTGCCGCTGCTGGCGCACTGCCTGGTCCATCTCGCGGTCGCCATGGTCTTGATCGTGGCGGTTGCGCCGCGGTTCTGGTTCGTGGCGCTGATCGACTTTGCGATCCACATCGTCATCGATCGCATCAAGGGCATCTGCTCCTATAGCTTCCGCATGACGCCCGAGCATCCCTGGTTCTGGACCCTGATCGGCGTCGACCAGGCGCTGCATCATCTGACCGGGTTTTTCCTATCGATCTTCATGGCCGCGAACGCCTGACTTCGGGCGCATCGCGCGGCGGCCCGCCGCGAATTGGGAATTCGGGCGGGATCAGGGCCACCGTACGACTACCGGCCACGATGGTTAACGTTCCGTTAGCAATTGGCGATGCATCCTGCAGGCGAGGGGATTTTCGCCATGTTTCCAAGCCGTGACGGTTTTAACAGCGACGCCTGCCCGGTCGGTGATGATTTGCTGGGCGAGCTTTACCGCGCCAATGAGAACGGCCTGCCTGCGCTGGTCGAGAGCGTCTCGTCCGACGTGAGGGCGATGCTGGCCTTGTTCTGCTACCGGCGCAGCCACCTGCATTCGCTGGCGCTGGCCATCGCGTCGACCTGCAGCGAGCGCGAGCTCTTGCAGTTCGGCGGCCGGGTCGGTGCTGTGCTCTACGCGCAGTCCCGCGATCCCAAGGCGAGCCGGGAGGTGACATTCACGGGCAGCCGCAAACCGATCTCGCTGTCGACGAAGCCGCTGTCCGCGATCGTGCCGCTCGACGACGATCTCGACGATTTCGGGCCGGTCACGGCCTGATCACGCCGCAGCGCCACCGATCAACGGAGCGCCGGCAAGCCGAACCTGCGCCGCGCCATCGCGCATTCGGCATCGCCCGGCATGCAGGTGCGGCACACCTCCGGCCGCAGCGCATAGATGCCGCATGCGGTGGTCTCGCCGATCGTGCCCTGCAGCGCGCAGCAGCGGTCGTTCTCGCAGCGCATCCCTGACAGCCGGTCGTTGACGAGCTCGGGTGGAATGAGATCCAGCGCCTCGTCCTCCTCAATCGTGAAGCGCGGCCAGTTCTGCGAATAGGCACAGCAGGCACCGCAGCTCTGGCACGGGCTGGCCGCCGTCTCGGCTGGATCAGACATCTTTCGGCGCCTCCCACACCAGGCTGCGCCGCCATTTCGCCCGCAGCGCCTCGCGCCGTTCGGGATATTTCTCGTCGAGATAATCGGCCGCGATGACGCGGTCGGTGCGGAAGCTGCGGAAGTCCCGCCGCAGCTCGCACCACGCGGCCAAAATCCGCACCGCCTCGTGATAGCCGATCGCGATCGGCCAGATCGTGCGCTCGCTGGCGCGGCCCTGTTCGTCCCGATAATGCAGCGCGATCTTCTTGCCCTCGTGGATCTGCGCGCGCGTGCGCACCATGTCGATGCGGTCGGGCTCGCGCTCCCATGGCGGCCGGGCACGGCTCGCCGGCTCCAGCACGAACGGCCGCAGCCGCTCCGGCACCGTGTCGGCGATCTTGGCCATCAGATCCTCGGCGGCCCGCGCCAGCACCGGGTCGGCATGCCCGATCACCCATTGCGCGCCGAGCACGGCCGCCTCGATCTCGTCGGGTGTCAGCATCAAGGGCGGCAGGTCGAATCCCTTCTCCAGGATGTAGCCCATGCCGGCCTCGCCGCGGATCGGCACACGCTGGCCGATCAGCGTGGCGATGTCGCGATAGATGGTGCGCTTGGAGGTCTCGAGCTCGGCCGCGATCGCGTCAGCCGTGAGCGGCTGTCGCGTCCGCCTGAGCACCTGGATGATCTGGAACAGCCGGTCGGCGCGTCGCATCTGTCTCCCCGTTTGGCTTTCCGCTGCGCCCTCTCGCGGATGCTGACAGCATGTTGGCAGCAGGTGGCTTTTATAACGGGACAACGCTTCGATGAAGAGGATTTCCCATGATGATGATCGATGGAATGGGACTTTGGACCGCGATATTGCCGCTGCTGACACCATGGTGGCAGCAGGCCCTCGCTAGCCTGAAACAACTGGTCAAGAAAGTGGGAGCGCTCTGATGATCACCCTGTTTGGTCTGGGTGCGGGCTTCGGCCTGCCCGAAATCAGCCCCTTCGTCACCAAGACGGAGGTGCAGTTGAAGATGGCGGGATTGGCCTATCGCAAGCAGCGCGCCATGCCGCCGTCCTCGCCGAAGGGGCAGCTGCCGTATATCGACGATCAGGGCGCCGTGGTCGCCGATTCGACCTTCATCCGCGCCCATCTCGAGCGCAAATGCGGCTTCGACTTCGACGACGGGCTCGATCTGCAGGCCCGCGCGCAAGCCTGGGCCTTCGAGCGCATGATCGAGCATCATCTCTATTTCGGCCTGGTTGGCGCGCGCTGGGTCGATCCGGTCAACTTCGCCAAGGGGCCGTCGCACTTTTTCGACGGCGCGCCGGAGGACAAGCGCGAGCGGCTGCGCGAGGACGCGCAGTTCCGCGTCGCCGAGAACTATCTGATCTCCGGGCTCGGCCGTCACGCACCTGATGAAGACGTCGACCTTGCCGCGCGCTCGCTGCGTGCCCTCTCGGTCCAGCTCGGCGAGAACGCTTATCTCTTCGGCGACCGGCCCTGCGGCACCGACGCGACAGCGTTTGCGGTGCTGGCCGGCATCCTGACGCCGTTCTTCGAGTCCGAGCTGCGCCGACGCGCCGAAGCGTTCGATAATCTCGTCGCCTACGTCGACCGCATGATGGCGCAGTATTATCCCGAGTTCGCCTGGGGCAAGCAGGCCGAAGCGGCTTAATTGCGAGTTCACCGTCTACACCGTCATTGCGAGGAGCGACGCGACGAAGCAATCCAGACCTTCGTCTTGGCTTCTGGATTGCTTCGCTTCGCTCGCAATGACGTGTCGATCCGATCGTATTCGAACGTTGATCTTAAGCCGTCGCGCCCTTCACCTTTGCCAACTCAGCCTCCAGCTCCGCGATCCTTGCATCGCGCGAGGCGAGCGCGGCGGCGACATCGGCTGCATCGAACTTCTGCGGAATATGCTGCGGGCAGTTGGTGTCCCAGGCCTTGACCGTGAACAGAATCACCTGCTCGGGCCGCGCCCGGTAGCCTTGCGGCATCAGCGAGCGCGTCAGCGCCGGATCATCCTCGACGACTTTGGCCTCGCCCCAGATCTTCACGCGCCGGCGATGGGCGTAGTCCATGATGAAGATATGCGCCTTCGGGTTCTCGGCCAGATTGCCCTGCGTGATGTATTGCCGGTTGCCGGCAAAATCGGCGAAGGCCAGAGTATGGCTGTCCAGCACCTTGATGAAACCTGCCGGCCCGCCGCGATGCTGGATGTAGGGCTGCCCATCGGCCGATGCGGTCGACAGATAGAAGCTCGTCGTCTCTGCCAAAAAGGCGGCGAGATCCGCATCGATGTCGGTGCGCCAGCCGCGGGTCTGTTCGACATGCGCATAGGCCTCGCGTGAACCCTTGCGCGTCTGGATCGCCTTGACAGCCGGGCTGAACGCCACATCGCTCGGATAGCTCAAAGAGCTGGTCATCGGAGCCCTCCATCGGCTCGTGCGGCCACAGGGCCGCTTCGTGACGAGTGATATGAGCTTGGCGCTGCCGGAGACAATCAGCCGGATCGGCATTTCATCATTACGGCCGACGCAACAATGCGCGGCCATGCCGTAGCCCGCGTGAGCGCGAGCGATACGCGGGACCTGGATATCGCTGCGCTCATCCAGGCTACGATGTCGGAGCAAGGGTCACGCGGTCTTCTTCACCACCCGGAACGTCCCATTGGCGCGGGCGATGACGGCGTCATCGACCCGGACCAGGCTTTGCGCAAAGCAGATCGTGTTGCCGGTCTTGATCACGTCGCCCTCGACGCTGAGCCATTGTCCGATCTCGCCATTGCCGAGATAGTCGACCGCGAGGCTGATCGTGACCAGCGACGAGGCCCAGCCCAGCGCCTGCGCGCAGCTGTAGCCCATCGTGTTGTCGGCCAGGGCCGCGATCAGCCCGCCATGAATTAGCCCGCGCCCATTGGTGTGCGGCTTGCCGACCCGCAGCCCCAGGGTGATCGCTTTGTCGGTCTTTCGCGCGTAGAGCGGCTCCCAGGGATCGGTGAACGGGCTCCTGCGGAAATGCGGCTCGAAACCGTGCGGAATGTCGGTGCTCATCTGCGATCGTCCAACTCAGTGCGGATGACACCATTGAAGCTGACGTGAGCGCCGCATGCACCGCCTACAAAGTTTTAAACGGGATTTGCGCAGGCGTTTGAAACGCGACCGGGCCGGTGCAGCGCGCAGCGCGCTTGCGCTGCGATCAGAGTGCAATTTCGGGATGTGCAGTGTCCCCACCCGCATGGCAGCGGCGCACGACGGATGAAGCCTTTGGACGAAGCTTTTGCGACTTTTGTTCGCGATACGGGTCACCGGCGATGCTATAGGCTTCGAGGCGACGGACGCGTCTACGGCCAACGCTTGCAATAATGATTATATCCTATAACAATGAACGAAAGGGCCCTCGAAGGCCCGTGATTGAGGAGACGATCTCGATGAGGAAGACGCTACTGGCGTTGTGGCTTGCGGCTTGCGTGACGCCTGCGTTCGGGCAGGAGAAGACCTTCGACCTCAAGATCTCGCACTGGGTGCCGGCCAGCCATCCGCTGCAGAAGTCGCTGGAGGATTGGGCGGCCGCGGTCGAGAAGGCCTCGGGCGGCACCATCAAATCCAAGGTGTTTCCTGCGCAGCAGCTCGGCAAGGCCTTCGATCATTACGACATGGCGCGTGACGGCATCGCCGATGTCACCTATGTCAACCCCGGCTATCAGCCCGGCCGCTTCCCGATCGTCGGCGCCGGCGAATTGCCGTTCCTGATCTCCGACGCCAAGGGCGGCTCCGAAGGGCTCGATGCCTGGTATCGGAAATATGCCGCCAAGGAGATGAAGGACGTCAAATACTGCCTCGCCTTCGTCCATACGCCCTCGGCGCTCCACACCCGGACCAAGAAGGTGACCGTCCCCGACGATATCAAGGGCATGAAGATCAGGCCCGCGGATGCGACGATCGCGAATTTCGTCACCCAGCTCGGCGGCACCAATGTGCAGTCCTCGGCACCCGAGGTGCGCGACATCATCGAGCGCGGCGTCGCCGACGGCGTGTTCTTCCCGGCCGGATCGCTGCTGCTGTTCGGCGTCGATAAGGTGACGAAATATCACATCGATGCGCCGATGTACGTCACGACCTTCGTCTTCGTCATGAACAAGGACAAATACGACCAGATGTCCGACCGCCAGAAGAAGGCGATCGACGACAACTGCACCACCGAGATGGCAGGCAAGGTCGGCGCGCATTGGGGTGAGTTCGAGGATGCGGGCGTCGACAAGATCAAGGCCGAGTCCGGCCAGGAGGTCTACAAGCTGACGCCGGAGCAGACCGCGCTGTGGAAGAAGGCAGCCGATCCGCTGTTCAAGACCTGGGCCGATGGCGTCAAGAAGACCGGCATCGATGCGGACGTCGCGATGACCGAGCTGAAGGCCTCGCTCACCAAGTACAACGCGCTGGCGCAGTAGCATCGTCTCGTAGTTGTTTGCTCGCTGTTGCGCAGCGGCCGGTGCGTTCCCTCTCCCGTTCTTACGGGGAGAGGGTTGGGGTGAGGGGCAGACGCACGATCGGTGTCAATCGTCAGACCTGTACCCCTCACCCGGATGGCATCTTGCGCTGCCATCCGACCTCTCCCCGCAAGCGGGGCGAGGTTATAGCGAGCGTGGGGGGAGACCTGCGCATGCATGACTTATTGATGGGGACCTGATGAAACGCGCTTGGATGGACCGGTTCATCGATGGCATCGAATGGATCGCGGCCTTTTTCGTCGGCATCGTTGCGCTCGACATTTTCCTGTCGGTCCTGCTCCGCAATACGCTGAACTATTCGATCCCGGATTCCTTCGACATCGGGCGCATGCTGCTCGGCATCCTGATCTTCTGGGGCATTGCCGCGACCTCCTACCGCGGCACCCACATCACGGTCGATCTCGTCTGGGGCAATGTCGGGCCACGCCACCAGCGGTGGATCGACGTGTTCGCGACCCTGGTGCTGCTGTTCGTGGTGACGGTGCAGACCTACACGCTGTTCGACAAGGTGCGCGGCACTTACAACGATAACGTCCTGACCTTCGACCTGCACATGCCGACATGGCCGTTCTTCCTGATCGCCTGGATCGGCGACGTCTCCGCCGTGCTGCTGATCGCGATCAGGACCTACCGGCTGATCTTCCATCCAGAGGACATGCATGACCCCGAGATCAAGGCGACGGAGTAGCGCCTCATGACTACCGATGCCGTCGCCCTGATCGGGTTTGTGGCGCTGTTCGCCCTGATGTTGCTGCGCGTGCCTGTCGGCATGGCGATGGGCCTCGTCGGCGTCTCCGGTTTCGGCTATCTCGTCAGCGGCCCCGCCGCGCTCAAGCTGGTCGGGCAGACGTCGATGCGCACGGTCACCGATTACACCTTCGGCGTGATCCCGATGTTCCTCCTGATGGGGACCTTCGTCTCCAACTCCGGCATGAGTCGCGAGCTGTTTCGCGCCGCCAACGGATTCGTCGGGCACATGCGCGGCGGCCTCGGCATCGCCACCGTCGCGGCCTGCGGCGGCTTCGCCGCGATCTCGGGCTCGTCGGTCGCGACCGCGGCGACCTTTTCCGCGGTCGCCTATCCGGAGATGCGCCGCTTCGGCTACCCGCAGTCCTTCGCTACGGGCGTGATCGCGGCCGGCGGCACACTCGGCGCAATGCTGCCGCCCTCCACCGTGCTCGCGGTCTACGGCATCATCACCGAGCAGGACATTGGCAAGCTGTTCATCGCCGGCATCGTTCCCGGTCTGCTCGCGATGACCATGTACATGATTACGATCGCGCTGATCGGGCGCGTTGCGCCGGGCTTCCTGCCGAAGGGCGAGGCGCTGTCCTGGCGCGAACGGTTCAAGGGCTTGCGGGATATCTGGGCGCCGGTGCTGCTGTTCCTGTTCGTGATCGGCGGCCTCTATGGTTTGCCGTTCCTGCCGCGTTTCACGCCGACCGAGGCCGGCGGCGTCGGCGCCACCGGCGCCTTCCTGATCGGCCTCGCCACCGGCCGGCTCGACAAGGAGAAGATCCTCGCATCGCTGTTGCAGGCGACGCGCACTGCAGCTGCCGTCTTCACCGTGCTGATCGGCGCCTTGATCTTCGGCTATTTCCTCACGGTGACGCAGACGCCGCAGAAGGTGACGGAATTCCTCACCGGCCTGGGGCTCGGGCCCTACGGCGTGCTGGCGCTGATCATGATCATGTATCTGGTCCTCGGCTGCCTGATGGATGCGATGGCGATGATCATCCTGACAGTGCCGATCATCTTCCCGGTGGTCTCACATCTCGGCTTCGACCCGATCTGGTTCGGGGTCATCATCGTCATGACGGTCGAACTCGGCCTGATCCATCCGCCTGTCGGCATGAACGTGTTCGTGATCAAGAGCGTGGTGAAGGACGTGTCGTTCGCCACCATCTTCAAAGGCGTGCTGCCCTTCGTGGCGACCGACCTCGTGCGCCTGGTGATCCTGATCGCATTCCCGATCCTCGCCACCTGGCTGCCGCAACAGATGGTGGCGCGGTGATGACCGATGAGACGAGATTTGCTTGGCGCGGCATCGGGTGGTGCACCCTCTCCCACAAGGGGAGAGGGTAACAGCCGTGGGCGCTGAGACATCACCGAGCTTGGGAGAGAGCACATCGATGGCCAACCCGACCCTGGAAACCAAATACGTCTTCACCGTCACCGCGCTGATCGGCGCTGTCATGTCGGCCGGCGAGATCGGCACCGGCGTGCGCCGGATCATCCCGATCCATGGTGGCGAGGTGAAAGGGCCGGGTTTGGACGGCGAGGGCATTTCCGGCAAGGTCTGCGCCTTGGGCGCCGACTTCCAGATCATCCGCCCGAACGAGCTGATCGAGCTGGAAGCCAAGTACGCCTTCGAGACCGACGACGGCGCAATTGTCTATGTCGAAAACCGCGGCATCCGCTTCGGACCCGTCGAGCTGTTGCAAAAGCTCAAGCGCGGCGAGCCTGTCGATCCCCAGCTGATCTACTTCCGCACCCACCCGCGCTTCGAGACCGGGCACGACAAGTATCGCTGGCTGATGCAACACATCTTCGTCGCCTCCGCCGCGCGCCATACCGACCGCGTGATCGTAGACGTGCATGTGGTACTGTGAGTGACACCAACGCCAACAACTCCGTCATTGCGAGGAGAAGGCGACGAAGCAATCCAGGATCGGGAAGGAAGGTCTGGATTGCTTCGCTCCTCGCAATGACGAACGAGGGAGCTGCGAGCGTTGTGCGTCGCTCAGCGATTGAACGCTCGAGCGCAGCCGAAGACTCGATGTCGTCCCGGTCAGGCGCGCATTGCGCGCCGAGAACGCCGGGACCCATACTCACCGGCTTTCGTTTCGCGAAAGCTGGAGCGATCGCCTTGTTTAGTCACGCTGTGCGGCGATTACCGGTCCCGGCTCTGCGCTTCGCTTGGCCGGGACGACACACGTGTGTGACAAGCTATGTGACCATCCGTCGGGCAAATCAGGTTATGAGTTCTCGCCGCTCTTGCCGCGCGACGCGCTGTAAAGAGGCAAGAAAATCACCCGCGCAGAAAAACTCATTTCGCGAGCCGTTTCAAAGCGCAAGCGTCCGAGCGGCCACATCGCGAAATTTTTCTCTTTCGTTTTTACAGAAAACGTGGATGATGTGCACATCCCGCCTCGATGGGAGGGGCGTTGCGCGCGATCGTCACGACACGCGAGGCGGGGAGCGGTGGCCGTGTCGAGTTGCAGCATGATCTGATCATGCGGACGAACAACGTCGATGCGGACGTGAAGTCGTGTGGTCCTGGCCTCCCGGTGCTGAGGTCTGCGGAATGCGCGGAACGCGCATTATCGCAAACGGGGGCAATCGAGCCGGTCCCCGAGGAGATCACGTATAAGCGTTAAGACCATCGCGCAGGGAATGCCGGATGATCTGGCTGCACCTGTGGTAACTGCCGCCTGCTTTCTTTGTTGCAGGCGGGCCATGGGTGAGGCCTTCACCCGGCATTCCCTGCACCCTCTCGATTCAAGACGAGGGTGAATTCAAGACTAGCTCGGGCGCGAGACGCGCGGCGAGAACGCTGCCTCGTGTTCAGCTGCATGCCCGCGAAGAGCGGGCATCCAGCACGCCGCGGCCTCTCGGTGGACCACGGCCGGCGCTGGAATACGATACCTTACCCCCGCCTTCGCGGGCGGCAGTGCAGGTGGCGGCGACGCTGACCCGAACTCGTCCCTGGTGGCGAGCCCTGGAGCTCCTCGTCCAATGCTGCAGTGCGCAAAACGCGCCCAAACGCCTTCTTGATTGACACCCGTCAAAATCGTTATAAAACATAACTATTCAGAACAGGACACAATGGTTCAGATGGGAAACGCCGAGACGCCAGCGCCCGCAGCCGATGCCGCGCTGCTCAAGATCGAACGGCAGGGCGCGGTGCTGACCGTCGGCCTCAACCGTCCGGCCAAGCGCAACGCGCTGAACGACGGCATCATCCTTGCGATCGGCGAGTGCTTCGCCGATCTGCCCGATGACATCAGGGCGGTGGTGATCCATGGCGTCGGCGACAACTTCTCCTCCGGCCTCGACCTTTCCGAGCTGCGCGAGCGCGATGCGACCGAAGGCCTGGTGCATTCGCAGATGTGGCACCGGGTGTTCGATCGCATCCAGTACAGCCGCGTGCCCGTCATTGCCGCGCTCAAGGGCGCGGTGATCGGCGGCGGCCTGGAGCTTGCCTGTGCGGCGCATATTCGCGTCGCCGAGCCGTCCGCCTATTTTGCGTTGCCCGAAGGCCAGCGCGGCATCTTTGTCGGCGGCGGCGGCTCGGTGCGGCTGCCGCGCCTGATCGGCGTCGCCCGCATGGCGGACATGATGCTCACCGGCCGCGTCTATTCGGCGACCGAAGGCTCGGCCTATGGTTTTGCGCAATATCTGGTCGAGGACGGCGGTTCGCTTGCCAAGGCGTTGGAGCTGGCCGAGAAGATTGCAGGTAACGCGCCGCTCACCAATTTTGCGGTGCTGCAGGCGTTGCCGATGATCGCGGAGGCGAATCCGCAGACCGGCCTGTTGATGGAATCCTTGATGGCCACGGTCGCGCAGAGCGATCAGGAAGCCAAGCGCCGCATCCGCGCCTTTCTCGATCACAAGACCGCAAAGGTGAAACCGACGTGACATGAACGCGCCAACAACAAGCACACAGGGAGGAGAGGGGACAGCGCAGGCGCGAGCCGCCAGCGTTCATCCCTTACGCGCGATCTCGTTCAACGACCCCGCTGTCGGCATCGAGCACCGCGCGGACGGCACCATCTATCTGCGGCCGAAAAAGCCGCTCGCCGGGTATCCGCGGCGCGTCACCGATCGGCTCTATCACTTTGCCGAGACCACGCCCGATCGTGTCTTCATGGCGGAGCGCGCTGGGTCGACGGGCTGGCGTGAGCTCACCTATGCCGAACTGCTGGCGGCGAGCCGGCACATCGCCTCGGCGCTGCTCGAGCGCGGTCTGTCGGCCGAGCGCCCCGTGATGATCCTCTCAGGCAATTCGATCGACCACGCGCTGGTCGCCTTCGGCGCGCTCCATGCCGGGATTCCGTTCTGCCCGGTGTCCCCGGCCTATTCGCTGGTCTCGCGCGACTACGGCAAGCTGTCTTATCTCATGAATCTGCTGACGCCGGGGCTGGTGTTTGCCGATGATGCCGACGCCTTTGCCGACGCGCTGGTGGCGAACGTGCCCGCGGGCACCGAAATCGCGGCGTCCTTCGGCAAAGTCGCGGGGCGCGAGGTCACGCGGCTTGCGGACCTGATGGCGACCCCGCTCTATGCGGGCCTGGGCGCCGCGCATGAGGCCATCGGCGGCGACACCATCGCCAAGTTCCTGCTCACCTCGGGCTCGACCGGTAATCCGAAAGCCGTGATCAACACCCAGTCGATGCTCTGCGCCAACCAGGTGATGATCCGCGAGACGCTCGCCTTTCTGAAAGACGAGCCGCCGGTCATCGTCGACTGGCTGCCGTGGAATCACACGTTTGGCGGCAATCACAATATCGGGCTGACGCTGTTCAACGGCGGCTCGATGTATCTCGATCGGGGCAAGCCGGTGCCTGGCGGCATCGAGGAGACCGTGCGCAATCTGCGTGAGATCTCGCCGACAGTCTATTTCAACGTGCCGAAGGGCTATGAGTCGCTGCTGCCGTATCTCCGCGACGATGCGCATCTGCGCAAGATGTTCTTCCGGCGCCTGCATGCGATGTTCTTCTCAGGTGCTGCATTGGCGCCGCATGTCTGGAACGAGCTCGACGAGCTGTCCTTCGCCGAGACCGGCGCGCGCGTGCCGATGCTGACGGGCCTGGGATCGACCGAGACCGCGCCGTTCTTCATGTCGGTCAATCCGCGCACCAGCCGCTCAGGTCATGTCGGACTGCCGGTGTCCGGCAACGAGGCCAAGCTCGTGCCCAACAACGGCAAGCTCGAAGTGCGCGCGAGGGGGCCGAACGTGACGCCCGGCTATTGGCGGCAGGCCGAGGTGACGGCGGCCTCGTTCGACGAGGAGGGGTTCTACCGGATGGGCGATGCGCTTAAGCCCGCCGATCCCAACGACCTCCACGCCGGTTTCGATTTCGATGGCCGCATCGCCGAGGATTTCAAGCTCGCCAGCGGCACCTGGGTCTCGGTCGGTCCGCTGCGGGCGCGCTTCATCGCGGCCTGCGCGCCGCTGGTGCGCGACGTCGTCATCGCCGGCATCAACCGCGACGAGATCTCCGCGATCGTCGTGCTCGATCTCGATGGCTGCCGGCTGATCAATGCGACGCTGCCGCACGACGACCTCGCGGCGATCGCGGCCGATCCCCTGATCCGCGAAGCCTTCCGCGAGCGTTTCGCGCGCTTCTTTGGAACTGCGACCGGCTCGTCCAACCGGATCACCCGCGCCGTGCTGCTGGGAACTCCGCTGTCGATCGATCGCGGCGAAGTGACCGACAAGGGCTCGATCAACCAGCGCGCGGTGCTGGACAATCGCAAGGAGCTGATCGAGCAGCTCTATGCCGCCACGCCGCCTGAGGAAATCATCGTCGTCGGCTGAGCCGCGCATCAAAAGGAGAACGATCATGTTGTTGAAGGATCAGGCCGCGATCGTCACTGGCGGTGCCTCCGGCCTCGGCGCAGCGACGGCTCGCAAACTCGCCGCGCAGGGCGCCAAGGTCGCCGTGTTCGATCTCAACGCCAAGCTCGCCGAGGAGGTCGCGGCGGAAATCAAGGGCACCGCGGTGGTCTGCGACGTCTCCGATGCGGCGGCAGCGGAGGCAGCGATCGCGCAAGCAAACAAGGCGCACGGCCCGGCGCGGGTGCTCGTGAACTGCGCCGGCATCGGCGTCGCCAAGCGCGTTGTCGGCCGCGATGGGCCAATGGCCCTCGCGGATTTCGAGCGGGTGATCAAGATCAACCTGATCGGCTCGTTCAACATGCTGCGGCTGGCGGCAGCTGAGATGTCGAAGCTGGAGCCGCAAGCGACGGGCGAGCGCGGCGTCGTCATCAACACCGCATCTGTTGCGGCCTATGATGGCCAGATCGGGCAGGCGGCCTATTCGGCCTCAAAGGGTGGCATCGTCGGCATGACCCTGCCGATCGCGCGCGAGCTCGCGCAGTTCGGCATCCGCGTGCTCACCATCGCGCCCGGCCTGTTCATGACGCCGCTGCTGGCCAATCTGCCGCAGGAGGCGCAGGATTCGCTCGCCGCCGCGATCCCCTTCCCGCGCCGGCTCGGCCACGCCGACGAGTTCGCTGCGCTGGCCCTGCATATGATCGACAACCCCTACCTCAACGGCGAGGTGGTGCGGCTCGACGGCTCGCTGCGCATGGCGCCGAAGTGAGGTTTGATAGTCGAATGAGCCAGGATGCTCATCGCGACCTCGGTCTTACACCTCTCCCCGTTGGGGAGAGGTCGGATTGCACCGTAAGATGCAATCCGGGAGAGGGGCCTCATGCTCTCGATAGACCTTAACCCCTCACCCCAACCCTCTCCCAAGGGAGAGGGGGCGCACCTCCGCCGGGGCAGCAGTGAAGGCAGGCATCGCCATGTTCGTCCATCGCCGCGACGTGCAGATCCAGTGGGGCGACTGCGACCCCGCCAACATCGTCTACTATCCGCGTTATTTCGCGATGTTCGACGATTCCACCTCGATCATGTTCGAGGCGGCCGGCTGCTCCAAGCAGGAACTCGTCCGCCGCTACGGCCTGGTCGGCATCCCCATGGTCGACACGCGGGCGAAATTCTACATCCCGTCCACGCATGGCGACTGGATCACGATCGAGAGCCGGATCGAGAGCTTCGGGCGCTCCTCCTTCGAGGTCACGCATAAGGTGTACAAGGGCAAGCAGCTCGCGCTGGAGGGCTTCGAGACGCGGGTGCTGGTCGGCCGCGATCCGAACGATCCTGACAAACTGAAATCGGCGCCGATCCCGGAGGAGGTCAGAGACAAGTTCATGCGGACGTGACCAAAGGACGCGCCACGCTCACGTTACGTTCGAAACACGATCCGCGCCGAGAGCGCTAACCTTGACGGTGCTCGGCACTCGAATTTTCCAGGGCATGCGCTAAACAAGGCGACCCGGTTGCGCAATTGAGACTTGAACTGAAGCCTATCTTCGGGAGGAACAGAATGAGAAAAACCTATTTGGCGGCCGTGGCGGTCGCTGCGATGTTCGCGGCAGTGCCGGCACTGGCGCAGACCAGCGAGATCACGATCGGCATCACCACCACGACGACGGGGCCGGCGGCTGCACTCGGCATTCCCGAGCGCAACGCACTCGACTTCGTGCCGAAGGAGATCGGCGGCGTGCCGCTGAAGGTGATCGTGCTCGACGACGGCGGCGATCCGGCCACTGCCACCACCAATGCGCGGCGTTTCGTCACGGAGTCCAAGGCCGATATCATCATGGGCTCGGCCACCACGCCGCCGACGATCGCGGTCTCCAATGTCGCCAACGAGGCCGGCATTCCGCATTTCGGGCTCGCGCCGTTCCCGGTCTCGCCCGAGCGCGCCAAGTGGTCGGTCGTGATGCCGCAGCCGGTGCCGATCATGGGCAAGGTGCTCTACGAGCACATGAAGGCGCATAACATCAAGACGGTCGGCTATATCGGCTACTCGGATTCCTACGGCGATCTCTGGTTCAACGATCTCAAGGCGCAGGGCGTGCCGATGGGCATCTCGATCGTCGACGAGGAGCGCTTCGCCCGTCCCGATACCTCCGTGACCGGCCAGGTCCTGAAGCTCGTCGCTGCTAATCCGGACGCCATCCTGGTCGGCGCCTCCGGCACCGCGGCCGCGCTGCCGCAGACCGAGCTGCGCGATCGCGGCTACAAGGGCCTGATCTACCAGACCCATGGCGCTGCCAGCATGGATTTCATTCGCATCGCCGGCAAGGCCGCGGAAGGGGTGATCATGGCCTCGGGCCCGGTGATGTCGCCGGAGACGCAAGCCGACAGCGCGCTGACCAAGAAGCCGGGCCTGGCGCTCAACACCGCGTATGAAGCGAAGTATGGCCCGAACAGCCGGAGCCAGTTCGCCGGCCATTCCTATGATGCGTTCGAGCTCTTGAAGCGCGTCATCCCGGTGGCGCTGAAGACGGCCAAGCCCGGCACGGTCGAATTCCGCGAGGCGATTCGCCAGGCGCTGCTCACCGAAAAGGACATGGCCGCGAGCCAGGGCGTCTATAACTTCACCGAGAAGGACCGCTCCGGGCTCGACGACCGCGCCCGCATCATCCTGACCGTGAAGGACGGCAAATACGTGCCGGCGCAGTAAGCGGCCGCACCGAGCCTCGAATACGAAAGGCCGGCGCGGCGCGCCGGCCTTTCTGCTGCTAGCTACTCGAACCCGTAATGCTTGTGACAGGCGGAGCAGATGCCGTCGAGCCGGTCGCTGACTTCGGAGATGGATTTCAGATCGTGATTCTCGGCGGCGTGATAGGCCTTGTCGGCGGCATCGGCGAGCCTCTTGACGTAGCCGTTCCAGGCCGGGTCCATCGCACGCTGTGGAATCATCAGCGCGTTGGTCGCTTCGGCCAGCGTCGCCGCGGCGCTCACCAGCTTTTCCCAGTCCTCGTCGGTTCTCGGCGCAAGATCATGCTCACCCCGGGCGTCGATCATCGCGGCGTTGACGCTCCACAGCACCGATGCCGCCGGCGTCAGCACGTGCTCCATGAAGGTCTGCATGTCGACATGCGGCTGGAAGGGTGGCGTCGGCGCCGCGTTCTGCGACCGCGACGGGATCACGCCGGAGAGCACGATTGCAGCGGCGAGGGCGGCAAGACGGCGGATGTTGCGCATCGTCAGAGCGAATCCATAGTGAAGCCGATCATCCGTCCGCAGGCCACCACCGCGATCCAGATCAGGATCGACAGCGCGCCTGCAATCCGTGCCGAGGGCGGTGTGTCGCCAGCGCGCGGCCCGTCAGGCGCTTATTGTGCCAGAAGGCTGGCTGTCCCGCGATCGAGCTCTGCAGGGCTGCCGTCAGCAGGATCGCGCCGAGCAGCAGGCTCATCTTGATGTAGAAGGTCGCGTTGAGCAGCGAGCGACGGGGCTCCCCGACGATCAGCAATCCGCCGGTCGCGAGCAGGATGACCAGCACCGGCCAGATCGACGGCAGGAAGCGCCGCGCGACCTCTGGCAGCGGTACGTCGCGTTCGAACAGTCGCCAGATCCGGAAGTCGACCAGCATCGCCGAGGTGAACACCACGGCGACGCAGAGGATATGGATGGTCTGCAGGGTCGGAATGATCCAGCCGGTGGTCTGGATGGTCTGGCTGAGCGAGGTTGCCGCCAGCCACTTCGAAATCTCGATCAGGATGGCGTGCATGGAACCGCGTCACTGCTCGTCGGGAGTCGTCAGGCTGTAGGTCAGCTCCTTGCCGTCAGGCAGCGTGACCTTCTGCAGCAGCCCGCCGGGTTTGCCGTCGCGGAGCGGCGCGTAAAGAAACTCGGCATGATCGCCGGGCTGCAGCGAGCGCTTGGTCCAGCCGGATCGGCTCAGCACGCCCGGGCTCGATACTTCGAGCGTCCAGGTGACGGGCTGGGCGCCGTCCTTTGCATCACTTTCCACGACGAAGGTAATGTGAGGGTTCGTCCAGTTCACCTGCTTGACCGTGCCCTGCATGATCTGGTGATGCTCGACGTCGTAAGCGGCGGTGGAATGATGCGCTGATGCCACGCCTCCCGACCCGAGCAGCAGGGAGACGGCAAGAGAAGCGGCCTTTGGCGACATCCTGGGAATCCTTATTTGGCGGTATGAACCGACCCGTACTCGTCCTGTTGCGCGTTCGGGACGAAAATGTCGTGGCCGTTCTTGTCCTTGCCCGGCGTCAGACCTTCCTGCACGCATTCGCCTTCGGTGATCTCATAGTGCCGGTCGGGATAGCGGCGAAAGATGCGCGTGGTCTTCCAGGTCGAGCTCAACACCTTTGGTGCCGTGATCTCCAAGTCGTCATGCAACTCGCTGGGCGCCGTCAGATGCAGGCGTTCGATCACGTGCATGTCGCCGTCATTGGGAATGCCGACCGCTTCGCTGATCGCGATGAAGGCCTGCGGCACGATCGCGGTGGTGTCGACCACCAGCGTGTCACCTTCCCAATGGCCGACAGAATGGCCGAACAGAGTGAGGTCCGGATCCTCCGGATGCTGACGCCCATCGAGATAGATCCGTCGCATCCGATTGCCGTCGACCTCGCCCAGCATCGTGATGCGACCTGGAGTTGTCAGCAGCTCGAACGCGTTGTGAGTCATGAGCATCCAACTCGGCATGCCGTGCGGAAGGCAATGGCTGAGCACGAGAAAAGGCCGGCCTGCCTTCTCTTCGGAGATCAGGTGCTGGACTTGGGGAACGATCTCCGGCTTCCAGGGCGGCATGTTCGCCGTCTCCTGCCGCTTTTGATCCCTGATATCTGGTAGCCATACTCCGCTGAGATCGGGCGGATTAGCTAATGCAGCACAACCGGACGACAGATCGATCAGCGCTGCAACGCAGCCGATGATCGCAAAGCGCTTCGCAAACCTGGTCACGATGCGGCATTCCCACTACCTTCTTACCGCAAGATAGATAATGCAGATGCGAAATGAAAGTCTCACATGACCCGTTCAGTTCAAGAAAGCGGGATTAAATGCGAACGCTGTTGAAACCTAAACGTGATTGCGCGCCTCAGTTGTGAAGCCGAGATAGCTGGCGGCGACACGGGTGTCGGTGGCGATTTCGGCGGCCTTGCCGTTCAGCACGAACTCGCCGAGCTCCATCACATAGGCGCGGTCGGCGACCTGCAGGGCGGCCTTCGCGTTCTGCTCGACGAGGAGCACCGAGACCCCATCCTTGCGCAGCTGCGCGATGATCTCGAAGATGCCGGCGACGATGATCGGCGCAAGGCCAAGGCTGGGTTCGTCCAGCATCAGAAGCTTCGGCGCGCCCATCAGCGCGCGGCCCATCGCCAGCATCTGCTGCTCGCCGCCGGACAGCGTGCCGGCGAGCTGCTTGCGACGCTCCTTCAGCCGCGGAAACAGCGTGTAGACATGATCGAACCCGGCCTCCGCGCGCGCCTTGTCCATGCGGAACGCCCCGAGCTGCAGATTGTCCTCGACAGTCATGCCGGCGAACAGCTCGCGGCCTTCCGGCACCAGCGACAGGCCGAGCGCGACGCGGTCTTCGATCTCGAGCCGGGCGAGGTCCTCGCGGGCAAAGCTGACGTGGCCCTTCAGAGGCAGCACACCCATGATGGCGCCGAGCAGCGTGGTCTTGCCGGCGCCATTGGCGCCGATGATGGTGACGATCTCGTCGGCACCAACCTCGAGCGAGACCGAGCGCACCGCCTCGACCTTGCCATAGGACACATGGGCGTCCGAAACCTGCAACAACGCGCTCATGCGCCGGCTCCCAGATACGCCTCTATGACCTTCGGGTCGGTCTTGATCGCGGCCGGCGTGCCCTCCGCGATCTTGGTGCCGAAATCGAGCACGACGACGCGGTCGGCGAGATCCATCACGAAGCCCATGTCGTGCTCGACCAGCAGCACCGACACGCCGCCGGCGCGAAGCTCACGCAGCAATGCGGCGAGCCGCTGCTTCTCCATATGGCGCAGGCCGGCGGCCGGCTCGTCGAGCAGCAGCAGCATCGGATCGACGCACAGTGCGCGGGCGATCTCGACGATGCGTTGCTGGCCGAGCGACAGCGAGCCGGCGAGCTGGTCCATTTGGTCGGCGAGACCGACGCGGGCGATCTGGCGCGCTGCTTCCGCGAGCAGCTTCGCCTCATCGGTCCGATCGAGCCGGAGCATGGAGGCGACCGGTCCGGCATGCCCGCGCAGATGCGCGCCGATCGCGACATTCTCCAGCACCGTCATGTCGGGCGCGAGCTTGACGTGCTGGAAGGTGCGGGCGATGCCGAGCTGCACAATCTCCTGCGGCGGCGCGTTGGCGATGCGCTTGCCGAACATCGCGATATGGCCTGCGGTCGCCCGCAGCACGCCTGTGATCAGGTTGAAGGTCGTGCTCTTGCCGGCGCCGTTCGGGCCGATCAGCGCGACGATCTCGCGCGAGCGCACCTCGAACGAGACGTTGTTGACCGCAACCACGCCGCCGAACTGCTTGCGGGCATTGTCGATCCGCAGCAGCACGTCGGATGCGTCCGCCGGTCGTGCCCGCGCCGGCAGCGTGATCGAGGTATCGGGCTTTTTCCGCGCGCGTCGGAGCGGCAGCCATGCCGTCAGCCACGGCCAGACGCCGGTGGGGGCAAGCTGCAGCAGCGCAACCAGCATGATGCCGAACACGATCGTCTCGAGCTGGCCCGAGCCGTGCAGCAGCAGCGGCAGATAGCTCTGCAGCACCTCCTTCAGGATGACGACGATCGCCGCACCAAGCACACCGCCCCAGACATAGCCGGCGCCGCCGACCACCGCGACGAACAGATATTCGATCCCGGCCTGCGCGCCGAACGGTGTCGGGTTCACGGCGCGGGTGAAATGGGCGTAGAGCCAGCCGGACAGGCCGGCCAGCACCGCCGCATGGATGAACACCAGCAGCTTGGCCCGCGGCGCATGGACGCCGAAGGCTTCGGCCGCGATATGGCCGCGGCGCAGCGCGCGGATGGCGCGCCCGGTGCGGGAATCCAAGAGATTCATCGTCAGCACTGCCGAGACCAGCACCGCGATCCAGATCGCGTAATAGATGGTGCCGGGATCGAGCATCCGTAAGCCGCCGATCTCAAGCGGTGGAATGCCGGAGACCCCGTCGTTGCGCCCTAAGAATTCGAGCTTGCTGAACAGGTAGAACAGGCCAAGCCCCCAGGCGAGCGTGCCGAGCGGCAGGTAATGGCCCGACAGGCGTACGGTGACGAGGCCGAGCACCACGGCGGCGAGACCTGCGACGATCAGCGAGGCCGGCAGCGTAAGCCAGGGCGAGACGCCGTAATTCGCCGACAGCACGGCGGTGGTGTAGGCGCCGAAGCCGACGAAGGCGGCCTGGCCGAAGGAGGTGAGGCCGCCGACGCCGGTCAGCAGCACGAGCCCCATCGCGACCAGCGCGGAGAGCCCGATATTGTCGAGCAGCACGATCCAGAAGGGCGGTATGCCGGGCACATAGGGGATCACCGCCATGACGAGCGCGAAGACAAGAATGGGCCAGCGTTGAGTCATGGCCTAGTCCTTCTCGTCCTCGACTGCCGCGGGCGCCAGCAGCGAACGCAACAATAGGATTGGCACCAGCAGCATGAAGACGATCACTTCCTTGAAGTTCGAGGCATAGAAGGACGAGAACGACTCGATGATGCCGACCATCAGCGCCGCGATTGCGGTCAGGGGATAGCTGAGGAGCCCGCCGATGATCGCGGCGATGAAGCCCTTCAGGCCGATCAGGAAGCCGGTGTCGTAATAGAGCGTGGTGATCGGCACGATCAGGATGCCTGAGAGCGCACCGATGATGGAGGCGAGCAGGAAGGCGATCTGGCCCGACAGCGTGGTGCGGATGCCGACCAGCCGCGCGCCGAGCCGGTTCACGGCGGTGGCGCGCAGCGCTTTGCCGTAGAGCGTGAGCCCGAAGAACAGCCACAGCGCGATGATGAAGGCGATGGTGATGCCGTAGACCGCGAGCCCCTGGCCGGTGAAGCGCAGCGGGCCAAGGATCGCGGAGGCATCGAGCAGGGTCGGGCCGCGCTGGCCCTCTGCGCCGAAGAACAACAGGCCGAGGCCCTGCAGCGCCAGATGGCAGCCGACGGAGGCGATCAGCAGCACCAGCACCGAGGTATGGGCGAGCGGCTGGAAGGCAATGCGGTACAGCGACAGGCCGATCGCGGCGACGATCGCGAGCGACAGGGCCACGTTCACACCCGCCGGTGCCCGCGCGCCTGCTGCCCAATAGGTCACGCCAAGCACAAGCGCGGGCAGCACCACATTGAGCAGGAGAGAACGAAGGACGCGCTGCCAATGCAGCGACCTGCGCGCGACATAGAGATCGAAGATGAAGGCCGCGATGCCCATCACGACTGCCAGTTTGGCAGTGCCTGGCATCTGGCCCGACGACAGCGACGCATAGGTGAGCGCGCCGTAGGTGACGAATTCGCCTTGCGGGATCAGGATCACCCGTGTCACGGCAAAGACCAGCACCAGCGCCAGGCCGAGCAGCGCATAGACCGCGCCATTGGTGATGCCGTCCTGAATCAGGAACAGCATGATCGTCGTGTTCAAGACCTGACGCTCCCCCATGGTGACCGGATCCGCGCAGCGCTTTGCGCCGTCGCGCCGGTCGTGGCAGTTGAAATCGGCTGCCCGTATTTGATATGATCAATAACAATTATCAAATATAATCTCAAGACCGTCATCTCGTGGAGACACCGGATGCGGCTTCGAGCGGTGCAGGGACGGAGCCCACGCAATGACCGTGTTAGCGGACTGCCATGACCGATAGCGTCAAGGACTACAATAATAAGGGTGCCAGGGAAGGCCGCAAGGAGCCTGCCGAACCCCTGGACGAAGCGCAAGCGGTCCGGCTCGGCGAACTGTCCGAGCTGCTCGGTTATGCCCTCAAGCGGGCCCAGCTGAAAGTGTTCGAGGACTTCCTGCACTGCGTTGCGCCGGTGCAGCTCACTCCCGCGCAATTCTCCGTGCTGCTGCTGCTGGACAACAATCCCGGCCGCAACCAGACCGAGATCGCCAATACGCTTGGCATCCTCCGGCCGAATTTCGTCGCCATGCTGGACAGCCTGGAGAGCCGCGATCTCTGCACGCGGGTGCGCTCGGCCAATGACCGGCGCTCGCATATTTTGATGCTGACCGAGAAGGGCAAGAGCGTCCTGGCGCGGGCCAAGAAGCTGGTCGCCACCAAGCACGAGGCCCGGCTCAACGAGTTGCTCGGCCCCGACGGCCGCGAGGCCCTGCTCTCGATGCTGACCAAGATCGCAACGGAGTTTTGAGAGCGCTGCAGCGTTGGTAATGAGATCGACGGTCGTCCCGGCGACCTCCGCTGTCGTCCCGGGCAAGCGAAGCGCAGACCCGGGACCCATAACCACAGGCCTGTGTTGTCGGAAAATGGCTGGAGCTCCAGCGCCATCAACAGCGGGCGGCTGTGATTATGGGTCCCGGGTCGCGCTCACTGCGTTCGCTTGCCCGGGACGACAGCGTAGAATGCCGCGGCGATCTTCCCGTCAATGCGAGGAGCGCAAGCGACGAAGCAATCCAGCGCCTCACAAGCAATTCTGGATTGCTTCCGCCGTCGCCCTTCGGGCTATGGCGGACACGTCGCTTCGCCCGCAATGACGCGGAGAGCGTGACCCCTCAATCCACCAGGATCACCCTGACATCGTTGACGTTAGTCAGCGTCGGGCCGGTTTGCAGCAGATCTCCGGTGGCGGCAAAGAAAGCCGTGGCGTCGTTGTTGGCGAGATAGGCCCTGGGGTCGAGGCCCTTTGCGCGCATCGAAGCAAATGTCGCCGCATCGATCAGCGCGCCGGCCGGATCGGACGCGCTGCCGGCGCCGCCGTCGGCGCCATCGGTATCGCCGGCCAGCGCCGCGACATCGGTCGTATCCTTCAGCAGATCGGCCAGCGCCAGCGCATATTCCTGGTTCGGGCCGCCGCGGCCATTGCCGCGCACGGTCACCGTGAGCTCGCCGCCTGAGAGAATCGCGACGCGCTGCCCCTTCGCGCGGGCCTGCAGCGCCAGTCCGGCGTGATCGCTGGCCACCTCGCGCGCCTCGCCTTCGAGATCGGCACCGAGATCGACCACCTCATAGCCGGCCGCCTTGGCACGGGCGACCGCCGCATCGAGCGAGGCGCGGGGCCGCGCGATCATCTCATAGGACGCGCGGGCAAAGGCCGCATCACCTGGCTTGCAGCTCTCATTGTTGGGATCCTCCAGGGCGCGTGCAATCGCCGGATCGACCTCGAGCCGGTACTTGGCGATGATAGCACGCGCATCCGCGAGCGTGGTTGGATCAGGCACCGTGGGGCCCGACGCGATTGCGGACGGATCATCATGCGGCACGTCTGATATCGCCAGCGTCACGATCTCGGCCTTCTGGCCGGCGCGGGCAAGCCGTCCGCCCTTGATGCGCGACAGATGCTTCCTGACTGTGTTGATCTCGCCGATCGGCGCGCCGGAGCGCAGCAGCGCGCGCGTCAATTGCTGCTTCTGCGCGAACGACACGCCGGCGACCGGCGCGATCCAGTTGGCCGAGCCGCCGCCGGACAGCAGCACCAGCAGCAGGTCGTCGGGACCAGCCGTTGCCGCAAGCTGCAGCGTTTCCTCGGCGGCCTTCAGCCCGGCCTCATCCGGCATCGGATGGCCGGCCTCGATCACGTTGATCCGCCGGGTCGGCACGCCGTGGCCGTGGCGCGTGGTCGCGATGCCCGCCAGGCGGTCCGGATCGAGCTTCAACGTATCGAGGTAATGCCGTTCGGCGGCAGCGGCCATCGCAGCGGCGCCCTTGCCGGCCGCGAGGCAGATGACTTTGCCTTTCGGCACGGGCCGCAGATGTGAGGCCAGCACCACGTCGGGATGCGCCGCGGCGACCGCGGCATCGAAGATTTCACGCAACAATGGTCGGCGGTCGGTCATTGGTCCCCGGCGGCTTCCTCTGGATCTTTACCCGCTTATCTCCCGTCGCGTGAAAAAAGAAAACCCCCGCGAGCGGTGTTCGCGGGGGGCGGAAGAAAAGAAAGCGTCAACCGCCGACGTCGGCGGAGATGACGTCTCCGAACAGGTCCCAGCGCTCGCCCGTGAAGCGCATCAGCTGGAGCTGGCTGATCGGCGCGAAGTCGGTCGGCGAGGTGTTGATGGTGATGCCGGGCAGCAGCACCTCGGTGCGGAAGTCGCGCAAACTCGCCGCCTGCTTCATCACGTTCTCACGCGTGAGATTGTCGCCGCATTGCTTGAGCACCTGCACCAGCGTCTGCGCCACGCCGTAGCCCACGACAGTGCCGTTATCGAGCTTGTCGCCTTCCGGGAAATATTTGGTCATGAACTCGAGATAGGCCTTCATGCCCGGATCATTGGTCCATCGCGGATCGGTGGTGTCCTTCAGATAGTGTGCCGAGATGATGCCTTGCGCGTTGGCGAAGCCAGCCGGCTTGATGACGCTCCCGATCGAGACCGAGACGTTATTCAAAATGTGCAGCGCCTTCCATTCGATCTCGGCGACCTTCTTGATCGCCTGCGCGGCGAATTTAGGGGTGGCGATATCCACGAAGACGTCGGCGCCGGAGGATTTCAGCTTGACGATGTGGTTGTCGATCGTCGGCTCCGTGGTCTCGTAGCTCTCCTCGGCGATGATCATGCTCGCCGCCTTGTTGCCGAGCCCGTCCTTCAATCCCTTCAGGTAGTCCTTGCCGTAGTCATCGTTCTGGTAGAGCACGGCAATCTTCGCGCCGGGCTTCTCCTTCAAGAGCCACTTGGCATAGATCCGGGCCTCCGACTGGTAGCTCGGCTGCCAGCCCATGGTCCACGGGTAGTCTTTCGGATCGTTCCATTTGGTGGCGCCGGTGGCGACGAACAGCTGCGGCACCTTCTTGGCGTTCATGTATTTCTGGATCGCCGAATTGGACGGCGTGCCGAGCGAGTTGAAGATCAAGAGCACCTCGTCGCTCTCGACCAGCTTGCGCGCCTGCTCGACCGCCTTCGGAGGCGAATAGGCGTCGTCATAGGAGATGAAGTTGATCTTGCGGCCGTTGATGCCGCCCTCGCTATTGATTTTGTTGAAATAGGCCGCCTCGGTCCTGCCGATGATGCCGTAGGCCGATGCCGGCCCGCTATAGGGCATGATGTTGCCGATCTTGATCTCGGTGTCGGTGGCGCCGGTATCGTATTTCTTGTCGGCCGCACGCGCCGCGCAGGTCGCGGCAAGAATGACGAGCGCAGCCGAGACGACGGCCGCCCTTCGCGTGAGGATCATGTTGCATTCCTCCCATGGTGATGGATTTGCGATGATGTGTCGTGGCCTTCTTTGGCGAAGGCTCTTCTTGAGCTTGTGAGCATATCAGGAGTTCCGGGCGGAGCGCATGCGACAAAGGCCGCATGCGGGCGATGCGCGTGCAGTGCGGGATAACGCCTTTCGCATCGCTTGGCCGCGACAACGGTTGTGCTTGGATTGTCAGAAAACACAAGCCCCTGCGCTCGCGCGCAGGGGCTTGTCATGCATCACTCGTATCAGCTGCCGAGCGCAACCGGCCGCGCTGAGATCAGTCCTGCACCTCGCCGCTGATGATATCGCCGAACAGCACCCACTGCTCGCCTTTGAAGCGCATCATCTGCAGCTGCTCGATCGGGGCAAAGTCGGTGGGCGACGTGTTGATCGTGATGCCCGGCAGCAGCGTGTCCGGCGCAAAATCCTTCAGGCTCGCGGCCTGCTTCATCACATTTGCCCGGGTCAGGTCGTCGCCGCACATCTGCAGCACCTTCACCAAAGTCTGCGCCGCGCCGTAGCCATACAACACCGAGTTGTCGATCTTGTTGGCGTCGGGGTAATACTGCTTGAGAAATTCGGTGTATTTGTGCATTCCGGGATCATTGTCCCACTGCGGGTCCGAGGCGTCCTTGGCGTAGTTGGCCGACAGGATGCCTTGCGCATTCTCATAGCCGGCAGGCTTGATGACGGCGCCGATCGAGGACGAGACGTTGACGACGATCTGCAGCGGATGCCAGTCGAGTTCGGCCACTTTCTTGATTGCCTGCGCGGCGAATTTCGGCGTGGTGATGCTGTAGAAGACATCGGCGCCGGAGGCCTTGAGCTTCACGATATGGCCGTCGATAGACGGCTCCGAGGTCTCATAGCTCTCCTCGGCAACGATCATCGAAGCCGCCTTTGGTCCGAGACCGTCCTTGAACCCCTTCAGATAGTCCTTGCCGAAATCATCGTTCTGATAGATCAGCCCGATCTTGGCGTCCGGCTTTTCCTTCAGCAGATATTTGGCATAAATCCGCGATTCTGCCTGATAGCTCGGCTGCCAGCCCATGGTCCACGGAAAATTCCTCGGATCGTTCCATTTGGTGGCGCCGGTGGCTACGAACAGCTGCGGGATCTTCTTCGAATTGAGGTATTTCTGAATGGCGGTATTGGAAGGTGTGCCGAGCGGATTGAAGACCATCAGCACCTCGTCGCTCTCGACCAGCTTGCGCACCTGCTCGACGGCCTTGGGCGGCGAGTAGGCGTCATCATAAGAGATGAAATTGATCTTGCGGCCGTTGATGCCGCCTTCGGCATTGATCTTGTTGAAATAGGCCGCTTCGGACTTGCCGATCACGCCATAGGCAGAGGCCGGCCCGCTATAGGGCATGATGTTGCCGATCTTGATCTCGGTATCGGATGCGCCGGTGTCGTAGTTCTTCTGCGCGAGGGCTGCACTGGTGGTAGAGGCAATGACCGCCGCAGTGAGCGCGGCGAGCCGCAGTCGGTAGTTCAAATGCAAGATGTCCTCCTTAGCTCTTTTTGAACTTGTCGATGAGTTGCTGGCCGATGATCGCCATCTGCCTGGCGCCATGCGGCATCAGGAAGATGACCAGGAACAGGAGCACGCCGAACACCGCGCCGGACAGGCCCTTGGAGATGCCTTCGGCCATGTTGGGAACGAAGATGATGAAGGCCGAGCCGATGAACGAACCTGGCAGCCAGCCCACGCCGCCGACCACCATGCCGAGGAACAGCGAGATCGCGAGCTGGATGGTGTAGCTGTCCGGCGCGACGAACTGCACCGCGATCGCTCCCAAGCCGCCGGCCACGCCGGTGATGCCGGCGCTGACGCCGAAGGCAAGCGTCTTGTACAGCGCGACGTCGATGCCCATCGCGCTGGCTGCGATCTCGTTGTCGCGGATCGCCATGAAGGCGCGGCCTGAGCGTGAGCGCAGCAGGTTGATCGAGAAGATGTAGATCGCGACCGTGATCGCCAGCGTGAAGTAGTACAGCCAGGCGTCCTGGCCGATCGGCAGGCCGAACGGTGCGTCGGGCTTGGTGACGACCAGGCCCTGCACGCCGCCCGTCCATGGCTCGAAGAAACCGAGCTTGAGCAGCTGCGGCATTGCGGTCGCCAGCGCGAAGGTCGCAAGCGCCAGATAGACGCCGGAGAGTCGCAGCGCCGGTTGGCCGAACAGGAAGCCGGCCGCAAAGGAGACGACGCCGGCGATGGGCAGCGTCAGGGCGTAGTTGAGATTGTAATGCTCCATCAGGATCGCCGACGTATAGGCGCCGAGGGCGTAGAACGCGCTCTGGCCCAGCGAGAATTGGCCCGAGCCTCCGGTGAGGATGTTGAGCGCGAGCACCGCGAGCCCGTAGATCAGCAGCATCGTCAGCTGGAAGATGATGAAATTCTTGGCAAAGGCCGGCACGACCACGAGCACCGCCAGGATGGCGATGGTCGTGCCCGTGCTGAGCGTCATCGCCCGCTTCGGAACGGCTTCGACGGCGGGGGCGTGGGTGGCGAGGTCTTCGGCGGTGCTCATGATCAGACTCGCTTCACGATGTGCCGGCCGAACAGGCCTGCGGGTTTGATGACCAGGACGGTGATGATCAGAGCCAGCGCGATCGGCAGCTTCAGCTCGTTGCCGACGCCCGGGATGTAGGTTCCGACCAGGTTCTCGAAGATGCCGACCAGGAAGCCGCCGACGACGGCGCCGAACGGGCTGGTCAGGCCGCCGAGGACGGCGGCGGCGAAGCCGTAAATCAAGACGCCCAGCATCATGTTCGGTTCGAGGAACACGACCGGCGCGATCATCATGCCGGCGACGGAGCCGATGGCGGCGGCCATGCCCCAGCCGAGCGCGATCATCCATGACGTGTTGATGCCCACCAGTCGCGCGGATTCGGGCAATGATGCCGCCGCGCGCATCGCGAGGCCCATCCGCGTGTAGCGAAAGAAGAAGAACAGGCCGAGCAGCATCAGCAGGGTCAGCCCGATCATGCCGGCCTGATGGGTCGAGATCAGCTGGCTGCCGAGGAAGGGCGAGGAGCCGAACGGCGTCGGATATTGTTTGATCGTGAAGTCCCAGATCAGGCCGGCGCAGGAATTGATGATCGAGTAGAGCGCAATGAAGCCGGCGACCTGGGTCAGGATCGGGGCCTTCGCTAAAGGCTTGAACAGCACGCGTTCGATCGCGATTCCGCCGAGGAAGGAGAACACCAGCGTGATCAGGAAGGCGCCCCAATAGGGCACGCCCCATTGCATCAGCTGCCAGGACACGAAGGTCGAGAACATCGCCATCTCGCCTTGCGCGAAGTTGAGATGATCGATCGCCTGGTAGATCATGACGACCGCGAGCGCCATGCAGGCGTAGATCGCACCTGTCGCAATGCCGGCCAGGATCTGGTTGATGAAAAGCTCCATGGCCGTGCTCCTAAGAAATGACGGTTTCGAGCTGAAGTGTAGCGGCACCGAAGGTCCACCTCTCCCCAGCGGGGAGAGGTCGATTTGCGCAGCAAATCGGGCGAGGGGGTTCAGCTCCCACGAGGGACCGCAACTCCTCACCCGGCGCTTCGCCGTAGCCGAAGCTCCGCTTCGGCGTCGCTTGGAACGGCCGCCGAAGGGGGCCTACGCCTCTCCCAAAGGGAGAGGTGTACGGAGTGCCTGGAAAGACCGTGTCCATCACATGATCTCGCTCAATAACCTAGATAGGACTTGCGGACGTTCTCGTCGTTCGAGATGTCCCTGGCAGCCCCTGACATCACGATGCGGCCGGTCTCGATCACATAGGCCTGGTCGGCGAGCTCGAGCGCGAGCTGCGCGTTCTGCTCGACGACGAGGATGGAGACCTTCTCCTCGCGATTGATCTGGCCGAGGATCTTGAACAGGTCGCGCACGATCAGCGGCGCCAGCCCGAAGGACGGCTCGTCCAAGAGCATCAGCCGCGGCTTGAGCATCAGCGCGCGGGCCACCGCGAGCATCTGCTGCTCGCCGCCGGAGAGGGTTCCGGCCTGCTGCGCATAGCGCTGCTTCAGCACCGGGAAATAGCCGTACATGCGCTCGATATCGGCGACGATGCCCGTCTTGTCGGTGCGGGTGATGGCGCCGAGCTGCAGGTTCTCCTCGACCGTCATGTTGGTGAAGGTGCCGCGGCCCTGCGGCACATGGGCGATGCCGAGCCGCACGATGTTCTCGGTCGAACGGTTGGTGAGGGGCTGGCCGTCGAACTCGATCGTGCCGCTGGAGCGCACCATGTTGCAGATCGCGCGCAACGTGGTGGTCTTGCCGGCGCCATTGGCGCCGAGCAGTGTCGTGAGGCTGCCTTCGCTCAGGGAGAAGTTCAGCCCATGCAGCGCCTGGACCTGGCCGTAATAGGCGCGCAGGTCCTTCACGTTCAGGAGCGCCGTCATTGATCCTTGCTCCCGAGATAGGCCTTGATGACGTCGGGGTTTGACTGCACCTGGGCCGGCGTGCCCTCGGCGAGCTTCTTGCCGAAATTGAGCGCGACCACGTGGTCGGCGATCGACATCACGAGGCCCATGTGATGCTCGACCAAGAGCACGGTGATCTTGCGGTCGTCGCGGATGCGGCGGATCAAATCGCCGAGCACATAGACTTCCTCGTGGTTGAGGCCGCCGGCCGGCTCGTCGAGCAGCAGGATCTTCGGATCTGCCGCGAGTGCGCGCGC
This sequence comes from Bradyrhizobium sp. STM 3557, assembly GCF_045571465.1. Classification (NCBI taxonomy): domain Bacteria; kingdom Pseudomonadati; phylum Pseudomonadota; class Alphaproteobacteria; order Hyphomicrobiales; family Nitrobacteraceae; genus Bradyrhizobium; species Bradyrhizobium sp. STM 3557. The sequence continues at coordinate 991,443 of NZ_CP120697.1, forward strand.
GAGCTCGACCCGCTTCTGCGTGCCGAACGGAAGCCCGGAGACGATCTTGTGCGCGACGCCGTCGAGGTCGAGATAGGCGAGAATATCTTTCACCTTCTCGTTCATCGCGCCTTCGCCGCGGCGAACCCAGGCCAGGCGGAGCGAGTCGGAGATGATATCGCTGGAGGTGCGGGCATGGGTGCCGACGCGGACATTGTCGAGCACCGAGAGATTTGGGAATAGCGCGACGTTCTGGAAGGTGCGGCCGATGCCGATCTCGGCGATGCGGTGCGGCGGCCGCTTCAGGATGCTCACGCCCTCCATCAGGATGTCGCCGGAGCTCGGCTGATAGAGCCGCGAGAGGCAGTTGAACAGCGTGGTCTTGCCGGCGCCGTTCGGTCCGATCAGGCCCAGGATCTGGCCGTGATGCATGTCGAAGGAGACGCCGTTCAGCGCGACGATGCCGCCGAACACGACGCTGACGTCGCGCACGGCCAGCAAGGGATCGGTCCCTTGCGCAAGTTGTACCTGCGTCATCTCGTCTCGCCCGCCTCAACGCATAAGGCGGAGCGACGCGGTATCAGCCGGTCACGATGCAGGCAGCTACGATCTGATCCCCTCGGCAACACGAGCAAGTTTCCCTCCTGGCTTCAGCTTTTTGCTGGCTTCTTTGTTTGATTGCGGCATCGCGCCACCGAGCGCCGCTTCGATATTCCTTACCATCGCGACAAGACGAGGTCCAATGTCGGTGCGTAGTCGCTCTTCCGTGAAGCGGAAAGCCGGTGCGCCGCAGTTGAACGCATAAGGACCAGTTCCGTCGTTCAGCCTGAGCGCGACGCCGACCGCATGCACGTCGTCCTGCCATTCGCCGGCAGAGATCGCAAAACCGTATTTGGCCACGCTCTCGCCGGAGCGCTCGATGCCGTCGCGGATCTTCGGCCAGCGGCTGCCGTAATGCTCGCGCAGCTCACGCAACAGAGCAACGCGTTCATCGTCCGGAAGTGCCCAGATATAGGCGCGCCCCATCGCTGTAGTTGCAATGGGAATGTGCGATCCTACGTCAAGTTGAACGTTGACGACGCCTTGCCGGCTCTGCCCGAAATAGATCATGGTGAGGCGATCGCGCGCGCCGACCGCGACGGCGCCGCCGGTCTCCCGGGTCAACTGTTCGCGAAACGGCTCGGAGAGCTGGCGCACGCCGAGATTGGCCAGCGCGGCGTACCCGAGCGCCATCGCCGCAGGCGCGAGCTGATATTTCTCGAAGCGCGGCACCGGCATCAGGTAGCCGAGCTTGGTTAGCGTATAGGTGAGGCGGGACACCGTCGGCTTCGGCAGGCCGGTGCGCGCGGCGATTTCCTGATTGCCGAGCAGGCCGTCGTTCGGTCTGAAGGCGCGCAGCACGTCGAGTCCGCGAGACAGCGCAACGACGAAGCTGCGATCGGTCGCGGCTTTCTTCCCTGGACGTTTCATTTCATCGGCTGTTGATTGCTGCGCCTCGTTGACAACGCTCGTGCTTCAAAATAACCCTGCGTGTCAAGATGTGGAATTAGATTTCGCAGTGCGGAATTCAATCCATTGCAGCGGGTATACGCAAGCGCAGCTACTCGACGCAAAACGAGAAGCCGCCAATCAACAAAAGAGCACGGACAATCCCAAGGAGCGCAGCGTGAGCGAAGTGGCCAAGCTTGATCGTCATGATGTCATCGGTATCGTCACCGTCGACAGCCCGCCCGTCAATGCGCTGAGTGCCGCAGTTCGCGGCGGCATCCTGGAATGCGTCAAGCAGGCAATTGCCGATCCGCAAATCAAGGCCATCGTGCTGACCTGCGCCGGCCGGACCTTCATCGCCGGCGCCGATATCACCGAGTTCGGCAAGCCGCCGAAGCCGCCGGCGCTGAACGACGTGCTGAGCGAGATCGAGAACAGCCCGAAGCCCGTCATCGCCGCCATTCACGGCACAGCGCTCGGCGGCGGCCTGGAAGTGGCGCTGGCCTGTCATTACCGCGTTGCCACCAAGGAAGCGAAGCTCGGCCTGCCCGAGGTCAAGCTCGGCCTGCTGCCCGGCGCCGGCGGTACCCAGCGGCTGCCGCGCGCCGTCGGCCCCGAGCTTGCGGTCAAGATGATCGTCGGCGGCGATCCGATCAGTGCCGCGGAAGCGCAGCGCAACGGTCTCGTCGAGGAGATCGTCGAGGGGCCTGCCGCGGGCGGCGAGGCGTTTGCCCGCAAGGTGGTCGCGGAGGGGCGCCCGTTGCGCCGGCTGCGCGACGATGATTCCAAGCTTGCGGCCGCCAAGGCGGATCGTTCGATCTTCACCAATGCGGTCGCCGCCATCACCAAGAAGTCGCGCGGCCTGGAGGCGCCGTTCGCGGCGGCTGATGCGGTCGGCTATGCGATCGACCTGCCGTTCGACGAAGGTCTGCGGCGGGAGCGCGAGGGTTTTCTCAAGCTGGTCGCCAGCGATCAGTCCAAGGCGCAGCGCTATGCCTTCTTCGCCGAGCGCGAGGCGGCCAAGATCGCAGGCGTGCCTGAAGGTACCAAGCCGCGGCCGGTCGAGCGCGTCGCCATCATCGGCGCCGGCACCATGGGCGGCGGTATCGCGATGTCCTTTGCCAATGCCGGCGTGCCGGTGACCTTGATCGAGACCGGCGAGGAGCAGCTCAAGCGCGGCATGGGCATCATGCAGAAGAACTGGGAGGCCACGGCCGCACGTGGCGGCATCCCGGCGGATGCGCCGGCCAAGCGCATGGCGCTGATCAACGGCGTCGTCGGATTGGAGAATGTGAAAGACGCCGACCTCGTGATCGAGGCGGTGTTCGAGACCATGGCGGTGAAGAAGGAGGTGTTCGGCAAGCTTGACCAATATGCCAAGCCGGGCGCGGTGCTCGCCTCCAACACCTCGTATCTGAACATCGACGAGATCGCCAAGGAGACCAAGCGTCCGCAGGACGTGCTCGGCATGCATTTCTTCTCGCCGGCCAATGTGATGAAGCTGTGCGAGATCGTGCGGGCGGAGAAGACCGCGCCGGACGCGCTGGTCACTGCCGTGTCGATCGCGCGCAAGATCGCCAAGGTGCCGGCCGTGGTCGGCGTCTGCGACGGTTTTGTCGGCAACCGCATGCTGGCGCAGCGCGGCAAGCAGGCCGAGAAGCTGCTGTTCGAGGGCGCGCTGCCGCAGCAGGTCGATGCTGTCGTCACCAAGTTCGGCATGCCGATGGGGCCGTTCGCGATGGGCGACCTCGCCGGCCTCGATATCGGCTGGCGTTCGCGCAAGGATCGCGGCATCAAGAGCGAGATCGCGGACGCGTTGTGCGAGGCCGGCCGCTTCGGCCAGAAGACCGGCAAGGGCTACTATAAATATGAAGCCGGTTCGCGCGCGCCGCTGCCCGATCCTGAGGTCGAGCAACTGATCGACCAGACCTTGACGCGGCTTGGGCGCAAGCGCCGCGTGGTCAGCGACGAGGAGATCCTCGAGCGAATGATGTATCCGATGATCAACGAGGGCGCGAAAATCCTGGCCGAAGGCATCGCCGCGCGGCCCTCTGATATCGACGTCGTCTGGCTGTATGGCTATGGCTGGCCGATCTATCGCGGCGGTCCGATGTACTGGGCCGATACTGTCGGGCTGAAGCACATCGCCGACCGGCTTGCGTTCTACGCCAAGGAGACCAACGATCCGTCGCTGGAGCCGGCACCGCTCTTGAAGCAGCTCGCCGACGAAGGCAAGACCTTCGCCTCGCTCGCCGCCGCATCGAAGGCGGCTTGATGGAGCCCAGCTCTCTCCACGCGATGCGGTCTGCTCCCCTCCCCCTTGCGGGGAGGGGGTGGGGGTACCACGGGCTCGGTGCTTGTGGCTCACCCCCCTCCCTGACCCTCCTCCACAAGGGGGGAGGGAACGGAGAGAGCCTACCCGCCTCACGAGAAACTACTTAGTACTGATGACCCATCCCGGCGAACAGTTCTATCCAGAAGGCGTGCGGTGGGACGAGCCGATCGCGCGCGGCACGCTGCCTGACCTGTTGTCGCAGGCGGCGCGCGAGCATGGCGACCGGCCCGCGATCGAATTCCGCGATCGTCCGATCTCCTTTCTCGAGCTCGAGTCATTGGCTGAGCAGGCCGCGAGTGCATTCCTGCGTGCCGGCTACGGCAAGGGGGCGTCGGTCGCGCTCTTCCTGGGTAACACGCCGGATCATCCGATCAATTTCTTCGGCGCGCTCAAGGCCGGCGCCCGTGTCGTGCATCTGTCGCCGCTCGACGGTGAGATCGCGCTGTCGCACAAGCTGACAGATTCAGGTGCGCGCATATTGGTGACGTCGAACCTGGCCGCGTTGCTCCCGACCGCGCTGAAATTCCTGGAGAAGGGGCTGCTCGACCGCCTCATCATTTGCGAGGACGATCATTGGGGCAAGATCGGCACGCCGCAGGCGCCGCTGCCGGATCATCCCGCCATCATCACTCATCGCCAGTTCGTCGATGGCGCCACGCCGCCGGAGCAATGGCCTGAGGTTTCGCCTGAAGATGTCGCACTGCTGCAATATACCGGCGGCACCACCGGTCTGCCGAAAGGCGCGATGCTGACGCACGGCAATCTCACCTCCGCGGTCTCGATCTATGAGGTCTGGGGCCGGCCGTCGCGCGCGACGCGCAATGGCAGCGAGCGGGTGATCTGCGTGCTGCCGCTGTTCCACATCTACGCACTCACGGTGGTGTTGCTGTCGGCGCTCAAGCTCGGCCACCTGATCTCGCTGCACCAGCGCTTCGACGTCGAGGCCGTCATGCGCGATATCGAGGTCAAGCGCGCGACTTATTTTCCCGGCGTGCCGACGATGTGGATCGCGATCGCCAATCTGCCCGATCTCGACAAGCGCGACCTGTCGTCGCTGACATCGGCCGGCTCCGGCGGCGCGCCGCTGCCGGTCGAGATCGCGCGCGTCTTCGAGCGTCGGGTTGGGCTGAAGCTGAAGAGTGGCTGGGGTATGACCGAGACCTGCTCGCCCGGCACCGGCCATCCGAAGGACGGCCCGGACAAGCCGGGCTCGATCGGGCTGATGCTGCCGGGTATCGAGATGGACGTGGTGTCGCTGGACGACCCGACCAGGGTGCTGCCAACGGGCGAAGTCGGCGAAATCAGGATCAAGGGCCCGAACGTTACCAAGGGCTATTGGAACCGGCCGCGGGAGACGAAGGAGGCTTTCGTCGGCGATCGCTTCCTCACCGGCGACATTGGTTACGTCGACGAGGACGGCTATTTCTTCCTGGTCGACCGCAAGAAGGACATGATCATCTCCGGCGGCTTCAACGTCTATCCGCAGATGATCGAGCAGGCGATCTACACGCACCCTTCCGTGCAGGAGGTGATCGTGATCGGCATCCCCGACGACTATCGCGGCGAGGCGGCAAAGGCCTTCATCAAGCTGCGCGACGGCGCGGCGCCGTTCTCGATGGACGAGCTGCGCGCCTTCCTCACCGGCAAGCTCGGCAAGCACGAGTTGCCGGCCGCGGTGGAGTTCGTCGCCGAATTGCCGCGCACGCCGGTCGGCAAGCTTTCCCGCCACGAGCTGCGCAGGCAGCAGCCCGCGGTCCAATCAGTTCAAGCCCAACAACAACAGCAATAGGAGGTCGCCCATGACCGACGCCGTCATCGTTTCCACTGCCCGCACCCCGATCGGCAAGGCCTATCGCGGCGCGCTCAACGTTACCGAGGGCGCGACGCTGCTCGGCCACGCCATCGGCGAGGCCGTGAAGCGCGCCAATGTCGACCCGAAGGAGGTCGAAGACGTGGTGATGGGCGCCGCCCTGCAGCAGGGCGCGACCGGCGGCAACATCGCGCGCAAGGCGCTGCTGCGCGCCGGCCTGCCCGTCACGGTCGGCGGCACCACGATCGATCGGCAGTGCGCCTCGGGCCTGCAGGCGATCGCGCTCGCAGCACGCTCGGTGATCTTCGACGGCGTCGAGATCGCAGTCGGCGGCGGCGGCGAGTCGATCAGCCTCGTGCAGAACGACAAGATGAATACGTTCCACGCCCAGGATCCGGCGCTGCTCGAGATCAAGGGCGAGGTCTATATGCCGATGATCGACACCGCCGAGGTGGTCGCCAAGCGCTACGGCATCTCGCGCGAGCGCCAGGACGAATATTCGCTGGAGAGCCAGCGCCGCGTGGCCGCCGCCCAGCAGGGCGGCAAGTTCAATGACGAGCTGGCGCCGATCACGACCAAGATGGCGGTAACCGACAAGGCGACCGGCAACGTCTCGTTCAAGGACGTCACGCTCTCGCAGGATGAAGGCCCGCGTCCGGACACCACCGCCGAAGGGCTCGCCGGATTGAAGCCAGTGCGCGGCGAGGGTTTTTCCATCACCGCCGGCAATGCCAGCCAGCTCTCTGATGGCGCGAGCGCGTCTGTCATCATGAGCGACAAGGAGGCTGCGAAGCGCGGCCTCAAGCCGCTCGGCATCTTCCGCGGCTTCGTCGCTCATGGTTGCGAGCCCGACGAGATGGGTATCGGGCCGGTGTTCGCGGTGCCACGGCTGCTGAAGCGCCACGGGCTCACGGTCGATGACATCGGGCTCTGGGAGCTGAACGAGGCTTTCGCCGTGCAGGTGATCTACTGCCGCGACAAGCTCGGCATCGATCCGGAGAAGATCAACGTCAATGGCGGCGCGATCGCGGTCGGTCATCCCTACGGCATGTCGGGCGCACGTCTGACCGGCCACGCCCTGATCGAGGGCCGCCGCCGCAAGGCGAAGTATGCCGTCGTCACGATGTGCGTCGGCGGCGGCATGGGCGCCGCCGGCCTGTTCGAGGTGCTGCAGTAACTATTTGGTTGGGTTGGTGGTGCCACGCATGCGGTCGTCACCTCTCCCCGGCGGGGAGAGGTCGGATCGCGCAGCGATCCGGGTGAGGGGGAGCGTTCCTCGTTAGACCGTAACCCCTCACCCCAACCCTCTCCCGGAGGGAGAGGGGGCGCACCCCCGCCGCGGATATGTCGAGACAAGCCTATACGCAAGGAGCATCCAATGGATCTCGCATTCACGAGGGAAGAGCAGGCCTTCCGCGACGAAGTCCGGCAGTTCTTCAAGGACAACGTGCCGCCGGAGACGCGGCGTAAGCTGGTCGAGGGCCGTCATCTCACTAAGGACGAGATGGTCACCTGGTGGCGCATCCTCAACAAGAAGGGCTGGGGCGTCTCACACTGGCCGAAGGAATATGGCGGCACCGGCTGGACCTCCGTGCAGCACTACATCTTCAACGAGGAGCTGCAGTCCTATCCGGCGCCGCAGCCGCTCGCCTTCGGCGTGTCCATGGTCGGTCCGGTCATCTACACGTTCGGCAACGAAGAGCAGAAGAAGCGCTATCTGCCGCGCATCGCCAATGTCGACGACTGGTGGTGCCAGGGCTTCTCCGAGCCGGGCTCGGGCTCCGATCTCGCCTCTCTCAAGACCAAGGCCGAGCGCAAAGGCGACAAGTGGATCATCAACGGCCAGAAGACCTGGACGACGCTGGCGCAATATGCCGACATGATCTTCTGTCTCTGCCGCACCGATCCCTCCGCGAAGAAGCAGATGGGCATCTCCTTCATCGTGTTCAGCATGAAGTCGAAGGGCGTCACCGTGCGCCCGATCCAGACCATCGATGGTGGCCACGAGGTCAACGAGGTCTTCTTCGATGACGTCGAGGTGCCCATCGAGAACTTGATCGGCGAGGAGAACAAGGGCTGGGACTATGCCAAATTCCTGCTCGGCAACGAGCGCACCGGGATCGCCCGCGTCGGCGTCTCTAAGGAGCGGCTGCGTCGCATTCGCGAGCTCGCCTCCAAGGTCGAATCCGGCGGCCGTCCGGTGATCGAGGACCCGGCCTTCCGCGAGAAGCTGGCGGCCTGCGAGATCGAGCTGAAGGCGCTTGAGCTCACCCAGCTTCGCGTCGTCGCCGACGAGGGCAAGCACGGCAAGGGCAAGCCCAATCCGGCCTCGTCCGTGCTGAAGATCAAGGGCTCGGAGATCCAGCAGACCACCACCGAGCTTCTGATGGAGGTGATCGGGCCATTCGCCGCGCCTTATGATGTTCACGGCGACGAGGACAGCAACGAAACCATGGATTGGACCGCGCAGATCGCGCCGAGCTACTTCAACAACCGCAAGGTCTCGATCTATGGCGGCTCCAACGAGATCCAGCGCAACATCATCTCGAAGGCGGTGCTGGGGCTGTGACGCAGTCGCGACACGAATGGTGGTCGTCCCCCGCGCAGGCGGGGGACCCAGTACGCCGCGGCAGTCGTGAGTGACTTCGACGCTGGTGATTACTGGATCCCCGCCTTCGCGGGGATGACAGCGGAGGATCAGGCGACAACAGCGGCAACATAACTGTCCGCGTTTAAAGAGAGCACAGTGATATGGATTTTGATCTGTCCGAGGAGCAGCGGCTCCTGAAAGAAAGCATCGATGGCCTGCTCGCCGATGCCTATGATTTCGAGACGCGCAAGAAATACATGGCAGAACAGGGCGGCTGGAGCAGGGCGATGTGGAGCAGGCTCGCCGAGCAGGGGCTGCTCGGCTTGCCGTTTGCCGAAGAGGATGGCGGCTTCGGCGCCGGCGGCGTCGAGACCATGATCGTGATGGAGGCGATGGGCCGCGCGCTGGTGCTCGAGCCTTACCTCGCCACAGTGGTGATCGCCGGCGGCTTCCTGCGCCATGGCGGCTCGGACGCGCAGAAAGCCGCGCACATCCCTGGCATCATCGACGGTAGCAAGACCTTCGGCTTTGCGCAGCTCGAAAAGCAGTCGCGCTACGATCTCTTCGATGTCGCGACCTCCGCGAAGAAGAAGGGCGACGTTTATGTCATCGACGGCGAGAAGTTCGTCGTGCTCAATGGCGACAGCGCCGACACGCTGATCGTCACGGCGCGCACCAAGGGATCGCAACGAGACAAGACCGGCATCGGCGTCTTCATCGTGCCGGCCGATGCGAAGGGCATCACGCGCAAGGGCTATCCGACGCAGGACGGTCTGCACGCGGCCGACATCACCTTCACCGGTGTCGAGGTCGGCGCCGACAGCGTGATCGGCGATCCCGAAAACGGCCTGCCGCTGATCGAGCGCGTGGTCGACGACGCCCGCGTCGCGCTGTGCGCCGAAGCGGTCGGGCTGATGGACGAGTCGCTCAAGACGACTGTCGAGTACATCAAGACCCGCAAGCAGTTCGGCGTGCCGATCGGCTCGTTCCAGGCGTTGCAGCACCGCGCGGCGGACATGTTCGTCGCCCTGGAGCAGGCGCGCTCGATGTCGATGTTCGCGACCATGGCGAACGATTTCGACGACGCCAAGGAGCGCGCGACCGCGATCGCGGCGGCCAAGGTGCAGATCGGCAAATCCGGCAAGTTCGTCGGCCAGCAGTCGATCCAGCTCCATGGCGGCATCGGCATGACCATGGAGGCCAAGATCGGCCACTACTTCAAACGCCTGACGATGATCGAGAACAGCTTTGGCGACACCGACTACCACCAGCGCCGCGTGGCCGAGGCGGGCAGCTTGATCTGAAGGTCATCGTCATTGCGAGCGAAGCGAAGCAATCCAGTGCTGTTCAAGAAGTCTGGATTGCTTCGTCGCTGGCGCTCCTCGCAATGACGGCCGATAGAGCCAATCGTAGCCCGGATGAGCGCAGCGATATCCGGGTAACATGACGATGATCCCGGATGTCGCTGCGCTCATCCGGGCTACGTCGTCGTCGCGGAGGAAACAATAATGAAAAACATCCCCTTCGATCTCACCGGCCAGGTCGCCGTCCTCACCGGCTCCAGCCGCGGCATCGGCCGCGCTTCGGCGGAGCTGCTGGCGCAGCTCGGCGCCAGGGTGGTGATCTCCAGCCGCAAGGCCGATGCCTGCGAAGACGTCGCCGAAGCCATCCGCAAGTCCGGTGGCGATGCGCACGTCATTCCCTGCAACATCTCGCGCCGCGCCGAGGTTGACGCGTTGATCGACGGCACTGTTGCGCATTACGGCAAGGTCGACATCCTCGTCTGCAACGCCGCCGTCAATCCTTACTACGGCCCATTGCTCGATATCACCGACGAAGCCTTCGACAAGATCATGGGCTCCAACGTGAAGAGCAATCTCTGGCTCTGCGCCAAGGCAATTCCGGCCATGGCCGAGCGCGGCAGGGGTTCGGTCGTGATCATCTCCTCGATCGGCGGACTTCGTGGCTCGACCGTGATCGGCGCCTACGGCATCTCGAAGGCGGCGGATTTCGCGCTGTGCCGCAGCCTCGCCGGCGAATGGGGCCCGAAGGGCGTGCGCGTCAATTGCGTGGCGCCGGGCCTCGTCAAGACCGACTTCGCCCGCGCGCTGTGGGAGGACGAGGCGCGGCTGAAGCAGCGCTGCGCCACCACGCCGCTGCGGCGGATCGGCGAGCCGCACGAGATTGCCGGCGCCGTGGCCTATCTGGCCTCCGACGCCTCGACCTTCATGACCGGCCAAACCATCGTCGTCGATGGCGGCGTGACCACGGCGGCGGTGTAGCACCGATGTCGTCCCGGCGAACGCCGGGACCCATACTCACCGGCCGTTCTTGCTACGACGGATATCCGCCGCCGTGCTTCAACCGAGAGCACAACGCGGTATGGGTCCCGGCTCGCGCTTCGCTTGGCCGCGACGACAGGGAGATATTGACCTTCCTCTCTCAATCCGCTTGCTTGTGCGTCCCACAACAGCTTCTCGGGATGAAACGTCATGTCCTTCGTGCTGGCCATCGATCAGGGCACCACGTCCTCGCGCGCCATCGTCTTCCGTTCCGACATCTCGATCGCGGCAGTGGCACAGCAGGAATTCCCGCAGCATTTTCCGGCGTCCGGCTGGGTCGAGCACGAGCCGGAGGACATCTGGACCTCGACCATCATTACCTGCCGTGATGCGCTGGACAAAGCCGGCCTGGCGGCCAGGGACGTCGCGGCGATCGGCATCACCAATCAGCGCGAGACCACCGTGGTGTGGGACCGCGCCACCGGCCAGGCCGTGCACCGCGCGGTCGTCTGGCAGGACCGCCGCACCGCCGACATCTGCGCCCGGCTCAAGAACGAGGGCCATGAGCCCAGGATCTCGGAGAAGACCGGGCTGATCATCGACCCCTATTTTTCGGGCACCAAAGTCGCCTGGATCCTCGATCACGTGCCGGGCGCACGCGAGCGCGCGGAGGCCGGCGAGCTGATGTTCGGCACGATCGATTGCTATCTGCTGTGGCGCCTCACCGGCGGCAAGGTGCACGCGACGGATGCCACCAACGCCTCGCGCACCCTGCTGTTCAACATCCACACTGGGCAGTGGGACGACGAACTGCTCGAGCTGCTGCGCGTGCCGCGCTCGATGCTCCCCGAGGTGAAGGATTCCTCGGCGCATTTCGGCGAGACCGTCCCGGATCTGTTCGGTGGCCCAATTGCGATCTCGGGCATCGCCGGCGACCAGCAGGCTGCGACCATCGGCCAGGCCTGCTTCACGCCGGGCATGATGAAATCGACCTACGGCACCGGCTGCTTCGCGCTGCTCAACACCGGCACGACGCCTGTCGTCTCCAAGAACCGTCTGCTCACGACCATCGCCTATCAGCTCGGCGGCGTGCGCACCTATGCGCTGGAAGGTTCGATCTTCGTCGCGGGCTCGGCGGTGCAGTGGCTGCGCGATGGGCTCGGCATCATCAAGCATGCGGCCGAGACCGGGCCGCTCGCGGACAAGTCGGACTCGATGCAATCGGTCTATCTGGTGCCGGCCTTCGTCGGCATGGGCGCGCCTTACTGGAATCCGCGGGTGCGCGGCGCGCTGTTCGGACTCACGCGCAACACCGGCCCCGCCGAGCTCGCGCATGCGACGCTGGAGAGCGTCTGCTACCAGACCTATGATCTCTGGACCGCGATGCGCAGCGACTGGCCGGATGCGTCTGCCGCCACCATCGTGCTGCGCGTCGATGGCGGCATGACGGCCTCGGACTGGACCATGCAGCGGCTTGCCGATCTGCTCGATGCGCCGGTCGACCGCCCGATGATCCAGGAGACCACCGCGCTCGGAGCCGCCTATCTCGCTGGGCTCAAGGCCGGCGTCTATCCGGAGCCGCAAAAGTTCGCTGATAATTGGCGGCTCGAGCACCGCTTCAAGCCGGCCATGAGCGCCGCCACGCGCGAGCGCAAGCTGAAGGGCTGGGCGCGCGCGGTGAAGGGGGTGCTCGCTAGCGACGAGGGCGAGTAGGAGAAGGATAAGCCATGTTCCTGATCGGCCAATACGACTCGCCCTTCGTCCGCCGCACCGCCATCGCGCTCCGGCTTTACGGCCTGCCGTTCGAGCATCGGCCGTGGTCGACCTTTGGCGATGCCGACAAGATCGCCCCCTATAATCCGCTGTTGCGCGTGCCGGTCCTGGTGCTCGATGACGGCGAGGCGCTGATCGACTCGGCCGCGATCCTCGACCATCTCGACGAGACGGTTGGTCCCGAGCGCGCCATGCTGGCGCGCAGCGGGCCGGCACGGCGCAAGGCACTGCGCACGATCGCCCTTGCCACCGGGCTCGGCGACAAGGCGGTGAGCCTGATCTATGAGCGCGTGCTGCGCAAAGATCGTCTGGCCATGTGGGTCGCGCGGTGCGAGACGCAGATCTCGGGCGTGCTGGCGATGCTCGAGGCCGAGCGCGCGGCGGTCACGACGGACTACTGGAATGGACGGGCGATCGGCCATGCCGATGTCGCGGTCGCCTGCGTGCTGCGCTTCACGCGCGAAGCGCATCCCCATCTGTTCGATGCGGAGCGCTATCCGGCGCTGGCCGCGCATGCGGCGCGTTGCGAGGCGCTGCCGCCGTTCCAGGAGATCGTGCAGCCACTGGCGCCGCCGAGCGGGGACTGACCACCCCTTAAAGCTTACGGCTTGAAATACACGTCCACCTTCATCCCGACCGCGAAGGGACCGGGTTCGCTGAGATCGACCAGCACTTCGACGACGTCCACATCGGTCATATTGCGCTGGCTGAGGTTGGAGTTGCGGCTGCTCTCGACCAAAGGCGCGACGAAGGCGACCTTGCCGGCGACGTCGCGGCCGCGAAATGCATCCGAGCGCACCACGGCCGCCTGGCCGACCTTGATCTTGTCGATGTCGCGCTGGTCGAGTTCGGCGCGGACCCGCAGGGACGACATGTCGCCCATCAGGACCAGCGGCGTCACGCCCTGCGGCGTGGCGAGCTCGCCGCGCCTGGCATTCACCTGCAGGATGGTGCCGTCCACCGGCGCGCGGATCGTCAGCTTCTCCAACGTCGCGCGCGCTCCTTGCAGATCGGCACGCGCCGCGTTGAGCTGGCCTTCGGCGACCGTCGGCAGCGGGGCATCGGCCGTGATCCGGCGTAGCTCGTTCATCTGCTGTGCCAGGCGCTCCTGCGCGCGCGTCAGCGTCGCACGCGCCGCATCGACATCGGCATCGGTGCGGCCGGCGCGCTTGTCGGCGCTGGCCTTGTCGAACAGGGCGCGCAATTCGAAGACCGAGTCCTCGGAATCGGCGACTGCGTCCTCGGCACGTCGCCTGGGACCTGCGCCTGATGGCGTCGATTCCTTGTCGCGCACGCGCTGGCGCATCGCCGCCTGCGCCTCGGCGGAGGCGAGCTGCGCGCGTGCGTCCGCATCGACGAGGCGGACCAGCGGCTCGCCGGCCAGCACGGTGTCGTTGGCCTTGACCAGCACCTTGTCGATCACCCCGATCGCGGGCGCGGTCAGCTTGATCTGGCCCGATACTGGCTCGACGCGGCCGGGCGCCACCGCCAGCCACCGCTTGTCGTCGGCGGTCTCGTTGCCGGCGGCCTGCGCAGCCGCGGACGCCAGGGCGGCCACTTGCAGCACGGCGAGAAGGATGATCCTGGCCCTCGGATTGGCCTTTGTCGCGATCATGAGTGCGATGCTTTCCTTGCTTGGCTCGGGCTCTCTTCGCCGACGATCCGCCCGTCCTCGATGTGGATGATGCGATCGGCAAACGGCACCGTGCGCGGGTCATGCGTGACCACCAGCACCGCGCGCGTCGGGTCCTTGGCGATCTCCGCGAGCAGGCTCATGATCGCCTGTCCGTTTTCGGCGTCGAGCGCGCCGGTCGGCTCGTCGGCGAGAATGGCTTTGGCATCGCCGACGATGGCGCGCCCCACGGCGACGCGCTGCTGCTCGCCGCCGGAGAGCTCCAGCGGCCGCGACTTTCGCTTATGGCCGAGGCCGACGCGGGCGAGCACGTTGCGGGCCGCCTCGACGGCACGGCGCGAGGTGTCGCCGCGCACGTCCAACGCTAAGCGGATGTTCTCCTCCGCGGTCAATGTCGGAAACAGATGATAGGACTGGAAGATGAAGCCGATGTTGTCGCGCCTGAGTTTGGCCAGCGCTTCCGGATCGGCGCCTTCGATCGATTTGCCGGCAATGCGGACCGTGCCGCTGGCCGGCGTCATCAGGCAGCCAAGGATCGAGAGCAGCGTGGTCTTACCGCTGCCCGACGGGCCCATCAGCAGCGCCAGCTCGCCGCCTTTGAGCGAGAGGCTGACGCCCTTTAGCGCCTGCACGCGGCCGGCGCCCTGGCCGAGGAATTGCACGATGTCATCAGCCTCAAGCACCGGCTCGGTCATCGCGTGAACACCAGTGTGGGGTCGATGCGCATGATCTTGACGATCGCGGCCATGGCCGAGCCGACGCACATCACGAGGGTCAGCAGAAACAGTCCGACCGTCAGCGCCGGGGTCACCGTCACCGGCAGCGCGGAGTCGGCGGTCATGCTGACCACCGCGCCAGAGACCGCCGCTGCGCCGGCAAAGCCGATGATGGCGCTGAGCACCGCCTGCCAGATGATCACCGTGTAGATGTAGCTGCTGGACGATCCGATGGCGCGCAAGGTCGCAAACTCGTTCAGATGATCCTTGGTGCTCGAATACAGGGTCTGCGCCACGATCACGGTGCCGACGATGAAGCCGAGCAGGGCGCCGCCGAACAAGGCCGCGCCGGCACCGGTGCCGAACAGCCAAAACGACTGGCTGCGATCGCGGAATTCGCCTGTTGTCAGCACCTCGACATCTGTGAGGCTGGCGCGCAGGTCTCGCTTGATGTCGTCGACATCGGCATCGGGCGCGACGCGCACCAAGAGGTAGGACGCCTTGTTGGCGGGGATGCCGGTATAGGCATGGCCGCGGTCGAGGTCGGTGAAGACGTAAGGTGTCGTCGTGAAGGAGCGGATGCCCTTGGTCACCGCCACCACCTGCACCTTCTGGTCGCGGATCTCGGCAGTATCTCCCGGAGAGCTGACGCCGAGCCGGCTGAAATAGGATTGCTCGATCGCCACGGCGCCGGGAATGGCGAGTTCGCCGAGCCGGCCGGCGACCACGTTCCAGGGATGCAGGCTCGCGGCGTCGAGCTCGGCGCCGATCATGAAAACCGGGGTCGTGGTGCCGGTCGGCAGCCGCCACTGCGCATAGCCGATGACGAGCGGGGTCACGCCTGTGACCCCCTTGACGGCCAGGGCCCGAAATCGCTGCCGCTCGTCCAGTAGCGACGGATCCTCGAAGCATTTGGTGCCGGTCGGCATGATCCAGAGATCGGCCTGGGCGTGATCGATCATGGTCGTGACCATGCGCCGGAAGCCGGCATAGAGCCCGAGCTGGACTGTCACCAGCACGATGGAGAAGACGATACCGACGATGGTCGCAACGAAACGAAGCCGGTCATGAAACAGGTTTCGAGAAGCGAGCCTGAACTTCAGCGACATGAGCTGTGAACCATCCGGATTTCGCCTCATTTCATCTGCTTCGCGAACGCATGTCCACGCCGGTCCCGCCGCTTGCGACAACCTGAATGTCGCAGCGGCGCCGGTGCATGCGCTCTCCGGTCCGGGCTTTGCCTCCAACATGCTCCTTCAACGCGGAAGATCGGCCAATTCCGTGGCGCGAGGCGGCATTCAGCCTGTCCTTGTTTTGACTGGAGGTAGCGATCGAAGGCATTGATGTATCAAAAGGTGCCCGGCGCCTTGGCCGGCCACGATGGTTCAACAGCTACCAGAAAGAGAACGCGCACGGATGACACTCCCTGACGGTTATTCTGACATCGCTGCCGGCAAGATCGCCACGGTCGTGACGCATCTGGAGATGCGGACGCCGCCTGCGCTGCCGCCCGAGCTGCCAACCCCGTGGACGGTCCGTCACGTTGCAGAGCCACGACTTGACTGGTTTCGCGACCTCTACACGCGCATCGGCGCGGACTGGCTATGGTCGTCGCGCCTGCGCATGAGCGATGCCGAGCTCGGCGCGATCATTCGCGCCGATGGCGTCGAGGTCCATGCGCTGCAACGCGAGGATCGTGACGAAGGTTTGCTGGAGCTGGATTTCCGAGAGCACGGCGAATGCGAGATCGTGTTCTTCGGCCTCACCGCGACGCTGATCGGCAGCGGCGCCGGCCGCGTCCTGATGAGCCACGCGTTGCGGCTCGCCTGGGGCAAGCCTGTCAGCCGGGTCTGGCTGCACACCTGCACCTTCGATTCCCCACGCGCGCTCGGCTTCTACCAGCGCTCCGGCTTTCGCCCGTTCCGCCAGCAGGTCGAGGTGATCGACGATCCCAGGCTGGATGGCACCTTGCCGCGCCACGTCGCGCCGCATGTGCCGCTGATCGATTGAGCGCGTAAACCAGACGGTTGATTAAGACTGCCTCTCGTCTTTCGCCGTCGCCTCCTGCGCTTCCAGCATCACCTTCAGCGTGTCGGCGCTGAGCTTGCCGGGAGGTGGGGGGATGTGGCGCTCGGTGGTTTCGGCGGGAGGCTGGCTGGAGCGGGGAGCGAGGCGCGGAATGTCGTCGATGTCGTCGGCCTCGTCGGACTCGGCGGTTGCGCGTCGGCGCCACACGCTGCCGGCTCCGCGCCGGCGCCGGGTTTCCTTAGCCTTCGCTGATTCCGGCGTGGTCACGAGCGGCGGCAGCGTATGATGGTGCGACACGGGCGAGGCTCCGTTGGTCCCCCGATGGAACATCAGCACCTGATTCGCTGCACCGCGCCAAGGACGATTTGGTCATGTCAGACGTCCAGCGGTTGCATGTTACGGCTCTTCCACGAAAAATTGGTGAACCCTGATTTATGCAGGTCATCCGGGCGGTCGCGCGGTCACTTCCGCCGCATCGCCTGCGGCGTATCTGGCTGCGCCAGCGGGTGCGCCTGCGCGAAGGCCGGCAGTGCCATCGACGTCTCGAAGATACGCTTGGTGGTGGGGTAGGGCGCCAGATCGATACTCTGCATGAGCGCAATCGAAACATGGCCGACCATGCAGATATCGGCCATCGTCGGCGCATCGCCATAGCAGAAGCGCCCGGTGTCCCTGTGCCCCCGCAAGCTGTGCTTCGAGCGTCTTGAGGGTCTCGACGATCCAATGCTTCCGCCACGCCGCCTGCGCCTCCTGATCGAGCTTCAGCACGTCGTCGAGGTAGTGCCGCACACGCGGCACCAGTAGCGGATGGCCCTCGCAGGCGACCATCAGCGCCAGGGCGCGCACCCGCGCCCGTCCCTTGATGTCGGCAGGTAACAACGGTGGCTCCGGAAATGTCTCGTCGAGATAGTCGAGGATGGCGAGTGACTGAGACAGCACGGTGCCGTCGTCCAGCACGAGAGCCGGCAGCACCATCTGCGGATTGACGCTGGCATAGTCGGCGCTGCGCTGCTCGTCGCGGTCGATGTCGACCAGCACAACCTCATGCGCGGCATTCTTCAGATGGAGCGCGATGCGCACCCGGAAGCTCGCCAGCGATCGCCAGAAGGAATAGAACTTCATCTTGACCCCCTGCGCGGTTTCGAACCCGCCTTTGCCGGCGCGAGACTATGCGAGGTCGCTACGACGCGCGATGAAAAGTCGCGACCAAATAGGAGCCGAACCTTATTTTGTAGGACCCCATGCGGGTGCGCTCATCGCGCACCGGCATCTCTTTTCGGCGGAGGTGAGGCCGAGCAGGCGGCTGCTGCGGTCGTCCCGTATCGCAGCTATCAGCCGTGCCCGACCAAATCCCCGATCCGGACCGGGAAGCGCCGGACACGAATGCCGGTGGCGTGCCACACTGCGTTGGCGACCGCGCCTGCCGAGCCGGTGATGCCGATCTCGCCAACGCCCTTGATGCCGAGCGGATTGACGTGGGGATCGACCTCCTCGACCGTGAAGGCCTCGATCGCCGGAATGTCGGCATTCACCGGCACATGATATTCGCCGAGATTGGCGTTCATGATGCGGCCCGAACGGCGGTCGGTGATCGCCTCCTCGTGCAGGGCCAGCGAGACGCCCCAGATCATGCCGCCGATGAGCTGGCTCCGCACCATCTTCGGATTGATGATGCGGCCCGCGGCGAAAGCACCGATCATCCTCGAAACGCGGACCTGCCCGAGATCCGGATCGACCTTCACTTCCGCAAACACCGCGCCATGCGAATGCATCGCATAGTGTTCGTTCGCGGCCTGATCGGGAAGCCCGCTGCCCGAGGCCTCGATCTCGCTAAGGCCGGCACGGGCCAGGATCTCGCCATAGCTCTCGCCGCGGCTCTCGTCGTCGCGCCGGAGCAGCCGTCCGGCCCGTGCCACCACGCCGGCGTTGCCGGCGCCGAAGAGCGGCGAGCGCCGGTCCGCGGTCGCGAGCTCGGCGAGCTTGCCGATCACGGCCGCGCCTGCATTGTGGATCGCGGTGCCGACGGTTGCCGTATGTGCCGAGCCGCCGGCGATGCCGGCGTCGGGCAGATCGGAGCTGCCGGCCTTGAACGTGACCTGGTCGAGATCGAGGCCGAGCGAATCCGCGGCGATCTGCGCGAATGCCGTCCAGGCGCCCTGGCCCATGTCGTGCGCACCGCTCTCCACCACGCCCGAGCCGTCGCGGCGGATCACCGCTCGCGCTTGGCCTGCGAACATCAGGGCATGGAAGGTCGCCGTGCCCATGCCCCAGCCGACCAGGAAGCCGTCCTTGTCCCGCATCATGCGCGGCTTCAGCGGACGATCCCACCAGCCGAACCGCTCGGCACCTTGCGTGTAGCATTCGCGCAGGGCCTTGGAGGAGAACGGCTTGCCGGTCGTCGGCTCGACCTCGGCGTAGTTCTGGACGCGGAAGGCGAGCGGATCGATGCCGCAGGCCTCCGCCATCTCGTCGATGGCACTCTCCAGCGCGATGGATCCCGGCGCGATCCCCGGCGCACGCACGAACAGCGGCGTGCCGGTGTCGGCGCGCACGGCATCGTATGTCGTCGCGATCGCCGGCGCGGCGTAGAGGGTATGCGTGACATGCGCCGCCGATTCGTAGAAGTCCTCGAAGCTCGAGGTAACGATCCTGGCGTGATGGTGGATCGCCGAGAGCCGGCCCTCGGCGCTCGCACCGAGGCGCAGCGTCTGCCGGGTCGGGGAGCGATGGCCGAACGGACCGTAGAGCTGCTCACGGCGGACCACGAGCTTCACCGGTCGTCCCACCAGTTTCGCGGCGAGAATGCCGAGCACCTGCGGTCCCGCCATCAGACCCTTGCCGCCGAAGCCGCCGCCGAGATACGGGCTGCGGATCAGGATGTTCTCAGGCGGAATGCCGAACAGGCCGGCGAGACGCGCCTGCATCATGACGAGGCCTTGCGTCGGCGTATCGATGACGAGCCTGTCGCCCTGCCACTCTGCAACGATCGCGTGCGGCTCCATCGCATTATGATAATGCGGCGGTGTCTCGTAGATCGCCTCGATTGTCTTGGCGCTACCAGCCAGTGCCGCATCGACGTCGCCATGGCGGCTTTCCGCGGGAAAGCCCATGCCGACAACAGGCGGAATGTAGGCCTCATTGCCGTCGAGACCGATGCGCGCAGGCTCAGTCTCGTAACGCGGGCTCAGCAGGGAGGCACCTTCGGTCGCCGCCTCCAGTGTCTCGCCGATCACGACTGCGATCGGCTGGCCCGCGTAGCGCACGCGGTCGTTCTGCAGCGCCTCGAACCTGAAGGCGAAGGGATTGGGCTTGCCGTCGGGATCGTCGGCGAGCGGCGGCCGGTTGGCAGAGGTCATCACCTCGACCACGCCGGGGTGCGCCTTGGCGGCTTCGATGTCGAGCGAGGCGACGCGGCCGCGCGCGACGCTGGCAACAGCGAGCACCGCGAACAGCATGCCCCGCGGATGATTGTCGGCGGCGTAGCGCGCACGGCCGGTGACTTTCAGCACGCCGTCGCGCCGCGCCAGCGGCTGGCCGATGTTCGAGCCGTGCCGCAGGTGGGCAGGATCGCGAGTCAGATCGAGTTCAAGCGTCATGAAGGGCTCCTGTCGGAGAGGAGAAAGGCGAGGCGGGCAGCGCCGGCATGCGATCCGGCGTGCCCAGTGCCGCGAGATGAAGCGCGCGCACGATGATGTTTCTGGCGAGCGGGATCTTGTAGGCGTTGTCGCCCGAGGGCCTTGCGTCGGCGAGGGCCACGTCAGCCGCACGCTGGTAGCTGCTCGCGTCAGCGGCCTGACCGACGAGCAACGTTTCCGCTGCGCGCGGGCGCCACGGCTTGGCGGCAACGCCGCCGAGCGCGAGCCGCGCCTCCGTGATGATGCCGCTCTCGATCTTCAGGCCGGCTGCGGCGGAGACCACGGCGAACGCGTAGGACGTGCGCTCGCGCACCTTCAGATACCGCGCATGAGGAGCGAAGCTGCGGACGGCCGCTGGCAGTCGCACCGCGACGATCATCTCGCCCGGTTCCAGCAATGTCTCCTTCTCCGGGGTGGTGCCTGGCAGGAGATGCAATGCCTCGAGCGCGACCTCGCGCCGGCCGCCTTTGCCCTCGATCTCGACCATCGCGTCGAACGCCGCGAGCGGCACGCAGAAGTCGGATGGATGAGTGGCGATGCAGGAATCGCTCCAGCCGAGCACGGCATGCTGGCTGTTCTCGCCCTCGCGGGCATCGCAGCCCGATCCAGGCGTGCGCTTGTTGCAGGCGGATGCCGTGTCATAGAAATAGGCGCAGCGCGTTCGCTGCAGGAGATTGCCGCCGACGGTCGCGGCGTTGCGCAGCTGTGCCGAGGCACCGGAGAGCAGCGCTTCCGCGACGGCCGGAAAATCCTTGGCGAAGTCCGGGTCGTAGGCGAGGTCGGCGTTGCGCACGAGCGCGCCGATGCGCACGTCGCCATTGGCGAGACGCTCGATGCGATTCAGTTCGGGCAGACGCGAGATGTCGACCAGCCGTGCCGGCCGCACGACATCGCCCTTCATCAAGTCGAGCAGGTTGGTGCCGGAGGCGAGATAGGCCGAGCCGGGAGCGCTCGCTGCCGCGATCGCCTCGGTGAGGCTGGCGGGCTTCACATAATCGAACCGGTTCATGCCGCGCGCTCCGTCTTTTTGGCCGCGAGCGTCTGCTGCACGTCGACAACGGCGTCGACGATGCCGACATAGGCGCTGCAGCGACAGAGATTGCCGGACAGGCCCTCGCGGATCCGCTCCGGATCGGCGCCGGCCTGGCCTTCATTGATCAGGCCGATCGTGCTCATGATCTGGCCGGGGGTGCAGAAGCCGCATTGCAGCGCGTCATGCTCGATGAATGCCGCCTGCACCGGGTGCAGCTTGTCGCCATCGGCGACGCCTTCGATGGTTTGAACGGCAGCGCCGTCGAGACTTGCAGCAAGCTGGAGGCAGGCATTGATGCGCCTTCCGTCGACCAGCACGGTGCAGGCGCCGCACTGGCCGCGGTCGCAGCCCTTCTTGGTGCCGGTGAGCTGCAGCCGTTCGCGCAGCAGGTCGAGCAGGGTGACGCGGGGGTCGTCGAGCGCAAGCGTGCGCGGCTCACCGTTGACGGTGAGGCTCACAGTCAGATTCATGCGTTGTTCCGATCGAAGCTATGGCCTAATCGGATCAGGGCGGGAGGGCCTTACGGGCCGTGGTCCGTCCGGATCCGGCGGCCGCGGAACAGGTAAGGGGACAGTGATTGGTCCGCGGCGGCGCTTGGCTTTATACGGAGGATGCCTCCGTTTATCAAGGCGTGGATGCGGGGCTTCGATCAAGAGCTGGTGAGATGTCGACCAAAACGCAAGAGAGCCTCCGTAAGCCGCGCGCTGATGCGCTCCGCAATCGCGAGCGTCTGATGGCTGCCGCCAAGATCGTGTTCAGCGCCGGCGGCCCGGAGGCGAGTCTGGAAGCGGTGGCGCGGCAGGCGGGCGTCGGCATCGGCACGCTGTACCGGCATTTCCCGACACGGGAGGATCTGTTCGAGGCGGTCTATCGCCACGAGGTCGAGCAGCTCTCCGAGCTTGCCGAAGCTCTCAAGGATGATGCGTCACCAACCGAGGCGCTGCGGCACTGGTTGCGCTCGACCGTGCAATTCGTCGCGACCAAGAAGGGCATGATGGCCGCGCTTGCCATCGTGATGAACGCCAACTCGGAGCTCGCCGCCTATTCGCACGCGCATCTCACGGCCTCGATCGGCGCGCTGCTCACACGCGCCGTCGATGCCGGCGAGGTCCGCGCCGACGTCACCGCCGACGACCTGCTCCGCGCCCTCATCGGCATGTGCTACATGCATGACCAGCGGGGCTGGCAGGAGAGCGTGCTGCGGCTGCTCGACGTGTTCGTGGATGGGCTGCGGGTGACGAAGACGTAGGATGGGGTGAGCGAAGCGAAATCCATCCTACAATTATGCTTTTCCGGCGAGGTGCTGCGCCGACGCATTTTCACCGCATCGAGAGCTTCGGATCGAACCGAAGGCGCGATTTCGATCACATAGATAATTGAGCGAAGGTCATCTGGAGCAGTCCATGACAACGCAGGTGATTGCGATCGCCGACCGGCGTCGGCGCGCGCTGATCCAGCAATGGGTTCACGATCCCTCCTGGGCGTTGGTTCAAGTCGAAAGCGCGGACATGCTCCGGGGCAAGGCCCACAATCTGAGCGCGGCAGCAGAGGCGCGCAGTGGCCGGGTCGGCAGCCATCGCGAACGCTCCGTGATCATGCTCGAGGGCGGCTCGGATCGCGACCGCACCTGGTCGGTCTGGGTTCGCGCCACGTTCTCGAACTACAAGGCAGCCTACCTCGCCTTTATCAGCCATGCCTACGGCGTCGCGCTGGGCGATGATGACATTCCGGGCTATGAGGTCGATCACCTCAGCAACAAGGCCTACGCACCGACTGGGCTTGAGTTCATTCGCATCGAGGCGATCCCGAAGGCCGCCAACCACCGCTGGGGCGTGAACTTCGAAAGCCGGCGTACGGAAAATACCGACGGGCGCCCCTGGCACGGACTGCGCTATATGAGCTGCGCCAAGCTGGCAGGCCTGCTTCCCCCGGCCGGGCCGAGCGACGCCGCCGGTATCGACACGCTCGTTGCCTACTTCACCTCGATCGGACTCGATCCTGAGCAGGCTCGCGATGGCGTCGGGAATATGCTGCAGCACGCCTATTGGCGTCGATAGGGGCGGTGCCGCCCGGTGCGCTCATGCCGCCAGCCACTCCAGCAGCGCCTCTATTGTCGCCTCCGGCCGTTCGAGCTGCGGCAGGTGGCCGCAATTCTCCAGCACCACGAGCCAGGAGCCGGCGATCGCGTCGGTCATCTCCGGCGACAGCCTGCTGGGGACGGTATTGTCGCTGTCGCAGGTCAGCACCAAGGTCGGGCAGCGGATCGCCGTCAGGACGGGGCGCGAATCCGGCCGCGTCATGACGGCGTTCTGCTGCCGGAGGAACGCCTCGACACCGACATCGTCGGCCATGTCGTGCACGATCTGCTGCAGGCTCGCATTGCCGCTGCGCGAGGGATGCACGAAGTTCGCCCAGAGCTCGTCGACCACGGCGCGATAGCCGCCGCCTTGCGCGCGCGCCACCATGCCGCGGCGGCGCGCCGTCGCCTCCGGCGTGTCGGGACGGGCCTGGGTGTTGAGCAGCGCCAGCTTGGCCACCCGCTCAGGGGCCTGGCGCATGATTTCGAAGGCGATGTAGCCGCCCATCGAATGGCCAGCGAGCGCGAAGCGGGGCGGCGCCTCCTTCAGGATGCGGCGGGCAATGCCGGCCATGCTGTCGTCGCGGATATGGTTGGCGATCGTGACCGGCCCATGCCGCCACAGCGCCGGCAGCAGCGGCGCCCAGATCCGCGGCGAGCAGATGAGACCTGGCACGAGCACGAGCGGCAGCGCGTCAGTCATCGGCATTTCCCCCTGGCGTTGGATCGGCGCGGATCCTTGTGGGGCGCGAACTTAGAGGCTGGCGGAAGCCTGTCAAACCGGGCGGTAGGCGGGTTTTCGTGCATATGCGGTAATCAGCCCGCCTTGCCGCCACCATGTTGTGGTGCCGTGATCGTCTTCCTGGGCCCCCGGCATATGCCGAAATGGAAACGGTGTATTTCGATCGTTTCTATTCATGGGCGCACCGGGATGCGCATGTTGATGGCGTTGCTTTCTGGCAGCCGTGAATGGAGGCGGACGATGCGCAAGGCAGGCTGGATCTTGGTGGCCGTGATCGCCACGATGCTGTTGTCGACCACAGTCGGACACGCCAAGCGGGCGTGGTGGCGACCACACCACGCGGCGACGCCGGCGCAGAAGGCAGCGCCCGTGATCCCCACAGACAAGGCCGCACTGGTGATCGCGAATTCCCGCTACCCCGACGCCGATGCGCCGCTGACGCAGATTGCCGGCAATGCCGATGCGCTCGCGAGCGCGCTGCGCGACCGTGGCTATCAGGTCGAGGTCGTGACGAATGCGACAGGTACCGAGGCGATGCGCGCGGCCGAGCGGCTGAAGGCACGCGTCCGGCGCGGTGGCAGCGTCGTTGTGTATCTCGGCGGCTTCGGCGTGCAGTCGCGCGGACAGAACTATCTGATCCCGGTCGATGCCGCGATCTGGCAGGAGCGCGACGTCCGCACGCAGGGGATCAACGTCAACAGCCTGCTCGCCGTGATCAGGAGCACCGGGGCCAGGACCTCCCTTGCCTATATTGATGCCTCGCTGCGCAACCCCTATGAACGCCGCTTTCGCACCTATTCGCATGGGTTGGCGCCGATTGGCTCCGATGCGGCCACGCCGGTCGTCACGTCAGCCGCGCCTGGCCAGGTGCTCGAAAATACCGACCGGTCGCAAAGCGCCGCGATGGCAAAGTTGGTCAAGCGCCTACGTTCGTCCCAGCCGGTCGACCAAGTCTTCAAGGATGTTCAGACCGACCTGCGCGAGGCGATGTACTGAGACTGCCGGCCGCGTCTGTCTCCCGCAAAACTACGGGACACGCCGCGTGCTTAGTCAATTGTTAGTTGTCTCAGTCACATGTTCCACTCAGGAACAAGGTGGATGGAAGCCCGGGCTCATGAAGATCGGTCAGCTGTTTGCGGTGTCGATGTTGTCGGTCACGGCGCTGGCGCTCGTACCGGCGGCGGAGGTCGTCGTTGCGCAATATCGCACGCTGGTCGACAAGGCCGAGGCGATCAGGGCCGTCGAGGCGTTCGGTGCAGTCCTGCTGTTCTCGCAGGGGGTCGTCGGTTATCGTGCACCCTACCTAACACCCTTGTTCCAGGACGGGCCCGCCACGCAGGCGCAGCTCGATGCGATGAACAAGGCCAAGCAATCGGCGGACGGAGCGCTGGCGAAGGCCCAGAAGGCGGTCGCCGAGCTCAGCGACAGTCAGGCCGTCTCCGGCAGCCTCAATCAGTCCGCAGCGAAACTGGCGGAGATTCGTGCCGCAGCCGACAGCGCGGTTCTGCAGCCGCTGAGCGCGCGCGACCAGACCGTCGTAAAAGGTTTCCTGCCCGGCGTCGCGCAGGTCACGATGATCATTGAACCGATCCTGAACCGGTTACAGACCGTTGTTGCCAACACCGATGCCTCGCTGATTACGCTGTTGGACACCGCCCGCACGGCTCAGGACATGCGCGTTACTGCAGGGGCTCGTGCGGCGACGCTGTCGCCGGCGATCGGCGCGCACCGGCGGCTCACGGCTGCCGAAAAGGTCGCGGCTGATCGCGCCCAGGGGCGTGTCGACGCCGACCGGGACCGCATGGACGCCGCCGTGGACCAACTCGGCAATCCGGCGCGGCTGGCGGATGCGCTGAAGGAGGCCAAGCAGGCCTATTTCGGCCAAGCCGCCCCCGTCGTCGACAAAGAGATCGCAACCGGCCTCGCCGAAGCAAACTACTCGATCGACGGCGATCAGTTGGCCGAACTGGTGGTGCCGCCGATCATGAAATTCCTGGTCGTGCGCGATGCCGCGATTACCGAGGCGCGCGACCGTGCCGCCACCGAGCGCGACCGGGCCTGGATGCTGCTGGGGCTTGCCGGCGTCGTGGTCGCCGCACTGCTCGGCCTCCTGGTCGGCGTCAGCATGCTGCTGCGCCGCCGCGTCATCGCGCCGATCGCGAAACTCACTCAGGTGATCGGCGAAATGGCCGAGGGGCGCGACGATGTCGCGATTCCCGTCAGCGGCCGCGCCGACGAGATCGGCGCGATGGCGGGCTCGCTTCTGACGTTCAAGGAGGCGCTGCTGGCGAAGAAGGCGGCCGAGGCCGCGGCTGCGACGGACGCGAAGGCCAAGATCGAGCGTGGCCAGCGCGTCGAGCGCTTCACGCGTGAATTCGAGACCGCCATCGGCGAGGTGATCAGCGTCGTCTCGGATGCAGCCGGCGAATTGGAGCGCTCGGCCGGCATGCTGACCGCGACGGCCGGACGCTCGCTGGAACTGGCGACCGTGGTCGCCGGCGCCTCCGAGGAGGCGTCGACCAATGTGCATTCGGTCGCGGCGGCCGCCGAGCAGATGACCTCGTCGGTGGATGAGATCAGCCGGCAGGTGCAGGATTCCGCGCGCATCGCCGGCGAGGCGATGGAGCAGGCTCGCAGGACCAATGAGCGTGTCGGCGAGCTCGCCAAGGCCGCCGCGCGGATCGGCGACGTGGTCGAGCTGATCAACGCGATCGCAGGGCAGACCAACCTGCTCGCGCTCAATGCCACCATCGAAGCGGCGCGCGCCGGCGAAGCGGGGCGCGGCTTTGCCGTGGTTGCAGCTGAGGTGAAGGCGCTGGCCGAGCAGACCGCGAAGGCGACCGGCGAGATCGGCCAGCAGATCGGCGGCATCCAGGGCGCAACGCAGGAGTCGGTTGGTTCGATCAAGGAGATCAGCGAGACCATCTCGCGCATGTCGGAGATCGCCTCGGCCATCGCATCGGCCGTCGAGGAGCAGAGCTCGGCGACGCGCGAGATCTCTCGCAACGTGCAGCAGGCCGCGCACGGCACCCAGGAAGTCTCTGCCAATGTCGCCAGCGTGCGGCAGGGCGCCGATGACACCGGCTCGGCCTCGTCCCAGGTTCTCTCCGCGGCGAAGTCGCTCGCCGGGCAGAGCAGCCGGCTGCGAAGCGAGGTCGCACGCTTCCTGGATTCGGTGCGCGCGGCGTAAGCAGGGCGTCAGTCTCACACCGCTCGTGTCATGCCGCCATCGACGCGGATGTTCTGCCCGGTGATGTAGGCGGCGCCGTCGGAGGCGAGGAAGGCGATCGTCGCAGCGATCTCGGCTGTTGTGCCGTAGCGCTGCAGCGGGACGCTCTGACGCCGTTCCTCGGTTTGCGGCAGGCTGTCGATCCAGCCCGGCAGCACGTTGTTCATGCGAATGTTGTCGGCGGCGTAGGTATCGGTGAAGATCTTGGTGAACGCGGCAAGGCCGGCGCGAAACACCGCCGAGGTCGGAAACATCGCACTCGGCTCGAACGCCCAGGCTGTGGAGATGTTGATGATCGCACCCGTCTTCTGCGCCTGCATGACGGGCGTGACCAGCCGCGTCGGCCTGATCACGTTGAGCAGATAGGTGTCGAGCCCGCTGTGCCACTGCTCGTCGGTCAGCTCCAGGATCGGCGCGCGCGGTCCATGGCCGGCGCTGTTGACGAGCACGTCGATGCGGCCCCACTGGGTCATGGCTCGATCGACCAGGCGCTTCAGATCATCGGTGGATTGGTTTGAGCCGGTGACGCCGATGCCGCCGAGCTCGCCCGCCAGCGCCTCGCCCTTGCCGGACGAGGACAGGATCGCGACGGCAAATCCGTCCGCCGCGAGCCGGCGTGCCGCGGCCGCACCCATGCCGCTGCCGCCGGCGGTGACGAGCGCGACCTTCTGTCCTGTCATGGCTTGCGATCCCAGTTGAGTTGCTGCTTCAGACGTTGTGTCGCAGCGCTGCGATCAAGGCAAGCCCACTCGCGCCCGTGCGGTTCAGCGCGGCTCGCAAGGTGGGATGGTCCACGGTGCGGTGGCAAAGGCGCCGACAGCGGGAGCGCGCACGCAATCGATGCTGCTGACCGGCATTGCGGGCACCGCGGCATGGGCGTCTCTGACGCGCAAGTTCGGGTGCTTCTCGCGCGCGGAGGAGGGTCCGGCGAGCACGGCCAACGCGATGGCGGCAGCCGACAGCAGCTTGAATTGAGTCATGTCGTCTCTCCATTTGAATCGGAGGCCAAGGACCGAAGCCTCGCAGTTGCAGATGCAAAGGAGAGCGGGCGATCGAAGCCAAAATTCGCTCACGCGCTTTCAACCCGGCGTGACCGCGCGAGACGAAGGTCGCGAGGCCGCGCGCATCGTCGTGCGGAGTGGCAAAGCTGCCGGCCCATATGAAGAGAAATGCAATTGGCACGGATCGAAAGACAGGATAGCTCGTGCGCGGCCGCATGCGTCCGGCGCCATCCGCCACCACGAAGCTATCAGGAGCGAGCAGTCATGAGCGAGAGCCGTCCACCATTTCCGCCGTTTACGCGCGAGACCGCGATCCAGAAGGTGCGCGCCGCCGAGGACGCGTGGAATAGTTGCAATCCGGAGCGCGTGTCGCTTGCCTATACACCGGACAGCTATTGGCGCAATCGGGCCGAGTTCGTCCACGGACGGGAGCAGGTGGTCGCCTTTCTCGCGCGCAAATGGGCTAAGGAGCTCGACTATCGGCTGATCAAGGAGCTCTGGGCCTTCACCGAAAACCGGATCGCGGTGCGCTTCGCCTATGAGTGGCACGACGATTCCGGCAACTGGTTTCGCTCCTATGGCAATGAGAACTGGGAGTTCGCCGAGAACGGCCTGATGCGGACCCGCTTTGCTTGCATCAATGACCTTCCGATCAAGGAGTTCGAGCGCAAGTACCATTGGGATCGCTCGGGCCCGCGACCTGCCGATCATCCGGGGCTATCTGATCTCGGACTTTAGAGCCTGCGGCCGGCGCGCTCTCGATTGCGCCGGTCCAGCGCATCGAGCAGCTCCCGCGCCGCCCTGAGATCCCGGCTGCTGAAGCCTTCCGTGAACTGGTCATGGACAGGTGCCAGCAGGGCGCGCGCTTCGTCCTCGCGCCCCTGCCGCATCCGCAGCCGCGCCAGGCTGATGCTGGTTCGCAGCTCCCAGGCCAGCGCCGATTGGTGGCGGGCGATCGCAATCGATTCGTTCAGCAGGCGCTCGGCGAGCGAAACGTCCGGCTCCGGTCCGCAGAGCAACAGCTCCGCCTTGATCCGCAGCATCTCGGGCAGCTCGATCAGATAGTTGAGACGTCGGGCGCGCGCGATGGTCTCGTCGATCATCTCGAGCGCGCTGCCGCGCTGGCCGGCCCGTGCCAGCCCCTCCGCGAGATGCATGTTGAAGTCGGTGATCGGGCCGTAGCGGTGATCGCCCATCTTGTCGAGCGCAAGACGCAACAGGATCAGGCTTTCCTCGATCCTGCCCTGTGCCCCACGAATGACGCCCTTGACGGCCTCGCCGATCGCCTGGAATGGTCCGAGCGCGTGCTTGCCGGACTCCTCGATAATATGGTTGGCGTAGTCTTCATAGGCGTCTGCCTCGCCGTTCCAGGCATAGATCGCGAAAGCCCAGAGCAGCGCCCTGGTCAGCCTGACCGGGTGGCCGAGTGCGACGGCATGGGCGATCGCCTGCTGCGCCATCTCCATCGCCTGATCCGGATATCCCTGCAGCCAGAGGATCCGCGCCAGGGTGACGTGAGCGCGGTCGGGATAGTCGAGCGAAAACTGCCCGCGGCCGTGCGACTCGATCGCCGGCTGTTGCGAGAGCGCGGCCTCGACATGGGAGCGTGCCGCGGCGATGTCGCCGATCAGCAGGAGAGAGACGCCGAGCGACACCTGCATGCGCGCCAGCGCATCGAAATCATCGTTGGCCGCGGCGGTGGCGACGCCGCGCCTCGCGATATCCAGCGCGTTGTCCGCATTGCCGGCCATGAAATACAGGAGATGCAGCTCATCGATCAGACGAAGCTGATTCGAGATGTCGTTGCTCTGTTCGGCGAGCCGAAGCGCATGCAGCAGGCAGCTTTGCACGCTCTCGGTCGTGCCCCCGGTCCACATCCGCGCGAGCCCCAGGGCGGCACGAAGATCGAGCTCGTGCCGGATGTCGCGATCAATGCCATCGATTGCATCGAGCGCGAGCTCGGCCCAGGCCCGGCACTGCGCCAGCAGCGACATTTCGAGGAACAGCGGCATGGCGGCTGCGGCCAGCGCGACTCCGGTGGCGCGGTCGCCCTGCGCCGAGAAGCACCAGGCCAGCGCAGCGCTGATATTCCCGAGTTGGCTCGCGATCCCAGCCGGCTCTCCGCGCTCTCCATCGGCGCCACTCTCGAGCAGGCGCAAAAAATACCTTGCGTGACGTGCCGCGGTGGCATCGACATCCGTGCTCGCACCGAGCTTCTCTTGTGCATAGCCGCGCATCGTGTCGAGCAGCCGGTATTGCGCGACCGGGCCCGTCGCCGTGGCCGTGAGGATCGACTTGGCGACGAGGTTGGCGACGGATGCGATGGTCCGGGCGTCGTCGGAATCCTCCGCGGAGGCGACCGCGCGGGCGGCATCGAGCGTGAAATTGCCGACCAGGACCGACAATCGGCGCAGCGTCGTGCGCTCGGATTCGGACAGCAGGTTATAGCTCCAATCCAGCGTGGCGCGCAGTGTCTGGTGTCGCGGCGGCGCGGTGCGCCGTCCTTTCCATAGCAGCCTGAACTGGTCGCTCAAAAGATCGATCGTATGCTTGATGCCATAGGCGCCAACGCGGCCGGCGGCGAGCTCGATCGCCAGCGCAATGCCATCGAGCCGCCGGCACAGCTCGGCCACCAGCGGCGCATCTGTATCGTCGAGCTCGAACTGGCCGCTGCTGGCGTTGGCGCGCTCGACGAACAGCTGGACTGCTGGAAAGGCCAGCGCCTCGGCCGCAGTGATGCCGGTGCCGTCAGGAGGACTTGCCAGTGGCGGCAGCCGGTACACGTGCTCGCCCTCGACGCGCAGCGATTCCCGACTGGTCGCCAGCACATGAACCTGCGCGGCTTCCTTGTAGAGGCGTTCGGCGATAACAGCCGATGTCTCGATCACATGCTCGCAGCAGTCCAGAACCAGCAGAAGCCGCCTGTCGCGGGTGAAATTCACCAGGCGGTCGGCCGGGTTTCCCGCCTGTCCGCCCAGTCCGAGTGTTGCGGCGATCAGGCTCGGCACCTGATCGGGGGCCCGCAGCGTCCCGAGGTCGAGGAAGTGGACTGCGCCGTCGAATTGCGGCAGCAGGGCGTGAGCCACGGAGATCGCCACAGTGGTCTTGCCGATGCCGCCCGGCCCGACGACGGTCACGAAACGACCCCTGGTCAATTGGTCCACGATGTCTTGAACGGTGTGGTCTCGTCCGACCAGCTGGGGCGGCCGCGCCGGCAGGTTGTGAGCGGCGGCGATCGTGTCCGGGTCAGGTGAGGCCGGCGCGGCTTCGTCGTGGTGCAGGACGCGGGCCACGAAGCAGTAGCCTTGTCCTGAGACCGTCGTGAGATATCTGGCACCGGCGTCGCCTTCGCCGAGCACCTTGCGCAGCGCCACGATCTGGACCCGCAGCGCGCTCTCGTCGACCGTCGCGTGCGGCCAGACGCGCGCCATCAGATCGGTCTTGCTGACCACCGTGCCGGCGTGCTCGACCAGCGCAACGAGGATATCGAAGGCGCGCGTGCCGAGCGCTACGGGAGCGCCATTCTTCTCCAGCCGGCGTTGCGCGACATGCAGCCGAAACGGCCCGAAAACCGCATCCCCGATCGCCGGGCCTCTACCAGTCTTGCGATTGCTACCCTGCGCCGGAGCGCCCATGAGAACTCAACTCGATACTTGATCTACAAAGATCCGAAACACGCTCCCGCCTCTCAAAAGTTGAAAGAGCGGACAAGATCGCGTGCAGAGTGACGCTTGCGGATCACTTGTCCAGCTTTCGGCAGGCCCAGTCCGGCGATCGCCGACGGTTCCCGGAGCAAGGCGAATCCAGGCCCGACTTTTAAAGCAATGATCCGCAATGCAAAAACGCGGGTGCGCAGAAACGACAATCGTTCAAACACATGTTCGTGTTCGCAGAAATCGTCACGACATCCGACCATGGAACCTTGCTGCACCTGATGTGCACCGCGTGTTTTCAGGTCGATGATGCCGCACGCATCCGGCCCATCATTATTCGCTTCATGTCGAAATTTGTCATTCGTCCGTCACAATGGGGCATGTCGTATCAGATGGATTGATCGGCATCTTCATGGGCAGGGCTATCCGATGACCGCCGGCTTGAGCAGGTCGGCAAGTCCGATCCGCCGGAGAAATTCCGCACGGATCCGCTCCGCCACGGCGTCGATGACGGCCGCGCCGGCGTGATCCGGATTGACATGGATGCGAAGCGGGCGCGTGCCGAACGGCATCTCGACGACATCGGCGATCGCGACCGCGATATCCGAATCGGTGCCGAGAGGAAACAGCTTTGCCAATCCGCCGAGCGCGATTTCGCTGATGTCGGCAGTCGGACCGTCTGAATATTCCTCTGCGCGCAGCGCGTCGCTCGGCCGGCTGGAATGCAGGTAGTGAGCCGGGCCGAGATCGGCCGGCACGATGATGGAGGTTTCGATGCCCCAGCGTGCGATCTCTCCGGCATAGGTCATCGCGAGCGCATCCATGCCGGCTTTCGATGAGGCATAGGGGCTGAGAAACGGCGAGGTCGTGCCGCGTGCGCAGCTCGACGAGATCCAGACCAGCAATCCGTGACCCTGCTTGCGAAGCTGCGGCAGCACCGCCCGGTTGACCCGCTGGGTGCTGAAGATGTTGGCGTCGAAGATCTCGGCGAGCTGCTCCGGGGTGAAGGCTTCCGCAGGGCCGTAGGCGGTTTGCGCGGCGTTATGGACCACGATATCGAGCCGGCCGTTCTCCGCCACGATGTGGTCGATCGCCTCGCTCGTCGAGTTCTGGGAGGCGACGTCCAGCTCGATCACGCGCAGGTCGCAGCCTCGCTCCCGCGCGTAGTTCTCGATATCCTGGACGTGAGGCGCGTTCCGGCCCCTGGTATCCCGCATCGACGCATAAACCGTGTGTCCCGCCAGCGCCAACGTCTTGCACGTTGCATTTCCAATTCCGTTCGAGGCGCCGGTGACAACGATGATCTTGCGCATTCCACTACCTGACCGCGCTGCTGCGAGAGGACGGCAGCCCTTTGGGGATCGCGTTTTGTTGCGGTTTGCCGTGTTGCGGGTTGAACAGCCGCACGAGTCTAGGCCGCGGCCCGCAGTGGCGTATTCCCGACCTCGCGGCGGTTTTCGAAAACGCACGATGTTTGCGAAAGGCCAGGATTTTTGTGGATAATCGTTAATTCCCGTGATCATGCCAGACTCGCGCGGGAACGCGACGGTGCATCCACTCACGGGCGTTTGATCGTATGCCGCTCCCGCTCCTTTCCGGCACCGTGCGGATTGAAAATATCGCCTGCGAGGCAGCGACTACATCTTTGGTGCAGGACCACCTGTTCGTCGTGCAGGACGTTGTCCTCCCTCGCCATGCACGACGCCTGGCTCCACGCGAACCGGATCCGTTTCCCCGCGCCCCCTCCCGTGATCCGGCCGCGTGGAGTCCCGTTTATCAGCAAGTAGTCCTGATGGGTCACCCAAGACTATTTCGCAAGACCATCGATGTCCGTCGTCGACGATAGCCAAGAGGAATAAGCCATGACAGTTGCCCGCACACGTCCCGAACTGGAAGGACCGACCGATCTCGGGGCCAAGGCCACGCGCGACATCTCCGCGGCGTTGCGCGCTCTGCTGGCCGACGTTTTCGCGCTCTACCTGAAGACCAAGAATTTCCACTGGCACATGTCGGGACCGCATTTTCGCGACTATCACCTGCTGCTCGACGAGCAATCGGACCAGATCTTCGCCATGACCGACGAAGTTGCCGAGCGGGCTCGCAAGATCGGCGGCACGACCCTGCGCTCGACCGGGCAGATCGCCCGTGAGCAGCGCATCCTCGACAATGATGCCGAATATGTCGATCCGCAGGACATGCTGGCCGAGCTGCGCAGCGACAATCAGCAGCTCGTGCGCGAGATGCGCCAGGTGCATAATCTCTGCGACGAATATCGCGATGTCGCGACCGCGAGCCTGCTCGAGAACTGGATCGACGAGGGCGAACGGCGCGTCTGGTTCCTCTACGAGGCGGGGCGCACCAGATCGAATTCGGAAGCGCGCTGAGGCTCGCTGCGCCCTGTTGCTCGTCTCACCTCCCCGTGACGGGGGCTATCGCACACGATTGAAGAGGCTGGGCAGGTAGTCTTTGTGCGGCCATCCTTCGAGACGGCCGCCTAAGGCGTTCTCCTCAGGATGAGGGTCTTTTCGCGGCGAAATCTCAAAGCTCACGGTGAGGAGGCGCCGAAGGCGCCGTCTCGAACCGTGAGGCCCTGACATGAGGCCCCTGACGCCGCCGCGAGGGCGGGATGCGCACCCGGCGAAGCGGGTGCGCAGTCGTCTTACACGAACGCCGGTGAGGTGGCGTTGTTCGCAAAATTCGGCAAGGGTGCTTGCGTGGACAGGATGCCGGCCGTGATCGATGGCGCCGCCACGCCCTTGCACAGCCGTCGCGCTGCGTTCGCGACCTTGGTGTAGGCGCGCGCCTCGATCTGCCGGACACGTTCGGCCGAGATCGACAGCGCCTGTCCGATCTGCTCGAAGCTTTCGGGCCGCTCACGCAGGTGCCGGGCGGCAAAGATGTGGCGCTCGCGCGCATTGAGCACGGCAAGTGCATCTGACAGCGCGGCGCGCTGGCGGTCGCGCTCGTCATTGGCCGCGAGCAGCGTCTCGACGCTGGGGGAGTCGTCGGCGATCAGGTCCTGCCATTCGGCGGCGTCCTCGAGGTCGGACAGTGGCGCGTTCAATGACAAGTCACCGTAGAGCCGCTGCTCCATCTCGAGCACATCGTCGAGCGGCACGTCGAGCGATTGCGAGATCTGCTCGGCGAGCTCCCTGGTCAGCGCGCCGCCATGCTCGGGGCGGAGGCGCCGCATCTCGCCGCGCAGGCGGAAGAACAACTTCTTCTGGGCCGGCGTGCGGCCGAGCCGCACCAGCGACCACGAGCGCATCACATAGTCGTAGATCGCCGACTTGATCCACCAGATCGCGCAGGTCGAGAAGCGCGCGCCGCGATCCGGATCGTAGCGGTTGAGCGCCATCACCAGGCCGAGATTGGCCTCGGCGATCAGGTCGCCGAGCGGAAAGCCGTAGCCGCGATAGCGCCGCGCCAGCTTTGCGGCGAGCCTGAGATGGCTCGTCACCAGGATATCGGCGGCCTGCTGATCCCTGTCACGCGCCCATCGCCGCGCGAGCTCTTCCTCGCGCGCCTGCTCGAGCACGGGGTAGCGGCCGATCAGGCCCATATAGGCCTGCTCGTCGAAGCGGGCCGAATCCATGCGGGCTGCAGTCGGAAGGCGAGAGGAGGAAAATGCTGGAGCCGTCGAGTTGGCCATATGCTTGCTCCGTCAGGGTGCGGTGAAATGCTGCGGGCAAGTTAGTCAGGCGAATTTCCGCTGGATATTAAATCTAGGTGTTAGCTACGCGATCGGCTGTGCCGACTGATACGGTCGTATGATCGACGTCATCTCAGTGGAGCGAGACGGTTGGCGCAGCGACAAATATTCGCAAGGCGCATGCCGCATATGTCATGGCGCATATGTGATGGCTGCGTGCACAAGGCAGCGCGCTACACGGTCGGGCCGTAGAATCTCGCGATCATGCCGCCTCGCCCTTGCCCGTCATGGGTCGTGCATTCATGCAAGTTCGTCATCCCAACCTGAAAGCCTGTTAGCCCGGCCGCCGTCATGATCCATCTGTGGGACTGGCAACTGGGGTCGACAATGACGAACGCTTGCTCGAAACGGCGCCGGGGTGGGCTGCAGTGGTCGCTCGTCCTTTGCATCCTGCTCATGCCGGCGATTTTTGCGATCGACGTCGCGACCGGCTACCGCTTCGGCCTGTCCGACCTTTATTGCATCGTCGCGCTGATGACATTGCGCCTGGCCGGCCCCCGCCCGGCGCGGGCGGTCGTCTCGGCAGGATTCCTGCTGATCCTGGCGTCGGTGGTGGATAGCCATCATCCGAGTGCGCTGGTCCATGCCGCGATCTCGATCGCGCTGCTCGGCACCGTCTCGCTGTTCATCCTGCGCGGCGCGCGCGCCGATTTGTGGCGGCATCGCGCAGACGTGGCGAGCAAGTCTGCGGTCGCCGGCGTGCCGCGGCCGCTGCTCGACGAGCTGCGGCAGCCGCTGTCGGTGCTTTTGTCCGACGGCCGGGCGTCGTTACGCTGGCTGAAGCGCGAGCAGCCGGATCTGCCCGAGGCGCTATTGTGCGCGCAGCGCATCGTGACCAATGCGGCGCGCGCCGGCGAGATGATCGCCGCGATCGGGCGGGGCGCGATGAGTGACGCCCGCTGAGCGGGTCGGTCTGTCATTCGCCTATTTTGGCGGGCCCTGTCGCCGCGCGGGGATGCTCGCGCCGTCGCCGTCAGGGCCGGCGAGCGCTGGAGAGGCACTGCGGATCCCGAGCTGGTCGGCCATGCGCACCAGATCGGCCACGGATTTCGCCTTCATCTTGCGCACCATGTTGCCGCGGTGGATTTTCACGGTGATCTCGGAGAGTGAGAGCTGCCAGGCCACTTGCTTGTTCATCAGTCCCGACGTGACCAGACTCATGACCTCGCGCTCGCGCGGGGTGAGCTGCTCGTAGCGCAGGCGGATGCTTTCGTCGCGATGCGCCGCGCGTCGCCGCTGCTGGTCGCGCGTCACGCCTTCCGCGACCGCGGCAAGCAGCGCGCCATCCTCGAACGGCTTTGGCAGGAAGTTGATCGCGCCGGCCTTCATTGCCCGCACGGTCATGGGAATGTCGCCGAAGCCGCTGATCAGGATCACCGGGATCGCCGAGTCCGAGGCAACGAGCTCCTGCTGGAATTCAAGGCCGTCGGCTTCCTGCAGGCGGATGTCGAGGATCAGGCAGGAGGCCGCATCGACCGCGTCCGAGGCCAGAAATTCCGACGGACCGGCGAAAGTCTGCACCGCGTAGCCCGTCGATCGTAACAGGCTCGAAATCGAGCCGCGCACGTCGGCGTCGTCGTCGACGACGCAGATCAGGGACTGGCTGGCGATGTCCATGTCCGCGCTCATGTATCTCTGGGGTTGGCCGAGCGCGCCGGGTCGCTCAGGATGGTCTCGACATCGTGCAGCAACAATTCCGGATCGACCGGCTTGTCGACGAAGCCGGCGGCGCCGAGGCCTTGCGCCTCGGCGCGCGCCTCCGGCGTTGCATAGGCGGTCATCACGATGACCGGGATCGCGACGCCGCGCCGGATCAGCTCGCGATGCAGGCCGAGCCCGTCCATGCCGGGCATGTGCAGGTCGGTGATCAGGCAGCCGACGCGCGAGACCGCCGGTGATTGCAGGAAGCTTTCCGCCGCGCCGAACCCTTCGACCTGCAGGCCGACCGAGCGGAAGAAACTCGAAATGCTCTCCCGCACGTCGTCGTCGTCGTCAACGATGCAGATGGTCGGCCTGTCCTGCACTGCATTCTCCCGCCCAGCGGACCCGATCGATGCCGCCGTCGCCATGGTATGGCGCCTCGGCCGCGCGCTGCCCATCATATCAAGATATTAGGCCGCGCCCGCCAGCGCGCCTCGGCCGGGATGCTGACCGGCAGCGTGAAGGCCACGGTGGCGCCATGAAGCGCGTTGTTCGAGGCGTGCATACGGCCGCCCTGGCTTTCGATGATGCTGCGGCAGATCGACAGGCCAAGGCCCATGCCGTCGGATTTGGTGGTGAAAAACGGATCGAAGATGCGGTCAGGATCGCCCTCGATGCCGCTGCCGGAATCGCGCACCGCGACCTCGATTGTCTCCTCCGCGCCGCCGTCGATCGTGACGTGGATCTCGCGCGGCCGCTCGGTGACGCCGCGCGTCGCCTGCAGCGCGTTCATCAACAGGTTGACGATCACCTGCTGCACCTGGACGCGGTCGCAAACGATTTGAGCCGGTTCGCCGCTCTGCTCGACCCGGATTGAGGTCGAGCTGGTCGCGGCTTCGCGCGCCAGCAGCGCCAGCGATTCCTGCACCAGGAGCACCATGTCGACCGGGCTCGTCTGCGGCGCCGTCTTCTTGGCCAGGGCGCGGACGCGGCCGACCACGTCGGCGGCGCGGTTGCCGTTGGCGACGATCTTGTCCAGGCATTCGGCGACCTCGTTAAGATCGGGCTCGCGCCGCGCCAGCCAGCGCTTGCCGGATTTGCCGTAGTTGATGATGGCCGCCAGCGGCTGATTGACCTCATGCGCGATCGAACCGGCGAGCTGGCCGAGGATCGACACCCGCCCGGCATGGGCGAGGTCCGCGGACGAGCGCTCGATCTTGGCGCGGGCCTCGTTGCGCTCGGTGACGTCGACCGCCATGAGTAGCACGCGCGACCAATCACGGCCGTCGGGGAGCACGGAGACGCGCAGCACCGCATCGATGGTGCGGCCGCCAGGCGTTGCGCATTTCGTCTCGGTCTCGACCAGCAGCTCGCCTTGGGCGAGGGCGGCGAACACCTGCGCCAGCGCCTCTCGCGCCATATCCTGCGCGGCGTCCGCTAGGCCGGCGAGCAGCATCGCGCCGGGCACGAGGTCGGCCGCCGTATCGACCTCGAACAAAGCGAGCGCCGCCTTGTTGGCGTTGTAGATCCTGATCTGGCCCGCGGCCTCGCGCAGCAGGTCGGAGCGCGACCGCGGCCGGTGCGCCAGATCGCGGCCGTCGGTTGCCAGCACGATCCGCATCGCCGCGCTGAGATCGCATTCCAGCGCGGCAAAGCCGGCGGCATTGAAGATGGTGCTGTAGCGCTGCTCGGAAGCCTGTCGCTCCGCCATCGCCTGCCGGCTCTCGGTCAGATCGGCGCTGGTCTCGATGATGCCGATCTGCCGTCCTTCGGGATCCCTGCGCTGCAGCCAGCGGCTCGCCAGGATCAGGGTCGTGCCGTCGCGCCGCGTCCGCATGATCTCGCCGGACCACGCGCCGCTCTGCGCGAGCTGTTGCGCGACATCCTTGCCCGGCAGCACGGTCTTGAGCAACTGCTGGCAGACCTTGCCGACGGCCTCCTCGCGGGTCCAACCATAGAGCCGTTCGGCGCCCTCGTTCCAATACTGGATGATGTTGTTGGCATCGCGGATCACGACGGTATCATGCGACAGCTCCAGGATGCGCGCCTGCTCGGCAAGCGTGACCCGCGCCGAGCGGTCGCGTAGCGTCAGCAGCACGGTGATCGCGATCGCGACCAGGCTCACCGCATAGCGCAGCGAGGCGCCCCCGAGCGGGTCGTCGCCGTGAGTTAAGGGGGAATGGCCCCAGAGGAATGCAACCGTGGTCAGCCCGGCCGTGGCGAGGCCGGTTGCGATCACGGTGCGGCGGCCGAGCGCGGCTGCCATCAGTACGACGCCGGTGTAGAGCACGGCGACCGCGCCATCGACCGGGCTCAGCGCGTCGGCGGCGAAGATCGCGCAGGACGCTGCCGCCGCCGCGGCCACGATCAGCCGCCGCCGGTGCAGATCGAGCGTCATGGCGCTGCCGCCGTCGATGTGCCGCTGGTCCAATCCGCCATCCTCGCTGCCTCGCCGGCCTCGAAGCCACCATGCTCTCTGCTCTCTATAGCGGATGGGCGCCGTGCGATCAGTCATACCAAGGTGTGCTGGCGGGAGCCGCACAAGATCGTTCAGTAGGGAACCTTGTGCAGCACGGCATCTTGACCCAGCTGCTGGGCCGCGGCGGGCAAATTCGCCGCACCGCTCAAATCTCGCAGCCTCGTACTCCGGAAGGAATTTTGCCATGGCCACCATCGCGGATCAGATCGTCGAGACGCTCGAGCTTGCCGGCGTGGAGCGGATCTATGGTGTCGTCGGCGATAGCCTCAACGGCCTGACGGAATCGCTGCGCAACCGGAAACGGATCGCGTGGGTGCATGTCCGCCACGAGGAGGTGGCCGCCTTTGCCGCCTCCGGCGAGTCGCAGCTCACCGGCCAGCTCGCGGTCTGCGCCGGCTCCTGCGGGCCTGGCAATCTGCATCTCATCAATGGTCTCTACGACGCGCAGCGCAGCCGCACGCCGGTGCTGGCGATCGCCGCGCACATTCCTTCCCAAGAGATCGGCGGCGGCTATTTCCAGGAGACGCATCCACAGAACCTGTTCCGCGAATGCAGCGTCTATTGCGAGCTGATCTCGGATCCCGCGCAGATGCCGTTCGTCCTGGAGAATGCGATCCGCGCCGCGGTCGGCGAGCGCGGCGTCGCCGTTATCGTCATTCCCGGTGATGTCGCCCTGAAGGCGGCGGCGAAGCGGCGGCCGGTCGGCAATGCCGGCCTGCTGCCGCCGAGGCCGGTGGTGCGCCCCGATGACGCCGAGATCGCCGCGCT
This sequence comes from Bradyrhizobium sp. STM 3557, assembly GCF_045571465.1. NCBI lineage: Bacteria > Pseudomonadati > Pseudomonadota > Alphaproteobacteria > Hyphomicrobiales > Nitrobacteraceae > Bradyrhizobium > Bradyrhizobium sp. STM 3557. Next base: position 1,032,047 of record NZ_CP120697.1, read on the forward strand.
GGCGGATTTCCTCAACAGCGCCGAGCGCGTCACGCTGTTCTGCGGCCGCGGCTGCGCCGGCGCGCATGCGGAGCTGATGGCGCTGGCGGACGCCTTGAAGAGCCCGATCGTGCATGCGCTCGGCGGCAAGGAGCATGTCGAATACGACAACCCTTACGACGTCGGCCTGACCGGCTTCATCGGCTTCTCCTCCGGCTACGCCGCCATGCACAGCTGCGACGCGCTGCTGATGCTGGGTACTGATTTTCCCTACAAGCAGTTCTTTCCCGGCGACGTCAGGATCGCGCAGGTCGATATCCGCGCCAACCAGCTCGGGCGCAGGGTGAGGCTCGATCTCGGCATTGTCGGCGATGTCGCCGAGACCTTGCGCGCGGTGCAGCCGCGGCTCAAGCCGAAGTCAGATCGTCGTCACCTCGATCAGAACCTTTCGCGCTACAAGTCGGCGCGGAAGGGCCTCGACGAGCTGGCGCAAGGCACGCCGGGCCGGCTGCCGATCCATCCGCAATATCTCACGCGCCTGGTCAGCGAGGCGGCCTCGGACGATGCCGTCTTCACTTTCGATGTCGGCATGCCGACGATCTGGGCGGCGCGCTACGTCGCGGTGAACGGCAGGCGCCGCCTGGTCGGCTCGCTGGCGCACGGCTCCATGGCCAATGCGATGGCGCAGGCGATCGGCATCCAGGCCGCGAACCGCAAGCGCCAGGTGATCTCGCTGTCCGGCGACGGCGGCTTCGCCATGCTGATGGGCGATCTCATCACCCTGAAGCAGGAGAAGCTTCCGGTGAAGGTGATCATCTACAACAACGGCACGCTCGGCTTCGTCGCGCTGGAGATGAAGGCGGCCGGCTTCGTCGAGCACGGCACCGATCTGGAGAATCCCGATTTTGCCGCCATGGCCCGCGCCATGGGCATTCACGCAAAGAGGGTCGAGGATCCCGGCGAGCTGCGAGGTGCGGTCGCCGAGCTGCTCGCCCATGATGGGCCGGCGGTGCTCGACGTCGTCACCGCCAAGCAGGAGCTGTCGATGCCGCCGACCATTGGCCTGGAGCAGGTCAGGGGTTTTTCGGTCTGGCTGATCCGCGCCGTCATGAGCGGCCGCGGCGACGAGGTGATCGATCTCGCCAAGGAGAATCTGCTGCCGCGGTGAGGCGGCAGCACCTCGACCTCATGGCGAGGCGTGTCCCGCGCCGCCGGTGAATTGGGCGAGGATGGCACCGTCGCGAACACCTCGAGAGGGTTCCGGTGCTGGAACACCGTAATGATACGGAATCCACGGAATGTGTGGAAAAATCTAGGCTTCCTCTTGCCGGTGCTGCCTTTCATTCCGAATCAATTTTTGCCGGTGGGCTGGGGGTCGCGCAAATGCGGCCCCTTTTGATTCCGGCTGGTGGCCCGGCACTGGCGGTACGGATTTTCTTTCGCTGCTGACAGGACAGTCGAAAGCTGCCGCGCGAATGGCGTTTCGGGCAAAGATTTCAGATGTCAGTGTCGACAGGCGCGCGGCGGATCGCCGCGCTCAGGCCGACTTGTCTACCGTGGATGACGTGGAGGTCGAGGTCGAGCTCGTCTTCACCTTGGTCACCGGGATCAGGTAGGATTTGTTGCCGACGTGGTAGATGACCTTGCCGGTCTTGCCGTCGTCGGTCGAGACCTGCGTGTTCCCGAACATGATGACGTTCTTGTACACGATGCCGGTCCCCTGCCGGGTGACGCCGTCGATCGTGACGCTGACCTTCGCCTCCTTGCCGTCGACCGAGAGCACGCGAAAGCTCGCGCTCTTGCCGTTATCGGCCGAATAGCCGCCCCAGCCGCCGGTGAGCTTGTCGTCCTCGGCGGCGGGCGTCTGCTTTTCAAGAAACGCGGTCGCCTTGCCGCCGCCGGCGGAGAACAGCAGCACGGCGTTCTTGCCGTTCTTGGTCCCGAGCGTGACCGGGCCGAAATCGATCGTGGCGCCATTGACGGTGCCGATGCCGCGCTCGGTGTGTCCATTGTGGGTGTATTCCACCGTGGCCTGCGCGCCGCGGATGTTCACCACCTTGAAGGATACCGCACTATGGTTTGCTGTCCACGTGCCCTTCCATTCACCGAGCAGGCTGCTCTGGTGATACATCCGCTCCATCGCGGGAGAGATCTGGTTGGCGCTGGCGCTTGGGACGGCGGTCATGGCTCGAAGATTGTTGTTCTGGATATTTCTAATCGTTGCAGACCGTGACAGCGAACAACTATGTCGGCGTGGTTAAGGAGCAGTTAAGTTTGGCTGCATCCGCACATCAGGAGCGGCCGCTGCGACGAACCGTCGCGAGATGTGCATCCCACCACGCCAGCGAAGCCCGACTGCTATGATGCGGCAGTGAGCCATTGTAGAAGCGATCGGCTTGCCGTCTTTGATCGGAACTGCCTAATCGTTTTCAATCATGCGGTGTGAACCGGAATGAGAGTCAATCTGACCGTCCGCGATGCAACCGAAGGCGATCTGCCGGCCGTGCTGGCGATCTACAATGAGGTCATCGCCTCCTCCACGGCAGTGTATAGTTTGGAGCCTTCGACGCTGGAGGAGCGGCAAACTTGGTGTCGCTCTCGATCTTCAGCTGGCTTTCCGGTGGTCGTCGCGGTGAACGCCGATTATGACGGTATCGTCGGCTTTGCCTCATTCGGCGAGTGGAGGGGCGCATGGCCGGGGTACCGTTACACGGTCGAGCACACCGTTCACGTCCGTCACGACATGCGCGGGCTAGGAGCAGGGCGCGCGCTGGTCGAGAACTTGTTGCCGCGTGCGCTCGCGGCGGGAAGGCATGTCATGATCAGCGGCATCGACGCGGCGAACGACGCATCGATCCGTTTTCATCAGCGTCTCGGGTTCGAGCCTGTCGCCCATTTCCGGGAAGTCGGTCACAAGTTTGGTCGCTGGCTGGACCTGATCTTCATGCAGCGTTTCCTCGATACGCCGGGCGCTCCGCGGGTGGAGTCGTGAAGACGTACGGCGTGTAGGATGGTTAGAGCAGACAGGGCTTACCGACCTGTTTGCGACGATCGCTCTGATCCTGCATGGATGGGTTACGCAGGAGCTCAACGCACCCTACGCTTGCCCCCCGCCACGGGCCGGCGGTGCTGGAGATTTTACCTCCCGCGCCAATCGCTCTGCCTTTAATCGCTCGCGATTTTCGTGAAATGACTGCTGCGCTCTTTCGTAGTCAGTCGCCACGTTCTTCCTGTCGACGGTTTTGAATAGCTTGTTGGCCTCGCGTAGCACGCGAGCACGGGAATTGTCTCTCATGATTGTTCCTCGGTTGAGTGAAGTTGCTGTCCCAGATGCGTCAGATCGCGCGCTGCATAGCCGCTTTATGATCGGACTGGCTTGCCGCGCTGAGGACCATCGACGCGAACCCTAGTGAACTCTTGCGGACCGTTCAGCAAATCTCGCTTGCGAGCCGCTCGATTGCCTTCGGTGGTCGTCGTATCGCTTATGTCGTCGATCGTGTTGCCCGCTATTTCACGAGCGCGCTGCTTTTGCCTGTCCCCGCTATTCCTGCACCCAGCGCCATCGCCCCTAGCGAGACCGAGTTCGATCAGACGGCATATGGCCTGCGACAGCGCCGGCTTGTCGGCCTGACGGTCCGCCCATTGCAGGATTGCCTCCTGCAACGCCACGGGCGGCCGAAAACCAAGAACCTGGCGGAGATCGGCACGTCTTGCTGGTCGAGTGCTCAATGTGCACCGCAATGGCTATAAGCCGGTAAGTGCTTTGGCGAAGATTGCCTTCGGGGATCCCGTTTGCGGCAGATGCAAGTCAACGTGCGACTGTTCCGCCTGTTCCTAAGAGGAGGGGCTTATCTGGCCAGATAGCAGCTTGGCGGCGTCGCCAACGAGATCATGTCGATTGGCAGTTCAAGCGGTCGACGTCCCCTTCTTGAGCCGGCTGGCTTCGTCCCTGTTCTTCTCGTCGATCCTGGCGCGGATGACATCGTAGGGACTGCCGAGTTCGGCCTCGATCTGGGCCTTTGTGATGCCCTGGTCGTCCGCGGCTCGGATCAAGTTATGAACGAGCTGTTCAACGGCCTGCCGTCCACGTCGTGGACCGAACTCTTCGTCCGCATGGACGCAGTTCTCCAGCCAAAAATCGACGAACTCTCGAACGGTCGCCATGTGCTCGACTTTCAAGTCGATCCCCGCTCGAGCGAGCTTGCCACATTGCATCAAGAGAAGCGAGTTGTTTTCCCGTTCGCACGTGAGCGCTGCAGGGGTGGCTCGTCACATGACGGCGTGAGGACGGCTCCAGCCGACCGCCGCCCAAGAGCACGATGCTCGGCGGACGCGGCGGCGGGCGGATTTGCTGCACACAGGAGCAATCCATGGCCCAGCGCCATCAGCTGTGTTTGCCGAGCTGTGCTTTCACGTGCCGCGCCCTTTAATCGTGCAGCAGCATGTCGCGCACCAGTTCGTCGGTGCCGTCACGCGCGCTGCGGACCGGTTTCGCGGCCGGTATGCCCTGCAGGGCCGCGTCGGTCGTCGCGACTTGGACGGCGGACGAGGGTGGCGTTGGCAACGCCTGTAGGATGAGGCCTGCCAGCAGGAGCGCAGCGAGCCGCAGCGCCACGATGCTCAAGACGACTTCCGATTCCGTCATGGACGATCCGAAGCTCGTGATCTCTAGTGTCGCGATGAAACGGCGCCGGCCGGCGCGGCACAATGCGGAATTCACAAAGGCAGCCTTCGGCGTGGGCTAAGCGAGGCCAAGCGCATCGTCCCATTCGAGGTGCACCAGCGATGTCGCAGAACGTGGCGTCAGGCAGGTCACATGTGCGATCGATGCGTTCGCAACGCTGTTGCCCTTGAGGCTCGTTCGTCGAATTGGAATGAAGCGATGCCTGGCCACGCCGATCTAGTTCTCAGGTGCACGATCGTTGGGGCGAGGCTGGATCGACCGAGTTCGTCGATCCGATGATTTCGGTTCGGCGATTTTCTCTGACATACTGCTCTCCTGAGTGATGTCAGGAGGACCGCATGGCGGATATCGAAGCCAAGAAAAATCTGGCCTATAAGGCGGGCGAACTTCACCGCCTGGGAACCGTGCCGGAGTGGTTTCGGAAGGCTGCAGCGTCAGAAGAGATCGACTGGACGGAGGCCCTGGCCAATGAGGGGGCCGAGCGTGTCGAGCAGTTCGGGGAGGCCGGCGACACCTACACGATTTACCGGACGCCAGACGGGGGCTATCTGGTCGAAATTCACGATGTTCACTATGACGTGGCGTGGGTCTTTATCGACGAAGTGTTTGATTATTTGCGTTTCCGAATCGAGTGGCTCAAGCCGCTGGTCGAACTCAGTGACCGCGCCGACAAGCAGGTACGTGAAGAGATCGAGAGGCGGCGGCCGCTCTAGCGCCCGATAGTCGCCTTTAGGACACTACAAATCCGATTTTTCTCCGAGGTAGGACAGCGCCTCGCGTTGAGCTTTTGCGCGGTGACTGAGCTTGGCCGAGAATGCAGCTTCGAGGGGACCGTGAGCAAGGAAGAAGGCTGACGAGGTCTCGGCCGCACAAAATTCCTCTTTCGTTTTTCCAGAAATCGTGCTATATCCCTCGCATCCCGCCTCGACGAGAGGGGCGTATCGCGATCGTCACGACACGCGAGGCGGGGAGCGGTGGCCGTGCGGGCGCGCAGCATCCTTGTCGGATGCCGACGAACGCGTTCGTGCGGACGGCGAAGTCGCGTGGTCCTGACCTCCCGGTGCTGAGGTCAAGTTCGCGGAAGAGACGCTTTCGCGAATGACGGGGGCAAGAGAGCCGGTCCCCGGGGAGAGCGCGAAGTAAGCCGTAAGCCCATCGCGCAGGGAATGCCGGTTGAGCGGCTGCACCTGTGGTGACTGCCGCCTGCTTTTCTTTCTGCAGGCGGGCCATGGGTGAGGCCTTCACCCGGCATTCCCTGCGCCCTCATTCTCAAGGAGGGTGTGACCAACGAACAAGCCTCGGACGCCAAACGCGTCGCGGGATCGCGAACACGCGCGCGGGAGTTGGCCGGTGTCATGCAGACGGGCAGGGAAAACCTGATCCCATGGTGCTGCCGGACAGGATTGAACTGTCGACCTCTCCCTTACCAAGGGAGTGCTCTACCACTGAGCTACGGCAGCAAACGGGGTCGCAATGGAATCGGGCCGGTGGCCGGCGACCAAGCGCGGCGGTTCTTGCCACAAGGTCCCCGTCCACGCAAGCGCGAGTGACCGGTTTTGGGCAGGAAAGAACCGCTTGTGCCGGTCCAAGTCGAGGAAAAGCCGTGATTATCCGGTCCGAGAGCCCGTTTCGGCCCCCGAGCCGGCGGAACGGCTCCGGTTCCTGCCCATCCCGGCAGGAGACGGCGCGGATCGCCGGGATTATAGGCTTGATGATGGACTTTTCGGGGGACGTCGCTGACCAGCTGTCAGGCGCCAGCGAGAACATGACTTGGGATTTGGGCGCTCTAGCATCAGATGTGCCGGGGCCGCCGAAAACGGGCGAGATCAAGATGGACGACGGGCAGGCCAGAGATCCGGCCAAGAATCCAGCCAGGCATCAGAAGGACGCACGGGCCGAGCGGCTGAAGCGGGCGCTGCGCGAGAATCTCAAGCGGCGCAAGGCGCAGGCACGCCAGCGCAAGCCAGGCGAGGCCACGCCCTCAGACCTTGATGAAACGGCATTCGCGAAAGACGCCGGCGAACGCGAGGCGTGAAAAACGGGCCGGATACGATTCGCATCCGGTACGACTGGAATGAGGAAGCAGGGGATATGGCGATGACAGCGGATGGCGGTTCGAGCGGCGGCATCGAGAATGGAATCTCACCCCGGGCGTTTCCGCGCTTCGAACAGACCTTCCCGAGCCTGACCTCGCAGGAGATCGAGCGGCTGCGCCGCTTCGGGGAAGTGCGCAGCTATCGTGACGGCGAGATGCTGTTTCAGACCGGCAAGCCCAGTCTCGGCATGTTCGTGATCTTGTCCGGCCAGGTCAGCATCAGCCAGCGCGATGGCCTCGGCCACGTCACCCAGATCTCCGAGCGCGGCCCGGGCCAGTTCCTGGCCGAGATCGGCCAGCTCTCGGGACGCGTCGCGCTGGTCGACGGCGTGGCCGAAGGCGACGTCGAGACATTGCTGCTGCCGCCCGACAGGCTGCGTGCGCTGCTGGTCGCCGAGGCCGAGCTCGGCGAGCGCATCATGCGCGCGCTGATCCTGCGCCGGGTCAGTCTGATCCAGAGCGGCGGCGGCGGTCCGGTGCTGATCGGCCCGACCAATTCGACCTCGGTGGCGCGGCTGCAGAATTTCCTGGTGCGCAACGGCTTTCCGCATCATCTGCTGGATCCGGCCACCGATCACGATGCCGCCGAGGTGATCGCGCGCTACTCGCCGTCGCCGACCGATTGGCCCCTGGTGGTGATCGCCGACGGCACCGTGCTGCGCAATCCCAGCGAGACCGAGCTCGCCCACGCCATCGGCATGATCGGCGGGGCGCGTGGCGACAAGGTCTATGACGTTGCGATCGTCGGCTGCGGGCCGGCGGGACTGGCGACCGCCGTGTATGCCGCCTCCGAGGGCCTGTCCGTCGTCGTGATGGACTCCCGTTCGTTCGGCGGCCAAGCCGGCGCCAGCGCGCGCATCGAGAACTATTTCGGCTTTCCTACCGGCATCACCGGCCATGCGCTGACCGCGCGCGCCTTCAACCAGGCGCAGAAGTTCGGCGCCGAAATCATGATCCCGGTCTCGGTCAACTCGCTGGACTGCGAGCGCAAGAATGGCGCCTTCGTGCTGTCGCTTGACGGCGGCGAGGAGGTGCGCTCGCGCGCCGTCGTGGTGGCGAGCGGGGCACGCTACCGCCAGCCGCAGATCGACCGGCTGAAGGATTTCGAGGGACGCGGCGTCTGGTACTGGGCCTCGCCGATCGAGGCGCGGCTGTGCTCGGGCCAGGACGTCGCGCTGGTCGGCGGCGGCAATTCGGCCGGTCAGGCGGCGGTGTTCCTCTCGGGGCACGCGCGCAAGGTGCACATGATGGTGCGCGGCGGCGGCCTTGCCGCCAGCATGTCGCGCTATCTGATCGAGCGCATCGAGGCAACACCGAACATCGAGCTGATGTTCAATTCCGAGGTCGTGGGTCTCGAAGGCAATGCCGATGTCGGGCTGGAGCGCATCATCTGGAAGAGCCGTCTTTCGCCAGAGGAGATGTCGCTCGATATTCGCAACCTCTTTCTGTTCGTCGGCGCCGATCCGGCCACCGGCTGGCTCAATGGCTGCGGCGTCACGCTCGATCGTGCCGGCTTCGTCGTGACCGGCGCGCAGTCCGAGCAGAATGCCGGACGGCTCGTGGCCTCGCTGGAAACCTCGGTGCCCGGCGTGTTCGCGATCGGCGACGTGCGCTCGGGCTCGGTCAAGCGGGTCGGCGGCGCGATCGGCGAGGGCGCCCAGGTGGTCGCGGCGCTGCACGGCTTCCTCGCCGATTCGCTGAAGCCGGTGGCGTAGTTGATGGCAAGACGAAACCGTCGTGCTTTTTTCGAAGCGATCGTGCGACGTTGCAAATGCCGCGCGGTCCGGGCGGCAATGATCAGCTCTTAGTATGATGTTTCACGTGTCGTACTCGGGCAACATCTGTGGCGCGCACGCGGCGCTCCCGCGAAATATCGCGGCGGCAGGGGTGCATTTTCGTGAATGCGCGCCGCATGCCTCGCTCCGGTGGCAATTTTGCCATGGCGCTCGCGCATGGTGGTGCGGTCGTCCAACGGAGCTCTCGCCATGATGCTCGGATTGAGCCTTGAAAATTTCACACTTCTTCATGTGATCATCAGCCTGGTCGCGGTCGCCTCGGGCCTCGTCGTGATGTTCGGCATGCTCGGCTCGCAGCGGATGCCGGCGCTGACCGGCATCTTTCTGGTGACGACGATCCTGACCAGCGTCACCGGGTTGATGTTTCCGTTCACCGAGCTGTTGCCGTCGCATGTGCTCAGCGTCATCTCGCTGGTGCTGCTGGCGATCGCCTGCGTCGCGCTCTATGGCAGGCGGCTTTCGGGCGTCTGGCGGCCGGTCTATGTGGTGAGCGCGCTGGTCTCACTCTACCTCAACGTGTTCGTGCTGGTGATCCAGAGCTTCCTCAAGATCCCCTTGCTGCATGCGCTGGCCCCGGGCGATCCGCCGAATGCGACCGTCTTCGCGATCGTGCAGGGCGTCGTGCTGCTGCTGTTCGCGGTCGCGATCATCAGTGTCTGGCGGCGGTTCCGGCCGCTGCCGCTGTCGGCTTGAGGGAGATCGCAGCTGACATTGCGGCGATCCCATCAAATCGCCGCAATGTCGCGACTCATGCCATGCTTCCTCCTCATCGAACCTCGGCAGGCATCGGCATGGATCGCATTCGGATCATCGGCGGCAACCCGCTCAATGGCACCATCCCGATCTCGGGAGCCAAGAACGCCGCGCTGCCGCTGATGATCGCCGGGCTTCTGACGCCGGAGACGCTGATCCTGGACAACGTGCCGCGCCTTGCGGATGTCGCGCAGCTGCAGCGTATCCTCGGCAATCACGGCGTCGATATCACCGCGGTCGGCAAGCGGGTCGGCGACGGCAAATATCAGGGCCAGACCCTGCAGATCTCCGCCGCTGACATCATCGACACCACGGCGCCTTACGAGCTGGTGTCGCGGATGCGGGCGAGCTTCTGGGTCATCGCGCCGCTGCTCGCGCGCATGCACGCGGCGAAAGTGTCCTTGCCCGGCGGCTGCGCCATCGGCACCCGCCCGGTCGATCTCCTGATCATGGCGCTGGAAAAGCTCGGCGCCGAGATCGCCATCGACGGCGGCTATGTGGTCGCGAAGGCGCACGGAGGCTTGCGCGGCGGCCATATCGATTTTCCGAAGGTCACGGTCGGCGGCACCCATGTCGCGCTGATGGCCGCGACGCTCGCCAAGGGCACGACGCTCATCACCAACGCCGCCTGCGAGCCGGAGGTGAGCGATCTTGCGGAATGCCTGATCAAGATGGGCGCGCGCATCACCGGCGCCGGCACGGCGCGGATTGAGGTCGAGGGTATCGATCGCCTGCACGGCGCGCGGCACACCGTGCTGCCTGACCGGATCGAGGCCGGCACTTATGCGATCGCCACCGCGATGACCGGCGGCGACGTCCAGCTCGAAGGTGCCAGGGCCGAGCTGTTGCAATCGGCACTCGACGTGCTGAAGGAAGCGGGCGCCGAGATCAGCGTGAATGCCGACGGCATCCGCGTGCGCCGCAACGGCAACGGCATCCGCCCTGTGCAGGTCGCGACCGCTCCGTTCCCGGGCTTCCCGACCGACTTGCAGGCGCAGCTGATGGCGCTGATGGTGCGCGCGCAAGGGTCCTCGGCGATCACCGAGACCATCTTCGAAAACCGCTTCATGCACGTGCAGGAGCTCGCGCGCTTCGGCGCCCGCATCTCGCTCGACGGCGAGACGGCCCGGATCGAGGGCATCTCGACCTTACGCGGGGCGCCCGTGATGGCGACCGACCTGCGCGCGTCGGTGTCGCTGGTCATCGCAGGGCTTGCCGCCGAGGGCGAAACCATGGTGAATCGCGTCTACCACCTCGATCGCGGCTTCGAGCGGCTCGAGGAGAAGCTGAAGGCGTGCGGTGCCGCGATCGAGCGCATCAGCGACTAAGGACGTGGGACAATCATGCCGTGACCGACCGGCTCAAACTGATCGCGCTCGATGCCGACGATCTGGCCGTGGTCTCCACCCATGTGCAGGACGCCAGGGTGCAGCCGGCCGACATCATCTGGCGTCAGGCCGAGAAGCGGCTGGTGATCGGCATGAACCGGCTGGACTGGGCGCAGACGCTGCATGGCCATGCCGAGCCGCGCCGGCTGGTCTCCGTGCTCCGGTTCGACCGGGTGCTGGCCTGCAAGTCGCGCAAGATCGATGTGGCGGCGCCGAACACCGTGCTGGAGCTGATCGGCATCGAGTTTCACGACACCGAGCCGCCCGGCGGCAGTGCGCTTCTGCTGTTCTCGCATGGCGGGGCACTGCGCCTCGACGTCGAGTGCCTGGAATGCGAACTGACCGACCTCGGTCCCGACGATCTGGGGACGGGAGATCCGGGAGAGGGAGATAGGACCGGCGGGGGCGGGTAGGGCTGTTCCGCCGGGGTTGACGACCCCTCGCCGCCGCGCCATTGAGCAGGCGAGGGCGCCTCGAATCCCGCCCCTGGAAAGCATGCAATGCCTATTCGTCTGAGCCGCGACAGCGCCGATTTCGATGCCCAGTTCCGGCAGTTTCTCGCCGCCAAGCGCGAGGCCTCGGCCGACGTCGAAGCCGCCGCGCGCTTGATCGTCGACGATGTCGCCAAGCGTGGCGATGCGGCCTTGATCGAGGCGACGAAGAAGTTCGATCGCCTGGAGCTCGATGCGTCGTCGCTGCGGGTGACGGCGTCCGAGATCGAGCGGGCGGTGCTGGCCTGCGATCCGGCCACGGTGGACGCGCTCAAATTTGCCCGTGACCGCATCGAGGCGTTTCATCTGCGACAGGTGCCGCAAGACCAGCGCTTCAGCGACGCCGAAGGTGTCGAGCTCGGCTGGCGCTGGAGCGCGGTCGAATCCGTCGGCCTCTATGTTCCCGGCGGCACCGCGGCCTATCCGTCCTCCGTGCTGATGAACGCGGTGCCGGCCAAGGTTGCCGGTGTCGAGCGTCTTGTCATGGTGGTCCCGGCGCCCGAGGGCAGGCTCAATCCGCTGGTGCTGGCAGCCGCGCATCTCGGCGGCGTCTCCGAGATCTACCGCGTCGGCGGGGCTCAGGCGATTGCCGCGCTCGCCTATGGCACGGCGACGATCAATCCGGTCGTCAAGATCGTCGGCCCCGGCAATGCCTATGTCGCCGCCGCGAAGCGATTGGTGTTCGGCAAGGTCGGCATCGACATGATCGCTGGCCCCTCCGAGGTGCTGGTCATCGCCGACGACAGCGCGAATGCCGAGTGGATCGCAGCCGATCTGCTCGCCCAGGCCGAGCACGATGCCAGCGCGCAGTCCATCCTGATCACCGACAGTCGCCGTCTCGCTGATGAGGTTGCCCGCGCGGTCGAAGGCCGGCTGAAAACGCTGCCGCGTGTTGCCATCGCGTCCGCCTCCTGGGCCGATTTCGGCGCCATTATCGAGATCAGTCATCTCGACCAGGCGGTGCCACTGGCGGACGCCATCGCCGCTGAGCACCTGGAAGTGATGACCCGCGATCCGGATGCGCTTGCCGCCAAGATCCGCAATGCCGGCGCGATCTTCTTAGGTCACCACACGCCGGAGGCAATCGGCGATTATGTCGGCGGCTCCAACCACGTGCTGCCGACCGCGCGCTCGGCGCGATTCTCTTCGGGGCTCGGCGTGCTCGACTTCATGAAGCGCACGTCGATCCTCAAATGCGGCCCCGACCAGCTGCGCGCGCTCGGACCAGCGGCGATGACCCTGGGCAAGGCCGAGGGCCTCGACGCCCATTCCCGTTCCATTGGACTGCGCCTCAATCTGTCATGACCGCGCCCCCGCCCAGCGATGATCAGGCCAAGCGGATCGTCGCGGTGACGCTCGACGACGAGTCGATCGGCCGGTCGGGACCGGATATCGAGCATGAGCGTGCGATTGCGATCTACGATCTGATCGAGCAAAACCTCTTCGCGCCCGAAGGCGTCGACGTCGCTGGACCGTTCGCCCTGCATCTCGGCATCACATCCAACCGGCTGATGTTCGACATCCGCAAGGAGGACGGATCGCCTGTCGTGACGCATCTGCTTTCGCTGACGCCGTTCCGGCGGATCGTGAAGGACTACTTCATGATCTGCGACAGCTATTACCAGGCGATCCGCACCGCCACGCCCGACAAGATCGAGGCGATCGACATGGGTCGTCGCGGCATTCACGACGAGGGCTCGCGCACGCTGCAGGAGCGGCTCAAGGGCAAGGTGAGAATCGATTTCGAGACCGCGCGGCGGCTGTTCACCCTGATCACCGTGCTGCATTGGAAAGGGGAAGGCGGATGATGGCAGCCGGCGGACATCTCGCTTCCGTCAGCGCGGGCGGTTGAGCGGATGGCCGAGGCTCCGCGGACGCGCCAACCGCAGGCGGTGCTGTTCGCCTGCGGCCAGAACAGCGTGCGCTCGCCAATGGCCGCGAGCCTGTTGCACCACATGTTCCCGCGAGAGCTCTATGTCCGCTCCGCAGGCGTGAAGAAGGGCGAGCTCGATCCGTTCGCGGTCGCTGTCATGGCCGAGCTCGGCCAGGATATCTCCACCCACAAGCCGACCACCTTCGAGGAGCTGGAGGACTGGGAGGGGCTGAACTTCGATCTCATCATCACGCTGTCGCCGGAGGCGCATCACAAGGCGTTGGAGCTGACCCGCACCTTGGCCGCCGACATCGAATATTGGCCGACGCCAGACCCGACCGATACCGCGGGGAATCGCGAGCAGAAGCTCGCAGCCTATCGCGAGGTCTCCGACGGGCTCTACGCCCGGATCCGCAAACGCTTCGTCAAGGGCGGCCCCGCTGGATTATAGAGGGCGCGTGAGTTCCACACAGGTGTCATCGAACCGAAACAAGGATCGTCGCCAGCGGCTCACGTTGCGCCCTTAGAGCAGGCGGCATCCGGCCTCTCCTTGAACGGCGCCCGCGGGTTGTGGAATGGCAGCCCATCCGATAGGTTCCGCGCGCGCTCCAGCCATTTTCCGAATCCTCCCGTCAAATCAGCATGCTCGGCCGTCCCAAAATCGTTCTTGCTTCCGGCTCGCCGCGGCGTCTGGCGCTGCTCAACCAGGCCGGCATCGAGCCCGACGCGCTGCGTCCGGCCGATGTCGACGAGACGCCGAAGCGCGGGGAGCTGCCGCGCGCCTGCGCCAACCGTCTCGCCCGCGCCAAGGCCGATGCGGCGTTGAAGTCGGTCCAGCTCGACGACGAGCTGCGCGGCTCCTTCATCATCTCGGCCGACACAGTGGTCGCGGTCGGCCGCCGCATCCTGCCCAAAGCCAATCTGGTCGACGAGGCCTCGCAATGCCTGCGGCTGCTGTCGGGCCGCAACCATCGCGTCTACACCGCAATCACCTTGGTGACGCCGCGGGAGGCGTTCCGCCAGCGTCTGGTCGAGACCCGCGTGCGCTTCAAGCGGCTGAGCGAGGAGGACATCCAGGCCTATATCGGCTCCGGCGAATGGCGCGGAAAGGCCGGCGGCTACGCGGTGCAGGGCATCGCCGGCTCCTTCGTGGTGAAGATGGTTGGCTCCTACAGCAACGTGGTCGGCCTGCCGCTCTACGAGACCGTCAGCCTGCTCGCCGGCGAAGGTTTTCCGATCCGCTTCGGCTGGCTCAACACGGTCGGGGTCTGAGCGCGGTTCGAAAGGCTGACGCTCGTTGTCTGCCAGGCCACATGGCTGGCGAGATTGCCGGATCCCGGGTGCATTCGCCGGTCGCGGTGCTTAAATAACGGTGCGATGCCAGACCGAACGCCCAACCCTGCCCGAGACGCTGCCGCCAAGCCGGTCCGCCGTTGCCCGATCTGCAACCGCCCGGCGGCGAACGAGGTGCGTCCATTCTGCTCGCCGCGCTGCCGCGACGTCGATCTCAACCGCTGGCTTTCCGGCTCCTATGTCATCCCGGCCACCGAGGGGGATGAGGACGATGTCGAATAACGCAGATGTTTCAAGATCTTGCCGTCGCGCCAAACGCGGTGCAACTGTCGGCGCAGGCCCAACAGGAATGTGGAAACAATCGTGCCGCAACGGTAGACAGCGCCGCCTCTGCCGCCTATAAGGCGCGGGCTCGATGGGCTTTTTTCCACGCCTTCGAGACCTGCCCAGGTAGCTCAGTTGGTAGAGCATGCGACTGAAAATCGCAGTGTCGGTGGTTCGATTCCGCCCCTGGGCACCATTTTTCCAAACTGCAGCACGATCTCGTACGATTGCGTTCGGTAGATGTTCGACGCGAAGGCGCCGGCGGATTTCTCTCCCCAGGGCTCATACTACAAGAAAATCAATTGCTTAGATCTCGCAAGGGGTCGCATCATTCCCCGCAGCCAATTTAGGTGACGCGTGCAAGCGAGGCGGCAGTTCGCCGCTCCGCGTGGCTTCGACCAATTTCCATGCAGCTTGCGTGGCGACTATTCGGACGAGAGCGATCAAAGGTGAATCAGGATTCGAAGAACTCGGCGTGTGGTTCTTCAACTCAATCCGGCACGATGCGAACCGTCTTGGCCTTCGCCGTTCTGAGACTTCTGATGTTGATGATCTTGTTGCGGAAGGCCGGATCGTCCTCTCTCCCCGATATTTGCCTGCCACCCGCGAAAGCGGACCGATCGCACCGGGCCGAATCTCTGATGGTGCTTATCGGCGGTCCTTGCTATCGGTAGGGTGATGAAACGGCGGATCGGCCATAAATCGCACGCTTTTGCACCTGCGCTGCGCGGGTTCCTGACCGTATTCCTCATGCTCGCCTATGTGATGGTCGGAATTGCGGGGGAGGTCTCCTGCGCCGAGGAGACGCTCGCCGTCGCGGATCAGGTGATGCTCGACGGCGACCAGGACAACGCCGACCACGGGGCCAAGAAATCGGTCACCGTTGTCGATCACTGCTACACTTGCGTGCCGTTATTGATTCCGCCTCCGGTGTTGGCCGCCGAGCCGTCGGCGAAGCCGGCGGCGTTGGCCTTTGCAACGCCAACGTTTCTCCTTGAGGATCATCCCGGGCTCGATACGCCCCCGCCCAAACGGCTGACCTGAGCGCATCCTCGGAGCGCGCCGGCGCTCGGTTTTGTTCGTCCAGGTATTTCTCCATGCTCGTCAGGACAGCGATGCGTCTTGCATGCGCGGCGACCCTTCTGGTCGGCCCGTGGCTCGCAGGTCCGTCATACTCCCAGACACTCACGATGAGGGACGCGCTTGCCCGCGCAGTCGCGGCGAGCCCCCGTCTTACCGCGGCCGAACGGGACATCGGCATCGCGACCGGTCAGCGCATCCAGGCTGGAACGCTGCTCAATCCCGATCTGTCCTATGAACAGGACGATTCCTTCGGCACAGGCAAATATCGGGGGACGAAGTCCGCAGAGACCACGTTACAGATCAGCCAGATCTTCGAATGGTTCGGCAAGCGCGATGCGCGCATCGCGGCGGGGCAAGCGGGTGTTGAGGTTGCTGCAATCCAGCGGACCGCCGTCCGGTTGGAGGTGCTTTCCGAAACGGCGATCGCCTTTCTTAACGTGCTCGGCACGCAGCGTCGGATCCAGATCCTCGACGAGCAGGTTGCCGCGATCGACAAGCTGACACCGCTCTTGCAGCGACGTGTCGAGGCCGGCGCGTCATCGCCGGCAGAAACCGGGCGGGCTGAAGTAGCCTCCGCCCTGGTGAAGGCGGATCGCGAACGCGTCAGAGCGACGCTTGCGAGCGCACGGCGCGAGCTGGCTGTGCTCCTGGGAGATACGACACCGAAGTTCGCTTCGGTCTCCGGCCGCCTTGACGCTGCGGGCCGTCCACCCACGTTCCAGTCGGTCGTCGCGGCGATTGACGCCAACCCTCAATTGGTCCGCTGGACCGCAGTGTACGCGCAGCGTAACGCCGAGCTTCTGATCGCGCGTCTGAAGCCCTATCCGGACGTGCAGCTCAGCGCCGGGTGGCGGCACTTCAACGAGACGAACGATGATGCCGTTCGCTTGACACTGTCGGTACCCATTCCAGTCTTCGACCAGAACCAGGGCAATGTCCTTTCGGCTCAGGAAAACCTGGCCAAGGCAAGCGCAGAGCGGCAGGCCAACCGCAACACCCTCATCGTGGTCGCCGGGCGAGCCTACGACTCCCTGCAAGGCTCCTTGCGAGAGCTCGGCATCCTGCGGGACACTGCGATTCCGAAAGCGCAGCAGGCCGCGGACGCCATCGCGGAGGGCTATGGCCAAGGCCGCTTTACGCTCCTCGAAGTCCTGGACGCTCAGGCGAACCTGACTCAGGCCCGCCTTCGCGAGCAGGAGGCGCTGCAAAACTTCCATATCGCGATCGCCACCATCGAAGGGCTGATCGGGAATCCGTTTTCGCTGGCTCGGGAGAGCGCCCGATGATGTCCCGAGTGATTCGCTACTTGAGCTTCGCATTGGTTGCCGCGGCGTTGATCTTCGGCGGCTATCGCATGCTGACACCAGCGAGCACGAACATCGGGTCGAACGAGAAGGCTGAAAAGGCCGAGAGCGCCGAAAAGGAAGAGCGTTCGGAAGGCATCACGCTGAGTGATGCCAAGATTGCCGCTGCCGGTATCGAGCTGGCCACCGCGTCCTCTGCCGTGCTTCGAGACAGCCTCCTCCTGAACGGGGTCGTCCAGCCCAACCAGGAATCGCTCGTTCAAGTCACCCCCCGTTTTCCCGGTATCGTGCGCGAAGTGCGCAAGCGGATCGGCGATCACGTTCAAAAGGGCGATGTGCTTGCTGTCGTGGAGAGCAACCAGAGCCTCACGCCGTACGAACTGAAGGCGCCGCTCGCAGGCACGGTGATCGACCGTCAGACCACGTTGGGAGAGTACGTCTCAGAGCAGAAGCCCGCCTTTGTCGTCGCCGACCTGTCGACCGTCTGGATCGATCTCTCCGTCTACCGGCGCGATCTTGCCCGCGTGCATACCGGCGATCAGGTCTTTATCGATCCGGGCGACGGCGGCGTGCTGATCGAGACCAGGATCGCATACCTGTCTCCGGTCGGAAGCACCGAGACCCAGAGCGCGCTTACCCGCGCCATCGTGCCGAACCCCGACCAGCGGCTTCGGCCGGGCCTCTTTGTCACCGCCCGCGTGACCTTGTCGGAACGAAAAGTCGCCGTGGCCGTGAAGTCTTCGGCACTGCAGACGGTCGAAAACCGGGCGGTGGTCTTCGTGCGCAGCGGCGACAAGTTCGAGCCGCGCGATGTCGAGATCGGCGAGCGTGACCCGCAGTTCGCCGAGATCACTTTCGGCGTGCTGGAAGGGGACGTCTATGCTGCCCGCAACAGCTTCATCCTGAAATCGGAAATGGGGAAAGGAGCGGCGGACAATGATTGACGGCATCCTCTCCTTTGCGGTCCGCCAGCGATGGTTGGTCATGATTGGCGTTCTGGCCTTGGCCGGCTTCGGCGCCTACAATTTCACGCGGCTGCCGATCGACGCCGTTCCCGACATCACCAACGTCCAGATCCAGATCAACAGCCGGGCCCCGGGATATTCGCCGCTGGAGGTCGAGCAGCGCATCACGTTCCCGATCGAGACGGCGATGGCAGGTTTGCCGAACCTGGAGAACACCAGGTCGCTGTCGCGCTACGGCATCAGTCAGGTCACGATCATCTTCAGGGACGGGACGGACATCTATTTCGCCAGGCAATTGGTCAACGAGCGCATCCAACAGGCAAAGGATCAGTTGCCCGCCGGCATCGAGACAGCCATGGGCCCGGTTTCGACGGGCCTCGGCGAGATCTACATGTACACGGTCGAAGCCAAGCCTGACGCCCGCAAGCAAGATGGCCAATCCTACACGCCGACTGACTTAAGGACGATCCAGGACTGGATCATCAGGCCGCGGTTGAGGACCGTTCCCGGCATCAATGAGGTCAATACGGTCGGAGGATTCGAGAAGCAATTCCATGTGCTGCCAGATCCCGCCCAGCTCATGGCGTACAAGCTGACATTTCACGACGTGATGGCGGCGCTGGCGGCCAACAATGCCAATGTGGGCGCGGGCTACATCGAACGCAACGGCGAACAATACCTCGTTCGCACGCCAGGCCAGGTCGGCAACATCGACGAGATCAAGCAGATCGTCATCGGATCACGCAATGGCTTTCCCGTGCGTATTGCAGATGTCGCCGACGTCCGAGAAGGCACGGATCTGCGCACCGGAGCTGCAACGCTCAACGGGCAGGAGGTCGTGCTGGGCACCGCCATGCTGTTGATCGGCGAGAACAGCCGCACGGCTTCCCAGCGCGTGGATGCCAAGCTCAAGGAGATATCGCGGTCGCTGCCGGATGGCGTGATGGCGCACACCGTCTACGACCGCACCCGCCTGGTCGACGCGACCGTTGCAACCGTCAGGACCAATCTCATCGAGGGCGCCATCCTGGTGATTGTTGTTCTGTTCCTGATCCTTGGAAATGTCAGGGCGGCCGTCGCCACCGCATGCGTGATTCCGCTCTCGATGCTGTTTGCGATCACAGGAATGGTTGAAAACAGGGTCAGCGCCAACCTCATGAGCCTGGGCGCGATCGACTTCGGTATCATCGTCGACGGCGCGGTGATCATCGTCGAAAACTGCCTGAGGCTGCTGGCGGCCCAACAGCATCAGCTTGGCCGCGCTCTCGACCGCCAGGAGCGCTTCGCTACCATTCTGGCAGGATCGCGGGAGGTCATTCGGCCGAGCCTGTTCGGGACCTTCATCATCGCCGCCGTCTATCTTCCCGTCCTCACGCTGAGCGGCGCTGAGGGAAAGATGTTCACGCCGATGGCCCTGACGGTGTTGATGGTGCTGACCGGCGCCAGCGTCCTTTCGCTGACCTTCGTGCCAGCGGCTGTTGCTCTGTTGGGCACGGGGACCGTTTCGGAGCGCGAGAATTTGTTCATGCGCATTGCCAGGCGCATCTACGTTCCGTTGCTGAAGGGATCGCTTCGGAACAGCTTCGGGGTGGTGCTGATCGCCACATTGCTGGTCGCGGTCTGCGCCATAGCAGCAACCCGTATGGGCGGCGAGTTCATCCCGAGCCTCGACGAGGGTGATGTCTCCATGGATATCATCCGCATCCCTGGCACTAGCCTGACGCAATCGGTCCAAATGCAGGAGATGCTCGAAAAACGATTGCTTGAGGTGCCGGAGGTCAAGGACGTGTTCGCCCGAACGGGCGCGGCCGAGATCGCGACCGATCCGATGCCGCCGTCGGCCGGCGATGGTTATGTGATGCTGAAGCCGCGCCGGCAGTGGCCCGATCCGTATAAGACGAAAGCCGCCCTCGTCGCGGACATCCAGAAAGCGATGGAGGACGTGCCGGGAAGTGTCTACGGGATTTCCCAGCCGATCCAGCAGCGCATGAACGAACTGGTCTCGGGCGTTCGCAGTGATGTCGGAGTCAAGATATTCGGAGACGACCTCGACGTGCTGGTTTCCGCCGCAGCTCAAGTCCAGGCGATCTTGCAGAAGGTGAAAGGCGCAGCAGATGTCAAGGCCGAGCAGGTCGAAGGGCTGCCGGTCCTGACCGTCCGCGTCAATCGCCAGGCTCTTTCGCGGTTCGGCATCAATGTCGGCGATGTGCAAAACCTCGTCGAGATTGCCGTCGCGGGCAAGAGCGTGGGCCGCATCTTCGAAGGCGATCGGCGCTTCGATCTCGTGGTTCGACTTCCGGAACATCTGCGCTCCGATGTCGAGGCGATCAGATCACTGCCGATCCCGCTGCCGCCGGTCGAGAACTCGGCCAAGGCGACGACCGCCTTGTGGGGCAATTCGCCACTGGCGCAAATCCGCTATGTCCCGCTCTCGGAAATCGCCGAGATCGATATCACGCCAGGTCCCAACCAGATCAGCCGCGAAGATGGCAAGCGCCGCATCGTCGTCACGGCAAATGTCCGCGGTCGTGATCTCGCTTCCTTCGTTGCGGACGCCCAAAATCAAGTGGCGCAAAAGGTCAAGGTCCCGGCCGGCTACTGGATCGGGTGGGGCGGCCAGTTCGAACAACTCGTCTCGGCTACGCAGCGCCTGACGATTGTCGTGCCGCTTGCGCTGGCGCTGATCTTTCTGCTGCTGTTCCTGAGCCTCGGATCGGCCGCGGATGCAGTTTTGGTGTTCAGCGGAGTTCCTCTGGCCCTGACGGGAGGCGTCGTCGCGTTGCTCCTGCGGGGTATCCCGCTGTCGATCAGCGCGGGCATCGGGTTCATTGCGCTTTCGGGCGTGGCAGTGCTCAACGGCCTTGTGATCATCACCTTCATCGAAAAATTGCGCACTCAGGGATTGCCGGTGGTCGAGGCCGTGCAGCAGGGCGCTGTGACGCGCCTGCGTCCGGTTCTGATGACAGCGCTCGTGGCTTCC
This sequence comes from Bradyrhizobium sp. STM 3557, assembly GCF_045571465.1. Classification (NCBI taxonomy): domain Bacteria; kingdom Pseudomonadati; phylum Pseudomonadota; class Alphaproteobacteria; order Hyphomicrobiales; family Nitrobacteraceae; genus Bradyrhizobium; species Bradyrhizobium sp. STM 3557. The sequence goes on from NZ_CP120697.1 coordinate 1,053,055, forward strand.
CTCGGCTTTGTCCCGATGGCGGTCGCAACGGGCGCCGGAGCCGAGGTGCAGCGGCCGCTCGCCACCGTCGTCATCGGCGGGGTGATCTCGTCAACGATCCTTACACTGCTGGTGTTGCCGGCGCTCTATGTCCTGTTCCGGCGAGACGGCATCAAAGACTAGGATCAACCGACGTTCAATCCGAAGGGAGCCCAGTCATGAAGGTCATCATGTTGTTCGTCGTCAGTCTGATATTCGCGAGCCCTGTGCTGGCCGAGGATTACGAAAAAGGCCCGAACGGCGGCCTCATGCTCGACGTTGCCGGCATCGACGCGGAACTGCTGACGTCCGGTAACACAGTGACTATCAACGTCTGGGAGCCGTACAAGCCGAACCCGATTCCGACCAAAGGTTATTCGGGAGCAGTTCTTATCGTCGGCGGCCCCGGTCGGGAAACGGTTCAGCTAACGCCCTCGGGTGCGAACTCCTTGAAGGGAGACGCCAAGAACCCCATCGGGCCTGGTACCACGGTCACGCTGACGATCAAGACGGCGGATGGGAAGTCGGGCCAGGTCAAGTACAAAACCAAGTGACTGCCCCAACGGGGTGGAGAAATGCCGATCGGGGCAGGTGCGTTTTGCTCAATCCAGTCGATTACTCACTTCTCCTCGGCCGGCGGCGCATGCGATGCAGTCGAAGCGCTCTACAAGCGCCTCCGATTGGAAGGAAGGACGTAATCGAACATGCTGCGCGACCCCGTCTGCCAAGCGCTCACGCCACGATACTAAGCACAAATAGTCGTTCCTCGTGTCGGCGGTTGCGTATGATTCTCTCCCTGGGCACCACTTTTTCACACTGCAGCACGGTCTTGTACAATCGCGGTCGCCAGGGCGCGAACTCATCAACGCGATGAGCACACGCCCTGGTTTGGCCTAACCCAGCAAGCGGTCAGTAATCCCAGAACGCCGGCACCCACCGGAAAGCGTCGCCGTCGACGGCCACCCGGCCGATGGACGGGAATGGCAGGTGAGTGGCCACCAGCATCTCGCCGGTCTCGGCCAGTTCACGCAAAAGCCGGACCCGAACGCGGGCCGCCTCCTCGGGGTCGTGCTCGAAGCCGTTGTGCCAGTCGGGCTGCTCGAACCCGACCGTAAACACGGCGTCGCCGGCGAATGTCAGTGCGTCACCGCCGGACGCCAGGCGGACCACGCTGTGCCCGGGGGTGTGGCCGCCGGTGCGACGGACGACGACGCCGGGCGCCACCTCGTGCTCCTCCTCGAATTGCCGTAGCTGGTTGTGGTATTCCTTCGTGAATCGCTTGGCAGCCGACCGAAGCGCCTCCGGGAATCCCGGCGGCATGGCGGTGTGGGAGAAATCGGGCGCCTCCCAGAATTTGACCTCGGCGGCCGCCACGTGGATCAGCAGGTCCGGTCGCAGCCGGTCCTTGACCCCGTCGACGAGCAGCCCGCCAACGTGGTCCATGTGCATGTGAGTCAGCACCACGTCGGTGACCGACCCAAGATCGATGCCGGCGGCGTCCAGTCGCTTGATCAACTGCCCGGCTCGCGGCAAGTGCAAGTCGGGATCGCTCCCTAATCCGGCGTCAATAAGGATGGTCCGACCGCCACTACGCACCACGACCGCGTTCAGCGCCCAATCGAAAGCGTCCGGCGGCAGGAACATATCCTTCAGCCAAGCGGCCCGGACGGCCGGGTCGGCGTTGTATCCTAACATTTGCGCGGGAAGCGGCAGGACCCCATCGCTGACCACCAGCACGTCAATCTCGCCGACCTTTAATGCGTAGCGCGACGGAACCAATTCGTCTGTCTTTGATCCAACGGAGTGTGCGGTCATATCTAGGCTCATGTTTATCTCCTGCTGAGTGTTGTGGGTCGTGTGATTCATCGTTGAAACTCCTGCGTTCGGTCGCTCGATCCTGGGCGCGCAGGTCGGGCTTCCCATGTGGAAAGCGCAGTCAATGCTGGTGAGGTGTTCAGAGATCGGTGACACGCTCCGGATCAGCCGATGCCAGAGCAGCGGCACGCTCGGCCTGCGACGCATAGATCCAGGCGCGACAGAAGTGAAAGCGCGACAGGCCGGCATCCGAAGCAAGCGCAGCGAGAGAGAGGTCAGCTTCGCCTGCCACGCGCTCGAGCGTTGCGTGCGGAAGATAGAGCTGAACGACATTGACTGGCCCGAAAATATCCCAGCGGGCGCTTGAGCCCGCTGGAATGATTGCCACGACTCCGGAGCGCGCCATCCCGGTTGCAAGTGATCTTCCTGATCGTCGCTCCATTCGCTGCATCGTGGCGGTGTAGGTCGTGACGACGTGCTCCGTCATGGGCTCGAGTGCGTCGTGCACAGCCCCATGTTTCCAATGCGCGATCGCGCCTCCGGTCGGGTCCAAGGCCATGCGAAGTGGCGTGGTCTTAAGGATCCGCGCCATCTCCGCGTCGGCAGGACGTCGATCGGCGGTGGGCAGGGTACCCCGGCGCGCTTCGGCTTCGGCTGGCGAGTCCTCCGGCGAGGGATCGCGCGAGATAGGCTTGCTCATAGATTGTGCTCGCATCATGGGCTACGTGAAGAGCGTTCCTCACTCGTTCGTTTCACTGGCGGGGCCTTCTTAACCGGCCCTCGGAACGAACCGAGCCGAGCGAAAGCGCTCCATCGAGGCCCTCTCTCGCTATCATGTCGACGCCCGTGTCGAGAGCTGCTGGAGTCACTTCGTGACGCTCCCCCATGCAGCTTGCTCGCAAGCTTCGTTCTGATGAGGCCGGCGCCGCCAACAACAATCCTCATGACGCTGCTGATTTTGCGGCCGATAGCTTTGCTGCTGACGGAGATACGTCCCTACTGGCTGAAAGGCCTTGTGGGCGTCTTGAATTGCGGTTGAAAGTTCCTTGGCTTTTTGTCCAAGGGGCGCGAGAAGTGCGGTTCTCGTTTGAGGGCCGTTGCCTGGATCCCGACCGGCGCGAACGCGAGCGAAGCTCCGAGCTCATAGCGATTGGACCAACGGCGTTCGATCTTCTGCTCCTTCTGATCCAGATCGGGATCAGTCGTGACAAGAGGCGACTTCCTGCAGGCCATGGGTTGGCGATCGGCGCACAATCGATGTCGCTCTGGTTCGCCGAATGGACTCGCCTGATCGAACCGCAATTGCGGAGGCTAGGCCATTTAGTTTAATGAAGGCGGTCAGGGGTGACGGGAGAAAGGTGGTCACCGATGGACAGCAGGGCGAACGAACAAGCACCGCATCCGCTGCGGGCGATCGCAAGCTTCCACGCGCATGTCTATTATGATCAGGAGACACGCGCGGAAGCGGAGCGATTGCGCACCTGGATCGGCGAGCGCTTCGTGGTGACGCTTGGGCGTTGGCATGATGCACCTGTCGGGCCGCACGCGCGCGCGATGTATCAGGTGGCCTTTGCCAATGACGTCTTCCCGGCGCTGGTGCCGTGGCTGATGCTCAATCATGGGCGCCTCAGTGTCCTGGTGCATCCGAACACCACGCATCCGCTGGCGGATCACACCGGCCATGCGCTCTGGATCGGCGCGCCGCTTGAGATCCGCGGTGAGAACCTGCCGGAACAGAGCGAGGCGGAGCTGCCGCGCGAGCCGAACACGCAACCGACGCTGAGTCCCTGAGAACCGGCCGCGCTACGGCGGGTCAAGGCCTTGACACAAAGCGGCTACGGAGCGCCCTACGAAGGCACCTGCGCGGAGAAGGAGTTTCTTCTCCATCGCGGGCTTGGGAAAGCTCCGCCCACGCCGCTGCAAATATCTGAAATTGCCATCGCGACACGTCCGGGCGATGTTGGCGCAAATCCGGTTGCACCGCAGCGCATCAAGTGAGTTTTTTTCGATGAATGCCCATCAGTCCCTGGCAGTCGCAGAGCCGCTCCGGCCGCCCGAGCCGGTTGCGCCTGCGGCGGTCGTCGCCGAGCCGATGGTTCGCTTCGAACGGTTGTCGAAGACCTATCCAGCCTACCGCGACAAGCCGAGCGTGCAGGCCCTGCAGGATATCGATTTCGCGATTGCCCGCGGCTCGATCACGGGCGTGATCGGTCGCTCCGGTGCGGGCAAATCCAGCCTCGTGCGGCTGATCAACGGGCTTGAGAAGCCGACGACCGGCCGCGTGGTGGTCGACGGCCGCGATATCTCGGCGTTGAGCGGTCATCCTTTGCGGCTTGCGCAACGCTCGATCGGGATGATCTTCCAGCATTTCAATCTGCTCTCCTCGCGTACCGCCGCAGGCAACATCGCGCTGCCGCTCGAGATCGCCGGATGGTCGAAGGCCGATATCAGGACGCGCGTGGCCGAGCTTCTGGAACTGGTCGATATCGCGGACAAGCACGACCGCTACCCATCCGAACTGTCGGGCGGACAGAAGCAGCGGATCGGCATCGCACGCGCGCTGGCGACCCGCCCCAATGTGCTGCTGTCAGATGAAGCGACCTCCGCGCTCGACCCGCAGACGACGCGGGCGATCCTTGACCTGCTCGCCAACATCAATCGCGAGATCGGTGTTACCATCGTCCTGATCACGCACGAGATATCGGTGGTGCGTCAGCTCGCCAGCGAGGTGGTCGTGATCGACGGCGGTCGGATCGTCGAACGCGGCCACGTCGCGGACATCTTCACCCATCCCAGACATCCGACGACCCAGACATTTCTCGCGGAAGTGCTTGGCGACACCGTGCCCGTGTCGCTGGCAAGCCGGCTCGAGCAGCACCCGGTGCCGGCCGGGAAGGCCGTCATTCGCGTGCAAGTACAGGGTACCGATGCCGGCGATACCGTGGTGGCGCGGCTCGCGCGCGAACTGGCGATCGATGTCGCCGTGCTGTCGGCGCGCATCGACGAGATCGGCGGCCGACATGTCGGCTCGGTGATCCTGGGCATCCCGGGTGGCGAGGCGGCCTTGCGCCAAGCATTGTTCTTTCTCTCGCAGAACGATTTCGCAGCGGAGCGACTCGGCTATGTCGCCTGAACTCATCAACCTCGTCATCCAGGCCACCGGCGAAAGCCTGTTCATGGTCTCCATCGCGGCCCTCATGGCGACGGCGGTGGGCTTGCCGCTCGGCGTCTTCCTCGCCACCAGCCGCAAGGGCGAACTGTTCGCTGCGCCCTCGGTCAATGCTGTCTTGGGCGTGATCGTGAATGCGACCCGCTCGACGCCCTTCATCATTCTCGTCGTCGCCATCATTCCGTTCACACGGCTGGTCGCAGGTACCTCGATCGGTTCGGGCGCCGCGATCGTGCCGCTGACCGTGGCGGCGACGCCTTTCATCGCCCGGCTGGTCGAGGCGGCGATCCGCGAGGTCGATGGCGGCTTGATCGAGACCGCCTCCTCCTTCGGGGCCAGCCCGCTGCAGATCGTCTTCAAGGTTCTGATCCCCGAGGCGCTGCCGGGACTCGTGCTGGCACTGACGCTCGCCGTGGTCAGCCTGCTCGGCTATTCCGCGATGGTCGGTGCCGTCGGCGGCGGCGGTCTCGGCGACCTCGGCATCCGCTATGGGTACCAGCGCTTCATGCCCGAGATGATGCTTGCGGTGGTGGTCGTGTTGATCGCGCTCGTGCAGAGCGTGCAGACCATCGGCGATTATCTCGCACGGCGGCTCAACCGGCGGCTGCGTCATCGCTAGACGCAGGGTCTGTCATACGGGGGCGGCTGGTCCCATCGATGTGACGGGACCCGAGCCGGCATCAATTCCCATCTTTAGAGGATATACGACATGAAACTTCGTTTGCTTGCACTCATCATGGCGGTGATGGCGTTCGCCGCGCCGGCTTTGGGCGATCAAAAGATCAAGGTGGGAATCTCCGGCGGGGACGCCGAAATCCTCTGGGCCAAGGTCAAGGAGATCGCTGCCAAGGACGGGCTCGACATCACCGTCGTCGTGTTCAACGACTATTTGTTGCCGAACGCCGCGCTGGATGCCGGTGACCTCGACGCCAACGCGTTCCAGCACAAGCCTTTCCTCGAAAATCAGATCAAGGCCAGGGGCTACAAGATCACGCCGGTCGCCGACACCATCGTCGCGCCGATCGGGCTCTATTCCCGCAAGGTCAAGGCGGTCGATGGACTGAAGCCGGGTGCCTCGATCGGTATCCCCAACGATCCGTCCAATGGCGGCCGCGCGTTGCTCCTGCTGCAGGCCGAGAAGCTGATCAAGCTTAGGGATGGCGTCGGCCTGCTGCCAACAGTGCTCGACGTGAGCGACAATCCCAAGAAGCTGCAATTCCGCGAGATCGACGCGGCACAGCTTCCGCGCAGCCTCGACGATGTCGACGCGGCGGTGATCAACACCAACTACGCGGTCCCGGCAGGGCTGATTCCAGGCAAGGATTCGATTGCGATCGAATCGCCGGTGAACAATCCCTACAACAACTTCATCGCTGTCCGCGAACGTGACAAGGATGCTCCATGGGTGGCCAAGCTGGTGCATGCCTTCCAGAACGATACCATCCGGCAGCTGATCAAGGACAAGCTGCCGGGGCAGATTCCCGCGTTTTGAGCGGGACGGCGAGGCCTCGTCACTGGCGCCGGCAACGGCCGGCGCTCATGCGCAGTCTCCGCCCCGGGATGATGATGCAATCGCCGTTGGCTTGACGGGCCGGTGTCCGGCAATTCAATATTCGTGGGGTGTTTTCGGTCCGCAGCATAGGCTGGATGCGGCGCAAGCGGAGCTTCATCGATGAGGGTCATTCCGATCTGCCTTCTTCTGGTCCTGACATCCTCAGCCGGCTTTGCGCAATCGGGGCTGACTGGTACCAGTCGGACCGAGTTCCTGGAAAACGCCTTCAAGATCTGTTTCCAGAAGCAGACCGACAATCCAAAAAACAAGGCGATCAAGGTCGCAAAGCTCGCCCAGTACTGCGTCTGCTATTCGGACCATCTTGCCGACCGGATTTCTCCGGATGAGAACAAGACGTTTGACCAGTTGTTTGCCAATGATCGCGCCGAACTCGCCGTCAGGCTGCGGCCGATATTGGACTCGGTGACGAGCGCCTGCGCTCCGACCCTCTCCCCCTGATCTCGCGGCCGCTTGTCGCGTTCAGGAGCGGGTGAGGCGGCTGGCAATGGGACGCGAACGCCAGATCCGCTGCATTGAATAGGATCTCAGTGCTGTAATTCACTGTCCCAAAGCGTTTGAACATGGTCGCCACTCCCGTGGTTGATTGCGCGCTCATTCTGTCGCCAAGATCACCCGAGCCAGCTCCGACGGATTCTCGAGAGCTGAGAAGTGGCCGGTATTCCTGAGGGTCACCATCTGCGCGGCAGGGATCAGCGATCGTGTGCGTTCGCGCTCGTTTGGCCGAGACCAATCACTATCGCCATAAATGAGCGTTACCGGCGCCGAGATGTGCCGATAGCAATCGCGTGCCTTGCTCCAGGATCGCCACCCTGCCAACACCTTGCGTGCGACCCGCTTGTATCCCGGGCGGTGGGCGACGTGATCGAACTCAGCAAGCAGATCGGCCGGCAGCTTGCGAGGGTCGTGATACCCGCCGCCCATGATCTTGCCGAGAATCAGCTTGTTTTCGAGCGATGCGTTGATCGCGCCGAGTACCGGAACCTGCAAACTTCCGATAATGAAGTTGGCGAGCAAATTGCCACGCCGAAGGCCGTCCCCGTAGCGGGTCTCGTAGTCGTAGGGGTTGATTGCATAGACCCGCTTCACCCGGTGCGGAAGCGCCGCGGCTACCGTGAGGGCCAATGCGCCGCCGATCGACTCGCCAACGAGCGTCACGTCGGAGAGGTCGAGCTCCTCGATGAAGCCAATGACCGCCCGCCTGAAATAGGGCTCGTCGAAGCTCGCGCCTGGATCTATCGGTGAGTGTCCGTGGCCCGGAAGGTCGATGGCGTACACGGTGTGCGATGTCGCGAGGAGGGGCGCAAGGCTCCGGAAATACTCGAGTTGCGTCCGGATCGTATGTATGAGGAGCAGCGGAGGCCCGCTGCCGGTCTTTTGAAAACGTACGCTTAGCGTGTCCGCTATCTTGAGCAGAGTTGGTTTGGCGTCACTCGCGAGCATTGGAGTTTCTCTGTGCTTTGAACGGTTGTGATCTTTCAAGCGGCAGCGGTGTCGCGAACCTGTTCGGCCGCCGCGTCCAGAAAGGCCTGGGCCAAGCCGGGATCGTTGACGACGCGCGATAGCGTCACCGCGCCGACCATGGTTGAGAGAATAGCCATCGCCTTGCCGCGGGCGGCCTCTCCGCCGCTCTGAGCGATGAAGCGGCTGAGGACTTCGAGATGCGCTTTGATGCCCGCTTCGAATGCCGCCTTCACATCGGGGCCCTGTCGGGCAGCATCTGAGCCGAGTGCTACGATCGGACAGCCGTCCATCCTCTCTTCGCGATGATCGCCACTGAGGTAAAACGCGATCACCGCGCCAAGCGGATCATCAGGATGCTGCGTGGCCGCGTCCGACCATCGGCCGGAGGCGCTCTCCATTGCCCGCTTGGACGCCTCTACCGCCAGATCCTCTTTCGACGCGAATTGCTTGTAAAAGGCGCCTTGGGTGAGCCCGGCGCCCTCCATCAGATCCTTGAGGCCGATGCCATCGAAGCCGCGCTCCCGGAACAGGCGACTTGCCACATTGATCACGTTCTGACGGTTTTCCGCGGCCTGAATGCGACTCACTCGCATCTTGGATCTCCTTCTTAGATTTCATTCAACCTCTATACGTCAGATAGAGGGTGAACGCAATCTATCAAGGGCCGATAGAGGCTCCGCGGGATGCGAACGCTTCTCGATGGAGTCCTCGAAGGCCGATCGCTGCATCGATCACATTTTCGTTTAGCCCGTGCCGACTGCCGTGCCGTCGATCAAAGTATAGGCCATCGATCCCCAGAAGACGGAGTGTGTGCGCGGGATGAAGGCCAGCACAAAGGCAAGCGCGGTCAGGATCAGGGGCCTCGTGCGTTGCACCGTGGCTTCGATGGCTGATCCTGCTCTTTCTTCCCGCGCTCTATGCCGCGTGGTTCCGGATCAGGCCGACCACACATGAGATGCACGAGGATTCGACTGAGCAACCCCCATTGCAAACAGCAATGGCCGCCGAGTAGGGCGCTGTTGGACTCATGAAGCGATGCATAGCAACCAGCGGGTCATTGAATGACGTAAGGTTTCGCATCGAACGACCAGCGTGCTTCCCGCAACTGATTGCCGCTGTCGAGAATGCGCAGCTCGCCTGCACGCTTGGATAGGAAGGACAGCACCTTGTCGGGCTTGTCGACCAGCTCGGCCGGCACATCCGGAAGGTCGAGAATCTGCACCGGCAACGGACTAAGAATACCTACGATCGTGGCGCGGCCGTTCGGGGGGGACACGACGTAGCGCACGCCCGCGTAAGGATCGGTTGCAAGCGGTATCGTGAACGGGATGCCCGGCTTGACGTAGTTGGCGTTGGCGCGGTTGGTCCGGGTCAGCGACGTCGTGTTGGGATAGAGCTGGGTGAGATGACCGGTGGCGTCGACGTCGATGAGCACCAGGTAGCCCGGCTTCTTGCTGCTGACCTTGAACGAAACGGTCGATCCGACGCTCACGGTTCGGCCGGGCAACATTTCGACCGACAGCTCGGCCGGATTTGCCGGCGCCGCGCCGGAGAGATCGAGTGTGGTCGTCCGTGCCTCCGGCGGGGGCGATGCAGGTTGCGGCGGCGGCGCGGTGATCGCGGGCGGCGCGGCCGGCGCCAGTTCAGCCGGCGGCGCCGGAACAGCCGGTCCTGAGCCTTGTGGCGTGGTCGCGTCCGGAGGTGTCTCCGGCGCCGTGAGCGCAGGCGCCGGCGAGGGAGGTGGACCGGCGCCGTCCAGAATGACCACAGCGGCGAGCGCTTGCGAGGTCAGGCTGACCGCCGCGGCGATACAAAATCCCCTGATGATGCCGCTGAGCTTTGACATGCCCTCGCCTCAGGGTGCCGTGAAGAACCCGATCGACCCGATCCGCGCATCCGGCGGCAGATATTTGGTCATGACCTTGATCATCTGGCCCGGTGCTTTCCGCCGGTTCAGCTGAAGCAACGCCTGCTCTAAGTCGACGAGCCGCTGGGTGGAGCTGATGGCCACGACCTGCTCGGCGCCGAACGGCTCGCGCACCCGAAGTGGCAGGCGCAAGCTGCCGGCCTGTGTCGGCGCTTCGTCCGAGCCGATGGGATAGAGCATCTGGACCGTGCCATCGCCCGAGATATCGAACAGGACAACGGCACGGCCGGAAACGTCCTTGAGTTCGATCTGGACCGGCTCGCCATTGTGATGTTGTGCGTCGTCGGGCGCCACGCGCACGGACTGGGGCGATTGCGTGGCCATCCGCTTCAGCTCGCGAACGGCCGCAGTGCGGTCGATCACCGTGGCCAGATCGGTGGCGTCGACCTTGTAGGCGATGACGTCACCCCACGAGATGACATCCCGCGATTTCGGGTCCCAGATCAGGTCCGGATTTTCGAGTGGAGCGACGATCTCGATCGATGCCTCGTTCGAGGTCAGCTTCGGAATCGCGTTGTTGTTGCCATCGAGGGCGGCCAGCCGGATCGGAAGCTTGCTGACCGAGGCCGCTGATGCTGCCGGTGCTGCCGCGACAGGCGGAGCACTAGCCGGCTTCTGCTCGAGCTTCTCCGACGTGGGACTGGCGAGTGCCACCTGCTGAGCGGCCTGTGAGGTCGAGGGGGTCAGCGTGAGCCCGCGCGTGAGCTGGAACATCACCTCGCCGTCGCCCGCGCGACCGGGAGAAGTCTGGGTGACGATGTTCTGCCGTTGATCCGACAGTTGATAGACGACCTGCCGAACGTTGGTGAACAGCTCTTTCAATGTGATCCTGCCGTCATGATTGGCGTCGGCGCCGCCCTCGAGAGCGCGCGCGACGGCATAGCTCAGAGCTCCTCTCAACCCGTCGATCGCAGGAATCTTCACTTCGGGCGCCTTGGTATTGCGATCGACCGCGGCGAGAAACGTGGTGCGGTCGAGGTCGAGCTCGCTGACGGGATCGGACTGATTGGTGACGGGCGTCAGCCGGTCCACGGTCAGGGTGTAGGTCGGAACCTGCCTGAAGCTCATCTCGGCCATGCGCGGATCGATGTCGCGCGTCATCCCGCCACCGTGGCAGGTGTCGGCAACGAACAGCACCTTCGCTCCGCGCAATTCGAACTGCCGGATGAAATGGTTGAACTCGCTGCCGAGAATGCGCTGCTTCGAACCTTCGGCGGTCGGCTCGAAACCGGGCAGCAGGAAGACATCCTGCATGCCGTTCGGCTCCGAGCCTTTGATGGTCTCGGGCTCCTGGGCGCCATGGCCGGCAATGGAGAGGATGATCTGGTCGTTCGGATTGGTCCGCTCAACGAGATCGCTGATGCTCTGCAGGATGGCGGCACGATTGGCCTGCGCGTCCGTCAGCGTCACGATGTCGGTGGTGCCCATCGAGCGGAGCGCTCCCTCGATGTCGCGCGCATCTGCCACCGATCCCTTGAGCTGGCGCACGTGCTGATAGGCGTTGATCCCGATGATCAGCGCGCGGATTGCCCCGCCGTCGGGATTGGCGAGGTAGAGCGGCAGGCTGGGAGTGGCCAGGGCGGCCTTGGCCATACAGATGACAACGCAAGCCGCGGTAAGCGCAACGCGAATGGTTGACATGGCCTTGCTTCCTATGGGCGAACGAATTCCACGCGACGGTTCAGTGCATAAATGTCGTCCTGGCCGAGGCCAGAGGAGTCGACCAGCTTCAGCGGCTCGCTCGAGCCGACGCCTTTGGTTTCGATCACGGCCGATACACCGGCCTCCTTCAGAAAGGCCGCAACGGCTTCGGCCCGCGCCGCGGAGAGCTTCATGTTGGTTTCATCGCTGCCCCGGATGTCCGTGTGGCCGACCAGCTCGATGCGTTCCGGCCGCTGCTCCTTGAGCACCTCCGCGAGTTCTCGCGCGGCTTCCTCGCCGACCGCAGTGAACGTGGTCTTGGCGTATTCGAAGGTGATGGGAATCGGAATCGACTGCGGCGTGATTCCGCGCACCGAGCGCGAATACATCCCGCCGATCGTGCCGTCGCGGTGGTCGCGCGCGGTCGGGACGAAGCGGGTGCTGCCGTCGGCCATCTTGACGTTGGCCGCCAGCAGCCGTGCCTGTCCGGCGCGACTGATCAGGCCCTCGATCTCGAACCGCTCCGGACGCGCGGGCGTCAACGTCATATTGTTCAGGATGCCGATGGCGCGGTCATAAGCTTGCGCGGCTTCGGCGAAGCGACGCTCGCCGAACCGCACCTCGCCAAGCGTCGCCGAAGCCTGCCAGAGCACTTCCGGGGTCTCCGCAGCCGTAAGCAGGCGCTCATAGTCTTCCACCGGCCGGCCGCGGGCCATCAGGATCTGGGCTGCCGAAAGCCTGAGTGCGGCTAGGCGGGTCTGAGCGGGGATCTGGTAGCGGGCGCAGTCGTTGCTGCCCGCGATCTTGTCGATCAACGCCTGGGCATCGGTCTCGCGGGCCTCGTCGACCGCCTGGTTGAACGGATTGAGCAGTGAATTGCAGTCGGCCGCCAGCGCCTGGCCCAGGGCGGCCCAGCAGCTCGCGGCCAAGACAATAACGTACCGCTTCGAAATGCCCATCGATGTCGTTCCGGATCCAGAAGCCAATCTCAGGGATAGTCGCGCTGAGCGGAAAAAAGGTTTTGTACAACAAAGGGTGAGGGCCAAAAAACCCGCGCGGTCACGTTCGACTGGCTGATCTCGCATCCTAATGCCTGCTCCGTCGCCTGTGCGCGTGCGTCGGCGTCGCGTCCGGCTCGCGCTTGTCTACCTTGCCGGAAGCGTAAGCGCTCTGTGCGACGACCATATTGTCGTCGGCGAGCGCCTTGAAACGCACCGGCTGATAGCCGCGCGCAAGCAGCGCCGCGAGCGGGTAGACGTTACGGCAGACGCGGCCATTGCAGCCGCCGGTTGATGACTCCATGACTTCAGCCTTGCGATCCGGCGTGAAGCGCAGGAACAACATGACGTGCGAGCCGGGCTTATTCAGGGCGTCACCGGGGCGCAGCTGCCAGGGATCCGTTATTGGACTTGCGATCGCGGGAATGGCGGCCGTCGTGTAATGCACGGAAAGGCCCCAGGTCGCGCTGACGAAGGCGGAGCAGTCGACGCCGGCAACGTCGTTGCGCGGCTCGTTACGGGTACAGACGTTTCCCGCCTTCACGCCGTGCGCGATCTGGTTCTGGAAGGTGGCCAGCGAGCCGGAGCAGCCCCAGCAATAGGGCACGCCGCGGACCTGCTGACCGATCTTGCCCTGCAGGTACCAGGGCCGCCTGACCCGGCTGAAACCGGTGCAGGCCTGGTCCGGCTCCGGGCCATAATTCTGCGGCGTCACCTGCCACTGAATGCCTTCGAACGCAAAGGCGGTTTCGACCACCTGCTGCCGGTTCGACGGCCGCACCGCAGCGATCGCGGTGAACCTGCTGGAGGGCGAGGCGCCGGCGTTCTGGATCCGCGGTCGAATGTCGATCACCTTGGCGTTGCGCAGCGGCCGAAAGCCGACCCCGACCACCTCGACGCCGGTCCGCTGCGTGCGCAGGAAATACACGTCGCCATCGCCGGAGATGGTCACGAAGCGCCTTGTGATCGGCGTATTCTCCAGCGGCAGTTCGTAGACCCCTTCGAGATCGCCGCTAAGCGCGTAGCGGGCGACAAAGGTTGCGGCGCCGGCAGCATTGTCCGGAACATTCTCGCCAAGAATGTAAAGCTTGTCGTTATTGTCGATTTCGAGGAATTCGACCGCACCGAGCTTGTCATGGACACGCAGGTGCAACTGCGCAATCGTCTCGTTGCCATCGAGGCTGCGAACCTCGATCAGGACCGCGTTGTCGCCTTTTTGGGGCGTGATATCGGCGATCACCGAACCGCGGCCGCGGGACGCGACATATTGGCGGCTGGGCTTGCGGCCCTGCTTGACCGTGACCGCGCGGCTGTCCTTGTCGAGCACGTCGGCTGCATCGCCGGGAGGCTGCGAGCCCATCTGCGCGAACGCCGAGGTGGCAAACTGATCATCCAGGTCGCGCGAGCTGACCTCCTCGAGCTTCACGGTCGTGCCGCCGATGCCGCGCGTCGAGGTCGGCTGGCCGCTCGCCTTCAGCGTATGGATGCCGTTGTCCCAGACCAGGATCTCGTCCTTTCGGACGACGAGGTCGGACGGCTGCACGCTGGGCGGCATTTCCAGGATGCTCGGATCCTCAGCGGGTCGCTTGGGATTGAACTCCACGATGCGCTGGTTCAGTTGGTCGAGCAGAAACAGATTGCCTTGCGCGTCGCTGGTCAGGGCCTGCGGGCCGGCAAGCTCGACATCTTCGCTGGCATCCGCAATTCCGACTGCGTCGGGCGCGTTCCCGGCCGTGAAGCGCCGGGTAATCACATCGTCAGCGGCAGCGCCGACGCAGGTCCCGATCAGGACAATGGCAGCATAAGCGGCAGCCAGGAATCTATTCCGCGACGTCAGCATGGTGAGCCCGGCTAAATTGATGAAAGTATCCCTAACTTTATCTCGCTCCCGCGAGAAAGTCAGTAGTCCGGATCACACAAGGCCGGCAATAAAGTGTGCTTGGGCCCGGACGCTCGCGCCCAAGCCGCCACGGACCGCTGATGCGCTCGCAGCGGCCTGCACGTCCTGCGATGTCTCCGCGCGGGAGCTCTTCCGACTCCTTGTTGCACCATGATCCGCTCGATGCGCGTTTGCTCGCGTTATGCGTGTGCTCGGTGTTGCTTGGGCCGCGTCGAAGGGGCGCGGACGCTCATGCGCGAGTGAAATATGAAAGACGCGTTAAGAAGCTTCTTCAAAACTAACAACGAACTATCTGTTCGCATTTAGGCGCGACGTTACTGTCTTTCAGGCATTTGCGTGACTTCATCTGCAAGTTGCGTCAGTGTTTCACGTAGGAGCGAACGAAAGGCTCGAAAAAGAAACAGGAGTTGCGTGATGCCGATCTTCAAGATGGTCGCCAAGCCGGCCGTGGTTGCGGTGACACTGATTTCCATCGCGTGCATGGGTGCAACAGCTCAAGCGCAGTCGACCAAGAAGATCGTCGTTGCAATGGCTCCCTCCGATGCATCCGTTGAGTCCACGACCAGGCCGGCGCGGGCGCATGCTCAGGCGATGACGACTTCCCGCGCAAAGCGTGTCGCTGTCGCATCCGCCGCCAAGAGCGAGAAGCCCGATTGCTTCTGGTGCAATCGCACTGTCTACATTTCGGGTGTGACCTACTGATCACATTGACCGTTCAGGTTCTGCACGCAATCTGAAGCCAAATTGCCACACTCGTGCACCAAGGCCGTCTCCGGATGAGGCGGCCTTTCTTTTGGCGCAATAAAACTACAATATTGCCATTGCGATCCCCCGGAATGAAACTCATCGCTGTGTGCCGCGTTACGTTGCGCAGCTTTCCTGCCCTTGCGATTACTTTTTTGTAAGCATAGCGTGCCAGTGTCCGTCGAAGCGCAAGACTTCGGCCCAGGTGGCGAGATGGAACAGGAGTCGATCGAATGATTGCTTTCAGGCGCATTGCCAAACCGGCAGCCGTTCTCGCAGTTCTCGTGTCGATGGGATCCTTCTCGGGGACCGCTCGGGCCGAAACGGGCTGGTTATGGTTTGACTCGGTATTTGCTTCGCCGGCCGCTGCACCTGCCTCAGTTGCGGCCCGGCCCCCGGTGAAGCGCACGAAGGTCATCCGTCCGGTCGCGGCGGCGCCGGCTCAAAGGCCGATCCTGGTGTCGTCGGCGACACCCGAGGTCAGGCCCGCTTGCTTCTGGTGCGGCCGCCCGGTGTTCATCTCCGGTCTCTCGTTCTAAGACGGCAAACCGCGTCCCACTTATTTGTTGAGCCTTTGTTTGTTGTGCCGTCCGCGACACCGCCGCGGGCGGCATTTATGTATTTGTCGTGTAGTTGTCACGAAGTCGCACGTTGCAATCGCGCAACTGTCGCCGACAATCAGGTTCTCATGGTGTTTAGGTAGCGCGTTGGTGGCGCCTGAGCACTAGAGCCGGTACCAGAAACGTGAGTTAATGTTTCTTAAGTTTCTGGCGCGGCCGGAGGGGTTCAGGCGTGCGCCAAATCCATATTGGGGTGGCGTACATGTTGAGTTCTCAGATCGAGGGGTATCGGTCGCGCAAGCCGGGCGTAGCGCCCACATCGCGACCGTCGCAGCCGCTTCGAAGCCGATTGCTCGAATCCACTGCACTCGTCGCCTTCGCTATTGCAACATTCGGTGGCATGGCGGCCGCCCAAGCGCAGACCTGGGGCGGTGCCGGCAGCACCACCACGACATCTGACTACAATCTCGGCACCAACTGGTCGACCGGTACGGCTCCCGTCACCGCCGGGTCGGCCGCGACGTTCGATGCGACCGGCAGCACCACCGTCACGGTCACCGCCGGACCGATTACGCCGAATTCCTGGACCTTCACCGCCGCCTCGCAGAACTACACGGTGTCTGGTCAGGCTGTGAACTTCAATGGCGCGGGGCCAAACCTGGTCAACCAGGGCGGAACGAATTCGATCTCCAACAACATGACCGGCTCCGGGATTTCTGTGACGGGCGGGTCTCTCACGGTCAGCGGGATAAATTCGTTCACGACCACGAACGTGACGGGTGGCGCTCTCGTCAACACCGGAACGCTGACCAGCGCGGTCACCAACAGTGCGAACTACAGCAACAGCGGAACGCAAAATGGCGGCCTCAACAACAGCGGAATTGCTACGAACACCGGCGCGCTCAATGGTGGTCTGACCAATTCGGGGACCTACACGCAGACGGCGGGCTCGACCAACGGCGGCACGACCAACACCGGCACGATCAACGCCAATGGTGGCGCGTTCAACGGGGCGGTCGCGAACAACACCGGCGGTACGTTCAGCGTCAGTGGCACGGTGATGAGCGACAGCACATTCAACAATGCTGCGGCAAGCTCGCGCCTAATCGTCAATTCCGGATCCTACACCATCGCTGGCGCGGTGACCAACGCGGGCAAGCTAGCAAGTGGTGGAGGTATTACGGTTGCGGTAGGTGGCGCGCTCTCGGCTGTTGCAGGCACCGACAATACCGGCGACATCGTCAACCACGGTGGGTGGACCGGCGCCGTGAAGAACGAGGCGACCGGTACGATCTCAAACACCGGCAACTGGAGTGGCAATCTCACGGATAACCTGAATACGGCTACTGCCAACGCCGTTAACAACACCGGTACGTGGACCGGGGCTGCCGTGAACCACGGACAGTTGGCTAATTCTGGTACGTGGACAACGACGGCCGGTGGCTTTCAAAATGGCGCAGGTGGTGTGGTCAACCAGACTGCTGGAACGATCGATACCGGTGGTCCCGGCGGGACGGGCGTCGGCGGATTTCTAATGCAGGCACCGGTGCCGGCGCCAATCTGGCTATCGTGAACGCGTCCGGTGGCGCAATCAAAGGTGCCATCACCAACGGTGCGTTTGGCCAGTTCAACGTGACCGGCACAATCAGCAGCAACTCGACCTTTGACAACACGGCCGCAACTTCGCTGCTCGCCGTCTCGGGTACCGGCAACTACACCATCGCTGGCGCGGTGACCAACGCGGGCAAGCTTGCAAGCGGTGGAGGTATTACGGTTGCGGTAGGTGGCGCGCTCTCGGCTGTTGCAGGCACCGACAATACCGGCGACATCGTCAACCACGGTGGGTGGACCGGTGCCGTGAAGAACGAGGTGACCGGTACGATCTCAAACACCGGCACCTGGAGTGGCAATCTCACGGATAATCTGAATACGGCTACTGCCAACGCCGTTAACAACACCGGTACGTGGACCGGGGCTGCCGTGAACCACGGACAGTTGGCTAATTCTGGTACGTGGACAACGACGGCCGGTGGCTTTCAAAATGGCGCAGGTGGTGTGGTCAACCAGACTGCTGGAACGATCGATACCGGTGGTCCCGGCGGGACGGGCGTCGGCGGATTTTCTAATACAGGCACCGGTGCCGGCGCCAATCTGGCTATCGTGAACGCGTCCGGTGGCGCAATCAAAGGTGCCATCACCAACGGTGCGTTTGGCCAGTTCAACGTGACCGGCACAGTCAGCAGCAACTCGACCTTTGACAACACGGCCGCAACTTCGCTGCTCGCCGTCTCGGGTACCGGCAACTACACCATCGCTGGCGCGGTGACCAACGCGGGCAAGCTTGCAAGCGGTGGAGGTATTACGGTTGCGGTAGGTGGCGCGCTCTCGGCTGTTGCAGGCACCGACAATACCGGCGACATCGTCAACCACGGTGGGTGGACCGGCGCCGTGAAGAACGAGGCGACCGGTACGATCTCAAACACCGGCACCTGGAGTGGCAATCTCACGGATAACCTGAATACGGCTACTGCCAACGCCGTTAACAACACCGGTACGTGGACCGGGGCTGCCGTGAACCACGGACAGTTGGCTAATTCTGGTACGTGGACAACGACGGCCGGTGGCTTTCAAAATGGCGCAGGTGGTGTGGTCAACCAGATTGCTGGAACGATCGATACCGGTGGTCCCGGCGGGACGGGCGTCGGCGGATTTTCTAATACAGGCACCGGTGCCGGCGCCAATCTGGCTATCGTGAACGCGTCCGGTGGCGCAATCAAAGGTGCCATCACCAACGGTGCGTTTGGCCAGTTCAACGTGACCGGCACAGTCAGCAGCAACTCGACCTTTGACAACACGGCCGCAACCTCGCTGCTCGCCGTCTCGGGTACAGGCAACTACACTGTGGCCGGAAACTTGAGCAATGCCGGCAATTCCGCCAGCGGTGGTGGAATTTCAGTCGCAGCAGGCGGTATTCTGACAGCTGCCAATATCAACAACACGTCGACCGGGACGATCACCAACAACGGCACGATTAATGATGCGCTGAACAACGCCGGTGTGGTGATCAACAACGGGACCTACAACGCGGCCGTTGCCAGCAACACGGGCATCATCACCAACAACGCGCAGTGGAACGGTACGCTGTCCAACACTGGCACCGTCAACATCAATCCCGGCAGCGTCTGGAATGCGGGGCCGGGTGCATTCACGAACAATTCGGGCGGCACCGTCAATGCGAGCGGCATCAGCACCGTCACCGCGGCGAGCCTCGTCAACAATGGCACGATCAACCTGACCGGCGCGGCCGGCAGCACGACCGTCAATGCGAAGAGCAGCGCGCTGACCGGTGGCGGCACGATCACGACCCAGCTCAATCTGAACGGGACCGGCGCCATCAACTCCATCAATGTGGCCAGCTTGAACGCAGCCCAGAACGGCGTGATCAATGTGAGCGGCGCCGGCGCAACAGGTCTGTTCCCGCTGGTCAACGTGGCCGGCGCAGGCGCCAACACCGGCACCGGCACGTTCACTGGTGCCATCAATCCGTTCTTTGCCTATCAGTACCTCAATCCTGGCCAGGGCGCTAACAACACGTCTAACATCGAGATTCTGGTCGCGCCCAGTGCGCGGGCCGCAACGGGGCCGCTGACCAGCATTCTGTCGACGATCAGCTCGATCGACGCCTCGTTCCATCAGCCCGGCGGCAATCTCGTCGCCTCGCCGCAGACCGACAAGCCCTGCGACTCGCCGAGCTTCCCGTGGCCGAGCAGCGGGGACAAGAACTGCCAGATGGTGGGAGGTCCATGGGCGCGCGTGTCGAGCGGCGTGACCACTGTCTCATCGACCGGCTCGGTGGCGCTGAACGGATCGATCTTCGACACCGCGCAATCCAGGGTTCGCGTCGAATTCACCGGCGTCCAGACCGGCGCCGATACCGGCTGGCTCAACCTTGGCGGCAGCGGCGTCAACGCGCATTTCGGCATCACCGGTGGTGACGTTCAGGCGACCTCGACCGAGCTGGTCGCCGGTCCGAACCAGGTCAATTTCGAGGTTCCCTTTGTCGGTGTCTACGGCCTCGTTACCAAGGGACCACTCTCGACCGACTTCACGTACCGTCACTCCTGGTACGACATGCACGTGACCAACCCGACGGCCTTGCTCAACAATGTCGGGTTCAACGGCCAGTCGGACAACGTCAACGGCGGCGCATCGTATAGCTTCAGGTTCGACAACAACTTCTTCATCGAACCGACCTTCAACGTGAGCTATACGCGCTCGACGTTCGATACGTTGCCGGTTTTCAATGGTACCAGTGTGCTCGGCTTCAATACGGTCGAAAGCCTGCTCGGCCGCGCCGGTGCTCGTGTCGGTACGGCTTTCTCCTATGGCGGCTTCAACTGGTCGCCATTCGGCATCGCGCTGGTGCAGCACGAATTCATGGGCAACGCCGCAGGTACCTTTACCGGCACCGCAGCAGGCTCGCCGACCTTCGATCTGGCCACGACGCGTGTCGGCACCTTCTACCAGACCAGCCTCGGCCTTTCGTTCCAGTCGCAGACCAGCGGCCTGCTCGGCTTCGTTCGCGGCGACTGGCGCTTCGGCGACAATCTGCATGGCGGCGGCATCGTCGGCGGCATCCGCTACACCTTCGGTCCGTCATAGGCCGAAGCGGCGCCGCGCGCTCAACATCCAAACGATGCGCCGGTCCCACAGCCGGCTCATTTGTTTTGAGACAACTTTGCGAGCGCACTCTGCGGTGCATGCCGCACGCCAACCGTTCGCTCGACGCATGATGGACAACGCAGGCTTTCTCCTGCGACGGACGCAAGAGCCTTTTCCGTTCTCATCCGGTCGAAGTGGGGAGGACCAATCGGTTGGTCGCCGCGCCGTCGCACGTCCTACATCTTTGCGAAGGCTTTTTCGAAGCCGTTGATCGGGAACTCGAAGGTGAAGGGCTGACCTGCCGAAGAGGTGATCACGACCGTGGCCTTGGACGAGGTCGCCAATTCCTGGATGAAGCCCTTGTCCATCGGCAGCGAGCCCGAGCACCAGTTCGGCTCGCAGATCTCGATCGGCACCTTGCGCGGCGCTGCGCCCTTCTCGAGCTTGACCTCGATGCCGGGGACGATCGAAATGCCTGGCAGCGTCTCGATGACGGATACCATCTGTCCCTTATCGTTTGCACGGATGGTCCAGGAGAGCACCGGGCGATTGGTATCCGTCTTGCGGACGGCGACGGTCATCGCGCAGGTCCGCTTCTTCGGCCCCTCCACGAATTCGCGGCAGCTGAGGATCCAGTTCTCGAAATTCGTCGTTTCAGTCTTCTCCGGCGGCGGGCCGTCGGAGCTCTGCTGTGGCGCCGGCGCGGTCTTGGAGGACGGCGCCTGCTTGGCCTGGGCGACGACGGACGGGCTCGGCGCCTTGTCACCGAGCAGCCAATCGGTGGACCAGAACGAACCTTCGCCCGCAATGGCGCTACTGATGAGACAGAGTGAGACAATCGAAGCAGTGAAGGATGAGGAGCGCATGGGATCTGCAGGCAGGCCGATCGTGCCGAAACGAGATAAGGATTTGGTCAGTCCGGCGATTTGACCTATGCTGGAGTAGGCCGCCGGTGCGGCATGATGTCAATTGTTAAGCAGATTCCCCGTGTCAATTTTGCCTGCGATGCGGCGGCATCGCCGGTCATGAACAGCAGCAGGAGCGATGATGTATCGGCTTCCGGCAACCATCCTGACAGCGGGCCTCGTCCTTTGCGGCTATTCCGCCGCGCTCGCCAACGATACGGCGGCCGAGCTTGCGATCGGCGGCCTGCAATTCACGCGTTCGTCAGCCGTGGAGATGAGGAGCGAGGACCTGGCGATTTCGCTGGACCGCATCAGCGTTCGCTATGAATTCGTCAACACGCAGTCGGCGCCGGTGACGCTCACGGTCGCGTTTCCGCTTCCCGATATCGATCTGGCGGAAGGGGAAACCATTTCGTTCTCGTCCAACGATCCGCTCAACTTTGTTGATTTTGCAACGAAGATCGACGGCACCCCCGTGAAATACAACACGGATCAGCATGCTTATCTCGGCGACAAGGACGTGACGGCGCGCCTGCGCGAGATGAAGGTCCCGCTGCTGCCGCTGGGTGCGCAACAGTTTCGGCCGCAGGATCTCGCTCCGGCGATCCGCGAGAGAATGGCGTCGGAGGGATTGCTGATGCCGGCGGGCAGTGACGAGCGCGGAAAGCCGCTGTATTCGCCGGGCTGGACCGTCAAGACCACCGTGTACCGGGAGCAGACCTTCCCGGCGGGCAAGCCCGTCATCGTCGAGCACACCTACCGGCCGAGCGTTGGCGCCAGCCCTGACACTGTCTTGCGAAAGGGTCTGCGACAAGAGAAGGCCATGGCCAAGGAGATCGAGCGCTATCGCAAGGATTATTGCGTGAGCGATGAATTTCTCCAGGAGCTCGACAAGATGGCGGGAAGCTCCCGCAACAACAGCGCCATGGTCCAGGAGCGCAGGATCAGCTACGTGCTGAAAACGGGCGCCAATTGGGCTGGTCCCATCAAGAGCTTCCGCATTACGATCGACAAGGGCGGTAACAATCGCCTGGTCAGCTACTGCCCCGGCAAGCTGGCGCCGTCGGCCAAGCCCGGGCTCGACGTGCGGGCCACGGACTTCACGCCCGACCGGGATCTCAAGCTCTTGTTCGTTGGCCGCTTGTAGCTAACCGAGCGTTTCCCGGAAATCGGCTGTCGGTGGATGGGTTGAGCTCTCGCCATCTCCAACGCTGTCATGCTCCGCCACCCGGTCCGGCCTTCGGCCGGCCGGATGACAGGCTCCGGCGGAGCATCCAGTATGTCGCGGCAGAAGAGATCGAACCGAAAGGTCACGGCGCGTACTGGATCGTCCGCCTTCGCGGACGATGACAGCGGGGGTCACCATTTCCGTAATCAACAGAACCGAGACTTTGGAAACGTTCAATTAGAACTAGAGGCTGGAGTGCTTCTGGTCAGAAGCTGAGACCGTGGACCGACACGCCGCCCGAGCCGCCACCGCCACCACCGGCTCCTCCGCCGCCGCCGCCGGGCGACGGTGACTGGCGAGCCTCGGCCCGCGGCCGCGGGACTGGGCGATCTTCACGCGCGGCGCGATCCTCGTGGGTAGCGCGCTCCTCACGGTCGCGGCTTCCATGGACTGCCGGGCCGGGCCGCGACACGATCCGGGGTTTCGGCCTGCTGACTTCCTTTTCTTCAGGCTCCGGCTTCGGCAGCGTGCAAGCCGGTGCGTCCAGCTTCTTCAGGTCCGCCAGGACGCCATCGTCGATCTCCAGCGCCGCATCCGCCTTGCCGCGAGCGACGTTGACGCGCTTCAGCGCATCCCTGGTGGAGTTGTCGAGCTCGCCGTTCTCGGCACCGCGGTAGCAGCCAAGGCGGCGCAGCTCGGCCTGCGAGCTCCGGATCACACCGCGCTTGATATCGATGTTGATCCGGCCAAGGCCGTCCACGATCTTCGGTGCTAGGTTCGAGCAGGTCAGGGACGATTGCAGTTCGAGCAGCTTGTCACGGGATTCGGTCGAGCCGGGCGCTTTGAGCAGCGCGGCCAGCTGCCTGGCCTCGGAATCGCAAGCGCGCTGCGCCTGCTCGCGCTCGGCAGTCAGGGCCGCGACGACGCTTTGCGCCCGCACCTTCGCGTCGGGGCAGGCAGACGAGCCGATGAACAGCTTCAGCTTGGCCTCATCGCGGCCGGCCGAGTCCACCGTGGCTTGTTCGGCCTTGCAGGCTTCCTCGGCCTTCTTGCGGGCTTCCTCATCCTTTCGCCTGGCTTCTTCTCGGGCGGCGACCTCTTGCTGAGCTCTCACGCGCTCCTGCTCCAGCGCCGCGAGCTTCTCAGCCGCCTGCCGGCGCTGCTCGGTTTCCTTCTTCTCGGCAAGCGCCTTTTCGGCGTTCTTCCGGTCCTCTTCCAGCTTGGCGAGCCGTTCCTGCTCCTCGCGCTGCTGCCGAGCAACGCGCGCGACCTCGGCCGCCTGGTCTTTCTTCCGCTGCTCCTCGAGCGCGGCGAGCTGAGCCTGCTCGTCACGCTTGCGTTGCGCCTCCCGGTCGGCCGCACGCGCGTCGGCCAGCCGCTTCTCTTCCTGGAGGCGTGCAATCTCTGCGCGGGTTGCCGCTTCCTGCGCCTCAAGCTCTTTCTTCAGCGCCTCGCGCCGAAGTCGCATCTCATCGTCCTCGCGATCCCGCTTCGCCCGCTCCAGCACGTCAAGGCGGTACTTCGCGTCCAGGGCGCTGATCGAGTTCGGATAACGGCGCAGGAATTCGAGGATCTGCGGAATGTCTGCGGTCTCCCGCATGTCTTCCCAGATCTTCCGGTCGGATTGATTGAGATAATATTCGCTCAGCAGGCTGATCGAGGTCTCAGGCCGCTGTCGCCCATTTGTGCTGTCGTTGACGTCGCGCGCCACCCTGCGGAACAGCGTTCCGATCTCAAGGCCCGGCTCCTGCAGCTCCCGGATCAAAGCAGAGCTGAACGGGCTGTGGGTGGAATTGGTGCCGTCCAGGGCAACGTCATCGGGGGCGGTGGCATAGGCGATGACCATGCCCTGCGTCTTGTCGATGCGCGCAAGGCCCCGCGTCGCGGGAAGGCCGCGGGTCTGGCCACCATTGGCGATCCGGTTCAGCTGATCGGCGATCGGGTTGTTTCGGCAGGCGTCGAGAATCATGATCTTGACGCCGCTGGCGCGGTCGAGGCTTGAGCGCACATCGTCGACGGAGACCAGATTGTAGCGAATGCTGATCTCGTCTTCCAACTGGGCGTCGACCGGCATCAGATAGTTCTTGCCGTGATATTGAATGGCATGGCCGGCATAGAAGAAAAGCGCCGAATCGGCCGTGGCCGATGCACGGGCGAACCGCTCCAGCACGCCGTCCATGTCCCGCTTGCCGACGTTGGTGACGAGTTGGACGTCGAAGTCCAGCGACTTCAATACATCGGCAACGGCAGCAGCATCATTCTTGGGATTGAGCAGAGCGAGCGAGGTGTCCTTGTAGTCGGAGTTGCCCATGACCAGGGCGACCCGCTTCTCGGCGGTGGCATAAGCGGGAGTCTCCGCCAGGGCAAATATCCCCAGCAGCACTAAGACCGCTGTGATGAGCAGCCTCGCCATGATGCCCCTAGTACAGGCCACACTCAAAGACCTTAACAATGCCGCAAGTTATACGGCAGCCGGTTTCTGGTTGCAACGATAAGCGCTCAATGTGACCAAAAAGCCGGCGGCTTTGCTTTTTCAAACAATTAGTTCTGCGACGATGTGATCTGGTTCACTAAAAGGTCGCACGTATTGGTGAGGCCGGTTGTTGAATCCTGCGTTGATGGCGCGCCCGCGGCGTGACACCCGGGCAACACTAGCGATGCTGCGTGATCCGGTCACACAGATCGGCCCTTCTCGCGCAAGCGGGCTTGCGTCTCCCGGCCGCCTCAGGCCGTTGCTTTGTCAGGGATCAGATCTCGGTCGCCCGACCTCACTTCTGAATCGTGACATAGCGGGCAGCCGCGTTGATGGTCAGATCGGTGCGCTGGGCCTCGCTGAGGACCTGTAGAAAGAATTGATCCGCAGGCGTCGCGGTCGGCTGCCTCAGCGAGTCGAGGACCCGCGGTGTTGCAACCGCCATAACCAGTTGCGGCACGTTGGCTCCGAGGCCGCTCTCGGCCCGTTTCATGTCGATCGCAAAGGACAAGGCATCGGTGCCTGGCTTCAACAGATACGAGAGATTTTGCACCTGTCCGTCCTCGGAGACGAGGAGCAACTCGACGACCCGATTGGCAAAGTTCTCAATGTTGCCGGCGAGCGTCTCGTTCGGCTTGATCTTCACCGAGCCGAGCGAGATGCGCGGCGTTCGTGCCGCCTCACCGCGCACCTTGTTCAGAAATGTGATCGCCGGGCACTGCGGCGGGGTCACGACACGAATGCCGATCGACGCTTCGAAGCCCTGTGCCCGCTTGAAAGCTCTGTCCAGCGCTTCGAACGGCGCCATCGACGAGCCCAGCCCCTCGATAATGGCCGCGCTCGCACCGATGGCAACGGGGGTGATGAAGAAGCAGTCGCCGCCGTCATATTGCTGGATGAATCGGCGTACCACATCGCTGCGCGCAGGGTTGTCGATGGGCGGTCTGTCCGGCGTATCCTTGGGAATGTCGGTATTTGAAGGGGGCGTGACTGACGGCCGCGGCGTCTGCGACGGCCGCGGCGTTTGTGGCTCCTTTTGCAGCGGCGGCAGTGGTGGTGGGCGCACGACAGCCGGCACGCTCCAGACGTAACGATAGTACCCGTATCCCCCACCGCCGATGACCAGCAGCGCCAGTGCTACGATCGCGCTTGCACGAAGCCAGGGCCTGCTCGGCCGGAGGGCGACGTCTTCACGTTCCGGTTTGCCGGCGCGCTCGATGCTCCCTTGCGGCACCGGCTTGGGTGCCCCGATGGTCCAACTCTCGATCTCGGCCATCTGCGGCCGGTCCTTCGGGTCCGGCTGAAGCATTCGCTCCAGCAGGGGGCGGATTCGCGCATCGATGGCGCCGAGGTCGGGCACGCGCCGTCGTTTCTCGACCAGCTGGAATTGGGTTCCTCCCATATCCAGCTTCTGTCCGGTCAGCGCGTAGAACAGCACCAGTCCGAAGCTGTAGACGTCCGACTGCGCATTGACCTCGCCGCCATAAAGACCGATCTGCTCAGGCGAGACATAATTGTGCTTACCGGCAAAGCCCGAGCCGATGATGGTCGCATCGCCGATCTGGGTGGAGCGGGCGATACCGAAATCGATGATCTTCGCGCGGGCGACATCGTTCCGGGGCACGATGATGTTGTCAGGCGAGACGTCGCGATGAATGATGCCACGCTCGTGAGCCGCATTGAGTCCGGACGCCACCCGCTTCATGAGACGAAGCAACGCCTCGATCGTCAGCGGGCCTTCTTCCAGCATATCGGCAAGCGAGCGGCCATCAACGAATTCCATCGCGAGATAAGGACGCTGCAGGACGGGTTCGACCGTGAACACGAAATAGCGGACGATCGCGTCGTGCATCAGATAGTGAAGCGCCGAAGCTTCCCGGCGAAACAGCGCCAGCGCGGCCTCGTTCTCCGCCATTTCCGGCACCAGCATCTTGATCGCCACGGCCGTCCCGGTCTGGATTTCGTGGCCCTTGTAGACCTCGCCCATCCCGCCGACGCCGATCATCTGGTCGATTTCATAGATGCCGTTGAGCCGCGTTCCCGGCGGGACGCCTCTCTGAGCCGATCGAAATGGATCGTTGGCCCTCACTCCATCACTCCCAAATACTCGTGTCTGGCCGGTCTTCGGTCGCCAGAGTCACGGTGCGCTCGCGACTGGATTCCTTTCGGATCGGTCGAACCACGACGACGGTCACGTTGTCCAGCCCGCCTCGTTCCACCGCAAGGTCGACGAGCGCCGCAGATGATGACTGCGCGTCCTGCGTGCAGGCCAGTTGCCGAATCTCGTCGTCGGAGACATGCTTGGTGAGGCCATCGCTGCAGAGGACGAAAACATCGTGTTCGGCGAATGCGCCCGTCACGACTTCCAGTTCAGGATTGTCGTGGATCCCGACCGCCTTGGTAATGACGTTCTGTGGCCAATGCTTGGCCTCTTCGGCGGTGACGGCGCCGCGCGCCAGCATCTCCTCGACTTCGGTGTGATCGTGCGAGACCTGCCTGATCGATCCGTCCTGGATGATATAGAGACGACTGTCGCCAGCCCATAGGCAGGCATAGTGATCTTCCGAAATCAGGAGCACTGTTACTGTCGAGCCGATCACGATGCCGCCGCGCTGGCGGCTGAGATCGATGATCTGCTGGTTCGCCAGAAAAATCCGGCTCTCCGTTTCCTCGAGAAGCTGCACCGCCGAATCCGCCTCCGAAATGCCGTCCAAAGCCCGGACGATGAGCTGGCTGGCGACATCACCGGCTTCGTGACCACCCATGCCATCGGCGACTGCCCATAGACCGGCATCCGTCCGCACCAGACAGGCATCCTCGTTGCGAGAGCGTACCTTTCCGGGATGGGTCGCCGAGCCTGCTTCGAAGGAATAGGATGATGGTCCGCCCATCGCTGCTCCTGCCTCAGCCGTGTTCGCGTGATTGGTCGGGGGATTTTCCAGTCAGCAGGTACGAATAGTGGAACGGATCCGGCAGCCCGTGCGAAGCAAGCGCCAGCGGTGGGAAATCCTCGCCGCCCGCCGTCCACCAGAAGCTTGCGGCCGCCGCGGTCGCATGATTGCTCCGGCGTAAAGCGCTCAGGGCATCTTGAAACGTCTTGCCGGCCGTCATGGTGCCGACGAGCATGTCGTCGAGGCGAAGCATCTGATCCGAACTGGGCACGGTGGCTTCCATGTCCGGCGGCGCCAGCCTATCCAGAGCCGCGGAGATGTCCTCGAACGATTTCGATCGATCGAGCGTCGCCAGCAGGAATTCCTCGGCGAGCGCGAACCACGGCTCCTGCGCGTTGATATCCGGTGGCGGTATCGAGTGGTCGGGATCGGCCACCGCCAAGAGCGTGAGAGGATAATAGCGTCCCACCCCGTCCAGCGAGGGCATCAGCGTGCCGAGCACCGTCGCGCCCGACAGGTCGGCGCCGAGCCAGAAGCGCCACAGCGGCGCGGTCAGGAACGCGTTCTGCCAGCGGGTGCCGAGATGATGCTGGCTTGCCGCCATGCACGACTGCACCCACGGCTCCCACATTTCCAGAAAGCGGCGCGGAGTGGCCAGAGCGATGAAGTCGCGCTTTGCGGAAAGCTTTCCGAACAGGCCGCACCGCATGGATCAAATCCCGTTAGGACAGCGAAACTCCCGGAGCGCGCTGAGATTGAGGGGATTCTTAATCGAGCCGGTCGTGATCTGATACTTCAACTCACGGCCGGCGACAATGAAGCTGGCGGTGGCGGTTTCCGCTCGCGCCGTCATTGATCCTGCTTCCAGCAGCCTGAACAAGGACCAGGGTCCCGTCCGTTCGAGGATCGATGGCTGGCCGGTCGCGTCATTCGTCACCGAAATCGCAGTTCGCATCGATGGGCCCGGCCACTGAACACTGGTCGGCGACACGCTGGGAAGCTTGGTCGGCGGCGGTGGTGGCGGCGACGGCGAAGCGAACAGACCGCCCCCCGCGGGCGCCGGCGGAGCGGGGCTCGCGATTGCCGTCCCGCCGATTTCGATCTTGGCGCTCGCTCCGGGCTCGTTGAGCACGGGCGGCTGCACGGCGAGAGCGACCGCAGGCAGGTTGCCTCCGTTCTGGAAGAAGGCATCACGAATATAGGCCGCGCGCTGGAACTGCCTCAGCGTGTCCGCCGACAAGGTCGCGCCAACAGCGCTTTCCTTTCGCCAGGTCCATTCCGGCTTCGAAGTATCTGCATAAGGCGCGAGCGACTGCGTGAAGAATTTGTCCAGAATGCCGTTCGGGCTGAAGAGCTTGGAAAAATCTCCGAGCGGAACCTCCTGGTTGCTGGCCCGCACGAACGGATAGCGGCCAGTGATGATCTGCTGGCAGGCCGGCGTGACCTGGTCGCGCAGCATGACCAGCAACTGGCCGGCGGTTGCCGCCGCCATGTCCGTTTCAAATTCGGCCGCGGCGCCCCGCAACATGTCCGAGAATGGCGGCGGCATTCTGCCGGCATTGTTTCGCAGCGTCGCGACCTGGTTCTGCAGCGCGGCGGTGGCTTGCGCCGTCAGTTGCGGATTCTCGATGATGAGCGTCAGGCTCTGCGCAATGTCGTTGAGATTGGCGACCACCGAATCGATCGGCCGTCGCGTGCTCTCGCCCTCGACAACGGCGTGGTAGGGCCTGAATTGCGCTTCGATTTTGGCGCCGGGCGGGCCGTCCTGCGCATTGAACAGCATGGCCATGGTCGCGGCCTTCGCATCGGCTGCAGAGGAGGCGGCCTTGTCCGCGTTTGCCGGTTTCGGGCGTTCACGCGTCAGCTTGGTCTCGTCGCGCAGCGATTCCAGGATCAGCCGCAGCGGCGACGCCGGTGCGGAGATCGCACGCAACGCCTGATATCGCGGCTTGTCGGCAAGCAGCTTCTTGAGCCTCAGCTTGGAGAGCGCATCGCGCCAGGCGCCGACGAAGTCATTCCCGTAGAGATCGAGCAGGCCATCGGCGAGGTTGTCGTATTGCTGGCCGAGGGCGGACTGCTGGCCCGCTTCGCCCAGCACCCAGCGGTCCTTTTTCATCCGCTCCGATAGGTCGGCGAGCTTGGCCATGAACCTGTCGTGAAAGCCGTTATAGGTGAAGAAGGCGGGAACAGTGATCGTCTCCAGCGGCTGGCCCTTGTCGGCCTCGAACACATTGGCGGCGTCAAGCCCGCCCTTGCGGACCACCGACCAGTCGTCGGCGCTGGAGCTGCGCGCCTCCGATTTCAACAGCTCATAGGCACGTTGGGCGACGCTCAGCCGAGCGAGCGTTCTTTGGGCTTCCAGCACCAGATGGCCATCGAGTTCGACCAGCGGAGGCGTCTCAGTCTCCAAATCGAACATCGCTGCCAGGTGCTCGGCCAGCAGTTTCCGGCCTTCCGCGTTGGTAGGGCCGGGATAGAGATTCTCGGCCCAATCCCGCTGCATCCACGACATGATCAGGTCTTTGTCTTCCGGATGAAGGCCGCCCAGCATCATGTAGACCTTCAAGGCCTCGTAAACGAAGCCGCCGTCGGCGATCCGCGCGTTCAGCTGCTCCTCGAGCCGATAGAGCAGCCTTGGCCTGAACAGCCGCTCCAGAGCGGTATGGTAGGCCGTCTTGGAGGAGGAGAGCAGGCGGTCGTGCTGGCTGAGCCCGAACTCTTCCGACGTCGGGATCGAGGCGGTTCGCGTGCCGTAGCCCACCGGCGTATTTCGCAAGCGGTGCAGCAGCGGCAGCACCTTATGCAGATCGCGGTCGTCGATCAGGGTCTGCTTGACGAAGGGGCCGGCGGCACCGGAGTAATCATTGTCCGCCTGCTCGTTCTGCTCGATCAGGTCGCGGTTCTGCTTGTAGCTCGTGAGCCAGGCGAAGGTCAGCCCGACCGTCACCAGGCCGATCAGGGAAAATGCAGTTGCCTTCAGGATCAAGGCGCGCCTGATGGCAGCCCTGTCGGTGGACACCCAGGCGGCCTCGCCGATGATGACTTTCGTGATCAGGTCGGTGAGGAAGAAGCTCTTGCCGGTTCCCGAATGGCCTGTTGTTGCGACATGCTCGGCGCCGAAGGTCCGCGCCAGCGAGCCGACGAGCTGATCGATCGGCGTGCCGTTCTGCGTGCCTGAGCTGAAATAGAACCCGCGCAGTGTGGCGTTGACGTGGTAGCGGGTGGGCTCGAAGATCTGGGTCAGGAAATTCGCCACGATCGGCTTGAGCCGCGCCATCTGCGCCGCGAAGCCGAACAGCGAGACGCGGTAGTTGGGCGAGGGCTCCTCCTGGAGGCGGTCGATCGTCTCCTCGCTCAGCCATTCCAGCAGCTGGTCGAACTGGTCGGGAACCGTGGCGACCATGTTCTGCTTCTTGTTCGCGGTCTGGAATGTCGCTCCCCAGACCTGCCGGCGGGCGGCCTCGTTGAGATAGCTGAAATATTCATTGAAGCCCGCGACGAGATCGGCCTTCGTGAACAGCGCGTAGACCGGAAAGTCGACCTTGAGCCTCTGATGCAGGTCGAGCAGCCGCGCGCGGATGGCGTTCGCGTGCGCCGAGATTTCAGCCGCAGACAGCGTCAGCAGATCCTCGATGCTGATTGCGACGATGACACCGTTGATCGGCTGGCGCGGCCGGTTCTTCTTCAGAAGATCGAGGAATGAAAACCAACTCTGCTTGTCGGCGGTGGCGTCGGAGTCCTGCGTCGTGTAGCGGCCGGCGGTATCGATCAGCACCGCTTCGTCGGTGAACCACCAATCGCAATAGCGCGTGCCGCCAATGCCGGCCACGGCGGCCGGCGTTGAACCGGCCGCGAGTGGGAATTTCAGACCCGAATTGACCAAGGCCGTGGTCTTTCCCGCGCCGGGCGGGCCGATGATGATGTACCAGGGCAGTTCGTAGAGATAGCCGGACTTGCCCTTGCTTGCGGCCTTCAGGGTCGCAACGGCGTCCTTCATGCGTTCCTTGAGCACCGGCTCGTCATTGGCAGGCTCGGCCTCGCCGGAAATGCCCTTGGCAATGTTTTCCGCGCTCTTGCGCTTCTTGTAGAACGTGAAACCGCTGAAGCCGGCGGCGGCGGTCACCAGCAGCAGAATCGTGATCTGCCGGACGATCGTGTTTTCGAACGGATGCCAGCCGCCGATCGAAATCAGCGGGCCAGCGAAATAGACCACCGCGGAGAGAGAGCCGAGGCCGACCCCGTACAGGATAATTCGGATGATTTGTTTTGGGAGCATCCTGTCGCTGCCTTATCGACTATTCGCTTCTTGCAATGAAGATTTCGACGCGCCGGTTGTTTGCCCGTCCCTCGGGCGTCGCGTTGGTATCGATCGGGGAGTCCGCGGCTTTGCCTTCGACGTCGACCCGGCTGGAATCCGACAGTCCCGGCTTCAAGACCGCGGCGACGGCCTTGGCGCGCTCCAGCGACAACACGTAGTTCGATGGGAAGCGTGCGTTGCCAATCGGCGTATTGTCGGTGTGCCCAACGATGCGGATCTTGCCGGGCTCCTTTTCGAGCGTGGCGGCAAGCCGGGTCGCGATCGGCTTGAAAGCGTCCAGCACCGTCGCCTTGCCGGAGTCGAACAGGATCAGATTGCAGACCCTGATGATGATGAAGTTCGTCGACTGGTCGGCCGTCATCTTGCAGGCCGTATTCTCGGCGGCCAGCGCGTTCCGAATTCTCTGCAGCTGCGTGATGCGATCCGGAGGCGGTGGGGGCGGCGGGAGCGGCGGCGGAGCGACGATTTTTCGCTTCAGCTCGATCTTGTCTGAGGGGTGCAGCGAGAATGCGAGCTGCGCGGCCGCCTCGGTACGGCTGATCAGCCAGGTCCGCAAGGTGATGAACCCCAGAAACAGCAGTGCGGCGGCGACCGAGGCCACCATCCAGGCCGGAACCGAAATGCGGTTGCGGCGCACCGCCAGCGCCTGCCCGCGCCAGTTCGGCGACAGGTCGCGCATCACCCTTGGACGGACCCGCCGCAACAATTCGTAGAGGTCGCGCTGGATCACCTGCAGCCCGGCGACGCCGCCTGCGGAGGTGCGGTGCATGCCCTGAAATCCGAGCGCAAGGCAGGCGTGCTGCAACTCGAGGACCGGGTAGTTGACCAGCGGGTCGGCCTTGAGCCGATCCAGGATCTCGAAGAAACGAACGCCGCCGATGCGCTCTCCGAAGAAGCGGCTCAGCATGCTGTATTGCGCCCAGACATGCCGGTCATTCGTCGGGATATGCTGCACGATATCGTCGGCAGTCGCACAGAGAATGTATTTCGCAGTATTGGCTTGCTGCTCGGAGATGCCAGCCGAGCGGATGTCCTTCTCGAAGAACTTCACCGCGTCGGCGACCTGCTCCATCAGGCTGGCGAAGGAGGCGCGCATCAGGGCGACGCGCAGTCGTCCGAGCAGCTGCAGCAGCGGACCGGCTGCCCGCATGATCGGGTTGGCATTCGGCGCGACGAGGTCATCGACGCGCAGCGCCGGTGCG
The DNA here is from genome assembly GCF_045571465.1 of Bradyrhizobium sp. STM 3557. NCBI lineage: Bacteria > Pseudomonadati > Pseudomonadota > Alphaproteobacteria > Hyphomicrobiales > Nitrobacteraceae > Bradyrhizobium > Bradyrhizobium sp. STM 3557. Next base: position 1,086,480 of record NZ_CP120697.1, read on the forward strand.
GGCGGCAGGTCGGGCCCGCGCGCGGGTTGGTTCTGTGACGAGATCCAATCTTCCGCAGCCGGCGTCACAGGAGCCGCGCCGAGCGAAGCGCTGGGCGCAACCACGGATGCCACCGGCGGCGGGACAGGCGAGTATTGTCCCGGAGGTGGCGGACCGCCAGCGCCGCTGTCGGCCAGCGGCACCGGTGAGAACGGTGCGCGTGGGTTCGAAACATCTGCCGGGGGCGGGCCAGGTGAGGGAGCCGCTGGCGGCGCCTGCGGCAACCGTCCTCCGGGATTCGGCCGGATGATGGTCCGCTCGGTCCGTCCGAAGGGGTTCACAGGCTTGTCCCTGTCGCTCATCGCCGATCTTCCAGAATCGCCCAGAGATAAAGTTCCAGCTCGGGCCAGTCGCCGGAGAAGTGCATGCCGATGGACGCCGCGTTGCTGAAGTCAGGCCAGAGCTGCGATTTCCTGTCCATGTAGAAGTAGACGTGGTCGGTGATCGCGCGGATGTGGGGCGGCGGCGTCGGCAAGTGCACCAGGGGCACGCCGGGCAGGTTGGCGTGCACGATTTCGTTCATCTTGGTGTTCGGCCCGACCTTGAACAGATGCGGGAAGTCGTTCTGGATCTCGACCAGCGGGCGGCGCGCGGTGACCTCAAGGACGAAGGTCGCATTGCGGAACAGCGAGCGGTCGCGGATCGGAGAGACGAATGCGTTCTGCGCGCGCTCGATGATCTCCAGGCGAATGGCGCGGCGCCCGAGCTGGGCGCTGAGGAATTCCTGGAGATCGCGGATCAGCGGCGCGAAGACGTTCTCCAGGTTGTCATGATCGTAGGCCGGATAGTCCCGCGCGCGCCGCTCCTGCGTCACGAAGGTGGCGAGCTCGCCGGCCAGCCGAAGCAGCTGCTCATAAAGCCGTTCCGGATGCACATAGCCCGAGCGCTGCAGGTGGATCAGCGACGGGATCTCTCTATTCAACAGCTGCAGCACCAGATACTCGACGCTCTGCAGGCCGCCTCCCGAGGACGGATCCACCGCATAACGCGCCAACTCTTCCAGCTTGGCGTCGATCCAGCCGATCACGCGGTTGATCCAGCCGCTGATCACCGGGTGGGCCGCGGACACCAGCATGGGCGGCACGTAGCGGTCGTCGAACAGCACGTTCTTGTCGCGCACCTCGAGCACGCGTGCGATGCCAAGAGCCATATAGCCGGGCTTGGATGTTCGGCGCAGCTCGAATGTCAGTCGCGGCAATGCGATCTCGACCTCCTCCTCGATCCTGAGCGAGGACGTGGAATCGATGAAGGTCTCGGACGACCGCGTGTAGCGGCTGGCGCTTTCTGCCGTGGCTTCATCCACCTCGCGGGTATTGGGCGCAGCGAGCGGCATGACCAGCCAGGCGATCTGGCCGGCGGTGCCGTCGGGGACGTCGATCGCGTCCGGAATGGGGCTGTCCGCTGGAATGTCGAACGGCGTTCCGTCGGGCATCACGCCGCTGGCGCGGCGCAGGCCGAACTTGCTTTGCTGGGCGAGGTCCTGGTCGATTTCGAGCTGATCAAAACCCCAAGGATAGGGCGTGACGTGGCGGACGCGCTTGTCGATCAGGTGCTCGATATACCTGTCGTTCTGCTGCAGATGATGCGGACGAAGAAACAGGCCCTCCGACCAAAAAACCTTGCTGTACCAAGACATCTACATCATCCGTTCACATGTTGTGCCGGTTGCCCCGGCTATTCCGCAGCAAATCTCTGCTCGACCTCTACTGACGATGGGCCTCATCGTAGTGATCGGCAAAATGCTGCATGAATGCATCGACCGGGGCACTGGCCTCTCGGCCGAAGCTTGCATTCCAGCGTGCGACCAAGGTGTCCCAGAGCCGGCCCTTCTGCGAGCGAACCTTGTCGAGCATGCTTTCCTGGTCCTGGGCCTGCCTGGCGATCGCTGCAGGGTCGAGCTCGGCCATCAGCATGGAGATGGCGTGCCGCATGGCAGCGTAGGTCCGTTGCTGGTGAGTCCGCAGATCGTTGTAGCCCTGCTCCAATGCGGCTCGCGCGCCCAGATAGGCGCGGTTCCTCGGGCCAAACAGAATTCTCATCGCCTCTTCGGGTGAAGGTGCGAATTTCAGCGGATTGTTCTCAGTCGCCTCGACCGTCGTGTGAGATCTGCTGCGCGTCAGTCGCTTGGCCTCATTGCGCGCCTGCAGCAGGATCATGAGGTTGATGATGGACATCCGCATCAGCTCGCCGAGCTCGTGGGCCAGCTGATCCTCGTCGCGGTTGGCAAACGTGCTCTCGGGCACGGCCGCGCCGCGTGCGATGATGCTGGCCAGGCTCTGCCCGGCGCCCTGCGGCCTGACGCCGGTTTCGACAGCAGGGCTCGCCGTCGGCGGAGATTCCGCCTGCGCGGCGGCCGCGCTGGCGGGGGAGCCCCCTTGGGGCTTTGGCACGGCGAACGGCGATGTGGCTGGTGGCGCGACGCTTTCGGCAGGAGCAGGATGGTCGATGCGTGCCGCTTGATCGCGCGCCGCCACGGCGTGAGGATCGGACGTCCGTTGCACACCAAAGGGATCGCTGCCCGTCCAATCCATACCTGCGCTGTCGTCGTTCTGACCGGTCAGCGCGCGCGGACGAACGGCGGAGCTGTCGGCGCCTGCCCCGGATGAAGTCCAGTCCGCGAAGGCCGACTGTGCCGGCGCTGCGCTGCGAGGCGCGCGAGCGTCATTCGCTGCCGGCGACGGGGAGACCGCCGGTGTTCCGCTCGCCCACACATCGGCGTCTGAGGCCGGGCGCGCGGCGCTGCTCGTCTGCGGCAGAGCGCGCTGCACATGCGAGCCCTCGGGCCGATCGAGCGAAACCGCGATGATGTAGTGGCCGATAATGAGACGATCCCCGTCCTTGAGTTGGTAAGGGCTGCGCATTCGGTGCGCCGCTCCATTCAGGAACGTGCCGTTGGTCGAGACATCATGAAGCCAATAGCTGTTGTCGCGGTAGCGGATCTCGCAATGCTTGCCGGAGATGTAGCGCGTTGGATCCGGCAAGGTCCAATCGACGTGCTTGTCGCGTCCGATATCGACCGGGCGCTCTCCGTCGACCGCAAACGAGATGGGTCCTCCGTCGGGCAGGTTGGCCAGATTCTCGATGGTCAGGCGAAGCGCCATCAGGCATTCCTGGTATGGTGACGACGGTCTTCAGCGGTTGGGTAGAATGGCATTCTCGAACTCGCCGTCGAAATTGGTATCGTTATTGCCCGCTCTCCTCGATTACTGCAGGTCGCGAGCCCAAGGCTTGGTGCGCCAGTTGCAAAAATCACGCGGAGCGGGCGCCGAATCGTTACACGCAATGCACTCCTTCAGCGGCTTCCCCCCGGCAGTCCCGCCCGCTTGTCCGACTGCAAGGCAGCTCGGTCATCCGTGCGTCCGAATTCCTCCTCGTCGTAATGTTCGGCGAAGTAGACCATGAATGCGTTCACCAGCGCATCCTTCCTGCTCTGCGTCCGAACCGCCCAATGTGCGACATAGGCGTCCCAAAGGCTCGCCTTGCGCGACCCAAATACGTCGGCGAGACCGGGCTCACTCTTTAGTCTCTGCTCGACTTGCCCGGGATCAAACTCCGCCAATAGTGCCTTGAGCGCGTATTGCATCGCCGAAAAGGTCTGGACCTCATGGGATTTCAGGTCGTCGAAGCTTTGTTTGAAGGCGGCACGCGCATCGAGATAGCTTCCGCCTGGCGGCGCGAACATCAGCCGCATCGCCTCCTCGGCGGTGGGCGCGAACTTGAGGGGATTGTTGTTCAGCGCCTGGATCGTGGTGTGGTCCGAGCTGCGGGCGAGGCGCTTGGCCTGTTGGCGGGCTTCGAGCAGCTCCTTGGCGTTTTCGGTGAGCACTCTCAGCAATTGGCCGATTTGCTCCGCCAGCACGGCAGGATCACTGCCCGAGAGTGCATCCTGGGGCAGACCCGCTCCGTAGGCGAACGCACGGACGAACCGATCGAGTCCTGACACGCCGGCTCCAGCGGGCTGACCGCGTTCCGTTCCGCCCGCGGGAGCCGGCGCGGCCCGTTCGATATTGGCCTGCGGCCAATCATGCATCGCTGGTGGAACGACAGGCGCGGCTGGCGGTGTCTTGTTCTCAATTGGGGCTCGCGGTTGTGCGGCCGGCTGCGTCTCGACGGTCTCGGGCCAACTGTGCTGAGGCTGTGGTGGCGCGCTCCACGGCGCAGCTTCATCGGTCCAGACCGGCCGTCGCGGCTCGGGCATGGGAGGCGCGGCCGCGACGGGAGCGGGCTCGGTCCGCACCCCATGCGCCCAGCCCATGTCGTCAGCAGGATCGGGCGGAGGAGCGGATGGGCCTCCGGGCCGGCGGGCAGCGGGAGTGGTCCAGGGAACGTCGACCGCCCATTCGAGAAAATCGGCCTTCATCGGCCCGGAATCTCGGTTGGGCTTGAGGTGCTTCGGGTTAACAGGCGGAGCGACGTCGCCGACCGCGCTCCATATCTCGTCGTAGCTCGCGGGCGGGGCAGGGGCCGTAACCGGCGCCGCATCCGCTGTCTGCCCGTCGATGCTGGCCGAAATGATATAATGACCGATCAAGAACCGGTCACCGTGACGAATGCGGTAAGGCACCGGCAAGCGGGTCTCGGCACCCAGCAAGTAGGTCCCGTTGGTCGAGGTATCATGCAGCCAATAGGCGTCGTCGCGCCACCTGATCTCACAATGCTTGCCTGAGATGACGCGGTCCGGATCAGGCAGGGTCCAGTCGAGATATTGATCGCGGCCGATATCGATGCCGCGCTTGCCCTGAATCTGGATGCTGAGCGCGCCGCCGTCTGGAAGGCTGGTCTGGTTCTCAACTCTCAGCGTCAGCGCCATGGCCGCCATCGTCTGCAAGGATCAGCCGGTGCTTGCAGAACAGCATCGGGTCCAATTCCACAATCGCCCAGCACGGTACGTCCAATCCCCTGACCGTTCAAGGCCGGCCCGGCGCAGCGACCAGCGCGCCACGAACTACAACAGCGTGAGCAACCGCTCTGGTCAACCAAGGCCGTGGTCCGCGAGCTTGAGCGCGTCGGCGATACACTTGCGCAAGCGCGACATGCGCTCGGCACCGCCGACCTTCGCCGCGCTGAGAAGAATGGCGACCCGGCTCGCCCGCGCCGTCATAAAAGGTGCAATCGGCGCGGGCTGGGATCCGACCGTCTGAGACCCGCCCGACCATCCGGCTGCCAGCGCCAGCCAGGTCGTTGGATCCTTGCGGTCGCCACGATCGCCGATCTGCAGCGCGTATTGCCTGCGCTGGTCATCCGGCTGATAGACCCACGACTCGGCGGCGAGCAGAGCGTCGGGACGATCGCGGGCAAGATCCTCCGCAAGAGTCTTTACACTCGTGCATGCCCACCACACGGCCTCGCGCCGCGGCAACAGATAGGCGCAGAAGCCCACTGCCTCCGGTATCTTGCCGGCCGAGACCAGGCTCTTGACGAAATCGGTCGGCGTCTGCTCGGTTGGAGCATGGTTGACGATCTCAGACACTTCGGGGAAGGCCTCAAACAACGCACGAGCAGTCGCGAAACGGATAACGGACATCGAGGCACCCCAAGGGCCGGATAATGCGCCGGACAATACGATCGTCATGAAATCAGCTCGTCGCCAAGCTTGTCACCTCCCGCCGCAGGCACAAGGGACATGCGGCTATCGGATGCTATAAGTTACAGGTTGGGCGCTCCTATAACGGGATGCCGCTGATCGTCGCCGCGGCCGCATTGAGCATCGGGGTATTGAGCACCGCGGCGACATTGACGGACGGTGCCGTCAGGTTGATCGAAGCCATGCCCGTGAGATTGATGTTGGGTGCCATCAGCGAAATCGAGTCGGGCATGATCTTAACGCTGCTGAGCCCCATGCATACGTTCAACGTGATGCCGGTCATTGCATCGACGGTCTGCTGACCGATGTCGAGTGTGATGGTCTGGTTGCCGAGCTGGATCTCCAGCTTGTCGTTGCCCTTCTGAATGGTCCAAGTCCGGTTGTTGCCGACAGTCCAGGTCTGGTCGCCTCCCATGTAAGGCGAGTCGGGACCGATGACGCCGACCGTCCCGGTCTGGTTCGCATTGATGGTGACGAGGTGATCCTTCTGCGCATGCATGCGGATGAATTCGTCGCCCTTCTTGTCCTCGAACATGAACTCATTATAGCCGTGATCGCCTTTCGAGGATTCCGACTTGGTGCCGGACTGCGTCTTGTTGTCGGGCAGCGCGTACGGCACCTTGTTGTCGCCGTTGTAGACGCATCCCGTCACCAGCGGCCGGTCCGGATCGCCTTCGAGGAACTCGACGACCACTTCCATGCCCACGCGCGGAATGAACTGCGTGCCCCATCTCTTGCCGGACCAGGCATGCGCGACCCGCACCGGGCACGACTTCTTCGGCTCGCGGTCCCAGTAGAACTGCACCCAGATGTGGGCGTTCTCGTCGGTCGAGATCTCCTCGTTCTCCTCGCCCTTCTTGCCCACAACCTTGGCTGTCTGGATGCCGTAGATGCGCGGTTTCGGCGTGACGGGAAGGCTACGGAACGGCCGGTCGCTGGGGAGGAATTCGTACGAGCCATAATAGACCTGCTCTTCGGCGCTGCCGGACGCATTGGTTCGATAGTTCTGGGTGCCGTAACGGTGTGAGGATCGGACGACGAGAAATTCGCGGTTTTCCGCACCGATCGGATGGCGCTCGGCGGTGACGAGGCTGCCTGGAAACAAGGAGGCCGCATCACCGTCCGCATAGCGGCGATGATCGTAGGACTGCTCGGCCTCCAGGCGGAACTTCGAAAACTTCTTGCCCTTGTCCTCTTCGTCGTACTTGCCGGGATAGTCATAAACCTCGAACTTCGAATGCGTGTAATTCTCCGCGGCTTCGTTCGGCGCGCGCAGCTTCTTGTTGGGCTTGAGGTAATCGTAGTCGTTGAACTCGACCTTGCCGGTCCGGAAGCGGCGTTCCGAGACCCAGGCCCCCAGATATTGATCCTCGTGAAGCGCGCGGCCTCCGAGCGGAAGGTAGGGCAGCTTGGGGACGTCGGGATTGGCCTCGTGCGAGGAGCGGGAATCCGCCAGCACCATCACGTGCTTGCCCGCGGAATGCTTGAAGAAATAATAGATCCCATACTGCTCCATCAGCCGGGAGCAGAAGGCAAAATCGGTCTCGCGATACTGCACGCAATAGGGAATGCTGTCGTAGTCGGCGGTGGTCTTGAACTCGAAATCGGTGAAGCCGGCCTTGGTGAAGACCTCCTGGATGATGTCCTTGACATTCTTGTCGAGAAAGATCCGGCAGTCCGCCCGATAGGACAGAAGATGGAACCAGGGGCGAAGCACCAATCGGTAGTGGTAGTAGTCCTCGATCTTCTCGACCCATTGTGCACGCGTGAGAATGCCGTCGAAAAAGCGCACCTTGCCGTTGTAGGCCTGAAGCTTGATCGTGCAGGACTTCCCGAGCGCCTGATCAAAATTCAGGTTCTCCTGCTCGCTCAAGGCATCGATCTGAAACTCGAAATCTTCGCCGAGCGCTTCGACCCCGTTGAACTGACTGAGGACCAGGACATCCTTGCCCAGTGGCGTGGTCAGTTCTCCGACTTGTCCGTCCTGACTGATCTTTCCCATTTGCCCTCTCGCCGCACCGGAAACTCATGTTTGTCGAACGTCGCGGATATCCGGTTCAATTTCAAACAGATCGGTTGCTGCGTGGGCCCAGCGACGATCCGAGGCGGTTGCAGGATGTCATCCGCAGGGGATCGGCGGAGCGCACGCGCTGAGGGCCAGAGTTGCGGAAATCCATTGCGCAAGTGAGGCGGTCCCATGGCCATTCGATCGAGGAAAATGGGCGTACCGCACAAATGTGACAGACACTTGCGTCGCACGCTGCGGGTGGTGATCGCGCCTTCGTTTCCGCCCGGTGCGCAGGTTCAACACGCGGATGCGGGTCCGGACGCAGACCGATGAATGATGAATAACGTGTCGATGCGCTCGGCTCTCGTTATCTGAGGGCCTCATGGATCTCGACAACTACTGCGGCGCAGCGAGCGCGGCCGGGGCGCTCGGCGCAGGCCGAGTCGTCGAGGGCGTCAAACGAATGTACATAGGCAGGTAAACTCTTGCGCGCACTCGCGCAGGTCCTCGCATCGGACGATAGCGTGCAATCGATCGAGCGACATCGAAGCTCGCGATTTGTTTAAATGCGAGAAGGGCCGTCGAAGCGGTGAGGGTACGATAACAATCGCAGCAATATCCTGGTACGGCCGCAGCCGAGGTGTCTGGCGGAAGCGGGCGGTTGTGGCCCCGAGATCCCGGCCGTGACGCCCCACGCCGCCGCCAACGCCCTGCAGAGTGTGAGCTAGGTCATGAAGCCGCCATTCGGAGCCGTATACTGGTTTCTGGAGCGGCTCTATGGTCGTCGCTCTGCTGCCCTGCGGGAGCGGTTTGAACCGAACCGCCCGGCGGGTACACTCATAATAAGTAGTCGAACAGCACGCACGATGATAGCGTCGGATGGATCGGCCTCTGAAGAGGCAGGTGTGCGGCCGACTGCGAAGGGGCGGTTCGGGAATGGCTTTTGCGAAGAGTGGTTTGCAAGTCGTGGTTGATGGTTTGAGCTTGCCGTGTCCGCGGGGTCAAGGCAGTGCTGCAGCCTGATCAGACGAGCTGGGAGCAGCCAGTCGCCGGTGCGGAGCCGACGTCGGAGGCGCCTGTGACGGAAGCGCCTGCGACGACTGCGCCGGGCAGCTCCGATCCTCGCAAGTTGGATCCGGCGGTCGCCGCGCTCTGTAGCCCCTTGTCCGATGCCGATCCGTGCGGGCCGGATCTCGATCTGGACGGCGATATCGATTACTTGAACTTCTTCGCCCAGGTTGAAGGTGTCCTCCCCGCCTCCTTCTTCTCGGCCGACGATGGCAGGCCATTCGATCGGACGACGGTTGATATCAAGGGGCAGCGGGAGCTGATCAAGCCGCTGTTGCAGCGCACGCGCGACATCAGGTTGCTGATCATGCAGGCGCGTCTCGAGATCCTGGACAAGGATCTTGCCGCGTTCTCGGTCAGTGTTGCGGGTATTGCCGAACTGCTGGAGGCCTTCTGGGATCAGGTCCATCCGCGCTGTCAGGGCGACGATGCAACCGCCAGATCGATTGCCATCGGCGCGTTGGACGCCTCGACTGTGGTTTTTCCGCTTCAATATGCACCCCTGTTCGAGGCGCGGCGAATTGGGCCGGCGACCTACCGGGCGCTGATGATTGCGAATGGCGAGGTGAAGCCGCGCGGCGGAGAGACGAAGCTGGCCGTCACCGCTCTGCTGGAGGGCCGAGGCGATGCCGACCCGGCCGCTCTGGCCGCCACGCGCAAGCACATCGGTCTGCTCAAGACGGCGCTGGGCCAGATACGCAACGCGTTCGCGCTTCACGGCGCATCCGCAGGTCTCGATAATCTGCCGGCGCTGGTCGCCAAGATCCAGGGGTTCATCGATCCCGCAGCCACCGAGATCGGCAGGCTCGCGCAGCAGCCGACCGAGGCGGGAGCGCAAGCCGATGGTGCGGGGCAGCGAGCGGATGACAAGCCGTTCAATCCCGCCGGAGCGCCGGCCTCCCTTGCCGCCGCGCGCGAGGCGCTTGCGGCGATCGCCGATTATTACAGCCGGCGCGAGCCTTCGAGCCCGACCCTTCCGCTGGTGCGCCAGGCCCATCAACTCATCGGCAAGTCATTCCTCGAGGTGATCAGCATCCTCGTTCCCGGCCATCTGGACAAGGCCGTCTTCCAGATCGGAAGCGATCAGGTGTTCGAACTCCCGATCGGCAAGTTGAACAATCTTCCCCAGGTGAGCGCGGCAGATGCGGCCACAGCTGCGGCCGACCCGGCCGCGTCGACAGAGGCGCCTGTTCCGCATTACGAAGTCCGAAGCCGCAGCCAGGCCATCGCCCTGCTCGAGCAGGTGCAGAGCTACTTTCGCCAGCACGAGCCGGCCAGCCCTGTGCCTATGATTTGCGAGCGTGCGCGTGCGCTCGCGGAGCGGGACTTCATGGCGGTGCTCAGGGACGTGCTACCAAAGGCAGCGCTCAAGAATATCGGAGCTGACAAGTGAGGATGGCTATCGGAGCAGCGACACATCGATCTTGTCGCCCGGTGACGTGTGACGCAGGCGTGACAATTGACGAAGCCATAAAAGGGCCCTTTAATCCCGCCATTTCAGATGGCCGATTTCAGGACGCGATGAACATTCCGACCAAGCATTCATAAGATAGGACGAAGCATATGTCGCGAGATAGTGGTCAGAGATTTATTCGACGCAATCGCCCGCCGCGGGTGCACATTACTTATGAGAACCCGGCGAACGCCGAGGAGAAGGTCGAGATTCCCTTCGTCATGGGGGTGATGGCCGACCTTTCGGGCAACACGCCCGGAGTCGAGAAGGAGGAAGTCGCGCAGCGCAAATTCCTCGACTTCGACATGGATAATCTGGATGCGCGCATGGCGGCGATCCAGCCCGGCGTCAGCTTCCGCGTCGAGAACAAGCTGTCGGACGAACCGGGCGAGAAGCTCGGTGTCAGCCTCCGGTTTGACAAGATGGCCGATTTCGAGCCGGCTGCAGTTGCCCGTCAAGTGCCGGCACTCGCCAAGCTCCTGGAGGCGCGGCAGCAGCTCGCAAATCTTGCGCGCTACATGGACGGCAAGGTTGCTGCCGAGGCAACGCTGCGCAAGCTGTTGTCCGACCCGCAGATGATGGCGGCGCTCAAGCAGCGGAATACGGAATCGGGCGGCGAAAGCGAAGGTCAGTCCTGAGCTTCCCGATCGGGCTTTTTTAACATTTGGAGAGGGCCGTCATGGCTACAGAGACCGCGCAGGCGCCTCAGGAAGCACTTGTTGAAACGCGTGAGACCGACGAGTTCGCACAGCTGCTGAAGCAAAGCTTCAAGCCTCGAACCGAGCGCGCTGCGACCGAAGTCGAAAATGCAGTCAATACCCTGGTCGAGCAGGCGCTCGCCGACAGCAGCCTGGTCAAGGCGGACGTTCTCGACACGATCGAGGAGATGATTGCGCAGCTCGACAAGAAATTGTCGGCACAGCTGAACGAGATCATGCATGCGCCGGAATTCCAGCAGATCGAAAGCGCCTGGCGTGGACTGAAATACCTCGTATTCCAGTCGGAAACCGACGCGATGCTGAAGATCCGCGTCATGAACGTCGGCAAGACGGAGCTCTACCGGCATCTGCGGCAGTATCCGAACGCGGCCTGGGACCAGAGCCCGCTGTTCAAGAAGACCTATGAAGAGGAATTCGGACAGCTCGGTGGGCAGCCCTATGGCTGTCTGATCGGCGACTATTATTTCAGCCACCTGCCGACCGACGTGCAGCTGCTGCGCGATCTCAGCAAGATTGCCGCTGCGGCGCATGCGCCGTTCATTGCCGCGGCCGATTCCACCCTGATGGGCATGGATTCCTGGACCGAGCTGATGAACCCGCGTGATCTGAGCAAGCTGTTCGACACGCCGGAATATGCGGCCTGGAAATCGCTGCGGGATTCCGACGATGCCAAATATGTCGGACTTTGCATGCCGCGCGTGCTGGCGCGTCTGCCCTACGGCGCCAAGACCGAGCCGGTCGAAGATTTCGGCTTCGAGGAAGACACCGACGGCCACAAGGGCGAGAAATACGCCTGGATGAATGCGGCCTACGCCATGGCGGCCAACATCAACAGGGCCTTCAAGGAGTACGGATGGTGCGCCCGGATCAGGGGCGTGCAATCCGGCGGCGAGGTCGACAACCTGCCTGCACACACTTTCCCGACCGACGATGGCGGCGTCGATCTCAAATGTCCGACCGAGATCGCCATCAGTGACCGGCGCGAGGCCGAGCTCGCCAAATCGGGTCTGATTCCGCTGATCCATCGCAAGAATACTGATCGGGCCGCATTCATCGGCGCGCAATCTCTGGCCAAGCCGAAGGCGTATCAGAACAACGTCGAAGCGACGGCATCGAGCAACCTGGCCTCGCGCCTGCCCTACATGTTCGCGTGCTGCCGTTTCGCGCACTACCTCAAGGTCATGGTGCGCGACAAGGTCGGCTCTTACTACGAGAAGGAGCAATTGGAGAAGTGGCTGACCAACTGGATCAGCGAATATGTCGACGGCGATCCGAAGAATTCGACGGAAGCAACCAAGTGCCGTAGACCGCTCGCTGGCGCCAAGATCAGCATTACGCCGAACGAGGAAAATCCCGGATACTACTCTGCGACGTTCGAACTGCGTCCGCACTTCCAGCTGGAGGGTATGGACATCGGCCTGCGGCTGGTGTCGCGATTGCCGGTCGCAAAATAAATTCGTGAACCGCCTTCGTAATATTGGCGACTAAATTGTGCGCTAAATGATTACTCCCCAAACGGAAGGGATTTTCCATGGCTGCCACCAACATTTATCTGAAGCTTGATGGCCTCGACGGCGAGTCGATGGACGAAGATCACAAGGATTGGATCGAAGTCCAGAGCTTTGCCTGGGGCGTCAGCAATCCGGCGTCCTTCTCGATCGGTCAGGGCGGTCAGTCGACGCAGGCCCATGTCGCGGAGATCACCATCTCGAAGCACCTCGACAAGGCATCGGTTGCCCTGTTCAAGGCGAGCACGACCGGCAAGCACATTGGGAGCGGCACGCTTAGCTGCATGAAGCTGGATGGCGATTCGCGTGTCGAGTACATGAAGGTCGACTTCACGGACCTGATGGTGAGCTCGGTTCAGTGGAGCGGAAGCGGCTCGGATCAGGCTGTCCACGAGCATGTCGCGCTGGCGTTCGCCGAGTTCAAGCAGGCGTACAAGTTGCAGCAGGATGCCGGAAGCGCCGGTGGCAACACCGACTTCGGCTACAACATTCAGACGTCGAAGGCGACCTGAGAAGGCCGCTGGACCGCCTGCTGCCTTCTTGTGTTGGTGGGCGGATTGTCTGGGTCGACGAGGGGGCCCGTGTCTTGTGGAGTATGGGTGATCCATGCCCGAGGTGAGCAGCAAGACACGACTTAGTCCGCCGCTGATGCAAGCATTCCGCGCGGCCCATCGGGAGAAGGACGCAAAGGTGTCGCTCGATATCCGTAATGAGGCGGGAGAGCGGATCGTTGCGAGCCGGAGACTGCGGGCACGCCAGGTGATCACGGAAGCGATCTTGCGCGAAGAGGTCTGGCGGGACCTCGACGCCCTGCTGAACACGGTCGCTCTGGAATCGACGATCGACATGTCGGACATGCCGCTGGCGCGCAGGTCGATCCTCAACTTCGGGATTCCGGATGTCGCTCATCGCACCATCGACGAGGCGGATCTCATCAACGTGCCGGCCGAAATCCGGGCGGCGATCCTCATCTACGAACCGCGGCTTGCAGCAGCCACGGTGCAGGTCGAGCGCGACATGAGCATCGATCCGGCCGAGCTCAAGGTACGTTTCATCGTGCGCGGTGATCTGATTTGCGACCCGGTGAACGTTCCGGTCGAATTCGTTGCCGATATCATCGACACCGGCAAGATCTTGGTCAAGCGGCTGTGACGGCGCGATGAACCGGGAATTCCTCGATCTCTATAATCGCGAGCTTCAGCTGCTCAACGAGCAGGCGCGGGAATTTGCAGGTGAGTATCCTGGAATCGCCGAGCGGCTTGGCGGCATATTGGGCGACCGCGTCGATCCGATGATCGGGGGTCTGCTTGAAGGGGCGGCCTTTCTCGCTGCGCGCGTCCAGCTGAAGCTCAAGCACGAATTCCCCGAGTTCACCAGCAATCTGCTCGAGCAGCTCGTGCCGCATTACCTCGCGCCGACGCCCTCGGCGCTGCTTGCGAAGGTCGTTCCGCCGTTCGGGGAAAAGGCGCTGCGCGACGGGCGCGCCATTCCGCGCGGCTCGCACCTCGATGCGAGCTTCCGCCAGCTCGGCCGGCAGATCGCGTGCCGCTATCGGCTGTGCAGCGACATCATGGTTTGGCCGTTCGAGCTCATCGGCGCCGAGTATTTTGCCTCGCCCGCGCCGCTGCAGGCCCTGGGTGCTTCGGTCGGCAGCGACGCGCTGGCTGGCATGCGGCTGACATTCACGCACCGGTTTGCCTCGCGCAAGGAGGACGAGCCGTCCGACGCCGAGGCGCTGGCCAAGCCCGAGATGCAGTTCCGCGGCTGTCGCATGACCAACCTGCCGCTGTATCTGGCCGGTTCGGAGGCGGACTCGATTGCGCTCTACGAGCAGCTGTTCGGCCGCTGCAAGGGCGTCTACTTCCGCTATCTCGACGAATATGGCGATGCGGTGGTTCATCGCGCTCCGGCGGACTCGTTACAGCAGGTCGGCTTCGACCGCGCCGACGCGCTGTTTCCGAACGACTATCGGGTGTTCGAGGGTTTCGACCTGCTACGTGAATTCTTCGTTTTTCCGCGCAAGTTCCTCGGCTTCAATCTGACCGGATTGGGCGAGGTGATGCCGAAGCTGAAGGCGAAGACGGTCGACATTCTCTTCGCCTTCGACGAGGTCAATGCAAGGCTTGCTGCAGCGGTACGGCCCGATATGTTCGCGCCCTATGCTGCGCCGGCGATCAACCTGTTCGAGAAGACGATCGATCGCATCGCGCTGAAATCGAATCAGCACGAATATCAGGTCGTGCCCGACCGCAGCCATTATCTCGACTTCGAGCCACACCGTCTGCTCGCGGTCTATGCTCATTTCCCCGGCGTTCAGGAGAAAGTCCCGGTGCAGCCGCTTTATGCGGCCTCGCTGGAGACGACGCAGCGCACGGCACGGCTGAACTACACCACGCGCCGCCTGCCTCGCCGCCGCACGGTGGAGGAGAAGCGTATTGGCGTTTCGTCCGACTATGTCGGGACCGACATGTTCATTTCGCTCAGCGAGCTCGGGGGCACCGACGACGGCACCGCCGTTGCCGAGCTGAGCGCCCGCGCGTTGTGTTCGAACAGGCATCTGACGGAGCATGTGCCGATCGGCGTCGGTGGCGCCGATTTTCGTCTGGTCGATGATTTCTCCCTCGAACTCCAATGCGTTGCTGGTCCGACGCCGCCGCGCGAGCCGATCGTCGCGCAGCTGCGGAGCCGCAGCGAGACAGCGCACACTGGCACCGTCACATGGCGGCTGGTCAACCTGCTCAGCACCAATCATCTCGGTCTGGTCGAGCGCGGCGCCGGACGGAATGCACAGGCGCTGCAGGAGACGCTCGCAATGTTCGCCGAGATGAACGACGCTCTCACGGAGCGCCGCATCCGTGCCGTACGTCAGGTCGATAGCCGCCCGGTCATCCGCCGCATTCGCGAGCGGATGGGGACTGGCGCGGCGCGCGGGATCGAGATCACCGTGACGATCGATGAAAAGGCGTTCGAAGGTGCCGGCATCTTCCTGCTCGGCGCGGTGCTCGATCGGTTCTTCGCCGAATATTCCGGGTTCAACCACTTCACCCAGACCGTGATCCGCTCCGTGGAGCGCGGCGGGGTGATGCGCTGGCCGCCCCGCATGGGCAAGCGTCGGCCGCTATGAACCGGGTCGTGCAACCATGACCTTCCTTCGCAACCTGGAAGAGGAGCCTTGGCGGTTCGATTACTTCACGGTCCTGCGTCATCTCGAGCGCAATCATCCGGACAAGCCGCGCATCGGTGACAGCGCGTCCAGACGCGATGAGTATGTGCAGCTCGGGCAGGATCCCTTCATGGAGTTTCCCGCTTCGAATCTCGCGCGCGCCGAGACGGAAGAGGGCAAGCCGCTCAAGCTATTCGTCAAGTTTCTCGGACTATTGGGCCCGCAGGGCGCACTGCCGCTCGCCACGACCGAGGAAGCCTACCACTTCTTGCTCGCGCAAGATGATTCCTTCTCGCGCTTCCTCGACATTTTCAATCATCGTTTCATTCAATTGTTTTTCCGCGCCTGGGCGGACTCTCGCCCGATCGTCCAGAACGACCGGCCCGATCTCGATCGTTTCGGCGCCTATATCGGATCGGCCATCGGCATCGGGTCGGCGCCGTATCATAACCTCGATAGCATCCCGGATGCCGCAAAGCTCGGTTACGCGGGACTGCTCGGCGCGCAGGCGAAATCTGCCTCTCGGCTCACCGCGGCCCTGCGCGGCTTGTTCAACGTCGAGGTCGAGATCGACGAGTTCGTCGGGATGCGCCTTGAGATCGAACGGGCCGACCAGACTGCGCTCGGGGCGCGGCACGCCACGCTGGGCGCGGACGCCATGATGGGCGGGACGATATTTACGGTTCAGGACAAGATCCGGATCAGGATCTTCGCCAACAGCCTGGAGCAGTATCAGCGCTTTCTCCCGTCGGGCGATCTCTGCGAACCTCTGGCCGATCTGATGTTCTTCTATAATGGCGAGCAGCTCGAATGGGACACGGAGCTGGCCATTCGTGCCGGCGCCGTCCCTCCCATCCGTTTGGGCCAGTCCGGCCAGCTCGGCTGGACGACCTGGATGGCGCCGAACTGGACGCTGCAGGATGCGTATCGTCGGGACGCGCGCTTTCATCCAGCCGAACGGATGCGTCAGAAGCGCGAGCAAAAATCCAAGCCGGCGGAGGGCAGGGGAGAGAAACAATGGTCGACATCAGCCTCGAGGCGGTAGCAGGCAAGCTCAATCGGGTCGGATACGAGGCGTTCTTCAAGGCGCTGCGCCAGGCCAAAGCCGCCGGCAACCGTCACGTCGAGCTTGCGCATTGGCTCGTTCATATTCTGCAGGTCGAGAACACGGATCTCGGTCTGACGGTCGATCACTTCGGCATCGATCGCGGCAAGCTCATGAAGGATGCGAACAGCGTCGTGAACGCCTTTCGCAAGAACGAGACCGAGATGCCGGCGGTCTCCAACACGCTGATGGACCTGCTCGATCGCGGCTGGCACTACGCCACTTTGTTCTTCGGCGAAACTCAGATTCGGACCGGCCATGTGCTGGTCGGCGCGTTGCAGTCGCGCGAGCTCTCGCGCTCCTTCGCCAATGTCTCGCCTGAATTCGGCAAGATCTCGATCGATCAGCTCACGCGTGACTACCGCACCATCTGGGCGAGCTCGCAAGAGGAGACCTTGCAGCCGATGGATGGATCGGGGCTGGTCGCATCCGGTGCCTCCGGCGCGGCAGCCGCCGCTCCCGGCCCGACCGGCAGGACGGCGCTCGACCGTTTTTCCCAGGATCTCACCGCCAAGGCTCGCGCGGGAGAGCTCGATCCCGTTCTCGGCCGCGACGAGGAAGTGCGGCAGGTCATCGATGTCCTGATGCGCCGGCGTCAGAACAATCCGATCCTCACCGGCGAGGCCGGCGTCGGGAAGACTGCCATCGTCGAAGGTTTCGCGCGCCGCATTGCCGCAGGAGAGGTGCCGCCGCCGCTGCGCAATGTGCGGCTCTGCGTTCTCGATATCGGGCTGATGCAGGCCGGCGCTTCGATGAAGGGCGAGTTCGAGCAGCGCTTGCGCTCGGTCATCGACGAGGTGCAGCAATCGCCGACTCCGATCATCCTGTTCATCGATGAGGCGCACACGTTGATCGGGGCGGGAGGATCGGCAGGCACCGGCGATGCCGCGAACCTGCTCAAGCCAGCGCTTGCGCGGGGCACGCTGCGGACCATTGCGGCGACGACGTGGGCGGAATATCGCCAATATATCGAAAAGGATCCGGCGCTGACGCGACGTTTCCAGCCGATCAAGGTGGATGAGCCGGATGTCGAGACCTGCTGCGACATGCTGCGTGGCATCCTCGGTCCGATGGAGAAGCATCACAAGGTGCGCATCTCCGACGCGGCGATCGTCGCCGCCGTGAAACTGTCGAGCCGCTATATTCCCTCGCGCCAACTTCCTGACAAGGCGGTCAGCCTGCTCGATACCGCCTCCGCCCGCGTGGCCATCAGCCAGAATGCGATCCCGGCGATGATCGAGGATGTCACCTCGCAGATATCAGCACGTGAGAGCGAGAAGGCCGCGCTGATCGAGGACAGCAATATCGGCGTCGAGGCGCAGCAGCGCATCGATGCCATCGACGCCGAAGTCGAGACGCTGAAGCAGAAGCTCGCCACCTTCGACGAAAAATGGGCTTCGCAGAAGAAGCTCGTAACCGAGATCGGCGGACTGCGGCAAAAGCTCGCTCCGCGAGAAGCCGGGAAGCCTGAGCAGGAAGGACAGCCCGCGAGCGAGACTGCGCCGGAGCCGGCCGACAAGGAGCAACTGCGTCGGCAGATCCGCGAGCTCTTCAACGATCTCGAGGCGCGACCGCCGGAGGAGCGGATGGTCTATGCCCATGTAGACGAGCACGTCGTTGCCTCCGTGGTGTCGGACTGGACCGGCATTCCGGTCGGACGCATGGTGAAGGACGAGATCGAGAACGTCCTCAGGTTGCCGGAAATTCTCAACCGGCGCGTCGTCGGCCAGTCTCACGGTCTGGCGGTCATCGCCAAGCGCATCGAAACCAGCAGGGCGAAGCTCGACAACCCCAACAAGCCGATCGGTGTCTTCATGCTGTGCGGCCCGTCGGGGGTCGGCAAGACCGAGACCGCGCTCGCGCTCGCCGAGGCGCTCTATGGCGGCGAGCAGAACATGATCACCATCAACATGTCCGAATTCCAGGAGGCGCACACCGTCTCGTCTCTTAAAGGCGCGCCTCCCGGCTATGTCGGCTTCGGCGAAGGGGGACGGCTCACCGAAGCGGTGCGGCGGCGCCCTTACAGCGTCATCCTGCTCGACGAGGTCGAAAAGGCCCATCCGGATGTCCACGAGATCTTCTTCCAGGTGTTCGACAAGGGCTTCATGGATGACGGCAACGGCCGGCGGATCGATTTCAAGAACACCTTGATCATCCTGACCACGAATGTCGGGACCGATCTGATCATGGAACTGGCGGCCGATCCGAAATTCCGTGAAGACCCGGAGGCGCTCGCTCAGGAGTTGCGGCCGGAATTGCTCCGCGTGTTTCCGCCGGCCCTGCTCGGGCGGATGGTCTCCATCCCTTATTATCCGCTCTCGAAAGAGATGCTGGCTGGCATCGTGCGGCTGGCTCTTGATCGTATCGGCCGCCGCGTGCGCGACAACCATGCGGCCGTATTCAACTATGACGAGGCCGTCGTCGATCACATCGTCTCCTTGTGCAACGACCCCGACTCGGGTGGCCGCATGATCGACAACATCATCAACAACACGCTGCTGCCCGCGATGTCGCGCGAGTTCCTCAAGCGCTCGCTTGCAGGCGAGGAACTGAAGGAGGCCAAGGTCACGATCGAGGGCAGCGACTTCGCATATGCTTGGGCTTGATTGATGAATTGAAAATCGATGGGCCATGCGCCCTTGACGACAATGGAGGATGCGATGAGTGGCTATGTGATCGCACGAGAGAATTTCAAGGAGGCCTCGCGCCATGTCTCGGCGGAGCAGGATCCCGTGATGTTCAATCTGCTTTATGGCCTGCAGAGCTTGACCGACCAGATCGAGGCCGAGTTTGCGGCGTTGCGGTCAACGCCTGCAATTGCGCGCGCAGCAACGAGTGCAAAAACGAACAAGAAGGCAAAATCTCCGGCCAAGAAGACTCCGGCGAAGAAAAAGAAAGCCAGGAGATAACGACCAGCGAGCAGGAGACGTCCCGGCCGGCGAAGAGGACGAGCCAAGTGACTCTTCATGGCATCGGCCGTGAGCTGGTCACACGCGCAGCGACGTTCAATGTAGACGATGCTTCGTTGCGGCTCCGACCGAGCGTGGCGCGAGTGCAGCTGAAAATCGTCTTGGTGATCTATTCGTGGTTTACATGCCTCGGAAGGTTCATGCCGAGGGACCTCGCCAGAGCTGACCTCACGCTGTTATTCGCGTGACGCCGCTACCTTCCGTTTCGGCGAAGCCGGCTTGCAGGACTTCTTCACGCTTGTGGCGCAGATGTGCGCGCAGGATGTGGGAGAGGCCGACGCCGTCGCGTCGCTGCAGCGCATTGAGGATGGCCTCATGCTCCTGAACGGCGACGGCCCAGCGCTGCGCCGTCATCGGCGTGACGTAGCGCGCGCGACGAATGCGCGCGGTCACCGATGTGTAGAGTCCCGTCAGCACGGGATTGTCCGCCGCGGCGACGATGGCTTCATGGATGGCCCGATTGCAGCGGTAATACTGGATGAGATCGCCGTCGCGGTGATGCTGTAGCATGGCTGCGTGCGCCTGAGCGATCTCCGCGATCTCGCTGTCCGAGATGCGCTCGCAGGCGAGCTCTCCTGCAAGCGCCTCCAGTCCTTGGCAGACTTCGAACAAGTCTCTCATGTCCTTGTCCGTCAGTTTGGCGGCGCGCGAACCGCGATTGGGCAGGAGCTGCACGAGACCTTCGGCGGCGAGCACCTTGAGCGCTTCACGCAGCGGCGTGCGCGAGATCTGCAGCCGATCGCACAGGTCGCGCTCGGGGATCCGCCCGCCAGGGGGAATTTCGCCGTCGAGCAAAATCGAGCGGATGCGTCCGACGACCTCCTCATGGAGCATGGCGCAGGTTCCGTTTTGAATGCAAAATCGGTTTTACGAAGCGGAATTTAGAATATTTCGCTTGATAGCACCAGTTTTTGCATTCAGATTGTCAAAAAAGAACAATCGGAAGGGCGAGGACCGCATGTCGATCCCAGACAACAAAGTGCGCGCATCGGGACCGCTTGCGGGCCTCAAGGTCATTGATCTCACCCACGTGATGGCGGGCCCGACCTGCACGCTCATGCTTGCTGACATGGGCGCAGACGTCATCAAGATCGAGAAATCGCCCGGTGGCGATGACACCCGCCACTCGGTCCCGCCGAAAATCGGCGACGAGGCAGCCTCCTTCCTGATGATGAACCGCAACAAGCGCGGCATCGTGCTGGATCTGAAGACGGATGGCGGCAAGCAGGTGCTGCGGCGGCTGATCGCGAGCGCCGACGTGCTGGTCGAGAATTTTGCGCCCGGCGCCATGGAGCGGCTCGCCTTCGGTTATGAGGAATTGCACAAGGAATTTCCGGCCCTGATCTATTGCTCGCTGTCCGGCTTCGGCCGCACCGGTCCGTACAAGCATCGGCGCGGTTTCGATCTGGTCGCGCAGGCCATGAGCGGCATCATGAGCTTCACCGGGGAGCGGCCTGATGGTCCGCCGGTGAAATGCGGACCGCCACTATCGGACATCACGGCGGGCCTGCTGGCGAGCATGGGCATCCTCGCGGCCTATACCCATCGCCTGAAGACCGGCGAAGGGCAATGGGTCGAGACCTCGCTCTATGAAGCGGCGCTGGTGCAGACCTATTGGCAATCGACCATCGCGCTCGCCGCGGGCACGGCGCCTCGCGCCATGGGCTCCGCGCATCCGCTCAATGCGCCCTATCAGGCCTTTGAAGCCTCGGACGGTTGGCTCGTGGTCGGCGGCGCCAACAAGAAACATTGGCTGTTGATGCTGGAAGCGCTCGGCGCGAGCGAGCTTGCCACCGACCCGCGCTTTGTCACCGGTGCCGATCGCATGGCGCATCTCAAGGAACTCGACGCTGTCTTGAGCGAACGCTTCCGGACCAAGCCGCGCGCGCACTGGCTCGCGGCGCTCGACGAGAAGGGCGTGCCCTGTGGTCCCGTCCACGACATGCTGGAGGCCTTGAGCGATCCGCAGACGCTGGCGCGCGAGATGGTGGTCGAGGTCGAGCATTCGACGCTCGGGCCGGTGAAGACGATCGGGCTTCCCATCAAATTCTCGGAGACACCGGGCAAGGTTCGCACCGGCGCGCCCGTCTATGGCGAGCACACGCGCGAGGTGCTGGCCGAGCACGGGTTTGACCCGAGGCAGATCGAAGCGCTCGAACAAGAAGGCGCAATCGTTTCGGCATCGATGGGCCGCGCAGAACAACTCGCCTGACGACGCCGCGATCGACTACAAAACAAAAAACGAAGAATCAAACGGAGGAAATGATGCGCCCGATGACGCCAATTTTACTGTTCGCATCTGCAACCCTGCTGGCTGGCACGGGCCCGGCGGCTGCGGCCTGGCAGCCGCAAAGGCCGATCGAGTTTGTCGCCACGGCAGGACCGGGCGGCGGGACGGACAATCTGGCGCGCGCGGTGCAGAATATCATCACCAAGTACAAGCTGACCGACGAGCCGATCGTGGTGGTCAACAAGGGCGGCGGCAGCGGTGCGGAAGGCTATGTGTATGGCAAGGCATCCGCTGGCGATCCTTACAAGGTGATCTTCGGAACGTCGAATGCCTGGCAGCAGCCGCTCGTCTCAAAGGTTGCTTTCAACTACACCGATCTCACGCCAATCGCAGCCATGGCGCAGGACGAGTTCCTGCTCTGGGTCAAGCAGGACGCGCCCTACAAGACCGCGGGTGATTATCTGAAGGCCGCCGCCACGCACGAATTCAAGATGGGCGGCGCGCAGTCGAAGGATACCGACGAGGTGCTGACGCGCATGATCGAAAAGGTCGGGCACGTCAAGCTGACCTATATCCCGTTCAAGAGCGGCGCAGAAGCCGCCGTGCAGCTCGCCGGCGGGCACATCGATTCTCACGTCAACAATCCCAGCGAAAGCCTCGGCCAATGGCGCGGCGGAACGCAGCGGCCGCTTTGCGCCTTCAGCCCGAAGCGGCTGCCGGAAGGGCCGAAGATCACCGCCACCGAAGGCTGGAGCGACGTGCCGACCTGCGTCGAGCAGGGCCTCGACATTGCGCAATATGAGCAGCCGCGCACGGTGTGGCTGCCCGGCAAGGTCACGCCGGATCAGGCCGCGTTCTATGTCGACCTCATGAAGAAGGTGCAGGCGACGCCGGAATGGAAGGACTACATCGAGAAGACCTCGCAGGTCGACACGTTCCTGACCGGGGCCGATTTCGACAAGTTCATCAAGGAGGATATCGAGCACCTCAAGCAGGTCGCGAGCGAGCAGGGCTGGCTGGTCAAGTAAGCCGAAGGGCTGCGCAATGATTGCTTGTGGTCTCACGCCCGGCTGGAGACGTCGATGATGTCGCGCCGCGCTCTCGAACTGGCAACCGCCATCCTCACCGGCAGCTTCGGCGTGGCGGTGGTCGTTTCCAGTCTCGATAATGGTATCGGCTGGTCGAGCGAGGGCGTCGACCCCGGCACGTTCCCGTTCCTGACCGGCGTCGTCATCGTGTTCGGCAGCCTCTACAACCTGGTCCGGGGCGCGTTGCCGGCGATGACAATTGCAAGCGTGCCCGTTGCCATCACGCGAACAGAGCTGCGCCGGCTTGCCGCCCTGTTCGTGCCGGCGGCGATCTTCGTTGCGGCCATCCCGCTGGCCGGGATGTATCTCGCCGCGGCAGGCTATGTCTTTGCGGTGCTTGCGGTGCCAAAGCATCAGTCTTTGCTGCGCGCGCTGGCTGTAGCTGCTACGACGTCGCTCGCGCTCTATGTCGTGTTCGAGCGCATGTTCCAGGTCACACTGCCGCACGGCGCGATCGCCGCAGCGCTCGGGTTCTGACGGAGAGAGCGATGGAGAATCTCCAGGAGCTCCTGCACGGCTTTTCCGTCGCCGTCACGATGCCGCATCTGGTGCTGATGGTGATTGGCGTGCTGCTCGGCATTCTCGTCGGCGTGCTGCCGGGCCTTGGTGCCCCGAATGGCGTGTCGCTGCTGCTGCCCCTGACCTTCGGCATGCAGCCGGTCTCGGCGATCATCCTGCTCTCCAGCATGTATTGGGGCGCACTGTTCGGCGGCTCCGTCACCTCGATCCTGTTCAACATCCCCGGCGAGCCGTCATCGGTCGCGACCACCTTCGACGGCTACCCGATGGCGCGCGACGGACGGCCGACCACGGCGCTGGCGACCGCCTTCGGCTCGGCGGCGTTCGGCGCACTGGTCGGTGTCATCCTGATTACCTTCCTCGCGTCCTGGGTGGCGCAGGTCGCCCTCGCGTTCGGTCCGCCTGAATATTTCGCGGTCTATTTCCTCGCGTTTGCGAGCTTCGTCGGCATGGGCGGCGCAGCGCCGATCAAGACGGTGGTGGCGCTGGCGATCGGCTTTGCGATTGCGGCGATCGGCATCGACACCGTCTCGGGCAGCGTGCGCCTGACCATGGGCATCGACGAGCTCGTCAAGGGCGTGAACTTCGTCGTCGCTGTCATGGGCCTGTTCGGCATCGGCGAGCTCCTCGTTGCCGTCGAGGAGGAGTTCCATGCCCGTGCGGTCTCCTCCAAGATCGATTGGCGCGAGGTGTTTCGCGCGGTCGCGCGTCTGCCGCGGCATGGCGTTGCGTTGCTGCGCAGTGCGGCGATCGGTTGCTGGATGGGCATCACGCCGGGCGGTCCGACGGCTGCATCGTTCATGAGTTACGGCATCGCGCGGCGGTTCTCGCGCCGCGGCCGGCACTTCGGCACCGGCGAGGTCGAAGGCATCATTTCGCCGGAGACTGCTGATCACGCGGCCGGCACCAGCGCGCTACTCCCGATGCTCTCGCTCGGCATTCCCGGCTCGGCCACCGCGGCCGTGATGATGGGTGGCCTGATGATCTGGGGCCTCAATCCCGGGCCGATGCTGTTTGTCGACAGCAAGGACTTCGTCTGGGGACTGATCGCCTCGATGTATGTCGGCAACATCGTCGCCGTCGCGCTGGTGCTGCTCACTGTGCCCGTGTTCGCGGCCTTGATGCGGATTCCCTTCGTCGTCATCGCGCCCTTGATCGTCATCATCTGCGTCGTCGGCGCCTATTCGGTGTCGAGCTCCTATCTCGACGTGGTCTTGATGCTCGGTTTCGGAATCGTCGGCTATCTTTTCAAGAAGCTGTTCTATCCGCTGGCTCCGCTGGTGCTCGCGATCGTCATCGGCGACAAGGCGGAGGATGCGTTCCGGCAATCGATGCTGATGTCCAAGGGATCTCTCGGGATCTTCTTTGCCAACAGGCTGGTGACGAGCCTTGTGGTGGCCGGCATTGCGCTGCTGCTGCTGCCACTCGCCTTGCAGCTGCTGCATCCGCTGCGCAAGCCCGCATCGACCGCTGCCGAGACCAACAAGGAGAAGGCGATCATATGACGATGAGACCGCTCGTTGCATTGGCGATGGGAGATCCTGCCGGCATCAGTCCGGAGTTGACGGCGAAGCTCGTCGCACTCGAAGACGTCCGGTCCCGCAGCCGGCTCGTCGTGATAGGTGATCGACGCGTCTTCGACGAGGGCGCGCGCGTGGCCGGCATCGCGCCGCAGCTGAAGACGGTGGAGCAGGACGCCGATTTCCGCAAGCTAGATAGCGATGTGCTATTTGTCGATCTCGGCCATCTCGATCCGGCAGAAATCGAACGCGGCGTTCCGAGCCTTGCCGGCGGCAGATTCGCGCTTGCGAATTACCGGCATGCGCTGGAGCTCGGCCGTGACGGCCGCGTCGATGCCGTCTGCTTCACGCCGTTCAACAAGCAGGCAATGCGGCTTGCGCGCGCCGACTATGATGACGAGATCGCGTTTTCTGCTGATGTGGTCGGGCTCACGGCCGCGGCCAGTGAATTCAACGTGCTGGGCCGGCTCTGGAACGCACGGGTCACCTCGCACATTCCGCTCAGGGACGTCGCGTCGCAGCTGTCCAGTGAACGCATCCAGCGCGCGCTCGCGCTGACCGACGCCTGCATGCGCAAGGCCGGCTTCGCGCGGCCGCGCATCGCGGTGGCCGGGCTCAATCCGCACGCCGGCGATGGCGGCAATTTCGGCCGCGAGGAGATCGACGTCATTGCGCCCGCGGTGATGGCAGGCCAGCGCGACGGCATTGCTGCGGAGGGGCCGTTCCCTGCGGATACGGTGTTTCTGCGCGCCAAAGCCGGCGCCTTCGATGCGGTGCTGACGATGTACCACGACCAGGGTCAGATCGCGATGAAGCTGATGGGCTTTGATCGCGGCGTGACATTGCTTGGCGGCTTTCCGTTTCCGATTTGCACGCCCGCGCACGGCACCGCGTACGACATCGCAGGGCAGGGCATCGCATTCGCGGGAGCGAGCCATGCGGCGCTGCTGCTTGCGGCCGAGATGGCGGCTGCTCAGACGTCCCAGCTTGACGGTCGCCGCGCCAGCTCGGCAACAGGCTGATAGCTGCGGCACCCTTCGCTGCGGCACTCTGTTGCGACACCTCACGGAAGAGGCGCCTGTCATTCGGCGGGCCGAACCTGATCGGCGCGGCTCCGCCGGCCACCGCACTTGCGATGTTAGTCCTCGTCGTCTTCCTCTTCTTCCTCGGCGTCCTCGAGCTCATCGCCCGCATGGTCGATCACGTCGATGGCATGTTGGGTCTCGATGAGGCTCTTGATCGCGGTTTCGGTCTCGCCGCTCTTGTAGCCGGCCGCGATGGTCTTGGCCAGGTTTCGGCGAAGCTCCAGCAGCACCGCGCGCGCGTTCGTCAGGATTTCAAGTTCGTTGTCGGCCATGTGGTCCCCCGTAAGGCATTCCGGCCTGATTCGTAGCGCCGGCATATGGCGCGCATGTGTCGGACCGTGACCTTGCCTTCACAATCGTCGCGACGCCATATGCACTTCGATACAAGCCGGGCTTGTGCGCAGGCCATCACAGCGGATGCGCGATCACGGCGCTATCATGTTTGGGCAGAGAGCGGAAGTTCCGCGGAGCGCGCCAAGATCACGCCATCGTGTCGATCAATGTCTTCGTCATCCGATCGTCGGCGGCCATGACCCTGGCGTTGGCGGCGTAGCTGTACTTGGCGACGAGCTGGCTGATCATCTCCTGCGCGAGGTCGACATTGGGCGTGGCGACGAGCCCGTCCTCATTGGAGAAAGGCGCGGATGGGTCCGATGTCGCGACACTGGCAGGCGTCACCGATGTCACTGATGTCTGCGTGCCGCCCGTGGCGCTTTCGGTCTGCACGACCTGCAGCGGCACGTAGGCCCGAGGTGCGCCTGATGGCACCGCGCCGTCAACCGGCAGCGCGCCATTGCTGCTGGCGTTCGCGATATTGCTCGCGGACACATCGAGGCGGCGGGCCGCCGCGTTCATGCCGGACAATGCGATGGTCGAGATGTTGCTCATCGAAGGACTCACAGGCGAAAACCGAAGCGCCAGCTAAGCCCATGTGCGGTAAGCAAGTGTCAAGGCGAGCGCGAAAATCGGCCCCGTTGCGGCAAGGTATCGTTGACCATGCCGCATAGAACGCGGAACGGCCAACGACGCGGAGGGGAGCGCATCGCTGGCATCTTTCCGGTGAACGAGGTCGGATTGTCCTCAGGTTCGCCGGCATTTTGCGCTAATTCTTCAGGAAAGGAGTTCCTTTGATGGCCAAAGCACGCGCAACCCAAGCGGGTCTTCATGATCATGCCAAGACGATCGCGAAGCCCTCGGCGTCGGCTACCTTTTTCTGCTCCAGATGCTGCTCGCAGGCTTGAACGATCGGGCCAAGCGCGGCTTTGCAGATGCGGCCGATCTGATCGCGACATTCCAGGCCGATCTGGCCGCGCACGCCGAGGCGGGTGAGATCGACGGCGGCATGATGGCTTTTCTCGGCGGGGCATTGCAGCAGGCGGGGATCGCCGCCTCGCCCGAGCTGCAGGCTGCCTCGGGCCAGCTCGACGATGCAACGGCGCGATCGGGGCGCGGCGCGAGCGATGGGCCGAGCTGTTCGTGTTCAACGCGCTGTGGATGCGGGAAGATCCCGAGGAATACCCCGCCTGGGCCGATCTCGCCGTGGTGGCACGGGCCGTTCTCGGCGGGCATGATCTCAACAAGATCGGGCTGATGCGTGCCATTGCCGAGCGGACGGTCGAATATCTGTCCAACGAGGCCGATGACCTCGGCGATTTGTTTTAATCGCCCCGCATGAGCTGCAACGGTGCTGGAGGGCCATGATCTCACCGATCGGCCTGCGGGCAAAATCGCTGAGCGAAGGTCGTCGTCTATCGAATGAGGTCGATGAACTGCGGTGAGGCGGTCGTTCATGTGAGCGCGCGCTCGGGAGCATCGTTCCTGATGCAACCCGAGCCGATGGCGAGCTTTATGCTGCCGCGCAGCATATCACCATCCCTCGACGTCCCTTCATGCAGGCCGGCCCCGGGCGCTGCTCGCGTCAGAAGCCTCTCGTTTGCGTCTCAAGGCTGTGGCCTGATCGTCATCCCTGACGGCGTCGATGGGCTCGAAATGGTCCGTCAACGCATCACCTTTTCAACAGTGATGCTCGCGGCAGTCGAGCAGCGCGATGCTGATGGGGCATCCGGCTCCTCAACTGCCGCCGCCCGCCGAGCATCGACAAGAGAGAACTATTGCTCATCGCCTGGGCATATGTTCTGTTTCGGTGATTGCATGCAGGATTTCCACCAGATGGCGGCCAACGACAGCGACAAGTCCCGGCTCGATGATGCGGCACGCGCCGGCTGGCTCTATTTCATCGCCGGCCACACCCAGGACGAGATCGCAAAGATGCTGCAGGTGTCGCGTGCCTCGGCGCAGCGGCTGGTGTCATTGTGCCTGGCCGAGCGGCTGATCACCTTTCGGCTCGAGCATCCGATCGCATCCTGCATGGAGATTGCGGCGCAGCTCAGGGACCGTTTCGATCTGGTGCATTGCGACGTGGTGCCGACCGATCCGGCCGCGCCGTCGGCGGCTGCAGGCATCGCCGAGCGCTGCGCGAATCTGCTGGAGTTGACACTGCGCTCGGAAACGCCGGTCATCATCGCGCTCGGCACCGGGCGTGCGGTGCGCGCCGCGGTCGAGCGGGTGACGCCGGTCGACCGCCCGGAGCATCAGATCGTGTCGCTTGTCGGCAACATTCTGGCGGACGGCTCGGCAAGCTTCTTCGACACGGTCGGTCGGCTCGCCGACCGCACCGGCGCGCGGCATTACCCTATGCCGCTGCCGTTCTTGATGGACTCGCAGGACGAGCGCGACCGCATGGTCCGGATCGACGCGATCACGAAAGTGAAAGCGGTCGCCGACAAGGCGGACCTGAAGCTGATCGGCATCGGGCAGATGGACCAGAAGGCGCAGATGCATATCGACGGCTTCGTCACCCGCGAGGAGCTCACGGAGATGATGCGGCTGGGCGCGGTCGGCGAAATCACCGGCTGGGCCTATGACGCGAAGGGCAGACTGATCAAGGGCGGCACCAACCGCCGTCTCACCAGCATCCCGCCAGATGTGCCGGCAAAGGCGCTGACAGTCGCGGCTGCGCTCGGGCCGGCGAAGATTCCTGCCATCCGCGCCGCGCTTGCAGGCCGGCTGATCAACGGCCTGATCACGGACGAAGCGACTGCGCACGCTATTCTGGCCTGAACAATCTCTCTCTTGCATGCGACGCGTCCATCATGCGCGTGCGCAATATCGCGCCGCACAACTCCAGGGCGCGGAAGCGTGCTTGACAAAGTCACCGCTCTATAGTGAACATAAGCCCAACGCGTGAGCATATGTTCAAAACACGCGGGGAGAGGGAGGACATCCGTGAAGACCATCTTCACTGCGAAAGTCGCTTTGGGCGCCCTCATGGGCGCGGCCGCACTCGCGATGTCGGCGCCGTCGCTCGCCGAGACCACGCTCACCATCGCCACCGTCAACAATGGCGATATGATCCGGATGCAGGGCCTGACCGGTGAATTCACCAAGGCCAATCCGGACATATCGGTGAAATGGGTCACGCTGGAGGAGAACGTGCTGCGCCAGCGCGTCACCACCGACATCGCAACGAAGGGCGGCCAGTTCGACGTTCTGACCATCGGCACCTATGAAGTGCCGATCTGGGCCAAGAAGAATTGGTTGGTGCCGCTCGACAATCTCGGCACCGACTACGACGCGAACGACATCCTTCCGAAGATCAAGGACGCGGTGTCGGTCGACGGCAAGCTCTACGCCGCGCCGTTCTATGGCGAGAGCTCGATGACGATGTATCGCACCGACTTGTTCGACAAGGCAGGCCTGAAGATGCCGGAGAGCCCGACCTGGGACTTCGTGATCGACGCCGCCAAGAAGCTCACCGACAAGTCGGCCGGCGTCTACGGCATCTGCCTGCGCGGCAAGGCCGGCTGGGGCGAGAACATGGCGTTCCTGACCGCGATGGCCAATTCCTACGGCGCGCGCTGGTTCGACGAGAAATGGGAGCCGCAGTTCAACACGCCGGAATGGAAGAAGACGCTGTCGACCTATGTCGACCTGATGAAGGAAGCAGGTCCTCCCGGCGCCAGCTCGAACGGCTTCAACGAGAATCTCGCGTTGTTCAACGCCGGCAAATGCGCGATGTGGATCGATGCCACGGTGGCGGCGTCCTTCGTGACCAACCCCAAGGACTCCAAGGTCGCCGACAAGGTCGGCTTTGCATTGGCGCCGAACACCGGCCTTGGCAAGAACGCCAACTGGCTGTGGGCGTGGAATCTCGCAATCCCCGCCGGCTCCAAGAAGGTCGACGCGGCCGAGAAGTTCATCGCCTGGGCGACCAGCAAGGACTACACCAAGCTCGTCGCCTCGAAGGAAGGCTGGGCGAACGTGCCGCCGGGCACCCGCACCTCGCTCTACAAGAACGAGGACTATGTGAAGGCTGCGCCGTTCGCCAAGATGACGCTGGCCTCGATCGATGCGGCCGATCCGAACAAGCCGACGGTCAAGCCGGTGCCTTATGTCGGCGTGCAATATGCCGCGATCCCGGAATTCCAGGGCATCGGCACCTCGGTCGGCCAGCAGTTCTCGGCCGCGCTCGCGGGCTCGACCTCGGTCGATGCAGCACTTAGCGCCGCACAGTCGTCGACCGAACGCGAGATGAAGCGCGCGGGCTACATCAAATAGGTCGATTGCGATCGGCCGCCTGATCAGCTCATTCCTCCCGAGCTGACACTTGCGGCCATCCCCGGTGACGCTCTTGGGATGGCCGCTTTTTCACACTCGACATCCGCGAAGATGTTTCGCCGATACTTGGTACATTGCGCTCCTCATCAGCGCCGTCATTGCGAGGAGCGTTAGCGACGAAGCAATCCAGACTTTCTTTCGGCTCCTGGATTGCTTCGCTTCGCTCGCAACGACGAGGCAAGTCGCGACGATTGAGTTCGGGAGCAAGGCATGGCCACCAAACAGACGCAAACCTTGGCCCGGGCGCTGCTGTCGCCGGCCGTGCTGCTGCTCTTCATCTGGATGATCGTGCCGCTGGCGCTCACGATCTATTTCTCGACGCTGCATTACAGCCTGCTCGATCCGGGCTCTGAGAGCTTCGTCGGCCTCGAGAACTTTCGATACTTCCTGACCGATCCTGCCTTCCTGGCCTCGCTACAAAATACGCTGGTCCTGGTCGGGTCGGTGCTGCTGCTCACCATCGGGCTCGGCATCCCGATCGCGTTGCTACTGGACCAGCCGGTGGTCGGCCGCAACTTCGTCAGGCTGATGGTCATCGCGCCGTTCTTCGTGATGCCTACCGTGAGCGCGCTGGTCTGGAAGAATCTGTTGATGCATCCGGTCTCCGGCCTGTTCGCCTGGATCGCGCGATCGTTCGGCTTGACGCCGATCGACTGGTTCACCGATGCGCCGCTGCTCGCCATCATCTTCATCGTGGCCTGGCAGTGGCTGCCATTCGCGACGCTGATCCTGCTGACTGCGCTGCAGTCGCTCGACGAGGAGCAGAAGGAGGCGGCCGAGATGGACGGCGCCAGCGCGCTGTCGCGCTTCATCTATCTCACCGTGCCACACCTGGCGCGCCCGATTACGGTGGTGATCCTGATCGAGACGATCTTCCTGCTCACGGTGTTTGCCGAGATCTTCGTCACGACCGGCGGCGGGCCGGGCCTGCAGACCACCAATATCGCCTTCCTGGTCTATTCCCAGGCGCTGATCCAGTTCGATGTCGGCAGCGCTTCAGCCGGCGGCCTCGTCGCGGTCGTCATCGCCAACATCGTCGCGTTCTTCCTGGTGCGGATCGTCGGCCGCAATCTGGAGGCCTAAAGAGATGGCACGCAAGGTCACGACCACGAACGTTGTTGTCTCCACCACCGGCGCATGGCTGGTCGGCTTCCTGATCTTCTTTCCGATCCTGTGGATGGTGCTGGCGAGCTTCAAGACCGAGCTCGAGGCGTTCGCGACGCCGCCCTCCTTCCTGTTCTTCCACTGGACCACCGAAAACTACGCCACCGTGCAGGAGCGCAGCGACTACCTGCATCACGCGCTCAACTCCATCGTCATCGCGGGCGGCTCGACGCTCATTGCGCTGTTGATCGCCATCCCTGCGGCCTGGTCGATGGCGTTCTCGCCGACGAAGCGCACCAAGGACGTCCTGCTCTGGATGCTGTCCACCAAGATGATGCCGCCGGTCGGCGTGCTGGTGCCGATCTACCTGATCTACAAGAATGTCGGGCTGCTCGACACCCGCGCCGGCCTGATCTTCATCCTCTGCCTTGGCAACCTGCCGATCGTGATCTGGATGCTCTTCACCTATTTCAAGGAGATCCCGAAGGACATCCTGGAGGCGGCGCGGATGGACGGCGCCACGATCGGCCGCGAGCTGATCTATGTGCTGACGCCGATGGCGATCCCGGGGCTGGCCTCGACCTTGCTGCTCAACCTCATCCTCGCCTGGAACGAGGCGTTCTGGACCTTGAACCTGTCGACGCTGGAAGCGGCGCCGCTGACGACTTTTATCGCCTCATATTCGAGTCCGGAAGGCTTGTTCTGGGCGCGGCTGTCGGCGGCCTCGACCCTGGCGATCGCGCCGATCCTGATCATCGGCTGGTTCAGCCAGAAACAGCTCGTGCGTGGGCTGACATTCGGTGCGGTGAAATAGAGGGGACTGGACCATGGGCCAGATTACATTACAGGGCGTGCAGAAGGCATTCGGTCCCGTCCACATCATCAAGGGCGCCGATCTCGACATCGCCGACGGCTCGTTCGTGGTGTTCGTGGGACCGTCCGGCTGCGGCAAGACCACGCTGCTGCGGCTGATCGCGGGGCTGGAGGACGTCACGGACGGCAAGATCCTGATCGACGGCAAGAACGTCGTCGCGGTGCCGCCGGCCAAGCGCGGGCTGTCCATGGTGTTTCAGTCCTACGCGCTCTATCCGCATATGAGCGTGCGCGGCAACATCGCCTTCGGCCTCAAGATGGCCGGCCTGCCCAAGGACGAGATCAATCGCAAGGTCGAGGCGGCCGCAGCGACGCTCAACCTGACGCCCTATCTCGACCGCAAGCCGCGCGAGCTTTCCGGCGGCCAGCGTCAGCGCGTTGCGATCGGCCGCGCCATCGTGCGCGAGCCCAAGGCCTTCCTGTTCGACGAGCCCTTGTCCAATCTCGATGCGGCACTGCGCGTGCAGATGCGGCTTGAGGTGACGCGGCTGCAGAAGCAGCTCGCCACCACCGCGATCTATGTGACGCACGACCAGGTCGAGGCCATGACCATGGCCGACAAGATCGTCGTGCTGAACGCCGGCAAGATCGAGCAATATGGCTCGCCGATCGAGCTCTACCAGAAACCGGCCAATCTGTTCGTGGCGGGCTTCATCGGCTCGCCGAAGATGAACTTCATCACCGGCGACGTCGCCGCCCAGCACGGCGCGGCCACCATCGGCGTACGGCCGGAGCATTTCCATATTGATGGCGGTGGCCAAGGTTGGTCCGGCAAGGTCATGGTCGCCGAGCATCTCGGCAGCGACACCTTCCTTTATGTCGACGCCGGACCGGTCGGCACCTTGACCGCGCGCTGTGAAGGCGAGAAGGGCGTCAAGGCCGGCGACCAGGTGACGCTGGTGCCAGATCCCAACCGGATCTATCGCTTCGATGCGAGCGGCAACGCGATTTTTGCGTGAGAGAGAGAGGGCGCCACCTTCGTGGCGCCGACGAGAAAGACGGACGACGGCCATGTACATGGAAAAATTCAAGCTCGACGGAAAGACTGCGCTGGTGACCGGGGGAGGCCAAGGCATTGGGCTCGCCTGTGTCGAGGCGCTGGCGGAGGCGGGCGCCAAGGTCGTGATAGCCGATCGCGACAGCAAGGTCGCCACCGCAGGGCAGGCCGAGATGAAGGCCAAAGGCTACGACACCGAGACCGTCCTGATGGACGTCACCGATTCCGCGCGGGTGACGCAGGTCGCCGACGAGCTGGTGGCGCGCTATGGCAAGGTCGATATCCTGGTCAACAATGCCGGCATCGCCCGCAGCGAGACGCCGGCCGAGACCGTCACGGACGAGCACTGGCTGAACGTGCTCGACGTCAACCTCAACGGCACCTTCTGGTGCTGCCGCGCCTTCGGCAAGCACATGCTGGCGGCGAAGGCCGGCAACATCGTCAATATCGGCTCGATGTCCGGCTTCATCGTCAACAAGCCGCAGGAGCAGTGCTTCTACAACGCCTCCAAGGCCGCAGTGCACCATCTGACCAAGTCGCTCGCCGCCGAATGGGGCGCGCGCGGCGTGCGGGTCAACGCGGTGGCGCCGACCTATATCGAGACGCCGCTGAATGCCTTCGTGAAGAACAGCCCGCGCATGTACGACGCCTGGATCGGCGGAACCCCGATGGGGCGGATGGGGCAGGTCGACGAGATCGCCTCGGTGGTGCTGTTCCTGGCCTCCGAGGCGGCGAGCCTGATGACCGGCAGCGTCGTCGTTGTCGATGGCGGGTACACTTGCTGGTAAGCTCGCGTCAAAACTGACGGGAGCGATCATGCGGCAGGCTTACATCGGCGTCGATGTCGGGACATCGAGCACGCGAGCGGGCGTCTTCGACGAGGCGGGCAATCTGCTCGCCTCCGCGAAATATCCGATCCAGCTCTGGCAGGAGGCGGGCGACATCGTCGAGCAGTCGTCCGCCGGCATCTGGAACGCCTGCGTGACCTCGGTGCGGGCGGCGATGGCGGAGGCGGCCATCCCGCCGGAAGCTGTAAAGGGCATCGGCTTCGATGCCACCTGCTCGCTGGTCGTACTGGACGGCCGCGGCCAGCCGCTCACGGTCAGTACGTCCGGCGATCACCAGCGCAACGTGATCGTCTGGATGGATCATCGCGCGATTCCCGAGGCGCGCGACATCAACGCGACGCAGGACGACGTGCTGCGCTATGTCGGCGGCTCGATCTCGCCGGAGATGGAGATGCCCAAGCTGCTCTGGCTGAAGCGGCATCTGACATCGAGCTTCGATGCGGCCGGCCACTTCTTCGATCTCGCCGACTATCTCACCTACAAGGCCACCGGCTCGCTGGCGCGCTCGATGTGCACGGTCACCTGCAAGTGGAATTATCTCGCCCACGAGCAGCGCTGGAGCGCATCCTATTTCGAGCGCATCGGTCTCGAAGAGTTCGCAGCCGAGCGCTACGCGCGGATCGGCACCGAGATCGTCGCGCCCGGCACGCCGCTCGGCCAGGGCCTGTCGCCCGCGGTGGCGCAGGAGCTTGGACTGCTCGCCGGCACGGCCGTCGGTGCCGCGCTGATCGACGCCCATGCCGGCGGCATCGGCGCGATCGGCGGCCGCGCCGCCGATGGCGGCGAGGTCGATGTCCGCGACCGCCTCGCTTACATCATGGGGACGTCCGCCTGCATCATGGCCACCACGCGAGAGCCGTCGTTCGTCCCGGGCGTGTGGGGACCGTATTACCAAGGCATGGTGCCGGGCTTCTGGCTCAATGAGGGTGGCCAGTCGGCGGCGGGCGCTGCGATCGATCACCTGCTGCGGTCGCATCCTTCGTTCGCCGAGGCCAGCGCTGCGGCGCATAACGGCGGGCTCGACGTCATCGAGTTTCTCGAACGCCGCATCATGGCCCGGGTCAAGCATGTCGGCGAAGCAGCGCTGCTGGCGCGCGATCTGCATATCCTCCCCGAGTTCCTCGGCAACCGCTCGCCCTATGCCGATCCGGATTCGCGCGCCGCCATTGCCGGCCTCGATCTCGATACCGACATTGGCGCGCTGGAGCGGCTGTTCGTCGCCGGCCTCTGCGGGCTCGCTTACGGCCTTGCCGATGTCATCGACGCCTTTGCTGAGAACAATGTGCGCAGCCGCATGGTTGTGATGGCGGGCGGCGCCTCCCGCAGCCCGTTGGTGCGGCAAATCATGGCCGACACCACGGGACTGACAGTGGCGCTGCCGCGCACGCAGGAGCCGGTGCTGCTCGGCGCCGCCATGCTGGGGGCGGTCGCGAGCGGCGGCTTCCGCTCGCTGAGTGAGACCATGGCCTCGATGTCGGCGCTCGGACGTCTCAGCGATCCGACCGATCCTGATCTGACCACCTTCCATCAGCGCAAGCGGCGCATCCACAAGATGCTGCGCACGCTCGATCGCGACAGCCGCGCCATCATGCGCGAGGGCAAAGCGGGGGCGCACCCATGATCCTGAGCTGCGGCGACGCCCTGATCGATTTCGTGCCCGCGACCACGAACCAGGGGCGCGATGCGCTGATGCCGGCGGTCGGCGGCTCCTGTCTCAATGTCGCGGTTGGCCTGGCGCGTTTGGGCGCGCCGACCGGCTTCGTCGGCGGCGTCTCGACCGACCTGTTCGGCAGCATGATCGCCGATCATGCCGCCGCCTCCAATGTCAATCTGCGCTACGCCACCCGCGGCGACGACCAGACCACGCTCGCCTTCGTGCGCATCGTCGCCGGCGAATCGCATTACGCGTTCTACGATGCCGCGACCGCCGCGCGGAATTGGGCCTATCCAAGGGGACGCATCCCCTTTGAAACCATCGACGCCGTGCATGTCGGCTCGACCACCTTGGTGCACGACCAGGGCGCCGCCGAGACGGAAGCGATGATCGCCGATGCGAGCCGCACTGCGACGATCTCTTTCGATCCCAACTGCCGGCCCAATTTGGTCAAGGACAAGGTGGCCTACCAAGCGCGCATGGAGGCGTTTGCCGCTCAAGCCGACATGATCAAGATGTCGGATGTCGATTTCGACTACCTCCACGGCCATGATCGCTATGCCGAACGGGCCGAGGCGCTGCTTGCGGCCGGCAGCAAGCTGTTCGTCGTGACCCGTGGGCCGAAAGGCGCGCTGGCCTGGCATCGGACCGCCGGTGCGGTCGAGGTTGCCGCACCTGCCATCACCGTGGTCGACACCATCGGCGCCGGCGACAGCTTCCAGGCGGCGCTGTTGTTCGCCCTCCATAAGCAGGGCCGCCTTCGCAAGGCCGAGCTGCCGATGATGACCGAGGCCGAGCTGCGCCGTGCGCTGTCCTTCGCCGCCGTCTGCGCGGCCGTGACCTGCACCCGCCCCGGGGCCGATCCGCCGCACTGGTCCGAGATGGCGGCGAACTGGGACGCGCTCGCCTGATCGGAGCCATTGCGCTCCCCTTGCGGAACTGGTTG
Organism: Bradyrhizobium sp. STM 3557; assembly: GCF_045571465.1. Taxonomy (NCBI): domain Bacteria; kingdom Pseudomonadati; phylum Pseudomonadota; class Alphaproteobacteria; order Hyphomicrobiales; family Nitrobacteraceae; genus Bradyrhizobium; species Bradyrhizobium sp. STM 3557. The sequence continues at coordinate 1,123,637 of NZ_CP120697.1, forward strand.
TCTGTTCACCCGTCATATAGAAGCAGCCAGCGGCGGGATAGCATGCAGGCCCAAAAGGGCGGCACCGGCTTTCGCCTGGGCCTGACTGCGCCGACGAGATGCCAAGAGGGAGGAACACATGGCACCAGCCGGAACTGAGCCGCTCTCGCGTCATGCGCTGGCCTATGTGCTGGCGGGGGGCCGCGGCAGCCGGTTGCTGGAGCTGACCGACAGGCGCGCCAAGCCTGCGGTGTATTTCGGCGGCAAGTCCCGCATCATCGATTTCGCGCTGTCGAATGCGGTGAATTCCGGCATCCGGCGCATCGCGGTCGCCACCCAATACAAGGCGCACAGCCTGATCCGGCACCTGCAGATGGGCTGGAATTTCTTCCGCCCCGAGCGCAACGAAAGCTTCGATATCCTGCCCGCCAGCCAGCGCGTCTCGGAGACGAGCTGGTATTCCGGAACGGCGGATGCGGTCTACCAGAACATCGACATCCTCGAGAGCTACAACATCAAATACATCGTGGTGCTGGCCGGCGACCACATCTACAAGATGGACTACGAGGCGATGCTGCAGCAGCACGTCGACCAGAAGGCCGATGTCACCGTCGGCTGCCTCGAGATGCCGCGTGCGGAGTCCTCCGGTTTCGGCATCATCCATGTCAACGAAGACGACACCATCCGCGCCTTCATCGAGAAGCCGGCCGATCCGCCGCCGATGCCCGGCAAGCCGGACATGTCGCTCGCCAGCATGGGCATCTATGTGTTCGACGCCAAGTTCCTGTACGACGAATTGAAGCGCGACGCCGCCGATCCGAATTCGGCCCACGATTTTGGCAAGGACATCATCCCCTACATCGTCAAGAACGGCCGCGCGGTGGCGCATCAGTTCACGCGCTCCTGTGTGCGCTCCGGTGACGATCCGCGCAGCTACTGGCGCGACGTCGGCACCGTCGATGCCTATTGGGCCGCCAATATCGATCTCACCGACGTCGTGCCCGAGCTCGATTTGTTCGACCGCTCCTGGCCGATCTGGACCTATTCGGAGATCGTGCCGCCTGCCAAGTTCGTGCATGACGAGGGCGACGGACGGCGCGGCGAGGCGATCTCGTCCCTGGTGTCAGGCGGCTGCATCGTCTCCGGCGCATCGGTCCGGCGGTCGCTGCTGTTCACCGGCGTTCACCTGCATTCCCACGCCCGGCTCGAGGGTGCGGTGCTGATGCCCTATGTCCAAGTCGGCCGGCATGCGCGGCTGAAGAACGTCGTCATCGATCGCGGCGTGCAGATTCCCGAAGGTCTCGTCGTTGGCGAGGACCCCGAGTTCGACGCCAAGCGCTTCCGTACCTCGCCGAACGGCATCTCGCTGATCACCCAGCCGATGATCGACGGACTCAATCGATGAGCGACTTGAAATGAGCGACTTGCGCGTCCTCTCGGTCGCGTCGGAAGTCTATCCGATCGTCAAAACCGGCGGGCTTGCCGATGTGGCCGGCGCGTTGCCGGCGGCGCTGCGCATGGAAGGCGTCGCGGTGCGCACGCTCATGCCGGGCTATCCCGCCGCAGTCGAGGCACTGCAATCCGCGACGAACGTCCTCGCAGTGAAGGATTTGTTCGGCGGACCGGCGCGGCTGCTTGCCGGCACGCATGGCCAGCTCGACCTGCTCGTGCTTGATGCGCCGCATCTGTTTGCGCGTCCCGGCAATCCCTATCTCGGCCCGGATGGCAAGGATTGGCCTGATAACGCCTTCCGCTTCGCAGCGCTGGCGCGGGTCGCAGCCGAGATCGCGCTGGGTGCCATCCCTGCCTTCGTGCCCGATGTCGTTCATGGCCACGACTGGCAGGCAGGACTGCTGCCGGCTTACCTGCGCTACAGCCGACGGCCGCATCCGGGCACGGTGATGACCGTGCACAATCTGGCCTTTCAGGGCCGCTGCCCGCGCGAGCTATTAGGCTCGCTCGGCCTGCCGCCGGAGTCGTTCGCGGTCGACGGCGTCGAATATTACGGGACCATCAGTTTCCTCAAGGCTGGCCTGCAATTCGCCGATCGCATCACCACGGTGTCGCCGACCTACGCACTGGAGATCCAGGGCGCCGAGCAGGGCATGGGGCTGGACGGCCTGCTCCGTGCGCGCTCCGCTGTCCTCACTGGGATTCTCAACGGCATCGACATGTCGGTCTGGGATCCCGCGCATGATCGCGCCATCGCCTCGCATTACGGCGTCGACAGCCTGGAGGCGCGGGCGCCGAACAAGGCGGCGCTGCAGCAGCGCCTGCGATTGCGGGTGTCGCCGGATGCCTTCCTGCTCGGCGTGGTCAGCCGCCTGTCGTGGCAGAAAGGGCTCGACCTGTTGTTCGCCTGCCTGCCGACCATCCTGAGTGGCGGCATGCAATTGGCGCTGCTCGGCGACGGCGACGCCGATCTGCGCGAGGCCTTTCGCGGAGCCGCCAGCGCGAACCCCGGCCAGATCGGCGTCGTCACCGGTTATGACGAGAGCCTGGCCCACGCCATTCAGGCCGGCTCCGATGCGTTGGTGGTGCCGTCGCGCTTCGAGCCCTGCGGCCTGACGCAGCTTTGCGCGCTGCGCTACGGCGCCATCCCGATCGTCGCCGCCGTCGGCGGCCTTGCCGATACCGTCATCGACGCGCATGAAACGACCGATGCGACCGGCTTCAAGTTCTCGCCCGTCACGGCCGAGAATCTCGACCACGCGCTGCGCCGTGCGGCCGCTGCGTTCTACGCCTCCCGCGCCAATGGTTCGGAGTGGCTGCGGATGCAGCTCAACGGCATGCTGACCGACGTCTCCTGGCGCCATCGCGCCGCGCGCTATGCCGAGTTGTATCGCCAGATCGTGGCGCAGCGCGGCGGGTAGTATTATTGAAGCGAGGTATCGCTTTCTCGTCATTGCGAGCGACGCGACGTGTCCGCCGAAGCCCAGCGGGCGAAGGCGGAAGCAATCCAGCGCCAGGAAAAAGGTCTAGATTGCTTCGTCGCTTCGCTCCTCGCAATGACAATGGAGGAGCAGCGTTCCATATTAACATCTCAATCAGCATCGGACATGCCATCGCATCCTCGCGGCGGATCGCGCCCGAGTGGTACCTAGCGACATGCCCTTCGAAAGGAATCGAGAGGGCGCAGGGAATGCCGGGTGAAGGCTTCACCCATGGCCCGCCTGCAGAAAGAAAAGCAGGCGGCAGTCACCACAGGTGCAGCCGATCAACCGGCATTCCCTGCGCGATGGTTTTAACGCTTATACGTGCTCTCCTCGGGGACCGGCTCGATTGCCCCCGTTTGCGACAACGCGCAAAGCGCGCTGCGCAGGACGCCAGCACCGGGGCGCCAGGACCACACGACTTCACGTCCATATCGATGTTGTTCGTCGGCATGACCTGAGATCACGCGGCAACCCGATACGGCCATCGCATCCCCGCCTCACGTGTCGTGACGATCGCGCGCAACGCCCCTCTCGGCGAGGCAGGATGGGAGCATGATCCATAATTTCTGCAAAAACGAAAGAGAAAAATTTGGCCGCGAGGACCGCGCGCGCCGTTTGCTGTTGATCCGGCTCACGAAATGAGTTTTTGCGCGACGGCATTTTTCGCCACCGCCGCAGGTATTCAGAGTGCGAGATCGAAAAAAAGCTCAACGTGATTTGCCCGACAGGCAGTCATGTAACGGTGTCGTCCCGCCCTTTGCGCCCGGACCCATAACCACCGCCAGTAAAGCCGGTGAGTTTGGGTCCCGGCGTTCTCGGCGTGCATTTGCGCGCCTGACCGGGACGACAGCGGGTATGCGGCAAGATCGGGCGCCCAATCGCTTCCGCCGTCGCTCGGAGCAGCGGGGGCATGAGGTGCTTCGCCGGCCCACTTGCAGAGCTGACCCGCCCCGCGATCTTTGCACTTTACCCTTGCTCGGTTGTCGTCCGATATTTCGGCTGCAGCGTTTGTTGTCGCGATACTGCCGGAGGACGCGATGCCATGTGAGGAATCATGCCGGTTTTCACCGGAACGCTTGCCACCAAAACTAACACCTTTTGCACCGATGCCAGCGACGCGCGAGACCTCATGACAGACTCTTCTGCCAATTCCTTCGACCTCTTCATCCGTGGCGGCACCGTGATCGACGGCACCAGAGCGCCGCGCTTCGACGCCGATGTCGGCATCCGCAACGGCCGTATCGCGGCGATTGGCGATCTCAAGGTCGCGAAAGCCGAACGCACCATCGACGCGGCCGGCAAGATCGTGGCGCCCGGCTTCGTCGACTCGCACACTCATGACGACAGCGCCGTGCTGGTCGAGCCCGAGATGCCGTTCAAGATCTCGCAAGGCGTGACCACGGTGGTAGCCGGGAATTGCGGTGTCAGCGTCGCGCCGTTGAAACCGGGCACGCCGCGGCCGATGCCGCTCGGCCTGCTCTCGGCCGGCGGCGGCCGCGACACCGAGTTCGCCACCTTCGCCGATTACGTAGCGATGCTGCGTGCAAACCCGGCGTCGGTGAACATCGCGCCGATGGTCGGTCACACCGCGCTGCGCGCCTCTGTCATGAGCGATCTGTCTCGGCCTGCAACGGAGAGCGAGATCGCCGAGATGCGCGCGCTGGTGCAGGAGGCGCTGGATGCTGGCGCGATCGGTGTCTCGACCGGCACCTTCTATCCGCCGGCGGAAGCAGCTCCCACTGAGGAGATCATCGAGATCTGCCGTCCACTGACCGGCACCGGCGCGGTCTATGCGACGCATATGCGCAACGAGGCCGATCGCGTGATGGACTCGCTCGAGGAGAGCTTTGCGATCGGCAAGGCGCTCGACGTGCAGGTGGTGATCTCGCACCACAAGGTGACGCAGCCGGCCAATTTCGGCCGGTCGAAAGAGACGCTGCCGGTGATCAGCAAGGCGATGCAGTGGCAGTGCGTCGCGCTCGACTGCTATCCCTATAACGCGTCCTCGACCATGCTGCACACCGATCCCGCCAAGCTCAAGGTTAAGGTCGTCGTCGCTGCCTCCAAGCCGCATCCGGAAGTTGCGGGGCGCGATCTTGCGGAGATCGCCTCGCAGTGGGGCGTCGACCGGCTCGAGGCGGCCAAGCGGCTGCAGCCGGCCTCCGCGATCTACTTCGCGATGGACGAGGCCGACGTGCAGAACATCCTGGCGTTCGAGCCGACCATGATCGGCTCCGACGGCCTGCCGTTCGGCGAGCGGCCGCATCCGCGGCTATGGGGCACCTTCCCGCGCGTGCTCGGCTATTACTGCCGCGAGCTGAACCTGTTCTCGCTCGAAACCGCAGTGTGGAAGATGAGCGGGCTGACGGCGCAGAATTTCGGCATCAAGCAGCGTGGCACCATCGCGCTCGGCAACCACGCTGACATCACGATCTTCGATGCAGCGACCGTGCGCGACACCGCGACCTATGACGAGCCCTGCGTGCCGGCCTCCGGCATCGAGGCCGTCATCGTCAACGGCGCCCTGACGTGGTGGCAGGGCGCTCACCAGGGCGCGAGGGCCGGGCAGGTGATCACGCGCGCGGGGACGGCGGCGAGCGCAGCGGTCGCTTGAGCGGACGGATGCACACATATCTCGCCGCGCACTCGCTCTAACCTCTCCCCGCTTGCGGGGAGAGGTCGGATTGCATCGTAAGATGCAATCCGGGTGAGGGGGTACGGGTATGGCTACTCGCACCGATCGGGCGTCTGCCCCTCACCCCAACCCTCTCCCCGTGAAGGACGGGGCGAGGGGGCGCACCGCCTGCTGCGCAATCGCTCGCGCGACTTCTCCAGACATCTGAAATCACTGCTGATCGGATCAGGCCGGCGGCGCTGCCGTCGAGCCGCGCACGATCAGTTCGGGCGCCAGCACGATGTGCTCGCGCTTTGCGGCTGGCGTGGCGATGCGCTCCAGCAACAGCTTCGCTGCCGCTTCGCCCATGTCGCGCTGGGCGATGCGCACCGTGGTGAGCGGCGGCGACAGCATGTCGACATAGGGCATGTCGTTGTGCCCGACCACCGAGACATCGATGGGACACCCGAGCCCACGCGCCGCGAGCGCATCGTAGACGCCCAGCGCAAGCAGATCGTTGGCGGCGACGATCGCGCTCGGGCGCTGCCTGCGAGCCAGCAGGCGCAGCGCCGCCTCGCGACCGGCCTCGCGCGTGTAGCTTGCTGCGATCTCCACCGCGGTGGCGCGCGCGCTCAAGCCCGCACGCGCTGCGCTGGCCTCGAAACCGGCGCGGCGCCGCGCGCCGGTCGAGATGTTAGACGGGCCGGCGACATGGCCGACGCTGACATGGCCGAGCTCGGCGAGATGATTGACCGCGAGCCGCATGCCTTCGGCGTCGTCGCTGGCGACCGACGCCAGTCGCGCGCTGCCGTCGAGCCGGTTCACCAGCACCGCGGGGATCCCGGCATCAAGACAATGCTTCACGATGCTGTCGCGCAGACTCACCGTCGCCAGCACCAGACCGTCGACGCCGCGCGCGATCAGCCGGTCGACGAATTGCTGCTGTGACCGGTGGGCGCCGACGTCGACGACGATGGTTGCATAGCCGGCAGCATCGAGCTGATCGGCAATGCCCGACAGGATCGGCGGAAAGCCGGGGTCGGCGATATCGGGCACCAGCACGCCGATCAGTCCGCTGCGCCCGGTGCGCAAGGCCGCCGCCGCGAGGTTCAGCCGGTAACCAAGCGCGTTGGCAGCTGCGTGAATGCGCTGGGCGACAGCGTCGGCGACGAGATGCTTCATGTCAGGGCTGAGCGCACGCGACACCGTCGAGGGATGCACGCCGCAGCGCTCGGCAATGTCCTTGATGGTCGGCCGTGGCGCTCCGGCCGGCACAGTGCGCGCTCGCTTATGCTGTCGTCGGTCGTGATCCATCGGCCTGTCGTCATGTCGCGATGCAGCGACGATTGCGTCCCCGCGCAGCTTGACAGCTTGCGCGTGCATGCAATAAATCGCTTATTGCAATCGATTGCAATAGCCATCATCTGGATATCCGCAACATGACAGGCACCGCGCTCAAGCCGCATCTGGTCAGTCCGGAACACCTCGATCCGCATTGGCGCTGGGATCGCGCCATTCCCTCGCACGGCCATGTCTCGGTCGATTTCGAACGCCGCGTCGATTTCGACCGGCTGCGGCGCTACCGCCTGGCGCGGGCGCGCGCGGCATTGAAGGCCTCCGGTTGCGGCGCGCTGCTGCTGTTCGACGTCAACAACATCCGCTACGTCTCCGGCACAAAGATCGGCGAATGGGAGCGCGACAAGCTGTGCCGCTTTGCGCTGCTCGCGGGCAATGGCGAGCCGATCGTGTGGGATTTCGGTTCGGCTGCCGTGCATCACCGCATCTATTGCGATTGGCTGCCAGCCGAGAGTTGTCGCGCCGGCATGCTCGGCATGCGCGGCACCGTGCCGCCCGCGGTCGGGCTGATGAAGGCGCATGCCGAGGAGGTGATGAGCCTGCTGCGGTCAGCCGGCGTCGCCGACATGCCGGTCGGCGTCGACCTCGCGGAGACCGCGATGTTCTTCGAGCTGCAGAAGGCAGGGATGAAAGTCGTCGACGGCCAGCAGGTGATGCTGGATGCGCGCGAGATCAAGAACATCGATGAGATCATGCTGCTCAACCAGGCGGCCGCCATGGTCGACGGCGTCTATCACTCGATCTACGAGCATCTGAAGCCGGGCGTGCGCGAGAACGACATCGTCGCGCTCGCCAACAAGCTGCTCTATGAGATGGGCTCCGACGACGTCGAGGCGATCAACGCGATCTCGGGCGAGCGCTGCAATCCGCATCCGCACAATTTCACCGACCGCATCTTGCGTCCGGGCGACCAGGCCTTCTTCGATATCCTGCAGTCCTATCAGGGCTATCGCACCTGCTATTACCGCACCTTCAATGTCGGCCGCGCGACGCCCGTGCAGCACGATGCCTATAAGCGCTGCCGCGAATGGCTCGACAACGCGATCGCGCTGATCAAGCCGGGCGTATCGACCGACACGGTCGCGAGCGTCTGGCCAAAGGCCGAGGAGTTCGGCTTCCCCTCAGAGATGGCGGCGTTCGGCCTGCAGTTCGGCCATGGGCTGGGCCTCGCGCTGCACGAGCGGCCGATCATCTCGCGGCTGGTCTCGCTGGAGAACCCGATGGAGATCAAGACCGGCATGGTGTTCGCGCTGGAGACCTATTGCCCGGCGGCCGACGGCTACTCGGCCGCGCGCATCGAGGAGGAGGTTGTGGTCACCGACAAAGGCTGCCAGGTGATCACGCTATTCCCCGCGGAAGAGCTGCCGATCGCCAATCGGTACTGAGTTGATCGTCGTATATAGAAGCCGTCGGAGCGACCCTCAATTATTTCGTCATTGCGAGCGAAGCGAAGCAATCCAGAGCTGCGGGTGGGATTCTGGATTGCTTCGTCGCTTCGCTCCTCGCAATGACGGACGCCGCAGCAAGAAGATAGGGAGGTGACAATGACCGCCACGCATTCGCTGGGCTGGATCGGCATGGGCCGGATGGGCTTTCCGATGGCCGAGAGACTGCTCAAGGCCGGCCACAAGGTGGCGATCTGGAACAGGACGCGCGCCAAGGCCGAGCCGCTCGCGGCCAACGGCGGCCGCATCGCCGATCGGCTCGATGAGCTCGCCGCCTGCGACATCGTGTTCTCGATGGTCTCGACCGGCAACGATCTCGAGCAGATCTATTTCGGCCCGAATGGTCTTCTCGCGGGAAGCGGCCGGCGGCCGAAGATCCTGGTCGACTGCTCGTCGATCGGCGTCGACGAGTCCGAGGCGATTGCTTCTCGGCTCAAGGAGATCGGCTGCGCCTTCGTGCGCGCGCCGGTGTCAGGCAATGGCAAATGCGTCAAGGCCGGCAAGCTGTCGTCGGTGGTCTCGGGTCCGAAGGATGCGTTCGAGACCATCGCGCCTTATCTGAAGGTCATCGCGGCCTCGGGCATCTCCTATGTCGGCGAGGGCGAGCTGGCGCGCATCTGCAAGATCGCTCATAACGTGATGCTCGGCGTCGTGTTCCAGAACCTCCTCGAGATCACGATCCTGGCGCAGAAGGCCGGCGTGCCCCGCCACGCCTTCCTCGACTTCATGAATGCCAGCGTGATGGGCTCGGTGTTCACGAAGTACAAGAGCAACGCGCTGGTCAATCTCGACTGGACCACGACCTTCACCGCGCCGCTTTTGCGCAAGGATCTCGATCTCGGCCTGCAGGCCGCGCGCGAGCTGGGAGTGGCGATGCCGATCACGGCGACGGCGCGCGAGGCGCTGCAGGCCCATATCGGCGCCGCGTATCTGCAAGGCGATCCGGCCGGATATCTCGCCAAGGACTTCGCGACGCTGCTCGAATCCGTCGCCCGCAACGCCGGCATGACGCTTGCGCCCGAGAACGTGCCGACGCCGACGGGGCTGGAGACGGAGGGATAGGGATTTGCGCTCGCTGATTTCGGGTCGGCTGCGAGCGTCAACATAGGTGCACCCTCTCCCCTTGCGGGAGTCGGGACGAGTGAAGCCCTGGGGGGGCCTGAGATGCGAAGCATCGAAGGCGGGTGAAGGGTTTGTCTCCTCGTGCACGAATCGTGGAGAGAGACCCCTCACCCGGCTCAATCTCACTTCGCGATCTTGAGCCACCCTCTCCCACAAGGGGAGAGGGTGCACCGCCGATGCTGCTACAGAGGCGGTCTTTATCCCACCCGCGGCTTGCGGCCCTCGATCGGATAGGCCGGGTCGTTGTAGCCCGGCGTCGAGGCGTGGCCGGTGACGACGAGACGGTCGATCAGCGCCTCGTCGTCGGCGGCGAAGGGATAATCGAGCGCGCGGATGTAGTCGTCCCACTGTTCTTCGGTGCGCGGACCTGCGATCACTGAAGAGACCAATGAGGAGTTCAACACCCAGGCCACCGCGAGCTGACCTGCGGTGAAGCCCTTGGCCTCGGCGTGGTGCTTGATCTCCTGCGCGAGCTTCAAGGATTCCGGCCGCCATTCGGTCTGCATCATGCGCGTGTCGTTGCGGCCTGCGCGCGTATCCTGGTCCGGCGCGGCATCGACGCTGTATTTGGCGGTGAGTACGCCGCGCGCCAGCGGGCTATAAGGCACGACGCCGAGACCGTAATACGCGCAGGCCGGCAGATGCTCGACCTCCGGCATCCGGTTCATCGCGTTGTAATAGGGCTGGCTGACGATGGGCCGGTCGATGCCGAGCCGGTCGCAGATGTTGCAGATCTCGGCGACGCGCCAGGCGCGATAGTTGGAGACGCCGAAATAACGGATCTTGCCGGCGCGCAGCAGATCGCCGATCGCGCGCACCGTCTCCTCCAGCGGCGTCGCGTGGTCCTCCTTGTGCAGATAGTAGATGTCGATCACGTCGGTGCCGAGCCGCCTTAGGCTTTCATCGACCGCCTGCAGCACCCAGCGCCTCGAAAGGCCGGCGCGATTGGGATCATCGCCCATCGGATTGGCGAGCTTGGTGGCGAGAATCCAACGGTCGCGCTCCCCAGCGATGGCGCGGCCGACCACCTCTTCTGAGCCGCCTTTGTTGTAGGCATCCGCCGTGTCGATGAAGTTGATGCCGGCCTCGCGCGCCTTCGCGATGATGCGCGCGGACGCCGCCGCGTCGGTCGGGCCGCCGAACATCATGGTGCCCAGGCAGATCGGCGAAACCTTCAGGCCGCTACGGCCGAGCTGACGGTAATGCATGGGATGCCTCGATGTTCATGTGACGCAGGATAGCTATGGCGTCATTGCGAGCGAAGCGAAGCAATCCAGCAATGTCAACGTGAAAGCAGCCTGGATTGCGTCGTCGTCGGAGCCTGCCGTCGGGGTCGCCGGAGGCGAGACCCGATGGGCTCCTCGCAATGACGGCGCAGATGCTGGTACGTCTCTCACGCACTCTTCAAGATCTTGAACACGCCGCTCGCCATTGCGATCACGCGCTCACCAGCCGTGACCTCGGTGGTGATGAAGATCAGGCTCTTGGTGGTGCGAACCACGCGCGGCCGGGCGATCAGCGTCTCGCCGATCTTGCCGACCTCGACGAAATGCACGTCGAGCTGGACGGTCGCCAGATGCGGCTTGCCGGAAACGAAGCGGGCGGTCATGCCGCAGGCCCGGTCGGCGAAGGTCATGATCACGCCGCCTTGAACCAGGCCGCGGCGATTGTGATGCTTGTCCTCGGTGTGCAGCGCATATTCGTAGGCCCCGTCGACATTCCGCTGCCACAGCGGGCCGACCAGATGCAGGAAGCCGCTGGTATCGACGATCTCCCAGCCGTCGGATTCGAGCTTGGCCAAGCCCGTCTTTGTCATGCGTCCGCACTTCCCACCAATGAAACCCGGCTGCTTTCATCACGGCCAGCCGTGATGTAGTCAAGCGACATGGCCCTGCCGTTTGACGATACCACCCGACGGAATATTGCAGAGCGCTGTGCCGCCTTCGTGCGGCTATCCGAGGGCGACGCCACGCTGGCGCTGAAGCGCGCAGCGGTCGCGATCGCGCTTACAGCCTCCGATCGTGGTGACATCGAGACTGCGCTGCTGCTGACCCGCCGAGCCGCGTCGTTGCGGACGCATCGTGCGCAATGGGCGCTGCCGGGTGGGCGGTGCGACACCGGCGAGACGCCGGTTCAGGCGGCCTTGCGTGAGCTGCATGAGGAACTGGGGCTCGCGCTGGCGGCGGACGCGGTGCTCGGCCTGCTCGACGATTATCCGACCCGCTCGGGCTATCTGATCACGCCTGTCGTGATGTGGGTGGGCGGCACGGCCGTGCCGGTGCCGAACCCGGACGAGGTCGCATCGGTGCACCGGGTCGAGCTTGCTGCGATCGCGGCCGACGATGCCTTCGATTTCACCGCGATCCCGGAAAGTCCGGGACGCGTGATCCGCTTCCACTATGGGCAGGGGCTGATCCACGCGCCGACCGCGGCCCTGATCTATCAGTTCCGCGAGGTGCTGGCCGGGCGCAATACCCGCGTCGACACGCTGGAACAGCCGGTCTTTGCCTGGAAGTAGCCGCGGTTTTCGCTACAACCGTGCCATGCATCACCCTCCGATTCGTCATGTCCTCCTGATCACTGGCCTGTGCCTGTCGTTCGCAGCGCCATCCCTGCACGCGGCCGGGCCGGGCGCGGCAGCGGCGCCGATGGACGCAATGGCGCAGGCCGCCTCGCCCGAGGCGATCGCCGACTACCAGCGGCGGCTCGCGGAGTACAAGGAGGCCCGCGCGGCCTTCGATGCGCAAGCGAGCGCCTATTGGAAGGCCATCGCCGACAAGCGGCGCGGCCGCAACGCCAAGCGGCGCGACCACGTGCCGATCACGCTCGACGATTATGTGCTGGAGCAGCCGCCGGTCTATACTGGGCCGAAGCGCCCGGTGAATCCGCAGCCGGAGCCGGAAGGCGAGCCGCGCGAACCCAAATACATTCCCGTTGTCGCCGACCTGCTGCAGGCCGCGCGCGACCAGTTCCAATGGGCGCCGCAGCGTCCGACCAATGAGAGCGATTTCAAGCGCGCCTATGCGAACTTCGCCTCGACGAGCGGCCTGACGCGCGAGCAGGCGGTGCGGGTCTACGCCTTCGAGACCGGCGGCAACGGCAGGCACGACTCGCAATCCGGCTTCAAGGGCAACCGCGCGATCTCGACCGCGATCGGCTACAATCAGCTGCTCACCACCAACACCGTCGAGCTGCTGGCCGAGCAGGGGCCGCTGTTCATCCGCGTGCTGAGCGAGCGCGTCGGGCAGACCAGCGGGCCGGGTCGGCAGGCAATGGAGCACAAGCTTGCGGTGCTGAAGAAGATGGTGGCGATCGCCCGCTCGGTGCCGGACGACTGGTCCGCGCATGAGCAGATCGGCAACAGCCAGCAGGGCTGGGCGCTGCATGCGATGGTGCTCGACATCGATGTCGGCCCGATGCTGCAGACCTACAAGCTCCTTACCTCGGTGCTGTTCGCCCGCGCCAGGGGCTTTACCCGGCCGCTGACCGCCGCCGAGCTCGAGATGATGAACCTGACCGGCGACGGCACCGGCTTCGACATGGTGACCATGCCGCTCGAGATGCGCGACCAGGTGCCGACCGCGAACTTCTTCCAGCGCGGTGGCTATGAGCGCAACCCGGTCGCGGTGAGACACAACACGGTGGCCAAGCTGCTCGCGGTCACCGACGCCCGGATGGATTCGCTGAGCGGCCTGCCGGGATCGAAAGAGCTGGCCGGGGCGTTCAATTAGGGCGTCGGTGAAGGCTCGCGAAGCTCGCGGCCAATTCGGTGCACCTTCTCCCTTTGTGGGAGAAGGTGGTTTCGAACGAAGTTCGAACTCGGATGAGGGGTCTGTCTCCGCAGATACGGACCCCTCACCCGGCGAGAATTTCGCTTCGCTCATTCTCGCCACCCTCTCCCACAAAGGGGAGAGGGTGCACTGCCCATGCGGCGATAGACTGACGAATCCTTCTTGACTCGCCCGCAATCCGCGCGGATCAATCTGCTCTTGCTTAATCCGAACCGAACATGAAGCTGCCGTCGCCCTCGAGATAGGGGCCGGTGCGCATGTAGAGCTGGCCGTTCTGGCCGATGAAGAACAGCGTGCCCTTCGGCACCTTCTTGGCGCCCTTGAGCAGCATGTTGGCGTTCTTGGTCCCCATCTTGTAGGCGAGGGTCTTGCCGTCCTTGCCGTAGGCGTAGCCCATGTCGGGCCTGAGCTCCCACGCCGCCGGCTCGGCAGGGTCGGCGCTGGCGCCGATCGTCGATGTGCCGATCAGCGCCACTGCCGCCAGGACTCTCAATATTGGGGTCGTCATCTCATCCTCCTTGAACGCGAAAAGCCGCCATCTCGTTTCGAACAAATCAAGAACCAGATCGCTTCGCCGATGCAACCGGGCACGCTGTCGCAGCGGCATGCCGGCATCACCTTGTAATTTTCGTGCTCCGCCGCACGACTATCTTTTATTCATACGCTAGAACCAAATATCCATACGCTGAACCACCACCGAAGAAATTTTCGCGGGGACGAGTCGAATGAACCACGTCACGAAGTCGGTCTTGTATGTCGCGTTATCGCTGGTGACGCTGGTGTCCGCTGCGCACGCCGACGAGTTCAAGCTCTCGAACAACCAGCGCATTGCCTGCAGCCGAGGGCTCTCGCCGGGAAAACTGAACACCGCGACCTGCAAGTCCTATACCTACCTCTTCAATGTCAAAACGTCGGAGTACTTCCGGTGCCAGGTGTCGCTGTCGCTGACACGGGACAACAAGGAGGTCATCAACGTGCAGACCGACGGCGGCTGCACCAAGAAGCCGCGCGTCTTCGATACCGATTCCAACTACGCATTCGACGCCACCGAGAGCGAGCCGGCCAACACCAACTCGTTCTTCGGCTCCGGCGGCTATTCGATCTGGGCCGCGGACACCACCCAGCAGAAGGTACGCGGCTGCATCACGATCTCCTCGGGACTTGGCTCCGACATTTCCAAGTGCCTGGACATGACGTTCCAGTGACGGGCGGCGCCACTCCGACTTCTTCGTCATTGCGAGCCACCCGGTCCGCGCAAAGCGCGGCCGGATGACAGGCTCCGCGAAGCAATCCAGCATCACACGAAGATTTTGGATTGCTTCGTCGCCTTCGGCTCCTCGCAATGACGGAGATGGCCCCCTCAATTCCCCATGCGCGCCGATGCCGGGTGGCCGGGCACCTTGAAGCGCTTGCCGGTGTCGGTGACCTCGCTGCCATCGACCTTCAGGATCGAGAAGTCCTGGTCGAGGAAGTTGCCGGCCAGCAAATACTTGCCGTCGGGCGTGAACATGATGGCCTCGGGCAGGCCGCCGACCTCGATGTCCTGCGTCTTGGTCACCTTCTTGCCGTCGATCTTCAGGATCGAGATGCTGCCGTTCTTCTTGTAGAAGAACGCATTCTTCATGTTCGAGCCGCGCAGGATCGCGGCCGCCGCGAGATCGCCCTTCGGGCTCATTGCAAAGCCTTCCGGGCCGTCGCCGATCACGACGCGGTCGATGATAACAGGCGGATTGGCGGTGAGATCGATCACGCTGGTGGTGTCGACGCTGCCGTCCGAGGAGCCGGAGGCGCCGTTGTCGGCGGTTAATGCCAGCCTGCTGTCCGGCGTCACCACCACATTATAGGGCCATTGGCCCGTGGGCAGGTCGATCTTGTTGTAGCTGACCTTGCCGCCGGCGACGTCGAGGATCGAGACCTTATGCGCCGGGAAGCGCACGGCCAGCGCCCGCTTGCCGTCCGGCGTGAACTGGACGTGGGCGACGCTGTCCGGCAGGCTCACCGTATCCGTCACCTTGACGTCGGTGCCGTCGACCGAGAGCACGCTGACCGAATTGTCGCCGCGATTGGCGACCAGCGCCATCTTGCCGTCCGGACTGAAGCTGAGGCCCGAGGGCTGCTTGCCGCCGGTGATGGTGGTGGCGAGCTTCGGCGGGCTGGCCTTGAGATCGATCACATAGATCTTGTTGTCGGGCGACTGCTTCAGCGCCTCGCCATCCTTGGCGACATCGACGGAATCGGCCACCAGCGCCACCGCGCCGGTCGGATCGATCGCGACATTGACCGGAGGCCCGACCACCGAATTCTTCAGCGGCAGCGAGGCCACGATGTTCGGGCTTTCCGGATCGGCGAGATCGACGATCAGCACCTGGTCCTTGCCGGCGGGCGCAAGCACGGCCTTGCCGTCGGCGTCCCAGCTGATCTTCTCGTCCAGCCCGACGATCATGAAAGGTTTCGCACGCGCCGCCGTCAGGCAAGTGGAGGCGAGCAGCGCAAGGCTTCCTGCAACGAGCAGGCGCGCTAGAGAAGGTGCAGGCATCAGCGTTCTCCCGGTCATGGCCGGCCTCTGACGGGCCGGCTTCAGCCCGGCAGCCTATGCGGGAGATCGCTTTCTTGCCAGAGCGAAAGGGGCCTTGCGAAAATGGCGTGTGCGTCTGCCGTCCCGACGGTTGACGGGCGCCGCTGCGCCCGTCCAATTTGCCCGCCAAGCAGAAGACCAAGGGAGAAAACGATGGATCGTCTCAAGGGCAAGGTCGCCATGGTGGTCGGCGCCGGCTCGATCGGGCCGGGCTGGGGCAATGGCAAGGCGACCGCGGTCACCTTCGCGCGCGAGGGCGCGCAGGTGTTCTGCGTCGATCGTAATCCGGCCGCGGCCGAGGAGACGGCTAGGATCATCGCTGGCGAGGGCGGCCGCGCGACCGCCTTCACGGCGGACGTGTCGCGGGCCGGCGACGTCGCGGCGATGGTCAAGCTCTGCCTCGACACCTACGGCCGGATCGATGTGCTCGACAACAATGTCGGCATCGCCGAGATGGGCAGCGTCGTCGATGTCGAGGAGTCCGAATGGGACCGCGTCTTCGCCGTCAATCTCAAGAGCGCCTGTCTTGCCATGAAGCATGTCATCCCGGTGATGGTCGCCCAGGGCGGCGGCTCGATCATCAACATCTCATCGGTGGCCTCGATCCGCCAGGTCGGCATCTCCTATGTCAGCTACGGCGCCAGCAAGGCGGCAATGAACCAGATGACGCGCACCACGGCGGTGGAGTTCGCACCCAAGCATGTGCGCGTGAACGCGATCCTGCCGGGATTGATGAAGACGCCGATGGTCGAGCATTCTGCCGGGCTTGCCGCGAGCTACGCCAAGGGCGACGTCGAAGAGATGTGGCGCAAGCGCGATGCGCAGGTGCCGATGGGCCATATGGGCGAAGCCTGGGACGTCGCCAATGCCGCGCTGTTCTTGGCGTCCGACGAGTCGCGCTACATCACCGGCATCGAGCTTGTCGTCGACGGCGGGCTGACGTGTCGGAGTTAGGCAGGCTCCCACCGCGGCAAAAGCGCAAAATCACGCACATTTCTCGCGGTGCGCTCGCTGCAACCTCGCCCCGCTTGCCGGGAGAGGTCGGATTGCATCGCCAGATGCAATCCGGGTGAGGGGGTACAGGTCTAACGGCACACACGGAGCAAGCGTCTGCCCCTCACCCCAACCCTCTCCCCGTAAGAACGGGGAGAGGGAGTTCACCGCCGATGGCGCGACCGCGAACAGCTTCTCAAGTCGAGAGCATGCCTCCGGCGCCGAGATCACAATCGTTTGTTGTTGGTGCTATTGCGCCATCGCCAGCAGGCCACCGGCGAATGAATGCCACATCGGAGTCATGCTGATCGGCCAGTTCAGAAGCTTCACTGCGACCAGCGCGAGGCCGCCATAGACGTAGACCGGATGCGGGCGGCCCAGCCTGCGCCAGTCATAGACGATCGCCACGACGAGCAGCAGATAGGCGACCAGCGCCGGGGCGATTGTGACCGGCACCGGCGGCGGGCCGAGCGGTCCCGGCGGGGCGAGGAAGGTCAGGAACCAGCGCGCCACGGCCGCATCGAGCAGAGAGATGGCGGCGAGCAGCATCAGCCGCTTGTGAGTCTCGGGCCGGCGTGTCGCGGCGATGGCCAGCGCAAACACTAGGGCAAAGAACGCAATCCCGCTCAGCGGCACGATCGCGAAGGCGATACCCTCGTTGGGCTGCCCGATCGCGGCTGAGTGCTTCATGGCTTCGATCGCGACCATGACGCCGAAGATCACCATGGCGGTCGCCAGCGACACGCCGCCAATGCCGAGGGAACGATGCCAGGCCGTGCGGCCGGAGGCCGGAAGCCAGCTCTGGAAGGCGAAATACAAGGTCCAGGTGAAGAACAACAAGCCGTGGAAATGCACCACGGGCGCGCCGGAGAACGATCCGCGCGCCAGCGGCAGCCAATAGGTCGGCGCAAAGCCGAGAAAGGCGACCGCCGCACAGGCGAGCGCCATGTTGAAATAAAAATAGCGCGCAGGGGACGCGATGACGCCGCGTGCGCGCGAATTGTCGATCAGTGTCGTCATGGACATTGTGTCTCGCCGCAACGGCTTTGGTTCAATGAGTCCCGCTACCCCGCAAAGCCACCCCGATCGAGATACTCCTGCTCCTCCGCCGTCATGGCGCGGCCGAGAATCGGGTTGCGGTGGGGAAAGCGGCCGAAACGCCTGATGATGTCGCGATGGCGCTCGGCAGCCTGCGCAGCTTCCCCGCCGAGCTCGCGCATCAGCGCCACCGCGCGCTCCTGGTCGGCCAAATCTTCCGAATGACAAAACGGCAAATAGAAGAAGGCCCGGAGCTCGCGACTAACCTGCTGGTCAAACCCCGCTGCAACGGCACGGCTTGCGATTTCGTAGGCCTGCGCATCGCTGGCATAGACGCGCGGCGTGCCTCGGAACGCATTGCGCGGGAACTGATCGAGCAGAATGAGCAGCGCCAGCGCGCCGTCCGGCGTCGCCGCCCAGTCGTTCAGCTCGCCGCGTGTTGCCGCCTCGTGGGCGGACAGGAATCGTTCGCGAAAGCAGCGGTCGAAATTCGCATCTTTGGCAAACCACATGGGTTTGCCGGCCTCCTGCCAGAAGGAGACGACATCCGCAGGCGCGACTGGATGCCGCCCTGGGCCATCGCAGTGTGCGTTGCCGGCATGATATTCGCGCTCGAGGAAACCTTCGCGGCTTGCTGTCGAGGCGTCGGTCGGTCGGTCCGTGGACATCGTTGAAAATCTCTGCAGGCTGTCGCTGCGGTTTGACACGCAGCCTTAGAGAAGAAGGCTCGCAGATCAGTATTTCCCGCGTGTTACTGATGAGTTGCGACGGAAATCATTCGAGCTCTAACCCTGCGCACCGAGCTCAGCGCGGTCGAGCTCTTCTTCCAACTGATGGAAAGCGTCATCGCCGATATCTTCGGACTGGCGCAGCGACAGGATGGCGCGGCGCGCCGCTGCCAAAGCGCGCCGTCGCAACGGATCGGCCGGCAGCTCGGTCGTGGTGACACCGCCGTCCGGGTTGCCTTCGGCCTGCATCAGCACCTCGCGATATTCCTGCCGCAGCAGCTCCGCCTGCAGTGAGCCGTCGCCGTCGATCTCCTGCAGTGCCGCGCGATAGGCGACGCCCCGGGCACGCGCGACCTCGCTCCCCACCGGATTGTTGTCCTTGAGCTGCAGCGCGAGGATCAGGGGCCGCAGGGTCAGTCCCTGCAGCACGAGCGTGCCGAGCACGACCGAGCACGCGACCAGCAGGATGAGATCGCGATAGGGAAAGCCGTCGGGCAGCGCATAGGCGGAGGCCAGCGTCACGATACCGCGCATGCCGCACCAGGAGACCGCCACGCCGCCCTTGAGCGTCGGCACCTCGCGGGCAATGCCCGGCCCGAGCACCCCTCTGCGGCACAACGAACGCATCACTGCGCCATAACTCATGACCCACAGGATGCGCGCGAGGATGACGGCGACGAGCACGCAGGCGGCGATCTCGGCATATTGCAGCCGGATCACGTCATCGAGTCGGTCCCAGATCGGGCCGAGCTGCATGCCGATCAGCACGAAGGCAAGGACATTGAGGATGAAGACCACGGTCTCCCAGACTGCATAGGACGGCACGCGCAGCCGCGCCGGCGTCCGCTCCGGTGCCGTGCGAGCCAGCGTGACCGCGAAGACCACCACGGCGAGAATGCTGGAGAGGCCGAGACGTTCGGCCGCAATCCAGATCAGGAAGGTGCCGCTGAATTGCAGGATGATCGCGGTCGGCGCGTCGTTGACGCGCGCCGTGATCCGCAACCAGATTCGTGCAGCGAGATAGCCTGCGACCAGGCTTCCGGCCAGCGCCAGCACGATCGAGGGCGCGATGCGGCTCCAGGTGACCTCGTGCAGCAGCGCGATGCGGACCGCGATGCGGTAGATCAGCAGCGCGCTGGCGTCGTTGAGCAGGCTTTCGCCCTCCAGGATCTTCTGGATGCGATAGGGCAGGTTGACCTGGCGCAGGATGGCGACTGCCGCGGCGGCATCGGGCGGCGCGACGATGGCGCCGAGCGCGACCGCCGCAGCCCATGGCATGTCGGGCACCAGCCAATGCGCCACCACCGCGACGGCGACCGTCGTGACCGTGACCGCGACAATGACCAGCATCGATACCGGCAGCCAGTTGTTGCGCAGGTCCCGCAGCGAGGTGTCATAGGCGGCATCGAGCAGCACCGGCGCGACGAACACGGCCAGCGTCAGGTCGGGGTCGAAGGTCCAGCTCGGCACCCCCGGCACGAAAGCCAGCAGCACGCCGCCGACGGCGAGCAGCGTGGGGTAGGGCACCTTGATCCGCCGCGCCAGTGCCAAGAGCACGACGGATGCGAGCAAGAGGCCGATGATCCATTCGAATGTCGTCAAGCCATGGTTCCCAGGTTATGCAAGGATGTGTCGCATCTTGGGGCATCTTGGACCTATCTGTATATTTGCCGCAAATCGCTGCGTCAGTGGAGCCCTTGTTTTGGGCCGTCCGAATTTGAAAGATCCGGTCGTCGTGGTTGTTCTCGCATTATCAGGTCCTGCTGCGCCACGCTGTCACGCCCTGGTTCGTCTGCTCTTGGTCGCGCCGCTGTGGTTTGCGCTTGCCGCAAAGGCGCACGCGATCGGCGCCGCCGAGCCGGGCAAGGAGCCCGCGGTCGATCCGGCGGCCTGCGTCGCGGCCGCCGAGGCCAATGACGCCGACAAGATCCTGACCGAATGCGGCGCGCTGATCGACAATGCCAAGACGGCGCGGACCGACCGCGTCAATGCGCTCATCGCGCATGCCTCCGCTCTGATCCGGAAAGGTGAGACCGACCGCGCCATCTCCGACTACGACGTCGTGCTGCAGCTCGAGCCGACTCTTGCCGACATCTTCAACGCGCGCGGCGAGCTCGAGCACAAGAAGGGCGACCGGGTCAGAGCGCTTTCGGATTTCGCCGCGGCGCTGAAGCTCAATCCGGCGCATGTCAGCGCCCGCGCCAATTACCATGCGCTGGGCCTGGAATTGGAGCGGCTGGGCGCGCAGATGGCGGTCGCCGGCAAGCCGAGCTTCAGCTGCGCGCAGGCGCGGCGTCCGGTGGAGAGGGCGATCTGCGCCGACCCCGAGCTTGCCGATCTCGATCGCGAGATCTTCGCAGCGAATACCCGGGTGGTGCGGCAGGCAACCAGCACCAGCGCGCGCGAGGGCCAGGCGCGGCGCCGCGAGCAGGAGCAGTATCTCGCCCGCCGCGACGCCGGTTTCGGCCGCCCCGGCTTCGACCTGAAGAAGGAGATGCAGGGCCGGCTCGAACGGCTCCAGGCCGGTGGCGGGTATTGAATTGCTCCATCGCCGAAAGGCGTAGCCATTCCCGCTTGAAATGGCTGCGCATCACGTGAAGATGCGGTGAAACCTATGCGAATTGATCCGGATCATGGCCGCCGGGCTGGCGCCGATCCAGATCGATGACAACAACACGATCCGGGAGGCGATGATGAACGTTCAAGGCAAGAGCGGCTATCACGAGGTTCACGCCCGCTCGCTTGCCGACCCCGAGGGCTTCTGGGCCGAGGCGGCGCGCGAGATCGACTGGATCGAACCGGCACGGAAAATCTTCGATCCCGCTGTGGGTGCCTATGGCCGCTGGTTCACCGGCGCCGTCGTCAATACCTGCTACAACGCGCTCGATCGTCATGTTGCTGGCGGCCGCGCCGATCAGCTCGCGCTGATCCACGATTCGCCGCTCACGGGCAGCGTGACCAAGCTGACCTATGCCGAGATGTTGCGCGAGGTCGAGACGCTCGCGGCCGTAATGCAGGAGTTCGGCGTCACCAAGGGCGATCGCGTCATCCTCTACATGCCGATGGTGCCCGAGGCGGTGGTGGCGATGCTGGCCTGCGCGCGCATCGGCGCCGTGCATTCGGTGGTGTTCGGCGGCTTTGCCGCCAAGGAGCTGGCGACGCGGATCGACGATGCCGCGCCGAAGCTGATCCTCTCGGCAAGCTGCGGCATCGAGCCCGGCCGCATCGTGCAGTACAAGCCGCTGCTGGACGAGGCGATCGGGCTTGCCAGCGCCAAGCCGGAGGCCTGCATCATCCTGCAGCGGCCGCAGCATACTTGCGAGCTCGTCGCCGGCCGCGACCATGACTGGGCCAGCTTGCGTCAGGCCGCGCTTGATGCCGGCAAGGTTGCCGCTTGCGTGCCGGTGCTCGCGACCGATCCGCTCTACATCCTCTACACATCGGGAACGACGGGGAAGCCGAAAGGCGTGGTGCGTGACAATGGCGGGCACCTCGTCGCGCTGAAATGGTCGATGTCCAATCTCTACGGCATCAAGCCTGGCGAGGTCTGGTGGTGCGGCTCCGACATCGGTTGGGTGGTCGGCCACAGCTACATCGTCTATGGGCCGCTGATCCATGGCGCCACCTCGATCATGTATGAGGGCAAGCCGGTCGGCACGCCCGATGCCGGCGCGTTCTGGCGTGTGATAGCAGAGCACAGAGCGGTGGCGCTGTTCACCGCGCCGACCGCGTTCCGTGCCATCCGCAAGGAAGATCCCGATGGCGAGCAGATCCGCAAATATGATCTGTCGCAATTCCGTACGCTGTTCCTGGCCGGCGAGCGCGCCGATCCGCCGACGGTCGAATGGGCAGAACAACAATTGAACGTGCCGGTGATCGATCACTGGTGGCAGACCGAGACCGGCTGGTGCATCGCCGGCAATCCGGTTGGGCTTGGGCTCTTGCCGGTCAAGCACGGCTCGCCGACGGTGCCGATGCCCGGCTATCAGGTCGACATTGTCGACGAAGCTGCAAAGCCGGTGACGGCGAATACGATGGGCTCGATCGTGATCAAGCTGCCGATGCCGCCCGGCTGCCTGCCGACGCTGTGGCAGCAGGACGACCGCTTCAAGGAGGCCTATCTCACCGAGTTTCCCGGCTACTACAAGACGTCGGATGCCGGCTACAAGGACGAGGACGGCTATGTCTTCGTGATGGGGCGTACCGACGACATCATCAATGTCGCCGGCCATCGGCTGTCGACGGGCGGCATGGAGGAGATCCTCGCCTCGCATCCCGATGTCGCCGAATGCGCGGTGCTCGGCATCAAGGATGCGATCAAGGGCGAGGTGCCCTGCGGCTTCCTGGTGCTGAAGGCCGGCGTGGCGCGCAGTCCCAGTGAGATCGAGAAGGAGGTCGTCGGCCTGGTGCGCGAGAAGCTCGGCCCGGTCGCCGCGTTCAAGCTCGCGATCACGGTCGGCCGGCTGCCGAAGACACGTTCGGGCAAGATCCTGCGCGGCACCATCAAGAAGATCGCCGACGGCGAGGCCTGGGCGATGCCGGCCACCATCGAGGACCCCAAGGTGCTGGACGAGATCGGCACCGCGCTGAAGGGGCGGGTGTGACGCCGGTATGATGGGCTCGAGCGCGACATGGAGCCGTCATTGCGAGGAGCCGAAGGCGACGAAGCAATCCAGACTACCTTCACATGCTGGATTGCCTCGCTCCGCTCGCAATGACGGCAGTCGTTGACTGCGAGGCTCGGCCGCTCTCAGGCGAATAGGGAGCGAGCAGCCTTCTCAT
Organism: Bradyrhizobium sp. STM 3557; assembly: GCF_045571465.1. NCBI lineage: Bacteria > Pseudomonadati > Pseudomonadota > Alphaproteobacteria > Hyphomicrobiales > Nitrobacteraceae > Bradyrhizobium > Bradyrhizobium sp. STM 3557. The sequence goes on from NZ_CP120697.1 coordinate 1,146,996, forward strand.
GCAAGGCTCCCCGGAAACTGCCGCCGTCGTGGCGTTCATCCCTGACTTACAAACTCCGCATTTTCGGCTAAACAGGGCGCCCATTCCGATCGAGAGCCCGATGCGCCTGCCTCATTCGTTTTCGTTCCTCATCGTTCCCTTCGTCGCCCTGTCGCTCGCCGGCTGTGCCGCTCGCAATACGGGGACGGTGACCGCCGTCGGCAATGATGACGATGATTCCTATTGCCGCGCCAACAACACCGTGGCAGCCGGCTCGCCGGAATATGTCGCCTGCCGCAGGGATCGCGATGTGCAGCGCCAGCGGGCCGAGGCGAAGGCCGACCGCAGGCAGCGCGATCTCGGCGAATACATGATGAACCACCCGGATCGTCCGTAACGACGGTGCGCTCCTCCCGTTGTTACGGGGAGAGGTTAAAGGCGTGCTGCGCGCCCGCTGCAAACAAAAATGGCGCCGGTAAATCCGGCGCCATGATCGTGAGATGCGAAGAGGGCGGTCTCACCTATCTTCGTCGTCCTCCGGCTTCTTGCCGCCGATCGTCTTCAGCTTGGCGAACACGGCATCCACGTTGAGATCGTCGGATTCCCGCGCGGCCGGTTCGTACTCGTCCTTGCGGGTGGTCTCGGAGGCCGGCAGCAGGGTGGCGCCGCTGTACTGGGCCTCGATCGGCTTCTCCTTGGCGGCGCGCTGCACCTCGAAATCGAGCTCGATCTGCGAGCACAGGCCGAGCGTCACCGGGTCCATCGGGGTCAGGGTCTGAGCGTTCCAATGGGTACGGTCGCGGACGCTGGCGATGGTGCTCTTGGTGGTGCCGACCAGGCGCATGATCTGCGCGTCCTTCAGCTCGGGATGGTTGCGCACCAGCCAGAGGATTGCGCTCGGCCGCTCATGCCGGCGCGACACCGGGGTATAGCGCGGCCCCTTGCGCTTGGGCTGCGGCGGCAGCACCACCTTGCTCTCCTGCAGCCTGAGGCGGTAATTCGGGTCCTTTTCGCCCTTTTCGATCTCCTCGCGGGTGAGCTGGCCGGTCGAGATCGGGTCCATGCCCTTGATGCCCTGGGCCGCATCGCCGTCGGCGATGGCGCGCACCTCGAGCGGATGCATCTTGGTAAAATCGGCGACCTGGTCGAAGGTCAGCGCAGTATTGTCGACCAGCCACACGGCAGTTGCCTTTGGCATCAGCGGGGCGTTGCTCATGGCAAATCTCCTTTGTGCTCCGCCCCCTCCTTGGTGGCGAAACCTGCGGTCATCAGCGATGACGGGAATTGGCCCCTATATAGTCCCTTCCGGGGCGCTGGCGCAATGCCTTGCGGAAACGCCTTGACAGCGCTCGAAAGCGGTCCCAAGTCCTTATCCGAACCGTCGCATTCCCAGAGTTCTATGACCGTCCTCCCGCATGCCGGCCCGGGGGCCGGATCGGCCGAAAATCAGCCCGCACAGATCAGCTCCATGGCAGCCAAACCAGACCTTCGAATCGTGCTTTGCTCGCCGCGGGGCTTCTGCGCCGGCGTGGTGCGGGCGATTGATACCGTCGAACGGGCTCTCGCCATCTACGGCGCCCCCGTCTATGTCCGGCACGAGATCGTCCACAACAAGTATGTCGTAGACAGCCTGAAGACCAAGGGTGCCATTTTCGTCGAGGAACTGGCCGAGATCCCGGACAATACCAACGCGCCGGTAGTATTTTCCGCACATGGCGTGCCGAAATCGGTTCCGGCCGAGGCCCAGGCCCGCAATTTCTTCTCCCTGGACGCCACCTGCCCGCTGGTCACCAAGGTGCACCGGGAGGCGGCGATCCACTTCAAGCGGGGCCGCGAGATCCTCCTGATCGGCCATTCCCACCACCCGGAGGTGGTCGGGACCGTCGGCCAGCTGCCGCCGGGCGCGGTGACCCTGATCGAGACCGCCGAGGACGCCGCGACCTTCGCCCCGAAGGACCCCGACAACCTCGCTTTCGTGACCCAGACCACGCTGTCGATCGACGACACCAAGGATATCGTCGCGATCCTCAAGGGCCGGTTCCCGAACATCTCCGGGCCGCACAAGGAAGACATCTGCTACGCCACGACCAACCGCCAGCTGGCGGTGAAGAAGGTGGCGCCGGTGGTCGACGCGCTGATCGTGGTCGGCGCGCCGAACTCCTCCAACTCGCAGCGTCTGCGCGAGGTTGCCGAGCGCGAGGGCTGCCCGATCGCGGTGCTGGCCCAGCGCGCCTCGGATATCGACTGGACGCGCTTCGAGGGCATCAAGAGCCTTGGCATCACGGCCGGCGCCTCGGCGCCGGAGGTGATCGTCGAGGAGATCATGGGCGCCTTCGCCGAGCGCTTCACGCTGCATGTGGAGACGGTGTCGGCCGCCGAGGAGAACGAGTTCTTCCCGCTGCCGCGTTCGCTGCGGCCCGAAGCTGCCGCGGAATAGTCTTACATGGCGGTCTATACCGACGTTGCCGCCGACGAGCTTGCGGACTACCTCAATCGATACGACATCGGCGAACTGCTCTCCTACAAGGGCATCGCCGAAGGCGTCGAGAACTCCAATTTCCTGCTCCACACCACCAAGGGCTCGTTCTTCCTGACGCTCTATGAGAAGCGCGTCGCGAAGGGTGACCTGCCGTTCTTTCTCGGCCTGATGGCGCATCTGGCGCGCCATGGCATCGTCTGTCCGCAGCCGGTGAAGATGAAGTCGGGCGAGACCTTGTCCGAGCTTGCCGGGCGGCCGGCGGCGATCATCGATTTCCTCGAAGGCGTGTGGCCGCGCAAGCCGACCGCGATGCATTGCGCTGGTATTGGCCAGGCGCTGGCGAAGCTGCATCTTGCCGGTCACGATTTCAGTATGCGGCGCGCCAATGCGCTGTCGGTTGACGGCTGGCGGCCGCTGTTCGCCCAGGCGGCATCGCGTGCGGATACGGTGCAAGCGGGGTTATCGGCCTTCCTCGCGGCCGAGCTCGATCACCTCGAGGCTGACTGGCCGCGCGACTTGCCGGACGGCATCATCCACGCCGATCTGTTTCCGGACAATGCGCTGTTCCTCGGCGACAAGCTGTCGGGCCTGATCGACTTCTACTTCGCCTGCAACGACATCCTCGCCTACGACATCGCGATCTGCCTCAATGCCTGGTGCTTCGAGGCCGATCATTCCTTCAACGTCACCAAGGCGCGGGCCTTCCTCAACGCCTATGGCCGCGAGCGCGCGCTGTCGGAGGCCGAGCAGGCGGCGCTGCCGCTGCTCGCGCGGGGAGCCGCGATCCGCTTCCTGCTGACGCGGCTGGTCGACTGGCTCAACGTGCCGCCGGGCGCGCTGGTGAAGCCGAAGGATCCGCTCGAATATGTCCGCAAGCTGCGCTTCCACCAGAGCGTTTTGAGCGTGCGCGACTATGGCCTGATCGCCTCCGGAGCCTTGACGTGACCGGAGCTTTGGCATGAGTGCGCTTCCGCTCGTCACCGTTCACACCGATGGCGCCTGCTCGGGCAATCCCGGTCCGGGCGGCTGGGGCGCGATCCTCAAATTCGGCGACAAGGAGAAGGAGCTGAAGGGCGGTGAGCCGCACACCACCAACAACCGCATGGAGTTGATGGCGGCGATCTCCGCGCTGGAAGCGTTGAAGAGGCCGTGCCAGGTCGAGCTCTACACCGACAGCCAATATGTCCGGCAGGGCATCACAGGGTGGATTCACGGCTGGAAGAAGAACGGCTGGAAGACCGCCGACAAGAAGCCGGTGAAGAACGCCGAGCTGTGGCAGCGGCTCGATGCGGCGCTGAAGCCGCACACGGTGCATTGGCACTGGGTCAAGGGCCACGCCGGCCACGCCGAGAACGAGCGCGCCGACCAGCTCGCTCGTGACGGCGTCGCCATGGCGAGGCTGCAGCAGAACGTAAGGGGTTGACTTGCTCCACTGTCATCGTCCGCGCAGGCGGACGATCCAGTCTCCTAAAGACGATCGTGTGAACAGCCGAGAAGCCGCGGCGTCCTGGATTCCCCGCCTTCGCGGGGAATGACAGCGTTTGTGTAGCGGCACGCGCGCGTTGATCGAATGAGTTTCTTGCGTGCCTCAGTACTAAGGCGCGCGCCTTACAGCTGCTCCAGCAGCGTGTCGCCGCCGGAGACCTCGACCTTGCCCGGCGCGGGCTCGAGGTTGAGCTTTTTCACCACGCCGTCCTCGACCAGCATCGAATAGCGCTTGGACCGGATGCCGAGGCCGTTTGCGGAGGCATCGAGCTCCATGCCGATCGCCTTGGTGAAATCAGCATTGCCGTCGGCGAGGAAGACGGCCTCGTCGCGCTGATCGGTGTCACGCTTCCAGGCGTTCATGACGAAGGCATCGTTGACCGAGACGATGGCGATGGTATCGACGCCCTTGCCCTTGATCGCATAGGCGTTGAGGAAGATGCTCGGCAAATGCATCTTGTGGCAGGTGCCGGTATAGGCCCCGGGCACCGCGAACAGCGCGACCTTCTTGCCCTTGAAGATGTCGTCGGTGGTTTTGACCTGCGGGCCTTCGGCGGTCATGACACGAAACTTGGCTTCCGGCAGCTTGTCGCCGACTTGGATCGTCATCTTCACTTCTCCCTGGAATGGACTGATGTGGGCGGATACCGCCAGCATAGGCGCTTGGACGGAAACGGCAACGGCCCTCCGTGCTCTCGCTTCATCAATTCGAACGTCACGCGCGCTCGGGCCGCAAGGATCACCTCAGGCGGCGGGCTTGTTCTCGTCGCGGAGCTGCCGGCGCAGGATCTTGCCGACATTGGTCTTGGGCAGTTCGGTCCTGAACTCGATCAGCTTGGGGACCTTGTAGTTGGTCAGCTGCTCGTGACAGAACTTGGTGATCTCCTCGGCGCTGAGATTGGGGTCCTTCTTGACAACGAAGGCCTTCACCAACTCGCCCGATTTCGCGTCGGGCTGGCCGATCACGGCGGTTTCCAGCACGCCCGGATGGCTCGCGATCACCTCCTCGACCTCGTTCGGATAGACGTTGAAGCCGGAGACCAGGATCATGTCCTTCTTGCGGTCCACGATCCGGGTGAAGCCGTCCTCCGACATGATGCCGATGTCGCCGGTGCGGAAGTAGCCATCCGCCGTCATCACCTTCGCAGTCTCGTCGGGCCGGTTCCAATAGCCGGCCATCACCTGCGGCCCCTTGGCGCAGATCTCGCCGGCTTGTCCCAGCGGCACCTCGTTGCCATCATCGTCGCGGATCGAGATGTAGGTGGAGGGCACGGGGATGCCGATCGAGCCGTTGAAGGCGGTTGACGTCGGCGGATTGCAGGTGAGCGTCGGCGACGTCTCCGACAGGCCGTAGCCTTCGGCGATGCTGCAACCGGTCACCTGCTGCCACTGCTCGGCGACGGAGCGTTGCACCGCCATGCCGCCGCCGTTGGAGATCTTGAGCTTGGAGAAGTCGACCTTCTTGAAATCGGGATGATGCAACAGCGCGTTATACAGCGTGTTGACCGCCGGGAAATTGTTGACCTGATACTTCATCAGCTCCTTGATGAAGCCAGGGATGTCGCGCGGATTGGGAATCAGGAGATTGGCGCCGCCGGCGCGCACCGCGAGCAGGAAACACGCGGTCAGCGCGAAGATGTGATAGAGCGGCAGCGCGCAGACCACGAGCAACTGATCGATCTGCGGCGGGGTGGCGAGCGCCGGCTGCAACCAGGCGTCGTTCTGCAGCACATTGGCGACGATGTTGCGATGGAGCAGGGTCGCGCCCTTGGAGACGCCGGTGGTGCCGCCGGTATATTGCAGGAAGGCGACGTCGTCGGGTCCGATCGTGGGCCTCTCGAAGCGCTTGGCCCGGCCGGCCGCAACGGCATCGTTGAACGCCACTGCACCGGGCAGCGTGTAGGCCGGCACCATCTTCTTCACGCGCCGCACGACCAGGTTGACGATGACACCTTTGAAGCCGAGCAGGTCGCCCATGCTGGCGACGACGATGTGCTTGACCGCACTATGGCCGACGACCTGCTGCACGGTGTGCGCGAAGTTCTCAAGCACGATGATGGCTTCCGCGCCGGAATCCCTGAGCTGGTGCTCGAGCTCGCGCGGCGTGTAGAGCGGGTTGACGTTGACTACAGTGAAGCCGGCGCGCAGAACCGCAGAGATCGCGACCGGATATTGCAGCACGTTCGGCATCATCAGCGCGACCCGGGCGCCCTTCTGCAGGCCGAGACCCTGCAGATAGGCGGCCAGCGCCGTCGACATCCCATCGAGCTCGCGATAGCTGATCGCCTTGTCCATGCAGATGAAGGCTCTGCGGTCGGCGAACTTCCGGAAGCTCTCTTCGAGCAGCTCGACGAGCGAGGAATATTGCGCGGGATCGATATCGGCCGGAACGCCGGCGGGATAGTGCTTGAGCCAGATGCGCTCCATGGCTTTCCTCTCCGTCCGTCTGCCGCCTCCGGGCGACCGGGACGGCTGTTGCCGGCAGTATCGAATCTGCGGCCATTCAAGGCAAGCGGCTGGGAACCCACAGCGAGGGTTAACGGATCAATGGCGCTGATGTGCCCGATGTGCCAAATGCGCGCGCCGCATTGATGATGCGTCGCGCTGAACAGCTGTTAGCTCGGGCTACTATTGGCCTTGGGCTTGGTGTCCGACTTCGGCTTGGCCGCCGCCTTCGGCTTGCCGGGCTTGACTGCGGCGGCATCGGCCGCGGCCTTCGGGGCGCCGGCCTCAGGCTTGGCGCCGGCGTGGCGAGCGGCGGCCGGCTTGGCGCTGACCTCGGTCGGCTTGGCTCCAGCCTTGTCACCGTCCGTCTTCTTTACCGCGATACGGACCACTTTCTTGCCGCGATGCTTGGACAGGGTCTGGCTGTCGGTATCGGCAGCGACCGCGGCAATCAGCGCCGCGCCGGTCTTGGTCGGACCGGTATAGACCACCACGGGCTCCGAGGGCGCCGCCTGGCTCGCAAGCAGGTCTGCGGGCTTCAGCGCCGGCTGCTGAAGGCCGGCCAGCACCGCGCCGCCTGGCGATTCACTGGCCGAGCTTGCAACCGTATCCTCCTCGTCGTCGCTGGCGGGAGCACGGCGCTTGGGCCCGCACACATCGTCATGGAGATCCGGCGCCGGGACGTCGGTTGGGACAAGGCTGTCAACGGTGCCGAGCGATGGCTTCAGCCAGCTCAGCGCGGTACCGCCAAAGCCGCGATCGAGCATTTGCATCGCGCGCAGCGATCGCGCCTTGCCGGAGGATGCGCCGAGCACGACCGCGATCAGGCGGCGGCCGTTGCGGGTGGCGGAAGCCACCAGATTATAACCGGACGCGCAGATGAAGCCGGTCTTGAAGCCGTCGGCGCCGGGATAGCGGCCGATCAGCTTGTTGAAGTTCTGCGTGATCCGGCGGCCATAGCGGATCGAGGGAATGTGCACGAAATATTCGTATTCCGGCAGGTCGCGGATGATTGCGCGGGCCAGCATCGCCAGGTCGCGCGCCGAGGTGATCTGGGCGTCGTCGGGCAGGCCGTTCGGGTTGACAAAGTTGGTCTGCGTCATGCCGAGCTTTTGGGCGGTGTCGTTCATCATCGCCGAAAAGCCTTGGATTGAGCCGCCGACGCCTTCCGCGAGCACTACCGCCATGTCGTTGGCGGACTTCACCAGCATCATCTTCAGCGCGTTGTCGACGGTGACCTGCGTGCCCGGACGGAAGCCCATCTTCGATGGCACCTGAGACGCCGCCACCGGCGAGACCGTGAACAGCGTGTCGAGCGTGATCTTGCCGTCCTTGACCGCTTTCAAGGTGACATACGCGGTCATCATCTTGCTCAGCGAGGCCGGATGCCAGGGAATAGTCGCGTTCTGCGCTTCCAGCACCTTGCCGCTATCGGCTTCGACCAGCAGCAGAGCTTCGGCTTGCGCGATGCGGCTGCCGGCCAGCGCCAGCACGGCAACGAGCATGATGAATTTGATTGGCGATAGACGAAGCAACGAGCGAAGCAACTGCACTATCCGATTCCGGTCTTTGAGACCCGCCTCGTGGAAAGAGGAGGGCGATCTGATGTTCGGGTTTCAAGTGTGTCCGGTGCCGCCAACGACGATCACTCGGCTAGTGTTCCCTCGGGCCGGCATTCGCTGGCATGCCGTCAGCAGAGCGGATGCAGGCGACGGAACGCCAGTCGCGGCACGCCGCAAACTATACCCGCCCGCTGCTTCGGAACAGTGGCCAGGCGTTCAATTCCACGATGGAAATGTCGAGGCGGGGACCTATGTCACGGGGCTTGTGCCGCCCTGCGTGAGGACGCTTGTCGGCGACGGAACATCCGCGCGCGCTGCCTCCTGCACCATGAACTGCGCCCTGGCGAGTTCCGCGAAATGACCGCCTTTCGCGACAAGTTCATCGAAAGTTCCGCTTTCGATCACGCGGCCGGCTTCGAACACAAGGATGCGCGTTGCGTTGCGAATCGTCGACAGGCGGTGCGCGATCACGAAAGTGGTGCGTCCCTTCATCACCTCGTCCAGCGCCGCGTTGACCTTGGCTTCGGTCACCGCATCGAGCGCGCTGGTGGCCTCGTCGAGAATCAGGATAGGCGGATCTTTCAGCAGCGCGCGTGCGATTGACAGCCGTTGCCGCTCGCCGCCGGACAGCATGCGGCCACGCTCGCCGGCATTGCTATCAAAGCCCGCTTCGCCGCGCGTGATGAAATCGAGCGCCTGCGCGCGCGCGGCTGCGGTGCGCAGCTCCTCATCCGTGGCGTCGGGCTTGCCGACCAGGAGGTTGTCGCGGATCGAGCGGTTGAACAGCAGCGCCTCCTGGAACACCACGCCGATGTTCCGCCGCAGCGCCGACAGCTTCAGCCCGCGCACGTCCATGCCGTCGATCTTGATGAAGCCGGATTGCGGATCGAAGGCGCGATGCAGCAGCGCGATCGCGGTCGATTTGCCGGCACCGGTCGGGCCGACCAGCGCGATGGTCTGGCCCGGCAGCGCGGTGAAGGTCAGATCCGCCACCGCCGGCCGCTTGCCATCATAGGAGAACGAGACGTCGTGGAATTCGACGAGGCCCGAAAGGCGGCCGGTGTCGATCGCGTCAGGCCGGTCGCGCACCGCTGGCACCGCGTCGAGCACGGTGAAGAACTCCTGCAGCCGCGGCGCTTCCATGAACACGTTGTTGATGAAGGATACGACCTGCTCGAGCTTCTGGATCAGCATGGTCGCGAATGAGACGAACATCACGATGTCGCCGACCGAGGACAGGCCCGCATCATGCAGCGCGATGCCGACGGTGAAAATCGCGAGCACCGTGATGGTGGTGGAGGCGCGGGTGATCACCGTGACGAGCGCCCACCAGCCGAGCACGGGCATCTGCACCGACAACAGCTGCGTCGACACCGAACGCAGGCTCTGCACCTCGGCGTCGATGCGAACGAAGCTCTGCACCAGCGCGACATTGCCGAGCGCGTCGGAGGCGCGCGCCGAAAGGTTGCTGTAGTGCTCCTCGACCTCGCTCTGCATGCCATAGGTCTTGCGCACCACGAGCGTGGTCAGCACCGTGAACACGACACAGAGCACGAACAGCAGGATCGCGAGTCGCCAGTTGAGATAGAGGGACAGCGGCAGCAGCACCACGACCGACATGATGGCGGCGAAATGCTCGCGGAAGAACGACAGCCACAGCCGCCACAGCGCGTCGGTGCCGTTCAGCATCACCTTCATCAGCCGGCCCGAATGGGTGCCGGAGTGGAAGGTCAGCGGAAGCTGCAGGATGTGCTCGAAATAGCTGGTCAGCACCGCCTGGCGCTGGCGGTGGGCGAGGCGGTCGGCATGTAGCGCGATTGTCGCACCGGCCACGATGGTGAACAGGCCGAACGCTGCCCACGCGGCGAGCAGCGGCCACGCGGAGCCGCTCGTGCTGCGCCCCGACAATGCGTCCACGATGCGGCCGAACAGCACGGGCTCGGCGAATTGCGCGCCGGCGAGCGCGAGATTGGCGATCGCCAGGATCCAGCCGAGCCGCGCCTCCTTGCCGAGCAGCTGCAGGACGCGGGCGTAGAGGCGGAGCAGGGACATGGGCAGCAGTTTCGTATCGTCCGGACGCGGTGAAAGTGGCGCCGCAATTTAGCCCTGGAACGGTGCCGGGTGACAGCGCCAATTATCGAGCTCAGCCTGTCAGCTCAATTGATCAGGCGCCCATCGACCGGTGGCAGAAAGCTGTCGTCGAAAATATCGGCGGCAGCGGGGCGCCTGTGGAATTTCTGGTCCTCGCCGATCTGGTCGATGGCGCGCTCCATCCGCAGGGGATCGATGCCGCCAATGCCGTTGCGACGGACTTCCGGCGTGAGAATGTTGTTGGCCAATACGGTCTTGAGCCTTTCGAGCTCGAGTTCGGGCGAGCCGTCATCCATGCGGCTCACCACCGCAGCAGCGGCAGCGGCCGGGTCGCTGATCGAGCGGTGCAGCCCGCCGATCAGCGCACGCACAAAACCCCTCAACGCCTCCGGATGCGCGGCGGCGAAGGCCGGACTGGCGATGACCGCGAGCCCATAGGCCTCGCAGCCATAGTCGGAGAAGTTCAGCACGGCGAGGTCGCTTGCCGGCACGCCGCGGTCGCGCAAGTTGACGGCCGAGAGATAGGAGAAGCCCGTGACGGCATCGACCTGGCCGGCGGACAGGATCGGCTCGCGCACGGCAGCGCCGACCTTGGCAAATTTCAGCTCCGCGGTCTTGATGGCGTTGTGCCGTGCCACGGCCGGCCACAGCCGGATCGAGAGGTCGCCTTCGGCCACGCCGACCGTCTTGCCGTCCAGATCGGCGAGCGTGTGAATATCACGGCTCCTGCGCGCGACGATCGCGTAAGGCGCGCTGTTGAACAGCACGAACACCGCCTTGACCGCCGGCTTGCCGGGCTCACCGTGGAAACGGACCAGCTCGTTGATGTCGGCGAGCGCAAGATCGGCCTCGCCACTGGCGACGCGGGCAATGGCGTCCGCCGGGCCTTTGGCGCTGGTCGTCGCCACCGTAACGCCTTCGGCATTGAACAGGCCGCGACTGTCCGCCAGCACGAGCGGTGCCATGCTCCCGTCAAGCGGACGCTCCAGGACCAGCCGGATGGCTATCGGTAGCCCGTCGTCAGCCCGCGCGCCGAAGCCGGTCAGCGCGGCGAGGCCGATCAGCAGCAGGCTGAGACGAACGAGGAATCGTTGCATGCGCATCGGGTCACGCCGGGCGGTACTCATCCATGATCGTGCAACGCCCAGCCTGCATCGACAAATTCAGTGTGGCGACGGCGCGGACGCTTCCTCGCGCAAGGGGCGCGAGGTGCCATTTTGAGCGCCCAAACCTGAACGATCCATGAGCAGGCCCTGCGGCGTTTTGCGCTGACCCCAGCGGGTTTCCGAACTGGAACCCGAGCGCCATCTGACATGTTGTCACCTCAGATCGCATCGTTATGGAGGATCACGATATGTTCGCATCAGGCGGGATGTTTGCGCGGCTCGGCCGCGCCACGGCGCTGGCGACGATCGCGGCCGTCGCCCTGACGGCGGTCGCGCCTTCGCTGGCTACGGCCGCACCGGCCCAGAAGCGCGTGGCGGCCACCGCGGTTCAGGACAATGGCGCCGTCACCGACATCAGCGCGCGCCGCAGGGTCTATCATCACCGTTACCATGGCGGCGGGGGCGCGGCAGCCGCCGCGGCCTTTGCCGGCATCGTAGGCACCGGGCTTGCGATCGCCGCCGAGCAGCGCCGGCGCGATTATTACGACGACTATTATTACGGCCGGCCGGCCTATTATGGCCAGGGCTACGGCTACTATGGTGGAGGCCCGTATTACCGAGGCTGGTGATTGCCTTGCGGCTTCGAGCAGGTCCGCCGGCATTGCGATGCCGGCGGATTTTTACTTTTTCGTCACAGGCGTTAACACGCTCGCCATGGCTTTCGACTAACGTATCGCCATGAGTGATTCGATCGCGCGGCTCTATCAGGCGGTGCTGGCGGCCCGGGACCTCGATCCCGGCCGGTCACGTACGGCCAAGCTGTTCCAGCGCGGCACCTCCAAAATGGCCAAGAAGCTGGCGGAGGAGGCGATCGAGGTCGCAATCGACGCCGTGAGCGGCGACGCCCATGCCGTGGTGCGCGAGAGCGCCGACCTGATCTACAATCTCACGGTGCTGTGGGCGGAGACCGGGATTCGCCCGGAGGACGTCTGGCGCGAGATGGAGCGGCGCGAACTCCTGCTGGGCATTGCCGAGAAAATGCCGAAACAGCCGGTTAAGGTGCCGAAGACCGCGTCAGCCCGGCTGCAGCGGCGACCAATTGTCGCGCTGGAAACCGGCCCGCTGCACAAACGCCGATAATCGTTCGCAAACATTCACGTCCGCGGCATGGACAAATCGGCCGCGGTTTGCTTCATCGCGGACCATGCTCAGACGGATCTACGACTGGTGTATCGACGCCGCGCACAAGCCGCATGCCCTGTGGATCATGGCTGCGGTCGCCTTCGCCGAAAGCTCGTTCTTTCCGGTCCCGCCGGATGTGATGCTGATTCCGATGTCGCTGGCGAAACCGCAGCGGGCCTGGCTGTTCGCCGCCGTCTGCACGGCGGCGTCCGTGATCGGCGGCCTGCTGGGCTACGCCATCGGCGCGCTGCTCTATGATTCCCTCGGGCATTGGCTGATCCAGCTCTACGGGCTCGGCGACAAGGTCGAAGCGTTCCGCGCCTCCTATGCCGAATGGGGGGCATTGATCATCCTGCTCAAGGGCCTGACGCCGATCCCCTACAAGCTCGTCACCATCACCTCGGGCTTCGCCGGCTACAACGTCGTCCTGTTCGTGCTGTGTTCGGTCGTGGCGCGCGGCGCGCGCTTCTTCATCGCGGCGATCCTGCTCAACCGCTACGGCGAATGGATCCGGGTGCGGATCGAGAAGCATCTCGGGCTGTGGGTTGGGCTCGGCGCCGCGGTGCTGGTGGCCGGCTTCATCGTTGCGTTCAAGCTGATCTGACGCGCGCCGACCAGGTGGGCTGCCCGTCATGCGCGTCGCTCGCACGGCGGATTGTTTGCTGCTATGCTGCCTTCGGTCTGTCGATCTGTCGGAACGCGGTGTCATCAGCTCACTTTGTCCATCGGCCACGGCTCGCGCTGGCGCCTCTCGTCACCGCGCTTCTGGTCGTGCCGATGCTGATCGGGGGGACTGCGACGGGCTGGACGCAGAGCCCGCGCAGTCAGCCGTCATTGGGCCTGCAGGAGCAGGGATCGCCGCCGTCATCCCCGTCTGGCGCGACCGAGCCGCAGCAATCACAGCCGCCGCCGGTGCGCCAGGACAATCCCGGCCTGTTCCAGGACATGGGCAAGCTGTTCGACAAGATTCTGCCGCTGAGGAAATCGGACGAAGGCGGCACCGCGACAGGCGCGGCACCATCGGAGGGGACCTCGGGCGCCGCCGGCGATGCGCTCAAAGGCACCGGTGAGACGCTGTCGCGGCTCGCCAAGCCGTCGACGATGGTGACGGGACGGTCGGTCTGTCCTCTTGCGGCGAACCGCACGCCAGACTGCAAGATGGCTGCCGACAAGCTCTGCCAGAGCAAGGGCTACAAGGAAGGCAAGAGCCTCAACAGCGATGCCGCCGAGAGCTGCTCGCCGAAAGTGCTGATTCCAGGCCGCGCGCGCAAGCCGGACGACTGCCGCACCGACACCTACGTGACATCAGCCTTGTGCCAGTAATCGCGCAGGCTCTGCCTGATCGCTTCCGATCGTGGCTCTGTCGGGCCGAAGGCAGCGCCTTTACGCAAGATGCGGCAGGACTTTCTCCAGTTCGTGTCAGAGCCTGATTTGCCTTGATGGCATGACGTCTGGCATCCTAAGGGCCGGTTCATCGGTCTTCCGTAGAGAGGAATATCTCGACATGTCCATGCCTGCGCTGTTCAAGGGCCGTCTGTCCATTCCCGTGATCGGTTCGCCGCTGTTCATCATCTCCGTGCCCGATCTCGTGATCGCCCAGTGCAAGGCCGGTGTGGTGGGCGCGTTTCCGGCGTTGAATGCGCGCCCGCCCGAGCTGCTGGACGAATGGCTCGCGCGCATCACCGAGGAGCTCGCGGCCTATGACCGGGCGCATCCGGACAGGCCCTCGGCGCCGTTCGCGGTCAACCAGATCGTGCACCGCTCCAACAACCGGCTCGAGCATGATCTTGCGCTGTGCGAGAAGTACAAGGTGCCGATGATCATCACCTCGCTCGGCGCGCGCGAGGAGCTGAACCAGGCCGCGCATCGCTGGGGCGGCATCGTGTTCCACGACGTCATCAACCAGACGTTCGCGCACAAGGCGATCGAGAAGGGCGCCGATGGCCTGATCCTGGTCGCGGCCGGCGCCGGCGGTCACGCCGGCACGATCTCGCCGCTGGCTTTCGTCACCGAGACGCGCGCCTGGTTCGACGGGCCGATCGCGCTGTCGGGGGCGATCGCCAATGGCCGCGCCATCCGCGCGGCGCGCGTGCTGGGCGCCGACTTCGCCTATATCGGCTCCGCCTTTATCGCGACCGAGGAAGCCAATGCGGTCGCGGCCTACAAGCAGATGATCACGGCATCGAGCGCCTCGGACATCGTCTACTCCAATTTGTTCACCGGCGTGCATGGCAACTATTTGAAGCCGTCCATCACGGCCGCCGGGCTCGATCCCGACAATCTGCCGACCTCCGACCCGTCCAAGATGAGCTTCGGCACCGACGCCTCTGGCGAGCGCAGCAAGCCGAAGGCCTGGAAAGAGATCTGGGGCTCGGGACAGGGCATCGGTGCCGTCGACAGGATCGTGCCGGCGGCCGAGCTGATCGCGCGCTTCAAGCGGGAATATGAGGAAGCGGTCGACCCGCCGCTCTAGATGTGGTCTTTCAGGAGGTTGTCCATCTGGCCTGAACCGAGGAAGCTGAGGTTGCGAAGCTTCAGTGTTCCAAGGAGAGACCAGATGAACATCCATAAGAATGCGCCTTTGACGCCTAAAGGTCGAGAGGCGATGGTTCGCAGCGTCGTGGAAGGCGGACTAAGCCAAGCCGACGCAGCCTACCAGTTCAATACGACGCCCAAAACGGTCGCCAAATGGGTCAAGCGGTTCCGCGCAGAAGGTGCGGCTGGGTTGCAGGATCGCTCCTCCAGACCTCATTCATCGCCAAGCCAAACCCCGCCTGCCACGTGCACGGTCGTCGAGACGTTGCGCCGGCAGCGCCACACCAGTAAGCAAATCGCCGCTGAGGTTGGGGTGTCACCGGCTACTGTGAGCCGCATTCTTCGCCAATTGGGATTGAACCGGATCCGCGATCTGGAGCCGGCCGAGCCGGAACGCCGCTATGAGCGCGAGAACCCAGGCGAGATGCTTCACATCGACATCAAAAAGCTCGGGCGTTTCGAGCATGTCGGCCACCACATCACCGGCGATCGCACCGGCCAGAGCAACAGCCGCGGCGTCGGCTGGGAGTTCGTCCATGTCTGCATCGACGATCATTCCCGCGTCGCCTTCTCCGAGATCAAGCTGGACGAGACGGCTAACAGCGCCGTTCGCTTCCTCAAGGCGGCGGTCGCCTATTACAAGAGCCTCGGCGTCACCGTCACGCGCGTCATGACCGACAACGGGAGTTGCTACAAGGCATTTGCCTTCCGCGATGCCTGCAAGGACCTGCGCATCAGGCACGTCCGCACCAAACCCTACACGCCCAAGACAAACGGTAAGGCCGAGCGCTTTATCCAGACCGCGCTCCGGGAATGGGCTTACGCCAAGGCCTATCCCACATCAGATCGGCGCGCCGAAGAGCTGCCGATCTGGCTGCACCAGTACAACTGGCATCGGCCTCACGGTGGTATAAAGTCTCAAACGCCTATCAGCAGACTCGGTCTAACCGAGGACAACCTCTTGAGGCTCCACATCTAGAGCGTTTTCAAGCGAAGTGGATACCGGTTCGCGTCAAGAAAACGCGTCAAAACAACGAGCTAGAGCCCCGTTCCGATTCAATCGGAACGGAAAGGCTCTAAGCCGATCCTGAAAACGTAAAAAGCGCGGCAGTGGGAGCTGCCGCGCTTTTGGATTCTGAGCCGTTAGAGCATGATCCGGAAAAGTGGAAACCGGTTTTCCGAAAAGATCATGCTCAATCAAAGAGATTAGATCATGATGCGATTCCTTCTAATCGCATCATGATCTAGTCGCGAGCCGGGACTATTCGAGCTCGATCGCCTGATACTTGCCCTTGTCGTCGAGCGCGGTGCCCCAGATCTTGTGCAAGGCCTGGTGTTCGGCGCGGCCGAAGCCCATCTTGGCGCCAAGGCCGAGATCGAGATCGCGCATGTTCTCCAGCGTGTCGATCAGTGCCTCGGTGTCGAGCTGGGCTCCCGTTCGCTTCAGCGCCTGGATCAGGACGTTGGCGGCGATATAGCCTTCGAACGACACATAGGAGGGCGCCTCGCCGGGGAAGTACTTCTCCAGCGCGCTCTTGTATTCGAGCACGGCGCTGGAATAGCCGCCCACAGCCGGCACCACCTGCGTCACGATCACGCCATTGGCGTAGCGCGGACCGAGCAGCATCAACTCGTCGGAGAGCTCCGTAGAGCCGACGAACGACACGTTGGTGTAGATCATGTTCGGATAGAGGTCGCGCGTCTTCTCGATGAACTTCGCCGCTGCGCGATAGGTCGCGACCATGACGATCGCCTTGGGCGGGTACTTCATCGCCTTCAGCTGGCCGACCGCCTCGTCGACATCGACCGTGTTGCGCTTGTAGTTGAAGCGCACGATCGAGGAGTCGGACAGTCCGAGCGAGCGGAACGCCTTGGCGACGCCAGCAAAGCCCGCATCGCCGTAGGAATCCTGCTGTGCGAACACCGCGATGTCCCGCGGCTGCAGCCGGCGCAGCTTGACCAGATAGTGCACGACGGTGTCGGTCTCTTCCGAGTAGCTGGCGCGGAAGTTGAACACATAGCGATCTGGCGGGTCGTTGCGCAGGAGGCCGGCACCGGTGAAGGCACCGAAGAACAGCGCGCGGTGCTGCAGGGCATAGGGCATCGCGATCGCCGAGGTCGGCGTGCCGACATTGCCGATGAAGCCGAACACCTTGTCCTTTTCGTAGAGCTGTTTCATCGCCTCGAGCGTGCGCGACGGCTCATAGCCGTCGTCGGCCGCGAACAGGCGCAGGCTGCGACCGCCGATGCCGCCGGCGTCGTTGGCGCGGCTGAAGGCCGCGTCGATGCCGAGCTTCATCTGCCGTCCAAGCTCCTTGGAGGCGCCGGAGAACGGGCCGGCCATGCCGAAGCGGATCTCATTGGCCGTGATGCCCTGCACGTTGCCCGAGTTCTGCACCGGCAACGTCGCAGTCGGCGCGGTTGCCGCAGCCGCGGTCGATGGGGCAAGCACGGCGGCCGTCGTCTGCGGCGGCGCGGCCTGGCCGAGCGAGCGCTCGAGGTCGACGAGCTGGCGGCTGGCGGCCGCGCAGTCGGTCTGTCCGGCACCGACCCGGCTGCGGCCATCGGCGACATAGCCGTTGAAGACGCGGGTCAGATCGTCGCGGTCCGCGCCGCCGCCCGAGGCCTCGCGGATCACTTCGCGAAACTTGTCGACGATCGCCTGCACCCGGCCCTGATCGATGGCTTGGCAGGCGGAGGCCGAACCGACGATCGGTCCGACCCGGGCTGCGAGGCCACGCACGACGTCCGCATTGGTTCCTGCCGCGAGCGCTGGCGTCGCCAGCAGGCCCGCAATCAGAAGGGCACTCCACCGAAAGTTCATCGCCATTATCCCAAATACGACCTCATCGAGGTCTGCCGCCTGTCATGAAAGCCGACGGCGCGGTGCTATCACGTTAAAACCGTCTCCGCGCCACAGCTTTTTCAGAAATGAGCATGATCGTTCTAATGATTTTATCGGTATGTTTTTAGATCACGCTTTAACGATTTGGCGGCACGTCGCCGCGCCGCCACGAATCCTGCTCCAATCGTCTCCGGGTCCACCCTATTCAAGCTCGATCGCCTGATAGGTGCCGGTTTCGTCAAGGGTCGTGCCCCAGATCTTGTGCGAGGCCTGGTGCTCCGCGCGGCCGAACGAAAGCTTGGTACCGAGGCCGAGATCCAGGCTGCGCATGGATTCCAGCGTCTCCACCAGACGCTCGGTATCAAGCGGTGTGGTCTGCTTCAAGGCCTGAATGAGGATGCTTGCCGAGATGAAACCCTCGAGCGAGGTGTAGTCCGGCGCCTCGCCTGGGAAATATTTGGCAAGCGCGTTCTTGTACTCGAGCACCAGGCTCGAATAACCCGATACCGCCGGGACGCCCTGGGTGACGATGACATTCTGGGTGAAGCGCGGGCCGAGCAGTTTGAGTTCGGTGGCCAGGCTGCTTGCACCGACGACGGACAGGCTGGCGTAGATCATGCCCGGATACTGATCGTGCGTCTTCTCGATGAACTTGGCAGCCGGCCGGTCGGTGGCGACCAGGATCATGGCCTTGATCGGGGTCTTCTGCGCCTTGAGCTGGTTGACCGCCTCGTCGACGTCGAGCGTGTTGCGCGGATAGTTGAAGCGGATCACCGGATCGTTGATGTTGAGGCTGCGGAAAGCCTTGGTGACGCCGGCAAATCCTTCGTCGCCGAAGGCGTCGGCCTGCGTCAGCACCGCGATCTGCTTCGGCGGAATGCGCTTGAGCTTGACCAGATAGCGGACGATCGCCGCAGTCTCCTCGGCGAAGCTGGCGCGGAAGTTGAACACGTAGCGATCCGGCGGATCGCGCCGGACGATGCTGGAGCCGCTGATCGGACCGAAGAACAGTGCGCGCCGTTCCAGCGCATAGGGAATCGCGAGCGCCGTATTGGCGGTGCCCATATTGCCGATAAAGCCGAACACCTGCTCCTTGTCGTAGAGCTGGCTCATCGCCGCAAGCGTGCGGCTCGGCTCGTAATTGTCGTCGGCTGCGATCAGCCGCAGCGTGCGGCCATTGATGCCGCCGGCGTCGTTGGCGCGGCTGAAGGCGGCCTCGATGCCCATCTTCATCTGACGCCCGACCTCGCGGCGCTGGCCGCCGAACGGGATCACGATGCCGAACCGGATCTCGCGGTCGGTGACGCCATGCACCGGCGCGGCGGGCGTCGTCGCGGTCGGATTGGTCGAGGCGGCCGCGGAATAGGGCGCGATGATGCTGGACGCCGCGGGCGCCGCCGGCTGATTGCTGAGCGAGCGCTCGAGCTCGGTCAGCTGCCGGTCCGCGGTCTGGCAGTTCAGCTGCGCGGCCGCCATGCGGTTACGGCCTTCGGCAATGAACCCGTTGAAATTGCGGATCAGCGCGTCCCGGTCGGCATCGCTGGGCGAGGCCTGGCGGATGACCTCGCGAAACTGGTCGACGATGGTCTGCACGCGCCCTTGCGCAATGTCCTGACATGTCGAGGCCTGGCCCACGATCGGCCCGACGCGGGCGGCGAGGTCGCGCACGACGTCGACGGGACCGGCGAACGCGGAGCCCGCCGGCGCCGCGAGGAAAGTCCCGATCAGGAGCAAGGACCAACGAACGGTCATTCTGATATCCGCTTCTTCTGGATTGTGGTCGAACTACTCCGGCTATTGGTGCCTGTTCGAATTAAGGGCAGGTTTCGTAGCGCCGGTATTTTGTTCGAACCTCCGGGAAAAAGCTGGGACTGCGGGGCGTTTATTCCAGTTCCACGGGTTGGAACGTGCCTGTTTCATCAAGCGCCGTGCCCCAGATCTTGTGCGAGGCCTGGTGCTCGGCGCGGCCGAAGGCGAGATTGGCGCCGACGCCGAGGTCGATGTTGCGCAGGTTCTCCAGCGTGTCGACCAGCGTCTCCGTGTCGAAGGTCGGCCCGGCCCGTTTCAAGCCCTGGATCAGGATGCTGGCCGAGATGTAGCCCTCGAGCGAGGTGTCGTCGGGCGCCTCGCCAGGGAAGTACTTGCTGAGCGCGGTCTTGTAGTCGAGCACGAGGCTCGAATAGCCGGACACGCCGGGCACGACCTGGCTGACAATCACGCCATTGGTATAGCGGGGACCAAGCAGCATCAGTTCGCTGGCAAGCGAAGAGGCTCCGACCGCCGAAAGATTGGCGAAGATCAGTCCCGGAAGCTGGTCCTGCGCCTTCTCGATGAACTTGGCCGCGGCGCGCGTCGTTGCCACCATGATGACGGCGCGGACCGGCGCCTTCTGCGCCTTCAGCTGGTTGATCGCGCCGTCCACGTCGACGGTGTTGCGCGCATATTTGAGACGGAGAATGGCGCTGTCGTTGACGCCCAGCGCGCGAAACGCTTTCGCCACGCCGGCATAGCCTGCATCGCCAAAAGCGTCGTCCTGGGCGAACACCGCGACCTGCCGCGGCTGCAGATGGCGCAGCTTGACGAGATAGCGCACCAGAGCTTCGGATTCTTCGGCGTAGCTGGGGCGATAGTTGAAGACGTAACGGTCCGGCGGATCGTGGCGCGTCACATTGGCGCCGGTATAGGCCCCGAAGAACAGTGCGCGCCGCTCCAGCGCATAGGGAATGGCCACCGCCGCGGTGGCAGATCCGAAGTTGCCGACGAAGCCGAACACCTGCTCCTTCTCATAGAGCTGCTTCATGGCCCCGAGTGTGCGGCTCGGATCATAACCATCGTCGGCGGCAATCAGCTTCAGCATGCGGCCGTTGACGCCGCCGGCCTCGTTGGTGCGATTGAAGGCCGCCTCGATGCCCATCTTCATCTGCCGCCCGGTCTCCCTGTTCGGACCTGACAACGGGATGACGATGCCGAACTTGATGTCGCTCTGGGTGACGCCATGGACGTTCGTCGGAGGCGGCAAGGTTTGCGTCGGCACGGTCGCCGCCATCGCGGCGGGCGGTGCGATCGTCACCTCCGGCAGCCCCGACGTGGTCTGCGGCGGCGTCGCGATCGACTGCTCGAGATCGGCCAGCTGGCGCTCGGCGCCGCGGCAATCCATCCGGCCGCTGGTCACCGCGGTGCGGCCGTCGGCGACGTAGCGGTCGAGCAACCGGGTCAGCTCGTCACGGTCTGCGTCGGTGGTCGACGCTTCCCTGATCACAGCCTGAAACTTCTCGATGATCACCTGGATGCGCGGCCGGGCAATGTCGCGGCAGGCCAGCGCCGAGCCGATGATCGGACCGACGCGACTGCCGAGATCGCGAACCACGTTGAGGCTGTCGCCGGGCGCGGCATTTGCGGCGCTGGAGAGCAGGGACGCCCCGAGCACGAGAGGAGCGAGGCGGACATGCATGCGCAAAGAGCGCGCCGCCGCTGCAGAACGTCGGTGGTCAGGCATGATGGTCATGGTGATACGATCTGCGTTCAGGTGAAGCCGGACGAAGCGGCGTGCGTTTATTGGGCCTTATCTGACTGCATCGTCTTCTGATTCCACTGCATGAACTGCTGCAGCAGCGGCTTGTCGATCGTCGTCTCGGTCTTCGCCTGCGCCGGGGCCTGAGCTCCGTCGCCCGAAGCCAGCAGCGACTGGAACTGCGACAAGGCCGGCATCGACTTGATATCGGTCTTGTCGGGCTTGGCTTCGGACTGCTCGGCCTTGACCTCCTTCACCTCGGGCGCAACGGCAGGCGCGGGAGCCGCGGCCGGCGGAGGGGTGGTCGTCTTCATCGATTGTACCGCCGCCACGAAGGAAGAGCTTGCGTCGGGCTGCCGTGAGACCGGAACGATGTTGACGAAGAACAGGGCCACGACGGCGGCGACCCCGGTCGCGGCGGCGAAGCGGGCCGCGATCTTGAGCGCCACCGACCGCCGGTCACGTTCACGAGCAAATTCAGGGGGTTCGCGCATCACATGTGGATCGAGCGAATGGCGCAGCGACTCGAACACCGCGCCCTCCAGGCGCGCATCGAGATGCTTGGCGGCCGGCATCACCGCGCGACTGGGGCGCTCCGTGGATTGGGCTGCATCGCGCGCATCTTCAACGAGCGACAGCCTTGCGCCTTCCGGCTTCTCGCGCAGGTAACGAGGCGCGTAGTGCAGCGGATCCTGCGGATTCGTCGGATTCTGTTCGCTCATCGAACTCATACGCTACTCCTCTGACGCCTTACCCCGGGTACACCGGTACGTTGTTGGTCGTTGTGACAAGGGTTCTTAATGAAGAACGGGTGAGAGCGTAACGGTCCGCATGCATCCCGGTCGAGTGGCATATTCCCGCGGAATCCGGCGTGTCGCCGCGAAGAACTCGCACGCCAACCGACGTCATCCGCACCGCGCGGCGAGGCGCCATTCGCGCCCCCCGTGCTTCACTCGATCCCATGCCTCGCCCCCTGACGAGTGTCAATCGCTGCACAGACCTGCTATGCGCCAGTCTGTGGAACTATTCGTGAAGGTGCTATCATCACGATGTGATCAAATTTAGGCGCGTTTTATGCTTGTGGCGTATTTGCCGGGTTTGGTCTTCATTTCGCATCGTTTGTGTCTTCATTTTGACATGAAAACGTCTATATTCGATCCGCGTCGAAGTATGTTCGTACCATCCTGCTGATTTTGCCGATATTGGCCCGTATGTTAACCAGCCGTTAACCAATGCGCGCTGACAGTTAACCATTCGATAACAAAGCTGGTCGGATGGTCATGAATGTCAGCGTAGAAGCCACACGTCAGCTCATCCGCCTGCGCGGCCGATCCTATGTCGCGTTCGTGTTCGCGCCGGTCGTTCCTATCGCCGGTTGGCTGTCCGATCTCGACGCAACGCTTGCGGGATCGCCCGGCTTCTTCGTCGGCAAGCCGGTGGTGCTCGACCTCTCAGCGGTGGATCTGAGCCCGCTTGCGATCACCCATCTCATCAAGAGCATCGAGGCGCGCAGCATCCGCGTGCTCGGGCTCGAAGGCGTCGAGCCGGCGCGGCTGTCGATCGGCATGCCGCCGCTGCTCTCCGGCGGCCGCCAGTGCGTCGTGCAGGACATCGAGCCGGAGAAGCCGGCGCTGCGAGAGCCGACCTCGCTGCTGCTCGATGCGCCCGTGCGCTCCGGCCAGTCGATCGTGTTTCCCGACGGTGACGTCACGGTGCTCGGCGCCGTCTCGTCCGGTGCGGAGATCGTTGCCGGCGGCTCGATCCATGTCTACGGCGCGTTGCGCGGCCGCGCCATGGCCGGCGTCAACGGCAACGCGTCCGCACGGATCTATTGCCAGAAGATCGAGGCCGAGCTGCTTGCGATCGACGGTTACTACCACACCGCGGAGCAGATCGATGCGGCGCTGCGCGGCAAGCCGGCGCAGGCCAGGCTCGACGGCAATGCTTTGAGGATTACGCCGTTAAACTGAGTATTAGGAGGGTAACAAAATGGCGAAGGTGCTCGTTGTCACGTCCGGCAAGGGCGGCGTCGGCAAAACCACGACGACGGCCGCGGTCGGCGCCGCGCTTGCGCAGGCCGGCGAGAAGGTCGTGGTCGTCGACTTCGATGTGGGCCTGCGCAATCTCGATCTGGTGCTGGGCGCCGAGCGGCGCGTGGTATTCGATCTCATCAATGTCGTGCAGGGCATCGCCAAGCTGCCGCAGGCCCTGATCCGCGACAAACGGCTGGAGAATCTCTGGCTGCTGCCGGCATCCCAGACCAAGGACAAGGATGCGCTGACCGAGGAGGGCGTCGGCCGCGTCATCGCCGAGCTACGCAAGTCGTTCGACTGGGTGTTGTGCGACAGCCCCGCCGGCATCGAGCGCGGCGCGATGTTGGCGATGCGCTTCGCCGACGAGGCCATCATCGTCACCAATCCGGAAGTCTCGTCGGTGCGCGATTCCGACCGCATCATCGGCATGCTGGATTCCAAGACCGTGCGCGCCGAGAACGGCGAGCGGGTCGAGAAGCACGTCCTGATCACGCGCTACGATGCGGCCCGCGCCGCACGCGGCGAGATGCTGTCGATCGACGACGTGCTGGAGATCCTGGCGACGCCGCTGCTCGGCATCGTTCCGGAGAGCCAGGACGTGCTGCGCGCGTCCAATGTCGGCTGTCCCGTTACCCTGAACAATCCGGCGAGCACGCCGGCGCGCGCCTACTCGGATGCGATGCGGCGCCTGCTCGGCGAGCAGGTCGAGATGATGGTGCCGGCCGAGCCCAAGGGATTCATGAGGCTACTGCGTGGACGGAGGGCGGCATGAGCATGTTGCGGCTTTTCTCCAGCCGTCAGGTCGCCAGCCGCCAGGCTACTGCGCCGATCGCGCGGGAGCGGCTGCAGATCCTGCTCGCGCATGAGCGCGGCGGCCTGCGCGGCCAGCCCGATCTGTTGATGCAGCTTCGCGAGGAAATCCTCGCTGTCGTCTCGCGCCATGTGGTACTCGATCCCGACAAGGTGATGGTCAAGATGGATCGGGGGAAGCATGTCTCGACGCTGGAGGTCGATATCGAACTGCCCGTTGGCGCCGATCGCGCCTTCGCAACCGCCGGCTGACGCGCAGCGCACGCCGGTGACGAACTGATGCGGCCGATCTTCCGCGTCGATGGCGCGCGTGTCACCGTCAATCCCGATGCCGCCGGTCCCTGGGACCCCGCGATGCAACACGGCTCGGCCCCGTCAGCGCTCGTGGTGTGGGCGGCCGAACGCGTCGCCACGCAATCGCCGATGCGCATCGCCCGGGTGACGGTCGACCTGATGCGGCCGGTGCCGCTGCGCGATCTCTTGATCGAGACCGAAGTGCTGCGCGAGGGCCGCAAGGTCCAGCTCTGCGCGGTGCGGCTGCGCGCGGACGATGTCGTCGTTGTGGTGGCGACCGTGCTCAAGGTGCGGCAGGCGGACGTGCCGCTGCCCGACGATATCGCCGATCTGCCGGTCGACCTCCCTGGTCCTGAGGTCTCACGGCCGGAGCCGGCGGACATCTCCACCAGCCCTTTCGTCAGGTGCATGTCGCTGCGCGCGGCACGTGGCCGCTTCGGTGCGCGCGGGCCGGGCGCAATCTGGTATCGGGTCGATCGTCCGCTGGTCGAGGGGCATGCCGTGTCGCAGGCGATGCGGGCGCTGGTCGCCGCCGATTTCTGCAACGGCACCGGTGCCGCATTGGACTTCAACACCTACACGTTCCTGAATGCCGATCTGACCGTGAACATGGCCCGCGAGCCGGTCGGCGAATGGGTGCTGCTGGACGCGATGAGCTGGATCGGGCCCGACGGCGCCGGGCTCGCGATGGCGCGGCTCGGCGACATCAAGGGCTATCTCGGCCGCGTTACGCAGAGCCTCGTGATCGAGAAGCGCTGAGGAGATGAGCAGTCGCGTGGAGCGCCGCTGTCCGGCCCTGAGCCGGGCCGCAAAGCACGATCTATGTGAGGGCATCCGGTGGCCGACGCTTTTCACCGACGCAGTGAGTGCCAACTATTATGCGCAGCCGGCGACCACGTCATTGCGAGCGAAGCAATCCAGGGGCCAAGCATCTTGCGGCAGAACTGGATCGCTTCGTCACTTCGCTCCTCGCGATGACGGCGCGTCAGTCTAAAAAGGACGGTCTGTCAGGGACAACTGTCCTAACAATATCGCTCGAGCACCGAACGTGCAGACTTGTCTGCCCGTAGTTGCGCTCGGCCGAGAAACGCGCTAGTTCAACGCACCGCAACTTCAACGTAGGAGGCGACCATGTTCAGACTTGCGCGCTTCCCGGGCTCGCCGCGCGATCATTGACGCGGCCGACCGGGATGAATGTCCCGGATACATTTTGACACCTTCCAATCTCATCGAAAAGCCCGCGGCCCTCGTGGCCTGCGCTTGAAAACTCGTGTCATGACATCCCATCGTTTGCTGACTCCCCGCCGGGAGCCGGAGCGTTCCGACCTGCGCGAACGCCGGCTGCGGCGCTATTCATCTCGTTTTCAATCTCGCGTGCGCGCCTGCGCAATGCGCCACCCACGGCTCGCCGATCTCGCGCTGAGCTTTCCGGCTTTGCTGTTCGCACTCGCCGTGCCGCGCAGCGGGTTCGATCCGGACGCTACGCTCGCTTGCGTGATCGACGGTCGTCCGCTTGCGGAGGCGGCGACAGCTGCCAGCCTGCCGATGTGGTTGCGCAAGCTGCCACCGGAAGCGTTCGACCGGCCAATCGATCCGCTGCCCGGTGGCGAGCTGCTTCGGCGACAGATCGGAAACCATCTGCCGCGCTCGCCGAAGCTCATGCCGACGTGGCTGCAGCTTGTTTCGCAAATGGCTGCGCTCGCGCATGAGCCGGCAGCCGTGTGGATCGCCCGCGAGTTCGTCCGCGCGCCGCGCGCGTTGAACATGGAACGTATGTACCTGCTCGCACTCTGGGTCTGGTTCTCGGGGCAGCCCGGCTGCTTCGGCTACGAACTGATCGAGCGGCCGTGGACGCCGAACATGAGGCTCGACGCTGCCGTCGCAGCCGCCTGCGCCTGGCGCGCGATGATCACGCTGCACCTCAATCTCGGTCAGCGGCCGATCCGCAACATGTGGCTCAATCCCGGGCGCGTCGGAGACTACGACTTCCGGCCTCTCCATGACATCTCCGATATCGTCGAGGAGGCGCTCGCCATGCGCAATTGTGTACGGACCTATGGCGCCGACATTGCCCATAACCGCTCGCGGCTGTGGAGCGTCCGGCGCGGGGGCGAGCGTGTCGCGACGCTGGAGATCGGCGTCCGATATCGTGATCCGATATCGAACATCGTTCAGCTCAAAGGACCGGGAAACGCCGTCGTACCGCGTGAGTTGTGGTGGGTCGCGCGACGGTGGCTGCAAATGCACGACCTGCTCCAGATCGAGACCGACAAGATTCGATGGGATCAAGCGCCGCTCGACAGCGCCAGCTGGCGCGCGCTGTGGCGTCCCTACTGGCTCGCCAAGCGCCGGATTCCTAACTGGCTGCCGCTCGCGCCCTTGCGCGCCGCGCTGGCGGCGTTGTGAGACAGCCGCGCCATGTCTGCGAGGCTCGTGCAACAACTCCAGTGTCGTCCCGGGGAACGCCGGGATCCATAGCCGCCGGCCGATGTTTGAGGCACGCGCGTCGACGCATCTGCGCTCACCACATCGTCCTGTGCATATGGATCCCGGGTCGCGCTTCGCTGCCCGGGACGACAGGCAGAGCCGCAACTGGAAGCGGAGATGACTGCGAGATCGTCAAGCCGTGTCTTTCGTTCTCTGTCATTGCGAGCGGAGCGATCCCGAGCTGCATGCGCCGCTCCCGATGCTTCGGCGTAGCTTCGTGAACACGGCTTGCATGCGGCCGATCAGGTCAGTTGCGCCTGGCAGGACAGCGACCCGCCGGTCAGCTGAATGCAGTGCGCGATGGAAAACGCGCAGCGCCCGCAAGGTCTGATCGGAGGACGAGGGGGAACGAATAGAGCGCATGGCTCATGGTGACGCAGTCCTCCCCATCACACCTTCATTGTTGTTTGTGCGAGGATTCAAGGCGTGTTCCGGCCTTAGCGCAATGCAATGTTCCAGGAACATCGCTGCTCACTCCGCGTTGCCCGCGCAAAGCGAGGGAGCAAGGCCATGCGCATGTCGACAGCTTATTTCGCGGGGGCGGGAACCGTGGCCGTTGCCGTCGCGCTCGGCCTGGGCGGTGGGTTCTTGATCGCCGAGATGATGAATCCAAGGACGCCGCAGGTGACGAAGGCCGAGCGCAAATCCGCTGATGCGCCGCCAGCCCAGAGTGCAGCGCCAAACTCCTATCTAGCAGCGACGCAGGGCGCGGCGACAGCACCGGTCGTGGTGCAGCCAGCCGCCGCCACATCGGCCGACAACAAGACGCCCGAGCAGCCGCAGCCCGCGGCGGACAAGGCGGATAGCAAGCCGCCTGCGTCCGACGGCAATCCGCAGAGCACAGCCGACACCAAGCCGCAGCCGCAACCCTCGCCGTCACCGTCGGCGGCCGCAGCGGCGGCGCCCGCCCCGACGCCAGCTGCCGAGGCCTCTCCACCTGCTGCACATCAGCGGGCGAGCACGCCGGAGGCTGCCTACGCCAAGGCCTCAGATTCCGACGTGAAGTCGAACGACGGCAAGTCGCGCGACGCCGACTCCCGGCGCGCGGAGCGCGAGCGGCGGCGCGCCGAACGGCATCAGCATTGGGTCGAGCGTCATCGTAACCCGCGTCAACGCGAGCCTGACATGCGCGATGTCGAACAAGCGGTGCGCGAGGATTCGGCGCAGCGCGATCCGGCGCCGCGCGGATATCGCGATTCTGCGCCGCGTGTCGTCTACGGCGACGCGCCGCGGCGTGAGGACGTGCCACGGCGCGAGTATGTCGCCGAGCCGGTCGGCCCCGCGCTGCCGCGCTTCAACCTGTTCGGGGACGACAACGATTGATGCGCCGCGTCTGGGCGTTGAGTCCGGACCTCGCAGAGCACAACTTTAACGCGCTGTTAACCATCGCACGGCGACAATCGGTCCATGGCGGTAGTCCGCTATCTGCGGAAGACTTGCAGGGCTCGAATCACTTAAGGGTGTGCGATGGGCAGCGAGAGGTTCTCGGACAAGACGACGGCGACGCTCGACGAGATCAGAATCCGTGTCGGTCACGCGCTGCAGCGTCACCCGATGTGCCGCGAAGTCCAGTTCGATATCATCTGCGTGCCGCGCACAGCGAGGGGCGGCAACTGGACCATCAGCCTGCATGCACCGGAGCCGGCGGCGGTTTGGGAAGCCTCGCACATCGTTGCAGACATCCAGGCAGCCTACGATTTGAGTTCCGCAACTGCCTGAGTTCCATGGCTTTTTCGCCCGGTTCGCACTTGGGATCGGTGGGAATTCCGCGAGCCTGGCGCGGTTCAGCCTTAATTAACTCCCAGTTTTCGGCAAAGTGCGGCGTTCCGGGGATACGGAGATTTGCGTGACGAAGTCGATTACCCTTGTCGCTCTGGTCTGCCTGCTCGTCGTAGGGGCCGCGGCGACCAGTATTCTGACGCGGGACAGCGTGCCGGCCGCCGGTATCGCGATGCCGGCCGTGATCGCCAAGAGCCCGATCTCCAATCGCGAGGCCAAGGGCGACCGCCTGACCGTCAACCATGTCAGCGCATCGGCCGAACGGCAGGGACCTGCAGCTGATATCGCCGAACCCGTGCGCGAGGCGCTGGCCTATGCGCCGGCCGATGCCGAGATGCCGATGCCGACCAAGCCGGCCGCGACTGCTGCCGCGGCCCAGGCGCCTACGCCCACAGCTGAAGCGGTCGCTCCGCATCCGAAGCCGGCGGCGGTCAAGCCGGAGGTGCAGAAGGCTTATGCGCTGCTCAGCGACGGCCAGATCGCCGGCATCAAGGAACGCTTGAAGCTGTCCGCGAGCCAGGAATACTACTGGCCTGCGGTGGAGAGCGCGCTGCGCGCGGTCGCCAAGAAGCTTCATTCCACGCGCCAAGTCGCGAGTGCGAAGCCGGGCAGCGTGCCGGCGATCGATCCCGATTCCGACGAAGTGCAGCAGCTGAAGTCGGCGGCGATGCCGCTGCTGTGGCAGCTCCGCGACGACCAGAAGGACGAGGTCCGCAAGCTCGCCCGCCTGATCGGCCTGGACAAGGTCGCTGCCGCGATCTGACGGCCTGTTGGGATTGGATTGACAAAAGGCCGCGCCTCGCGCGGCCTTTTCCATTTGCATATGGATGATCTGAGAAAGGTCTATTTGGCGATCGCGCTGGCGGCCTCGTTGCGCGGCGCGGCGTCCTGCGCCGTATCGAACGCGTCATAGACCAGCTTCTTGAAGGCCGGTGTGATGCGGCCGCGTTCGTTCTGGGTCTGCTCGAGCATGATGTAGAGCATGCCGAGCTTCGGATCGACGCCGAAATAGGTGCCGCTGCCGCTGTCCCATTTCAGCTCGCCGATCGAGCCCGGCGGCGGCGGATGCGCCTCGCCCGGTGCGACCCGTACTGCAAGGCCGTAGCCATAGTCGAAGCCGTCGCCGGGAAAATAGAAATAGTCCCGCCCGACGCCGGACCCGGGACCGATCTGGTCCGTCGTCATCTCCTTGAATGCCGCTGGCGACAAATAGCGATGACCGTCGAGCTCGCCGCCGTTGAGGAGCATCTGCGCAAAGCGCGCGTAGTCGGTGACGGTGGAGACCAGCCCGCCGCCGCCGGATTGCCATTCCGGATGCGCACGCCGCTCCTGCTCGGCCGCGAGCAGGATGTGATCGGTCGGCAGCGGCTCTGCCATGCGCGCGCGCTCTTGCGGTGAGGTCAGGACGTATTTGGTGCTGCTCATCCCGAGCGGATCGAGGATATTGCGCTTCTCGAAATCGTACAGCGTCTCGCCCGATACGATCTCGATCACGCGGCCCAGCACGTCGGTGGAATGGCCGTAGCGCCACAGCGTGCCTGGCTGGCGCGCCAGCGGCAGCGCGGCGATGCGGTCGGCGAATTCGGCATTGTCGAAATGGCCGGCGAAGATGTCGGCCGCCATGTAGGCGTGCTCGATCAGCTCGCCGCCGATATAGCCGTAGGTGATCCCTGAGGTGTGCCGCATCAGGTCGCGGATCGTGACCGGGTTGTTTGGGGGCACGCGCCGCAGCACATGCTTGCCGTCGGCCGTCACGGTGTCGACGCCGACCGTGACCTTGGCAAAGGATGGAATGTATTTCGAGACGGGGTCGGACAGCGACATGCGTCCCTGGTCGACCAGCATCATCGCGGCGAGGCTGGTGATCGGCTTGGTCATCGAATGCAGCGCAAAGATCGTGTCCGGCGTCATTGGCAGGCCGGTCTTGACGTCGCGCACGCCAAAGCATTTCTGGTAGACCACGCGGCCATGCTGCTGGATCAGGATGACAGCGCCGGGCAGTCGCCCGGTGGCCACTTCCTGGTCGAAGAATTGCGTGATGCGGTCGAGCTTGTCCGGCGCCGGTGCAGGTGGGAGCGGGCCGGCGCCGCTATGGCTCAGCAAGAGCACGGCAAAAATCACAACGAGCGACAGCCTGCGCAGGCAGCGCCAGCCGGCCGAACCAATTCCTATTTCAGCCACCTCGATCTCGCCTCGACGACGCCCTCACGGAGCCCGCCGCTCTGCGACGCGTGAGCCGCTTCGGCATTGGACCATGCTGCAAGGGACTCTAGAGCACGACAGCGAAGGATTTTAGCCTTGCCGCACGCGGATCGCTCACGTGATCGTGCGCTTTGGAAATCACGAGCCCGAGCCGCCATCGGCCACCAGCGCGGCGCCGGTCATGTAGGTCAGCTCCGGAGCGGCCATCGCGACCGCGAATTCGGCGATCTCCTCGGGGCGCGCCATTCGCTTGATGCCGGGCAGGTTGGACCGCGCCCACTGCGCCGCCCCGATTTCCCACAGCGCATCTGGCATGTTCTCCGTGCCGGCGACGCGCCGGACCAGCGCGGTGTCGGTCGTCCCCGGCACGATCGCGTTGATGCGGATGTTCTGCCCGGCATAGTCGAGCGCCGCCGAGCGCACGAGGCCGATCAGGCCGCATTTGGTCGCGGTGTAGACGCTGCGGCGGGCGCTGGTGCGATGCTCGTTCGACGACGAGGTCACGAGAATGGTGCCGCCGCCGCGCTCCAGCATCGGCGGGATCTGGTATTTCATCGCCAGGAACACGCCGCGCAGATTGGTGTCGACGATGTCGTTCCATTCGGCCGCGGAGTATTCATGCAGCGGCTTCTCGATCGTGATGCCGGCATTGTTGAGCGCGATGTCGAGGCCATGGAAGGTCTCGACGGCGGTGCGGACGAAGGCCGCGACCTGGTCCTCCTCGCGCACATCGGCGCGGATATAGCGCGCTGTGCCGCCCGCGTCCCGGACCTGCGCCTCAACCTCCTGGCCGAGTGCCTCGCGCCGGCCGCAGAACGCGACCGCGGCGCCTTGCCCGGCAAATGCCGCCACCGCCGCGCGTCCGATGCCGGACGTGCCGCCGGTGACGAGCACCACCTTGCCGGCGAAGCGCTTGGATGCCTCGATGAGGGTCGGAGCGGGCGGTCGGCTGGCCTGCGCCAGCGCGATGCCGCCGACCGCGCCGAGCGTCAGGCCGCCGGCCGCGGCGAGCGCCTGGCGCCGCGACGGCCTTCGCGATGTCCGTGGCTCGTTCATATCATGTCCTCCTGCCGGTTTGTGCTGGAATGTGAACGCTGATAACATGATCCTATGGAAAATATGTTCACTGTCAACATTGGATGAGATGAAAAAATCAAAAACGGGCGGCCGCCCCGCGAAAGCGGCGGCAAAGCCGCCGCGGCCCTATCATCATGGCGATCTCAGACGGGCGCTGATCGCGGCTGCGATGACGCTGCTGGAGCGCGAGGGAGCGGAAGCCCTCTCTTTCCGAGCGGTGGCGCGCGCGGCCGGCGTATCGCAGGCGGCACCCTACAATCACTTCTCCGGCAAGGAAGACCTGCTCGCGACACTCGCCGAAGCCGGCTTTCGCAGCCTCGCGGCTTCGCAGGCCGAGAGCGCCGCGCGGCTGTCCGAGCCGCTTGAGCGCATGGTCGGGCTCGGGCTGGACTACATCGAATTCGCCGTGGCGCACCCGCAGCTCTATCGGCTGATGTTCGGCGTCGGCGTTGCCGACTGGCACGCCTATCCGCTGGTGTCAGAGGCCAAGCACGCGACCTTCGCGCCAACGCGGGCGGCACTGGCGGACTACCTTGCTGCGGATACCCCGCTTAAGATTCGCGAGCAGGCAGCGATCGCAGCTTGGGGGCTCGTGCACGGCCTGGCGATGCTTCGGATCGACGGCTCGCTCGGACGCGGCCGTGCCGCCGAACCCGATCTCGAGCAGGGCATCCTCCGGCTGTTCGCGCGCGGCCTCGTGCAGGGCGCGCGGGACGGAAGAGCCTGACGTTCTGACGGCGTCCCGCAGGTCCTTGTCATTGCTGCAGCATCCGCTCGCGTTCCGACTCGTCGAGCACCTCGCGCACGGTCGACAGCAGCACGTTGGGCCGGAACGGTTTCATGATCGCGCGACGGTTGGCGATCCGCCCTTCGCCGCTCTCGGTCGTCATCGGATAGTTGGAATAGCCGGTCATGAACACCAGCGGCAGCCCGGGTGACGTCGCCGCCAGGAATTCGGCGAGTTCAGGACCACTGAGCTGCGGCATCACGACGTCGCTGAGCACGAGGTCGATCCTGCCGCGGTGGTTCTGCAGGAGCCGCCGGGCCTCGTCGCCATTGGCGGCGGTGAGCACGGTGTAGCCGCCCCTCGTCAAGGCCGCGGCGGCGGCGCGCATCACGGCCTGGTCGTCCTCGACCACCAGGATCGTCTCCCGCCCACGCAGCTCCTCTTGCTCGGCCTCCGCCGCGACCAGTTGCTCCTCGGTCTGATAGGTGCGCGGCAACAGGATCAGAAAGCTGGTGCCGAGGCCGAGCCTGCTCTCCACCGTCATGTTGCCGCGGGCCTGCGCGATGATGCCGTAGCACATCGCAAGCCCGAGCCCGGTGCCGTGGCCGCGCGCCTTGGTGGTGAAAAAGGGATCGAAGATGCGGTCGAGGTGCTCGGGGGCGATGCCAGTGCCGGTGTCGCTGACGCGCACCGCCACATAGTCGCCGGGCCGCACGCCGTGATCGGCCGTCGTGATGCTCCTGTTCTCGATCTCGATCGCGAAACGTCCGCCGGAAGGCATGGCGTCACGGGCGTTGACCGCAAGATTCATCAGCACCTGCTCGAGCTGGCCCTTGTCGGCCAGGACCGGCCAGATGTCGTCGCCCGGCAGCACCACGAAATCGATGCTGGCGGGCAGCGTCCGTTGCAACATCGAATGAACGCCGGCCACCACCTCGACCATGTTGAGCACGGTCGGCTCGCTCGTCTGCCTGCGGGAGAACGCCAGCAACTGACGGGTCAGCGCCTGGGCGCGGTCGATCGAATGCACGATTTCGACGACCTCGACCAGCCGCGGATCGTCGGCCTCGAACTCGGTGCGCAGCATCTCGGCATAGACCAGCATGATCGCCAGCAGATTGTTGAAGTCGTGCGCGACGCCGCCGGCGATCAGGCCGATCGCCTCCATCTTCTGGGCGTGCCTGAGCTGGTCGTCCAGCCGCTTCTGCTCGGTCATGTCATGAATGAGCGTGAGCCGCGCCGGCGCGCCGTTCCATTCGCAGTTGACCACGCGGATGTCGCAGACGCGCCGTTCATCGCTGCCCGGAATCCTGAGCTGCGATACCACGCCGTCCCTGAGGTCGAGGCCGAACTGGCTGCCGATGAAATCCCCACGCCCGCGGCCGAACAGCGCGCGCGCCGCGTCGTTGCCGAACAGCACCGTGCCACGCTGATCGGTGACGACCACCGCATCAGGGATCGAGCCGACCAGATGTTCGAACTGGCGGCGCAGCGCATCGGTCGCGCGCGCCTCCTTCAGCCGCGAGATCGATCGCTCGATGGTGCGGCGGAGCATCGCCGGCCGCAGCTCTTCCTTGTTCAGATAGTCCTGCGCGCCGGCATCGATGCAGGTCAGCGCCAGCGTCTCGTCGACCAGCCCGCTCAGCACGATGATCGGCGTGGCCGGCGAGATCTGCTGCAGGCGGTGCACGCAATGGACGCCGGAGCAGTCGGGCAGGTGCAGCTCGAGCAGCACGACATCGACCGGAGTGGCGCGCAGGATCTGTTCGGCATCGGACAGCCGGCCGACATGGCGCACGGTGTAGGGGGCGGGTGCGCCGGGCCCATCGAGCATCTCGCGGACCAGCTCGGTGTCTGCAGGATTGTCCTCGACCAGCAGCAGGGTGGGATGGCCCGATGTCTCCGTCATAGGCACATCGTCGCGCTTTTGTCGTTCTCGTTCTGCAGGCGGGCGGTGCCGATCCAGAGCCGCTCGACCGTGCTAATCGCGTGCAGTGCGTCGTCCATGTCGGCACTTCGGCTGCCGGCGCTGGCAGCGGCTCTCGCGTGGTCTGTTCGTCGCGCGCTCCCGACGCACCAACGTCACAACTATTTCATAGGTTGCCAAGGTGTTCTGCACGCCGATATGCACAGCGCGCGGAAAACTGGCTCCCGGCCGAGGCGCGCACGCTTGTGCGCTCGGGTCGCAGCGAGCCAACGCGCCATGGCGCGCATCGATCCCGATTGTTCGCGCCGCGCTCGCCATCAGTGGACTGGATGCCGCGGCAGCCAGGCCCGGCTCTCCGTCACCAGGGCCTCGATCAACGCCGCTGCAGGAAGGCTGCGCACCAGCGGCACCGCCTGGCCCGCCCACAGCGGCACGAAGTCGGTGCGCGCGCTTTTCGCGCAGGCCTTCGCGAGCGCGCGCGTCAGGCTGAGCTGGGCCGGGAAGTCGATCACCTCCGCGTCCGCCAGCTCATCGGTCATGCGGTTGCGCAGGGTGCGCGCCGGCTGGCCGGTGAAGACGCGGGTCAGCCTGGTGTCGTCGTCACTCGCCTGGCGAAGCGCCTCGCGATAGGGCGCGGGCACGACCGCCTCCTGGCAGCCGAGAAACGCGGTGCCGATCTGCACGCCGCTGGCGCCGAGCGCAAAGGCGGCGGCGATGGCGCGGCCGTCCGCGATGCCGCCGGCGGCGATCACCGGCACCCGCACCGCGTCCGCCACCTGCGGCACCAGCGCCATCGTGCCGATCAGCCCGACGCCGTCGCCGCGCGTGAACGTGCCGCGCGGGCCGCCGGCTTCGATGCCCTGTGCGATGATGGCGTCCGCGCCTTGCTCTTCCAGCGCCCGCGCCTCAGTGACCGTGGTGGCCGAGCCCATCACGACGCAGCCGGCCTGCTTGATCCGCGCCACCGTCGCCGCGGGCGGCATTCCGAAATGAAAGCTGACGGCCCGCGGGCGCGTCGTCAGGATCAATTGCAGGCGCTTCTCGTCGAAGCGCGGCAGCGGATCGGTCGGCCGCGGCACGGCGCCCAGGCCAAGCAGCCCGTAGTAGAACGCGAGCCGGGCGCGCACCAGATCGGCGGTGTCGGAATCGACCAGCGGCGCGGGATGAGCAAAGAAGTTCAGGTTGAACGGCCGCGCGGAAGCCCGCCTGACCTGGGCGATACGGCGCTGCGTGCTTCCGATCGACATCGGGCCGCAACCAAGCGAGCCGAGCGCGCCCGCGTTGGAGACGGCTGCGACCAGCGCCGGTCCGGCGTGCTGGCCCATGGGCGCCTGGATGATGGGATGGGTGATGCCGAGCAGGTCGAGCAGGCCGCTCCGCGGCCATCTGATCTCATCGGTTTGCGGCTTCTGCAATGCTTCTCCGCTGGTCTTCGTCATATCAATGATCCATGCTGACCGCCGTCCGCAGCGGCCCGGCGCACTAATGTTGTTTGTTCAATCGTCGGCGGCGTCCATGAGCTGCGTCTGTGCTCGGCTCATCGCGCCTTGCAGGCATCGCGACGTTGGGATGATCCTGCATCAATGCATGTGACAGGAAGCGCTCTCGTCATCGGCTTGTTAGTACGTACGCTCCGGTTCTCCCTCCGTGCTAATATGTGAAGCTCCTGTGACAATTCATTCTCAGCACATGCTCAGCGATCGTCGCCTCAACAGCACGTGACTGAGCGCGTCACCTGATTACGGCTGTAACTAACAATCATGCGCGTATTGCCGCAGCACGTCGAGCTGCGGCGGACACGAAAATCCGCCGGCCGGCATGACCTCGCGGCGGTCGGCCGCTTGCTCCGCCGCGGCATTTGCAATATCCGGAAAGCCGGGGCCGGATGCGGCTTGGACCCGGCGCTTGGACCGCAGCGATTGAAGCGGCACGGCTATCTCAAACGGAGCGATCGATGAGCATGACGGTGACTGGCATTTCCTCGATGGCGACCCGGCAGATCCTCTCCGAACTCGCAAGCGCCTATCAGCAGGCGAGCGGGCAGGCGGTCAGCATCGAATCCGTCGGCGGCGTCGATGCCGCCAAGCGCATCCGCGCCGGCGAGCCTTTCGACCTCGCCGTGCTCGCCTCCGACGCGCTGCGCCAGCTCGAGGCCGATGGTGCGCTGGTTGCCGGCAGTATCGTCGAAATCGCGGAGTCGCCGATGGCGATGGCGGTGCGCGCTGGCGCGATCCGGCCCGACCCGCTGGACGAGGCTGCGGTGCGCGCGGCGCTGGCGAACGCCGCGTCGATCGGCATCTCCACCGGCCCGAGCGGCGCCCATGTCGTGAAGCTGGCCCGCGACTGGGGGCTGGAGAATGAGATCGCCAGCCGCATCGTCCAGGCCAAGCCCGGCATCCCCGTCGCAAAGCTGCTCGCTGACGGCGCGGTCGAGGTCGGCTTCCAGCAGCTCAGCGAGATGCAGGGCGCGCCCGGCATCGACATCGTCGGCCTCTTGCCCGAGGCGCTGCAGCCGAAGACGATCTTCGCCGCTGCGATCTGCAAGGCGGCGGGGCATGCGGAGGCCGCGCGCGGCTTCATCAGCTATCTCGCCTCGCCCGCGACCGCGGACACCAAGCGCCGCCACGGTATGACGCCGCTGTGAGGACGATCTTCGGTCAGCGGCTTGTCGCATCCGCTCCGGCCCGCTCACGCTCCAGCCAAAACCCAGGTGCCTGATACCAGACCCGCTCGGCATCGGCAGGTGAGGGAATGCCGCGATGTAGAGCGCTGATGGGAATCTTGGGGGCTTCGAGCCCATCCAGTGCAGCTTTCAAGCGTTGGCTCGCATTCTCGTCGCGTCCGTCGATGCAGGGGTAGATGCCGACCCCGCCGATGGATGAAGCCGCAAAGGATGTGCCCCGCCGGATCACATGCAGCAGAAAGCCTGACCATGAGTCGGTGGTGAGCGGCATCAGCAGCCGGCCGCCCTCGACCAGGCCGTCGAGCCATTGCGGTGCCGGGTGCGTGCAGCCGGCGAACACGATGACGGTGTCGAATGCGCCGGCCTCGAGTGCGCGGCCATCGACTGCGATCACGTTGATCTGCGGCCAGGGCGCGAGATTGGCGCGGGCCTGCTCCGCGAGAGCCGCATCGATCTCGACCGTCGTGACGCGCCCGCCGGCGCCGACGATCTCGGCGAGCACGGCCGCGTAGTAGCCGGTCCCGGCGCCGATCTGCAGCACGCGCTCGCCGCGCGCGATATCCAGCTGCTCGAAATTGCGCGCCCAGAAACTCGGCATGCCGTTGTTGAGATTGCGGCCGGGATCGATCGCGACCAGAACATCGTGATAGAGCCAGCGCGGGTCGCTGTCTGGCGTGACGAAGGGCTGCTGATACGGGTAGGGGATGATGCGCCAGGGGCCGGGGCCGACGAAGGGCTCGCGCGGAACGGTGGCGAAAGCGTCGATCACATGCAGGTTGCGCAGCACCGGGGTCTTGCAGCGCAGGTCTTCGGCATACCAGCGGCGCGCCGCCGAAATGTCATCCATGGCTCTCTCCTGTTGCGGATGGAGATGAT
Organism: Bradyrhizobium sp. STM 3557; assembly: GCF_045571465.1. Taxonomy (NCBI): domain Bacteria; kingdom Pseudomonadati; phylum Pseudomonadota; class Alphaproteobacteria; order Hyphomicrobiales; family Nitrobacteraceae; genus Bradyrhizobium; species Bradyrhizobium sp. STM 3557. Next base: position 1,185,111 of record NZ_CP120697.1, read on the forward strand.
GCGGGCGCGGGTTGCCGGCGCAGACACGCCGAAATATTTTTCGGTACACTGTCCGCGCCGGGCCGGCTGGACCGCATAGTAAGGGACATGGAACGATCGACAGTCACCTCGGGAATTGCCAGCGCAGCGGGCCGGACGGCTGCCGACGCTGCGTCCGCGATCGAGGCGCTGTCCGAGACCGACTTGGCGCGGCTGAAGGCCTTGGCCCAGTTGTGGAGCCGCGGGCTGCCGGAAGGGTTCGGCTGGGCGGATGTGCTGCACGAGGCGATCGTGCGCGTTCTCGATGGATCGCGCGTCTGGCCGTTTGGCGTGCCGATCCTCGCGTTCCTTTCGGGCGTCATGCGCAGCATCTGCGACGATTATTGGCGCCGCGTCCGTCATGAGCAGCGGCTGCTCGTCAGCCGCGATGACCAGAGCCGGGGCGGCTCGTTGGCCGATCCGGTTGACGAAGTATCCGATCCCGAGCGGGTGGCTGTCGCGGTCGCGAGCCTGGCCGAAATCTTCCGGCTGTTCGCGGGAGACCCGATTGCCCTGAAGATCATAGACGGCATGGCCAACGGCCTTGCGGCCAGGGAGATCTGCAGCGCCTACGGCATCTCCGCCCTCGACTATGACACCGCGCGGCGGCGCATGCGGCGCACGCTGCTGCGCCATCAACGGACCTGGAGCGAGCCATGACACGCTGGCACCCCCGCGTTGAGCTGGCCCGTTTGCTCGCAGCACTCAGCGACGACATCATCGCCGCGACCGACGAGGAGGTGCGGCAGCTGCACGGCAGGGCGGTCGCCAGCACCGCCAGCGAGGTCAAGCTGCTCATCAACGCGGCGAGAGTAGATAGATGGAGCGGTGTCAGAGCGGGGATGGATGAGCCCGGAGTCGGACCGCAGCCGGCGGGTTCGCCTCGACGGCTCTTGCACCATCAGCGGCACTGATAGCGATCTGCTCGCGACATTGCGCGGTTGCGGTAACAATGCACTTTTTCCGTGGCCTATCCCGTGGTCCCAAACCGCGGGGGCATGACCCTGCACTCCTCACACTGCAAGCATGGTGAAGCTGCGATCAACATAATTCGGCGACGTCAGCTGTGAGCTTGTCGAGCTCATAGGGTTTTTCCCATCGCTGCACGGCACGGAAGCGGTCTGGAATGGTATTGGCATCGTAGCCTGTTGCAAAGACGAATGGCTTACCGAGACTCAGGAGTTTGTCCGCTATCGGGTAGGCCGAGCATCCGCGCAGGTTGATATCGATCACAGCGACATCAAAACCGTCGTGCTGGATCGCCATCGCATCTGCGAACTTGGAGACTGGCCCGATCACTTGGACGCCGTGCGATCGAAGTGCGTTCGCCAAATCATCTCCGAGGAAATATTCGTCCTCGATAACGAGAACGCGGCAGTCCTTCAAAGCAGTATTGCGGGCCATCTGTTCCAGCTTTCGCCCTGTTCTCGCACTCGCGATGACAAAGAAAGACCGGCGATAGCGTTCCTAAGCCGTAGTTCCCAACGGGCGGAAGCATCTGCCGAATTTGCGGCCGAGTTCGCTGGTGTCCCTTGTTCAGAGCTTCTCGCTCGCGAGCAAGGAGATCGCCACGGCTGGGTTCAGATCCGCCAGAAATGCTTCATGCTGCTCGGTGCGACGGCATTGGGCGCAGGCGACTGCGATGTGATCAGACAATTGATTCTCTAACAGCCGAGCTAGCGCGATGGCGGCATCCGCCCGAATGAGTAGCATGTCCCTTTCAATGGGCCCGTGCATGGAGAACGAACTCGGGTTGAGCAAGTTGGTTCCCGGTCATGTGGCCCAGCCACCGGCTTGTTCGGCCAGACCGCCCGTTGGTTCCGTTGCTGCGCAAGCAAGAATATTACGCTGCCTACCTGGAACCATTCCGCACGCGGGGCTATCATCGCGCATCACCGGCAACGGCCCGGCCCGTAGGCGCCGGTGGCTGAGAGACCGATTGCGCTCCCGCCTGCAAAGGAAGGGGGCTCGTCATGGATCGTTCTAGGCAGCTTCAACATTTGGCAGAAGCCGAGAAGCACGTATTGCGGGGCGAGCAGGCCATTTCTGATCAAGAACAGCGCATAGAAGAACTTGATCATCGTGGGCAAGACACAACTTTCGCCCGCTCCCTCTTGGAAACATTCCTTTGCACGCAAATTCAATTCGTTGCGCACCGCGATCAAATCCTTAGAGAACTCGATGGCGCTTGAACGAGACGATATTACGCCTGTGCTTCGGAGGACCTTGCCGAGCCATGACGGCAAGCCGCGCAAGCTTTTGATTTCAATCTGCTGATCCGTCCTTGGACAAATCGGGAAAGTGCTGGGACATCAACCCGTGTGGCGCTGGTGTCCCGGCGCCGGCGCTAAGGCTGGTCATGTTCTAATGAGCATTGCCGCCGACGGGACAAGAACGATGACGGCGACAGTGCAACTATCCATGATCCGGCTCGTAGCTGCGAGGATCTCCATGCAATCTTGGCTCTGTATCAATTTTTCCGATTACCAGAATAATTCTTGACTCGGACCCCAAATCAGTTGTTTCATCGCGTCATCCCGCCTCGGCACGAGGGGCGTATCGCGGTCGTCACGACACGCGAGGTGGGATTGGATGGACGCGGCGTGGCGCAGCACGTTGTCACGTGCGGACGAACGGCATGGCGCGGACGGCGAAATCGTGTGGTCCTGGCATCCCGGTGCTGGTGCTAGGTCCGCGCTGTTCATTGACGAGCGCGCGGATGACGGGGGCAATCAAGCCGGTCCCCGGGGAGAGCACGTATAAGCGTTAAAACCATCGCGCAGGGAAGGCCGCATAGGCGTTAAGATAATGCGGGCATCGATTGATATCGTCGTTTTCGAGGTGGCTCGTAGAGGTGCCGGTCCAGTACCCGTTTGCTGTGATGGAGGCGGCGGATGGTTGGTTGTGGAATGATTGCTTGTAGCAAGGACGCAATGAGTTGCTGCAAGACACGCCAAGCGCCAGGTGTCGTCAGGCGGCCTGCGTCCAGTGGGGAGAGTCCTCGAACTCGCGGACAAGCGGTTCGAGCAGCAAAATGATCAAGAGATGAGCCAGCAGGTAGGGCTTGGCGGAGCGCGGATCGGTTCCAGGCGGTGTCTTGAGGCCGATCAAACTCTTCAATCGCTTGAAGCCGAGTTCGATCCGCCATCGCAGTCTGTAAAGCGCAAGCACATCTTCGACGGTGAACTCGTCCGGCGCTAGCGAGGTGACCAGGATGACCCAATCCGCCGCTTCCAAAGTTTCTTTAGAGATGGTGCGGTTTTCGTCTTGGGCGTCTCGCCGGGCTTTACGACGCGACGCGGCAGCCGCATCGGCAGACTTCTTGACTGCGATCAGACGCATAGCCAGAGGCGCGCCGGCCTTGCGTTTGATCCAAATCGGCCGATCGATCAGTCCGCGGGCGTTCCCCGCCCGTAATTCGGCTATCAGATCGAGCGGACAGCCTTTGGCATCAAGCCAACGTGCGTTCTTCCAGCCCGCTCGGATCAAAACATCTGCACCAGCTTCGAGCACTGCCGAGATCCGATCAGGTTGTAGATAGGCGCGGTCAGCAATACGGATCTCACCCTTGACCACTGGTATGCGGTCAAACGTCTCGCCCTCTTGCTGATCTGTCAGTTCGAAATGGCCAAACCGCTCATATGGCAGATCAAATGCACTATGAATGCGCCAAAGCTCGCTGTTCTTGCGCGCAGCCGGCCCTGCCTGAGGCACTGTCGTGGCATCGATGATACGGATCAGACGGCCTCGGCTCGCCTTTGGCGCCGCCGCCGCGAGCAAGCGCTCCACAAGCACGGTAAACCAATCGCCACATTGACGCAGGCGGTAGAACAGCGCCACGCTACTCAGATTGGCAAGGCCAACAGAAGCAGCCCACGCGGCCGTCGATCTTAACCCTCTTTCACCCAGACAATAAGCCAGCATCAGCCGAAGCAACGCCACCGCATCAGGGATCCGCCGTTGCCGCACGAAAGCTTTCGTCTGGCGCGCGCTGCTCTCGAGCTGCGCAGCCCCACCTAGCTGCGTAACGACGCTCGCCCAGTCTTCGTTCAAAAGCGAATCTCGTGTCATCCCATGTTCGAATCACGAACGATTCCAACACGCAAGACTAAACTTAACGCCTATGGGGAAGGCCGGGTGATCTCGGCTGCACCTGTGGTTCTGCCGCGTGCTTCTTTGCTGCACGCGGACCATGGGGGCGGCGAGCTCCCGGCCTTCTCTGCGCCCTCCTTGATGTTGAGGGTGGCATGCCGCAGCACAACTCGGGCGTCAGATGCCGCGAGACCACGGCCGCGTGCCTGCGAGCTGTTTGACAATTGAAGCAGGATCGAAGCGATGAGACAGGCCGCGCATGCGTGATCAGTACAGGCGGGCAGCCTCGTCACTGTTCGGGATGGCTCGTACGCCAACGTAAGCTGCCTTGCGACCTGCAACAGCTGCTCTATTGCTTGCGACGAGACGTCGGACCGTCGACCGCGTCACCGGAATGTTACGGGTGCCCGGCGCGGTCAGCCTTTCAAGCATCGATGCCGCGTCCAGCACGCCGCAATTCTCATCGCATCTGCAGGGTGCATCGCGTAGGACCCGCAAGCCCCAGTCATTAACGCTTTCCTCATGCCTGAGACCTATTGTCGGCGACCTATCCGGTTCACTCACTTGTGTCATGTGGATCGAAAGCGATTTGGAGGCTCGGCCGATGTCTGATCTGATTCCACCCAGACAGGCCTTACGCCTTCCGGCCGATTGCAGCATCGCATGCATAAGGGTGGTGTGCGAGCTGATCCGCGATGCCTTCGGTCGTCATGAGCGGCTCGAAATCGACTGCTCGCATGTCGACAAGGCCGACGTCACGTCGATCCAGCTCCTGCTGTCGACCGCCAAGACGGGCCGGGCCGAAGGACGCAAGGTCGTCCTGACGGCGTTCTCGCAGGCGCTTCGCAAGACCCTGCACCGCGCGGGCTTCACCAGTGACGAGATGATCACGCATCATTTCCACAAACAATAAAGAGGCGCCAATGGCGACGATCCTGACTGTCGACGACTCCCCGAGCATGCGCCAGATGATCAGAATGACGCTCGAGCCGGCCGGCCACAGCGTGATCGAAGCGGGCGATGGTGCCCAAGGCCTGGCTAAGGCGCAGGCCAGCCGTCCCGACATGGTGATCACCGATCTCAACATGCCAGTCATGAACGGACTGGATTTGATCCGGGCCTTGCGCAAGCAGCCGACGCTCACCGGACTGCCCATCGTGTTTCTGACCACGGAATCCAGTGACGGCGCCAAGCAGGAAGCAAAGAGCGCCGGGGCGACGGGATGGATCACCAAGCCCTTCGTCCCGGCTCAGCTGCTCGCGGTGGTCGGCAAGCTGGTGCGGTCATGAGCTTCGCCGACGCCACTGCAGTTTTCCGCCAGGAAGCAAGCGAACTGCTGGAGGTGTTGGAAGGCACGTTGCTCGATCTCGGCCAGCGACCTCACGACAAGGATCTGGTCGATACTGCGTTCCGCGCTCTGCACACGATCAAGGGCTCGGGCGCGATGTTCGGGTTCGACAAGGTCGCCGCCTTCACCCATGAGTTCGAAACCGCCTTCGACCGGGTGAGAAAAGGCGAGATCGTTCCCACGCAGGAGCTGATCGCGGTCGCGCTCGCCGCCAAGGACTACATCCGCGCCCTGATCGAGGCGCCCGACGAGACCGATACGATCATCGGCGATGCCATCCTTGGCGATCTGACCCAGTTCGTCGCGCCGCTGGCTGCCGCCGCAGAGCCGGCCGTTGCCGTCTTGACCGCCACATCGGCGGAGCCGAAGCGTCCGGCGGGCTGGAAGCTCTATCTCGAATTCGAGCAGCATGTGCTGCGCAACGGCTCGAACCCGCTCGACCTGCTCGAGGATCTCTGCAAGCTCGGTCCCTGTTTTGCCGTCCCGCTGACCGACGCCATTCCGCTCTTGGGTGAACTCGAGCCGGAAGACTGCTATCTCAAATGGGACGTCACGCTGCATTGTGGTTGCGATCGGGCCGCGATCGACGACGTCTTCATGTTCGTCTGCGACGAGATGAAGCTGACGATCACGCCGCTGACGCAGGCCGACGTCACGCCGCAAATGGTCGCGCCGGTCCAGGACGCGTTCGTTCAGGACGCGCTCGTCCAAGACGTGGACGTCCAGGACGAGCCGGCTGCGATTGTGGCCGCAGCGGCACCGGCCATCGTGCCTGAACGGGAGCCGGTTGCGCCACGGCCGGTTGACGCGGCAACGGCGGAGCCGGCAGCGCCGCAGGCGCCTGCCAAGGCCCGCCGCGAGGAGCCGAAGCGGAGCGACGAGCGTGCGGTCGCCACGGTGCGCGTGCAGGCCGAGCGGCTCGATGAGCTGATGGACCGGGTCGGCGAGCTCGTGATTGCGCAGGCCCGGCTCAGCCAGTTGGCGGCGGGCAGCGACGACCTGTCGATCAAGATGATCGCGGAGGAAATCGAACGGCTCGCGGGCAGCCTGCGCGACACCACGATGGGCGCGCGCATGGTGCCGATCGGCTCGCTGTTTGGCCGCTTCCGCCGCCTGGTGCACGATCTGTCGCGCGATCTCGGCAAGCCCGTGGAGTTCATCACCTCAGGCGAGGACACAGAGCTCGACAAGACCATGATCGAATGCCTGGCCGATCCGCTGGTGCATCTGATCCGCAACGCGATCGATCACGGCATTGAAGATAACGCTGCGCGCGCGGCCGCCGGCAAGACCGAGTCCGGTCGCATCGAGCTGCAGGCGGTCCATTCGGGCGCGCAGGTGCTGGTGACGGTGCGCGACAACGGCGGCGGCCTCAATACCGCGCGTATCAGGGCCAAGGCGGAAGAGCAGGGCCTCATCGCGTCCGGTGCGACGCTGTCGGACAGCGACATCCATCAGTTCCTGTTCCACCCTGGCTTCTCGACGGCGCAGACCATTTCGGCGCTGTCGGGCCGCGGCGTCGGCATGGACGTGGTCAAGCGCACCATCGAGAACATGCGCGGCTCGATCGATCTTTCAACCCGGCCGGGTCAGGGCACCACCGTGACGCTGCGGCTGCCGCTGACGCTCGCGATCATCGAGGGCCTTCTGATCCGGGTCGGCGAGGGGCGCTACATCATTCCGCTGTCCGCCGTGGAGGAATGCGTCGAGCTGACGCCCGAGGACCAGCGCTCGCGCGGCCGAAGCTTCCTCAATGTGCGCGGCAGCCTGGTGCCGTTCCTGCGGCTACGCGAACTGTTGCACGTCGATGCCGCGGCTGATCCGCATCAGAAGACCATCATCATCTCGACCGGCGAATGCCGCGTCGGGCTGGTGGCCGACCAGATCATCGGCAGTCACCAGACGGTGATCAAGTCGCTGTCGAAGCTTCACTCGGACGTCACGATCTTCTCGGGCGCGACCATTCTGGGCGACGGCACCGCGGCACTGATTCTGGACGTGGCGCAGCTCGTGGCGCTGGCGCAGGTTCGGACCGAGAAGCAGATCAACGAGGCGGCTTGATGAGCAGCGCGCACAAACAGGACGCGTCCGCGGCGACTGACGGCGCGCTTCAGGTCGTTATGATCGGGCTCGGCGAGGAGAAGTTCGCGCTCGAAGCCGAGCTGGTGCGCGAGATCATCGATCCGGTGCCGGTGACGAAGGTGGCTGGCGCGCGAGCCTTCGTGCCGAGCGTGATCAATGTGCGGGGCAATGTGATTCCGCTCGCCGATCTGCGCATCCGCTTCGGCATGCCGGTGGCGGAAGCCTCCGTCGACACCCGCATCGTCGTGATCGAGCTCCGGATCGACAACGAGCCGGTTCTGGTCGGGCTCACCGCCGACAAGGTGTATGAGGTGACCGAGATCGTTCGCGCCGATGTGCAGCAGACGCCGCGGGTCGGCATGCATTGGCGTCCGGAGTTCATCCGCTTCATCAGCAAATGGCACGAGGAGTTCGTCATCGTGCCGAACATGGAACGCATTCTGAATTAGGGATGTCCTGGGGCATAGGACGGGGGCTGACATGAGATTCACAATCAAGGCCAAGCTGGCGAGCGCGTTCGGAGCGATCATCATCCTCTCGGCAGTTGCAGGCGGCATCGCCTACCTGAAGCTGAGCGACATGATCGGCAATGCAGACAGCATGGCCCAGCGCGCAAAGCGCATGGAGAAGGCTGCCGAGATCGAGAAGGAGATTCTCGTGCAGGTCCGCGCCGAGAAGAACGCCATTCTCGGGTCGGAGCAGCAGGCCGAGCAATTCGCCGCCGACGCGGCCAAGAGCAGGGAAACCTCGCTCAAGACCAGGGATGAGGTCTATGCCTTGGCGAGCGAGCAGGGAAAGCGGCTCCTCGATGGCTTCGCCGCCGCCTATTCCAAGATGATCGCGTTCCAGGACGAGACTTTCAGGCTTGCCCGGACGGACAAGGCCAAGGCCACCGAGCGCTCGATGGGCGAGGGCCGCAAGGTCGTCGCTGACGCGCTCGATGCGATGGGCACATATGTTGCGAATACCAAGAAGCAGCTCGCCGAGCAGGTGGTCCAGGCCAAGGCGGAAGGTCAGCAGGCGCAGCTCGTTCTGCTGACGATCATCGGGGCATCCCTGGCGATCGCCATTGCGGCCGCAATCTGGATCTCGCTCAGCATCAGCCGCTCTTTGGGACGCGCGGTGGACCTGGCCGGTGCGGTTGCGCGAGGCGATCTCAGCCAAACGATTCCGTCGGCGAGCAACGATGAGATCGGCGATCTCATCCGTTCGCTCAACGGAATGGTCGACAAGCTGCGGCAGGTGGTGTCTGAAGCGCTGACCGCCGCCCAGAACGTGTCGGCGGGGAGCCAGGAGCTGTCAGCCTCCGCCGAGCAGCTTTCACAGGGCGCGACCGAGCAGGCTTCGTCTGCCGAGGAAGCCTCCTCCTCGATGGAGGAGATGGCGGCCAACGTGAAGCAGAACGCCGACAACGCCAGCCAGACCGAGAGGATCGCCACACAGTCCGCGAGGGATGCCGAAGCGAGCGGTTCTGCGGTTGGGCGCGCCGTGCAGGCGATGCAGACGATCGCGGAGAAGATCACGATCGTGCAGGAGATCGCACGCCAGACCGACCTCCTCGCGCTGAACGCTGCCGTCGAGGCGGCGCGCGCCGGCGAGCACGGCAAGGGTTTTGCGGTGGTCGCCTCCGAAGTGCGCAAGCTCGCCGAGCGCAGCCAGGCGGCTGCGGCCGAAATCGGCACGCTGTCATCGGACAGCCTAAAGGTGGCGCAGGACGCAGGTCAGATGCTCGCCAAGCTGGTGCCGGACATCAAGAAGACCGCGGAGCTCGTGCAGGAGATCACGGCAGCCTGCCGCGAGCAGGATGTCGGCTCGGCGCAGATCAACCAGGCAATCCAGCAACTCGACAAGGTCGGCCAGCAGAACGCCAGTGCATCCGAACAGGTCTCCTCGACCTCAGAGGAATTGGCCTCGCAGGCCGAGCAGTTGCAGTCGACGATCTCCTTCTTCCGGATCGACGACCTCGCGGCGGCGTCAGGTGTGGAGGGACGCGCATCGATCGATCATGCGGTTGGACAGCTTCGCGCCAAGGCCGCGCGAATGGCCGCCGTGGACCGCAGTGCCAAGAAGCCTCTGCCGGCCAAATCGGCCGCTCCGCGCCGCCAACTCAAGGCAGCCGGCGGAGGCGGCGGCTTCGCCTTCGCCTTGGACGATGGTGCGGACGAGCGCGATGCGGACTTCCAGCGCTGAACCGGGCCGGGAGCGTAGGTCGCGACGTCGTGCAACACGATATCGGCTTGGGTCCGATCCAGCAGCGAAGATCGGCCTCTCTCCCATGGAGAGGCCGATCTACATAACCTGATCCAATCAGGCCACCCGCAGCGAACGTCCATCCTTGCGCGGGAACGGCGCCAGCGACTGCGACGTCGCGATCGATGCGACTTCGTCCCAGCGGGACACGAATGCATCGACGCAATCCGGGTCGAAATGCCGCGCCCGGTTCGCGATCAGATAATCGCGGGCCTCGATCAGCGGCATTGCCTCCTTGTAGGGGCGGCGCGATGTCAGCGCATCGAATACGTCCGCGACCGCCACCACGCGCGCCGCGATCGGAATCTCGGCGCCCTTGAGCCCGTTCGGATAGCCGGCGCCATCCCACCGTTCGTGATGCGCCGATGCGATCGTCGCGGCGAGCCGGATCAGGTCGCATTCGCTGTCCGCGAGGATGTGTTCTCCGATCCGGGCGTGGGTCCTGACTACCGCCATTTCGCTCTCGGTGAGCCGGCCGGGCTTGAGCAGGATGTGGTCGGGAATTCCGACCTTGCCGACATCATGGAGCGGGGCGGCGAGGTAAATCTCCCGGCAAAAGCGCGCCGGCAGGCCGAGCTGCTCGGCGATCACCTGACTGTATTTGGCGACGCGCAGCGTATGCTCGCCGGTGTCATTGTCGCGATACTCGACGGCCAGCGCGAGACGCAGGATGATCTCCTCCTCGCGCTCCTGCAGCTTGCGCGTGGCAGCAGCGACCTCGGACGCAAGATGCGATGCGCGATCGTTGAGCTTCCTGACCGCTTTGCCGAGGCTGATGAGATTGCGCAGCCGCACCCTGACCTCGACGCTATTGCGACGTTTGGGGAGAAAATCCGTCGCGCCGGCTTCCAGGGCGCGCAGCTTGATTTCATCGGAGTCGCTCGACGTGATCATCGCCACCGGCGTCTCGCTGAAACCGGCCAGCGCGCGCAGCTCGCGGACGAACTGGATGCCGTCCATCTTCGGCATTTCGTAGTCGACCAGGACGATGTCGAAATGAAGCTCCCGGGCGATGTCGAGCGCGGCCACGGGATCGAGGCTGGTTGTGGCCTGGACCGACCCATCTGTCTCGATGAGACGCTTCAGGAAATCGAGAACCGAAGGGCTATCGTCGACGATAAGCGCTTGGGTCAGCATCCGCCCTCTTTCGAATTGTTGTCCGGTAGCATCGAGCTGGCGAGGCTACCGCCTGGTTGTTACCCGCTCATTAATCTCCCCCGTGTTCTCCCGGGCACGTCATCAATGATCCCGTGCCGCGACGATGATGTCGCTGGCTATTTCATGAAATTATTTTCTTACCGCTCTTCAGCAATTTCTAATTCTAACTTTCTATTCTGCAACCGTCTCGGGCGTCGGGGGATGGTGCTCGAGCATATGGGGAGTTCCGTGTCTGATTTGATTGCGTCGACGATGTGGGTTCTCGCGGGCGCGCTGCAGCCGCCGCCGCGAACGCAGATGAGCGTGGCCGTGCAATGACGATTATGCGCGAACAGGATACGTCCCTGATGAGGGAGAGCACGCTTCAAGTCGTGATGATCGGGCTCGGCGAGGAGAAGTTTGCGCTTGAAGCCGAGTTGGTGCGCGAGATCATCGATCCGGTGCCGGTCACCCGCGTGGCCGGCGCGCGGGCCTTCGTGCCGAGCGTGATCAACGTGCGTGGCAACGTGATTCCGCTCGCCGATCTGCGCGTCCGCTTCGGCATGCCTGCGGCGCAAGCCTCTGTCGACACACGCATCGTGGTGATCGAGCTCAAGGTCGACAGTGAGCCGGTTCTCGTCGGGCTCACGGCCGACAAGGTCTACGAAGTCACGGAGATCGTCCGCACCGACATTCAGCAGACGCCGCGTGTCGGCATGCATTGGCGGCCGGAATTCATCCGCTTCATCACCAAATGGCCCGAGGAGTTCGTCATCGTGCCGAACATGGAACGCATTCTGAACTAGCAGCGTCCCGGAGGCGGGACAGGGGACTAAGATGAGAGTTACTATTAAAGCCAAGCTGGCCGGCGCTTTTGGCGCGGTCATCATATTGTCGGCGGTTGCGGGCGGCATCGCTTACAGCCAATTGACCTCGCTGAGCGGGACCGGCGAGCGGACCGTCGCGCAGGCAAACCGGCTGAAAATGGCCGCGGACGTCATGAACGGCATTCAGGGTCAGCAGCGCTCGGAAATGCGCATGCTCGCTTCGACCAGCGACAAGGACGTGCAGGACTATTACAGCACCATGATGACGCGGCGCGACAGGGTGCTGAAGCTGAGGGATGAGCTCTACAGCAAGGCCAGCGATGCCGGCCGACGCATCCTCGACGACGCGGGCGTCCACATCAAGCGCATGAACGAGCTCGAAGATCAGATTGCGAAACTGACCCTGCTGAACTCCAACAACAAGGCCGCACAGCTCTGGAAGGGCGAGGGCCAACCCGCGGTCAAGGAGCTGGACAACCTGCTCGATTCAATGGTCGCGGAGCTGAACAAGGGGGCTTCGGAAAGTCAGCTTGCCGTGACAGCGCTCCTGACCGCCAAGCTCGACGCGGCGCGCCTGTCGCGCGCAATAGTTTCGTCCTACACGACCGCGGACCTGAATGAGGTCGAGGCCGACGTGAAGGAAGCGACACAGCGCCTGAACGCAGTCAAGTCGGACATTGCAAAGCTGGCGAGCGGGCAGAGCGCGAGCGCGGCCGCTCCGCTCAACGCCCAGCTCGATCGTCTGTCCAAGGCTGCCGAAAAGTCGACCGGCCTCGCCGCGGAAGCCGGCAACATCAAGGCGGCCGCGCTCGCAAATGGCGAGGGACGCAAAGCATTCAATGAGAGCCTCGATTCGATCGAGCAATATGTAAAGCGCAACGAGCAGCAGATGGCGGAGGTCTCCGACGAGGCAGCAAAGGAAGCAAGCTTTGCCAAGCTGCTTGTGATCTGCGCCATCATCGGCGCGTTGCTGGTCGCGGTGGCATCGGCGACCTGGATCGCGATCAGCACCAGTCGCGCCCTGGCCCGCGCTGTCGAGCTCGCCAACGCGGTTGCGATCGGTGATCTCAGCCAGAAGATCGAGAGCAAGAGCGACGACGAGATCGGCGATGTGCTCAAGTCGCTGAATGCGATGACGACGAACCTGAACGCGACGGCCTCCGTGGCCAACGAGATCGCCAACGGCAATCTCACGGTTGCTGCGAAGCCGTTGTCGGACCAGGACACGCTGGGTCTGGCGCTCGAGCGGATGGTCGAGAAGCTCCGTCAGATCGTGTCGGAAGCGCTCACGGCGGCGCAGAACGTCTCCGCCGGCAGCCAGGAGCTGTCGGCCTCTGCCGAGCAACTGTCGCAAGGTGCGACCGAGCAGGCGGCGTCCGCCGAAGAAGCCTCCTCCTCGATGGAGGAAATGGCCGCGAATGTGAAGCAGAACGCCTCCAACGCCAGCCAGACGGAGAAGATCGCCGCGCAATCGTCAAAGGACGCGGAAGCAAGCGGCGTCGCGGTGGGCCGTGCGGTGGAAGCGATGCGCACCATCGCCGAGAAGATCACGATCGTGCAGGAGATCGCGCGTCAGACCGATTTGCTGGCACTGAACGCCGCGGTCGAAGCGGCGAGAGCCGGCGAGCACGGCAAGGGCTTTGCTGTCGTCGCCTCCGAGGTGCGCAAGCTTGCCGAACGCAGCCAGGCCGCGGCTGCGGAGATCGGAACGCTATCTTCCGATAGCGTCAAGGTGGCTCAGGAGGCCGGCCAGATGCTCGCAAAGCTGGTCCCGGACATCAAGAAGACGGCCGAGCTGGTCGAGGAGATCACCGCCGCCTGCCGCGAACAGGACGTCGGTTCGGCGCAGATCAACCAGGCGATTCAGCAGCTCGACAAGGTCGGCCAGCAGAATGCCAGCGCCTCGGAGCAGGTGTCGTCGACGTCTGAGGAGCTGGCCTCGCAGGCCGAGCAGTTGCAGGCCACCATCGCTTATTTCCGGATCGAGGAGGCCGCAACCACAGCGCCCGCTGCTAGCCCAAGGCCGATCGACCGCGCCGTCGGGCAGCTGCGCGCCAAAGCTGCCAGTATGGCGGCAGCCGAGCGTGGGGCCAGGAAGACGGTCACGGTTGCTCCGGCCCGTGCGGTCAAGGTCGCCGGCGGCGGAGGCTTCGCCTTTACCCTGGATGACGGTGCTGACGAGCGTGACGCAGATTTTCAGCGCTGAGGTTTGTCTAGGGTGATGCGGCGCCGCTCGCCAGGGCTGGTCGCCTCTTCCGAACTGTCATTTCATGAGGGAAGCCTGACATGGCCGCCATCTCGCAATATCTGACGCTTGGTCTCGCCGGTGAGACGTTCGGCATTTCGATCCGCAATGTCCGGGAGATCCTGGACATGCGGCCGATTTCACGGCTGCCGCATGCACCGCATTTCCTGCTTGGAATGATCGACGTGCGCGGCACCGGCTATCCGATCGTGGATCTCAGATTGAAGCTCGATCTGCCGAGCGTGCCGTCGACCGATGCGACGCGGATCATCATCCTCGACGTGCCGATCGAAGATCGCGTCGTCGGCGTCGGCTTCGTCGCCGATTGCGTTTTCGAGGTCACCGACATCGACGAGAGCACCACCGAGCCTGTGCCCTCCGTCGGCGGCCGCTGGCGGTCCGACTACATCGCGCGCATCGGCCGCAAGGGAGAAAAATTCATCATCATCTTCGATCTGGCGAAGCTGATGTCCGACTCCGAGTTCGCGAGCGCCGGCCAGCCGGAGCTGGACGCCGCCAGTGCCGTAGCATGACATGACGACCGCAAACGCATTGCACACGACGCAGCTTTCGGATCGCCACTTCCGTTCGGTGGCCCAGCTGATCGAGCAGCAGGTTGGGATCAAGCTGCCCGCTGCCAAGCGGCTGATGCTGGAGGGGCGTCTGCACAAGCGCGTCAGGGCGCTCAACTTCTCAGGTATCGCGGAGTATGTCGACAATCTGTTCGAGGAAGGACTGCTCGAGAGTGAGCTGACGCATCTGATCGATGTCGTCACGACCAACAAGACCGATTTCTTCCGCGAGCCGTCGCACTTCACCTTCATGAAGGACGTCGCGGTGCCGGCGCTCTCGAAAACACGTGGGCGTCAGGAGCTGAAGATCTGGAGCGCAGCCTGCTCGATGGGCATGGAAGCATACACAGCGGCCATGGTACTGGACGACATGGCGCGCAGCTCCAGGTCGCTCCGGTACCGCATTCTCGGCACCGACATTTCGACCGCGGTGCTCGCGCTAGCCAGGCAGGCCATCTACACAAGCGACGTGCTCGCGCCGGTTCCGCCGGAGTTTGTCAAGCGTTACTTCCTGAGATCGAAGGATCGCGCCAGCGACGAGGTCCGGATCGTGCCGGAGCTGCGTCGCATGACCAATTTCATGCGCATGAACCTGATGGACGCGACCTATCCGGTGGATCGCGACGTCGACATCATCTTCTGCCGCAACGTGCTGATCTATTTCGAGCGGGAGACCCAACGCAAGGTCATCGAGCAGCTCTGCTCGCATTTGAGACCCGGAGGTTACCTGATGGTCGGCCATTCCGAGTCCATGATCCACAGCGTCGTGCCGGGCCTGAAGCAGGTCCAGCCGACGATCTTTCGGGTCTAGCGGAAGGGGCGCGCCATGGTCGAACCAAAGTGTCGCGTGCTGATCGTGGATGACTCCGCCTCGGTGCGCCAGATCCTCTCGACGATCCTGAGCGAGGATCCCGAGATCGAGATCATGGGGACGGCGTCTGATCCGTTCGCGGCGGCCCGCCGGCTGCAGAACGAATTGCCCGATGTCATCCTGCTGGATATCGCGATGCCGCGGATGGACGGCATCACCTTCCTGCGCAAGATCATGGCGCAGCATCCGATCCCCGTGATCATCTGCTCATCGCTGACCGAGGACGGCTCCGAGCAGATGCTTGAAGCGTTGGAAGCCGGGGCTGTCGACATCGTGCCCAAGCCGCGCATCGATACCAGGCAGGCGCTGTTCGAGAGTTCGGCGCGGCTGCGCGAGGCGGTGAAGGCGGCCGCACGGGCAAGAGTGCGGCCGCGTCCCGGCCGTCGATCTCTGGTCGAGAAGAAGCTCACGGCGGATGCGATCATGCCGCCCCCGCTGGCGGGACGGTCACGGCCCGTGACCGAGCGTATTGTTTGCATTGGTGCTTCGACCGGCGGGACGGAGGCGCTCGCCGACGTGCTCGAATCGCTGCCGCCACATTGCCCGGGAATCCTGATCGTGCAGCACATGCCGCAAGGCTTCACCGCGGCTTTCGCCCGCCGCCTGAACGGGACCTGCCAGATCCAGGTCAAGGAGGCGGAGGACGGCGAAGCAGTGCAGTCCGGCTGCGCCTATATCGCGCCGGGATCGAAACACATGCTGCTGCAGCGGAGCGGTCTGCGCTATCACATTGCGATCAAGGACGGCCCGCCGGTGTCGCGGCATCGCCCCTCGGCGGACGTCCTGTTCCGCTCGGCCGCACAATTCGCCGGAGCCAATGCGCTCGGAATCATCATGACCGGGATGGGCGATGATGGCGCGCGCGGGCTGCTCGAGATGCGCAAGCTCGGCGCTGCCACACGCGCACAGGACGAGGAGAGCTGCGTCGTGTTCGGCATGCCCAAGGAAGCGATCGCGCGAGGCGCAGCGGAGAAAGTCGTGCCGCTGCGCCAGATCCCGCGCGAGATCATGCTGTGGCATCAGGCCGGTCAGGCCGCAATGACGGATTGATGCGGTGACGCTTTCGACGGACAGGATGGACGCGATCGCGGCGGCGGTGACCTCGATCGCCGGCGTTTCTTCACAGATCGAGGACTCCTTTGCCGAGATCGGAGATCGTCTCAGCCAGGGGCATCGGATCTTCAAGGAGCTCGAGGCGAGCCTCGTCGTCCTGGCGCAGGAGCTGTCGGGAACGGGTATCGAGAGCGCTTCGCAGGCGCTCCAGAATATCGCGGACCGGCTGAACGATGTTGCCCTGGCGCTGCCGGCCGAAGCCGCTCTGCTCGGCGACATCGGCGAGCAGGCCAAGCAGGCCGGCGCCATCCTCAAGCTGCTGTCCGGCCACATCCAGATGATCACGATCGTGGCGCGCAGCGCGCGGATCGAGGCCGCATCGTTCGATGGTGAGCGGCAAAGCTTCCTCGATTTCACCCGCGAAGCCTTCGAGCTCGGCCAGGCCGCGCAGCGTTCCGTTGAGGCTTGCACCCGTGACGGTGTTCAGCTCGCCAAGGCCGTCGAAGCCGCGCTGGCGCGGCAGAGGGAGTTCGAGAACCTGCATCGCAGCGAGCTGTTGTCGGTCGCCGCCGGATTGGTGAGCGCGCGTTCGGAGCTGAAGGTGCAGCAGGTGGGTGGGGCGAGGCTGACCGAGATGGCTGCAACGGCCGCGAGCCGGATCGCGTCGGCAATCACCGAGGCGGTCATGGCACTGCAATCGGGCGATGCGACGCGCCAGCGGCTGGAACATATCAGCCAGGGGCTCGGCCGCATGCCTCAGCCTGCGCCGAACCTGATGCTGGAGGCGTCCGCGGCGGCCGCGGCTGCGGCCTGGCTCATCGGCCAGCTCCAGGCCGAGCAGCTGAAGGACACCAAGCGCGCCTTCGATCAGGACCTCGCGCGCACGGTGAGCGCGCTCGGCGCAATCATGTGCGACGCCGGCGGCCTCGTGGCGCAGAGCCGCGCCATTTATGGCGGCGAAAGCGAGGATGCATCCTCGTTCCTGGCCGTGGTGAAGCAGCGCTTATCGCAGGCGTCGAACCTGATCGCGGCCTGCGAGCAGTCGGGCGTATCGGTCGATAATGCGCTGTCTGTTGTCACCGAAACGGTGGGGCGCTTCCGCGAGGCGATCTCCGGCCTCGGCGACGCTGTGGGCGACATCATCCTGATCGGCATGAATGCCAGCTTGAGGGCAGCCCGCGCCGGCGCGAAGGGCAATGCGTTCGTGGTGATCGCCAACGAGCTCAAGGCCGCTGCAGACCAGATGTCGGCTGGTGCCCACAGACTCAGGCCTGTTCTTGACCGGATCGAAACCCTTGTCGGTGAGCTGCGGGAGCGGCGTGCAAAGGGCAACGCGGCCGAGCTCGCCCGGCTCGAGCCAGCGGTGCTGAACGCGCTGCAGGAGGTCGAGGCCGGTAACGAGCAATTGGTGGGACTGATGACGCGGCTTGCGCGGGAGAGTGCCGCATTCGACGAATTGTTGGGCCGGGCCCGCGATCGCATGACTGCGCTCGATCAGGCATCGGCCGCGTTACCGGCACTGGCTGCAGCCATCGCCGCCCAGAACGCCGCACCCCCGCTGCCTCTGTTGTCCGCAGCGGATGAGTCGCTGCTGGGTGAGTTGTTCACCCGTTACACGATGGAGCGCGAACGCGAGGTCCATCGGGACGTATTGCGGCGGTTTGGCGTGACATCAGAGGTCACTGTCATGCCGGCAGCGCACGAAGACGATGGTGTGCTGCTATTTTGATCACTGGTGTCCAGGGCCCGTGAAGCGGATGCGCTTAACGGCGCCGTCCGGATAACGGACATGTGTTACATGCGGCGGCAACCGCGACGTATCCTCGTGCTCATCAACGTCGACGAGTTGCCCGGTCTTCTCCATCGTTTCGATGAACTGCCGCGTCTCCGCGTCCTGCTCGGATTGCGGCTTGGGTGGATTGGTCATCGCCTTCGTCCGGCTCTCCTCGCTATCAGCCCATTTTAGCATTCCTTGCATGCCCAATCCACCCGATCGAATCGGCGTGACGGCACCCGCTTTGGGAGGAAGCGGGTGCCGTTCGCGAGTTGCTCAATGATGGTGGTTGCAGCCACAGAATCCGCAGTCAAAGTGATGGCGCTTGAGGACTGTCTTTCCGTCCTCGCGAACCAGGTAGTGCGTTTTATGATGCTGCAGAGCTTCGCCCGGCGAGGTTAGCTCGACAGGTATAACGTCCGTTGCGCCCTGGTGAGAGATCTTGTCACGTTGGATCAGGTCCTCGACGAAGGAACGGGCGTCTTCCTCGGCGCTCGAGATGTCTTGAGTCTCCCCGGCCAGGGCGGCCGCCGCTACGGGGAAGCGCGCGCCCTCCGCTGGCATATGAACATGCAGGGTGATGCCGAACCGGGTCGCGAGCGGCCGGAGCGGAAGGTTTGGAGCGTCTCGCCCGCTCATCTTGTATCCGTCGCTCTCACTCTCGAACTGAAGTTGCTGACCGTTCGGCGCGCGACCCGTCACGCCGAAGGAGGCGCTGTGCTCCCGAAGGGTCCGGACCAGGGACATGGTTGCGGTCGGGGAGAGAATTCCGCGCTGGACAAAGCTGCTTGTGAGGGCCGTCCGATAACGACCCCCGGAGAGAGATTGATCGGCCTGGATCATTCCCGCCGCCACCTGGCTATAGAAGCCTGGCGTCACCGAGGCCATCCGCACGCCCTCGATGAGGAGCCTGCCTGCGTCGACCGCCACGGCCAGAAGCTTTTCCGAATCCGTCCCGGCCAAGCTGGCGGGGCCGATCTTGAACATCCCTGCCAGCACGTCAAGAAATGCACCGGAAAACACGCGAGAGAACGAGTGTGGCTCCGAGGCGAGCTGCGTGGCGGGAGCTCGCGGCGGCAGACCGGCGGGATTGCGGTAGAAGAAATTGTTCGAGGCATTCCGCAGGCAGTCTCGGTCCACCGCCGTGGGATTGACCTGGACCCGGATGGCCCAGCCGAGTTGACGCGCGAGCTGGGAGAGCCGCGAATTCGAGCTCAGACGTCCACGAGTTTGCCGGAGCACGAAGTCACGGAGTGACGCCAATTGCAGCTTCGAGAGCATCGCGCTTGCGTCGCCAAAGAACTCATGGAAGGCGGCGACTTCCAAGCTCATTGCGTTGAACAGCTCGGGTTTTACCGCGTCAAGGATCGCGTGCCCACATTCATGGCAGGAAACGTCGGGACTAGCGCAAGAGAACACCGTTAAGGGAGGGGCGACCTTGTCGACCAGCCCGTGGAAGAAATTGAGCCCACTATCCCGCGCATAGAAAGCGTTGAAATCTTCTCCCTCGTCCAGATTGACCTGCATCGGCTGCTGATCGGTTGACCATTGCGTGCCGCTGGGAAGCAATGGACCCCAGAAGCTGATCGCACGGTCCAACGCAGACTCCGTGTCCCAGTAGCGAAATTCCTGCGTGGGAGGCTCGTAGATCTCCGGGTCCGGCTGGGGATCTACGATCTGTATTTGCAGCAAGTCCTGTCTGTTGGTGGGCTCGCCCGTCCGAACCGGGTCGGCTGCAACGGGGCTGGCGTTCGCGACGGCCTCGAGGAACGGGTCGTCCTCATAGATCTGGATTCGTTCCGCGGTCGCGGCCTTCTCGGCGGCCTCGGGCTGCGGTGGCGCTCGCGTTGCTTGCGCCGCCTGGACCAGTGACGCAGCGATGGCTTCCTGGACTGCGGCCTTCAATTTGTCGACGTCTATCGGAAGTTCACTCGTCTTCGAGATCGTTACAACTTGCCCTTTCGATGCCATGACCATTTCCTCCGTTACACTTGTCCACTCCTGTTGACGTTCGAAAGCCTGTTGATGGTTGTTATTGCGCCGGTCGCGTCGGTGGACGCGTATGCGATGACATGTGGCAAATGCTCCCGGCGAAG
Organism: Bradyrhizobium sp. STM 3557; assembly: GCF_045571465.1. Taxonomy (NCBI): domain Bacteria; kingdom Pseudomonadati; phylum Pseudomonadota; class Alphaproteobacteria; order Hyphomicrobiales; family Nitrobacteraceae; genus Bradyrhizobium; species Bradyrhizobium sp. STM 3557. Next base: position 1,205,476 of record NZ_CP120697.1, read on the forward strand.
TGCCGATGCTGGGTATTTTCCGTATGAGACTTGAGGCAATACTCCGCCTCGCCGCTCCCAACATGGTTGGCGCACCAGCAAGAACGGCAACCTGCGTTTGATCGAACGTACGCAACGCAATGCGAGTCACTGAGCCCGATTGAAGGGATCGAGCAATCCCATTCTTTGAGAGAGCCGAGTCAAGCCTGAGAAGCGCCTTGGCTACAAATGGCGCGAGATCTCAAGTGTCTTCGTTGGAGCACCCGAGGGCGCAGCATGTGTTAGCTCATATACTGGTAATTGTATTCCCGGAAGCTGTCGCTCTGTGTGGGTTGGTTCACAATCCGCATTATTTGGATTTGGCGCTCACTCGGCCCAACACCAGCGACCCTGTTGGGCTATCGGCGTCCAACAATATGGATGGCACTCGTCACCTCGTTGGGCCAACGCGAAGTGATTACTTTTCTTCTCCGAGAAGGGCCTGAAAATCCGTGATCTTCCGCCGTAGTCCACTCAAGTCAGTGTTGGGAAGACTCTGAACGCGAATCGATCGCATTCCGACCTGCTGGGCCATCAGTGTTTCCACGATGTCCTCCGAACAATAGAGGCTCTGGTTTGCCGGCTTGCCGGTGCGCATGACCGCCTCCTCGACAATCGCTCGCTCTGGCTTCTGCTTTCCGATCTCGGACGACAAGAGAGTGAAGTCTGCGTCGAATGCGTCGGGATCGAAGTCGGTCGGCAACAGGTTGAGAAGTTCGGCTCGCGTGGTACTACGAATCTGAGGAGCGGACGTTCGAATCGTGTCGGATGGCCCCAGCTACCTTTTCAATGATCATCAATGTCTGGGTTGGCTGAAGAGCCCTCATATCATGAGGCCGCGAACGCCGTGACAGGCTGAGGATTGCAGCAACCTCGTTCGGTTTTTCGGCCGATAGTGAACCGGTTCACGTTTGCGGGCGGCAGGAGTTGATAAAGAAGGGCCTATCGGATCCAAAGTGGAGCACGACTAGTCGCGTATGGGGTAGCGAGATGAGCAGGACTGCCTCGATCAACGTTGCCGTGCGCCACCAGCTGGTCGACGACGGCAAGAATCTGACCTACAGCGATGCGATCGATCGGGCGGGTCATGGATATGCCGGCCCGGATCAGATCAAGTGCTTCCTGCTGGGGGTCTCGAACCGGCTGAGGCTGGACAAACCAAGACAGGAATTCAACTGGGCGAGCGTCGATGCCGGAAGCCTCGCCGACATGTTGGTCTTGATGTTGATCAGCTTCCTCAAGCAACAGACTCCAGACGGAGTGACATGATGTCCGACCCAAGCTTCATGAACGTCACGCTGGCTGCTGTTCGCCGCCGCCAATCTGGCCTGGCCGTGATCGAGTTTCCGGATGGGCGGCGATGAGATTGCGATGTTTGTTGCGATGCATCATGGCGGCATCGGCCAGCTCGGTCGACTGCCCTGGCAGGCATCGAAGAAGACCACCAAGTAGCTGATAAATTGCTGTTTTCTGGTCATTGAACGACGAGAATACCATCCGGTATGCCAAGACAGTTCTTCATAATTTCGGTTCGAATTCGGCAGCATAGCGCTCTCGCTATCAACTGCTAGCGCACAGGGCGGGCATTCAATGCTCGATCTTGCAAAACCTATGATGTTCGGCGGGCGATTCCGCGCCCATGGGGACGTGCTTTCGCGGTCTTTCTTGTGTAATCTCTTTCTGTAGTCGTGAGGCCAACGCTTAGATTGGCGACGCCCGGATCGTGGTGACCACGATGCAACAAATTTCGGACTGGCTCAAACAGCTCGGCATGTCCGACTACGCGCAGAGGTTCTCCGAGAACGACATTGATATGGCCGTTCTCCGCGACTTGACCGACCAACATCTCAAAGACCTTGGCGTTTCGGTCGGTCATCGCTTGAAAATTCTGCGTGCGATCCGCGATCTCAGCAACGCCTCGGCCGACGCCGAGCGGCGCCAACTGACGGTGATGTTCACTGACCTCGTTGGCTCGACCGCGCTCTCGACCACGCTCGACCCAGAGGATCTGCGTTCGGTAATCGGCGCCTATCATAAGTGCGTCGCGGAGACGGTCGCCCGGTTCGACGGCTTCGTTGCCAGGTACATGGGCGATGGGGTGCTCATCTATTTCGGCTATCCCCACGCCCATGAGGATGACGCCGAGCGTGCCGTCCGGGCGGGACTGGCGATCATCGAGGCGGTCGGCAAGCTGGGTATCCAGGAGCCGATCCGGGTCCGTGTCGGGATTGCGACGGGGCTCGTCGTGGTCGGCGATCTCGTTGGTGCCGGCGAGGCCCAGGAACGGGGAGTGGTAGGCGAGACACCGAACGTGGCGGCTCGTCTGCAGGGGATCGCTGAGCCGGACACGGTTGTCATCGCCGAAGGCACTCGAAGGCTCCTCGGCAACCTATTCGAGTTACAAGAGCTCCGACCGAAGGACCTCAAGGGCATCGCCGTGCCCACGCGGGCCTGGGTGGCGCTGCGGGCGAGTTGCGTGGCGAGCCGCTTCGAGGCGCTGCACGCAACCGGCCTGACCGCCCTTGTCGGGCGGGAGGAAGAACTCGAATTGCTCCTGCGGCGTTGGGCCACGGCAAAGGCAGGTGACGGCCAGGTGGTCCTGATCGGTGGTGAGGCGGGGATCGGCAAGTCGCGGCTCACGGCCGCGCTTCTGGAACGCCTCGCCGGCGAGCCGCATACGCGTTTGCGCTATTTCTGCTCGCCGCAGCACACCGACAGTGCGCTGTATCCGATCATCGGGCAGATGGAACGCGCCGCCAGGCTGACGCACGACGATACATCGCAAAGGCTCGACAAGCTTGACACCCTGCTCGCGCAGACCTCGACTTCGATCGAGGACGCTTCGCTCATTGCCGAGTTGCTGTCGCTCCCGAACGATGGACGCTATCCGGCCCTAGAATTGACCCCGCAGCAGCGCAGGCAGAGAACATTCGAAGCGCTCATCTCACAATTAGAAGCACTTACACGGCAAAGCCCAGTGTTGATAATCTTCGAGGATGCGCATTGGACCGATCCTACCAGCCTAGAAGCTGTCGGTCGGGCGGTGGCCAGGATTAACACTCTTCGCGCGCTAATGATAGTAACATTCCGCCCGGAATTCGATGCGCCCTGGATCGGGCGGCCGCACGTGACCGCCATGACGCTCAATCGGCTGACGAAACGCCAAGTCGGCGCCATGATCGACGGCGTAGTCGGCGACAAGCCGCTGCCGGCGTGCATCAGGCAGGACATCATCGAACGTACCGATGGCATCCCCCTCTTCGTGGAAGAGATGACGAAGGCAGTGCTGGAGGCGGAGGGCCAGGGCGCGGTCGAACGCACGATTGCCGTCGTTCCGTCTCCAGCCTTGGCAGTCCCAGCAAGTTTGCACGCCTTACTCATGGCGCGGCTCGACCGGCTCGGCCCCGCCAAGGAAGTGGCACAGATTGGCGCGGCGATCGGACGAGAGTTTTCGCATGCTCTCCTGGCAGCGGTGGTGCGCATGCCAGGGCCGGACCTGGGATCCGCTCTAGACCGTCTCATACGGACTGGTTTGCTTCTCAGATTGGGCTTGCCTCCGAACGCGACGTACCTATTCAAGCATGCCTTGGTGCGGGATGCGTTCTATGGAACGTTGCTGCGGGAGCCCCGCCGGGCGCTTCATGCACGCATTGCCGAAGCAATTGAAAGCCAATCCGTCGAGACAGCCGAGAGCCAGCCGGAGTTGCTGGCACATCACTGCACCGAGGCCGGGCTGATCGAGAGGGCGGCGGCCTTGTGGGGCAAGGCGGGACAGCGTTCGCTAGCACGTTCAGCGCTAGTAGAAGCGACGGTTCAGCTAACCCGCGCTCTTTCACAGATTGCGACGCTGCCGGGCACACCAGCGCTGCGCGCCGACCAGATCAAACTACAAGTCGCTCTTGTGAATGCTTTGATGCACACCAAGGGCCACGCGGCCCCTGAGACCATCGCATCTCTCGATCGAGCCCGCGCCTTTATCGAGCAAGCGGAGTCACTCGGAGAGTCCCCTGAGGACCCATTGCTCCTATTTTCAGTCCTCTATGGGTTCTGGGTTGCGAACTATATAGGTTTCAACAGCGACGCTCTCCTCGACCTCGCGGCAGAGTGCTTGGCGCTTGCCGAGAAGCGAGGAGCAATGGTTCCGCTCATGCTTGGGCATCGTCTTATGGGCACGTCCCTGATGTGTACGGGGGCCATTGCGGAAAGTCGGGCACATTACGATCAGGCGATCGCGATCTACGAACCCGCCGAGCATCGTGCATTGGCGTCCCGATTTGGCCAGGACATGAGGGTCGCAGCCCTATCTTATCGGGCCTGGGCTCTGTGGCTTCTTGGCTTCCCCGAGGCTGCCGCCAGAGACGCTGAACAGGCGCTCAAGGAAGCGCGCGAGATCGGCCAGGCCGCCACGTTGATGTATGCCCTGGCCCATACATCCTTTACCCATATGTGCTGCGGACGCTATGCGGCAGCGAGCGCCGAGGCCAACGAACTTGTCCCGCTGGCGGACGAAAGAGGTTCCTTGTTTTGGGGGTCGCTCGGAATGCTGGTCCAAGGTTGCGTCTTGGCCCTCACAGGAAAATTGTCAGACGCCATCCATGTGATCACCTCGGGTATCATCGCACGTCGGTCAACGGGGGCAACAGCGCTGGAGCCAATCTGCTTGTCGTACCTGGCGGGCGCGCATGCTGAACTCGACAACTTCGATGATGCACTGTCCTGCATTCGCGAGGCGATGACCAAGGTAGAGACAACCAAGGAAAGATGGTTTGAGGCCGAGATCGAGCGCATGGCAGGCGAAATCGCGCTATCGTTGCCCGACCCAGACGCAACGAAGGCGGAAGAATATTTTGAACATGCGCTCGCGATCGCTCGCCGGCAGCAGGCAAAGTCCTGGGAACTGCGTGCGGCGGTGAGCATGGCGCGGCTGTGGTACGCTCAGGGCAAACGACAGCAGGCTCACGATCTTGTCGCCCCGGTCTATGGCTGGTTCACCGAGGGCTTCGACACGCCCGACTTGAGGGAGGCCAAAACGCTGCTGGAGCAGCTCAAGGCCTGAGCATCACCGGAATCGGATGGTGCGCAGCAAGCGCGAACCGATTCCTGCCTTTGCGACAGGCCCAAGCAGGTGACGAACCGGTCTGCTCTTGCCGTCCCAAGTGGCCGCTGCCTGCGTGACTGTCGCGAACATCTCGCGGATACGAGGCTGGAATTCGATCAATTCCCCGATCATGCAACCCCCGGCGACGGAATTGCGCACTGCATTTGCTTTTTCAGGCGCGACCTCTTCGAGCCGAATTCGTTCAATCGGAGAACCGACGCGATCAGGCGGCAAGAAATAGGCGAAGCGGGCGCCCGAAAACGACATCATCTGCAGCATCGTCGCGCCGGACGCCCTGGCCCGCGCAATGGATCGCTGGTAATCGCGCGGCTCGACGCAAAAACCGCAGTGGTGAAAACCGCTCCATCCTGCCGCAAGGAAGGCGCGCCAACTTGACGGCTCATCGTCGAGCGGCTGAATGAGCTCCAGCTGCACCCCGCCGACCTGACAGAAACCGAACATGAGCATCGGGCGCGAGGGCCTCTCCAAATACTTGTTATCAGTGACGACCACCGGACCGACCGTGAGCCAGGGCCCGACACCCCGGTCGATCCAGCCCTTCATGGCTTGCTCGAGATCTGGCACGACGTAGCCAAGCTGATCGGCGGCTTTCCCGAGCAGCGGGTTGTCTGCATCGAATAGCCTGCCGAGGTGCTCCATGGCGCGTCCGAGGTTTGGCTCCGATGACACGAGGACAGGGCGAGGTCCTCGTCGCTTGGTCTTACTACTTTAGAAGTTCACACGACTTGTGACGCAGTAAGATTAGAACGCGGTCGGCGAAGCCCCATGCGCAAACCCGAGCCAGAAAGCCAAACCTGAACCTGATTATGCGTCACGCTGGATCAGGAAGTCTATGCAACTGCGCAGCCACTCGAGATCGGGACTTGCAGGTACATTTGCGAATGCAGAGTCGTGGAATTCGCGCGCCGCAGCCGCTGCAAATTCGGCTGCCGCGCGCTGTGCCCACTGGATGCTGCCGCCGCTCGCGAGAATCTGATGGAGTCGCAGGATTTCGCGCGGCAGGCGGCGCTCACGCGGCCGCACCAGGAGCTGGCTGATCCAGGCTCGATCAACTCGATTGGCGTGAGCGAGCGCGTGCGTAAGCACAATAGTCCGTTTTCCCTCCCACAGATCGCCATCGATCTCCTTGCCGTAACGCCCAATGTCGCCAACGAGATTAAGAACATCGTCGGTGATCTGGAAAGCCAGTCCAAGCAGATAGCCAAACCGATCAAATCGACCAAGATTCTGGTCCTCGCGGTTGGCAACGAGTGCACCAATCCGCATGGGGTGAATGAAGCTGTACCAAGCCGTTTTCTTCAGCACGAGCCGCAGATAATCATCTGTCGTAACTGTGAGATCATTGTCTCGCACCCATCCGAGCTCGATGGCCTGCCCCTCCAAGGTCTCGAAGATCATGTGATCGACTTCATCGAAGACGCGCAGCGCCGCCACCGGTCCGAGCCGCTCGCCAGTCTTGCGGAAAAGGCGCATGGCGAGTGCGTTCATGGAATCGCCGGTATTCACGGCGATCGGAATCCCGGCGCGGCGATGCATTGTCGCAACGCCACGCCGCCAGTCGCTACCGTCTTCAATATCGTCGTGCACGAGAAATGCATTGTGCAGCATTTCCAGGCCGGCGGCGGCAGGAAATGCATCCTCCGCGCGGCCCCCCAGCGCTCTCGCGGTCGCGATGCAGAGGGCAGGGCGAAGGCCCTTGCCTGACCGCTCCATGAAATCCTTCACGAGCCCATAAAGGTGCCGCTGCGGTTCCCACGTCGGTACGCCGTCTGCGAGCATATCGGCGAGCATTTCGCGATACCAGACCAGGCGGTCCAGGAAGCCGCCCGGGCCTACGATCTCGCCGGCCACTGGTACAGTGTCCACGACCTTGATCAACGCATCCTGCAGGGTGGGCACATCGAACAAGCGGCGCCCCATTGTCGTCGGGTCGACCTTATCAAGCACGCTGACATCATCCGCGGCGGCACTGCGCGGGTCAAGCGTGTCGGCGATGGCATGGGTGAACGGCGATACCTGCTCGAGCAGGGAGTGCGCCTGCTCCAGGAGCGGCGACGCACCGCGCAAGGCGTGGGCAGCGACCTGCGCGAGTGAAGCGTCCCAGGGGAGGCCGGCCTGGTACCGCGCTGCATCGTGCAGCCGCCATGGCAGGAGGATTTCAGGTTCGTGCAGCGGCCACAGCTCACAGCGGCTTCCGTCGAATTTCACGGCGTCAAGCAGCCCGTTCACCGCGCGCCGAGCTGCCTCATTGGCTCCCTCCATCGTTGCGAGGTCGGTATGCGTGCGAACGTAGTCCGACGCCAGAAAAAGGTTTGGAATGGCGGTGGTCGCCTCGGGACGCAAGGCCCAGGTTTCGACCTGATTCACGAGCAGCGGCTCGGAGTTCTGCAGCCAGCCCGGGCGTGCCGGATCGGTCTCGATGTCCGCATCGAGGAACCACGAATGCAAATCCTCATCGCGCAGCACCTCATCGCCCGCATCGTTGAGCGAGCGCTTGAGTTGATTCCATGTCTCGCTCACCACCTCTTCACGCGTGCACCGCATTGCCGGGCGTCCGCTCGACCCCGGGGCCGTCCAATCGGAAACATCGACCGAGAGAATGCCGTGGACGTCGCTGTCTCCGAACAGCTCGGACGGCACATTGCGCCAGAACTGAAGCTGCGAGATGCTGGTGAGCGCCCATTCGGTGTCGATGTGAACCACGTGCCCGTGCGTCGACGGCACCGCGCGGCGCAGATAGAACTGCACGCCGTTCATCCACTCCAGGTTGGCGGCCAGCGCGCGCAGGTTGGCGAGGGCCGGGTCGGCTGCCGCGAGGCGGTCGCTCACCAGGGGGGCAATGTCCTCGAGCGGGAGCGCCGCCACGTAGTGGTCGCCATGCACCATGATGCGCTCGCCTTGCTGGCGAGCGACGACGCCGGTGATCCGTCCGTTCTCGCAAAGGATCTCCTCGACCTGCGCGTTCTTGACGTATCGCACCCCGCTCGATTCGAGATACGCAAGCCATGGATCGATCCAGACGAAATTCGTTGGGCCGTCAAGCACGCGATCAGTCGATCCCGCGATCGGGTTCAGGATCGTGAGCACCAGCTGCACAAAGATGTCGCCGATCGTGCGCGCACTCGCCTTGCGCGGTTTGGCAGCCACCAGCGAGCGCGTTAAGCCGGCGGCGAGGAACTTCTGGTATGCCGCCGACCGTTGCTCTGCGCCGACGAACTCCCACCAGCTCGTACCCTCGTATTCTGCGAGCCGGCGTTGGTGGCAGGACGTGAGTATCTGCCACAGGCGCGCGCCGAAGAATGCCAGATCGTCGGGAGTGAGGTCGGGGGACTGTTCGAACAGCAGCAGGATGTCCCGCAGCGTGGTGCCGGCATCGCGGGGCGAGAGCGGAAAGCCCGCTGGTACGACTATTGTGGGCTTGTCGTATTGCGTGAACTCCAGCCGCGTGGTCGGCACCAGGTGATCCGCGACCTTGCTCCCGTCAAACGACGGTATGCGGCGCATGGTGTCGATGACGTGCTTGTAGAAGCCTGGGAAGAATCGAAAGCCATGCTCGCCGGGCACCCGGTGCTGGATCGAACCCCCATCGCCATCGGCGAGCTGATGTCCGCTGGCGTCCTCGCCCTCGTGGATGACGGGAATGCTGCGGGCCTTGCCTCCCGCAATATCGCTGCTCTCGAGCACCACGACATCGAGGCCGCGCTCGACCAACTCGTGCGCGACACTCATGCCGGCGACACCGCCTCCCAAGACGACGACCCTGTTGGGCATGCTTCACCGCGCCATTGCAACTTTCCATTGATCAGGCATTCATCCCGGCCCGCCTCTCTCACCATGCGTGTTGGCAATGTCGGTCAAACCTGCCCGCAGAATCTCGTTGCGGCATCACGCCGGAAACCGCCGATGCACAGGTTTGTAGTTCGGACAGATTGGCGGTCGGGTATTTTGAGATAGATTCTGGCCATTCACGCTTTTTCATCTTCCATCTGCTTCTTCATTACGGCGGCAAGGCTTCTGCTCGGCCTCAAGCAGGTGGCTGTCGTCGTCAACAAAACGGACCGGGTTGGTTTCGGCAAGGCGAAAATGTGCTTCTTTCTGATCATATCCCAGTGCAGCCACGGGCTTCATCTCTTTGTTCATCAAGACAATGATCAATGGATCCTCGCGGAGGTCGTGCGGCACGTTCACAGTTATACTTTCGTTTGCCGGTTTCACGTCGACTAGCGTCTTCCAGTTGAGAACCACTTTTGTGGTTTCCTCAATTATCTTCCGGGCCTTGTTCTCCTTCATCGAACAGGCAGATTTCAAAACTTCAGTACTTACCTTGACCATTTGTATCTGCTCCTAGTTTGTACCGAACTGAAAGTAGCGATCATCATGCGCGTCCAATCGCTACCGTGCCCCAAAGTTTCATGGCAGCTACAACATGACTAGCTGTACGATTGCTTCAGGTTCCTTGATGCGGAGAGCCATCTTCTCACACACACGGAAGACGAAGTTCGGCTCAGCTGTGACCTGCAGGAACTGGACGCATATGTCTGAGGCGATGACTAGTTCGACTGGCTCGCCGCCAAGTGCCATAACCACGCCGGACGGAACGACTAGAGGAGGTGGACCGGGGATCACCACTGCGTTGTCAAGCGTGGACGAGCGGAGCAGCGGACCACCGCCCAGGAACGGGAGGATGCGATCTTGCGGCAATACAAGAGCCAGCGATGGAGTCTGAGCGGCAAGAAACAGCGGCTGGTCAAGCACTGCCGCGAACGGTCCGAAGTGGCCCCTCGCCTCCAAGAGACCAATGGCATCGGCTATACCGCGCACCAGTCGCGTGCCTCTGCTTGCAGGCCCCGGTTGAATAATAACCGAGGGCGCCGGAGGGACTGGATTTGTTTGAAGTCCGCGCTTTATCTGCCCGCCGGTGATTTCCCAGACCCTTTGGGGGGGCGGTGGGCCGACATTTATGGGGGGGGCAAACTTATTCTGTCCCGGGAATGCCGGGTCTGGCGCCAATCCCCTGAACACGACGGCATCCTCGAGACGAGCCAGTACGTTGGCAGCGCGCCGGAATAGGGCCAGCACGCTGGTCATCTCCGGATCGGCCATTTGCGCAGCCCGCACGGGCACTTTTACCTGTAACGTGGCCAACTGGATGACAGCCTTGTCCTGGATGTCCAAATTCGGCGGAGCAGCAGGCAGGTATCGGATCACTCCCTCCCTCACGAAGTCGGTATCCGCTGGCAGCGGTCCAACCAATGGAAGGAATGTCGCCGCGATCCGTGCGCGGCTAGCTTCCTCTTGGACGGCTTTGTTCACGCGAGCCCACTGCTCGTCGGTCCACGGCACTTGCGGGTTATCGTTTGTCATTTCAGAAGCCCCCCATAATTGGGCACATCGGGGATGAGAGCTGTTTGTCCGACAATGCTTTGCGCGCTAACGAATGCAATATTTCAATCTTGAAGCGCCGTTGATGCGCCTCAACAGATGCGGCTCCGGCTCCGGATCAGTCCTTCACTCCATATGTTTTGCCGTCCCCGCTGTTACGACGTAGACGTCGTACGCGGCGCGCAGCGTCTTCATGTCCACCCTGCCAACGCCGATACACTGGGTGCGGTTGAGCCAGGCGAGTTCTTTGTCAGCGGTCGCATAGGTCGGAGCAAGAACGAACGGCGGCAACATACCGAAGTCGCCGCGAACGGCACGTTCGTAGCCGTCCTCACCTAAATCAAGGATGCCGTCATACAGGCAGTCGATCCGCGCACCCGACCGCGTCTGCAGACACTCCGTCACGCAGACTATGCCAACACCGTCCTTGCGGATGCGCAGCCAGTTGGCCCCGCCGGGCCGGACAATCCCCTCGAAGCGCGGCCCAACGAAGCGTCCTTCCGTGACGTGCCAGTTGATCCGCAGTCCATCTGGCATGACGCCAATCACCTCCGGGCGGATGGCGACCGTGCCGGTCCAGAGGAACGTGGTATCCCAATTCCAGCGAGGCTCGCTTGCGGATAGACTAGCGGTCGCGCCCGGTGCCGCTCCGCAGCCCACCTGATACCGGGGACATTCGGCGGATTCCCGCAGGCGGGGAGAGATCGGCTGGCCTGCGAAGCGAAGCACCGGCATAAACTCGACCGTTCCGCCGGATTGGCCGGGCAGGAGCACCCGAAATACCCGCTCGTTCGCACCGTGGACGCGCGGCGCGGATTGCCCGGCTGCCTCGCGGACCGGGCCTCCGTTCACCCGATACTCCACCGTGACAGCGTGACCCGGCCGCACTGGAGAGACTGCCACAGTGACCGATGCTGGGACCCCTGGAGAAATCACCGCAGCAGGCACAGGCGTATCCGCCTCGCCCCATCGCAGCTCCGAGCCGTCCCGCGCGTGCTGCATCGAAGGCATACATGATGCAGTCGCCGAAGTGGCTTCATCCGTTCGCAGCGTCAGGGAAGTGGGCGTTGCAGGCGCGCTGGAAGACATCGGCCACGGGCCGGGATCGCTGAGGGCGTTGCCGCAGCTTCCGCGAAAAGCCACGCTCCGATGGACCAATCCGTACGGCGGGCAGTTCACCGGACGCTCCGCGATGGGAGATCAAAGCCCCGGCGCGCCTGCCATGCTTCCTCCTCCTCGGCGAGGATGGCGAGGGCGCGCGCGATGAGATCGCCGGGATCGGTCATCAGAAGGGGTGAAGGCGCTGCCTGTTGCGCCGAGGAGTCTCTCGAACGCGCGGCGTTCTGGGGGGCTGATCGAGGCGCGTCACACAAGGGGCCGCGAAGGAGGGCGCGCTTTTGGGCTGCCCCTGTTTGGACGGCAGCCGCGTCGGCAAAGCTCGGCAAATGCGACCGCGGCAGCGCTCCCGAGGTCGGCAGCCTCGAGTCCCCGACCGGGCCTTTCGATCCATGGCCTTTGCCTTGCATTGCTCGACGGACCTCGCAGCGTGGGCTAATTGAAGCCTATACTATGTTGAGTGTGCATAATAGGGGGGGCAACCTACTGCAATGCGGTGGTGGGAAGCGAGCACGAGAACACACAAACAAGGATGGCGCGTCACGACCCTGCTCGCTGGAGATTTACGTAAATCTCTGATCATGGAGGCAAGCTGTCGCGCGTGCTGAGCCTTTGGGGAGCAAGGCCGAGACTAGTGATCTCCATTCGGAGCCGCCTGTGCCGTCCCACACCGACCGCGCGTTGCTGCGCCAACGCCCGTGCCGGCCCCGCGTTTGACCGCTTGCCAGCGGCGCGATGCCTATCGCAAAGCGAATTTGTTGAAGGCGATATCGTCTTGAATCACTGCGTTCAGCCCGACCGGTATGTGGGTAGGATTTGCCAGATCAAGCTTCCGAAACAGGATCTTGTCGCGCCAGACCTTTCGCAAAAAATCCTCGAAGACGAGAATTGTCAGTCGTTCAGCTGGACATCGCCGGTATCCAAAGCCGAACGGGGCAAAGCCGGCATAGTCGCAAACCGGGTAGCTTCGTCCGTCTGCAACGACAAACAGCGTGCCGAAGCCGCTATTTGTAATGTGTGCATTTCGTCCGTCCTTGATCTTGAAATTGGTGATGTCGAACGGACACCGTGCCAGGCCGATTTGCCGACATTTGTCATCGTTGATTTGTGCGCTGGTCGGGACACGGAGATAGCGTTGCGGATCGAATCTATTTGGATCCGTCCAGTGAACCGGATCCAGGCTGGTGCTGGTATGCGGCGTGCAGATATAGCTGTGCCGTTCGAACGGTAAGCCGAACTTTTGCTGCAGAGACGCTCCGTGGTCGGTCGATCTCTCATCATGGATGCTGGAGATGCTGCCGCCGTTCGGCGAAATCACGCGGAACAATTCCATTACGAATAGTTCAAGCGGCGAGAATGCCGCGCCCCCGGCACTGTCGAAATTTCCGCTCATTGTCTTCTGAAATGACGCTCGCACGGCCTGATCGCCGCGGTCTTCGGACAAGAGCGACATGATCCGGAAGATCATATTGCCCCACTGGCTCAGCGCGACGAAATTGTGCAAGCACTCAACGACTATGTCCTTCTTGCTGAAATGACTGCCGTCCCCGGCATTTTTCAGCCAATGCCAGGCGATCGTTTTCTCGGGATTTTTGATCTTGCCAGATTGGATATCGCTGATGCGTTCGTCGACCCATGATTTGAGAAATTCCTGAAGCTCACGAACTTTCGTATAGTTGTGGTAGGTAATTGGCAGCAAGGGATTCTGATACGCAACGACCGTGTTGAAGGCCTCTCCGATTTCACGAACCTCACGGGGAATATCGCCACCGCTAACTCCAAGGTGAAGGTCCCAGTAGAGGTCGAAATAGTGGTCGAGGTAATGCCGCATGAATGGCCTGTCAGCGAATTTCTGATCCAAAAGCTTGTCAAAAAAGGCCGTGACCTTGGCGCGGTACATCGGCTTATACAGATCGGGCGACACAGCCGAAAAATAGATTCGCTTGCGAAGATTATTGTCGCCCCGCTTCTCGAGGCCTTGCATGAAAACCATCACGCCCTCCTCAGGGGTCGGTTTCCAGTCACGGTAGATCAGGCCAAGAAAATGATCAGGGAGTGCATTCTCCTTGCTGAGATTGAGGGCTATCATTGGCAACAGGGGCCGCTCCCCTTCGTAAATGTTCGTCAGTAAGAACGGTATGACGACTTTATCGACGTAGTTGGGATCGAAATTGGCAGGAATAGCGTTGCGAAAACGTTCGATGGCAGTGTTGATCTGCTCCGGTATCGGTGACTGTGCTGCCGCACTCGACGTCTCTTGCGCTCGCTCCCCCACCCGCACCTGGTATATGTCGAATTCAGCGCGCAGTGCGGTCATGTCCACCCTGCCCACGCCGATACACTGCACGCGGTTGAGCCATTCGAGCCTCGGATCCGCAGTCTCATACGTCGGTGTGACCACGGCGGGGATTTGCCGATCGTACTCGTCGCGCAGCGCCCGCGCGTAGCCGTCGGGACCAAAATCGGCGACCCCGCCGTAGGCGCCGTACACGCGAACACGTTCCCGCGTCTCGAAACACGCCCGGACGTTGACGATCGCAATTCCATCCGGGCGGATATGCATCCAGTCCGCCGCGCCGGGTAAGACGACTGCATCGTGACCCGGCCCGACGAAGGTCCCTTCCGCGATGTGCCAATTGACCCGGAGGCCGTCGGACATCGGGCCGACCAACTCCTTCCGGAGCACGACCTTCAACGACCCGAGGTAGCTCGTATTCCAAGCCCAGCGGGATGGAGCAGAGGCGGCCTCTTCGGATGCCCTCGAATGTGACCGTGGACCGGCGTTCGCCATTCCCCGGCACGCGGCCGAATTGTCGCGGGCGCAAGCTCGCGGCTGATCCACCAGGCCGGTGATCACCCCCCGCACTTTGGGGAAAAACCCCAGCACTTTGGGTGTGAAGCCCCATGCGAGAAGGGTCCGACCTTCTTCCGAACTCCGGTCGAAAAGCACAGACCCTGGCAACACCGGCTGAAGCCGAGGGGCGACGTCGCTTCGCCACTGCCAGCGAACGACCGCACCCTGACCGATGCGCGCGACCGCCGGGTAGACGCATTCGGTCCCGCGCGGAAGCGCATGCAGCGTGATGCCCGCTGTTTTGGCCGCCTGTGCTACCGCGGAGTCGTATGCCGTCGGATCCCTGGTAAGCTCCAGGTCGCCCCGGACGACGCCACGTCTGTGCTGGTCTGTGATCGACAAATGAAGCCGGTGCCCGTTGCACGCCATGTCGACGGTCCCGGGCCGTTTGTCGGTGCCCATGCGCTCGCGGCCAACGTCGATCGCAACCTGGGTTGTATCGAGCAGTCGGAACATGTACATCCGCGCGCCGTTCTCGTAGACCATGGTTGCGGGATCGAACCATCCGTCGAGCATCGCAAGCACGCTCGATGCGCCGTTAGACGCCGCCCTCAGGCACGCTTGGCTTTCGGGAGCGTTGTCCGCCACGGCAGCTACCACTATGAACATGGCGGCATACGGTCGGATCGAGGTATCGGTAAACTTGCTCGACCAGAGCTGTGCGATAGCCGCGTGCCTACCGTCCGCGTACCTCAAGGTCATCGGCCTGTAGCCACTGCCGGCCAATGCGGCATTCACCAGAGAGATATTGGAGCACTCGCCGTGGAGGTGCACCATTTGACCATTGTAGTACTGAAGCTCATTCAGCACGACTGCGCCGCTGGCGGTTGTATAGGTCTTGCCCGTGATGATGTACCTGTCGAAGAGTGGTTCGTACCGCTCGTTATCGACATCGGACGGTGGCGGCACGAACGCGTCCAAGGTCAACTTGCTCTTCGCTTCTCGGGATAGCTGCTGCCCGAAGGTGTGAAGGACTTCTTGGACGTCTTCCTTGCTATGGGGAATCTGCAACAGTCGAATGGCATCCGAATTTCCGAGCTCGCCGGCTGCGGCGAGCCTGGAGGCCTCGCGGATCATTCCACTGCCACGAATCGCTGTGCCCACGCAGGTCTCCCTTGAATAGAATCAACGGCGCAAGGAGCCGCCCCGCTTGTGTCCGTTCGGACCATTGTTCCTGAGCGCGAATGTCGGAGTACTGTCGGTCTCTGGTACAAAGGGCTGGTCCACGACTAAAACCCAAACTATCGGACCATCAACAATCAGGTAGCTTGAATGGAACGTTTATATCCTCATACCAAGGCACCGGCAAAGCTATATAGATCGGTGTCTTTCCGATACCGTGCGCGTAACCGGCTTCCAAAAAACATTTCGTCTTCAAGTCTTGCAGAACAATGAGGCCATTCTCCCCATACGGGTACTTAGTCCGTTGATTTTGTTGGCTTTGCCCGCTTCCCTGGAGAATGCCAGCCGCCGGTTGCCATGGTCAAATCGAAGCCGCCGGTGAGTGTCGGCATTCGGGGCGCTGAAATGAACGTGGTGCCGGCGCCTGGTCAAGAAATTAGCATTTGCTTGCTGGACGCCGTCCATTGGAGAGTTTTGGTGGCATCGATATATAGCGGTTACGGTAGACCGCGTAGGCTGAACATGCACCTCGCTGGAGAGCGCTTGGCGGCCCGTTACTGGAAAGTTCTCGATCAAGGGCTCATAAAGATCGGATCGAGCAGGAATGGACCGCCTCTCAATCCCAAAGACTGCAATTCAGCACTATGCAGATCCACCTCTATCATCGCCAGCAGCAGCGTAAGCGCAATGGATATGTACAGAAGCACTGGCGAGGCTTTTGCTGTTGGATCGTGATCATGCGACAACAATACGCGAAGCGTTCTCAGCGTCGATATTACCTGCAGATACATTCTTGATCGTATTTGCATTGCCATCACCCTGGAGTCCCCGCCGAAGGCACATTCGCCCGTGCGCCTTGGTTCAAGCAGTGACGTTATTCAGGCATGGAACAGAGCAGGCCTTCCTTCGTTGAGCTGCAACCATGCAGTAGGATATCCCAAGATGCAGCTGCGGACTATCTCAGTTGGCGCGATGGTTCTGCTGTGCTCCGGTTTCGCACTTGCGCAAACGGAGCAGCCAAAGCCTGGTCCGGTCGCAAGGGACGCTGAAAGAACCGCCGCCGAGGATAAAGGCCAATTGCAACCGCAGGGCTGGACCGGCCCCATCAATACGCAGTCTGGCGGGGCCCCTGCGGAAAGTCCCCAAGGTCAAAGCCCGCCGGGGATGCAAGCCGCGCCGGAAGGATCGAACAAGATCGTGGTCGCGCCGGATAAGTAGCTCGGTGTAAGAGCCGCGGAGCCTTCGTTGTGTTGCTGATTCAAAATAAGAAGCACATCGGCTCCTAGTCCGGTTTCAGAGTACCCCTCCGGTGAGAACCGCCTTGCGCTGATGCAGGGAGGCGCGAAGACATAGTCGTATGACTGAGCATACGACTATGCCGAAGGTGTCGCGGCTTGAGGTGATCCAGACCGGGTCGCGGCGTCGCTGGACGCTGGAAGAGAAGCGGCGGATCGTCGCCGAGAGCGATAGCGGCACGCGGCAGGTCTCGGCAACCGCCCGGCGGTATGGCTTGTCGACCGGTCAGTTGTTCACCTGGCGTCGGCTGGCACGCAAGGGGCGACTGGGCGGGAATGCCGAGCCCGTGTCGTTTGCCGAAGCGGTGATTGCGGATGGAGGATCGGCCGCGGCGGCATCGCCGCCTCCCGCTGGTGGGTGCAGACGCATGGAGATCGTGCTTGCGGATGGGCTGCGGGTCATCGTCGAGCAAGGCGTCGATCCCGGTGCGCTGGCGCGGATGATCGGCGCGCTGGAGCGGCGATGACGATCCCTATTCCGAGCGGGGCGCGGGTGTGGCTGGCGACAGGCCGCACCGACATGCGCAAGGGGTTCGATGGGCTGGCGCTGCTGGTGCAGGAGACCCTCAAGCGCGATCCGCATGGCGGCCACCTGTTCGTATTCCGCGGCCGGCGCGGCGACCTGATCAAAGTGCTGTGGCACGATGGCCAGGGCATGTGCCTGTTCTCCAAGCGCCTGGAGCGCGGCCGCTTCATCTGGCCGTCGCCGGCGGACGGGACGGTGGCGATCACGCCGGCCCAACTCGGGTATCTCCTGGAAGGGATCGACTGGCGGCTGCCGCAGCGGACATGGCGGCCGGAGGCGGCGGGCTGAACGCGTTGGAGCGCGATAGGAAGGGCATACAAACCGCGCGCCCTGTGATTCCATCATTGGCGATGAGCCCCAGTGATTCTCCCCGGATGAGATCGAGAGATTGACGCGCCTGCTGCGCGATCGCGACGCCGAGATCGCGCGGATGCGTGCCGAGGCGACTGGCGCGGAGGCTCTGATCACGCATCTGCGTCTGACGATTGCGAAGATGCGGCGCGAGCTCTTTGGACAGCGCAGCGAGCACAAGGCGCGGCTCCTTGACCAGATGGAGCTTCAGCTTGAGGAGCTGGAAGCAACTGCGGCGGAGGACGAACTTGCGGCCGAGAAGACAGCCGCTGCTGTTGGCGAGACGCCGCCGCTGTCTGCGTTCCCGCGCAACAAGCCTGCGCGCAAGCCGTTCCCGGCGCATCTGCCGCGCGAGCGGGTCGTGCTGCCCGGTCCCGATGCCTGCGCCTGCTGTGGCTCGACCCGGCTCGCCAAGCTCGGCGAGGATGTTACTGAGACACTGGAGGTGGTGCCGCGGCAGTGGAAGGTCGTGCAATACGTGCGCGAGAAGTTCACCTGCCGGGACTGCGAGAAGATCACGCAGGTGCCTGCGCCGTTCCACGTTCTGCCGCGCGGCTTCGCCGGGCCTTCTCTGTTGGCGATGATCCTGTTCGAGAAGTACGGGCAGCACCAGCCGCTCAATCGCCAGTCGGAGCGCTACGCGCGCGAGGGCATCGCGCTGAGCCTGTCGACGCTCGCCGACCAGGTGGGCGGTTGCGCGGCGCTGCTGCGGCCGCTGCATGATCTGATCCGTGCGCACGTGCTCGCGGGCAACCGCGTCCATGGCGACGAGACCCCGGTGCCAGTGCTTGCCAAGGGCCAGACGGCGACTGGACGGGCCTGGGTCTATGTGCGCGACGATCGCCCATTCGGCGGCCACGATCCACCAGCGGCAGTGTTCTTCTACTCGCGCGACCGCGCGGGCGAGCACGCCGAGCGTCACCTGCACGGCTATGGCGGCATCCTGCAGGCCGACTGCTACGCTGGCTTCAACCGGCTGTACGAGGCCGGCCGCAAGGGAGGGCCGATCACCGAGGCCGCTTGCTGGGCGCATGCTCGGCGCAAGTTCTTCGTGCTCGCCGACGTCACCGCCAAGGCGCGTGGCAAACTCGCCGTCATCGCGCCGATGGCGTTCGAGGCGGTGAAGCGCATCGACGCGATCTTTGACGTCGAACGCAAGATCAACGGCCGGGTGCCGCTCGAACGGCTCGCCGAGCGCGCGCTGCGCGTTGCGCCGCTGGTCGCTGATCTGCAGATCTGGATGCGCACCGAGCGCGCTAAGCTGTCACGGCACTCCGAGGTCGCCAAGGCCATGGACTATATGCTCAAGCGCTGGGAGACGTTCGCGCGCTTTCTCTCCGACGGCCGCATCTGCCTGACCAATAACGCCGCCGAGCGCGAGTTGCGCGGCATCGCACTCGGCCGCAAGGCGTGGCTGTTCGCCGGCTCCGATCGCGGCGGCGAACGGGCCGCCGTGATGTACACGCTGATACAGACCGCCAAGCTCAACGACGTCGACCCTCAGGCTTGGCTCGCCGACGTCCTCGCTCGAATCAACGACCACAACATCCGCACGCTTGACCAGCTTCTGCCTTGGAATTGGAAGCTCTCAGCCCAGAAGCTCGTCGCCTGATCCTTGGACTGGCGGGGCGGCAATCGACTAACCCGCGGTCTTCACCGGATACTTACGTTCGCAGAGGTGACCCGACGAAGTGGAACTCCGATCACCGATACGGGAGATGTGACGCAGCACACATCCGAGATACCGATGAAGCGCTAGTCAGGCCTCCAGCTCCCGCATAGGAACGGAGATTCCCAATGAGGCGTCTGACAATTTGCGGACTGATTGTCGCTGCATCGCTCTTTGCCGCAACGACTATGTTGCGATCGCATACATGGCCGATTGTCGGGACTACTGGAGCGGCCCGTCTCACCGGCGAGCAGGAGTCCCAAAATGGATCGCGGGCAGATAAACTTCCGGTCCAGGACTTCGATGATCGATCGTTGGTGTTTCCACGCGAGAGATGAGGCAGCGCTAGCGGAGCAATCCTCCGATCCTTAGGGCCACGGTTCGTCTCCGTGCGGCCCACAAGCCCTTTCGGGATCGCTTGCACGGCTTCCAAGGCTTGAGTTGAAAGTATCGTTGAACCGTCGAGGACCCATGGTGGAAATTGGGTTGCGCGCAGGCGGGGTCGCCGAGGAGCAGGGCCAATACGATGGCGATGATGAGGATGGGCGACGCGTCCTGGTTGGTCGGGTTGGGATGGCGGGACCAACACGAAGGCGTGGCTATCGCGACAACACCTGCAATAGGCTTTTTGTCTACGTGTATTGTCGGCTCAGAGCTCAGCGGTGGGAGGCAGGTGCTTCACTGATCGAAGCGCTGCCTGTCGCACTGTGGAACCGAATAAGCCGCACCATCATTTTGGCCGCGCGGTGAAAATCATGCAAAATGGGCTGGTCGATCGCGTCTCACGATCGGACGACGAATGAAACCGGGTCTGCATCTCTCCATAATTCTCCTCGCAGCCGCGCCGCTCGCTGGGCTGTGGCCCGTGCACGCGCAATTGATCGGGCATGGCGGCCCCGTGCGTGCGATCGCCGTCTCGGCGGACGGCAAGGCGGTGCTGTCGGGGAGCTTCGACACCGCGGCGATCCGCTGGTCGCTGGCATCCGAATCCGCCGAGCAGGTGCTGCGCTTCCACGCGGATGCGGTGAACGCGGTCGCCTTCCTGGACGCGACAAGAATGGCGACGGCCGGCGCGGACGGACGCATCGCGATCTGGGCCGCCGGCCGGCAGCAACCCGAGAAGGTGTTCGAAGGTCATACAGGGCCTATCGTCGCGCTCGCCGTCTCGCCGGATGCATCGACACTCGCATCGGCCTCGTGGGACCGCTCGGTGCGGCTTTGGTCGCTGCCGGACGGCACCTCGCGCGTACTGGAGGGGCATGCGCAGAACATCAACGGTGTGGCATTCGCGCCGGATGGACGATCGCTCGTGAGCGTGGGCTACGACCAGACGGCTAGGATCTGGCGTTTGACGGATGGTAGCTCCGAGATTGTCGCACTGCCTGCGCCATTGAACGCAGTTGCGATTGCGCCGGATGGCGAGATCGTGACGGGCGCTGCGGACGGACAGATGCGCATGATGACTGCCGAGGGCAAGGAAAGTGGCAACGTCGTCGCCGGCGCCACGCCGATCGTGGCCCTGGCGATCTCGCAGGACGGCGCGTTGATTGCTGCGGCCGGCATTGGTGGCAGCGTGGCAATCGTCGACCGTAAGGAGCGCAGCGTGCTGCGCACGCTCGTTGGACCCCGCATGCCGGTCTGGTCGGTTGCGTTCCTGCCCGATGGCGTGACGCTTCTGACCGGCGGCGCTGACGGCAAGATCGGGCGCTGGAATGCGCTGACTGGCCTCGCCGTCGGCTCGAACCTGTTGGGCACACCGGCCGATCCGCTCGCCGGCTATGCTGGCGATCGCGGCGCCGAAATCTTCAGGGCCTGCATCGCCTGTCACACGCTGTCAGACAAGGAGGTGCAGCGCGCCGGCCCCACGCTGGCCGGGCTCTACGGCCGAAAGATCGCCTCGCTGCCGGGTTATCGCTTCTCCGATGCGCTCAAGGAGATGGACATCGTCTGGACGCCAGAAACCGTCGCAAGACTGTTCGAGATCGGACCGAACGCCTATACGCCCGGCACGAAGATGCCGGAGCAGCACATTGGCTCAGCCGAGGATCGCCGCGCGCTCACCGATTTTCTGGCGCGCGCCACCGGGAAGTAACCACTTGCGCGAATACGACGCTTTAGTGCTTGTTGTCTCGCTCGCGCAAATATTCGTCGGTCGTGCGCGGAGGCGCCCGCTCGCGAACACCGGGGAACGGATCGAATTGCTGCTCACTCATGAGGCTGACGCGGCAGTCGGCGCACATCCGCAAGGCCTCGAGCCTCTTGTCGCCGGCGGGATACATCCAATGCCGGCCCTCGAGCACTGCGGCAACCCGATTGATCGTGCTCTTCACGCCGAACGGCGTGCCGCAGCGGATGCACAGGGCGGGCTCTTCCTCTTTGATCACGACCGCGGACGCACGGGCCGCGCGGAAATCGATCTGCGGCTTGAGCGTGATGACCTTCTCGGGGCACGTGCTCTGGCACAGGCCGCATTGTACGCAGGCGTCTTCGACAAATTTGAGCACGGGCCGCTCAGGATCGTCGCGAAGCGCGCCGGTCGGACAGACCGAGACGCAGGACAGGCACAAGGTGCATCCATCCGTGTTGACGCTGACCGCGCCGACCGGCGCGCCCTGCGGCAGGGCAATCACGTCGACGGGCGTTGGCGCCAGGCGGTGCAATTCACTCGAGGCAAATCGAAGCAGGTCGCGCCGCTTCCCGACGGTCTTGAAGGTTGCGGGCCTCTCGACGGCCGCAAGCATCTCGATTCCGCTCAGTTGTGCATCCAGCGCCTCGGGATCGTCCGTTTCGATGGTGGCCACACGGCGCCCGTCAAATCCGAGCCCGGCCAGGATGGCATCGGCCATGGCGATCGTTTGCGACAGTCCGGTCACTTCATGCCGCGGTTTCGCACGCAACAGGAAGCGCACCGCGGACGCGCCATAAGCGAATGCGCCGATGATCGCTTCCAGCCCGACCTGCGTCAGCTCGTTGACGGCGAGGGGAAGCACGTTGGTCGGCAGCCCATCGCCGAAACGGGCGAGCGCCTCGATCAGCGGCGTGCCGTGGGGGCTGTCATGCAGCAGCAGCACCGAATGCGTGCCGCCGGCCTCGTGATAGGCTAGCAGCATCGCGCGAAGGGTCTGCAACTGCGTATCGGCAGGCGGCAGCGCGTACGACGCTGCTCCCGTTGGGCATGCGGCCGCGCATTGTCCGCAGCCGGCACAGACATTCACGTCGATAGCGACATGGTCGCCGTCGGGCGTTATCGCTCCGGTCGGGCACAGATCGAGGCAGCGATGACATCCGGTCAGCTTGGAGCGCGAATGGGCGCAGAGACCGGGCGTGAAGTCGACATACTTCGGCTTGTCGAAACTGCCGACGAGGTCGCGCGCGGCAAGCACCGCGCGCAGCACGGCCGCCGGATCTCTGGGATCCGCGCGCAAATAGCCGTCGCGCAGGTCGTGCGCGGGAAATAGCGGCATCTCCCCGGAGAGGTCGAGGACGAGATTGCAGTGCGACGTCGCGCCGTCGCGCGGGATGTCGAACACGAGGCGATCGCGCGACGATGGGCGGGGCCGCGCGTAGTCGTCGATCGTGAGCTCAAAGGCGCCGAAATGTCCGCGCGCGCTGCGTATCGTTCCCTTGA
Source organism: Bradyrhizobium sp. STM 3557 (assembly GCF_045571465.1). Taxonomy (NCBI): domain Bacteria; kingdom Pseudomonadati; phylum Pseudomonadota; class Alphaproteobacteria; order Hyphomicrobiales; family Nitrobacteraceae; genus Bradyrhizobium; species Bradyrhizobium sp. STM 3557. The sequence continues at coordinate 1,228,556 of NZ_CP120697.1, forward strand.
CGATCGGGAAGACCGTCGCCGCGGCCGGCACGATGTCTCCGGGCTGCTTGAGCATGACTGTGACATCAAGGTGGTCAGCGAGAAGCCGGCCCGCTTCGATCGCAGCCTCGTCGCGCCCATAGATCAGGACGATGCCGTCGCTCGACAGCGTGACGAGCGGATAGTCCGGTGCGGAGATCGCAGCGGCCGCAAGCAGCGCGGCCATTTTCGCGCCCGCATTCGCGCCATCGCGCGACCAGCCCGCGGTCTCGCGGATGTTGACGAAGTTGATCCCGTCAGGACGTTCGCCGGCTTCGTCGGCAAACTGCGCGGCCTGCTGCGTGCAGGCGACCGTCAGCGCCCCGTCCGCCTTTGCGGCATTGCGGAAATGATCGAGCTCCGCCCCGCAGAGATGACGAAAGGTCTTGATCTCGCAGTTTCGGCATCCGCGCCGGATCGCGGCCACGTCGAGGTGCATCGTGTCCTCACACGAGCAGATCAGGACGGTCTTCGCTGGCGGCTCCAAGGTGGCCTCCGTCACTGCAACGCGGATCGGCGGACTCGCGCCATTCCCTAGCTTCGTATAGATATTCTCTATCGGGAAGAAAAGGAAAGTGGAGGACGACCTGCGGTCGACCCCAACCAGCCATGTTTCCCCGGCGGAACCGACTCGTCTGCCGCCGCCATTCACGCTCGTCCGCTTGCGCGAGAGTGGAGACGCCTTTGCCCACGCTTGCCGCATTGCACCCGAAAGCGGCGCCGGGACGTTGGTTTATGTCGGACGGTTCGACCTTGCCGAATTTGCCGTGGTGCTCGAGCCGGACGAGCCCTTGAGCACAGCGCGGCGCGCGTTCTACGCCGGCATGGTTGCGCTCACGGATGCTCTTCGCGCCTATGCGCCGCCGAACAAGGTCATCACGATCGACTGGCCAGACGCAATCAGGATCGACGGCGGGCTGGTCGGTGGCGGGCGGATGGGATGGCCGTCGTCGGCAAATGAGGACGAGCCGACTGCATGGCTCGTGTTCGGCGCCATGATCCGAACCGTCGCGATGACTGATCCGGGCGCCGGGGTTCATCCGCTCGCGTCTGCGCTGGACGAGGAGGGTTTCGGCGAAGCGGGGGCGGTGCAGGTGACCGAGAGCTTTGCGCGATACCTGATGCGGGCGATCGATGGCTGGCGGGTCGATGGCTTTGACAGCGTCGCGCGCGACTACCTCGGCCGCTTAGCCCGCGCGAGGCAAAGGCTCCTGCGGATCGACGATCGCGGCGATCTCCTCACCCGGCGCCTCGGCGCCGATACGACCGAGCGGAACGGGCTAGTGAAGGCACTCGCCGCGCCTTCCTGGCTCGACCCGACGATCGGAGGGCCGCGGCTGTGAAACTGCTGCGCAGCATCGCGCTGGATCGCTCGGACAACTTTGTGTTCGACGAGCCGGCCGTCTCAGGCGAATGGGTCGTCTCCGGGGCCTTTCGCTTCTGCGGTCGCGATCCGGCAAAACTGAGCGGAAAGGCGCGCGCGGCTTTCCGCAGCGGCTTCCTCGGCGTGCAATCCTGGGGCTGGTCGACACTGGCGCAGATTGTCCCGGCGAAGCCGGACGATTGTCAGGGGCTGATCGAATTGCTGACCCAGCAGCTTGTCGATCGTTTCGGCGCGCCGGACCTGCCGACTGCGCGGACGGCCGCGGAAGAGGAAGTCGCCTTCGTGCGATCGCTCTGTGCTCACCCGATCAGTTCGCTCATTGCCGTCCACCGCTCGGCGAGCGACGGCGACATCCGCGAGGTCTTCCGCAGGCTGCAACTGCGCGAAGGGCAGGGACATGGCAAGGCATTCTCGTTCATGGAAGTGGAGGAGCAAGACGAGCCAGACGGTGATCTCCACCTTGCCGAAATCAGCCAGGAGCCGCGACAGCGATGAAGGATTTCTGGATCGCGTGCGGCCACCATCTGCTCGATCGCGACGAGGACGGCCGGCTCAGCGTCACCGACGAGTTCCTGAAGGCCTATTTCGCCCGTCCCGAGCTGATGCCGCCGGAGGATGCCTGCGCGGTCGAACGAAGGTTGCACCGCGAGCTGCTCGCCAACCCGCGCAAGCCGGTCAGCGCGGGCACGGTCGCCGCGATCGCCGATGCGGATGCTCGCGACAACTGGCGCTTCGTGCTCGCCTTTCGCGATCTCCTTGCGCGACATCCGACGCTTGAAGCGGCCTATCTGGCAATCATCCGGTCACGCACCAACGATTTGCCGCCGCTATTCGTCAATCAGCTCGTGCATGTGATCCTGCGCAACGCGCTCGACGGTTGCCACGACCCGTTCGTGCTGCGGGCGGCCGAACTGTTTTTTCGCCCGCAGCGCATCATGCCGCATGAGCACGCCTTACTGCTCGGCGATGAAGAGGTGGTCGGTGGGCAGACTACGACCCCGGTGCTCTCATTGATGTCGATGTTGGGGACTATGACCGACGCTCGGCTGGATGTGCTGAGCGAGGCGAACGCCGGGGAGTATTGGCGACGCAGCGACCATTTCGACATGGCGTTCGACTTTACCGCAGGCGGCCGCGGGCGAGCTGCGCTGGCGCAGGCCATGGCGCGCTGGATTTCCCATCTGCTCGGAATCGACGTTGCCATTGAGCCGTTGCGCGAGCTGCATGATGCGCAGCTCACTTGGTATGTCGGGCTCGATGCCGACGGCAGCGCGCTCGGCGACCGTCTTTGGTATGGCGAACGTCTCGACGAATGCAGAGCCGGCCAGGTGCTCGCGTTGTTCCGCCTGACGTTTGTAGACGTGGGCGCGGCGATAGAGACTGTGCAAGGCGGGCCGGTCTATCTTATCCTTGCGATGACGTCCGATCAGAAGCTGCGGATGAAGCCGCAAAATTTGCTGACGGGGCTGCCGATCAAGCATCTGGAGATGATGACGTGAACGCCGCCGCCCCGCCGCTCGTCCGCATCCCCGTCGGCATCGTGGTCGAACGGTGCAAGGCGGGATCGCAATGGGCTGACTTCGTCTGGCGCGCTGTCGCCGTGCTGCCGGACGAGCCGGAGACAAAACCCTGGACCGTGCTTCGCGAGGAGCACGGCGCCACCCTGTTCTATGCAGGCAGTGCCACAGTCGATCTCTATCTCTCCGAGACCGCGCGCTATCGCGACAATCTCGCCTCCGGGAGTCCAGGCATCTGGATCGTGTTGTCCCCAGCGGAAGGTGCCTGGCCCTATTCGGTGACGGCCGCGACCGCCGATCCCGCGGAAGGGGAGGCCTTTACAGAAGCCGCCGGCAATCTCGTCGAGGCGGTGGCCATGCCGGAGACGCTGCACCAGGCGATTGAAAGTTTCGTCGCTGAGCACCACGTCGAACGGGAGTTCTTCAAACGCACGCGGCGGCCGGCCAATCCGGAGGCGCTGGCGCGCCGCCAGCATGAAGGCGGGCATGAATGAGTGAGGACAAGTTCCTGAGACGCTGGTCTCGCCGCAAGCAGGAGGCAAAAGCGAGCGCCACGCCGCCGGAGACGGTAACACACGAGGACGTGCGATCTGCACCGCCGCCCGCCGTCAGGAACAAGGATGTCGAATTCGACCTGTCGGACCTGCCACCACTCGACTCGATAACGTCCGCGACCGACATCAAGGCATTCCTGCACAAAGGAATTCCGCAGGAGCTGATGCGTGCTGCGCTTCGTCGCGCCTGGAGCGCCGATCCTGCCATTCGCGACTTCGTCGGGCTCGCGGAGAACGCCTGGGACTTCAACGATCCGACCGCGATGCCGGGTTTCGGCCCGCTCGATTGTTCCGCCGGAGAGCTGGCCGAGCTGGTTGATCGGATCGTCGGTGGCTTGGGCAAGACGGCTCAATCCCTGCCGGATCTGACCGTCGAATCCGAGGATTCTTCACGAGAACTGCATCAGGAGGAAGTTGCCGAAATCGCGTGCGCGGTCGAGGGGACCGCTGTGTCCGCTCCTGTTGCAGCGCAACCGGTGGCGACAGACCACGCAGGAGTTCAGGACACCCAGAAAAAAGAAACCGTTCCCATGCGGCGACGCGGCATGCATGGTGGCGCGCTGCCATTTTAGATGCTCATAGCGTTCGGCTATGCCAGCGTTGACCATCCGCGAAGCGAGGATTACGCTTCGCATTCTTAGAAAAAAGCAAAATCAAGCACCTGGGACTTGGATGGGAGGTCCACGTGCGGGACGAGGGTCTGCATCGCGCCATTGACGCTGCCGGCGGCGTTGCCCAGCTTGCGCGCAAAATCGGCATCAGCCAGCCCTCCGTTTCGAATTGGAGCAAGGTACCCGCACAACGGGTGATTGAGGTCGAAGCGGCGACCGGCGTATCGCGCAGCAAATTGCGGCCTGATCTCTACAGTGACCTGCCGTTGTCCGCGGAACCGGTGGATCCCATCGACGCGGCGCGTGCGCAGGAATATTTGCTGCTGGCCTCGCTTCTGTCCGCAGCGCCATCAAGAAAGCTGCTCGATCAACTGGCTGCATTGACCGGGGATGTGACGCCGCTCGGGCGGGCGCATGCTGCGCTGGCCGCGGCTGCGGCTGGCGCAATCGCAGCGAAGGTCGAACGCGAATATTTCGATCTGTTCGTTGGTGTCGGTCGTGGTGAGTTCTTGCCCTATGCGTCCTACTATCTGACCGGTTTTCTCAACGAGCGGCCGCTGTCGCGCCTGCGCGCCGATCTCGCGACACTCGGGATCGAGCGTGTTGCGAACAATTCGGAGCCCGAGGATCACGCGGCCGTCCTCTGCGAGATCATGGCAGGTTTTGCCGGGGGCCGTTTCGAGGCGTCGTCCGACGCGCAGCGCACCTTTTTCGAGAAACACGTCGCTCCCTGGATGGGACGCCTGTTCACCGACATCGAGGATGCAGAGAGCGCCAGCTTCTATCGTGCGGTCGGCGCGCTCGGCCGTACCTTTATCGAGATCGAGAGGGAAGCATTCACATTCGCCAACTGACCGGCCCGCGCGGGTCGAGGAGAAATGCGATGAGTGAAGACGGGAAGGCCAGAGTCGGACGCCGCGACTTCCTGCGCAGGGTCGGCGCCGGCACGGTGGGCGTCGGCGCGACGCTCGCGACACCGCTGGTCGGGTCAGCGGTGGCCGACAGCGAGACCAACGATGAGAAGCGCAAGGCGCGCTACAGGGAATCTGATCACGTCAAAGCCTATTACCGCGTCAATCGTTATCCCGCTAACGGAGGCTGACTGTGCTGATCAAGCGAACAGACCGGCATTCGCCACGCCACGGCTCCGTTGCCGTCGCCCTCGCAACTCAGGCAGGTGGTCTCGATCGCCGCAGCTTTCTGCGCAAATCTGGCCTTGCCGGCGGTGCGCTCGCCGCCCTCGGCACCATGCCGCTCGGTAGCGTGCGCAAGGCGGAAGCGGCGATGGCCGGACCGCTGACCGCGGGCGCGACCGTTCGCAAGAGCATCTGCACGCATTGCTCCGTCGGATGCACGGTGACGGCGGAGGTCTTGAATGGGGTCTGGATCGGCCAGGAGCCGAGTTGGGATTCCCCGATCAATCGCGGTTCGCATTGTGCCAAGGGCGCCTCCGTGCGCGAGCTCGTGCATAGCGACCGGCGGCTGCGCTACCCGATGAAGCTCGTAGGGGGGCAGTGGACGCGTGTCTCCTGGGATAGCGCGATCAACGAGATCGGCGACAAGCTTCTCGCCGTGCGTGAGAAGTCGGGGCCCGATTCCGTCTATTGGCTCGGCTCGGCCAAGATGACCAATGAAGGCGCCTATCTGTTCCGCAAGTTAGGGGCGTTCTGGGGAACGAACAACACCGATCACCAGGCACGCATCTGCCATTCAACGACCGTCACCGGCGTCGCCAATACCTGGGGCTACGGCGCGATGACCAACAGCTACAACGACATCCGGAATGCCAAGACCCAGGTCGTGTTGGGCGGCAATCCGGCCGAGGCGCATCCAGTGTCGTTGCAGCATCTGCTCGAGGGCAAGGAGCTGCAAAAGGCCAACTTCATCGTCATCGATCCGCGTCTGACGCGCACGGCCGCACATGCGACCGAATATGTGCGCATGCGCCCGGGCACCGACATCCCGGTGCTCTATGGAATGATGTGGCACATTCTCCAGAACGGCTGGGAGGACAAGGAGTTCATTCGGCAGCGCGTCTACGGGTTCGACGATGTCAGGAAGGAAGTGGAGAAGTGGCCTCCGGAAGAAGTCGAGCGCGTCACCGGCATTCCGGGCGAGCAGCTCAAGCGTGTCGCCAAGATGTTTGCCACCGAGAAGCCGGCGACACTGATCTGGGCCATGGGCCAGACGCAGAAAACGGTCGGTACCGCCAACGTGCGGGCCAGCTGCATCGCGTTGCTGATGACGGGCAATGTCGGTGGAGAGGGCAAGGGAGCCAACATTTTCCGCGGCCACGACAACGTGCAGGGCGCGACCGATGTCGGGCTCGATATCGTCACGCTGCCGTTCTACTACGGCCTCGCCGAAGGCGCCTGGAAACACTGGTCGCGGGTTTGGGAGGTCGACTACGAGTTCCTGAAGTCGCGCTTCGAATCCAAGCAGATCATGGAAGCCCCAGGCATCCCGCTGACCCGCTGGTTTGACGCCGTGACCTTGCCGAAGGAACAGGTCGGGCAGAAGGACAATGTGCGGGCGGTGTTCGTGCAGGGACACGCCTCCAACAGCATCACGCGCATTCCCGAATCGCTGAACGGCCTCAAGGGCCTCGAACTGCTCGTCATTGCCGACCCGCATCCGACCACCTGGGCCTCGCTCGCCGTCGAGGCGGGACGCAAGGAGGGGGTCTACATTCTCCCCGTCGCCACGCAGTTCGAGTGCAAGGGTTCGCGCGTCGCCTCGAACCGCTCGATCCAGTGGGGCGAGCAGATCGTGAAGCCGGTCTTCGAATCGAAGGACGACCTCGAGGTCATCTATCTCATGGCGAAGAAATTCGGCTTCGCCGACCAGATGTTCAAGAACATCAAGGTCGAGAACAATTTGCCCGAGGCAGAGGATGTCTTGCGCGAGATGAACCGCGGCAGCTGGTCCACGGGGTATTGCGGGCAATCGCCAGAGCGCCTCAAGGCGCATATGAAGAATCAGGCGAAGTTTGACGTGCTGACGATGCGGGCGCCCAAGGACGATCCCGAGGTCGGTGGCGACTATTACGGCTTGCCCTGGCCATGTTGGGGATCACCGGAGGTCAAGCATCCCGGTACGCCGCTGCTCTACAATACCAATTTGCATGTGATGGACGGCGGCGGCACGTTCCGGCCGCGCTTCGGCATCGAGCGCGAGGAGAAGCTGGCGGACGGCACGACGCGGAAAGTGAGCCTGCTCGCCGATGGCTCGTACTCGAAGGGGTCTGCGATCGAGGACGGCTATCCGGAATTCACGCTGGCGGTGCTGAAGAAGCTTGGCTGGGACACCGACCTCACCGAATCCGAAATGGCCGTCATCAACGGAATCAATCCGGCCAATCCGGACACGGTGTCCTGGTCTCTCGATCTTTCCGGCGGTATCCAGCGCGTCGCGTTGAAACACGGTTGTGTCCCTTACGGCAACGGCAAGGCGCGCATGAATGCGTTCGGCTTACCCGATCCCATTCCGGTTCACCGCGAGCCGATCTACACGCCGCGCGTGGACCTGGTCGCCAAATATCCGACGCTGCCTGATGCCAAGCAATTCCGCGTACCCAATATCGGCTTCTCGGTGCAAAAGGCGGCCGTAGAACGGGGAATCGCCAAGCAGTTTCCGCTTATCCTGTCGTCCGGCCGCCTGGTCGAATACGAGGGCGGCGGCGAGGAGACGCGGACCAATCCCTGGCTCGCCGAATTGCAGCAGGACATGTTCATCGAGATCAATCCTGCCGATGCCGCCGAGCGCGGCGTCAAGGACGGCGGCTGGGTCTGGGTCACGGGTGCCGAGAGCAATTCCAGGGCGCGGATGAAGGCGCTCGTCACTGAGCGTGTCGGCAAGGGCGTGGCCTGGATGCCGTTCCATTTCGGCGGTTGGCTCGCAGGCAAGGATCTTCGGGGCAACTACCCCAAGGGCACTGATCCGATCGTGCTCGGCGAGAGCGCCAACACGATCACCACCTACGGATACGATCCCGCGACGAACATGCAGGAGACGAAGGTCACCCTCTGCCAGATCGCGGCGGCATAAAGGAGCAACGACGATGGCACGTATGAAGTTTCTCTGCGACGCCGACCGTTGCATCGAGTGTAACGCCTGCGTGACGGCCTGCAAGAACGAGCACGAGGTGCCGTGGGGCATAAACCGGCGCCGCGTCGTCACCCTCCAGGATGGCAAGCCGGGCGAACGTTCGGTGTCGATGGCCTGCATGCACTGCACCGATGCGCCGTGCGCTGCGGTTTGCCCGGTGAACTGCTTCTACACCACCGCCGACGGCGTGGTGCTTCACTCCAAGGACCTCTGCATCGGCTGCGGCTACTGCTTCTACGCTTGCCCGTTCGGCGCGCCGCAATATCCGAAGGTCGGCAATTTCGGCTCGCGCGGCAAGATGGACAAATGCACCTATTGCGCCGGAGGGCCGGAGGCCGACGGCAGCAGGGAGGAATACGAGAAATATGGCGCGAACCGGCTTGCCGAAGGCAAGCTGCCGCTCTGTGCCGAGATGTGCTCGACCAAATCACTGCTTGCCGGAGACGGGGAGATCATAGCTCAAATCTACAAAGAGCGCGTGATGAAGCGCGGCTACGGCTCGGGCGCATGGGGCTGGGCGACGGCCTATCACGAGACGATCGAGTCCTGAGTGGGATGTCGACAGGGGCGCGCATGACCAGGGAGGAGTTATGAGCTCATCTGCAAGGATCATTCACCTGGTTATCGGCGCATCCGCCTTGCTCTTCTTGATCACGGCGGCGCCGACCCCGACGAGCGCTCAACAGGTCAATCCGACAGCAAGCTCGGTCACCGAGCGGCAGTTGCTCCAGGAGATGGACCGGATCCAGGGCCGCGTCAGCATTCCCGACCAACGCTCCAGCGTGCTCATGCAACCGGCGGGACGCGACTGGCGCGAATTCCGCAATGTAACGCTGCGCTGGACCGGTGGCATCGCCATCCTCGGCATGACCGCGCTGCTCGTGATTTTCTATTTGACGCGTGGCATGGTCCGCCTGGAGAGCGGACGATCAGGGCGCACCATTGTGCGCTTTAACATGTTCGAACGCTTCGTACACTGGATGACCGCAACCTGCTTCATCATTCTGGCGCTCTCCGGACTGAACATCACCTTCGGACGGCCGCTGCTGCTGCCGCTGCTCGGATTCGAGACGTTTTCGGAATGGTCGCAATGGGCCAAGTATGCGCATAATTATTTGAGCTTCCCATTCACGATTGGGGTCGTGCTGATCTTTCTGATGTGGATCGGCGGCAACATCCCAAACAAGCTGGATGTGGAGTGGATCAAGCGGGGAGGCGGCCTGATCGGGCATGATCACCCGCCGGCCCGTCGCTTCAACGCAGGCCAGAAGGGGATCTACTGGATCGTCGTGATCGGAGGCGGTCTTGTCGCTGCGAGCGGCTATTTCCTCATGTTCCCGTTCTATGTCACGGGGATCGAGGGCATGCAGATGGCCCAGATGGTTCACGCCATCGTCGCGGTGCTGTTCATCGCGGCGATGCTGGCGCACACCTATATCGGCACGATCGGTATGGAAGGCGCATTCGAGGCAATGGGGTCAGGCGAGGTCGACGTCAATTGGGCGCGCGAGCATCACAGCCTTTGGCTCGACGACGAAATGGCGCGCACCGGTCCGAACGACAGCCAGCGGCAGCCGCACCACGCCGCCTCCGCAGCAGAGTAGCGGCGGGAGAGCTGCCGTTGGCCGCTCCCTAGAGACGTACGCCTGTTGTCGCAAAGGCCTGTGCGACAGGCTCCTGGATCCTGCTCAGCACCGCAGCCCAGGCGGCCGCGATCACGATAGCCGCCACGCAAGCAAGCAAGAATGCTTTCATCCGAATCCTCCGCATTTGGCCATGGTGCACGCGGGCCCTGCTGCAGTTCGCGTGCGAACCCCGCACACCACAGGAGAGGTGACGCTCTGCGGACGGCCATGGCGCCGACCACCGGCGCTGATCAGTGGAAACGATATCCTCGAAGGGGTGGAGACGGTAAGTCGAAAACGACACGACGCTTACCGAAACTTCAGAACGTCAGTCACGTCGAACAAGGCCTCGGGGTCGTGGATGTGACAGCAACATTGACCGATGAGCCGCAGCAATGACCAGTTCTTGGAGACTCTAACCGGCAATCCGACCGTTATGAGCGGGAGAACAAAAATCTGCTTCATTGATTTTGCCGGACTTTCGCTTGAAATCGAGCGCGTTCGTGCAGCTTTGTTCAGATCGTTTCTGGTACGAAACTGGTGCAGTAGAAACGTCGCTAGGCGTATTCGCTTCCCTGCGATTTCCCTCGGTCGGGCCTGGCTCATGCTGATTTCTTGCGATATTCGGCCGGCGTGAGGTTCATGTGTCGGCGAAAGACCCGGTTGAGATGGCTCTGATCCGAAAACCCGCTCAGCAACGCAATTTCCTTTAGCGCCAGGCGATCCTTGCGAAGATGCTGACACGCGCGTTCCACCTTGCGGTTCAAGACGTAGGCATGCGGCCGCATGCCGTAGTGGACATGAAATTTGCGCGCAAACTGAACCGGTGTGCAGTTGCAGATGTTGGCCAATTCCTCGAGCGTGATGTTCCTGGATATGTTCTGCTCGATATAGTCCTCGATCAATCTTGCGTGGGCCGGTCTGAAACGTCCCTGCGAGCAGGGCATTTTGAAGCGCACAGAGGCATACTTTCGTAAGATGTGTACGCTGGCCTGAAGCGCCAGCGCGTCGTAGCAGAGGCGTCCACCCGGAACTCCCGCGGCAACCTCCTGAACCATTTGGTCGCTGATCCAGGTCAGGACCGGATCATCGATCCTGAGCAGGTCGTGGAGCTCGACGCCTTCCGCATCGCGGTCGAACGCCTCGCTGGCGGTCTTCGCCATCAGTGTCGGGGAGATGTAGAAATGGCTGACTTCGATGTCGTGGCTCCAGCGCCAGTTCGAAGCCTCCGCGCGCGTCAGAAGGGTTGTGACACCACGGCCCACATGATCCTGCTTCCAGGCGCCGGTCAGGCGGCGGTTCATCGACGTCGTGCCTTCGCGATAAGTGACGATCAGGAAGTTTTCGGATGGCGGCACCCAGATGTCGGATGGCGCATAGCGGAATACCCGCAGCCGAAAGTCGGCCTTCCCCACCGCCGAACTGTCCAGCATCAATTGGCCGGGAGCGTAACGTGGCAGCTCCTCGACCGTGATGAATTGGCCCATCGCGCGAGCCTCCCTCCCTGGATTTTGTAGCGCGGTTGACCGCCTCTGCTTCTCATTGGCCGAATGGCAGAGGGGCAGCATAAGCCGGTTTTATCATTTGCCAAGCGAGCCGTGCTGAGACCATGCCGCGCCTTGCGATGCCCGTGACTTCGTTCAAAGGATTGTCGATTCTGTTCAAGCCCCGAACTACGACGGTCTCGTAGCCTCCTCTACGTCCCAACCAGGAGAACGAACGGCGGAACGGCCGCGGGCCAAGTGAACGCGTCCGATCGCACTGCCGGGACCAACAATGACGCGATGCACCACCGTCCGATGACACGACGGACGGGGAAGGCCGCGCGCACCCGGAAACACAAGAGGAGGGAAAAATGACGGAAGCCGCGACCAAGTCCAATGGAAGCAATGGTGCGCACGCGACGGCAAAATTCGACGCGGTGGTTGTCGGAGCCGGCGTCGCCGGGCTCTATCAACTGTACCGCCTGCGCGAGCAGGGATTGAACGTCAGGGCTATCGACGCGGCGTCAGGCGTCGGTGGTACCTGGTACTGGAATCGCTATCCGGGCGCGCGCTTCGATTCGGAAAGCTATATCTATCAGTACCTTTTCTCCGAGGAGCTCTACAAGGGATGGAGCTGGAGCGAGAAATTCCCCGGCCAACCGGAAATCGAACGTTGGCTGAACTACGTGGCTGATCGCCTGGATCTCCGCAAGGACATCCAGTTCGGCACTGTCGTGAAGAGCGCGCACTTCAACGAGGCAACGCAACGCTGGCTGGTTACGACCGACCAAGGCGACGTGATCGACACCCAGTTCCTGGTCACCTGCTGCGGCATGCTCTCGGCGCCTCACGTATCGTTCCCGGGACAGGAGACATTCGAGGGGCAGCTGTTTCACACCGCGCGCTGGCCCAAGCAGCCGGTCGACTTCGCTGGCAAGCGCGTCGGCGTCATCGGCAACGGCGCAACCGGCATCCAAGTCATCCAGACCATCGCGGGCGAGGTCGGTCACCTGAAGGTGTTCATCCGCACGCCGCAATACATCATCCCGATGAAGAATCCCAAGTACGGCGCGGCGGAGGCGGAATCCTACAAGTCGAAGTTCAAGCGTTTCGCGGAGCGATTGCCGCACACCTTTACCGGATTTGAATACGACTTCGAGCACAGCTGGGCCGGTCTGACGCGAGAGCAGCGGCACGAGGTGATCGAGGATTGCTGGAACGATGGCTCCCTGAAACTGTGGATATCGTCCTTCGCCGAGCTGTTCTTTGAAGAGGATGTCAATGCCGAGATCTCCGAATTTGTACGCGAGAAGATGCGTGAACGGCTTAAGGATCCAAAGCTGTGCGAGCAGCTCATTCCCTCCGGATACGGGTTCGGGACGCACCGGGTCCCGCTCGAGCAGAACTTCCTCGAAGCCTTCCATCGTCCCAATGTCGAGATTGTCGGCGTCAAGAACAATCCGATCGATTGCGTCACGCCCACGGGCATCAAGACCGCCGACGGCACGCTCCATGACCTCGACATCATCATTCTGGCAACCGGATTCGACGCCGGAACTGGTGCGCTGACGCGGATCGATATCAGGGGCCGCGGCGGGCGATCATTGAAGGATGACTGGAGCAAGGATATCCGCACCACGATGGGCCTGCAGGTTCACGGCTATCCGAATCTTTTTACGACCGCGGTGCCGCTCGCTCCCTCGGCCGCGCTCTGCAACATGACCACGTGCCTGCAGCAGCAGGTCGAATGGATCGACGATTGCATCGCCTACATGCGTCGAAAGAGCTTCAAGGTCGTCGAACCGACAAAGGAGGCGGAGGATGGATGGGTAGTCCATCACGATGAGATCGCCAATGCGACGCTGATTGCAAAAACCCATTCCTGGTATCTGGGCTCGAACGTCGAGGGTAAGCCACGCCGTGTGTTGTCCTACTGCGGTGGTGTCGGCGCTTATCGTCAGAAGTGTGACGAGGTCGCGGCCAACGACTACCAGGGGTTTGCCATGCACTGAGCGAAGCGTCGCGTCGACGAAATCATTCCAATAAGGAGGGAGGAAGATCATGAGCACGAACTTCAGTGCAGCGGCAGACGCCGTTCTCGACGATGTCGTTACATCCACTCCGCGCGTGCCCGGCGTGGTCGCGATGGTGACGGACCGCCACCGCAACGTCTACGAAGGTGCGTTCGGCAAGCGCCATCTTGATCAGCCGGCCGACATGACGATGGACAGCATCTTTGCCATCTTCTCCACGACCAAGGCGATCACCGGTACCGCCGTGCTGCAACTCGTCGAGGAGGGCAAGCTTGATCTCGACGCACCGGCCAAGCGCTATGCGCCCGAGATCAGCAAGCTCCAGGTCATCGAAGGCTTTGACGCCAAGGGCGAGCCGATCCTGCGGCCGCCGAAGCGCGACATCACGACGCGCATGCTGATGACACACACCGCCGGGCTGAGCTACGATTTCATTAACCACATCTATAATCGGCTGGCGCAGGAAAAGGGTCAACCCAGCGTGATCACTGCGACCAAGGCCTGCCTGATGACGCCGCTGCTGTTCGATCCGGGCGAGCGGTGGGATTACGGGACCAATCTCGACTGGTGCGGCCAGATCGTCGAGACCATCACGGACCGCCGGCTCGGCGAGGTGTTCAAGGCGCGCATCTTCGAACCGCTCGGCGTCAAGGACATGACTTTCGAGTTGACCGATGCGATGCGCAAGCGGCTGGCCGGGATCCACGCGCGAAATGCCGACGGCTCGTTGACGCCAATGGATTTCGAGCTCCCCGCCAAGCCCGAAGTGCACATGGGCGGCCACGGCCTTTACGGCACCGTCGGCGACTATATGCGCTTTATCCGCATGTGGCTGAACGATGGTGTGGGCGAGCACGGCCGTGTGCTGAAGGCCGAGACCGTGCGCATGGCAGAAAGGAACCATCTGGGCGACAACAAGGTGACGCCCATCACGGGTGTCATCCCCGCGCTGTGCAATGACGCGGAATTCTTCCCAGGTCAGTCGAAATCTTGGGGGCTGACCTTCATGATCAACGACGAGGAGGCGCCTACGGGACGTCCGGCCGGTGCGCTGGGCTGGGCCGGACTTGCTAACCTGTTCTACTGGATCGATCGACGAAACGGATACGGCGGGTTCTGGGCCACCCAGATTCTTCCCTTCGGCGATCTAGCATCGTTTATCGGTTACATGAATTTTGAGACCGCGTTCTACGAGAGCCTGAGGCAGCGAAAGGCGGGCTAGATTTTTATGGATCGAGATCGCAACTCTCGCACAGCGCGACCTGTTTCCTTGAGGCCGGTCTCCAACTGCGACCGTCCGACAATGTCCAGTCGGGCGTATCCGCATGATGTCACGGCTAATGAAGGATACGACCCATTCCAACCTCTCATGCTGTGAGACCAGGCCGCGCTTCCTACCCGACCAGGGCCTCCGTGCTTCAATCGCAGGTTCGGTGGACGAAGAAAAGGCATTTCTGGTGCGGCGATCTGGCCAAACAGAGGTCTAATCACCGACCGATTTGCTGGTCAGCCCGGCATGACTCGAACCCGAAACCCGACCGTTATGGACGGCGGATTATCGGGCGGCTTCGTTGATCCTGCTTCGTTTGCGTTCGGCGGCGTTCGTTGCATTGGGGCCGCGTCGTTTATGGTGCTAAACTGATGCAGTAGCCTGGAGTGCTTGGCGAACTGCAGCCTGACGCCGTGCCGCGTTCGACACAGTTGTAGCTCGCAACACGGTCTCTGGTCGCTAACGATGAGATGCGATATCCGAATTCGCCAAGCGCCACCCCCGAGTGTCACCCGATCGTGAAAAAACTAACAAAAAGGTCATTTGAGTTGGCGTGACGTCGGAACTGATACTCAGGGTTGTCGCTCGTGCTTTACGAGCGTTTGGAAATTTTCCTGTTCCAGAAGCGCTGCCAGCTCCGAATGGAGATGGCCCGAGAATCCGCATGTCGTTCGACCTGCGCGGGGATCTTCGCGCCACGAAACTGGAGGAAATCATGGACGCAATGAGTCCGGATCACCACCATGGTCATCACCACCATCGTCACCACCACGATCACGATCACGAAAACCAGGAGGTCGCCATCACGCAGACCAATCTGGTCGCGGATAGCTCGCAGACGCCAGGCGTCACGCCGACAACGACAATCGATCCAAACCTCATCAATCCCTGGGGCATTGCCGAAAGCCCGACCGGGCTTTTCTGGGTCTCGGACAACGGCAAGGGCGTGACGACAATCTATAATGCTGCCGGAATGCCGGCCGGGCCTCAGCTTGTAACGGTCGCAGGAATTGCCGGAGAAGACCATTCCGCCCCCACCGGACAGGTGTTCAATGCGGGAAGCGGTTTCGACGTCACCAGTGGCGGCAAGACTGACTCGTCGAAGTTCATCTTCGCATCGGAGGACGGCACCATATCCGGCTGGAGCCCGAACGTAGATCCCAAAAACTCGGTCATTGCCGTCGATCATTCGAGCCAGGGCGCCGTTTACAAGGGGCTCGCGATCGGCACTAACGACGACGGTACGTTCCTTTTTGCGGCGAACTTCAACAGTGGGAAGGTCGAAGTCTACGACAAGAACTTCACGCAGGTGAACAGCTTCACCGACAAGCATCTGCCGCAGGGCTACGCGCCCTTCAATGTCCAGGTTCTTGATGGACATTTGTTCGTGACATTCGCGTTGCAGGACGCGGCCAAGCACGACGACGTCGCCGGTGCGGGCCACGGCTTCGTGGACGAGTTCGACCTCGAAGGGCACTTGCTCCAAAGGGTGGCATCGCGCGGGCCGCTCGATTCACCGTGGGGGCTTGCAATCGCACCTACGTCCTTTGGAGAGCTGAGCGGCGATCTACTGGTCGGAAATTTCGGTGACGGCACCATCAATGCCTTCAATCTGAAGAGCGATCACTTTGACGGCAAGTTGCTCGACGCTGCCGGCGCTCCAATCACCATTGGTGATCTCTGGGCTCTGGTTCCCGGCAATGGCAGTGGCAACAGTGACCCCAACAAGATCTATTTTTCGGCCGGTGTGCAGGACGAAGCTCAGGGTCTGTTTGGCTCGTTGTCGGCGACCCCCGAGCCGGATCGATCCGCAATGTCGATGCCGGGCTCGCATCCGCACGGCTGATGGCGGTGCCACGACTGAGGGATGGCGTTCGGCTTTTCGTTCTGCTGCACGGAGTTCTTCGCACATGCGGAGCTCCGTATCGGCGGCGCTGCAGGGCCGAATTCCTAGAATGCAAAGGAGTGCTAGTCTGAGGAGGACCGCTCGTGGAGATAATGGGCGGGCAGTCTTTCGGGTTGGACATCGATAGTCGGTCGCGAATATCCGCAGCCAGTCCCGGAGACGGGCATGCGGCGGGGAATGGCGCGGCCTGCCCTAGTGTGGGCGGCCACGAGAGCCACGCGCGCCTAGAGGCCGTGATCAACGCGGCTCGATTCCATGGCATGACGCTCGATCCGCGCGAGCTCCCCTGCATCGACAGTAAACAAGTGCCCTCCGCTGCTGCGCTCTCCGCTTGGCTGCAGAACGCCGGCATGTGGGCGCGCGCGGCACGGCTGCGGTGGCGCCAACTGATGCGGTTGCATGACGCCGGGCCGGTGGTGCTGCTGTTCACGGACGGCGGTGCCGGGTTGCTGGTCGGTGCGAATGCCGAGCAGAATATCGTCGTCCTCAAGGACCCCCGCGCGGCTGCAGGCGGGCGCACAATTGCCGTGGATAAGCTGCGGTTGGAGCAGGTCTGGTCGGGCGAGGCGATCCTGCTGCGCGCCGCGCGTGGTCAGCCGGAGGCCGAAAAGCCATTTGGTCTGAGCTGGCTCGCGGGCCTAGTGCTGCAGGAGAAGCGATCACTGCGCGATGTGGGGCTAGCGTCGCTGACATTGAGCTTTCTGACGATCTTTCCGCCATTGCTGGTCATGAGCGTGGTCGACAAGGTCCTTACCCACAATAGCTACTCGACGCTTGCGCTGCTCGCGGTACTGCTCGCGACTGCGGCCGTGTTCGAGGTCCTTCTCGGCTATGCCCGCCGGCTGATCGTTCTCGTCGTCGGCACGCGCCTCGATGCAAAACTGAACCTGCATGTCTTCAATCGCGTGTTGCGGCTTCCGCTCGACTATTTCGAGCGGCATCCCGCCGGCGAAACGATGCACAAGATCGTGCAAGTCTACAAGATACGCGAATTCCTCACCGGCAAGCTGCTGAGTACGTTTCTCGATTTGACGACGCTCGTCGTGTTGCTGCCGTTTTTGTTCCTTCTCAACGCCATCCTGGCCTGGATGGTCCTGGCCTGCGCGGCGTCGATCATGTTGGTCATCCTCTCTTTCCTGAAGCCGCTGCGCCAGGTGTTCGCCAAGGTAGTTCGCGCCGAGACCGACAAGGCCTCGGCGCTGGGCGAGACCATTTTCGGGATCAAGACGATCAAATCACTCGCCCTGGAACGGCAACGCAGCGCGCTATGGGACGCGCGCGTCGCCGATGCCGCGAGGTGGCGCCTTGCCTTCGGCAAGTTGACGAATTGGCCACAGACGATAGTTGCCCCGATCGAGCGTTTCATGTCCATCGGTATCGTGTTGGTGGGGGCTTACATGGCTCTGGCCGACAACAGCGGTTATGCGGTCGGTGCGCTGTTCGCCTTCATGATGCTCAGCATGCGTGTGGCCCAGCCGCTCGCCGGGCTCGCACGTCTGATAGAGGATTACCAAAGCATCGCAGCTGCTATCGGTGAAGCAGCCTCGGTTCTGAATCGTCCGCCGGAGTCCGAGCCTGCCTTTGGCGGGCTCCTGCCGCGGTTCGCTGGCGCCATCTCATTCGAGGATGTCAGCTTCACCTATGAGGGAACGACGATTCCCGCGCTTGACCGCGTTACCTTCGAGGTCCCGCCCGGCATAAGGCTTGGTATCGTCGGGCGTAGCGGATCCGGCAAATCGACCCTGACACGGCTGCTGCAGGGCATCAACCGCGACTACACCGGCTTTCTGAAGATCGACGGCAACGACGTGCGCGATATCAACCTGCGTCATCTGCGCCAGAACTTTGGCGTGGTGCTCCAGGAAAACTTTCTGTTCCGTGGCTCGATACGCGACAACATCATCGCTGGTCGGCCGGGGCTGACGCTGGACGACGCCGTGCTCGCCGCGCGCCTTGCCGGCGCCGAAGAGTTCATCGAGCGCATGCCGAACGGCTATGAGACCCTGATCGAGGAAGGCTCGCCGAATGTCTCAGGCGGGCAACGGCAGCGGCTGGCGATTGCGCGGGCACTGATCAGCGATCCGCGGATCCTGGTCCTGGATGAAGCGACCAGCGCGCTCGATCCGGAGAGCGAGGCGCTGCTGAACGCAAATCTGATTCGCATTGCACACGGCCGGACGATGGTGATCGTGTCGCATCGCCTTTCATCATTGATCGACTGTGATCAGATCCTGGTTCTGGAAAGGGGCAGGGCGGTTGATATCGCGCCGCATCGCGTGCTCCTCGAACGCTGCACCATCTACCGTCAGCTCTGGATGCAGCAGAACCGCCATCTCGAAGACCAAGGGCTACGTCATGCCGCTCTTGCTCACGCGCCATTCCGGTGCAACTCGTCTCACGAGCCGATCGGATGATTTGACGCTTCCGATGGTCTTGGAATTCCAGTCGCCGACCACGGCAGTCATTGCGGCTCCCGTGCCCCGCGCGGCGCGCGGCACTATCTGGATGATCGGTGGCATGTTTGCCGCGTGCGTAGCGGCGATGTGGCTGATCCCGATCGACAGGGTTGTCACCGCGCACGGAAAGGTGGTCTCCCGGGCACCGATGCTGGTCGTGCAGCCTCTGGAAACGTCGATCGTCCGCTCGATTGATGTGACGGAAGGGCAAAGCGTTCACGCGGGCGACGTGCTTGCCCGGCTGGATCCGACGTTTGCCAGCGCTGATGTCGGCGCGCTGCAGGCACAAGTCTCGAGCTTGCAAGCCGAGGTGGCGCGCATGCAGGCGGAGGTGGAGCAGCAGCCCTTCCAATATTCGGGCACTGACCAGCCGATGTTGCTTCAGGCTGGCATCTACGCGCAGCGTGAGGCGGAACGGAAGTCCAAGCTGGAATTCTATCGTCAGAAGATCGATGCGCTGGCATCTACCGCGGCGCGGTCAACTGCGGACGCCAGAGTTTTCCGCGAGCGGCTGGTCGTTGCGCAAGCCGTGGAGACCATGCGCAAGAAACTCGAGGCATTGCAGGTCGGAAGTCAGCTCAACGCCTTGATTGCGACTGACAGCCGGCTCGAGATCGAGCGCAGCCTGTCCACAGCACTCAATACAGGGGAGAGCGCGAAGGCAGAGCTTGCCGCGATGATTGCGGAGCGTGACGCCTATGTTCAAAACTGGCATGGCCAGATCGGCCAAGCGCTGTCGGAAGCAGCTCGAAAGTTGAGTGACGCGCGTGAGTCGCTGAACGAGGCGCTCTTGCGGCGCGAGTTGATCGAAATGCGCGCTGACCGGAATGCCACGGTGCTGACGATTGCCAAGGTGTCCGAGGGTTCCGTGCTGCAAACGGGCGAGCAGCTGATCACGCTTGTACCCGACGACGCGCCGCTTGAGATCGAGGCGGATATCGCCGGACGCGATCACGGCTTCGTTCATACGGGAGCCCCGGTAGCTATCAAGTTCGACACCTTTCCGTCGACACAGTACGGATTGGCGCATGGAATGGTGCGCACTGTCAGCGCCGACAGCTTTGCCGCGCAGGACAGCACGAAAGCCCGCACCGGCGCGAGTCCTGTAAACCCGGCCGGCGCCGAGCCCTTCTACCGTTCGCGCATCACCCTCGACCGATTGATGCTGCACGACGTGCCGCCTGGCTTTCACGTCATGCCCGGCATGCCGGTTGCCGCCGACATCAAGGTCGGCAAGCGCACCGTTATGGCTTATCTGCTTGGCCGGATTCTACCAGTGATGTCGGAAGGGATGCGCGAACCGTGAGATGCACCGATGAAGGGACCGCGGGCCGCAAATGCGCAGCTACGAGACGAGCGCGTCTTCTCGATCGTGTCGTCGGCCTGCTGTCGGCATCGGCAGCATTGCGACGCGCAATCCGCCTGAACAAGCAGTCTCAGACAACACGGGCCTTTGCGCTGTTCGCCCGTGCCGCCGATGCCGGCAACGCAGAGGCCGCATACCGGGTCGGGCGCTGCTATCTGGAAGGTTCAGGCGTCCCGCTCAGCGTCACCGAGAGCGCGCGCTGGCTCACGCGCGCCGCGGCTCAGGAACATGTCGAGGCCCAGTGGTTGCTCGCGGCACTGCACGTTCACGGGGTTGGTGCCGGAGCGGACCCGCAAGCCTTTGCAGGCGAGTCCACGTCCACAAATCTGTTCTCAGCGAGCCAAGCGCTGGCCCCCGACTTTGTCGCGGCGGAGAAATGGGCGCGGCGGGCAGCCGAGCGCGGCTCCGCGGACGGACAGGCCGTGCTTGCCTACATCCTGAGCTCTGGCCCGGAATCGATGCGCAACCCGGAGGAGGCGCATGCGTGGTATCAGCGCGCCGCCGAGGCCGGTTGTCCTCAGGGCGCGCTCGGATACGCGCAGTCGCTGGCTCGATCAGTCACGGATGAGGAAGGGCGGCGCAGGGTTGTCGAAAATCTCCGTCGTGCTGCACAGGCCGGATTGGCACCAGCGATTCATCTGCTTGGCGTGATGACGGAGCATGGATGTGGAACGGAGCGAGATCCCGCGGCTGCGGCCGAGCTCTACCGGCAAGCGGCTGCCAAGAACAATCGTTCGGGCCAGGCAAACTGGGGACGCGTGCTGATGCAAGGGCTTGGAGTCGAACCAAATCCGACAGAAGGTGAGTCGTGGCTCCGCAGGGCGGCATTGGCCGGCGATCCGGATGCGGCGGCGCTTGTCGGCGACCTCTACGCCAAGCGAGGGGCGCTGCCGCCCAATCATGCAGAAGCGGCGATCTGGTTTCGCCGTGCGGCAGAAGCCGGCCACCAGATCGCGGCGCGGGCGCTCGGCCTGCTTTATTTGACTGGCGTTGGGGTGGCGCGCGACCCGAAAGAGGCGGCGAGCTGGTTGCGCATCGCCGCTGATGCCGGTGATTCGGAGGCTCGGGTGGATCTCGCCAATCTTCTCTTGCGGGGTTTCGGCGATGGCCGCGCCGAAGACCTGACCGATGCGCGCCATTGGCTTGAGCAGGCGGCTACGGCCGGCAATCTGGTGGCAGCGCTCAACTACGGTCTCTGTCTGGCAGAAGGGGCCGGCGTTGAGCGCGATGAGCGGCAAGCGCTCCGGTATCTCCGTCGTGCTGCCGATGGGCTCGCGAACGCGCAATATTGGTATGGCCGCATGCTTGTCGACGGGCGTGGTACCGAGGCCAATGCCGAGGCAGGTCGTGCCTGGATCGCGCGCGCTGCCGCGGTCGGCATTGCGGATGCCGAGGCGGCTCTGGCGGAAATGATGGTGAATGGTCGCGGCGGACCGCGCGATCATCTCGCGGCGGCCGCGTTGTTCGAGAAGGCCGCCGTCAAGGGGCACGTTGGCGCGATGTACGCGCTGGGGGTGTTGAGCGGCGGTGGACATGACGTGCCGACGGACCCGCCTGCGGCGCAGCATTGGTTCCAGGCAGCCGCTGAGCGGGGCCATGCCGAAGCTCAAAAGATGCTGGGTCGATATTTAGCGCGAGGGCTGGCGGGCGAGCGCGATCTGGAATCAGCACGTCTGTGGCTGGGGCGTGCGTCAGCTCAAGGCCTGCCAGATGCGGGCCTTGATCTCGCATCGATTCAGTTCGTGCCGCCGACGCAACCATCTGAACGAATGCGCCGTCCTATCCATCTCGCAAAGCTCTGAAGCTGCTGTGAGCAGTCTGCGACCGGGATCGCGAAGCCCAAACCCTGCGATGGAGGTGATGTCATGCCGAACTGCATGCGTCGTGTTCTCGTCATCGAGGACGATTCGCAAACCGCCAATGAGCTTGGTCGTGGCTTGGGTTCGGCCGGCTATGACGTTACAATCGCAACCGACGGCGAGAAGGGCCTGCACTTTGGTCGCTCCGCCGAATATGTTGTGATGACCGTTGATCATGCCTTGCCGGGCGTCGATGGGATCGGAGTGATCCGGCGCCTCAGGCAATATGGGATCGGGACACCTGCGTTGATCATCAGCGCGCTTGGCGAAGTCGCCGATCGCGTGGACGGCTTGCGCGCAGGCGCTGACGACTACCTAGTGAAGCCGTTCGCCTTGGTGGAAATGCTGGCTCGTGTTGATGCGCTCTCCCGGCGTAGCACTTCGGTCTGGCAGGAAACAACGCTGCGGGTGGGGGATTTGGAAATGGACCTCGTGGCTCGAACCGCGTATCGGGCTGGCCGACAGATCGGCTTAAGGCCCCGCGAATTCAGGCTCCTGGCGTACCTTGCCCGCCACGCTGGTGAGGTCATGACGCGAAACCTGCTGCTGCAGCATGTATGGGGTCTGAATTTTGATCCTGCGACGAATCTGATTGATGTTTACGTGGGACGTCTGCGAAGGAAGATCGACAGCGAACAGGCCTATCCGCTCATTTGCACGGTGCGCGGTGTCGGATTTTGTATCCGGGCTCCTGCGTGAAGCCTGGCGGTTGGATATCGCGGTCATGGTCTAGGCGTCGAGCTTCTCCGGCCGCCATGTGCGATGACTCCGCCGAATATGCGATTGAAGTGCTGAGGTCGCGATGGGTCTCAAAGTGCAACGCTAGTTTGGCGATCCGTTGAGCACTTGGCGATGGGCGACCAAGTTGGGCTTCTGGCATGGTAAGTCTGAACGGTGCGGTTGCGCCCGCGTGGCCCGAAGGCAGCCCACGACAGCTATAAGCGTCTAGTCGATATCGCCTGCGCGCCGGCCGATCATGCGCAGATGGCAGCAGCCCTGGAAGCCGCTCCTGATCTGCTCCAGCGGTCGGAGGCTGCCGGGCTCAATAGCGAGCGTATCCCCGAAGAAACCTATCGTGATCCAAATGTTGTTGAGGTTAATCGCTTTATCTGGAACGGCGGGAGAGAGAGCGCTCCAGGCGGCCTATAGCGACGCCCGCCGGCGGAAGAAGGAGGATGACTTCAGGCACCAGATCGATGCCACGCTTGTCGCCCTGAATGGGGAGGTAAGCCGAAGGGCGTCCCTGAACTCCGCAATCAGCTGGAAGAGGCAACTTACGAAGGCGAACTCGTTATTGCGCCCTCGACCGGCGTGATCGATTCTGCGCCTCAGCTTGAAGCGGCCTTGTTCTATTCGCTGAAAGAAAATGCCATCGTCGGTCGCATTGCGATCGCAAATCGGAATGGGAATGGCAGTTTCCATTAGATGCCGGCGCATCTTGATGTTTGGCCGCCCCTATGACACCGGGCCGCCGACCTCCTGGCCGGCATTCCACCGGGTGAGGACCGATCGATGCGCGCAAAGCACGTTACCGACCATAAACTCAGGCAGGTGCGGCCTTCGGCGATATCCTTCTTCCATGCTATGCATTTGTTGGAATCGCCTTGGAGGATCCAGCGCAAGATCGATTTCTCCCGACGGGGCAGCCTCTCGCGTGCGCATCCACGCCGTCATAGCTTATAAGCACAATACGAGTCATCGGGCCGTTGAACTTGGTCCTCTCGTGTCAATCGTTGAGCGGCGACCGGGTCGGATTCTGCGGTGCGGTCCCTGGCTCTTGAGGTAATTTCAAAAGTCCGTGCTTTGAAGCGCTGTGCCGCAATGTTAACGGCTAATTCCCATCATCCAACCTGAAGGCGCGCCAAAGACCAGGTGATCGGTGCGTCGCAGGCGGTGGTGGGCGCTCGAGGGCCGCCGATCCGCACAGCAGGGTTGGTTTCATTGAATCGAGGATTGAACGCATCTTATGGCGGAGTAAGTGTTGGGCTCCTGGAGGGCAGCTCCGGCGTGCATGACAGTTAAAGTCTTGCGGATGGAGGGCAGCTCATGCGGTGTATCAATATTTTGATTGCTAACCGCTACCCCGTCGTTGAGCTGGGTCTACGAAGAGTGATCGGTAGGCTACGGGACTTCAAGGTTGTTGCGTGTTGCCACGACGGTGTGAGTTGCGTTGAGGCGCTCCGGAGGCTGCGGCCGGACGTCGCCATCATCGACATCTCCATGCCTGGACTGACTGGGTTGCAAATCCTCAGCATTGTTAGTTCTGAGGGGTGTCCCACGCGTGTGATCTTGTTCGCCAAGTGCTTAGGGGGGCGCGAGCTCGTCATGGCAGCTGAGGCCGGTGCGTATGGCGTCCTCGTCAACGATGTATCAGTCGAAGTTCTGGTGCAGTCCTTGCGCCAGGTTGCGAATGGCCAGAAACTGTTGTCATTACCGTCTTCTGACCAGCTATCCAGCGCAGTCGCGAAAAATGCGCCGATGTTACTGACAGAACGGGAGCGAGAGGTTATGCGTTTAGTTTCGCTAGGGCTGTCGAATAAGGAGATCGCGCGCCGACTGAAGCTTGCCGATGGAACTATCAAAGTTCATCTTCGCAAGATGTTTCATAAGCTTGCAATCAGTAATCGCACGGAACTTGCGGCGCTCGCCATTTCTCAAAATGAGAGCGCTACCCCGCCTGTAGAGGATCGAGCTGCCCGCGCCATCGCGCAACGACGAGGATAGTGGGTGCCGGCCGAGTCCCGGGCTTCTGCTCGCCTCGGCAGCGCCGGCTGCATTACCAGGATGACAAGCTCCACGTGTCATTGTTATTGATCTTGCCGCTGCTCCGCGCGCGCACTCTCGACGGCGTAGTGACAGAACGACGAAAAGTCGGTTCGATCTCGCATGAACGCCGGTGAGCAAGCTTCATAGGCTACACATCCGCGAACCGGCCCGAGACTGTTCGGTGGAGCGGCGATGTCTCGCGAATGGCGCATTGGTGCCTTCGCTGGTCGCCTGTCACCCGTGCCCCGAACGCCCCAACGCTTTCGGCTTACTTAGCCGCTCCAGCAATCGCAGGAGTTCTGCGAGCGAGGAGGTCGAGTTCGTGCGCAAGCGCGTCTTGCCAAGGCGGTAGAGCAATTCCGAACACCTTCGAGAGCCGTGCCTGTTCAAGACGCGAATTGCGCGGCCGGCGCGCGCGTGTCGGATATTCGCTGCTGGGAATAGGCACGATGCGCTCGACTCGCATCGTAACGCCGCGCGCCCTTAAGCCTTCCACAATCGCAACTGCGAATCCATGCCAGCTGGTCTCGCCACCGCAGGCCAGGTGAACGAGCCCCCCGCTAGCCGCGAGGCGAGAAGTCAGGTCAACCGGGCTGCCGGATAATATCGCACAGAGCGCCTCTGCGATAGCGCTGGCCGAGGTTGGGGCACCCACCTGGTCAGCTACGACTCGCAGTTCCGCGTGGTCGCCAGCAAGTCTCGCGATCGTGTGCATGAAGTTCGCGCCTCGGACGGCGTATACCCAGGATGTACGAATGATCAAGTGCGGACCGTCGGCTGCACGGACTGCCTCCTCTCCGCGGAGCTTACTCGCGCCGTACACGGACAGAGGCGCAGGCCGGTCGTCCTCACGCCATGGCTGCTCGCCGGAGCCGTCAAACACATAATCGGTCGATAGGTGGATCAGCGGTACCAGGTGTGCCGCCGCCCACGAAGCCATGCACCGGGGAGCCTCGGCGTTGACGCGGAACGCTAGAGCCTCTTCGTCCTCGGCGCGGTCGACGGCGGTGTAAGCCGCGGGATTGATGATCAGCTCTGGCGCAATGCGATCGAGCGCGACAGTGATCGTCTCGGGGGCCGATAGGTCAAGCTCGTGCCGTGAAGGTGCGATGACGGTGCCGATCGCCGACAGGGGACGCACCAGCGCGCCACCGATCTGCCCGCTGCTTCCAGTTAGCAGCGTGCGCAGCATGCCTCACCATAAATGGGCAGGCCGGCGACTTCGGCAAGAAGTGGGGCTGCCGCATCGCGTTCCGATAATTGGGGAGCCCTGATGCCCCAGTCGATTGCGAGAGCCGGATCATCCCATCGGATTACGATCTGGTCGGCAGGGCTGTAAGCCTCGTCGCACTTGTAGAAGAAATCAGCACTCTCGGAGAGCACGACGAAGCCATGCGCGAAGCCCCGCGGCACCCACAGCTGGCGGCGGTTAGCTTCCGAAAGCTCGACCGCGACATGGAGCCCGAATGTCGGGCTACCGCGTCGCACGTCGACGGCAACGTCGCGCACGCACCCCCTCATCACACTTACCAACTTCCCCTGAGCCTTGGGACTTTGAAGATGCAGGCCGCGTAGCACGCCGTAGCGAGAGCGTGACAGGTTGTCCTGAACAAACGGCTGCACAATTCCGAAATCGGCGTAGCGTCGCATCTGGAACGTCTCAAGAAAAAAGCCGCGCGCATCGCCGAACATGTCCGGTTCGATGATGATCACCGCGGGCAGTGCTGTCCGCACGATATTCATGCCCGACCCTCATTGCTGATCTGGCGCTTTGGACTCGATGTATCACGCAAGCCAGCGAAGCAGCGCTGGGAACGGCCGCATCGGCCAAAAGTGCCGGCCGTTACGACGTACGTACTGCGCATTCTCCATCGAAGCGGCGCTGTGATGTAGAACTCGATCAGCCGCTGCGGAGCTCAGGCAATAAGCCCAAGCCGCTGGCCGTTATAAGCGCGTTCGCGCAGCGGACGCCACCACCACTCGTTTTGCAAGTACCACAGGATCGTTTTATGTAAGCCGGTCTCGAACGTCTCTTTAGGGTGCCAACCGAGTTCGCTTTCGAGCTTCGTCGGATCGATCGCATAGCGGCGGTCGTGTCCGGGCCGGTCAGGCACATGGGTGACGAGCTGTCTTCGCGAGGCTCCCACGGGCACCAGGTCATCGAGGATGTCGCAAATGGCGCCAACCACCGCGAGGTTGCTGCGCTCGTTGTGGCTGCCAATATTGTATCTCTGTCCGGGCCGGCCCTTGGTTATCACGAGATGGAGCGCCCTTGCATGATCGTCTACGTAGAGCCAGTCTCGCACATTCTCGCCGTCTCCGTATACGGGTAATTCTCGGCAGTCCAGCGCGTTTAGGATGACAAGCGGAATGAGCTTTTCGGGAAAGTGATACGGGCCGTAATTGTTCGAGCAGTTGGTAACGATGACCGGCAACCCATATGTCCGGTGCCACGCAAGTGCCAAATGGTCAGAACCAGCTTTGGAGGCGGAATAGGGCGAGGATGGATCGTATGCCGTCGCCTCAGTAAACGCCCCATCAGACCCGAGCGAGCCGTAGACCTCGTCGGTGGAGACGTGCAGGAAACGAAAAGCATTTGCCTGGTCCGGCTTGAGGCCGGACCAGTATTGCCGACACGCCTCCAGTAGTCGGAAGGTACCCACGAGGTTGGTCTCGATGAAGGCGTCCGCGCCCCCGATCGAACGATCGACGTGACTCTCTGCGGCGAGGTGCACGACAGCAGTCGGCCTAAAATCAGCGAGGACGCCGCTGATCACGCGCCGGTCGCAGATGTCCGCTTTGACGAACCGGTAGTGCGGATGATCCCAAACGTCTCTGAGCGATTGCAGGTTGCCTGCGTAGGTTAGCTTGTCGATATTGACGAGCTGGCATGCGCTGTGTCGAATAAGCAACCTGCACAGCGCGGAGCCAATGAAGCCGGCCCCTCCTGTCACCACGATTCGCGTCATCATATCCATGATCAGACCGAGTCGGCTGAACGACATCCAATCCTTGCACACGCCGACCCGCGGGCGTCCGGACGTGCTGTATCGGGTCCATAATCCACCAGCAATAGCACGCCCACTCAAGCCGATCCTAATCTCGACGGCCATTACGCCGCAGCCCGACTATGGCTCGTAGCTTAGTTCCTGGTGGAATGGAATGGCGGGTACAGCTATGAAGCCGTTGATCCCGCGCTGCCGCTCAATACGCATTTGAATAGGCGGCGAGCGAGAATATAGTCATAATGATGATCTTGAAATCGAGCAAAAGCGACCAGTTGTCGACATAGTACAGGTCGTACTCCACCCGGCGCTGCATCTTTTCGAGCGTATCGGTTTCACCGCGGAGGCCATGGACCTGTGCCCAGCCTGTGATGCCTGGCTTCACGTTGTGACGCCGATAAAATGGCCAAATCAGTTGTTCGAACATTTCATTGTGTGCGGTTGCGTGCGGACGCGGACCCACAAGCGACATGTCGCCGAGCAGCACGTTGCAGAGCTGGGGAAGTTCGTCGATGTTGGTGCGCCGCAGAATTCGGCCAAGACGGGTGACACGTTCGTCGCCTTTGGTGGCCTGTTTGAAGCTGCTGCCATCTTCCATGACCCTCATCGACCGGAATTTCAGCACGCGTATGGGCTTGTTGTTGAACCCATGCCGGGTCTGCCGGAAGAGAACTGGTCCCGGTGAGTCCAGCTTGATCATTATCGCCACGGCTACGAGGAGCGGCGCAAGCAAGATGAGGCCAACGGATGCCCCAACAATGTCAAAGGAGCGCTTAATGAAGCGCTCGGCCTGAGAGAGCGGACGGCGAGCCACCTGCAGGGTCACCGTCTTTCCGAACTCAACGATGCGGCCCGCCCCAATCAAGTCGGCCGCTTCCACTGGAATAACGTGAATATTGGCCGGTATCTCCGAAAGCGCGAGGGTGAGGGCTCTTGTCCCGCGAAGATGCGTTTCGTCGGCCAGAACAATGATGTCGTCTGGATTGCGCGAACGGCACTGTCTGATGAATTGCCGAACGTAAGCCGATCCGCCGACAGAATGGTTTGCCAGGTCAAAGTCACTTTCATGGCGGGCAGGGAAGCCAAATGTGCGCACTGTCCGTATGCCCGTCATTCTCAGGCGAAGAGAGTATTCGGAACAGTGCTCTCGATCTCCGATGAGAACGACGCGACGTGCTTCGATCCGGCCGGCGGCGATGCCGGCTTGCAGCCGTGAGTACGCAGCCAGCCGCAGGGCAATTACTCCGGCCAGGATGCACACCAGCTGAAACAGAAATGTGCCACGCGAATATGCATCTGCGACCTTGAGCAAGAACATCAGCGAGACAAACAACGCGAAAGCGACAGTGATCGCGCCTACTCCGTTGCACATGAACCGGTGTAGCGATGTCCTCTCGAGTCCATTGAAACCTCCAAGGGCCAGAGCCACGCCGGAAACCATCGCGCCGAGCAAGAGCGCTGCTGGGGCATACTGCTGAGGGTCTGGCCATTGCAGCAGGACCATACGATGATAGGTCGCGCTCCCAAGGTAGGCAGCGGCAGATACCAATAAAAACTCGCCGATGCCGAATCTGATGCGGAAGCCTTCCAGCGAGCTTGCGGCAAACCATCCGTCAAGGTTCGATTGAGCAGACGCAGGGAACAGTTTGTGCAGCGAGCTGTATGCCACAGCATCCTCCCATTAGGTTATCATGCGAATGCGATCGGCTGCGGATACCGAAATGGAGGGCGCGCTAGAGTTCGCGGTTGGCCTCCGGAGACGGACACTGGCCGACAGCGCTCCAATACTCTTTCGGTCGCCCTTGCTGGCGCGAGCACTCGTTGGCGTTAGGTGCTCGGCATGATCCAGGACCCGAAGCGGCCCCCGATCAATTGCGCGCTGCCGCTGGCGCGGCGAGCGTGCTGGGCCAAGCGCCGCGCGCGGAGAATCGGCGCGCCAGCGCCGGCGCGATATGCTTCGCGCCGAACATGAAGCGCATCACCGGGCCGAATGTCGGCGCTGTGAGGAGCCCTACAAAAAACAAGCCGGGCACAGATGATTCCCCGCAGAGGCTCAGACGCGGTATGCCGTCCACTCCTTTGATATTTGTCATCAAGCCCTGGTCCAGAAACGAGAGCCGCCGCAGATCCGGCTTGAAGCCCGTCGCCGCAATCACATGGTCCGCCTCGAGGACCCGCGTGGCACCTTCCGTTCGAGCTATGAGCTGCAGCCGCTGGCGTCGTTCGAAGGCGCGCTCAATCTCGAGTGCTGTTAGGATAGGAATCAATCCGGCTACGCGTTCCTTCAACCACCAGCCTCCCGATGGCCCGTGGCTCCGCGAGACAATGTAGTTGCGCAGCGAATTTGGGAGAAGATAGAACAGCGTTGGAAACTGGGACACGGCCACATTCCGCCATCCGAACCCGAGTCCCGCCTCGGGATAAACAATTTTGCTAAGCACTGCACGCTCGCCCGGATGCGCAGGATTCCATTTAACTCGTTGGCCCCGCATCACAAGTCTCACATTCGCCCCCTGTTCATGCAGCAGCGCCGCAGTCTCGAGGCCGCTCTGCCCAGCTCCCACCACCAGCACCTCTTTGCCGTGGAATCGCGCAAGGTCCCTGTGGTCTACACTGTGCGAGACGAGCTCGGTCGGAAGATGGGACAGCGCGGCGGGCACATTGCGGAACGGCAAATGCCCAGTTGCAATGATGGCATTCTTGGCCCACAACATCTGGCCGTTAGAGAACTCTAGGCAAAAGCCGTCTCGTGCCCTTGCGATTCGGGACAGCACGAGTTGTTCTACGTCGGGTACGGCGTGCCTCTGGAACCACTCGGTGTAATCCAGGAAGTCGGCGAGGCCTAAGGGGCGGCCGCTTGGCTGATAATCGAGCCCCCTTTCGCTGCAAAAGGCCTGGAGCGTGTGCTGGCGTTCAGGGTCCCACAGACTTGATGCATGCGGCTCGGAACGCAATTTCATCCCTGTGGGCATGTTGTGGCGCCAGCTGTTCATCGGCTGCCCGAAGATTTCATGGTAAATCCCGCACGCGCGCAAGTGAGCAGAAATGGAAAGCCCATATGGTCCCGCACCAATGATTGCGAGATTCGTCGTCCGCATCTCCATCTCTCCTCAGAGTTGGGCTGCGCCCGCTACATCGAAGGATGAGCATGTTTGTCCAGCATGCTGGGCCTTGCGCGCATTCACTGAAGCAAAGGCGCGCCCCGGCAGGCATTATCGTTGCGTATCGACACGCGGAGGCTCGCTCAGTCGCCGACGTCCGATCACGACGATCATCCTTGCGAGCAGAAAAGGCAGGGGCAGCCGCGACGCCATTCGATCTGCTACCGCGTTGTGAAAGATATTCATCGGGTGAATTGCCAGGACTTCAATCGTGCTGGGCAGCATCGAAAGGACCTCGCGTACCTGCGATCTTCGATAGCTGATTGTCCCTGGCATCGCTCCGTCGCTGAATGATCCGATCCGATCCTTCTTCCACCAATTCTTGACGTTGTAGTTGAGGCAACTCAGATAAAACCTGCCACCAGGCACAAGGGCGGCCAGGATTTTGTGGAGAAAGCGCTGCTGGTCGCCCATATCTCCGAGGTGCTGCAGGAAGTCCGCCATCATGAGAACGCCGCAACTCTCACCGGCCACCTGGAACTCCTTCAAATCTGCTGCCACGTACATGACGCGCGATTCATGCTCGGCATTCGAGGCTGCATTAAGCTGCAGAGAGGCCGTAGAGAAATCGACCGCGATTACGCGATATCCACGTTGCAGCAGCATAGCGGTTGTCGGTCCAGGGCCGCAGCCGAGGTCGAGCGCCGGGAATGCCTGGAGCTCGGCCGGGACCGCGTCTATGAACCGCCGGATGCTATCAAGCTGGGTGGGAAACTTTGGTAGTTGCAAATATTGTGGAGCCTCCTGGTTGCGCGTGGCAGCCTCTGGAATCCGCTCCAACATTCCGGGCGACGACAAGAACGCGATATTCCCCTCAAAGGCAAACTCTGCTCCGCATGAGCAAACCGACCGGCCAGATCTGCTGATGTGGACCGCTGTTCCGCAAGTGGGGCAGAGCACGTCAGGCCAAGGGCATGCCACGTTCGTAATTCCCTCGATGGATAGGGCCACACTCATTCGCTTGTTCTCGCACGTTGATTGATCCGGTGGGTTCTGGCAGCTGTGCTCGACCCGTTTCGGCTTTCCGCGACCGGGAAGGAAGTTGCCTCAATTCAGGTCACGTTTGATCACGGCGGCCAAGCGGTCTCGGATTGTGGCGCGCGCCGGCTTGCCCCAGCTTTCACTACCCTTCAACCAGGGTCTCAGGACGCGTTTCGCCTCGCGAACCGCGGTGATTCGTACGAGATCAATGCGGCCTGCGAGGCTCGTGGGTATGTGCCACTCAAAGAGGGGGTGCTTCTTGCCACCGAACTGTAGTTTGTACGGATGGTCTCCAATCGTGAAATCGAAGATCGATAGACCCATCTGGATGCACGTCCGGATCGCGTCTTCTGTGGCCAGCAGGCCCACGGAGTGCTTGCGATACTGTGTGGTGTCGAAGGCCGCCCAAACCAGCCAGAATGTGCGATCGTCCCGCAGCCCGAATATGACCGCGATCGGACGCTGGTCGACATAGAGGCAGAACGTGGACGCCGTGCCCTGATGGACGCCTTCGATCGCCGTCTTCCGGTAGAATCCGAATACGTCTTCATGCGCAGTAATGTCGCACGCGCCGAGCTCCTTGAACCGGCTGGCGCGAAAACGTCGTGAAGACTCGAAGATGCGCCTCAACTCATCTTCTTCATCCACGTGGCAAAAATGCAATTCCCCGGACCGCCCAAGCCGCCGTCGCTTTCTGTCGAGATAACGCCGAAAGTCCAGGTCCATGTTGTTGGAGCGCCATAGCCCCCATTCCTGCCCCAATATAGATGGATAGGTGCCCACCCGCATCGCAGCTTGGCGCGCACGCGGAAACAGTGCACGCAGTACCGTATCGTTCCCGTCAAGTTTTTCCAGCGTGATGAGGTCGCACGGCATGAGATACTGCGAGACATGCTGCGCGAGCATAGGGTCTTCTTGCAGGACCGTCCTGTCAGAGGGCCTGTAAACAGCTCTCTGGTAGTCGCAAAGCTCGCTACCTGCGAATTCAATGCGACGCAGCCCACGATGCCATCGGCGCATAAGGGGCACGAGAAGGACGAGCCGCCCGTCACGCGATCGTCCGGTAATTGTCACTGGCTCCGCTCCGGTGCTGGGCATTACGAGGTCATGGATCCCTGCAAGCCATAAGGGTGCTTGGAACGCTGTCGCGTGTGAATCCCTATAAAGGGATTCGTACTCGCCGGAATTGAAGTCGAATGCCGTCTCTTTCGTGAGAACGATCTCCACTCCGCGTGCTCCCCTCTGCAATGTAAACACATCCCTCATCGCGGTGTCGGGTCGGAATATATCGTTCGGTCTGATAAGACCTCGCTGCAATCCTGGTCATTTAACCGACACCGATGTCCCGTCAGCGGGGAATATGTTTTTGCAATTGTCGAAACGCAGTTGTGACTGCACCCCACGAATATTGGATCAGTCCCGGCATGGGGTCATCAAGGCGCCAGTACCCGTCATAGATGACGGCGTTCCGAGGAAGTGTAGGCCGCTCAGTTTTCAGTCGCTCCCAAATAGAAGCACGCCAGACGACCTTGTCGGTCGACGAACGCAACCGCGGCTCCGGCGGAAGCTCAAGTTCATGACGATAGGCCTCTAGGGGGATGTTTACTCCGCAGAGGGTGGCGATCTCTTCTTGCCAATCAGTGCGCCCGACAGTCGGCTCAATTATCACGAATCGGCGGTTTGTCCGGTCCCACTTGTATTCCATGCTGCCCATCCCGGCGTAATCGACGGTTTCCAGAAACGCTTCAGTCATCGGCTCCAAAATTAGGCGCGTTTCGGCCGCCTCGACGCAAAATGCGGTGAGGCCAATACCTGGTGGGCTGCTTGCTAGTTTGCGGCCCGTAAACATGCTCACGAGTTGACCCTTGCGACCGCGATAAAAAAGGCAAAAATAGATTTCATCGTTTCTGCCGTCGACCCACTCCTGCACCAGGACCTCGCCGGCAATTTCCAGGACTCGCTCGCAGGCGATCACGGCCTCACGGGCGGAGCGGCATACTGCGATGCCTCGTACCTTTCCGCGATGGACGCTCTCTTTGTCGGCTGGCTTGACGACCAACGGAAGACTTAGTGCGGAGAGCTTCTTCGCGATGTCCGCTTGCGAGCGAAGCACTGCTCCTGGTGGGACCGGAAGCCCAGCCGATGTCGCGAATTCGTGGAAACGAGCCTTGTCTTGAAGCACCAACACGGTCTTATGCGGTGGCAATCGAAATCTAAAATGCACGTTGACGCGGTCTCGATATTGGGACAACGCGAGGACAGCCAGCTCGTGAGTGTTGAAGAGAACTGGACGACCTCCCAGCTTCGCCTGGAGTTGCGCCAACGTCTGGACCAGGGGCTCACCTTCGAGCCCGTTCGACCGCACAGGACTAGTATATCGGGACCACATTCCCGGGTTGAGCCAGCGAGTGTCGATTGTATAACTCGTCACATTTCCGGCACCCAGACTACGACTTACACCAAGGCTGTTCAGGCCACCAAGAATCACGACCGCTGGCACCCCTTGGTGCACCGGCTCAAGGCCACGACCGCGTTGATGGGGCCACGTCTCATCGCGAACATCGCTGTGCGGCGCGTGACGCAATCCGGACGCCAAACGGCGTCCTGTGGCTCGAGCTCGCGATACATGTTTCATCCATATATCGAGAGCTCGCGATTCGGTGGTCCCGGGGGAAGTAGGCGTACGATCAGCGTGGCTCATGCAATCCCGGCCTCGAATCTGGTCACCGCGGCACACCTGGCGCGTCGAGTTGTGAGAAGACGTTCGCGAAGAGCCGAGCGCGCGCGGAATCTGCCACGATGGCATGGCCGGCGCTGTTCCAGTGCTCTTCGCCGGGTATGTTCAGAAGCTGCTTAGTCTGGGCGATAGGCTGCTTTGGCCGCGGCGCAACATGCTGTTCTCTATGAGGCGATTAATCTGCAGCCGGGTAGGACCGCTCATTCGGGAAGCCCCGACTGCGTCTGTCACAGAAGGTGTTATCGTCCGCTGGAGTTCAAATGAAGCGGCTGGAAAACGTCTTCCGAACTCCGGAGCGACCTCGCGGAGGCGAGCCTGATTTGGCTGATCTGGCGAGCATCTTGCGACGGAAACGTCAAATCATGACTCAATCTGGCGCAATTTCCGAAACATCGCCGCGTGCTCGCGCAATCACGGGCTCCGCATCGTGCTGCGGAACACCATGCCTGCGCGTCACCAAACCCGCCCAACGGTTGAGCTCGCCCTTGACCTTCACCGCTATCGCCGAACCGTCAATGCACTCAACCCGCCCGGCACGGTTGAGAGTGTGCAGTCGACGTCCCGGCCACCCTGGCCCGGTACGCAAGGTAACAAGAATATTCTGCTCGAATGTATCGTCATCGAGGCGGGTGATCTCAGCGAGGGTTACGGCTCTCCCATATCCCCCTCGGCAATCCTGAGCCGGCCTTAGTAGACGTCCGCCACGCTCGACAAGCCGACCGGCCGGCCGAGCTGAGGAGATGTCGACGAGTACAGGATTTCGCCGATGGGGGACCCATGGTCCAATAAGATTGCTGGCGGACCAGAGGTAGAGCGCGTCGGAAAAGGATCCGTGCCCCTCTCTGACAGTCGCCATCAGCCACCAACGTCCGGCATGCTGAACCAGTGTCGGATCACTCGCCTCGACGCCGGTCACCAGCGTGGCTGCAAGTTGCCAGGAGTCTGGAAATCGGACCGCGCGGTAGAGGTCGATGCGATGCGCAGCGGTGGATTCGGGAGTCATCCAGACCTCCCCCGCATGCTCGAACACGAAGGGATACGAAAGGTGTGAACCCGTCGCGAGGACAGTTCGAGGGGCGGAGCGCGGCCCGTGCGCGTCGAACTCCGTGGCAGCAATGGCAGCGCGCCCCAGCCGATGATCGAATTCCTCAACAAAGACCACCACGCGGCCTCCGAATGCCAACGGGAACGGATCGGCATAGAACCGGAGTCCGTCATCGCACAAGATGTTCCAGCCTTCAGTTGGCATAGCCAGCAGATCAAAGGTGTCCGGCCCGTCGACGAACCTCCAGCCGACCCGCCAATGGGGCGCATAGGTGCAAAGCTGATAGAGCCGTCGGATGACAAGCCTAACCAGCATTTTCATTGCGAAGCGGGCGACGTCGCCGCACCGCAGGGGCAGACCGGCGGCATCAGCACAGGGCTGAGACGGGGCGGTCCCCCTGGTAGCGGCCACGATGAGCGTGATCACTCGTGTCAGGCAATCCTCGAACGCAGTGAGGATGATGCCGTTCGCTTCGGTACCTGGTCGGCCGGACGCCAGTGCGACGCCGGTTTGTGTATTGATAATCCCGATCACAGGAGCGCGTCCTGCCAGCAAAGCTGCTAATGCAGCGGCATCCCCGCAAACCCCATCAAATGTCACGCACCAGCGCACCTCTGCAGACGCCTCCATGGGCCCGCAGAGATCAATTACGAGATCCGGCTTGTCGGCCGGCTCAAGGACGTAGGGCAGGAAAGCGCCTATGGGTACAGCCTCGGCCAATCCGCCTGCGGGCAGGCCGTTGATCATGCGCTCGAGCAGGAAAAGCAGCGAGACGCAACTTGGAAGCGGCTCTGCCCTGGCGCCCCAGCCTACGCCTGCCAGGACTCCTGGGATCGCGTTCAGCTTCTCAATAAGGCTGAGATGCCACAATCGGGGCGCACCCCGATCGACTCGAACCTCGGCACGCATCCGTTTAGGTACCTCCAAAGCGAGCAACGAAGCCTGGAGCGCCGGACCTCAGGTAGGCTCCCCAGAGTAGGAACAAAGTCGTGGCTTCGCCAACAAGCGCGCCTCCAATCGAGATCGCCGGGCCAAAGGTGAGGAGCAGCAGCAGGACCGTGGTAAATCCGGTGATGCCCCCGGCTAGTGTCGCCAGTGTAATGTCGCGGAAGCGTGACTGGGATTGTGCGAGAGCACGGAAGGGCTGGTAAGCGGTATAGGTCATGGCCGTGAGCCAAGCCATGGTGACGATCAGGCTCATCGGCTCGCCGACAAATTGCTTGGCAAACAGCAGGCTCTTGACCAGTGGCCAAGCGAGCAAAAGGCACGCTCCATAGGCAAGGACGAACAGTAGCGCACACTGAACTGAAAATATCAGAACCTTTTGTATTGAAGCCGCATCCCGGGTTTCGTCGCGTCGCGACAGTTCGGGGCGCAGCACGTTGAGCACGCTTCCGGTAAGGACACGGATTGGAGCCAGCAGAACAAACCCCGCGGCAATGGGAGCGAATGCCGCAGGACCGGCAATTCCGGCGACCAGGAACGCCTGCGATTGTCCCAGGAGGATGGCCGCACCTGCCCCGGCGAGTGACCAGACGAGTGCCGGCAGAAACACGCCGTAGCGTCTGAATATGCGCGCACGAAAACTGATGCGGATGCGCCAGCCCCTATCGAGAAAGCACGGCAAAATTCCAAGCGCACACGCCGCAGACAGGCCGCCGAACACCAACCCAGGCGTAAGCGGCAGGTACAGCACCCGCGGCACCACGATCAGAAGCGCTGTCCCACTTACCACGTAAGTCAAATCGGAAAGCGTGGCCCGCGCTCCGCCAGCTCGCGACGGCTGGGCCAAAGCGACGGCGCGCGTGTAATTACGGAGCGCCCATAGACCGATGAAGGCACTTCCAAAGCAGCTCACACTCAGAATCCCCAACCAGACCCAGATGACGATCGACGCCACGATGGAGAGTGCGCTGCAGACAAGAAGCGCCACAGAGCCGATCGTCACGTCAAGGACGCGCGCTGCGCAGCCGCATCTACTGGGAATGTAGACAGTTGCCGGAATCGCGAACAAGGCATCGCTGAACAGAGTCGCGGTGGCGGCGGTTATAAAGATGATCGAGAAAGTTCCGTAATCGTAGGGCGACAGCGTACGTAATAGGACAATGTTCAGGCAAAAATGGTAGACGCTCTGAGGCCCTTCACCGGCCAGCCGTGACAGATAGCGGCCGCCAAGCGAGGCGCTCAATCGGATGATGGCTTGGTCAGCTGCCATGCTTTTCTCGGCATCGCAATGGCTTCGGCGCGCCTCTCGGGCCGCAGCGCAGCGGATCGCGGCAGCACATGAATGCGCCGGCGTCATTACCGGGGCACATTGAGGATTTCCGAGGGCAAGTATCAGCGCTCACCTTCCGTCGGGAGCCTGCAATCCGAGCGCGGCCAAAATGGCGCCGTCCAGCACGTGGGTGTGATCGTCGACGGTGACGCCCATCACGTCGAACATGTTCCAGAACGCCCAACCAAAGCCGCGTGCCTCCGCGGCACTGCGGACGTCGCGCACATACCTAGCTCGATCGGGGGGGGCAGCCCATTTGGTGGCACCGAATTCGCCAAGCAGAATTCGGTCGGACGAAATGTTATGCAGCTCTCGCCACTCATCGATGGGCGCAAAGTCCTTCTCGATGCTTGATCCATCTACTTGGGCTGCGAAGTAGGTCGCGAGCTTGTCCTGGCCCTGGATCAGCAGAGCTTCTCGTTCTGCCTTCGACAATGCCGCATCCGCCATGACCTGTTTGCGGAAAATCGCTACCGTCGAATCGAGATCGCCAGCGGCGGCGGGCCAGGGAACGGATCGCAAGTAGCGGTATATCGGCTCTTCCGTCATCCATGTCGCACCCTGGTGCGAGAAGAGGTACGGCCAGTAATAGTGGAAGGTGAAGACAACGTTTGGGTCATCAGTCGAGGCAAGCGCGAGCAGGCCTTCCGGCAGGCTCCCGCAGGCGCCGGTGAGCATCACTCTCAAATCGGGAGCGGCACTTCGGGCTGCGGCAAGCAGGTGCGACTGCTGCTTCTGCCACTCTACGGAGCCGCATGGCTGGGGCGGTTCGTTCATCAATTCCAGCATCGCTCGTCCCTCGGGAGCTGTCCGCAGCAGCCGCGCCGCGTCAACGACAAGATCGACGAACGAACCGAAAGAACCCCGCGGGCTCTCATCCAGCATCTGTTGGGGATTCCAAAAATGCGTCGCCTCGTTCGGATGCAGGTTGAGCACGACGGAGAGGCCCGCCGCTAGAATGGAGTCGACAGCGCGCTCGACGGTCGCAAGCAATTGCTGGCGCTGATCGCGGTTCGCCGCAAGAAATGGCCCCGGATCGACCGGGAGGCGGACGAAGTCGAAGCCGACACGGTGCAGGGCCGCGAGATCGGCTGCCGACGGCTGCGGCCGGTCGCTCTCAAACGGAGGCCATGCATAGGCGCGGCTCGGCGGTGCAAACTCACGGGTCAGTGCGAACCACGGCCAGATGTTGATGCCGCGGCGAAATGCGGCCTTCGCAGGCTCGCATCGTAAGCCGGAACCAGGCAGACAGACGCTGCTCGCGACCATCAACGACTTGATGACATCACGGCGAGTTGGTTGTTCCATGGGCGTGCGACTCTGAACATGACCAAAACGATCACGATGAACTGTGCAAGCAGCAGCGACTTACTGCTCAGACTTTCAAAGGACATGATGACCGCTAGAAAGAACGCCAGCGGCAGGCCGTACCCGTGTCGTAGTGGCCGGATCACCTCGCGAACAAACAAAATGAAGCCGAGCACAAGCGCCGCGGTCGCCGCAATGCCCTGGTACAGGACAAGGCGGATGACCGGGTTCTCGATCCCCTGCTCCAAGCCTTGAGCTGGCCGCAACGACTCGATCAATGCCACGTCCGGAGATAGCAGCAGGTCACGGAGCCCCAGGTGGGAAAACATATCGAACATTTGTACGCGCGTCTGGGCACTGCCGGTGTCGTCTTTGAAACGATCGACCAAGGGATCGAAGAATCCCGCAGTGTGGAGGGCAACGATGCCGGCACCAATGATCACCGGCATGATGGTGCAGGCGGCCCATCCCAGGAGGCTGAGGCGGCGTCCCGTGGCCAGCCCGAGTACGAAACGCGGCACTTGGAAACCAATAAGGGCCGTGATCAGGATCAGCGCCGTCCGGCCTCCGGCTGCAGCCAGCGCAGTCCACTGTAGGAGGATCAGTGGCGGTCTGAGGAGTTGGCCAAGACACGCACCCCCACTCAGCAAGCTGGCGATGTATGTCCCGGTCACAACCGAATTGGTCAGCGGGTGTCCGATCAATCCACCGGGGCGGTAGTCGATAAGCAGTTCGCCTTCGAACCGATACGGGAACAGCTGAGTTCCGGCTATGAACTCGTACAGCGTGAGCAGCGCGTTAGATGTGAGCAGCAGGTGGAGCATCAACTCCAACGAGCGCATGCTCCTGGCGTTCTGTTCCGCAAGAATCCACGTCAGCAGAATCGGAAGGATAAATGTGTCGACCGTCCCTGCTGGTCCAGGCCGGCGGTCAATGACGATGAAGGCCAGCACTGAGAGGGCAGCAAGGAAGAAGACGACCGAACCTGGACGCTGCGATGCCAACTTCGGGACCAGCGACGCAGGATTGCGGCGTGCGAGCACGAACAGCGCGAACGCCACCACTGTTGCATACGTGGCCGGGTGGATCTTCGACGCGGGGGCCCCGGTGATCCCATCATAGTTTAGGCCAAGCTCCCATAACATGCCGCCGGATACGGTGAAGAGCAGCAAGACTATCAGTCTCACCAGAGCCGAGAGCACCTGGCTAGATGCAGGCGCTGATCGCGCGGAAATGCTGGACGGGCAAAAGTTTGTCGCCGTGATGTCAGTCATTTGGTGGATTGTTCGGCTGCATGTCGATTGGGATCGCCGCGCCTGGCTATCTGTCAATTGCTGGCGCGGGAGCGCCAAGCCTCGGGAAAATGACTATCTTTCAGCGAGCTTCGGGTACGACCGCGCAGTTGTCCCACCGGCCGAATGATGGCAGACGGCCGTTCGAGAGCCAGCAGAATGCGTTTTCCAAGACGCGCGCGTTCCACGACGCGCGCTGGAGTTGAGAATGATGCCGCGAATGCCGCTCGGGGCAACGCTCAAGATAGCGTTCGCGAGCTCAATGTCTGCAGGTCTGGTTGCTCCGGCCTTTACCACCAGGAGGATCTGGTGCGCGACGGCGGCGAGGCTCCGCACGAGGCGGTTCGAAGGAGCGTCGCCGCAATCGACGATGGTCAAATCGAACTGCAACGCTTTGGAGAAGACCAGATCCATCAGCTCGACGCGGTCAACCCGCGATGGCGGTGCCTCTGCAGAACCTGCGGGAAGAATTGCCAAGCGCTCGGGCACCGCGAACCGCAGCGAGGCTTCGAAACCGGCCAAGCCTTTGATGACGTCGTTGAATCCCGGGTGCTCCGTCCTAATGGAACCGCCGATGGAATTAGTCCTTGAGTTGCTCGTCAGCTTGGCGGGAAGCTGATTGGAGATCGCGCGGCTTCGGAGATCCGCGTCAACGAGCAGAACGCACTCGCCGTCATGCATCGAAGCAAGTGCGAGATTCGCCGCGATGGTGGAGTTGCCCTGACCCTTGCCGCTTGAGGTGATGAGTAGGATTGTGCCGGGACTACGGGGACCACGGACTTCAGCGCTGCGCAACGAATCTCGAAGCCGCAGGAATTGTATGTCGGCAACAGCCAGCTCCGGGGCACCGCTGAACATGTTACCAACAATT
This sequence comes from Bradyrhizobium sp. STM 3557, assembly GCF_045571465.1. Taxonomy (NCBI): domain Bacteria; kingdom Pseudomonadati; phylum Pseudomonadota; class Alphaproteobacteria; order Hyphomicrobiales; family Nitrobacteraceae; genus Bradyrhizobium; species Bradyrhizobium sp. STM 3557. The sequence goes on from NZ_CP120697.1 coordinate 1,270,187, forward strand.
TTGGGCATTGACATCGTGGGCTTCAGATCGGGGATCGCCGCAAGCACTCGGTGCTGGCACGAAGCCTCCAGCTGGCGTCGCGTGTGGATCCTGCTATCGAAATAGTCCCTAGCCAGCGCTGCTCCAATTCCAAGTCCGACCCCAAGCACGCTGGCAAGCCCGAGCAACGCAGCGACTGGAGGCCAGCTCGGTCGAATTGGAGCAACGGCCTGAGAGATGATGCGGGCGTTCGTCAGGCCGAGAGCGCCCTTTGCTGCGGCCTGACGCGCGCGCGTGAGGAAAGATTGATAGATCGTACGATCCACCTCGGCCTTACGTTCAAGCTCGCGCAGTGCGACCAGCGCTTCCTTTGTTGACAGCGAGGTGAGTTCGTTGGGCGTCACAATTGTATTGTGCTCGAACTTGAAATGCTGGACCTTCTCGTCGGACTGGCGGACCTGCTCACTCAGATCGCCCAGATGTGCAGAGAGCGCGTTGGCGGTCTGGATTGCTGCCCCGGCTCGGGCATCGGCGTCCTGTGCTAAATACGCGTCCACGACAGCATTGGCCAGCCGCGCAGATTTTTGTGGGTCATGCGATGACGCCAGCACATCGATCACGAGCGCCTTACCGGCGTGTTTGCTGTTGACCGCATCGCGGAGCCGCCGCAGCGCGCGCAATTCACTGCTTTCCTGGCTGTCCTGGTGGCCCCTGATCCGACCCAAGAAGGCCGCCACCGCAGGCGGAACCCGCAATGTCGGCTCGCCCCCGAATTCGGGGTCGGAGTACAGTTGCTCGGTCGCGGCCACACGGCGCAGAACGCTCTCCGACTGCACGACCCTGAGCTGGCTTTCAGCGAACGCGGCCCCCCCGTCGGGCGGTGCGCTTTCTGAAATCGGTCCGCTTTCGGTCATTCGCTCGCCGCTCGGATCCAACAATATTTCCGCAGTAGCAGTGTAGGTTGGCTTAGCCGCGAGCAGATAAAGCAGCGTCAGCAGGATCATCGCTCCGCTGACGCCGAGGAACAGGATGTGGCGGCGCCGCACGATGGCCAGCATTTCCTTCAGATCGATGCCCGGCTGCTCCAAAATTTGCGCTTCATCGAAGCGGCCGGCGAGCCACGGGTGGGTCACGAACGTCGGCCCCTTCTCGAACGACATTGTGCCTCCTGAGCCTGCTGTACCAGGCCGCTGACAATTCGTTTGAACTGCTGGTCGACCAGATGGGCGGCAAACAGATTTTCGAATCGGAGCCGTCCCGCCTGTCCGAACGCCGTCACGGTCTCGGGGGAATTGAGTGCTCGGCAAATGCAATCGGCGAGGGCCTGCGGGTCATTGGGCGCAAAATGCCACCCTGTTTCCTGATTCACCACGATCTCGGTGAGACCGCCATGAGCTGCGACGATCGACGCTCGCCCAAAGGCCATCGCCTCCACGGCGACCCGACCGAAGCCTTCCGGCACGCGCGACGGCACGACGGCAAGGTCGCACCACTGGAAGTGGGCACTGGGGTCGGCGACAAAGGGTTCGAACCGGATTACATCCGAACGAGAAACAGCTTTGGCTCGATGGTGCAGGTCCTCCTCGAGCTTCAGCTGCGCATCAAAGGTGCTGCCGACAATCCTGACCTCCAGACAGTCCAGCAGTGATCGGGGAAGTCGGCTACAGGCCTCGATCAGGAGATCCTGGCCTTTGCCGCGATTGATTCTCCCAAGCATGAGCAACCGCAGCGGTCGCAGGCCGTCGTAAGTAGAGAGTTCAACAGCGTCGGGCCCCCGGAAGCCGTTGTACAGGACGTAAGAAGGAACCGCGGCGGGCAAAGAGTAGAATTCGCGGGTCGCCGTGGAATTGAAAATGGTGGGAACGCGAATGGCACGCACCAGCAGTCTCAGCGCCCAGCCCACGATGCCGGTCGGCGCTTCATGAACATGCAAGATCGCTTTGCGGCGGAACAGGCCCGCAACGACCATGTAGTCGATAGCTGTGACCGTATTGATATAGACTAGGTCACTGGCGCGGAAGCGTGCATAGGCGCGCGACAGGGCGTGCGGTAGCCTGAAAAGATCCCGCGTGATAAGTCTGCGCAGATAACGTTTTCGGATCACCCACAAAGGCGCCACGCTAACCTCGTCCACGAATGGCTGGATCAGAATGCTCAATTTGCAATACTTTGGAACGAGTACGCGAATGCGGGCGCCCGGAAATGCGGCACGGAGAGAAGCAACCGACTCGATGAAGCAGCGATCCGATCCATAGAGGTCGTAGTGCGGGTGAACACAAAGAATATCGAACCGGCGCAAGGCGTGGCTCTATTTCTCGACATCGTTGGAACCAGCGAACCCCATCAGCCGAGCGGGCTTTAGGTCGACCTCGATCACGTCACCTGGAACAACCGCAGTGTCGACAGTTGCTTGCAAGGTGTTGACCGCATCTCCGGCCTTGCGGTGAATTTCGACAACAACGTCGTTCTTCGAATTCATGTAAAGCGCGGACCGTGCTCCGCCTACGATCGCAAACTTCTCCGCCACTGCCTTGAGTTGCGACCTAATTTTCTCTAGGGCCAGATCGCTGTCCGCGAGATCGGACAAGGCCTTCTCGCGACGAGATTGAATCGTCTGTTCCAGCTGGATCTGCAAGTCGCCAAGCGATTTTCTCGCTGCCCACGACTGCGACAATCCTGCGAGATACTGCGTCTTGGCGTATGCCAGATCACGTTGCTGCTCCGAGAGCCTGTTCGCAGGAATAACACCCCTGTCGAAATTGCCCTTCATCATTGCCAGCTGCGCCTCCTCCTGCTTTATACTTTCGCTGCCGACTTTGACCCCGTCAGCAAGTGTGCTCAAATCCTGCTGTGTATTGCTGATGGCCGCCTTGAGAGACGAAATCTCCTTCTGAAAAAGTGTGGCACGTTCCCTCAGCTGGTCTTTTTCCAGCGAAACCGCTTGGTTGAACGCTGCAGGCGACACCGACGGGCTTTCCAGATCGCCAAAATCGGCGTCGACCTTACCTTGAAGTTCGGCCTGCAGCCTGCGCCGGCGCAGATTGACCCGCAGGTTTTCCGCAATAAGGGATTCATATTCATTGCGCAGATCAGCAGCACGAATGAATGGGTTATCTCCAAAGCGGAACCGGATCGTGTCCACCCCACCCGCCAGGACGACGGCCTGCCGGACCGTGATGTCCGGCCGAAAGGGATACGCTCCTGGATGCGCGACATCGCCTGTGATGTAGAATGGCCGGTACTCGTCGATCTCCAGCAGAACGTCGGCATCGAGGAGAACTTTCTTGTCGCGATACGCGTCCTGCAGTCGGCTTTGCGCTGCAGAGAGCGGCAGGCCTGCGAGCGCCACATAACCAACCTGTGGGATCGCAACCTGGCCGTCGGCATTGACGGTGGCGCGGTGGGGAGTCGATCCAGAAACCGAGATGTCAAGCTTATCGCCAGGTCCGAGAATATACTCGCTGTGTGCCGGGCTAGATTGAAGGGAGGCGAGCAGCGCGAAAAGCAGAGACAAGACTTGCGACATTCGTCCGGATATCAGCTGCGAGCACACAGCGTGGTAGCGATCGAAGATGCGAGGCCACTCGAACATTTGGCTGTGACGGCGTCGGGCAGCCTGGCGGGCACGGTTGACGGAACCTGGATCGTCTACAAGATGATCAAGCAGAACATCGCACTCGCTTTCGGATGAGAAGTAGAACTGCTCGGGACCTGCCGTCCACATATTGAACGGATTCCGGTGAGCAATGATGGCACTTCCAGCGCCGAGCGCCTCCACAAGCGATGGGTTTGTCCCGCCAACGGTATGTCCGTGGACATAGGCCAGCGCACCCCTGCGGAGTGAGCCGATCGTCTGCCGGTCATAAATCGCTCCTGGGAAGCGCACCTGCGCGCTCGCGGCTGCCTTCACTTGCCTGTGGTAAGCGCTCCGCTCAGGGTCGAGCTTTCCGACGCATACGAGCGAATAGGGACGGCGGCGTCTTGAGAAGGCGCGCACAATCTCCAGAGTTAAATTTTCCGGTTCGATCCGACCAATCGAGACAATGAAGGCATTTGGCTCAAGCCCATAATCGCGCAGGGCAGGCACGTGAGCGCTCTCGACGAGATCGGCACCATAAGGGATCATGAAGATCTTGATTCCCGCGCCCCGGCGCTTCAGGTGCTTGTTGATCTCCGGATGATCGGCGATGAGCGCGCTGGAAGTCGCGCATCCGATCCACTCGTTGAGCAGGAACCAGAGCCGGACGGCAGGAGACCATTTCGGCCGCTTCCACTCAATTCCATCCATGTTGGTCAGAACCGGTCGACCTTGCATGCGTAACAGGGGCAAGAAGCAAGCGGTGTTATAACCCAAGACCAACGCCAGCCCGTCCTCGCGGCGGGCATGCAGAACGCAACGCCAGTCGAAGATCACTGTCGACAACGGACCATCACCCGACGTCGGTATGATCACTCGGCGAATGCCGCGCCAATGGTCGATCGAGAGTTTCGGACCTGGCGTGGAGATTGTGCTCCTGTCGTCTACCTGGCAATAGACAGTGACCTGCCAGCCCTGGTCCACCATATAGAGGGCAAACTTTTCGGCGAAGGTTTCGAAACCGCCGTGAGCAGCAGGGATGCCTCGTGTTCCGAGGATCATCAGTCTAGGATATGCGTTCCGGCTTACACCAGAAACGGACAACGAACTAGCTTCATCGAGCAAACCCGGGTCGGACGGCGGGCCGGCACCGACCTTCCGGATCAAATCCATCAGACTGAAGGATGACATTCGTCCGCCCTCGCCGTCGCTCAGCGCCGGCAGCCGCCCGCGGCAACGTCTTCAGAACTGCCAGCAGGAACGCTCGCGCCGGTTCAACTCTGTTTTAGGCTGGCTGGCCGCTCAGCGACCAAAGCTTCCACGATATTGCTCAGATGCTTTGCTCAGAAGAAAGCGCTGGCCGAACGCGCCGCCGCGGGAAACGGCGACGCCGGGACGTTTGGCGGCTTATCCCGGACATCATGATGAAGCTTCAACAGGTATTTCCCATAATCACTTTTTGCCAGGGCTGCCGAGCGGTGTCGTAGATCGGCGGACGAAATCCAGCCATGACTGAAAGCAACTTCCTCAGGACAGGCAATCAGGTATTTCTGGCATTTCTCAACGTTCCGGACGAACTCGGCCGCTCCCATCAACGACTCTGGTGTTCCCGTATCGAACCAGGCGAACCCACGACCAAGTTTCTCGACCGTCAGCATCCCGCGCGCGAGGTAAGCCCGGTTCAGGTCGGTTATCTCGAGTTCACCGCGTGCTGATGGCGTCAACTCAGCCGCCAGCCGAGGCGCGTTTTCATCGTAGATGTAGGCCCCCGTAACGGCCCAGTTTGACTGCGGTGCTTCAGGTTTTTCGGTGATCCCGGCGGCCTGGCCGACCGCATCGAAGCTAACAATTCCGTAGCGATGAGGATCATCGACCTCATAAGCGAACACTGTGGCGCCCCGCCCGCGGGAAATGGCCGAACGCAGCACACGCGGCAGATCGGGACCATAGAAAATGTTATCGCCCAGTATCAGCATTGACGGCTGGTTCTTCACGAACTTTTCACCGATGAGATAGGCTTGCGCCAAGCCGCCGGGCAGCGGCTGCTCTGCATATTGCAAAGAGATACCGAATTGCGACCCGTTGCCGAGCAGCCGCTCGAATTGTGGTAGGTCGCTTGGCGTGGAGATCAGTAGAATCTCACGGACGTCCGCCAGCATAAGAGTCGTTAGCGGATAGTAGATCATTGGTTTGTCGTAAACCGGGAGCAGCTGTTTGGAGATGACCTGGGTGATGGGATGGAGCCGCGTTCCGGTGCCGCCAGCCAATATGATACCGCGCATGATCTTGACCTTTGTGAGAGCTGCCGGAGTGTCCGCGCTTCACGGGCGTGACGACAAGCGCGACAGTTGAGAGAGTTGGGCTGGGATGCGGTTAGCGGTCCCATCTTCTCCCAAGAGCCCAGACGGCCGCCTCCGTCCGATTTCGAACGCCAAGTCTTCTGAGAAGACGTTGTATATGAATCTTCACGGTACCTTCAGTCACGCGAATCCTCTGAGCAATTGCCTTGTTCGACTCGCCTTGGAGCAGACACTTGAGAATGAACGTTTGTCGAGCCGACAATAGCGGCCGGCCAATAGGCTCCGAGCTAATTGACCCGCCGTCGCCTTCGTCCTTTTTAGCAATGCGCGAGTGGGGGTCCGCACGATCGCTCCACCCGCGGAGTGATCCTGGACTGCGATAGCGCATAGCGGCGGCCAAAGCGCGGCTTTGGAGCAATTCGCCCGTTTCGGTCCCGGCATGCGGATACAATAACGCAAAGTAGCCGGGACGAAGGTGTTCTGGAGCGAGTAGGGCCAGCGCGACAGAGTCGGCGAGCGTTTCACACGTGACCACGGTCGTCGAGAATGGGTCGTGGATGCAGCGAAACGCCCGAACAAGGTCGTCAATACGGTTCTCAGCCGTTAGCAATGCTATCCAGCTGACTGGATGACGGTCTTTGAATTGCACGAGCTGATGAAGCGTGAAGAGGAAATTTCCGTGAACATCCGCAAGCACCACGATCGGGTCAGCTCCGGGAAGCGTATCCAAGAGCGCGGCCTCGGGGGGCGGGGCGTGCACCCGATAGTCGGCGCGGATCAAAGTCCTGGCAAGCCCGTCCTTTAAGTCTGGATCAGGGCTAACAAGTGCAACGGCTAATGAGGTCCGGTCCATCGCGTGCAGCTCCAGCAAAGCATCTTAGGGATGCACTGCTGCTCCACTTGCGGCCCTGCTTTGGCCAGCTGGAACCACGCTGCGCGCATGGAGATTGGTCGGAATCTGGCTCCCCATTATTTCAAGCAGGACCTGAACGCGTCCGGCAGTATTAAGCCGCTGCAATATCCCGAGCTGGCCAGCAAAAGGACCAGCAATGAGTCGCACACGATCACCTAGCGCAACATCCTGACAATATAGAACCTCTCCCGCGGGAGTGCTTGACGCAATAAGGGTTTCGACGACGCCGGACTGCACAGGCGCGGGGCGCTCATCGTACATTATCAATGTGGTGACTCCGTGGGTACCGTTGATGGCGCGCCATCTATCGCGCGTCGGATCGAGCGCAACAAACATGTAGCGTGGAAAGAGGGGGGCGAGAATCGTCTCATGCCGGCGGGCGTGTCGGACTGTCTTTGGTAGCAACGGCAAAAAAGTCCGAAAGCCCTGATTCCTAAGGTTCAGTTGCGCACCCGCCTCCCGATTTGGCAGAGTGTAAACGGCATACCAGCGCTCGCGTCGGGACGGTGAGGTAACAAACATGTAGTTCTACTCGGCGCTAGCTGTTGGGAGGTGAGGCTACTGGTTTAAAGTTGCATGGCGAGCAAGCGGACGAACCGATGGTCCAACGCTACCGCACTTCGGGTGAGCCGGACTGTCCGACGCGTCGGACATGGTTCACACGTAAATTAATACGCGGGGCGTGTTCTGCGCTAACCCGCGTTCTCTCTTGCTTCGCCTCGCAGCACTTGATCGGCGGAGGCCATTCCTACCCACAGATTATGCGCAGAGGTCTCGCGATATGCAATTATGTCGATTGGGGTAGGGCGGGGATGTATGCCGATCGGGTGAGCAGGAACGGTAGAGACGTGTTTCGTTCGAGAGTGTCCGCGAGGACGGGCTCGTGATGTCATGGGTCTGTCACAGATCTTACAAGTAAATCGCTCAAAGTGAGGACACTCGAAGCGGCATGTCATGCCCGCTGAGCGGGCATCGCGGCTCGTTTTTCGTACCCATCCAAGCATGCGATATCGTTTATTGACCCGTTAGCGAAGTGCGAGCTGCCGCTTTTAGGTCAGCTCTGGATGGTGCAGTTATTCTCATCGAGCGGATCGATCGCCGATCTTTTTTGTGCTGCTGCATTTCTACGTGCTGCTACAGGCCCCGCTCCTTGGCCGCACGGCGCGGGCGTACGATGACGCGCTTAACCGCACTCTTGAAAAAGGCCAAGAAAAACGCGATTTTCCGCGAGCGCCTCTCCCCAAGCTGCTGTATTAATCTGGCCATTGATCACGGTAGGTGTCGAGCACTCGCCTCAGGCTACGGAGCCTTTTTCGTGCACAACACCGGAGCGTTGGTGTAGCCGCATTTGTTTCCGTCATGCGACCCTATTGCGTTTTGACCTGCCCCTGAGAATTTCCTCCAGGAGGAGTTAGAGTCCGGCCTGACGAGGACGGACAGATGAAGCGAGCACGGTTCACGGAAGAGCAGATCATCGCGGTGCTGAAGGAGCACGAGGCCGGCGCCAAGACGGCCGATCTGGCTCGGAAGCATGGGATCTCGGAAGCGACGTTTTACAACTGGAAGGCTAAATACGGCGGCATGGACGTCTCCGAGGCCAAGCGGCTGAAGGCGCTGGAGGAGGAGAACACGAAGCTGAAGAAGCTTCTGGCCGAGCAGATGCTTGATGCGGCGGCGCTCCGTGAGTTGTTGTCAAAAAAATGGTAGGGCCCGCCGCCAAGCGCGCCGGCGTCGCGCACCTGAAGGCCAAGATGGGCCTGTCGGAACGGCGGGCCTGTTCGATCGTGGGAGCGGACCGGACGATGATCCGCTACTGCTCTTGCCGGCCACCGGATACTGAGCTTCGTGCCCGGCTGCGTGAGCTTGCCAATGAACGCCGCCGGTTCGGCTATCGGCGACTGTTCATTTTGCTGCGGCGGGAAGGCGAGCCATCGGGGATCAACCGTGTCCACCGGCTCTATCGGGAAGAAGGGCTCGCCGTGCGTAAGCGTCGGACCCGTCGCAAGGCAGTTGGCGTCCGGGTGCCGATCCTTCTGGAAACGAGGCCGAACGCGCGCTGGTCCCTGGACTTCGTCTACGACCAGTTCGCCAACGGTCGGCGCTTCCGTGTCCTCAACATTGTCGACGACGTCACCAAGGAATGCCTGGGTGCGATCCCGGGCACGTCGATCTCCGGACGGCGGGTGGCCCGGGAATTGACGGCGATCATCGCGCGGCGTGGCAAGCCGGGCTCGATTGTTTCCGACAACGGCACCGAGTTCACCTGCAACGCCATGCTGGCCTGGTGCAAAGAAACCAGCATCGACTGGCACTTCATTGCGCCGGGTAAGCCGATCCAGAACGCCTTCGTCGAGAGCTTCAACGGACGCATGCGCGATGAGTTCTTGAACGAGACGCTGTTCTTCGACCTCAATGATGCCAGGACCAAGATCGCGGCATGGATCGCCGACTACAATGGCGATCGCCCGCACTCGTCGCTGAGATACCTCACGCCGGCGGCCTACGCCGCCACATTCACCGCAACGGACGATCGGCTGCGCAATCCCGGCCAGCTCCGCCGATCGCCCGTTGCTCCACCCGCGCCAATCGGCGTACAAAACCCTGAGACTCTAACTGCTACTGGATGAAAGTTCGGTGGCAGGTCAGTTTGCCGACACCCTCAAGCACTGGTCTTTTCCTTGATGTACGCTGCGGCATCCGCGTAGCAGTAGAGATAGACATCGTGGTTAAAGCCACAGTTTCTCTCATATTCTCGCAGGCATGCCGTGTAGCGTACAACGATCTCGTCCCGGCCTAGGCTGACGGCCTTGTAAATGCCGTAGCCGATTCCAATCAGAGCGAGAATCCCGACGAGAACGGCAGCGCTGCGCGCGGTCGTCCTGCTAGTGCCCGGCTGCGGCGCGACCGGCTGGCGGCCTCTCAAACCGGTTGACTTTGCCGTCTCGTTCTTGTCGACGAAATCTTGCACGACACGGTCCCAACCGGTCTTCATTTTGGTGGCTGGAATAGTCCAGCGTTCGGCGTCCCAATCGACTTCGCTCCACTCCATTTCATTGACCATGCCGGGGCGGGGAATGGTCAGCGCATCGAAGCGCAAGGCCAACAACGTCACTAGACCTTGCTCTCGGCCATGGTGCGCTGATGGGCTTGAAGACGCGCGTCACGTCGCGTGGTTCGGTGACGCCGGGACGCGGCGTCGAAATATTGGCAATCATCTGCCCCTTCAGGTTGCGGAATCGATTGTAGCCGTCGCCTTCGACACAGTCGCAGACTTGCTCGCCGATGCTACGCACGCGGTCGCGAGTTTCGAGCTTTCCCTCGGCTTCGTATGAACGCATAAGAGCGAGCACGTCCGGACGCTTGATGCCCTGCCTGCACAGCTTGCCGAAGCGGTTCTTGATGTAGCCGACGCGCAGTTCAAGCACCTCGATGGTCTTGGGGTCGCGCACCGCGACGATCCTGCCGCGTTTGACCCTTTCGACCTTCTTCTTTGCGAGCCACTCGTCGGCCCATTTCCCGAAAGGCCGGGAGGCGGCCTGCCTGTGCTTGTCGAGCTGCTTCTCGATGCTCGGGTCTTTGCCGTCCTTGAGCAGATCTTTGGCCTTGTCGCGCTCGCGCCGCGCGTCGGCGAGCGAGAAGGTGCCATCCTTGCCGTTGCCGTAGGGCCGATGGAGTAGGTTTTCTGCCGGCCATGGAAGCGGTAGTCCATCCGCCAGAGCCTGGAGGCAGCTTTGCCGGGCCTGCTCACGTCCGGCGTGACGAAGAGATCGAGACCGCCACCGGTCACGTCGGAAGTCTTGGCGGGGCTCCACGCGCCATTCTCGAATCTGGATCGGGCGGCGCGTCGGTCCTGATCTGCTTGGGGTTGGCGCACGCGCCATCGTTCTTGCGGGCCATCTGCTCAATTCCTTCATTCGGAACAGCGAAAGGCGCCGTGAACGTTTGCTCTCCTGATACCAGCAGGATACCAGCAAATCGGCCGGCTGGGATCGGAGGAGAACAAACGGTGACGAACACCGACCTACGCGGAAGTGCCTATTTTCAAAGGGTTTCCAAGCACTGCGCGGACGCTTTAGAACGGGCTTGAACAGCCTGGTTGGTGCCCCTGGCCGGCAGTCGCCTATTCCCGCAACCAATTGAATTTAGGGTCATTTTATCTGTCAATTGCTACCGATACCAGCAGAAATACCAGCAAGATGACGCGTGGTGTCAGCTGGTAAAAATATAACAGCAGACCTCCACGGCAGCGGGCACGCCCCTTGCCATTCCGGTCTCCAAAATCGCCCCGACCGGAATCGAACCCGGCTCCGACTCGAAGTCCCAGCGGGACTCGACTTAACGCAATATCGCGAGGTTTAGGGGGGTCTTTGTCCACGTGCACGCGAAACCAATTATCGAAAACGCGGGATCGCGCGACGCTGATCCGCAATCTGCTGGGCGTCCAATGACGAGGGCGTCCTGATGTCCGAAAACACTGAACAAGACGCTGCCGACTATCGACTGCGATACTGCCGCCGGCGGCGACCCACTGCGCCCACGGCTTCCGCTCGACCGCGTCGAACCTGCTCAACCAGGAGGCGCGTACGACGGTGATGTAGTGGAGGCCCAATTCGCCACGTCCCGGAGGAAAAAGCGGCGATGGCGCAACGAGGTGTGTGGCGCCATTTTGGCAACGGCGACAAGAACGACATCCACGGCATCGATAACCGCACGGCTATTGGGCCGAGCGCATGCGTTTAATGCAGCATTGGGTCGAACGCATCGATGGCCTGCTTAACGTTGAGCCCGCCATCTCGAGGTCGGCGGCCTAGTTTGCTCTCGATTCGACCCTAGGCAACGAGGCGTGATATTCGTCCACGCTGTCGAGGTCCACCATGGTCTTGCCTCCCATCTTATAGGCTCTGATCAGCTCCTTTGCGATCAGTTCATAAGCCTTAGTCTTTCCGAATTTGCCATAGCGGCAACCGTCCTTGAGCTCGACGAGCCGACGCCGCTTATTGTTGTCATTGTCAACCATGTTTCTTACATGTGCTTAGATGATCTGCGCCACGACCTGATCAAGCCCCGCTGAGCGAGACGGGCATTGCCTTGGCGCGGCCTTGGTGTCGACGCGGGCTTATCATGAAGGCACTGCTTTTGCGGTAGTTGACGAGATTGCTGCTGACTTGTTTCGATGGCATCTGTGCTTGACCCAATTGCCCAGGATGCGTCGATCTATATGCCCTGGGCGTCAAACAAAAGGCTCTCTGATGCCGTCGCCAAGTCCTGCGCGCCGTAGCGTACAAATCGGATAAACCGGAAGCGCTGTTGGCAAGCTCGTAATCTGCCGTCCAGTGCTCACTTGGTCCCGTTGGTTACCTTCGGGTGTGTAGAAATGCCATTCAACCTCACAACCTGAAGATCATAGGTTCAAATCCTATCCCTGCAACCACTTCTGTCATGACTCGCTCACCGTCCCGGTCTAACCAACGGGGCGGGTTCCGGGAATCAGGGATCGCGACGCCCAGGTTCGGCTGTGCGCAGCGCTATCGTTGGACTTCGTCGAGAGTAAGGATAGAAGTCCTCTCGGACAGAACCTTGCCTCTACTCCGAATCTGAGGATCGGATCAGCCGTCTTCGCCGGCCTCATGCTTCAAAACCGTGATGATCTGCTCTTCCGTGAACCGCTTACGCTTCATCTGTCCGTCCTTGGTCGGGCCGGACTCTAAATCGTTCTGGAGCAAATTCTTAGCGGCAGGTCAGCCGCCCTCTCAAACGGCGATTTCGACCCATGTGAGACCTCGGGCTTCTTATCAGGGCATCCAAGCCAGTCTTGGTTGCGACTCGCAGCGATGATCCGACGCCGACACGCGCCCACCCTCAGCGCGCCGGACCCGGGGCGAAATTCACGCTGGTATGCCGAGCGACATCGTCAACTAGCCGCTAGGTACTGACACGAACGGGCTCAAGGCGGGCCATCAAGCGCTTGGGACCGCGGAAGGCGATGGTGCGGATGTATTCGACGTGCTGCTCCTCCACCAGGGTAAGCGCTGGATAGCGCCTGACGATCTCCTCGAGCAGCACCCTAACCTCTAGTCGGGCCAAGGGTGCACCCATGCAAAAGTGCGTACCCTTGCCGAAGGAGACATGCTCGTGCGCATTCGGCCGCCTGATGTCGAAGCGGTCGGGCTCGGGAAATAGCCTTGCATCATGGTTGGCGGCGCCGAGGGCAAGCAGAATGTTGGCGTTGGCGGGAATGGTGATTCCCTGCACCACCGTCGCCTCTCGGGTCCTACGCCGCCAGCACACAACCGAGGAGGCAAACCGCAGCACTTCTTCAACCGCGGTAGGAATGAGGGAGGTGTCGCTGCAGATCGCCTGCCAGCTGGGGCGGTGGCTAAGCAGCGCCAGTAGCGCGTTGCCGGAGAGGTTGGTGGTGGTCTCGTGCCCTGCTGCAGTAGCCCGAAGACTAACGACATGATCTCGTTATCGGATAGTGCCGGTTCAACCTCTCCGCGGTGTTCGATCAGAAAGCTTGCATAATCGCTCAGCGGGCGGCGCAGGCGATCCTCGACGAGCGCGACGCAGTAGCGCCAGTAGGCCACCATGTCTTGGGCGCCGCGCAGCTGCTCCTCCGGTGAAAGGTCTCCGAAGGTAATCAGCAAGCGATAGTCGGACCAGCGCTTGATGCGCGGCGCCTCGTCAGCCGGAATGCCCATCAGCAGGAAGAGGACCTGGGCCGGGAACTCGTACACCAAGTCGGTAACCAGATCGACTTCGGCGCGACCCTCAAGCGCGTATAGGGCCTCGCGGGCCAGCCGACGTATGTCGGGTTCGAGCATCTGGAAGCGCTTGGCATTTAGGAAGCGCCCTGCGATTTGCCGAAGACGGTCGTGTTTTGGCGGATCGCCGTTGACCATCGTCGGTTCGGCGCCCATGCCAGCCTTCAGGATGGCCAAGGCCTCTGGCACCAGGGGCACGACCGGAGCCAACGCGATGTCAGCCGAGAAACGCGTCGCATCCCGCAGCATGGGCAGAATATCCTCCCGCGTCGTCACGACCCAGTGGTTGATTTCCGGGCAGAAGAACACCGGCTCTTCGGCACGGGCGCGCGCCAAAAACGCGTACATGCCATGATGTTCGAAGGGCTTGAACTGCGCCCCGATACCTGAAGTGGCCATGGCCCGGTCGCCTGCGGTCGACGCCAGCGTCGTCATTTCGTCTCTTTCCGTAGGAGTGAGAAGCGGCACTCTGGAGGGGACAAATCGCGGTTTGATTGCAGCTCACGGGAAAAGCGTTTCAAAAGTAACCTGGCGCACCGCCGAAATCTTGGATTCCGGTCGCCAACGGTGTACTCGCACGAACAAATCACGTCTCGCAGCCGTGCAAAAAGGGGCTGCGCAATGGCAGCTCTTGGGCCGAAGCTGCCGATTCGGAATGCCCGCTGTGCTGCTCGCTTCGAGGGAAGAGCAGACGTCGCGCGGGCAGCCCACTTCGGCAGCGATTGACCCTGTATGGTCCGGCCGTGCGTAGCAGGAAGATTCCGACGGAGGCCACTGTCGCCGAGATCATCCGGTTGAACCTTCAGCAGTTCAATCATCGGGGCACGCTCTTGTTAAGCTATCCCAGCACCTCAATGCCATATCATACTTCAGCTAAGGGGCATTTTCGATGGTCTCAGCGGGATTGCGCTTGACCGAACTCCTGTGATTCAAACTCCCAACCTGGGGGTTCGACATGCGCTACGAACTCGTCAACTATGAGTGGGCTGCCATCAAGCCGATGTTGCCGAACAAACCGCGTGGCATTCGTCGTGTGAACGACCGACGTGTCCTCAATGGTATTTTCTGGGTTCTGCGATCTGGAGCACCTTGACGCGATCTGCCGTTGGCGTTCGGCCCTTACACCATCCGCAAGGCTGATCGGGTTGAAGCCGTACCTCTCCCATTGAGCATCTCGGGTTACATCTGCAACACGGGCTGCGCATTCCGCATTATCCGCGACACAGAGACCGGCTAACGTCCCCGGTTCGGCCGATGGCGGCGATCGCATTGCATCCTTGGCCGAAGCGTGCGGTTGATGTAGCGCCACCTCCATTACCATAACTAGAAGCGGCGGCACTATGCAGCGTGGTCTAATCCACCAATCTCTCGCGTGATGAAGATCGTCGAGGTGGAGCATCGTGAGGAACATCAACAATGGTAGAAATCAAAATGAGTCCGGACAAAATGAGTCCAGACTGGCGAAAGGTAGATCGTAATTCTGCGGCAGCCGACCGCTAATTGAGGCTTGCAGCCGAAGTGTTCAGCGAAATCAGATCGCAAGCCTTCGACCGGCTGCGGCTCGTCGCAGGATCACGCGTTCTCGAAGTCGGTTGCGGCAACGGGATGGAGGCCGAACGGATGGCGGCGTTGATCCCAGGCGGATCTGTGACTGCTGTCGATAGCAGTGCACGGCGAACGCGAAAGAAGCGGTCCAGCTTGTCGCCGGGATGCGCAGTCCTTGCCGTTGATGGTCGCGGCAGCGTGCGAGCGAGCCGTGTCCCTGTGCTGTGTCGGCGGCGGCCGTCGCCAATATTCTCGCCATCAGTACGGTCATGACGCGTCGACGCGGACCTCGAATGGCTGATCCGGCCCGAGGGGCGGAAGGTTCTCGATCGCCTTCGCAACGGCTCAAAGCCAGCTTTTTTCCCCTGCCGCCAAGCGGCGGCATTCCTCGCGGACGTCAAAAAAGCCGGCCTTCCGCCGTCCTCCGCTGCGCTGTGGGCCCTGCGCGCTGCGGGCCGATCGCCCCCGGGCACAAGGGCGCCATCGAGGCCGCGATGGGCGCGGCCCGAGCAAGCAGACGGAGATCACCATGTCGACCATCGGCACTTTCACCGCATCGGGCAACGGCTACACCGGTTCGATCAAGACGCTGACGCTGAACGTCAAAGCCAAGTTCGTTGCATCCGAGAAGGACCACGAGAAGGCGCCCGACTATCGCATCTTTGCCGGTCCCACCGAATTCGGCGCGGCCTGGAAGAAGACCGCCCGCGACAGCGACCGCGAATATCTCTCGGTCAAGCTCGACGATCCAAGCTTCCCGGCGCCGCTCTACGCATCGCTGGTCAAGGTCGACGGCGATGACGGCTTCACGCTGATCTGGTCGCGCCGCGCCGGCGAGTGATCTGGCGCTGGATCATCGGCCCTGCCTCTTCGGAGGCGGGGCCATTTTTGTGTTTCTTGCGTCCGCTGTTCAGGAAGACGAAGGAGCGCTTTTTTTGAAGAGATTGCTAATGGCTCCGCCCTCGCGCGGGCGAGGGTTGAGCACAGAGCGTACCGACCGGGGCGGTCTCCCCGGTCTTCCGCGCCTCTTATCTGATCTAAGTACTTTCGACTGGAACGACGCGTGCAGACGCGCGCGGATCTCGCGCGCCCTTGTCAGGCGGGGGATACCCCTCCGCTCCCGGCCGCCCTTGCCCTTGCTTCCCCAGGTCTCGCCGACGGGCAGGGTTGCAGCGCAGCGCTGCGCTTCACCTGACAGGAGACGACGATGAACGTGACAGTTTCTCAGCACGGCGGGCAGAAGGTTTCGGGTGGATTCCGGGTGGACATCTCGCGCGGCCAGCGCATTGGCCGGGTGTCGTCGGAGTGGTTTGCGCGACCCGATGACGAGAGATATCTGAACCTGCCGGACCTCTATGACGCCGTGCGCAGCCGGGCAGAGTGCGCCCAGGCTCGCACCGTCGAAAGCCGATCCATTCGCGTCGAAGCTGCCCGAGACAACGCCGAGCGGCTGGCCCTGATCGTTCCCGGTCGTGACGAACCGGTGGCGCCGATGCATTGGAGCTTTGCGCAATTGTGCACGTTGGTCGGCGCGCTCGCCGTTTACTTGCGGCAACTGCCCACCCCATTATCGGCCATCAACCTGCAGCATGGCCTGCTGTCGCACTGTGCCGCACTGGTCAAAACCCTGGAAGCCGACAGCGGCCGGGTCGAGCTTCGCGCCGTTACCGGGCCGGACTACGGCCGTATCTGGGATCACGAACTGGTCGCCGCCGTCATGCAGATCGCCGGCAATGGCACCGGTGACGCACGGTGGAAAGTGCCGGGCGTGCTGGACTGGTCGAGCATGACCCACAATCCATTCGTAGATGTCACCAGGGACAACACCACGCTCTATGCAAGTGACCGCGACGTGTTCCTGTTTCTGGTCGACGACACCAACCCGATCGAAGCGGGACGGCTGCCGGATGGTTCGCCGGATGTCTATTTCCGGGGCTTCTACTGCTGGAACAGTGAGGTCGGTAGCAAGACCCTTGGCATTGCCAGCTTCTATCTGCGCGCCGTCTGCATGAACCGCAATCTCTGGGGCGTGGAGAATTTCGAGCAGATCACCATCGACATTCGAAGTTTGCCGCGCAGCGGTTTGCCCATGAGGCCGCGCCCGCATTAACGAACTCTGCCCACTCCTCGCCTGCGCCGTTTGTCGCCGGTATTGCAGCCGCCCGGCAGCGGATCGTCGCCCGCACCGACGAGGACCGGGACAGCTTTTTGCGTAAGAGCGGCTTTTCCAAGGCCGAGACATCGAAGGTCATTGAAGCCGTTCTTGGTGAGGAGAACCGCAAGCCGGAGAGCGTCTTCGACTTCGTGCAGGGCATCACAGCACGGCAAGGCGCATCTAGACGCGAGATTGGAGCTCGAAGGCAAGGCCAAGCGCTTGATGGAGCGTGCCAGCTAAACACGACCCGCGCAACCGGATGACACCGGTTGCGCGTTCCTCTGTGCCTTTGATCTGCATCGCTGCCGCTCTGGCCAACCTGAGCGGCGGCCGGCCGCTTGAAAACGGCCGGGGCTCGCCGGGCCATCGGCCCGGCTCGCGACAGCGCAGAAATCCAACAACCGATCACAGGTACGACGTTCAAGCGGACGGACGAATTCGTCCCGCGGCTTTGAACTGCGTCGGCTGCCCGATCTCGCAAGATCGTCGGCTGTCGCGACTTCACGACGCCAGGAAATGGCCTACGACGTTGACCCGCAGTGACGGTGCCGTCGGTTACTTCCTGCCGAGAGTTTCCGAATAATCGACACGCGTATTCGCGTCAGCCGCGACGAAAGTTGGACGAAGCGCGCCGCCTCGACGCACTACTGCTGCGTTCAACCTTGGCCATCGGCGGCGGTGCATTTTCGTAGCCTAACGACTTTGAACAGACGATTGTCCAGCATCCGCCCGCGTTCTCAAGTGCAGCCGGTCTGCAGCGGAATTGCCGAGAGACCGTCGCCCAGGTGGGGACGAGCAATGGGAATTCCATGCCGTTATTCTGCAATAAGATGGCATGAATTCCGCAGTTGGACGGCAGGTTGTTAGCAGCCTCACGGAGGAGTTAGCGAATCTCCGATTGCAGGACCAATGCAAATCGGCGTCTGAAGTGAGGCTGGATCAGAAGGCGCGCAAGAAAGCGGGAAGCAAAGCGAAGGCTCAGGGAAGAAAAGGAATGGAGTTTTCACACCCTATGCACCTGCGGTCTAGCCTATAATGCGGATTCAGATCTCTACGAAGAAAATTTATTGCAGATTGGCCGCTTCTAGCTTCGCGAGCCTATACTGCATAGCTTGCAGAGGATCGATTGGAAATCGAGATCAACGGACTCGGTCGTTCAGCCATAAACTTGCAGGCCGACGGCGGACCCAGCACTTTGAGTCGGGCGATCGGGAAGCGAATAAGCTAACCACCGAGCGATCGATTCTGACCTTTGTCCGTCTATCTCCGGTCAATGCTATGCATTGGTAGCCTGCATAATCGGGTCTATTGTGCGTTGATCTGGCGAGGTATGTAGTAATTGCCGGCAATCGCACTTTGTCGCATTTGGCGGGAGTTTTCGTATTCTAGTGTGTGGGCAGGATGAGAGCAGGTAGTAGACGACCGTTGAGGGCAGGATAAAGCGCACAAGGTGCGCGCGGTCGGTGGGCTGGGTGCTACCTGAAAATTCCAGCGATCCGGCAAACATTGCGCCATATCAGGCGCACCTTGCGACTTTCGGGAACGCGTTATCGCAGCTCAACTTTCGACACCCCGTGAGCTCAAGATGACCGGAAACGACGATTTTCGCATCCATCCAGGTCGCATCCGCTCGACGCGTGCGGCTCGTACAAAACCGTTCCTGGCGCAGGCGCTCCAGGCCGCGCAGAAAGCCGGCGGTCTCTCGCGGGCGGGCCAGAGGCGCGGCAGCACGTTTGGGCGTGGCCGCTCCGCGAGCCTTGCCGCGTCAAGGCTCCTGGGCAGCCGCACCCGCGGAGCTGTCGTCAAGGCACGGGTCGTGCGGCGGATGCGATCGCCCGGCGCGCTGCGCGCCCATATCGGATATCTCCAGCGTGACGGTGTCACCCGCGATGGGTCGCAGGGCAGGTTGTTCGATGCGGCCGGAGAAGAGGCGGATGGCCGAGCCTTCACTGAACGCTGCAAGGACGACCGGCATCATTTCCGGTTCATCGTCTCGCCCGATGATGCCGGCGAGCTCTCAAGCT
The DNA here is from genome assembly GCF_045571465.1 of Bradyrhizobium sp. STM 3557. Lineage (NCBI taxonomy): Bacteria > Pseudomonadati > Pseudomonadota > Alphaproteobacteria > Hyphomicrobiales > Nitrobacteraceae > Bradyrhizobium > Bradyrhizobium sp. STM 3557. Next base: position 1,289,441 of record NZ_CP120697.1, read on the forward strand.
TACGGACCTTCACCCGCGAGCTCATGGACCAGGCTTCGCGCGACCTCGGCACGCGCCTTGATTGGGTCGCCATCGACCATTGGAACACGGAGCACCCACACGTCCACATCCTCGTGAGAGGCCGCATCGATGACGAAGACCTCGTCATCAGCCGCGATTATATTTCAAGGGCTTGCGCGCCCGGGCCGGTGATCTCGTCACCCGCGAGCTCGGCCCGCGATCGGAGCTTGAGGTTCGTCGTGGCCTTGAGAATGAAACGACGGCCGAACGCTGGACACGGATCGATCGGGTGCTTGCCCGGGAAGCGGGCGCAGCGGATGGGGTGGTTGATCTCCGGCCAAGCCGGGATGCCACGCCTGATCCGCTGCGGGAGTTTCGAATTGGCCGGAGCGGACCTTGGAGCGGTTGGGTCTGGCTGAACCTGCGGGACCAGCACGTTGGGTGCTAGCGGCTGACGCGGAGCAACGCTTGCACGAGCTGGGCGAGCGCGGCGATATCATCAAGCGCCTGCACAAGAGCCTTACGAAGGATGGCACCACACGCGCCCCGTCATCCTGGGCGCTCGAAGGCGAACGCCATGGCGAGCCCGTGATCGGCCGCCTCATCGCCCGCGGGCTGGATGACGAGTTGAGGGGCTCGGGATTCGCTATCGGCGACGGCATCGACGGGCGCGTTCATCATCTCAAGCTCCCTGATATCGAAGCGGCCGGTGATGGGCCCATCGGCGGTATTGTGGAGCTGCGCCGTTTCGACGATGCAGGGGGCCGTCAGCGGGTCGCGCTTGCGGTCCGCTCGGATCTCATTCTCGACCAACAGGTGGCCGCGGAGGGGGCGACCTGGCTTGATCGCCGGCTGGTCGCCCGAGAAGGTGGCGAGCTTTCACCTGCCGGTTTCGGCGCCGAGGTTCGTACTGCACTCGATCGGCGGATCGATAGGTTAGCCGAGCAGGGGCTTGCTCGCCGCGACGGAGATAAGGTCACCATCGGGCGCAATCTTGTAGGTACGCTGCGCAGCCGCGAACTCGATGCGGTCGGGCGGCGCCTCGCCTCCGAAACAGGACTGTCGCATCTGCCGGCCGAGCCAGGGGAGGCCGTCACAGGAGTTTATCGCCAACGGCTGTCGCTTGCTTCCGGCCGCTACGCGATGATCGACAACGGCCTGGGCTTTCAGCTCGTACCCTGGATACCTTCCCTGGAACGCGAGCTTGGCAGGCATGTGAACGGCATTGCCGGTCCCGGTGGCGTTGAATGGAGTTTTGGACGCAAGCGCGACCTCGCGCTCTGACCATCCGATTTCTACGCCACCTCGCGTCTGACTACGATGGCGAGCGGATTGTCTTTGAATATTGCACAAGGCGGGCATCACCTCCGCGCATGTCCGCAACCAAAATCCTCTGGGGCCAGCTTCTCATTGCGTCGCTGCTCGTGCTCGCCTTTCTCTGGACGGCCACCGAGTGGACCGCTTGGCAACTCGGCTTTCAGCGGCAGCTCGGGCCCGCCTGGTTCATGATCGGGCCCTGGCCCATGTATCAACCACTGGCCCTATTCATCTGGTGGTTCAAATTCGACCCTTATGCGCCGACGATTTTCCTCCAGGGTGGCTGCATCGCCGCAAGCGGCGGGATCGCGGCCATGGTCGTTACTGTTATCCTGTCGGTCTGGCGGGCAAAGGAAGCCCAGCATGTCACGACCTATGGATCAGCGTGTTGGGCCGATCCAAGAGAGGTGCGCCGTGCCGGCCTTCTTGGACCCGATGGCGTCGTGCTCGGTCGTTTGGGCGACCGCTACCTGCGACACAACGGCCCCGAGCACGTGTTGTGCTTTGCGCCGACCCGGTCGGGAAAGGGAGTCGGTCTCGTCATTCCGACCCTTCTCACATGGCCGTATTCGACGATCGTTCACGACATCAAGGGCGAAAACTTCCAATTGACCGCCGGCTTTCGCGCTCAGTTCGGGTCGGTGCTTCTGTTTAATCCGACCGATCCCGCGAGCGCCGCTTACAATCCATTGCTCGAGATCCGTAAAGGAGACAACGAGGTACGCGATGCGCAGAACATCGCCGACATTCTCGTTGATCCCGAAGGCGCACTGGAGCGGCGCAATCATTGGGAGAAAACCAGTCATTCTTTGCTTGTCGGTGCCATCCTACACGTCCTTCACGCCGAGGACGATAAGACGCTGGCAGGGGTCGCCAACTTCCTGTCGGACCCGTTACGCCCAATCGAGGTAACCCTGAACGCCATGCTGGCGACACCGCACCTCGGCGAGCGCGTCCATCCGGTGGTGGCCTCGGCGGCGCGCGAGCTACTCAACAAGAGTGAGAACGAGCGATCGGGCGTGTTGTCGACGACCATGAGCTTCCTGGGACTTTACCGCGACCCCGTGGTCGCCAAGGTGACGGGCCGAAGCGACTGGCGCATCCGTGATCTGGTTGATGGGGATCAACCCATATCTCTGTATCTGGTGATCCCGCCCTCCGACATCGCCCGCACAAGCCGCTGATGCGCCTCATCCTTAATCAGATTGGACGGCGGCTGACCGAAAGTTTGGATACCGACCGACGCCGGCAAAAGCTGCTGCTGATGCTCGATGAGTTTGCGGCCCTCGGCCGGCTGGATTTTTTCGAAAGTCAGCTAACCTTCATGGCAGGCTACGGGATCCGAAGCTTCCTGATCACGCAGAGCCTGAACCAGCTTGAACGCGCCTATGGCCCCAATCACGCGATACTCGATAATTGCCACATCCGGATCGCGTTCTCCACCAATGACGAGCGCACCGCCAAGCGCGTATCGGACGCGCTCGGGACAGCAACCGAGATGCGCGAAAGCGTTGGTGTTTCGACCGCGCCCGACCCGGTCTTCGATGCAATCGAAGGCCACCGCCGAGCCTTCGAGGAACTGGGGCACCTGCTCGCCGAGCAAGATGCTGCCGAGCGCGAGCTGCGGCGTGCGCCCGGCGGCGGACGGCCTGAGCTGGAGGCCAAGTTGACCGGCCTCTGCGGGGCGGAAGGAGCACTTGGTCGTGCTGAAATAAAGGCCTCGCGTCGGCTCGCCACCACGGTGCCGGGAAGCCTGAAAGGAGCAGCCGCGGCGCTACAGTATGTGCGCGCGTGCTACGAAGTCGGCCAGTACCCGCTCTACGAGGAGGATGGCTACCGCCTTCTGCTGCTCTCGACTGAACGTGCGATTTGCGCGGCCGCGGGACTCGCCTTTCCGCGCTTCGGCAGGAGGGATAGCCCCGCTGCGACTGACTAGGTGGATAGGTGGACGCATCTAGCGCCTGAACGAGTGCTGGGCGGGCAAGCGAGAACTGAGTTGGGTCAACCAGAGGCGCCGACTTCGTCACCAGGTCGGCTGTCAGTGGACCGGCTCTGGTCCCAAGCCGGGCCTCGAATACCGCGATGACAGGCTCAGGCTTTTTTCTATCGGCCAGCGGAGGCTTTCCGGAAGCGTACGATGAATTTGGTGAGATCGTTCTGATCCAATTGCGCAAAACACAAACATCTTTGATCTGGCGAGATGACGCCTAGTATCGGCCATCCCGCTCGCCATTGAGTCGCCGCCATTGCAGCGCGGCGCTAAACAAAAGTGAGAAGCGGGGTTCGCCACACTTCTTGTGTTCTACTCCGGTACGACCAGAGCCTTGGTCTTCCGCAGCGCGTCCATCACTTCTCGAGGCAGCTGTAGATGCGCATCGACAACCTCCAGTGGGGTCGATCCCATCCACGTGTCCAGAGAGAAATCCACGAAGTAACGGCTCTTAAATGTTTCAAGAAATCGAAATGGAGTAGAACCTGTATTCTCGAGATAGTGACCCATACCGACCGGGACGTAGCCGACGTCTCCCGCCCTGAGATCGAACGTACGCGCCTGGCCTTGGCCCGCAAATACGCCATCCGAGCCTCACCTTCGATAACGCAAAGCCATTCATCTCCGTTCGGATGCCAGTGCAGTTCGCGCATTCCGCCTGGATTTACCTCGACCAGCGCAGCTGCAGTCGTCGTGTTGATCGGAAACAAGCGAGAATCGTTGACGCGCACGGTTCCGCCCTTCGTTCGAATGGGTTCCTGCACCATCAAGCGCCACGTATAGCTTGTCTCCACAGGGGTTGAGCCCCGAATGCCGTCCGAGCTCAGCGGGCCGGGCAATGGAGCCGGGAAAATATAACGCTCGCTTTCCTCCGGCGTGTGGCCAAACAATGAGGCCGATACTCCGATTCTTGCCGAGCACCTCGTTCGGTGTATGCTTGAACCAGTCGTTGATCATGAACGTGTTGTCTTCGTCGAAATCGCCATCGTCGAACACGAGAAGAAACTCGCAGCCGTCGGGACCGAGCCCCTGGATTGAATGCGGTGTTCCGGAGGGGAAAAACCAAAGATCGCCGGCACCGACATCGTCGACAAAGTAGCGACCTTCAGGATCGATTGCCGTGATACGAGCTGTTCCATGGAGCATGTAGGCCCACTCGGAAGCCTTATGCCAGTGCATCTCACGCACACCCCCGGCATTCAAACGCATGTTGACGCCGGCCAGTGCTGTGGCCACGCCCAATTCACGCCGGGTCACCTGGCGGGTCCAGTCACCTGTCTCCAGCCGCATGTGGGCATCAGAGAACGAGAATCGCAGGTTCGGCAGTGAGCCGTGATCGGTCAAAGGTGGCACGAGAATATCTGGATTCTGTTGGTCTCGTGCCAAATTACGCGGTCCTGGATCAGAGCCGCCGCGGCCTGGGCGCTGTGGCTGAGGAGCGGCGCTTCCCGTTTGCGCTTGCGCGACTGCAGTTGTTGTCAATAGACCGCTGGCAGTAGTCGCGACGAGCATTTGACGACGTGAAATCGAGTCCATGGGTTGTTTCCAGTGGCACGGCACTATTGAGCATCGTTATCGCGGACGTGCGTCCAGGATAGTCGAGGGTCATGCAGCCGATGCAGCAGTTGCCAAAGTACGTGAGTAGCGACGATCGGGATGTGTGCGGATTCGAACTCCGGCCGAAGTGAAAGCATTTCAGCCGAAAGATGCGTTTGCTGCATTGATCCCACGAGGCATACTGATAGGCAATCACAGGCGACCTGATCACCTCATCTCATACTCGATGCCCGAATATGCGGCGCATTGTGCTAGGCTGCGTGGACCAGGGCGACCTCGCCCCCGTGATTACAGAAGCTCATTGAGGCATCGGGCGGCTTTGGTGCCGGATCGGGCCAACCTTGATCTCGCGGGTGATGTCGCCTCGGGTGTCGATCATGCGGAACTCGTCGGGCAGCAGCGAGGCGCGTCGGCGATTTCTCGACTCGAGATCGGTCCGCACCGTGTCACGCAAGCGCGTTTGTCTCCACGTGATCCCGAGCTCGGACCGTCCACGCGCGTGTTCACGTCGGTCTTGTCTTCGGCCAGGCCGGGGCAGACCAGGGGAAGGCCAACGCTCATGGCCTGGTTGACGCTGCCATAGCCACTGTTGGTGACGAATACGTCCGTTGGAAACTGCTTGATCGCCGCAACTGCGGCAGTTGCCGAGGAAATAACCGGACTCGCCGCTCGCGGCTGGCTGTCGGGATCGGGCTTCCCTCGGTCGAGGCGAAGCAAGCGAATCAGGTTGCCGATCCAGACCCGCGACAGCTCCGGAGGCCAGGATCATGCCGTAGGATCAGCGATCGCTAGCTTCAGCCAGGTGCAGATCGAGAAGCCGAGCGTTGGAGTCGCCGTTTTTCGATTAAGCACGATCATCAGCCCTGACGGCGCTCCAAGGTATAGGTGCCTCGCCCATGCGTACGATATAGGTATTTGAAGCGTGGTGCGGCTGCGCGCTAAGCAGCGATGATGTCGAAGTTGACCGGCCACCGCTGAGATGCGGGGCTGACCTGCAGGTCACGCGGCTTGACGCGGATATCTGCGATCAGCTGCATCCAGGAGGATGGTCATACGCTCATCGGTCCGTGGACCGATCCGGTTCGATGCGGGCGCCATTGAGTGGAATGTCATGTGGGAGCACTGACGATGGAATTGAGCCGTCGCGGTTTCATAAAACTGACCGGGGCAGGTCTCGCGGCCTCCAGTCTCGGCGCGTTGGGATTCGGCTACACCGGCGAGGCGTTGGCCGCTGCGGTGCGGCCGTTCAAGCTGTCGGCGACCACGGAAACGCGCAACACCTGCACCTATTGCTCGGTGGCCTGCGGTATCCTCATCTACAGCATGGGTGACCGCGCCAAGAATGCGCGCTCTGACATTATCCATATCGAGGGCGACCCGGATCATCCCGTCAATCGTGGCACGCTGTGCCCGAAGGGCGCAGCCCTTTTGGATGTGGTCCATGCGCCGACGCGGCTGAAGGCGCCGCGCTATCGTGAGCCCGGCAGCAACACGTTCAAGGATGTGAGCTGGGATTTTGCGATCGACCGGATCGCGCGGCTGATGAAGGACGAGCGCGACAAGAACTTCATCGCCAAGAACAACGACGGCACGACCGTCAACCGCTGGACCAGTGTCGGCATGCTGGCGGCATCGGCATCCTCGTCCGAGACCGCCTACCTGACCTGGAAGGTGGCGCGCTCGCTCGGCATGGTAGTGTTCGACAACCAGGCGCGTGTCTGACACGGACCGACGGTGGCCAGTTTGGCCCCATCATTCGGTCGCGGTGCGATGACCAACACCTGGCAGGACATAAAGAATGCCAATGTTGTGATCGTGATGGGCGGCAATGCCGCCGAAGCGCATCCGTGCGGCTTTAAATGGGTGATCGAGGCGAAGATCGAGAACGGCGCCAAGCTCATCGTCGTCGATCCGCGCTTCACACGAACGGCGTCGGTTGCGGACATGTATGCGCCGATCAGGCCCGGCACTGACATCGCCTTCCTTAACGGGCTCATCCACTATTTGCTGGAAAAGCACGCTATCCAGCACGACTATGTCCGGCACTATACCAACGCCGGTCTGATCGTGAAGGAGGGCTTCAGCTTCAGCGGGGGGCTGTTCAGCGGCTACAAGGAGGAGAACCGGACCTACGATCGTTCGAGCTGGGACTACGAGCTCGACGACGATGGCTTTGCCAAGCTGGACGAGACCTTGCAGCACCCGCGTTGCGTGATGAGTCTGCTGCGCCAACATGTCGATCGCTACAAGATCGATATGGTGTCGCGCATTTGTGGCACCCCGCAGGACAAGATCCTGCAGGTCTATGAGCTGATCGCCAGCACATCGGCGCCAGACAAGGCCATGACCAGCCTGTTCGCGCTCGGCTGGACGCAGCATTCGGTCGGGTCGCAGAACATCCGCGCGATGGCGATGGTCCAGCTCCTGCTCGGTAATATCGGTGTCGCCGGCGGCGGCATGAATGCGCTGCGTGGCCATTCCAACATCCAAGGGCTGACCGATGTCGGCCTGCTGTCCAACCAGATGCCCGGCTATATGAACCTGCCGGCCGACCACGAGACGACGTTCGACGAGTACATGTCGACGCGGCAGTTCAAGCCGCTGCGACCGGGTCAGATCAGCTATTGGCAGAACACTAAGAAGTTCTTCGTCAGCTTCCAGAAGGCCATGTTCGGCGAGGCTGCAACGGCCGAGAACGAGTGGGCCTATGACTGGCTGCCGAAGCTCGATGTGCCGCTCTACGACATCATCCGCGCCTTTGAGATGATGAACAACGGCGAGATCAACGGCTATATCTGCCAGGGCTTCAACCCGATGCAGGCCTTTCCGGATCGGGGCAAGATCCGTCGCGGCCTGAGCAAGCTGAAATTCCTGGTCACGATGGATCCGCTCGACACCGAGACGTCGCGGTTCTGGGAGGATTTTGGCCCGCAGAATCCGACCGATCCGTCGAAGATCCAGACCGAGGTGTTCCAGCTGCCGACCACCTGCTTTGCCGAGGAGAACGGCTCGCTGGTCAACTCGGCGCGCTGGTTGCAATGGCACTGGAAGGCCGCCGAGCCGCCGGGCGAGGCGAAGTCCGACATCTGGATCATGAGCGCGATCTTCCACAAGATGCGCGAGCTCTATCGCAAGGAAGGCGGCGCCTTCCCCGATCCGCTGCTCAATGTGACCTGGGACTACACCGATCCGACCGACCCGGAGCCGGAAGAGCTCGCGAAAGACATGAACGGCCGCGCGCTGGTCGATCTCAAGGATGCAACCGGTACGGTGACCGTGCAGAGCGGCAAGCTGCTCGACGGCTTCGCGCAACTGCGCGACGACGGCACCACCGCGTCCGGCTGCTGGATCTTCTCAGGGAGCTTTACCGAGAAGGGCAACCAGATGGCGCGGCGCGATGCCACCGATCCGCGCGAGCAGGGTATTGCGCCGAACTGGGCCTGGGCGTGGCCCGCCAACCGGCGGATCCTCTACAACCGCGCCAGCGCCGATCTCGAGGGCAAGCCCTGGAATCGGAGCAAGCCGTTGATCGAATGGAACGGCAAGCAGTGGATCGGCATCGACGTACCGGACTACACGCCGACCACCAAGCCATCGGACGGCGTCGGTCCCTTCATCATGAACGCCGAGGGCCAGAGCCGGCTGTTCGCGCGCGACCAGATGGTGGATGGGCCGTTCCCCGAGCATTACGAGCCGCTGGAATCGCCGCTGCCCAACATCCTGCATCCGAAGGTGAGTTCCAATCCGGTCGCGCGGGTGTTCGACGGCGATCGCAGGGATTTCGGCACCTCGGCCGAATTCCCCTATGTCGGCACCACCTATCGCCTGACCGAGCATTTCCACTTCTGGACCAAGCACGCGCTGATCAACGCGATCCTGCAGCCGGAGGAGTTCGTCGAGATCGGCGAGGCGCTCGCGAAGGAGAAGGATATCGCGCAGGGGGGCTGGGTCCGTGTGTCCTCGAAGCGCGGTTTCGTCGTCTGCAAGGCCTATGTCACCAAGCGTATCAAGCCGCTGTTGGTCGACGGCAAGCCGACCCACGTGATCGGCATTCCCCTGCATTGGGGGTTCACCGGGCAGGCGCGCAAAGGTTACGGCGCCAACACGCTGACACCGTCGGTCGGCGACGCCAACACACAAACGCCGGAGTTCAAGGCGTTTCTGGTCAACGTCGAGAAGGCCATGGGACCATTGGTCTGAGGAAGCTGAGCGATGGCGGATTTGCAATCCCAGGACTACATCAGGCGGTCGGCGACGACGTTGACGCCGCCCGCCGCACGCAATCACGAGCAGGAGATCGCCAAGCTGATCGACGTAACCCGTTGTATCGGCTGCAAGGCCTGCCAGTCGGCCTGCATGGAGTGGAATAACCTGCGTCCGGAGATCGGACACTTTGAGGGCGCCTATGAGAACCCGATGGACCTCGGTCCGTCGGTGTGGACGCTCATGCGTTTCACCGAATATGAGAGCGATCAGGGTAATCTCGAATGGCTGATCCGCAAGGACGGCTGCATGCATTGCGAGGACCCTGGCTGCCTCAAGGCCTGTCCGGCGCCGGGCGCGATTGTGCAATATGCCAATGGCATTGTCGACTTTGTGAGCGATGCCTGCATCGGCTGCGGCTATTGCGTGAAGGGCTGCCCGTTCGATATTCCGCGCATCAGCCCTCAGGACCACAAGTCGTATAAGTGTACGCTGTGCTCGGATCGCGTCGGTGTCGGCCTCGAGCCGGCCTGCGTGAAGACCTGCCCGACTGGCGCAATCATGTTCGGAGCCAAGAGCGACATGAAGGATTGGGCCGGCGAGCGCGTTAAGGAGTTGAAGTCGCGCGGCTTCGAGAATGCCGGCCTTTACGATCCGCCGGGCGTCGGTGGCACCCACGTCATGTACGTGCTGCATCACGCCGACAAGCCGGAGATCTACAGTGGTCTGCCGGCGAATCCGCATGTCAGCAATTTTGTCGGCTTCTGGAAGGGCCTGATCAAGCCGGTGGCGCTGGCGGGCATCGCCTTCACCGCGATCGCCGGCTTCGTGCATTGGATCATGGCCGGACCGAATGAGGTCGAGGCAAAGGACGAAGCCGAGGCCGAACGGCTGCTGAGCGCGGGAGAGGGGCTGAAATGACCTATCCTCCGGGCACCATCATTCGCTACTCGACCGCGAGCCGGATCAATCACTGGATCACCGGTATCTGCTTCACGCTGCTCGTGCTGTCGGGTCTGTCGATGTTCCATCCATTCCTGTTCTGGTTGTCGAACCTGTTCGGCGGCGGGCAATGGACGCGCGCGGCGCATCCTTGGATCGGCTGCGTGCTGTTCGCAAGCTACATGGGCATGATCGTGCAGTTCTGGCGCGACGAGTTACCGTCACGGGATGACATCGCGTGGCTGCGTGCGATCAACCGTGTCCTCGTCAACAACGAGGAGGGCGTGCCCGAGGTGCCGCGCTTCAATGCCGGCCAGAAATTTGTGTTCTGGGCGATGGCGCTGCTGGTGCCCGTGCTGTTCTTCACCGGGCTCGTGATCTGGGAATATTACTTCTCAGGCTACACGACCATCGAGCAGCAGCGGATTGCGCTTCTGGTCCATAGCCTTGCGGCGATCGGTGCGATCATCGTCTGGATCACCCATGTCTATGCCGGCCTGTGGATCAGGGGGTCGATGCGGGCGATGATGCATGGCTGGGTGACGCCCGGCTGGGCCTATCGCCATCATCGCAAATGGCTGCGGCGGCTAGTCGAGACCGGCTCGCGCGGGCCGCTGCCCCGGCGGCAATGAATAGGTGGCGATGAAGGGATGATGCGTTGAGACAGGGTGAGGTCGCGGCGAAAGGCAAATGGGATGGTCCGCTCGGCGGCGTCAAGGCGCCGGAGCCGATCCTTCTGCCCGACCCGTTGAGGCGCTTTGGCGCAACGGCGGAGCGACTGGATATCTTGGCCGCGGGCCATCCGATGGAAGATTGGCTGCGCTTCATGGGACGGCTCGCGCGCGCCCAGCACGTCGCTACAACGAGTGGCCCTGCTCCGGATGCGCTGCCTCAGTCTGCCATCGCGCAAGCGGTGGCGGCAGGCCTGCCGCCGCTCGCCGCGGACGGCCATCGCAGGTCCGCTTCATGGCACTCGGCTTTTGTCATTCTGCACGACCATCTTGACACGCCTGAGGTGCCTGCGCCGGCGCGCGAGGCCATAGCGGCGTTGCATGTGAACGATGCGTCGGCCCGGGAGCAGCTGGCCGACGCCTTCTTGCATGGGCGTGTCGTGGCTTCTGATGCCGCATCCGCGCTGTACGTCGCGGCCGCTTTGCAGGTCTATTTTGTCCGGATGGCAGCGCGCCTCCCGCAGCCATCGCTGCAGCTTTTGCCGCAGCGCGGACTATGTCCGGCCTGCGGCTCGACGCCGAGCGCAGGCTTTGTCACAGCTTCGGGCGCGACGCCTGGCACACGCTATTTGCACTGCTCGTTATGCGCCACCGCGTGGAACCACGTGCGCGCGGTCTGCATCACCTGCGGCGATTCCAAATCGGTCACGCTGGAGGGCGTCGAAGGCGACAACGGGGTGGTGAAGGCGGAAACCTGCAAGGCGTGCCATACCTATTCAAAAATGATCTACCAGAAGCAGGACATGAAGGCCGATCCGTTCGCCGATGATCTGGCCTCGCTCGGCCTCGACATGCTGATTGCTGAGGCCGGCTGGTCGCGCCATGCGCCGCATCCCCTGCTGCTGGTGGGGTGACGTTTCATTTCCGCACTTGTGAGCGGCGCGCGCGCAGCCTACTTCGGATGAGGCGACTATCGTCGCCATCGCGCATCAGGCCGGGAGTTTCAGATGTTGAGCCCCATTGTCCGATTGACCGACCTCGCCCACGGCGGAGGTTGTGGCTGCAAGCTCGCGCCGTCGGTGCTGCAGAAGCTGCTGGCCGACCAGCCGAAGGCCGCGCCGTTCGCGCAGCTCCTGGTCGGCACCGAGACCGGCGACGATGCTGCAGTCTGGCAGATCGACGACGAGACCTGTGTGATCGCCACCACTGATTTCTTCATGCCCGTGGTCGACGACCCCCGTGATTTCGGCCGCATCGCCGCAACCAACGCGATCTCCGACATCTACGCGATGGGCGGCCGGCCGATCATGGCCCTTGCCATTCTCGGCATGCCGCTTGGCAAGCTGCCGATCGAGACCGTCCGCGCGATCCTTGCCGGCGGCGCCTCGATCTGCGCCGAGGCCGGCATTCCGGTCGCCGGCGGCCATTCGATCGATTCCGTTGAGCCGATCTATGGGTTGGCCGTGATCGGCCTCTGCCGCCCGGAGAACGTGCGCAAGAATTCCGGTGCGCAGCCAGGCGATGTGCTGATCTTGACCAAGGGCCTCGGCGTCGGCGTCTATTCGGCGGCGTTCAAGAAGCAGGCACTGCCTGACGGAGCCTACGACGAGATGATCGCCTCGACGACGCTTCTGAATAAAATCGGACAAGTGCTCGGCGGCGACACAGACGTGCATGGCATCACCGACGTCACCGGCTTCGGCCTGCTCGGCCACGGGCTGGAGCTTGCACGCGGCGCCCGCATGCGCCTCACCATCGCCTGGGACAAGATTCCGCTACTTGCTGACGCAGAGCGGCTGGTGAAAGCGGGCTACATCACCGGCGCCTCAGGGCGCAACTGGGCGAGTTATGGAGAGCAGGTGGTGCTGCCGCCGTTGCTCCAAGATTGGCAGCGCGCGTTGCTCACTGACCCGCAGACCTCCGGCGGCTTGCTGATCGCGTGTGCGCCGGATCGCGCCCAGGCGCTTCGTGCGTCCATCAAGGGTGCGGGCTATCCGCGCGCAAGCATCATCGGTTCAGTTGCGGAAGGTGCTCCGGCGGTCGAGATCATTTAGGGGGCAGAGCAAGGCGGAAGAGGGTGGGAGTCGAACCCACCAAAGACAGGCTCGCTGCCTCACCCGGATTTGAAGTCCGGACATCCCACCGGGGACGATCCTCTTCCATTCCTAGCACTGGACGATTGCACCAAGGGGCCGAACAAGTCCACCCGGTGTTTGTTGACGCGGCGGATGTCGTCGCGATTGAGCGTCACACCGTGACGATCGAAGAAATCGAGGATCTGGATCGCGACCTTGCGTCCGTTTTCGACGCGGTCGCGAAACTGCGCAGCGGTGAAGCTGCCATCATGCGCCGCGGCCGACAGGTCCGCTACGATGCCGACCATCTCATGCACCGTATCGCGCAGGAAGAAATGGTCGTGCGCGACCTCATCGACGCGGCCCATGCGTCCGGCAAGCTTCAACAGTCGGCGCACGTCGCGCTCCGGCCGCCCCGTCTCGTTCGCGATATCGCGCACGCGCGGCGGACGGAAACGCGTCTCGCCGGCAAGCAGTGGCGCGATCGCATCCCATGCCTCCTCGTCCTTGGCCAACATGCGTACGCTGTGCGAGGCGAGGCGAACGAAGGCGCCGTCCGGTACGATTTCTCGATCCGCGGCCATGCGCGCCAGTGCCACGGTGAAAACCGGCACCGTCAGGCGCGGCTTTGATGACAGACGCAGCAGCTCGCGGCCGATGCCCTGTCGATCCGGATTTTCGGCATGGAACGTTGTAAGTTGCGCGATGATATCGCTCACGAGCTGTCGCCAATATGTGATCGTAAGCACGACTCGCGTCGCGCCGGTAGAGAGGGCAACCAGCTGCAATTCTCTGATCAGGCTGTTCTCGTCGCTTTCCGGCCGCGCGCGGTCCCTCAGGAATGCAGTGATGTCCCAGGCGAACGGCGACGTCTGTAGCAGCGCTGCGAGCGCCTCGGTATGATCGGCAATCGCCAGCGCCGCCCGCTGCGCCTGTCGCTCGGGCGTGCGGCGGCGCCGTTGCGGCGGACGCAGGTCGATGAAGCTGCCGCCGCCGATTGTGCGATGCGCGGAGGCATCACGGATCACGAAGCGGTCGGGCACTGCTGTCGCGATCGAATGGTCCAGCACGAGCTGCACATCGGCCTCTTCGCCCGGCGCCAGCGGCTTGTCATCGAGCAGGACGACATGCGCGCCGACCTCGGCCGCGGCATGATGCAGCCGGACCGGCTGCCATTGCCGGATGGACTTGGCCTCGCTTGACAGCAAGCGCAGCCGCGCATCGATCCGGTCGGTCGGCGCATGCAGGCTAGGGGTGAGCACGACATTGCCGCGCTGAATGGCGTCCTTCGTAATTCCATCGCCGGCGAGGTTGAGTGCGCAGCGGTCGCCGGCCCGCGCGCGTTGTGCGGGGCGGTTCTGCACATGCATCGAACGTACCCGCGCCTTCAGCCCGGATGGGCTGACGACGACTTGATCGTCTATCGTGACCGAACCCGATAGCACTGTGCCAGTCACCACGACCCCGACGCCGGTCAGCGTGAAGCAGCGATCGACCGCAAGCCGAAACCGGCTGTCGGCGGCATGGCGCGTCGCTACGCGTGCCGCTGCAACTAGGCGCGCGCGGAACGCATCGATGCCTTCGCCGCTGACAGTGGAGACCGGGAGGATCTCGGCGTCCGCCAGCGTCGTGCCCGCCAGCACATCGCGAATCTGCCGCGAAATCTCCACGAGCCGCTCTGCTGATGCAAGGTCCGCTTTGCTCAACGCGACGATGCCATTGCTGATGCCGAGCAGGTCGATGATGGCGAGGTGCTCGCGCGTCTGCGGCATCACGCCGTCATCGGCAGCAATGACCAGCAGTGCATAGTCGATGCCGCCGGCTCCGGCCAGCATCGTGTGCACGAGGCGCTCATGGCCGGGCACGTCGATGAAGCCGAGGATGTCGCCACTTTCGATCGGCAAATAAGCGAAGCCGAGATCGATGGTGATGCCGCGTGCCTTCTCTTCCTTGAGGCGATCGGCATCGACGCCAGTCAACGCTTTGACCAGCGCGGTCTTGCCGTGGTCGATATGGCCCGATGTGCCGATAATCATCGAGATGTTTCCGATCGAGGCACGGTTAGGACGCCCTAGGCAGGTGCAGCGCAGAGAGCGTGGCGACGAACTCTGCCTCGTCGTCCAGGCAGCGCAGATCGAGCAGCAGGCCGTTATCGACGATCCGTCCGATCACCGGTCGCGGCAGCGCGCGCAGTGCGGCCGCAAGCCGGTCCAGCGCGGCTCCACCTTGTGCGCGTACGATCAAGCCTGCGCTCGGCATGGTGTCCAGCGGCAGCGCCCCGGAGCCGACCTGGCTATCGCAATCCGTCAGCTCAACCACATAGCTGCCGCCGAGCACGCCGGCCAGCACCTGCAGCATACGCGCGGCCTGCGCCGCAATGTCAGCGTGTGCCCGCGCCAACCATCGCGCGGTCGGCAGCCGCTCCACCAGACGGTCCGGGTCGCGATAGAGCTTCAGCGTCGCCTCGATCGCCGCCAGTCTTATTTTGTCGACGCGTAGCGCGCGCTTCATCGGATTGCGGTTGATCTCCGTAAGCCACGCCTTGTGGCCGACGATGAAGCCGGCCTGCGGGCCGCCGAGCAGCTTGTCTCCGGAGAAGGTGACGAGACCGGCGCCGTCGGCGACCGTCTCGCGCACCGTCGGCTCCTTCTTCAGGCCGTAGTGGGACAGGTCGATCAGCGTGCCGGAGCCGAGGTCGTGCAATAGCGGCACGCTCGCCTCCCGCGCGATTGCAGCGAGCTCCTTCGCGTCGACCTCAGCGGTAAAGCCCTGGATACGATAGTTCGAGGTGTGAACCTTCAGCATCACGCCGGTGCGCTCATTCAGCGCCGCGCGATAATCCTTAGGGTGGGTGCGGTTGGTGGTGCCGACCTCGATCATCACGGCGCCTGCGCGCGCCATGATGTCGGGCATGCGGAACGCGCCGCCGATCTCGATCAGCTCGCCGCGCGAGACAATCGCCTCGCGGCCGTCGGCAAGCGTATTGAGGCAGAGCAGCACCGCGGCGGCGTTGTTGTTGACGATGGTGGCATCCTCCGCGCCCGTCAGCTCGCACAGCAGGTCGCGGACATGATCGTCGCGCTCGCCGCGCTTGCCCGTGGCAAGATCGAACTCCAGTGCGACCGCATCGCGCATCGCGGCCGTGGCGGCCTCGATCGCCGCCTGCGCCAGCACTGCGCGACCAAGATTGGTATGCAGGACGATACCGGTCAGGTTGAAGGCCGGACGCAGCGACGAGCGATCCTTGAGCGCGAGCAGGCGGGACGCGCTTGCCACGAGTTTGTCGGTGGACGGCGGGTTGCTGTCGCCGCGCCTAATCGCCGCACGCGCCTCCTCGAGAACGGCGCGCAGCGCCTCGGTCGCCGCTCGGAGGCCAAAGAGCTCGATGAGCGGCGCCGTTTCGGCGGCGCCGAGCAGGGCGCTTACCGAGGGAAGATCGCGAAAAGAAGGTAGGTCCGGCATTCTCACAACCGTTTGATGGTCTCCGTCGATGATATCAGGAGCTTTGCACCAGAAACCAATCTCCTGCCGCAAAATCTCTCCCGCGCCGCAAGTCGGTTGCGCGGGCCGATCTGCTGCTAGGCTGGGTCCGCCCATGATCCCGGCGCGCGGGTCACGCACGTACGGCAGCAGCAGCTTTCCCGTGCTGGCGCGGCGCTCCATGTCGGGATGCGCGCGCGTACGTCAGTGGATAGGTGGCGCCGATCGTCACCTTGAGGGCACCCGCGCGCAATCCAGTCGAACAGTTGAGCGCTGCGGCACGCCCGAGCAACTCTTGGAGTGTGATGTGGTCGAAGAGTGCCCCATATCCGGTCTTGATGCTCATCGGCAGGTCCATGATGTCGATCGGGCTCGGACCGCCCAACAGTACGTGCCACCCCGCCGCGGCGACGCCAGCGAGCTGCGGAAGGTCGCAGGCCCAGATCTGCCATAGACACGTGAACGCCCCTCGCCACCGGTCGGGTGGAGAACCCCGTCCTGCGAAGGGTCCTTCGGCATCGACCATGACATGGTCGGCGCCCGTGACTTGCGCAATTAGCACCTTGCTCCCGATCCACACGCGTCTGATCACATGGCTGCTGCTGGTCACGCACTCGGCCTTCATGTGCAGGGCGACAACGCCGGCCGAGTGCGCGACGTAAGGCACGAAAGGGCGCGTTAGACCCACGACCCCCTCCGTTCCGTGGCCTATCTGCGATGGCGCGCCGCCGGCCGTCGTTGCGAGATACATCGTCAGCGTGAGCCACCGGCAAATTCCCATTCTGCTCAGCTCACTTTCTCGTGCGCATCATGTGTCTAGGAGTACCATGCAAAATATCGTTGGACTGCTGGCGTTGATCGTCATGGCCGCATTATTGGCGTGGTCCGCTTTCCGCACTTGGCGCGCCAAAAACCACATCGTCAAATGGGGCGGCACAGGTTTTTTGGCGCTGCTGTCCGTTCCGGTGTTGTCCGCCGGAGCGCTCATGTCGTTGGGGATGGTCAAGCAGCACAGCCGCTCAGCCCCCATCCCGGACATCGCGGTTGCGGCTACACCGGAACTCGTTGCGCGTGGCAAGGATATCGCCGACGGTCTTTGTGGCGCCTGCCATTCACACACCGGTACGCTTACCGGCGGCTACGATCTCGCTGTGGAGCTCCAGTTTCCAATTGGATCCTTCGTGGCCGCAAATCTTACTCCGGCTGGGCCCTTGAAGCACTGGTCCGATGGCGAGATCTTCCGCGCCATTCGTAACGGCATTGATGCAGAGGGCCGGTGGCTGACAATGATGTCCTACATCAGGGCCGGCCGGCTCACCGATGACGATATCAAGGCCGTGATCGCGTATATCCGTAGCCTGCCCGCAGCAGGAGATCCGACGCCGGATCCGCCCGATCACATGAATATGCTCGGCCTAGCCATGCTCGGTGCCGGCATGCTGCCAAGTGGCAAGCCGATCATCACCGGCCATGTCTCAGGGCCGCCGAAAGGACCGACCTATCAGTTCGGCGAGTACATCCTGTCGTACCAGGACTGCCGTGAGTGCCACGGTGAGAAACTGACCGGAGGCGTGCCTGGGCAGTTGGCACCGCTCGGACCCGACCTGAACTTGGTCAAGGACTGGACGCTGGCCGGCTTCGTCGCAGCCATGCGCACCGGCATCGACCCCAACGGTTATCAAATCAGCGAACAGATGCCGTGGCGCTCAGTCGGGAAAATGGATGATGACGAGCTGGCTGCGATCTATCAGTACCTGACGCATATGCCCACCCCCTAATTCCGGTTGTATTCTCGAGCATCAGCACACTGGAGCACGCCGACGGATTCGTCAGCGCGGCCGCGGAGCCCGGCACATTGGTAAGCACCGTGCTCCCAGCGCCGTGAGGCGCTGGCAGTTTCGATTTGCGCGCGGGACCCGCCCGAGCCATGGTGCCTCCACAAGACGGGCCATTTCTTCTCCCCTGAGGTTGGAACGATAGCCCGACATCTGCTCAATTTGGGCGCGGACCGATTTGGCCTTCTTCACCTGAATCCCGTTGGCGGGCCAAAGTCCGCTTGCGCCTTGGATGCCAATCGCGTTTGTGATCATACTCATCCCGCGTTTCTCCAGGATTTGATTGCTTGAGCCGTTGAAAGAGTCGGATTGAGAGCCTCTTTTAGGAACTCCAAATCACTCTTAAAAGGATCTAGGCGCTGATGCGGAGTGCCCACCTTCTCGAGACGCCCGAGTTGAACTACGAACAGTGGCGGGATCTTTTGCGCCCGAATTTCGGGCTGTACACGATAGATAACCCTAAAGCCTTTGCCGGCAGGGTTCGCTCCCGGCACATCTTCGGACTTAATGTGTCGGAAATCAGGAATAATAAATGTCGTTGCGAACGGACGCAAAGGGATATTCGCATTGACGGTGTTGATCACTGCCTTGCTGTATTTCAGGTCGCTGGACGATCAACGATCATTCAAAATGATCAGGCCGTAGCACTGGGCGTGGGAGATGTCGCTTTCATAGAATGTGCCCGTCCAGCGACGTATCTTAATGATGGCCACGAACAGTGGATTGTCCTGCAGTTGCCTCGCCAGCATCTGATCTCCACACTTGGGTTCGAGCCACGCGGCGGCCTCAGTGGCCGCTCTAGAACGCGTGCATCACGCCTGCTGTTCCAACTCGTTCTGGATGCTGTCGAAGACGAGGAACCGGTACCTATATTGGCTGGCAACTATATGCAGCTGGCGGTTTATGATCTGCTCGGAGCACTATTCGCACCAGCGGACCCAGCAGTAGGCTCTCTTCAGTCAGACCGGCTGTTCAATCGCATCTGCGATATCATCAAGGATCGGTTTCCAGACCCAGATTTCGGTCCGCAAGAGATTGCTGCCGAGGCCGGCATCTCGCTACGTTATCTTCAAAAACTGTTCACGAATCGCGGTTGTACCTGCAGCGGCGTCATTCAATCACTACGCCTGGATCAAGCTGCGCGCAACATCGAACGCCGTGCGTCGCTGAAGTCGGGTCAGCCTCTGAGCGCGATAGCTTACGCTTCCGGCTATCGCGATTACACGAGTTTTGCCCGAGCGTTCCGCCAACGGTTCGGTCACGCCCCCGGGGGGGCATGTCATGTGCGACGGCGGCCACCCAGTGCCTGACGCAAGGCCCGGAACGACGCGTCAGGTTCCGACGCCGCCCGCTGGGTGGATTATCTGCGATAAGACCGTTGAATTGTGGAGACAAACTGGCCCCTTATTGGTCGAAGCTTCGTACCGAACTTTGCGGCGCTGTCAGGGGGAAGAATGACCGGGCTCTTCGGAACGCGACAAGATCGCTGAGACTCGGGCTTGGAGATTACCAGCGAACGATCCGAAGCGATCGCTATCGGCCGTCCGGGGAGCGCCGAGCCCCAGCTCATCTTTCGATGCCCAAGGTAGATCCTGCTGCCGAAGCTGTCGCGATCGCTCGAATTGCGAATGCGCAAACGCAAGACGGCCGAGACCCGCGCCCGACCTTCCTTGAAATAGAGCATTTGCTCGCTTGAAATTCCACGAGAGATTTTCGGGAGCATCCGCCGCGAACGATTCCTGCGCGTCCTGGATCGCTGGAAGTCACCTCATATCCATTGCCGCAACGCATCGGCCGTGATTCGATTCGCGGCACTGGCCGCTAAGGACCAGTGCAAGCGGCCCGCACAGGTGCTGGACACACCTGCGCGAGCCTAACCCTCAACATGGAGCTCACCATGTCTCAGGCTGATTCTGCCTATACCACGAGTCGTTCGATCTTTCCTGCGGGACGGGCTGTTCGGCGGCGGCAGTTCGTCGCCGGCGGAGCCGCATTTCTCGCCCGGCTCATCACCCCCTCACGGGCCGGAAGCGTTAGTGTTTCGACCGCGCCCGACCCGATCCTCGATGCCATTGAGGGTCACCGCCGAGCCTTCGAGGAATTGGGGCACCTGCTCGCCGAACAGGATGCCGCCGAGCGCGAACTGCGGCGTGCGCCAACAAGCAGGCGGACCGAGCTGGAGATCAAGTTGGCTGGCCTCTGCGAGACCGAAGGAGCTCTCGGTCGTGCTGAGATGAAGGCATCGCATCGGCTCGCCACCACCGTGCCGGGAAGCCCGACAGGAGCAGCCGCGGCGCTACAGTACGTGCGCGCGTGCTACGAAATCGGCCAGTACCCCCTTTACGAGGAGGATGGCTACCGGCTCCTGCTGCTCTCGACTGAACGCGCGATTTGTGCGGCCGCTAGCCGCGCCGTTCCGCATCCGTGGTGTTGATTCTCAATATCGGTCGCGCCCCTTCCGACGAGTGGCATATGGAATCGAAGTCGTGGTCGAATTACCAAGGCCCACCCGATGAAAGCAGCCGGACCGATACCTCTGACTTACGACAACGGACCACATCTCGGATCCCTCAAGGACCGAAGAATTCACAGCACGTATAATGGTCTGCTTCGCTCCAGGAAGTCGATGCGTTCTATCGGAATGCGACAAATGTGAATTGACAGAACATTTGCGCCCCGATGCCTTCGTATGCTGCGACTTCTGGCCCGTTGGTGTTGAAGAGACCGCTGTCGATCAGCCCCGATCTTCTTGGCTGGTCGATAGCATCGGCCAACGGGCCGACTATCGGTCGCCAATCGGCAACGCAGTTGCCTATGATGCGCTGTGATGGCTTTGGGCTCTTCGAACGATGTTGCGCGAAGCACTGTGATGCCGTCTCTGGTCATCGATCCGTCTTAGGTAAACAATGGACCGGAGGCGAAAAGCACGCCACGAGTTTCCAGATCGAGCTGACAATTGAACTGTCGATCGGACTTTCGCGTTTTTCATGGAGCAGCCGAGGGCGGCACCAAGTTGGAAGAACGAGGTGCGCAGCGCTCGATCTCGCACGACGATCCAAACTCGCCAGCCCCGAATGCCGATTCTTGATCCGTTGCGGAGCCGCAATCGCCACAGTGCAAAATCCGACAGAAGGCATTTTGCTGTCCGCGCACCTTGGGCAGTTTGGGCAATTACCGCAACGATTAATCCGCAGACAATTAAAGGGCAAAATTTCATCTTGTCGCGTAAAAGATGGGCTGTTCGACGGCGCTTGAAAATGATGTCCGTTTTTACTCTAGATTTGGCAGAAACCGCAGCGTTCGTTGTGTTGCCGCGCGACGCTCGTTCGAATCTAATCGAACCAAATCCGCAGCACACCGCCAGCCCGGAGCTTCGCATATCGAGCAATCTAGCGTCGATCGCTGGCTCAAACGGTTGGGTTGAGAATACGCGCTTTTGAAAATGAAAAGACTTAAAGTAACTATTCTGACGGGCTTCCTTGGAGCAGGGAAAACAACCCTTCTCAATCAGCTCATTGGGAATTCGGAAGATGAGCGCATCGCGGTAATCATAAACGAATATGGAGAGGTGGGCATTGACGGTAAGCTCGTTCTCGAAACACAGGACGAGATTATCGAACTGAACAATGGATGCGTGTGCTGCACGGTCCGAACGGATCTGATCACCGCAATTCGTGGCTTGCTCGGATCCGGACGCGTTGTCGACCGAATCCTTGTCGAGACGTCAGGCCTCGCTGATCCTGCGCCGGTCATTCAATCCTTTATGCTCGATGAATTTCTATCGAGAGAACTCGAGCTCGATGCGATCGTCACCGTGGTTGATGCCAGGCACGTCACGCAGCAATTGAGCCAAGACGAGGCAAGGGAACAAATCAGCTTCGCCGACGTAATCCTTCTCAACAAGGTCGATCTTGAGCCAGAAAGCGTTCTCTACCAAAGGGAGTGCGGGCTGAGGGAGCTGAACCCGCTGGCCAAGATCATCAGGACACGTTCCTGCGTCGTCGAGCGCGCCGCAGTGCTCGACATTGGGGCGTTCGATCTGCGAAATATTGTGGCGATAGATCCTGACATCCTCGCCGATCACAGCCACGAGCACGACGACAGCATAGGCTGCATAGCAATACGCGAGAAGGGCTCGCTCGATCCGACTGCGCTCAACACATGGCTTAATCAACTCGTGCAGGCGACAGGCAAGGACCTGTTCCGCGTGAAGGGCGTCTTAAACTTCCAGGGCGAAGCACGGCGATATGTATTCCATGGCGTTCACATGACGCTTGAAGGAAGACCGGGACGGGCGTGGAAGCCAGCGGAGCTGCGCCTGAACGAAATCGTATTCATCGGCCGTAACCTGGACGAAAACGCCATCCGAAAGAGCTTCGCGTCGTGCCTAGTGGGGACACACGCGCGCACATCCTGACCCGCCATTTAACAACAAACGTGGAATCCACATGCCCTCTATCATTGCTGCCACAATCAGCCTGGGAGTGTTAGGCGCTGCAGACACGTACGTCACCGCGACGGTCCTTCCAATTCCGGTTTGGGTGACCTTCATAGCATGGGCATCGTTCTTTACCTGTGGAGGCGGTAGAA
Source organism: Bradyrhizobium sp. STM 3557 (assembly GCF_045571465.1). Taxonomy (NCBI): domain Bacteria; kingdom Pseudomonadati; phylum Pseudomonadota; class Alphaproteobacteria; order Hyphomicrobiales; family Nitrobacteraceae; genus Bradyrhizobium; species Bradyrhizobium sp. STM 3557. The sequence goes on from NZ_CP120697.1 coordinate 1,312,101, forward strand.
AGGGCCTGATCAAGTCCTTGGTATCGAACTGGACTGGTATCGTCATTGCCTCTATCGCGCTGCTGATCATTCAATTCGGTCCGACGCATCCCGCGTTCGCTGCCGTTCTTGTCGGTCTCGGCACCTCGGCCATGATCCTTATTTCTGCAGTGCCGCTGCTCAACTTCCCGCCGGCGATCGTTTTCGGCTTCGCCTCGCTCGTTGGCACGACGGCAGCGACAAACACGACCGTCACAATGAGTGGCATGAATCATCCGACGCTCGTCGCCATGGCCGCAATGTTGGTCGGTGGTTTGTTCGGTCTTGCCTCGCAATTTGGCACACAGTTGCTCTCGGCCAGAAAGCCTACGGCCGCCTAATCGACCAAAGTCTTTGGAGGAACGTTCGATGAAACTCCAGCACTACCTTGGCGGACTCGAGGGCCTCGGTCCGGTCAGCACAGAAACTCGCGTGTTCGTTGAGGCGTGGGAGACCCGGATCTTCGGCATTCACACCGCAATGATGGCGTTGTCACCGCAACTGCCCCTGCCGCAGACGCCCTCCACTTTTCACACTGTCTGGACCTGGGCGGACCTGCGCAAAGGCGCCGAATCGCTCAATCCTTTCGATTATTTCAAGTTCCGCTACTACGAGAAGTGGCTGGGCGGCATATCCGAGTATTTCATCGAAAAGGGCTACATCACCGCCGTCGAGCTCAATGCACTGACTGAGGCATACTATGAAGAGCCCGGTAAACCGCTGCCGAGTGGTGGCGATGACGCTATCGACAATCGGATCATTCAGTATCTCATCGAAGGCGACAGTCCGAGACGCGATATAGCCGTCACCTATAACTTCGCCGTAGGGGACAAGGTGGCGGTCAGGGATGTGCCGAGCGTCGACCATACACGCCTGCCCGGATTTCTCCGCTGTAAGACAGGCACGATCGAAACGGTCTACGAGGGCGCCTACACTTACCTGTGCGACACTGGCCCCGACGGGATCGGTGCCGCAATGGCTGTCTATTGCGTCCGCTTCGACCCGGCCGAGATCTGGCCCGGCAATGCCGAGCCAAACTTCAGCCTGTACGCCGATCTCTACGCTCATTATATCGGGGCGCCGACGGCCATTGTTATCGCCAACGCAGCATGACTGCCAACTGGAAGCATTGCTCATGGATGACCGTTTTAGATATCGCAAAGACCGGGAAGCCTACAGCGCCGCACGTGTGCGTGCGCTCGAAGCCCTGTTGATCCAGAAGGGCATCATCACTGACAAGACCGTCGACACAGTGCTCGAAGTCTTCGAGACCAAGATGGGACCGTTCAACGGCGCCAAGATTGTGGCGCGTGCCTGGGTCGACTCTGCATTCAAGCAGCGCCTCCTTGACAATACTCCGAAGGCGATCGCAGAGCTGAAACTGCCTAAGGGGATGGCCGGTGCAGAAGGCGAGCATATGCGGGCGGTGGCCAATGCTCCGGGCGTGCACAATCTGATCATCTGCACACTGTGTTCCTGCTATCCATGGCCAGTCCTTGGACTGCCGCCCTATTGGTACAAGGATCCGACCTTCCGCAGCCGTGCTGCGCGCGAGCCGCGAGCGGTACTGAAGGAGTTCGGCCTCGATATTGCGGAATCGGTCGAGGTGAACGTTTGGGATTCCAGCGCGCAGATCCGTTGGTTCGTCGTGCCGGAGCGCCCTGCCGGCACAGAGGAGCTTTCCGAAGCCGAACTCGAGACGTTGGTGACCCCCGAAGCCATGATGGGCGTCGCCATCGCGAAGGCTGTCTGAGGAGCGCCATCTGATGCTGACGCGCTTCGAGCATTTCGCCATCACGGAGATGATGGGGCAGCCCGACACGCCGCCACGTGCAAACGGATCGTTCTGCTTCAGCGAGCCTTGGGAGCGGATAGCGTTCGGAGTAGCCCTTGCTCTTGCGAAGCAGGGTTGTTTCGAATGGGATGACTTTCGCAACGAGCTGATTTGCGAGATCAAAGCCTGGGAGAACGCGCACTTCGATGATCGTTCATCCTGGAATTACTACGAGCGCTGGCTTGCGGCGCTGGAGAGGGCGGTTGTGAAGACCGGTCTTCTGGAGGCAAGCGAACTCAGGGCGGCACTGGATACCTGATGCCGAGAACTTCAGCACGGATCGCGCTCAGCGTGCGAACTTGAAAGACAGCGAAGATGTCAGTTGCCTATTCCATCCGCCCCTCTAAGGTGATCGCCAATGCTCCGGCGGCAGGGCTGATCCAGGCGGCTTTGGCAGCATTTCCCGATTTAGCGATCGTCGGCTTTGTAGGCTTCTCGTATCTTGAGGTCGTTCGCAACTCCGCACACGAGGCTCGCCACTCCAACGCTTTTCCTTGCCACTGAACGGGAGCTGGCGGTGTCGCTCTTCCGCTCGATCGTTTTCACCACGGTCCTGGCTGGTCTCATCGCCAGCATCGCCATCAGCTTCGTCCAATTCCTCAGCACAAGCCAACTTATCGTCAGGGCAGAGGTTTTTGAGCGTACGGGCGACCAGCGCGTTGCAGCGAGCCAAGATCGTAAGGCGACCGCTGCACACGCACATGATCATGAGGAGGAAGGATGGGCGGCCGCAGACGACGTTGAGCGATATGCGTTCACACTGGCGGTTAACGCCCTCACCGCCATCGGGGACGCGCTCGTGTTGACCGGGCTCATAGCCTGGCCCGGTAGTTCGGCGACATGGCGAGAGGGCCTCTTGTGGGGGCTCGCTGGTTTCGCCTGCGTAACGGTCGCTCCCCTGCCAAGGCTACCGCTGGAGTTGCCCGGCACAGCGGCCGCGCCTGTGGCAGACGGGCAGCTTTGGTGGATTGGTACCGTCGCCGCGACGGTCGTCGGGATTGGGCTCGTGGTCTTCATGCGGGCAGTATGGGCCGTAGCGCTCGCAGCTCTGCTGGTGGCTGGGCCACACCTGATTGGGGCCCCCCCTGCCACCGCAGGGAAGTCATGCCCTGGTGCCACTGACGCTCGAGCGCCAGTTCGTAGCTGCAGCGGTGTTGACCAGCTTTGCGTTTTGGCTTCTGCTTGGGGCGCTGAGCGGCGCAATCCTGCGTCGGTTCGAAGCCTGACGTGATGAACCGCGCAATATGGCGAGCGGACCTGGACGCCCTCCAGTTCGGTATGGAGCGCAGGAATATCTGTTTCGTCGACCGGCTAGCTTTCAGAACGCTTCTTGGACATCTGCCTGAGCCTGCCGAGTGTCTTGAGTGTTATCGCGCTAGCGCCGGGCGGTTCGTCGCTGCGGCTCGGTGTAGGCTCATGGCGGATCCTTCGATCGGTGCACGCAGCTTTCACCTAAACAGCCGCCAAATCCGGCGGAGCGCTAGCGAGAGAGGCGCGGTCCAACGACTTAACATGACGACCGCAACGTACCGAGGCTAAGAGGAATGAGAGCTATGCGAATTGTCATTCTCGCCCCGCCCGGCGTCCAGTCGCTCGACATCGTTGGCCCGGCCGAGGTGTTTTGGGAGGCGGCTCGCCGCCTCGGCGATCAGGGCATCTATAACATACAAATCATGTCAACTGGTGCGGGTTCGATCGGGGGGACGGGGCAACTCCGGTTCATGGCCGATCGAACCATCTTCGACTCTGATGAACCGATCGACACGTTACTAGTGGCTGGCGACCCATCTTTCCAGTACATCGATCCTGCTGTTATCGGCTGGTTGCAGCGCCGCGTGCCGACCGTGCGGCGCTATGGCTCCATTTGCACTGGGGTATTCCTCCTTGCAGCAGCTGGCTTGCTAAACGGCAGGCGTGTGACAACGCACTGGGAGTGCGCTGACAAGCTCAGGAGGGACTTCCCGGAGATTGAACTCGATGCTGACGCCATCTATCTGCGTGACGGACCCTTGATCACAGCCGCAGGTGTCACTGCTGGGATCGATCTAGCGCTGGCCCTTGTGGAGGAGGACCACGGGCGCGATATCGCGATGATTGTCGCGCGTTATATGGTGGTTTTTCTTAAGCGACCGGGTGGGCAGTCTCAATTCAGCGCTCACCTCGTTGGTCAAATGTCGGAGCGTACAGTAACGCAGAGAGCGCAAGCGTACATCCTTGCAAACCTGACCAGCCCGCTGTCAGTGGTGCGCATCGCTCGTGAGATAGGAATGAGTCCTCGTAATTTTGCGCGTGTGTTCCGTCGTGAATTCGGTATTACGCCTGCTGATTTCGTCGCTGCGGCGCGGGTTGACGCCGCACGCCGGCTTTTGGAAGACACGCCCCATCCACTTCAGAGGATAGCAAGCACCTGCGGTTTCAGCGACGTCAACAATATGCGCAGGACCTTCGCGAGGACGATCGGGGTGACGCCGAACGAATACAGGAGCCGATTTCAGCATTCGAGCCCAAGTCCGCATACGCCGATCAGTCCGACGCTCGATCAACAGTCCCTAACTGCCTAGAACTGTAGATCCAGTTTTCGAGAGGGCCTTAGCGAGGTGCCGTTCCACTGGCCGAAGTACAAATACCTTGGATGCCTGGGTCTCGTGCGAATTGCTCGATCGGCCGCCCCCGCTGAGAGGCGGCAACTTGAGAACCGATCGTTGTAGACATGCCGTTGGGCAGACGTCCATCCCGTATCCACTCCGATCTCACGGATGACGGCGCCAACGTCCGGTTCACCGTGCTCGATGATTGCGCGCTGAGATGCGACCAAGCACGCTCAGCTGAAGCCGCCCACCTGCGCGGGCAACCGGGTCTCTGGGTTTGATAAACGGGGCTGCTCAACTTTGCAGCTGACCAAAAGGCATTTGTCGCGGTCGCTGCCCCCTCACGGCAAAAATCGCATTCGCGACGGTAGCGCCAGCCATTGGTGCACCAAACTCGCCCATGCCCGAAGGAGCGGCACCGGTTTCATTGAGTTCCACCTGAATTTCAGATGTGCCGCCGATGCAGAGAGGCTCATAGTAATAGAGGCTGCTTTGATGAATTTCGGTTGCCTGCCTGCGACGGAGTGCGCGCGCTCATCTCTTCTTGATGACCTTGCGCCTCATCACGGCAAACGGCTTCTCACCGGTCCGCCAGCAGGCTCTCGATCAGCCCGGTTCGCTGCAGCCTGGTCGCCTCCGACAGCCCTTCGAGCCCGACGGTGCGACCGACCATTTCAATGCGCGGAAGCAGCGAAATGAGCCACGCGCGTAGGTACACAACGGCTCGGCTGCCGTTATATCGGCCATGTTGATGCACTCCTTGGTTTGAATTCGAAGCGGTTCAGCTGTCGGGCATTGCCCCGCGAATCGCCTTGATTACGCTATGTCGGCCAACAGTTGGTCCCAGGTACTGGGAGGCGGGCTTTGATCGATCCAGCCGATCGATGGCGGAAGCTGCGCGGCCGACGTTCCGGGAGCAGTGTTGGTCAGGGACTGCAGCGCCGCGCTCGGATCGAATGTACTGTTCTTGACGGAATCGCCGATGTCGAGCGCCGCCTGCGAAAGCCCGAAATCCCCATTCGCGATCGATGCACTGGAAAGCGATATAACATCGCTGATCAACGTGGTGTTATCGGCGCCTGAGCGGATATCGGCCATGAGCTTCTGATAGGCCGAGGCCTCGTTGAAGGACGGCGGAGAACCATTGTCAGGCGACGCGCTGGTCGTGCCGTCGTTCATCAGCGCTTCTTCGGCTCCGAGCTGATCGTAAGAGCCGTTGTCGATGCCGCTGATGATAGCATTGGCAGCATCAACGAGATGGGTATTGCCATTGTTCTGCGCCAGCGACTTGACCTGCTCGGCATCGGCTTTGATTGTCTGCGGGTCCGCGCCATGCTCGACGTCGCCTTGCAGTTTCAGGTAAGCGGCTCCCGCATTATCCGATAGCGTTTGCCCTTGCGAACTGCGTGCGCCGGCCGAGAACGGAGCCGCGTTGTCCAGGGCGGACAGCGATCCATCCTTCGAATACGTTCCGTTGCCGGCTGAGTTGCCGATGTTGCGCGCCACCGTTTCGAGCCCGGTGTCGCCAGTGCCTGCCGCGGCGATGGCAAGTTGCGCCGCGTCAGAGATGATGGTGACGGCGTCGGCGCCCGACTGATGGTGGACCCGGCGGCGGCGGCATTGGCGATCGCGATATCAGGGTCTGCGGTATTGGATTGTCCATGAGAGCGGTCAGGCTCGCCGTCTGATCATATGTGCCGTTGGAAATGCTGGTGCTGATGTTGGCCGCCGCCGTTGCCAGCCCGGGCTGGCCCGCATCCTTTGCGAGCCCGGCGAGGCGATCAGCATCGGATTTGATCTTTTGCGGATCCGGCATGACGTTGCCGGTCGGCAGCGTTTGTCCGCCGCTAGCCACCTCCTGTTGCAGCTGATGGTAGGCTTCAGCGAGTGCACTGTTGTCCTGCCACAGGGGAACGTTCGGCGTCAGGCCGAACGGTGTCGAAGGAGGATTGTTTTTCAAATCCTTGGTGGACGCCGCGGCATCATAGGACCCATCATTCAAAGTATCGCCGACATGGATTGCGACGCTCGCAAGCCGAGCATCGCCCTGCTCACCCGCGACCACGGCGAGTTGGGCGGCATCACTTTCGATCGCATCCTTGCCGGCGCCCGACCCGATGTCCGCCAGCAACTTGTTATAGGCCTCGTTTTCAGCCGGGGCAGGAAACGGATTGTGTATGGTTTGAGGTGCCTCGAAGATCACCGGCGCCGTTACGACGTTGCCCAAGCTTGTCAGATTGTCTGCCGAAGGCACCGACTCTCTTACGGCTGGATTAGCTTCGAAGGAAGGCGCCAAAGGGAACGCTGTAGCGGAAACACTACCGACACGCTCCGCGGCCGATATGATATCGCTAGGGGTTCCACCGCCAATCGCAGCTTGCTCGGCCGCATTGGCAATACTGGCGGCGTAGTCGGCCGCGGAGTGCCCGGGAATCGGCTCCAGGGCAAATTCCTCAGTGTGGTCAACGACGACCGAAATAACATCATAGATATCCTCTCGGTCTCCACCCGCACCGGCGACGGCCTGAGCAGCTCTAACCACAGCATCGGCGGCATTTTGGCCGCCCACGTTGAAAGCCCTGCCGATGTCGTCGGTCGCACGAGTGAAATCACCAATGGTGCCATGCGACGAAAAGATGATATCGGCAACTCTGCCGGCGTCCGCTGCGAGAGCGGGACCGCGATGCTGAGCAAAACCCAGGACGGTTTGGACGGCAGTACGGGCATCAGCTATCGTGCCGCCTCCGTTGAGAACACTGGCAACGGTATTGGCGACTGCGTCCGCTGCCACTTGGCCACCGGCGGAGAAGGATCTTACGATCAAATTGGCGGCGCTGATTAAATCGCGTTTGGTGCCATGGGCTGCCGCGATATCATTGACCACGCGATCAATATCCTCCGAGAGGCGCACCTCCCTGAGCGGCGGCATTGGCAACAAATCGCGCCGCCGCGCCGGCATCGGTGGTGCCGCCGACGGCGCCGAGAACGGCGGTCGCAACGTTGCGAGCACTGTTTGCGGCAGCAGAGGCATCCGCAGCCGTGCCGCCGTGGGCCCGAACAATCAGGGCAGCGTCAGCGACACCCGTTGCCGCGGCCGTCGCCTGAGCATCGCTGCCGCCGGCTGCAAGAACAGCATTGGCGGCATCAAATGCCGCATCTCCGGCTCGCTCGCCACCGTTTCTGGTTGCGCGACCGATATCGGGCAAAGCAATGTCGGCCGCGTGGGCAGCGCGAGCGACATCGGCGGGAGAGGCACCATTTTCTGAAGCAGCCGCCTGAGCACGCTGTGCAACGGTCTCTGCAGCTGCAGCGCCACCAGTTTGCGCTGCATGCGCCCCGCTTTGTGCCGCGCTGATGATGTCTGTCGTCGACAACGCCGCGCCCGACACAATGTGAGCGTTCATGGTCACACCGAAGACCGCGCCGGCAGCTTGCGCAACCGCATCGGCCGCATCGGCACCACCGGTGGCGAAAGCGTTGGTGAGGGCACTGGTGAGCTGAAGCATATCGCCAGTCGTGCCGCCAGTCAGGGCGGCCATGTTGGTTACAGCAACCGCATCGCCCGCAACGCGCGCGACGTCGGCAAAGCTGGCGCCGGCTCGGGCCGTGGTCTGAGCAACATCGACAACGGCCTTGCCAGCAGCGAGACCACCCTGCGCTACGGCGTCGCTTACCGCTGCGGCAGCGCCGGCGCCACCGAAGCCCGCAGCCGAGGCAACGAGCCCGGTGGCGGTGACGGCGTCGGCGACGGTGCCACCGGCGTCAACAACAGCAGTCGCAGCGTTGGCAGCGGCCGTCGCAGCCGAGTTTGCGGCAGCAGCTGCCGCTGCGGCAGAACCGCCGCCAGCTAGGACAGCTGCCGCAGCGGCATTTCCGGCTTCGGTCACCGCGGCTGCGATAGCGGTGGCTGCAGCACCGCCGCCGACAGCGGCAGATGCATTTGCAGCCGTGTTGGCAATATTCTGAGCGGTCGCGGGGTCGACGATCACGCCGATCCTGCCGACATTCGCTGCAGCTTGCGGACCACCGGCCGCGCCAGCGGTCGCTACCGCCTGGGCCGTAGCCTCGGCAGCCGCCGCTGCTTGCGCAGGCGTGCCGCCGGAATCGATCACATGCTGTGCAGCCTCAGCGCCGGCCTGAGCGGCACTCGCAGCCACGGCGGCACCCGCGTCACCGCCGATTGAAGTGGCTGCACCGTCGGTAATCTTCTTGACCGAATCAGCCGCGTCCGAGCCCGCAAGCTTGTTAATTTGGCCAAGCGAAGTATCGACGCTCTCAGTATTGCCTGAACTGGTCGAAGACGATGGACCGAAACTACCGCTGCTCGAGCCCGTCGTGGATGAACCGCCACCCGATTCACTTGGCTTGCCGTGCGTCACTGCAGGATCACCGCTCGGCGACTGCGCAGGCTTTCTATCAGTCGAACCCGAGCCGAGAATCTGCGCCTTGACGGCGGCGAATTCCTGCTCCAGCGCCGCATCATATTCCGGCGTCGCGTTCGGATTCCGCTCCAGCTGATTGATCTGGCGTGCCCAGGAATCCAGAAACGCATTACCCGTATTCGCAGCGACCGACATTTTCCCGCTCCCGACCAAACGACAACGCGAGCAACCGGGGTCCATGCGGACACATGGGCGCGCCGATCCCTCGCGAACAGCGACGCTAGAGCTGCAGGATTTCAACGTCGTTGCGAATGGTGGAGATCGGCTACAGCAGTAAGGAACAAAAGAATTCCATCGGCCCGTTCAACGCGAAACGAGCTGACCGATGAGCCGCTTCGCAGGCGGCTGCCCATCGACTTCAAACCACTGCCATCCTGATGATCACGGCTCCTTCAATCGCGGCCCGCATTCTTTCAAATGAAAAACTCCATGCGACTCCGTCGCGCAAGCTCCAGAAGCTTAACACGTCCGCTTTGTTTCGCACCCGGCGGGAGAGCGCGACGGTCTTGTTGACTGCTTGTGCCGCGCGAATTGCAGGGAACACCATGCCGTTCCGGCTAAAATCAAACTCGATCGGAATCGAACCCGGTCCTGGCTGAATCCGGTGGACCGGATGACTTCGAAAGGCAGCTCCGTTGCAGTGGCGCGAAATCCGGCGCCAGAAGCGTTGATCGCGCGACGCTCAATTGACCAAAGGGATTCGCGAGAGGGGCGCCGTGCCTAGTCGCACTCTGGCTTTTTTGAGTGAAGGCTGGCGCATGCCGGCCACAATGGGATTTGCTTGTTCCTTACTGCTGTAGCCGATCTCCACCATTCGCAACGACGTTGAAATCCTGCAGCTCTAGCATCGCTGTTCGCGAGGGATCGGCGCGCCCATGCGTCCGCATGGACCCCGGTTGCTCGCATTGTCGTTTGGTCGGGAGCGGGAAAATGTCGGTCGCTGCGAATACGGGTAATGCGTTTCTGGATTCCTGGGCACGCCAGATCAATCAGCTGGAGCGGAATCCGAACGCGACGCCGGAATATGATGCGGCGCTGGAGCAGGAATTCGCTGCCGTCAAGGCGCAAATTCTCGGCTCGAACTCCGGTCATGGAAAGCCTGCGCAGTCGCCGGGCGCCGCTCCTGCGACGGCCCATGGCACTTCCGCTGACAAACCCACGGGCAAGCCCAGTGACAAGCCGGGCGGATCGGACCGCGGCGGTTCCGGCGGCCCGTTGTCTGCGACCAGTGCAGGTAGCGGCCAGAGTGTTGACACGTCGCTCGGCGAGATCACTCACCTTGCGGGCCCCGGTGCGGCGGATACCACCAAGAAGATTGCCGACGGTGTGGCCGCGTCGGTCGGCGACGCCGCTGGTGCTTCGGTTGCCCAGGCTGGCGCTGACGCTGCGCGGCGTGTGATCGATTCCGGCGGCACGGCCGCTGAAGCGGCCGCCGCCGCCGAGGCTGCGGCGCAGACGGTGGCGGATGCCGCGACGATCGCCGGAGCTGCCGGCGGTCCGCAGGCTGCTGCGAATGTCGCCAGGATCGGCGTCGTCGATCCCGCAGCGGCGCAGGCTGTTGCCAACAGCGCGGCCAATGTGGCGCACGCGCTCGGCGGCGGCGTTGCAGGTGCCACGGGAGCCGCCGCCGTGACCCTGGCGGGCTCGAATGCGGCTGCGGTTGCCGCCGGAGCCGGCCTATCGCCTGCAGCGATTTCCGCGGCCGCAACCGCCGCAGCGACCGCTGCGTCAAATGCCGCAAGCTCTATCCTCGCGGCGGGCGGCTCGGTCGCCGATGCGACCGCCGCGGCAGTTGCTGTCGCCAATGCTGCAGGCTTAGGTGGTGCTGCGGCGGCTCAGGCGGTCGCTGATGCCGCAGCGGTGAGCGGCCTTCCCGCGGCCCAAGCTGCCGTCAGCGCCGCAGAAGGCGCATTCAATGCGGCCGGCGGCGCAGCGGGCGGTCCAGTCGCCATCACCGATGCTGCCGATGCTGCCCGCGCCGTCACCGACGCTGCTGAGGTTGGAGGGGGCGATGCTGCCGCCGCCGTGGCCCGTGCTGCTCAATCGGGTGGCGAAACATCAGCCCAATCTGCGCTCCAAGCTGCGCAAGACGTTCGCGGTGCCGGCGGCACGCCAGCCGATGCGGCTCGAGCGGCCAGGGCGATCGCTGATACTGCTGAAGCTGTTTTCAATGCGACCGGCGAGCACGCGATAGCAGCTAATGCTGCAGAGACACTTTCCGGTGCCGTGCGCACCGCGGTTTACAGCGTTGGGCTCAATGGCCACGATGCCGCGGAGCTTGCTGTTGACTTGAGCAACACTGTACCAAAGAGCATCGGCATTGCTCAAGACATTGGGCGGGATCCAGGATTCTTCGTGTTCTCGAACCTTACGACGGGCATCGGATATTTGGAGGATTTCGGCATGGCGGGTGTAACTGCCTTCCAACGCATAATATCAGCCGAAGCTCAGGCCGCCGGAGCTGGCGGCCGAGATGCCTTTGATGCCGTCTTGAAAGCTGTCCAGGCCCTCGATGCAGAAGGCACTTCTCCTGGCGTCCAGGCAGATTTTGCGTCGCTTATTGCCGACGCGGCTGTAACCGGCGCTGCAAATGGTCCCGCTGCGGGTGCGGCCAGCGCCGAGGCACTTTTGCAACGCGTGCCGCAGATTCTCGATGCGGCGGCTGCCGCTGACAGAGTCGGAGGGTTCGGTGCGGTTGATGCAGTATTTCGAGGGGCCGACGCAATGATCACGGACGGCGCCTCTGCTGATGACGTTCTCCGCGTTGCCGAAAGCATCGCGGAAGGAGCCCGATTCGAGGCGCTCCGCTACAACCCCGATCCGTCCGTTGTCGCTCAGCGAGCCAATGACTTTGCGGACGTAGCCACATTGGGCGCTGAGACTCACGTCGACGCCGATGAAATCGTTTCGCAGATCGAGCACCTCGCGGCGCGGCCGGAGCCGCTGCCGCCTCCGATCTCGCCGCCGCCTGGGTTCCAGCCGAACACACCACCGGCGCCGCCTTCTTCACCCACCTCCGACGCACCGCCGTTTCTGCCCCCGCGTCCCGCCTCGGCTCCTCCCACATCCAATCTCGTCACGGCTCCGCCGGCGGGTGGCTCGGGGAATACGCTGGCTTCCCCACCTCCGGGTCCCGCCTCGGCTTCTCCCAGACTGGACGCCAGTCAGACAGGACCGAATTCTCCCGCTTCGTCTGCGGGCGGTCTATCCAACACGCTTGTCGACACTCCCTCGATGATGGACGGTGGTGGCCCTCGGGAGCTGACCGGGATCGTTGCGACCCCGGGCGGGGGTACGAGTTCACAGCCTGGCAAGGTGCCGGTGGTCGATGCATCCAGTGAGTCATTTCCGATCTTTGAGACGGCGCAGCCGCTTCCATTCTCGCCGGGCTCTCCGACACCGACGGATAACATCGTGGCGACGGCGAGCGGCGATCCGATTCCGCTGAATCCGGTCGGGCCGGCGGACAATGCGTATGAGAAGCTTCTCCATGACCTCCAATCGGGCGCCGACAAGGGTGCCATCCGAAAAGATGCCCAGCGGCTTGCCATCGTGGCGGCGGACGTCAATGACGGCACGCTGGAGAAGGTGGCGCTGCTGGTCGGCAGCGACATGTATGGAAGTAGTGCGGTTGACCTCCTGAAAGCCGCGTCTCCCGAGCTTGCGGATCAGGATAATGTGTACGCGCCTCAGGTAACCGACCCGCTTGGCGGACTGCACAGTCCGTTAAATGACGCCTATCTCACGCTCGAGGTCGACATCGCCGGCGGCCCCGATCCGCAGAAGATCAAGGCTGATGCCGATCAGGTTACGCAGCTTGCCAAGAATGCCGGCCAGCCGGGCTTGGAATCGGCGGCGTCGAATATCAGCAACAGCATTACCGACGGGAGCTACGATCAGAGCGGGAGCCTGACCGCTCTGATGAACAATGCGCCGACGCTTTCGACTGCGCAGGAGCCACCGGCGCCGGGGCCGCTGGTGCCGCCGTCCGACATTGCTGCCTATGACAAGCTCAAGTCAGACATCCAGTCGGGTGCCGACGCCGTCACCATCATCTCTGACGCGGCGCAGCTTGCGACCGCCGCGGCAGGCACTGGCGACACCGGGCTAGAAACGGTGGCGCGCAACATCGGCAATTCAGCCGGCAACGGGACGTATTCGACGGACGGGTCGTTGTCCGCCCTGGATAACGCGGCGCCGGGCACGGCGGGCGCAACAGGTCCGCAGGGACTAACGCCATCAGATACGGCAGACGGCGCTTATCTCAAGCTCGAGAGTGACGTCGAGCATGGTGCGGACCCGCAAACCATCAAAGCTGACGCCGAAGAGGTCAAGTCGCTGGCGCAGAAGAACGGCAGCAGCAACCTGGTGGCGGCGGCAGATGCCATCATCAGCGGCATCGACAATGGCGGCTACGATCAGGTGGGAGCCGAGGAAGCGCTGATGAACGACGGCACCACCCCTGAGAACACCGGCGGCTCAATCTCTTCCGATGAAACTTCGGCCTATCAGAAGCTCGTCAGCGATATCCGCGCCGGAGCGGACAACGCCACGCTGATGAACGACGTGTTTTCGCTGTCCGAGGCATCGATCAGTAATGGTGACTTCGGGCTCGGAAAGGCGGCGCTCGATATCGGCAACTCAGTCAAAGGCGGAACGTTCGATGCGAACGCGACGCTGCAGTCTCTGACCAACACTGCTCCCGGAACGTCGGCCGCGCAGCTTCCGCCGATTTCCAACAATGCCGCGTGAGCCGATCGCCTAGTCCGGGGACGCCTGATGGATCAGAGATCCGCAATAGAGCAGGTCGCATCCAGACGGATACGACCCGTGTAATCGAGAACCCAACCTAAGATTTTGGAGCTGCAGCATGTCGGTCGCCGCCAACACCGGTAATGCGTTTCTGGATGCCTACGCACGCCAGATCAATCAGCTGGAGCACAACGCGAACGCGACGCCCGAATATGATCAGGCACTCGAGCGCGAATTCGCCTCCGTCAAGGCGCAAATTCTCGCCTCGGGGTCGAGTGATGGAAAGCCTGCGCAGTCGCCGAGCGGTGATCCTGCGGCGACGCATGGGACAGGACCGGGCAGCACTGGTCCATCGACGAGTGGTAGTTCCGGTCGCCCATCATCTTCGACCGGTTCGGGCAGCAGCCAGAGCCCCAACACTTCGCTCGGCCAGATATCTCAACTTGCGGATTCTGGCGCCGCTGCTGGCGTGAAGAAAATTGCTGACGGCGCGGCCGCTTCGATTGGCGGCCACGCCGGCGCGGCGGTGGCCGCAAGTGCCGCTCAGGCTGGCGCGAATGCGGCTCGGCATGTGACCGATTCCGGCGGCACGCCAGCGCAAGCGGCGGCCGCAGCGCAAACTGCGGCGCAGGCCGTGGCAACTGCCGGCGTGGCCGGTGGTCCGGCCGCCGCTGCCAATGTTGCTACCATCGCTGATCCTACCGTGGCTCAGTCTGTCGCCAATGCGGCTGCTCAGGCAGCTGAGAAAGCTGGGGGCGGTGCTGTCGGCAGTGCCATTGCCGTAGCAGTCACGCGAGGTGGTGGGGCAGGCGGCGTCGCTGCCGCCGAAGCTGTCGCCATTGCGGCCGGAACTGGCGGCGAAGCGGCTGCTTCGGCCGCTGCCGATGCTGCGGTTTCTGCATCTGCGGTAGCCGGCGGGGGAGATGCAGGCGAAGCCGCTGCCGTAACTGCCGCTCAGGCGGCCGCCAACGCAGCCGTAGCCGGAGATGGGGCCGCCGAAGCCGTCGCCGCCGCCGCTGCAGTTGGCGGTGCCGATGCTGCCATCGCGGTCACTAAAGCTGCCGCGGCTGGGGGTGTAGCTGCTGCGACAGCGGCTTCCGACGCGGCCGGGTTCGCTGCTGCAATTGCTGGCGGGGGCGCCGCCGGTGTTGAAGCTGCCGTTGCCGCCGCCCAGGCTGCCGCTGAGGCCGCTGAGGTGGGAGGAACGGCCGCTGCCGAAGCTGTCTCCACCGCTGCTCGCGCTGGCGGTGCTGCGGCTGCCAACGCGACCAGCCAAGCCGCTCGACAAGCAGCCCGAGTCGGCGGAACGGTTGGAGATGTCGCTCAAGTCGCGCTGTCTACTGCTGATGCGATCCAGGCAATCATAAATTCGGGAGGGGATGTTAACGATGTCATCGCCGTTACCAAGTCTCTTGCGCGCGCCTTTGCGACCATCCTTGCTGGTGGAGGCAATGCGAGTGATGTCGTTCATTATGCCAAGCAGATTTTGGAGACGGTGAAGGCAAATACCAGTCCTGACGAGATCGCCCAATTGATTGACGACTTTGAGGCACCCGTGCGTGCCTTCGTATTGGGCGGCAAAGCAGCCGAAGACGCCGTCAACTCTGCAGTTGAAAATGCGATCAAACGCGGAGACAGTAGTGCTGACATTACAGCCACTGCTCAGGCAGTCGCCAATGCCGCTCAGGGCGCATTCAACCGTGCTCCGAGCGCCGACAAAGCAGGTAAAGCAGCAGCCACTGCTGCGGAGACAGCGGCCGATGCGAGCACTCATGGGGGCGCCCCCGCAGCCCAAATCGTCGCGGATGTTTACGCCGGCGGTGGCACCACCGGCGAAGCCAACGCCGCTGCCGACTTTGTAGCCGCAGCCGCTCAGGCCGGTGGCCCCGACGTTGCACGGGATGTCTATCGGAACGCTCATCTTGCCAGTATAGCCGGCGGCACGGGCGTAGATGTGGTTAAGGCCGCCGAGGCTTCTTTCAAAGCTTATGCTGCCGGTGGTAGCGACGCCTTGGATGGTCAGTTTGACGCCGGCTATGCTGTACTTTCCGTCCACGGCAACGCGGTCGAAATCGTCGATGTCGAATTAAGCGTGACGGAAGGTATTCAGCTTGCCAGGCTTGGCGACGCCACGCCGAGCCAGGCCGGCGCAGTTGCGCACGAGATCGCTGAGGTTGGACAAAACGCAGCTGGCGCGGACGGTGCGACAGCCGACGATGTCGTGGACGTCGTGAACAATTTCTCAGCCAGAGCATGGGCGCCGCCTCCGTTCTCGCCAGGCTCGCCGCCTCCGTTCTCGCCGGGCTCGCCGCCGCCTCCGTTCTCACCGCCGCCGAGAGACAACATCGTGGCAACTGCGAGCGGCGATCCGACTCCGCTTAATCCGGTCGGGCCGGCGGTCGATGCGTATGAGAAGCTTCTCGATGATCTCCAATCGGGCGCCGACAAGGGCACCATCCAAAAGGATGCCCAGCAGCTTGCCATCGTGGCGGCGGGCGTCAATGACGGCACGCTGGAGAAGGTGGCGCTGCTGGTCGGCAGCGGCATGTATGGAGCTAGTGCGGTTGACCTCCTGAAAGCCGCGTCTCCCGAGCTTGCCGATCAGGATAATGTGTACGCACCTCAGATAGCCGACCCGCTTGGCGGACTGCACAGTCCGTTAAATGACGCCTATCTCACGCTCGAGGTCGACATCGCCGGCGGTGCCGATCCGCAGAAGCTCAAGGCTGATGCCGATCAGGTTACGCAGCTTGCCAAGAATGCCGGCCAGCCGGGCTTGGAATCGGCGGCGTCGAATATCAGCAACAACATTACTGACGGGAGCTACGATCAGAGCGGGAGCCTGACCGCTCTGATGGATAATCCGCCATCGCAGACATCGGTGCCGCCGCAAACGAACCCACCGCCGCCGGCACCGGGGTCGCTGGTGCCCCCGTCCGACATCGCTGCCTATAACGAGCTTAAGTCGGACGTCGAGTCCGGTGCCGACGCCAACGCGATCATCACTGATGCGGCGCAGCTTGCGATCGCCGCGGCGAGCACTGGCGACGCCGGGCTCGAAACGGTGGCGCGCAACATCGGCAATTCAGCCGGCAACAGGACGTATTCGAAGGACGGGTCATTGTCTGCCCTGGATAACGCGGCGCCGGGCACGGCCGGCGCGCGAACTCCGCAGGAGCCAACGCTATCGGATAATGCAGGAGCCGCTTACCTGAAACTGCAGAGCGATATCGAGCATGGCGCGGACCTGCAGACCATCAAAGTCGATGCCGAACAGGCCAAGTCGCTGGCACAGAAGGACGGCAACAGCAATCTGGTCGCGGCGGCCAATGCCATCATCAGCGGCGTCGACAACGGTTCCTACGATCAGGTCGGAGCCGAGGAAGCGTTGATGAACGACGGCACGACCCGCGCTTCGCCCAATGATGCATCGCCGCCCACCTTCAACGAAGCGTCGGCCGATCAGAAGCTCATCTCGGACATCCGCGCGGGCGCCGATCCGACCACAATCCTCAATGACGCGGAGGCGCTGGCGGGCTTTGCCATCCAGAATGGTGATTTCGGGCTCGCGCAGGTGGCGATCGACGTCGGTATGGCTGATAAGAACGGCTCCTTCGATCCGAAGGCCGCGCTGCAGAACCTGACCGACGCCGCACCCGGAACATCGGCGGCGCGGCTTCCGCCGCTTCCCGCGGCGAGCGCCTAGATGTGGAGCCTCGAGAGGTTGTCCTCGGTTAGACCGAGTCTGCTGATAGGCGTTTGAGACTTTGTACCACCGTGGGGCCGATGCCAGTTGTACTGGTGCAGCCAGATCGGCAGCTCTTCGGCGCGCCGATCTGATGTGGGATAGGCCTTGGCGTAAGCCCATTCCCGGAGCGCGGTCTGGATAAAGCGCTCGGCCTTACCGTTTGTCTTGGGCGTGTAGGGCTTGGTGCGGATGTGCCTGATGCGCAGGTCCTTGCAGGCATCGCGGAAGGCAAATGCCTTGTAGCAACTCCCGTTGTCGGTCATGACGCGCGTGACGGTGACGCCGAGGCTCTTGTAATAGGCGACCGCCGCCTTGAGGAAGGGAACGGCGCTGTTAGCCGTCTCGTCCAGCTTGATCTCGGAGAAGGCGACGCGGGAATGATCGTCGATGCAGACATGGACGAACTCCCAGCCGACGCCGCGGCTGTTGCTCTGGCCGGTGCGATCGCCGGTGATGCGGTGGCCGACATGCTCGAAACGCCCGAGCTTTTTGATGTCGATGTGAAGCATCTCGCCTGGGTTCTCGCGCTCATAGCGGCGTTCCGGCTCGGCCGGCTCCAGATCGCGGATCCGGTTCAATCCCAATCGGCGAAGAATGCGGCTCACAGTAGCCGGTGACACCCAGACCTCAGCGGCGATTTGCTTACCGGTGTGGCGCTGCCGGCGCAACGTCTCGACGACCGTGCACGTGGCAGGCGGGGTTTGGCTTGGCGATGAATGAGGTCTGGAGGAGCGATCCTGCAACCCAGCCGCACCTTCTGCGCGGAACCGCTTGACCCATTTGGCGACCGTTTTGGGCGTCGTATTGAACTGGTCGGCTGCGTCGGCTTGGCTTAGTCCGCCTTCCACGACGCTGCGAACCATCGCCTCTCGACCTTTGGGCGTCAAAGGCGCATTCTTATGGGTGTTCATCTGGTCTCTCCTTGGAACACTGAAGCTTCGCAACCTCAGCTTCCTCGGTTCAGGCCAGATGGACAACCTCCTGAAAGACCACACCTAGAGCGCGATGCCGAGCGATCATCGCGTCTGGTGCAGACGCGGTTGGGGCTCGGGAGATCCCAAGAGAACAGGCCGGCTCGAGACGGATGCGGCTCGTGCAATCGAGATTAACCCTTTATCGATTTGGATGACCCGCATGTCGAGTCGCCGCGAACACGGGTACGCGTTTCCGGATTCCCGAGCGCGTCAGCTCAATGGGCTGACGCGGCATCCAAACGCGAGCGCGCGTGGCATGGTTGCCAGCTGGCCTATGCACGCATGGTAAGATTGTGGCGTATCGTCGGTCCGATGAAGTTTAATTATTTGCTCACAATTGTAACTAATCTCCATCATTTGAAAACAACATTGCAATCTGGGGATTCGACAGTCGGCCCATGTGAGAGATTGCGACACCACCACCAAGCTCGCGCAATCTCGCTCTCGCTCGGCCCGTCTGGAGCTTTGGCATGTATGTCGTCGCCAAGATCTTCAATGCGTTCAGTGCGTTTCCGGAGTCTTCCGCACGCCAGATCGATACGCTGGAACGGCTTGAGGCATGGCAAGCGTCGGCCCAAAGCTGATGGGCAATCTGCCACATGCGGCCCGCAACGCTTGAACAACATCGGTCCGGGAAGGTCGGTCGCGCAGTTGCCGTCATCGAACGGATGGCCTGGTCAATGTACCCGTCCAGCAGCTGGGCCAGATGTTGGCTCAGGTCATGTAACCGGGGCAAAGCAGCCACGACGAGAAGGCCTTAGGTTCAAACTCAAGGAGTGCCAGTATGGCCGATATTACTGCAGCTGATCAGGTCAGGAATAGCGATCCTGGGACCTCGAGCGGCGACACTCCCAATATGGAAGTGCAGAATGCATTCCAGAATGCGCTCGCCAACTTCATGCTGGCCGTCCTACAGGGGGCCGAAAGCGACCTCGTGTCCGCGATCAACGACAACACGAGCGATCCGGACGCCGCCGGCTGAGCGCAGAGTCAACCTCATGGAGTCCGTTGCGCCGGATCTGGGGTGACGACGTCACTGCGGAGCAATGCGGTTTAGGCGCGACGACGAGATTCCCCGCCACGTGTTAGGGTGTGTCTATCCTAAATTTTGTGTCGGGGTTTAGGCGGCTGGCTTGGCCGTCTTCCGGATCGCATTGGAAGAAATGCGGTCCGCATTAGTGGTCCAAATGGTTTGGACCACGGCAATACGTCAGGAGAACATCGATGACTGATGCGACGACCCCTCCCAGCATTGGAGCCGGCCAAGCTGGCGACGTGAATGCTGGTAACAGCGACATCAACGCCGAAATCGCGCAGATGCAACAGGCCTTCGAAGTTGCCACCAAAACGAACCTGCAAATCACCATCGTAAAGACCATTGAAGGCTCGAAGGAGACCGCGGCCCAGCAGCGCCCGAATATCGGCTGACGTACTTCCGCATTCGCGGGATCGCTCGCATTTCTCCCTTGCGAGCGATTTCGTTGCGGGTTGCAGCAATGGGTGGTGACTGCGCCGGCCCAATACGGACAAAACAAACTAGAAATATTATCATGGCAATCGATGCTTCGGCGGTTCTGGTCGTTGAAAGCGGTGTGCATCAAACTGCATCCGCCGCGCTTGTGGCTGGTCGGAATCGGGTCGGTCATTCGGGGGAGGATGATATCGTCATCTCCGATTTGCGCGACGGCGCATGTTTCGCCCTGGAGAATGGCAGCCATGGCATCGTGCTCCACGCCATCGATGGGCCAATCGAAATCTCCGGCCGCCGAACCCTGAAACCCGGACAGTCGAGGCGTTGTGCGAACGACGCGCGCTTTCGCAGCGGTGGCGTTGCCTTCAGATTGGAGATTGCGCCGTCCGTTCCCGATGCGAATGTCGAATCAATGCGCGCCGGATCCAGCCTGCGCATGCCGATCCTTGCCGCCGCCACGTTGGCGGCAGTCGCGCTGGCTGGCTTCGTGTCATTCAGGCCGGCGCCGGCGGTCCTGCAATCGAATGATGAGACGGAAACGACAGGGTCGATTCCGGCCGCATCGAGTCGAGATGGGTCATCCGTACGCCAAAAGCAGCTTTCGGCCCTTGAGAGTCTGCGGCAGCATCTCGCGACCGTGGACTTGGGGGCTCTTGCGCTGACGGCGCGGCCGGACGGCGCCATCGAGGCGCGCGGCGAGATTTCCAGGGAGCAGGAGGCCGCATGGCGCGACGTCGAGCACTGGTTCGACGGCATCGTGAACGGGCAGGTGGTGCTCGTCAACGCGGTCAGCGTCGGTGCAACGCCGAAGCCTCTTGCCGTCCAGGCAGTGTGGCCCGGGCAGAATCCTTATGTGATCGATGGCGACGGCAACAAGCATTTCATCGGCAGCGTGCTGCCGAGCGGATGGACCGTCGCCGCCATTGACGAAAGCCACGTGCTGGTCAAGCGCGGACAGCAGACACTCGCGGTGCGGTTCTGATGCGAATCTCGCCGTCTGCCAATGCGGTGCTGGAACGGATCGCGTCCCGGCAGGAGCTGATCCTGGTGGGGCTTCTCGTGCTGACAGTTGGCATGATGATCCTGCCGGTGCCGGCGGTGCTCGCCGATGTGCTCATCGCAAGCAATATCGGATTGGCCTTCCTGCTGATGATGGTCGCCGTTTACATCAGCGCTCCCGTCCAATTCTCGACGTTCCCGACCGTCATTCTGATCACCACCGCCTTCCGACTTTCGCTGTCCATCACCACCAGTCGGCTGGTGCTGGCCCAGGGTGATGCCGGAGAGATCATCCGAACGTTCGGCGAGTTCGTGATCGGCGGCAATGTCGTTGTCGGTCTCGTGGTCTACCTGATCATCACGATTGTCCAGTTCGTGGTGATCACCAAGGGCAGCGAACGCGTGGCCGAAGTCGCCGCGCGCTTTACGCTGGACGCGCTGCCTGGCAAACAAATCAGCATCGATACCGATCTGAAGAACGGCGACATCGATCCGAACGAGGCGCGCCTCAGGCGGCAGGCGCTTGGAAAGGAAAGCCAGCTTTACGGCGCCATGGACGGCGCGATGAAGTTCGTCAAAGGCGATGCAATCGCGAGCCTCGTGATCATCGTCGTCAATCTCATCGGCGGCATCACCATCGGCTGTCTCGAGCGGGGGTTGCCGCTCGGTCAGGCTGTCCAGACCTATTCATTGCTGGCGGTTGGCGACGGCTTGATTGCCCAGATTCCCGCCCTGCTGATCTCGCTCACAGCGGGCATTATCGTGACGCGGGCTGCGTCGGATGACGGCAACAACCTCGGGGGCGACATCATTTCTCAGCTGACCAGTGAACCGAAGACGCTACAGATCGGCGCGTCGGTTCTGGGGGCTTTGGCTTTCGTACCGAATTTTCCCGCGGCTGTGTTCCTCGTCTTGGCGATCTTGCTGGGCACGGCCGGGTGGGTGCTTGCCGCGCGGAAAAAGGATGAGGAGCGGCGCTTCGCGGAGGCCGGCGCCACCTCGACGAAGCCCGAAGCCGCCCAGCTGCTATTGCACCTGTCTGGGTCGTTCGATGAGGCCGTCGATCGAACGATGGACGCCGTGCGATTGGACCTTGGACGATCCCTTGGCATCGCGGTGCCGCGCGTGCAGATCGCAGGTGACAGGCTGGCTGATCCAGGAACATGGCGCCTCGATGTCAGCGGCGTGCCCGCAGGCCACGGTAAAGCGGACAATATCGACGATCTCGTGCACCATGCACGGCAATCGATCGGCCGCATCGCCAGCCAGTTCGTCGGCATCCAGGAAACTCAGATCCTGCTGGCCAGCATGGAGCCCGCCTACACCGATCTCGTGCGAGAGGCGACGAAAGCTGCACCGCTTGTCCGCATGGCGGAAATCCTGCGGCGGCTACTTGATGAAGGTGTCTCCGTTTCCAATCTTCGCTCGATCCTCGAGGCTGTGGCGGAATGGGGACCCCGTGAACAAAACACCGCGGTTCTGACGGAGCACGTGCGCGTCGGCCTGCGCCGGCAGATCTGCCATGCGCTCGCCGGACCGGAGAGGATCCTGTCCGTGATCCTCATTGATGCCCCTTTGGACGCGGCTCTGCGCGGCGCCATCCACGCCACGCCGGCCGGGACGCAATTGCTGCTCGATCCGGCGGCGTCGAATCGCCTTCTTGCTGCACTACACGATCTTGCGACGTCGACGCCGCAGGCGGCCATATTGGCCTCATCCGAGATCCGGCGGCATCTTCGCAGCTTGCTTCACCGAGCGGGGAACGATCTGCCTGTGGTGACACACGCCGAGCTTCCCCAAGACTTCAAGCTCGATGTGCTAGGAACATTGCGGCATGATCAGATCATGCCGGCAACGGCTGAAGGTCGTCGCGAGCCGCCGCATCTGGTCGCCGTTGGAGAGCGCGCCTAGATAGCGATACGCTGCCGCTCACCCGTTCGGGCGTTTCGCATTCGCCTCTGCAGTGGTGAGTGAAGGGCTTAGAACACGCGTCTTTCATTGCGTCGGCTTGCCTGAACAAGACCACCACGGGTGTGTGCGTCTTGCAGCGCGTGGGGCGCCATGATGCATAAGCGTGATCAGCGGGTCGGATATTGCTAGGTATCACACACAGGTGACTGCGGCGTGAGTAAAGTGTCGCATCGCTTTAATGAACCATGCCTACTGCTCCTCCAAGCGAGCGCGGACATGCACGTCATTGTGAGGCCGCACAGCTCCCGCTAAGCACCAACATCTTCTTCGTGGTGCCGACCGGACGTACCGCAACCTGCGAAGGGAATGATATGGGTGTGAATGTGCGGGCCAGCAGCGCAGCTGACGATCTGAAGGATTTGGGGTCCGAACCGAAGAATGGGATGGACGACCTTTCCAGGAGCTGGACGCAAGCGGTCGCACTGTTCAATGCCTCGCCAGCAGGTGACAAGAGTGGGAGCGGTGGCGTGCATTACCAGGTGCTGGTGGCCGAGGGCGATGGAGGCCCCGGTGACCGGCCTCCCGGAGCAGTGCCGCCGGCGGTCCATCCAAACCCAGCGTTCAACCCGAAGACGGACGACCCGAACTTCGTCCCGCCGGCCCCCTACAATTCGCAATACACGACCATCACGAGCGGGATAGGCTCTGATCAACAGCAAGCGGTGGCCGCGCTCGAGGCGCCGCTCGACGCGGCAACGCTGTTAGCCAACAACTGGAATCGGTGGAATCTGGGCGAGATCGATTGGGCGCATCCGCCGACAACCCTGCCGCCCGAAGCCCTGAACGCTTTGGCCTACATCGAAAGCAATCGCGCGCTGTTGAATGCGATCAAGGCCGGCGGCGACAATGGAAACATCGATGGGCCGATCACCAAGGACTCGTTGAGCAAGTTCGTGGGGCGGGCTTCGGTGGATCTGGATCAGGCCACGAAGGATTTCCAGGCCTGGCAGAAGGCGAATCCAAATGCTGACGCGACCGCGACGGAATTGGCGCGATCGGCGGCCCTTCTCGAAGCCAATGCGACCTTGCTGTCGAACGCGGCGGGATCGAGTCAGCCAGGGTGGTCAGGAAACGTGTTCAATGCGCAGGACCTCTTGGCATTGGCGTCCAACAATCCGGATCTCAGTCCGGAACTGACGGCCGCCGCCAAGCTCTGGTCCGATCCCGGCATGCTGCGCCAGATCGATCAGGCGGGCCAAAGCCCGCTCTCCGTCGCCGACGGTCTGGTGAATGCGGGCAACATCGGAGCGTGGCTTACGTCCAACGCGCCGGGCGGACCGAATTCGGTGATGGATTTTTTCAATCTTGTCGCATCGCGTGACGCGGTCATCAATGTCGATACGTCAAAGCTGACGTCCGACGTGTTCGAGCATCCGGAGAACTACTCGGCCGAGCAGAAGGCGGCCGTCTTGCAGGAGCTCAAAGACACTCAGGATCGGATGACTCTCGACAACCAGTTGCAAGTCACCGATGTCGGTACGCAGGAGGCCGACGGGATCAATCCGAATCTTCTGAAAACCAATGATGATCTGCAAAGCAAGATCGACCTGCTCTCTGCCGATCCCGGCGTCCAGGACTACCTGTCCAAAGCATCGACCAGCGCGCTGCAATCGCTGGTGAGTGCCGATCCTGGCCTGAAGAACGCGTTCAGCAATGCGTTTGCAAAGTTTGAAAGCGGCCAGACACTGAACGATGATCTGAATGCCAAGGACGCGAAGGGCAATCAGGTGGCGGTCGGCATGGCGTTGCACACCTATGTGGCTCAGGCCGGCTTCTTCCAGCTCGCGATGGGGCAGAAGGGATCGCCCTCCGCGGATCTCGATCTGACCGCGATCGCCAAGAAATCCGGCAGCTACGACAAGCTCGCCGATTATTACAGCTCTGAGATCGTGAGCGGCAAGCGGCTTCAGGAACTGCTCGACAGCGGAGAAGATCCGGTCAACGCGTCCGCTGAGTTCTCACAGGAAGTCGAAGCGTTCGGCAACGTGATCGATCCTGCCGTCGTCAAGTCTGACGCAACAGCGCTGCAGAACAATTTCCAGGACGTGCTGAGCGAACATGTGTTCGAGAGCCTCACGCCGCAGCAGATCGAGACCGTCCTCGGCGATGGGCACGGCAACCTTGATGAAAAAAAGGTCAAGCAGTTCATCACCGATGCCGGGAAATCAAATCCGGACCTGTCCGGGTCTGTCGACGTCTCGACGACACATGCCGGGCTGGCGTTCCACCTCATCAAAGCCGTATGGGACCTCGTCCGGTCTGGCGAACGGCTCGTCGATGTGCTCAAGACGGCGGGAAAGATGAGCCTCGGCAGCAACGCCTGGCATGATGCCTATAAGGTCGGCTACTTTCATGGCGCAACTGCCATTCTGGGCGGCCTCTATCTTGGCCTCTCACTCGGCGGGCACAGGCCGACGGATCCGGGTCAGATCACCGCTGACGTGGGCGTCGGCATCAACACGTTCGGCGTGCTGACGGTCGGGGCTGGTCGCTTCATCCGGAGCATCGATAGCCGCGCCCTGGCCGATGCAAAACAGAAAGTCGCTGACGCGCGGAAAGCAAAGGATGTCGCGGATCATAAGGTCGCCAATGCGCAGGCGGATCTCGATGCCGCGTTCGCGAAGCTTAATGATGCTGCGACTAAGGCCGATAACGCCGCAACGGACGCAGACCGTACGAGGGCGCGCGACGAATACAACAAAGCGCACGAGTGGGTCGATTCGGCAATCGACCAAGTTGACAAAGCGAAATCCACTGAGAAAGCCGCGGATGAGGCTCTCAAAACGGCGAAGGACAATCTGACCAAAGTCAAAAACACTAGCTCCGAGATTGCCAAGCAAAAGGCGCCCGCGGTTGGCCGCAACATCGGCGGCGTCGGCAATGTCGTAACCGGCGTCGGCCTGATCATCTACGGGGATCATCTCCGGAAGGCCGGCGAGGTCGCGCTCGGCAATATCAACATTGCGCAAGGTGCATTCATGACTGCGGTAGGCACCGCGGACGCCTTGGATGGAACGATCAAGTTCCTTGGAGGCTCGCTCGGCAAGATCACCGTACCGCGGGTATGGGGGATGGCGACCCTCGGAGATCTGGCCCCCATCATAAGCACGTCGCTTGACGTGCTTGGAGCGATCGCTGGGCTTGGCCTCACGGCAGCGGGCGTCGCGCTTCAGCTCGCGGCCGAAAAGAGGCAGGCCGTGAACGAGACGCGCACGGTGGACGCTACGCTGAACAAATACGGCCTCAATGGAGGTCCAACGACATTCCAGGATATTACTGGAGCGGGTCCGCTCGGAGATCTCACGCCGCTTCCCAGTGGTACCGCAGGCTCCACAGGAGTTTCGGGAGCGCATTCGCCTGCATGATGTCAGTGGACATTGAAGCTCGGAAAGTGCCACTAGGTCCTGTAGGACAAGATCGGTCGCGGCTACGGTCGGATTTACTCCCTCGCGCACGCGCGACGGCCAGACCGACCCCGAGTGAGCCTGCCGATGACGGATCGTGCGGAATTTGGTGTTGCTACCATGCCCGAGACTTTGCGTCTCGGGCATGCCCCTCGGTGAGTGCGAGCGAAAGCGTCAGATCCTTGCGGGCCGCTGAGTTCTCTGGATCGTACTCGATGGCCTTGCGATAGGCGTCCTGTGCGTCCGCATGCTGGCCCATTGCATCAAGAGCGACGCCCCGTCCAATTAGCAGCGGCACCGACCGAGGATCTTGCTGCAGCCCTTCGTCGAACGCCGCCACTGCCTCGGCAGGGCGATTTGTTGCCACGAGCAAACGGCCCAACGTTGCGTCAAGCTGCGTGTTCGAGGGATCTCGCTCTTTTGCCGATCGAAGCGTGTCGATGGCCTGGTCGAGTTTGCCCTGCTCGGCAAGCGAACGCGCAATCCCGATCTGGGCCGCTGCGGAACCCGGCTGCAGGTCCGCGGCACGTCGATAGAACGCGGCGGCGGCCTCAGTGTCGCCAAAACTCTCCGCGGCATTGGCGATCCTGATCATTGCGGAAGGATCCTGGGCAACCAGCTGCTGGTGTTGCGTGGCCGGGTCGCTGGCGCAGGCTGCCAACACGACGGTCGCTGCTCCGAGACCGAGTAATCTAGTCAGCATGGTATGGGCATTCTTGCAAGGCGCGCATCGGATCTGGTTACGGGCTACGGGTGTTCGGGCTTGTGCTCGAATTGACTGGCGCCGTCGGAGCTGTCGACGAACCGCTCGAAGCCCCTAGTCCCGAATTCAGGCCAGCCGACGTGCTCGCTCCAGGGAGCTGGCTTCGGCGATTCTCGCGCCAGGACCGCATGCCGTCGGCGAGATAGGCGCCGTCCGCAGGTCCCAGCCTGGAAGGAGCGACCAGGTCGGCCGGGTCGACCACCATTTCGGCCAGATTGTTGTCTTGCACGCAGTGGGACAGACTTGAGAGACTATAGGTGGGGTCGTCTGGGAAGGCGGTCTCGATGGCGGCGGCACAGTCGGCCGGAATTGCTGTGGTTCGAAATAGCGCCACTGTTGCATAGCGCGAGCGCCTCTCCAGCGAGATCGATCCCACGATGTGCACCGGATCAAGTCCGAGGCCGATGAGGGTCGATTTGAGCGCTTTTATTTGCGCCGCGCTCGACGCGACAATGGAAGCGCGAACAGCCTGCAAGTTGCCCTGTGCAATCAAATCGATCCGTTGCCGAAGGCGAAGCTTCGAGGCTTCGGAACCTCTCGCCGCGACGGTCACGTCCTCACGGGCGGTGACCAGCGTCACCGGAGGTGTTGCCCCGAAATCGGCAGCGCCATCGGCGCATCCGCCAAGCAGGACCACGAGGCCGGCCACGACGACAAGAGAACGAGTCATTGGAAGACGAAACCGTTATGAGCCGGCGCAGGGCGAGGCGAGGACGGAGCGGGAGCGGAGCCGGCTGGGCGCTTGAGCGCGCCAACCCTGCCAAATGCAGCTTCTTCGAGGTCGGAAGGCGTCCTAATGTAGCTGTTGGTATCCGAGGGATTGTGTCCAGGACCGACCGGTTGAACGAGGTAGGGGCTGACGACGATGACCAATTCGGTTTGATTCCGCTGGAACTGATTGGACCGAAACAAGGCGCCCAAGACAGGAATATCGCCCAGCCAGGGAAATTTTTGGATATTATTGTTGTTGTTGTTTTGAATGAGGCCGGCAATTGCGAAACTTTGCCCGCTGGCTAGCTCGACCGTCGTTTCGGCCCGCCGCGTGGTGAGTGCCGGCACCTGCACGCCATCCAGCCTCACATTGTTGGAATTGTCGAGCTCACTGACTTCGGGGCGAACCTTCATGCTAATGTGCCCGCTTGAAAGAACTGTCGGCGTGAACGCAATACTGACGCCGAATTGCTTGTATTCAAGGGACACCGTTCCGAGCGATTGAGGAACCGGTATGGGAAATTCGCCGCCGGCAAGAAACGTCGCGGTTGTCCCCGATACGGCTGTCAGGTTCGGTTCGGCGAGCAGTGTCACCAGGCCTTCGCTTGCCATCGCATCCAGCACCGTCGTCACATTAGCGTGGCTCGAGGCCACACTTCCGAAGATCCCGTTCAATCCGTTCGTGGTTAGCGTCGAACCGGAGCCGGCAAAGCGCCCGGATTGCAGCCCGAATGCAAAGTCGCCCGCCGAGAGCACGGCCGACCAATTGAAGCCGAGCTCACGGGAAACCGAACGGCTGACCTCGGCGACCCGTACTCTAAGGTTGACCTGCGGTGCTCCATTGACCTGGAGCTGGTTGGATAGTGGCACGCCGGGTCCCAGCGTTCGTGTCGCGGTATCTTGCAGACGCTCGGCGGTCTGGGCATCGGGGACGGTGCCTTTCAGCACGGCGCCATTGGCCGTATATTGCAATTGAACCGAAGCGTTCCCGGCTTCTGACCGAATTTGCCCGTCGAGCTCAGCCTCCGGAAATCTAACGTCAACGCTGTACGCCACGACCGGTGTGCCGTCCTTTGCGAGCACAAAAAGCGTGGTGCGCCCGGGTTTCTTTCCGAACACGAAGAGACTCGATGGTGTCGGGGTCTGGATATCGGCGATGTTCGGGTCGGCGACGAATTCGCTCCCGGCATTCTCTGGAAGCCGCAGAAGCGTGCCTCCCGAAACGGTGATCTTGATCGACTTGGTCGCGGTCACGGTCACGGTCATCGAATCGGCTGCTTCCGCACCCTGCGTCAAGCACGAAACCAGCAATCCGAGGCAGACGATCGCCACGCGGAGCCCAGGTGTCACGGATTGTTTCGCGGGAGCGTTCGCATTTCGCACGGTCGAACTCGTATTGAACATCCGATAGCGGCTTGCCCCAAGCGGCCCGGCACGATGAATTTAGCGGCGACGGCTCTGCCACCACGCACTCTCGGTCAACTTCTGCCGCGAAATCTCTTCAGGGGAATTCCACCCGGCTGATCGACGAGCCGCGGAAGACGGTCACGTGCACCGTCCCCGGCGTTGGCGAAAAACTCGCTGCCACTTGCTTCACCACTGCGACATATCGCGGAGGGCCCGAAACGATTGCAGAGCTGTTTTCCCGACCGGCCCGCAACTGATAACGGCGATCAAGGAAGCCCGCAGTTTCCAGCGCGCTTCGCAGCTCGGAAAAATCTGTACCCTTCAAATTTATCATTTCTGTCTGAGCCTCGGACTTGGCGCTGACCAAGATCGCGACTCCGTCATAGTACCAGTCCAGCCCAAACGTTGCGGTCAGATGATCGAGGAACTGACGGGGGAGGGCCGGCGGCAATCGGCCGTGCACTCTTCCTTGAACCGCATCGGATAACGCTATGCGCAAGCCGGTGTTGACGCCGAATTGTTCCAGCACGATGCGCAGATCCTGGTCCACCACGACATAATCGTAGGATACCGTGGGCCATTCCGGTTCGGCGGCGCTCACCGTTGTCCCTGAGCAAAGCGCGCCTAGCAAGCTTACTGCGGTCAGAGTCGCGCGCATTACGTTCGGCTCGTGCCTGAATAAATTCACCGAGATGGCCTCCGCGCGGTCGAGCGATGCGTGATACATCCGTCCTCATTCGATGCCGTGATGACAGTCAATAACCCGCATTGATGATCGCATTTCCGAACGGATCCGTGCAAGGGCTCTCGTGGCGGCTCAGCGCTTCCTTTGAAATAGAAATGCTTCATTTGTAGCTAATATGATTTTGCAAATTGCGTCTCGATTCGGCAGAGTCACTTAGAAACGCGGGATTGCCATGATCGAAGTTGTTGGAGCGCTTGCCGCTGTTCAAGACACGCATCCGTCGCCGGCGACAAATGCGGGCGCATCGGAGACCGCACTGGAGCGGCCCACCCAACATCAGGTGGATGAGTTTGCACGCGCGATCGAGGTTTCTGCGGTCCACGAGGTGAGTGCCGGACCGGTGCCGTCCACTGGCGGAATGGCTGCCGGTGCTGCCCATCAGCTCGAAAGCTTTGCCTCTCATTTAAAGGTGTTCGAGGTCCAGAACCATCATGCGGGGTCGGCCGCATCGTCCGATCAGCCACCTCTTGACGTGCCCAATAGCTCGGTTGCGTCCGATGCGATCGCGCAGATGGATCGCGCTTACACCTTCGCAATTGAGGCAACGATGGCCAGTCGCGGCCCCACAGAAGTGACCAAAATACTGAATACGCTGTTGAAGGGCCAGTAATGCGGCGCTCTGCACGGCACTGGTCGGCCCGCGGTCTCGTCTCGGCTGCGCTGCTTGTTCTTGCGGGGTGCCAGACAGAACTTTACACGGCGTTGCCTCAGCAGGAGGCCAACGAGATGTTGGCTTTGCTGTTGCAGGGCGGCCTAAGTGCGTCCAAATCCGTCGCCAAGGATGGCACGAGCTCACTCTCGATTGATGACCGGCAATTTGCAGTTGCGGTAAACCTATTGCAGGCAAAAGGATATCCGCGTGCCAAGTTCAATAGCATCAATGATGTCTTCCAACCCAGCGGGCTGATCGCTTCCCCGCTTCAGGAGCAGGCGCGGTTTTTGTGGGCTTTGGGTCAGGAGTTGTCCCAGACCGTGTCGCAGATCGACGGAGTGCTGACCGCCCGTGTCCAGGTCGTGCTCCCCGACAATGATCTTCTCAAGCGCGAGCCTATCCCATCGGCCGCCTCAGTCTTCGTTCGCTACGACGAGTCCAGTCGCGTTCCGAGTCTCGTCTCGCAGATCAAGATGCTGGTCGCCGATAGCGTTCAGGGACTGAGCTACGACAAGGTATCAGTCGTTCTGGTGCCGGTTCGGCACGCGGACGTTCCGCCGAGGTTGATCGAGAAGGGTGGCGACTGGCGGTTGTCGTGGCTTATCGGAGTAGTGTTGGTTGCAGTCGCAGGCCTGCCTTTGGTCATGTTCCGTCGACGTATCGGTGAGCTGTTGGCTCAGACAAAAGCGCCGTTGGCGGAGAGCACAAAGTGACGGACGCCGCGTTGCTGCAATCGGCATCGTCCGATCGACTTGCGTCGGTCCTCGGCTGTGGCATTTCGTCCACCTTGGTGGACCAACTCGTGCACACTCCGCGCTTTCGGGATCGATTGTTCGGTCTGGTTTTGCGGCGTCTGGGAGAGGTTGGCTGCTTAAGCCGCGAACAGGCGAAGATGCTGGCGATGCAGCCTGATCAATTGATTGAATTGTCGCGTCGGGCGGGGAGCGTGTGGCATGCGGGTTCTATCATTCGCATCATCGATGGCGCGTCCCGTCGTCTGCTCATTTCGCTTCTGGGCGAGAGGAACTACGCGTTAGCACTCGTTCGCGCTGAGGCTCGGCCGCCGGGCGTCACGGTCGACCTTACGCCAGAAGACATTGCGAAAGCTGTTGCAATCGATGGAGCCGCCTGTCTGGCCGAGTGGTGCGAGCAGCAACCCTGGGCCGTGTGCGGCCGGCTGAGATTGAAGAGGCCGGCGGCAGCGCCGGATTCCGTTCATCGGACCTGGGGCCCACAAATTATAGCTCACTTGCTTGCGGATTAGCGATGAATCCGATCGTGCATTCCGACTTCATTGTCCGCGGCGATGTGCTTGACGCCCATAAGGAAGCGTATGCGATTCTCGCGGACGCCAGAGCCAAGGCGGAGCAGGTGAGGGCGGAGATGGACGCCGAGCGTGACCGCATCTTCGAGGAGGCGAGGCGGCAGGGGCTGCGCCAAGGCATAACCGAGGCTGCCGCGATCATTATCAATACACGTCAAACGATGGACGCCTTTTGGGTCGAGCGTGAAGGCGAATTGACGGAACTAGTATTTGCCGTTGCTCATCGAATCATCGGCAGCTTGCCTGCCGATGAAGTCCTGGTTCGGTTGGCGTCTGAGGCGATCGCCGAACACGCGGCCAACGTCCAATTGACGCTGCGCGCTGCGCCGGAGACCGCGGTGCTTCTCCGCGACGCCCTGACGAGTTCCCCACAGGGTTGCCGCGTGACCGTGCAGGTGGATGCGAACGCGGCGCCGGGAGAGTGTTCCCTGGTGCACAAGAACGGCCGGACCGAGCTCGGGCTTCTGGGGCAATTTCGGGCGATGATGAACGGCCTCCCCAATGATCGGTCGAATGTGGAACCGCAAGGATGACCGCCAGAGATCTCGCTTCGCGATTGAGCAGCTTGCGGTCCGAGGTGCGGAATTTGCAATCGCGGCCGATGCGGGGATCCGTGTTGCATGCGTCGGGCGCGGTCCTGCGCGCTGCTTTACCCGGAGCACGGCTGGGCGAGCTTTGTCGACTCCGCGATCACGGGCTGGAAGAGGAGATACTCGCCGAAGTCATCGCGCTCGATGGCGAGGAAGCGGTCATGGCGCCGATCGGCGACATGCTGGGGCTGTCTGCGGGCGCCGAGGTCGAGCGGACCGGCACGGTGCTGCGCGTCCCGGTGGGAGATGCTCTGCTCGGGCGTGTGCTCGACGGACTTGGTCGGCCGCTCGATGGACGGCCGCTTACCTCATGTCCGTTTCGGGCAGTTCGCGCCGAGCCCCCCTCGCCGCTGCAGCGCCGGATTATCAACAAAGTGCTCCCGCTGGGTGTGCGGGCGATCGACGGGCTGATGACCTGCGGCGAAGGGCAGCGACTGGGGATCTATGGTGAGCCGGGTGGTGGGAAATCCACCTTGCTGGCGTCGTTGGCGCGCGGCGCGCAGGTCGACGTCATCGTGGTGGCGTTGATCGGCGAGCGCGGCAGGGAAGTGCGCGACTTCATCGAACGTCAACTGGACATGCAGACGAGAAAGCGCACCGTACTCGTGGTGGCGACCTCCGACCGTCCGTCGATCGAACGCGTCAAGGCGAGTTATGCGGCAACGTCCATCGCCGAAGAGTTTCGTGACCGTGGGATGCGGGTGCTGCTGGTGATGGACAGCGTGACGCGCTTCGCACGCGCGCTGCGCGAAATCGGGCTTGCCGCTGGCGAGCCGCCGACGCGGCGGGGGTTTCCGCCTTCGGTCATGGTTGAGTTGCCCCGCTTGCTGGAACGTGCCGGCCTCTCTGCGTCCGGATCCATCACGGCTTTCTATACGGTGCTTGTGGAGGGAGATGGCACCGGCGATCCGATCGCCGAGGAGACGCGCTCAATCCTGGACGGCCATATCGTGCTGTCACCGAGTCTCGCGAGCTCCGGCCATTATCCGGCGATCGACGTGCTCGCAAGCCGCAGTCGCGTCATGGACGCCGTCACTGATCCATCTCACCGCACTCGCGCAGCCCGCGTTCGCGAGTTGTTGCACGTCTACAACGAGATCGAGTTTCTCGTCCAAGTCGGCGAATACAAGAGAGGCGCCGACCCCCGCGCCGACGCAGCGCTGGCCAGCGTCGAGCGCATTCGCAGCTTCCTGCGCCAGGGCTCGCGCGAGGTCAGCTCCTTGCAGGAAACGCAAAAATGGCTCGCGCGCCTCACCAACTGACCATACGTCGCTCCGCATTGCTACTCGCATCTCAGCGCAGACGGGAGAGCCACCGGCGAGGCGACGTTCGCCGCGCAGAGCGGGTGCGTGAGGCGGCCGCGGCGCTGGAGATATCCGAACGTGAGCGGCGGGATGATTCAGTCGCACTTGGCGTTGCGCGGCTGGCCGAAGCGCACGAAGCCGTTCGCGGCCGCGTGATAGAGCAGCACGAGCTGAAGCTGTTGATGGCGCTCGAGCAGGTCCTGCACCGAGAAGCGGTGACGGCTGACGCGGCGCTGGCCAAAGCCCGGGAAAGTCTCCAGGAGGCGGACCTGGCATTGGTCGATGCGATGTCCCGCTTGCGATCGGAGGTCCGGCTTACCCGTAAGAAGGAAAGCCTGGCAGAGAAAGGGCTCACCGCCTGGCGGCGGGAAAATGAGGCGCGTGCTGAAGCGGAAAGCGAAGATCAAGTCGCCGAACGTTGGATCGCGACATGATGCATCGCGCGTTCGCGTTCCCCGAATACAGCCGCGTCGAGGCTGCCGCTCGTCGCGCGCGCAGCGTGCCGCGCAGGGCGCTGAAGTTCGATGAGGTGCTCTTGGGCGGCAAACCGTCGCAATTGTCGGTGGATGAACGCCAGCGCGATCAGACGGGAGATCAAGCGTGTATGGCGCTGACCTGGGGCGTGGATCGTCTTGAATTGCGCTGCCCGGAAAGTTTGCCGCGAGACGTTCTGGCGGCTCTCGATCCCTCGCTGGAGATTGAGGTGATGTCCCCGGATCTCGCAGCACTGCTTCTCGAAGCGGCGCTGCTGCCCCGCATTCGGAGCTTGGAGTTGGCAACGGGGCGCGACATCACGATAGGTAGGTTGAAAACTGCCAGCAGCGAACCCTGTCCGCACGGGTTGCGTCTTCTGCTCGAGAACGAAACCCAGTGTTGGCACCTCCTGCTTTCGACAGAGCTTGGTCATGGCGGACCGGATCCGCTTGCGACGCTGCTGGAGTTCTGGCCGGTCAAGCCGCGAGACATGAGTTGCTTCAACCTGCCCATGGCATTGCGGATTGGATCAACGCAGTTGTCCCATGCTGCCTTGCTGTCCCTACAGTTGGGAGATGCGGTTCTCCTGCAAAGCGGCGATGGCAGGCACGGCATGCTTGTCATCGCCGAGAGTTGGACAGCGATGGCCGAGCGGCATGCTCAGACATGGCGGCTGCTCGAAGCGCCCGGACCAGCTGCCGAAAGAGAAAGAACGGAGTGGACGATGCGAAGCGTTGAAGCGATCGAAGTTGCACCGGAAGGCTCGTCAGTCAGCGATCCGGATCAATTACCCGTTCAGCTGATGTTTGACGTCGGCCGTTTGGAAATGACGTTGGCGGAGCTGCGCGTATTGGGGCGAGGTTCGATTGTCGAGCTGGGCCGCCGGATCGTCGAACCCGTGCGTATCAGCGCGCAGGGGCGCCCGGTCGGATGGGGTGAATTGGTCGATGTGGACGGCTTGGTCGGGGTGAAAGTCACCAGGCTGTTTGACTATGAATGAAGTGCAGCCGAATTTTCTGGCGATTATTGTCGCGATTGTTGCGCTTGGCACGCTGACCTTCGTGGCCGTCACCATGACGAGCTTCATCAAGATCTCCATCGTCCTGTTCATCTTGCGTAATGCGCTTGGCCTTCAGCAGACCCCGCCCAACCTCGTGCTCTATGGGGTGGCTCTGCTCTTGAGTGGTTATGTGATGGCGCCTGTGGTCAACAAGGTTTATGCGGAAATGACCGTTCCTGGACAGCATTATTCGACCGTGAGCGACTTCAGCGACCTCGCCAGCCGGGCCCAGGTGCCGGCCAAGGACTTCATGTTGCGCTTCATCACTCCGGGCGAAAGAGAGTTCTTCGCAACCGCAACCGCAAAGGTGTGGGGAGCCGATTCAGGATTATCACCCACGCCCGACAACTTCGTCATCGTCGTTCCAGCGTTTGTTCTGTCCGAGCTCAGACGCGCATTTGAAGCGGGCTTTCTGTTGTACTTGCCGTTCATTGCCGTTGATCTGACGGTGACGGCGGTCTTGATGGCGATGGGAATGTCGGCGGTTTCACCAACGACAATTTCGGTGCCATTCAAGCTGTTCCTGTTCGTCGCCATCGAGGGTTGGACGCGATTGATGCACGGCCTCGTGCTGGGCTACGCGACGTGATTACTGGATGACGCAGACCGCTCTTATAGACCAGCTCGCCGCGATGCTGGGCATCGTGCTGGTCCTGGCGCTGCCGCCGCTGATAGCGGCGATGGTCGTCGGGCTGATCGTCGGCATACTCCAGGCGGTGACACAGGTGCAGGATCAATCGCTTCCAATCGCAATGAAGCTGCTTGCCGTCATTGTCGTCATCATCTTTGCCGGACCGCTGCTTGTGCAGCCGCTTGTTCGCCAGTCGGGCCTGTTGTTCGATAGTTTTCCGACCATGGCGCGGTAACAAGGTCATGGCAGTAAACTCCGGCTTGGATTTCGAGGTAGCCTGGCATTGGCTGCTCGCGTTCGGAATTGCACTTGCGCGCCCGATCGGGCTGTTGTCGTTCAACCCGATGTTCAATCGTGTCCCTCTGACCGGCGTGATCCGCGGTGCCGCGGCCTCCGCTCTGGCGCTTCCAGTCGCCCCCGTGATTGAGGCTGCGCTCCCCCGCGACGGCCTCGGCCCGATTGCAATGGTTCTATTAACCACCAAGGAAGCCATTGTCGGGTCGGTTCTTGGATTCGTGCTCGGGATGCCTTTCTGGGCTCTGGACGTCGCAGGCGATGTGATGGACGCGCAGCGGGGCGCTACGCAGGGCAGACTTAACGATCCGGCCGGTTTCGAGGATGTGTCTATCTCTGGCACGATGCTCATCATGATCGGTACCGTTTTATTCGTGATGAGCGGCGGCCTTGAAACACTGACCAGTCTACTCTGCGACAGCTGGACGGTCTGGCGACCCTTCGGCGCATTTCCCCAGCTGAACGACCGAACGCCGCTGCTGCTTCTCGGCATGCTTGACAGGATGACACGTCAGGGATTCTTGATTGCGGCTCCGGCCGTCTTCGCAATGCTGCTGGCTGATGCTGCATTGTTGGTGTTGGCGCGCATCGCACCACAAATGCGCGTCGATGACTTGGCTCTTTCGCTACGAAATATCGTCTTCTTTATCGTGATGTTGTTCTACGCAGCATTTTTGTTGGTCTACGTCCGTCAAGATCTCGTTGACTTACCACGTCTGTTCGACCTCATGCGCGTCTCCGAAGGCGCGCCATTGTGAGTGGGCAAGACAGCAGTGAAGAAAAGACGCTGCCGCCGTCCGCCAAGAAGTTGCGGGAAGCGCGCAAGAAAGGCCAGATTGCTCATAGTAAGGAAGCCGTCACCGCGGTCATCACCACGACGGCGCTCGGATATCTGCTGATCCGCTTTCCCTCCAGTTTCGCAAAGCTCAGGGACGGTTTGATGGCAGTTCCGGATCTGTACGACAAACCGTTTGAAAGCGCCGTCGCAGTCTTGTTTGGTCGGTTGGGCACCGACATCGCATTGACCGTGCTGCCGTTGGTCGGATTGCTCGTGTCCGTTGCCATTGTGACGAACATCGCAATCAACGGGGGCATTGTCGCAGCGGCCGACCCCATTATCCCGAAGATGGAACGGCTCGACCCTGTTGCTGGATTCAAGCGAATGTTCGGGTTGAAGACGCTCATTGAACTTGCGAAGTCGGCTGTCAAGATTGCCGCAGTGGGCATCTTGTTATGGGTCATCACGATTGCTGCGCTTCAGGCCCTGATCGAGATTCCGGCATGCGGACTTGATTGCGCAGCGCTGAGTTTCGGGACGCCGATTGCCCGCCTTCTGTACATATCGGTCGCCCTGTTTGTGTTGCTCGGCGGGTTCGATATCAGCTTGCAACGGTGGCTATTTCTCCGTGACATGCGCATGACCAAGACCGAGCAGAAGCGTGAAAGAAAGGACAGCGAAGGCGACCCTACGATCAGGCGCTTGCGGCAGCAGGTTCGTCGTACCGGCTCGGCTTCAAAAGCCGGTCTCAGAAACGCGACTTTCCTCGTCCGCTCGGCCGACACCGTATTGGCCCTGCGCTATGCCGCTCCAGATGCGATGGTTCCGGTTTTGGTGGCGCGAGGGACGCAAGATCAGGCCGCGAAGCTATTGGATGAAGCAAAGAAAGGCAACTTACCCATTGTATTCGATGCAGCGGCGGTCATGCATGTGGCTCCGCGGCTCAAAGTGGGACGCATGATCAGTCCTGACATGTTCCAGCAGATTATTGGTTGCATGCGCGAGGCCAGGGTCATTTGAGCCGCGTTGCGCCAGACACCAAAACGTTTTGACCCGCTCGCGTTGAGTCAAGCCTCCGTAGCAGCTAAGCCCATCTACAGCGCACCTTGATCGCTTCTGGTATGTACTGAATGTCAATTTCGCCGCCTTCATCGGCGTCACCGGCATCGCATTTGGACTGTTGGTCGGGCTCGAAAAGATCATTGGCCGCTTGCAAGAGCCGCGCGCTTGCCAGGCTGCGCGACGCCTTCGGCGATGAATCGTGCGTATGCACGCCGACCGACGCGCACGGGGCTGCGTGGCTCGCGCTGCTGGTCGCATGGACGCATGCGCTGGCCGCCCTTGAGTCGCCCAACAAGTCCCGCCATCGTGTCTCGACGATATGCTCCAGATGTCAGGAAAATGCCGCCCAGGATTTGCACGCAAGATGGTGGTGCGCGGCACTGGGCGATCGCGCGGCAGACCCAATCGACGAAGGCAGGCAGTCATGGCGGCAGCCATAGCACAGTGTGCGCAGCGTTTGCGGGAGCTTGAGCTCATGTCAGGCAGTGATCGATTGCTGCTGCACGCCTTTCACCCGGCGCGTGACATAAATTCACTTCCGTTCGTCGCCGAGGCTGAGCAGGTAGCTGGCATTGCTGTTTGTGCACTGTGAATGTGAAATGCCCTACCGGGCGAGGACAACACATTGTGCCAGCATCGACTTTCCTTCCGTCACCAACGAGGACATCAGCAATGAGCGACCGCACGAGCCCTTTGAGCCATGCCACGGGTGCACCCGTTGTGGACAACACGAACGTTCAGACGGCCGGCCCGCGCGGACCGGCTTTGCTGGAGAGCATCTGGCTGATCGAAAAGCTGGCGCATTTCGATCGGGAGGTGATTCCGGAGCGGCGGATGCATGCCAAGGGATGGGGGGCCTACGGGACCTTCACCGTCACCCACGACATCACGCGTTACACCAAGGCCAAGATTTTCTCCGACATCGGCAAGACGACTCCGATGTTCGCGCGTTTCTCGACAGTAGCTGGAGAGCGCGGCGCGGCTGATGCTGAACGGGACATTCGTGGGTTTGCGCTCAAGTTCTATACAGAGGAGGGCAACTGGGATATCGTCGGTAACAATACACCCGTATTCTTCTTCCGTGACCCGCTCCGCTTCTCCGACCTCAATCACGCCATCAAGCGCGATCCGCGCTCCGGGCTCCGATCGGCGGACAACAACTGGGACTTCTGGTCGCTGCTTCCAGAGGCACTACACCAGGTCACGATCGTAATGTCGGATCGCGGTATACCGAAGAGCTTTCGTCACATGCACGGTTTCGGAAGCCACACTTTTTCGATGATCAATGCCGCCAATGAACGGGTCTGGGTCAAGTTCCATTTCCGTACGCAGCAGGGCATCGCGAATCTCACGGATGCCGAAGCGGCCGATCTGGTCGGCCGTGACCGCGAGAGCCACGGTCGCGATCTTTTTGAGGCCATCGAAAGCGGCGACTTCCCACGCTGGACCCTGTTCATCCAGGTGATGACCGAGGCGCAGGCCAAGACGTTTCGGTTCAACCCGTTCGATCTGACCAAGGTGTGGCCGAAGGCAGAGTATCCGTTGATTGAAGTCGGGGTCATGGAGCTCGACCGCTACCCCGATAACTATTTCGCCGAGGTTGAGCAGGCCGCCTTTTCACCTGCCAACGTGGTGCCGGGAATCGGCTTTTCGCCCGACAAGATGCTGCAGGGGCGACTATTCTCCTATGGGGATACTCAGCGATATCGGCTTGGAATCAATTTCAACCATATCCCGGTCAACGCACCGAAGTGCCCTTTCATCAGCTATCATCGTGATGGAGCGATGCGCACCGACGGCAATCTGGGCGCTACACCGACCTATTGGCCCAACAGTAAGGGCGCATGGATGGATCGCGATACGAACCTAATCGAGCCGCCGCTGCCGCTCGAGGGCGATGCGACCTATTGGGATCACAGGGTTAACGACGATCACTATGAGCAGCCAGGCAATTTGTTCCGGAGCATGAGCCCGGCGCAGCGCACAATTCTGTTCGAGAATACGGCGAACGCCATGGGTGATGCTCGCATCGAGGTCAAGCAGCGCCACATCGCGAACTGTGCTAAGGCAGATCCCGAATACGGGGCCGGCATCGCCAGGGCGCTTGGTTTGACTGCGAATCTAGCTGCCGAGTAGATGATGCCGCGTCCAGCACTACGATGTTGGGCGCGGCACCACTGGTGCTAGATGGACTCCGTTGCTTCGCTCCCTCAATCCGGCGCGTATTCTGACGATGGCGTGGCGGCCGGCCTGAAGGTGCAGGTGGTAGGGATCACGCGGGCGTACCGGTGGGATCGCCGGTCAGAGCGACCGATTCTAGTGCCGCGGCGCCGACAACGGCTGAAAGCCATATTGCGACCGGTCCGCTCTGGCCGAGCTAAGCCCGAGGTGCGCGCAGTGCACGCACGGATGCCGAGCCGACAGCTGTAGGTATGCCCTCATACAGCTGGCAGCTTGATGACCGACAAATTGCAGCAGTGCTCAATTACGTGAGAAATAGCTGGGGGGCAGGCTCACCGGCCATTGAAGCGAGCGACGTTAGCCGAGTCCGCTCGGAGACCGCGTCCCGTGCTGACTGAGATCCGCATCGGTCTGTGCAAGTGTCAGTTGCAGGAGCGAAGGCCGACTGCGCGGTAGGACGTCGCTCGCTGGCATAGCGAAGATGATGCGGCTGGGCTGGTACGTGCGGTGCAATGTCGTAGCATTCCAAGACATGACCCTAAGTGTCTGCTTGACGCTCCGATCCGGCGTTCGGAGAGAACTGATGGTTGTCTATAAGACCTGTCATCCGTGCATAGCCTCCGACGATGTCGACGAGTTCCGCGGGTGTGATTGCATCCTCCAAGTGCTCGAAGCCGTTTGGTGCCCGCTCGGCCACGAGATCAAGGACGCGTTCGGGCCCGCCTCGACGATTGTTGCGCACGATTTCAGCAGTCTTGGGTAACCTCTCCGTCTCATAGGCTCTGAGCGCCACCTCGGGAGCCATTTCGGACAAGAGCTTCGCCAGGCATCTCGCGTCGAGAATGGCCTGCGCTGAGCCGTTCGAGCCGGTGGGATACATCGGATGTGCGGCATCGCCGAGCAGAGTCACCCGTCCTTGAGTCCACCACGGAAGCGGATCACGATCGCACTCCGGATACTCAAAAAAGCTTGGCGTGGCTCGGACAAGCGCCTCGACGTCAAGGAACGGTAGCCGAATCCGCTTTGCGAAGGGCAGCACGTCATCAAGTTTACCGGGGCGGGACCAGCCTTCACGGGGCGGTGGCGGAGTGGTGCTGCTCGCCACCTTACCGTTCACAATCCAATTTGTTAGCCGCGTTCCAACCGATCTACCTCTAGCGATTGGGTAGACCGTCAGCTTCGTCCTCAAGTCAGCCGCGATCATCATGGTATTGCCGCCTTCGAAGACAGGCCATTCGACTGCTCCGCGCCATAGCTGGCTGCCCTGCCATCGAACGGCGCCTTCTGTCGGATGAAGCAGGGACCGCAGCACCGAATGAATCCCATCAGCACCTACCAGCACACACCCACGCTCGTCCGCATCGGTGCGGTCGGCACGCCTGAAGCGCGCGGTAACACCGCCATGATCCTGATCAAAGCTCTTCAATCGATGACCGGTACGCAAGCTTCCTGCAGGCAACCGTGCCTGCGCAGTTCTCCAAAGAACACCATGGAGCTTGCCGCGATGGATGGACAGTTGCGGCATGTCATGTCCGCCCCAAAGACCGCACTTGCCTGTCCATATGCGTTGGCCGAGGTGGTTCATATATCTCAGTTCGCGCGTCCGAATGGCCAGCTCCTCAAGTTCTCCGAAGATACCGAGCGACATGAGCACGCGTGCGCTGTGCGGAAGTATATTGATCCCAACTCCGATCTCGTGGACTTCGGTGGTGGCCTCAAAGACCATGCAGGCAATGCCAAGCTGATGCAGCGATAATGCCAATGTTAGTCCACCGATACCCCCGCCAGCGATGATAACGGGTTGGTTCAGGTGGACGCGTCTGTCCTTTCTTGGTGGGGAAGGGGCAGCTTGCTCGTTAGTCGTCTTCATCGAAGAAAAGGGCATCGATCGTTACTTCGCGGGCATACGTGCAGCACGTGGCCTGTCGGCCATTTTTTGCGACAACTGGCCGATCTCTCGGACGATCTCACCTCGAGTGTCGATCATGCGGAACTGCTGGGCCATCCGGGAAGCGCGTCGACGGTACCTTTCGGAATCGAGAACTGTCCGGACGGCATTGCGCAGGGACAGTGGGGTCGGCGTGTTTGTTTCGAGATTGATTCCTACCTCGAACCACCCCACACGCATGTTTACGTCGGCCTTGTCTTCAGTGAGCCCGGCGCAAACCAAAGGAACACCAAAGCTCAGGGCTTGGTTGACGCTGCCGTACCCACCGTTCGTGACAAAAACGTCGGCCCTGGGCAGGATCCACTCAAATGGCAGATAGCTGGCGAGGCGCGCATTCCGCGGGATGGGCCCCGGGATGTCTGCGACTGGCCGCCCACCCGCGGTGACGACGACGAGGATGTCACGCTCCTCGGCTAGCGCGGCCAGGGTCGGCGCGACCAAAAGGTTGAAGTCGTGATTTGCCACTGTGCCCTGAGTGACGAGAACAACTTTTCGGGTGCCATCCAAATCATCTGCCCATGGTGGTATCGGCGCCTGGTTCGGTATGATGGGCAGAGAGCCGATGAAATTCACCGAGCTCGGCAGCGACCGGGGAAATTCGAAGCTCGGCACCGTTAGCTGCCAATACGTGTCGGCGAGCCTGACCATCGCTTCAAATGGCGGGGTCGCAAGCGGTCCAACGCCTAGTGCTTCAAGGCATTGGTTCAATCGCCTCGCAAGCGGCTGATGAACGATTCTGTCGTGTTCCCGAATGGTTGCGGCATGTTCGCCCGGGCTTGCCGCAGGTAGCAAGCCGAGAAAGTCGGGGACTCCGTCTTCGCGCGGCCAATGCAGGATGGAGGTACCAAAGCAGACGATCGGAGGCCGCGTCGATGCGGGGCTGAGGAGCGTAGGCAGCAGCCCCAAGAAGCAGTCGTCTCCGATAAGGATGTCGGCCGAGATCTCTTGCAGCATCCTTTGCAGTCCATGATGCTGTGCAGGAATGTTGTCGACGAACAATCTTTCGATGATGACGCGCAGCAGCTCCAGCCCAGGAGGCAGCGTCTTGAACTCGAGATATTTCGAAAAAGGATCAACGACGTCCTGATCCGCACTGGCGGGAATCGGACGGAATGTGGCTCCGATCGCCTCGACGCGTTTTTGGAAATCGCGCCCGGTAAACGCAAGAACGTCGTGCCCCTCGGCCACGAGGATCCTGGCGATCCCAAGCATCGGATTCACGTGCCCTGGCGCGGGCGTAGTGGCGATGACGATCTTCATTGATGTTGTTTCTCCTCGCAATACGAGCGAAGCGGCTACCAAGTGTGAGACTGCAGTCGAACTGAATGCGCCACGATAATCCATGAAAAACTTGTTTCAGCTCGATGTCAGATCGATTTGATCGCGCTACGCTTGTCACGATTATGAGGTTTCAAGTAGCGATCACGTAGCATTCACGGGGTTATCGAACGCGTGCGTCGCTTGCGCCACTGGCGGCGCTGCCGTTGATGAACTGAGTGTTGGATTCGACGCAGCCCGTGGCCGCGGGCGATACCATCGATCATTGATATGCGCGCCATCTGGCATGCGAAGGCACCGGACAGCCGCCGATGTGCAGCGCCCTAATAGAGAAACTGAAAGATCTTCACTCCGCTACGAAAGAAGGTAGATCTAAAAGGCCAACCTAGTGCCGGCTTCTTGCAGCGTGAAGGAGCCTGCGATGATTGAGCTATATCGTTTTCTGTTGCAACAGCACCACCGGTTGCGCACATTTCAGCTCTTCGGACGGATGCTTGCAGCGAGCCGGTGATCAGCCTCTAAGCGAAACTATAGCAAAACAGATGCTGTTTCAAATGCAATCAAAATCCGGGAGTTAGTAGTCAGCTCGTAGCGATTCCGCTTCATTATGAGCGTTGGTGTGAACGAGCCGATGAGCGTGCGGGAAAATCGGGTGGGGTCATTATCGTTAGTCAGACGTAAGGTTGCATGCGATCGATTGCGGTACACCAAGGTGCGCAACGATCGAGTTTATCGCATGGACGTGACTTGCGTTTTGATTACCGCGCCCGCCAACCTGATAGGTCTGCGAGGCGTCTCGTCCGCCTCTCTCAAGGTCAATAATTGTGTGCGAGGGTAGTCGGCGATGATTCCAGACATCTTGAAACGAATAGAGGGCTATAAGCGGCAAGAGATAGAGATGGCCAAGCGCACACATACCCCGGCGGAAGTGTTGTCGCTCGCCCGGTCGGCTTCGTCCCCCAGAGGGTTCATTTCAGCGATTCGCAAGAAGCACGCCGCTGGCGAATATGCGTTGATTGCGGAAATTAAGAAGGCGTCACCATCCAAAGGTCTCATCCGGGAGGAGTTTAATCCAGAACTCTTAGCGCAGGCCTATGAAGCTGGTGGGGCCGCCTGCTTATCTGTCTTGACGGACAAACCGTCATTTCA
Organism: Bradyrhizobium sp. STM 3557; assembly: GCF_045571465.1. Taxonomy (NCBI): domain Bacteria; kingdom Pseudomonadati; phylum Pseudomonadota; class Alphaproteobacteria; order Hyphomicrobiales; family Nitrobacteraceae; genus Bradyrhizobium; species Bradyrhizobium sp. STM 3557. The sequence continues at coordinate 1,356,653 of NZ_CP120697.1, forward strand.
AGGTGAGTTGGCGTTCATGGTTGCGGCGCGTGCAGAAACAGACCTTCCGGTACTTCGCAAAGATTTCATGTTCGATACCTATCAGGTGGCGGAGGCACGTGCACACGGTGCGGATTGCATTCTGCTAATCTTGGCCGCGCTCGATGACGACGATGCGAGGAAGCTTGAGGCAGCGGCATTCGATTTGGGTATGGACGTGCTGATTGAAGTGCACGACCGTGCGGAGCTTGACCGAGCGCTCCGTCTTAACTCGCCAATGATCGGCATTAATCACCGTAACTTACGAACCTTCGAGACGACGCTCCAAATTAGTGAGGACTTGGCGCCGCACATCCCTAAGGATCGCCTGATTGTGGGCGAAAGTGGAATATCGGATTCGAACGATCTCATGCGCCTGTCGCGCATTGGCATATCGACCTTTCTGGTCGGAGAGAGCCTGATGCGGCAAGCCGATGTGACTGCAGCGACTCAAAGTCTTTTGAGGGGGGCTGGAAGCCCCGGACACTGACTGCGTCGGAGTTGTGGCGGAGCCGGTGAAAATGATGGAGCTCCCGCAGCGACTGGCTCAAGAGTGCGTCGCTCGGGAGGCTCGCAAGCTCCGAGATCGCAGAGCCTCAATATACCCTGCGGATGCCAGAGGGGCATTAGAGAGTGAACGATTGCCGGATTGACTACGGTGCTAACCAAGCAACTGGAACAAGCCGTTTCGTGCAGCCATGGCAGACGTTTGACGGCGCAAGCAGCCAGCAGTTGACATGCATGGTCGTTGAAGACGACGAGATGATGCGAAAGCGGGTATGGAATTACCGAGGAGAGGATGGTGTTCGAACCATTTCGGCATCGCGGCGGGAGGAGGTGATCGGGATCCTTGCGCGACGCAAACCGGACCTTATCGTTCTCTTCTCCGCCTTGGACAGGAAGATGGCCTCGACCTGCTCCGGGATTTAAGAGTGCAGTCTGATGTGCCGGTCATCATCATCACGGGTCATCGGCGAGACGAGGCTGGTCGAGTGATGGGGTTGGAACTCGGAGCTGACGACTACCTGACCAAACCATTTGGCTTGAGGGAGCTCCTTGCCCGGATCAAGGCGGTCATGAGGCGCCGAGATGAAGGATCAATACCGACACAGCGGGATAGACAGAAGGGCCTCTGGCGTTTTGGTCAGTGGCAGCTCGACCGGCAAACTCGTCGCCTGACCGAATCCTGTGGGGCGAGGATCGCTCTCTCCAAGGGCGAGTGCGCGCTTCTAACGGCTTTCCTTGATGCTCCGCAGAGGCCGCTCTCTCGGGTGTGTCTTTTGCAGGCGACACGTCTCCACGATGATATTTACGACAGGAGTATTGACGTCCAGGTGTTTCGACTGCGCCGCAAACTTGAGTCGGATCCGAGTGGGCCCTCGATTATCCGGACGCAACGAGGCGTCGGGTATATCTTCACATTGCCGGTAGAGCGGCTTTAAGCGGACGTAAGAGGAAGCCGCTTACGAGTCGCTCACCTGGACCGAGAGTTGCCAAGCAGGCTCCCGTTGTTGCCGGTCAACGAATGTATCGGCAAGGCACGGGGCAACAAAAATTGGAGAAATCCAGCTGTTATGTGCAGGCGGATCTGACCGGTGTTTCGCGCAAGCTGACAAGCCAATGGCGGAGCGGGGGGAGCCGCACGATTTCAGCTCTCTGTCGGCGCGGGATATGAGAAGGATGCGCCGTAGGATGGTATGTGTGAGAGGAAATGGCGGGAAATCTGAAGGGTGCGCCAACTCTTTGCGGCAGGCTCGGCCTGCGCATCCCGCTCGTGAACAGTCGTGTGTGAAGCTGGCCTGGCAAATAGCGATGATTTCGGGGGAACGAACGAACTTCGATTATGCGGTCGACCCTGGTTATGAGTTCAACTGCGACGGCAGCATGGTGCAGCGGGCTCATTCGTCGGCTGCTGTTTTTTCACTTCCATTGATGCGCAAATAACTCAAATTATGAGTGAATTGGTCATGTCAGCGTTCTCGCTGACGAAATGCTTGGTGCTTTGGTTTAGCAGTTCGCGTCCGGCATGGTTGCGCGGACGTGCCACACTGCTTGCTGAGGTAGCCAACGTGGACCTGGTCGGAGCCGGCTTTGACGACTTTACAGCGGAGCAGCGGAGCACTGTTGAAGCGGCTTACCCGCGTTCGCCACAATTCGCGGAAGGCTTCTTGCAGGTCCTTTACGACAGTCTCAAGCACCGCCCTGAGACGACCCAAGCCACAGGTTTTGGCCTACAAGGACCCAGAATTCCGCCGCAGGGATTTCAGCAAGCTGATGCAGATGTCGCGCTGGGTTACGGGACATTGGCCGAGCTGTCGGCTGCGAAACGCGGACAAGCCGTTCAACTCTGACCTCGAGAGCGGCGCTGCGTCGCTTGGTGGTGCACCATGAGCGGTGAGCTTCGGTCATGACACATGCGAGTTCCTCTGGACCAACAAAGGAGACCACTCATGCCCGAGATCATTGCAGGAGTCCGCTTGCCAGACAGTGCCATCGCGCGCGCTGCCACACAGCTCGTCCGCGACACCGAGGACGACCTGCTCTATAACCACAGTCTCCGCGTTTTCCTGTGGGGAGCGCTGACCGGAATGCGACGCGGGCTGAAGGTTGATCACGAGCTACTCTATCTCGGCGCCATGTTCCACGACATGGGACTGACGGAGAAATATTCGAGCCCCAACCTCCGTTTCGAGGTAGACGGCGCCAATGCTGCACGCGACTTCATGATGAGCTACGGCGTCCCGGAACGCGATGTTGAGGAGGTCTGGACTGCGATCGCGCTGCACACGACGCCGGGCATCCCCGAGCACATGCGTCCGATGGTCGCGCTGGTCACAGCTGGCGTGGAGATGGATGTGCTAGGCATCGCGTATCACGACTTTACGCCCGAGCAGCGGCAACACGTCTGCGATCACCATCCACGTGAGGCGAACTTCAAGGAAAATATAATCGACCACTTTGCTCGCGGCATCGTCAAGAAACCCCTGACCACGTTTGGTAACGTGAAAGCTGATGTTCTGGCGCTGAAGGACATGAATTATGTCCGCCAAAACTTTTGCTCGATCATTCTTGGTTCAGCTTGGCCAAACTAACCGGTGTACCGAGAGTACTACGACAGTCGTCGTAAGCGGGGCAGAGTTGAACATTTGAATTGAGGCTAACGCTAACAAGCGCGGCACCATACGCTTCGCTTGAATGGACTGTGGCCGGAGGCGGCATTGGATTGCGTTGAGGCAGCATCCCATTGTTCCGCTTAGGCTTAAAGCGACACAACGGTTGTATCTGGATCGAATCCATATCGATTACGTGTGCATGGTGCATCGCAATTGCGCTTTCTTGGTGCTTTTAAACGGTAGCGCGCAACCGCATCTAGGTGGGAAAGGAGATGCCGGTATGGTACTGCGAGCTATTCTCGGCACAGCGCACGCCGTCCTGATAGATTCTTCACTAGTGCCCGCAGCTGCCGACGGCGTCGGTGCAAAGTTCGCTGCGGGCTGTGCCGGCAGATGTTTTCCATTGTTCCTGGAAAATCTTCGGCGGTAGTTCGGCGCACGTAGATGAGCGGCGGAGGCCAGTCACATTTGGCACATCGCAGAGTGTGCCGCCCTGAAATCGTCCAGAAGCGCTCAGCCCACCAGACCAGTTTCTCGGGTGACCTCATGCTCTTTGTGTTTAGGTGCCTGACGAGCGGAACTCGGCGACGTGGAGATCGCGGTCAGAATGATGCATGGCCGTATAAGGCAGCCGTCAGCTTCGGACCGCGCCGCAAGTTGCTGTGGACGGAGCGCTCGAAGAACACAGACCCCGCGACTGGATGATCTTTCACACGGAAGCAAATGTCGATCTTGTCCCGCCTGTTTGCGCTTCTTGCGTTAGCATCGCTCCCTGCCATCGCAATCCAAGCGTACCATGAAACAAGCCTACGGCGCGCGCGCTGGGTCGAAGTACAGGATCAAGCGCTCAGCCTCGCGCAGCTCGCTGCGAAAGAGCAGGAACAGATAGTTCAAGGCATTCGCCAGGTTCTCATTGCGCTGTCGGAGCTGCCTGCCATAAAGTCGAAGAATAGCGAGGCCTGCAATGCTGCGCTCGCCGGAATGAAATCACGGTTTCCAGCCTTTCTTACTTTCGTGGTTAGCGATCTGAACGGCCAGCCGTTCTGTGATACAAACCGGGATCGAGAAGCCGTCAATGTTGCCGGCCGCGCATACTTTGCGAACGTGTTGAAAACCGGCGCGTTTACAGTCGGACAATTCTCGATTGGACTGTCCGTTCGGCAGAAATTGATTCAGTTCGCGCTCCCCTTCCTTGACGAAGATGGTCAAATAGCTGGCGTCATTATCGCGCCTCTAGGGCTCGACTGGCTGGGCAATTACATCGCGCGAGCGGGGGTACCAGAGGGAGATGCGCTAGCCATCACCGACCGAGATGGAACCGTTCTCGCCCGCTATCCTGAAAATGACCGTTTCGTCGGTAAGAAACTCAATTTTGTTGAGGCAGATAAGCCAAATTGGGAGAACCTCGCAGCTGATCTGGTGGATGCCGACGGAGTGGAGAGAATCGTGGGCGTCTCGATGGTCGAGCCAGGAGGGCTCCACGTCAGCTATGGTCTCAACAAAAAGAAGGCCTTTGGCGAGATTCAACGTCGTACTCGACGCGACATCTTCCTGATCGCCATGAGCAGTCTATTGGTGTGGGTGATGACGTTGCTCGGGGCCCGACAATTCATCCATCGACCCCTGGAATTATTGGTCGATGCAGCGAACCAGTGGCGCCTCGGCGATTATAGCCGCCGTGTAAACATCCGAGACCGATCGGAAATCGCGAGCGTAGCTGGTGCATTTAACGCCATGGCTGCGGCCTTGGAAAGCCGGGAACGTCAATTTTCTGATGCGAAGGAGAAGGCCGAAACCGCTGCTGCGCGTCTCGCTATGGTTTTCGAAAGCACAACTGATAGCGTTGTTATCGCCGATGCCGACTGGCGTATCAGCTTCTTCAACCAGAGAGCCTGGGACGACATCAAAGAAGGCCGTGAGCTGATCGGCATGGATCTACGCGAAGCCATTTTCGGTGACCATGACGAGGAGACGCTGGCGCAGCTTCAGGCCACCATGTCGGATCGTCGTCCAGCGGTCTTCGAAGCGCATTGTAGGCGTCGCGATGCTTGGTACACCGTCAATGCGTTTCCGTCCGGCGAAGGAATTGGCATTTTCTTCAGAGATATTACGGAGCACAGGCGGGCCGTGGACGCACGCCATCATATGGAAGAGCAGCTTCATCAGAGCCGGAAGATGGAGTCGGTCGGACAACTCACCGGCGGTGTTGCCCACGACTTCAATAATCTGCTCGCCGTAGTCTCGGGGAATCTAGAGCTCATCGAGGATGTAGCCGACAATAGTAAGGTTCGCCGGCTCGCAGCAGCGGCAAGACGCGCCACCGATCAGGGAGCGAAGCTCACTACGCAGCTGTTAGCCTTCTCTCGCCGACAAAAGCTCGACCCTAAATTGCTTGATGTCAATGTGCTGATCTCTGAGTTCGAGGGGCTTATTCGCCAGGCGATCGGCGCAGGATGCGAGCTGAGGCTGAAGACGGATGAACAACTGTGGCGGTGCACGGTCGATCCCTCCCTGCTGGAGACAGCGCTCCTCAATCTGGCATTGAACGGCCGCGACGCGATGCCGTCCGGCGGTGTGCTTCAGATCGAAACGCAAAACGTCGTGCTCGAGGAGGGAGCCGTCGCCGGATGTCCGCCCGGATCATATGTGAGGCTGTCTGTCGCGGACACCGGGCACGGCATGCCGCCTGAGGTGCGAGATCGGATTTTTGAGCCGTTCTTCACAACGAAGGAGGTGGGCAAGGGCACTGGTCTAGGTCTCAGCATGGTTTATGGCTTTGTCCGGCAATCAGGCGGATATATCAGCGTTGAAAGCGCGCCAGCAGTAGGAACCACTGTTACTGTATACCTGCCGAAAGCCACTCAGCAGGAACTCGATATCAATGTGGAAATCGAGCGGGCACGAGCCGTGCCAGGAGGGTCTGAGCGCATTCTCCTGGTTGAGGACAATGAGGACGTGTTGGAGGTCACTTCGGAGATGCTGACCACGTTCGGCTATCTGGTTGTCTGTGCCAAAAATGGAAGTGAGGCCATCCGACTTCTGGAAGGCGATCAGGAATTCGATCTTATGTTCAGCGACGTGGTCATGCCGAGCGGCCCGAATGGTGTCGAGCTTGCCCGCGAGGCTAAGCGACAGAAAGGCAAGATGAAGATATTGCTTACATCAGGTTATGCTGGAGACGTTCTCCATCGGCACGGGGCGGTCGACGAGTTTCCGGTTATCTATAAACCGTTTCGTGTGTCTGAATTGGCTCGACGATTACGGTCCGTGCTGGAGGGGATGGATGAGCAGACGAAAGCTGCGACTCAACCAAGTGAATGATCTGACCCGTGACGTCTGGACGGAGTGCGTTCAGGGGCAGGTCGAGCCAACAACGCCGATAAGGAGCTGTCATTCTCGGTCCGCAGCGATGGGCTGCCGCCGTTTCGCCCATTGGGTCTCCAGTTCCAAATTGCAAGCCAATCCGGCATTCGTGCGGGCTCGATTGCCGGCGGGATTCGAACCGCGGAACGGCGTTTGTTGGGTCCGATCAAAGAATCGGTCGACTGCTTAAGTCGGTGAGATCGTCTCTGACGCCTATCAAGCCGCCGATACCTGTGAGCGTGCAGCGATTGTCGGCTTTCGGACCGAGATCGTTGTTGGCAGCTGGGTGCCGGTTCAGTCACCGCTCGGGCGAAGCTGCCCGCACGTATGGCGGTTCGCTAATCCTCCTAACTGGATCATTCATTCTGAAAACGACTGAAGCTCCATGCGCGTCCGGCTGCGACGTAATGGCATAACTGTTGCGATCGTAGCTTCGGGATAACGAGCCGGCCGTGACGGCGAAAAGCTACACGGCGACAAGTGGCCCGAGCGACCTTCCGTTGCATCAGAAGTAAGCTCCTCTTCCGGGAATTTACTCCGCTACGACTGGCCGTAGAACATGAAATCGCAAGCCGGCTTTGTGATCACTGCTCTTGCCTCTCCGAGCAAGTGAGATCGAATAAAATTGGAGCAGTTCATGGCCAAAACCATGGTCGCGGCACAGGCGGAGCGATGGGCTCAACGATAGCAGCAAAAAAAGCCGTGGCGAGCTAGGCCGGTGCCGGAGTGTCCAAGCGATCGCAGCCTATTGCAGGCAATGAGGGATGCTGGTGTCAAGAGCGGCTGCCACAATCGGTAGCGGGGAAGGAGATGAACACCGCTTCCAACAACAGACGCGGCAAAAGAGAAGGCCGCTTTGTGCCTAGAGGTGAGCGCCTGCGAGTCGGCAAGGTGCATCGTGACGGTTTCCTTGGGCAAATCTGTGAGAGGCGGGACGCCCGGGAAGATGCCGGCAGATGTGCGCGCGGCTAACGAGGTACGCGGCAGAAGATCTGCAGCGCCATCCATTGGTCATGCGTGTTTCACTCGAAATTAGTTCGATCTACGCGCAACGATCCGAGTCAGAAGCTCGCGTCGTCGCGGCGATGAGAAATGATACGTAAGCCTGTTTCGTATGTCGCAATCTAACTACACGGAAACATCTCGTTTGGTTGACCGTAAATGTGTCCGGCGTAACCAGCTTTGTCTGTCGTATGATGGTTATCAATCGATAAAAGGTGTCACGCATGTCGTGCCGCATTAGCTGGATGATCAGTGAATGGGTCCCGCGGCGGTCGTGCGATGACGCATGACGGGAGCGCAGGGGCGCGTGGACCGTCTCATAAACTGGAGAGATCTGAATGATGTCGATACGGGGCCTGTTCCTTGGTGCGGGAGCAGTGGGATTCACCGTGGCGGGGGCGCAAGCTGCGGATCTGCCATTGAAGGCCAAAGCGATTGAATATGCCAGGGTGTGTTCGCTTTACGGCGCCGGTTTCTATTACATTCCCGGCACGGGTACTTGCATCAAGCTGGGCGGCTATCTTCGTGCCGAAATCGGCATTCAGACCAACAGCAACTACAACGGAGCCTACAGCGGCCCCGCCGGAGCCAACAATCGCCTGAGCAATGCTGCTCAGTGGCGTGCGCGGGAGGACCTCAACCTCGACACGCGCACGGCGACTGAATACGGAGTGGTACGTACTTATTTCGAAGCCTATTTCACGTGGAGCTCCGGGACATTTACCGGCGTCGGCAATGGTGGAACTCAATATTCGACTGGGGCGGCAAACTCAAGCGGCCTCACGTCCGTCAACGGGCTTAGCAATGACGGCATTAACGGCGGGTCTCTATCCGTGCCCTACGCGTTCATCCAGTTTGGCGGCTTCACGATGGGCAAAGCGGTATCTCAGTTCGATGCGCCTTGGACCAACTATCCCAGCAACAATTTTGACGGTCTAGTCGGCGGTGGGGGCGACATCTACGGAGTCAATCAGTTTACCTATACCGCCGACTTCGGCCAGGGCATATCGGCAACGATTTCGGCGCAGGACTCATCAGCTTACTTCACTACAAATATCTGGAACACCGCGGGCATTTCGGCGGCTGGCGTGTTGGGTGGCAGCTATGGCGTGAATGCGATCGGCGGCACTGTGTCGCCTGACATCGTGGGCATGGTTCGCATCGATCAGGCTTGGGGATTGTTCCAGGCGTCGTTCGCGGCGCACGAGAACCACGCGGCGTATAACGGCGCAACCGAGCTTACCGGCCATCCCGACGACAAATGGGGCTGGGCGGCTCAGTTCGCCTTATCGATCAAGAACATTCCGACCGGGCCAGGCGACGTCATCAACATCCAGGCCGTCTACACCGACGGTGCCAGCCGCTACAACTTCCAGAGCCAGGCTGTTACCTCATATTCGATGTATGGCGGTGCGGGTAGCCTCGGCTATGCGGGCGTCGCTGATGCGGTGTTCGCGCCCGGAAATGGCCTCTCGACGGTGCAGACGTGGGGTATGCGGGGCGCTTACACCCACAACTGGAACGCATATTGGAATACGGCTATCTATGGCGCCTACGCCGCGGTAGAGTATGAGAGCACCGGTAGCTCGCTGATCTGCTCCGGCATCGCGGCGAACGCTCCCACTCTGTTGACGGGCGGAGCCACCTGCAATCCCAACTTCAACATCAGCCAAGTCGGTCTAATCACGCGCTGGACGCCGGTCAAGAATCTGACCGTTTCAGGTGAAGTGACGTACACTCATCTTGACCAGAAATACGATGGCTTTGCGAGTGTGCCACAGGTCTCCAGCGTCGCCAAGCCGGCGGGCATCTATCAATTGAAGGATCAGGATACGGTGAGCATGCTGCTGCGTGCTCAGCGTAACTGGTGATGCTGCAATAACGTTAAACCTCCAGCAGTTCCACGGACCTCCGGCGATGCCCCGCCGGAGGTTTGTGCTTGTGAGGTGAGGAGATCTACACCCCGCCGTCGATGCGACGCCTCAGTGGCAGGCATGGCCGGTGGCGCTCGCGACGTGGTCGTAACCCGTGCCGATTCAGAGCGAAGACATCTAGCCGGGTTGGGCGATTGCGCGCCGGCATTCGGCAACGTCGGGATTAATGTGCGGCCGGAGCAATCGAACATCTAGAGTCGGGCCGGTCTACGGATCGTTGGCCAGCAAGGGCTACGGATCGCTCGCCGAGGAAGACCAGAGTGGCCTGCAGCCAGCGATCATACCGAAAGGCAGACCTTCGAGGCGTTAAGCGGAAGCGTCCTCTCGACTTCCGAACGATCGATCCGCGCTGCGGAATTGCTGCTATAGATCGCAACAGTTACTGCTTCGAGCAGATCTCGTATGCGCTGATAGCAGCCTCAAAGCCAATCTGCGCTTCGTATGAGGGGGTGATGACGGCCAAGCGATTGAACGCGGGTTAGTGTTTCAATCGAGGAGCGTGGTCAATTCCGCACCCTCGTCCGCGACCACGACGGCGATCAGTTCGGCTGGCTCTGTATTGCTCGCATTGGCTGACACGAGATGTATCGCGCCAGGCGGTTCAAAGAACGTTTGTCCGACCACGAACGTCTCCACCGGACCGCCGCGCAGCTGCGACCGGATCTCTCCCTTTGTGATGTAGGCGGTCACCGAGCCGCCATGCCGGTGCGGCGGCGTAAAGCCGCCCGGTCCATAGCTTACTCGGACGACTGTGACCCGCTTGCCGGGGACATTCGGCAAGGCGTGCGAGGTGATCACCTCTACCTTGTTCAACGATGAGTTGGATGAGGACATTTCGGCGCACAGCGGTGCTGGGAACCCCGGGTTTGCGGTCATCGCCAGCAACAGGGGTTTGGCGAGCGCCACCGCACAGGCGAGGCCCGTAACGACAGCAAGCATGAACCGATGCCCGTCTCGTTCGGCGAAAGGGAGCGCGGTCTGGATTGCGGTGCGCATTGGTTGCTCCTTGGTCAGTTTGAGAGGTTCGGGGTGAACACGGAAAGCGGGGCCGGATCGCGGCTTGGTGGCGGTGGCACCTTCCCATCGATATCGGTGAAGCCGTATTCAGCGGCAAGCTCGGAGGCGAGCAGGATCTGTCCGCTCTTGGCCATCACGCCGGGATCACTGGCGAGCGCGGCCACTGCACGTCCGGCAAAGATTGGAGTCTCGCCGCGCTCGGCTATCAGCTTAGCCAATGCGGGCGGCACCCGGTCGGGCTGCGCTGCAAGTTTCTCGCTCTTGATGTAGCCAGGCCAAATGGAAACCGCGGCGATGCCGAAAGGCTGCAGTTCATGTGCCATGTCGCGTGCCATCCGATCGACTCCTGACTTTTGCACGCCGAAGGGAACATTGAACGTGTATCGGACACCTCCGCCAGACGACGTATTGACGATGAGGCCGCGTTTTTGTGGCAGCATCAGGGGGACCGCGTGTTGGCTTGCAACGAAATGCGAGCGGAGGCCGACCCGGTGCAAAGTGTCCCATATTGATGTCGGGATCTGCCAGAAGGGGACATTCACGGGCATCACGTCGGGCGACGCAAACACGTTGTTGACCAGGACGTCGAGATGGCCGTGGTCGCGCCGGACGAACTCGAAGACTTCCTTCACCGACGCATCGTCTGAGTGATCGCAGATCAGGCCAATGCCTCGGCCGCCGGCCGCCTCGATCGCCGCGATGGTCTCATCAAGAGAACCGGGCCAAGATCCTGCACCGTCGCGGGTGCGCGCCGTGACGATCACCGTCGCGCCCGCTTCTGCGAGGCCGATCGCCACTCCCTTTCCGACTCCGCGGCTTCCTCCCGTCACCAATGCAACGCTGCCCTTTAGGCGCCCCTCAGTCATGCCACCCCCTGATTTGCATTCCAGTAAGAGATCTTGACAGAAATCTTCCGAGGAAGATAATAGCGCCAAGACGTCAAAGGCGTCAACAAGGGAGCGCTTTCGCGATGGTCACCAAGGAAGAGAATGAATTGTTGTGCCGCGTCACGGGTGACGCCCCCATGGGACGCATGCTGCGGCAGCATTATTGGTTGCCGGCCGTTCTCTCGGTTCGCGTGCGCAAGGGAGAGGCGCCTGTTCGCGTCAAACTATTCGGCCGCAACTTCGTGGCCTTCAGAGGCAAGGACGGGACTGTCGGGTTTCTCGATGAGGCTTGCCCGCATCGGGGCGCCTCTCTTGCGCTAGCACGTGTCGACGACTGCTCGCTGACCTGTCTGTTCCACGGCTGGAGGATCAGAGCCGACGGTGATGTGCTGGACGTCCCCAATGAGCCGAACAACCCAAGGGAGTTCGCCAAGACCGTCAAGGCGAAAGCCTATCCGACGCGGGAGGGGGCCGGACTGATCTGGGTCTGGCTCGGGGAAGGCAAGGCTCCGCCCGCTCCGGACTTTGAATGGATGGATCTGCCGCCTGACCAGGTTTACGCAGCTGGCATCGAACTCCATGCGAACTGGTTGCAGGGCGTCGAGGCCACCATCGATTCCTCGCATGTGGCGCTGCTGCATCAGAGTTGGACCGCGACGTCGTCGACCGATTTCGGCGCGACACGGGTCAACACTGAAGTGAGCTATGAATTTGAGAAGAAGCGCTATGGCTTCCGTGCCGCCGCGCTGCGCACCGCGCCGGACGGAGCACGCCTGGCCAGGGTCACGGAATTCGTGATGCCCTATTACGGATTGATCGCGCCGATCTATTCCGGCCCGCAGCAGGATCGCACCGCGATCATCGCGGTGCCGATCGACGACGAGAACCTCATCCAGTGGTATATCTATTACAATCCGGAGAAGCCCGTGGATTCCTGGCGCAAGGTGCAGCGCGCCAATCAATGGCCGATGGCCGGCGGCCTGCCAGGTGATCAAACCAACAATTGGGGACAGAACCGCCAGATCATGGATGCCGGCAACAGCACAGGCTTCCATGAGATCGTCATCGAGGATTTCGTCGTGATGGTCAGCATGGGCCCGATCGTGGACCGTTCGCAGGAATATCTCTGCTCGGCAGACCAGGCAATCGTAAGGGTCCGCCGCCAATTGCTCGATGAAGTGCGCGGCTTCATGGAGGGCAAGGCACCCAAGAGTGGCCAGTGCGAGACCATGTCCTACAAGGACATTCGCGCGGTCGGTGGCCGGCTTGCGTCCGCCTCCGACGATTGGCGGCAGATTCCTCGTTGATCGAATCGGAAATCGGGGCGCCGACCTTTGTGTTCGCATCCATTCTTCAGCCTTGGTCCAGGAGAACCCATCCCATGACTTGGCAACATCTATGCGCCGTCTCAAAGCTGTTCGAAGGCGAGCCGCGTGGCTTCAAGGTCGGCGACCAGCGCGTTGCGCTCTACAAGATCGATGACGAAATCTTCGCCACGGAGGACGTCTGCTCGCATGCATTTGCTCTGCTCTCCACGGGGTTTCTCGAAGGGCATGTAATCGAATGTCCCCTGCACGGGGCGATGTTCGATGTCCGCAACGGCAGATGCCGGGCAGGCGCTTACAAGGACATCAGGGCGTTCAAGGTCGAAATCCGGGATGGCGAGATCTATGTAAAGCTCGAGGGCGTCGCTGCTCCGGAAGCCCACCGTCACGGCGATGTGGACGTCAATCCGTGAGTGGCCTCGTCGTGATCGGCGCGTCCTATGCCGGCGTTCAGGCAGCTCTCACGGTGCGCGAGGCCGGCTATTCCGGGCCGGTGACGGTAGTCGCCGATGAAGCAGTGCTGCCATATCAACGCCCGCCGCTATCGAAGGATTTCCTACTCGGAGAGACCACCGCGCAGGGGCTACTCATGCGGGACGAGGCCATTTTCACCGGCAGGCGGATCGACCTGCTCCTTGGGCGTCGCGTTGTCGAACTCGATCGCAATGCCGGCCGGGTCGTGTTGGCGGGAGATGCAGTCCTGGACTTCGATAGCCTCGTCATCGCCACGGGCTCGCGCGCGCGTCCGATCACGATTCACGGGGCTGAACTCGACGGGGTCTGCTATCTTCGATCGATCGCCGATGCGATCGATCTCAAGGCACGGCTCGACCGGGCCAGCGAGATCGTCATCGTGGGCGGCGGCTTCATCGGCCTCGAGGTGGCTTCCTCGGCGATCAAGCTCGGCAAGCGCGTAACGGTGATTGAGGCTGGATCCCGATTGCTCGAGCGGGCGGTATCTTCCGTCGTGTCGCGCTTCCTCCTTGACATTCACGTCCAAGCAGGCGTCGCGGTGAAGACGAACGCAGCCATTTCCGCAATCCTCGGAGCCGGTAGTCGAGTTGCAGCGGTCGAACTGGACGGAGGCGTTCGCCTCGGCGCGGACCTCGTCGTCGTGGGCATTGGCGGCATTGCCAATGATGATCTCGCCGTTGCCGCAGGGCTCAAATGTGCCAATGGCATTATGGTGGATCAGTATGGCCGAACGGCATGCCCAGGGATCTATGCCGCCGGCGATTGCGCTATTCATTACAGCCGGTTTGCAGGGGGGTGGATCAGGTTGGAGTGCGTTCAGCACGCGCAGGATCAGGGAAGGGCTGTCGGGCTCGCCGTCGCGGACAGCCGCGAGCCCTACGACAGTGTGCCGAGATTCTGGTCGGATCAACACGATCTCAGGCTTCAGACCGTTGGCCATGCCGCAGGCAGCGATCGGATCGTGATCCGCGGCGCTATCGACGCCGGCCGGTTCTCCGTGTTTCACTACCGGCAGGACAAGCTGGTCGCGGTCGACAGCATCAACAATCCGGGCGATCAGATGCTGGCGCGGCGCCTGATCGCCGCCGGTATTTCCCCGGAACCAGACCAGGTGAAAGACATTTCATGCGATTTGAGATCCTTTCTGAAGAATAGGCAGTAGGCTCTTGTGGAGTGTTGCCGACGACGATCGCTAGTCGCGTTCTGCAAGCCTGCCGGACTTCTTCGTTTTCACAGTTTTGACGGTGAGGAGCTTGCGAAGACAACGATCGAGGGTCGTGAGCTCAGCCTTCGTGAGTCCGCTGGCTTCGGTTACGCTCTCAACGACCCTCGCAACCTCTACGATACCGCGGTCCGCGGTCGAAAGACCCTTGGCGGTGAGGCGGACGAGCTCCGAGCGGCCGTCATCACTGGCGGAGACGCGGAGGACGAAGCCTCGGTCCTGAAGCCGCGATACGCGCTTGGTCATAGCACCCGACGTGACAAGCAAAGCGCGGAACAGGTCGGTTGGGCGCAGTTCATACGGCTTTCCCGCGCGTCTGAGCGCCAGCAGGACATAGAGTTCGCCTGTCTGCAGGCCCACCGCTTTCGATATCTCCTGCAGCCGTATTTCATGAAGGCGATTGACGCGCTCCAGCCGCAACAACGTGCAGGCGGCGGCAAGGTCGAGGTCCGGGCGTTGCTTGAGCCAGGCGGCCTCAATATCGTCGTAAAGAGTGCTGTCGGGCTCTGGTGGTTTCTTGGTCGCGGGTTCGGCGCGGCGTGACACGCTACTCCTCTTCATTTCTTCAGGTCCTCGGTCTGCGCCAATTGCGTCGGCGTCATCCGCTAGGCAACTTATCACGGCCGGAATGGCATGTCGCCCGGAAGATCCTCATACTGCAGCTGGCAGCGGCGCCGGTCACCAGCGGAAGGATCCGTTGGCTCTTCAGCTTGACAATTAATCTTCCTGGGAAGAATAATTCTCGTAAGAGGAAGTTAAGAAGGGAGGGAGGCATGCGCGGACTTCGCGCCGTACTCGTATTTGCGGCTTTACTGGCTCGTTGCGGTACGGCCGGCGCGGCCGAGGCCGAACTGATCCTCGGCCAGACCATGCCCTACAGCGGGCCAGCTTCGGCGCTGAGTGCTGTGGGCAAGGTGCAGTCCCGCTATTTCCAGATGATTAACGACCGCGGCGGGATCAATGGCCACAAGATCAGGCTGATTTCCCTCGATGATGGCTATAGCCCGCCGAAAGCCGTGGAGCAGACGCGCAGGCTGATCGAGAACGACGAAGCGGTGGCGATCTTTGGCAGCATGGGGACCGCTCAGAATGCGGCAGTTCAGAAATATCTGAACGGAAGAAAGATCCCTCAACTGTTTGTATTTGCCGCCAGCGAGCGCTTCGCTGATCCGAAAGCCAGTCCCTACACAATCGCGGGAATGACATTGTTCAGCACCGAAGCGATGATCTACGCCAAGCTTGTGGCCGAGCGCACTCCCGGATCGCGCGTCGCAGTGTTGTACCAGAACGACGACTACGGGCGCGAATATCTCCGCAGCTTCAAGGCCGAGCTGGCTCGCCTGGATCCGGCGGCCAAGATCGTCGCGGCGTCGCCATACGAGGTCACATCGCCCACGGTCGACTCGCAGGTGGTCTCGTTGGCCAGCAGCAACGCCAACGTCTTTCTCAACGCGTCGACCGGTAAGTTCACCTCCCAGGCAATCCGTAAAGCCGGCGAGCTTGGGTGGCGTGCTCAGCAATTCCTGCCGATCGGAAGCAACTTTGTGGCAACGATCCTGAAACCGGCCGGGCTCGAAAACGCAAAGGGTGCGATCTCGGCGACTCCGACCAAATCGGTGGGCGACCCGGAATGGGCGAACGATCCGGCCTATCTCGAATGGCTGGAGTTCATGAAGAGGTACTATCCGGAGGGCGATACCGAAGATCAGCTCAACTTCACCGGATGGAATGTCGCTGTTCTCATGACAAAGGTCCTCGAGGCCTGTGGTGATGATTTGTCCCGACAGAACATCATGAGGCGTGCCACAGCGCTCAAAAACGTTGAACTTCCAGGTCTGATCCCCGGCATTACTGTCAACACGAGGCCGGATGATTATCGCTTGATCACAGCGCTGCGGCCCCAGAGATTTGACGGCGAGCGCTGGGTGCCAATGCTCCAAATAATGACCCCTCAATAAAAGGCTTCTGATTGTTAAAGGCGGGCGGCTGTTGACATCGACGGAATCGCGGTATTCGGCTGCGCTCCAGCATTTCCCGGCCTGCCTCCTAATTGTTCTTCCCGGAGCGCCGGAGCGCGCAGGAGATCGAGCGGGCGCAAACGGCACTGCATCAGTCCGACGGATGCTCGCGCTCGGGCGTCTCGCCCAGTCGGCAGGGAAGCATCGAGGCGTGCTCAATCCGGCTCGCCGTCCGATATTCCACCGTATAGAAGCAGATGGCCTCAAGCGGCTAGCTCATCGCGTGCTTGGGCAGTATAATCCGCCGATCCTCAGGCGCTTTGTCGAACCCGCTTCCGAAAAAGAAGATAAGAGCGGGGTGCCAATAATGCGAATGCCAATACTGGTCTGAGCCCGCGGCATCCCTTAACTCGACTAACGTAAACCATTATCTACGCTCGCGGTCTCGAAGCTCCGATAGGCAGCCGCCAAAGCTGTCTTATGTGTCCCTTAATGTATAAGGCGATCTGTCTGATATTTTTGGACGCTGCGAACGATTTGACCGCCGTCGATAACTGCGCATTTTAGGAACTTCAACTTAGTCAAAGCGGACGCTTCTTCGAACGGCTGTTTTTGTTCGAACCGATGAAGGCTTGCCAATAGCAGGGCGGGTGGCGACGCGGTTCAAAAACGTTAGTATCTCGTAACGAAGCGAGTCGGAAGATCAGAGCGAGGGTGGCTTGAGCTGTCCGAGCGATTTCTCAAGCGAGAGTCCCAGCCCGAGTAGACCCCGGTCGTTGCCTGGCAAGGCATCGAACTCCACTCCTATGGGCAGTCCGTTGCTACTCAGGCCCACCGGGAGAACGAGGCCCGGTGATCCGCAGCAGCTGCCCGGCGCAACATTGTGCGCCATGGCGAGCGGAAGAGAAACTTCGCTCCCATTTATGTCAATTACGGATTCTTCTCCAATCTGTGGAGGAGCGAATCCAATAGCCGGAAAGGCCAGCGCGTCTATTGCGTGATCTTTGTAGAGGTCGTACATGCAGCTCTTGAGTCTATCGCGCTTTGCAAGCATCGCCTGGTAGGCGGTATCTGACGGCCGATTTGGAGCCAGCGCCCTGGACTTCAGAACACGCTGTGTACCTTGACCAGCAGCGGATAGTATCTGATCGAAAGTAACGCCTGCATGGTACTCACGCAGAAAACGCGAAATGTTCGCGACCATCTCGTAAGTCATGATCGTAAGGCCGATAGCCGCAGCCTCTTTGAGCTCCGCAGGCGCATTAACTTCCACGATCACGACTCCGGCCTCTCGTAAGCTCTCAAGCATATTGTGGAAAGCTATTTGGATCTCGCGATCGACATCTTCTTGGAAGTAGCTGGGTACAATGCCGATGCGCGTGCCCTTTGGCGGGCCCGGCGCTATGGAAGCTGCTTCGGCTGTTACCGCTGCATCGAAAAGCAGCAAGTCCGCAACCGATCTGGCGAATGGGCCGACCTGGTCGAACTTGTTGTCGGTCAGCGGCATTGAGCCCTCGCTGGAATAGCGGCCAAATGTCGGGCGGAATCCGACCACTCCACAACAGGAGGCTGGTACACGTATTGAGCCAAGGGTGTCCCCGCCGACGGCCAGCGGGGCAATCCGTGCGGCGACAACAGCCGCCGAGCCACCACTGCTGCCGCCAGGAACATAAGTCATGTCATACGGGTTTCGCACCGGACCAGTTATTTCGTTGTTGCTAGTCCACCCCATTGAAATTTCGTGTAG
Source organism: Bradyrhizobium sp. STM 3557 (assembly GCF_045571465.1). NCBI lineage: Bacteria > Pseudomonadati > Pseudomonadota > Alphaproteobacteria > Hyphomicrobiales > Nitrobacteraceae > Bradyrhizobium > Bradyrhizobium sp. STM 3557. The sequence continues at coordinate 1,374,713 of NZ_CP120697.1, forward strand.
ACCAGTTTTCCCCATGACAATGGCGCCTTGCGCCTTCAGCAAGCGCACAATTTCCGCGTCGCGTACGGGACGAAAGTGCTTTAACGCGGCGGTCCCGCATGATGTCGGTAGCGTTGCGGTGTTGATGCTGTCTTTGACCGGAACCGGGAGGCCATGAAGAATTCCCAAGCTCTGCCCGGACTGGCGTGCCTTGTCTGCGAGCCGCGCCGCCTCGAGTACCGTATCTGGCTCGATATGCGAGAACACGTTCAATTGCTCGAGCCGCTTGGCTTCGCCGAGAAGTGCTCTTGCATAGTCCTCGGCACTCACGTCTCCTTGCCGCATCGCCCTTGTGGCAGTAATGGCGTCCAACCGCGCTAGAATATCATGTCTATACGCCGCCCTCACTGGAGGGATGCCGGATAGCAACACGGCAGCGGCGTTCGATGCGGTCTTAAGAAGCTCGCGGCGGCAAATCATGTCGAACTCACATGCGGTGGCCATCGCGCGGGCCATGAGAAAAGGGATGATCAGATCAAAACGCGGACGATCTCGTGTATCTTCCGTGGAAGATATAGCGCTCATCATAAGCGATGTCGAGAGAAAGCGTCGGAGACTTTCGCCAGAAGCGGCCAGGCCGAGACAGTCTCCTCAGCGTGGAACTGCCGACGCTTAGAGGCCAGCCAAGTGTACGGGACAGGGCGACGAACGACGTGGCACCCTGTCGGTCTCCCACCCCGCATATCCCGGTACATCCGCCATACAGAATGAATATGAATTGTATCGAGTCCGGCCGCGATGGCTTCCCCGAAATCTTGGTCACCGGCCTTCGTTCGTTACCAAATTCACTCTCGGACTGTTTAGAGAGGATGTCATCGAGTCCGAACTCGCGCGCCTTGCGGAAGAGGCCCGGGCAGTGCTCGTCCGGCTCGGACACAGCGACGAAGATGTCGGCCCGTCGGCTGGCGAGTAGTCGCGCCGGATTGGTTTTGCGCATTGGATGACGGCAGCTTTCGGAGATCGCCGCCCGCGGCGGCTGAGGCAACGCCTAAAGATGCACATCTTCCGTTCTTGTTGCGGACAAAAGCGGGCCGTAATCCAGGGGGGCTTGGGCGCTGGGGATGATGGCTTGCCATCGATCAATGGCAGGGCGCGGCGATGGATATGTCGACGTCCTCCCCCGGCGCTGGCATACCGATCCGGTATCGGGCGCACTCAAGGCGCGCTGTCGGACATTGTGGACTGCGATCGGGGAGGTGGATGTTCTGCTCTAATCGATCGTAATCGCGTGCTCGTTGCAATCGCAACCATCGCGTCAGGCCATGCAATCCATCGGTAACGCGTAAAGCGTCCGATCGGTATTGAAGCTCGCGCCCTCTGGCATGCGAGTACACGAGAGTACGGATGAACACAGTCAATCGTTGTCGTGGAAAACAAGACCTGTCGCCAGGGACCGCAGCTGCAGCCCCAGTAAGGGTGAAGCGGGCGGCACTTGCGGTTACCGTCGGTAACATGCTGGAGTTCTACGACTTCATCACTTATGCGTTCTTCGCGCTGCAGATTGGTCGGGCCTTTTTTCCGACCCAAAGCGCGTACAGCAGCCTGATGCTGTCGCTTGCGACCTTCGGTGTCGGTTTCGTGACGCGCCCCGTTGGCGCGGTGGTGCTGGGCACCTATGCTGATCGTGTTGGGCGACGCCCCGCAATGTTGATAAGCTATTCGCTGACGGCGATCTCGGTTCTGATCACTGCGATCACACCGGCCTATGCAGTGATCGGCCTTGCAGCGCCGGTGATCGTTATCCTTGCTAGGATGCTGCAGGGATTTGCCCTCGGCGGAGAAATCGGACCGAGCACGGCCTGCCTGATAGAAATCGTCCCACCCGGACAGCGGGCGCTGGCTGTTTCGATGCAGCCTGTTAGCCAGGAACTGGCCGGCGGCGCCGGCGCTCTGGTCGGCCTCGTCCTGAGCGCGACGATGACTTCAGCTGCACTTGACTCTTATGGCTGGCGAATCGCATTCCTGGTCGGAGTGATGATAGCCCCGTTCGGGTTGTGGATGCGTCGAACGCTGCCGGATACGAGGCAGTCGGGGGCTGACCATGCAACGCGCGCAGAATGGTGGCGCCATGTCACGCAAGTCCGCCCATATCTACGCCTGGTCGTCCTCGCTTTCATGGTGTTGGCCAAGAGCGCAATTTCAACCTATGTGAACAAATATATGACCACCTACGCGCAGAGCACTCTGCACGTGACACCATCCATGGCCTTTGCCACGACGTTGGTCAGCACCGGTCTGCATATGATCGGGACCCTGCTCGGAGCCTGGCTGGCCGATCGCGTCGGCCGCAAACCCGTCATGATCATCCCGCAGCTGGCTGTCATCGTGCTGACCTATCCCATCTTTCTTTGGATGGTCCAGGCGCCTGACGCCTGGTCACTGTTTTTGGGCTTCGGTGCGCTATCTCTGCTCGTGTCGCTACCATTGGCCGCGTTCATCACGGCCATCACGGAGGCGCTGCCCCCGCCAATCCGAGCCTGCGTGATGGGTACAGTCTATGCAGTTGCGATCGCAAGCTTCGGCGGTACAACCCAGCTCGTTGTCACCTGGCTGCTGCATGTGACAGGAAATCCGCTGGCGCCAGCTTGGTACCTTCTGCTCGCTGGGCTGGTTGGTCTGGTCGCGATGGGGTTGATGCCCGAGACCGCGCCGGTGAAGGGCGGCAGATAAACCCGCTGGATTGTTGTCGCATCAGAGGACTTCGGCCCAGCCCGATTGCCAAGGGCGGCATTCACCCGGGGCGGTATCGGAGAGCGCCGGCCGGAGACGCAACGTTCGCGGCGTAAGGAGGATCGGCAGCAGCGCACGAACCGGCGACCGTACATCACCGTGTCGGCTGGGACCTGACGCTCAGCTGTTGTGTCTCTGCTGGTGTGCGGAGCAAAGGGCTGTTGACAGGCCACAACGATTGCATGCCAGGAGCAAGCCTTCAGCTCCGAACGTTTCGAAGGCATACACAACATCCGACCGCGCAAAGCAGGATTGGAACGGAATATATCAGTGGCCGCTTGATACGTTCCCGCTCATCGAATTTCTCCGCACTTATTGTCTCGGCGGCTGCGCTTCACCGGGAATCTGTCTGTCGTGAAGTCTACATGCCTAACCCGGTGGACGGTCAGGCTCTCGATCAGGACGCGTAGGCTATCGTCGCGCTGATCGGCATTCGGAGGAACTGCAGGTGATCCACCATCAGCAGCTCGGGGCTGCGCACCTCCAGGTCCTTGCTCGTTTCTGTCATTCCCGCGGTGGTGAGGATGAACCTCTTCAAGAACCTCATAATCGTCCACCCAGCCATTCTCCGTCCAGCGGCCCGTACTTGCGCTTATGTTTGCCCGCTCGGAGACGTACATTTGCTCGACACGCGCAGCTTTGTGAAAAAGGACAACGCTAGAAGGGCTGCCGACGGCTCGCGCTCTGGGAAAGATGATCCCGTCTATCGGAGCGGTTGTTTCCATCGCAAGGAAATGCACCATCGAGTCCGTTGCAAGGTGGTTATACGGATCGTCATCTGGCATTCCGGATTGCGCGAGACGCCCACTCAGAGACCGCAGGAAAATGGCGGCCTCTCTCCGTCCAGTTAACCCGAAATCAGCAAGGGTTTTAGTAAAACGTAAGTTGGTTAAAGCCGTCAAATCGAGCAAGCGGAGCTTCCTGATGATCTCGAATCGCGCAACCGCCACCTGACAGCCAGCAGACGGCCTCACATCAGCGATAGCCGTCTGTTGATTCATTGCACCGTAAAAGGCCAGGATGCCTCCCGCCTTGATGCCCGCGGCCGACCGCCAAGACCCCTGTGACGAGCCAAGTTGAATATCGGGCCTGCGAAGAGCGGCTTTTAGCTTCTCGTCAGATTGGAAGGCCCGAGCGCGATATAGGGTTTGTATGTTAGATCCGGGGCCGGCATCGACCAAGAGTGGACGGCCCTCTTGTGTTCCAAAATCGCGGATGCCATCTAGGCCCGATTTGAGCGTGTGTGCTACGGTGGGATTGAAGAGGCGCGCCTCAGCTTCGAGAGAAGCCTTGAGGCTGTGCCAGCCGAAATTTTTGGTCATCCGCGCGCTCCTGAGAAGTATCTAGACCATGTAATAGATTCGATTTTGCGACGGACGCGATCACGCCTGCCGCTTGGAGCAGCTGCGACGCTTGAGTAAAGCTGCAATATCGCCGCTCAGGCCCTTGGTCATGGCGACTAGATGAGCTGCACTCGTCGCTGAAACAGTACCAAGATTGCGAAAGTGTCCTGTACCGTTATGGGTAGCCCGGGCGAACGGTCGTGTTCGTCATGATTGGATCAGATGCTTCTAATCCGTAGGAGCCTTGCGCCACCGCGATGGCCACGGCCGTCACCTCCAGTGTCGGTCCGGTTCAGACTCTTCAAATTTGCGTATTTCGGTCGCGGGGACGGGGGGCAGGTATCAAATATGAAGCAGAAAGAATTGGTGAGGAGGTCACTGATGCATGGCTTGCGCGACGTTCTGGAGCAAAGTCAAAAAGGCCGCGTGGCAATCGGCCATTTCAATGTTGGGGACTGGGTTATATTGAAGGCCGTGCTGGCATCAAGTCGAGAGCTGAACTTCCCTGTGATGGTCGGTGCATCTGAAGGCGAACGGGACTTTATCGGAGTTCGGCAGCTTGCGGCAATGGTGCGGAGTCTCAGGGAGGAATGGAATTGTCCGGTCTTTCTGAATGCGGATCACACCCATTCCCTGGCGAAGGCTGTCGAAGCGGCCAAAGCCGGCTTCGATGCGATTGTGTTCGATCTTTCCGCCCTTCCGTTCGAGCAAAATCTGCAGCAAACCAAAGAAGCGGTCGAAACCCTGAAAGCAATAAATCCCGGGATCCTTGTGGAGGGAGAGATTGGGGACATCGGAACCGGTTCTGAAATACATGAAGAGGCTCCCGACCTATCGAAGGGTTTGACTTCCCCAGCAGAAGCAAAGCATTTCGCTGAGGCTACAGGGATCGACATTCTGGCTCCGGCTGTAGGCAACATGCACGGCATGCTAAAGAGCATGGTGCATGGGTCAGCCAAGAAGCGGTTGGATATTCAACGAATTATCGAGATCAAAAACGCGGCCCAAGTGCCGCTTACTTTGCATGGTGGTTCGGGGACAGATGATGAGGATTTGCGGAAAGCAATCTTAGCTGGAATCAATATCATTCACATCAACACGGAACTGCGAATTGCCTGGAGACGCGGACTGGAGGAGGGCCTGGTCAAGCGACCCAACGAAGTCGTCCCTTACAATATCCTGCCATTTGCAATGGAGTCGGTGAAGGAAGTTGTTTCTTCGCGACTGAAGCTGTTCAACAGTAAAGGGGCCTTGTAAGTGCCTGCTCTCGACGAAAAGTGAGCGCTGTTGTTGAGGCCGGCGATGATGCTGCGCGCTCGTGCAGGACTGATAGATACGAACAAAATTCTAGTTTATTTGACTTGATCATGCGCTTCCAGGACGTCTCATCCGGAGACGGAGGATGCAGGATGGATAGAATGATCAAGGCACTCACGGTTTGCGCTGCGTTGGCCGGCGTCATAGTGACTAGTTCGGTGCGCGCGCAAGACGCGCCACCACCGTCGGATCAGGCCAGACGGGTCGAAGACCTCGTCAACCGGGCGGCAGCTCTCATCGATCAGAAGGGGAGGGCCGCATTTGACGAATTCAGGAAGCGTGACAGTCAGTGGTGGTCTGGCAATACATACCTGTTCGCTTACGATGATCATCTCAATGTCTTGCTGAATCCGGCATTTCCCAAACGTGAAGGCACCAATCCTCACGGCGAAAAGGATGCGCGTGGGAAGATGTTCCACGACGAATTTTTGAAGAAAGTGCAGACTAGTCAGGCTGGCTGGGTTGATTACATGTTCCCGAAACCTGGTCAGACGGAGCCCTCGCACAAATGGAGCTATGTCAAAGGGTTCAAGGCTGATGGAATGACGGGCTTGATCGGCGCCGGCTTCTTTGCGGAGTAGTCTGCCCTGCGACAGCAGATGGGCCGCGAGGCTAGCGTGCAGCCCTGCATGCGGCTCACTGGTCCGATGCCTCTTGTCCGCCACCGGCGCGGATCAGGAGGTCCTTGATGGGGGCCACGAGTGGCCGTTGCAATAATGCAGATGAGCAAGCTGAATGGAGATTAGGGCATACCGATGGCTGCGTCAGTCTGTCGATTGTCGAAGCTCGGCGAATAGGACGAGACGACATGGCCAAGCTAGTCTTTGGATTGAACCAGTCCCCGGATGGCTATATCGACCGCCAGGAATTTACGCCGATGCACTCGCTCGGATGTCGCCACAAATGATGTGCGAACTGTCCTACGCGCTCACGTTTCCGTGCATGCGGAGCGTCTGCGAAGTCGCGACAATATGAGTCCCCAACCCTACGCGATCAACTTAGCATTGGCCAACTTACGGACGACAGCGTTGATCGTGGAGCATCGATGGCCAAGTACCGACACGACCTGCCGCAGCGACGAGGCGGTATCTTTCTGACCGACGGCGGCATGGAAACGACGCTGATATTCCACCACGGCCTCGAATTGCCGCACTTTGCCGCTTTCGTTCTGCTCGATTCCGTAGACGGTCGCGAGCACCTCAAGCGCTGTTACGAATCCTATCTTGCGATCGCGCAGGCGAACCGTACTGGTTTCGTGCTCGACAGCCCGACCTGGCGTGCCAACCCAGACTGGGGCACCAAGCTCGGCTACGACGCGGACGCGCTGAAATCGATCAACACCCGTTCAATTGAGTATCTGAACGAGCTGCGAAGCAGCTGGGAGCGGCCGAACATGCCTATTGTCATCAATGGCGTGATCGGCCCGCGCGGTGATGGCTACAAGTCCGGCAACATGGATGCATCAGAGGCGGAAGCCTATCATGCACCGCAGATTGCCGCCTTTGCGGAGGCCGGTGCGGATATGGTAACGGCCTTCACGCTGAACGGAATCGATGAAGCGGTCGGCATCGTTCGCGCCGCCAAGGCTGCGAAGAGCATTCCCGTGGCGATCTCTTTCACCGTCGAAATCGACGGCCGTCTGGTGAAGGGGGAAACCCTGCGCGAGGCGATCGAGACCGTTGATCGCACCACGCGGTACGGGCCTGAGTATTTCATGATCAACTGCGCCCATCCTAGCCATTTCGAAGGAGCATTGAATGCCGGCGAGAAATGGTCTGAGCGCATCCAGGGTGTCAGGGCTAATGCATCGACGAAAAGTCATCACGAGCTCGATGAATCCGAGACGCTCGACAGCGGTGATCCGGTCGATCTCGGCCGGCGCTATGCCGATCTCCGACGGTCTTTTCCCAGCCTGCGAATCCTCGGTGGCTGCTGCGGCACCGACCATCGTCATGTCGCCGCGATCTGCGAAGCCTGCATCTAGCAGACAGGCGCAGAGCCGAGGGGCGAACCCGTTCGTCGCTGTTGACATCGCCCGGCGTGCCTTCGAAATCAGCCTGCCACTGGCCAGCACTAGCACGCGGGAGGCGAATCTAAACACCAGATCCATGTCATGCTCGATCATCAGTGCGGCTATGTCGGCCGGCAGCCGTCCGATCGGGTCGAGGATCTTGCTTGCGACGCTTATGGGCCTATCCACCCATCAGGGCGGGCACATCCGGGTCGCAGGCGCGGAAATCACAGCCCTCAAGGCTTCGGACCGCGCGTGTGCCGGCATGGGCTATGTGCGGAAACCCGCGACATCTTCCGCTCTCTGACTGTCGAAGAGAACCTGATCGCCGGGCTGAAGGAGCGCGGCAGCGGCGCGCTCGATTAGGCTTACACGCTGTTTCCGCGGCTGGCGCAGCGGCGGCGCCATTTCGGCATGCAGCTGTCCGGCGGCGAGCAGCAGATGCTGACTCTGGCACGGACGCTGCTGGGGCAGGCCGAAAGTGCTGCTGCTTGACGAACCGTTGGAGGGGCTGGCGCCTGTAATCTGCGATCAAATCATGGAGATCGTCACTCGCCTCGCGACCTCGGGGAAATGACCATTCCTCTGGTCGAGCAGCAGATCGAGCGCGCTCTGGATTTTGCGGAACGCGTGCGGGTGATCGAGCGGAGCCGCACGGCTCGGACCGGCTCATCCGTGGAGTTGCGTTCCGTGCGGGGCCTGGTCGACCGGCTGCTCGGCGTCGGCATTCGTTGAGCCGGCCATTGTAGTCGGCACAGTGTCCGAAACGTGCCGGTCACGTTCGCTTGCGTCGGTTTGCTTCAGCTATCAGGTCCATAAATCCCGAGATGCACACCGAGTTTCTGGCAAGCGCAGCGAGGTCAATCGTTCTCTGATTGGTAGGCTCGCGCGTCCTTGCAGTCGATGTGAGGTATAATGTCAGCGCGCATGCGTGCGATCGTCTGCAGCGACGCGGCAAGCGGCATATCGCCAAAAGCTAGATGACACATGACGTAGGATACGCCGGCCTCGACTGCCTGTTTCGCCAATTCCTCGCGAATTCTGTTTGATGGGCCAGTGATGCAGAAGCCCTTGTCTAGGGCTTCGGCGAACGAAGACGGTAAGCCTGGCGGGGGAGGCACGTCGTATTGGCGGGACAGGAACGTGAAGCTCTCCAACCACCGCGCGTAGGCTGGGCCAGCCGATGCGATCGCCTCGGCATCAGTCTCCGCGATCACGACCATCCGGACCATACCGAGGAGAGGCATCGCGCTGGCCGGTCCTCGCCAGTTCGCCCGATAAGTGTCGGTGATTGGACGAATAGAGGTGGTCGTTCCGACACATGCGATGTTAATCGAGTTTTCGGCCGCCCATTGGGCGGTCTCCGGTTTCATAGCGCCATACCACAAGGGTGGATGCGGCTTCTGAACCGGCGACAGGGTGATTGGGATGTCGCGCAGGGTAAAATGACGGCCTGCGTGCGTGAGGCGCTGAGATTTCATCGCTTCGAAGACAATTTCGGCGCTCTCATGGTAGCGCTCTCGTGATTCCTGAGTGGAAACACCAAAGAAGGCCAATTCGGGAGAGCTGCCGCCAGGTCCGATCCCGAGATCTAGCCGACCGCCGCTAAGCAGATCGAGCATGCATATTTCTTCAAAGGCGCGCAGAGGATGATAAAGATTGAGCAGCATTACCAAAGGGCCGACACGCAGTTTCCTTGTGCGTTGTGCGACGGCGCATAGGAACAGGCTCGGCGACGCTACCAAGCCATGTGGCGTGCTGTGATGTTCTGCAACATGATAGCTCCGAAAGCCCGCTTCATCGCATGCTTCTGCGATCTTCAATCGGTCCTCGAACTGTTGTGCCATGCTGCGGCCGGCGTGATCGAAATGGTCAAAAACGCCAAAGCTCAGGGGCAACCTGCAAGTGCTGCTCATTTACGTATCTCTCCCGGCACGATGACCGCACCAGCCAAGGTCAGCGGTGTCAAAATATAGATCGGTATCGACGGCTGGCAGTGACACGGTTGCTAGCGGACGCAAAGGGTTCGTACCAATGATGGATAGCAGCAAAGGTTGGAGCGGTATCTGAAATTCTGATGGTGGATTACGGATGTAATATAAAACTGTGCGAACGATGCGATTGATTAAGGATCAGACGCGCTCACCAGAACACGACGTCGCGGGGCGCGGGCGATGCCCGCTATCGGGCTGCGACCAGAAGCACGCGATCTCGGACACCGAGCGCTGCTTTTGACCAATTCTGTTCAAAAGTCTGCTGTCGCTACTAGTCCGAGAAAACATCATGTATATCGGCTCGAAGGTGTGAGCCTTGTTGTCCTAGTTTCTTCGTAATATCCTCGAGCTTTCGGCCCGCTCGGCTGATCAAAAAATTTTTCCTCCTCAAGATCGCTCCAGAAAACCTTGTCCTTGGAGGCCAGTTTGTGGACGTCCGGTAGCGCCGCGAAGACGCTCTCGTCCGACAAGAGCTGTTCGTCGTAGCCGTCCAGGTTGATGCTTCCGGTGATAAAGCGATGCCCATCTCGCCCATCGGCAGAGCATGCAGGAGCTCGAGCGACGTTGCTCCTTTGAGGAGGATGCGCACGGAAGGTTGTTCCCTAAATGCCTAAATGAACCTTGGAGGAGATCGCCAATCGGCGACATCAGAATGCCGACTCGGAGCCCCCTTTGCTCCCCGCGATGCACTGCTGCACCAATCGAGCGGCCCGATCGAGGTGCTCCGCCCGGAGGTAGCGTCTTTCAGAAAGCCAGCGGCTGCTAAGCTTGTTTGACTGCACGTCGATCGCGGACGAATAGCTGAAATCCCAATCGGCGTTCCAGCAATTGGATCCGTCGTGTAACTGTAGACTGTAACAAGTCGAAGCGTGTGGGCGGCGCGACGAATGCTGCCTTGCTCGGCAACCGACAATGTGCACCGGAGATATCTTAGATCAAACATAATATCGATCGCTGGCTGCCGGAAAGCATTCTGGTTCTGACAAGGTGCTGTCCGCCTAATATGTCGATGGCGAATATCTTTCGTGGCCGATGCTGGCATGCGTCTTCACCGGCGATCGGAGCGTCGCTTCCTGGCATATTGGCAGACAATAGGCTGAACGGCTCCTCGCGTGGTGTTGAATGTGCGGGTTCGGTCGGTCTGAAGTATCGGAGGTGGACCGTGCTAAGGCGCGGCTCGCGGTCGGCGTTGGCGCGAGCCGCGCGGGGCCGACGTCCCGGAACTACCCATTCCCAAGGACGGCTTGCGCAGCGTATTGTGCACGCGTTGTGCGCGGATCGACCGAAATCCAGGAGTCGACGAGTTTCTCGTCGGAGACGCGATACATGTTCAGTCCCGTCGACTCGAACGGCTTATTCGTCGCCCCCGAAATCGAACTCTTCCACCCCGCGGGTCGGGGCAATCTTCCTGAACGTGCCCATTTCAAAGGCTAGTCGGTCGGCGGGTTGAAGCAGGTTCGATGTCAGTTGCGATCCCCGTGTCGGAATCCAGCCGTCCACCCGGTAGGCGACTATCACTTTCCTCAATGTCCGGCCGGCTTTCTGACGCTACGTCAGCCAAAGCATCGCCAAGGCCACCGAAAATCCCCATCACAGGCACGACGCACACGCCAGCCTGCTTGGCGCTCGTATCAAGCTCGTCAAAAAGCCTCTTGGCAGCAAGCTGCTCAACGGCGTTGGGGTCAAGATAATGGACATGATTCCGGATCGCGGCGGTTGCTATGGGGGAAACTGGTGTTGTGGTAAGGACCAGCGCAGTTCAGCACCGCAGTCACATCCTTCAACATACGATCAAGAGAGGACGAATCGTCGATGCGTGCTACCGCTGTTTCGTATCATGACCCGAAGTTTCCGCTCAGCTTTGCCAGAGCATCGACGTCGCAACCACAAAGTACGGGCTCATATCCTCGCATCGACAGTTCTCTAACGACATGCGAGCCGGTTAGGCCGTAAGAGCCATAGACTGTGATCTTTTTGGCATGCTGATCTCTAGGCTGTACCCCATCGTCGGCTAAAAAGTCTAACGGGCGAGGGTGACCCGCGCCGGATGTCCCGCAGCGGGTCGAGCTTCTCGAGCGGAATTTCGGCCGTGCTCAGCTCGTTTGTGGCCGGGCGTCAGAAGTCGCTTTGACGCCATGCCCAGCCGCAAGGCCGTTGAAGCTGTTAAACACGCCGATCATCAAGGTGAGGCGCACGTGCTCTTCGTCGGTGAACTGGGCCTTCATGGCGTCAAATGCTTCGTCCGAGACTCGCGCCTCGGCGACGCGGGTCAGGGCCTCCGCCCAGCCGAGGGCGGCTCGCTCCCGTGCGTTGAAAAAATCGGTTTCCCGCCAAGCGACCACCAGATCCAACCGCAGGTCGGCTGGGCCCTGCTTGCGCGCCTCCAAGTAATACAGTTGAAGGCCGGCTGCGGAGCCATTGATTTGAGACGTGCGGATCGCCACGAGCCGGACGAGCGCCTGCTCAAAGCCATCGGTAAGGAGTGTGCGGCCATAGTCCATGAGTTGCTGTACGAGTTGCGGCGCAGCGACGAACGGGCTGGTGCGGATGGTCATGTGGGTCTCCTTCTGTCTGGGGACGCAACCAAGACGAGATAGACCGCCTGAATGTGACATCTGGGCCGATTTTTCAGCGCGCGAGAGCCCGGCCTCGACAAGGGATTGGAGAATGTCGCGATTAACTCACGCTGCCGGTAGGCGGGCCGCCGCCACACGCTCATCTGCAAGGACGCCGGACTGTCGAATCAGTCGATTTCGGAAGGTGTGCCCCAATGCGGCACTATTCAACGATTTGGCGCACCCGGCCGGTCGGCGAATCCGTTCCAGCGATGTCGAGGGCGCGCTGGTGGGCATGCAGATCGGCGCGGTCCTCCGCAATTTGGCAGCTATCGGCGCACGGAGAGGATTAGCGAGAAAGTCTGCCTTCCTCCATGCTCGTCCGACTTACTGCGGCGAAATGCTCGGAATCGATACCTCGGTATCGGTCAGGGCGGGCCAGCCGAGATCCGCTCGCCCAGTCCTAAAGCCATCAATGAGGGCAGCCGGGCGTGAGGGTAACACCATAGTGCAATCGCTTGCATCCGTAACTGTGACTAACTTGCGTGCGGGACCAGGTTACCGGCTCGTGTGGCGGAGCCGTCAAGATTTAAGCAGGTGTACGATGCTGGGACTGGGTGCCGCAACCAACGGGCAAAGCGCGATCGGAAATGACCTCGACGACGAGATCGATGGACGTCGTGTTCTAGGGAAGGCCAGGAGGGATGATGCACCGGTGGAGGACATCAACTCATGGTCCTTTGTATTTGGGCCGTTCTCCCTCGAGGTGCCGCGTCGTCAGGTCCTTCTGAATGGAGCCGCAATTGCGCTATCGGCGCGGGCCTTCGATGTTCTCGTCCTGTTGGTCCGGCAAGCGGGTTCAGTTGTCAGCAAAGCTGATTTGCTCGCTGGTGTTTGGGGCACACGGTCCGCAGACGTTAGCTGTCTACGCGTGGCAATGACAGAACTACGCAAGGCGCTCGGCGACGGGCAGGCTGGAGCCAGATTTGTACAGACGGTCTCAGGCCGCGGCTACTGTTTTGTAGCGCCCGTCGCTCGTTCAGGTGTGGGGAGGAGCTATCCCCAGCCAACTGGGACACATCACAATGTACCAATGGCCCCGGCAAACCTCATCGGTCGCGAAAAGGTCATTCCGGAGACCGCAAGCAAGCTCCTAAATGAAAGATTCGTTACTATCGTCGGTCCCGGAGGAGTCGGCAAGACCTCAGTCGCAACGAGTGTTGCGCATAGGCTGCTAGAAGAATTTTGCGGGGATGTGCGCTTCGTAGACTTTGGCTTGATAATACGCTCCCTGCAGCTTTCTGCCACGCTGGCATCAGGCCTCGGCTTGGATGAGAAGCAAAATGATGAGCTTCCGATGAATCTAAGTCAAAGGCGGATGCTCGTTGTTCTTGACTGCTGCGAGCACGTTATCGATGTTGTCGCCCCATTCGCGACACGTCTGCTACGAGAGGCGCCTCGAGTTCATATCTTGGCGACAAGCCGTGAAGCTATGCTTGTCGACGGAGAGCACGTGCACCGATTGGGGCCCCTGGAATGTCCTCCTCAGCACGTCACGGTTTCGATGGCCGACCTTGCAAGTTATCCGGCGACTCGGATGTTCATGGACTGTCGGGCCAGTGGGGCCGATGAACTCGAGTTGACGCAAGACAGCGCAAACCACGTCAAAGAGATCTGTCGGAAGCTTGACGGAAATCCGCTTGCAATTGCGATTGCCGCGGCTCACGTCGAATCGTTTGGCCTCGGATCTCTGGTCGAACTCCTCGAAAACCCAAGAAGCCTCCTATGGAAAGGGTCACGTACTGCGCAATCGCGGCACAGAACGTTTCGTGCGGCTCTTGATTGGAGCTATCGACTCCTTTCCGAAGATGAACGAAAAGTTCTTTGGCTGTTGTCGGTGTTTGGAGATGAGTTCACGTTGGAAGCTGCTATAGCCGTAGCGCTGGCAGCGGACGTCGACGAGACGACGACGTTAGCTGCGCTCTTTGGCTTGGTTAATAAATCTCTCTTGATGTTAAATAGCCAGGGAGGCCGAACCGTGTATACGATGCCTCGGACCACGCGCGTATACGTGCGGGGCTTGATCTCCGAACTTAGGGACGACCAAAGCCAGAATCGGCGAGGCGCTGTCGTTGTGTAGCGACAAAGTGCGCAGTGACGTATCTGTCACTGACGTTGGACGGCTGCAGTGTTGGCGTGCCGTATCCGCTAACTCGGATCGCGGTGACCGATGCGAACCACCTATGATGTCGTCGCGATTCTGGTTGAGGTCGCTGAGCATGAAACTGCAAAGCCGGCACTGGCCAATTCCCGCAGGTATCGTCATTGCGGGATGCTGGGCGCTTGCCGTGCCGCAGGCCACGGGGATCTATGCGCCTTTGTCACCGGTGGCCTTGCGCGACCCGCGATCCGTGTGCACGCGATTTAGCGAGCGTAAGCCGGAGTACAGCTCCGCACCATTGTCACCAGTGCTGCTCTATAAAGGACACGGTGATCTAGTGGGTGGAAATTTCTGGGATGGCCATAACCGGGCTCAACGGGGTGCTGATGACTACGTGCGACACCGATAGGCGTCGTGGCAACTAGCTGACGCTGGCAACCGGCCGCAGTCCGCTGCCTTGGAGCGGGATTCTATTGCTTGCTACAACGTGTGATGTACGTCTTATGCAACCTTGCGAGGCCGGTCCGGCCATGGTAATTCTGTCGCAGTAGCGGCGTTGGAGTCTGGCGGCTTCCCAAGCATGCGCTTGGATTGTTCGTCGTCTAGATATGGAGGTGTAAACCTCTCCAAATGTCGGTCGGGAACGCCGAGGCAGCAAGCTGGAATGGTGATCAACAGCGAACGTACTGTTGAGCAAGATGAGCACCTTTGGCGTTGCATCGACGATCTCGACCGAATCTTTGCTCGGTTTCCGATCTCGCACGATGACTCCCTGCCGCGCCTGGTTCCCGACCTGTTCGAAATGTTGGTGGACCTGCTCAAGCTGGATCTCGTTTACTTTTATTTCAAAGATCCAGCCAGCTCCGAACCTTTTGAGGTGGCATGGACCGCGCAGTCGTTGCAAGAATCTGCTCAGTCACGGCAGGTTGGTGATTTGTCAAAGAGCGCACTGGGGTTAGAACCGCGACAGTGGCCTTCACAACCGCGATTCGCGATAGGGGATAGCGAAGTTGCCGCGATTGTCTTGCCATTGGGAATTGAGAACGATTCAGGAGTGTTGGTGGCTGGGTCGCGGCGCGCCGAATTTCCCGATCGAACGGAGAGACTTCGTCTCAGGATTGTGGCCACCCAAATCGCGAGTTGGCTACATGAGAGGCAGCTTTTGAATGAGCGGAAACGGGCGTCCGGAACCGGAGCTCAACAGGTCGCGCTGCAAGACGAAAAGATCTCGGCCATCAGCAGAGAGCAAGAGCAGGAGATTGCCGAACTCAGGCGCCTCGTGGACTCGTTGCGTGTGCGAGAAATTGATATTCAGTTGGTCGTGGACGCCATTCCCGCACCCATTGCCATCATGACGGCTGAAGGCGAGGTTCAGACCGTCAACCGCCTTGTCCTGGAATACTTCGGAAAGTCGGTCGAGGAGCTCAAGCGTTGGAGTACGATTGACGCTGTTCATCCCGATGATCTTGAACCAACGGTCAGCGCGTGGAGACGGGCGGTCGAAACCGGAGAGCCGTATGAGATCGAAAGTCGCCATCGCCGCAGCGATGGGGTCTATCGGTGGTTTCACGTCCGTGGCTTTCCTTTGCGGGACATTAGCGGAAAAATCGTGTGCTGGTGTGTACTGCAGATCGATATCGAAGATCGCAAGAGCGCCCAGAATGCGCAGGTGGCTAGCGAGCGCAATCTCAATCTAATTATCAATACCATTCCCGCGCTGGTCTGGTCTGCTCGACCGGACGGCTCCGCTGAATTCTTCAATCATCACTATCTGGATTACGTGGGTCTCAGTTCGGAGATGGTACAAGATTGGGGGTGGACTGCGGCGGTTCATCCCGACGATCTGAGCGGTCTCGCGAATGCCTGGCAAGTGATCATGGCCTCTCGCCAGCCTGGGGAAAAGGAGGCGAGATTGCGCCGATTTGACGGGACATACCGTTGGTTCTTGTTTCGAGCCAATCCGCTGCGTGACCAAGACGGCAATGTCGTTCGATGGTTTGGCCTCAACACGGATATCGAAGACCGCAAGAAGGCCGAAGAAGACCTACGTAGCACCCAAGCGAAATTGGCGCATATTGCGCGCGTCATGACTGTTGGTGAACTGACGGCGTCCATTGCCCATGAGATAAGCCAGCCGCTGTCCGGTATTGTCACCAACGCGAGCACTGGGTTGCGTATGCTCACCGCAGATCCTCCGAACGTCGCCGGTGCGCGCGAAACTGTGCGGCGCACAATCCGCGATGGCAGCCGCGTATCCGATATCATCGGACGGTTGCGAGCGCTTTTTAATCGGAAAGCTCCCCTAACACAGCCGATCGATCTGAACGAGGCAACTCGCGAGGTGATTGCCTTGTCACTGGACAGGCTCCGACGCGACCGCGTCAGTTTGCGGACGGAACTGGCCGATAGCCTTCCGCTTGTCAGGGGCGATCGGATCCAGCTTCAGCAAGTCATCCTGAATCTGGTGCAAAATGCCCTGGACGCGATGAGCATGGTCGATGGAAGGGCGAGAGCGCTGATAATCAAGACAGAGCTAGACCAAAGTGATCGTGTCCGTCTGAGCGTAATCGATTCCGGACCCGGTCTTGATCCCGCGGTGGCCGAGAGACTCTTCGATCCATTCTTTACGACTAAAGAGGAGGGGATGGGGATTGGACTTTCGGTAAGTCGCTCAATAATCGACAATCATCACGGTCATCTATGGGCTGCTCCAAACGACGGACCGGGAGCGACTTTTTCGTTTTCAATCCCCTGGAACCTGGAGGATGTGACCGGCGTGCATGATCGGGAGGCTCGACGGACGCTAGCCGAAAACCGCGCCACGAGGAATTCATGATGGTCGCACCTTCATTGGTGTCAGTTGTTGACGATGACGAATCTGTGCGCGAATCCCTGCCGGATCTCCTGAGAGAGTTTGGCTATGCCGCACAGGCGTTTTCGTCTGCAGAAGAGTTCCTGGCATCCGAATATGTGGGGCGGACGGACTGTCTCATTCTCGACATTGCGATGCCGGGCATGACTGGTCCGGAGCTTCAGAAGGAGCTGACACGTCTCCGCCACAAAATTCCGATTGTCTTTATAACGGCTCACGGGGATGAGCCCACGCGCCCGCGAATGCTTGGACAGGGCGCCGCAGAGTGTCTATCCAAACCGTTCAGCGATACGGCATTGTTGCATGCTCTCAATGCGGCCTTCGGGGTAAGTTGAGCGAACAAACCTTCATCAGAAAGGGAGGGTGACAATGAAATTTTTGGCGGAAGAGCTGCCCGCCAAGTCGGATCAAGAAGCAATTGTGTTCGTTGTTGACGATGACGTCTCAGTGCGCGAATCGCTCGAGCTGCTGATCCGTGATGCTGGGCTGCGGCCAGAGATCTTTGGGTCGGCTCAGGAGTTCCTTTCGCGCCCACGCGCGTCTGTTCCCAACTGTCTCGTCTTGGATGTTCGTCTTCCCGGTCTCAACGGTCTCGAGTTGCAGAGACGGGTAGCGGTCGATCGGCCAGGCACTCCGATCATATTCATCACCGGCTACGGCAATGTGCCGATGACGGTCGAGGCAATGAAGGCTGGAGCCGTCGAGTTTTTGACAAAGCCGTTCGACGACGTCAATTTGCTCGATGCCATTCACGACGCGATTGACCGCAGTCGGATCGCGCTCCGCCTCGAAGCCGAAATGCAGGATCTGCAGGATCGTTACGCCCTGCTCAGCCGACGCGAGCGTGAAGTTATGCGCCTCGTTGTACGTGGCTTGTTGAACAAGCAAGTGGCCCACGAACTCGGTATCAGCGAAATAACGGTGAAAGCGCATCGTGGCCACGTGATGCGCAAAATGCGCGTAACCTCGTTCGCAGAACTGGTGAATATTGCGGCAAAGCTCGATCTATCCCAGTAACGGTGAGAATCCCCGGGCGGGGCAGACCTCAGAACCGCCCGTCATTGTACGACTGAAGTAGTTTCGCTCCCATTCGACTGACAAACTGCGCAATGTGCGTCGTCTGACTCAGATTCCGGGCGGAGCCGCGCTCGGGCGGCTTGTCCGGTTGGTCTTGAGGCAAGTCTTGTCCACGCACCGGGGTTCGGCCATGAAGCCAAGCGGCCAAGGCCGGCGCCAACGCGACGGTAGTAGTCGGCACCGCGTTCACAGTGACCATGCACGATGAGAATTCGTTGCAGCATATGGCGCAGGACTTCCGATGGTTGTTGCCTCAATCGTGATTGCCCCTCTCGCCTGCAATCACCGCTGCCCAAATGATTGTGCGCGTGCTTGGCCACTGAGACTGGAATGATTGGGCTATCGGACCTATCGAGATGCTCTAGCGATTGACGCGATAGAAAGTGCGAACCTCCGAGGAGTTCGCCTGGTAGACGAGCCCTGCGTTTGTTCGTCAGATCGATGGGTCCCGCCAATGCGGGCATTGGGACCTGAGATTTAATCAGGGCCGAAATCGCGCCTGCCAAGCCGCGGCCAAGCAAGTCACGCCGCAAAAAATCTCTCGTGGCATCTCTATTCATTGCGTACGCAGATGGGCAGCTCTCGGCTGGTCCAGTTTTGCAAGGTACGAATGTCTCGACCCTTGCACGATCCGATCGGCACCAAGGCCGGATGTCTCGCTTGCACGGTGCCGCGGCTTGCGGCAGGGCGCCCCGTCGCAAGCCAAACTGACGAACGGAGTTGGATCCGGGGACGTTCTAGTTCGGAACCACGAGAGCCTTGGTCTTGCGCAACCCATCCATCACGTCTTTTGGCAGCTTCAGATGGGCATCAACGAGCTCCGGCGGAGTCGATGCCATCCAGGTGTCCAAGGAGAAGTCAACGAAGTAGCGGCTCTTGAAGGTCTCAAGAAAACGAAATGGACCCGATCCTATGTTTTCAAGGTAATGGCCCATCGCGACCGGGACGTAACCGACATCTCCAGCTCTCAGATCAAACGTGCGTGCTTGGCCTTGGCCTGCAAATACGCCCATCCGAGCCTCGCCTTCGATGACGTAGAGCCATTCATCGCCGTTAGGGTGCCAGTGCAATTCGCGCATTCCGCCCGGGTTTACTTCGACGAGCGCAGCGGCCGTCGTGGTGTTGATCGGAAACAGTCGTGAATCATTGATCCGGACAGTGCCGCCTTTCGTGCGAATGGGCTCCTGCGCCATCAGGCGCCACGTATAGCTTGTCTCCACAGGGTTTGCGCCACGGACGTTGTCCGAGCTCAGCGGACCGGGCAAAGGAGCCGAGAAGATATAGCGCTCGCTCTCCTCGGGTGTGTGGCCGAATAACGAGGCCGGAACTCCGAAATTCTTCCCAAGGACATCGTTCGGCGTATGCTTGAACCAGTCATTGATCATGAATGTGTTGTCTTCGTCGAAATCGCCGTCGTCGAACACGAGAAGAAATTCGCAGCCGTCGGGGCCAAGCCCCTGAATCGAGTGCGGCGTTCCGGACGGGAAGAACCAAAGGTCGCCTTCGCCGACATCGTCCACAAAATAGCGGCCGTCGGGATCGACTGCCGTTATTCGAGCCGTTCCGTGCAGCATGTAGGCCCACTCGGACGCCTTGTGCCAGTGCATCTCGCGCACGCCACCGGCATTAAGGCGCATGTTAACGCCGGCAAGTGCCGTAGCGGCGCCCAGTTCGCGCCGGGTCACCTGGCGCGTCCAACCGCCTGTCTCCAGCCGCATATGAGCATCAGAAAACGAGAAGCGCAGGTTGGGCAGAGATCCGTGGTCGGTCGAAGGTGGCACAAGGATGTCCGGATTCTGCTGGTCTCGCATCAGATTGCGGGGTCCAGGATCGGAGCCGCCACGACCAGGCCGCTGTGGCTGAGGGGTGGAACTCGCAGATTGCGCCTGCGCGATCGCAGTTGTTGTCAACAAGCCGCTGGCAGCAGTCGCGGCGAGGATTTGACGACGTGAAATGGGTTTCATGGGTTGTTTCCGATGGCATGAAATTGGTGAACACCATCATCAGACCTGCGTCCGGGTTATTCGATGGTCACGTAGTCGATACAGCAGTTGATAAGGTGCGTAGCGATGAATGGTATGGTGTGCGGTTTCGAATTCCCGCGGAAGTGAAACCATTTCAATCGGGAGATGCGTCGGCTGCATCGACGCACGAAGCATGATGCGGAAGGCCCGGTGCGGCGGGAGCATCTACTGGCGTCGCCGATGCGAGAGTGGGCAGCCGGAGTCGCCGGCCGATACGCCCCTGCGTCGGCCTAGACCAATTCGAGTCCACGACCGCACTGCAAGGTTTTGCGGGCGCGTTGCCATCGCGGTGGCGATCATGCCTACCGATCTTCTGCAGTGAGGTCGGGAGCATCGGCCGCTATTTTGCCCGAATCGAAGCCGCACGAGGGTCGACACCTGCGTTTTGGGACAACCGGCCGATGTCGCGGATGATCTCGCCGCGAGTGTCGATCATCCGAAACTCTTCGGACATCAGCAAAGCGCGCCGGCGAAACTTCTCGGAAGCGAGAACGGTCCGTACCGCATCGCGCAGGGCCTTCGGCGTTGGCGCGTTTGTCTTGAGGTTGATCCCGACCTCGGACCACCCCACGCGCATGTTTACGTCAGCCTTGTCCTCGGTAAGTCCTGCGCACACCAGGGGAATGCCAAATCTCATGGCTTGGTTGACGCTGCCGTAACCACCATTCGTGACGAATACGTCGGCCCTGGGCAGGATCCATTCAAAGGGCAGATAGCTGGCCAAGCGTGCATTTGCAGGGATGGGGCCCGGGATATCCTCAACCGGCCGCCCCCCCGCTGTAACCACGACGAGGAGGTCAGGCTGCTCGGCTAGTGCAGCCAGTGTCGGTGTGATCAGGAGGTTAAAGTCGTGGTTCGCGACCGTTCCCTGAGTGACGAGGACGACCTTCCGCTTGCCGTCCAAATCGCCAGCCCATGGTGGAATTGGGACTTGGTTCGGCACGATGGGCGGAGTGCCGATGAACTTCACCGAGCTCGGCAGCGGCCGCGCAAATTCGAAGCTTGGCACCGTGAGTTGCCAGTATGTATCGGCGAGCCTCACCATCGTCTCGAATGGCGGGCTCGCAAGCGACCCTAGTCCCAGTTCTTTCAGACACTGATCCAAGCGCTGCGCAAGCGGCTGATGAACGATCCTGTCGTGATCTCGAATGGTTGCTGCATGTTCGGCCGGGCTCGCCGCTGGTGGCAAGCCGAGAAAGTCGGGCGCTCCGTCCTCGCGCGGCCAGTGCAAGATGGAGGTGCCAAAGCAGACGACCGGGGGACGCCCCGACCGCGGTCCAAGAAGTGTCGGCAGCAATCCCAGGAAGCAGTCATCTCCGATCACGATATCCGCCGGGACCTCTCGCAGCACCTGCTCAAGTCCGCGGTGTTGCGCCGGAATGTGATCGACGAACAATCGCTCCAGGATAACGCGCAACAGCTCTAACCCGGGAGGCAGCGTCTTGAACTCGGGATATTTCGAAAAGGGATCGACCACGTCTTGATCCGCGCTGGCGGGTATCGGACGGAATGTGGCGCCGAGTGCCTCGATGCGCTGCTGAAAGGCGCGCCCCGTGAATGCAAGCACGTCATGGCCCTCGGCCAAGAGGATTCGCGCGATCCCAAGCATCGGGTTCACATGCCCTGGTGCGGGCGTTGCAGCGATGACTATTTTCATTGATGCTGTGTCTCCCGGCCGTCCAAGCGAAGCGGCTATGTAGCGTGGGGCTGCAATCGAGCTGACTGCACCGGGAGATTTCGTAAGCCTCCGTTGCCGATCCATGTCAGATCGGGGAGATCACGCTACATTTGTCATCATTATCCGAACTCACGTAGCCGGGCTGTAGCGTTCATACTCTATCGAGCGGATGGAGCGGCATGAGCAGCGGAGCTACCGCAGCTATTTGCGGCCGTGGCTGCAAACAAGGTCGCATGAGTGTTTGGAGCTCGTTCGAGATGTGCGCCTATCATGGCGGCTGCCGGGCCGAGTTCAAGTGCAGCCGTCGAATATGGAAGATGAAAGAACTTCACTCGGCTCTGGAACGAAGTTGATCTAGAAGAGCTCGCGCGAGCGAGTTGGGTTGCAGTGCGTCTGTGCGGATCGAAGCTCGGGACATAGGAGAAGTTGGAGATGGCGCGTCTAATAGAGTTCTTGAGCGCAGCGCCTTTCGCCGATCGCAAGACTGATGTGATCGTTCGTGCTGGCTCCTATATCTCTCCGACGGAGGTCGAAAGCGCCCTGCTGATGCATCCTATGGTTCGGGATGCAGCCGCGTTTGGTGTGCCCGACCCGGTATTAGGGCAGCGCGTCGCGGCCGTTGTTCAGCTTGAAGGCGAGACCGACGATGCAATCATCGATGAAATTCTGGCGGAGGCCAGAATGCATCTGGCCGAATACAAGCTTCCCGAGCTGGTGACGGCCGTTGATGCTGTGCCCCGTGACGGGTTTGGCAACGTCGATCGTCAGGCTGTGGCGCAAGCCGTTCTTGGGAGGCCGGCCCAACGCGAGTCGACTAACAGACGCTAACGAACAGCGGCGCGGTCGGCATCCTGGCCGGGTGACTGCAACAGCGCGGCCTCTGAAGAGATATTATGCGCGCGGGAATAGATACGGAGATCGCTTGCGATGTCGACTTACGTCCTCGTTCACGGTGCCTGGCACAGCGGTGTTGAATTCGAATCTGTCGCTGCCCTGCTGAGGGCTGATGGGCACCTAGTGTTCACGCCGACCATGAAGGGCAATAGGCCGGGAGATCCCAAGACGACGGGGCTAGAGGACGCAATCCATTCGATCGTTGATTTCATATCGGAAAACGAGCTCGACGACGTCATTCTAGTTGGCCATAGCTATGGAGGGATTGTCATTACCGGCGTCGCCGACCGTATGGCCAGCCGCCTTCGCCGCTTGGTGTATCTCAGCGCGTTCGTCGCCAACAATGGAGAGTCCTTGAGCGACTTGGTGCCGCCGCATTATCCCGACCTCCTCACCAGCCTTGGGGACGGTTCAGTCGTGCTGCCGTTTCGGATCTGGCGCGAGGCCTACATCAACGATGCCGATCTGGAAACGGCGCATCGCGCATACGCCAGCTTGAACCCGCACCCGCTCAACAGTTTCACGGACAAGTTGATGGTGCGCACAAACCCGGCCATGATGACGCTGCCGAAGTCCTTCATAAACTGTACAGAAGACACAGCGCTACCCCATAGCTTTCCGCTGCATCCGAGGTTGTCGGAGAAGCTCGGCCTCTTTCGTCTCGTTCAAACGCCCGGAAGTCACGAGCTATGTTTCTCCAATCCGTCCCGGCTTGCACAAGCGATTGTCGAAGCTGGCAGAGACTAGTTGAAGCCGCTATCCACGGGAATACTGCGTTCGGTAGTCGGGGCAAGTTTGGTTGCTCACGTCGATTCGATGGAAAAGTAGTCTGAAGCGGGCAGCTTGGCGCAGCAGAAGCTGCGAAGCGTTCGCCCGTAGGTCGAGAGCCAGCAGGTTCCGCGCTTGCGACATTTCCGCATCGCGAGCCTAGCGTCAAGGAACTCCCGTTTCTCCTGGGCGAGAGGGTCGGCTTGCGACCAGGACTGCCAAAAGAGCGGTCATGCTGAAGAGCGCTGCCACCCAGCCGAGATGCTCAACTGCGCCCTTTGCGACGACCACAGCTCCGACTGCAGCCCCCATGGCGCTGCCCAAATAGATGGCAGATGAGTTCAGCGAGAGACTGACAGACGCCAATGCCGGCGCAAGGGCCACCAGCCTAGCTTGCTGTGCAGTCATCGTTCCCCAGCTTGCGAAGCCCCAAAGGAGTAGGGCGGGCACGAGCGCGGATATGGCTTCCTTTGGCGGAAGCTCTGGAGCGAGAGAGAATACCGAATAGGCCATAAGGGTCAGACCGCAGCCGATCGCGACGGTGCGTGCTGCACCCCATTTATCGGTGATAATGCCGCCAAACCATGTCCCTATGGCGCTGGCTAATCCGAAGGCTAGCAACACCACGATCAAGCCCTCCGGACCGATGCCGGCAACCTCGGCCGCAAAGACGCTCAGGTAGGTGTATAATGCAAACGTGCTCGCCACCGTCAGCAGGCTTGTCGCCAGAACGGCCAGCATATCGCGGCGCTTGGCGAGTGCGAAACGTTCGCCAAGCGTCGGGACGATGCCGGGCTGCTGGCCGGGCATTCCAGTCAGGATTCCGATGACGGAAAGAGCCGCCAGCCCCGCCACGCTAAAGAAGGTAGCGCGCCACCCGAAACCCTCGCCGACCAATACGCCGAGGGGAACGCCTGCGATGATCGCCAGAGTGAGCCCGTTAGTGACCATGGAGAGGGCGCGACCCCGCCGCTCGTGGCCTCCAAAGGCAGCGGCGTATCCGCTGGCTGCAGGCATGAAACCGGCTGCTGACAGTGCCAGCAGGAGTCGGGCCGCGAGCAATCCAGCGTAGTTGGGGGTCAGTGCGGCCAACGCGTTTCCCAGACCAAAACACAGCATGGCCACGGTTAGCAGGCTGCGCCGCTCAATCGAGGCCGTTAGCACCGCAATGACAGGAGCGCCGATGGCGTAAGCGCACGAGAACACCGTGACCAAATGGCCTGCGGCGGGAAGGCCGACATGCAAGTCTCGGGCGAGATCCGGCAGCAATCCCGCGATCATGAAACCCTCCGTCCCGATGGAAAAAGCACCGAGGGTCAACCAAAGAAGGCTTCTGTGGGACATATCGCTTGATTATCAAGCTCCTGAAGCACCGCCTCCTCCGGAAAGCGGTGCGAAATGGCGGGGCCTAGCTCTTCCAGGGAGTGCTGTGGATCCGCGTGCAGGCATTCGGCTTGTGAAACGAAGGATCGTGATATTCAATGTAATCGAAATTCACAGTTCCAAAGGTGGTTTGAGGCTTTTTCAGTGCCGAGCATGTCTGAACCTTGACGAACTCATTCTTGAAGTCGCCACGAGGGAAGGCGGCTATCACCTGTTCGCGCTGCTCTGGGGTGTAATCGTCATATCCGATGCCAACGACGTCCACCAGGACACCGGCATTGGTCAGGGCGATCTCCGGGCGCATGAATTGTGGAATGCCCGGGGTCGTATGCAAAGCAATTGCCTCCCACACCAGATCGGCTTGTGGTTCTGGTATGCCGTGACTCCTGAGAAAGTCGCGCGCGGCGTCTGCACCGTCGAGCTCAAACCGTTTCGTCTGCGTGTGATAAGCATCGACCAGACCCAAATCGTGAAAGAGAGCCGCGACGTAGAGCAGCTCGGAGTCGAACTTCACATTCTGGCGTAATCCCCGCATCGCACCGAAGACAAAGACACGCACGGAATGATTGAACAACATCTCGCTCTCGTGCTGCCTTACCAGTTCAGCGGCCTCACGTGCGATCTTGCTGTCGGGAATCTTGATGCCGGAAATCTGGTCGGCCATGCCGAGCTCCTCTTGACCTGTGGGGCACGTCTGATCACGTAGCTTGAGGGCAGTCCGCTTGACCGGTCCTCACCGCGACGCGACCCCATGCGACAGATAAACCGTTGTCGATAGGTTTGAAGACACGAGTGTATGAAGATTCTGCAAGGAGATATTTGATCTGATGCATTGAAGGAGGCCGTGCGCGCTTCCGATCGGAAAACGTGCCCTGGGACTGATGGCCAGATCTATTGCCATCCATAACCTCGCTAAATGAATTCCGGATCAGCGGTTACGCTGCACGACGCAGGCCCTCGGTTGCGCGCCGAAGGATGTCGTGAAGCCACTCATGCGATGGATCTTCATCCACGCGCTCATGCCAGAGCAGCCGGACCTCGAGCGGGTTGGTCGAGTAAGGCAGCTCGTGAATTGCTATTGCGTACGTCCCGGCGAAAGCCTTAGCCAGCGGCCGAGGTATGATTGCCGCGAGCTCGCTGCCCTCGATCAGCGCTGGCAGCGCAAGAAAGTGTGGCAAACAAATTGCCATCCGCGGGAGCATGTCGCTGTTGCCGAACGCTCTTTCGAGGGCTGCACGATCGTACATCTCCGATCGTCGCGCCAAACCGCGCTCCGAGATAAAACCTTCAACAGCCCCTTCCTGCTCGCCGCCAAACGAGACCACGACCAGTGACAGCTGTTCGAGAGCGGCCTTATCGATTTGTTCAATCTTGTTGGCCGCCCCAACAATTAGCACGTCATCATATTCGAACAGCAGCGCGGTCCTAAAGCGGCTTGGGGGCGAGGAGAACACCCCGATTGCCACATCAATTCGCCCCAGATCGAGCTGCTCGGCGAGATCTATTCGCGTAACTGGCTTGATGACCAAATCGACCGATGGTGCCTCCCGACCAAGCAGGTTCAGCAAAGGTGGCCCTAGCACCAGCGTGGTGAAGTCGTTTGCTGCAAGCGTGAACAGCTTCGTCGATATGGCTGGATTGAACGTAGGTAGTTCGATGGCGGATTCGAGGGCGCGTAGCGCCTCGCGCACCTGAGTGGCCATGGCCATTGCGCGGGAAGTCGGCTGCATGCCGGCTGCAGTGCGCACAAATAGGTCATCCTCCAGCATTTCGCGGAGCCTCGCCAATGAGTGACTTACGGCGGACTGGCTCAGTGCGAGCTTGTGACTTGCCCGCAGAACGCTTCGCTCTTCCATAACGGCATCGAAGACCTTTAAGAGATTCAGGTCCAGTGTGTTGAAGGAGACGGCCACGATCGAATTTCCTGCATGGGAGCATCGCCCTACCTAGGGATGACCATTAGTTAATCCCAATGCAGCTCCAAACACAATCCAAGCCATTGAAGGCTGCAAACGCGCCATGCATCCTGACGTGAGCTGTATTCAGCATCGTGCTGCAATAATTTCACTTCCGTTTGAGTAGGCGCTGGTCATTATCTTGGCGCAAGAAATGCTTTGGAGGAAACGTAATGAAGCGTCGGGTGCGATCAATTGGAAGTCGCTCCGGGCCCGCTGTGCGGTACGTTCCCGATCTGACGGCCACGGGGGGAACACTCAAGCCAAGCGCCGGGAGTGAAATGCCGCGATTGGTTGTCGACCATGCCGGGGAGAGCTCAATTACCCTGCGGCCGTCCAATGATGACTCTGGGGAAGTAGGGTTTTGTTGTGAATCGGAGCAGAGGCAGGCGCTTCAGGGAGAACGCCGCCCTGAGATTTATCGCATCATCCTAAGCCGTTTCGCCTGTCGCGAGTTCTCGGATCGACCCGTGATGCGGCGCACGATCAGCGAGATTCGTTCACTCGCGCGCTTTGCCCCGAGCGGCGCCAACATACAGCCCTGGAATGTCTGGGGGTTGCCGGCTCGCCTCAGAGGCGGCTTTCGGCCGCTCTTCTCGAAGCTCACTGTAACGCCAGGGCCAAGCATCATTCGGAGTACAAGTACTATGCCGACGTATTGCCTCCACCCTATCACCAGCGGCGGCAGGAGTTTGGCCAGATCTTCTATGGCGCGCTTGGTATCGCGCAGACGGATGCCGAGGCGCGTGCAAACCAAACGGCAAGAATTATGCCTTCTTCGGCGCTCCTGTCGGATTGATCGTCACGATCGACCGTCGCTTAGAGGCGGGCAGTTGGCTCGATCTCGGCATGTTCGTCCAGAAGGTGCTGCTTGCGGCTGCCGGGCGGGGCTTTCATTCGTGCCCCCAAGGAGACGTTTGCGAAGTACCACAAGATCCGTCCCGAGCAGCTACCGATCCCGGAGGAGCAGATGGTCGTATGCGGGGTATCGGTGGGTTACACCAAGGTCGAGTCAGGTCCGAGATTGATGCCGCGCGCCGATCTCGACGACTTCGCCAGTTCGTGGGCTTTGAAATCTAAGGAGGCAAACTAATGAGCAGCAGAGACGATCTAATTCAGTGCAGCATCCCCTTCTTGGCGGAAGTTAAGGATATGACGCCAGGCGCCGAGATGGAGAGATGGCTCAACACGACCTACGGCCCGGAGAGCAAGCTCTATCAGGATCTTTCGCGACTGATCAAGCTCGGCGTCGATGAGGGCTGGGCTGCTAACCAGGAAGTGGAAGGGCCCAACTATCGTCGGAGCCGCATTTTGGAGCCGCGCCCCGAGACGTTTCATTTCAGCGTAACGGCGGTCTACATGAACAGCAACGACCCTCGCCGGTTCAAGGACGAGAACGATATCGACATGTTGCGCGGCCAGTATCACGGCCACCCATATGGCGAACTTAATCTGGTCGTCCCTCTAACAGAGGGCGCGCAATTGAGAGGTCTGCAAGGCTGGCAAGGGGCGGGCTGGACCGCTCCAGATCCTGGAAGTCAGCATTATCCGGAAGTGCGAGGAGGGGAAGTGATCGCATTGTTTTATCTTCCTGCTGGCCGCATATCGTACGAAGTGAAAGCACCATCGTAAGGAATGGCTGCCAGGGCTAAGCGGTCGACTTTGTCCGATTACGTTGGGCGGAAGTGATTTACTGGTAATCACTCTGTGCGATGAGTGTGCTCCGCAGTCAATCAGGGAGCCTTTCCGGATCCTGCGTCGCTCGATGAACTCGTCAAAGCGACAGCGCATTGTACTAATTCGATCTCTGAGAAGCGAGGTCAGAAGCGCGCGCCAGCCTCTCGCATCAGATTGAAGGCCACGAGCAGGGAAGTTCGAGCGTCTCAAATGCTCCGTCCAGAGGTTAATTGCGCTTCATCGTGCAGTCCGCATCAAGCAAAGAGGCGACGAGCCATAATCGCTGCCACGATCGGCAACTTGCTCGAGTGGTACGATTTCTTCGCGTATGGAGTGCTCGCCATTCCCATGGCGAAGTTGTTCTTCCCTGCGCAAAACGAGGTTACCTCGCTGTTCCTGGCGCTTGCCACATATGGTGGTGGAGTTGCGATGCGGCCGTTCGGTGCTGTCGTTCTCGGCCTCTACGCCGACCGCGTTGGCCGCAAGGCGTCACTCTGTTTATCTATGTATCTCATGGGCCTCGGAACGGCTCTCATTGCGTTTGCACCCACTTACGAAAGCATTGGCGTTGCGGCCCCTTTGCTTGTTCTGCTCGCGCGCTTACTGCAGGGCTTTTCGGGAGCGGGCGAACTAGGTAGCGCGACTGCGCTACTGGTCGAGATTGCGCCACCCAATCGAAGAGGCCTCTACGCCAGCTTCAATGCCGCAAGCCAGCAAATCGGGTTTGTGATCGCTGCATTCGTCGTCATGACGGTCAATGTGGCTATGACGCCGGCTCAGATAGAAGCGTGGGGGTGGCGCCTGCCGTTCAGCTTGGGCCTGGCTATCGTCCCAACAGCCATCTACATCAGGTCCGAGGTGCAAGAGTCCGACCTGTTCCTGACGAAGCAGCGGGAGCGAAAGGATAGACTAGCCGGTGCCGCTATCGGAACAGGGCGTCCTCTCCTGCTGGCCATCGGAATCCTAAGCCTTTACGTGGTCGCAGGTAACATCATTTTTGTCTATATGCCGACGTTCGCGGCTCGAAAGTTGGGCCTGCCCAGTTCAGGGGCGCTGCTCGCGACGATCGTTGCAACATGCGTCATGATTGTCTGTACTCTTGTCGCCGCCATGATATCGGATCGCGTTGGACGAAAGCCGCTGCTACTTTTCGCGAGTGTCACATATGCATTGATCATCTATCCCGCGTATTTGGTTGTGACGACCTGGCCTTCTGTTCAGATGCTGATGTTGGTTCAATCGGCGCTCGCGTTGCTGAACGCGATCTACATCGGCCCCCTGATGTCAACCATTGCCGAACTCTTTGCCACGAGTTTACGCGCCACCGCCGTCGCTGTAGCGTATGGATTGACAGTGATGGTTGGCGCCCTTTCGCCTGCTTTGGCTACCTGGCTCATAGACTTCACCGGCGATAGCCGTGCACCCGCTTTTGCAATCATAGCAACGAGTCTTCTTACGAGCTTGGCCCTGGTGCAGTTCACGGACCGCTATCGCGAGCCTTTGCCTTGATGGTTCCCCGCAGGAGCAGGCATTTCGCGTCGGACCGCCAGCGGGCGGCCAACTTTCGTAGCAAATCGCATTGCAAGCCAAATGTGCTAATCAAGCCCGACGGCGGCACCGCGCATTGGTTTTGGTGCGCTGCAACAAAAAACCCTGCCTGGATAACAGGTCCATATCCTGAGGTTTGCGGTCTTGCAACAGCGATTGAACGAGGGCGAAGCGTTTCTTTTCGGTCCATTTCGATTGCTCGCCTCCGAACGACTTCTTCTGAAAGAAGGTGAGCCGGTCCCGCTGGGTGGCCGCGCCCTCGACATCCTGATTGCTCTGATCGAGCGGGCAGGGGAGGTTGTCAGCCATCGCGAATTGTTCAAGCGAGTTTGGTCGGATGTTATCGTCGACGAGGCGAGCCTTCGCGTGCAGATCGCTGGCCTGCGCAAGACGCTGGGTGATGGCCGGGAGGGAGCACGTTATATCGCAAATGTCCCAGCAAAGGGCTATTGCTTTGTCGCCCCGGTCCAGCGTTCGCAGCAATTGCAGCCTTCCCCGAGGGCCGTATTCGATCGGACGCGATCTGACACGCTTCCCGATCCCCTGCGCCGCATGGTGGGACGCGACGATACTGTTGAATTGTTGTGTTCAGATGTGAGGTCGGGCCGGTTCGTCACCATCGTTGGTCCGGGAGGTGTTGGAAAGACCACTGTCGCCGTAGCCGTGGCACACGCCCTCGCGAGCGACTTTCAGGAGGCTGTCTGCTTCGTTGACTTGAGCGTGCTGAGAGACGGCGCGCTTCTCGTGACAGCGATCGCGTCCGCCATGGGATGCGTGGCGCAGACGCAAGACTCGAGCCAGCGGCTGCTGGGTTTCCTTTCTGACAAGCGGATCCTCATAGTTCTCGATAGTTGCGAGCATGTCCTCGACCCGGTCGCTCAATTTGCCGAGAATTTATGCCGAGAAGCACCTCGCGTTCACCTCATCGCGACTAGTCGAGAAGCTCTGCGCGCCGAGGGAGAGAACATTTTTCCGCTTCAATCGCTTGAGCTGCCCACCGGTAACTCAAGCCTGACCGCGACAAAGGCCCTGGGCTTTCCCGCTGTGCAACTCTTCATGGACCGTGCCGCGGCTGGAGGAGTGCGGCATGAACTCACCGACGATGAGGCCAACCACGTGGTCGACATTTGCCGCCAACTCGATGGAATGCCGCTCGCCATCGAGTTGGTCGCCAGCAGGGTAAGCGCATACGGAATCAGCGGCCTAACCAGGCTGGTTGGTGATCATCTGATGCTCGTGTGGCGGACGCGACGCGGTGTGCCGCGGCACCAGACGCTTCAATCAATGCTTGATTGGAGCTATGAGCTCCTGTCCGATGGTGAGAGGACGACTTTGGCTGCACTCTCGGTGTTTGTTGGAGCGTTCACTCTAGAAATGGCACAAGCCGTTCTGTCTCGCCACGATCGCGACGGCCTGCAAGTTGCAAACGAAATTGTAAGC
Source organism: Bradyrhizobium sp. STM 3557 (assembly GCF_045571465.1). NCBI lineage: Bacteria > Pseudomonadati > Pseudomonadota > Alphaproteobacteria > Hyphomicrobiales > Nitrobacteraceae > Bradyrhizobium > Bradyrhizobium sp. STM 3557. Next base: position 1,406,179 of record NZ_CP120697.1, read on the forward strand.
CTGATGGACAAGTCACTCATTGCGGTCTCGCCGACCGAGGACGCGATTTGGTATCGGCTGCTTGACACGACTCGCTCGTATGCCGCACTTAAAGCAAGGGAGCTTGGTGAGGACAAGGTCGTTGCAAGGAGGCATGCGCTGTATTTTGCAGAGCGCTTGGGGCGAGTTCGTACAGCAGGTGTGCGGGGACGTGACTGGGCAGGCTATAATCGCCATATCGGCGATATCCGAGCTGCGTTGGAATGGAGCTTTTCGGCATCGGGAGATGCTTCGGTCGGAGTTGCCCTTAGCGCCGGCGCTATGGGTTTGTTTCTGGCGCTTTCAATGCTCAGCGAGTGTCGACGTTGGTCGCTGCAGGCAATCCATGCGTTGGCGGAAGAGGATCGCGGTACAAAGCTCGAGCTTGAGCTGCAACTATCGCTAGCGATTTCGTCAAACCATGCTCATAGCGATGGCAGCGAGGTTGGTACTGTGCTCGAGAGAGCGCTGGAACTCGCCGACTCGCTCAGGGACCCGGAATATCAGCTGGAGGTGTTGGCCGGCCTCAATCTTCACTTGGCGCGAATGGCGGAATTCGGTGGGTCCTTGGGCGCGGCAGAGCGTTATGCCGCAATAGCAGCGGAATTCGGCGGAGTGCGTGCAGCCGTGACGGCCGAGTGGATGCTAGGTGCCAGTCACCACTTGGTCGGGAACCAGGCGGCGGCGCAGCAGAGCTACGAGAAGGGCTTCAGCACCGCTGCGAGCGTGGGTATAGCCGAGGTGCATTCATTCGGTTTCGATCACCGGGTAAGAGCGTTGATCGGATACGCGCGTACGATGTGGCTTAGAGGCTTTCCGGATCATGCGGCGCGATTGGCATACCAGGGCATGGAAGTTGCGGGGAGACAAGAGCATCCGGTTTCGCTGTGCATCTGCCTTCAGCACGCCACGCCGGTCTTCTTGTGGCGCGGAGATCTGGAGCTAGCCGAAAGTTTGATAGAACGCCTCACGACCTGTGCTTCCAAGTACTCGCTCCCAAACTACGAGGCCGGTGGCATGGGATTGAAAGGCGAGCTTTTGCTGGCCAGAGGGCAAACACAGCTCGGTGTCAACTTACTCCGGGAGGCGCTAGCCGTTCTCCGGGCCGAGGGACGATACATGCTCTCTTCCTCCGTCTATCGAGCGCTGGCCGAGGGGTTGGCCAATGCTGGCGAATTCACGGAAGCATCAAGCGTGATCGACGGCCTACTCGCTGACGCGCGGAACGGTTCCGGAACATTCGAGTTACCGGACATGCTACGGACCCGCGCGCGCGTGTTACTGCTGGGTTCGCCCGACAACTTGTCTCTGGCGGAGGCATCTCTCAAAGAGTCCATTCAACGGGCGCGGCAGCAGGGTGCACTCGGCTGGGAACTGCGCTCGGCTCTGGTCTTGGCTTCCTTGTGGGTGGATCTCGGGCTCGTCACAGAGGCCCGACATTTGCTCGCGGAGGTGCGTGAGCGGTTCACGGAAGGATTCGAAACTGCTGATCTAGTCCAGGCGACGCGTCAACTTCATGACATCGAGGTCAAAGCCGGAGGATCTTAGCCGGTTTGGCTTAGTGAATTATCAAACTTCGAAGTGCCGCCCTTGACAGGACCTCTGCTGCAATCAGGAAGGACATGATCTTGTGTCCAGCGGTGTTGATTTACGGTATTTTACAGGAAACAACTCGCGTTGCAGTTTCCGTGGGGCCATTCTGGTGAATATCGAGTCACTGGATACATGGCATGTCTCCCCGCCTTCCAGCGCCGCCTTTCACTTGGGCCACCGCAGCAGACAAAGTTCGAACCATCGAAGATAATTGGAATAGCCGCATGCCCACGCAGGTGGCGCTGAGCTACACAATCGACAGCTTCTGGCGCTGTGGTGCAGAATTTCTCTCGGGGCGGGCAGCCATCGAGGCGTTCCTGATCTGTAAATGGTCAAGGCAACTCGAGTACCGGCTAATCACTGAACTCTGGGCATTCGCAGGCAATCGGATTGCCTCTCGTTTCGCAAGCGAATACCGGGACATTGATGGCAATTGGTTCAGGTCATACGGAAATGAACACTGGGATCTAGAATCGGATGGGCTAATCCGGCGACGTATCGAGAGCTTCAATGACCAGCCCATAACGGAGGCAGACCGGGTCCTTCGGTGGCCGCTTGGACGTAGGCCGGAGGAGCATCCGGAGCTGAGCGATTTCGACCTTTGATACAAGTATGTTCGTGGGCATCCTTCAACGAACGCCAAAACTGCCCTAGCGGAGAACGCCCTTTCTCACATGGTTTGCTCGGCGCTGCGGTGCATCGTCGAGTGACGCTGGGTCGTCTCCGTGTCTGATGCCCGAGACCGGGCAGCACCTCCGTCGTGGCGGTGAATGTGCCGCTCCTTGCCTGTACCATTACAGGTGTAAGTCCGGGCATAGTTTGGCCGCAGTCACCACATGTTCGCCCGCAAATCCGCTCGAGGGCATGCGCAATTTCGCGCTTAGTCGTCCAGCACCGAGAAATATTACAATAGGTGTGGCGCTCCCAGAGGCGCTCGTTGTCAAAGCGCGCTGCGTGAGGAGCGCCGATTGGGCGTCGTTGCTCCGGTAGCGCGGTCTGACGTGGATGACGTCTCATCGCGGACCCAGCGCCATTCGGCCTTCATCTCCGAAGGGTGGAGCTGCATCGGACTGCGACGAGTTCGTCTTGACGATGAGCTTGTCGGCGCGTTCACGGCAATCGGCCCTCGCGCCAGCGATCGCGTGGTTGAGATTGATCGCCGGTATGAGCGTCATGACGAGCTCGCAAATGCGTCCCGGCACGAACGATCAATAAAGAGGAAGTGAGTAAGCGCCGACAATGTTTGGTTTGTACCGTTCTGCTGAAGCGGCGCAGATTGTGGGGCGGCAAGGAAGTCCACCAACGGGTCGATGACGTCAGACATTTCGAAGAAAATCGCAACCTATAAGCGCGACGAGATCGCCGCCGTCGAGCGTGCTCGTCCCCGCGCGAGCATCGAGGCGCGCGCCAGCGCGGCGACGCTAATGCGCGGCTTGGTTCGCGCGATCAGGGAAAGCATAGCGGCGGCGACTATGCGCTGATTGCTGAGATGAAGAGGGCGTCGCCCGACCGAGCGCCGAAGCTTCGCTCCCGAGGGGCGGCGTCAACAACCGCAATCTCCGTACGTTCGAGATCACGCTTGTCATATAGCTCGAACGAATTCGATGCAGTCGCTAGTTGGCCGTCGCGGCCTAAGATACCCGCGGTCAGGGTTCTCCAAATCGAACCCGCTCCGCAACACATCAAAGTCAGGGAATGAGGATCGTGAGTCAACGCCAACACTCTTTGCGAAGTGCAACGGGCCGCTCGTTGGGCCAGCTGCCCGGGACGGTGGTTCAACACCAACTTCTGAACGATCATGTCTCCCGAACAACAGGCTAAAAGGTCCTCCATGAGATCCGCAACTCTGCCCGCTCTCAGTTTTTGCGTCTTTGACCATTTGGACCATGCTGGCGGTAGCCTTCGCCAGCAATACAACGATCGATTAGAAATCGCCTCAGCGTGCGATGAGGTTGGCTTTCGCGCCTATCACCTCGCATCATGGCACGCCACATGGTCTGGCGGCTTCACCCAACTTGTTTTTGTCCGCCGTGGCGCAACACACACGAAAACTATGACTCGGACCGTTGGTGATGTTGTTGAATCTGTATCATCCTCTGCCTGCTTTCGAGGAAATCTGCATGCTGGATCAGCTGAGTGGAGGCAGACTCGATCTAGGCATTGGCCGCGGCGGCGTCCCACTTGAACTTTCGCTTTTTTGGCGTTTCGCCCGCGGAGGCTCGGGATCGCTACAACGAGGCGGCCGAGATTGTTATCAAAGCCATGGAAATCGATGCCCTTACATACCGTGGTCGTTACTTCAGCCTTGCTGATGTGCCCATCACACTCTCACCCATCCAAAAACCATGTCCGCCGCTGTGGTATGAGACGACAAAACTGGAAACAGCCCGATCGGCTGCTGAAAATTCGATCAACATAGCTTGTGTCGGAAAGGGTAACGCCATTCGGGAAAATACGGACACGTACCGCGCGCACTGGATAGCGCGACCAGCACAGAGTATGCCGCTGCTCGGTATGGTTCGCATTGTGGTGATCGCCGAGTCCGACGTTAAGGCACGTGCTCTGGCCGCTCCCGCCTATCCTCGCTGGTTCGAGACATTCACCTTCCTGTCACGCACTCGAAGTTTGCCAAATCCGCCGAATGTGCCTGAGTCGTTCGAGCAAGCTTTGGACGACGGGTTCTGCGTGGTCGGATCACCATCCACGGTGCGAGAGGCGTTCAAGAGCCAGGTCATTGAAGCTGGTGTTACATATGTCATGTGCCAGCTCGCTTTCGGGGACCTACCGCTCGCTATATCACTCCAAACAAACTCGGCCATGCGTTCGATCATCATTCCCGATTTTGCGCCAAATGCGCAAGATTTCGGCTAACGCGAGTTTCATTGAACGGAGCGGCCCGCCCGGCGCTACCGCAGTCAGCTCGCTCATTGAGAGGACGGTGCATCTCGGTTGCAACGTAATTCCCGCGGCCGTCGCTGGTTCGGCCCGCACCAGCAGCGCGCGGGTTGCCACCACATCGGGCTGACGCATCAGGTTCTCGCCGACAAGAAACGTCGACATGCCCGCGCGCTCTAGCCTAGCCATATCGTCCGACGTGAAGATGCCCGCTTTCCCCAACCATCAGCCGCTCCTCCCGGATAAGCGGCGCAAGCGCCTCGCTGGTCGTTTAGTGCGGGGTCTTCCTTCACGCTGCGGGCGACGATCCGCAACGTACCGTCCGGAAGCGGCCGCTGCAGCTTCAGGAGTTCGTCCACCGGCGCCGTCATCCATGTCTCGGCGTCGTCAGGATCACAGGAACGGCTTTGGGAGGGATGGCACCGACTTCGGCGTTTGGCTCCGACATCAGAAACGTGTAGAGGTCGTTGGTCGTCTCGTCTTCCTTGACCTTCCGGACCGACGTCCAATTGGTCCAGATGCCGGCGAAGCATGCGAGCGGGCGGGTCTCATCGACCGAGAACCAGATGTCGCTGCTTTCGGCCCGTGTTAAAGGCACCACGCACCGGTTCTCAGGGCCCAGCCAGTGCGTCCAGTGTTTGCTCGTAACGTTGGAATGTCGGTCGTGCCACCGTCGGGCGCGGCGATCAGCGCGCTGTTCCGCGTCGTCAATCGATACGTCGGCAACCTCGCGCCAATGCCGAGCGTCTTTCCCGACTAGAAGCCGCCAATCGGCTGGACGGGCGCCGACGGCGGGGAACTCGCGGTCGCCCGATGGCGAATGCCATCATTTCAAGGCGCTCATGACGAGCTCAGGTCTTCGGATCCGGCTGCCGCCGCTGCGCCGACTGCAGCAGAGTAGCAACTGGCCGCTTGCCCCTTTGCGCGCGCTTCCGGCATGTTTCGATTGTGAAGCAGGAGATGGCCGAACGCGGAGTGAGGCCGGCTTTCGATTCGGCGGCAAGTGTACGGCGTGTTCTATCCAAAGAGCGACGTTCCGCCCCCAAGCGGCGTATAGGTCTTCCGAGGCCAGCCGGGCAAAGTACGCCCGAACTTACAAAAGGCGGCAGTCCGTAGCGGCAGGTCGCCTTTGTGTGAACTCGGCCGTCGAGTGAGTCGGTGGGCGAAAATGTGTGTGTGTTGACGCTGATCCTTCGGAAAATGGCAAGTTCGTTGAACGGTGTCGCAGATGTTCGGTAGCGCGCGCGAGAAGATCGAGCAGCCATTGTTGCGGCAGGTCATTGGTGGTGCGTTCATGCCATAGAGCGCTAACGTCGAACGAGCTTGAGTGGTAGGGAAGCTCGTAAATCGAGATTGGCTGAGTGCGAGCTAGAGACACGGCAACTGGGCGTGGCACGATTGCACTCCAATCCGACTGCTCGAGCAGAGTCGGAACTGCGAGAAAATGCGGAAGCGATACGACTATCCGGGGGCTCTGGGCCGACACCGAAAGTGCTCGTTCCAAAGCGGCCCGATCATACATCTCCGCTCTCCTAGATAAGTCACGCTGACAGACGAACCCCTCTACCACCTCAGGGTGCTCCCCACGCGAGGACACTGCTGCTATGGAGAGGCGGGAAAGGACTTCGCGCGACAAATTTTTAAGAGGCCGAGAAGAATTGGTGATCAGAACATCGTCGCACGCAAACAGTGAGCTCGACCGGAACCGGGTCGCACTATGCGCGAAGGTTCCTATTGCCGCGTCGATATGCCCCAGATCGATCTGTTCCGCCAAATCGTTCATGCTCTCAGGACGGATAACCAGCTCCACCAGGGGGGCCTCTTGCCTGAGTAGACTTAGGAGCCGCGGTACCATGACCATCGTCACGAAATCGCTTACTGCAATCGTAAACCGTCGAGTCGAGCTGGCCGGCTCGAATTTAGGCGAGCCGATTGCCGTCTCGAGCGATTGCAACGCCTGACGTATGAGCGGAGCCATCGTGAGGGCTCGTGCCGTCGGCTGCATTCCGCTAGTTGTCCGGATGAATAACTCGTCTTCGAGCACCTCTCTCAGTCGAGCCAGAGCATGGCTGACCGCAGACTGGCTCAAGCATATTCTCTGGCCGGCCCGCAATACGCTGCGTTCCTCCATGACCGCATCGAAGACGCGCAGGAGGTTCAGATCAAGTCTGTTCAACATCGTGGTCATGCGCGAACCTGGGCGGTCGTGAATGTCAGGAGGCAGTGACAGTTCATGGATCAATAGCCGTTTGAGATTAAGGGACGATAGGGCGGCCCCGCGATTTCAGTCCCAAATCTCCGAGCCGGAGCTCCTGCCGTTGCCGTGGGGCGAGCAGAGTACAGCATGTAGTGCACGTGAAACTCCATTGCCTCAACTGAGCGAGATATTGGCTCGACACTATCGCGCGAACGCCAGCCTCAGTCTGGCAGTTCAAATCGGGCTGCCGAGATCGAGAAGAGAGATCCCTGAGATGGGCGAGATGCTGCGTGGAGTCGATGCCCCAAAAGGCCGAGCGCCTGTCGGACTATGAAAAGCCCGATACCGAGGCCCTCGTGCTGCACTGGGTCGAGGCGAGTAAAGGCATCGAAAATCCTCGGCATATGCTCGCTTGAGATGCCAATTCCGGTGTCATGCACCTCGATGCGCAGGTCTGAGCCGGAGCGCCGGCAACCTAGCAGGATGCGACCACCCGGACGGGTGTATTTGACGGCGTTACTAACCAAGTTACGGACAGCCGCTCCCAATAGAAGGCTGTCACTCACCACCATTGCTTCGGATAGGACCATGCGGATGATGACGCCTCGGCTCAGCGCAACGTCCTCGTTCTCCCGATAAGCCTGCCTCAAGACGTCCGCTACGCAGACCGGAACCAGCTTGAGGGTGTTCGCGCGTTCCCGCATTCGAAGCGCGCTGGTGAGTAAGGCCAGCTGTTCCTTGAGACGATCGATTGCCTTCTGTCCCGACTGCAGTAACCGCAAATCTGCCGGCGTTCGAACACCCATCCCAAGCAGCTCGTGTGCGCTCTGAATCACCTGGAGTGGCTGACGCAGGTCGTGACCTGCTATTGCAAGCAGAGCAGCCTCAAACTCTGAGGCCAAATGCGGTTGCGCAGTGCCATCGAGCGCCCAAGTATGCTCGTGCTTCCCGGCAAAATGATTAGTTGCTCGGCGCGAGATCGTATTCGTCGCGTTGTGCATCGTGTCCCCTTTCAGCTCACTGGCTTTGGAAGAACATCACCCTGCCATCGACCATGCTACCGACTTTGGCTCCGCTTGCGAGTTAAACGTGCTAAGAATCTGTAAAGTGACCTGGACAGTTTGGGACTTATTGCAAAAAAGCACGATTGTGGTCTCGCGAGCGCGTGTCGTCCCTCGCTGGACCGCCGTCTGCGTCAGGAAGTACACAGGCAAATGCGGGCACAGACGGTCCATTGGATAATGAATCAGGAGCGTGCGATGACACGCATCGGTGAAACGAGAGATCTTTAGCGATCTGAAGCTGTCGCTCCTGTTAAAAGCTGTAAACGATCCGCAGGGGCTCTACTGCGTGCTGCGAACCAGGGCCGGACCGACTTAACAAATGTTAAGCCCTGAGAATGGCGCTAGCCGCCTGGAGGTCGGGAGTTTCGAATCCCTCTGTAAACTTCCCGAGGACGGCTGCAAGAATCTCTTTCGCGCGATTTTCGGTGCCGTTTCGACTTTGAAGGTGCACGAGCGTGGTGGCTGAGCGAAGTTGATAGGCCAGCGCACCCTGTTGTTGGGCTGTTTCTAGAGATAGGTCGATCAGGTCCAATGCCGAACCGAGATCCGATTGCGTTCTCGCCGCTGTAACTTCGGCCTTCAGTCGCAGCAGCTCTGCAAGCTCCACCGCTCCTCCCGAGCCACTGGCCCGATCGATTGCTCGGTCAACTGTCGCAAGGGCTTCGTCTAAGCGTCGCTGTCGCTTGAGTCCTTCTGCAAGAGCGCCGGAAAAAATTGTGTAAAGCATCTCATGCTCTTCAGACTGTAGCGACACTAATGACTGCCGGAGAAGCTCAGTACCCGTATCTAGCTCTCCGTTGTGAACAGCAAGCTCGCCCTTGAATGCCATGCCAATAAAGCGGAATGGATCGAGCCCGCTTTGCGTTGCACACTCGATCAATCGATTAGATAGGTCGCGTGATCGCTGCAGGGCGCCGGCTCGCAGAAAAACCTGAGCGGTGTAGAGGGATATGCAGAGCGAAATCGGGTGGTTCCGGGCTTCCGCTTCGCGAATAGCCTGCTCTGCAGTTCTCAAGGCTCGGCTCGCATATCCGCGTAGCCAAAGAGTGCCCGCTAGCCCCACCAGCGCACGAACTCGGTGATCGTAGCCAAACAAAAGTGCATCGTGGACCGCGAGCTCAATTGAACGCGCCATGCCAGTTTGGCAGTGACGTTCCGCAGCCTTCTGGTCTCCGACGCAATGGTATGCAACGCCCAACATCCACTCAGCAGCTACGAGACCAGCCGCGATGTTGCTGTGTTTCGCCGCGTCGGATGCCCATCTGGCGACTGCGAGGGAGCCGCGAAAATCGCCCGTTCTATACAGAAATGCGTTTAATCCGGCCAGGAAGTGCAGCTGCTGAGCGCGGTCTTCGAGATCCACCGCGATTGCCAAGCCTCTCTTGAGGCTCGCCTGCACGTCTTCGCTGTTGCCTGTCGTGAACATGGATGTATACGATAATGCTCCTTGCAGGAGCATCTCGAGGCGCTGGCCTCGCTCGTGGCTTGGCAGTAAGGCAAGGGCTCTCTGGCAAGTACGGCGGCATTCATCGAAGAAGGACAGTCGAATCAGCAGCGGCGCGGCCATGGCCGCAAGCTGCGCGCCGAGCGACGGATCTCCGCGATCTGACAATGCCCAGCCAAGCGCTGCGCGAATGTTGCCGATATGACCGTCGTATCCGGACAGATCGCTTGATAGGGAGTCGAAGACGGACCGGAGCCCTATCCGGCACCGCAAGAGCTCGCAAAACATGATCGCATGCGCCCGCTGAGTATCTTGTGCTTCCCCGCGCTCCTCGAGTTTGACCGCAGCATATGCGCGGGTTGTCTCCAGGAGATGATAGCGGGTTTGGCCGTCACCATCATTGGCTGACAGAAGGGATTTTGCAGCGAGTCCTGCTAGGGACTCGGTTATCGCCTGTCGGCCTTCGTTCGTATCGAGGGAGAGCGCCACAGCCAGGGCCACGGTAAAATCGCCGACAAAGACGGACACTCTGCAGAGCATCGTTTTCTCTATTTCAGACAGAAGGCGATAGCTCCAGTCCAGCATCGTAGTAATTGTTTGGTGACGGGCGAGTGCCGTGCGGCGGCCCTTCCAAGTAAGCGCAAATTTATTGTCTAGGAGGTCGGCGGTGCCGCGAACGCCGAGGGCGCCGATGCGACCAGCCGCGAGTTCCAGCGCCAAGGGAATGCCATCGAGCCTGCGGCAAATGCGTCCAACCGTCGGAGCATCCGGATCGGGTAAAGGTGTTCTCAATCCAGCAGCGGACGCACGCTCCAAAAATAGCTGAGCGGCGGGATAACGGAGTATATCGGCCGTCGTCAGGTCGGACTTGTCAGGGGGGCAATCTAGAGAGTTCAAGATGTGGACGTGTTCGCCGTCCGCGTGCAGGGCCTCCCGGCTCGTTACTAGGATGTACGTTCTTGTGACGTCTCGGTGAAGTCGCTCGGCCAGATCGGCAGCTGCATTGATCGCCGTTTCACAGTTGTCGATCACAAGAAGAGCAGCCTTTCCGCGCAGGAAGGTTATGAGAGATGAGATGGGGTCACGTGGCTGTGGTGTATACCCGAAAGTCGCTCCAAAGGTGATCGGAAGAGATGTTGGATCGGCGAGCGAACTCATATCGACAAAGCAGGTCGTCTCTCCAATGTGTTCGAGCGCTGCGTAAGCCACGGCAATAGCGACCGTTGTTTTTCCCACCCCTCCTGCACCTACAATGCTTAAGAACCGGTGCGTCATCAGTTTGGCCAACAATGTAAGCACTGTATCATCCCTGCCTACCATCCGCGCTAGACGTGGGGGAATCCGGTTGTTGTTCGTCTTGGTAGACGCCTGGCCGACGTGTCGGAAGACATCGTCGCTCCAGCGTTGCACAGGTGCGACGAAGGAGTAGCCGCGGCCAGAGACGCTTGCGATGTAGCGCTGACCGTCGCCCCCTGCAGCATCAAGAATCTTGCGGAGAGCGGCAATATTGACCCGCAGGTTGGTTACGTCGACAACGACGTTGGGCCACACTCGCGCGAGCAAATCCTTTTGGCTTACGACTTCTCCCGCGCGCTCGAGAAGTGCAATCAGCAGGTCCAGCGCCCGGCCGCCAACCACAAGCGGCTCACCATCCTTTGTCAATATCCTGGCGGCCACCCGTAGCTGGAAGGGACCAAATACGAACACCTCCGTTCGACGCCAGATTGCCGGTTCGCTCATAGGTACAAATCCGCCGATCTCCACCGTGCGCCAACTGGGCCATGGTGCAATATTTAAACCTTTCTTTTGCGGTTCTACTGCGGATTGAACGATATCGTCCCCTTAACCGAGGTTCAACCGCACCAATCCTTTGCAAAGGGGCTTGAGGCGGCCGGATGGCTGCAGGTTCCACGGTTGCCGGACTGCCAGCGACCATCACATCTGATCACAGGGAGCAAGTGGGACGGCCAGTCAGCGATTGAAATCCCCCTTGGGCCTACCCTATGACGGAAATCGACGGAAAGCCGATGCGGTCACCATCCCGTGGCCGCGGAAAGCAGTGGGCTGTACGCGCCGGCCGTATCGATCCTCACCCGTTGCGTTGTATCTTGCGGGGTGTCCAGGCGGCCGAGCCCAGCTGCGGCAGTGCAAGCGACACATCCTGCAGCTGAGATCGTCTCACTTCCGTCGGAACTCAAAGCCCTACAGCACAATTGAGCTGAGTTCTTTGAGCTTAGCCGAGAGCGCAACGGGATCTGCGCGCAGCAGCCAAAGAGAGGGTCTTCCAATGCCGACCTTCAGAACACGGGACGGTACCGATATCCACTACAGCGATTGGGGTGCAGGACAGCACGTCGTATTCAGCCATGGTTGGCCTCTGCGCGGTCATGCCTTCGAGGATCAGATGTTTTTCCTGGCAGAACGCGGCTACCGCGTCATCGCGCATGACCGTCGTGGGCGTGGGCGTTCCGGCAAGCCGTGGCATGGAAATAATATGGACATCTATGCAGATGATCTGGCCGAACTGGTCGCAGCCCTCGATCTTGCGGGAGCGGTTCACGTTGGCCATTCGACCGGCGGCGGCGAGGTCGCGCGATATATCGCCCAGCACGGTACCTCGCGCGTGGCCAAGGCTGTCCTCATCGGGGCGGTGCCACCACTTTGGTCAAGTCAAAGGCCAATCCCGGTGGCCTGCCGCTCGAAGTCTTCGACCGGATGTGAGCGAATGTTCTGCTCGATCGATCTGGATTCTGGTTGGATCTCAGTGAGCCGTTTTACCATTATAATCGTGCTGGAGCCCGAGTTTCCGAGAGCGTGCTGCAATCGTTCTGGCAACAAGGAATGTTGGCAAGTTTGCCCGCGTCCCACCTTTGCATCAAGGCATTTTCCGAAACTGACCAGACCGATGACTTGAGGGCATTCGACGTCCCGACGCTCATTCTACACGGAGACGACGATCAGATCATTCCCATTGAAAACTCTGCAATGCGGTCGGCGAAGCTCATCAAGCATGGCGAGCTGAGGGTGATCCCAAACGCACCGCACGGCATGTGCACCACGCAAAAGGAGCTGGTCAACGAAGCGCTTTTGACGATTATCGCAGCGCGACATCGCTTCCCGATGGCCCTCGTGAGATCACACGAAACAGCGATCGGGCGGCATTCGACGTGTGCCCAGTCTGAATTGGGGCCCATCGTATCGGGCGGTAAACGGAATCAATCGAGGGACGCGCCGGCGGGGATACTGCTGGAGACATCCGGCCGGCGCTCACTTTTGGGCGGCCCTTGCAGATCCGCCGCTATCCGGGCGAATCCACGCGAAGCACGATCTTGCCCTTTGGTCGTGGCAGTTGGCCTTCAAGCATCATATGTGCTTTTCGCGCATCTAGGAGGGGAAGAATTGTGCCTACCTCGGCTTTTAATTCACCACGGTCAATGAGGTCGGCGATTTTGCTCAACCTCTCTGTGGTTACGTCGACAAGAAAGAACTCCGCAGCCACTTTTCGATCTTTGGCCAATCGTTGATCTGGTTGCGACACCGTGGAGACCAGCCGGCCGCCCTCGCGCAGGACTGCGAAAGAACGTTCCTGCGTTTCACCCCCAACAAGGTCAAGGACGGCGTCAAGCTGCCTGACTTCCTGTTCGAAGCGTTGCGACCGATAGTCGATCACCTGCGCTGCGCCAAGCTCCCGTACGTGCTCGATATCCTCATTCGCCGCTGTGGCAATGACATGGAGATCGGCCCGGCGCGCGAGCTGTACGGCATATCCGCCGACACTTCCTGCCGCTCCATGGATAAGCACCGTCTGGCCAGACGATAAGCGAGCGTACTCGAAGAGAGCTTGCCACGCTGTGACCGCAACGACCGGGACCGCCGCCGCCTGGACGGGGGAAAGCGAGCGCGGCCGTGTAGCCAACGTCGCGGCAGACGCGACAGCGTACTCGGCATAGGCGCCGAGAAATTGCTTGTTTGTCACTCCGAAGACTTGATCGCCAACGTTCAGGTTGGTCGAACCAGGTCCAATCTCCTGGACTTCTCCAGCCAAATCGGAGCCCAGTGTCAGAGGGAGAGGCTGTGGCAACGCACTTTTGCCGGACCGAATCCATGCGTCCCAAGGTCCAACGCCCGCTGCATGCACCTTTACAAGGACCTCGTCAGGACCGGGTTCAGGCCGGGGAACGGATTCGAACATCATTGCGTCGGGCGGGCCAAAGGAGTGCACGCGCCAAACTTTGATCTCGCTCGGTAAAGTGCCATGTGCGGCCTTGCGAGTCATCTTATCTGCCATCCTGAGGCTCCGCTTGTTGCAGGTTGAACACGTCCCCATCAAAGAAGCGAGATACCGAAGAGCCGCCTATCTGGTAGCGGGATCGAAAAGTGAGTACCACTCGCAAGCGTCTGCCAGAAGTGAAATGCCTGCAGCTCGAAACACAGCCTCATTCACATCGGGTTTCAGATGCGACTTGGGGCGGAAGCCGTGTCTTCCACATGGCCAGCCTGACCCGGAGCGCCGCCGGCTCATGCGAGCCCAGTATGAGGCCGCCAAGCCAAGCTACGTTGCGCCTATGCCGTTTGCGTTCGCTCCGAGCGGGAGTGCGCGCTTGGATCACTGCCGAGTTCGATCGAGGGATCGAGAAGATCGACCGCAGCTAAGCGGTTTAGATCGGCCAGTCTGCAGGTGCAGACAGATCGAGGCTCGCCGGAAGCCTCAGCAAGTTGTCATAGCTGCGATCAGCGACCGATATGGGAACTGGCTCTTCATCAAAAGCTTCGATAGAGCGCGCTGCCAGCAGGCTTAGCAGGGCATACAACGCTTTGTGGTCTGGCTCGTCTATAGCCAGTCCAGCGAGCTTCTGCCTGAAGAGCTGAAATGTGCCTTAATCCATTATGTTGGGGCGAGCCAACCATACAGGTAGTTCATCTTATGCGTCTCCCGCGTTGAAAGAAGCCATCTGCTTCTAAAGCAGGTTTGATGTACAGCCAAGTGATTAACCTACAACAGCGCTATTAACTGCGCCGCTCTGCAGCCGGGCAGGGGCAGATTGCGGGCGTAACGTTCGCCTGAACTGCACTGCGCTCAATTTTCTAATGAAATCGTTTCACTTCCGCGGACGATCCTCGTGAGTAATTGGGCGACGTCGAGCCTACACAAAGAAGAGCAATGTTTCAGCGCCCCGTGATGGTGAGGCGGCCAAAGATGAAGTGCCGGTCACCGCGGCCCGCTCAGCTGCTGATATGGCTGCTTACCTTGGAGCTTCTAGCGTTGTCGTTGCCGCCAGCGAGAGCCTGGGAGTATTGTCGCCGGGATGCATCGAGCGACATGTGGAATTGCAGCTATGCCGACATGGCGCAATGCAATGCGGCTGCGTCGGGGCGCGGTGGCTATTGCCGCCGCGATCCCTTCCTTCTGCAATCGAGACACGAGAAAGGTGCGCGGGCGGATGCGCAAATGAGGTCGGTGTTGGCTGTTCGCTGAAGTGATTGTGGGGCAACGAACGAGTGCGCGAGAAGTGAAGATCACCAGCATCCGCGTGACGAACTTTCATGCGATCTGTCGTCTGAGATCAGCTCGAGAATCGCGTCTAGCGGAGTTCGACCGCGATCATTCGCATCTTGAATAGAGTTCACTTGCTTCGCGGCGGCCGGATTGCAAACTTCCGGCCATTCCTCCCTGACCTGATGCCCGTCGCGCTCGTGCTCGTACTCGTGCGCGGCGGGCTTTTTCGTGGCTAGATATCGCAGGACATTGAGCGTTACGGCCGAAATGCAGTCGCGTCATCCCGCGAGTGAAGGAGTTTCACTTCCAGCTGTGCCATTGAAGGAGCATACCACCGCACACGGGTGAGCAGCCAAAAGGAAATGCCGACATGGGAACCGCCGTGGAATCCAGAAGGGCGTCCGCCGTGATTGGAGCCATGCAGAACTTTCCGCCTGGCGTGGCTAACGAGATCAGCACAGCTCTGACCGATCTGCTTGCTGATGTCTTTACTTTGTACCTGAAGACAGAGAACTTTCATTGGCACATGTCGGGGCGACACTTTCGCGACTATCAGCTGTTGTTGGACGAGCAAGCTGACCAGGTGGACGCGATGGCCGAGCGATGCCGAAAAGTCGGCGGCCGGACTATCCGGTCGATTGGCGAGATATCCCACCGGCGACGGCTCATGGACTCTGATGCCCTGGAGCAATCGCCAGGAGCCATGCTGAATGAGTTGCAAGATGACAACCTGCGGCTGGTTGAATCTATGCGCGATGTCCACGCGCTCTGTGAGCGGTACGACGATGTTGCGTCCGCAAGCGCGCTTGAAAACTGGATCGATGAGGCTGAAAGGCGGATCTGGTTCCTGTTTGAAGCTGCGCGTGACTGACGAATGTCCCGAGGACAGCGAAGGTTAGAGTCATGACTGACGTGCGGCGCAGGCACTTTCTTGCCGGAACGGCCACTCTGTTGTTCACCGCGACCAGTGTCCGCGCGGCGACAATCGCCGGCCGGTTGCCGTGGGCTCCCAATGCGGGCGATCCCCCTACGCGTTTCAAGCTGGGTCCTTGGGAATTCTTTACTGGTGCCGAAGGACGGGCCATGGAGGCGCTCGCCGATTGCATCATCCCGCCGGACCCACAGACGCTCGGCGGAAAAGATGCAGGTTGCGCCGTATTTATCGACCGGCAGTTGGCGGGGCCGTATGGCAGGCAGGAAGGACTGTATCTGCGTCCGCCGTTTCAGTCGGGAGCGAAGAATCAGGGCCATCAGACAGAAGTAGGGCCAGCACAGATCTATCGCGCCGGATTGGCTGCCATCGATGCCGCCTGCAAGGGACGAAATAGCGGAAGAGCATTCGCTGATATCTCGGAGAGCGACAGGACCCTGTTCTTGAAGAATCTTGAACTTGGCGAGCTGCAGCTCCAGGGCGTCGATGGGAAGTCCTTCTTCGCTCAGGTGGTCAAGGACGTGCAGATGGGATTCTTTGCGGACCCGATCTATGGGGGAAATCGAGATATGGCAGGATGGAAGATGATCGGATATCCCGGCGCGCGCTACAACTATCTCGACTGGGTCAGCCGCCATAATGAGCGCTTTCCTCTCGCGCCAGTCGGGATGACCGGAAACGCCCAATGGACGAGGTCGTAACGTGGCCAGAAAGCTCCCGAGAAAAGATGTCGTCGTCGTTGGTTTCGGGTGGACCGGCGCAATAATGGCGAACGAGCTCACTGATGAGGGGCTCGATGTCATTGCCATTGAACGCGGACCTTGGCGTGACGCTCCGACAGACTTCCCGGCAAGCTACATGCAGGATGAGCTTCGCTACCGTATTCGGCACGAGCTGTTCCTGCGTCCGGATCAGCTCACATTCACTTTCCGTAACAACACGAGCCAGACAGCGCTTCCTATCCGGAGCTGGGGTGCCTTCATGCCGCCGAATGGCGTCGGCGGGGGCGGAGTACATTGGAATGGCGAGATGTGGCGTTTCCTGCCGAGCGATTTCGTGCTGAAAACGCATCTCACTGAACGCTATGGTGCGTCCTTCCTGCCCTCCGACATGGCTATCCAGGACTGGGGCGTAACCTACGATGACCTCGAACCACATTACGACCGCTTCGAGTATCTTTGCGGCACGTCGGGCACGGCGGGCAATCTCGGAGGAGAGATCCAGGAGGGCGGAAATCCCTTCGAAGGGCCGCGCTCGCGGCCCTATCCGACGCCTGCGCAACAACAGCCGTTCAGCCATACGTTGTTCGGCAAGGCTGCGCGGGAGCTGGGCTATAAGCCCTTTCCGCAGCCTTCCGGAAATCTTTCGCAGGCCTACACCAATCCACTGGGCCTAAGGCTTGGGCCCTGCACCTATTGCGGCTTCTGCGAGTGGTTTGGCTGCAGCAACTATTCGAAGGCAAGCCCGCAAACCACGATTTTGCCGCACCTGATTCGAAAGTCGAACTTCAGTCTGCGCGACAATTCGGAAGTCGTACGGATCAATCTCGATCGCACCGGAAAGCGGGCGACTGGCGTGACGTTCGTCGATTCGAGCAGCGAGGAGTGGGAGCAAGAGGCCGACCTCGTCATCCTGTCTGCCTATGCATTATTCAACGTACAACTTCTGCTTCATTCGAAGATCGGCCAACCCTACGATCCGTTCACGAACACGGGGGTCGTAGGGCGCAACTACACTCACCAGACGATCTCGACCGTGAACGGGTTCTTCGACAACAAGAAATTCAACTTCAATCCGTTCATCGGATCCGGGTCGATCGGAATGTGCATCGACGAATTCAACGGAGACAACTTCGATCACGGTCCGCATGGCTTCGTTGGAGGTGGTTATGTCGGGCAGGTGCAGACAGGGGCTCGTCCGATCGAGAGCACCCTAGTGCCCCCCGGCACGGCCAAATGGGGAGCCGAATGGAAGAGGGCGGTCAAGGACAACTACCTCAGCACGGTAAAGCCGGGCACCGGCGTACACGGAAGCTTCTACGCGTACCGCGACATCTACCTCGACCTTGATCCAACCTATAAAGACCGCTTCAGGCGTCCGCTGATGCGGATCACGATGGATCTCAAGGAAAACGAGATCAAGCAGAACAAGTTTCTGACCGACAAGTTTGCGGAGATCATCAAGGCCATGGGCGCGGACAAACTCGCAGTCCAATATCGTACTGCGCCCTACGACATAACGACCTATCAGACCACGCATCTGAACGGCGGCGCGATCATGGGGACCGATCCAAAGACCAGCTTTCTGAACCGCTACTTGCAGAGCTGGGACGTTCCAAACCTGTTCGTGATGGGCGCGAGCGCGTTCCCGCAGAACGCCGGTTACAACCCGACGCTTACGGTTGGAGCTCTTGCCTATTGGTCGGCCGCCGCGATTCGCACGCAATACCTGAAGAACCCGGGGAGGCTGGTCGATGCGTAGGTCTTATCGCCCGCCGACACTCGGACTCGCAACCATCCTTTCGATCGTTACCGCCTGTAGTGCATATGCCGGTTCGGCGGACCAGCAGGAATTCACGCTGATCGAGCAGGGACGCTACCTCTCCATCCTATCTGATTGCGGCGGATGCCATACCGCTCCCGGGGGCAGGCCGTTCGCAGGTGGACGTCCGATCGAAACGCCATTCGGCAGCATCGTCGCGCCCAACATCACGCCGGATCTGGAGACGGGTATCGGGGCGTGGACCGATGATCAATTTGATGCTGCGCTAAGAAGGGGAATTGGATGGAACGGAGCGCATCTGTATCCGGCTATGCCCTACAATGCATACACCCGGATGTCGCGCGATGACGCCCTGGCGATCCGCGCCTATCTCAGCTCGCTCGATCCGGTTCGCCAATCGCGCAATCCCAATACGCTACCCTTTCCATTCAATGTCCGCAAGCTCATGGCCGTGTGGAACAAGCTGTATTTTGCAGCAAGAGAATACGAACCCGATCAAAAAAGGTCGCCTGAATGGAATCGGGGCAAGTTCATCGTGGATGGGCCGGCGCATTGCGGTGCTTGTCATACGCCAAAAACGATGCTGGGAGGCGACCGTACCGATCAATACCTGCAGGGGGCCAATCTTCAGGGCTGGTCCGCACCGGATATAACGAACAGCACTCGCACCGGACTCGGGAGCTGGACGGCCGAGGATGTTGCGCTCTACCTCAAGACCGGGCACAACCGCCTGTCGGCGGCTACCGGACCGATGGCCGAGGCAGTGGAGCAGTCCACATCCAGGATGACCGATGCGGACACGATGGCGATCGCTACGTATTTGAAATCGCTCCCAGGCAAAGCTGAAGAGAGTAGGGGATCGGCCTCGGTCGAGGGCAACATGATGGCCGCAGGCGGGGCTATCTATCGGGACCAGTGTTCCGCCTGCCATGGCCTTGAAGGTAAGGGTGTCGAACACCTGTTCCCGTCGCTGAGCGGGTCCGCGATGGTACGCTCAGATGACCCCACAACAGTGATCCGGATGCTGCTTCGAGGTGCGCGCAGTGCAAGCACGGACGCGGAGCCTACAGCCGCAGGTATGCCGTCGTACGGTTGGCAGCTCGATGATCGCCAGATCGCAGATGTACTTAATTACGTGAGAAATAGCTGGGGAGCTCGCTCGCCGGCGATTGAAGCGAGGGATGTTACCCGAGTCCGCGCGGAGACCGCGTCGCGTGCGGACTGAGGTCGGTTTCCTGCCAAGGCCTGTCGACAAGGCGTACGGATCGGGATGACGCTGGCGCCGTTGGCCTGTCGTATGCCCCAATTTGGCAAATCGGCCATCAGCGTAAGCACCTAAACATCAGCAGCCTCGGGAAATTGCCTTGGATGAGCGGGCCGGCACCTGCGAACTCGCGTGCATGGCACGCGGGCGTTCGTGGATGCACGAGCCATAGCACGGCGAGCGGCAACGACCGTTGCTGGTCGCCCGGAACATGACCATCGTTCAGTCGCGCAATGACGTCGTTTCACTTCCACGCTGATGGCTGCCTAAGTAGTCCATGCGTAGCACGGAAGGGAAAGACGATGGTTACGGTAGAAGCTGGCGGGCAAGGACGTCGACCCATAGGCCGTCTGGTCCTGCCGATCGCCGCCGTTTTGCTGGCTGTGGCCCTGGTGTGTGTTGCCGGTTTGCGTTGGAACGATTGGGTCGGAGGTATGTCAACCCAGGTCACAGACGACGCTTATGTCCGAGCCCACATTACGCGATTGTCCGTTCGCATTGCCGGGCAGGTGCGTACTGTCGCGGTCGATGACTTTGAATCTGTCCGAGCCGGGGACCTTCTGGTCCAAATCGATGACTCGGAATTTGCTGCGATTGTTGCCCAAGCGGAAGCCAGTGTAGCCGCCGCCCGGGCCGCGTTGGAGAACCTCACCAATCAGATAGAACTACAGTATGCGGCGATTGCGCAGGCGGAAGCCGCAAAGCAAGCTGCCGTCGCCCGAGAGATCGAGACCCGGCAAGAAGAGGAGCGGCAAAAGTCGCTTGTGGCGACGCTCGCGGGAACCAAGCAAAAGCTTGAGCAAGCCGTCTCAGCGCACGCGCGTGCGGAAGCCGATGTGAAAGCCAGCGAGGCGTTCGTCGAAGTTCAAAAGCATCAGCTCGACGTTCTCAACGGGACAAAGCAGCAGCGTGCGGCTGACTTGCTTGGCGCACAAGCGGCTCTGACAACAGCCAATCTCAAGCTCTCATACACCCGCATAGTGGCGCCATTTGATGGCTTCGTGAGTGAGCGCCAGGTTCAGCCAGGCGATTACGTCAACGTCGGAAGTAATCTTATCAGCGTCGTTCCAATTCCCGAACTCTACGTCATCGCGAATTACAAGGAAACTCAATTGACGAAAGTCAGGTCGGGCCAACGCGCTGAGATATCTGTGGACGCGTTTCCCGGCGCGAGCTTGCGAGGCCGGGTAGAGCGGATCGCGCCAGCTAGTGGATCGCAGTTCGCATTACTGCCGCCGGACAACGCTACAGGTAATTTCACAAAGGTTGTCGAGAGGCTTCCGGTCCGCATCGCGTTCGATGCTGACCAGCCGCTCGTGCGTCAGCTCAGACCGGGGATGTCCGTCATCACTCGCATCTACGTCGATAAATCGCAAGCGCGGGCGGAACGTCGTGCCAGTGATATGTCCAATGTCCGCGATTAAGGTGAGTAATCAGAGTCCGGACCCACCTTTAGAGGGCAGTTACCGCCCATTTCTTGCCGTCGGCGCGGTGTTGCTCGGCTCCTTCATTGCAAACCTGCACAGCCGCCTGTTTCAGTAGAACTACCGGATCTCCGAGGTGCGCTGTCTCTGAGTTTCGACGAGGCGTCATGGCTCAACACGTGCGCAACGGCGCCGCAAGTGCTGATAGCGCCCGCGGTGGTGTGGCTCGCCGCAGCCTACGGAATCAGGCGGGTTCTGGTTGGGCCTGCCATCCTGTACGCGGGCGTATCGCTGATCATTCCGCTGGTGAGCGACTTGCAGACGCTGCTCGTGCTTGTCTCGCTCCACTCGCTGTTATTGGGGACGTTTGTGCCAGCAGCGATCATGATCATATTCAGACATGTCCCGACGCGGCTATGGCTGGCCGCCATAGCCGTCTATTGCATGCGAGTTGGCTGCACCCAGAACCTTGGGGTGTGGCTTGTCGGATTCTATATGGAGCATCTCAGTTGGCACTGGATGTACTGGCAGGACGTTGTGCCAACCTTGCTGATGGCATGGCTTGCTTATGCCGGATGTTCACACCAGTCGATCAACAGAGCCATGGTTGCAAATGCAGACTGGGGAGGAATGCTGCTGTTCGGCGCTGGCTTGGCAATGATCTACGTAGGACTTGATCAAGGAAATCGATTGGACTGGTTCAATTCGGGTATCGTTTCCAGCTTCTTGTTTGCCGGCGTGCTTCTCCTGCTGGCATTTCTTGTAAATGAAGCCGTCGTCCCCATGCCATGGGCAAGTGTCAGCGTCCTGTTCTCACGAAACATCATCTTGGCTCTGGCTATTTTGCTGCTGTTCAGCCTGACCAATTTATCGAATACGTCACTGGTGCCCAATTTCCTCCTCGGAGTTGCGCAGCTGCGGCCGGAACAAGTCGGTCCCTTCCTGCTGTTCTATGTCGTCGGACCGATGTTGTTGTTTCTTCTCCTCGCCGTTCGCCTACTGAAGCGGCTGGATGCCCGATTGACGGCGCTGCTGGGTCTTCTTTCGTTTGGCGTAGCGGCCCTGCTTGGGACCAGGCTTACGCATGAATGGGTGCGGGAGGACTTCGTCCCGCTACTTCTGCTGCAGGCCGTTGGCGAGGCGTTCACGCTCTTCTCGCTTATCGTGATCGTGCTGACAAACTCGGATCCTGCACGCGCGGCGGCCTTTTCAGCTTACATCCAAGTGGTGCGTCTCGGGAGTGCGGAATTCGGCGCTGCAGCATTGTCCACGTGGTTGCGCGTGCGAGAACAGATGCACTCGAACTGGTTGGGAAAATACGTTCAAGGCGGCGCACAGGAGGTGGCCGATGCGCTTGCAGGGCTGTCGATGAGCTTCGCTCAGCATGGAGTTTCTCAAGCGCGCGACCGAGGGCTTCTCAGGCTGGGAGCGATCATTCGACGGGAAGCAAACGTGTTGGCATACATCGATGGCTTTTGGCTCGCGTTTGCCGCCGCCGCGCTCGGCTTGCTTCTTCTCGCGGCGATTACCGAACCGCCGGCCGGTCCACTGACCCCCTTTCGCCACCCTGACAACGGGACCGGCCGTTCTCAGGAGCGCGCGGCGGGCCGACCAGGGCCGAAGCGAGCCAGCATCGTCAGTGAGATCACCTCTGCTTTCATCGCATTGGTCGCGGGGTCCAGACGCGTAGGCCTACAGGTCAAGCCAGCACGGTATCTAGTCGGCGGGACTATGAAGTGTGGCTACAGCATAAGAATCGAACCCGATCCCTTGCACGATCCTAATACCTGGAAGTGGATCGATGGCCCGTTGAAGCCTCCTGAGCAGGTGTAGGCGGCGCCCTCCCGGCAAATCTGGGAACGTCGTCAAGCACATGACGGAGAGCTGCAGCTTACTCATTCACCAGCTGCGGTTCTTTCACTTCCTTGCGGCCGCAAATGGCGCAAATTGAGCCGCCAGCGACTGACCCAAACGGAAGGGATTCGACTGGCATATTGCTTTTTGCTCCGCATAGCGCGTTGGGGCGGCAGAGCACATCGAGAGAGCTGCCAGTGAAGCCAGAGAGTAGCTATTCATTTGCCGATACGCTTGCCCGCCTGCGGTCGAGTCTTGAAGCGAGAGGTTTCAGAATTTTCGCGATGATCGACCGACGGGCCGCGGCTCATTCGGTCGGATTGGAAATGCCGCCGACGACGGTCCTCAGTTATGGGCGCCCGGAAGGCGGCACTCCTCTAATGCAGGCAGCGCCTGATTTCGCGCTTGAGCTCCCGCTGCGGCTACTGGTTCGAGAGGGTGAGCATGGCAAAGTCTACGTGACCTTCAACCGGTCGGTCGAACTGCACGGAAAGCACGGGCTGCCCCCCGGGGATGGCAGGGAAACTCGCGCCGGCAGAGAAGATCATCACCAATGCCGTGGTCGGGACACCAATGACTGAGCGCGGCGGCGGTGGCTCAAAACCTGGGGCGACGTCCTGAACGACTAGCGAAGGAGAATGCCATGACGGTTCGTACGGCTCTCACTTGTGCCGCCCTTGCTTTGGTTCTCGGATCCGCGTCCGTGCCGAAGACCCAGGCCGAAACTGTAAAGCCTGGCCCTGCCGGGGCGGTTTCGAACCCCATTGAGGTATCAGGGGTAAAAGCTCCTGACAGCAAACTAGCGCGAGACGCAGCTGAGACCGTTCGCAAAGCCGAAGACGATTTGCTTTTTCAGCATTCCATGCGCGTTTACTACTGGGCGGCGTTGGCCGGAAAGCGGAAGGGCCTGACTTTCGATCCGGATCTTCTCTTCGTCGCGGCGATCTTCCATGACTACGGTCTGACCGGTGGGTATGGCGCTAGCCATTTGCGTTATGAAGTGGATGGCGCGAACGCCGCGCGTGCGTTCTTGCAGAGCGAAGGTGTTCCAGAGTCGGATCGCCAGAATGTCTGGCTTGCAATCGCGCTGCATACAACAAATGGGATTTCGCCGCATCTATACCCGATTGCAGCACTCCTCGCCGAAGCAGCCAACATGGACCTTGTCGGCGCCGGTTTCGATGATTTCACTGCGGAGCAGCGGAGTGCCGTCGAGGCAGCTTATCCGCGGCCGCCGCAATTCGCGGAAGGTTTCCTGCAGGCCCTGTACGATAGCCTCAAGCACCGCCCTGAGACGACCCAAGGCACGGGTCTGGCCGATGTAATGGCCTACAAGGATCCGAACTTCCGCCGGCGGGACTTTAGCAGTTTGATGCGGAAGTCGCGTTGGGTGACTGAACCATAATCGGCAGCAGCTTTGGTGGAGTTGGATGCTGACGGCCCCCGGCAGCCGTTTGCCGGAGAGCCAGACAGCGGACAATTAGGTCGCACGCAAGCTCCTGATCGAGGAGAGTTGTGGGTTGGGCGCCTTCGTCAGCAGCGACAACGGCGATTGGCTCGGCTGGCTCCGTGCTACTTGCGTTCGCTGAGACGACATGGGTCGAGCGCCGGCGGCTCGAAGCAGGATTGTCCAACGGTGCTTTGTCAGGAAACGACGTACCGCTGTCCTGATCCGCAGGGTGGTGTTTGTTGCCGGCTACCGGGCCCTTTTGGCCAAATAGGGCCAGGCAGCTGATCTCACCGCAGAGACCGGCAGCTACCCCATTCCCTCATGACAACAGGAGGCCGACATGAGCGATCCCCGCCCACCCATGACCTACGCAACCGGCGCGCCGGTCGCCGACAATCTCAATATCATGACCGCGGGACCGCGTGGTCCGGCGCTGCTGCAGGATATCTGGCTCATCGAGAAGATGGCCCATTTCGACCGCGAGGTGATCCCCGAACGGCGCATGCACGCGAAAGGATGGGGCGCCTACGGTAGCTTCGCGGTCACGCACGACATCAGTCGCTACACCAACGCGAAATCTTCTCGCAGATCGGCAAGAAGACGCCGATGTTCGCGCGCTTCTCGACCGTTGCCGGCGAGCGTGGTGCGGCCGATGCGAAACGCGACATCCGCGGCTTTGCGCTCAAATTCAATACGGAGGAGGGCAACTGGGACATTGTCGGCAACAACACGCCAATCTTCTTCTTCCGCGGCCCGCTGCGCTTCCCCGATCTCAACCACGCCATCAAACGCGATCCGCGCACCGGCCTGCGTTCGGCCGACAACAACTGGGACTTCTGGTCGCTGCTGCCCAAGGCGCTGCACCAGGTGACCATCGTCATGTCCAACCGCGGCGTCTCGAAGAGCTTCCGGCACATGCACGGCTTCGGCAGTCATACATTCTCGATGATCAACGCCGCGCCGATCGCGTCTGGGTCAAATTCCACTTCCATACGCAGCAGGCCATCCAGAATCTCAGCGATGGCGAGGCCGCCGCACTCGTCGCCAACGACCGCGAGAGCCATGGGCGCGATCTGCTCAATGCCGTTGAAAGCGGCAACTTCCCACGCTGGACGATGTTCATCCGGCGTGGCGCAGGCCGTGGGGCTCACGCCGACAGACGTCGCTGCCGAATAGCGGCGACCGCCTGTTCAACCAAAGCTGATCATCGTGGCGGTCGACGCCACCTCACTCTGATCCAACGAAGGAGATCATTCATGTCCGAGATCATCGCTGGCATCCGCGTGCCGGACAGCGCCATAGCCCGTGCCGCAACTCAGCTCGTGCGCGATGCCGACGACGATCTGCTGTACAACCACAGCCGCCGCGTGTTCTTTTGGGGAGCTCTCACCGGAGAGCGACGCAAGCTGAAATTCGATCCGGAATTGCTCTACCTCGCCGCCATGTTCCACGACGTGGGTCTCACTGAGAAACATTCCAGCCCCGACCAGCGCTTCGAGGTCGACGGCGCCAATGCCGCCCGCGAATTCATGAAGAGCTATGGCGTGGCGAGATATCGAGGACGTCTGGACCGCGATCGCACTGCATACGACGCCCGGAATCCCCGAGCACATGCGTCCAACGATCGCGCTGGTGACCGCCGGGGCGGAAATGGACGTGCTCGGCATGGCTTACCATAATTTCACGCACGAGCAGAGAAGCCTTGTCTGCGCTCATCGTCCGCGCGAGGAAAACTTCAAAGAGAACATTATCGATCATTTCGCCAACGGAATCATCAAGAAGCCGCAGACGGCGTTCGGGAACGTGAAGGCCGATGTCCTGGCGCTGAAGGACATGAATTATGTTCGTGGGAAGTTCTGCTCCAGCATTCTCGGCTCGGCGTTGTCGAGCTGAATGGCCTTGGCGCGATCGGCCTTTGGCTGGAAATGTCCTCGGGCAGTCGCGCCCGCGACGAGGCGCCCGCCGCTCTCGAGCGGGCGCGCTTGTGTTTGTGGGCCGTGCAATGAAAATGGCCGGCCGGAGTGATTTGCACCCCTGCATCATCGTGAGCAGCAAATGCTTGCTTCGACTGAAAACGATAGGTGCCTGTCTTCGGTGACGGCTCGCCCCTTCAGGCGGTGATGCAATCGGACCCTTACCGCTGTAACTCGATTTCGAGCTTCGCAATTGTTCTGTAGCGCTTCTGGCTCAGTAGTGTCCGGCGTTGAATTGCGAGGAGTCCAACCGTGCGCAAGTGCGTCTGCGGGGCAGCCCGTTCGGCGACCTATCTGCGATTGCCCGCCAACAACGGCTGGCTCGCCAGCGCAGCCACCGGGGTAAACCAGCAGGCGCCATTCTGCTGCGATTCTTCGCCCGCATCATTTGTCTGGGAGTAGCATGCAAAACATCGTTGGATTGCTGGCGTTAATCGCTATCGCCGCGTTATTGGCCTGGTCTGCTTTCCGCAGTTGGCATTCTGAAAGCGGCGTCATCAAATGGGGCGGCGCAGGTCTGTTGGCGGTTCTATCCGCCGTGGCACTGTCGGCCGGCACACTCACGTCGCTCGGGATGATCAAGCAGCACGGCCGCTCGGCCCCGATCCCGGACATCAAGGTCACGGCTACGCCCGAACTGCTTGCACGTGGCAAGGACATCGCCGACGGCCTCTGTGGTGCCTGCCATTCACATACCGGCACGCTCACCGGCGGCTACGATCTGGCCCTAGAACTCCAGTTTCCAATTGGATCATTCGTAGCTGCAAACCTGACTCCGGCCGGGCCATTGAAGCGTTGGTCTGATGGTCAGATCTTCCGCGCCATCCGTAACGGTGTTGACGCGGACGGCCGGTGGCTGACCATGATGTCTTACATCAGGGCCGGCCGGTTGAGTGATGAGGATATCAAGGCTGTAATCGCCTATATCCGCAGTATACCCCCGGCAGGGAATCCGACGCCGGATCCGCCCGATCACATGAACATGCTCGGCCTCATCATGCTTGGCGCCGGCATGTTGCCACCCGCCAAGCCGATTGTCCTGGGACATGTCTCCGGGCCGCTGAAGGGGCCGACCTCCCAGTTTGGCGAGTACATCCTGGCGTATCAAGACTGCCGCGAGTGCCACGGCGAGAACCTGACCGGCGGCGTACCCGGGCAGTTGGCCCCCCTCGGACCCGACCTGAATCTGGTGAAGGACTGGAAGCTCGCCGGCTTCATTGCAGCCATGCGCACCGGTATAGATCCCAACGGCCATCAAATCAGCGAACAAATGCCGTGGCGTTCGGTCGGAAAAATGGATGATGACGAGCTGGCTGCCATCTACCAGTATCTGGCGCATATGCCCAACTCGTAATGCGAGCCAGGTTTTCGAGCGGCAGCTTCCCGGTCATGCAACTCATCGTTTGCGCCGCGGCGCTCGAGAGCCGGGGGGCAGGTCGTGAATATTTGCGCCGCCGGCCGTACCGTGAGGATTCCAGGGCACGGACGTTGGGAGACACCAAACGGCTTTGATGCTTCTAGCTTCTGGCCGGCGCACAACGTCGAAGCTGTTTTTGGCGCGGACCTTCAACGCACGTCGTTAGAGCGCCAAGAGCTCGTCCCCATCATGATCCACCTCATCCTAACGATTGGATGAGGTATCGTAGGTTCGGCCTGGTGTGGGAAAAGGCGGGTAGCGCTCCAGTGACGCGCCCCCCCAACCGAATTCACGATCGCTTCTTCCGCGTTTAATGCCTCCCGGGCGGTAAGAATTTGGACGGCGCATGCGCCCCCGGAAAGATTGCATTTAGGTGATTCAGGCCTGCGCGCCTGACTTGATTGGCATCACCTTCTTGGCATCGAGCCAGTGGTCGATCCGGCCAGCCCAATGCTGCATCAGCTTCGTGCGCGGGCCGATCAGCGCAACGGTCCGTGCATCTTGTAGAGCCCTTCCACGGTCGAGTTGTCGTGATGCGCGAGCTGCAGCTCGACGACATCGCCATCCCATGCCTTGGTGTCCTTGATCTCTTCGTGGTGAGACAGGGTCGAAAAGGTGGTCCGGAATCCGTGGGCACAATGATTGGTCTTGGTGTCAATGCCAAGCAGCCGCAAGCGCTTGTTGAGCGTGTTGTTCGATAGCGGCGCGTCCTTCAGGAGAACGTGTAACGGCGATCGCCGGTCAGCTTTTGTACGCTATGCAGGATTGCGAGCGCCTGCCTTGAGAGAGGCACGACATGGTCCCAACCGGTCTTCATTTTGGCGGCTGGAATAGTCCAGCATTCGGCGTCCCAATCGACCTCGCTCCACTCCATTTCATTGACCATGCCGGGGCGGGGAATGGTCAACGCATCGAAGCGCAAGGCAAGGCCAACAACGTCACCAAACCTCGCTCTCGTGCACGGTGCGCTGATGAGCTCGAAGACGCGCGTCACCTCACGTGGTTCGGTGACGCCGGGACGCGGCGTCGAAATGTGGCAATCATCTGCCCATTCAGGTTGCGGAATGGATCGTAGCCGTCGCCTTCGACATCGGCATAGTCACAGATTTGCTCGCCGATGCTGCGCACGCGGTCGCGGGTTTCCAGCTTTCCCGCGGCTTTGTATGTACGCATGAAAGCGAGCACGTCCGGACGCTTGATGTCCTGCCTGCATAGCTTGCCGAAGCGATCCTTGACGTAGCCGACGCGCAGCTCAAGCACGTCGATCGTCTTGGGATCGCGCACCGCGACGATCCTGCCGCGTTTGACGTTCTCCACCTTCTTCTTCGCAAGCCACTCGTCGGCCCATTGCTCGAAAGGTCGGGCCGCCGCCTGCCTGTGCTTGTCGAGCTGCTTCTCGGCGCTCGGGTCTTTGCCTTCCTTGAGCAGGTCTTTGGCCTCGTCGCGCTCGCGCCGTGCGTCGGCGAGCGAGAACGTGCCGTCCTTGCTGTTGCCGTAAGGACCGATGGAGTAGGTTTTCTGGCGGCCGTGGAAGCGGTAGCCCATCCGCCAGAGCTTGGAGGCGGCGTTGCCGGGCCTGCTTTGGTCCGGCGTGTCGAAGAGATAGAGACCGCGGCCGGTCACGTCGGAAATCTTAGCGGGGCTCCATGCGCGATTGTCGAATTTGGGTCGGGCGACGCGGGAATCGACGTCGGTTCTGATTTGCTTGCGCTTGGCGCACGCGCCATCGCTCTTGCGGCCCATCTGCAAAATTCCCCCGTCCGGGATAGCGAAATTCGCCGTGAACGTTTGTTCTCCCGATACCAACAAAAGTACCAACAAATCGGACGGCTGGCGTCGGGCGAGAACAAACGGTGACGAATACCGATCTACGCGGAAGGACCGATTTTTCAAGGGTTTCCGAGCGTGACGCGGACGGTTGCGGACGCATTAGAACGGGCTTGAACAGGCTAGTTGGTGCCCCTGGCCTGAACCAGGTCGAACGCGCCTATGGTCCCAACCACGCGATTCTCGATAATTGCCACATCCGGATCGCGTTCTCCACTAATGACGAGCGCACCGCCAAGCGCGTATCGGACGCGCTTGGGACAGCAACCGAGATGCGCGCGATGAGGAATTATGCCGGGCCGTCGCCTCTCGCCACGGCTCGGCCATTTGATGGTGAGCCGCCACGAGACGTCGCGTCCGTCGCTAACACCATCATTCAAGTCTCTCCGAACGAGGCAATTGTGATGGTCTCCGGGCTGCATCCGAAGCGCGCCAGCAGGGTCGGTACTATGAAGACCTGCAATTCCAGCGCGCCGGATCTCGAAGCCATCATGTAACATGCCGATCGACCGGGCATTCCTCCGTCGGTCAAATTGCTTAACGCTCTCAAGAACAAGGTGCGTGACCAGAACGGCGGCATCCGCCGCGAGCCGGAGCTTCACCGATTTGTCGCCGACAATGGCGCGGGCGATGAGAGGACGCACGTGAGCTTTGCGCGTGCGTTTCGCCATTATCGAGCAGATCACTCATGACATTGCTGAACGCAGCCTCTATCAGGGGCGACGCTGGCCAATGGTAGCATCTGCGATGCTGCCGGTCATAGGGCCCCCCTGAGCTGTCGCGTTCGGCTTTGAGCTCAACGATCCCCTCGCGAAGAAGATCGTCTAGACCCCCTGCATGAGTAACCAACCTGCTTTGTTCCCTTTACCCCCGGGCGTCGGCGCCCGGCGACGGCCCGCTGCAGTGGTGCGGAAGCGGGGGCCGCGAACTCGGGCTCAAGACCGATCGGCCCCTGTTGGCTGAATAAGGACAAGGTCCGTGCAGACGGCGGCAGGAACTTCGGCCCTTGCCTAAGGGGTTACATCCGTAACCCAATTTTTCATGCGGCGCTTGCTCCTATGGCGCGCCTGCGCCGCATTACTTGCGTATTCAATATTGCTCTCGATCGAACACCTCAGATAGGGAAATAACTTCCGTGGCCGCACTTTTGCTTGGCGCCGGCACGAAAGCTGCGTGGCGTTGTTTTCGAGTGCAGATGATGATCTTTCTCTGCGCCTTGGCCGCGCCGAGTGAGGCGGATGACGCGGTATCGCAAACCGGATTGCAGGCGATCGAAGGCTCCTATCATCGGCTGATCAGCGCGCTGGAATCGGCTCGATCCGACGCGGCGGCCCGGCAGACGATCGCCAAGATGGCTCAGGACTTCCGTGATGCGCTCAAGCGCGACGGCGGCGCGCGGCCGAGCCTTGAGGGGGATGCGACGAACATCATCAAATCGCTCAGCGATGGGACGTTCAGCGCCGAGCGCAGCGTGCAGGCACTGCGGCGGGACGCCAAAGGCAGCGTCATCGATTTTGGATCCTGGCGACCGGCTTTGGGCGGCACCGCGATTCCCGGCGATATCGGCACACATTTGAACCAGACGCACGAGGGCGACTGCGTCGGCGTCTCGGTCCTGAAGGCGTTCTCGACGACGCGCGCCGGCGCTGAACTTCTGCATGGTATGGTGACGCGGGATAACGATGGTAACCATAATGTCAGCCTGCCCGGCGACCCGTCGACCCTGTATCGCCTCGCGGCAGGCGATCTCGACCAATACGGCACAGGCGAGCCTGCCGCCGCCGCAGTTGTCGGCGCGCTTTACCGCTATTTTCATCTCGATCCGAAACACGCCTCGCTACCGACGAATAAGGTGATGGAACTGCTGGCCGGGCGCTTCGGCGATCATGCCCGGCTGGCCGATGCGGAAACCTCGCCTGCCGGATTAACCGATTTCCTGATGAAGCACGCCAACCGCGTTGGCGTCGACGTCGCGATGGTGTTCGGCGGCAAGCCGGGGCCGAAAGGCGAATGGTCGAAAGGTGACGGCCACGCCTTTGCGGTGCTCCACATCAATGCCGCCACCGGCACGCTCACTTATACCAATCCCTGGGACCAAGCCCGTCAGACCCGCACGATTGCCATCGCTGATCTTGCACGGCAAGCCGCCGGCACGTCGGCCGATTTCGAAACCATTACATTCCGGTAGCCTCACTGCATCGACCCGCGAACGTCTGCGCTGATGCAGATGTTCGCAACAAATGGAACGCCGGGCTCGCGCGCAAGCTAACGAACCAGCGCGTCGGCCGCATTGTAGAGCATGCGTCTGCTGCTCTCTCGGCGAAGCATTCAAATCTCAAGCTGGGCTTACGTCCAAACTACACCCCGATCCTACTGCTCTTGATCGCGAAATCGGGTAAGCTTCCGATAATGGCCGCCATGCGCAGGAAGTGACGCTTGCGGAAGGCATAGGACTAGTCCTGGGCTAGTCCTATGCCCAAGGCGGAAGTGGAAGTGATCACGTCCGAGCGGCGACGGCGGCATTGGTCACGGGCAGAGAAGGAGCGTATCGTCGCGGCGGCGCTGGAGCCGGGAGCGACGATCCTGGGCGTGGCGCGCGAGTTCGGTGCTCATTCGAGCCAGGGTTTTTGCTGGCGGTATGAGCTGTGCGGCAAGGTTGCCGCTCCGGCGTCTGGATTTGTGCGGACGGGGATTGCGGCAGCGCCTGAGACGGCAGCGCCATCGAGGGGGCGGCAGGTGATTGCCGACAACGGCGTCAGCGTAATGTGGCTGACGGCGGGCTTGTTCCACCAAATGATAGATGTGGCATCGTGGGGACTGTGCAGCCATCCATCATCACGCAGTATCAACTGTATCAGCGCTCCGGCCTTTGCGTAGGTCGCGAACGCGACCTTAGACTTCCTAACGCATGATGGGTACAGCTTGAAACTAATCGCCGTTGCTTAGCGACAGCGTTCACCTGGAGCGGTCCATCGCGCCGCAACTACCGGAAAGAGAGATGAACTTCCTCTAATTGAGTGGACACCTATAGTAGGCTCAGAGAGCCAGGAGGTGTCGAATGGAAGGTCGTCAACACCGTTCATTCTCGGACGATTATAAGCGTCAGGCGGTTGATCTCGTGATGTCCAGTGGTCGGTCGGTCACGTCGGTAGCCAAGGAACTCAATCTGTGCGATTCGGTGCTTCGGCGCTGGGTCGACCAGCATCGGTCGAAGCCGACGGCAGCGGCGCAGCGCTCCATTACGCAAGCGCCGCTGATGTCGGCGGATCAGGCCTCCGAGATCGCCGAGCTACGCCGGGAGAACGAACGGCTGCGTATGGAGCGCGGCATCTTAAAAAAGTCGATCGGGATCTTCGCAGGAACACGGACATGAGCTTCCGTTGCATCGAAGATCGCCGCAGCGACCACCCGGTACGGGTGATGTGCGAGGTGCGCCAGGTCTCGCCGGCCGGCTATTATGCTTGGCGTGCTATGACAACGCCCCGATGGAAAGAGTCTTCCATACTCTCAAGACAGAGCTCGTCCATCACCGTCACTACCAGACGCGCGACGAGGCGAAGCGAGATATCTTCGCTTACATCGAAGGCTTCTACAATCGGACCCGTCTCCATTCCGCAATCGGATAGGTCGCACCGATCGAGATGGAACAAAAAGCAGCTTAACCCTGTCTACTTATTTGAGGGAAGATCAAGGGGCTGGCTCAGGTCACGGGCCGAGCGCGGATGCTGCGCCCGATTATTTGAGGACGAGCTTCTCCTCGTAAGCTCGCCGTTCATTTGGAGACTGCCGCGGATACGGCCTCAACGACGACAACGTTCGCTCGATTTACTTGGTGCGCAACGAGTTCACATCGTCGGACTGTCCATAGGTGGGTGCATCGCTCAAACAATTCTAATATTGGCAGCCTCATCGCGTGGCGACGCTTACAATCGTCGACTCACATCCGAGGTCCTCGCATCTTTCGCCGGAGCAGCGGCAAAGGCCCCCCGCTTAGGAGGTCAATATTGCAAGCCGAATGACACGCGAAGGTGGAATTGGCTGAAAATGTTCGGAATCGGTGTCCACGCAACAGCTCGACAACTCTTTGTGGCCTTTGCGCTGAAGCTGAGCTTGAGTGGAGGTATGAGAGGGTACTCGAACAATTCGATCCGGCCAGGAGAGGACCTTGAGCACCATCAAACAGCCGTTCGATTCGATTGCCCCTAGCCCCATTTCTCACATGTTGAGGCGCATCGGGGCGCGAATCAGCGAAAGGTCTTTTGCGAGAAGGACTTTACGATGATTCAAGGAATGCCCCGATGCCGACAGAGTGTAGCGCAGAACGGTTTGATTTTGGAGTGGTGGAAGGCCGGGTTGTGGAAGCGGGCCACTTCCTGCGCACCAATGATCCGGCCACCGACTGCTGGTATTCGCACGACATCCCGGCGATCGCGGCTCGCAGGAGCCTGTCGCGGGCAGCGCCGTTTTTCGTTGATGCCGATGATGCACCCAATCCGGGCAGCTGGCCGAGCGGCGGATTGACCGTCGTCTCCTTTCCGAACAATCATCTGGTCTATGCACTGATTTGGTTCAACCTGGCCCTGCCGCTGGCAGTCGCGGGCGTGCAGCACCGGGTTCGGCACAAGCACTAGCTTCGTGCCTTCTGTAGGAACTCGGCCAAAACCACCGCATGATTATGGACCGGATCTCTC
The DNA here is from genome assembly GCF_045571465.1 of Bradyrhizobium sp. STM 3557. NCBI lineage: Bacteria > Pseudomonadati > Pseudomonadota > Alphaproteobacteria > Hyphomicrobiales > Nitrobacteraceae > Bradyrhizobium > Bradyrhizobium sp. STM 3557. The sequence goes on from NZ_CP120697.1 coordinate 1,440,220, forward strand.
GCCGCATAGAGCAGCGTCGCCGTTTTTCGGCCGATCTGCTGTCGAAGCTCGGCCCCGGCAGGATTGCTCCTCAGCTCGCGAAGAGTGCATGTCCTGAACCCATTGAAGCCCTCAGGTCGATGGTCGAACCAGGTCCGGAGTGCGCAGCTTGGCGCGGCTTCCTTCGCCCAGAGGTCGATGGCCGCTTTCGCCTGGCAAGGCCGTGCGGCCAAAGGGCGGTCGATCAGGATGCGCTCGCCGTCGCCATCACTCGCATCCTGATAGATACGCTTGATACGCATCATCTCGAGTCCGCGGCGTTTTGGGAATGCTTGCGGGCCTGTGAAGATTATCTGTGTCGGCGTTCATGACATCCAAAGGGTCTTCTCAACTGTCCTGATATCGAGCTTCCGCTGCTACTTTCTCTCTCCGGTGGAAGGTGGAGTGGGACCGCAGCACTGCTCGAACTGGAACGCGCGACGGCGGCAGTGTCAGCGCGCGACGGAACGAAGCGCCGCGCGCTGCCGATTTTTGAGTTACAGCAGTCATCTGCCGGACGATTGCTGATGACTTCATGATAAAATCAACCACAATGCGCGCGGGATTGTGACCCGGTCCGCCGGGCTTCTTTCGTGTCGATCACTATCGGGGAATTCTCATGACATCACTTAAACTCATCGGCTTGGCTCTGGGCGCGTCATTCGCGCTCTCGACCGCAGCGCTGGCGGACGACCTCACCATCGCGGTGGCCGGCCCAATGACCGGCACCGAGGCCAATACTGGACGGCAGTTCAAGAACGGTGCCGAGCTGGCGGTCGCAGATATCAACAGGGCCGGCGGTGTGCTTGGCAAGAAGCTCGTGCTCGACGAACAGGACGATGGCTGCGATCCGAAGCAGGCGCGCTCGGTGGCCGAGAAGATCGCGAGCGCAGGCATCCCCTTCGTCGTTGGCCACTACTGCTCCTCGTCTTCGATCCCGGCCTCAGAGGTCTATGCCGAGGGCAACGTGCTAGAGATCACGCCGGGCTCGACCAATCCGACCTACACCGAGCGCAAGTTGTGGAACGTCGCCCGCGTCTGTGGTCGCGACGATCAGCAGGGCGCGGTCGCAGCCGCCTACATCGCGAAGCAATTCAAGGGCAAGAAAATCGCGATCCTCAACGACAAGACCACTTACGGCAAGGGTCTTGCCGACGAGACCAAGAAGGCGCTCAACAAGGCCGGCCTCACCGAGCAGCTCTATGAGGGCTACAACAAGGGCGACAAGGACTTCAACTCGATCGTCTCGCGGCTCAAGCGCGAGAACATCGATCTCGTCTATGTCGGCGGCTATCCCGCGGAAATCGGCCTGATTCAGCGTCAGTTACGCGACCAGGGCCTCAAGACCATCGTGATGGCCGGCGATGCGCTGGCCGACAAGGAATATGCCTCGATCACCGGTCAGGGGGGTGACGGTACACTCTTCACTTTCGGTCCGGATCCGCGCAAGAAGCCGGCCGCGGCCGCGGCCGTCGCGGAGTTCAAGGCAAAGAACATCGATCCGGAAGGCTACACGCTCTACACCTATGCCGCGATCCAGGTCTGGTCGCAGGCTGCGAAGAAGGCCGGCACCACCGACCCGAAGAAGGTGATGGACGCGATCAAGGCCGGTTCTTGGGACACGGTGATCGGCAAGATCGATTACGACAGCAAAGGCGATATCAAGCAGCTCGACTATGTCGTCTATAAGTGGGATGCCAAAGGCAACTACGCCGAGGTCATCGACTGAGCTGTTTCGGCGGATCCACAACCGCAAAGCGAAACGCCCCGGCATGCCGGGGCGTTTTTGCTCTCGATACCTCGTGCCCTTTGCTCCAGCATGCGGTTCCAGGCGGCGCTTGTGGGGATGATGGTGTCACCTTATCTATGGCTCCTCCACGGCGTAGGCCGATGCCCGCCAGTGCAAAAACAGTCAGGGGAAGCTGACAGGCCCCCGAAGTTTCATCCAGGAGCACCTAGAATCCGGCTGGGTCGTACGCCGAGTGTCGCGGGCGGAGCGACGGGCCATGGGCGGAGCTGGTCGGGTTGCGCAGCCGATCGCCCGTGCGGTGAGGTTGGCGGCATGGGCCGCAAGGGGTCTGGTATCTCAGCAAGGAGTGCGGTCGATCATTGTTGTAGTCGGCGACCCATGTTCTCAGCAGATGCCGGATTGCCTCCAGCATCGCAGACGCCACCAGGTTGGTACGAGGGTGTCGTGACAGGCCCGCTTGGAGCGGACGCGATCACCCACCAGTTGCCTTCGCTGCGAGAGAGGTCTGGCTCAACACTTTGCTCGATGTGCCGATTGATCATGTGGCTCTCGCGCCCGTGAATCGGGGTCGCGAAGATCGCGGCGGCAACCAGGCCAGCATACAATGCCTTGGACAGGACTGACCCGATAGAAGTTTTGAATGCCGTCATTGTTATGATTCCTTTCAAATAGGTCTTTCTTTCGAGGGGCAGAGATCGATTACTACCAGAGACGAACGTGTTGGCTCGCGTATTCCATACGCGATGCTGAGATGACCAGGACGTGAGCTTCGGGCCGGACCGTCTCGCGATCGGAGCCAGCGCTCTCGTGACCTGCGACCTCAGTTTTTTTGGACGATCTGTCGGTTGTGAATTTCAGCTTGCTCCGCCGCGCGCCGCGCAAATCCTGCCCGACGTTGCAGATGTAACTGTCGCTCAGGGACACGACCACATAGTCGTCACTGAGATTGAGGTTGAGCAGCGTGTCGCCATACGCGCAGAACGTCTTCGAATACATGTCACGCAACGTCGGTTGCCGGCTGGCGCCATGAAACAGCCAATGGCGGTAGCCTTCTCCCAATGGCTTGCCGTGAATCTGCTCGGCGATAGCCTTGCCTGTCCAGGTCTGGATCGGGACGCGGCTGGCGGCGCCGGTGTCGCTGGTCCGCACCGGCTTGGTGGTCGCGCTCTCGGCTTCGGGATCAGGTTGCACGCGAGGTTGGGCAGCCGCCTGATTCATCGGTGGACCTTTCGGACTATGCAGAATGGGGGCCTCGGTCGCCTATCTCGGCCCGATAATGAGGATGGTCTCCGAAGCTAGGGAACGATCGCTAGATGCGGCACCTTGCGCGCAGGTGCGGCAGCTTCGCCTCTCGTTCAGGGACGGTGAGCCGTCACCAGTGTCCGCGCGGGCGATAGTTCCGCGCCACCGCAGGGGTGAGCGGCCGATCGATCTGTCTCTCGCCGGTATCGCAGGCCAGGCGAGTGCATGACAGCTCCCGGCGGCATCTTCCGACACGATCGGCTATGTCCGGGCTCAGCACAGCGCGCGCGAGGTCGACGATCCGCGTTACGAAGTAACATATTACGATCGACATCGAGCCGACTCACGAACTGCAGCCGGCGGTGCGCAGAAGTGGAATGCCATGAGCGTTCGTCGGCGATGCGCATGCATTGGTCGGTGCTTTGCTTTCCTGTCCTGATCGTGAACACCAAACTATCAATTGTGTGTAGACGCTGAGAGGCGATGACGGGCATGCGTCAGCTCTCGCGAGTCATTGGTGTTTGGGAGTGACGAGATCGTGCAAACAGTCAAACGAAGACGTATCCGCCGCGCACTGGCGACCATCCTCTTGCTTCCGGTTGTGCTGATCGTGACGGTCGCCATCGCCGGGTGGTGGGAGCTGCGAGCAAGCCTCCCGGTGCTCGACGGCGTCGTGCACGCGGAGGGACTTTCGGCGCCGGTGACGATCGACCGCGATGCGCTCGGCGTGCCCGTGGTCAGCGGTAGCGATCGCGCCGACCTTGCCTATGCCACCGGCTTCCTGCATGCGCAGGAGCGCTTCTTCCAGATGGACCTGTTGCGCCGGTCGTCGGCCGGAGAACTGGCCGAGCTGTTCGGCCGTGCGGCGCTCGATTTCGATCGCTCCCGTCGGCTGCATCGGCTTCGGCATCACGCCGAAGCCGCTGTTGCAGCGGCGTTCGAGGACGAGCGCCGCCTCCTCACCTTCTACACGCGCGGCGTCAATGATGGACTCCATGCGCTGGGCGCACGTCCGTTCGAATATCTCGTGCTGCGGAGTACGCCAGTGGATTGGCGTCCGGAGGATACGATGCTGGTCGTCTACGCCATGTATTTCGACCTGCAATATGACGAGCTGGCCTCGACGCTGTCGCGTGCGATCCTGCGCGAGCGCCTGCCGGACGACATGTTCGCGTTCCTGCTGCCCAATGCGAGCCATTGGGATGCGCCGCTCGATCAGGCCACGAGCCTGACGCCGGCGATGCCGGCCTTGCCCACGTCAAAGCCGGATTGGCTTTCGTCGTCGAGATCGTCAGCGATCGATCAGCATGCCGATGAGATTGCCGGCAGCAACAGCTTTGCCGCCGACGGCGCACACACCGGCACAGGTGTTGCGATGATCGCCAACGACATGCATCTCGGCTTGCGGCTGCCGAGTACCTGGTATCGGCTATCGTTGCACTATGCCGACGCCTATGGGGGCGAGCATAGCGTGATCGGCGTGAGCTTGCCGGGCGCGCCGGCGATCGTCGTCGGCAGCAATGGGCACGTCGCCTGGGGCTTCACGAACGCCAACGGAAACTTCCTCGATCTGGTGCGCCTGGATGCCGACGTGTTGCAAAGCCTGCGCTATCGTTCTGCCGACGGCGGCACCGAGCAGGCCATGCGCGAAGTGGAACGGATCGCGGTGAAGGGAGCTCCGCCGGTCGACTTCCCCGTGGTCGAGACGCGCTGGGGCCCCGTGATCACCGCTGCCGGCAACAGCTACGCGGTGCATTGGATCGCCGCCGCGCCAGGTGCGGTGAGCATGCATCTCATGGATATGGAAAGCGCCAATGATCTCGCGGCCGCGATCAAAGTCGGCCAGAGCAGCGGCATCCCGACGCAGAACCTGCTCGTAGCCGACGCCGCCGGCCATATCGGCTGGACCTTGGCGGGGCCGCTGCCGCGACGCGCCGCACCAAGCCAACGCCTGCCGATGACCGGCGATCAATCATGGTCGGGATTGTTAGCGCCGCAGGACTATCCTGTCCAACTGGACCCCGCACAGGGGCGGCTCTGGACTGCGAACAACCGACAGCTCAGCGGCGAGGAACAGGACAAGATCGGCAGCACGAACACCGACATGGGCGCGCGGGCCAGCCAGATCCGGGACGATCTGCTGGCGCGCGATACGATCGATGAGAGAGGCATGCTCGCGATCGAGCTCGATGACCGCGCGCTGTGGATCACGTTCTGGCGGCAGCTTCTGCTCGGTGCACTCGATGATGCGGCGCTTGCCGGCCATCCCGAACGCGCCGAGATGAGGCGGCTCGTCGAGCAATGGAACGGCCGCGCCGACATAGATGCCGCCGGCTATACGCTGGTGCGCGGCTTCTATCAGTCGCTCTACGATGCCTGGTTCGGCGGGCTCGATGCCGAGCTGGCGCGCGTCGATCCGAAGGCGAGCTATCGTAGGGCGACACAGCGCACCGAGGCGGTGATGGAGGTTCTGGCCAATGCGCAGGTCTGGATGCCGCCCGGCATGGCCGACTGGCACGCGTTCCTGCTCAACCGCATCGACGCCGTCATCGCCGAGACGACACAAAGCGGCATCGCTTTGAAGGACGCGACCTGGGGCCACACCAACCGCGCCGCAATCGCGCATCCGCTGGCGCGCTTCCTGCCGTGGCCGCTCGCCGGGCGGCTGATGGCGCCTGCTGATCCCTTGCCGGGCGATTCACAAATGCCGCGGGTGCAGAGGCCGGGCTTCGGCGCCTCCGAGCGCATGGTGGTGTCGCCGGGCCTTGAGGCGACGGCCGTCTTTCATATGCCGGGCGGCCAGAGCGGCCACCCGCTGTCGCCGTTCTTCCTCGCGGGCCACCAGGCCTGGACACAAGGCGAGCCGCTGCCGTTCCTGGCGGCGCCTGCGGTCTATCATTTGGCGCTGCAGCCGTGATGGCCCGCTATAGTCGTCGTAGCTAACCTCTCCCCGCTTGCGGGAGAGGTCGGATTACGAGTCAATCTGGGTGAGGGGAACAGGTCTAACGGCTTACATGGAGCAAGCGTCTGCCCCTTTTCTGCACGGCCATGAATTGTGCGGTGGAAGCGACTTAGCGCCTTGGCCGGTGGCCACCGGCCAAGGCGTGGCGAAGTCGCCCGTTACCCCCTCCGGCTACAACCGTGGGTGAGCTCTGGGATCTTCGCCATGTCACGCACGACCGAATAGTCGCTTGAGTTCCGATCGCATGGACAAGGCATGTGACCGTGAAGAAGACGATTTGTAGAGTGGACGTTTCGAAAGCCAAATTCGATGCATGCATCGAGCCCGGTCATCGGTTCGCAAGTTTCAATAACGATACAGCGGGAATTGCAGAATTGGCCGCATTCTGCCGAGAGCACGCTGTCGATCTGGTGGTGATGGAAGCCAGCGGCGGTTACGAGCGACGAGCTTTCCTCCAGTTGTGGGAGCAAGGCATCAGTTGCGCGCTGACCAGCGTCCGCCGCTGTGCCGAGGCGAGGGGCGTCCTGCGGAAGACAGACCGGATCGACTCCTCCGTCATTGCTCGGTTCGCGGGGCCAGGAACCTGGCTCCGACGCCGCCGCCGAGCCAGGCCCAGCAACGCCTGAAGTCCCTGGTTGCAAGGCTCAGGCAGGTCACCAATCATCGTGTCATTTTGAAGGGGAAAGCCCGGGCGGCAGCGTCGGGGTGCCGAGGTTAAGAAACCACGACGTTTGGCGGACTAACAGGCTTCGCTATCAGGTAGTGCAACGTAGCATTATGATCGTGCGACGAATGCCCATATCCGGAAGGAGTCCAGTGGTGCGACCACTAAGTCATTGATTGTTCTCTAGCCGTCGCTATCTCTTAACCAGCCGTTCTGTCGGAAATTTCAGATGCTTGCGTCAAAGCACTCTCACGCATGCTGGCGCGAGCGCCGAAGATCATGGCCACGCGGCCGGCGAGATAGAGAAACGAAGCCGACTCCGACAGCGGCTAGCCCGTCAATAGCACGTCAACAGCAAATTGCGTTTCGTTCCGATCTTGTTCTTATTTCGTTTGAATACCTACCGATCCTTTCGCTTTGATTTCGCACGAGAATTCGTGTTCCGGACTACCTTAACATAGTAGCGGTCACAAGGGGGGCCCAGCACCTTGCCAAGCGCTCACGCCACCATACTAAGGACAAACAGCGGTTCGTCTCGTCGGTGGTTGCGTATGATTCCTTCCCTGGGCATCGCACTTTTTGTTTTCCGAATATCGGAGTACGCCTTATTCAGGAAACACTTACGATTTTTCCGATCGCGGCCTCGGCCTACTGGGCCAATCGCCATCGTCTTGCGTGGAGACGGTAACGCGCGGCGTGGCGCCGCGGTCCAGCGTCTCACGCAATGACATCGCATCAAATCGTAGTTCAGCTGACGCGCCCTAAGTGAAGCCCGCAGCTTCCGATCACGCCTTCGGATCCGGGACCGGATGAAGACGAGTACCCTCTGGCGTTACCCCTGCCCAACATCGCGGCAGCTTCGACTGGGTGGAACCGGAATAAATCGAGAATCATCTGACGGCGAAACGCTCCGCGAAGGTTCGCACGGGCCTTGTCAGGAAACGACGTACGGCTGTCCTGATCCGCGGGATCGTGCTCGTTGTCCGGGGCACGTCTCCTTGCGACATATGGGTGAGCCCGTCCCATTAATCGCGCCGAACGGTCGACGGCAAGCATGACGAACTGAGCGCAAGGAGCACGAGATGACCCCCAGCAGCATCGTTCCTCAGGCAAACGAAGAGCGAACTCATTCAACAATGATGGCTTGGCGCGTGCACGAGTTTGGGTCGCCAGAGGTCATGAAGTTCGAGCGCGTGCCGCGACCTGAGCCAAGCCCTGGAGAGGTCCTGGTCAAAGTTGCGGCCGCTGGCGTTGGCCCATGGGATGGCTGGATCAGGTCCGGCAAGAGCGCTTTGCCGCAGCCGCTCCCCCTCACTCTCGGCTCGGATATTTCGGGTGAAATCGTCGCGATGGGACCCGGAGACACCGAACTACGTGCCGGAGATGAGGTTTTTGGTGTTACGAACTCGCGGTTTATCGGGGCCTATGCCGAGTACGCTGTGGCGTCCGCAGGGATGGTTTCGAGCAAGCCAACCTCGCTAAGCCACGTTGAAGCCGCGTCCGTCCCTGTCATTGCCGTGACGGCATGGCAGGCGTTGTTTGATCACGCCCAGCTCGAAGCAGGTCAAACCGTGGTTATTCATGGGGCGGCCGGCAACGTCGGATCCTATGCGGTTCAACTGGCCCATCTCGCAGGTGTGCAAACTATCGCAACCGTATCGACGGGCGATATTTCCGTCGCGCGTAACCTTGGTGCAAACACGGTGATCGACTACCGAACTCAGCGCTTTGAGGAAGAAGTTCGGAACGCGGACGCTGTCATTGATCTTGTCGGCGGCGAAACTCAAGAACGCTCATTCGAGGTCCTTCGTCGCGGCGGCAAGCTGATCTCTGCAGTGTCCCGCCCGGATCAGGATCTTGCAAAGCGCTACGGTGTTGAAGCCGCCTTCTTTCTGGTCAACGTCACGAGCCAATATCTGACGAAGATCGCTCGCTTCATCGATGATGGAAAGCTGCGAACAAAGGTCGGGGCAGTCTTACCCCTGGCGGACGCGCGCGAGGCTCATTTGATGCTGGAACGCGTGCGGCCTCAGCCGAAAGGAAAGATCGTGCTCGACGTCGGAGCGAGGTGATCAGCATCGTTTCGTCGTTGCGCTCGCGCGCAACGCGCAGCCAGGATCCACACTAACTCTTGAAAGGACGCAACAATGACAACCCGAAATCTCGCCCAGGCTCTCGTCATTCCCGATTCCTTGCTCGCGAAAGAGGCGACAGACATCCTGCGCGAACATTCCACCGATCTGCTGTTCAATCACTCGATCCGCGTCTACCTGTTCGCGGCCGAGCAGGGTCGTCAGAGGAATCTGCGCTTCGACCGTGAACTCCTTTACGTCGCCGCCGCATTTCACGATCTTGGCTTGATCAAGAAGTTCTCGAGCCCGGACGAGCGCTTCGAGGTCGATGGCGCAAATGCCGCCAGACAGTTTCTTAACACCCACAACATCGCTGAAGATCAGGTGCAGACTGTCTGGGAAGCAATTGCGCTGCATACCACCCCCGGCATCCCGAAGCACATGGGGCCCGAAGTGGCGCTCCTCAACTCCGGTGTGCTTCTCGACGTCATCGGGGTGGGGTTCGATCAATTCCCAGCGGAAGTCCGCGAGGAAATCGTGGCCAAGTACCCGCGCATCAATTTCAAAGAAGGCTTCATTCAGGAGTATTTCGCCGGTTTTGCGCACAAGCCGGCGACGACGTATGGCACCGTCAACGCCGCTGTCTGCGAACGTTTCATGCCGGGGTTCAAGAGCCCGAACGCTTGCGACTTGATCGCGGCTTCGCCCTTCCCGGATTCCCAGCATAGGGCTCACAATCATGACTAGGACCTATCCTGCGCTCCAGGAGCTCAATCCCGATCGCGTGCAAGCTACCAGCGCCGACTCGCTGGCCTCCCTCATCTGGCTAACCCTCGGCGCTTTTGCCATCGGCACCGAGGGGTTCATGATTGCCGGGCTGCTCCCGACCCTGGCGCGAGACCTGGAGATCGGTCTGCCAGCCGCCGGTCATCTGGTCACCGCCTTCTCCATCGCTTATGCCATCGGCGCGCCGGTCATGGCCGTGTTGACGGCCGGGCTGGAGCGGCGTCGGCTGCTGGTCGTCGCCATGGGCGGCTTCGCCCTGGGCAACCTGCTCGCTGCGCTGGCGCCAAACTATGCCGGGCTGTTGGCCGCGCGGCTGCTGTTGGCCCTGTCGGCAGCAAGCTTCATGCCGGCGGCCAGCGGATATGCCGCAGCACTGGGAGGTCCGGAGCGGCGTGGCCGCGCCCTGTCCACGATCACCACCGGGTTGACCCTGGCTATCATCGCCGGCGTGCCGCTGGGCGTACTGGTGGGGCAGGGCTTCGGCTGGCGCGCCACCTTCTTCGGTGTGGCGGGGCTGGCGGTGTTCTCGCTGTTAGGGATTCTCCTCCGGCTGCCGCGCCAACGGCCTGGCATCACGGCCGGCCTGAGTGAGCGTCTGGCGCTGGCCAAGCGCCGCGATATCGTCGGGGTGCTGGTGACCAGCGTGCTGACCGTGGCCGGCACTTTTACGGTCTACACTTATCTCAGTGTATTCATAGCCGGGGTCGGCGGCCTTGGCCCGCAAGCGCTGGCGCCAGTGCTGCTGGGCTTTGGCTTGGCCAGTGCGGTCGGCACCCAGCTCAGCGGCAGCGCGGCGGACCGTTGGGGCGCGCGCAGTGTCGTGATCGCTGATGGGGGGCTTGCCTTGCTGGCCTATCTTGCCTTCTCGCTCAGCGCGGCCCTCGAGCCGGCGCGGGCAATGCTCGTCGTGTTGCCGGCCATCCTGATTTGGGGGTTCGCCAGTTGGGGGCTGATAACGGCGCAGCAGGCGCGGCTGGTGGCGTTGGCTCCGGCACTGGCGCCGATCAGTCTTTCGATGAATTCCTCGGCGATCTACCTCGGCAGCGCGATAGGTGCCGCAGCGGGCGCTGTGGTCATTTCCAATGGCGCGATGGAGCGGCTGGGGTGGGTGGCTGCAGGATTCGCTCTGGCCGCGCTGCTCTCTGTGCTGCTCAGCGGCAGCAGCACGTCAGGCCGAAGTTGATGGCGGGGGCGAGGGTTTCACATCGGAAGCTTCACCATGACCATTAGCTCGGCTCTGCGTCCCGGTTTCAAGCAGTTGCGAGAACTCGTTAGAAGAGGAGGTGCGATGATGTCGATCAGTGGATTTGCCTATCGGATTGGTGTTGTATCAAACCCTCGAGGTATGTCGGCAAAAGCAGCGAGAAGAGCAATGCGAACGGCCGCCGTCCCGCTGATAGCAGCAGCGATCGCCCTGGGAGCTTCGCCAGCGATCGCGCAGGACCGGGAGCAGGTGAAAGTCGCCTTCGCGCACGCATTGCCGAATGTCGAAGGAAAGAGGCTGGTTGCTGTGACGGTGACTTATCCTCCCGGAGCCAAATCGCTCGCTCACCACCACGCAGCGTCAGCTTTTATCTACGCCTATGTGCTGTCTGGGGCCATCCGTAGCCAAGTCGGCGACGAACCCGCGAAGATCTATCACGCAGGCGAAAGTTTTTACGAAATGCCCGGTTCACATCACAGGGTCAGTGAGAACGCGAGTGACAACGAGCCCGCCAGCTTGCTGGCGGTCTTCGTTGTGGATTCCAAGGACGACCCCTTGACCACGCCAGAGAAGGCGCCGGGATCACAATAATGGCGCGACAAATTCGCCTGTTGCCGTAACGATCTTTTTTTGGACCTGCGTGGGCCGCTTGGTTGGCCGCTGGGAGAGCAAAATGGACCAATAGAAGTCCATGGCCCCTGGTTGATCCCGGATGCGCAGATGTTCGTTCTGTTGCCTCCCGGATCGCGCCAGGCCTTTTACAGGGTCCGGACTACCTGCATAATTAAGGCTCCAGGGTGGAGAGGCAGTAGCAGGTGCCGGTACAAGCTGTCGCGATCGTCGTCTGTGAGGGGGTCCAGGCCCTGGACGTGGCGGGGCCGATGGATGTGTTCAGCGAGGCGAACACGTTTCTCGGCAGCGCGGATCGCTACGAAACCGTATTGGTTGCTGCTCACCGCAATCCGCTGCGCGCGTCGAACGGCATACGCATGGTCGCCGACCTGACCTTCGATGAGGCGCCGGGCGGCTTCGACATCGCTCTGGTGGCCGGCACTCCGACGCCACCGGAAGCGGAGCCTGAGCCGTGCCTGCTTCAGTGGGTCAAGGAGCTGCCGTGGCGCTCGAGCCTTTATGGATCGATCTGCACAGGGGCATTTGTCCTTGGCTATGCCGGCCTCCTGGACGATCGGCGTGTCACAACCCATTGGCAGGATGCACAGGCGCTGGCGGCCAGGTTTCCGAAGGCAAAAGTTGAACCTGATTTGATCTATGTGCGCGATGGACGGCTGATCACCGCCGCCGGTGTGACTGCGGGGATAGATCTCGGCTTGGCACTCGTCGGGCAGCGGCACGGTGCCGAAACGGCGCTCAAAGTTGCCAAGCGGCTGGTCGTGGTTGCCCAGCGCCAGGGCGGACAATCGCAGTTCAGTCCGTATCTCACAGCACCTGCCGATCCGGAATCGCCCATCGCACGCATCCAAAACCACGTCATGGCGAACATTGGGGATCGCCACACGCTGGAGTCGCTTGCCGCTGTGGCCGGCATGAGCCCCCGGAATCTGGCCCGGCATTTCGGGCAGGTGACCGGCACCACACCACACGAATTCATCGAGCGCGCCCGCGTTGATACCGCGCGCATGATGCTGGAAGCAAGCGACCGACCGCTGAAGGCTATTGCCTTCGATTGCGGCTTCGGATCGGCGGACCGGATGAGGATTGTCTTCAGCACCCGTCTCGGTGTGACCCCTGTCCAGTACCGCGCCAGCTTCCGGCGAGCAGAACCGGAATAGTTCGCGAGCTATCGACGATAGAGCAGTCGTCTCCTGCTGCCAGGAAGGCTCCGACAGGCCTGCTGTCAGGAAACGACGTACCGCTGTCCTGATCCATAGCATCCCGCTCGTTGTCCGGCGCCGGGCTCTGTTGCCTAATACCGACATGCAAGCAGCCCATTACTCAACCGAGGAGATTGCTCCATGTCCGAGATCATCGCCGGCATCCGCGTTCCCGACAGTGCTATCGCGCGCGCCGCCACGCAGCTCGTGCGCGATACCGAAGACGACCTGCTCTACAACCACAGCCGCCGCGTCTTCTTGTGGGGCGCGCTGACTGGCGAGCGTCGCGGGCTGAAGTTCGATCCTGAGCTGCTTTACCTTGGCGCGATGTTCCACGACATGGGCCTGACCGAGAAATACGCGAGCCCCAACCTGCGCTTCGAGGTGGACGGGGCCAACGCCGCACGCGACTTCATGAAAAGCTACGGTGTGCCCGAGCGTGACATCGAGGACGTCTGGACTGCGATCGCGCTCCATACCACGCCCGGAATCCCCGAGCATATGCGCCCGACCATTGCGCTAGTGACCGCCGGCGTGGAAATGGACGTGCTCGGCATCGCCTATCACGACTTCACGCATGAACAGCGCGATCATGTCTGCGTCCATCATCCGCGCGAGACAAACTTCAAGGAGAATATCATCGATCACTTCGCCAACGGCATTATCAAGAAGCCGCTGACGACGTTCGGAAATGTGAAGGCCGATGTCTTGGCGTTGAAGGACAGGAACTATGTCCGTCAGAACTTCTGCTCGATCATCCTTGGCTCGGCCTGGCCGAACTGAACCCTCGTTGCCATAGAAAGAGGCCGAGATGGGCATCGACCATGCGACGATATTCGGCCCCGAAGAGCCGTGATCGGCAGGTGTGAGAAGCAATCGAAGAGGAGAGATCACCATGGGAAGCCGGGAAGAACTGATCCAGCGTAGCATTTCGTTTCTACGGGAAGTCAAGGACATGACCGCCGGAGCTGAGATGGAGCGTTGGCTTAACGAGACCTATGGCGAAAACAGCGCGCTCTACCAGGATCTGGCTCGCCTGATCAAGATCGGGGTCGAGGAGGGATGGGCGGTAAACCAGGAGGTGGACGGTCCGAACTACCGGCGCAGCCGCATCCTGGAGCCGACTCCCGAAACGTTCCAGTTCAGCATCACCGCCGTGTACATGAACAGCGCCGATCCGCGCCGCTTCAAGGACGAGGACGATCACGACGTGCTGCGTGGACAGTACCATGGCCATCCCCATGGCGAGCTCAACCTCGTCGTGCCCCTGGACAAGGGCGCGGAGTTGAAGGGATTGCAGGGCCGGCAGGGACCGGGCTGGACGGCACCCGATCCGGGCAGCAGGCACTATCCCGAGGTGACGGGCGGCGCGGTTATCGCGCTGTTCTACCTGCCGGCTGGACGCATCTCATACGATTTCAAGGCTCCCGCCTGATCATCCAACAACACATTTCGAGGCGGCGCTACGCGGCGTGCCCCGTGTGTGTCCGGCTATCGCTCCACGCTTTTCCGGATCACGCTTTAGGCCGTCAGGCAGGCGGGCACGCTGCGACCCCATGCGGGTCGGGATGGAGCCAACCCGGCCCCACGGTCCCACGCATCAGGCCACCATGCTGAGCACAAACAGCGGTTCCTCCTGTCGGTGGTTGCGTATGACTCCCTCCCTGGGCACCAACGCTCCCACCGAACGATGCTCTTATCGGCACCTTTTGCCGATCCATTTCGGCCTCGAGCTACGGCGAGGACTCAGGCCCGCGTGCCGTGCTTGATCGGCAACACCTTCTTGGGATCGAGCCAGTGGTCGATCCGGTCAGCCCAATGCTGCATCAGCTTCGTGCGCGAGCCGATCAGCGCGAGTGGTCCGTGCTTTTTGTAGAGTCCTTCGACAGTCGAATTATCGAGATGCGCCAGCTGCAGCTCGACGACATCGCCATCCCATGCCTTGGCGTCCTTGATCTCTTCGTGATGAGACAGGGTCGAGAAGGTGGTCCGGAATCCGTGCGCACAATGATCAGTCTTGGTGTCAATGCCAAGCAGCCGTAAGCGCTTGTTAAGCGTGTTGTTCGATAGCGGGGCGTCCTTCGAGCAGGAAAACACGAACCGGCGATGGCCGGTCAGCTTCTGAACGCTGCGCAGGATTGCAAGTGCCTGCCGCGACAAAGGCACGACATGGTCCCAACCGGTCTTCATCTTGGCGGCTGGAACAGTCCAGCGTTCTGTATCCCAATCGACCTCGCTCCACTCCATCTCATTGACCATCCCGGGGCGGGGAATGGTCAGGGCATCGAAGCGCAAGGCAAGTCCAACAACGTCATTAAACCTTGCTCTCGTCCATGGTGCGCTGATGAGCTTGAAGACGCGGACCACATCGCGTGGTTCAGTCACGCCGGGACGCGGCGTCGAAATGTTGGCAATCATCTGCCCATTCAGGTTGCGGAATGGATTGTAGCCGTCGCCTTCGACATCGGCGTAGTCGCAGACTTGCTCACCGATGCTGCGCACGCGGTCCCGGGTTTCCAGCTTTCCCTCGGCTTCGTATGAACGCAGGAAAGCGAGCACGTTCGGACGCTTGATATCCTGCCTGCATAGCTTGCCGAAGCGAGCCTTGACGTAGCCGACGCGCAGCTCGAGCACCTCGACGGTCTTGGGGTCGCGCACTGCGACGATCCTGCCGCGCTTGACTTTCTCCACCTTCTTCTTGGCGAGCCACTCATCGGCCCATTGCGCGAAAGGCCGGGCGGCGGCCTGCCTGTGCTTGTCGAGCTGCTTCTCGATGCTCGGGTCTTTGCCTTCCTTGAGCAGGTCTTTGGCCTTGTCGCGCTCGCGCCGCGCGTCTGCGAGCGAGAACGTGCCATCCCTGCCGTTGCCGTAGGGGCCGATGGAGTAGGTTTTTTGGCGGCCCTGGAAACGGTAGTCCATCCGCCAAAGCTTGGAGGCAACGTTACCGGGCCTGCTCACGTCCGGCGTTACGAGGAGATAGAGCCAGCCGCCGGTCACGTCGGAAATCTTGGCGGGACTCCACGCGCCCTTGTGGAATTTCGGTCGGGCGGCGCGGCAGTCGACGTCGGTCCTGATCTGCTTGGGATTGGCGCACGCGCCATCGTTCTTGCCGGCCATCTGCTCAATTCCTTCATTCGGAATAGCGAAAGTCGCCGTGAACGTTTGTTCTCCGGATACCAGCACGATACCAGCAAAAATACCAGCAAATCGGCCGGCTGGGATCGGAAGAGAACAAACGGTGACGGGCGAAAATGTACGCGGAAGTGCCTATTATTCAAGGGTTTCCGAGCACTGCGCGGACTGTTACAGACGCTTTCGAACGGGCTTGAACAGACTAGTTGGTGCCCCTGGCCGGAATCGAACCAGCACTCCTTGCGGAACTCGATTTTGAGTCGAGCGCGTCTACCAGTTCCGCCACAGGGGCATTCGCGTCGTCCCGTGGCCGGGCATGGCGAAGCGAGCGGACTATAGCGGGCGGCGGGGCAGGGTCAACCCGCGCCGATGTGATTGTTCCTCGTCTCGACAGGTTCGAGCGGCGGCGGTAGAGGCAGGCAGCGGCGGAAGCTGGCTGCCAAAGACCGAATTGGACGCTTGTCCTTGCCCAGGAGGCGAATGTGACCACCGATAGCTCTGCGATGGCGCAAGCCGCGCGCGGCGCATCAAACCCGGTGCTGACGGCGGCGCTGCTGACGGCCGTGATTGCGGCCGCAACCCTCGCCGGCGCCTGGTACATGCAACTGGTCTGGGGCCTTGCGCCCTGCGAGCTCTGCCTGAAACAGCGTTACGCCTATTACGCGATCGTGCCGCTTGGGCTGCTGGTCGCGTTGCTCGCGAGCCGCGGCGCTTCGCGGCCGCTGCTCGTCGCGGGCCTTTTGCTGATCGCGCTGGCGGCGCTCGGCAATGCCGGGCTCGGTGTCTACCATTCCGGCGTCGAATGGGGCTTCTGGCAGGGACCGACCGAATGCACCGGCCCCGTTGGCAATTTCGGCAGCGCCGGAAGCCTTTTGGAGCAGCTGGACAAGGTCAAGGTCGTGCGCTGCGACGAGGTGCAATTCCGCTTTCTCGGGCTGTCGCTCGCCGGTTACAACGTACTGATCTCGCTCATGATGGCGGCAGTTGCCGCACTCGGCATCGGCCGCGCGAAGGCCTGATCGCGCAAGGTCGGCTTCGGCTAATCGTCGACATCGTCCTGTGGCCGTCCGAACAGATGGACGATGCCAGGGGTCGCGATGGTGACGAACACGAAACGCGACAGATGATGCGCGCCGACGAAGATCGGGTCGATGTGCAGGGTCAGCGCCAGTGCCATCATGGCGTCCATCGCGCCCGGCGCGAAGGCGACGATGGTGTCGGAAAAGCGCACATGGGTGGTCAACACGATCACCAGCACGAAGGCCGCCGAGATCACCACCGCGATCACGAATGAGCCCAGCGCCGCGTGCAGATGGCCGAGCAGGGTCTTGATCCGCATCCGCGCGAAGCGGCTGCCGATCAGGGCGCCGATGCCGATCAGCGCCACGCCGCGCATCCAGGACGGCAGGCCGCCGTCGACGAGGCCCACGCCGTGCAGCAGGCCGGCGGCGAGCATGGCGCCGAACATCCAGCTGGCCGGAAACTTGATCACCTGCAGCAGCATGGCGGCGAGCAGCGAGCAGACCAGCATCGCGGCGAGGCCGAGCGCGGAGGCGGGCGCCTGGATCATCGCCGGTGAGCTTGCGGACGCGACGCCGGCAATCGCCAGGATCATCGGCAGCGCCGCGGTCAGGATGATGACCCGGAGGGTCTGCACCACCGCGATCGCCGGCAGGTCGGCACCGCGTTCGACCGCAAGGATGGTGATCTGCGACAGGGCGCCGGGGCTGCCGGCCAGGAAGGCCGAGGTGCGGTCCCAGCCATGGACGCGCTGCAAGTAGTAGCTGGAGCCGAAGGTCGAGCAGAAGGTCGCGAGCGCGAGCAGGCCGATGGTCAGGGGATAGGCGCTGACATGGGTGAGCAATTCGCGCGAGACGACCGAGCCGATTGAAATGCCGAGGAGCAGAAGCAGGGTCTGGGTGATGATCGGCGGCACCGCCAGCGGCCGTCCGGCGATTGCCGCGATGCCGACCGCGATCATGGCGCCCGAGATCAGGCCACCGGGGAGGTTGGCGAACAGGAAGAGCAGGCCGCCGGCAGCGCCGATGGCAAGCGTCTCCAGCGTGCCGAGGGCCTTGGCGCGGCTGGGCAGGTCGAACGGGAGGGACGAGATGATCTGGCGCACGGCGCGTTATGACAAATCACGCCGGGGTAAACAAATGCACCAATGCGGTGCAGCAATGCAGAGTCAAAACAACCCTCCCCCCGGACCGGAATGCGGTGCGAGGGGAGGGCCAGGGGGAAGCGGGTCAATCGCGCGCGCACGTGAAGGACTTATCGACTTCCCGGCCTAAGCAGCGGGATTGGGCGGTCCGCCGCAAGGTGCGGACCTCCCCCATCACGTCGCCTTGGTGTCACTTCGCCTTGGTATCGGTGGCGCCAGCGGCGGCCTTCTCCCTCTTGCAGGCCGAGCGGAATTTCTTGCGCTCCTTGCCCTTCAATCCCTTCTCGTCGGCTTCCTTCGAGCATTCGAGCGAGGCCGCGCTGCGAGCCTTCTTCTCGGTCGCGGCAGGAGCGGCCTTGTCGGCGGCGGGCGGAGTTGCCGCGGCTTGTGCGTACGCCGAGCCGGCGAGCAGCAACGATGCGAGGGCGGTCGCGGCGAGGCGGGCGGAGAGAGACATGTCAAAACCCCTCATGGGTGGAGAAAGTAGAAAAATTCGACCTTCGATGCTGAACCATACATGAATGAAGTCGGAATCGAGGAGATGCCCGACCGACTATATTTTCAACGTCTGAGCGCGAGGCGCCTTTGTCACGCGCGAGCGGCGGAGCTAGACTAAGAGCCTCTTTTGCATGTTTAGGGGAGACCAATGATGATCTTTCGGACGAAGTTGTTGTGCCTTGCTGTTATCTCTGGTTGTGCCGCCTTCGCCGCAATGGCGCCGGCGCAGGCGCTGACGATGCAGGAGTGTAGCGCGAAGTACAAGCAGGCCAAGGACGCCGGCACCCTCAACGGTCAGAAGTGGAATGATTTCCGCAAGGCCCAGTGCGGCGCCGACGCGACCGCTGCCGCGCCTGCCGCGACGCCGGCTGCCCCCGCTGCGGAAGCCAAGCCCGCGGCCAAGGAAACAAAGGAAGCCGCGCCGGCCGCTCCGGTCGGCAACGCCGTCTTCCCGAGCGCCGTCGACCCGAAATACTCCAAGGAGACCGCGGGCAAGGCGCGGATGCACACCTGCGTCGATCAGTACAATGCCAACAAGGCGACCAACGCCAATGGCGGCATGAAGTGGATCCAGAAAGGCGGCGGCTATTACAGCGAATGCAGCAAGAAGCTGAAGGGCGCCGCTTAAGGAGCTGCCGCCTGGTTGCCTGCAGCCGGATTTCGCGGTCTGGCTGCAGGACTGCGTCGCCATGGGCCGAACGCGCCGGTCACCGCGTTTCCGATGCCGATCGCGGTGACGACCTCAGTCCGGACCGCCGATCAGTTGTTCGGCGGACTTCGCGATCAATTGCGCCCGTTTGCGCTGACCCCGCTCGAGGATCAGCAGGCTCTGGCCAAAGATGAAGCTGTAGAACAGAAACGCCTGCGCGTCGGCTTGGTCGGGCGCGAGCCCGGTTGCGCGATAGAGCTGGCCCACCGTCTTCAGCCGCTCCGCATCGACGCTCGCCACCGCCTCTGCGGCGACCTCGTCGATCCGCGCCCACTGCCGGATCGCAAGCTCGATCGCCATGCCCTCGGTGTTCATGCGCTCCGAATAGAGCTTGATCAGCGCCGCCAGCCGCTGCCGTGGGCTTGCCCCGGCCAAGTCCGCCTGCTGCACGATTGCGGCGATGCGGCCCGCGCTCCAGCGCCCGAGCATGGCCTGAAGCAGCGCCGCGCGGTCCCTGAAGCGGCGATAGAAGCCGCCCTTGGTGACGCCGAGATTCTTGGCCAGCACCTCGACCCGCACCCCCGCCACCCCGCTCCGCGCGAGTTCGGCGAACCCGGCCTCGATCCATATCTCGCCTTTCTCCTCGACCATTGCGCCTCACCAGGTCTTGATACGGTGCCGTATTGCTAACCCGCGCCCGGGCTGATACGCTACCGTATCAAGCCCCGAATTGCCGGGACCCCGAATTGCCGGGACAATGAGCAGACGGGAGGAGTGGTGATGATCGCGGAAGCGACCTATCGCGGCACGGTATATCCGTGGCACTGCGATCACGTCGGCCACATGAACGTCATGTGGTATGTCGGCAAGTTCGACGAAGCCACCTGGAATCTATTGAGCAGGGTCGGGCTGACGCCGGGCTATCTGCGGCGCTCCGAACGCGGCATGGCCGCCGTTCAGCAGAACATCACCTATAAGAGCGAGTTTCTGGCCGGCGATATCGTCGTGGTCGAGAGCTTGCTGCTGGAAGTCCGCGACAAGGCGCTCCGGCTCCGGCATGATATGCGCCATGGCGAAACCGGCGGGCTCGGCGCAACTTGCGAGATCACGGCGGTCCACATCGACCGGCGGGTGCGCAAGGCCGTCGCGTTCGAAAAGGCTGTGCGCGAGCTGATGATGCCTCACCTCGCCATTGAACCTGCGATGGCCTGAAAGCGCGGTGGAGCTTACGCCGAAAAATCCTGATTTTCGTGCCGCCGCAGCCGCACTGTTCGCGGCGCAGCCCGCGATGTCCACGCTCGGTCTCTCGATCGTGACCATCGAGCCTGGCACGGTCGAGCTTGCCATGGCGCATGCGCCGGCGCTGACGCAACAGAACGGCTTCATCCATGCCGGCATCATCACGGCAGGTCTGGACAATGCCTGCGGCATGGCCGCATTCACGCTGATGCCGGCCGACGCCGCGATTCTGACCGTCGAATTCAAGACCAATCTGCTTGCGCCTGCGAAAGGCGAGCGGTTCCTGTTTCGAGCACAGGTCCTGAAATCGGGCCGCACGCTGACGGTGTGCGAGGCGCGCGCCTTCGCGGTGCAGGACGGCCAGGACGCCCTGGTCGCCAGCATGACCGGGACGTTGATGGCGCTGATCCGTTGAAGTCCGATTGTTACGCGTGAGATGCGCATTGCCGCCCCGCGCCGTCGCCGATTGACAAGGGCCGCTGCAAAAAGCCACTTGAGCCGCACAGGATTCGGCCTTCAGAGCGACGGCAGCTGATGATCTCCGCGGTACAGGGCATCTTGGGTCTCGCATCGGGCGCGAGCGTCGGCTTCTCGCTCGGCCTTGTCGGCGGCGGCGGGTCGGTGCTCGCCGTTCCGCTGATGGTCTATGTGGTCGGCGTGCCGGAGCCGCATATCGCGATCGGCTCGAGCGCGATTGCGGTGGCAACCAATGCGGCGCTCAACCTGTTCAACCACGCTCGCGGTCGCACCGTGATCTGGCCGGTCGCGGCCGTCTTCGCAGCGGCCGGCATCGTCGGCGCCTTCTGCGGCTCGTTGCTCGGCAAGATGCTCGACGGCCAGAAGCTGCTGGCGCTGTTTGCGCTGGTGATGCTGGTGATCGCGATGCTGATGATGAAGACGCGGGCGCGGGTCGGCGTTCCCGACGTCAAGATGAGCATGGCCAACCTGCCGGCCATCGTCGGGCTGGGCCTGGCTGCCGGGACGCTGTCGGGCTTCTTCGGCATCGGCGGCGGCTTCCTGATCGTCCCCGCTTTGATGCTGGCGACTGGTATGCCGATCATGAACGCGGTGAGCTCGTCGCTGGTCGCGGTGACGGCGTTCGGCCTGACAACGGCGGCGAGCTACGCCTGGTCCGGGCTCATCGCCTGGGATCTCGCCGGCTTGTTCATTGCGGGCGGCATCGCCGGCGGGCTTGTCGGCACCGGCTTGGCGCGCCGGCTATCGGCAAGACGCGGCGCGCTGAACGTCGTGTTCGCGAGCGTCATCATCGTGGTCGCGCTCTATATGCTGGTGCGCAGCCTATTGCATATCTGGACATGAGTGGCCTTGCGGGCCGGGATGAGGCACATGCAGACGTTTTCTGATCGGATCGTTTCATCGCCAAGCCGGCGCGAGCTGCTGGCCGGGCTCGGAGTGGCCGTGGCGGGGGCGAGCTGGTTGATGCCGCGCCGGGCAAGCGCAGGCGGGACGCCGCCCGACGAGCCCGACGAGGCCTCCGTGCTGCGCGATCCCGATGCCGGGGTGACCGGCAACCCGCAAGGCGATATCGCGATCGTCGAATGGTTCGACTACAATTGCCCGTATTGCCGCCGCCTGCAGCCGGAGCTGCAGCAGGTCGTCTATGACGATGGCAAGGTGCGCTGGGTGTTGAAGGAATGGCCCATCCTCGGACCGGTCTCTGTCGTCGCATCGCGCACGGCGCTGGCCTGCAAATATCAGGACAAGTACGTCCAGGCGCATGATGCGCTGATCGGCACAAATTCGAAGCTGACGGAGTCGCGCATTGACGAGCTGCTGGCCGCTGCGGGAATCGACGTCGATCGCGTCCGGCGCGATCGCGACGCCAACACGGCGGCGATCGACCGCCTGCTGGCGCGTAACGATGCGCAGGCGCGGGGCCTCGGCTTTCGCGGCACGCCATCCTTCATCGTCGGCAAGTTCCGCGTGCCGGGCGTGCTGACCATGGCGCAGTTCGAGCAGGTGATCGCGGATGCGCGCAAGGCGAAAGCCGCGCAGTGAACTCAGCCGGCGCATAGACGTCGCAAAGAGAAAGGCGCCATCGCTGCTGCGATGGCGCCCGCCCTTCCTGTCCTTTGCTTAACGCGTTCGTGGTCTGTGCGATTACTTCGCCGAGATCCGCACCCAATCGTCATGGGCGCGCTCCTTCAGCAGCTGCCATTTCGCATCGGCAACGTCCCAGTTCACGATCGTGCGATGGCTTGCTGCGGTCTGCCCGTTGGCGACCTCGGACGTCTGCATGGAGTCATAGATGTAGACGCCAAAACCAAGCAGCAGAGCGCCCAGGATCATTCCCACGAATGTCTGCATGACGAAATCCTCCAGTGACGGCCATCAACGCCAGCGCGGAACAATGGTTCCGCGGTCGGCGCTGGCCTCGCCCCGTGAGACCATCAACTAAGTGCGCGGTTTTTCGGGCGATGAATCCGGCGGCACCGTGACAAGATTGAGAGACTTCAGTTCGTCCGGCTTGAAGATGAACAGCCGGTCATGCGGTGTTTCCATCGCATGCACCCAGACCTGCAGGTTCACGCCCATCTCGAGCAGATAGCGCTGGCACCGCGCCGAGATGTTCTGCCCCAGACTCATCTCGTCCCGCGGCGGGGCCGCGCTCGCCGATTTCAGCGCCGCGACCTGATGCACGCCGATGATCGCGCGCGCGCCCGCACGCCGCTCCGCGCCGCCGGCAAACACCAGCGGACAGGATGAGGCGCAATACTTCCCGGCCTCGACCTCGGTAGCGAATTTCCTTGCGCGGATCAGGCGGCCGATCGCGAGCGCATCGCCAACCGAGCCGCCGGGCGAGTTCAGCACCACCGTCTTGATGTACTCGCCATGCTTCTCGATCTCCGCTGCGAAAGCCTGCGCGCTGCCGGCGGTGATGGTGCCGGTCGCCATCAGGCGGCCGCCACCGCGCAGCTCGAAGCTGATCGGGTTCGCGAGCACGCCGTCGGGCTGCGGCAATGTCACCAGGCGCTCGGGGAGCGGCGGCGCTTCGGATGCGGGCGCGTCGAGCTGGGACTCTGACATCTGTGGAGATGCGCTCGCGTGATCGAGCCAGCCGTTGAGCCGTGCAAGGTCGAGCGCCAGCACGACGACCGCGGCTATGAGGATGCCGCGGAACGTCCAGCGCAGCACCGCCTCGTCGGCGCGATCAGCGAGCCAGGCATGGAATCGTTCGGCCGTGGACATGGCGCTACTTGCCCAGGCGCGCCGAGGACAGCGACTTCACGTTCTCCTCTGCCGCGGTCGGAGGCGGCGTCTCCTCGGCGACATCCGGCGGCGGCGCCACGCCACGGACCGGAGCTGGCGCTGCATCCGCCGCGCGGCGCGCTTCCTCGACCTCGCGGGCGACCCGCATGGCGGCGACGAGGTCGCCGGCCGTGAGATTGGACGCCGTGACGGCCGGCAATCCCTCGCGGCGGATCGCGGCATGCACCACGCAGAGGATCAGCACCAGCACTGCCGGCATCAAATCGATCGAAATGGCGCCAGCCCAGCTCGGGATGAAATCGCCGGCGTAACGCAGCACGGCCTCTGCCGGCGACAGCGTCTGGTAGCGTGCTGGCTCGACTTTCGGCATCGCCAGGATCTTGTCGGCGGCGTCGGCGAGCGAAGCGGCCTGTGTCCCGATCGAGCTTTCGACCTTGCCGACCACGGCCGTCTGCCGCTCGGCGAGATCACCGGTGCGGCCGCCGGCGGCCGGGGCGATGAAGCCCGAGGCGAGCGAGGTAGCCGCGCGCTTCACTGCCGGTGCGACCGAGGTCTGCTGCAGGTTGGCGATCACCCCCATCAGGGTCAGCGATTCCGTGGCGAAGGCATCGCTGCGCGCGGCGATGGGTCCGCGGTCGGAGATCAGCTCGCGCATACGGGCGAGGCTCTTGGTCCCCTGGTCGTAGAGGCTCGAGACGCGCTTGGCCGAATCCTGCACCTGCTGTCCGAGGCTATCGAGCTGGCTGGACATCTGGGTCAGGAGCTGCACCACGGTGCCGGAGCCGGAGGTGCCGGTCAGCGAGCCGGCGCGCTCGGCCTCGGCCAGCTTGGCGAAGCGGGAGGAGGCGAGCTGGATGTCGGGCAGCAGCCCCTGCGCCGCGATGGCGTTGGTGTTGGCGGCGTCGAGATCGCGCGTGTAGTTCTGCACGGTGATCGCAAGATGCTGCTGGATCGCGGCCGCACCGGCGAGTGCCGAGGCATTGAGCCAGGACGACATCGCCACGATCATCAGCGAGCCCAGCAGCATGCAGCCCGCCATCAGGCCGCGGCCGGTCGCCTGCGTGACATGCGGCATGAACTGCATCATGAACACCCAGAACGAGTAGATACCGACCGAGACCGCCACCGAATAGATCACGGCGGCGAACAGCACCGTAGTCGGGCTGCCGTTCAGCAGCTCGCGAACACCGAGATAGGTGTAGACGCCGGCGGCCAGCGCGAGGATCGCGGTGGTGAGCTTGAGCGTGACCTCGAGCCGATTGACGCCGCTGGCGAGCAGGACGGATGTCGGAGATCGGGCCAGGGAAAGCTGGGAGACAGGCGGGGAAGAGGGGGACATGAGCGATCCTTTGGCGGCATCACCGCCTCGAGCAGCGCCCCCGCTGTTGTCGACATCACCTGCAATGCGGAGAAAATCCGACGACATTATGTCGGGCCCGCATTGCTGCCTGTTTCCGCCGTATTCAAATCGCGCTCGGCCTGCCGTGACGGACGGCCGCGCAAGGTTCACATCTCGCCACGCCTCACGCTTCGGGGCCGTCGTAACTACGCACCGTTCAGCCAGCGCAGGAGCTCCGGATTGATCTCGCGCGGATAGGTGTGGCTGAGATCGCCGATTTCGCGATAGGTGATGCTAGCGCCGGCCTTGCCGAGCAGGACTCTGGTGTGCCGCGCCACCTCGACCGGAAACATCCAGTCGCGGGCGCCATGAGTGATCTGGATCGGCAGGTCGCGCAGCCGGTCGGCGTCGGCGAGCTCGGCCATCAGCGGATGGAAGGTGGCGGCGATCGGCGCCAGATGCGTGAAGGGCGAGCTGCGCTCGAGCCCGCTCACATAGCAGAAGGTGCCGCCATCGCTGAGCCCGGTCAGCAGCATGCGCTTCGCATCGATGTTGTAGCGGGCGCGGACGAGATCGAGGATGCGCATGATGTTTGGCGTATCGCTATCCTCGCCCATCAGTGCCCAGGTCGATCCCGTCGCGGTCGGCGTCACCAGGATGGCGCCGAAGCTCCTGGCGTCGCGCAGCCATCTCCACAGGAAGCTGCGGCCATTGCTGCTGCCGCCGTGCAACGCCACGACCAGCGGCCAGGCGCGCTCGGACGTGTAGTATTCGGGCACGTAGAGCGAGAAGCCGCCGCGGTTGCCGAGCTCGTTGTGATCGTGGAACACACCGGTATGGCCGCCGGCAGGTGCCGCGAGACGCGCCTTCAGCGATGCGTCATCCTGCAGCGATGGATCGAGAAAGTAGTCGCTCACCGGCGGTAGCGTCGCGGCGAGCGGATAGAGCGCCTCCATCGCGCGCGGCAGGTAGCGCAGCGCGCGGAAGGCGCTGATGAGATCGCCCTCGCCGCTCCGAACGGCGCGCAGGCCTGCGAAGCCAGCGAGAGCGGCTTCGCTGGCTGTGTCCAGCGCGGCACGGATCTCGGCGAAGCTCTCGGGCCATTCGGTGAGATGGGTGCGCGCGGCCTGCAACGTCTTGTCAGGCGCGCCGACTTCATCCACCACCTTCGCGAATTGCGGCGGATCGAGACGGCGGGCGATGTAGGACAGCGCCTGGAGCGCCTGCAACAGCGGCGGCAGCACGGCCACGATGTCGTCCACCACGGCCTCGCTCATGCCCGCGAACCTCGTTCGTATGGATGGTGTGTCGCTAAGGAGTCTCTAATGCAGTCTTGGGCTCTTCAGGAGCTTGGCGCGGTCGGTGGAGGCCAGCGTCACATCGAAAGTGACGCCTTCATGGTGGACGGTGAGCGGCACATCCACGCCCGCCGCGCCGAGCGCCCAGAGCTTGCGATAGAAATCGGTCTGCCCGGTGACCTTGTCGCCGTTCACACCCAGGATCACGTCGCCTGCCTTCAGTTCGGCGCGCGCCGCCGGGCCATTGTTTGAGACGCCGATCACGACGACGCGGTCGTCGATCTCGGTCGAATACATGCCGAGCCAGGGGCGCGCCGGCTTGTTGACACGGCCGAATTTACGCAGATCGTCGAGGACGGGCTTCAACAGATCGATCGGCACGATCATGTTGACGTGCTCGCTCTTGCTCTCGCGTTCGCGTTCGAGCTGCAACGATCCGATGCCGATCAGCTCGCCCTTGGACGAGATCATCGCCGTGCCGCCCCAGTTCGGATGCGCCGGGTGGGTGAAGATGGCCTCATCCAGCAGATACTCCCAGTAGCCGGCGAATTCCTGCTTGGCGATGATCTCGCTGGCGACGGAGCGCGAGCGTCCGCCGGCGCCGCCGACCACGACGTGATCGCCGACCTTGGTCGCCGCCGACGAGCCGAGCGGCAGCGGCTCGATGTCGAGCGCGCCGAGCGCCTGCACGAGGCCGAAGCCGGAGGCGAAATCGAACCCGAGCACATGGCCTTCGACGACCCGGCCGTCATTGAGATGCAGCCAGACGCTCTCGGCCTCGGTGATCAGATATCCGATGGTCAGAACCAGCCCATCATCGATCACCACGCCATTGCCGGCGCGCTCGGTGCCCAGCGTCTCGGCGCTGAATGCATCGGGCGGAATGATCGCATGCAAGCCGACGACGGCGGACAGCGCGCGATCGAGATCGAAACTGTAATCATTGGGACGTGGCTGGAACGCGAACGGCACTTTCCACTCGGTCAAAGAGGGCATCGTAGCTCTCCCGCTTTTCTCGGCGCAGTTCTTGCGCCTCGCTCAACAATCCGTTCGGCGGCCGCCGCTGGTATCCGAACCCGAAGCCGCCTTGCGAGCGACCCGGACCGGGCCAGATTAACATCCTCGCGCGCCGCCACGCCAGTTCTGCCGTTCGCGCGAACTCGCACCCCGCATCAACCATGACGAGGACACGAGCCTCATCCGCGTCCGCAGCCGCGTCCGATCATCGGCCAGACCAACCACGCGCCCGCGGCATAGAGGCTGCGGACCGTCGAGGGTCCCGTTCTTGCTGCGACATGAAAACGGCCGGCATCGAGGAGGTTGCCGTCCGAGGTAACGATCGCCGGGATCATTTGTTCGGGCAGGCCGAACACCACGACGCTGTCGGGCCGCACGATCAGCGCCGCGCCGGCCATGCCGGCGAACCACGCTGCTGCGACCGCAAGCAACCCCGCCAGCGGGATCGTTCGCCGAGCTGCATGTCGTTCAGTAGTCATAGGCATGTTCGAACGTATATCCGGCAGCCTCGAAAAGGTTGCGATCCTCGACCAGCGCCGGGACCGGAACATCGACGCCGATGCGCCGCGAACCGGGCTGGGACTGCACCGGCAAGCTGAATATAGGGATGCCGTCGAAAGCTGCCAGCTTTGCATCGGTGTGGGGCACCACGATCGTGACCAGAATGCGGTGGTTGCCGGCGATCTCGCGCAAGGAAGCGCCGGGATGCCGGCCGAGCTCCTTCACAAAAGCATCGAACTTGGCGTAACGTTCCGTCTCTACCAGCACGCCTTGGATGCCATGCGCATCCGTGACCTCGCGGATCACCTTGACGCCGGGGATCGCCGCAAGCTGGCTGGCCGGCAGGCCGGTGACGACGCTCTTGATCGTCAGCACGGCCGGATCGTATCCGGCGGCATAGCCGATCAGTGCCGCGTAGGCCGCGCGTGCGCCATATTGCAGGCTCAGTCCGACGCGTCGCTCGACCGCGCGGATCGACGGCACGAACGGCGTGTCCTGCCAGAACTGCTTCAGCCTGGCGCCGAACGGAAACCGATACCACGGCGTCTGGTACAGGAAGGCGCCGTACTCGTTGAGCAGAGCGAGGTTGAACTCGTCCTCCGCGGTCTTCACGCCGCCGGTCGTCTGCTCCGAAAGCGCCCCGATGCTGCCCTCGTACGCGCCCTGCAGCGCCATCTCGGCGGTGAAGCTGAAGCCGATGATGTAGTTGGTCAGCTTCTGGTCCGGCGACGCGGGGCCTGCGGCCGACGCCTGCCGCGTGGCGCGGCAGAGGCTGCTCCAGAAGCCGCGGATGCTCGACAGGTAGTGAAAGTCGGATTCCGAGCTCTGCTGAGTAACGCCGGCGAGATCGTTATAGGCGTGGACGATGTACCATTCGGGAAAGGTCAGGAAGCTGTCGCCCTGCGCGCGCGCATAGCCGTCGTCGCGAATCGCGAAATCCGAATGCACCGCCGCCGCCGGCAGATCGGCCACGCAGGAATTCTCGACCCTGCCGACCGTCAGCGCGACGCTGGCGGCGGCCACCGCGACGAGAATGCCCACGGCATAGGTGAACTTGCGCAGCCGTGTCATGCGGTTACGGGGCTTGTGCGCCAGGGGGACCAACCGACGGCAATGCCGAGTGCGCCGAGGCCGAGATGCGGCAGGCTGGAGAGGACGTTGACCATCGCGGAGGTGTCGCGGATGCCATCGATCAAGATCGAGAGATCGAGATAGCCCGATCCGGTGAACACGCCCATGACGCCGTCGAGAAAATACAGCGTGCCGAACACGCGCAGGAAGAACACCGCGCTGCGGCGCGATGTGGCCGAGGCCAGCGCCCACAGGCCCGAGGCGATATGCAGCGCGTCCTTGTAGATGTCGAGATGAAACAGGCCGAACACCCGGCCTTCCGAATCGATGAAAGCGGGGATGTAGTCGGTCGCCGCCGCAAACAGAAGGGCGGCGGCCAGCACCAGTGCTGCGATACGATAGCGGTCCACGGACGCTCCATTCGTTTTAGGCGAAGTAAGCATCCCACATCACATTGCGAAACAGAAGGCCGGGATCGTAGCGACGCTTGGCTGCGACGAAATCGGCAGTGGCCGGATAGGCCTTCTCGACCTGGTCGCGGCGCGCATGGAGGCGATAGGGCAGATAGAAGGTGCCGCCGATCGCGATCACGCGGTCGATCAGGGCCTCGGTCATCCGCATCATGTCGATCTCGCCCTCCGGCGAGGTCTCCTGCGAGAACGACATCACCGCGGCGATGCGCCTCTCGGCCGCGATCGTGAGCGCCGGCGTTCTGTCCTCCGCCACATTGCGCAGCGTGACGTTGAGGAATTCGGCCCGCGCCTTCGGAATGATGTCGCGGCAGGCGGTCAGGAAGTCGCCGAACCGGTCGGGGCTGACGAAATATTCGTGCAGGATGTCGGTGCGACGCAGATCCTTCTGCGCGAGGTTCGCAACCGGCTCGGCCATCAGCGAGTTGCGGGTGTAGGGCCCCTCCGCGATGGCTGGTCCGAGACGCGACTCCATGAACCAGCGCAGCCCCTTGGCGATTTCCCATCCGGTCTGCGCCCGATAGATCGTGTTGGCGACGCCGCTGAGCTTGGTCGACGTCGTCACCACCGGCAGCGGTGCGGGCTGCTCGATAGCTGGGCGGAACGTGACCAGCAGCGCGTCGTCGAGGAAATTCTTCCGCGAGACCGACATCCGGCCATAGGCCATCTTGACCTTGGCATCGCCATCGATGGCCCGGGTGAAGCGCTCGGCGAAGCGCTCCGGTGCCACGCGCTCGAAGGTCGGGGTCAGCAGCAGGTTCGGCACCATCTCGACTTCGAGATCGACGATGATGCCGAACAGGCCGTAGCCGCCCATCGCCAGCCGAAACAGCTCCGCATTCTCCTCGCGCGAGCAGCGCAGCAGCGTGCCGTCGGCGAGCACCATGCGGATCGCCTTCACCGTCGAGCCGAACGGACCATAAGGCACCGGCCAGCCATGGGCATTGACGCAGAAGGTGCTGCCGACGCCGAAATCGGCATTGGACTGCATCACGGCCGGCGAGAAGCCTTTGGGGTCGAGCGTGGCGATGATAGTCGACCAGCGGTTGCCGGCCGCGGTTCGATAGGTCTTCCCCGCGGTATCGAGCTCGATCTCGCCGCCATCCAGCGTGATCGCGGTGCCGTCGCGCGGCAGGCTCTGGCCGCCCATCGAGTGTCGCGCCACCGAGGCCGCGACCGGACGCTTTTCAGCCGTGGCCTCCTTCAGCTCAGCCCTGATCCGCGCGATCAGATCGTCGGTGGTGGGCTTGGTGATGGTCACGTGGCTCATCACCGGCGTCGGGCTCAGCCGGCTGGCATCGTTCAGGATGGTGCGCGGCGCCGCCTGCGCGCGCGGCCAGAGCATGAAGGAAGGCATGAAGGGCAGCATGGCAGTCGCCGCGACGCTGCGCAGAAATGTTCGTCTCGACGGCATGCCGTGATCACCCCCCAGTGTGCCGAGATATATTCATATCTTGCAGCGTTCCCGCTGCCAACCTGGCCCCACTTGTGGCGGGCGTGTCGTACACGAGGAAAGACGTGGCAGATATTCCTTTCGCGGCCATTCTTGGAGACAACCGGTTTCAGAGTCCCCGAGGACCTTCTCCGCTACTATTGACCCCTCATGGTGAAGATTGCCAAAGGCGCGTCTCGAACCGTGAGGTCAAACGCCCTGAGGCACATGCGGTCGCGTGATGGTGCGAGAGGGAACGCACCGCCAGTCCACGGCGTCTGGGCGCTTCAGCGCTATCGTGCGTGACCGTCGTTGATGGTAGTCTACTTCGGCATCGAACACATAGAATGCCTCCGGTTGATCATATAGCGGCAGCCCGCGACCATAGGAGATCAGACATGGATGAGCCATGGAAGTACCAGATCCGGATCGACCTGGACGACGCGGCAGCGGAGGCGGCGCGCGGCGAGGGCGATCATGCGTCGATCAAGCCGCTCGAAGACACGCTCGCCAGGCATCATGCCGTCCTGAAATGTCAGTTCCATGCTTTCGCCGACTATGTCGCTGAGGCCGAGGCGCAGGGCGTTGCGAACTATCCGCTCTATGCGTGGACCAAAGCGACTATCGAAAATCCCGACAAGCGCGCGAAATATCTCAAATCCTTCACGCTCTATGTCGAGGGTGAAGAGGTCTATGCCAGACATCTGGCCGACGCGCTCGAGGCGGACCTGCAGCCGCTTGTCGAACGTGGGCTGATCAAGCGGCTGGCCAAATACGACAGCAATCCTGCGAACAACCCGCAGCCGCCGGCGCAGTATCGGGGATAAAGCGGGCGCCAGTGCGTCAAGCGCATCGGACGTACTGCAGAAGCACATCTTGCAAGGTCTGGACGGTAGCGCGGCGTGAGTGCCGTCACTGTGAGGAGCGCCAGCGACGAAGCAATCCAGAATCTTGACCGCAGCCCTGGATTGCTTCGCTTCGCTCGCAATGACGAAAATGCATGCCGGCGCAATTCAGGCGCAGGGACGTCGTCCCCGCGCGTGGTATCGAGATTTCGACGCAACCAGCAGCGCCGAAAGGAGTTGCATCAAGTCCATCCGGCTATCGAGAAAGTGGTGACGATGGCGAATGCGGACGCCTATGGCTCCAATTCCAACTCGGCGCCGGCATCGCGGACCATCGCGCGGCTGCAGCGGCTGCATGCAGCGGTGCGATTCGCGCTGCCCCAGCGGCATGCGATCCTGCTGATCGTGGTGCTGGTGCTGGCGGTGGCCGGCCTCAACGCGTTCGAGCCCCTGGTGCTCAAGAGTGTCTTCGACCAGCTGACCGGCCCCGAGCATGCCACCGCGATCCTCCTGGGCATCCTGCTGCTGCTCGGTTTTGCGGTGGCGCGCGAGATCATGGATGGTTTTGCCAACTGGCTGACCTGGCGCACCCGGATCGGGTTGCAATATGCGCTGCTGGAGGCGACCATCGGCAAGCTGCACCGGATGCCGCTGCGCATGCAGCGCAGCGAAGGCATCGGCGCCATCATGACGCGGCTCGACCGCAGCATCCAGGGCTTCACCAGCGCGGTTACCGCGATCCTGTTCAGCATCATGCCCGCGGTGATCTTCCTGATCATCGCGATCGCGATCATGCTGCGGCTGGAATGGCGCCTGGCGCTACTCGTGCTCGCCTTCGCGCCGCTGCCGGCGCTGATTGCTGCGCGCGCGGGCCCCGAGCAGATGCAGCGCGAGCGGACGCTGCTCGACCGCTGGGCGCGGATCTATTCCCGCTTCAATGAAGTGTTGTCCGGCATCCTCATCGTGCGCAGCTTCGCGATGGAGGACGCCGAGAAGGCGCGCTTCCTGCGCGATGTCGCGGCCGCCAATAAAGTCGTCATCCAGGGCGTGGCGGTCGATGCCGGCTACGCCTCCGCCAGCAATCTGGTGGTGGGCCTCGCGCGCCTCGCGGGGCTCGGCCTCGGCGCCTATTTCGTCATTCAGGACGAGATCACCGTGGGCACCGTGGTGGCGTTCCTGGGCTACATCGGCGGCCTGTTCGGACCTGTGCAGGGACTGAGCGGCGTCTATTCCAGCCTGCGCAAGGCCTCGGTGTCGCTGGACGAGATCTTCGGCATTCTCAATGTGCAGGAGCATCTCGGCGATTCCCCCGACGCGGTCGAGCTTGCGGAGGTGAATGGCGCGGTCAGTTTCGAGAACGTGCATTTCCGCTACGAGCAGCCGCAACGCCCGCTGCTGGATGGCATCACCTTGCAGGTCGCGCCGGGCGAGACGATCGCAATCGTCGGTCCCAGCGGCTCCGGCAAGACCACGATGATGGCACTGTTGATGCGCTTCTACGATCCCGTCGAGGGACGCATCACGATCGATGGGCACGATCTGCGCGGCATCAAGCAGAGCTCACTGCGGCGGCATATCGGCGTCGTGCTGCAGGATCCGCTGCTGTTCAACGACAGCATCAAGGCGAATATTGCCTATGGCCGCCCCGAGGCGACGGACGAAGAGATCGAGGCCGCCGCCAAGGCCGCCCACGCTCATGATTTCATCATGCGGATGCCGGACGGATACCAGGCGCTGGCCGGCGAGCGCGGCGCGCTGCTCTCGGTCGGCGAGCGGCAGCGCATCACCATCGCGCGGGCGCTGCTAAGAAATCCGCCGATCCTGGTTCTGGACGAGGCGACCTCGGCGCTGGACGCGGAATCGGAGGAAGCGGTGCAGATTGCGATCGAGCAGCTGATCACCGCGCGCACCACCTTCGTGATCGCGCACCGGCTATCCACGGTGGTGAATGCCGACCGTATCATCGTGCTGAAGGAGGGCCGCATTATCGAAAGCGGCCGCCACGCGGAGCTGATGCGCCAGAACGGCTATTATGCCTCGCTGGTCAGGCGACAGCACCGCGGACTGATCGACAACGACGTCGACCCCTCCGCTATTCCACCCGAGCCAGAACCGCCTATAATGGAACCCGGTTGAGACTAGCGCGTTCTCTCTGGTTGCGTGTTTAAGGGGGGCGGGGCGATGAGCTTGATCCGGCGAAGAGTGTCTGCCGCGCAGCCTGCGGCGGCGGGCGTGTCATCCTCGCGGCTTTATCGTTTTCTGCGTGGCGCAAGGCTGTATTGGACAGGACCGAAGGCGGGGCAGGCTTGGCTCGTTACGGTGAGCCTGATCGCCGTGGTCTTCGTCAGTCTCGGCATCACCTACAGCCTCAATCTCTGGAACAGGCATTTCTTCGACGCGCTGGAAGCCAGGAATGGTCCTGTCGCGCTGCGGCAAACCCTGCTGTTCCCGTTACTGGTCGGCCTGCATCTTCTGCTCTGCGTATTCGCGATGTGGGCGCGCATGACCATGCAGCGGAGCTGGCGTGCGGTCATCAATGACGATCTCGTTCGTCGCTGGCTCGCCAGGAGCAGGTTCTACCGGCTCGAGCTGGTCGGCGGCGATCACGCCAATCCTGAGCAGCGCATCAATGACGATCTGCGGATCGCGACCGACATGCCGGTCGATTTCGTGACCGGCCTTGTCACCTCGCTGCTGTCGGCCGGCACCTTCATCGTCGTGCTGTGGAGCGTTGGCGGCACCTTGAAGCTCGATCTCGGCGGCCATGCGCTCATCATTCCGGGCTTTCTCGTCATCGCGGCGGTGATCTATGCGCTGATCGCGAACGGGTCGATGCTCGCGATTGCCTTTCGCTTCATTCCGCTCACCGAGCAGAAGAACCAGGCCGAGGCCGAATACCGCTACGCGCTCACGCGCGTGCGCGAGAACGCCGAGAGCATCGCGCTGCTCGGCGGCGCGTCTGCGGAGGAAACGCGGCTTGGCGGCAGCTTCGCCCGCGTCGTCGCGCGCTGGCGTGACCTGATGGTGCAGAACATGCGGGCGGTGATCGTCTCGCAGGGCAGTGCGCAGCTTTGCGGCGTGGTGCCGATCCTGCTCTGCACACCGCGCTATTTCGATGGCAGCATGAGTCTCGGCGCGATCATGCAGGTCGCATCCGCCTTCGGCATCGTGCAGGGTGCGCTGAGCTGGTTCATGGAGAACTACACTCGCCTTGCGGATTGGACAGCGTCTGCGCGGCGCGTCGGCGCGTTGATGCTGGCGATCGATGTTGCGGAGATGGAGGAGGCGCGTGCCGGCATCGCGCATGCGCGGGACGGCGAGGCTGCGCTGCAGCTCCGCGATCTGCGGGTTGCGCTGGACGACGGCCGGCCGATCCTGCGCCGCGCCTCGACCGTGATCCGCCATGGCGAGAAGGTATTGATCACCGGCGACTCCGGCACCGGCAAGAGCTCGCTGCTGCGCGCCATCGCAGGCTGCTGGCCGTGGGGGGAGGGCAAGGTCGTGATCGCGGCCGGGCAGCGCGTCATGGTGATCCCGCAGCGTCCCTATGTGCCGGCCGGCACTTTGCACGAGGCGGTGTGCTACCCGCGCGCGCCCGGCGAGATCAGCTCCAAAGATGCCGCGCAAGCACTCGCGCTAGCGGGGCTCGGTCCATTCCTGCCGCGGCTCGACGACGTCGCGGCATGGGACCGCATTCTGTCCGAAGGCGAGAAGCAGCGGCTCGGCATTGCCCGGCTGCTGTTGCACCGGCCCGACGTCATCGCCCTCGACGAGGCAACCTCGGCACTGCATGTCGACGGCCAGGCGGAGCTGATGGCTACGATTGCGCGGCAACTGCCCGAAGCGACGCTGATCAGCGTCGGCCACCGGCCGGAGCTCGAAGCGTTTCACGACCGCAAGGTGACGATCGCGCGCCGTGTCGATGGCGCTGTGATCGCGGCCGATGCACCCATCGTGCCGTCATTCGCAGCATCTGACGCCCGGCGCGTAGGATGAAGAGCAGCCAGGCGCGATCGTGCGGGTGAGCGCTCAGCCCGGTCCGAGCTCGTTGGTCAGCTTCGTGAAGATGCCTTCCAGCGTCAGGCCAAGCTTGTTGAGGATTGCAATCAGCGCGAGCGCGATGCCGCAAGCGATTAGGCCATATTCGATCGCGGTCGCGCCGCTCTCGTCCTTCAGAAACCGGACAAGCAATGACTTCATTACGTTTCGCCTCGGTCCCGGACCGGCAGGCGCTCCCCTTTTATTTACAGCCGGGAAACTACCGGGAAAAACCTAAGGTAGTATAAATCCGATTGCATAGTGCAGCGGGTTTCACGCGTGTGCGGCGTGGCTCATTCCGGCACACCTGCCGCGCGCAAGGCTTCGGCATAGGTCGCCGCCATCGATGCGACGGGGAACGGAATCCGTGATTGGAAGCTGGACACCGTCAGCTCGGGCTCGACCGTGAGCAGCTCCTGTGCAACCCGAGCGGCGCGAGACAGAGCGCCGGTCTTGACCAGCGCCACGATCAGCACGCGCAGCGCCACCGCGAAGCGGCGGTTCTGTGCCAGTGCTCTGTCAGCCCAGACGATGGCGTCCTCGAAATCTTCGTCGGCCACCGCGCAGATCGCCATCGCACCGGAGGCGAACCAGCCGCGAGGATCGCGCGGATTCAAGCGTTGCGCCCGCAGGATCAGCTCGCGGCCGGCGGCCTGGTTGCCCGCCATCGCCTCGATCCAGCCGGCGAGCACGAGCGCCATCGCCGAATTGGGATTGATCGCGAGCGAGCGGCGAAACAGCTCGCGCGCCGGCGCAATCTCGTCGGCCATGTTCCAGATCGCAAACGCCGCCATCCACAACACCTGCGCGGCGTTCGGCGCAAGCTCGCTCGCGCGCCAAGCGAGCGCGACCGCTTTGCGGCGATAATCCTCGTCAGTTGCAAGCCAGCCCTGGAAATGCCGGAGCGCATGGCAATAGGCCAATGCGGCCATCGCCGGAGCATAGGTTGGGTCGATCGCGAGCGCCTGTTCGAGGCAACCGATCGCGCCCCGGAGGCTGTCGGCGGTGAAGGCGTCGCGCAGACTAGAGGCGCGCAGCAAGAGATCGTAGGCGTCGAGCTCGCTCTGGGGCACCGGACGCCGCCGCTCGGACTCGGCAAGCTCCAATGTCGGCTCGATTGCCGCCACCACGCGCGCGGTGATGTCGTCCTGCAGGGCGAACACCTCGCTCGCCTCGCCATCGAACCGCTCGGCCCACAGATGCGCGCCCGTGGCGGCATCGATCAGCTGGCCGGTGATGCGCAGCCGCGAGCCGGCGCGGCGCACGCTGCCTTCCAGCACATAAGCGACGCCGAGCTCGCGCCCGACCTCGCGCACGTCGACCGCGCGGCCCTTGTAGGTGAAGGAGGAGTTGCGCGCGATCACGACGATGCCGCTGCAGCGCGACAGCGCAGTGATGATGTCCTCGACCACGCCATCGGCGAAATAGTCCTGTTCGGGATCGCTGCTCATATTGGTGAAGGGCAGCACGGCGATCGCCGGCTCGGTCACGGGCGGGACGAGCGGGCGTGCCGCGGCACCGCCGGTCGTGCCGCTTTCCTCCCGCACCTCGCCGACGAAGCGCAGGCCCTTGCGAGCGATGGTGCGGATCAGCCGCTGCTCCTCGCCGGTGTCGCCGATGGCGTTACGCGCGGCACTGATCCGGCTCGACAGTGTCGCGTCCGAGACGATGCGCCCGCGCCAGACCGCCTCCAGCACGTCATCGCGGCTGACCACGTGGTCGCGGTTGCGGATCAGGAATTCCAGGAGATCGAACACCTGCGGCTCGACCGCAACGACGGCATCGCCGCGGCGCAGCTCGCGACGGTTCGGATCGAGAACGAAGTCATTGAAAAGATAGAGCAAAAGCCGATGCTGCCGCTTTTTTTTTGGAAGGCGCGGCCAACTTTATCACGGCTTGGGACAGGCCAAAATCAGATCCATCTGAAGCAAACCTCAACGCCATCTCCAAGCAGTCCGGCCGGAGGTGCGGCAAGAGATGGCTATCACGACTTCAGGAGACCGAGATGTCCAACACCATCAACCAGGATCGCCGCCGCTTTCTTAGGTCGGCCGCGGGCGGCATCGCCCTGGCGCAACTGGGGCTCTCCGGCCGGGCCCAGGCGGAAGCCTTCAAGGCGAAAGCGACCGTGGCCGCCGTCAAGCCGGGCGAGCACACCTCGTTCGGCGCGCTCAAGCAGATCGAGGCCGGGGTGCTCAATGTCGGCTATGTGGAAGCCGGACCCGCCAACGGCCCTGTCGTGATCCTGCTGCACGGCTGGCCCTATGACATCTACAGCTATGTCGATGTCGCGCCGGCGCTGGCATCAGTGGGCTATCGCGTCATCGTTCCTTATTTGCGCGGCTACGGCACCACGCGTTTCCTGTCGCAGGACACCATGCGCAGCGGCCAGCCGGTGGCGGTCTCGGCCGACATCGTCGCGCTGATGGACGCGCTGAAAATCGAGAAGGCCACGCTCGCCGGTTACGACTGGGGTGCGCGCACCGCCAACATCATCGCGGCACTGTGGCCGGAGCGCTGCAAGGCGATGGTCTCGGTGTCCGGCTATCTGATCGGCAGCCAGGAGGCGGGCAAGATGCCGCTGCCGCCGAAGGCCGAGCTGCAATGGTGGTACCAGTTCTATTTCGCCACCGAGCGCGGCCGCGAAGGCTATGCGAAGTATCGCCACGATTTTTCGAAGCTGATCTGGCAGCTCGCCTCGCCGAAATGGGCGTTCGACGATGCGACCTTCGATCGTAGCGCACGCGCCTTCGACAATCCCGACCACGTCGACATCGTGATCCACAATTATCGCTGGCGCATGGCGCTCGCGGAAGGTGAAGCGAAATACGACTCGTACGAAAAGAAGCTCGCGACCTTTCCCGCCATCGCGGTGCCGACCATCACCATGGAAGGCGACGCCAACGGCGCGCCGCATCCGGAGCCTTCGGCCTACGCCAAGAAGTTTTCCGGCAAGTACGAGCACCGCACCATCACTGGCGGCATCGGCCACAATCTGCCGCAGGAAGCGCCGCAGGCCTTCACCCAGGCGGTGATCGACGTCAGCGAAGCGTAGGCGTGATGCTTGTCGCGTCTCTCACCGCTGCCATTGCGAGCGAAGCGAAGCAATCCAGACTCTTGGCTCAGCCCTGGATTGCTTTGTCGCTGTCGCTCCTCGCAAAGACGGCAAGAGATCGAGATATGAGGTCAAAGTAGATGAACGAGCTTACAAAGATGGCCATCGCTGCGGCGGTGGCCGCAGGAGCCCTGCTGTTGCTGCCGCTGGCGGGATTTGCGGACGATGGCGCTTCGCCGATCTTCGGCGTCAAGATCCCGCAAGGCTATCGCGACTGGACCCTGATCGGTGTCGGCCGCGAGGATGGACTGAAGGAGTTGCGCGGCATTGTCGGCAACCAGGTTGCGATCGATGCCTACCGGGCGGGCACGGAGCCGTTTCCCGACGGCACCATCCTCGTGAAGCTGGCGTGGAAGCATGTCCCGATCGCCGGGCTCGACGGCGCCTACACGTCGGATACGCCGACCACGGTGCAAGTCATGGTCAAGGATGCGAAGCGATACGCCTCGACCGGCGGCTGGGGTTTTGGCCGCTTCATCGACGGCAAGCCGGCCGACGAAGCGCAGCACGAGACGTGCTTCGCCTGTCACGAGGCGCATGCCAGCGCTCACGACTTCGTCTTCACGCGCTATGGCCGTTGAATGGCACTCGGAGCCTGTGCGCTTCCTTTCGACGCCCTCAGCGCAACAAGTTCAAATCAACTTTATTCGTTGCGAGTGGCACATGCGTTGAAATCGACGATATGCTGCGGGTACGAGCAGCAGAGGTGGATCCGATGTGGCAGCGACTGAGGATGCTTTGGCAGGCTTGGACCATCGACAAGCCGGCGAAGCTTGGCGATTGGCTTTGGGATATCTGCGTCGTGCAGTTCGCGGCCTTTCTGGACCGGCTGACCTTGCGGCGCGTGATCGCCCTCATTCCGCTGGTCATCATCATCCTGGCCTATGAGCATAATATTCCGCTTCCGCCCGAATTGATGCTTGTCGGCGATATCCTGGCCTATCTCGATATCGTTTCGGTCCTGCTGCTGTTCAGCATCCTAAGCCGCGTCTCCACGATCCTGTTCGTCGCCAGGCAGATCGCGGCGCGAGCCATGCAGCTGATGCTTGCTTTTCGCGGCGGTTTGCGCCGTCTCGACACGCGGCACCGCCGCGCCAGCAGCCGGCACCGTCAGGTCAAGGACGGCCAGACGGACGATGATGGATGTCCCGCCATTAGCGGCATGGCTTGGGCCTGAGGCGGGCAGCGTGCTGTGCGTGATGATTGGGCGTCTCAAAACCGCGAGCTCGGCGATCGTTAGAGCGCCTGACCGAGGCGCTTTTCATCCGAACTTGCGTCGCGCGTCGAGCGCCAGCCCGATGCCCACGCTGCCGAGCAGGTCGGATTCGGCGGTGCGCGCGTCCGGAAACAGCGACAGGATCCCCCTGCGCAGTGCCGGCACCATGCTCGAGCCGCCGGTCAGGAAGATGGTGTTGATACCGCCGGCCTTGATGCGCGCATCGTCGAGCAGCCGCCGCACCGTTGCGACGACGCGGTCGACGGAATCGGCTATCGCCGCGTCGAGCTGCTTGCGCGTGAAGCTGAACTTGGCCCAATCGCCCTGATGGGCGAGCTCTGAGCTCGCTTTGGTTGCGGCGGTGAGCGCAATCTTGGCCTGCTCGACGCCGATCGCGATGGCGTGGCCCTGCCGGTCCTCCACGATCCTGATGAAGCGATCGACCAGGTGGCGCTGCTCGGCTTCATAGCGGATCTGGCGCAGCTCGGGCAGGACGTTCTTCTTGTAGAGCTGGTTGATGCGGTGCCAGGTCGCGAGCTCATGATAATAGAGCGTCGGCAAATGGCGCTTGCGGTCGGCCGTGTAGCTGCCGAAGCCGAGATGCGGCATCACGCATTTGAGGCTGAGCAGCCGGTCGAAATCGGTGCCGCCGATGTGGATGCCGCCATTGGCCAGGATGTCGTCGCCGCGCTCGGCCTTAGCCCGCCGCTCCGGCGAGACGCGGACGATGGAGAAGTCCGAGGTGCCGCCGCCGATATCGACAATCAGCACCAGCTCCTCGCGATTGACCTGCTGCTCGTAGTCGAGCGCAGCCGCGATCGGCTCGTATTGGAAGGCGATGCGCGCAAAACCCTGCTCGCGCGCGATATCCTCCAATGAGCGTTGCGCCTCGGCATCGGCGGCATCGTCCTTGTCGACGAAGCGGACCGGGCGGCCGAGCACGACCTCCGAGATCTCGCGGCCGAGATGCGCTTCGATCCGGCGCTTCAGATTGGCAAAGTAGAACCCGAGAATGGTCGAGAACGGCACCGCCTTCTGGCGGATATAGGTCTTCTCGTGGATCAGCGCGGTGCCGAGAATGCTCTTCAGCGCACGCATGAAGCGGCCGTCATGGCCCTTCAGGTAGAGGTCGATCGCGCTGCGGCCGTAGTGGACGCCATGATCCTCGAAGTCGAAGAACATCGCGCTCGGCAGCGTCAGATGATCCTGCTCCAGGGGCAGCAGCTGGGCTTTCACATGATCGCTGAGGCCGACGGTGGTGTTCGAGGTTCCGAAATCGATTCCGCAGAAGGCCGCAACCATGCTCATCTCTCAAGTCAAATTCGAGCCGGCTCGCTTAGCGGTTCGGGAGCGCCGTGTCATCTGGGAACTGGAGAAAATCGCCGCTCGGCGTCATTGCGAGGAGCGTTAGCGACGAAGCAATCCAGAGCGGTGTGCGCGTCCTGGATTGCTTCGCTCCGCTCGCAATGACGCTGAAGCATCTTGGTTAATCACGATAGCTTCACATTCACCCCGTCGGGCTCGCCGAACCAGCGCGACGCGGCTTGAGCCATTTGTTCAGGATCAGCGGCGGCGTCAGAAGCCCAGGCGACGACGCCATCGGGACGTACGAGCACGGCGCTGAGGCCCAGCCGATCTTTCACATCGCTTGCGACATACGCGATGCGGCCGCGCCAGCGGCCTGCGAGCGCTTCAAGCTGCGACCGCGCGCCAAAATCCAGCAGCAGCCCTTTTCCCGTCCTGAGGAGCTCGCCGAGCCTCGTTCCGTTGGCGAGCGCGAAATCGGGCGCGCTGCGGCCGACCAGCCGATGGCCGTCGCCGAGATCATGACGCAGAGTGACCGCCCACACGCGCTCGGCGAAATAGGTCGCGCCGTCGCTTGTCTCGATGAGATCGCGGATGATGGACTCTAACGCGCGCGAGCTCCGGCTTGGCCGCATCAAGGCGACCTGCGCGCGCGACCAGTCGAGCACCTCCGCGCCGACAGGATGCCGCTCGCGCGAATAGCTGTCGAGCAGACCGGCCGGCGCGTCGCCCCGGACGGTCGCGGCAAGCTTCCATCCAAGGTTCATCGCGTCGCCAAGCCCGAGATTGAGCCCTTGGCCGCCCAGTGGAGAATGGATGTGCGCGGCATCGCCGGCGAGCAGCACCTGTCCATTGCGATAAGTGGTCGCCTGATAGGCGCGATCGGTCCAGGTGGTGGCGAGCTTGAGAGCCGTCAATGTGACGTCGGTGCCGGAAATCCGCCGCAGCACCGCCTGCACATGCGCAAGCGTGATCGGCTCGGTCCGATGGAACGCGCCGCCGTCGAAGTCGACCATCGCGACCGTCCCCGGTCGTGCGTAAGTATACATACCGGTCGGCGTGTAGTGGCGGCCTGGCCGGAGTTGATCCGGATCGGCCATCTCGATTTCAACGGAATAGCCGGTGAACTCGGGATCGGTGCCGACGAATTCGAAGCCGCCCGCCTTGCGAACCGTGCTGCGGCCCCCGTCGCATCCGACCAGCCAGCGTCCGCGAAATGTCGCACCGCCGGCGCGAATGGTCACATCCGCGTCCGACTGCTCAAGGTCCTCCACGCCGAGCCCGCGCCTGATCTCGACCTTCATCGCGCTGGCGCGCGCGGCCAGGACCGATTCGAGATGCTCCATCTCGACCGCGATGCTGCTTTCCGCCGGACCCGGCAGGCGATAAGGCCATTTCGAGCGATCGATGTTGTCGAGGTGAAACTGGATGCCGGCGAAATGGCCGCCCGGGCGACGCTGTTGTTGCATCCAGTGAGGGACAGGCGAAGCCCCGCTGCTCGTACCGTGTTTCGCACGTGGCGGCGTCGCGATGTCGTTCAGCAGTCCGCGGCGGTCAAAGGTCTCGACCGTGGGCACCGAAAGGCCACGCAAGCCGAAGGGCAGCCGCTTCAGGGGCGAGTGCGGATTCTCGGCCTGCTCCAGCACCAGTACCGAGAGGTCTGCAAGGCGCAGCTCGCACGCGAGGAACAGGCCGACGGGGCCGGCACCCGCAATGACGACATCATACAGCAAGGATCGATCCTCATTTCATCCGCTGCGCGCTTCCGAACAGGGCCTGCCATCCGGCTCCAGGCCTGTTCACCTGCCCGAAGCGCGTGCAACCGGTCCGGTTTTCTCTTGAGCACACCGCCGGTCGGACTTAAAATTACACTCAGTGCATGTTAATATTACACTCAGTGTAGATTTGCAAGCAGTCGGCGGAGCAGCGATGGAGAAGAGCTCGGTAAGGCCGGAAGGCCTGCGCGAACGCAAGCGGCGCGAGACCTCGCAGCGGATCATCGAAAAGGGCTTGAGGCTGTTCGTGAAGCACGGCTACGAGGCGACGACGCTGGAGGCGATCGCGGAAGCTGCCGGCATCTCGCGCCGGACCTTTTTCTATTATTTCAAGTCCAAGGAGGACATTCTGCTGGCCGCGCATGACAGCGGCTTTCGCCAGGCGCTGAGGCCCGCGATGCTCGAGGAGTCGGCGGATCAGGCGCCTGTCGATGCCGCCAGGAACTGCCTGATCAAGCTCGCGTCGCGCCATGAGACGAAGGAATCGATCGTCTTCGACCGTCTGATGCAGTCGACCCCAGCGCTGCGTGCGCGGAAAGAAGCCGTCTTCATCGAGACGGAGCAGATCCTGCTTGATGCGATGTGCGAGCTCTGGCCGGCGCCGGGACGACGCGACGGGCTGCGGCTGGTCGCGATGGTCGCGATGGGAACGCTGCGCCTCGCGCTCGACAAATGGAAGCAGAACGAGGCGGCACAGCCGTTGGCCCACTACATCCGGCAGAGTTTCGCTCTTCTGGCCAAACAGTTCTGATCGCGGCACGTCGGCGATGATGGACCCGGCGGCGAGCAGCGTTCATTGCACAGCGCCTCGATCGAGCACGAAAGGGCAGGCCGTGCGGCGGCGGCGATCGCGCAAGAGAAGATCGGCAGTGGCGCGCTGCAGCGTCAGCGCCAGGCGCTCTCGTTCTTCTGCTCGTAATCCTTGAACGCCTTCTCCAGGCCGCTCAGCAC
This sequence comes from Bradyrhizobium sp. STM 3557, assembly GCF_045571465.1. Lineage (NCBI taxonomy): Bacteria > Pseudomonadati > Pseudomonadota > Alphaproteobacteria > Hyphomicrobiales > Nitrobacteraceae > Bradyrhizobium > Bradyrhizobium sp. STM 3557. The sequence goes on from NZ_CP120697.1 coordinate 1,484,036, forward strand.
TTCGGCAGAGGTCTCGAACATCGCCTTCAACTGGGGCTCGTCGACCTTGTTGATGTCCTCGCGCAGATGGTTTCGGATATCCTGCAGCGCTTTCTGCATCTTTTGCGTATGATGCCGTGGATCGCGATCTGCCGCACTTGCCATGGCCGGTCTCCTGCTTGCAAATACCTCCCGCTTGGGGCGGGTCGAGAGACCTCTGTCAACGGTCCGCGGCCGGCGTCGTTCCAATTACGAAATCCGATAAGCGAAATCCGGCAAGAATGGCATGAAGTTCAAGGACCTGCTCACCGGCTTCGTCAGGCTGCATATTCTGCATCATGCGGCGGAACAGGAGATCTACGGCCAGTGGATCATCGACGAGCTCGGGCGGCATGGCTATCGGCTCAGTCCCGGAACGCTCTATCCGTTGCTGAACGCGATGGAAAAGCGCGGCTATCTGAAATCCCGCAAGCAGCACGATGGGCGGACGGCGCGCAAGTTCTATCGAGCGACGCCGCTCGGGCGAAAGGGGCTCGCTCTGGCAAAACTGCGCCTCAAGGAATTCACCGGCGAGGCCATGAAATGACCAGCTCACGTTGGGAGCTGATCAGCCGTAGGTGATCAGTGACAATCTCCCACGCCCTCTCGATTGAAGAGGGTCTCGTATAACGCTCGGACTGATCATGTCGCGAGAATGCGAACGTATGGGTGCTGTCGCGGTTTCCCGGTTAGTCTAGTCACGGGCACCTGATCATACTGGATCGCCCGATCAAGCCGGGCGATGACAGGGGTGGGTTGTTTGACAGCCGAAGCAAATCACAACGAGTGATCACTACGGGTCCAGCTCAGTGTCCCAATAGAGATAGTCGAGCCAGCTCTCATGCAGGTAGTTCGGCGGGAACAGCCGGCCGTTGCGGTGCAGCTGATGCACTGTCGGCGCATATGGCGCCTGCTTCGGGAACATCTTGGCCTGCTGCGGCGTCAGGTTGCCCTTCTTCAGATTGCAGGGCGAGCAGGCGGCGACGACGTTCTCCCAGGTAGTCTGGCCGCCCTTGCTGCGCGGAATGACGTGATCGAAGGTCAGGTCGTCGCCGGAGTGGCAATATTGGCAGGCGAAGCGGTCGCGCAGGAAAACGTTGAAGCGGGTGAAGGCCGGATGCGTGCTCGGCTTGACGAAGGATTTCAGCGACACGACGCTGGGCAGCTGGATCTCGAAGGAGGGACTTCGGATCGCCCGGTCATAATATTCGACGATGTTCACGCGGTCGAGAAACACCGCCTTGATCGCGTCCTGCCACGACCAAAGGGACAGCGGATAGTAGCTCAGCGGCCGGAAGTCCGCATTCAGCACCAACACCGGCCAACCGCCTTGCGAGACATGTGCGTTCAAGTAACGCTCCTGGCCTCCATACGGCTGCGAAGCAGCAATGTTGACATACTACATGCAGCGTGACGGGATTGTGAAGAGCCGAGAACGGCTTATCCCGCATTCGCAGGCTGTGCAAAAAGCGCGTCAGAACCGTGGCGAGGCGGCAGGAGGAGAGGGAGGAATGGACCCATATGCAAGTGGCTCGCAACACTGACGCACGCGCCGGCGCGCCTCTGCGGAGCCTCTTCGGCGCGAGCGGACGATGAGCCTGCGCGTCCCGTCACCCTGATCGTGCCGTTCCCTGCTGGCGGGACGACTGACACGCTGGCGCGGTTCCTTGGCGCGCGGTGAGTATGCTGCTCAAACAACCTATCGTGATCGAGCCGGCGGCGCGTCGGGCACGCTAGGCGTCGGCATCACCGGCGCCAACGGCCATCTGACCGGTATCTCGTTCCAGACGTGCCGCCGGAACGCGCGTCAGTCCGTCATCGCGAGCATGTGCCCCTGATTGGGCGGAATGCGTCCGCGCAGCGTGTCGAGATAGACGCGCTGCACGGCATCTGGCCCATGTCCCTCGACGATGGTGAGCGAATGGTCGAGCATCGGCGCGAAGCCCTGCCAGGCCGCACCAAGCCGGCTCTCGATGCCGCCCGGTCCCCACTCTCTGGCGCGCTTGCGGATCCGGTCCGGGGCAAAGAACCAGCTCGGCTTGGCGCCGGGCAGGTCGGGCGCATCGCTCTCGCTATCCTGGTGCGTCATGCCGATGCGTGCGGAATGCTTCAGACGATCGCCGAGATGGCGATGCAGCCTGGCGCGCAAGTCTGCGTTGCCCGCCATGTCGACAAAGACGGAAGGCGAGGCCGTGTCGAGCGTTTCGATATCATCATAGACGACGACATCCTGATAGCAGCCGAGCGCGCAGACGAAGGCCGCGTTCGCAGGCGAGGTGAGGCCGACCACGCGGACGCCGTCGCGCTTTGTGTGCAGGAGATGCGCCAGCCCGAACGCGGTCTTGCTGGACGCAGAGGAAAGGATGATCGTGCGGGCGCCAAAGAAGTCGTTCTCGGCAAGGTAATCGTCGACCAGGAACGAGAGCATGAACAGCGGCCGCAACAGAGCCTGCTGGTCGCCTTGGCGGCCCGCAAAGGCCGGCTCGTCGCCGACGCGCGCATAGGCATTGTAGACCGGCGCGACGCCTTGCCGGTGCGGCGCCGCGTCGCGCAAGCCGCGCTTGGAGACATCGGAAGCCTCGATGACAAGATGCGTTGCCATCGGAAAATAGCCGAACAGCCGCTCACCTTCGCGCACGAGCGGATGTCGCGACGCGATCACATCGCCAAAGCCCCAGACCGGGATGATGCCGAAGCCGTCCGCTGCCGGAAACAGCTGCCAGTATTTGAGCTGATCGCCGATCAGGGCGTAGGTGATGTTGTTGGCAGTGAAGGCGAAGCGGTCGACCTTGATGAGCAGCGCGTCCGTGGGCAATGCATCGGCGGCGGGAAAGGCGGTCTCAATCGTCTTGCAATGTTGGAGATCGTTGCGTGCGACGACGAAGTCGATGGATCTCATGGTTTCGATCTCGGCGAGCTTTTCGCTGCTATCTTGTCCCGTGATGATGATCGTTTTGCAACGACAACAATGTTTGAAACGTCGTTCGCTTCTGCCGGCGTCGTCTCCGCGCCGAGCACGCCCTCGCGCTTCTTGATCGCGCGGTAGTAGCTCCACCACAGATGCGCAGCCGCCCCCCGCAAAGGACGCCAAGGCTCAGCAAGAGGCATCATCTGCTTCGCCGTCGGGCGCGCCGGCAGGCCGAGCCCGATCTTGACCGCTTCCTGCACGGCGAGGTCTCCGGCCGGCCAGGCGTCGCCATGGCCGAGGCAGAACAGGAGATACACATCGGCCGTCCACGGCCCGATGCCGGGCAAGGCGGTCAGGGTGTTGTGCGCGGCATCGGCCTCCTCGTTGGCGAGCACGTCGAGATTCAACCGCTCGGCGGCGAGCTCGCGTGCGATGTGCTTGAGCGTCTTGATCTTGGCGGCCGACAGTCCGAGTCGGCCGAGGCGATCGGCGCGGGCGCGGCGGATGGCCTCCGGCTCGAACGGATCGAACGCGGCCGTAAGGCGGCTCCAGATCGCCCCGGCGCTCGCTGTCGACAATTGCTGGCCGGTGACGATGTGCGCAAGACCGACGAAACCGGGCTCGCGGCGGCGCAGGCTCGGCATCCCCGCGATCTCCAGCACCGGCTTCAGCCGCAGGTCCAGCTTCACCAGCGCGCGAATGGCGTCGTCGAGATCGGCCTGGCTGTCGAGGTGCTGGGTCATGGCAGGGCTTTCTTGATCGTCATGCGCGGGCTTGACCCGCGCATCCATCTCATATCGAAACAGCCGAACGCTAGTCCGGCAATCACGAGATCGAATGCCACCCGTTTTCCGCTTCGCGCCGAGCCCGAACGGCTATCTGCATCTCGGCCACGCCTATTCGGCGTTGCTCAACTTTGAGCTGGCGCGCGCGAGCGGTGGCAGCTTCCTGTTGCGGATCGAGGATATCGATGCGGCGCGCTGCCGGATGGAATTCGAAGAGGCGATCTACGAGGATCTCGCCTGGCTTGGGATGAGCTGGGAGTGGCCGGTGCGGCGGCAGTCGGAGCATCTCGGCGCGTATAGCGCGGCGCTGGAGCGGCTCGCCGCGATGGGGCTGGTCTATCCGAGCTTCGAGAGCCGGGCCGAGATCGCTCGCCTGGTGATGCAGCAGGAGGCGGCCACCAGCCGGCCCTGGCCGCGCGATCCCGACGGCGCGCCGCTCTATCCCGGGCACGCCAGGACGCTCCCGCAGGCCGAGCGCGAGCGATTGCTGGCAAGCGGCAAGCCGTATGCGCTGCGGCTCGATATGACCGCGGCGGTCGCGCGCGTCGGGGACCTCAGCTGGACCGAATTGGGGCAGGGGCCGGACGGGGAGAGCGGCGCGGTTGTGGCGCGTCCCGAGGCCTGGGGCGACCTCATCCTGGCCCGCAAGGAGACGCCGACCAGCTATCACCTCTCGGTCGTAGTTGATGACGCCCTGCAGGGTGTCACCGAGGTGGTCCGCGGCCAGGACCTGTTCCACGCCACCAGCGTGCACCGGCTGCTGCAGGCCCTGCTCGGCTTGCCCGAGCCCGCCTATCGCCATCACCAACTGATTCGCGACGAAGGCGGCCACAAGCTGTCCAAGTCCAATCACGCGACCGGATTGCGCGCTTTGCGCGCCCAAGGCGTGGCGGCCGCGGAAATCTGTCACAGGATCGGCATCATGTCGCCGTCAGGACGTCTTCCCTGACATTTCTTTCATGGTTTCAAAGGGGGACAACCCCAAACGCCATCGTGACACCCGGGGGCCGACCGTGCCATGCTGTTCCCCAGCGCGGGATAATCGGGAGCTTCAATCGAAAGCGGCACGACGACATATGACAATACGAGTGCCCCTTCGTTTCCGGAGTTCATGTCAGAGGGGCCATGATGAAGCGCGTTCGGAAGCGAGGTACGGGGCGCCGAGCCCAGCTGGCCAAGCGAGGCGCGTCCAAGGCGAAATCGTCGAAGACGGTTCGGACCAAAACGGGCGCTGCCAAGACAAGAGCTAAGACGAGGCTGCTGAAAGCGCGCGCGCCCCAGGTGACCGCCAAAACGGCGGTCGATCAGGCGCGGGGCAAGAAACCCCGTGGCTCCGGCGTTCGGGTGCCTGCGGCCGGTGTGGTCGAAACGGCATTGGCCGTTTTCGCCCATGAGGTCCGCACGCCGCTCACGGGCATCCTCGCGATCAGCGACCTGCTTGCGACCTCCGAGCTCGGCGAGCGGGAGCGGCGCTGGGTCGACACCATCAAGGCCGGCGCCGAGCATCTCTCCAGCCTTGCCACCCTGTTCGTCGACGCCGCCAAGGACGAGACCCGCGGCACCGTGCCGCGCCAGGACCTGTTCGACCTGCGCGTACTGGCGCGCGCCGCCGGCGACTCGCTGGCCGGGCGCGCCGCCGCCAAGGGCCTTACGGCCGAGGTGGAGATTTCCAGCCAGCTGCCGGGGCTCGTGATCGGCGATCCCGTCCGCCTGCGGGCGGCGCTGGAGAACCTGATCGACAATGCCGTCAAGTTCACCGAGCATGGCGGCGTCACACTCAAGGTCCGGCCGGCTGAGAGCGGTAAGCGCGGCAAGCGCTGGGCTCCCGGCAAAGTGACGATTGCATTCGCGGTGTCGGATAGCGGCATCGGGCTTACCTTGCAGGAGATCAAGCGGCTGTTTCGGCCGTTCAGCCAGGCCAATGTCTCGATCGCCTCGCGCTTCGGCGGCGCCGGCCTCGGCCTGTCCTCGGTCAGGCAGCTCGCGCGCGCCATGGGCGGCGACGTCGCGGTCGCGCCGCATCCGGGCGAGGGCACCACCTTCACGCTCACCGTGACGTTGTGCGAGGCGGCTGCGCCGAGCTCCGATATGATCCATGCGGAGGATGGCGTGACGCTGGTGCCGGCGCGTCAATTGCGCGTGCTCGGCGTCGAGGACAATCCATTCGGCCGGGTGGTGCTGAACACCATCCTCAACGAGCTCGGGCATCAGGCCGAGTTCATCGGCCGCGGCGAGGCCGCGCCGGAGCGGATCGCCAGGGGCGGGCTGGATGCGGTGCTGATGGACATGGTGCTGCCGGGCATCAACGGCGTCGAAGCCATCGGTCGTATCCGCAAGCTTGCGCCGCCTTACGGCCAGATTCCGATCATCGGGGTGTCGGGCCGCGGCGAGGATGAGGTGCCCTCGCGCGCCGCCGGCGCCGACGCATTCCTGCTCAAGCCCGTTTCCCCGCGTGCGCTAGCGACTGCGCTGCTTGAAGCGACACACCGTGCGGCAGCCGAGACTTGATGATCGCCGCGTTCAACTCGCCGCCATAGACGAAGATCGCGGCGATGAAATACAGGAACACGAGCGCGATGATGACAGAGGCGAGCCCCGCATACATGGTGACGTAGTTGTTGGCGAAGCGCGCCAGATATTGGCCGAACACGATGCCCGAGACCAGCGAGGCCACGAAGGTGAAGACGATGCCGGGAAGGATTTGCAGGAAGCTGCGCCGTCCGGCCGGTAGCCAGGCGTGCAGGATGAACAATGCGGCGATCAGGGCGGTGATGGTGATGCCGTAACGGCCGACATTGAGAAGCTGCTCGTTGCTCTCGACGATCAGCGGAATGTAGCGCCTGACCGACTCGATGAGCAGCGGCCCGAGCACGATCAGGAACGCCATCGCGAGCGCGGTGAAGGCGGCAATCAGCGTGTAGCCGATCGACTCCAGCCGGAGCCAGTACCAGCGCCGCGGCTCGACCACGTCATAGGCGCGGTTCAGCGCCACGCGCAGCGCCTCGACGCCGTTCGAGGCGAAATAGAGCGACAGCACGGCGCCGATGGTCAGCACGCCGGTGTGGGTCGTGGTCAGCACATTGTGGATCTCGCCAGAGAGCGTGCTGGCAACCTGGGTCGGCCATGTCTCCAGGAGCAGCTCCGCGGCCTGATCGGCAAGGTCCTTGGAGCCGAGAAAGCCCGCCAGCGAGGTCAGCACGATCAGGAACGGAAACAGCGCCATCAGCGTCGACAACGCGATGTGGCTCGCGATCGCCCAGCCGTCATCGGCGAGGAAGGTGTAGAACGCATCCAGGCCGACGTGAAAGATGTAGCGCAGCGGCCTCACATTGCACCCTTGCCCGCAGGCAGCGGCCATGCCGCCGATGGCACGCCGCTCCGCAATACCTTCTGATATTCTCCGGCAAAAAGCCAGATCGGCGGGACCGCCGCCGCCATCCGCCATGGCGCTCCCCGCGTTGCGGTGTTATCTAGCAATGATGGCTTCCCTGTTGAGCAAATTCATTCTTCCTATCGCCGTCGGTGCCGTCGCGCTGGTGCTGTTCATGGGCCTCGTCAACATGATGCGCGGCGGCTCGCCGAACGTGTCGCAGAAGCTGATGCGCTGGCGCGTGCTGCTGCAGTTCGTCGCCATCATCATCGCAATGGTCACAGTCTGGGCGATGGGACGCTGAGGAACAGAGATGGTCGTTCTCAACCGCATCTACACACGGACCGGTGACGACGGTACGACCGCGCTCGGCAATGGCGAGCGGCGTCCGAAACACGATTTGCGCGTCGCGGCCTACGGAACCGTGGACGAGACCAACGCCGCCATCGGCGTGGTGCGGCTGCATCTTACGGATGGCGCCGAGATCGATGCGATGCTCGGCCTGATCCAGAACGATCTGTTCGATCTCGGTGCCGATCTCGCCGTGCCTCAGCGCGAGGGCAAGGCGGAACGGCTACGGGTGGTGGCGAGCCAGGTCGACCGGCTGGAGCGCGACATCGACACGCTCAACGAGCACCTGGCGCCACTGACCTCGTTCGTGCTGCCGGGCGGTACGCCTGCGGCCGCCTATCTGCATCTGGCGCGGACGATATGCCGGCGCGCGGAACGGATCATGGCGGAACTGGCGAGCCGGCCGGACGAGCCGGTCAGCGAGGCGGCGCTTCGCTACATGAACCGGCTGTCGGATTTCCTGTTTGTCGCCAGCCGCGCGGCCAACGGTAATGGCGCCGGCGACGTGCTCTGGGTGCCAGGGCAGAACCGTTAACCGGGGATGCGAGGAGAGGCTATTTTTCCCTTGTCGCGCGTTGACCGAGGTGGGCCGGCGCTTTAGGTTCCGCGCCCGAACAGGTCAACCCCCCTTAATATACGCGAAAGAGGATCGATGAAGGTTCTGGTGCCGGTCAAGCGGGTGGTGGATTACAACGTCAAGGTCCGCGTCAAGAGCGACGGATCGGGCGTTGAGCTCGCCAATGTCAAGATGTCGATGAATCCATTCGACGAGATCGCGGTCGAGGAGGCGCTGCGGCTGAAGGAAGCCGGCAAGGCGACCGAGATCGTGGTGGTTTCGATCGGACCCGCGCAAGCCTCCGAGACCATCCGCACCGCGCTCGCGATGGGCGCCGATCGCGGCATCCTGGTCAAGGCCGAAGGCATTGTGGAACCGCTGGCCGTGGCGAAGATCCTGAAGGGCGTCGCCGAGGAGGAGAAGCCGGGCCTGATCATCCTGGGCAAGCAGGCGATCGACGACGATTCCAACCAGACCGGCCAGATGCTGGCCGCGCTGCTCGGCTGGGGCCAGGCGACCTTCGCCTCCAAGCTCGAGGTCGAGGGTTCCGATTTCAAGGTGACGCGCGAGGTCGATGGCGGCCTGCAGACCGTCAAGCTGAAGGGACCGGCGATCGTCACCACCGACCTTCGCCTCAACGAGCCGCGCTACGCCTCGCTGCCCAACATCATGAAGGCGAAGAAGAAGCCGATCGCGGAGAAGACCGCCGCGGATACCGGCGTCGATCTCACCCCGCGTCTCGAGATCCTCAAGACCGCGGAACCGGCGGGCCGCAAGGCTGGCGTCAAGGTCAAGGACGTCGCCGAGCTCGTCGCCAAACTCAAGACCGAAGCCGGGGTGCTCTGACGATGACCACGCTGTTGATTGCTGAACACGAACACGAGCACCTCAAGGACGCCACCAACAAGGCGCTGACCGCAGCTAGCCAGCTCGGCGCGGACGTGCATGTGCTGGTCGCCGGTGGCGGGCAGGGCACCAAGCAAGCGGCCGAGGCTGCCGCGAAGCTTGATGGCGTCAAGAAGGTGCTGGTCGCCGAGGGCGAGCCGTATGCGCACGACCTCGCCGAGCCGCTGGCTGCGCTCGTGGTTTCGCTCGCCAAGGACTATGACGCGATCGTCGCGCCCGCGACCTCGCGCTTCAAGAACGTGATGCCGCGCGTCGCGGCGCTGCTCGACGTCATGCAGGTCTCCGAGATCATCAAGGTGGTGGCGCCGGATACCTTCGAGCGGCCGATCTATGCCGGCAATGCGATCCAGACCGTGAAGTCGAAGGACGCCAAGAAGGTGATCACGGTGCGGACCTCGACCTTCGCCGCGGCCGGCAGCGGCGGCAGCGCGCCGGTCGAGAGCGTGGCGGCCGCCGCCGATCCGGCGCTGTCGAGCTTCCTCAGTGAGGAGGTCGCCAAGAGCGATCGGCCGGAGCTGACGTCGGCCAAGATCATCGTCTCCGGCGGCCGTGCCATGCAGAGCCGCGAGAACTTCGCCAAATATATCGAGCCGCTCGCCGACAAGCTCGGCGCCGGCGTTGGCGCCTCGCGCGCGGCGGTCGATGCCGGCTATGCGCCGAACGACTGGCAGGTCGGTCAGACCGGCAAGGTGGTGGCGCCCGAGCTCTATGTCGCGGTCGGCATTTCCGGCGCGATCCAGCATCTGGCCGGCATGAAGGATTCCAAGGTGATCGTGGCGATCAACAAGGACGAAGATGCGCCGATCTTCCAGGTTGCGGATTATGGCTTGGTCGCGGATCTTTATCAGGCAGTTCCCGAGTTGACCGAGGCACTCGGCAAGCTCGGAAAATAACGACGCGGTCACCGGCGGGGACGGGGCGGTCCCCGCCGGTGTTCTTGAACAGGTCAAGGGCATGGACAGGCGTGATATGCACGCCGTTCGGTGGACAGGCAAAATGGCTCAGATCAACAAGATCGGCGTGATCGGCTCGGGGCAGATGGGCAACGGCATCGCGCATGTCGCAGCGCTCGCCGGGCTCGACGTGGTGCTCAACGATATTTCCGCGGATCGGTTGAAGTCGGGCATGGCGACCATCAACGGCAACCTGTCGCGGCAGGTCGCCAAGCACGTCATTACCGAGGCCGACCGCAACCAGGCCCTTGGCCGCATCACCCCGACCGAGACGATCGACGGCCTTGCCGATTGCGATCTGGTGATCGAGACCGCGACCGAGAAGGAAGAGGTCAAGCGCAAGATCTTCCACGAGCTCTGCGCCGTGCTGAAGCAGGACGCGGTGATCGCCTCCAACACCTCGTCGATCTCGATCACGCGGCTGGCCGCCTGCACCGACCGGCCGGAGCGCTTCATCGGCATCCATTTCATGAATCCGGTTCCGCTGATGGAGCTGGTGGAGCTGATCCGCGGCATTGCCACCGATGACGCCACCTTCGAGGCGGCGAAGGAGTTCGTCGGCCGGCTCGGCAAGCAGGTCGCGGTGTCGGAGGATTTCCCGGCCTTCATCGTCAACCGCATCCTGCTGCCGATGATCAACGAGGCGATCTACACGCTCTATGAAGGCGTCGGGAATGTCGAGGCGATCGACGCGGCCATGAAGCTCGGCGCGCACCATCCGATGGGGCCGCTGGAGCTCGCCGATTTCATCGGCCTCGATATCTGTCTCTCGATCATGCAGGTGCTGCACGAGGGACTGGCGGATTCCAAGTACCGGCCATGCCCCCTGCTGGTGAAGTATGTCGAGGCCGGCTGGCTCGGCCGCAAGACGCAGCGCGGCTTCTACGACTACCGCGGACCGAAGCCGGTACCAACGCGCTAGATCATCAATCCATTGGATCGAACATTGCAGGATGGGGTGAGCGCAGCGCTCACCCCATCCTGCATTCTTCGCATCATGCCGTCCGCGACAATCTGCCCGGACCTTGGCTACCGGCCGTTAAGATCCGTCGGTTAACGTGCCCTTACAGGTAAAGGGTCGACGCGTATGGATATGAGTTTGGTCGCCGCCGTCATGATGCAGAAGGCGGGTGCGCTTCAGCAGCAGATCGCCACCACAACATTGAAATCGAATCTCGACATGCAGAAGGACACGGTCCTGACCCTGCTCGGTGGTGCCAAGCAGTCGCTCGCCAATGTCGGCCCCGGCATCGGCAATAATCTGAACATCTCAGCCTGATTTCGGCGCGTCGAGACCTCGGTTAGTCCGGCTCATACAGTTCGGCATTGGAGGTCCACCTCTCCCATCGGGAGAGGTCGGATTGCATCGTCAGATGCAATCCGGGTGAGGGGTTACGGTCCGTCGATGGTCCTGTGCCCCCTCACCCGATCGCTTCGCGATCGACCTCTCCCCGTCGGGGAGAGGTGAACCGAGCGTGGCGAGCTTCTGGCCTCAATCTTCTGATATTCACCAGCGCTACAGCCCCGCGGCCACCGGCTGCATCGCGGCCGTGATCAGCTTGACGGCGTCGTCGCTGTCCCATTCCGCGGGGCCGGCGATGGTCGCGATCTCGCAGCCCTTGGGATCGACCAGCACGGAGGTCGGCATGCCCAGGGCCCGGCCGATGCTCTTGAGATCCTGAAAGACCTTGGCCTTCTGGTCGCTGAAATAGTCCAGCTTCGTCAGCTTGGCCTCGCTGAGGAACGTCTTCGGTTTCTCCGGATCGCGGGTGTCGATATTGACCGCGACCACCTGGAAGTTCGGACCTCCGAGCTTGGCCTGCAGCCGGTCGAGCGCCGGCATCTCCTTGCGGCAGGGCACGCACCAGGTCGCCCAGAGGTTCAACAGCACCGTCTTGCCGCGAAAGTCCGACAGCTTCTTCGGCGTGCCGCCGCTGTCCTCGAAAGCAAGATCGGGCAGCTTGAGCGGGGTCGTGGCCGCGGTCAGCGCCGCCACCTCGCCATGGATCAGCGGGGCGATCTTGCCGGCCAGCGCGACAGCCCCCCGGCAGGTCGGATCGCCGGAGGGGGGCGCCCTGAACAGGCCGCTGCCATAGGTGACGGCAAAGCCGATCGCGGCGCCGACCAGCACCGTGGCGACGATGAACACGCGCCGGCCCGTGGAGGGCGACGGCGCGGGGGATGGAGCAGGCATATCGTTTGTCATTTCGGGTCGGTTATGGCTATCAGAAGGCCGAAATCGCAAGCGGTCGCCGTCGCCGGCCGGCACGTCGGATCGCGGTCAGGCAAGATTCAAAAGCGGCCAAAGGTAAAGAGCGGCAAGTCATGAGCAACAAGATGTGGGGCGGCCGGTTCTCGGAGCGTCCCGATGAGATCATGGAGGACATCAACGTCTCGATCGACGTCGACCGCCACCTTTACGCCCAGGACATCGCCGCGTCCAAGGCCCATGCGGCGATGCTGGCCGCGCAGGGCATCATCACCGGGAGTGATGCGAAAAATATCGGCAAGGGTCTAGACACGATACTGTCAGAGATTGCCAACGGTTCCTTCGCTTTCAAGCGGGCGCTCGAAGACATCCATATGAACGTCGAGAGCCGTCTGGGCGAGCTGATCGGGCCGGCCGCGGGGCGGCTGCACACTGCGCGCTCCCGCAACGACCAGGTGGCGACCGACTTCCGCCTGTTCGTCCGCGACACCATCGACGAGGTCGATGCGGCGCTCGCCGCCTACCAGCAGGCGCTGGCGGAGCGGGCGCTGGAGCATGCCGGCACGGTCATGCCGGGCTTCACCCATCTGCAGACCGCGCAGCCCGTCACCTTCGGCCACCATCTCCTGGCTTATGTCGAGATGGCCGCGCGCGACCGCGGCCGCTTTGCCGACGCCCGCAAGCGCCTCAACGAATCGCCGCTCGGTGCGGCTGCGCTCGCCGGCACCTCATTTCCGATCGACCGCCACGCCACGGCGGAAGCACTCGGCTTCGACCGCCCGATGGCCAATTCGCTGGATGCGGTCTCCGACCGCGACTTCGTGCTGGAGACGCTCTCGGCCGCCTCGATCTGCGCGGTGCACCTGTCGCGTTTCGCCGAGGAGATCGTGATCTGGACCTCGCCCCTCGTCGGGATGCTCAAGCTGTCGGACAAGTTCACCACCGGCTCCTCGATCATGCCGCAGAAGCGCAACCCGGATGCCGCCGAACTGGTGCGGGCCAAGACCGGCCGGGTGATCGGAGCGCTGAACGGGCTCCTGATCGTGATGAAGGGCCTGCCGCTCGCCTATCAGAAGGACATGCAGGAGGACAAGCAGGGGGCGATGGAGGCTTTTGCCGCGCTGTCGCTGGCGATCCGGGCCATGACCGGCATGGCGACCGACCTGGTGCCCGACGAGGCGCGAATGAGGCTTGCTGCCGGCGAGGGCTATTCCACCGCGACCGACCTCGCCGACTGGCTGGTGCGCACCCTGAAGATGCCGTTCCGCGACGCCCACCACGTCACCGGGCGGATCGTGGCGCTGGCAGCGAAAGAGGGCGTGGCGCTGCACGAGCTGCCGCTGAAGGCGATGCAGGAGGTCGAGCCGAAGATCACGGCCGACGTGCTTGGCGTGCTCAGCGTGGAATCATCGGTGAAGAGCCGGACGAGCTACGGGGGCACCGCGCCGAAGAACGTCGCCGCGCAGGCCAAGGGCTGGCTGAAGCGGCTGGAAAAGCAGCGAAAATAGGGCTTGGGCGCGAAATTTGACCGCCTTTCCGTGGCTATCCTGCACTCGCCAGAGCCCGGCAATCCCGGTATGGTGCCGGCCGCATTGGGGATATCAACCGTGAATCGTATCCGACGTCCGACCTCGTCCGGCTGGACCATTCTTGTCGTGAGTGCCGCCGCGCTGATGCTCGCGTCCTGCGGGCGCAAGGGTCCGTTGGATCTGCCGCCGACCGCGCCGCCGGCACCGCAGCTCTCGTCCGCGCCGGCCGACACCGCGACCGACGCGGCCAATAAGCCCGGCCTGTTCAACCCGAGCTACGGCACCGACGCTGCCCCCAGCGCGCCACGCGGCACCAAGAAATCCTTCGTGCTCGATCCGCTGCTGGACAGCAAGTAGGACCAGTCTCCCACCCTCCCCTTGAGGGGGAGGGTCGACGCGCATCGCGTCAGCGACCCGCGGCGGGTTGGGGTGACGCCACACGCGACGGTGCACGTGGAGATATCACCCCGCCCGCCTCACGTTTCGCTCCGCTCGCCGTGAGGCGACCCTCCAGGGGAGGGTGACAGCGTCAATTTGACATTCCAGCCGGTTTCCCGGCAATTCGCCGCCACAATCAGAATCGCTTTCGCGGCTCAGTGCGCGGATCAGAACCATGAATCATTTCGACTATCGCGATGGCGTGCTGCATGCCGAGGCGGTCAATCTCTCCGCGCTCGCCGAGCAGGTCGGCACGCCCTTCTACTGCTATTCGACGGCGACCCTGGAGCGGCATTACCGCGTCTTCGCCGAGGCCTTCGCCGGCGAGAGGGTGCAGATCCTCTACGCGATGAAGGCCAATTCCAATCAGTCGGTGCTGCGCACCCTGGCGAAGTGTGGGGCCGGCGCCGATGTCGTCTCGGGCGGCGAGCTCAAGCGCGCGCTCGCCGCCGGCATTCCCGCGGGCAAGATCGTGTTCTCCGGCGTCGGCAAGACCGAGGCCGAGCTGCGCGCCGCGCTCGCCGCCGACATCCATTGCATCAATATCGAATCCGAGCCGGAGCTCGAACTGCTGTCGCGGCTCGCCGCGGAGACCGGGCGCACGGCGCGCATCTCGGTGCGGGTCAACCCGGACGTCGATGCCGGCACGCATGCCAAGATCTCCACCGGCAAGTCCGAGAACAAGTTCGGCATTCCGCTTAACTCTGCGCGCGAGGTCTATGCCCGTGCCGCTAAGTTGCCCGGCATCCAGGTCACCGGCGTCGACGTGCATATCGGCAGCCAGATCACCGATCTCGGCCCCATGGAGACCGCGTTCCGGATCCTCACCGAATTCGTGCAGACCTTGCGCGCCGACGGCCACACCATCGACCACGTCGATTTCGGCGGTGGTCTCGGCATTCCCTATTACATGGACCGCGCCGCGCCGCCGGAGCCGGCCGCCTATGCGGCCATGGTCAAGCGCGTCAGCCACAATCTCGGTTGCACGCTGCTGTTCGAGCCGGGCCGCATGATCGTCGGCAACGCCGGAATCCTCGTTGCGCGCGTGATCTATGTGAAGCGCGGCGAGGCCAAGAACTTCGTCATCATTGATGCTGCGATGAATGATCTGATCCGGCCGACGCTCTATGAAGCGCATCACGACATCCTGCCGGTCGTGCAGCCCGCCGCCGGAACGCCGCAGATGATTGCCGACGTGGTCGGCCCGGTCTGCGAAAGCGGCGACTATCTCGCGCTCGACCGGACGCTGCCCGAGCCCAAGGCGGGCCATCTCCTGGCGATCATGACCGCAGGCGCCTATGGCGCCGTGCAGGCCGGCACCTACAACACACGGCCGCTGGTGCCGGAGGTGCTGGTCAAAGGCGACCAGGCAGCCGTGATCCGTCCGCGGATCGATGTCGAGGCGCTGATCGCGATGGATAAGCCGGCGCCGTGGCTGTGAGGGTTCTAGTTCCCACTCCCGGCTTAGGAGGTGAAGACAGCTCTGCCGCGATGTAGCGCGAGCCGACGGTCGCCAGACCTTGCTTCTCTATGGGGCGGCCAGATAGCCGCGTTCATAGGCATCCGCCTGGTTGGCGAAGATCGCCATGGCCGTCGTCATCCGGCGAAAGCCGAGGCGCTCGTAAAAGGCCTCCCTGCCAGGGACAGAATACAGGATGATCTTGCGATGCCCTCGGCAGCGCGCGAGCAGCCGTTCAATGATCTGGCGCCCGAGCCCTTGGCCCTGGCACTCCGGATGCACTGCGACGTCGCAGAGATACGCGCAGTCACGGCCGTCGGCCAGGGCTCGACCAGCGCCGACGAGGCGGCCGGACTCGAATGCGAAGGTCCGATACATGCTGTTTCCGAACACAAGCGCGAGGTCGGCCGGCGACTTGTCGCCGAGCGGGGCGACGCGATAGAGCGCGGAAAGCTCGCTCCAGTCCACCGCGGCAGGATCTTCGCTCCAGACAATCGACATCGGGTGGTCCTTTTGCAGGGAAGTGATGTTTCGCGTTCTTGAGACTAATTAGTGCCGCGCAGCCTTGACGGCCGCGAGGATTTCGTCCTCGTCCGGAAAGTGCCCCTTGCTGCGGCTCGCGACGACCTTGTCGCCGACCCGGATCTGGAAGATGCCGCCCTTGCCCGGCACCAGGCTTGCTTCGAGCGCAAGATGCCGGCGCAAGGCTGCGGCCGCCGCTTTCGCATGTTTCTCGTAGCCGCAAGGGCGGCAGTAGATGATCGTGACATCCGACATCGCGTCCTCCCTTCAGGCGGCGAGCTGTGAATGGCGCACGGCCTCGATTCCCGCGATCCAGCCTGCAACCGAGCGGCCGATCGCCTCGGGATGGTCCTCCTGGAGATAGTGCAGCCCGGCACCGAGCTGAATAAGGGCACAGTGCCGCAATGATGCAGCGAACCGCGCCGCGAAGTCGGGCGAGACGAGTGCGCCGGGCTCGCCGACGAACAGGAGTTTCGGATAGGAGGAGGCGGCGAGCGCCGCGTGCGCGGATTGCATCGCGCCGTAGACGTCGGCAGGCTCGCCCGCGATCGGCAGATCGCGCGGAAGCGCGAGGATCGGACGCCGGCTCTCCGGGTCCGGAAATGGCGCGCGATAGGGTGCCATCTCCTCATCGCTCAGCTTGCGCAGGATCGAGCCGGGCAGCACGCGCTCGATGAAGGCGTTGCCCTGAAGGATCATGGCCTCGCCCTCGCCCGGTGTCCTGAATTTGCGGAAGGTGGCGCGCGCGGCTTCCGACTGGTGAAAGTCCTCCCAGGTCGGCATCGGGCGGATGAACTCCATGAAGGCGAGACCGCGAATGAAATCCGGCCGCCGTGCCGCCAGATGAAACGCGAGCGCGGTGCCCCAATCCTGCGCGACCAGATAGGCCGAGGAGATGCCGAGATCATCGATCAGCGCGTCGAGATAGCGGGCCTGGTCGAAGAACCCGTAGGAGATGTCGGGCTTGCCGGATTGGCCGAAGCCGATGAGATCGGGCGCGATGCAATGCGCGACCGGCGCGACCAGCGGCAGGATGTTGCGCCAGATGTGCGACGAGGTGGGATTGCCGTGCAGGAACAGCGCGACGGGTGCGTCGGCGGCACCGTCCTCGCGATAAGCCATGGTTGATCCAAGAATGTGGGACGTGCGGATAGCGGCATCGACCGGCTTGCTCATGACGGCTCCTTGAACACGGTTTGGAATGCGATGGTCTTGAATCGTTCGAGCGCTTTCGGATTGCGGTCGACCTTCATGCGCAGGATGGCGCCCTGCCAGGATGCGAGCAGGAAATCGGCAAGCTCGCCTGCATCGAAATCGGATGCGATCTCGCCGCGCGCCTGCGCCTCCGCAATGCAGTCCGCAAATGGCACGCGCCATGCGGCGAAGATGTCGGCAAGCCGCGCGCGCAGCAATTCGCTGCTGCCGGACGCTTCCAGGCTGAAATCGCCGATCAGGCAGCCGCGGTTGAAACCGTCGTCCGCGAGCCTGCCGGTGATGATGTCGAGATAGCGCCGCAGCCGCGCGCGCGGCGTGAGCGAGGTGTCCTGGAGTGCCTCGGCGACCAGCCCTTTAGTGTGTTCGAAATAGCGATCGAGCACCTCGGAGGCGAAGGCCTCCTTGGAGCGGAAATGGTTGGTGAAGGAGCCCTGCGGCGCCCCCGCCGCCGCGGTGACGTCGCGCACGCTGGTGCCGTGATAGCCGGTGCGGAACATGGCCTTCAGGCCGGCGTGGAGGATGGCGTCTCGGAGAGAGGGTTTGGGCATGAGCGTATAATACGTACGTACGTATTAACGTCAAGTGCTTCTTTTGCGGGCCTCAGTGTTACACGCGACCGTGATCGAGCCGGTGTGCGAGAGCGGCGACTATCTTGCGTTCGACCGCACGCTGCCGGAGCCGAAGGCGGCCGATCTCCTCGCCATCGTGATCGCAGGCGCCTGTGGCGCGGTGCAGGCCGGCACTACAACAGCAGGCCGCTGGTGCCGGAGGTGCCGGTCAAGGGCGACCGGGCCGCCGTGATCCGCCCGCGTATCGACGTGGACGCGCCGATCGCGATGGACAAGCCGCCGTGGTTGTGAGTTCGATCGATCGAACAGATCCGGCTGATCTTGCGTGCATGGTGCAAGACCACACGAATGATTATGCCGTCGTGATCCTTGCTGTAAAACACCACACGCGCCTGAAATCGGAAGCGGCGGCACCTTGGCGCGATATTGTCTACGCTCGTACCAATGCGCGGAGAATTTGCGAGCAAATCGAAAGTGCGCTCAAGCCCTCCGAGAATCGTGGCGCCGGTTGGGAGGTCCGACTCGGGGGCCAATTGGCGACCTCAGCGAAAAAGAGGAGACCGCACATGGAGGCCGCGTCAGAGTGTGATCGGGTGAGGCAATAACCCAACGTATTGCAGAATGACGACGATCAGAACTACAGGCCACAAGAGTGCTATCGCCAAGTCGAGGCTCCCAACTATCGCCAGTTCAGCGAGTGTATGGTGGCGATGGAATCCTCCGTTGTTGTGGGTGTCCCAGATCAACAACAAAGCAGAAGCCGCGGCGGCTGTTAGATAAACCCAAACGCCGAACGTCCAGTTCCTCGGATGCAGGAATCGCCATTTCCTGACAAAGGTCATCGTATTCAGCATAGCTCTAACCGCAGGCGCGGGAAGTCAGCAACAGGTCCAAAGCCACCCTTCGGTCCCGCCATTGGTCACTTCCGCTTGAGCCTCGGAAGCGGACAGGACCTTCGCCGACCGGAAGGTCCGAGATGGCCCGGAAGCCGGCAAGCTTCCCCCGATCGTCTCGCCAAGGCGGGCCAGCATTGGCCACGCGCATAGCGCAGCTACATCTGTCGAGCCTCCCCTGACACCCGGATGCTGGCACCGGGTTCAGAGGTGATCTCGGCTTTTAGCCGCGACGGCATACCCATGTCCTCCCCCTGGAGGATTTCGATCATGCCACCGTGGGGCCATCCAAGGTCGCGCAGATATCCCGCAAGCGCCGCTGCGGCTGCTCCCGTTGCCGGGTCTTCGTAGACGCCCCCGACTGCGAATGGATTACGGGCATGGAAAAGCGTGTTGGTTTCCGCATGGACGAGAGCGATGGTGACAATGCCGGCTGCCATCATGAACCGTCTTCCTTGCTCAAGGTCATACCGCATGGTGGCGAGCTTCTGCCGGCTTGTCAGGGCCAGGACGAGATGCCGAGCACCAGCCTCGATGATCGCGGGAGGCAGACGTGGGTCGAGATCAGCTACGGTGTACGAGAAAAGATCGAGTGCGGTCTCGACCAACTCCTCCGGCACCTGTTCGTTGCGCGTGCGCGGCGACTGCAACGCGGCGATAAGTGGATTCCGCGATCCTGTCACGGTGATCCGTGTGTCGTTGAGTTGGAGCGTGAAGGTGCCGTCGCCGTGCGCAAGAGCAAGCGCGGCTCCGAGTGCAATTGTTGCGTGGCCGCAAAACGGCACCTCGATCTCAGGTGAGAAGTAGCGTACCAGCCACCCATTCTCGCCCCGTGCGGCAAAGACTGTCTCCGAGAATCCGACCTCTGCCGCAGTCGCCAGCATCCGATCGGCGGGAGGAAGCGTTTCGCAGAGAACGACCCCGGCGGGGTTGCCTCCTTTCGTTCCTTGCGAGAAGGCGGCGATCCGCTGCACGTTCATTCGTCGCTCCAGAGTGAAGATCACAGAGCCTGAGGTTATCGTTTTCCGGGTGAATGTCTCGCCCTTAAAGCGAGCGGAGAACGCAAAAAGCATAGCGTGAAGTTGAATCGTCGCCTGATTGAGACGGCTCTCGATGTCAGCCAACGTCACGCACAGGCGGATGCCCGTTGGGGGTCCAAAAGCCGTCTGATAGACTTCCGGTTGAGCCGCAGCAGGGGACATCCCCAACACCGAGCGCGATCCGAGATGGGCCAGAACCGCAAGTGGACAATCAATCCAGGCGATCAGCCATACAGCCGAGGGCAGGCATTTGTGCCGAGCCAAGGGATGGCTGCTATCCTTCGTTGCCGGCCTGGGGAAATTCAGTAGAAGCCATCATGCTGCGGAACAGCAGCCATATGCTAAATACCAAAATGGTGAGTTCACCAAATAGGCTGAGCGTCAGGGCCAACAGATTCATCATGTCCGCTGCGGATACCCAACTCGCCTGTCCTCCCCCTGTAGTCTGGACCGCGGGTACGCCGGCCTGGGGAGCTCGGAGGAAATAGATCAGAAGCTGCACGACCTCGAACAAGATTACGAGCATTGAAAAGAGTATGCCTACCGCGCTTGCGGCAACTCCTATCCAGGCTGCTCGCCGAATCTCAAATTCCGATGGCCGCCGTGCAGGATCGGCAATCTGCTTGCCAAGGCGTATATATCGATAGGACCATATCGTGGTGAACACCATTAGGATCAATCCAACAATGGTGAGACCTTCAATCAGTACGGACCCACCGCGTGTGCCCACGCTGGCGCTACGGCCAAACATCAGAGCGTAGATCGCAAGCAGAATGGGAATCGAACCGATGACGATCTGGATCCAAAGGCCAGCCCAGCCGAGGCGCAAGAACGCCCTGGCCAGACTATCTTTGCTGGATAGCATCTCGCGAAGCGTCCGCAGCATCGTGACCGAGCCTTCGCTGTCACCGTGTATTCTCGTCCAATATAGACCAGTGGTAATCGAATGTCGCTGCCGTTGGATGATTATTCCAGCTGGCTTTCAGAGCCGCGCGGTGCCTCGACGCCGTTACGCGATCTCCGCAATGCATCAGCCTTCAATTGTCCGGCCAGCTTAGTTCCGGTTGAACTCCGGGACTGACCTCGCCGGCGCCGGCCGGAAGTTCGAGATGGTCAACGGGCGACATTCGGCCGTTCCGGTGACACGCCGGGCTACACTTGGCTGTTTGGCTGGATGTCTTTGTGCCCTGATCAGGCCGATGATGGGCGCCGAGTTGGCAGTGGATTCGGATGAGCTTTCTGTTTTCGATGGCAGATTGCGATCGATGACAAAGCCGGCCGCATTGCGCGCAATGTGCCGATTGTCGCGTTGGACAACTAAACGCCCGAGCATCTTCAGCGCGCCTCGCCCCATCCGGCCCTTCCGCGCAAATATTTCTATTGCGCTTTTTCCGAAATTATGGTTTGATCCGCTCATCCCGTCCCAACGAGGGGGCGCTTCGCGATCGTCACGGACGTCGGGTGCGGGATGCGGTGGGCGCGTCGGGTCGCAGCGTGGTTTCCATGCGGACGAACGATCCGATGCGACGGTGAAGTCGCGTGGTTCTGGCATCCCGGTGCTGATGCCCCGCGCAATGCGTTTACGCATTGTCGCGGACGCGATGATGCGAAGCATCGTCGCAAAACGGGGGCAAGACAGCCGGTCCCCGGGAAGAGCGCGTATAAATCGTAACACCATCGCGCAGGGAAGGTCGGAAGTTTCGGCCGAACCTGTGGTACCTGCCGCCTGCGTTTCTTGTTGCAGGCGGGCCATGGGAGAGGCCAGCTCCCGACCTTCCCTGCGCCCTCACTCTTGCCGAGGGCGACGACTCCTTGAAAACTCGGGCGGAACATGCCGCGAGAACGAAGGCGCATGTGACATGCGAGATCGCGCGGCGGCCGAATTGCGCCCCCGACTTATGGAGGGCCGAATGGCTTTTCTCGAGGCCGCCAAGCCGCCGACTAAACAAAGTTACTATTCCACGCCCTTGGCCTGCGTCTTGCAACTATTGCCGTGAGGGAGAGGGATGGCACGACTGGAGCGGTTCTCTCCGTACATATGCGGGAACTCGCCACACATGCGGGAACTCACCGCCGGTCACACTCTCGTGTGGCAGCCGCGGGACGGGCGGAAAAGCCGGATTGGAACGGGTGCCTCACTGGTGCCTTTGTGGTAGCGTGTCGTTGCGGGCAACCCGGAGATTTTGTTGAGCGGTGTCACCCCTGATCCGGCCCGGCCGGTGAACACACAAGATGCATTGGCCCGGCTGAGGCTGGCGCAGGCGTTGCAGCGGGCGCGCATCGCGATCGCCTGGGAGCACGGCTGGCCGCATCTCGCCCGGATCCTCACCGTCATCGGCCTGTTCCTGGTCGCGTCATGGGCCGGCCTCTGGCTGGCGCTGCCATTCACCGGGCGCGTTGTCGGCGTCGGCCTGTTCGGCGTGCTGCTGCTCGCCGCCGCACTGCCGACGCTGCGGTTCCGCTGGCCAACCCGGGAGCAGGGCCTGGCGCGGCTCGACCGGGGCTCCGGCATCGCGCATCGTCCGGCGACCGCACTCACCGACACGCTGACGACACAAGATCCCATCGCCCGCGCGTTATGGCTCGCGCAGCGCGAGCGGACGCTGGCCTCGATCAAGCGGATCCGCGCCGGCCTGCCGCGGCCCCGGCTGTCGCTGCACGATCCCAGGGCGCTGCGCGCGCTGGTCGTGGTGCTCTTGGTCGCGACCTATGTCGCCGCCGGCGACGAGCGGGCCTTCCGCGTCGGTTCCGCCTTCGACTGGAACGGCATGCTGACGCCGGTCACCATTCGCGTCGATGCCTGGGTGACGCCGCCGCTCTATACCGGCAAGCCGCCGATCATTCTCTCCGCTGCCAACAAGGAAGGCGCACTGCCGCCGAGCGGTCCGCTCGCGGTGCCCGCCGGCAGCACGCTGATCGTCCGCTCCTCCGGCGGCTCGCTCGACGTTGCGACCTCCGGCGGCGTCACCGAGGCGGTGCCGGCCGAGCAGGCGCCGAAGGGCACCACGGAGAAGCATTTCACCATCGCGAGCGACGGCACCGCGCATGTGCGCGCGCCCTCGGGCCAGCCGCAATGGGCTTTCAGCGCGACGCCGGACCGTCCGCCGACCATTGCGTTCGCCAAGGACCCCGAACGCCAGGCGCGCGGCTCGCTCAAACTGTCCTACAAGCTCGAGGATGATTACGGCGTCACGGAAGCGCAGGCCCATGTCGCGGCGCGCCCGACCGAACCATCCACTGATGCCGAGAAGGCGCGGCCCCTGTTCCAGCCGCCGGACTTCGCGCTGGTGCTGCCGAATGCCCGCACCCGCAACGGGGTCGGCCAGACCGTGAAGGATCTGAGCGAAAATCCGTATGCCGGCGCCGAGGTGACGCTGACGCTGACCGCCAAGGACGAGGCGGGCAATGAAGGCAAGAGCGAGCCGTTCGAGACGCGGCTGCCGGAGCGGCTGTTCACCAAGCCCTTGGCGCGTGCGCTGATCGAGCAGCGCCGCATCCTGGCGCTCGACGCCAACCGCAATGGCGACGTGTTCGCCGCGCTCGATGCGCTGCTGATCGCGCCCGAATTGTTCATGCCCGAGACGGGGCAATATCTCGGCCTGCGCTCGATCGCCAGCCAGCTCGAGGCCGCGCACACCGACGACGCGCTTCGCGAGGTCGTCGCCAGCATGTGGGCGCTCGCCGTCACCATCGAGGACGGCGACATCACCGATGTCGACAAGGCGCTGCGCGCCGCCCAGGACGCGCTGAAGCAGGCGCTGGAGCGCGGCGCCAGCGACGAGGAGATCAAGAAGCTGACGCAGGATCTGCGGCGGGCGATGGACAATTACATGCGCCAGCTCGCCGAGCAGCTGCGCAACAATCCGCAGCTCGCGCAGCGCCCGCTCGATCCGAATACGAAAGTCCTGCGCCAGCAGGACCTGCAGAACATGATCGACCGCATGGAGCGGATGTCGCGCCAGGGCGACAAGGAGGGCGCCCGCGAGCTGCTCGAGCAGCTGCAGCAGATGCTGGAGAACCTGCAGATGGCGCAGCCCGGCCAGGGCGGCGACGAGGACATGGAGCAGGCGCTCAACGAGCTCAACGACATGATCCGCAAGCAGCAGCAGCTCCGCGACAAGACCTTCAAGCAGGGTCAGGACTCGCGGCGTGACCGCATGCGCGGCAAGCAGCAGGGCGACCAGGATCAGGACCAGGGCATGAGCGACCTGCAGCAGGACCAGCAATCGCTGCGCGACCGGCTGAAGCAGCTTCAGGATCAGCTCGCCAAGCGCGGCCTTGGACAGAAGCAGCGCGGCCAGAAGGGCCAGCAAGGGCAGAAGGGCCAACAAGGTCAGCAGGGACAGCAAGGCGACGACCAGGGGGTCGATCAGGGCGATGGCGGCGATGGGCTGGACGAGGCCGACAGCGCGATGGGCGACGCCGGCACCCAGCTCGGCGACAACAATGCCGACGGCGCGGTCGAATCGCAGGGCAGGGCACTCGACGCGCTGCGCAAAGGTCAACAGAGCCTGTCCGACGCGATGCAGCAGGCGGATGGCGAACAGCAGGGCGACGGCCCGGGCAGTCGCGCCGGCCGGCAGCCGAATGGCGCGCAGACCGATCCGCTCGGACGGCCGTTGCATGCGGACCGCAATGTCGACGACTATTCGCAGAAAGTCCCCGGCGAAATCGACGTGCAGCGGGCCCGCCGCATCCTGGAGGAACTGCGCCGCCGTCTCGGCGATCCCGCCCGGCCGCAGATCGAGCTCGACTACATCGAGCGGCTCCTGAAGGACTTCTGATCGGTCGTTCGCGAGGCCGCAGCCGCGCGGTGCGTCGCACGCCTCAGGCGAATTGCGCGAGCCCGTGGCCGACCGACCAGTTCTCCTTCGCGGCCTCGATCACGTTCACGAACACGTCCTCCGGCCGGATGCCGGGGCTTTTGCCGAGCAGCTCGGCGATGCGACGGAACAGCGCCGCCTTCTGTGCCGTCGTGCGGGTGTTGAACACCGTGATCTGGATCAGCACCAGATCATCGCGTCGCATGATGCCAAAGGCATTTCCGTAGCGGAAGTTCGTGGCATCGTGCTCGCTGATGGTCATGAACTGGTCGCCTTCGGGAACATCGAGCGTGTCGCGCATCGCAAGATAGAGGCTGTCGAAGATTGCCTGCCGGTAAGCGACCGGCTTTCCGGCGCGCAGAGAGATGTGAAGCAGCGGCATCGGGGCGTCCTTTCCAGTGGGCCTGGGCGATCTTAGGGGCGCATTCGCTCATTTTGATATGCTATGCAATTTGATATCAGTGATAACATCTGGAAATGGTGGAACGCCCCCTCGACCTGGATGCCGTCCAGGCTTTCATCCGCGTTGCCGAGCTTGGCAGCTTTACCCGCGCCGCCGAAGTCATGCGAACGACGCAGGCAGCGGTCAGCCTGAAGCTGCAGCGGCTCGAAGATCGGCTCGGCTGTCGGCTGCTCGATCGCACGCCACGCTACGTGCAGCTCTCGGCACGCGGCGCAGCTTTCCTCGCCCGCGCCCGCGAGCTTCTAGAGGTCCATGACCGCGCGCTCGCCGCCTGCGTAGAGGCCCGGCAGCGTCTCACCGTCGGCATCAGCGACCATGTCGCGGGACCGGAGCTGCCGGCGCTGATTGCCCGCATGAACGCGCAAGATCCGCAACTGCTGATCGAGATCCGGATCGGATCCTCGAATGACCTGCTGCAAAGCTTTGACCGGCGAGAGCTCGACACCGTGATCGTACGCCTGCATGCGGGACGGAACGACGGCGAGCTTCTGACGGAAGAGGAGTTCGGCTGGTTCGCAGCCCCAGTCTGGCAGCATCGTGCCGGAGAGCCGCTGCCGCTCGCCACCATGGCCGAGCCTTGTGGCGTGCGCGCGATCGCCGAGCAACTGCTCGATGCGGCAGGCGTGCCCTGGACGGAGATTTTCGTCGGTGGCGGTGTGGCCGCCGTCGCGGCAGCTGTCATGGCCGGTCTGGGCGTGGCCGCGCTAGCGCCGCGCATGTTGCCCTTCGGCGCGATCGATGTCGGCCCCAGGCTCGGCCTGCCTGATCTGCCACGCCTGCCCGTTCTGCTCCACACGCGCGTCAAGGACGGCCGGCCACGCGACGCACTTGCCGCGCTCTCGGCGGCGTTTCGAAGCGCCGTGCGCGGCTGACGAAAGTGCGGTGATCAGACCTTCAGTTCGCGGACCGGGATCCGCTCCACCGCAAGCCCGAACAGCGGACGCAACCGCGTGCCCAGCATGTTGCCGATGAAGGCCGCGACGAACCAGCACCAGCCGTGCAGGCTGCCGGAGGCGATCCCGCTGAAATAGGCGCCGATGTTGCAGCCATAGGCGAGCCGCGCGCCATAGCCGAGCAGAGCCCGCCGACGATCGCAGCGAGCAGCGAGGATGCGGAGACGCGCCAGGTCGGATTGAACTTGCCGGCAAGTCCCGCGGCCAGCAACGCGCCGAGCATGATGCCGAAATCCATCACGGAAGTGACGTCCCGAAAGATGCTCTGCTGCAGCGAGGCCGCGCGTGCGCCCTGCCAATAGGGCCACGACGCCACATCTGCTCCGAACAGCATCAGGATCTTCGACCCCCACAGCGCGAAAGCCGAGGTGATGCCCCAGGGACGTCCTGCGAGATACAAGGTGGCAAAGTTGCCGAGCGCCAGCGCGATCGCGCCCCAGAGCAATGGCCATGGTCCCTGCATGAGCCGTCGCGCGCCCCGCCGGAAGGTTCGCGCGCCCGATTCGAGCTGGCCGTGGATGCGCGTCTCGATTCTGACCGTGACGAGATAGATCAATGCCATCACGATCAGGCAGAGTCCAAGCGCCGGCGCCCAGCCTAGCTTGTCGATCAGCGAAACCGAGCCGACATTCGGCTGCGCGCTCCACCACGGCAGATGGAGCGCGCCGATGGTCGACCCGGCGATGAAGGCGGCGAGCGTGACCAGCATGCGGGTGTTGCCGCCGCCCGCGGTGTAGAGTGTCCCCGACGCACAGCCGCCGCCGAGCTGCATGCCGAGGCCGAACAGGAAGGCGCCTGTCAGCATGCCGATGCCGACCGCGCCATACTCGCCGCGAACGGGTTCGCCGAACAGCGTGCCTTGCGCGAGCGCAGGAAAGAACAACACCATCGCAATGGCGAGCATCACCATCTGCGCACGCAGGCCCGCGCCTCTCCCTGCGACAATGAAAACGCGCCAGGCCGAGGTGAAGCCGAACAGGGAGTGATACAGCGTCAGCCCAAGTGCGCCGCCGAGCATCAGCAGCAAGCCCTGACGTGCCGAGATCGCAGCGCTCAACACCGCTGCACCCAGGATCAGGATCGCGCTCGCGAGGGCGACCACCTTGGCGTTGGCGGTGTGCCGGTCGTTGTCGGGTGCCAGCAATCGGGCATCGATCGAAAGATCAGTCATTTCGTTTCCGAGAACCGGTCCACAATCAGACCTAACCCCAGCTCCTCCAGCCGGTTCCTGTTCGTCATCGCGGACGGCGACGCACGGCCTATGCGATCGCAACGATCTCGATCTCCTGACCGGCGGTCCCGACGACATCGCCGACCGCCTTGCCCATCAGCAGCCTGGCGATGGGAGAGACGAAGGAAATCATGTCGGCTTTGGGATCGGCCTCGTCCTCACCGACAATGCGGTAGGTCTGCACCCGTCCATCGTCACGGCGGAACGTGACCGTACTGCCGAACGCGACCGTCTCGGCGGATGCGGGGGCGGGCACCACCTGCGCTGTCCGAACGCGGCTTGCGAAATATCGCACATCGCGCAAGGGAAGCGCGCCTTGCCGGCGCCGTTCGTTGACGTCTTCGATCGCCTGCGCCGCCTCATAGGCGTCCTGAGCCTGCTGAAGTTGAAGCTGCAGCGCCTTCAATCCTGCTTCGGTGACGAGGTTGGGGTGCGGCGAAATCGGGCGGTCCGGCAGCAGCGTCTCCGACGCGGTCTCGGCACTGTCTTCCTTGGTGAAGGCGACGCTCAAGCTCCGAACTCCTGACATGGGTAGCCGCAGCTTGTCGGCTGCTACAGATCAAGGTGGTCCACGCGACGGCGTTTTGCAAGGCGGCGATTGCCGCGAGGGCTCCGCAAATCATCATTGCCACTTTTTCCCGGCGCTAGGAACCAAGTCAGCGTCTTCAGGTTTTTGCCCGTGCAAGGAGTGGCTGAAGATGGGCGTCGGTAATCAGTTCGCATGCGCATCGCTGGTTGCGCTGTTCTTGATCGGGCTGCTGGTGACCGCGAACCTGTTCGTGGCGTCCAGGACGACCAAGAGCCCGACGATCTTCTCGGCGCAGGAGATCCGAGTCCCGTTATGAGGAACAGTGCGCAACAGACAAGCGCACTGCGCCTCCGAGAGTTCGAGTAGCACTCGAGATGCGGGTTCGCGCGCTTATCTGCCTTTCCTCTCCGTCAATGACACTGCAGATGATGCGCGTGCGCTGCTGCGCACAAACGCGCGCTCTGGCGCGGCCGGGAACCTGAGGTCGCCCCTGCCGAAGCTTGCGATATTCAACCGGCCTGCTTGTCGAATATGTAGTTGCATAATTTTCCCGATCGCAGGAACAGCCGGCGCGATCGTTGTGTTGGCAAGCGGGGCGATGTTCGGACGACCTGAGGAGCGAATGAGATGAGACTGGCAAGCAGGACCACCGCTGCCGCTGTCCTTGGAGCCGCTTTCTGGGCTGGATCCGCGATCAGTGCGACTGCAGCAATCGTGTGCTCCGGGAAGGTGTGCTGGCACACCCACGAGATCTACACTTATCCGCCCGAAGCCAAGGTCATCATTCACGAAGACAGCTGGAAATGGGCCCCGGCGGAGAAGTTCTCGTTCCGGGAGCACGAGGGCCGTGGCTATTGGCGCGACGACAAGTGGGTGACTTGGTAAGTCGCGTGCGCGTCCCGGTGAGGTCGCCCGCGGACGGCCTCTTGCCTGTCATGCAGTCCATAGCACCGGGAACAACTACCGTTTTTTCCCGTTTCATGACCCCGGCGCTAGACTCTGGTTCGTTGACGCAGTGACACTCCATGCCCCTGGCTCGATACTTTATTTTCACAAGCGGGATGCTGCTCGGCCTGCTGCTTTTCTTGAACTGGTATTTGCCGGGGGCGCCGCCTCCCGCTTTCTCCGCGCAGATGGACCGCTCGACCATTCGCATCCACTCAAACCGGAAATGGCCGGAGGCGGTCAAGATCGATACCAGCGTGCCGATCATTGCGACCGCTCCTGCAGCCCCAGACACGGCTGACTCGGCAGCGCCAGGGGGCGCAACGCTCGCGGGCGGCGCGCTACCGGCCGGCGTCAAGAACGCTTACGCGTCCGAGCCGTCACCGGCGCACGCCGCTTCCGCAGGCGGCCGGCGCCACACCAGAGTGGCGCGAACTGCATCCACCAGGAAGGCGCGGCGGTTTGCGAGCTATCGCCAGCCGGAACCGCACGATTGGTTCCTGGCGAGTTGGTGACATCGGCAGATGTGCACGCAGATTGCCGGTAGGTCGCACGCGTCGTCAGCATTGCCCCGACTCATGCGATCGGCCTCCCGGCGATAAGGAACTGGCCGCGTCATCGTGCACGGCCAGTTCCTTTCTCCAGATGCAGCAGCGTTTTCAAGCGAAGCGGACACCGGTTCGCGTCAGGCAAACGCGTCAAACCAGAAATCTAGAGCCTTCGCTCCGATTCAATCGGAACGAAGGCTCTAGCCCAGCTCCATTTCGACCGCGATGCGGACGAGATCCGAATGGTTCTTTGCACCAAGCTTCTGCTTGAGCAGCGATGTCGTGTTGGCCACCGTCTTGTAGGAAATGCCGAGCGCCGACGCGACTTCGACGATCTTGGCGCCGCGCGCCAGCAGCCGCAGGATTTCCAGCTCGCGCGCGGTCATCAGCGCCGCAGGGTTGGCCTTGATCGCGGCACCTGCGAAAGTCACGGCTTCCGCGAGATGAGGTGAGATGTATCGATCACCGGCCGCGACCTTGCGGACCGCCTTGACGAACAGCCGGGGATCGTCCCCCTTCGAGACATAGCCCTGCGCGCCCATTTCGACGGCGCGGACCACGAAGGCGGGGTCGTCGTTCATGCTGAACATGATGATCTTGGCGTCCGGATCATCTTTCCGGATCCGCCGCATCAGCTCGAAGCCGGAGACGTCCGGCAGCTTGATGTCGATGACGGTCACATCCGGCCGCTTTTGCGTGAAGGCGCGATAGCCGGAATTTGCGTCCGCAGCTTCGTCGATCTTCACCGTCTTATCGGAGGCGAACAGCGATCGGCAGCCCGACACGACGACGGGGTGATCGTCTACGATCAATATCCTCATGCTTGATCTTGTCGTATCCTGCACGGCCTCGCTCGCTTCTCAGGCGAACTCCCGGAACGGTGGAAAGGTCCAGGTATACAAGCTGGCCCAAATGACGAAATTAGAATTCATTAAAGGGAGATCGAATGCAGACAAGGATATGGAGTAATCTCTCTTTGCGCAAACGGCTATTGCTGCCGATCGCCGCGATGGTTCTCGGCGCATTGGTGTCGGGTGTACTCGCGCTGCAGATCTTTTCCCCCGATCAGTTTGAACACGAAAGTGAGCTGGAGGCAGGGTCCGCGCGGGTTGTCGCCGCTGCGTTGAATGCCGCGCTTGCGGTCGCGAGCAATCCGGAGCAGACGCTCGATGCATTCGCCGCCAGCCTCGGCACGAGCGAGTCGATCAAGTTCGTTTCGCCCGGCGCGGCTGCCGATCCCCCGCGCATCGGCGGGAGCGGCGTCCCTGCCTGGTTCGTGTCTCATCTCACGATCCCGGAATTGAGCAAGACCTATCCGATCATGATCGGGCCGGCGCATGTCGGCAACCTCGTTCTCTCTCCTGACCTGTCCGCCGACATCCGGGAGAAGTGGATCGGTCTCCTGGCGATCATCTCCTCCAGCTCGCTGCCGATGCTGCTGGCCGCGATCAGCACCTATTTGGTGGTCGGAGCCGCGCTGCGTCCGATGGAGCGGCTGGCCGCCGGGCTCGTCCGCTTCCGTGAGGGCGACTACGAGATGGTCGTTCCGGTCGTAGGCCCGCCGGAAATACGGCAATTCTGCGCGCAAGCCAACGAGCTCGCTGCGACCTTCAAGCGCCTCAACCGCGACAACCGCGAGCTGCTGCGCCGGATGGTTTCGCTCCAGGACGATGAGCGGCGGGAGCTTGCGCGCGAGGTCCACGACGAGATGGGACCGCTGCTGTTTGCCATCCGCGCCAATGCTGCGGCGCTCACGGAAAACGCCGAGGGATCGTGCCAGCCTGGATCGGCCGTGCACGGCATCGTCAGTGCCGCAGAGGCTTTGCAGCAGGCGAACCAGCGCATCCTGGAAGGGCTGAGCCCGCTCTATGTCGCCGATCTCGGATTGATCGGAAGCATCCAGGCGCTGCTGCGCAACGCGCAAAAGCAGGCGCCAACCATCCGCCTCGTGTCGCGGATCGCACCCGACCTGGATCGGCTCGACGCCCTGTTATCTCAAACCGTCTATCGCCTGATCCAGGAGGGCGTCACCAACGCGCTTCGGCATGCCCGGGCGGCGGCGATCGACGTCATGGCCAGGATCGAAGACGGTCACGTCGCCATCGAGATTTCCGACGACGGTATCGGCGTGCCTGACCAGCTGAAGTTCGGCCGAGGGCTGACCGGCATGCTCGAACGGGTGCGTGCGCTGAATGGAACACTCGAGCTCATTCGCGAGCAGGGCCGGACCGTCGTCCGCTGTCGGCTTCCGCTTGAAAGTCACCGCGAGAATTGACGAAGAAACTACCGCGGTGACGGCGCACAGCGCATGTAGGAGATCTTGCCTTGCGCGTCGAAGACAAAGAGGATCTGAACCGGTTTGCCTTCAAAGCTCAGATAGTCGAGCACCACGCCATCGTCGTGCGGTGTGATCTCTTCGAGCGCGAATGCGTCCGGCGAGACGTTCGCAAGCTTCGGCCCCCAATAGCCCGCCAGCTCGGAACGCCCGGTAATCCCGTTGCACGCACATTCGCACCGGCATTCGAGCGCGGCATTCTCTGCAAAAAAATCAAGAAGCGCATCGAGGTTCCGACTTCTGCAACAATCCAGCCAGTCGACTACAATGGCCATTTCGTCGAAATGATCAGCCAATCCACCCTCACCAATCCTCGCCCGTCCCTGCAAGGCCACCTAGACCGGGGGCGCTGAACATGACATGAATGCGGCGTAAATAATTCTTCACGTCAATCATTGAGCCGCGTGTAGCGGGTGGAACCAAGGCCGCCGCGTGCTGCGATCCGAAGCAGCGCGATCTGCGCTCCTGTCAATGGATCGCCGCGTACATGATCTTTTCCTCGGTTGCCTCCAGCGCAGAGAATTCCTCGACGACCTTGCCCTGCCGCGAGACCAGGATTCGATCCGACAGCGCCATGATCTCCGGCAGATAGGACGAGATCACGACCACCGCTTTGCCTTCGTCCGCGAGCTTGTTGATCAGCTCGTGGATCTCGACGATCGCGCCGACATCGACACCGCGCGTCGGCTCGTCGAAGATGATCAGCTCCGGATCCTGGATCAGCGATTTGGCGATGACGACCTTCTGCTGGTTGCCGCCGGAGAGCTCGACGACCTTAATGTCGTCGGCAGTGGCGCGGACCTTGAGGCGTTCGATCCAGGCCCGGCCTGCCGCATTGCTTTCGCGCCGCGACAGCCAGGCCCGTCCCGACGGAAACTTGGCGAGCAGGCCGAGATAGATGTTGCGCGCGATCGAGGCGGTTTCGAAGAAGCCCTCGACCTTGCGATCCTCCGTCACATAGGCGATCCCGGCCTTCACCGCGGGCGCCGGCACACGGTAGCGCACCGGTCTGTCGTTGAGCAGGATCTCGCCGCCGTGGAAGAAGTCACGCTTCATGACGCCCGAGACGATCTTGAAGGTCTCGGTCCTGCCGGCGCCGACCAGGCCGAACACGCCGGTGATCTGGCCTGAAAACACTGAGAGCGAGTTGTTCTTGACCATCGGCGCCATCTTCAGGTTCTGCACCGTCAGCACGCGCCGGCCTGCGCTGCGCACCTTGTCCTTGCGAACGCCGTAGAGCGTGTTGGAGAGGTCGCGTCCGACCATCGCCTGGACGATGCGCGTGCGATCGAACCTGGACGCATCGTCCGTGACGACATGCTTGCCGTCGCGGAGCACGGTGATGCGGTCGGCCAGCAGCAGCGCCTCTTCGAGCGCATGCGAGATGAAGATGATCGAGACGCCGCGTCTCTTCAGGTCGCGCACCAGATCGAAAAAATACTTCTTCTCCTCCGGCGTCAGCGTCGCGGTGGGCTCGTCGAAGATGATAACCTTCGCCTTGTGCAGGACGGCGCGAGCGATCTCCACCATCTGCTTCTTGGCCGCGCCGAGCCCGCTGACGGTCGCGGTGGGCGTCACATCGAAGTTGAGCGACTGCAGGAACTGCTGGGCGGCGATGTAGATGCCGCGCAGACGGTTGTAGAACTTCTCCTGGCCCAAGAACAGATTCTGCGCCACGGTCATGGTGGGCACCAGGCTGTTCTCCTGGAACACCATCGCGATGCCGAGCTGCCGCGCCTCCAGCGGCGTGTTGGGCGCCACCGCGACGCCGTCGATGGTCATCGCGCCGGACGTCAGTGATACAACGCCCGCCATCACTTTGGTCAGCGTCGACTTGCCGGCGCCATTCTCGCCGACCAGCGCGTGGATCTCGCCGCGCCGCAGCTCGAAATCGACACCATCGATCGCCGGCACGCCGGCATAGAGCTTGGTCGCCTTCGCCAGCGACAGGATGATCTCGCTCATGCGCCGATCCCTTCATCCAGGCTCGCGAGCGGCAGCTTGAGGATGCGTCCCGGTCCCTTGGCGATCATGACGAGGTCGCCGCCAAGCTCGACGGCAGCGACGATGCCGTGATTGACGCCGTCAGCGCGGCTGTGCAGCGAATAGCGCGGCGATCCGTCCGCGCCGAGGCGGATGACGAGGCCGTAAGACCGCGGCGGCGCCCATGGCTTCATGATGCCCATCGTCTTGATATGCGCGCCCTGCAGCGGCTCCTTGAACGAATGGCCGGAGCTGAGCCGCGGCACCACCCAATAATCCGGCTCGATCTCCGCGATCATGCGGCGGCGGAAGGCCGGCTCGCGCAGCACGAATTCGACGAGCTGCGTGCGGGCGATGAACGCGGTGAGCCAGAACCCGCCGCCGCTCGCAGCTGCAAGCCGCGAGGGATAGACGGGCAGGCGGCCGAGCACGATCTTCCGCGCGCCATCAGGCGCAATCGCGACCAGGCGATGCCGCCAGCTCTCGCTGACGAGCACGTCGCTGCCGCTTGCGACAGCGCCGAAGGCATAGTGGAGTCCGCTCGCCAGCTGTTTGACCAGGCCGGTCTTTGGATCGAGCCGGAAGACCCGGCCGGTGTCGCCGAGCTCCATCAGGTCGCGAGCCCAATCGCGAACGCCGCGCAGTGTCGACCCGTCGGTGGTGATCAAGGCACCATCAGGTGCGGGCGCGAGGGCGTTGATGGCGTGAAGATCACCCGTAAACACCGACGACGGCGCCTTGGCTGCAATATCGTCATAGACGTGGACCTCCGTTCCGCCGAGCGCCACCGCCAGCCGTCCGGCCGGGAGTACGGCGAGTGCGGAGATTGGCCGCTCGAACGAACGAACCACCGTCGGCGACGATCCGGTCATGCGCAGCAGCCGGTTTCCATCGGCGACGAGCAGCGATTGGCCGTCGACGGCGAGATCCTCCGGTGCGTCGCACGCCAGCAGGATCTCCGCCGTCTCGATCAGCTGGTTTGGCTTCAGCGCGCCATCGAACGACGGCACCGTAATGGCCGCATCGCCCCGGCCGAGAAAGCGGTTGGCGAACTCGCTGACAGCGGCGATCACGACGGTTTCCTCCAACGCTTGTCGTAATGAACGAAATCGGGATCGGCATTCTCCAGCTTGTATCTGCCGATTCTGTTATTGGCGATGCCGCCCAGATAGAGATAGCCGCGGTGCTCGCGCATCGACGTGATCATCGGATGATTGACGCCCTTGAGGTCCCAGAAGGATTCCAGGATCTTGCCTTGCTCGTTGAACTTGACCACGCAGCCGGTGTTGATGTTCGGAAACAGCCATTCGTCGACCGGCACCCGCTTGGCCATGCGCCGGCGGAAGCCGGGCATCTTCCAGGCGAGATCGAGCGAGGGGCTGCGCATGCCGACCAGCGCCAGCCAATAGTTGCCGTCGGAGGCAAGATTGATGTTGTCGGGATAGCCGGGCAGGTTGTCCATCACGACCGCGACGGCGCCCTTCTTCGGCCCAGCGAACCAGTAGCGCTTGATCGAGCAGCCGAAGGTCTCCGCGAACAGGATCGACTGCCCGTCGCTTGCGACGGCGACGCCGTTCGGAAATTTCAGCCCGCGCAGCGCCGTATGCGTCGCGCCGGTCTTGGTGTCGTAGCAGATGATGCGACCATTGCCGCGGGCTTCCAGCCCGTCGACCGGCCATTCGTCCATCTCGTAGCGGACGGTTGCCTCGGAGAAGAAAATCAGCCCGTCATCGGTGATGTCGAGATCATCGGCGAGCCGCAGGCGGCTATCGTCGTTCACCGAATACAGGCTGCGATTGGTCTCGTCCGTGGCCTTCTGCACGATGCCCTCGGGCGTGATGCGATAGAGGCCCATGCCGCCGATGCAGACGTAGAGATTGTCCTGCCGGTCGAACGCCATGCCGAGGGGCTGGCCGCCGATATGGGCGAACACCTCCATCCGCTCGTAGTCGGGCGGGAAGAATCTGATGATGTCGCCGTGGCGCGAGCCCGCATAGAGCACGTCGTTGCGATCGAGGATGACGTCCTCCGGGGCTTCGATGCGGCCAAGCCCGATCAGCGACACGTCGCGCAGCTTGTCGTTCTGCTCGAATGGTCCGCCCTTGCCGATCTCGGTCGGAGGCGGTGGCGGCAGCGCGTGATAGGTCGGCGCGACATAGACCTTGCTGATGATGCGGGTGCGATTCTTCTGCCAGCGGATGTCGACCATCGCGGCACCCAAGAGGATGCTGGCGAGCGCCATGCGGTTGACGCCGCCGCGCGCATTCATCGCCGTCAGGCCGTTGGTCACCAGAAGCACGATCAGCACGCCGACCAGTGATTTGACCACCGAGCCTTTGCCGCCGCCGAGCGTGATTCCGCCAAGGACGGTCGCGGTCAACACGATCACCTCGAGGCCGACCCCAATGTCGCCGCCGACCGTGCCGAGGCGTGCGGCAAAGAACAGCGCGCCGATGCTGGTCAGCACGCCGCTCGCGACATAGCACAGCGCAATCGTTCGCCGCACCGGGATGCCGGAGTTGTAGGCCGAGCGACGCGACCCGCCGATCGCCGTAATGTGCCAGCCGGGGCGCAGCCGCGTCAGGAAGACGTGCCCGAAGATGGCGACCGCGATGTAGACCAGCGCCACGCTGGGAACGCCGAGCACGTCGCCGCCGCCGATGAAATTCCATGCGGGGATGTCGGGGAAGGCCGACGCGATGGCGTTCGAATAGCGCTGGATCAGGAGATCGAACGCGGAGCGGTAGATGATCAGCGTGATCAGCGTGGTGATGAAGGCGCGAAGCCTGAGATATCCGATCAGGATGCCGTTCACGGCGCCGAGCATGGCGCCGACGAGCATGGTTGCGACGATCACGGCGGGAACGGGCCAATCCAGCACGTCGAGCAGATAGAGTGCGCAGAAATCGGTAAGCGCGAACATCGAGCCGACCGACAGATCGATGCCGCCGACGATCACGACGAGCCCCATGCCGAGGCCGATGAAGCCGATCTCGCCGGCCTGCCGCGCGGTATCGGCAAGGCTGGACGGCGACAGGAAATGCTCGAGCGACCGGCTGAGGCTGAAACCGACGATCAAGAGCAGGATCACCGGAATGGCGGTTTCTGTCCATCGCTTGGACAGGATCTCGCCAAGGAGATGGTCCGGCCAGTAGCGATATCGTAGCCTCGTCAGTGTCTCGTGCATCTGCCTTCCGTGGGTCTTTCCTGATTCCATGCACCATGGCGCGCGCTCCGCCGGAGGGCGGAACGCGCTTTGACGAGGCGGACTACTTCTTCAGATCGGAGAGGTTCCAGCACGCCGTCTGGGTATCGGCGTTCTCCTTGGTGATCGGAATGAGCGTCGTGTATTCCGAGCCCTTGACCGAGCCGGGCTTGGCGCCCGACGACAGCAGCCACTTGATCGTGCCGGCCATTTGCGCGGCCTGCGTCGGCACGTCGTAACTCATGTCGAGATCGAACGAGCCGTTCTTCACCAGCTCGCACGCGCCCTTGCGTTCGCCGCCGCCGGATGTCGCCAGAAACACCTTGCCCGTGAGCCCGGCTTCCTTGATGGCGGCCGCGGTGCCGATATCCATGCCGTCCCAGAAGCCGACGATGCCGCAGAGATCGGGATTCTGCTTCAGTACCGTCTGCGTGATCGCCTTGGCCTTGGCCGCGTCCCAGTCGGCCGCCTGGCTGGAGACGACCTTGATCTCTGGATGCTTGGCGAGCACGTTCTCGACACCCTTCAGGGTGTAGGCGCTGGCGGCGGCGGACAACGCGCCCTGGATCACCGCGATCTTGTTCGATTTGCCCTCGCAGGCCTTCACCACGCCTTCGGTCTGGCGTTCGCCGATCTCGATCCAGTTCGCGCCGACGAAGGCCGAGCTGCGATAGGCCGAGCCCATGTTGATCTGAATGACGTAGATGCCTTCGTTCTCGGCGCGCTGCAGCAGCTTGGCATAGGTCTGGACGTCGGGATTGTGAATCACCATCACGGCCGGCTTCTCTGATATCAGCGAGGTGACGGCCTGCGCGCCGGCATTGGTGTTCCAGTTGGGGTCGCGGATCTCGAACTTGACGCCATAGGGCTCGAGCTCCTTCTTCAGGCCGGCGTACCAGCCTTCCGTGAGATCGAAGTTCATCGCGACCGGCACATAAGCCACCGTCTTGCCGGCCAGCGCCTCGCGGAAGGATTTCTGGAACGGCTCATCGAGCCCTTGCTGGGCGAGCACCGGCGCCGCGCTAGCCGCGAGCGTCAAGCCGGCTATGGTCCAAAGTGCAAATTGATGAGCGCGCAGCATTGTTTCCTCCTTCGATGTTTTGGCTGTCTAGATGTCGCCTTGCTGGGCGGTTTCTTCGTTTCTTGGATTCAGGAAGGTATCGGTGATGACGGCGATCAGCAGCACGACGCCCTTGATCAGGTTCTGGCCGGCATAGGGAATGTCGAGGATGGTCATGCCGTTGAGCATTGTTCCGATCAGCAGGGTGCCGATGATGACGTTCACCACGCCGCCGCGGCCGCCGGACAGGCCGATGCCGCCGAGCACCACGACCAGGATGACGTCGTAGATCAAGGTCGAATTGAAGATGCGGGTCGGCATCGAGTTGACGGATGCGGCCAGCACGAGGCCGGCAAAGCAGCCGATCAACGCGGCCAGCACATATTGCAGCACCATGATCGGCCGCGAGGGGATGCCGGTGACGCGCGCGGCGAACGGATTGTCGCCGACGGCGTAGATATAGGCGCCCCAGCGGGTCCGGCGCAGCAGCACGAACACCACGACGCAGGCGATCGCGAACATCACGATCGAGGTGGGAATGCCAAGGATGCTGCCTTGTCCCAGCCGCTCGAACCCCGCCATGCCCTCGCTCCACTGCACGACATCGAGCTGAAACAGCGCGGCCTGGCCGAGCCCGGCGACGAACAGGCCGGTGGCCAGCGTCGCGAACAGCGGCGGCACTTCAGCGTAGGCAATGAGCCAGCCGTTGACGACGCCGAGCGCGATCGACAGCAGGCCGGCCGCGAGCAGTGAGGCGGTGAGCGAGTGTCCGTTCTGGACCATCTGCAGCACGAGGCCGCCGGGGACCGCGAGCGCCGCGATCAGCGACAGGTCGATGCCGCGGCCGATCACCACGATCGCCATGGCAAGGCCAAGGATGCCGAGCACGGCCACGTTCTGCAGCAGCGTCAGCATATTCTCGGCGGTGAGGAAGCCGTTCAGGAAGATCGCAAATGACAGAAACAGCGCCGCGAAGACGACGAACACGATCTCCTGCTGGCTGAGCCGAATGCGCTTCATGGTTTGGCCTCATCGTTTCCGGCTGGTGCCGGCGCTTGCGGCGACGCGCTCTCGATCCGATAGGTTTGCGGCAGCGCGGACAGGCTCGCGGCGAGCTGGTCCAGCAGCGCCGTGTCGCTGGCGCCGATGGAGATGCGGACCACCGTGTTCAGCCTGTCGTCCTTGTCGACTTGGATTTCTGCAGGGACGGCCGCGCCGAAGATGCGATCGATCTCGGTCCTCACCTTCTCCTGAACGGCGAGGTCGCGCAGCGCCGGCTTGAAGATCTTGCCAACGGCGGTGACCGGCAGCGCATCCAGCACCACGACGCGCTTCGGTCGCGCCGGCGGCTCGTTGACGTTGAGCTCGAGATGCTCGCTCAGTTGCGCGACATCGATGGTCTGGTTGGGCGAGGGCACGACGAACAGAATCGGCACCTCGCCGGCATAGGCGTCGGGCATGCCGACGGCCGAACTGATTTGCACGCCCGGAAATGCGTTTGCGACGTCTTCGATCGCAGCGGGATCGATGTTGTGCCCGCTGCGGACGATCAGATCCTTTTCGCGGCCGGTGAGGACCAGCCGCTGGTCCTCGGTGAGATAGCCAATGTCGCCGGTGATGATCCAATGATCGTCAGTGAGGACGCCGCGATTGTGCGCGGGATCGAGATAGCCGGGAAACACCTGCGGACCCTTGACCAGCACCAGGCCGCTGGTGAGCGGCGGGCAGTCCTTGGTCATGTCCGCATTGCCGATCGCCACGATCCTGGTCCTGGCAAACGGCGCCCGGAAGCCGACGCTGCCTTGCAGTGGCTCGCCGTGCCCCGGATTGAAGGCGATCGCGGCGGCGGTTTCCGTCATGCCGTAAGTTTCGAACAGCCGGATCCCGGTCCGCGCCTGGAAGCGCTCGCTCACCGCCTTCGGCAGCACAGCGCCGCCGGTCAACGCCATCCTGACCGTGCTGAGATCGCAGTCCTCGATCGGCACCTCGGCAAGCGCGGCGATCGAGGTCGGCACGCCGCTGACCATGGTTGCTCGGAAGCGCGCGACGGTGTGCCAGTAGTCGCGAATGGCTTCCGGGCTTCGGAGACCATAGGGCGAGGGGATGATCACATGACCGCCGGCGGCGAGGATCGACAGGCCGGCGGTCATGGTACCGCCGACGTGAAACAGCGGAAAGCCATTCAAGGCGACGTCGTGCTCGTCCAGCCCATGAACCTGCGCAAAACTCCAGGCGGCATGGATCTGATTGCCGTGAGTCAGGCGGACGAGCTTCGGGCGCCCGGTCGTGCCTCCGGTGTGAAACAGCGCGCACACCGCGCGCCGATCGTCGGGCGGCTCGAAAGCGAGCGTGTCGTGCTGGCCTGCGATCGCCTCGTCGAAGCGCACCATGCGACCGCTGAGACGGCTGCTCTCGCCGACGACAAGGACATGCTGCAGTGTCTTGGCCCGGGCCGCGACGCAGCTCGCCTTGCGCCAGATCGCCGGATCGGCCGCTTCCGATGGAATGACCAGCACCGTTGCATTCTGCGCCTCAAGCAGGTCGACGATGGTGTCTTCGCTCAGCAGATAGTTGATCGAGCTTGCGACACCTGCGGCCTGTGCGCCGAGCAGCGCCGGAAAGATCTGCGGCAGGCTCGGGCAGAGCACCGCAACGGTCGGACCATCAGGCGTGATCCCACATGATCTGAATAAGTTCGCCGCGCGGGATATTTCCGCCAGCAACTGCCGATGCGTGAGGCCGGCCTCGCAGGACTCATGAGGATTGAGAACCGTCAGCGCGGGCCTGTCCGGATGCAACGCCGCCGTGGCCTCGAACAGATGAAAGAGATTGCGGGACGGCACGAGGAAATCATAGGGAAGTTGCTCCAGCGCCTCGATGTCGGCAATGGACGTGACGGGGCGCGTGAATCGTGTGGTGATAGGTGAGGCCTGGCCGAAAACCATCGCTGCTATCCCGGGGGAAGCAGCCGTTCGCGAACACCGGTGCGATGCCGGCGCGTGCGAATGCGTCCTCCCGTTTTCCGCTGTCCATAGCTCGCCGTCCCGAAAAGCGCTTGCCCGGGAGCGCAAAGCTTTTGCGTCTGCGCGCAAAGTTCGCTTGCGCAGCGACGATGGGCATCTAAGATTTGCACG
The DNA here is from genome assembly GCF_045571465.1 of Bradyrhizobium sp. STM 3557. Lineage (NCBI taxonomy): Bacteria > Pseudomonadati > Pseudomonadota > Alphaproteobacteria > Hyphomicrobiales > Nitrobacteraceae > Bradyrhizobium > Bradyrhizobium sp. STM 3557. Next base: position 1,524,966 of record NZ_CP120697.1, read on the forward strand.
CTTGGCAGTTTGTGCGGCGCGCAAGCGTCTCGCACTTGCAACAAGGACGGTCGATGGATCTGGTATTCACGACGGACGAGCTGGAGCCGTCCAAGCGCTACGCCGCTTGGCAGGGCGCCATTTGCGACGTCTATGTCCACGTCGACGTCAACGCCGAACAGCCGTCGGACTACGAAGGCTTCATCCGTGAAGCGCGGCTCGGCCCTGTGACAATGACGGACGTGCTGCTCTCTGAGCAGCGGATCACGCGCCGCGAGCGGCACATCGCCAAGCTCGACAAGGACTGCTACTATGTAGAGTTCATGCAGCAGGGGCAGGTCAACATCCTGCAGGCGGGCCGGACGCTGCTGTCCAATCCGCGCGTCGGCGCGATCTTCTCGGCGAGCGAAGCCTATGATTTGGAATGCATAGGCAAAGTGCGCTCGCTCTATCTGGAGATTCCGCGCAAGGAATTCGCAGCACGCTTCAGCGACAGCAGGCTCCCCGTTGCCCTGACCATTCCCACCGGACGCGGTCTTGGCCGCATTGCCGCTGAATTCTGTGCCTCGGTTGCAGCCGAGGGATCAGCGCTCGACGAGACTGTCAGGTCTCGGCTTGGCACCGAGCTGATGGACGTCCTGGCGCTCGCGCTCGATATGGGCGACAAGGACGAGCTGTCGGAGGACACCACCGCGCAGAAGGTTCGTCTGCGTTCGGTCAAGGCCTGGATCGAGGCGCATCTCACCGATCCCGATCTTTCGCTGGAGAAGATCGCCAGGAGCAACGGCGTCTCGCTCAGGCATCTGCATTATCTGTTTCGGCTCACCGATGTATCCGTTTCCGAGTGGATCCTGGATCGCCGCCTGCAGCGCTGCTATGACGTGCTGACGCGGCCGGAGCTGCGGTCCTTGTCCGTCACCGAGGTCGCCTATCAGCTCGGCTTCAGCAGCTCGTCGCACTTCAGCACGGTGTTCCGCAGGAAGTTCGGGCATAGCCCGTCGGAGCTGCGCAGGCGGTAGCTCGATTCGCCGCGCGGGCCGTCATGCCGCCTCTCGGCGCTTTGCCACGGAGGCGGCAGTGTCGGTCGCGGCATGCACGGTGAATGCGTTGCGCCCAAGCGCCTTCGCGGCATAGAGCGCCGCATCGGCCTTCTCGACAAGCTGCGCGGAGTCTGCATCCCGTCGCGCCGGATTGCACGATGCAATCCCTGCACTGACGGTGACGATGCCGTGGGCGCTGCCCTCATGCGGAATGGCACGCGCACGAACAGCAAGCATCAGGTCGGTCACGATCTGAATGGCTCCCGCAACATCCGTCTCCGGCAAGATGATCGCGATTTCCTCACCGCCATAGCGCGCAGCCAGGTCGCTCGGCCGGCGCAGCACGCTCTGTACCGTAGCGCTGATCGTGCGCAGGCACGTATCGCCGGCTGGATGGCCATACCGGTCGTTGAAGCTCTTGAAGAGATCGATGTCCACCATGATCAGGGAGAGCGGCAGCCTGCTGCGGGCGGCACGCTTGAATTCGCGTTCGAGCGTCTCGTTGAAGCAGCGACGGTTTGCGAGCTCGGTCAGTCCGTCCCGCAGCGCATGCAGCTGCGTCGCGCGATTGGCGCGGTCCACACGGTAGCCCAGCACGGCAATGAGGACCAGGACGCAGAGCATGATCGCGCTATCGACGATCAACTGACCGCGCCATTCGCGCAAGACGATCGCGCTGTCCTGCGCGACCACCGCAACCATCGGATAGCGCGAGAGATGATTGTACGATCCGACCCGGCGGACACCGTCGTCAGGTGACACATATTCTGTCGCGTCAGTGGGCAGCGTCAGCAGCGCGGTAAGCTCGCTGCTGCCAAAGGAAGCGGGGCTGCTCGCTAATAGCGTCCCGTTGTCCATCACCAGGTTGATCGAGGCGCCGGACCGGTCCTGCACGGACTCGAACAGCTTGCGAAAGAAGTCCATCGAAACGCTGGTCACCACGACCCCGGCGAAGCGGCCGTCCGGAGCATTGACCCGGCGGGAAACCGTGACGTTGATCGAGCCGTCGACCTTGCTCCTGACCGGCACTCCAATGAACACCTCCCTCGTATCGTGCGTGCTCAGGAAGCGGAAATAGTCGCGCTCGCTGTAGTTCTTACCTACGGGATGCGGAAGCAACGATTTGACGATCGCATTGCCGTCCTCGTCGATCAGACCCATCTCGTGAATCGCCGGTAATGCCGCGGCGAGCGACGTCATCAGCCCGTAGAGGCGCTGCAGGCTGTCGGGGCCGAACCCTTCCGCCTCGACCCGTTGCACCAAGGTGGACACGACGCTGTCGGCTGTCTTGAGCGTCATGTCGACCTGGTGCGAGAGCGACTCGGCAAGGCTCGCGGTGACGATCTTGGCGCCGCGCAGGTTCGCATCGCGCACATGCCACATCTGCCATGCCTCGGTCCCCAGCAGGGCGGCAGAAAGAAACAGCGCAAACACGATGGTCCAGCTCAGCCAGGACGACCGGAGGGCAGGCGACCGAGAGCTGGCCGCACGAGGACAATTTACCGTTGGTTCGACGTGCATGAACTCCACTCTAAGTGGGTGGAGATCAAGGCTCGATTAATGGATGCCGGGTGGATTGTCCGGTCGTCTTAACCGGACATTCATTGCGCTGGCCGTTTGGCCGAGAGCAGAGCTCGAAAGCTGAACGTGAGGGCGGCCGCGCGCATCTTATGGCGGCGCGTCCTCAATGATGACGATTGCCCTCGATCTCAGTTCGAAGCGAGCGACGCGACGTTGGGGGTCTCGGGATCGAAGCCGAACACGCCCACGAGATATTTGTAGTACTCGGGCATCTGCTCTTTCAGCTTCGCGCGCGTATTAGGTTCGTGGACGGAGTCCTTGCCTGCGAGGAAGATGCTCGCGGTCACCGCAAAGAATTCCTGCTTGTTCTTTAGCGCGTAGGCATCCTTGCCGAAAGAGCCGGTACGCTTCGCCTCGCTGTAATAGGCGGCGATGCCCAGATTGTCGTAGCCGCGCGGCATCAGCTTGGCGTGGTAGGCGTGCAGAAACTCGTGGAGGATGACCGGATCCTTCTCATACCGCAGCATGCTCGGGTGCAGCATGATCACGCCAATTCCGGTGTCGGCGGCAAGCGCCACCACGTCCGGATTGGTCCATTGATGCTTCGCCTCGTCCCAGGTGGTCACACCCAATCCGTCGCGCACCGGCGCCAGATTGCCGTAACAGGCGGACGCCGCGCCTTGCTCGAGGCATGCCATCTCGCTCGCGACGATCGGAACGGTGTGAAAGAACTGCAGCACCCTGGGGCTGAATCCCACGCTTTCCACCACATCCAGCTGGCGGCGAAGCGCGTCGGCGATCGCGCCGTCGTCCTTGCGTCCGGCATTCTCGGTGAGATTGAACCGATAGCCGCGATATTCGTCGAGTGCGGTCGGCGTGGCCCGCGGCGCGTCGCCTTCGGGTGCAGGCACCGAAATCGTGCGCGGCCCTGCGAGCGCGGGGACCATGCCGACCGCGATCAAGAGGACAGCCGAGATCAATGGTGCTTTGCTCATAACCTGATTCCCCCGATGTCGCGATCACGCGCGAATGCTGCTCCAGCTTCCCGCGCGTTGCGCACCATAGGTGATACAGTTTTCGCCGCGGTTAATCGGCGGCGAAAGCGCATATCGGCCGCCTTAAGCCGCGATTAACCATGCGTCTCTGTGCCGCTCTCTTGAGGACTTGCCGAATCGTGGTCTGGCCTGCGATCGTCTGAGGTCTTGTGCCGATCTGCTTCGTTCGGGGCGACCGCTACCGCACCAAATCGAACAGCCTGCGGCAGTCCGCCGGCAGCCGCCGCTCGCTAAGATTGGTCACGCAGAGCAGCAGTCCTCGCTTGCCGGACGGCTGCATGTACCACGGCGACAGCGGAGCAGGCGCCAGACCGAATTGGATGGCCTGCGAGGCAATGTTCACGTCTGACACGGACGTCGGCAGCGTGATCACTACGGCGAGGCCGGCGGCTGCTTGTACCTTTGGCGAGGCCAATTCCGACTCCCGCAGGCAATCAAGCAGAATCTCTCGACGGTCGGCGTACAGCTGTTTCATGCGGCGCAGGTGCCGAAGATAGTGCCCGTCCCGCAGGAATTCCGCTACGGCGCGCTGCACGGCCGCAGCTGGCGCCGGCGTCAGGCAAGCGGCGAGCTCAGCGAACCGAGCGCTCAGTTCCGGAGGCACGACCATGAAGCCCAGCCGCAGTGCCGGGCTGATCGTCTTGCTGAAGCTGCCGATGTGGATCACCCGTCCCCCATGATCGAGAGAAGCGAGAGCCGGAGCCGCCCGTCCGTTCAACTGCAGTTCACTGAGGTAGTCGTCCTCGATGATCCAGGCGCCGCACCGCCGCGCCCAGGCAAGCAGGGCAAGCCGCCGCGGCAGCGACATCGTCATCCCGAGCGGGGCCTGTTGGCCTGGCGTCACGATGGCCAGCCTCGCGTCGGCCGCGGTCCGGACACCAGCTGCGACATCCAGCCCTTCGGCATCGACCGGGACGGCCGTCACTGACATGCCGGCCAGACGGAGCGCGGTGCGGGTGAGTGGAAAACCGGGATCCTCGATCCAGGCCGCTGTCCTTCCGAGCGCAAGCCCATGGATCGCAAGACCGAGCGCACCGGAGAATCCGCCGGTGATGAGCACCTGAGAGGGACTGCAACGAATGCCGCGAGCGAGCCCCAGATACGCCGCGACCTCTTTTCGCAGCTCCGGGTCGCCTCGCGGATCTGGATACGTCACCGGTGCCAAGGCGGCCCGCCGAGTCTGTCCGGTCAGAATGCGCGACCACAGCTTGAAAGGAAAAGCGTCTTGAGAGGGCACGCCCATCTGAAACGCGAGCGGTGCGCTTCCGAACTCATAGAAGAGGTCCGGAAGGGGGATCGCCTCCGGCGACGAGTCGGGTGTTGAAGATTGGAACTGGCGCTCGGCCACGCGGGTTCCTGCCGGCCCGAGACCGACGACGAATTGCTCCACGATGAGACGTTCGTAGGCGACGCGTACGGTGCCGCGGGAGACACCGAGCTGAGCAGCCAAATCGCGCCAGGAAGGCAACCGCGCACCCGGGGCGAGCCGCCCATTCTCGATGCCCTCTCGGATGGACTGGTAGATCTGGGAAGCCAGCGGGGTCTTTCTGGCACGGTCGAGCTGGATGGGAAGGGCGGCCATCCTGCGATGGTACAGCCAGAATTGGCGCTCTTGGTACTGTTTTGTGGCGGGCCTTGAATGCACCTATTCGTCGAAAGCAGCGACCCGAGCGATCGCGGAATGCAATTTCAAGGTCGCTGCGACGGACATAGGAGTTTCGACAATGGTTGACGTCTTATCTGGCATCAGGATTCCCGACAGCAAGATCGCGCGCGAAGCGGCCGAGCTCGTTCGGCAATATGAAAATGAGATGTTGTATAACCATTCCGTCCGGGTTTTTGTGTTCGGCGCGATGAAAGGTATTCGGCAAAATCTCAAATTCGATTCTGAACTGCTTTATGTCGCTGCGCTGTTTCACGACTTGGGGCTTGTCGACCATTATCATACGGACACGAAGCGGTTCGAAGTCGACGGCGCCGACGCCGCGCGTGAATTTCTCCGAAGCCGCGGCATCCCCGAGCCCAAGGCGGATCTGGTCTGGGAAGCCATCGCCTTACATACCACGCCCGGCATCCCGCAATATATGCGTCCCGAAATAGCGCTCACGAATGCCGGTGTTCTGGTTGATGTCGTCGGCATTGGATATGATGAGTACACGCCTGAGCAGCGCGAGGCGGTCATCGCCGCCTATCCGCGCGGCGATTTCAAGAAAGAGTTCATCAAGATTCAGGCCTGCTCGGCGCTGAGGAAACCGCAGACGACATACGGCACGGTCAATGTCGACTATATCGAGGATTGTGACCCCACCTTCCACAGGCCGAACGCATGCACGCGCATCCGCAACACACCATGGCCTAGCTGAGCAGTGATTTGAGACTCGTCGCCGGCAATTTCGAAGCCGGCGATGCTCATGCCACGCGGAGGCTACTTGCAGATAGCCTCCAGGTCGAGAACGATCTTCCCTTTCGGCTGGGGCTTTCGGCCCTCCAACATCAGATGCGCATCTCGTGCATCCCTGAGAGGGAGGACGGCGCCGACGCGGGTCTTCAGCTCGCCGCGGTCGATGAGTTCGGCGATCGTGCGTAGCCGCTGCGAGGTCACGTCCACCAGGAAGAAGGCTGCGGTGACCCCGTGATCCCTAGCGCGCTGCTGATCAGGCTGCGACACCGCGGAGATCAGCTTGCCGCCCGGGCGAAGAACCTGAAAGGAGCGCGCCTGGGTCTCGCCGCCGACGAGATCGAGGACGGCGTCGGCATCCTTCACCGCGTCCTCGAAACGCTGCGTGTGATAGTCCAAGACCTTGTCAGCCCCGAGCGACCTCACATATTCGATGTCTTTCGCCCCGGCGGTCGCAATTGAACGCAGGCCGGCGCGATACGCGAGCTGAACCGCGTAGGCCCCGACATTACCTGCCGCTCCGTGAATGACGACCGTTTGGCCGGCCTCGAGGCGAGCATGCTCGAACAGGCCTTGCCACGCGGTGACCGCGACGACGGGAACGGACGCCGCCTCGGTATAGCTGAGCGAGCTCGGCTTCTTTGCGAGCATGCCGGCAGAGGCGACGGCATACTCCGCATAGGCACCGACGAACTGGGGGTTGGTGACACCGAACACCTCGTCGCCGACAGCCATGTCGGAGACACCGGATCCCACCGCGGCGACCGTACCCGAGAGATCGGAGCCGAGCGTCAGAGGGAGCGGCTGCGGCAGCGCACTTTTGCCGGCTCTGATCCAGCCGTCCCAAGGACCGACTCCTGCCGCGTGGACATGGACAAGAACTTCGCCCGCCCCCGGCTCTGGCCGAGGAATCCTTTCCAAGATCATTGCTTCCGGCGGTCCAAACGCGTGGACTCGCCACGCCCACATGGGGCGATCAGAACTTTGCGAGACATTGCCGGCTGGGGTCATCTGTCGTCCTCGATGCTCTTATTCGACGGGCATGGTTAGCGGCTTGTCGTCGCTATCGACGACGAACACCGCGAGCAGCTTTGCCGGCTCGGTCTTGCTCGCATTGCGGCTGACGGGATGGCAAGCGCCGGGCGCCTCGTAGAAGCTTTCGCCGGCGCGATAGACGCGTTTGGGTCCGTCATTCACCTGCGACTCGATCTCTCCCGATAGAACGTAGCCGAAGATGAACGCTGACTTGGCGTGGGTATGCGAAGGCGACGCTCCGCCCGGCGCATAGTCGACCACGACGGCGATCATCGACTTGCCGGGAACGTTGGGAAGCGCCTGCTCGAAACGCGGCGTGACCGTTTCGCCAGCCCCGTGGGCCGCGGGAGGCATTGCGGCGGCAATGGCGATGGCAGCGCAGGCCTTGCCGATCATGGATTGCATTTTCATGGTGCCTTTCTCCCCTTGTCGTTGGGTAGGTGCTGCTGCTCTGGCCCGCAAAAAAGCACCAAGAACGCACAAAGTTTGTGTACCAAGCGATGCGGACCGGTTCGGCGGGGTCCGGATCGGCTCAGGCTGGCTCGGTCGGGGCAATCTGCCTGATGCGTCGCGGGAGGAAAATAAATGTGAGTTCTCCGAACGCCGCGCAGAATGGCCCGTTGAATGGGTGTTCCAATGAAGGAGAACACCCATGAGGAGTCTAGCAACAGGGTTTTTGCTAGTCGCATCTGCGTGTGCACTTGCGGTCATCCAAGCCAGCTGGACGCCCGTCCAAGCCCAATCCGCGCCAGTTGAGGCCGGGCAAACGCCTCAACAGGCCGATCAATCCCGTGAGCAGGATCGCAGCCGCGCCGAAGACGTTAGAATCGGGCGCGATTGGAAGGCTCAAGAAGGTGAGTCCAGCCATGCGGGGGCCGCTCCGGTCGACAAGGATCACGAGACCGTCGGCCGCGATTGGCGCGCGCATCCCGACAAGCAGGATCACTAGCTAATGAGGCAGGCTCGGTAACGTCTGGCGGCGTGTGGCGTGCTGCTCGGATGAAGACAGCGGAAAGCCGAAGGTCAGGCCCGCGCGGATCTCGTTCACCGGGCGCCCGTTCGTCAGCGCGTGACGTATGGCGACGTCGAAACTCAGGTCGTCGCTGACCCGGTAGATCAGGCCGACCAGGCCCGAAAACGTTTGCGCCGTTCCGAACTCGTTTTCATAGAAGATCTCGGCGACGGGGCGAACCGTCCATGTCGACGGTCCCTCGACGATGGCACTCAGGAAGAGGTCGCCGTGATGTTCTCTGGTGAGCGCCGCATCCGCATTGAGATGCATCGTTCCCCAGTCCCAACGCTGCGACACGATACCGGCCAGACTGACGCCAAAGCCGGAATTGCCGGTGCTGTCCGGTGCCAGCACTCCGAATTCCGTCGCGATGCTTGGACCGGTCTTGTCCTGCAGGCTGCCGGGCACGAGCACGTGCTTGAGGAACGCCCCCGCCGCCGTGAGGCTTGTGGGTCCCGGCGGCGAGAGCGAGGTCTGCCCTTGCCCCTCAAAAACGGCTTCCCATTCGTCGCTTAGGCCGTAATTGATAACCGTCGCCGGCGCCAGGAGCTTGGTTCCGGCGTCATCGCGCACACCGCCTGCCGGCTGCAATTCGATCTCCATCTCTCCCTTCTTCGCAACCGCGGCATCAGTGCCATCGAAGGGGCGATAGGCCCACGTCGGGAAGGGCCAGGCGAGCAGGCCGAGCGCAACAACGGCGACAGCTGGCTTTGATAATTCTCGGCAAAGTCGGTAGTTGGACAGCATGTGCACCTCCCGACCATGGATCCTTCTCACGGCGATGGTTTGAATACCCAGATCGCTGCCGGTCCGGCGACGCTCGCGCGGACGGCGACGAGCAGGCGATTCACTCCCGGCACGAACAAAGACGTGCGCGCGCCCGTTGCGGTCGGGATGCGGGCCACATGGCCGTAGCCATTGTCGGTTGTCTCGAAGACGTCGATAAATCCTGCTCCGCAGCTGAGGTAAACCCGCTCGCGCTTGCCGTCGACGAAGAGGTCGTCGACGTCACCGCAGGTCTCGATCTTCGCAATGGACTTGCCGTCAGCCATGGAGAAGACGGCCAGCTTTGGCGGGTTGCGGAACGCCACGAGAAGCCGGTTTTTCTGCCGGTCGAGGGCCATGGCAAAGTTGCCGGCCTCGTTCAATTTCCACGTGGCAAGCGCGTTGCCAGACGTCCCGTCCAACACGACGATCGCATGCACCTCCGGCAGGTTGACGAAGAGTCGTGTCCCGCTCGCATCGATCTGGAAGCTTTCGGGGTGTGACTTCAGCGGCAGCGTGTTGACCTTGTTGCGGGTCGATGGATCAATCACCGCCAGCGCTCCATCGCCGTAGCCGATGACGACATGACCTGACGCAGGATCGATCCGAACGTTATCGGCATCGCTGCCAAGCTCGATACGACCCGTCGGCTCGTAGGCATTGCCGTCAAACAATCTGACCGAGCCATCGCGCGCATTGGCGACATAGAGCGTGTCTGTCGAGGGCTCGTAGCCGACACCTTGGGGCTCGTTCAGACCATATATGGTGTGGATGACGCTTCCACCGGCAAGATCGACCACACCGACGCTGTCATTTCCAAGCTCGGCGACGAACAGCCGCTGTCTCTTCAGATCCACCGCCAAATGATCGATCCGGCCGCGCACATCGCCCAGCGGGATCTTGGTTTCGAACTGCAGGGCTCTTTCGTCGGCCGCGTGAGCCATGTTTTGGAAAGCGGCCATCATCCACAAGCCCGCCAGCAGTGCAGTTACAATCCAGCGCGGACGCGACATTGCTGTTGCCCTTCTTTCGTCGCCCTCACTTGGCGCGGGAGCGTCTTGCGATCATCCCTCCCTCTGCCGGCAGCAAAGCATGTGTAGCGTCGGCATCTCATTGCTGTTCTTTGATTTGGCCGCTGCTGTCGACGACGAGCCTCACCGGCTTGCCGTTCTTCACCGCCTTGGCGGTCGTGCCTTCGGCCGTCGATTTGATGTCGCTGACTTGCGAATAGCCGGCCGCCTGGAGCTTGGCAACGAGCTCCTCCTGGGTCAGGGCATGGGCGGGTGACAGTCCCGCCGCGATCGCGAGCAAAATGGCTGCCTGGTAGATCGGGCGTGTTCGCATGTTCGTCCTCCTCGTCATGGCTCGGCGATGCGCATCTCGATACGCGTCGGCGTGCTCGCGGTCCCGATCAAGCGGGACAGTCTGTCGAACGGATTGGATGGATATGATGATGACATGCTGCGCCCTTGGTGAGTGAGGACGCGATACTTGGGCATGTCGCCTCGCGGGGAGATCGCACATCCCCGTGCCCAAATAAAAAACCCAGAGCCTGGAGCTGTCAACCTGCCTGCCCGCGGGACATCCAACGAAATGGCCGACGACCGGAGCGAACGCTCCTTGGAACCTGCCACCATTGCACCAGCGGCCGGGCGTCCGGGGGCGATCTCCCTTGGCTCGGCATTCCGCATGTCGGCCTTGGTCGTGGCGTCTTGAAATGTCCGGATGATCTCACATAGACTGTCTCTGCGGGGATCTGCAGACTCCCCGTGAGACCTCGGTCCAAGCTCTGCGCAGCACGCAACACGTGGAGCTTGCGCATGGACTCCGACCGGCAGCCACTTCTCCGATATTCCCTAGCCATTCTGTCGCGAGGCGACGCGGCCGCGCGTCGAGATGCGACGCCGCAAAACAGCCGCTTCGTCCGTGTCTACGAAGCACTCGCCGCCATTGGCATCGAAGCATGTCCAGCCATCTACGACGAAAGCTTCGCCGACGCCGTGCGCGAGCAATTGCTCGCGGTCAACGGCGTGCTCGTCTGGGTCGACCCGATCCATCAAGGCAAGACGCGTGCAGAGCTCGATCTCCTGCTGCGTGACGTTGCTGCGCAAGGGCCCTGGGTGAGCGCGCACCCGGACGTCATCCTGAAGATGGGTGTCAAGGACGTGCTCTACCGAACGCGCCACCTGGGCTGGGGAACCGACACGCACCGTTATGACACGGCTGCGGCCTTCCGGGCAGAGTTTCCGGCACGGCTGATGACAAGCGGCCCCCGCGTGCTCAAGCAAAATCGCGGCAACGGAGGTCAGGGGGTCTGGAAGGTGGAGGCGCTATCGAAGGCGGAAGCCATCGTCCGCGTTCTCCATGCGCAGCGCGGCAGCCTTCCCGAGGACCTGCCGCTTGAGGCCTTCTTCGCGCGATGCGAACCGTATTTCGGATGGGGCGGCTGCATCATCGATCAGCCGTTCCAGTCCCGCCTGCCCGAGGGGATGATCCGCTGCTACATGAGCGGCTCCAAGGTCGCGGGCTTCGGACACCAATTGATCAAGGCCTTGATCCCTCCGCCGCCGGAAGGACCGGCCTCGCCTGAGGCGCAACCGGGCCCGCGGATCATGCACGGACCGGATGCGCCACCATTCCAGAGGCTGCGGCGGCTGATGGAGGATGAATGGACACCGCGAATGATGGAGACGCTGGCCATCGATGAACCGTCGCTACCGGTCATCTGGGACGCCGATTTCCTCTACGGACCACGCGACGCGGCTGGTGCCGACACCTACGTGCTTTGCGAGATCAATGCGAGCTCGTGCTTTGCGATCCCCGAACAAGCTCCGGCGGCCATCGCGCGGACGGTCGCCGACCGACTTGCCGGCGCCAGCCGTTAGGTATTCCAAGAAGGACAGCATGCCGCGCCATGCCAGCCGATGGCCGCGGCCGCTCGCCTGGACCCGCTATCGCCGACCGCCTGGCGTTTCGTCCCGCGAAACGAAGCTCGTTTCTCCGCTGTTATCCTGTGAAAAATGGTATTCCTGCAGAGTGGGAAACCCTTTTTGATGTCCGATTGGCAGCGGCGATGTCCTCGTCCGACGGTACAAACGAACCCAGCGATGCAGCCCGCCGGCGGCGGAGAAGGAGCAATTCCTTATTGCTCGTCTTGGCTGTGGGATTTTTTGTTTTTTGCGCCGCCGCGGGCGCCTTGTACTATGCGTTGCGGCCAGTCACGCTCCGCATTGCCGTCGGTCCGGCGGGAAGCGACGATCACAAGGTGGTTCAGGCGATGGCCGCGGCCTTTGCCGGTGAAAGCAGGACGGTCAGGCTGTCTCCGATCACGACGGACGGAGCCGGCGAAGCGCTCGCTTTGCTCGGGTTTGGCAAAGCTGACCTTGCGGTCGCTCGCGGCGATCTGGAGATGCCGGCCGACGCGCAGACCGTCGCCGTCATGCGCCAGAACTTCGTTGTGCTGTGGTCGCCTGCCGGACTTGCGGGCAAAAGCTCCAAGAGAAAGCCCGCGGCGAAGATCAAGGAGATCGCCGATCTTGCCGGGCACAAGGTCGGGATCATCGGCCGGACGCCGGCGAATGCTGCGTTGCTGCGCATCATCCTGAGCGCCGCCGGCGCCGCGGCGGACAAGGTCGCGGTGACGCAATTCGGCACTGACCAGATCGAGGAGCTGGCGCGCGACCCGACCGTCGATGCATTCATGGCGACCGGTCCGCTCGACAGCAAGATCACCGCTGACGCCATCGCCGCGACCGCCCGGGCGCGAGGCGAGCCGAAGTTTCTCGCGATCGAAGCATCGGAAGCGATCGCCCTGAAGCATCCGCAGTACGAATCCGAGGAGATTCCACCGAGCGTCTTCAATGCAGACCCGGCCTGGCCCGACGACAAGCTCGAGACGGTCAGCGTCAGCCACCTCATCGTGGCGCGAAAGGCGTTGTCTGAAACGACGGTGGCAGCATTTTTCCGGGAGCTATTCGCGCTCCGCCAGGCGATTGCGAGGCAGGTGCCTGGCGCTGCCCATATCACCAAGCCCGACACCGACAAAGAGACCGGGCTGCCGATCCATCGGGGAGCGGCAGCCGTCATCGACGGCACCGAACGCACCTTCCTCGATAGGTACGGCGATTACTTCTGGTTTGCTCTCCTGCTCGTCTCCGGCATCGGATCGGCTGGCGCCTGGTTGCGCCACTATTTGAACAGGGACGAAAGGGAGGAAAATACCAGTCATCGCAACAGAATCCTGGCCATGGTCTCCAGGGTGCGCACCGCGGAATCGAACCAGGACCTGCTGGTGATGCAGCGCGAGGTCGACGCCATCATCGGCGAAACGCTGGAATGCTACGACGACGGCGCGATCGAGGAAGAGGAATTGGCGGCCTTTGGCTTGGTGCTCGAGCTGTTCAATCATGCCGTCGCCGAAAGCCGCGCGGCATTGCAGGCCGGCACTCTCGAACCGGCCCGCGGCACAGCGCAGCCGAACGTCCTGACGAGGAGGTAGGCTGCCGATTGTTGCCGGTAGGGGCCGACTGCCAGGCATGAACCGGCCCTCATCGACGCCGGCCGCCAATTGCGTATCCGTCCCTCCGAAAGCGGAGTAGAGTGCCCCAGGGGTCACAGCCAAGGAGCGACAACATGACCCTAGAAATCCCTGAGGTCCTTCCCGCCGGTGACAGCCGGCAAATCTTCGCGATCTTGGGCAACGCGGTGCCGCCGCGAGATCCCGATGATGACGAAGAGGACGAGGACGAAGAGCAGGATGACGAGGATAGCCGGGCCGACGAGCCGCCGGTCGTGCGCGAGCCGGACGAAGACTAAGCCGGATGCTTTGGGACGGCATGACGCGGCAAGAATGGCCTGAGCTTGGAAGGGCGTGATCCGCGCCATCTGCGGCGCTTGGCCTGTGCGGTGCCTGCCAAGGCTGTTCAAATCGCGGGAGCAGCAGACAGAAATCGAATAAGTCACGGTTCTCAGCGGAGCAACCTCTCAGCGTTCACGGGTGCAGGAGGCGAGCATGACCCTGATATGGCTTGGTGTGCTCCTTGTTTTCGGCGGCGTGCTCCAGATGGCGTTTCAGCCGATCTGGCAAGGCCGATTGAGCGGTGGAAGACGGCTTCGCTCCGGGCGTGACACGCTCGAGCCGACACGACCGGGTAGCGGCTTCGATATCAGATCGAGTTGGCCTGGACTTGTGATGCTCGCACTTGGCAGCGCTTTCCTGCTGGCCGGAGCTGTCATCTGAGTTGAGACGAATGTCTACCGCCGCACGAACACGGATAATTCGAATTCGATCTGCCGTGCTCGTGGGGCCCTCAGATCTCGCAGTCGGCTGAATTCAAAGCCTTGCGTAAGCCGCCAAAGGCCGCGAGCCGACAGGGCTCCGTATCGCTGGCGGCCTTTGAAGGCTGCGAAATGGCGGTCCGCCTGACAACACTTGCCTTCGGCTCCGACTTGGGACGTGCAACGGTCGTGACCTTCTTGGGAGTGTGCCGATGGCGGGCGATCGGCTTCGGAGGCTCCAAAGAACCGAGACCGATGTTTTCAGAAGCGATTCGGATGTCTTCCGGCCGAGCAACGCCTTCGTCCTTCCTAACAGCCTGTTCTGGCGCCTTGCTGCTCATAGCTGCAACATCAAGGCGATCAGCCTTCGCCAACGCGTCATGTGAATCGGAGATGTCGTCAGTCGGCTCGTTAACTGGCTGGATGATCGCTGCTGTACTGCGCGCTGGAGTTCTGAGCTCCATTGCGGACAAGACGCCTACACCCAATAGGATGAGAAAGCCCGGCAACACCATTCTTAGCATGATGCACCTCTATCCCGAGTTTGTGCCGGCTAAAATTCTCCGGCCCAACGAGACATTTTGTCGACGGTTTCCGACCCTCGCCCGGATCATTTGCAGACAGGGTTAACGATCTCGATACGCCCGATGCGCGACACACCGCTGGTTTTGCCGGCTGGATCTGGATGGAGTTGTCCCCGATCATTCGACATTCTCGACGAACCGGCACGGCCGCTTCCGTGAACGCGATCTCTTCCGTCGCGTGTCCGAGGTCGTCTTGCGCCGCTGCACCCGTGAGCGCCTGGACGGCGGCGGAAGGGTTCGCAGTCGACGCGAGCCTGATCAAGGCGGATGCCAACGCTCGCCTTCCGGGGATGGCCCCTCCCGCGCCACCAGCGCCGCCGCCGGAAGGACCGGGTTGGCCTCACTGGCCTGCTTGCGCCATCCTTGTCCGGTCTTGACCGACACCCGTGGCAAGCCGACGAGGGTTCGGCATGGCGAGTCGAGCAGATACTGAACAGAACGATCGTCATCGACGACAGCCTAACGGAGCAAACATCGCTCCACAGAGTCCCAATTCGTTTCAGAGCGGATGATTTAAGGAGATATCCGTCTTTGCAATCCGGTTGCGAGCAAAATGACAGCCTAGTACCTCTGCACAGTGGTTTTGACGGATTGTCGTGCAGCAATTCGGCAGCTCTTAGGGGTACAGCGACCGGGCCTTAACTCATTCGGGAAGGCAGCCCCTGACCCGAAGTGGTCATCTGGCTGTTGCAATCCTACTCTCTAACTCCCACCTTAAAGGTGACAAACTTTCAGAAGAAGAGCGGACGAAAGTTTTTGCATAACGGCGGGGTGAACTAATGAGTCCATCGGGAGCCTTGATCGCGATCCTGCCGTGCAACGATCTTGATGCGTCGGAGCGGTTCTACAATCGGCTCGGCTTTACGCGGTCGGACGGCGAAAGGCTCGCTCCGGGAGAGCCAGACACCTATCGCATGCTGTCGAATGGGATAGGCGGATATCTGCATCTGACGGACGCGGTCGAGGGATGGCTAACGCCGGGCAGAAACCCTTTTGGGCTTTATCTCTACCTCCAGAGTGTTGACGCCGCGGCGCGCGAATTTCAGCAATCGCCCGAGGACAAGCCGTGGGGGATGTACGAATTTGCGATCTCTGACCCAGATGAGACGTTGGTCCGTGTCGGTTGGCCAACCCGTCTCCGCGCCAAAGCGTAGTAATTAGTCCGGATTGGCTCGCTCCGGACCGCCCAGCCGGGGCTGACGATGTCCGCTTACCGGGCCACACCGGAAATCATATTCGAAGGATCTAAGGGCCGCTTGCGACCCTGACCAGACCTGGTTCTCACTACCAATCTGTTCCAGAGATGCCCTCAGTTGTTGATGCTTGATGGCATCGCTGCAAACAACTCTTTCACGGACTTGGTCGAAGCTGCGGTTGCCTCCTCGTTATACACGACCGTCGTTCCTCTCTCTACGCAGGGATCATTCAGATCGTAGTGCGCGCCGCTCTTGCTGTTCAAAATCTCACCGGAATTGCCTTCTACCAGCAGGCAGTGGCGGGTAGTCTATGCCTGCGGAAACTTCACTGCGTCCTTGAAGTAAAACGCATCGAAAGCATGGTAGGCACCCGGAAATTCGGTCAATACTGCATCTGCTCCTGAGTTCTTCAGCCGCGCAACATAGGCGCGACACGGCTCGATTGAGACCCAGTCATCGTCTATGCCATGGAATAGGCGTATCGGCCTTCCCGTCACTTTACCGTCGTCGCGATAGGTGACATTACACGGAGTGTAGAGGCCGATGTGTGCGGCAAACTCTGCATTTGGTGGACCATACATCTTCCGGAACCGTTCATTGCTCGAATACACCGCGGCTACGGCACCCTTCGAGAAGCCCATTACAGCGATGCGGTTTGGGTCAATTCGCGGGTGCTGCGCCAAACTGCCAAGGGCGCGATAGGCATCGACCATCATGGCCAAACTGTCTAGCTGGGACTGATCGTTGATGGTGTTGACGATGCCGCGACCGGAGAAACTGTCGAGAAGGAAAGTTGCAATCCCAATGCCATTGAGTTCTTGCACCCATCGGTCATGAAGTGCGCTGGCTCCCCCTGAACCGTGCACAAGGATCACGGCGGGGAGCTTGTCGCTTCCCGGCTTCGGAATGCGCAATTCTCCAGCCAAGACAGCAGGCTTGCCATTCTTGTCGCCCGTCAGGAATTGCTGAGTGCTGAGCGTGATGGTCTCGACAGGCCGTATTTCGATACGCATCTGCGCATAGGCCGGGCACGGCATGCTGACAAGCAGAGCGCCCATGATGGCCCCGGCCAGCGACCTTAGGAATAAGGGCGATATGGACCGATCAGTGTTCATTTGCTCCTCCCTTTATCCGGCACCCGAGAACGCGTTTAGCTGCGGATGCCTCGTGAGTCCTCCGCAAAAAACAGGTCAATTCGATTATTGGAGTGGGAGAGCCCGCCGACGGCACTAGCGCTGCCGCTCAAAATAGGGCTTCGGCATATCCCTGTCGGGCAGCTCGATAGCGAGCCTACATCAAATACGTGGTCGGCGGAAGCGGCAGGACTGCTTTTGACCCTGGCTGTGTGAAAACGCCGTTTTTACACAGCCAAGACTCGAAGCGGACTTGTTGGTCGCATCCTGTGAAGCCCGCTTGTGCCGAATTCGATGCGTTAAGCTATGTAGGCAAAGGTGCCGAATTCAACTCGGCGAGCCACGCACGAAAATCGTTTGTGCTGTGTAGATATACGCGGGGACGTACCAGCGAGTCCGCTCCCGCTAACCGTGTGATCGCTTGCCAAACGGGCCAATCCACAATCCCAGTTCTGCGCCAGGAGTGTGATCGGCAATAAGCCATGCCGCGGCCCAGTGACTGACCTCTTCACGTGAGCTAGAGCCGGATGCCAAAGCCCGCAGTTTATCGAGAACCTCGGAACGAGCCGGAAGATCAACGTGCAAAACAACGAATTTCATTGATTTGGTACCTATGAACGCGGCCTAGAATATCCGCTCAGCAGCGCTCCTCAAGGTCCGCTTCTGGCCCTGGCTGTGTGAAAACGCTGTGCTTCTGTTAAGATTCTCCTGTGATTCTTAGGGGAATCGATGAAGCGCTTCGTTGAAGAGGCGGATCGTGGGCAATGGATGCTATTGCCCGAATGCCTCGATGATTTCATTGACGAGAGTAACCCCGTTCGCGTGATCGACGTGTTTGTCGACGCACTCGATCTGGCCGAGACTGGGTTCGACGGGGTTGAGCCAGCGGCAACGGGACGGCCCTCGTATCACCCCTCGGTTCTACATTTACGGCTACCTGAACCGAGTGCAGTCGAGCCGTCGGCTCGAACGGGAAGCCGGACGTAATGTTGAGGTCATGTGGCTGCTGGGTCGACTCGCTCCTGATCACAAGACGATCGCGGATTTCCGCAAGGACAATGGCCTGGCGCTTCGCAGGGTCTGTGCGCGCTTTGTCGAACTCTGTCGTGAGATGGGTCTTCTCGCAACGGCGAGTGTTGCCATTGATGGCAGCAAGTTCAAGGCCGTGAACAACCGGGACAAGAACTTCACGCGGGCGAAGGTGCAACGACGCCGTGATCAGCTGGAGGAGAGTGTCGCGCGTTATCTAAGCCAACTTGATACGGCGGACCGGCAGGAGCCGACGGAGGCGCTGGCGACGAAGGTGACGAGACTTAGCGAGAAGCTGACAAAGCTGAAGGAGGAAATTGGCAAGCTCGCTGTCTACGAGACACGAATGCTTGCTTCGCCCGACCAGCAAATCTCGCTGACCGATCCTGACAGCCGCTCGATGGCGACGAGCGGCCGTGGCTCCGGCGTTGTCGGCTATAACGTGCAGGTTGCCGTCGATACCGAGCATCATCTGATTGTGGCGCACGAGGTGACGAACAGCGGCTCGGATCGGGCGCAACTTGCCAGCATGGCCAAGCAGGCGAAGGCTGTTCTAAAGGCCGATGCGCTCACCGCCGTTGCCGATCGCGGTTACTTCAACAGCCCCGAGATCCTCGCCTGCCACGAGGCCGGAATCACGGTAACTCTGCCCAAGCCGCAGACGTCGGGAGCCAAATCAGATCGCCGCTTCGGCAAGCAGGACTTTGTCTATCTACCAGAGGCGGACGCCTATCGCTGTCCAGCTGGAGAGCAACTGCCATATCGCTTTACGGGCGAAGAAGACGGTAAGCGGATTAGGCGCTATTGGACCACTGCCTGCCAGAATTGTTCACTCAAATCCCAGTGCACGACGGGGCCAGAGCGGCGGATTCCGCGATGGGAGCATGAGCATCTGCTCGAAGCTGTGCAGCAGCGCCTCGATGCGAATCCACAAGCCATGCGCCTGCGCCGAGAGACAGTCGAGCATCCGTTCGGCACGATGAAGGCCCGCATGGGGGCGACGCATTTCCTGACCAAAACGCTTCCGAAAGTAGCCGCCGAAATGGCACTCTCTGTCCTGGCCTACAATCTGACACGGGTCATGAACATCATGGGGATCAAGCCGCTGATCGCGGCGATCGTAGCCTGAGAAACGCCCGCGTGCTCGTGGTCAGGACGGACACCCATAAGGCCGTTTTTACACGCCCAAGACCCATATCGGACCTTCCGGTCGGCGCGAACGATGTCCGTTCCCGGCAATCAACCGGAAGTAGCCGACGTAGAGATACAAGACGCGACGGGAATTCTAACCCTACTATTTTATTTTTGCTCTGGGAGTATCGCCTGAATGAAGGCTGGATGGATTCCGGTTATCGGGGTCCAGCACATGGCTGTGCTCGCGCCGGCCCCGGCCGTGGTTCTTCGCCTGTACGCGAAAAGCAAAGAGCCGAACGTCGAAAGACGCCAATATCCCAGGGCTGGAGGATGATCGCCGCAATTCTGGACGGCGCCGCCAGTCGCGATTGCAGCCGACGGGTTCGGGCATCTCGACCGGTGTTTTGCAATCCCGCTGGGTGCCCTGTCGTTTGGCGCGGTACGTCCTCCAGCATACCGCCGCTAGATGACCAATCCGCACGGAACGGACGGGTGTCTTAGGTCGACGCCAACGTTCCTGATGACGCGAGTGACCCAATCGAGACCGTCGGACCGAACTCGGCGTGCCGGTACGCAGAGTCTGGGAGGCACCTGGCGGGGGCCTCTGCGATTGCGACGGCTCGGCGGCGTCCGCTCATACCGGACGCAAGCAATCGTGGGATCAAGGGCCGCTCTGGAGTCAAAGCGGAGGTTCGCTATTCCGGCTTCAATTGGCTAATGATGGCAGGGCCTTCTGCTGCGTCGATTTGATAAATGGCAGTACCGGCCAAGCCTGACATGAGCGACGCCGATGGCAGTTGCCGCCCGCTGCTGCCGGAAATGGCCTGATTGAGCAGGTTTTGAGCCGGTGCGGCCGTTTGAGGCGTACCAATGCCGAAATAATAGGTTTGTCCGCCCTCGATTTGAACCTCGGCTTCGTAATCCGCGGATACAGCGTTTACACAGGTTATCCGATATCGTCCGGGCGGCTTGTCGACAGAGAAATAGAATCCCTTGGAGACCGAACCGACGGATTGACCGTCGATCTTGATTCCAGCTTCAGTCGCCAAAAGTCCCTTCTCGCGTAAGAAATACAAGCGCGCGAGCCGCGCAGCCTGCTGCTTGGACTGTGGTTCGGCCGCTGCTTTCGACCGAGGCTGGGCTTTGGTCGCGGCTTCGGAAACTGACACCCATCCACCGAACTGGGCAAAAACGAAGAGCACGAAAGCCCAAGCTACAAGTCGCCGCATCATGATCCAGATCTTCAACATTCGCCGGCACAAGATCACGAGTTGTAAATCCGTGCAATCGGAATTCCGATTGGCGCGTCCATCTGAGATCTTCTGGACGGCATATCAGATCTCCACTCGCCTTGCGGGAGTCGCCGCTGGCGTTTCGATAGCGCGCTTGTCTCGCAGCCGATACTGCGCCGGGACCGTTCGCTTCCCTCGTTGACGTCAGAGGTGACGCATCACCGGGAAAAGTCGTGCGCCGAAACGCGAAGTCTGCCGGTCTTTTCAAGGTGGCGTGGCCTCTGACGCTCTACCGCAACAAAATTTTTGTTTCTTTTTTTCAGAAGTCGTGCTAGATGATCGCCATCCCGCCTCATCGAAATGGGGCGTACGCGTCGTCACGATACGTAGAGAAGGGGAGCGGTGGACGCGGCCGCTGCGCCAGACGAGCGCAGGCGGGCGCGGACGTGAAATCGTGTGGTCCTGGCCTCCCGGTGCTGAGGTCAAGTCTGCGGATAGCGACGAGCTCGCGGGCGACAGGGGCAAGACAGCCGGTCCCTGGGGAGAGCGCGTATAAGCGTTAAAACCATCGCGCAGGGAAGGCGGGGATGTTTCGGCCGAACCTGTGGTGACTGCCGCCTGCTTTCCTTGTTGCAGGCGGGCCATGGGGGCGGCGAGCTCCCGGCCTTCCCTGCGCCCTCGTTATGTCCGGGGGCCGAGAACATGCGCAAGACTCGGGCGTGATCCGCCGCGAGAACGCGCCCTCACATGCGTCAGCTGTTTGAAAGGTGAAGCAGGGATCTGTTGTTGATCACGTCCTCTTCGACGCCAGCGCGTCGGCGACCGCAGTCCTGATGTCCGCCACCGAGAACGGCTTTGTGATCACGTCGTGGGCGATCGCTGTGAGGTTCGAGGCGCGCTCGCGCTGATGGGCAAAGCCGGTCATCAGGAGGATGGTCAGCTTCGGGAAATCACGCGCCGCCGAGAGCGCCAGCGCGATGCCGTCCATGATCGGCATCTGGATGTCGGTCAGCAAGAGGTCGAAGGCGCCGCACTCGCGCGTCAGGACCTCCAGCGCCTCGGCGCCGTCCTGCGCGGTGACGATGTCGTGACCATCCATGGCGATGGCGCGCGCCACCAGCGTCCGCATCGAGTCCTCGTCGTCCGCGATCAGAACGCGCGCCATGCCTAATGCCCTTCCATCCTGCGGCCTCGGGATCGCGCGAGACCTCGAACCTTACGCGTTGCCGGCGTTGAGGTCGCGCCGGTTGAAGAAGCGGATGTCGACATTGCGTCCCTCGGCCGGAGGTGACGCCAGCCGCGACTTGAACGCCGTGCGTTCGCCAGGCTTCAGCACCGACTGATCGAGCACCGCGTTCCAGGCGTAGATTTCCACGTCCTGGGCGTCGCGGACGCTGAACCGCAGCCGCGGCAGCTCGACCGGCTTCTTGTTGGCGCTGACGATCACACCTTCGATCACCAGCACCGGCTTGCCGTCTACAGTTTCCGTGGCGACTTTCAAGTCCTTGAATGAGATGCCGCGCAGGTTCACCTCCAGGCCTGCCATCTTGTAGAATGTCGCGGTTTGCGGCATGAGCCGGACGACGTCGGCGCGCCAGACGATGAGAGCGATGACGAGCGCGCCCATGGCCGCGGTGATCGCGGGCAGGTTGAATACGGCTTTACCGGCGGTGCGAGATGAGGCAGGCCGCTTCAGAAGCCTGCGGTGCCAGGGGCGGGGGCTGTCGGTCTCCGACAGCTCAGAGCCCGCCATCTCGTCCTCGGCGTCATCAGGCCAGCCGGCCGCGAGCGGGGGACTGTCGACCTGGGGAGGGTGCTCGTCATCGTCGCCGCGCGCCAGCGCCTCCCAGTCGGTCTCGGTGGCATCGGGCAGGGGGCCGTCGCCGGCGTCGGCCATCGCCGCCAGCGGCGCCGGCGTATTCACTGCGTCCTCGGGGTGCGCCAGCCAGACTTCCTTGCAGCGGGAGCAGCGCACGGTGCGGCCGGTGGCGCCAAGGGTTGCGAGATCAATGGCGTAGGATGTTGTACAATGAGGGCAAACGATGAACATCGAGCCTGTTCTCCAGCAACGGCCGGTGCCGCCTTGTTTCCAAAAGTCCGTGCTACAAGGGCCGCACTATTGACGAACTTCGGGACACGGCCGCGCGGATGGTACAAAATGACCGTTAACGAACCGGAAACCATAACAGGCGCATCGCTGGTTTCGGCCGCGGTTCCAGCGCGGCCACGTCCGGCCCGACCCGCCTGCGAACGGAGCTGAGCCTTGGTTCGGTTCGAAAATGTCGGCTTGCGCTATGGACTAGGGCCGGAGATCCTCCGCGACCTCAGCTTCCAGGTGCCGGCCCATTCCTTCCAGTTCCTCACCGGGCCGTCGGGCGCCGGCAAGACCTCGCTGCTCAAGCTGTTGTTCCTGTCGCTGCGGCCGACCCGCGGGCTGGTCAATCTGTTCGGCTATGACGTCTCGCTGCTCGGCAAGGACGAGGTCGCCGACCTGCGCAAGCGGATCGGCATCGTGCTGCAGGACTTCCGGCTGCTCGATCATATGACGACCTATGAGAACGTGGCGCTGCCGTTCCGCGTCATGGGCCGCGAGGAATCGAGCTACCGCAAGGAGGTCATCGACCTCCTGAAATGGGTGGGCTTAGGGGAGCGCATGGATGCGCTGCCGCCGATCTTGTCCGGCGGCGAGAAGCAGCGCGCGGCGATCGCGCGCGCGGTGATCTCGCGGCCGCAGCTGCTGCTCGCCGACGAGCCGACTGGCAACGTCGATCCGACGCTCGGCCGCCGCCTGCTGCGCCTCTTCATCGAACTCAACCGTTCGGGGACCGCCGTCATCATCGCAACCCACGACATCACGCTGATGGACCAGTACGAGGCCCGCCGGCTGGTGCTGCACCAGGGACGCTTGCACATCTATGAGTAGTGTGGACGAACACGGCCTTCTGGTCGATCTCGGCGAGGAGCGCCCGCAACTGCCGGCACAGGCCCGCATCGTGTCACCGATCGTGCCGCGGGCCTCGATCGCCGGCCGCGCGCTGGTCGCGGTGGTTGCGATCATGACCTTTCTCGCCTCGATCACCACGGGCACTGTGTTCCTGGTCAGCGAGTCGGCCGCGGAATGGCAGTCCGAGGTCGGAAGCGAGATCACCGTGCAGGTCCGACCCAAGCCCGGGCGCGATCTCGAGCGCGACACCGCGGCCGTGGCCGAGGCGATGCGGGCGCAGCCCGGCATCGTCGAGACCAAGCCGTTTACCAAGGACGAGTCCTCCAAGTTGCTGGAGCCGTGGCTCGGCAGCGGGCTGTCGTTCGATGATTTGCCGGTGCCGCGCGTGATCGTCGCCCGCGTTCAGCCAGGCACCGGCTTCGATCTCACCGCCTTGCGCAACCGGGTGACGCAGGTGGCGCCGAATGCCAGTGTCGACGACCACCGCGCCTGGATCGAGCGGATGCGCTCGATGACGGGCGCCACGCTGTTCGCAGGGGTCGGCATCCTGGCGCTGGTGATCATCGCGACCATCATCTCCGTGTCGTTCGCGACCCGCGGCGCAATGGCGGCGAACCGGCCGATCGTCGAGGTCCTGCACTTCGTCGGCGCCGGCGATCGCTACATCGCCAACCATTTCCTGCGGCATTTCCTGCAGCTCGGACTCGAGGGCGGCGTCATCGGCGGCGGCATCGCAATGCTCGGTTTCGGCTTCTCCGAGTCGATCGCCAACTGGTTCTCCGGCACGCCGGTCGGCGACCAGTTCGCGGCGCTGCTCGGCACCTTCTCGCTGCGGCCCGCCGGCTATCTCGTCATCGCCGTGCAGGCGGTCGTGATCGCCGCGGTGACCGGCTGGGCTGCGCGCCGCACCTTGTTCGCAACGCTTGAGAGTATCGACTAAGGATCATTCGCCCTCATGGCGTCAGAGGTCGACGATACGCCGCCGAGAACGCCGCTGCACGTCGCGGTCGGCCGCGTCTGCGCGGGTCTCGTCGCGATCACGGCGGTGGGCTTCTTCGCCGCGGCAGTGGGCTTCATCGGCTTCCTGTCGCAGCTGCGTGGCGCCGAGATCAAGCCGGAGCGGCCGGCCGACGGCATCGTGGTCCTGACCGGCGGCTCCTCGCGCGTCTCCGATGCCATGGACCTGCTCGCCGCCGGCTATGGCAAGCGGCTCTTGATATCGGGCGTGCATCCGACCAACGACGCCAGCGACATCTCGCGCTCGGTCCCTGACAGCAAGCCGCTGATCAATTGCTGCGTCGATCTCGACTACTCCGCCATCAACACCCGCAGCAATGCCGCGCAGACCCGGCGCTGGGCGCGCGAGCGCGGCTTCAAGTCGCTGATCGTCGTGACCTCGAACTATCACATGCCCCGCGCCATCGTGGAGCTGTCCCACGCGATGCCGGACATCGACCTCATTCCGTTTGCCGTGGTCGGCGAAAAATGGCGCGACGAGCCGTGGTGGACCAGCGGAGCGACCGTCCGGCTGTTGCTGTCCGAATATGTCAAGTTCGTCGCTGCCGAGCTTCGGGTTCGTCTCGCCCGTCTCGGCCTCGACCTTGCGCCGGAGAGCGAGCCGCCGGGGGGCCAGCTTCCCCGCCGTCCGGCGACCGCGCTGGCCAACTGAACAGGTTTCTCGATGGTTTTAATCTTCCTGCGTTCGCTGCTGTTCAACCTGCTGTTCTATCCGAACTTTGTCTTCTGGGCGATCGTCGCGCTGCCGACATTGGCAATGCCGCGCAAGGCGCTGCTGCGCGTCGCCAACTGGTGGGCCCAGAGCAACATCGTGATGATGCGCGTCATCTGCAACATCAAGGTCGAATATCGCGGTGCCGAGAAGATCCCGAAAGGGCCTTTGATCGTCGCCGCCAAGCACCAGTCGATGTGGGAGACCATCTCGCTGCTGCACTTCTTCGATGCACCGTTCTTCGTGTTGAAGCGCGAGCTGTTGCGTATCCCGATCTTCGGTCAGTATCTGATGAAGGCCGACATGGTTGCGATCGATCGCTCCTCAGGCAGGCAGGCATTGATGAAGATCGCCAAGCGGGCCAGCGAGGAGGTGCGCCGCGGGCGGCAGTTCGTGATCTTCCCGGAAGGCACGCGGCGCCCGCCTGGCGCGCCACCTGACTACAAAGCCGGTGTCGGCCTGATCTATGCCGATTGCGGCGTGCCATGCCTGCCGGTTGCGCTCAATTCCGGCCTGTTCTGGCCGCGCCGCACCTTCATGCGCTATCCCGGTACGCTGGTGGTCGAGTTTCTCGATCCGCTGCCGCCGGGCCTGCCGCGCGATGAGTTTCTCAAGCGCATCCAGAGCGTCATCGAGGAGGCGACCGGCCGGCTGGTTGCCGCCGGCCAGGCCGAGCAGGCGCGATTGTTCGGCCGTATGCCACAGGCAGCTAAAGCGTAGTCGTCTTTGGTGTGGCGGGATGCAGCGAATGTCCATCATCATGCAGCATCATCGCCAGCCGATGCAGCTGCGGATCGCGAAAACCCTGCGCCTCGATCGCCTTGACGGTCGAGGTGACGTAGTCGCGGTTGGCGCCGGACTGGCCGTGGCCCTGCCGAACATGGCTGAGCTGCTCGTGCAGCGAGAGCCGGCCGGCATATTGCACGTGGCCGCGATCGACGACATAAGTCAGCGCGCTGACGCGCTGCCTGGCATCGTTCTCCAGCCAGACCGAGCGCATCACCTCGCGGTAGACCGAGGTGACCTGCTCGCGGGCCCGCAAGTAGGCGATCGTCTCCTCCCGCGTCCGCTCCGGGACACGGAACGCGATGCCGCGACAGGCGCCGCCACGATCGAGTCCCAGCACGAGACCCGGCTTCTCCGGCGTTCCACGATGCACGAAGGAGTACACGCAGAGCGCGCGATGCTCGCCGATCAGCCGCGCCGGAACCTGCTCGATGAAATCGAAGCCGGGACGCCACATCAGGGAGCCATAGCCAAACACCCAGAGGTCGCCCTTGGGGAACACGGTATCAGAGACGGTCATTGCCGACATGCCGATGGAGGCCTATCTGGTGGGTCGATTGATATTTGTTAACGCAAATACACAACCCGTGATCGCGTAATTGCCAAAATTGCTGCTCAAAGGCTCCCCGCATGTCCGATATGATGCCTGCGCCGCGCCGGCGCCCGCTGTGGGGGCTTTTCATCGCTCCCGTCCTGCTCCTGATCGCAGCGGTCGCCTGGAGCGTATTCTGGTTTTTTGCTGCTTCGCAGGTCGATGTCCAGGCCGATGCGTGGCGTGCGCGCGAGGCGAAGTCCGGGCGCGTCTATGATTGCGGCCGCCGCTCGGTGGCCGGCTTCCCGTTCCGACTCGAGGTCCGCTGCGACAATCCGAGCGTATCGCTGTTCTCGCAGGCGGCCGGCACGGCTTTGATGAATGCCAAGCTCGGCCAGATCATGGTCGTTGCGCAGGTCTATGATCCCAAGCGCCTGATCGCGCTGTTCGCGGGACCTGCGACGATTTCGAATGGTGGCGATCCATCGTCCTCCTTCGCCGTGAACTGGCGCCTCGGCGAAGCCAGCGTCTATGGCCTGCCGTCGGTGCCGCAGCGTGGCGCCCTGGTTTTTGACGCGCCCACGATCAGCCGCAACGATGGCGCCGCACAGACCGCGGTCGCGCGCGCTGATCATGTTGAACTGCATGGGCGATTGGTCGATGGCACGCCAGCCGACCATCCGGTGATCGAGACCGACCTGCAGGTCAATGGCGGCAGCATTCTCGGTGCGCATCCGATGCTGGCGGAGCCGTTCAATGCCGACGTCGACGCGCGCGTCAGTGGTCTGAAGGATTTTGCGCCAAAGCCCTGGCCGCAGCGGTTTCGCGAGCTTCAGGCGGCCGGCGGTCATGTGGAGATCGTGCGGTCGCGCATTCAGCAGGGCGAGCTGATCGCGGTGGCTACCGGCACGCTCGGCCTCACCGCCAATGGCAATATCGACGGCGAGCTGCAGATGACGGTCACCGGCTTCGAGAAGGTGATCCCCGCGCTCGGCATCGACAAGATGCTGGAGCAGGGCGTGCCGCAATCGACGCTCGACCGCGTTGCGCCGGGCGTGAAGTCGCAGGACCTCAACAACCTGTTCGGCGCGCTCGACCGTGCCATTCCCGGGCTCGGCAAGGTGGTCAAGCAGAATGCCAATGTCGGCGTTGCCGCCACCATCAACGCGCTCGGCAAGGAAGCCACGCTGGAAGGACGCAAGGCCCGCACCTTCCCCTTGCGCTTCTCCGACGGCGCGGTGCTGGTCGGGCCGCTGAAGGTCGCGCAGATCCCGCCTCTATTCTGAGCGCGGCTGCCATCGCTAAGGCGTCTTGAGCTGCGGGTGCGGCCGGCCGAAATCCGGCGCGGCCGAGTCCTGGCCGACCTCGACGATGCCGCGACGAATCGCCCGCGTCCTTGTGAAATGGTCGAACAGGGCTTCGCCGTCGCCGCGCCGGATCGCGCGGGTGAGCTTCGACAGGTCCTCGTTGAAGGTGCCGAGCATCTCCAGCACGGCTTCCTTGTTGCTGAGGAAAATGTCGCGCCACATCGTCGGGTCGGAGGCGGCGATGCGGGTGAAGTCGCGGAAGCCGCCGGCGGAGAACTTGATCACCTCGGACTCGGTGACCTGCGCCAGCTCATCGGCAGTGCCGACGATCGTATAAGCGATCAGGTGCGGCAGATGGCTGGTGATGGCGAGCACCAGGTCGTGATGATCCGGCGTCATGATCTCGACCTTCGCGCCCATCGCGGCCCAGAACGCGCGCAGCTTCTCGATCGCCGCGGCATCGGTGCCGTCGGGCGGCGTCAGGATGCACCAACGGTTGATGAAGAGCTCGGCAAAACCCGAATCCGGACCCGAATTCTCGGTGCCGGCGACCGGATGCGCCGGCACGAAGTGAACGCCATCCGGCAGATGCGGCGCCATGTCGCGGACAACAGCGCCCTTGACGGAGCCGACGTCCGAGACGATCGCGCCCGGCTTCAGGTGCGCGGCGATCTCCTGCGCGACGGGCCCGCAGGCGCCGACGGGAATGCAGAGGATGACGAGGTCGGCGTTCCTGACGGCCTCGACATTGCGCTCGACCACGCGGTCGACGAGGCCCAGTTCAGCTACGCGCGCGCGCGTTTTTTCCGAGCGTGCCGTGGTGACGATCTCGCCGGCAAGGTTGTGCACCCGGGCGGCGCGGGCGATCGAGCCGCCGATCAGGCCGAAGCCGATCAGCGCGACGCGCTCGAATGTGGGCGCTCCCGTCACTTCGGCCCCATGAAGTCGCGCAGGGCATCGACCACCAGGCGGTTGGCTTCCTCGGTGCCGATGGTCATGCGCAGCGCATGCGGCAACTTGTAGTTCTTCAGCGCGCGCAGCACGAGGCCGCGGCGGGTGAGGAACTCATCGGCTTCTTCCGCCGTCCTGCCCTTCTCGGTTGGGAAGTGAATCAGGATGAAATTGGTCACGCTCGGCGTCACCTTCAGTCCAAGCTTGCCGATCTCCTCGCTCAGCCAGTTGCGCCAGTGTTCGGTGTGCGTCTTCGACATCTGCTGATGCGCGGTGTCCTGGATCGCTGCGACCGCTGCCAGCATCGCCGGCGTCGACACGTTGAAAGGCCCGCGGATGCGGTTGACGGCATCGACGATATGCGCGGGACCGAACATCCAGCCGACGCGCAGCGCGGCGAGTCCATGGATCTTCGAAAAAGTATGAGTGACGACCGTGTTCTCGGTCGTTGCCACCAGTTCGATGCCGAGCTCGTAGTCATTGCGCGAGACGTAGTCTGAATAGGCGGCGTCCAGCACCAGCAGGACATGCGAAGGCAGACCGGCGCGCAGCCGCTTGACCTCGTCGAATGGGATGTAGGTGCCAGTCGGGTTGTTCGGGTTGGCGAGCCAGACCAGCTTGGTGCGCGGCGTGACCGCGTTCAGGATCGCATCGACATCGCAGGTGAAGTCGGTCTCGGCGGCGATCACGTTCTTGGCGCCGCAGCCCATGGTCGCGATCGGATAAACCAAAAAGCCGTGCGTGGTCGAGATCGCCTCGTCGCCCTGGCCGAGGAACGCGTGCGCCAAGAGGTTCAGGATCTCGTCGGAGCCGGCGCCGCAGATGATGCGGTCGGGATCGAGCCCGAAAGTGCGGCCGATCGCCTCGCGCAGCACCCGGGAGGTCCCTTCCGGATAGTCCTCCAGATGCGCCGCTGCGCTCTTGAACGCCTCGATCGCCTTCGGCGACGGTCCGAACGGGGTCTCGTTGGCGGACAGCTTGAACACCTTGCGGCCCGGCTCCGGCGTCGGGCTCTTGCCGGGGGTGTAGGGCGCAATATCGAGGATGCCGGGATTCGGCACAGGGCGGGACATTTCAGACTCCGGAAGGTATCAAGGGCGGGCAATCGAGCCCTAGCTCGGGACCGTATAGCGCGTTGCATGGCCGCCGACGAGGGCCGTCGAGCGCACCGAGGCGCCCGCTGCGATCAGGGCTGACTTGATCTGGTCGATCCCGGTGGGGGCCGTGATCGAGACCAGCAGCGCGGCGCTGTCGAACGCGGTGTCGGGCACCGCGACGACATCGGCGAGCGGTGACAGCGCCCGGGACACCTGCGCGTTCCAGCCGGAGACGCGGACGCTCCAGGTCTCGACCTCCGTCAGCAATGCGTCATCGGCGACGCGCGAGATCGCAAATACCGGCAGGGCGGCCGGATGATCGGCGCGCTCGAGGAACGGCATCCGCGCGATGATCTTCGGCGCACCGACCGGCTCCAGCGTGATCCACCACGGCGTGTGGCCTGCGATCGCCGACACCAGCGCCAGGTCGCCCTTGGAGCTCGCCACCGCCTCGACCGCGGCCTGGGCGCTGAAATGCGCCACATAGGGCACCAGGAAGCCGAAATGAAAGCGCGCGGAATCGCGCATCGCGGATTCGCCGACCGACACATCGGCATGCACCGAAAACGGCGCCTGCACATAGGTGAAGGTGGAGACGATCACGCGCCAGATGCTCTCGACCGTATCGAGCGGCAGGATGCCGCGATGGCGCTCGACCAGGCGCCGCATCATGTCGGCCTCGCGCGCCGGGCGAAACGCCGATCCGACCTCCTGGGTCTTCTTGACCTTGATCAGGCGGTCGATGATGTCGCCGCGCTGCATCAGCAGCCGATGCATCTGCTCGTCGATCGTGTCGATCTCCTTGCGCAGGTCGGCGAGCGATGGCGGGGCGGGAGGCGTCTGGGGCATCGGCGGAATCTCGCTAATCGTTCTCGAAAGGGGCGCTGGCCCAACGTCTCTACGAGGACATCGTGGTTCTGTCGCATCAACGAGCATGGCGCAACATCAAGTTTATCTGATGCTGATGAGGCCGAATGCTCCGGCGATGCGGCCGGACCTCGATGCGGTTAACCATGCCTCGCCTTGACGGCGACACCGAGCCGGACTAGTTTACGAAGGTTCCGTGGTCATTTGAGCCGGCCGGCTTGCAGCCACGTTAAAAAACTCGCTAAACAGGCCGGGGACAGTTTCGATCCCGGCCGAACCCAGTTCAGGCCGGGTTTTTTGTGGCCTGATTTGTCGCGCGGTTCGGGAGCCCCGGCGAGCAGCCGGGGACGAAGCAGATGACAGGCCTGACATCCAAATCGAAGGCGGCCAAATCGAAGCTCGTGTCGCCGCGGCGCACGATCCAGCCGGAAGAGCGCTCGCATGAAGTGGATCATCCGAGCTCGCAGCTTGCGATGTTCGGCCCCGATCAGCCGTTGAGACTCGATTGCGGCGTCGATCTCGCGCCATTCCAGATCGCCTATCAGACCTATGGCGAGCTCAATGCCGACAAGTCCAACGCCATTCTGGTCTGTCACGCGCTCACCGGTGATCAGCATGTCGCCAATCCTCATCCCGTCACCGGCAAGCCCGGCTGGTGGGAGACGCTGGTCGGCCCCGGCCGTCCGCTCGACCCCTCGCGCTACTTCATCATCTGCTCCAACGTAATCGGCGGCTGCATGGGCTCGACCGGGCCGGCCTCGCTCAATCCCGCGACCGGCAAGGCGTTCGGGCTGGACTTCCCGATCATCACCATTCCCGACATGGTGCGCGCGCAGGCGATGCTGATCGATAAGCTCGGCATCGACACGCTGTTTGCCGTTGTCGGCGGCTCGATGGGCGGCATGCAGGTGCTGCAATGGACCGCCGCCTATGCGCAGCGCGTGTTCTCGGCCCTGCCGATCGCCTGTGCCACGCGGCATTCGGCGCAGAACATTGCCTTTCATGAGCTCGGCCGCCAGGCCGTGATGGCCGATCCGGACTGGGATCACGGCCGCTATGCCGACAAGGGCATCCATCCGCATCGCGGGCTCGCCGTGGCGCGGATGGCCGCACACATCACCTACCTCTCGGACGCAGCGCTGCATCGCAAGTTCGGACGGCGCATGCAGGACCGCGAGTTGCCGACCTTCTCGTTCGACGCCGACTTCCAGGTCGAGAGCTATCTGCGTTATCAAGGCTCGTCCTTCGTCGAGCGCTTCGATGCCAACTCCTATCTTTATTTGACTCGTGCGATGGACTATTTCGATATCGCCGCCGATCATGACGGTGCGCTGGCGCAAGCGTTTCGCGGCACCAAGACCCGTTTCTGCGTGGTGTCCTTCACCAGCGACTGGCTGTTTCCGACAGCGGAGTCGCGGGCACTGGTGCACGCGCTCAACGCCTCCAACGCGCGGGTGTCGTTCGCCGAGATCGAGACCGACAAGGGCCATGACGCCTTCCTGCTCGATGTGCCCGAGTTCTTCGACATCGCCAGCGCATTCCTGGACTCGGCGGGCCATGCCCGCGGGCTGACCGCGCAGGGGGAGTAAGCGATGTCGATGCAGCAACAGGTTCTGCCGCTGAACGGCCTCGCGGGTGCGCAGCCACTGGCCTATCGCGCCGATCATCTTCTTATTGCGGAGATGATCGAGCGCGGCTCGCGGGTGCTCGACGTCGGCTGCGGCGATGGTGATCTCCTGCAGCTTCTCGAGAGTCGCGGCATCGACGGGCGCGGCATCGAGCTGTCGCGCGAGGGCGTCAACCGCTGCGTTGCCAAGGGGCTTGCCGTCGTGCAGGGCGACGCCGACACCGATCTCGTCAACTATCCCGACGATGCCTTCGACTATGTGATCCTGTCGCAGACTTTGCAGGCGACGCGGCAGCCCAGGGCCGTGCTGGAAAATCTGCTGCGCATCGGCCGCCGCGCCATCGTCACCTTTCCGAATTTCGGCTTCTGGCGGCTGCGCCTGCAGCTTCTGATCGGTGGCCACATGCCGCGGACCGAGAACCTGCCGTTCACCTGGTACGACACGCCGAACATCCATTTCTGCACCATCAAGGATTTCGTCCAGCTCTGCGACGAGATCCACGTCAAGATGGAGCGCGCGGTCGCGCTCGACTCCTACGCCCGCCCGCTGCGCTTCAACATGCCCTGGTGGTTCTGGAACATGTTCGGCGAGCAGGGCGTCTTTCTGCTCAGCCGGGCGGGGAAGGGGCGGTAGCGTTAGCAACAGTGAACAAGTAGCCCGCATGAGCGTAAGCGATATGCGGGGAATAGGGTCGGCCCCGCATGTCGCTCCGCTCATGCGGGCTACGCCGCTCGGTGACGCCTCGGCATTCTCCCATGTCGTCCCGGCGAACGCCGGGACCCATAATCACCGTCATTGATGCTCGAATGAGCTGGAGCTACAGCGCGGACGCAACTGCGATTACGCGGTATGGGTCCCGGCGTTCGCCGGGACGACACTTGTGCTGGAGGTGCCGCTTTGGATGAAGCAACTACCGGCGTCGGCTCCGGCCACCGACGGACGCGTGATCCGTCTCTTCACATCTCAAACAGCCCTGCACATGCACAAGCATCCTCGCGGCGCAGTTCGCGCCCGAGCTTTGCGAAAGCATCACCCTCGAATAGCAAGAGGGTGCAGGGAAGGCCGGGTACCGACTGATACCCATGGTCCGCGTGCAGCAAAAAAGCACGCGGCAGAACCACAGGTTCAGCCAAATAACCGGCCTTCCCTGCGCGATAGTTTTAACGCTTATACGTGATCTCCCCAGGGACCGGCTTTCTTGCCCCTGTCGTCCGCAATGCTCGTCATGAACATCGCGGCCTTAACGCCAGCACCGGGGCGCCAGGACCACACGATTTCGCCGTCCGCGCCGTGCCGTTCGTCCGCGTGCACAACACACGCTGCGGCACGCCGCGTCCATCGCATCCCACCCTGCGTGTCGTGACGATCGCGATACGCCCCTCTCACCGGGGCGGGACGCGCGGAAATCTGCAGCTGATTTGGCCGACGACGCAAGCGCCCCCACCTGCGACAAGCTGGCACGATGGGCAATTCGTGCATGCCCTGCATGCAAAAACTGCCCGCGGGCATTGAACCGAACGCATCGTGTGAACCTCTAACAAGCGGTCTCTCTGGATAAGTTGGATACCCGCATTTGCCATAAACGGTGAGATGGTAGGTCATGGCTCCTCCAGTGCATCGACATCCGCATGCTCCGGCGCACCCGCCTCGCGTGCGGCTCGTATTCTTCCCCGGCGAAACGACGTCCCACGGACAGACGGTCGGGACCATCTACGTCATCGGCGGCAAGGGTGAGAAATACGAAGCCGCGGGCGGCCCGACCAAGGGATTCAAGGATCGCGGTGGTCACACCGCAGAGCCCACGCCCAAGGGCCATTACACGCTCGGTCCGCGCGCCCATGTCATTGCGCCGAGCTGGCCGAAGTCGGCGATTCCCTATGGCGCCACGTTTCGGATTCACAAGGGCGAGGTCGAATACCAGGACGACAGTCATACCGGCGGCTGGCATGTCGTGACAGGACCGCATGGTGTCGTCACCCGCGCGGTGATCAATTTCAAGATGCGCGACAAGGAAAAGGTCGACATCAGGAAGGTCACCGAAGGGGTCCGCAACTCGTTCATCGATCCCGTGACGAAGACGCTTCGTTTCACTGAATGGAAGTTCAACGATTTCGGCCGCTGGGGATGGAATTTGCGGACCAAGGGCGGCGGAACGGCCTATTACATCCACACTACGCCGGAGGACGAGGCCGCGACCGATGCGCACAAGGCGTTCTTTCTGATGAACTCCCATGGCTGCATCCATCTTCGGCCCGCCGATCGGGACGACATGATGTCGCGCGGTTATCTCAAGCAGGGCGTCGAATTCGAGGTCAGGTCGTACGGAGAGAAGGGGCCGCCGTGATTGTCGCACGCATCATCGCCGCATTGCTGCTGGTGTTCGGGTCGACGGCACTGCGGGCTGCGGATTGCGGCTCTTTGGCAGCCGCTTCGCCCGATCCGTTGGCCGGGTATGCCGAAAACGAAGCCGGTGAGCTGCGCAATCAGTTGATGGGTGCGCGAGAACGCCTGGCCGACTGTCCGGATTCGGAGCCTCTCTGGTACACGGTCATCCGCGCATCCGAGCTCGGTCTTGGCGAATTCCCGCTGACGATCGCGCGGCAGGAATTCGCAAGTCCGCAAGCGCTGGCGCGGGAAGCCGCATCGCGGGCGCCGCGTTCGGCGCGCATCGCGACGGTGCTCGCCAGGCTCGATTCGAGCGTGGCGTCGGCCCGCCATGCCCTTGCGCTCGATCCGGCCTGGGGCCCGGCAGCGCTCGCACTGGCGTCCGCTCTTGCGGCCGAAGGCGCGAACGCCGAAGCCGAAAGTGTTCTCGCAGGCGCGGCCGGCATCAAGTCCGTACCAGGCGCGAACACCACAAGGGCGGCCATCCTGATTGGACTCGGCAAGCCTGACCAGGCGGCTGCACTGGCGCGGCGCGATCTGACCGCGCAGTGGCCGGATTCGCCCGAGCCGTTCCTGATGCCGATCGTCCGCCGCGAGGCCATGGCAACATTAGGTCTGGCGCTGCTTGCGGGACATCATCCGAAAGAAGCGGCAGTCCAATTGAAAGCGGCAGCCGCGCTTGGCTCCGAGCGCGCACAGGCAGCGCTGGGCAAGTTGCAGCAGGGAAACAAATAGCATCATCAGCATCGGCACCAGGGGGCCCCTGCGACAAGACCGCACGGCGGCATCGAACCGGCAGATGGTTCGAACTTCTGGTAGGATCGCGGCCCGGCTGATAGCGTGAAGAACGGACCCGGGACGTCATCGGCCCGAGCGAGTTCGTCCTCCCCGATCAAGTTGCGGTTGAGCCTCACGACTGCGCCGGACCCGCAGTCCATCGTGTGACGACGTTTGGCTCACTAAGTCGTCCACGCGAACCGCATCCCGTCGCGATCGGCCAAGCGACGTCGTGGCGCCGAGAGGAGCGAGCTTTGCTCTTGGACGTTCGTCCTTGGAAGTTCGTTCTTGGAAGTCCGCTCTTGGAAGTCGCGGGGACGGGGGGCCGGTTCGCGGGAATGAACCCTTGAAGTGCCAGCTCACCTCGGTGCGGATCGGGTCACCTGACGATCCGCTTCACGCGTTTCTTCTTTGCAGGCGTCGAGACCGGCGCCCCAGTGCTATTTTCGTCCGCTTCCCTGGCTTCCCGCAACGCCCGCAGACGCTGCATGTTTTGACGCAGCTCGATCGCGCGCCGCTCGACGTCGGCCATCGCTTGAGCGCCCTCTTCCTTGGCCAGACGCTGCCGCTCGGCGCGCGCCGCGCTTGCGGGGGATGGCTCGGCTGATTTCTTGCTGCTCATCTCTTCCATACCGGAGACAGGCATTGCCCGCTCGGTCCGGAGATCGAGCGGGCAAGACAGCCATTTCAGTACATCCGTGAAATGGCCGAGCGAATTAAACCAGTGACAAGCCCTCGGCGCTGACCTTGCCGCGCATCTTGTCGGTCTTGAGTTCGTAAGAAACCTTCTGGCCC
Source organism: Bradyrhizobium sp. STM 3557 (assembly GCF_045571465.1). Taxonomy (NCBI): domain Bacteria; kingdom Pseudomonadati; phylum Pseudomonadota; class Alphaproteobacteria; order Hyphomicrobiales; family Nitrobacteraceae; genus Bradyrhizobium; species Bradyrhizobium sp. STM 3557. Next base: position 1,561,154 of record NZ_CP120697.1, read on the forward strand.
TCGGCGAGGCCGGGAAGACCGGCCCGCTCGACGGCGCTGATGTGCACAAACACATCACTTCCACCGTCGTTGGGCTGGATGAAGCCAAAGCCTTTTTGGCCGTTGAACCATTTGACAGTACCTGTCGCCATATCTCTTCTCCAAAGCGCGCACGCGCACATCTCGCGTGACGATCACGCAAGCCAAATTCAACTGTCGATGTCTTTGGAAAAAGGAGCCCGCAGGCGCAATTCAACAAGGCACAGCGGCTAATCGAACGTGATGACGGTATACCGCATGCTCGGTCTTGGCAAGGGCAGCGCGGCTTTATTGCAACTGCCGGCTCGCGCTGGTCCGCCGGAGGGGAACCCGCCGGCTCCCGAAATCGTTGTTCAGGTCCCTTTTCGGTCCCAACCCGAGCCGCTAGCCTCCGGCTCATGTAAGGCGACAGGTGCCCTTTTCGAGGAAAAGCGGCAGGACATCCGATGACCGTTAGAAACAACGCGGCTGACGCCGGAGATTTGCCGAGGGTGTCGACGGGCAGCGAGGGCCTGGACGACATCCTGGGAGGCGGCTTCGACGCCAATAGAATGTATCTCTACGAGGGCAGGCCAGGCACCGGCAAGACGACGATCGCGCTGCAATTCCTGCTCAAGGGCGTGAGCGCCGGAGAAAGCGTGCTCTATGTCTCCTTGTCGGAGACAAAGCGCGAGTTGACCGTCGTGGCGCAGCGGCACGGCTGGTCGCTCGCAGGTGTCGAGATCTTCGAGCTGGTCCCGCCCGAGACGACGCTCGATCCGGAACGCGAGCTCACCGTCTTCCATCCTGCTGAGATGGAGCTGAGCGAAACCACCAGCCTGATCTTCAAGGAGGTCGAGCGCATCAATCCGACGCGCGTGGTGCTGGACAGCCTGTCCGAGCTGCGCCTGCTCGCCCAGAGTCCGCTGCGTTACAGGCGCCAGGTTCTGGCGCTGAAGCATTTCTTCACCAACCGCAATTGCACGGTCGTGCTGCTTGACGACCTGTCTTCATCGCAGGATGACCTGCAGCTGCATTCGATTGCGCATGGCGTGGTGATGCTCGAACAGCTCGCCATCGATTATGGCGCGGAGCGGCGGCGGCTTCGCGTGATCAAGATGCGCGGCATCCAATTTCGTGGCGGCTACCACGATTTCATCATCGAAAAGGGCGGATTGCGGATATTCCCCCGCCTGATTGCGGCCGAACATCACAAGCCGTTTTCCGGCGAGTTCACGTCGAGCGGAAATGTCGAGCTCGACGAGCTCCTGGGCGGCGGCCTCGAGCGCGGTACCAACGCGCTTCTGATCGGCGCGGCCGGCGTCGGCAAATCGTCGGTCGCGTTGACCTATGCGATCGCAGCCGCCGAGCGCGGCGAGCACGCGGTTTTCTTCGCCTTCGATGAAGGCCGCGGCACGGTCGAAGCCCGCGCCCGGACGCTTGGACTGCCGCTCGAAAAACATATCTCGTCCGGACATATCCGGTTTCAGCAGATCGATCCTGCCGAGCAGTCGCCTGGCGAGTTCGCCGCCAATGTGCGCAGGAGTGTCGAAGTGGACAACGCCCGTGTCGTCATCATCGACAGTCTGAACGGTTACCTGAACGCGATGCCGGACGAGCGGTTTCTCGTTCTGCAGATGCACGAGCTGCTGACCTATCTCGCGCAGCAGGGCGTGCTGACCATCCTGGTGCTCGCGCAGCATGGGCTGGTCGGTCCGATGGATACGCCGCTCGACATCAGCTATTTGAGCGATGCGGTGCTGATGCTGCGCTACTTCGAGTTCGATGGAACGGTGCGGCGCGCCCTCTCGGTCGTCAAGAAGCGCAGTGGCAATCATGAACACACCATCCGCGAATTTCGCCTCAGCAGTGCCGGAGTCAAGCTCGGCCCGCCGCTCAAGGAGTTCAGCGGAATCTTTTCCGGCAATCCGCGTTATACCGGCACGGTGATGCCGGAAGGGTCGGCGGGATGAGTGCTGACCTGGACCATCGGGTTCTCGTGTTCGCTCCGATCGGCCGCGACGGTCCGGCGTCCGCCGAGCTGTTTCGGAGCTCGAATCTCGAGGCGATCAGTTGCCGAAGCCTTCCTGAATTGATCAGTGAGATGGCTGTCGGCGCGGGCACTGTTTTTCTTGCCGAAGAAGGCTTGTTCGGGAAGGACACGGCGCCACTGGCCCGGTGGATCGAGAGCCAGCCGCCCTGGTCCGACCTCCCGTTCGTGGTTCTCACCAGCCATCGGGAGCAGCCGGCGGTCGTGGCCTGGCGCCGCCGCATCGTCGAGCTGCTTCGTAACGTGTCGCTGCTGGAGCGGCCGGTTCAGCCGATGACGCTGACCAGCGCCGTTCAGTCGGCGATGCGAGCGCGCCGCCGGCAATATGAGATCCGGGCCTTGCTGAAAGCGCGCGAGCAGACCGCCCAGGAACTCGAGAAGCTCGTGATCGAGCGGACGCGCGCGCTCGAGGAAGCCAACAGGCAATTGCGTGTCGAGATGGACGAGCGCGCCCGCGTCCAGGAGACGCTTCGCCAGGCTCAGAAGATCGAGGCCATCGGCCAATTGACCGGCGGCGTGGCGCATGACTTCAACAATCTGCTGATGGTCATTTCCGGTGGCCTCGACATGCTGGATCGGCAGACCGATCCGAACCGCCGTCGCCGCCTGATGGATGGGATGATCCAGGCGGCGCAGCGCGGCGCCAGCCTGACCAGGCAGCTTCTCGCCTTCTCGCGCCGTCAGAAACTCCATCCGGAGCCGGTCGACGTCGCCATGCAGATCGGCGGCATGCGCGAGCTGCTCGATCGAAGCCTCAGAGGTGACGTTCACGTCGAGTTCGATTTTCCGGAGGCTCTCTGGCCGGTGGAGGTCGATCCCGGCGAGCTCGAACTGGTCATCCTCAACCTGGCCGTCAACGCCCGCGACGCAATGCCCAATGGCGGCAACATCATCGTCCGCGGCGAAAATCTGCTGGACCTGAACGACGAGCAGATCGCGGGTGACTACGTGCGCCTGTCTGTCATCGACACCGGCACGGGGATGAGCCAGGAGGTCCTGTCGCGCGTGTTCGAGCCGTTCTTCACGACCAAGGACGTCGGCAAAGGCTCGGGGCTGGGGCTCGCCCAGGTTCATGGATTCGTCACCCAGTCGCGAGGCGCTGTCCGCATCAAATCAGAGCTCGGCAAGGGAACCTGCATCGAGCTCTATTTGCCTCGCTCCCGAAACGCGCCTTCCAGGGCGCGGCATCTCATCGATTTGAACACGGTCCGGGGGCGCCCGAAGAAGAGCAATCATGGCCAGATCCTTCTGGTCGAAGATGACGACGAGGTTGCCGCACTGGTGAGCGAGATGCTCGCGCAGCTCGGCTACGAGGTCACGCGCGCCGCCAGTGCCGCGGCGGCTCTCGGCGCCTTGGCCGATGGCCGTTCCGTCGACCTGATCTTCTCCGATATCATGATGCCGGGCGGCATGAACGGCGTCGAGCTCGCGCGAGAGATCAAGCGACGACGTAGCGATCTTCCGGTGTTGCTGACCAGCGGATACTCCGAAGCCGCGGCCCACGATGCCGAGGCTGCCGGCGTTCAGATCCTGCCGAAGCCCTATCACATCGACGAGCTCGCCGCGGCGCTCAAAGCTGCGAAGTCGAACCTGCAGTTCGAATCCCAGCGCTCCGGTCTTTCCTGATCGCAGGGCAACCGCGCTTCGCATCGCCTTGAACCATGAGGTCCTCGATCCTGCGCCGAAGCCGGCGCAAATCCCAGGCGGATCATCATCGGCCGCCTGTGCTGCAGACGTCATGAACGGCCTTGATGATCTTCTGTGGCTCCGTGGGCTTGTGAAGACAGGGCAGATGCGAAAGGTCCGTTGGAATGACCTTGGCGTCGTAGCCGGTCACCAGCACCACGGACATGCCGCGGGCGAGCAGATCCCGCGCCGGATCGAAGCTGGGGCCATTTCCGAGGTTGATATCGACCACCGCGCAATCCGCATGATACTGCTCCAATGTCCGGAACGCAGTTTCCACGTCAGGGCAGGGGCCGAGCACGTGGGCGCCGGCGTTCTCGAGCCATTGCCGCATGTCGTCCGCGATATAATAATCGTCTTCGATCACGAGCACATCCAAGGCATCGAGCGAAACTGCACTCACAGGACTATCCTTTCCGAGGGTTTGCGTCGCGAAAGGCCGCCGGCGCATCTGTTTGCAGCGTGCTCGTGCCCGGGCGAAGCGGGAACGCGATCTCGCAACAAAGCCCGTCCGGTTCGAACTTCATGTGACCTCGCCCGCCAAGTTCGTAGGGGACACGGCGGGTCACCAGCTCAGTGCCGAAGCCCTTTCCCGGCACCGCATCGGACGCGATCGCCAAGCCAGTTTCGCGCCAGGTCAGCTCGAGCCATTTGTGGTCGCCCCGCGGAACGATGTGCCAGCTGATGTCGACATGACCGGCCGGCTGGCTGAGCGCGCCATGCTTCATCGCGTTGGTCGCAAGCTCATGGACGGCGAGCGTCAGGATTTCGGCCGCCTTGGCGGCCAGCGTGACCGGTGGCCCCGCTATGCTCAGCCGCGCCTCGTCGGGGCTGTGGACCAGCAGCTCGTCATGCACCAATGCTGCGAGATCGACACCCGCGTCGGTCCCGCGGGTCAGAAGCGCCTGGGTCCGCGCAAGCGCAGCGATCCGGCCGTCGAGCTCGGCGCGGAACTCCGCCACGGTGGCGGCGCCGGCTCCGCGGTTGATGATCGACCGGACCATGGCGAGCACATTGCGGACGCGGTGTTGCAGCTCGGCCAGCAGCACGCCTTGCCGCTCTTCGTCGCGCCGCCGCTTGGTGACGTCCTGACCGATCTTCATGAAGCCGCGGACCCTTCGGTCGGGATAGCGTAGCGTGACGGTCTGGCCGTCGATGAACACCGGCGAGCCGTCCTTGCGCATGTGCCAGCGCACGTCCGGCGCGGTGTCGTCGTTGCGCGCGTGCTCGAACTCACGTTCGGGCACCCCGCTCGCCTGGTCATCGGGCAGGAAGGTGACAGCGACGGGCCTGCCGACAATTTCATCCTCGCGCCAGCCGAAGACTGCGGCCGCGCCGGGGAGCCAGTCCGTAATGACCTGATTGGGATCGGTCATGAAGATCGCGTAATCGCGTGCGTTCTCGACGATCAATTGGAACCGCTCGGCGGCGTGCCTCAGCTCGCCGACGTTCCGCAGGCGGTCGACGACCGGACCCAGAACGGAGGCGTAGGTGCGGAGAAACTGAATGTCCTCATCGCCGAACTCGCGCCTCTCGCAGGAGTCCACTTGCAGGAGGCCGTAGGGTTGGCCACCGGGCAGGAAAATCGGCACGTTGACGATCGCGACGATGTCGTGGGCGGTCATGAAGGGCGGAAAATCAAACCGCTGCTCCTCGCCGATGTCCCGGGTGACAACAGGCACCGATTGTCTGATGGCGTAGGATTCGGAGGAGCGCTCATTCAAGAATACCCGCTGCTGTCCGACGACGCCGTGGGTCCAGCCCACGCCGGCCCGGATCAACCCGGAGTCGTTGTCGCGCTCGATTTCGATGATCTTGGCGAATTCGGTCTGTAGCGCGTCGGCGATCAACCGGCATGCTTGCGTGAGGATGGGCTCCAGATCGTCGCAGCGCAGCACGAACTCGCCGAATTCGGCGAGCGCGCGCTGACGCCCGAGAAGTTCGTCACGATCTGCCATTCGGTCCGGCCGACGTCCTTTCGAAAGTTGACCTGGCGCATCATCCGATCCGCATCGCAGGCAATCGGTCATCGCGCTCAACGTTCCTAAGAAGTACACCAGCGGGTGTTGTCCCGGCGGATCGCGGCTGCAGACGGTCTGGCGACAAGAGGAGTGCTGGAACCGGCAAGCGGCCGATCGACGCATCGTTCCCGCGCCGGATCGATTTTGAACCATTTCGGGCTGTGCTAGTTTGCCAATATCACCGGCTGAGGCTTTGCCCGTAGGCGTCGGTGGCTGAGAGACCGAGCGTGCTCCCGCCTGCACAGCAGAGGGAGATGCTCATGGCGAGCCGTCCACCAGTCCATCATCCGTCCAGCAGCGATTTCGATCAGACGACACAGATGCGCCGCATCGTGCAGCGGGCGCGCGAGCTGCTGAAGCAGTCGCTGCCGGACACGTTCCTGGGACGCAAGACCTTCGAGCCGTTTCCGCAGCAAGGCGAGCCAGCCCGCGAGCAGGACCAGTAACCACGCCAGCTGAGCGGCAGCGGACGCCCGGATGCGGGCTCGCGAGCGGATCGCCCGCGAAGGGGCCGCCTGCCGTTGCCGTATGGCCCGCGGAACTATCACGCAAGCTGCGCCAGCCCCTTCCAGTCGAAGCCGATGCCGTGGCCGGGCCGAGTCGGGGCCAGTGCCAAGCCGTCCTGCAGCAAAAGCGGGTGCTCGATATAGCGGTCGAGCCCGAAGCCGTGCGCCTCGAGGTAGGAGCGATTGGGGCAGGCGGCGAGCAGGTGCACCGTGATGTCATGGGCGCCATGGCTGGTAACGGGAAGATTGAAGGCTTCCGCGAGCCGCGCGATTTTCATGAAGGAGGTGACGCCGCCGCAATTGGTGACGTCAGGCTCGGGATAGGACACTGCGCCTGCGGCGATGTAGTTCTTGAAGTCCCAGAGCGAGCGCAGGTTCTCGCCGGCGGCGATCGGCACGCCGCCGGCCGCCAGGATGCGGGCGTGACCGGCGACGTCATCGGGAATGATCGGCTCCTCAAGCCATGTCAGGTCGAAAGGCTGCAGCGCGCGGGCGGCGCGGATCGCCTGCTCCACCGTCCACTTCATGTTGGCGTCGGCCATCAATGGGAAGCCGTCGCCGAGATGCTTGCGCATCGCCGCGACGCGCGCGACGTCGGATGCGAGATCGGGGCGGCCGACCTTCAGCTTGATGGCGCGGAAGCCCTTGGCCAGATTGTCGTCGGTCTGCTTGAGCAGCGCCTCGACCGACAGATCGAGGTCGATGCCGCCGGCGTAGCAGGGCACACGGGCATCGAAACCGCCGAGCAGGCGAAACAGCGGCAGATTGGCGCGCCGCGCCTTCAGATCCCATAGCGCGATGTCGAGCGCCGAGAGCGCCAGCACGGCGGCGCCGCCGCGCCCGCCATAGTGCAGCCCCCACCAGACGTGCTGCCAGATCGCCTCGGTGTCGTCGGCTTCGCGGCCCGCGATCAGGTCCGGGATTTCCCTGACGAGGATGTCGGCGATAGCGCCGCCATTGCGGCCCACCGTATAGGTGTATCCGACGCCCTCGGCGCCATCGGCATCGCGGACGCGGCAGGTGACGAGTTCGAAGGCCGTGATCTCGCCATGCGTGCTGTCGGACAGCGTGACAGCAAGAGGAATGCGGTAGAGTCCGCTCTCGGTGGTCTCGATGCGCGCCATTTTGGTTCCTCCCTGCTTTTCTGTGAAGGTTAGGCCGATCGGACGGGGCCGGCAATCGCTAGCGAGATGATTGGGGACGGAAGCGACGCCTGGCGCGAACTTGATTTCTGCGCTGGAGATGTTGACGGGAATCGATTCGGACGGGATTGTGTTGCTGGCGTGCATGACGTCACCGACCAAGTTGCGGTTGAGCCTCACGACTGCGCCGGACCCGCAGTCCACGATGTGACGATGTTTGGCTCACTAAGTCGTCCCGGCGAACCGCTGCGCCAGCCGGCGATCGGCGCCTGGAGTGGTGTCACCGCGCGGCCGATCTCCTGTAGGTGCCGATGGCTCGCTTGAGGTCGGCATATTCATCACAGGGAATGAGGCACAGGGCTTCGAGCCCGCTCAGGAGCCGCTCGGCCTTCGCCGGCTCGCCAAGCACCAGATAGGCCTCGCCGAGATGCTCGTGCGCGCCGCGGTGGCGGGGATTGAGCACGAGCGCCTGCTGATAATGACTGATCGCCGGACCGAGCTGACGTTGCCGTCGGTAGGCATAGCCGATGTAGTTCTGGATGTCGGCGTTCTCCGGATCGCGCAAGGCTGCGCGTTCAAACGCCGCGATAGCGCCGTTCCAATCCTCTGCGGCAAGCGCTCGTTTGCCGGCCTTGAATTCGGGATCCAGCTGCGCCCAATCAGCGTCCGGCACCACCGAGGTCATGGTGGTGCAGATCGGCCAAGCCTCCGGCGCGATCGCGGTCTCCGCGCGACCTCCGCGCCCGCCGCCCGACGGTGCGGTCCACCACTCCGCCAGGCCGCCACTTGAGATTGCGGCTCCGGCGACCAGCAATCCCAGCACCGCAGTCATCATGATCGCGCGGGTCACCGCCGTCGTCCCGCCATTGCTGGCCGCCTGGTTCTTGTGGGCTGGCCGGATGTCATCTGCGTGATTCACCCACCGTGTCGCCCTGGCCCAAATAGGCCCTTGCCTCGCGGATTTCCGCCCGCTCCGTATCGGCATTCTTGGTGAGCTCCAGGAGACTGCCGAAGTATTGGGTTGCCTTCCGGCCGTCGCCGGCGGCGTCCGCCGCGCGGGCGGCACCCAACCATGCACGCAGGCGGTTGGGTGTCTGCTTGAGCGCGGTTTCAAACTCGTTCAGGGCTATCGCGGGTTGGTCGGTTGCGAGAAGCAGCTCCCCGAGCTGCTCCCGGAACGGAAACAGACGGTTCTCCATCGCAACATGTTTGAGGCTGCCATCCTCGCTGTCGGCGGCCGCCCGCATCATCTTCAGCGCCCGGTCGCGATCACCTTCTTTCAGCGCCACCCAGGCCGAAATCGCCAGCATCTGCTCCTCGGTGCGGTCCGCCCAGTAGGATTGATCGGCACTCTGCAGGGTCGCGCGCAGCGCCTTCATGGCCTCGATCTCCTCCCTTGCCCCGGCAAGGTCGCCGGTGCGCGCCATGCCGAGGCCACGGGTGAAGCGGACCAGGGAGTCCGCCATGGGATATTTGGTGGAGGTCATCGGAAGCGCTGCCGCACCGGCCCAGTCTGCCCGTTCCAGCACATAGCGCGCAGGCATGGCGGCCTTGGCGGTGAAATTGACGAAGTTGATCGGCCGGTCGCCGCGATCGGCGGTCGCAAGTGACTTCTTGATCATCGCATCGGCTTTGGCATCCTGAGCAAGCTGCAGATGCGCATAAACCGTGAAATCCGCTGCATGATGGTAGTCCGGCTGAATCTCGAGCGCCGAGGCGTTCGAGGCGATGGAGTCCTCCCACAGCCCGACCATGGAATAGATGTGCGAGGGCATGTGCCGGGCATGCGGCACGGCCGGCGCAATCCCGGCATAGCGGCGCGCCGATGCGACGCCCTTTTCGGCAAGCGGTGCGAAGTCGTAGGCATGAATGAGGTAGTGCGTCACGCCAGGGTGCTGCGGGTTCTGATCGTACAGCTTCTCGAGCATCGATGCAGATTTGAGCTGGTTGGCATAGGTGAGGTCGCTCTTCGGCGCGGACGCCTGCAGCGTCAGCGCGTAGTAGACCTGGACCTCGTAGTCATCTGGATAGGCTTGCGCCATCCGCTCCATCGCGGCGTTGTAGGCGGCGAGGCGAGCATTCACCGGGACGTTCTCGTAGTCACGGAAATAGGCGCTCAGTGCCTCGATCCAATCGCGCTCCCGCGGTGTCTTTGGTCCCGCAGCCCGGGCCTTCTCTAACGCGTCCCAGGCCGCCTGCGCCTCGGCGCGCGTCGGCGTGGTTGCCAGCGTGTTGCCGAGCAGGTCCATGGCCACGCCCCAATAGGCCATGGCGCAGTTCGGATCCTGCTGCAGGATCGCTTCGAACTTGCGCCGGGCGATCAGGAACCAGTACGAATGAAGCATGGCGACGCCGCGGTCGAACTCATCCTGCACGGCGGGACTACAGGAGGTGGGGAAGGTCACCTTGCCGAGCTGTTGGTCCTGCTGGCCGATTGCGCCACTTGCCAATGCGGCAGTGATCAGCCCGGTCGCAAATGCCATCCGCGCAGACTGAATGCTCATCGTAAGTCTCCCCTTCGCCTGATCACGCGCAAGCCTGTTCGAACCGCGCGCGACGCTTCGGCCGTCTCCTCAAGCCTTTCCGTTCGATCGCAGCACGGGGCACTGCGCTGGGCATGTGGGCGTGCGCCGCGAATTGCGTCGGAAAAAATTCTTTGAAAAGTTGCGGGATGCTGCCCGGCGACGACGCTATCGCTGTCCGTCATGTGCGAGCGTACGGCACGCGCGGGACGGCAGCTCGCAGCGGAAAATTACTCCACATCTTTCGTCGCAAAAAGGCAGGAAGACTTCCCCACCTTGCTGCGCCTCCGCCGCAATGGCCGCAATGTCACCTCGTGCCTGTGGGCAGCTCGGAAAGCAGGTATAGCCAGCCAAGCAACGTTGCGACGGACAACATCGTCGTGATCGAAACGGTACCGGCGACCAGCGGCTCCTCGACCTTGTAGGCATGTGCCAGGACGTACACCGTCTTCGCGGTCGGCACGGCCGCGCAGATCACGGCCGCGACCGTGTAGAGCGGGTTGAGGCCGGAAGCCACCGCGATGCCATAGACGATCGCCGGCATGATCATGAGCTTCACGGCCGCCAGCACGAGCGACGCAGCAAGGTTCGCGCGCAGTCCTTCGACCGACAAGCCAAGCCCGATGGCAAACAGCGCGCAGGGCGTGAGCGCGGCTGCGATGATGTTGAGATAGGCCGCCACCGGAGCCGGGATCGGCAAGCCTGCGATCGCCCAGGCGAGACCGAGCAGGGTCGATAGCACCATCGGATTGAGCACGATCTGTTTCGCCAAGGTCATCGGGTGCGCTTTCGATCCGAGCGTGCCGCTCTTGTCGCTCTCCAGCAGGATCACCGTCGCCGGGAACATCACGGCCGCCACGAACACGGTCGCGACCGCTGCGGGCAAGACGGCAGGCTGGCCATAGATGGCGTGCAGGATCGGCAGCGCGACTAAGCCGGTATTGGTCATCGCCGCCGTCATTCCCCGCATCGTACTGCTCGCCAGATCATGCGCCTCGCCCGCGCGAGCCGGCAGGAATACGAGCGCGAAGCAGAGCAGAGAGCCGCCTCCGAATGCGAGCAGGAAACGCCACTCCAGCAGGTTGCGCGCCGGCTCTTGCGCGATGGTGACGAACAGCAGCGCCGGCATCGCAACGTTATAAGCGAATTGCACCAGCCCATCGGCAAGCGAACGGGAGAGGTAGCCGAGCCATCCGGCAAGCCAACCCGTGACGATGATCGCGAATACGGGAAGAACAAGGCCGGCGACCTCCATCTGACGTCTCCTTGTCGTGTGATGACGTGCCCTAGCCTGGAGTGCAGAAAAGCATACCGTGCAGAAAAGCATACTGCGCCGAGTGTTGTCTCGGGTGCCTCGCAGCAGAAGTGGATCAGCAGGTTCGATTATTACATGAGCTGCGGGCGCCGCGAGGTGGCCTTTCTTGTTCGACAGCAGGACCTTCTCCTGACGCAAGCGCGCAAATCGCTGATCGCGTCGATTTGGTTCAAGAGACCACGGACCGCGGATCGCGCGCGCCCCAGCGGCCCGCCTCGGCGAGCGCGATGAAGCGCTCCACCGCGGCGTTGAACAAAGACGGCTCCTCCAGATTCAGCACGTGGCCCGATTTCGGGAAGAAGGTCAGGCCCGAGGCCGGCAAATGCTGCTTCAGGAACAGGCTCGGCGCGATGCAGGCGTCGTCCTCGTCGCCGCAGATGATCAGCGCCGGCGTCGCCACTTTGCGGATGGCGTCCGTCATCGTGTAGATCGACGGGCGGCCGCCCTGAAAGCCGCGCATGGTATTGGCCGAGCCTGTCGCATCATGCCGCGCCAGCGCGGCATAGAATTCCGCGTGTCCCCGCGGGTCCTTGACCAGGAATGGAATCCGTCCCGGCGCCTCGCGCGTGACCTTGGCGACCTCGGCCGATCCCAACGTCTCGAACTGCTCGGCAGTGGCGCGGCACTGCGCGCGGAAGGCATCGAGGTTCTCGATGGCCGAGCCCGAGCCGACGCCGGCCAGCGTCATCGAGCTCAGGCGGTGAGGGGCATGCAGCGCGACCTGCAGCGATGAGTAGGAGCCCATCGAGAGACCGACGAAATGCGCCGCCTCGATTTCGAGGTGATCGAGCACCGCGAGCGCATCGGTGTAGAAATGCTCATAGGTGTAGGACTCGGCCGAAGGCGGGACGTCTGACGGCGTGTAGCCGCGTGCGGCATAGGCGATGCAGCGATGGCCGCGGCAGAAATAGCGAATCTGCGGCTCCCAATTGCTGTGGTCGGCTGCGAACTCGTGCAGGAAGAGAATCGGCGTGCCCCGGCCCGCCTCCTCGAAATACAGGCGAACACCGTCCTTGGCCGCTGCGTGAGGCATGATCGGGCTCCTTCCGTGAGGCCACGCGTTGGCCGCGCAGCCGGACTTTTGGCTGCGCGCGAGCATCGCAATTAACTCTTCCGGCGGCAATGCGGCACCGCTCATGCAGCTCTAGTCATGCAGTCATCGCAAGCCGACCTGTGCGTTGCGCCGATCGGCCGCCCTCCGCCTTGTTTTCGTCACATCGCGCCACTTTACGACCGGCCCGCTGTCGGCAGTTGGAGAGCCGGCAGAGAACCAGGGGGTGTCCAGGTCTGCGTACAGGGGCAAGAACAAGAAGGATTGAGTATGGTTGTGTCTACGTTTCGCCGGTCGCTGCAGCTTGCCGCGCTCGCCATCTGTTCGGCGGCTTTTGCCGCTTCTGCGACGCCGGCTTCGGCCCGTTCGCATCATCACGGCGCGGGGCATCACGCCCATTCAGGTCATCACAGTCATTTCGCTCGGCGCCATGTCCGTCATGTCAGGTCCTACGCCCGTGCATCGCGCTGGGAGCGCGGTGTCGCGCAATTGCGTGCGGGTGGTTTCGCTGACACACAGGCAAGCCTGATGATGCCGGGCACCGCGACCGAAGGCATGGGGATGTCGGGCGGCTTTGGCGCTTCGAGCGTGGTCGCCGAGGCGCGGCGCTACATCGGCGGCAATCCGACCAGCCGCCGCAGCCTGTGGTGTGCGCGCTTCATGAACATGGTGCTGGAGCATACCGGCCATCGCGGCACCGGTTCCGATCTCGCCCGCTCGTTTGCGAGCTACGGCCAGCGCGTCTCCGGCCCGCAGGTGGGCGCGATCGCCGTGATGGGCCGGCGCGGCGGCGGTCATGTCGGCGTCGTCTCCGGTATCGACGCCAGAGGCAATCCGATCGTGATCTCCGGCAACAGCGGCCATCGTGTCCGCGAACTGCCGATCTCGCGCGGGCGGATCTATGCCTATGTGATGCCGAACTGATTAGTGACTCGTCATTGCGAGGAGCGAAGCGACGAAGCAATCCAGAGTCTTTGCCCACTTCTGGATTGCTTCGCTTCGCTCGCAATGACGGTGCGAGAGCATCACACCAAGCTCGGCTGCTCCACCGCGAGCTGATCGCCGATGGCGATGTCGCCGTCCTCGATCACCTCGGCATAGATGCCGCATTCATTGTTGCCGCGGTGGCGCATCAGTGCAGGCGGAATCTCGAGGTCGCGCGCCGCGGTGTCGGGGTCGACGTTGACGGCCGCGTAGCGGGTGATGGTCTTCACAACTTTCAGTCGCGCCGCGCCGATGCGGAGCGTCTCGCCGACTAGACCGGCTTCGTGCCAGGCCGGCCAGCCGGTCACGTAGACGTTGGCGCGGAAGCGCAAGGGGTGGACGGTTGCGCCGACCATCGTTTCGATCTCGGCGAGGCTTGCGAGATTGATGATAGAGACCACCTTGCGGGCGAGATCGGAGAAGCTGTGGCCGCTGGCCGACAGGATCTTCGGCGGGCCGCGCAGCTCGTCTGCGAAGTTGGTGGCGAACAAGGCTTCCAGCGTCGCGCGTCCTGACGCGCTCTCCAGGTCGCCCTGCGCGACCACCATGCCATCCCGTCGAATGGTCAGCACATGGGTCGCATCGTCGAACCGGCAGTTGAAGCCGGCCAGGCGCTCATTGCGCATCAGCATCAGGTAGACGGTCTTGATCTTCCAGCTAGGAGCTTCCGGGTCGAACCCGCTCGGGCCGTTCTCGATGGCGTAGCGCCGATCGGCGGGCAGGGTCTGGCCGACCCGCAGCGGCACGGTTTGCAGCGATTCGGGCGTGAGGCCTTTGACCGGGTAGCGGTAAAGGCCGGCGATGGTGGCGATGGGGCTCTGGGTCATCGGCCTTAGTTAAGAGATTCCGCCGCGTCCGGGAACACGAAATTGTGAGGGTACCTCTTCCGATTTCCGCGTGTGCTTCCCACATCTGCCTCAAGCCGGCGACGAGATGCCGGCGAAGCGACCGCTTGGCCGCGCGTTGACGGACGTCAATGCGCGCCTGCGGAACCCAATGAAGATGTCGCGGACAGTGCCTTCGGGGCTCGAGCGGCAGGCTGAGGGATTTGAGTTATGAATATCGAAAAATACACCGAGCGCGCGCGGGGCTTCATTCAATCGGCGCAGTCGCTGGCCGTGCGCGATGGACACCAGCAGTTCTCGCCGCTGCACCTTCTCAAGGTGCTGCTCGACGACAGTGAGGGCTTGGCCGGAGGTCTGATCGACCGGGCCGGCGGCAATTCGCGCGCCATCCTGAAGGCGACCGAGGATGCACTTGGCAAGCTGCCGAAGGTGTCGGGCAGCGGCGCCGGGCAGATCTATTTGTCGCCGGAACTCGCGCGTGCCTTCGATGCGGCGGAGAAGGCGGCCGAGAAGGCTGGCGACAGTTTCGTCACCGTCGAACGATTGCTGCTGGGACTGGCGCTGGACAAGAACAGCGAAGCCGGCGGCATCCTGAACAAGGGCGGCGTCACCGCGCAGAATCTCAATGCGGCGATCGAGACCTTGCGCAAGGGCCGCACCGCCGATTCCGCGACGGCCGAGAACGCTTATGATGCGCTGAAGAAATATGCCCGCGACCTGACCCAGGCGGCGCGTGACGGCAAGCTCGACCCGGTGATCGGCCGCGACGAGGAGATCCGCCGCACGATTCAGGTCCTGTCGCGCCGGACCAAGAACAATCCCGTGCTGATCGGCGAACCCGGCGTCGGCAAGACCGCCATCGTCGAGGGCCTCGCGCTGCGCATCGTCAATGGCGACGTTCCGGACAGCCTGCACGACAAGCGGCTGCTGTCGCTCGACCTCGGCGCGCTGATCGCGGGTGCGAAATATCGTGGCGAGTTCGAGGAGCGGCTGAAGGCGGTGCTGCAGGAGGTGACCGCGGGCGAGGGCACCTACATCCTCTTCATCGACGAGATGCACACGCTGATCGGCGCGGGCAAGGCCGACGGCGCGATGGACGCGTCCAACCTCTTGAAGCCGGCGTTGGCGCGCGGCGAGCTGCATTGCATCGGCGCCACCACGCTGGACGAGTACCAGAAGCACGTCGAGAAGGATGCCGCGCTGGCGCGGCGCTTCCAGCCGATCTTCGTCAACGAGCCGTCGGTCGAGGACACCATCTCGATCCTGCGCGGCCTGAAGGACAAGTACGAGCAGCATCACGGCGTGCGCATCACCGATTCCGCGCTGGTGGCGTCGGCGACGCTGTCGAACCGCTACATCACCGACCGCTTTCTGCCCGACAAGGCCATCGACCTGATGGACGAGGCGGCGGCGCGGCTGAAGATGCAGGTCGATTCCAAGCCGGAGGAGCTGGACTCGCTGGATCGCGAGATCATCCGGCTCAAGATCGAGCAGGAAGCCTTGAAGAAAGAGAGTGATCCCGGCTCCAAGAGCCGGCTGCAGACGCTCGAGAAGGATCTTGCCGAGCTGCAGGAGAAGTCGGCAGCGCTGACCGCGAAGTGGAGCGCCGAGAAGGACAAGCTGTCGAACGCGCAGAAGCTCAAGAGCGAGCTGGACGCCTTGCGCATCGAGCTTGCCAATGCGCAGCGCCGCGGCGAGTACCAGAAGGCGGGCGAGCTGGCCTATGGCCGGATCCCCGAGCTGGAGAAGCGGCTGGCCGAAATCGAGGCCAAGGAGAATGCCGGCGAGATGATGGAGGAGGCGGTCACCGCCAACCACATCGCGCAGGTGGTCTCGCGCTGGACCGGCGTGCCCGTCGACAAGATGCTGGAGGGCGAGAAGGACAAGCTGCTGAAGATGGAAGAGGGCCTCAGCAAGCGCGTCGTCGGCCAGGCCGAGGCGGTGCATGCGGTCGCGACCGCGGTGCGGCGTTCGCGCGCCGGGCTGCAGGACCCGAACCGGCCGATGGGCTCGTTCATGTTCTTAGGCCCGACCGGCGTCGGCAAGACCGAGCTGACCAAGGCGCTCGCCGAATTCCTGTTCAACGACGAGACCGCGATGGTCCGCCTCGACATGTCCGAATACATGGAGAAGCACTCGGTGTCGCGGCTGATCGGCGCCCCTCCCGGCTATGTCGGCTATGATGAGGGCGGCGCGCTCACCGAAGCGGTGCGGCGGCGTCCCTATCAGGTCGTGCTGTTCGACGAGATCGAGAAGGCGCATCCTGATGTCTTCAACGTGCTGCTGCAGGTGCTGGACGACGGCCGCCTGACCGATGGCCAGGGCCGCACCGTCGACTTCCGCAACACGCTGATCATCATGACCAGCAATCTCGGCTCCGAGTTCCTGGTCAGTCAGCCGGAGGGCGAGGATACCTCGGCGGTGCGCGAACTGGTCATGGGCACCGTGCGTTCGCATTTCCGGCCCGAGTTCCTGAACCGGGTGGATGAGATCATCTTGTTCCATCGGCTGCAGAAGAGCGAGATGGGCCGGATCGTCGAGATCCAGTTCGGCCGTCTGCAAAAGCTCCTGGAGGACCGCAAGATCACCCTGACCTTGGATGCGGCGGCGCGCGACTGGCTCGCGGACAAGGGTTGGGATCCGGCCTATGGCGCGCGGCCGCTCAAGCGGGTGATCCAGCGCAATGTGCAGGATCCGCTGGCGGAGATGATCCTCGCTGGCGAGGTGCGGGACGGCGACACCGTCGCGATCTCATCGGAAGGCAATGTGCTCACCTTCAACGGCAAGGCGCACCGCACCGCGGAGATCGCGCAGTTCGAAGCGCCGATACCGAAGCGCAAGCTGAACTGAGACGCATAAGCCGAGCTGAACCAAGCGAATGCCCCAATCCGATCTTGAGGATTGGGGCATTTTCGTCAGAGCACGATGATTTCGAATGAATTGTCGTCGCGCCGGAGCATGATCCGGAAAAGTGTGAAGCGGTTTTCCGCAAAGATCATGCTCAAACAACAACCTAAAGCGCGATGTCGATTCCTCCCAATCGCATCGCGCTTTAGGCAAATCAGCTGACTGCCGGGCCGCTTTGCCCGTCGTCGGGGTCCTCGCTCGTTTCAAGCTCGGAAAGTATCTCGACCAGTCCGCGCACGCGTCCGGTCGCCAAGGGCTTGCCCGTGTTCATGAATGGCTCGTCATTGGCGAGCCATGCCTGCGCCTCGGCCAGCTCGTCTATCGTTGCTCCGGTTCCGATGATCTGGGCGATCGTCACATCGTCGACGGGGCCGACCGCCTTGATAACGTCGTCTCGCGTGACGTGTCTCATGACTCTCATCCCTCACAGACTTCTGTCGCCCCACCACCAAAGATGGCGGGCAGGGTAGCCGGGTAACCAACCTCAGCGGTGCGTGGTGAGCCTCCACGGGAGCTGCTGCATCATCCACAGTTCGATCACGGCAAGCACGGCGACGGCGATGCCGACCACGACGTGGATCGTCAAGGCATTGGTGGTCCCCTGGAACCCAAGTACCCAGGGTGAGACAAGCACCCATAATCCGACGATCAGATTCAGCCACTCCTCCCAGACGGCAAATGCAGCGAGGGCTGCGATTGCAAGCACCGCAATGACAAGCCCGGAGATATGGGCGTTCTGGGAGACCTTTCCTGCGTCGAAACCAAACATCCAAGGCGTGAAGAACAGGAATGCGCCGAGCACCAAATTGGCGACGTCGCACCATTTTGCATTGCTCCAATTTTCCATGGCACGCTCCCTCTGTCGAAGGTCCTCTGAATAATCAACCGGACCATTGCCGCGCCGGTTCCTCGGCCTCGCGATGAAATCTTGATTGAAAACCGTGGGTGCGTACGCCGGCTGGCAAGCAAGGGGGCCGCGGCATCTATGGCGCCGCTCTCGGGCTTCGCGGTTGACGCCGGGCGATCGTTGGCCGTGGCTACGAGCGGCTTCACCAGGAGCGAAAGATACTCCTCTGCGGATCAATCAATTTAGCACGGCGAATCCGCTTCCCAGATGGCGCTCTGTTCGTGGTCGGCTGATGAGCCTGCCTTGAAGCGCACTTGTGCCGCTGCTTGTGCTTCCGGCGAAGCTCGGGCCATGAGGCGCGCGCGGATCGCAGAGGTGCCGGTGCGGCTGCTGCGGTCTGGATAGTGGTCCAGAGCAAGGGCTTTGCCGGCTCACCGGCTGGTCGACTGCATCTGCAGCGGGCCGGCATCGGAGAGGCGGGCGCCGGCGCCGTTGCGGCCGGTCATCATGGTGTCGATCCGGTCGCGCTCCTTCTCGAAGTTCGCCATCATCGGCCCTTCCAGCGAGCGGCCGCGCGGCAGTTTCACGCGCAGCGGATCGACGAACCGGCCGTTGACCAGGATCTCATAATGCACGTGCGGGCCGGTCGACTGGCCGGTCGAGCCGACAAAGCCGATCACCTGGCCCTGCCGCACACGCTTGCCGGCTTCGATGCCCTTGGCGAACGCCGACATGTGACCGTAGGCGGTCTCGTAGCCGTTGTTGTGCTGGATGCGGATGTATTTGCCATAGCCGCCCTCGAGGCCGGCTTTCTCGATCACGCCGTTGCCGGAGGCGAAGATCGGGGTCCCGTAGGCAGTGGCCCAATCGACGCCGGTGTGCATCTTGACATAGCCAAGGATCGGATGGCGGCGGCCGCCGAAGCCGGAGCGCATGATCGCGTTGTTGACGGGCTTGCGCACCAGGAACTTCTTCGCGCTCTTGCCGCTCTCGTCGTAGTAGTCGACCACGCCGTCATCGGGGGTCACGAACTTGTAGTATTTCTTGGTCTCACCACCCAGCGTGAGCGAGGCGAACAGCACCTCGGCCTTGTCGTTGTTGCCGGGCTTGTCGTCGTCGTCGCCGGCATAGAAGACGTCGAAGGAGTCACCGGGCTGCACCTTGCGCTGGAAGTCGACGTCGTAGGAGTAGATCCGGATCATGTCGTCGATGACCGGCGTCGGCACTTTGTTGCGCAGCGCGGTCTCGTAGATGCTCTGGTAGAGCCTTACGCCGCTGCCGTCGTCCTCCTCGTCGTCTTTGCCGTTGTCGGCGGTCTCGGTGGCGGTGTTCATGCTCTGCACGTCGACGGCAACATATTTGCCGAGATCGGAGAGTGCGGCGACCGCTTCCACCGTGGTGTCGTTGGCGACGATGACGCGGAACGGCTGCAGCCGGGCACCCGGCGTCGAACTCGCCGGTGCCATCAGGATGCGAAGCTTCTCGCCTTCCTTCAGGCCGCCGTCCCGGCCGCGAGGCCCGAGCTGGGCTGCGATCGCCTTGGCCTCGTCGGGGGTGGCGCCCTGGTCGCGCAGCACGGACGCGACGCTGTCACCCTTCTTGACCAGATGAACGCGCTCGGCGACCGGATTGCCGCCGGTGATCTGCTCCTTGGTCTTCGGCAGCAGCGTGACGTTCTCGGGAACCACGCGTGTCTCGAAACCGGCATAGGGGTCGGCAGGCGTGCTGCCTTCGCTGGCATAGGCGAGCTTCAGATCGCTGGACTGGGCGCCGGCGCCGCTGGCGTCGGCCGCTGCATTGGCCAGCGCCGCATAGCGCACGCCGGTGCCGCTGCCGCGCCAGTTGGCGGCGTCGCGGACGCGCATCACGATCTCGTCCAGCCCGACGGAGGCGGCGATCTTCGCCTTGGGCAGCACGGCGGCAAGGTCCTTGGTGACGAAGGACACCTCGGCATCCGGCTCGACGGCCTCGGGATTGTTCGGATCCTCTGCCGTGCCGGGCGCCGCCGGGCCGCTGTCGGCGAGCAGGCGCTGCGCGTTGAATGGCGGAATCTTCGCCGACAAGTCGCTTGTTGTCATCGACAGGTTGCCGGAGATGCGCACGAACGGACGTACCCGGACCACGTCGCGGGCGCCGACCCGGGTCACGGTCGAGATCCGGACCAGGTTACGCGCGGCGGTGGCCTCGTTCGGCGGCGGCAGACGATCGCTCTTGCGCAAGGTGGCGACGTGATCATTGGCACCGAAGGCGCCGCGCAGCGCGCTTTCGACGCGCTCGGGCATGCGCGCAAAGGTCATCTCACCGTCGAGAGATGCGAAGACGGCGCCGCCGATCAGGGCTGCGCCGCACAGGCCGGTGAGAATGGTGCCGCTGAACCATTGTACGGAGACGCGGCGACGGTCGATCACCGCGGCCTCGGAGCCATCGACCGATAGCGGCGGCTCGTGCCCGAGATCGATCATCCCGATCTCGCGCCCATAAGCCCCGCGTGACGTCCGATGGTTCAACCCGCGTCCCCCAAATTCAGCGCCGATACCGAATCCTTAAGATCAAGCATCCGTCGATCCGAGCGCACCATTCTATCCAAAAAAGGTTCAGGATGATGGCGTGCCGCAGGCGGTTCGGAACCGAAGGCCGATTTGAATCGGCCGGAATCGAACCATGACGCTTGATCAGGAGCTCTCGATAGTGGTCTTGATCCGCAGGATCGGGCGATGGGATCGCCGTCTCCACTAGGAAATGAATAACCGGTGGTCCCCGCTGGTGGCCGGCGATTCACAATACCTACCTATTAACAAATCGTCGCAGGATTGTGGCTCAAGTGCGGCACGTCGTCTCCAAAAAACTACGGTGCAGAGCAGCGATCCCAGCGCGCCGCAGAAAAATGATTCGATGCGACGATTTGTTGACATTGACCGTTGACACCCGGATCGGAGGGCCATATAAGCACCACCACTGAGCGCGGCGCTGCTTCGGAACTGACCGAGGCAAGCATTCGCGCCGGTGTTGCTCCTCACCTTATGATGAGTGGTGCACAACCGGTAAAACCCGGTTGCACATTGTCGTCGGGTGGGATTGGGCAAGGCTCCCATATTATGTGGGAGTGGGATTTCGGTCCCAGGCTGTTTGACAAGTGAAGATGAAGAAAGAGAAACGTGGACGGCGGAGTCCTTGCGGGTCTCGGGCGTTGGGCTTCGGCTTGATGTTTGGGATCGGACGAGAAGACTTCGGCGGTTACACGTTTCAAAGGTAACACCATGGTTGCTTGCGCTGTGAAGCGTAGGCGATCTGTTGGTGGGACCTCGTCAAACGTTGTGATCAGCCGGTTCAAGCTTCAAGTTCAACTTGAGAGTTTGATCCTGGCTCAGAGCGAACGCTGGCGGCAGGCTTAACACATGCAAGTCGAGCGGGCGTAGCAATACGTCAGCGGCAGACGGGTGAGTAACGCGTGGGAACGTACCTTTTGGTTCGGAACAACCCAGGGAAACTTGGGCTAATACCGGATAAGCCCTTCGGGGGAAAGATTTATCGCCGAAAGATCGGCCCGCGTCTGATTAGCTAGTTGGTGAGGTAATGGCTCACCAAGGCGACGATCAGTAGCTGGTCTGAGAGGATGATCAGCCACATTGGGACTGAGACACGGCCCAAACTCCTACGGGAGGCAGCAGTGGGGAATATTGGACAATGGGCGCAAGCCTGATCCAGCCATGCCGCGTGAGTGATGAAGGCCCTAGGGTTGTAAAGCTCTTTTGTGCGGGAAGATAATGACGGTACCGCAAGAATAAGCCCCGGCTAACTTCGTGCCAGCAGCCGCGGTAATACGAAGGGGGCTAGCGTTGCTCGGAATCACTGGGCGTAAAGGGTGCGTAGGCGGGTCTTTAAGTCAGGGGTGAAATCCTGGAGCTCAACTCCAGAACTGCCTTTGATACTGAAGATCTTGAGTTCGGGAGAGGTGAGTGGAACTGCGAGTGTAGAGGTGAAATTCGTAGATATTCGCAAGAACACCAGTGGCGAAGGCGGCTCACTGGCCCGATACTGACGCTGAGGCACGAAAGCGTGGGGAGCAAACAGGATTAGATACCCTGGTAGTCCACGCCGTAAACGATGAATGCCAGCCGTTGGTGGGTTTACTCACCAGTGGCGCAGCTAACGCTTTAAGCATTCCGCCTGGGGAGTACGGTCGCAAGATTAAAACTCAAAGGAATTGACGGGGGCCCGCACAAGCGGTGGAGCATGTGGTTTAATTCGACGCAACGCGCAGAACCTTACCAGCCCTTGACATGTCCAGGACCGGTCGCAGAGACGTGACCTTCTCTTCGGAGCCTGGAGCACAGGTGCTGCATGGCTGTCGTCAGCTCGTGTCGTGAGATGTTGGGTTAAGTCCCGCAACGAGCGCAACCCCCGTCCTTAGTTGCTACCATTGAGTTGAGCACTCTAAGGAGACTGCCGGTGATAAGCCGCGAGGAAGGTGGGGATGACGTCAAGTCCTCATGGCCCTTACGGGCTGGGCTACACACGTGCTACAATGGCGGTGACAATGGGAAGCGAAGACGCAAGTCCTAGCAAATCTCAAAAAGCCGTCTCAGTTCGGATTGGGCTCTGCAACTCGAGCCCATGAAGTTGGAATCGCTAGTAATCGTGGATCAGCACGCCACGGTGAATACGTTCCCGGGCCTTGTACACACCGCCCGTCACACCATGGGAGTTGGCTTTACCTGAAGACGGTGCGCTAACCGAAAGGGGGCAGCCGGCCACGGTAGGGTCAGCGACTGGGGTGAAGTCGTAACAAGGTAGCCGTAGGGGAACCTGCGGCTGGATCACCTCCTTTCTAAGGATGGCTCTTCAGCAAGCTTTGGTCTTTGACCATCTGCTTCTATCGAGCTGTTTTAGAAACATTCAGGGGCCATCGGATCGCCAGATCTTTGATGAGCTCCATAGGCGGGATTTCGCCGTCTTCGTTTCTCTTTCTTCGCGGACGAACACGCTGCCTGGGGCTTGGCGCTGTGCGATGCATCGGCGTCGAGCCGGGCTGAGCGTGCGCGGGCCCTGGCGTCTCTCGAAGAGATGAGCGTTTGGGGCTTGTAGCTCAGTTGGTTAGAGCGCGCGCTTGATAAGCGTGAGGTCGGAAGTTCAAGTCTTCCCAGGCCCACCACGCTTCGCCTTCGGCTTCGCGTGGCACGCCGTGCTCTGAAATGAGCGAAGCGTGCCCGGCGAAGCCACTTGGCGAAGACGGGCGTTATGCATTCGTCTTCTGGTTACGGGGCCATAGCTCAGCTGGGAGAGCGCGTGCTTTGCAAGCATGAGGTCGTCGGTTCGATCCCGTCTGGCTCCACCAGATGGTTTGATCACCGAGGTTGCTCGAATCGTCGTCCGCGAAACATCACTTCGCATCCATGTCGCAATCGACGTGGGATGCGGGTTATTCGACATCGTGAAGAGGAGATCGATCCGAGTTGGATCGCGCAATGGAGCGTCACCGAGCAATCGGCGGCGGTCGGAATTTGCGCGGATCCTTCACTATCTCCGGGTCATTTCGGCGCGGGACTGAACGCTGTGAAGCGGGCTGTCCTGTTGTAAATGACTCTGTTGGCGAGGCTTGACCGCGTCGCCATCGGTTCGATCTTACGAAGCAAGCTGGTCTTTCTAATCAGTGTCCGGCCGTGATGTCCGCGTCTTCGGGCGTGGTGCACGGCATACATTCTGCCGAGTGTGTGGACATTGATGATGAGAGCAATCAAGTGCCTTAAGGGTGTTCGGTGGATGCCTTGGCGCTGAGAGGCGATGAAGGACGTGCTACGCTGCGATAAGCCGTGGGGAGCTGCGAAGAAGCTTTGATCCGCGGATTTCCGAATGGGGAAACCCACCTTCGATAGCCGGAACTCCAAGACCTTTGGTCATGGGGTTTGATTGGGAGACCGAGAGGATCTGAGGCCGTGAGGTCTTGGATTTCCGGTTATCAAGAGAAGGTATGAGA
>NZ_CP120697.1:1590000-3402500 GCF_045571465.1 Bradyrhizobium sp. STM 3557
CTGTCTCGCGGCCAGGCGTTTGCGCGAAGATCATGCTCGATCAAGGGATCAGATCATGATCCGATCCGTCTCAACGTATCATGATTCGGCAGCCTACTCGCCCGCCTTCCCTAGATTCCAGAACACCGTCACCGGCGACTCCAGCACGTCGCTGAGCTTGGCCGAATAAGCCGATGGAATCCGGAATTGGCCGAGCGGCCCCACCACGCCCTCGTCGATCGCGAGCTTCTGGATCTTCACAGCGATCGTCTTCTGCGCTTCCGGCATTGTCGCCGCGGCGAAGTCGAGACGAAGCTTCTCGATCTCCGGCACGTCGGGCCAGCCGGCCCACGACTTGCGGCCCGCGGCCGACAATGTCGTGTTGCCGAACGGATCGCCTGAGGTGGCGAGGATCGAGTAAGTCGCGAACAGATTCCAGCCGCCTTCGCCGGGGGGCTTCTGGTTGCCCTGCTGGATCACCACGCTCTGCCAATCCATGGTCTTCATCTGCACGTTGAAGCCGGCTTTGCGCAGCGCGTCACCGATGATCAGCGGCTGGCCCACAGCATTGCGATGTCCGTCGGCTGCAGCACCACCACAGGCGTGCCGTCATACTTCGCCTCCTTGAGCAGCGCCTTCGCCCGCTCGATGTCGGAGGGAATCACCCACTCCGCGCCATAGGAATCGCCGTTCGGATTGCCGCAGCCCATCACGGCCGCGCAGGTCTGATAATATTTGGGATTGCCGACCAGCGCCTTCAGCACGTCCTCCTGGCCGACCGCGGCAATCGCCGCTTGCCGCACCAGCCGGTTGTCGAACGGCGGGTAGAGATGATTCATGCGGAAATAGGTCCAGGCGCCGAGCTCGTCGAGCACCTTGACCGTGACGTCGGAATTGCTCTCGAGCACCGGCAAGAGGTCGAACGGCACCTGCTGGAGGAAATCGATCTCGCCATTCTGCAGCGCGCTGACCGCGATCGACTGATCCGGCATCGTCACCCATTCGACGCGATCGACATTGACGACCTTGCCGCCCGCAGTCCAGCTCGCGGGCTCTGATCGCGGCACATAGTCGATGTTCTTCTCGTAGACCGCGCGCAGGCCCGGCTGAAATTCCGAGACCACGAATCTGAACGGGCCGGAGCCGACATAGTCAGATATCGCGGTGCTGGCCGACGTGTCGGCGACGCGCTTCGGCATCATGAACGCGGGGCGCGAGCTGAGCTTGGCAAGGCCTGACAGGAGCAGGCTGGTCGGCTGCGTCAGCTCGATCTCGAAATTGTTGTCGTCGACCTTGCGGATCTCCTTCACCATCTGCATCAGCGGCATGCCCGTGGTGTCGACGCTGGCCCAGCGCTTGATCGAGGCGATGCAGTCGTCGGCGGTCACCGGCGCGCCATCGTGCCACTTCAATCCGCTCCGCAGCGTGAAGGTGTAGAGCTTGCCGTCGCCGGAAACCTTCCAGTCGGCCATCTGCGGACGGATGTGGAAATCCCTGTCGAGCCCGAGCAGCGTGTCATAGATCATGTAGCCATGATCGCGGGCCGTGAACGCTGTGCTTAGGATCGGATCGGTGACGCGTAGTCCCGACTGCATCACGGCCTTCACGATGGTCGCCTGCGCGCATTCGCTTCCCGGACCGAAGCTCATTGCCACAACAGCAGCCGCGAGCAAAGCGACGCGCGCCGAGCGGAAGAGGGGGCCTGTTCCGAGCGACGAATTCAGAGATGCCATCATTAGCGAGACTCCCGTTTTTGTTTTCAGTGAGCCGAGGTCGGTTGCGTCATGGCGCATGATCCTTTTTCATGCGGTTTGGCCGCCGCCGACCTTCCAGCGTGTTGAGCGATTGCTCCTTCAAATCATCCGGCAGCGCGCGCATCAGATGCTTCAGCGCCTCCCACAGCCGTTCCCGGCCTTCCTCGGTGCGCAGTGGCACGCCGAGGAAGTACGCCTCGGTCTTGGCGCGCAGCATCAGATAGAGCACACCCGCCAGTAGAATGCTGACCATCGCCGGCACGTCCGCCTCATCGGTCAGGCCGTCGACCCGGTCGATGAAGCTGCGCGCGGCCGCCTCGCGGCGATCGGCGAGCTGGGCGCTGATCTCGTTGCGCTCGATCAGCTCCCATCGCCGCACCTCGCGCAGCGCAGGATTGTCGGCGAGCGTATCGATCTGCTCGCGCAGCATGGACAGGATCAACTCGGACGGTGAGCGCTGGCTGGCTTCGCTTGCTTTCACCACATTGGACTTACGCGTCCAGAAATCCTGCTCCTGCATCCAGGCCAGCATCAGGCCGGGCAGGCCGTCGAAATAGCGATAGATCAGCTCCTTGCTGACACCGGCGCGCCTCGCGACCACGTTGATGCCCACGCCCGCCATCCCGGTCTCGCAGAGCTGGTCTCCCAGCGCCTTGAGGATCGCACGTTCGGTCTGCTCGCGGCGCGACGTCATTGTCGCCTCGTCAGCAGCGTGCGGTCGACGCGTCGCTCGAGCGGATGGGCCGATCCATCCGCGATGCGCGCGTAGAGGTCGTTCATCGCAGCGCCGACGCGCTGTCCGTTGCGAACAATCATCGTCGGCGCGGCAGCGACCGTGCGCGATGCACAAGTGGCGCCGAACAGTGCCGGATTGGCACTCTCGATGGCCACGATGCGGTCCTCATCATCGACGACCACGCGGTCACAATCCGACGCACGCAGCGGCACGGGCCGCTCGAACCGTAGCAGGGCGTGATCGCCCGGCGTGTTCGTCAGGCTTGCCCAGGCGAGATCGCCGAGGATCGCAGCCAGGTGCGCGCAGCTCGCCACATTGCCATAGATGGAATTGTGCAGCAGCGCATAGCCGCGGCCATGCGCGAACCGATACGCGGCACCGAGATCGGGGCGACGCGCAACGCGCGCCGAATTGGCAAAGCCGATCGTGCCGCTGCTCTTCACGGCGATCAGGCCGGCATCGGCCTCAGGCGCCGATCGTAGCACGTCATCGATGGCATCCTGCGGCGCGCGGCCCGTCTCGATCAGGCGCAGCGCAGCGACGTTGAGCGCAACGCCATCGGCGCCGATTGTGTTGGGCAACCGATGCCCGGTGACGAGCCCATGGCCCGACTTGCCCGGCAGAAACTGGATCAACGGCTCGGGCCGGTCGGGACCGCTCGAGATCAGCGCCGCAATGTTCGCCGAGCCCCACGCCGGCGGGATGACAAGCTCCGAGACACCGCCTCTTTGCACGCTCGTGTGGTGCAGTTCGCCGGCTGCGTCGAGAATGGCGAGCACGGCAAAGCCGCCGATCGCGCCACGCCCGGCGAGCTCCGCGCCGAGCCCGGCGGCCACGACGGCAGCGACCGGATCAGCCCCCGCGCATGCGATGCCAATGGTCATGCAAGCTGTCCCAGCCTCAACGCCATAAATCGGCCAAATGCAATGTGACCGAGTAGTCACATCGCATTTGGCCGCAAATATCCGGCCGCTGTCAAGCGGTCACGTCGAGCATTCCCGAGGAGGGAAGGGGCCGGCTACTGTTGCAACGAAACTCCTCAGCGCCAATGGTACTATGGCTCAAGCCCTGGGAGAGTAGGTCGCTGCCAGGCCTGCAAAGGACAGATCATCCCTCTTCACACCGCAAACCAAAAACGCCGCTCCGAGAAATCGGGGCGGCGTCTTGCTAGTCGCCAATGTCGATCGCGCGGCGCGTTTGCGGAGCGCAGCGGCGCGGGCGCTCCATCCGCACGCCTTAAGTCTTCCGGTCCGATAGGAACCTCGCCGAGGCGATCAGGTTCAGTCGAGACACACCTCTCAACACAGCGTTGTGCAGGAAAGGTTGCAGATAGCACGCCCTGCGCGAAGAGCAGAAGAGGATCCGGACATGCCGGCAGCAGACGCAGAAGACCAGGTCAAAGCCAGAGTCGAAGACATCGCAGAGCAGCAGAAACAGGCGGGCGCCGGGCAGGCCGAGCAAATGGCCAAGGCGGTTCACAGTGCGGCTGACGAGCTGCAAGACCAGATGCCCAAAGCCGCCGATTTCGTCCATTCGGCGGCCTCTCAGCTGGAGAAGGGCGCTGATGCGTTGCGCAAGGGCCAGATCGGTGACTTGGTAACGAGCGTCAACGATTTCGGCCGCCGGGAGCCATTGGCGTTGTTCGGCGCTGCAATGATCGCAGGCTTTGCCGCCAGCCGATTCCTCAAGAGCTCTGCCGGCCCCTCGCATTGAAGAACGTACCTGAGGAAACGCTCGAAGGAAACCATGGCCATGCCCACCCATCAGCGCTCGGCTCCGGAAATCGTCAGCGACCTGTTCCTGCAGACCACCACGCTCCTGCAGAAGGAAGTGCAGCTGGCGCGCGCGGAGATGTCCGAGAACGTCGCCACTGCGGCGCGTGGGATCGGAATGATCGTCGCTGGCGCCGTCTTGCTGATCCCTGCACTCGTCATCCTGCTTCAGGCCGGCGTCTCAGCCATTGTTGAGCGGCTTGGCTTGCCGACCTACTGGTCTTCCCTGATCGTCGGCGGAGTAGTGCTGATTGTCGGCCTTATCCTGCTTCTGATCGGTATGAACCGGCTGAAGATGGAAAATCTCAAGCCCAGCAGAACGGTCCACCAGCTCCAACGCAATGCGTCTGTAGCCAGCGAACAAATGAGTCAGAGCCATGAGCGACGTCGAGCAGCTTGAACGAGAGACCGAACAAACCCGGAGCCAACTTTCCGAAACCCTGGACGAACTCCGGGCCTCAATCACCCCCGGACGCCTGGTCGATCAGATCTCCGAACGGCTCAGTGAGGGCGCGCCCGCTGAATTCACCCGCAATCTCAAGGAGCAGGTGGTCGGCAATCCGCTCCCGCTCGCCATCATCGGGGCCAGTCTGGCCTGGTTGATGCTCGGGCCTCGCGTGAGATCGGGGACAAACCAGGGCAGGGCACGCGGAGCGAGTGGCCTGAGTGCCGATGGCAATGCTGGCAGCGGGGCGTTTTCGGCAGATCGAACTGGTCGCGCGGATGGTCTCGGCGCGACGATGAACCGCGCTACCGATACTGCGAAGGACGCAGCGAGCCGAGCCGGTGATAGCATGCGCGATGCGGCCGGCGCGATCTCGCAGTCTGCGAGCCAAGCTGCTCAAGGCGTTCGCGAGACGGCCGGCTCGATGGCCGATGCAGCTTCTCGCACGGCGTCGTCAATCTCGGAGTCCACCAGATCGGCCGGGCAGCGGACGCTGCAGACAGGCAGCACGTTCCTGGATTTCTGCCGCGAACAGCCGCTGCTGCTCGCAGGGCTCGGGGTGGCCGTGGGCGCCCTGATGGGGGCGCTGATGCCGGCAACCGAAACCGAAGATCGGCTGATGGGTGAGACCAGCGACCGGATGAAGGAGCAGGCGCGCGATCTCGCGTCGGAGCAGGTCGGCGCCGCCAAGGACATGGCGAAAGAAACGGCGAAGGATATGGGCGAACGCGTCCTCGAGACCACGCGCAGCGACGCCGACAAGCCCGGACGAGAGCGGGAGGCCAGCGCCGAAGACGCCGCCCTGACCAGCGCCAAGCCCGACCACCCAAGCATCGTCCCCGATGAGCATCATTCACCGGATGGTGCATGGCGGCAGCCGGTCAAAGTGGAAGAAGCGCCTGTCTACGCCCCGGCTGTGCACGGCACAGACCATCATTAGTCTGCCGTCGGCGCTCGCGATGGCGCGGCATTGCGGCGTCAGTGCTCGCCATGAAGGGGAGTGGCGAACAGGGATGATCATCACCCATTCGCCATTCGCTCCTCACCCTTCGCCTCGCGCGTGACACGTTCGCCACTTGCTTCGTCCCGGCGACACGGCGTTACGCCCGAAACGTCAAAACCGTGAATTTTGAGTTCAGGACCGGTTCATTTCAAAAATCGTACGCAAAGATGCGCTGTAGTTTGCGTTCCCCACAGCTCTTGAGGAGATTCCCATGCGTGTGTTCGTTCGGACGACTCTTGCCGCCCTAAGCATTGCCGGTCTCGCCATGTCCTTTGGCGCGCTGTCCAGCGACCAGGCGCTCGCACAAGCCAAGCAGAACGCGCCGGCGCAGGCCGCTCCGCCGGCCGGCCAGCCACCGCAGTTCAAGCAGATCGCGCTGACCCAGAAGCAGATCGACGACGTGCTCGCCTCTCAGAAGGAGATGGATGCGATCACCGACAAGCTGCCGGACAATGCGCCGCCGGACGCCAAGGTCACCGCGCAGCTCGAAGCCGTTGCCAAGAAGCACGGCTTCGCCAGTTATGACGAGTACAACACTGTGATCGACAATATCAGCCTGGTGATGGGCGGCATCGATCCGCAGAGCAAGAAATATGTCGGCTCGGAAGCGGTCATCAAGCAGCAGATCGCGCAGGTTCAGGCCGACAAGAAGATGAAGGCCGAGGACAAGAAAGAGGCGCTCGCCAATCTCGATATGGCGCTGAAGGCCAAGGCGCCTGAGGTCGAGAACAAGGGCAATATCGACCTCGTCACCAAGAACTACGACAAGCTCAACGCCGCGCTCGGTGAGGACACCAACTAAGATTTTCGCTCTTGGCGCTGAGACCAAAGCCCCGGATCCTGAGCCGGGGCTTTCCTTTTGTGGTTCAGACCACCACGCGTCTTAATTGCTCTTCAGGATCGTGCTGGTGGCGCCCTTCGGCATCACGTCGATCACCAGAAGCTTGACGGGATCGCCGCCGACATTCTCCGCCTTGTGCCATTGGTCGACCGCCTCGAGGATGAAGCTGCCCTGCGTGTAGGTCTCGGTCTTTTCGGTCTGGAGATTGGTGACGCGCAACGTGCCGGCTTCGACGAAGCCATAGCGGGGATATGGATGCTTGTGCTCGGGGAGCTTGGCGCCCGGGGCGATGTCATAGGTCGACACCGTGATCTGCACGTCCTTCTGCGGCATCACAATCGGCTGGCCGCTCGACGTGACCGCCGTCGTCAGCATCGGCGTGACCTTGACGGGCCGCGCAGCGTCCGTCGCCGGCTTGTCCTCGGCCCGCAGCGGCGCGGCCAGTAATGCAAGGCCAGCGATGGCCAATAATCCCAGGTGAATAGACTTCCGCACGTCGCATGTCTCCTTTGTCGGTCGCGAGTGGCGGGCCGAAGAGCAACAGAGCTCGACCGGCCGCCACATCGCGCGAGAGCGTGATGCATGCCGGGTGCTACAAAAACATGTCATGCGACGGCGCCGAATGTTACGCCTGCAACATAAGGTCACTCGGATCGAAGGCTGCGATCACCGCGATGGGCTTGGTGCGAACATCGCCTCCATCTGCTTGCGTACCTTCACCGTCTCGTTTCCGACGTCGATCTCGATGTCGCTCCAGCGCACCATCGCGCCATGGCCGACATCGCGCACCAGCTTGACGCGATGCGCCAGCCCGATCGGTAGCGCGCCGAGCTCAAGGCTTGTCTGTGCCGGCATCAATTTGCCCCATACAGTGTAGCCGCCTTCGCCGTCGAGCATCTCGCCCGCGCGCAAATTGCGCTTGGCGATGGCTGCGACATCGCCCCGGAAACCTTGCGGCTGCCCGGTCGCCTCCTTGCGCAGCGCCGCCGACAGAATCGAGATGTTCAGCTCCAGGCCGATCAGATGATAGGGCTTGTACATCGCCGCATAACGGCCGCTCGCATCGGTCTTCAGGCCATATTGCTTGAAACAGTCGGCGGCATAGTCGTTCGGCGCTTCCAGCACGACGTAGACGCCCCAACGCAGGTCGCGAAACACCGGGCGGCCGTCGCGTTCGAGCGAAGACACGACTTCCACGACGCCCGACCGTTCCAGCACGCCGCCGCGCTCGCGCGGCCGCATCACCTGCGGCAGATCGTCGACACCGCAAGGTGGAAACAACAGGCCTTGCGAGGGCACGTCGAGCCCGGTGGCATTCGCAATCGCCGCCATCTCGATCGCCGATTTGGTGCCGTCGAGAAAGGAGTTGAACATCTGCGGATTCATGCCGGCCGACTGCGCCTCGCTCGCGGTCAGGCCGTAATGCTGCCAGACGCCATCGGGCGTCACGTCATGATAGGCAGGCAGATATTTGGTGCCCTTGCCGGCGGCGACGACGTGGAAGCCGGTGGCGCGAGCCCAGTCGACCATCTCTGCCGTCAGCGCCGGCTGGTCGCCATAGGCAAGGGAATAGACCACACCCGCCTTGCGCGCTTCGTCCGCGAGCAGCGGACCGGCCAGCACGTCGGCTTCGACATTCACCATCACGATGTGCTTGCCGCTCGCGATTGCCGCACGCGCATGGCGGATGCCAACGGCGGGATTGCCGGTGGCTTCGACTACGACGTCGACGTTATCAGCGATCGCCTTGGCACCTTCGGAGGTGAATGTGGTCGCCGCGATCCGGTCCTCGTCCCAGCCGACCGTCTTGCAGGCGTCCTTCGCACGCTGCGGATCGAGATCGACGATGACGGGCACCTCGAGCCCCGGTACGTGCGGCACCTGCGCCAGGAACATCGAGCCGAACTTGCCGGCGCCGATCAGCGCCACGCGCACCGGTCTTCCGGCGGCATTGCGGGCTTGGAGGAGGGGGAAGAGGTTCATGGACGACCTATCAGTTGCTGTCATTCCGGGGCGACGCGATAGCATCGAGCCCGGAATCCATACTCGCGCTCGTGTTTATGGATTCAGGGCTCATCGCGTCGCGATGCCCCGGAATGAGGAGATGAGAGACTTACTCCGCCGCCTCGCGACGAGCACGCGCCAGCCGCACCAGCGCGTCGTCGTCGACCGTCTTGATCGGTGTGAAATCGCGATGGGCGATGTAGTCCGGGCGCGTGGGGGTGCGGATATAGTTCGAAACCGCGTTCAGGGTCAGATAGACGATCTTGCGCGGATAGGGCGTGATATTGCCGGCGGAGCCGTGCACCAGATTGCCGTGGAACATCAGCATGCCGCCCGGCTTGCCCGTGGGCGCGACGATGCCGCCCTGCTGGACCAGCCGCGTCACCGTCTCTTCGTCGAGCGTCCACAGCGGATAGGACGTCGTCTGCAGATCGTGCGACGCCTCCAGGTCGCCGGCATGCTGGCTCTTTGGCACCAGCATGAGGGGACCGTTAATCGGCATCACCTCGTCGAGGAAGATCGCGATATTCATCGCGCGCGGCTCCGGCATGCCGTCGTCGCGCTTCCAGGTGCCGTAGTCCTGGTGCCATTGCCAGACGTCGCCGGTGAAGGCGGATTTGGCGTTGATCTTGAACTGGTGCATATAGACGCCTTCACCGAAGATCTGCTCGATCGGCTCGATCATGCGCGGATGCGCGGCGAGCACGGCGAACGCGTCGTTATAGAGATGCGCGGCAAAGGCGGTGCGTGGCACGCCGCTCTTCTCGCGCCAGACCTCGGGCCGGTTGGCGGCGTAGATGGCTTCCGCCTCGCGGGCCAGATACGCGGTCTCCTCCGGGCTGAACAGCTCGGGCAGGAACAGCCAGCCCTCGGTACGGAAGAACTCGATCTGCTCCTGAGACAGCCTCATGGCGCGTCCTCCCTCGTTCGTTTCCGTCCAGAGCGCCCGGTCTTGTGCCGGGTCGCTCGCTTCTGAAGTTCAACGCATCAGGGCTTCTTGCCCTGCTCGATCAGCATCCGCGTCATCAGATAGAGCCGCGGCACGATCGAGACGGTGTCGATATATTCGTCGTGCGCATGCATGTTCAAACCGGCGAGGCCGAAGCTCTCGACCACAATCGCCTTGCCATTGCGGTTGGCATAGCCGGCATCGGTGGCGCCGCCGGTCGTGCCGACGATGTCCAGCGGCCGATCGATCTCGGCGTAGATCGCCTTGCCTTCCTCGGCCAAAGCGCGGCCGCGCTCGCTGGCCACGAAGGCCGGCCGGCCCGGCTCGATCGTCATCTTGACCTCGGTGTCCGGCACGAGATGATCCTTGATCTTCTCGTCGATCGCGGCCTGCAGCTTCGCGATCCCGTCGGGAATGGTGAGGCGGATGTCGGCGCCGGCGACCGCCTTCTCCGGAATCTGGTTGCGCACCGTGCCGGCCTTAGCCGTGGTCCAGTTCAACTGCGTGCCGGGGATCGATTTGGCGACATCCTGGGTCTGCAGCAATTGGTGCGCGAGCTCGATCAGCGCGTTGCGGCCGCGGCCGGGCGCGGCGCCGGCATGGGAGGCACGGCCGGTGACCTCGAGTGTGCCCGTCGCAGTGCCGCTGGCGCCCAGCCGCAACGCTTCATGCGGCGCTGCCGGCCGTGCGCCTGTCGGCTCGCAGGACAGCACGACGTCGTGCTGGTCGGCGAGCTCCGAGATGATCTCGCCGGAGCCGATCGAGCCGACCTCCTCGTCCGGATTGAAGGAGACCGTGAGCTTGGCATAGTCGCGCCAGCCGACGTCTTTCAGGATCTGCAGGCTGTGCAGGATCACGGCGATGCCGCTCTTGTCGTCGGCGATGCCGGGCCCGTAGATCAGGTCGCCATCGACGTGATAGGGCTCGGTCTTGAGAATGCCAGGCTGATATACGGTGTCCATATGCGCGATCAGCATCAGCTTACGCTTGCCGGTGCCCTCGAAGGTGCCGATCACCATGTCGGCGCCGACGCCGCGCGTGGTCTTGCGCCGCTCGGTGGTGGCGCCGAGCGCCTTCAACCGCGCCTCGGTGAAATCGGCCATCTTCTTCAGGCCCTCGACATCGCTCGAGCCGGACTCGATCATGACCATGTCGTGCAGCGTCTCGATCAGCGCGGGCTTGGCCTGTTCGGCCGCGGCCTTGAGCCGCTCGTCGGGCGCGGCAGATGCGGTCGATATCGGCGAGGCGAGCGCGAGCAGGGTGATGGTTGCAAGCAGGGAGGGTGAACGCGTCATTGTTGTCCTTCTTGTGCCCGGCGGGAACACGCGCCTTGGCGGCGGCAGCTTAGCAGCGAGGTACCCGACAATCACCTTTCAGAAAATGCAGAAGGGCATTCGCGAACCAAGAGACGCGCGCCAGCCGCGTCCCGGGCGGGGAGCGCAGCCAATCGGGAGGGTGGCCGGCGGGCGGAACCGCCTGTGAAGATTCGCCGGAATCCGGGTGGATCGCAACAATCTCCAAGCCTAGATTCCGCGTAACCGTTAGCGCATGGGACGTGAGTGGAGCGAGCCATGACAGACCAGCAGCATTACGCCCTGTTCGACACTCCGATCGGCATCTGCGGCATCGAGTGGGGACCGCGCGGCATCAACGGCGTGCAACTGCCGATGGGCAGTGAGGAAAAGATCCGCGCCCGCATCCGCCAGCGTCGCGGCGACATCGCCGAAGCCGAGCCGACCGCCGAGGTGAAGGCCGCCATCGACCGCATTGTCGCCCTGCTCGAAGGCAAGGCGGACGATCTCACCGACATCGCCCTCGATCTGGAGGACGTGCCGGAGTTCAACCGCGGCGTCTACGAGATCGCGCGGCAGATTCCGCCCGGCAAGACCCTGACCTATGGCGACATCGCCAAGCGGCTCGGCGGCGTCGAGCTGTCGCGCGATGTCGGCCAGGCGCTGGGCCGCAATCCGTGCCCGATCGTGGTGCCGTGCCACCGGGTGCTGGCCGCCGGCAACAAGCCTGGCGGGTTCTCGGCCCGCGGCGGCGTCGAGACCAAGCTGAAGATGCTGGCAATCGAGGGCGCGGCCGTGAACTACACGCCAAGTCTGTTTGATTGAGGCTGCGAGCGGCAGTCAAGAGCGGAACGGTGACCTCTGCTGTCATCACCCGCCAACGGGTCGGCGCGAACGCGCTGCCCGATGACAGGCTCCGGCGGGTGATCCAGTATTGCAGAGGCGTTCGTGGTCAATCGAGAAGCCGCGGCGTACTGGATGCCCCGCCTGCGCGGGGCATGGCGGCTGAGTATGATCGTTGCAGCAAGGTCCTAGTTACACCGCCTCGCATGTAAACCCATCCCCCATACGCCTGATCTTGCCGACCGTGGGCGAGGGGAAGTGCGCCGGGCAGCACAGCGTGTCGGTGTCGCAATAGCGCTCCAGGAATTGCCGCCGCGTCGTCGCAGCCTGTGCCGGGTCGATGTCGAATCTCGGCGACAGCTCGGGATGGCGCAGCTGCAGCGGCGTATGCATCAGGTCGCCGGCGAACACCGCGTCGTCCTTGCCCTTGCCGACCCCGACGGCGAAGTGGCCCGGCGTGTGACCGGGGGTCGGCATGATCCGGACATGGTCGCCGATCGCGAAATCGTTGCTCACGATGTCGGCCTTGCCGGCCTCCATCACCGGTAGCACGCTGTCGGCGAAAGGCGGCACCTCGGCCTTCGCATTCTGCGCCGTCCAGTACTCATATTCGCGCTCGCCAAAGACGTAGCGCGCCTTCGGAAAGGTCGGCACCCAGCGGCCATTGTCGAGCCTCGTATTCCATCCGACATGGTCGACATGCAGGTGCGTGCACATCACGACGTCGATGTCGTCGATAGACACCCCCGCCGCCGCCAGATTCCGCAGGTAGGTATCATCGGTTTTCATGTTCCAGGCCGGCCGTCCCGGCCGCGGCTTGTCGTTGCCGATGCAGCTGTCGATCAGGATGGTGTGGTGCGGCGTCTTCACCAGGTAGGACTGGAAGCACAGCACCAGCATGTCGTTGTCGTCGAGCGCATGGGCCTGCTTCAGCCAGGGGCGATGCTGCCCGAGCCTCTCCGGCGTGAGATCGGGGAACATGTCGAGCGCCGGCAAATACGGCGATTCCTGCTCGACGATGCGCTGAATGGTGAGATCTGCGACGGCGAATTTCAGGGCCATGCAAGCTGCTCCAATTCACGCCGGCGGCGGCACCGAGATCCTCACCGACTCCCGCTCCAGCATCTTCTGATGGAAGGCGTCGAGCTTAGGATAGGCCTTGCGCCAGCCGCAATCGGCAAAGCGGAAGTCAGCATAGCCGAGCACGCATACCAGTCCGATCGAGACGATATCGAACGGCCGGGTCAGGAGGTCCGGCTGCTGCTCGAAGCGCGCCATGCCCATCCAGGCGCGATGCCAGTGATCGTCGCTCCATGCCTGCCAGCGCAGCGCTTCCGGGCGAACCATCGCCTCGTAGCGGCAGAGCAGCATGGAATCCAGCATGCCCTGCAGCATCGAATGCTCGCTCTTGACCTTCCAGCGCGAAGGGCCTGACGCCGGGATCAGTCTATTGCCGCCGGCGAGCTCGTCGAGATATTCGACGATGACGTACGAATCCAGGATCACATCGCCATTGCCCAGGATCATGACCGGCAGCTTCTTCAGCGGCGTGATGCGGCTGTATTCGTCGTTGGGCTGACCCGGGACCACCGCGGTCGGAACGAATTCGATTTTGTCGACCAGCCGCAGCTCGATCGCGGCGATGCGCACCTTGCGCGCGAACGGCGAGGCGGGGGAATAGGTGAGTTTCATGTGTCGTGCCCCTGGGTTGATGCGGACAACAGTACCGTCATTGCGAGGAGCGTCAGCGACGAAGCAATCCAGACTGTTTCTTGGATGACGATTCTGGGTTGCTTCGCTTCGCTCGCAATGACGGTCGCGCGTGGGCGCTGCTGGCTTAAGCCTGGACAATCTCCTGGCGCTGCTCACCGAGGCCCTCGATGCCCAGCGTGACGATGTCGCCGACATTGAGGAAGGTCGGTGGCTTCATGCCCATGCCGACGCCGGGCGGCGTGCCTGTCGTGACGACGTCGCCAGGCAGCAGCGTCATGAACTGTGAGACGTAGGAGATACACTTGGCCATCGAGAAGATCATGGTCTCGGTCGAGCCGGTCTGGCGGCGGTGGCCGTTGACGTCGAGCCACATCGACAGCTTCTGCACGTCGGGAATCTCGTCCTTGGTGACGAGCCATGGGCCGAGCGGGCCGAAAGTGTCGTGTGATTTGCCTTTGGTCCACTGGCCGAGCCGCTCGATCTGGAAGTTGCGCTCGGAGACATCGTTGCAGACACAGTAGCCGGCAACGTGATTGAGCGCGTCGGCCTCGGAAACGTATTTCGCCTGCGTGCCGATGATCGCGGCGATCTCGACCTCCCAGTCGAGCTTGGTCGAGCCGCGGGGCTTCTCCACCGGATCGTTCGGACCCGACAAGGCGGTGTTGGCCTTGAGGAAGAAGATCGGCTCGGCGGGGATCGGGTTGCCGGTCTCCTTGGCGTGATCGGAATAGTTGAGACCGATGGCGACGAATTTCGAGATGCCGGTGACGGGCGCTCCGAGGCGCGGATTGCCGGACACGGCGGGCAGCGAGGCGGCATCGAGCGCAGCGAGCTTCTTCAGGCTCTCAGGCGCATAGGCAGCGCCGTCGAAATCCCTGATATGGGCCGACAGGTCGCGCAACTGGCCGGATTTATCGATCAGGCCGGGCTTTTCCGCGCCCTTTGCACCATAGCGTACAAGCTTCATCTCGTCTCTCTCCCTGAAAAGTCTCTGGCATTCCAGGGGACGTTCTTGGAACAGTTGCGCCGGAAATTCAACCGCGGCGCGGGGGGCAGCTGTCCGATATGCGCGCAGGCCATGCCGAAAGCAGCCGTCACCCACGAAGGGCGGCGGGTATCCGGTGAGCCGCGGCATCGACACGGCCGCCGATCAACAGCACGTCTCGGCAAAGCGCGAGAACAGCTCGCGCCGCATCGCGGCCGATCGCGCAAGATCGGAGGAGGACGGGGCTAGGCGTCGTCCTGTGCGATGGATCGTCTGTGCGGGACCGGCGTTATCGGCGCAATCACGAGAGGATGGAACAGATGCCGGAACTGACGATATCACCCGACAAGGTCGCGTTCCTGATCGAGAAGGCGCGCGAGTTCGACGTCAAGGAGGCCGCAAGCGATCCGGATTCCGGCTCCAACGCGGCCGACGACGACATGCTTGACGTGCTGGAGGACAGTGGCAGCGATCCCGTGGTGCGCGAGATCACGGGCTTCATCCGCGCGCTCACCGAGGACGAGCAGGTCGATCTGGTCGCCTTGATGCGGCTTGGCCGTGGCGATGGCACGCTTGAGGACTGGGACGATCTGCGCAGCGAAGCCGCCGGGCAACGCGATCGCCACACCGCGCGCTATCTGCTGGGCGAACCGATGCTCGGCGACTTGCTAGCCGAAGGGCTAGCCGCCTTCGGTGTTGACTGGACCGACGAGCGCACCTCGGCGGATTCATCCAGCGATAGCGAACGCGACGAGGACGAGATTACGAAGCAGTAGGCGATCGCCCGGAGTTGTCACCCAGGCACGGTGGGCACCCTCTCCCCGTTCTTACGGGGAGAGGGCGGGGTGAGGGGCAGACGACGGTTGGTGCACGTCGATGGACCTGTACCCCCTCACCCGGATTGCATCTGGCGATGCAATCCGACCTCTCCCCGCAAGTGGGGCGAGGTTATAGCGAGCGCGCAGCGAGCGATGTGCACCCCCTCAGCGTTCGCAGGCTAAGGATAAGAAATTACAGCGTCCCCGGGAAGGCGCCGCCATCGAGCAGAATGTTCTGCCCGGTGATGAAGCCCGCCTTGGCGCCGCACAGGAAAGCGCAGGCGAGGCCGAACTCCTCAGGATCGCCGAAGCGCCCGGCCGGATTGAGCTTGGCGCGATCGGCCAACACCTGTTGTGGCGTGATGCCGCGCTTCTCGGCCTCGCCCTTTGCCGTCGAGAGCAGACGGTCGGTCTCGAACGGTCCCGGCAACAGCCCATTGATGGTGACGTTGTTGATCACGGTCTTGCGCGCCAGGCCGGCGATGAAGCCGGTGAGGCCGGCACGGGCGCCGTTGGAGAGGCCGAGAATATCGATCGGCGCCTTCACCGCCGCCGAGGTGATGTTGACGATGCGGCCGAACTTGCGCGCCATCATGCCATCGACCGTCGCCTTGATCAGCTCGATCGGGGTCAGCATGTTGGCGTCGATCGCCTTGATCCAGTCGTCGCGGGTCCAGTTGCGGAAGTCTCCGGGCGGTGGGCCGCCGGCATTGTTGACCAGGATGTCCGGCTCCGGGCAGGCCTTCAGCACCGCCTCGCGCCCGGCCGGCGTGGTGATATCGCCGGGCACCTCGGTGACGGTGACGCCGGGGTTGATCGCGCGGATCTCGGCCGCGGTCTTCGCCAAGGCCTCTGCGCCGCGCGCGGTGATCGTCACATGCACCCCTTCGTTGGCCAGCGCGAAGGCGCAGGCGCGGCCCAAACCCTTGCTGGATGCGCAGACGATGGCGCGGCGGCCCTTGATCCCGAGATCCACGATATCACTCCCAAATATCAGCTCAGCTTGCGAAGGCCGGCATTCTAGCCAAGCGCGGCAGCGCTGGTAAGGGCAAACGGCCTGTGCCGAATTGCATGGCTTCGCCGCAGCGCGGAATTAGATGCGCCGCTCCTGCTTCAGCCGATCGATCATGCCTGCGACCTCTGGCGCGAGCGAACGGAAGCCCTTCTGTCCCACGAGCGAGAGCAGCGGCCGCAGCTGCGACCCCTCGAGGAATTTCGGCTGACGCCCCTCCGGCACGATCCGGTCGAACACCAGGACCAGCGTGGTCGCCACCATCGCGACCCGCAAGGCGCCGAGCGCCGCCCCGCCGAGCCGATCACCGAAGCCGGCCTCCGGCCCGATCGCCTCGTCCAGCATGATGCGGCCGATCTTGCCGAGCGCGGCGCCGATCACCAGAAACGCCGCGAAGAACTGCATCCAGTTCTGCTGGAACAATGCGTCGGACGGTGGCTGCGCCTGCGCTCCCATCGCTGCCACCGCGCTCATCGCGGTCGGCATCGCCAGGAGATAGGCCAGGATGGTGATGGCGCTGCGCAGCAGTCCGGTGCCGAAGCCGCTGACCACGGCAACAACAAGGGCGCAATAGACGACGAGGTCGAAACTGTTCATGGTCGTACCGTTCAGGTTGTACGCGATGGGCAGTAAACAATTCGGATTTGCGCTGCTTCAAATCGTCTGTATCAATGCGCCGCAATCACCCGAGGGAACGACAGGGAAGCAGCATGTCCGATCTATTCGATGTCGGGGCAGAGACCATTCTCATCACCGGAGCGAGCCAGGGTCTCGGGCGGCAGTTCGCGCGCGTGCTGACAGCACATGGCGCGGCCGTGGTGCTGGCGGCGCGGCAGACCGGCAAGCTCAAGGCGTTGGAGGAGGAGATCAAGGCGCAGGGCGGCCGCGCGGCCGCCGTAGCCATGGACGTGACCGACAATGGTTCGATCGCGCGTGCGATCGATGCCGCGGAAGCGGCGCTCGGCCCGGTCACGGTGCTGATCAACAATGCCGGTATTGCGGTCGAGAAGGCTGCGGTGGAGCAGAGCCAGGCGGATTGGGACGCCGTGATCGGCGCCAATTTGAAAGGCGCCTATTTCGTTGC
Organism: Bradyrhizobium sp. STM 3557; assembly: GCF_045571465.1. Lineage (NCBI taxonomy): Bacteria > Pseudomonadati > Pseudomonadota > Alphaproteobacteria > Hyphomicrobiales > Nitrobacteraceae > Bradyrhizobium > Bradyrhizobium sp. STM 3557. The sequence continues at coordinate 1,607,231 of NZ_CP120697.1, forward strand.
GACCGAAATGGCGCGCCGCATGATCGCGCGGCGGTCGAGCGGCAACGTCATCAACGTCGCCTCCGTGCTCGGCTTTTCCGTCGTCAAGTTCATCTCTCCTTACGCGATCTCCAAGGCCGGCGTGGTGCAGATGACAAAGGCGCTGGCGCTGGAGTTGGCCGCGAACAACATCCGCGTCAACGCGCTGGCACCGGGCTACATCGATACCGAGATCAACCACGATGTGTGGGCGACGCCTGCCGGCGAGAAGCTCGTGAGGCGCATCCCGCAGCGGCGCGTCGGCCATGAGAGTGATCTCGATGGCGCGATCCTGCTGCTGGCCTCCAACGCCTCGCGCTACATGACCGGCAGCACCGTGACGGTCGACGGCGGGTTCCTGCTGACGTGATTGGCGCCGTCGTCCCGGCCAAGCGAACGCTGTGAGCGCAGAGCCGGGACGACGCTGATGATATTGCGACGCGTGGTCCCCCCTGTGTCTTTGCTTATCGTCTGGGCGTCATTCCGGGGCGATGCGCAGCATCGAACCCGAAATCCCGAGCTTGGTTTGGATTCTTTTTCCTCATATCGAGATTCTGGGTTCGCGACTTCGTCGCGCCCCGGAAATGCGGAAGTTGTGGCCTACGACATCCACCGCAACAGCTTCTCGATCCACTTGATCTTCGCGCCGTAGGGCGGGTAGAGATCGGCCATGCGATTGAGCGGCGAGCGATAGAACACCGGCTTCAGCTTGGAGAAGGTGTCGAAGCCCCATTGGCCGTGATAGGCGCCGGTGCCGGAGGTGCCGACGCCGCCCATCGGCTGATTGATTTGCGCGAAATGCAGCAGGCAATCATTGATGGTGACGCCGCCCGAGATGGTGCGCGCCAGCACCTCGTTGCGCGCCGCTGCATCGGTGCCGAACCAGTACAGTGCCAGCGGCCGGTCGTGGGCATTGATGTAGGTGATCACCTCGCTCCGGTCGCGATAGCCCATGACCGGCAGCAGCGGCCCAAAGATCTCCTCCTGCATGATCGCCATCTGTGGCGTGGCGCCGACCACGACCGTCGGAGGAAATTTGCGCAGGCGCCGCCAAGCTGGATTGTCCGGCGTGGCCCGCTGCAGCAGCGACGCGCCTTTCGACGCCGCATCTTGGGCGAGGTCTTCCAGCCGCGCATAGTGACGCTCGGAGATGATCGAGGTGTAATCCGTGTTCGCTGGATTGCTGCCGAACATCCCCAGCATGTGATTGTGCACGCAGGCAGCGAAGGCGTCGCGCTCGGCTTCCGGCACGAACGCATAATCCGGCGCGATGCAGGTCTGCCCGGCATTCAGCAGCTTGGCGTAGGCGATGCGCTGGGCGGCCTCGTCCAGATCGGCCGAGACGTCGATAATGGCCGGCGACTTGCCGCCGAGCTCGAGCGTCACGGGCGTCAGGTTCTTCCCGGCGGCTTCCGCAACGATGCGTCCGACACGCGTCGAGCCGGTGAAGACGAGATGATCGAACGGAAGCTGTGCGAAGGCCTGGGCCACGCCGTCCTCGATCCCTGTCACGACAAGCTCGGTCGGCTCGAAAGCCGCAGCGATCAGCTCTTTCAGCAGCGTTGCGAAGCGCGGCGTCAGCTCGCTCGGCTTGATCATGACGAGGTTGCCGGCTGCGACTGCGCCGATCGCCGGCGCCAATGTCAGCTGCAACGGATAGTTCCAGGGCGCCATGATGCCGACGACGCCGAGTGGCTGCGGGATCAGGCGATTATTGGCCGGCCAGAATTGCAGCGCGGTGGCGATGCGTCGCGGCGCCATCCAGCCGGCGAGCCGCTTGATCGTGTGCTTGATCTCGGTGAGCAAAAACAGCGTCTCGGCGATCGTGGTCTCGGCCGCCGCCCGGTGGCCGAAATCGGCGGAGATCGTCTCGACAAAACGCGCTTCGTTGACGGCGATCAGGTCGCGCAGCCGCGTCAGCCGCGCGCGCCGGACCGCGAGCTCAGGCGGCGGCGCGCTGCGCGAGCGCGCGACCATGGCGTGGAAGAGATCGTCGAGCGCGGACAGCGGGGGACTTTTCAGGGGCTGGTCCATGGACGTCTCCTGGGCAACACGAGGCGGCCGTCGGTATGATGGGAGAGGCTCGCGCGTCAGCGAAACGAAGGCAAGGGCGCCGAATCGGGACAAAAGGGGCTGGCGGCGCGCCGGTTCCCGCTCCTTGCTGCAGGCGCCGACGTGCCGCAGCCGGTACAGCCATGGATACCGGCGAAAGATGCTTTATCTACCTGATAATCCTTCAAAATACCGAAGGATGACCTGTTCCCTCCGGTCCGTCACAAAACTGGAAAAAACTTTGCGCAAGACCCTTTCCAAACCGCCCCCGCGTTGGTACATACCGCCCGCACCCCAGGGCCGGCCCGGCCATCGGGGGGAAGCCTTCTCAGGAAGCTTTGGACGGATCGACCGGCGCGCGCTGAGCGTTAGCCAGGATCGTTTCCATCTTTGGACGCCTGAAAAGAGCGGCACGGTTTATCGCGGGGTGGAGCAGCCCGGTAGCTCGTCAGGCTCATAACCTGAAGGTCATAGGTTCAAATCCTATCCCCGCAACCACTGATACCGACACTCCCGTAGCCCAGGCTGCGGGAGTGTTGGTTTGTGCTGCCTTTTCCGCATTACGCGCAGCAGTCCAGCTCAGGATTGTGCCCAACACCATGGAGGGTGGCGTCGATTTGGCCGCGCTTCGCACCCGGGCGGAGAACGATGCGTTCGATCAGGACACGAATAGCCTGGTCGGCCTCTGCCCGGTCTTCCGGGCGGTTCAAAGCCTCGGTGAGGTGCGCGACCTTCTTGGCGTAGAGTTGCGAGGCGCTCGGGAGAATGCCCCGGGTATCGGCAGGGGCTTCGGCGAGCAGGGCAGAGAGCTCGGCTTTGCGAGCCTCCAGCGCGTCCATCGCCGCGATCATCGACTGCTGGAACATGCCCTCGGTATCGCCGCGACGGCGTATTTTGACAAATACTCGCAACTGCTCAAGCGCCCCCGGTTGGAACTGAGAGCGACGGTACTGTCGCAGGAGGCCGATGTTCACTATCGGATGCGTTCTCTCGACTGCGCGGGTTTCTAGACGAGGCGACTGCCGAGCTTCCGTATATGCCCGGCTCCGGCAGGCGGAAGGTAAAGTTCAAGCTGGATGCCGTCGACGGGGGTCCGACCGTCGGACGCTCCGCGACGTGCGCGTCGCTGACTAACCTGTCTTGGTCGGCAGTTGTGCCGCAGACGAACAAACGCAATTTGAGCAAGCTGCTTTCGAAGCAACCTGCCGACGGCTGCTCGGGCAAAGAGATCCGGATGCTCATAGCGGGCGAATATTTCATTCCGCCCGACCTTCTGTCGGACGAATTGGACGGCAAGAAGTACACATGGATGCCGGACGCCGGGCTCGCCTTGCTCGATACGACGAGCGACGGCGGACTGAGCGCGCTGGCGGACGAAGAGGATTCAAACGGTGAGTGACCAGGAAGCTACGATGCCAGACGACACACCGCCGCCGCCCGTCCCCCATATAGGAGCGTTCGTCCTCGAGACGTTGACGTTCGGCATGTACGGCGAGCCGCGCCACACCCTGCGCGAATATGTACAGAATTCCTTCGACGGAATTCGGGCAGCGCAGCGAGTGGGGTTTCTGAGCGGTAGGGGCAAGGTGACAGTCACGATCCGCGTCGACGAAATCGTCATCCGGGACAACGGAATAGTTGTCTCTGCGGACCAAGCTTGGAAAACCCTCACGTCGATCGGCGCGTCAAAGAAGGATCGGCAGCGCGACGCAGGTTTTCGGGGCATCGGCCGTTTGGCAGGAATGGCCTACTGACGTCGTCCCCGGTGAGTCCACGATCAGCAAATTGAGTTTCGATTGCGACACGCTATTGAAGGCGATGAATCCCGACGAGGGAGGAGAAGTCGAACTGTCGCGTTTGCTGGCGCGGTCCATCAAAATGAGTCCGACGGAAGATGCTTCGAAATCCGAAGATCATTTTTTCGAGGTCACCCTTAAGGGACTATCGAAGGCCCCGGAGGTCCTCACGGACCCGTCCGAGGTCCGGGCGTATCTCTCCGAGACAGTGCCGGTTGAGTTCAATCCGGACTGGAAACGGAGGACCGCCATCGAGGAAGGATATCGCACGAACTTCGGTGGTGCGTTGGAGACCATCGACGTCTTCGTCGTGGCCGTCGGAGAGCCAGATCAGGTGTTCAAGCCGTACGGAGAAACCTACGAACACGCGAAAGGAACGATGGAGCTCGAGTCCATCGAGTATTTCAGCGGAAGCGAAAGCCGCTACTGGGCTTGGGTCGGCAGGATGAGCGAATCCGCGGCAGTAACCGACTGGCGCACGCGCGGACTTCGAATGCGGGTCCGCAATATCCAAGTTGACGGTACGGAGATTGCGGAGAAACTCTTCACCAAGGTGAAGCCGTCCTACGGGAGGTTCAGTACCTACTACGTCGGCGAGATTTACATCGAACCCGAGAGCGTGATTCCCACCGCCCGGCGAGACGGCTTCGAGGAGACCGGCGCTTGGCTGGAAATCCAGTCGGAATTGATAACGAGGGTCTGCGCACCCCCGGCTTCGAATGCCTATGCGGCCTCGCAACGGGGGCAGCTCGACGTCGAAGCGGTCGTCGGCGATATCGGCGATCTGGTGAAGCGCGGCAACAGCCTAGCCCAGAGCTCCAGGTCGTCTTACGATCAGGTCGTCGAACTGATGAACTCGGCGAAGAGACTGAGGCGGCGTGCGGCGTCCGCGCTGAAGATTGTCGACGATCTCGATGCGAACGGCCGTCAACGAAGGCCACCCAAATCGTCAAAGGTCGGTGTTGCTCAAGGACGCCGCCAAATCGGTCGAATCCGTCGAGACGCAAGCGCGGATGTTGGTGGGACGTTTCCTCGACGAGGACGACAAGCTGACGGCGCTCAAGGCGCGTTCGAGAGAGGAAATTCTTTAGGAAGTACTGGACGTCGTCAACGCGTATGTCGATCCGGCTACCTATCAAAAGATCAAGCGCCAACTGACAAGGACCAGATAGCCGGACATTTCGCCTAGTCGGCGGCCATCCGCGGTCGCGGACAATGCGATAGTTGGCCGTCGCGGAGCTGAGACATAGGGCCCATGCTCGGTCACGGACAGGCCCTTGGTGCCCGCTCCGCTCAGAAGACTCATCTTGCCTGAGCGCGAACTCGATTGCATCGATCACGCCGCTCTTGCCCGATCCATTGTGGGCAGATGCCGAGAACGTATCCTTGCCGAACGATATCCAGCTTAAGGATACCACGTACCTCTTCGATATGGGCGCTCTCGAGCTTGATCATTCGATGTCACCGGCGTCACAGACGCGAACACCTTCGCGAAATCATCGGCCTTAGGTTTCTTATCGGCTGCAAGAGATCGGTAATCTGCTCGATCTTTCCATCGGCCAAGCGGATCGTCGCAGAGTCTCCATCGCCATCATGAGAAAAGTCGATCAGTTCGACACCGAGCTTCGACTTTACGCCGAACCGTTCGAGGTGGCGCTCAAAGACAGCTTCCGTATCGCACTGCGGAACCATCAGTGCGAACGGAAAAGGCGACCGAACGTCCCCAAAATCGACGCGTCCGATCAGCCGACCGCCAGCCAATATGTTTGCGGCCGATACCTTGTTGCCGATTGCCAGCAAATCGTCGGTGGTACCTGAACGGTCCAGAAGCTCCAGAGTGCGGCTCCAGAGTGCGACCGCCCGGGATTTGTCGCTGCGCATGGGCATCTTGTCGATGAGACGGACCGATACACTATATCGCGCAAGGTCGAGAGCCATGGTCTGGCCCACCGGGCCTGCACCGACGACGAGAACGCTGTCTGTCATTTTCGTATTCCTTGTGAATCCCTGGTTAGGCGGCAAGAGCTGTCTTGGGGCGCGGCACAGTTCGACATAGGTCTCTGCCCCTGATGGGCTCGTATTCCGCGCAAAACGGCACCTGTCGAATTGCGCGTGGCCGTGGCTCGATCAATCGCCGGTCACGAGCGATCCTGCGAAGATGTCTCGATTACTTCCAGGAGCCGTTTGGCAGTCGACCGTGATACGGCGTGTTTCGACAATGACCCCACGGCCCGCGCCAATATCCGGGAGGGCAGCCATTATAGGCTTGCCGAAATTTCCATTCGCCGTCAGGCAGTCGGCCATAATAGGGAGTGTCGCGGCAGCGGCCCCAGGGCCCGCGCCATGCCCCGGGGCCGCATCCGCCCGCTGCTGCGGCAGGCTGCGTGACCAGTAGCGATGAACTCAGCGCCAGCACGGCCAGCGCGCCGAGCGCGATAAGTGACTTCAGCATTGCGATCTCCTCTTCGATCTCTCTTCTGACGTATCGCCATGACATCCCGATCGGCTTCGATCGTTGCATGACGCGGTGTCGTTTGGACCGGCATAAAGCCGATCTGACGGCTCGCGGTATGCATCTCGCGGAGACGCAGAACAAATACGAGTTCGCTATGCTGGTATCGGCAACCGATATGACCGCCGAATTTCCGTGAAGTCAGCAACTTGCCGAAGGCATTCATAGCGGCAGAATTGCTGCTGCAGCTTCACTGCCGCTTCCGAACCCCTGTAGCCATAGGCTGTTGCGATAGGTGCATAGCGACACGGTATTTGCCGTCCAAGCGCGGATGAGGTTTCTGCGCGTCGCACCGCCACGAGCGGATAACTCAGCCAAGGAGGGCAAGATGAAAGTATCCAAACCATCGGCCACGGCCATTGTCGGCAGCGTCTTGACGCTGGCGATGGCGCTCTCGATCGCCCGCCCGGCGCTGGCGCAGGGCACGCCGCAGCAGCGATCCGCCTGCATGGGAGATGCTTTCAGGTTCTGCAGCTCGGATATTCCGAACGTTGCCAGGATCGAAGCCTGCCTGATCCATAACCGGAGCCAGCTGCATCCGGCGTGCCAGGCAGAATTCCGGGCTTCCGGCAATACCCACCTGCACCCCGAGCATTTCCGGTAACGATGGCCGAGGGTGGGTCCGTGAACGACCTTGCGAATGCCTTCCTCCTGGTCTTTGCGGGCCTGTTTCCCGTGGTCAATCCGATCGGGGCCGCACCGCTGTTCCTGCGTCTAACCGCGGGCTGCACGGAGCGAGAGCGCGGCCGGCTGGCATTCTGCGTTGCCTTCAACGGCTTCTGGCTTCTTCTGGGAACGATGCTGTTCGGCTCTTTCATCCTGGAGTTCTTTGGCATCACGGCGCCCGTGGTTCGCATAGCCGGCGGGCTACTCGTCGCCGCGATGGGATGGCAGCTGCTTAACGACGACAGCGGTTCGAAGCACGGCGGGGTCACTGAGGCTGGCGACGTCAAAACCATTCGCGACGGTTTCTACCCGTTGACACTGCCGCTGACCGTTGGACCCGGGTCGATCTCGGTCGCGCTGACCATGGGCAGCCATCGACCTCACGAGTTCACCGCGAATGCGATGCTGCTTGCCGGCTCGGCGCTAGTGGGCCTGCTCGCGGTCGCGCTCGCGATCTATTGCTTGTATCGCCTCGCCGCGCCGATGGTCCGGCATCTGGGGCCGTCCGGAGTCAACGTCCTGATGCGCCTGGCTGCATTCATCCGCATCTGCATCGGGATCCAGATCGCCTGGAGCGGGGCGCGTGTGCTGATGAGCGAGCTGCAGCGTGCGCCCGGACTGTTCTGAGAGAAATGGCGGTGTCGACTGGACGTCTTCGACGCAGTCCATTCGCTCGCGCAACCCTTTGTCTGAGGACCTGAACATGAATACCAGACCTGCCCCAATTTACTTGGACAAGCTTCTCGCGCAGCTCGAACTCGCCGGCCGGTCGACGGTCGTCCGCCATCAGGGCTCCCATCTCTCCGGCGAGGCACTCCGTGCCATGATCTTCCAGTACGCCCGAGTCCTGTATGACGTCGGGATCACGCGCGGTAAGCTGGTGGCGATGTTTGCGCCCAATCGCCCGGAGGCGATCGCCATTCGTTACGCCGCCCACATTCTTGGCGCAGGCGCCGTTTACCTGTCCGTTCCGCCCACGGAGGAGCAGCGCCAAGCGTTGCTCAAGCAGATGGCGCCGGATCTCCTCGTCGTGTTTCCCGAGACCATACATTACTGGCACGCGAATGCCGGTGTGCGGCTGGCGACGGTGGGCGTCGACTGCGCTGCGTCCTGTGATCGGCTCGATGTATTGGCCTCATCGGCTTCGGACACTCGGCTCGATGTCATGGCTTGGCCGGAGGACCTCGCCGTCATCATTTCCTCCGGCGGCACCACCGGGGTACCAAAAGGCAGTTGCCGCAGCTTTGCGGCCTACACTGCGATGGTAAGCGTGCCAAGCCCCAGCGACCGTCGTCAGCTTGTCAACGGTCATCTCGCATATCTCTCGCAAGTCCTCGTCGATATCACGCTGCTTGGAGGCGGGTGTGTCGTCCTCGAAGGCGCCTACGAGGCAGCCGATACCCTTGCCACGATCGAGGCGGAGCGGATTACTGATCTCTTCCTGGTCGAGCCGCAGCTCTTCGAGTTGATGGATCATCCCGACGTCCGCAGCCGAAACTTGTCATCGCTCCGAACGCTTACCCATATAGGCGCGTCCGCACCGCAAACGCTGCGCTTGAGAGCACGAGAACGACTTGGTCCGGTCATTGCGCACACCTATGGCGCCAGCGAAATGGGTATCGTCAGCATGTTGACGCCGGCCGAGCACAACCTCTCGCGGCCCGATCTCTTCACCTGCGCCGGCCGCATTCTGCCGGGCGTTGAGGTTCGGTTCCGCCTCAAGGATGGTTCGCTCGGGGAGCCCGGGGACATCGGCAGTATCGAGGTCCGATCCCCGGCGATGGCCAGCGGCTACCGCAACAGGCCCGAGCTCGAGGCGGCGAATTTCAAGGCAGGTTGGTATTGCTCGGGGGATCTCGGTCGGCTTGATTCGGACGGCTATCTCCACATCCTGGGTCGTGCGGCTGATGCCTCCGAGGTCAACGGCATCCTGGTGACGCCGACACTGATTCAGGATGTTTTGTGTGGGCTATCGTCGGTGCGCTACGCCGTCGTGGTGATCGACAATGAAGCACGAGTCACCATTGCTGCCGTGAGCGCCTGGACCGGCCTCTCCATCGGGGCTGAGACGTGCCATCAAGCGGTTGCTGAACATTTCGGTCAGGAGATCGCGGCATCTCTGGTCGTCGTTTCACTCGATCGGATTCCGCTCACCGAGCAGGGTAAGCCCAATCGTGCTGCCATTAAGGCGTTAGCTCGCTCACGATCGCTGGTCGATGCCGCCTGACTGCGGGCCGGCACTCTCGACGGTAGCAAATTCGACCTGCGGAAACAGCTTTCCTGTAGTTGAGCAATGTCGTGCGCAAGTTTCCCGCTGCTAGCGAAGTGCAACAGCCGATGACGAGGCGACCCGCGCTACCATGCGATCGTACGCCAAACTGCGCTTTGGTTCGCTTCCGCGGGGCGCGATGAGCAGCGCAGGGTGGGCCGCACGGCCGCTGCTTTGGGAACCGCGTATCGGCCGCGCCGATATAGCAGATGGTCAAAGCGACGAGGCCTTGGCGAGCGTCGTCGCGTAGATCGGAATGTTGAGGTTCTCGACGGCAGTCTGCTGCTGCGCTCCGAAAACGTCGCGCTCGTCGACTGATGCCGAGATGTTCGGCCGGTCGATCGAGATCTTGATGGCGTTGCAGGTATCGACGAAGAAGGTGCCGACAACGTGCTCGCGCGGCAGTCCTAGAAGCTTCGCAATATTGCAGCTGGAGAAGACATTGGAGTGCAGTGCGGCTTCATAGTTCTCGGCCGACGTGAAGATGATGTCGAACGTCAGGCGGTTGATTCCTGCGTCCTTGCTGCGGATCACGACGGCCATGTCGAGCAGGCGGTTCGACTTGAGCAGCACACCGGATGGAGGCGCATCGGCGATCAGCGACAGGGTACGATCATCCAGATTGCCGGAATAGTTTGTTTCACCGATGTCCTCATAGCGCGGATGAGCGCTACCTTCTGCGAGCCACGAGTCGCCGTCCGCTCGGAAATAGGTGATGTCGAACATCACGTTCTTGATGACGTGCTCGTTCTGCAGCAGATGATAGAGCGACCATTCGTACGCGTCGGGCGCATCGAGGTTGAGCCGCGAAGTGGCTTTCGGCTTTGCAAGCTGTGTGATGCGCTCGATTTCGAGGGCATGCCGTGCGGCCAGCCGCTGCGGATTGCGGTCGACGGTCCGCAGCAGGATCGCCGGATTGGCTACGTCCGCATCCGTGATGGTGAAGGTCGCATTTTTGAGCGCATCCGGGAATTCGTGCTGAATCAGGTTGATGACAGCCTCCTTGATCTTCGGATAGTGCTCGAAGAACACCGGATCGCGCGTTCCGCTCGGCACGATTGCGCCGAAGAGCCCGTCGTCGCGCCGGAAGCTCACCAGATTGGGGGACAGCGGATAGGCGATGTTGCCGGCCGTGGCCTTGCGGCCCGGATAGCCGTAGTGAATCAGATAGTGCGTCAGCAGGCTGGCCAGCAGCACGGCGGCTTCCTCCGTCTTTGCCGCGGTTTCGATGATGATTCCAAGCTCGCGCTGGCCGTCCTGAACGGGATTTGCCTGCACGCCGTTACGACCATAGACCAGTACGTCGACTGGGACCTTCGTGAGGTCGGCGGGATCGATATAGATCACCGAGACCTTGCGGGCCCCGAGCCGTCGCGATCCTTCCAGCTTGATGCTCCACGGCCAGGGCTTGCCTGCGCGAACAAACTTGCTGTTGCGGATGCCCGCTATACCGGCGCTGCGCGAGAAGAACTCCGTCTTCTCCATCGCCAACACGCCTTCGGGATAGAACTGGAGCTGCGGATGGCTCTCCTCATACAGCGAGTGCGCCGCGATCGAGTAGGCGGTGCAGCGTCGCGCCGGATTCGGAGAAACGAGGAGGGCTGAGCCGTCCTCATAGATCTCGGCGACCAGGCAGTCCGACGGCGAGCCGGGATCACAGGCAAGTGCGCCACATTCCAGAATGTGGCCGACGTGGTAGGCGAGGCCTGCATCGATGCCACGGCGGATCATGTCGGAGGCGAAAAGGGCGACATCGCAAGAGCGACCGGCCAGCACGTATTGTGCGCCGTCCTCCAGCGCGGTGATCAGGGGATGGATGCCCATCTGCCCGACGATCGTGCTCTCGCGCAGCGCTTCCTCGCTCAGCTCGGGGCCAGCGCCGGTTGGACGCAGGGCTCTCTTGCGAAACTCCTGGATGACGATTTCGGGATCGAGTTCGGCGCGGATGACGGCGACCTTCGCGTTCGTCACCGCGAGTTCACCGAAGACTTCCTTGGCGACGCCGATCATCCAGTCGAGGTTGCGGTTGCCGCCCGCCATGCCGGAGGATCCCAGGATCACGGGGCAGCCCAGCCTCTTGCCCGCTTCGACCATGTGACGGAAATCCGCCTTCACGGCTTCGTGCTCAAAATACTCCGTCCCGGTGCCGAGATAGTAGGGGCCCGCATCCATCGAGCCGCCGTCACAGATGATCGCGTCGACACGGCCGCGCAACGCGCTTTCCAGCGACTCCTTTGGATAGCCGTAACCAAGAGCGCCGCAGGCGGATACGACCCGATAGATGAGCTTTGCCATGATGTATATCCTTCCTGAAGCGGGTGAAGCCTTCTCGTTTCACCGCCGGTGCCGGCCACCACTGTGGTCGAGGAACTCGGCGAAAACAAATACGGCTTCAGTATGCGGGTATCGGTGCCAGCTATGGCCGACGTCTGTTCAGCGATTGTCGTAAAGCTGGCTGCCGCCGCGATCACCGCGGCGGCAAATTTCCGGAGAGCCTATGATTTGTAGAGGGTTGCCACCGCATCGTGCAGCTTCAGCGCCAGAGGCGATGCAGCGCAGGCATCCGTCACGACCTCGATGTAGGCACCGGTTTTGGACCCGCCGGCGTCTTCCAGGGCCTGGTCGAACTCGTCGCAGGTGGTGACGCGCGCCGTTAGCCACTCGTCATTGCCGAAGGCCTTCGCCAGCTCCGCGTAGTGCCACGGGGCGATATCGTTGTAGGCGATGCTCGGGTCCTTGCAGAGCAGCCGTTCGATCAAATAGCCGTGGTTGTTGAGCACGAAGATGATCGGCGCTAAGCCGAGGCGACCAAACTGGCTGATCTCTTGCACGGTAAGCTGATGCGCTCCGTCTCCTGTTACCAGAACGACGCGTTTGTCCGGTGCGGCAACTGCGGCACCGAATGCCGCCGGTGTCGCCCAGCCGATCGAGCCCCAGAGAGTCTGGTTGTGGAAGGTCGCGCCCTGCGGCAGCAACGCAAACCCCAGGCCCATCGAGACGGTACCCGTTTCAACGACGAGAATGTCATCCGGCTTCAGGAAGCGTTCCCACCGCGAATAGAGGGCGGGAGCGTCGATTGGGTCGTTATCCTTGCCACTCACTTTGCCGAGGGATTTCGCCTTGATTCTGGCCCAGCCGCGTTTCGGCAGGTGATTCGCGAGAGCAACGAGCAGATCGGTCATTTCCACATCGTTGAATCTCTTGCCGCTGACCTGAACATGGTGGTGATTGATCGCGATGGTCTTTTCCGGCGAAAGCCGTGCGGTGAAGGCGCCGGTGTTGAAATCCGTCAGCGGCGCACCGACCAGCATGATGCAATCGCGCCCTTCGACGAAGGTACGCACCTCGTCGTTCATCAGCGCTCCGTTATAGATCCCGATATAGGCCGGATGCTGCTCCTCGAGCGCGGACTTGCCCATGAGCATGGTGCTGAACGGCAGTCCCGATGCATCGATGAGGCGCTGCAGCACCTCGCGTTGGCCGGTCCGGTTGACGAGAATGCCGGCGATCACGCAGGCCGTGCGCGCCTTATCGAGGGTCGCTGCGATTGCCTCGACGGCGGCACCGCCGCCCGGTGTACATGGCTTTTCCGGCCGATCTGGCCAATCAGCCGGTGCTTGGAGAAGCGAGGCCGATCGCCCCTCCGCGCAGCAACCCCGACAATCTCGCTCAACGATGCGATCTGCCACGATCCGAACATGCGCTGGGTTGGATGTTGCAACGAGCTCAACGCGGCCTACGCAGCCGATGGCTATGCGCGCATTAGGGGTGCGGCGGCGCTATGCACAACGTATGGCGTCGGCGAGCTCAGCGCGATCAACGGCGTCGCAGGCGCATATGCCGAGCACCTGCCAGTGTTTCACCTTGTGGGCAGTCCGAACATGGCGACGCAGGCCGCTCGGGGACCGATGCATCATACGCTGGGCAACGGCGAATACGACCTCTTCCGTCGGATGACAGAGCCGGTCGTCTGTGGACATGCCGTGATGACGCCGCAGAATGCGGTTTACGAAACCGAGCGGCTGATCGCGGAAGCGCTCTATCAGACGGAGAAGGCATAGTCGCCGGGCACCCCGAATACATCGCTGACGCCGATGTCGTGAAGGCGGGAGAGAACATACTGGATGACAGTCTTGGTCATGATGAGCTCCGATTGGCACCAATGGGGAAAACAAAATTGGAATTGGCCTGGAGGATCGGTGCGCTGCGCCAGTGCAGCAGAAACAGGCCGGTATTCCAGCAGGCCGAGAAGGTCAGCCCGAACGCGAGCGCGGCCCATTTCCCGAGCGGTATCGCAAGCAGGTAGACACTCACGAATGCCAACGATATGCCGAGGAAACCTGTGAGGCTGTTGGCGATCACAGCTGCGGCCGCCGGCCCGCCGAGCCGGCGCTGCAGGATGATCATCAGCGAGAGATAGAGTACGGGCGTCGCAGCTAGCACGCCTGTCCACAGCGGATTGGCCACGAGGCCAAGGACCTCGATCGCGCCGACCAGCAGTGCAACGGCCACACCTCGCACGATCAGGTCGCTGATGTGCTGCCCCGGCGCAGACGCCGCCGCGTGACGGTAAGGCCTGACGAGGACGATGCAGAGCGGGAAAACGCATGCGCCGAGCATAAGCGCGGCGGGCAACCCTGAGTCTCCCCAGAGCGATAGCGCGAGATAAACCAGCCAGACGCACATTGCGCCGCCGACGCTCAAAATCGTCGGCAGCCGCTGTGCAAGCAGGACATAGGATGTCGCAAAGATCGCCGTCGGAATGTTCTGGGCAAAGGTCGACAGCGCTGTCTGCGAAATGAAGGCTGCGTCATGATCCTGCGCCAGAAAGAAGAAAGCCGGCCCCGACGTGACAGGCAGCGTTGCGAGCAATGCGCCAACTACGGGACCTGCTTTTTCGGCAAGAACGGTAACGGATACGGCGATCAGTGCCGAAAGCCCCATCTTGAACACCAGCGCGAGCACGAATCCTTCATGGATGTGAACAGCAGCGAATGACATGTGGTCGCCTCTGGAATGGTGTGCGCTCGCCGCCGTGTGCGAGCGGCGGGACCATCTCTCAAGCGAGCCCCGGTAACAAATACGGTTTGGCTATACGGCTATCGGTACGCCAGATGGCCAGGCGTTCTGTTGCCCTGGGTCTACGTCGAAGCCGGCGAACTCGTGCAGTCGTTTTGAAGAGCTAGCGAGCCGTGATCGGGTAGACCGCTCCGATGATCCTGCTAGGGCAACGGGTTCACGCGGTCCGGCGATTGCGAGATAGCGGTCGGATCTATCGCGACTCGCGTCGTATTGTGCCCGCGCGGCGAAGCAATGACGGGCTCAAATCACAGGTCGAAGATATCGTCCATCCAGCCTGTGGCCTCCTGGGCCAGGCGAAGCCGGTTGTTAACCTGTACGTGGCCGTCGGCCCCAGAAGCCGCATCAAGCAGAACGAAGGCCTTTCGGGTCGATTTGATGTCGCGGTGCCAGGCGTGAGCCTGTGCCGCGAAGACGGGGGAGTCGCCCGCGCCGAGGATCGACAGGAATGGGACAGTGACCAAGGCAGGATCGGCGATCATGTTCGATGTGCGCGCCAGGAAATCTTGTGGGCCGCTCGCACCGGCTTTCCACAACGTGACTTGCGCGCTGCGCAGTGCGGATGCCGAAGGCGGCTGCGCTGACTTCGCCTTCTCCTTGACCGCCAGCGCGAACATCTCGGTCGGGTTCGGAAACGGCGTGCTGGCGATCACGGTGCCAAAGCGCTCATCATGGCCCGCCGCGCGCGCGGCGAAGTACCCACCCAGACTGAGCCCGATCAAAGCAATACGACCGGCCTTCGCGCCGAAACGGCTGACGAGCAGATCAACAATCGCAGCGATGGGCTTCTCCGCTTCGACTTGCCAATAGAGCCCGTCCGCCTGCGTGATGCCTTGTCCCGGAAGGTCAGCCAGGGCAACCGAGTAGCCGCGGTCGAGAAGGTTGCGGCCGACGGTCAAGAACAGATCTTCAAAGCAAGTGTCAGCACCGCCTATCACGAGTACCACAGGAGCGCCCGGATCCCCGTTCTGGAAGTAAGCGCCCGGCAATTGCTGGCCGGCGAAAGGCACCTCGAAATGAGAGGCGGTGATCGCAAGCTCCTTCATGGCCGCGACAAAGGCGGTCTTGTGTTTGACCACTAGGGACTTGAATAGATCGCCGGGCCCTGCGAATTGCCAGGCCGAGCGGTAGCTGGCGAACGCCTTGAGCCGAGCCTCACCGGCGGCACGCTTTCGGCCCTGCGCATTCCAGCTGTCTGCCTGGGCATTCATGGCGTCGCCGTAATTCGAAAAGGCCCGCACCCAGCTGTCAGCATCGCCATCCGTGATCTGCGAAGCGATGTAGAAAGCCTGCCCGATATCAAGGCCGCCCGCGGGACCCCAGCCGAGCGCCGCGATGAAAAAGAGGTCCATATCCGGATCGGCAAAGCGATAGGTTTGGCCAAGACGCTGATCGGGCCGCTTTTCGGTCGCAGTGGATTGCGCGATTGACCCCTCCGTGGCCAAAGTTGCAGCAGCGAGGCTCGCTCCAGCGACAATTATCGTTCTCCGATTCATTGCTCAACTCTGTTCTGAGAAAGGTCTCTGAAACCGATGACCGTTGCGATAATATGAGTATTGCTCACATCCTCAACTCGCGTTTGACCTCAGGGGCATTTCTCAGTGAAACCGGCATCAAAACAGTCAGTTAGACGCAGGAATCCGCAGCAGGCTCGTGCCCAAAACAAGGTCGACCTCATATTGGAAGCTGCCATGCGGCTCATCCAGCGAGGCGGCATGGACGGTCTGACGACGAATGCAATTGCTGAAGCGGCCGGAGTCAGCATTGGCACGCTGTATCAATATTTTGATAACAAGGACGCGGTCCTCGAAGCGTTGTCGGGGCGAGAGCTGGAAGGACTGTCAAATCGTGTGATGCAGGCGATGACGACTGCACGCGCCGGGGCGACAGGAGAACGCATTCGGATCCTCGTCCATTCCATACTGACGAGCTATGGCGGGCGGCGTCGCGTCCACCGAGTTCTACTTGAACACGCGTTGTCGCGCGGACCTGCCACCAGGCTGAACCCACTGTTCAAGAGCCTGACCGACATGCTGACGACAGCCGGCCCGGACGGCTCGGGTGGCGTGAGAAGACCTATGCGCCCGGCGGACGCATTCGTTCTTGTCTACGCCTTCGCCGGCGTGATGCGCGCGGTGGTGGCAACGGAAAATAAAGAGGTGCCGCAGCACGAACTCGAGCAGTCGCTGACCAGGCTCATCGCCGGTTTCGTCGAGCGCAGCTAGAGGAAGACTTTCCCGCGGCTCGACTTGGCTGTCCTTGCTATGACGTGACACCTGTGCACTTGACAGCTCGGCGCGTTGTAAGCACCTTGCAACCATCGGTTTTACGCGGCAGGAAGGCGGGAGAATGCAATACCGCCATCTCTATTATTTCGTGAAAATTGTCGAGGCCGGGAGTTTCTCTCAGGCTGCACGGACCATTCATGTGGCGCAGCCGGCCCTCAGCCAGCAGATCGGCGAGCTGGAAGCTTCGCTCGGTGTCGCATTGCTGCATAGAAGCGCTCGCGGCATCAAGCCGACGGCTGCCGGGCAACGATTCTACGACGAGGCATCCTCGATCCTTCGCCGATACGAGAATCTGCCGGCCCTGGTGCACTCCAGGATCGGCGAAATCGAAGGGCCGGTCAGCCTCGGGATGCCGGCTTCCCTTTCCACCACCCTGGTCGGCCCGTTCATCGAGCTGTGCCGCGCTACTCATCCCAAAATTGCCCTGAGATTCGTGGACGGCGATAGCGAATTCCTGCGCGAGGAAGTCGAGAAGAGCCGCCTGGACCTGGCTCTTATTTTCGAAAATGAGTTCTTTCCCACCGTGCAGCGGCAACCGCTATTCCGGCAGGACCATTATCTCGTCCGCAGCAAGCAATCGGCTCCGATCGCCGGCTCTACGATCCCGATCAAGGATCTTTCGGAAATTCCGCTGATCCTACCGGGGCAATCGAATGCGCGCCGAATCGTTATCGACCGCGCTTTCGCCAAGGCCGGCGTCTCGGTGCAGCTAGCCGCGGAAGCAGCCAACATCTCGAGCGAGCTTTCGGCGGTGCGTTCTGGCGCTGCCAGCACCATCCTCAACCTGGGTGACATGTCAGGTTTCTCGCTCGCCGATTTTGCGGAGCCGGTGCTGATTACGCCGACGTTCCATCTTACCTGCTGCTTGGTCTGGTCCAACCAGTTCACGCTGACACTTGCCGCCGAAGGCGTGAAGAAACTCCTCATCGAGTTTATGAAGGAGCAGATCGACGACGCGAGGAAACCGGGAGCGGTGTGGTTGAACTAACGACGAGCGTCAGGCACCGCAAGGTGCCTGACGCTCGGCCGCTAGCGGCTGGCCCCGCCATGCTCCGCGGCAAATGCTATGCCTGCCTCGGTCTCTTCGATGGCCTGGCGGACCAGCTCCGCCGCGCGTGCTCGGTGGCCACCCTTGTTCGGCGTCGCCTCCTGTAACGACTGCAAGGCTTGACGCAGCGATACAAGCGCACGCTCCATGTTGCCCTGATAGGCCTTGGCGGATTGCGCTGTGGCTCCGAGCAAGACGATGGTCGCCGCTCCAGTTGCGGCAGTTACGGCGAAGCCGCGGCGCGTGATCTGAGAATCGAATTTCATGTGGTTTTCCTTCTCTCGTTTGGGGAATGCCAAGCGGCTGATCGTTCCCTCATGACGAGGCGACAGGCGCCGTGCGCCACTTCCGTGGTCGATCGATCGCCCCGCGACAAATACCGTTTGAGTATGCGGGCATAGCCGTGGCCGATGGCGACGCATCGCGTGCCGATGTCGTCTGCGGTGCATGTCGGAGAACGTAACGCCGTCGTGAACGCGCTTATAGGGGACGTCGTTGCACCAACTGGTCCGATGCTGCCGAGCCGAACGTAAGAATCCATAACACATTGATAGATCGCACCAAAGACGATCCGCGCGCACTGATTAATAACGCGTCGGTCGGCAACGAACGCGCCGCCCTATAGGCCGCACCGATACCCGCATATGGAAGCTGTATTTGTCCCGCACGCCGACGTGGATCATTAGTCCCGCCCGTCAAGTGGCTGGCCTGACCAGATTACTTCGGTTGATCTTTGCGGCGGCGCTGAGTGGAGCGTCACGCGTTGGGGTCGTGGACCGGATTTGAACAGCAGCAGTCATGAGGAGGCTCCGTGAGGAGCAAAGCAAAGAGCCATGTCGAATCGATTGTCGATAAGAACACGGAGCCAAGCGCTCGCATCCCATATTCTGCCGGTTTCGGCGACGATGATCGGCGTCTGCGCGACGCTGATCGGCTTAGTCAAGCTTGCGGAAGCAAAGCATGGATCGTCGCATGTCGACGAATATGCCGCGCTCGTGTCGGTCATGTTCCTGGCAAGTGCACTGACGTCGTACCTGTCTATTCGATGTTCGCAGCGTACCAGCCTGAGCTTTCGGATCGAGCAGATTGCGGATCTGATCTTCCTCGGCGGTCTGATTGGGATAACCCTCGTTGCGACGCTGTTTGCCTATGAAGTGATCTGACCAAGAAGGCTTTGCAAGGTGAGCCTTGCGAGTTTGCAGAGCGGTGCGCCCGGCGGTGCATCTAGAAAGAGAAGATGTTCGTGTGATCAACCAAAGGAGAGAGCAAATGTATCGCACTTCAATCAAGCTTGCCGCCGTCGGCGGCATCGTCCTGACACTCGCCAGCAGTGCCGCGTTCGCCGAGGGCACCGCGGCTCAGCGGCAGGCTTGCACGCCGGACGTATTTCGCCTGTGCAGTCATTTCATTCCGAACGTGGGTGAGATCGTCGGCTGTCTGCGGGAGAATGAAGCGCGGCTGAGCGAGGCGTGTCACCAGGTGATGTTCGGCGGCCAGGTTGAGCCGGAAAGATACTCGCCGGCCCGTTCACGGGCCGCCTGGACCCGATAACCGGGTCTGTCGGCGGCAACCAAAAACATAGGTGAGGCTCTCATGAACTTCTTAAAGCAAATCAAAGGACGGTCGGTCCTGACGCGTTGCTTGGGCGCAATCGTTGGTGCGGCGGCACTTGCGTTCTCTGTCGTCGCCGCAGATGCGCAAACCTCTTTCTATGACGCATCGCGCCAGGAGATTGCCGGACGCCCCGGAACGCTGATCCGCTCAGAGCCGATGAGCTTTGCGCCTGCGGGCGCCCAGGCCTACCGCGTGCTCTATCGCTCGACCGGCATGCACGGTGAGCCGATTGCGGTGTCCGGCGTCATCATCGTGCCGCCGGGCCCAGCACCCGCAGGCGGGCGGCCCGTCGTTGCCTGGGCCCATCCGACTACGGGCGTGGTGCCACACTGCGCGCCGTCGCTGGCAATTTTCGTGTTCCAGCAGATGGCGGGCCTGCGTCAGTTGATCGAGCAGGGTGCCGTGGTTGCCGCCACCGACTATCCCGGCCTGGGGACGCCAGGCCCTCATCCGTATCTCGTCGGCGACAGCGAGGCACGAGCGGTGATCGATTCCGTGCGCGCCGCGCGCAACCTGCCAGGCGCGGAGACCGGCAACAGCTTTGCGGTCTGGGGGCATTCGCAGGGCGGACAGGCCTCGCTCTACACCGGTCTGATTGCCAGGACTTATGCGCCCGAGCTCAATCTGGTCGGTGTTGCCGCGGCGGCGCCCGCAACTTCGCTGGTTACCCTGATGGGTGACGATTTTAAGACGTCCGGTGGCAAGAACCTGACCGCGATGACGTTGTGGTCGTGGTCGCGCGTTTATGGAGCACCCATCAACAAAGTCGTGTTGCCGGAAGCCATGCCGGCCGTGGACCAATTGTCCAATGAATGTATCGAATCGATATTCGATATCCTGGCCCGACGCCGGACGGAGAAGCCGCTCGAGGAGCACTTCCTCTCGGTGCCCAACATCGCCACCGTCGAGCCCTGGCGTTCCCTTGCGGCCCGCAACACCCCGGGCGCGCTTCCGCCGAGCATTCCGCTCTTTCTCGCGCAAGGCACGACCGACGATATCGTGCGCCCCGAAGTGACCGCGAGCTACATGCAGCGGCAATGCAAGGCAGGCAGCAAGGTGCGGATGATGTGGGTGCAGGGCGTCGGACACGGCTTCGTAGCGCGCGACAGCGCCGATGCCGCGGTCACCTGGATGATGGATCGCTTTGCCGGCCAGCCAGCGCCGACCGACTGTGGCAAGCCGCTGTCCAGCACCGCTGATGCAGAATCCTCAGTTCAATAAGCGGAGAAGGAAGATGTCTCGTCTTGTGATCGATCTGCTGTGGCCCTATCGCGGCCGGCTGACGATCGTATTTCTCGCCATGTTGATCGAGATCGCGATGAGTCTGGCCGCGCCCTGGCCGTTGAAGCTCGTCCTGGACGATGCGCTCGGCAGTCACCGCTTGCCCGAATGGTTGAGCTGGGCCCACGAATATGCTGGCTTCGGCAAGCATACCCTGGGCGTAGCTCTTTTTGCGGGCGCGGCGACGCTGGCGATCGCAGTCGTCGCGGCGGTCGCGAGCTATTTCGACAGCTACTTCACGACCAGCGTGGGGCAGTGGGTCGCCAACGATCTGCGGCTGCGCATCTACGAGCACCTGCACCGGCTCTCTCTCCGCTACTACGATCATGCTAAGATTGGCGTGCTCGTATCGACCATTACCAGCGACGTCGCCACGATCCAGGATTTTGCCTCCTCATCCACGCTCGAAATCGTCATCGATCTTCTCACCATCGTGTTCATGGTAGGAGTGATGTTCTGGCTCGACTGGGACTTCACGTTGATAGCCATTGCATTTACGCCCGTCTTGCTGCTCTTTGCATTCCATCTCAAGAGAGCCGTGAAGGCCGCCACCCGCGCTCTCCGGCACCGCCAGGCGGAGGTGCTCTCGATCGTCCAGCGCGGACTTGGGTCGATCCGCTTGACAGAAGCTTTCGGAGGCCAGGCTCTGGAGGTCGCGCACCTGGAAGCCGCAAGCCACGCTTCTGTCGCTGCAGCGCTTCGCGCGCGCGGAATCAAATCGCTGATGTCACCCATGGTCAGCATTGTGGTCGCTATCTGTACCGCCGTCGTGCTCTGGAAAGGAACGTCACTGATCATCGCGGGAACGATGACGGCGGGAGCGCTGACGGTCTACCTCGCTTATCTCAAGAAGTTCTTCAAACCGGTGAAGGATCTCGCCAGCATGACCAGCACCATTGCGCAGACCACAGTCGCGCTGGAGCGGATTCAGGCGATCCTCTCGGCTGACGAAATCGTCCGCGAGCGTCCGAACGCGATCGATCCGGGCCGAGTCCGCGGCGCGATCCGCTTCGACCGCGTCAGCTTTGGCTACGAGGCGAACAGACCGGTGCTGCACGAGGTATCTTTCAGCATCGAGCCGGGAGAGGTGGTCGGTATTGTCGGCCCGACCGGCTCTGGAAAATCGACCGTGCTGAGCCTGCTTCCACGTTTCTACGAGCCGATGCTCGGCCGTGTGCTGATCGACGGCATCGACATTGCTGATTACAAGATCGCGGCGTTGCGGTCGCAGATCGGATTTGTCTTGCAGGATACCGTGCTGCTTCACGGTACGATCAGGGAAAATATTGCTTATGGGCGACCCGATGCGACCGAAGCTGATATCATCGAAGCCGCCAGGGTCGCAAATGCCGATGAGTTCATCAGCCGAATGCCACAGGGCTATGATTCGGTTGTCGGCGAA
Organism: Bradyrhizobium sp. STM 3557; assembly: GCF_045571465.1. Lineage (NCBI taxonomy): Bacteria > Pseudomonadati > Pseudomonadota > Alphaproteobacteria > Hyphomicrobiales > Nitrobacteraceae > Bradyrhizobium > Bradyrhizobium sp. STM 3557. The sequence goes on from NZ_CP120697.1 coordinate 1,629,256, forward strand.
CGGGGCGAAATCCTGTCGGGCGGTCAGCGTCAGCGCATCGCCATCGCACGTGCAGTGATCCGCAACAGCCCAATCCTGATTCTGGACGAGCCGACGGCTGCTCTCGACCCGGAATCCGAGCACCTTGTGATCGAGGCGCTGCGGCGGCTGATGAAGGGCCGGACCGTAATCATGATCGCGCACCGTCTCAGCACGCTCGTCGATGCCGACAAGATCATCGTGCTCAAGGACGGCGTGGTGATCGAGCAGGGCACCCATGAGGCGCTGATTGCCGGCGGCGGGCTGTTCTCCGAACTGCACCGGATCCAGTTTCAGGCGGCGCGATACGTTGCCGACGCTGCTTAGAGGAGGACAAGGGCAGATGTCACATCGATTGATCGTTCTTCCGGACGACACCGCGAGCGCCATCGTGGATCCGATCATGTCAGCGCAGCACACGCTGAACATCCGCATGTTCCTGTTCACTGATCCGACGCTGCTCAATGCCGTCATCGCGGTGCGGCGCCGTGGCGTACATGTGAGGGTGATGCTCAATCCGGCAAGGCGTGATGGAACGAGCGACAATGACACGACCAGGGCCATGCTGCTCCAGGCGGGTGTGGATGTTCGCGACAGCAGCCCACAATTTGCCGTCACCCACCAGAAGTCGATGGTGATCGACAACCGGGTCGGTGTCGTCGAGTCCCTGAACTGGGAAACGCGCGACCTCACCGAGACCCGTGACTACGCGGTCGTGACTACGGAGGCGGCGGAAGTTACGGAGATGGTGCGATGCTTCGATGCCGATTGGGAGCAGCGGCCGTTCGAGCCGACACCGGGCTCCAGCCTGATCTGGTGTCCAAACAACGGCCGGCAGCGTATCGCGAGCTTCGTCGACGCCGCCAGGGAAACGCTGTGGCTGCAGAACGAGCGGTATCAGGACATGGTGATCATCGAGCGCCTGGTCCGCGCGGTCAAGCGCGGGGTCCACGTCCGGATCATGTCCCGTGCGCTTCACAAGCTCAAACGCAAGAAGCTGTTCGAGGGTGTCAGCGGGCTGCGCATCGTTCACGACGTCGGCGCCAAGGTTCATGCGCTGAAGAAACTGAAGCTGCACGGCAAGATGATGATTGCCGACAACAGGCGTGCCGTCGTCGGTTCGATCAATCTCAGTCCTGGCAGTTTTGACGACCGTCGCGAGCTTGCCATCGAAACATCATCGGCTCACGTGGTGAGACGGCTCGTCGAGACGGTTGAGCACGATTGGAAACATTCGTGCAAATTGCCATTATCCGATGAAGCCGTGTTCGCTGATTTGGCGGGACACGGAGTGAAGGACGTGAGCCGGCTTGCTCTGACTCAAAAGGACCGATATGAACCGTATCCTTGAAGCGTACTTCAGTCGTTCCCGCCGTTCCGGACGTCACCGTTCCGGTAGGCGCTCCGCTCCCGCTATACTGCCCTCGCTGAGCCGGCGTTCAAGGAACTTGGCGAGCGCATCGCGGACCGCTTCGCTGGCGGCAGTGAGTGGAAAATCGGCAGAATAGGCAATGGAGCAGATAAAATAGATCGGTGGCTCGATCAACGTCGGCTTGGCGAAAGCGTGAGGCCCAAAATTGGAGAGATCACCTACCGGAAGTATGGTGCAACCCACCCCATTTCGCACCGACCACATTTCACTTACCAGCGAATCTGCTTCGAGAACGACGTTTGTCTTTAGCTTCGCTTCGGCGAATACGCGTTCGATCAAGGCACGACGGCCCTTGACGTTCCCCGGCAGCACGAGGGGCAGCTCCGCGATGCGCTCAAGAGAGATCGGGTCTCCGTTGGTTGTTATCGGCTGACGCGAGACAACGAACAGCTTCTGCCTATACAAGGGTTTGCGCATCAAAGCCGTCGTAAATTCGACCTCATGAAGGACGGCGAGATCGACCAATGACGAGGCGATCTTGTCTTCCAGGCCGAGGCTGTCTCCATCCGAGAACCGGATCACGACCTTTGGAAATGCTTCCCGGCACTCATCCAGAAAGCCTACGAGTACCGGCGCGAGGGACGATATGAAACCAACGTTGACCACCCCTTCTGGCTGGTCACGGTCCGAACGAACGACTGCGGGCAGCTGGTCGAGTTGATGCAAGATCGCGGAAGCTTCCTTGTAGAAGATTTCCCCTGCTGCTGTCGGCCTAACGCCCCGCGCACTGCGCTGAAGCAAGGCCACTCCCAGTCTTTCCTCCAATTCGGCAACCTGCTGGCTCAGCGCAGGTTGGGCAACATGAACGATGGAGGCTGCGCGGGAGAAGCTGCCTGCCTCGACGATCTTGACGAAATATCGAAGTTGACGGAACTGCATTTTGTCCTGCCCATACCGGGGCCGCCGCACATCATCGATGAGATCGCCGCATTGGGCAACCCGATCTGTGACCCATCAGCCTGATGCCAGCGGTCGGAGAAGGTGGCGGGTGCCGGTTGTGGTACACGATCGTGTGAGGCGTCCGAGTATACTAGCTGAGGTTGCGCCGTCCAGGGCCTCCGTTTCCCTGGCTTTTTCCGCCTGATTTTGGAGTTGCGCGGCCGGCCATATGACGAGGCGATACCTGCATATTGAAGCGGTATTTGTTTTTAAATCGTCGCCGAGCCATTTCTCCTCGTGTTGAGGACGGGGCAAATCGCAGCCCTTGAGTCCAGCTTCCACCTTCGCATGGCGACCCTCTGCCGGGGCATCGAACGATGTCGCGCGCCGATTTGTCGCGAAAGGAGACTTCCCATGAACACCATCACGACGAACTCCCGCATCTCCGCGCTCGCGCGTTTCAAGCCGAAATATGCGGCCGTCGCAGTGGCGAGTGCCCTCGGCGTCCTTCTCACCGTGTCCGATGCCAGCGCAATGAGCTGCGTCAGAGGCGTCTATCGCGCTGCCTGCACGACACGGTACGGCAGTTTCGCCGTAGGTCCCAATGGTGCGGTCGGCATTGGACGCTACGGCAACGTTTACGCCTACCGCCGCGGCTCCGGATGCTTCTGGCGCAACGGCCAGCGCATCTGCCTCTGAGCACCGGAGCCCATCAATGCGGCCGCGCGCAGACGCGCGGCTGCAGAAGGAGAACAGAGATGTCCAACAAGATTGCAATGACAATGCGCCGTTTCGCACTATGTGCCGCGCCGCTCGTGCTCGTTTCCAACTTCGCATCCGCTCCCGCTTGTGCGCAGGACGCCATTGCTGCGGCTCCAATGCAGGCCGAGACTCAGGATCAGGCGGCGTTCTCGCAGGCGCAGATCGCGCAGCTCGTCGCGCCGATTGCGCTCTATCCGGATTCGCTGCTCACGCAGATCCTCATGGCTTCGACGTATCCGCTGGAGGTGGTCGAGGCGGCTCGATGGTCGCGGGAGAACCCGACGGTCAAGGGGCAGGCGCTTGAGAACTCGATGCAGACCCAACCCTGGGATCCCAGCGTCAAAGCCCTGACAGCAGTGCCGCAGACGCTTCAGATGATGAATGACAAGCTGGACTGGACCCAGCAACTGGGCGACGCGTTTCTGGCGCAGCAACAGGACGTGCTCAATGCGGTTCAGAACTTGCGCGCCGAGGCGCAAGCCGCTGGTAATTTGCAATCGACCCCACAGCAGATTGTCACCGTCGCTCCGCCCCCGGCCGACGGCGCCAGTTCGGGAGTGCGGCCGATCGTGATCGAGCCCGTGAATCCCGACGTCTACTACGTTCCGGTCTACAATCCAGCCCAAGTGTATGGCGGCTGGGATTACCCCGGCTATCAGCCGTTCTACTGGTCGCCGCCTGGCTTCGTCGCCAGCAACATCATTTCCTTCGGCGCGGGGATCGCCGTCGGCGCGGCGATCTGGGGCGGCTGCGACTGGTGGCACAACAACGTCATCATCAACGTCAATCGATATAACCTCTTCAATCACGCCAACATGAACATCGGGAACAATGTGTGGGTCCACAATCCCGCGCATCGCGGCAACGTTCCCTATGCGAACGCTGCGCTGACGCAGCGCTTTGGCCGCAACAGCGACGTGGCGGCCCGGAATGCCTTGCGCAACGATCTGGCAAACGACGATCTCCTGCGGGATCGCTCTGCCTTCGAGCAACGTGCCATCCCTCGGGATCGGATCGATGCGCCACGTCCCGATGCGTTTCACCGTCCGGAGGGCGATGTCGCCAGGAGGATCGAACCGGAGAGGCCCGGTGCGCGAGAATCCGAGATTCGACGCGAGGCCGGCGAGGCGTTCGAGCGACATGAGGCACTCCCAGAGCGTGACGTCGATCGCCCGCGAACCGGAGAGGGCGCAGATCTTCTCCGAAGGGGCTTCGCCGGCGAGGACCGGCCGCGGGAAGGCGCGTTCGGCGAATTTCACCGGCCGATGGGACGACCCAGACTCTGACCGAGAGACCTTCAGCATCTTGAATGCAACAAACAATCCGTGAGGTAAATGTCATGAAATTCCACCTGAAGCCGTTAGGTAAACGCCACGGCGTGCGAGCAGGACTCGCCGCGCTCGGCATGGTCGGGCTATGCTCGTCGGCAATGGCGGCGGAGAGGCCGCCTCTCGCTCCCGATACGGTGGCGCCTTTCAGCACGCAGTCGCGCATCGCCGCGACCATCGAATTCGGTCTGCCAGCCTTGGCAGACGATATCGAGAGGGGTATTCCCCGAAGGCTGGCGACCATCGACGAACGTGTGAGCTGCGTGCATCGACGGGTGCTGTTCTTCCGGGTCAACGCCAATTGCGACATCTACGGCTACGTCGAGCGGTCGGGGCCGGTGTCGCTCTATGGTCGCGGCGGTCGTCTCTATGGTTCGGTGCCGATCTACGGCGCGTTGGAAGGGCAAGGCGCCAACCGGTTCACGGCCCGCATCCATGGAGAGACCGAGGCCAGTGCCACGATCGAGGCCGAAGCGCGGCCGGAACTCTCGCGTGACTGGTCGCTCGACCTGAACTTCAGCGACGGCTTTCGCTGGAGCGAGCCGCCCGTTCTGCATGTGATGGGCCGCGAGATTCCGCTCGCCAACTATGCGGAGCCGCGGATCAGGACGGAGCTTGCGCAGGTGAGGGGGCGTGCGCTTGCAGCTGCCCGCCGTCTCGATCTGCACGACAAGGCTGCCACGGCCTGGCGCCATGCGTTTGAGCCAGTTCAGCTCTCGGCGGACCCTGAAGTTTGGCTGCAGTTGACGCCCCAAAGTGCCGCGTTTGCCGGCGTACATGCCGAAGGCAAGGTGCTCAGCGGATCGCTCGAGCTGGCGGGCGCCGCCGAAACCGTGATCGGACAGCATCCGGCGGCGGTGACGCCGACCGCACTTCCGGCCCTCGGGCGGGAGGTCACCTCGCCCGGCCAGTTCGATGTGATCCTGCCCGTGCGCATCAGCTACGACGTGCTGAAGGGCAAGATCCAGCAGGCCCTCGGCTCAATTGCGCCGGCCGCTGGCATGTCTGTCCGGGATGTTGAAGTCTATCCTTCGTCCGGCAAGCTCGCGATCGGTCTGCGCGTCGCCAAAGCGTCCGATGCAGATCCGAACGCCGGTGAATGGACCTATCTCACCGCTGGTCTCCAGGTGGATGCCGATGGTCATGCCGTGCGGCTTTCGGATCTCAGCGCCTCGACTGACAATGAGGGCGTCGCCGCGATGATCGATCCGATCGTGAGTGGACTGCGCGACAAGATGAGCGTGGACTATGGCGTCGCCTATGAGAACCTGCTCAACGCCGCGAACGCGAAGTTGAACAGGCCGCTGAAGGACGGCTTCCGCATGGAAGGACATCTTTCCTCGGCCAAGCTCGAGAAGCTGTATCTGCCTGCGGACGGAGTCGAGATCGCCCTTCGCGCCAGCGGCGAGCTGAAGATCCTGTATGGCATGTGAGTGAATGGCGATCTGGAGTTGCTCGCGTTGGATGCGCCGCAAGTCTTTCCTTGCGGCGCATCGCCCAAGCGCTCGATGCGTACAGCAGATAGCAATGCGGTGATGCCCTCCGCTCGCCCTTTCAAAACCTGAAATCCTATTTCCTAGACCGCTGCCAACCAAAAGAGGCCGGCAAATGCTGCGTGCAATCAGACCATTTGGCCCAATAGCAGGAATCATTCTATCCGGAGTGTTGGTGCTGGCCATGATTCCGCCTGCCAATGCCCAGCTTGGCGGGTCCGGCCCGCCGGCCGTTGGAGTCATGGAGGCCGTCACGCGGCCGATCACCCCGACCAATGAGTTCCTGGGGCGAATCGAAGCCACCAATCGCGTCAACGTAGTGGCTCGCGTCACCGCCTTTTTGGAGAAGCGCAATTTCGTCGAGGGCTCCGAGGTCAAGAAGGGCGACCTGCTCTATCAACTGGAGCGAGGTCCCTTCGAGGCCGACCTGAAATCGAAGCAGGCGCAAGTTGCGCAGTTGCAGGCAACTCTGGCGAATGCAAGGCTGACGACGGAGCGGGCAAAGGCGCTGCTCGGCGGGCCAGCCGGCCAGCAATCGACCTATGATGCGGCGCTCGCCAACCAGCAAAGTCTTGAGGCGCAAGTTCAAGCCGCGCAGGCTCAGGTCGAGCTGTCACAGACCAATCTCGATTACACCGAAATTCGCTCTCCGATCGACGGCAGGATCGGCAACACAACAGTGACCGAGGGTAACGTCGTAACGCCGAGCTCGGGCGTGCTGACCACCATCGTCAGCCAGGATCCCATGTACGTCATCTTTCCTGTTTCGGTCCGTGAGGCATTGAGCCTGCGCGAGCGCTACGCGGCGCAAGGCGGCTTCAGCGCGGTCGTCATCAGAGTTCGTCTCCCGGACGGGCGTCTCTATGGAGAGCCCGGACAATTGAACTTCGTCAACAACACGATCGCGCAGAACACCGACACCATCACGCTGCGGGGGACCATTCCAAACCCCGTCCTGAAAAATCTCTCCCTGCGCGAACTCATCGACAACGAATTCGTGACCGTGTTGCTGGAAGGCGTCGAGCCGGTCGAGGTGGTGGCGATCCCGCGCTCGGCCGTGTTGTCGGATCAACAGGGCGAGTATGTCTATGTCGTCGCCGCGGACAATAAGGCCGAGCAGCATCGGATCAAGCTGGGTCAATCGACCTCCACGATCGCCGCCGTGACAAGTGGCCTCGCGCCCGGAGACAAGGTGATCGTCGAGGGGCTTCAGCGTGTGCGGACAGGTGAGGTCATCGCACCCGGCCCCGCCAGCGCGCTCATCCAATCCAGCATGAATGCTCAGGAGGAAGGGACCGCGAAAAGTGCGCTCCGAACGAGCCCGTCGGGAGTAACCCAATGATTTCGTCCATTTTCGTTGATCGGCCGCGGCTCGCTATAGTCATCGCGCTCGTCATCACCATTGCCGGCGCTCTCGCGTTGATGCGCATACCTGTCGCTCAATTCCCGGACATCGTGCCGCCGCAGGTGACGGTGACTGCGAACTTTCCTGGAGCCTCCGCCGAGGTCGTGGAGTCGAGCGTCGCCCAGCCGCTCGAAGCGGCGATCGTCGGTGTCGACAAGATGCTGTACATGAAGTCGACGAGCGGCAATGACGGCAGCTATACCCTGACCTTGTCGTTTGCGCTCGGCAGCGATCCCGACATCAATACCGTCAACGTCAACAACCGCGTGCAGAGCGCGCTGGCGCAACTGCCTACCGAGGTCCAGGCGCAGGGCCTCGTGGTGCAGAAGAAGTCCTCGGCTGTGCTGCAGTTCCTCGTGCTCTACAGCAAGACCGGTGCGCAGGACCCTCTGTTCATCACCAATTATGCCATCATCAATGTGCTGGACGCGATCTCCCGCACGCCGGGAGTAGGCCAGGCGACTCTGTTCGCTAAGCTGAACTACTCGATGCGCATCTGGTTTGATACCCAGCGTCTCACCAGCCTCAATCTGGCGCCATCGGACGTGGTCGCAGCGATCCGGTCGCAGAGCGTGCAGGCGCCCGTTGGACGCATCGGCGCCCGGCCGATCAGCGACGATCAGCAATTCCAATTCAACGTGCAGACGCAGGGGCGGCTCACGACGTCAGATCAATTTGGCAACATCGTGTTGCGCGCAAACCCGGACGGCTCTGTGCTCCGGATCAAGGATGTCGCCAGCGTCGAGATCGGCGCGCAGAACATGGATAGCGAATCCAGGATCGACGGCAATCCGGGCGTGCCAATCGGCATCTATCTCGCCCCGGGCGCCAACGCGGTCACCACGGCCAAGGCGGTGCAGACGACACTTGCCAAGCTCTCCGAGCGGTTTCCGCCGGGTTTGACCTATCTGGTGCACTACGACTCCACCACTTTTGTCGCCGACACCATCAAGGAGGTCCTGAAGACGTTGGCCGAAGCCTTCGTCCTCGTCGTCATCGTCGTGTTCCTGTTCCTTGGCAGCTTGCGCGCCACCATCATTCCTGCGATCGCCGTGCCTGTCAGCCTGATCGGCACTTTCGCGGTGCTGCTCGCGATGGGCTATTCGGCCAACACGGTCTCGCTGCTTGCGATGGTGCTCGCCATCGGAATTGTGGTTGACGATGCCATCGTCGTGGTCGAGAACGTCGAGCGCGTCATGGAGGAGGAGCCAAACCTTTCCCCCGCCGAAGCGACCAAAAAGGCGATGGCGCAGATCACCGCGCCGATCATCGCGATTTCGCTGGTGTTGCTGTCGGTCTTCGTTCCGATCGCTTTCATTCCGGGCATCTCTGGAACGTTGTTCCGCCAGTTCGCGGTTACGATCAGCGCGGCGATGGTGATCTCCGCCCTCAATGCACTGACCCTGTCACCAGCCCTGTGTGCCGTGTTCCTGCGCCATCGCGAGCCCATGCGCGGCGTCATGGGACGCGTGCTCGCCGGCATCGACTGGGTCCGTGACGGCTACGCCAGCCTGGTGCGGCGGCTCCTGCGGCTCGCCGTGTTGTCTCTTGTCGCGGTGTTGATTTTTGCAGGCGGCATCTTCGGCATCTCGCGGCTCACGCCGACCGGCTTCCTTCCCGAGGAGGATCAAGGCGCGTTCTTCGTTGCCGTGCAATTGCCGGACGGCGCTTCGGTTGCTCGCACCAGCGAGGTGACGAAGCAAGTGGAGGAGCTTTTGAAGAAGGAGCCCGCGGTCGATCACGTGCTCTCGATCATCGGCTTTTCCTTGCTTGACGGTGGCAACGAACCGAATTCGGCCTTCATGGTCGCGCGCTTGAAGCCGTTCGCGGATCGTCGCGCGGCAACGGATACGGTGCAAGCGGCGATCCGGCGAACGTTCGGCGCGGGTGCCCAGATCCGCCAAGCCAACGTCCTCCCGTTCAACCTGCCGCCGATCATCGGGCTTTCGACCTCCGGCGGGTTCGAGTATCAGCTCGACGCATTGGAAGGGCAGGATCCGGCTGCGCTCGGCAGCGTGATGGGTGGGCTGGTCAACGCGGCCAACCGCGATCCGCGCCTCGCGCGCGTGTTCTCGACGTTCACGGCCAGCAATCCCTCCGTCTATCTCGACATCGACCGTGCCAAGGCCCAGGCGCTGGGCATCAATATGAGCGACGTCTTCACCGCCTTGCAGGCGACGCTTGGTGGCGTCTACGTCAATAACTTCAACCTGTTCGGCCGAACATGGCAGGTCAATGTGGAAGGCGAGGCCGCCAACCGCGGCGACATATCCGATATCTGGCAGATCTATGTCCGGAACGCGACCGGCGACATGGTGCCGCTGCGTTCGATTGCGACCGCGAGGATCGTCACGGGACCGCAGGTCATCACCCGCTACAACAATTACCGCTCGGTGACGATCAATGGCGGCCCGGCGCCCGGCGTCTCCTCGGGAACGGCAATCGCGGCGATGGAGCAGCTCGCCAAGGCCACGCTGCCGGCCGGCTATTCCTACGAATGGACCGGCACGGCCTATCAGGAGCAGGCAGCGTCGGGGCAGACAGGAATCATTCTCGGCTTGGCAATTCTGTTCGCCTATCTGTTCCTGGTCGCGCTGTATGAGAGCTGGACCATTCCAATTCCTGTCCTGCTTGCGGTGGCGGTCGGTGTGTGCGGCTCGTACCTTGCCATCAAGCTCGCTGGCTTGAATCTCGATCTTTACGCCCAGATCGGCCTTGTGGTGCTGATCGCACTGGCCGCCAAGAACGGCATCCTCATCGTCGAATTCGCCAAGGAGCAACGCGAAGCGGGCATGTCGATCACGGATGCCGCGGTGCTGGGGTCGCAGATGCGCTTCCGCGCGGTGATGATGACCTCGGTCGCATTCATCCTCGGACTCGTACCGCTGGTGACGGCAACAGGAGCGGCCGAGATCAGCCGAAGGGCCGTAGGCACGGCGGTCTTCGGAGGCATGCTCGCTGCCAGCTCCATCGGCATTTTCCTGGTGCCGATGCTCTATGTGACCTTTCAGCGATGGCGGGAGCAAGTCAAGAAGCGTTTCGGCAGCAAGCGTGAAGCGTTGTATCAATAGCCGCAAAACTCGGTCCTGGCTGACGGTCGGCACCCCAAATCAGGCCAATGGCCAATTGCCCTGAGGTCGAGACCTCGTTGAAGCGAGCCGGCAGTCGGTTGCCCTTTCCCAGGCTTTGCCGGCGGACCTTTCGCGCCGGCCATAGCTCTCGACGATAGCAGCATATCGAAGCTGTATTTGTATTTGGCCGCCAGCCGGATCATTTGTCCGGCGCGACGACGACCCCGGCGCTCCAGCATGTTGGCGCTGACGCGATCGTACCGCGGCAAAATATGAGGGCTTGGCGATGACTGACATGGCGAACTGCAACTCCGCGCCGACTGCACCGGTCGATCAAACCGGTCTCAGGCGCATTTTCCCGCTCCTGCCGCTCTATCTGCTGATTTTCATCGGCTTTTGCGGCTACTCACTCATGATCACTTTGTTTGCACCCATGCTGATGGGAAACAATGGATTTCTGCCCGACGGTGCCACTGTCGGGCAGCGGAGCATCGTCCTCGGTCTGCTGCTTGCAATTTACCCGCTCGGTCAGTTCGTGGGATCTCCGATCCTGGGCGCCTTGTCCGACCGCTACGGCCGCAGACCTGTCCTGGTCAATTCGCTCGTGGTGACCGTGCTTGGATATGTCGTCATAGCTCTCGGCATCGAATGGCGATCTCTCGTCCTGCTGGGAATGGGGTGCTTGATTGGCGGGCTGGCGGAATCGAACATCGCCATCGCGCAGAGCGCGATTTCCGACATGAGCAGCCCAGATGAGCGCCCGCGTCTGTTTGCCTGGACGTACTCCAGCTCCAGTCTCGGCTATATCGCCGGCCCGATAGTCGGCGGCCAGATGGCCCTGCATCTCGGCTGGAGCGTTCCGTTCTGGTTGATGGTGCCGCTCCTTATCACAACGCTCACTTGGACATGGTTTCGCTTCGCCGAGACACACGCGGCTGACCCGCAGGCCGATTTCAGCATGATCGCCGCGATCACAAATCTCAGCAGCATCTTTACCGACAAGCCAATTCGGCGGCTCTATCTGCTCAATTTCCTGATCTATCTTGCGCTATTCGGCTACTTCCGGATGGTGCTCGTCTATTTGGTCGATCGCTGGGATACCGGCGTCGATCAAACCACCTTGATCTATTCGGGGCTGGCTCTGATCTCGGCAATCACGAGCTTCTTCATCATGGCCCCATTGACCCGCCAGATTGGTTTGAACCGCCTCGCCATCACCGCCTGCATCGCCGCCGGGGCCGCCATGATTGCGATTACAGTGCCGTCTCAAATAGGCTCGATCTGGATCACCGGCGGTCTGACAACCATGATGGGGACGATCGCGCTTGCCGCATGCCCGACGATCCTGTCCAACGCTGTGTCCTCGGAGCGGCAAGGCCGCGTCATGGGCAACAACCAGGCACTCCAGGTGGGTGCAGAATCCCTGAGCGCCATGATCGGCGGCGCGCTGGCGGCTGTCACGATTCCGCTTCCACTGGTCGCGTTCGGGATATTCCTTATCATCTGCGGAGGCTTGTTGCTCCGGGATTCGCGGCTTGAACCTGGCTGGTGAATGGGAGACTTTCGGTGCTGGTGATCTATTGGAGGATCGGTGACCGCTTCGATCGGTGCCGCAGGCGCGAGCTCGTTTGCGCTGTGAGCTCGCGCTCTTCGGCTCCGACCATCCAGCTATCAGTAGTCCCACCAGGCCGGGACCCAACGAAAGAGCTCGCCGGCCGCCGCGACCCGGCCTATGGACGGGAACGGCATATGCGTGCCCACCAGCCACGAACCGGTCGCCACCAGCTCCCGCAGGAGTTCGAGCCGGACGCGGGTCGCCTCCTCGGGGTCGTGCTCGAAGCCGTTGTGCCATTCGGGGTGGTCGAACGAGACCGGGAAAATGGCGTCGCCCGCGAACATGAGCCGATCGTCACCGGAGGCCAGGCGAACCACGCTGTGCCCTGGGGTGTGGCCACCGGTGCGACGGACGACGACTCCGGGCGCAATCTTGGACTCTTCTTCGAAGAGCTGTAGCTGGCCGTGATATTCGTCCAGGAATTGCTTGGACGCCCGCCGAGCCAAATCTGCGAGCACCGGCGGCATGGCAGTGCGGGAGAAATCGGGGGAAGCCCAGAACTTGACCTCGGCGGCAGCCACGTGGATCCGCAGGTCCGGGCGCAGCCGCTTCTTCACGCCGTCGACGAGCAGTCCGCCAACGTGATCGAAGTGCATGTGGGTCAGCACCACGTCAGTCACCGAGCCAAGATCGATTCCGGCGGCCTCGAGTCGCTGGCCCCACTGTCCCGCCCGCGGAAAGTCCGGGTACTCCTCTCCCAGCCCAGCGTCGATGAGTATGGTTTGGCCGCCGCTACGCACCACTACCTCGTTCAGTGCCCAATCGAACGCGTCGCGCGACAAGAACATGTTGTCCAGCCAGGCCGTCCGGACGGCCGGATCGGCATTGGTAGCCATGGACTCGGATGGCGGCGTTAGCACCCCATCGCTGATCACCAGCACCTCGATTTCGCCGATTCGCAGCGCATAGCGCGATGGAACCAGCTCGTCGGTCGTGGTTCTGCCGTGAGGGGAAGTGATGTCGAGGTTCTTGATTGGCTTCTGTTTGATGCTGCGGATCATCTGGTTCATCGTCAAGACTCCATGGTTTGACATTGAGGTTCGATCTTGATGGTGGATTCCGGATGGGCCGCGCTTCACGCCGAGGCGCGGCCCGTGTTGCGTCGGACGCCTACAGCTTGGTGACTTGTTCCGGATCGGCCGAGGCGAGGGCGGCGGCGCGCTCAGGCTTGGGCGGATAGATCCAGACGCCGTTGATCTCCTGTTTGGTTTTCTTGGCGACGTCGCCGACCATCTCCACGGTGCGCTCCCAGCCGCGCGTAAACAGCGCGCCGGCTTCACCGAGGTCGAGGCAGGTGACGTACGCCTTCTGGTGATAGGGCCTGGTCGGGACGCCAAGCAGCTCTGCAGCGGCGTTGTTGCCAGCGAAGGCGCCCATCCGCGTGGCGTGCTGGCACGACATCAGCGCATAGTTGCCCTCGTCGTCGCAGGTGGCGCGAGCGGCATCGCCGGTCGCGAACACGTCGGGCACGCCGGGCACGCGCAAAGAGGGATCGACCAGCAGCCGGCCGAAATTGTCGCGCTCGGCGGGAATCTGTTGCGTCAGTGGAGCAGCACGAATGCCGGCCGCCCAGATCACCGTCTCCGCCTCGATGTGATCGCCGTTTGAAAGCGTGACGCCGGATTTGTCCAGCGCGCTGACGCCGACGCCGACCCGGGTTTCCACGCCAACCTTCCGCAGGGCTTCCTCGATGACGGGGCGGGGGCCTTCGCCCATGTCGGGGGCGATCGACGGATTGCGTTCGACGATGATGACGCGCGGCTTTGCACCGTTGCCCAGGATCGCGCGCAGTCGCGTGGGCATTTCGGTTGCAGCCTCGATTCCGGTGAAGCCGCCGCCTGCAACGACGACTGTGTCGCGACCGTTCACTGCTGGCCGCTTCGGCAAGCTATGCAGATGTTTGTCGAGGGCAACCGCATCATCGAACGAGTCGACGCTGAAACCATGTTCGGCGAGTCCGGGAATATTGGGGCGGAACAGCCGGCTGCCGGTGGCCACGACCAGGCGATCGTAGGAAAGGGTCTTTCGCGTGCCCTTGTTCGTGGCGATCTGCACCATGCGAGACTTGGTGTCCACCGTCTCGGCACTGCCTCGCACATAAGCGACGTCGATGGCGTTGAGGACATCGAGCAGAGGCGCGGTCATGGTTTCGGGCTTCGGCTCATAGAGCCGCGGACGAACCACGAGCATCGGCTCGGGCGCAACGAGCGCGATTTTCGGGCGAAACGCCCTTGATATCGCGCAAGCGCGCGGCAGAGAGGGCGGCGTACATGCCGGCAAAGCCGGCGCCGATGATAACTAGTCGCATGTGTTGGCTCCTGTGGTTGGACTTCCAATAGTCCGCGTGCTGCCGCTCGCTGCTTGTGCAGCGATCGATGACGACGCGAAGGTGTGAATGAGAGGCTGGGTCCTTGTGGACGCAGGCAATCCGGTATCAATGACCTCGGCATGAAGGTCTCACATGCCGGCGCGACAGCCCGACGACCCCAGCGACCAACCGGAGCGAAGGACGATCGGTTGAGCGCCCTCGACCAGGTCCTCATAGGGAAGCCGCGGAGCGGTCCTGATCATGATGGACGTGACCGGCTTGATCATGTGCAGCGACGGCGTGGGCACTTCGTCGTCGCCTCCCGCTGCTGACGTGAAGCGGACGGCCAACGAAAGTCCATACAAAGTTGCTGTGCTAAGGCCTCTGCGCTGTGATGCGATTGGCAGCTGGGTGACGAAGCTTCTCCAGGTCATCTTTAGTCTCCGTCTGTTGGTTCGGACAAGATGATGGTCTAACCGATCAGTCCTGCCGCTGCCCCAGAGGGATTGCCGTCACTGTAGAGCGATTGCTGTTAACGCATGCGCCTCCGCCAGTCGCGCGGTGTCTCGCCGGTCATCTTCCTGAAAGCTGCAGCGAATGCGGTCTGCGAGGAATAGCCAAGCGCGGCTGCAATCGAAACGATCGACTCATCAGTGTCGCGCAGCATGTTCATCGCCTGCTCGATCCGATGCTGGCGCAGCCATGCATGCGGCGATAGTCCAGTGCTTTCCTTGAAGGCGCGGCAGAAGTGGAAGCGCGACAGACCGGCCTCCGACGCCAGGGCTGCAAGCGAGACGTCCGCCTCGACATCCGAGCGCAGGCGCTCGACCGCGCGGCGCAGCGCCATCGGAGATAACCCACCCAATGTCGGCTGAAAGGGCGCCGGCGTCCCGGCGTGCGCAGCCAACACCCGCGTGACGAGAAGGTCAGTCATTTGCTGCCTGAACAGGGCATCGAGGGCCGCGATACCATCCATTGCGTCTACAGCGCTCGTGAGCAATCGGGATGTAATGAGATCGGGATGCCCGGTTCGTTCCAGGCGGTCACCGACCCCGGCCATCTCGGCTTCGGCTGCGACACGCTCGAGCGTTCTATGCGGTAGATAGAGCTGAACGACATCGACGGCTCCAGGAATGTCCCATCGGGCGCTCGAGCCGGCTGGAATGATCGTCACCATCCCGCTGCGCGCCGTTCCGATCGCGACTGATCTTCCGCTACGGCGCTCCAGCCGCTGCGTGCCGGTGGGATAGGTCATAATGACATGGTCGGCCATCGGCTCGACGACATCGTGCAGAGCGCCGTGCTTCCAATGGGCAATTGCGCCACCAAACGGCTCCGATGCAATGCGTATCGGCGCGGTTCTTAGGACGCGCGCCATTTCAGCATCGGCGGAACGCCGTTCGCCGCTCGGCAGATTGCGATTCTGCATCTCGGGAGTGTCTGGGTGATTCTCGTGAAGATCGCGCTGGATCGGCGTGCAGCTCATGGACCTGTCCTCGCCGTCGAGAGGCATTTCGTTTGAGCGTTGGCGCGTTCTACGCGTTGCAAGCGTTCTCCGTCTTTCCCAAAACGGCGGTGCTTTGCCTAATCTTGCTCCAAGCCGCCAGCACGCCTTCAACCAAAGCCGCGCACAAAGGCCGAGCAGAAACATCTGCTGCTGCAGAATGAGGCAATCGGGCTACCGAACGTCGGTAGCATTCTTGTGAATGGATTCCTTAGTTCACATTCTTAAGTAACCTACTGAGATTGTGTCACAAACTCGTGCGCGAAGCTGCGACTAACGGCTTTCTAGACGGCCTCAAGCCGATATCGGATAATCGGTCGTAATCTCGCGGCGGCGGAACAGCCGCTCACGTGCGACTCCATTAAGAAGACCGCGCCACATGGGACAAGCGACCGTTTACCAACAGAGGCATCGCAAGTTTTTGCACCTGACGGATCCGCCGCCTTCGCTGATGACACGTACGCTGCGCGGGATCGAACTCGCTGCCACTGAAACGCGCCACGATAACCCTGTACGGGCTCTTTCGGGGCAATTTCCCGCCGAAGACGCCTACCTCGTCAGTCTCAAACTTAGCAATTACCCTGACTGCGAATGCTGGGAGGATGGCCGATGCGTCATCAAGGCGGATGTACGCGCCGGTGCAACTTATCTGTACGACTTGAAACGCGATCCGCGCTTCGTGATCGACAAGCCATATCACTCCATTTACCTATATTTGCCGCGGACAGCGCTCGATGATGTCGCCAAACAAGCTGGCGCGCCGTGCATTGGCGAACTCGTCTATGAGCCCGGCATCGGCGTGAATGACGCGATCGTTCGCCATCTCGGAACAGCGCTCTTGCAAGCGCTGCGTCGGCCGGACGAAGCCAATCAGCTGTTCATCGATCACACGATGCTTGCGCTGACTGCGCATGTCGCTCAGAGCTATGGCGGCATGCAACCCGGCGCTGATCTCGTCCGCGGCGGCCTTGCGCCGTGGCAGATGAAGCGGGCCTGCGACCGGTTGGAGTCCGACCTCGGTGGAAGCCTTTCACTGCAGCAGATCGCCGCCGAGTTCGACCTTTCCGTCAGCCATTTTTCTCGGGCGTTCCGGATCTCCACGGGCCTGCCGCCGCACCAGTGGCTGCTGCACCAACGAGTCAAGGTGGCCAAGCAGTTGCTGACCGTGCGCGACCTGCCGCTCTCGGAGATCGCGATTTCGGCGGGCTTTGCGAATCAAAGCCACTTTACGCGGGTGTTCTCATCATTGGTCGGGATCAGTCCGGGAGCGTGGCGGCGCGAGAAGCATGGCGGCTCGGAAACCGAAACATAGATGGCTTACTCTCGCATCTTCTGCGATATGGCGTAGACGGCGCGGCGCGCCACAAAGATCTCGTCCAGGGGATGGCCGATGCCTTCGGCGAGATTTGCCGGATTAAAGTTCGCCTCATCGCAGGTCTCGTTGGCTTCGACTGCGGTGATAACAATCGTGCCTAGCCGCACCGCTTCGCGTTCGTCTTCATCCGGCCATCGGACGGTGGCGTCCATGACGGGATCGCCGCTCCGGCCGAGCAGCGCCATCACGCTGAACCTGACGTCGCGTGCCGCGATCCGCTGATTGAGATCGTCGCTCAGGAAATCGGCAGACTTTCCCCTGGCCTCCTCCTCGGTCAGCGTAACCTCTCCGCCGACCGGCTCGACCTTGAATTTGATGAAACGCGTCTCGCCTCTTGAGTTCGTCGCAGGAAAGGCGTGCACGCCCCAGTAGGTCGTGCCGGCAAAGCTTCCCGGCAAAGGCCGCGCAGCGAGATAATTCGCCTGAAAGAGCGTTTCGGGATTGGCGGCGGAGAAAGCCTTGACCCGAGCCGCGTCGATCTTGCCTCCCTGCCCGGGAATGCGCGCCTTGAGGAAAGCCAGCATCTGATCGAGCGTCCTCGCATAATGTACAGGCGCGTTCTGAGCAAAGATCTCTGACCGCTGGCCATCGCTGCCGAGCCGGAAGGCGAAGCCGCGCAGCACGAGCTTATCCGTGTCTGCCACCTTCGGATGAGCGCCGCCTACAGCGAAGCGCGCCAGCACGCGGGATGGCTTGGTAAAGCTCCGGGATTTCGTGATCTCACTGGCCTGATCCGAAGGGGCATAGGTGCCACGTACGCACCGGCCCTTAGCAAAACTCGCGCGTGCCTTTGGCGGTGACCCGGCCACTGCTTTCAGGGCCTCGACGATTGACGCGGCCGCGGCGGCGCTGTTCGGGAACTGGGGCATCATCCTTGGTCTTCGGCCTGATCTTGGCTCTCGTCGTGGACGCAGCACGGGTCCGATGTCTTGCCTGAATCAACGTGCCTTGTCCGATCCTGCTCAACGACTGGGATCGGCAGCCGATCGAGAGCCGCGAGCTATGGCGATCATCTAGCGGACCAGCCGCGCCGCCGCGCCAGAGCGATTGACGTGATTCCAGAGCTATTGCTGTCAATGCGGGAGCCAATTCGGCTCGTTCACCGGATGCGTCGTCGCCAGTCACGCGGGGTCTCGCCGGTCAGTCTCCTAAATACCGCAGCGAAGGCCGTCTGCGAGGAGTAACCGAGCGCGGCGGCGATCGATGCGATGGAGTCGTCGGTGTCGCGCAGCATGTTCATGGCCTGCTCAAGATGGTGCTGGCGCAGCCATGCGGCGACAGTCCGGTACTTTCCTTGAAGGCACGACAAAAGTGGAAGCGCGATAGCCCGGCATCCGCGGCCAGCGCGGCCAGCGAGACGTCCGCGTAGCTGTCGGAGCGCAGGCGTTCGATGGCCCGGCGCAATACTGCGGGTGACAGCCCGCCGACGGTTGGCTGCGACGAGGGTGCCGAACCGCTATGGGCAGCGAGGAGCCGCGTGGCCAGGAGATCTGTGATCTGCTGCCTGAACAGGGCGTCCAGGGCCGCGCTGCCTTCGAGCACAACCGCCGCACTCAGGAGGTAGGCGGGATGTAACGAGGTCGGGGTGAGCCGATCGCTCGACGAGATCGGCGGGAGCAGCCATTCCGGCCTCAACGGCGACGCGCTGGAGCGTCGCCTGCGGAAGGTAGAGATGAACTACGTTCAACGGTTCTGGAATATCCCATCGGGACGACGAGCCGGCGGGAATCACCGTCATAGCCCCGGGCTGCGTCGTTCCCGTCACCACGGACTTTCCGGAACGCCGCTCGAAGCGAAGTGACGCTGAAGGAAAGCCATGAGGACGTGGTCGGCCATGGGGCCGACGACGTCGTGCACGGCGTCATGCCGCCAATAGGCGATAATGCCTTTGGACGGGTCTGAGGACATGCGGAGCGGCGCTCTCTTGAGCACGCGCGTCATTTCCGCATCGGCGTGAGGACGCGCACCCATCGGCAGGTCGCGCTGCCGTGGCTCGGAAGTGTCAGCTGACCAAGCGAGAAATCTTGTGAGCCTGATTTGGTCATCGACCCATACTCGCCGGTGGGACGGTCAGGTTTGATCGCCGGTGGCGTTCTAGGCGCGGCACGGTTCCGGGTCTTTCCTGAATCGATCATGCTTTGCCCAATCGTGCTGCAAGGCGCCGACACCGTCCTGACCACGCGTGTTCAGCAGAGCGCCACGCTTGCGCCGACCTCGACCGTCCAAGACAGCTCTGAGCGCTTCTGGGTAAGGATCGAGCTTCGTGTCACAATTGTCTGTCGCATCGTGGCCCAATGCGCGGCTCGTATTGGGCTACTCCCCATCCAAGATATAGCGTGACTCATTTGTCATCTTCTGCCTTGCCGCGCGCCCTGCCGATCGGGAGCAATTTGGCCTTTCCAAGCGGACTTGGCAGCCGATACAGAACGCAGACGCCGCTGCCATTGACGGGGGGCGAATATGGAGTAGGGCAGCTTCGAGAGGTTAATTCTGGTGCTGAGGAACTACAGCGCTTTCTGAGGTCTCTAGGCCGCTCCTTTGGCGGGCTGATGTTTGGCGCGCCATTTTGGACCAGGGCCGCGTATGTAGTGCAGTTCGGGCCGGTAGCTATCGCGTACGTCCATAACCAGGTTGTGGACGATGCCAACCATTTCTGAGGCGAGCTCAACCGCTTCGCGAACAAGACCGGACATTTCCGATGATCGCGCAGAGGCTGGTGCGATCGTGTCGGATCTACCGATGCTTCTCGAGATCATCTCTTTCTCCGGTCGGTGGGATGGACAGACCGTGATGATCTAGCGGATCGGAGCCGTGGCAATGCGAGAGCGATTGCCGTCCCTAGAGAGCGATTGCTGCTAATCCCTGGACCTTCCGGCATTCGCCGAGGATAGGATGCGACACGATCGGAGGCCAGGATCCGCGCGGGGCGGGACCGGAGCGAAGCTGTCCAGCCGGGCGCTTGGAAGCGGCGCCGCTCGCAATCTTCGGAAACCCTATCACCGGCTTCCGGTCCATCCACGGCCCACCGCGTCTTTTTTCTGTCCGGATTTGTATGCACGGCATAGTAGCCAGAACCGTAGGTCTCCACCCCGCGAATGAAAAAAACTGGTTGTATATCAAGGGGGATTGACTGACACCCTCTCCGCCATTTGCACGATTTTGTGCGCCAAACTACGATCTGCTACGAATCCCTGCGCTGCGTTCTGAGTAACGGCACCTCATTGTCGGGGCGAGCCTCGAACATGTAGCGCGACGAACTGGATGAGAGGCGGGCGACAATCAGGATGAGAATCCGGTGTCGCGGGAGGCGCGCAGCAGTCTGAAATTCACGCCGCGATAGGCTGTCGCTTTCGCATGTAAGGGCTCCGGCGAGCGCGGCGCAAGATCGATTCGCAACAGCGTGCGACCAAACTCCTCACGCCAGGTTTCAACGCGCTGCCGCGCAGGATAGCGATCGGTCGAGACGTCGAAACGGGCGAAACCGCCGACCAGTGGTACAACGTCATTCATGACGAGCCTGTACCCAAGCATTCCATTTCTAGCTTTTCATCGGGCATCGATGAAGTGACCGGCCGATACCAGCCGGCAACGATACGGCGGAAGAGCCACAGGACGACGGGACAAGCCAGGAGCGCGGCCGCGCCGAAGTCGAGCGCGGCGCTCGCGGAGCCGACCGACGTGGAGAGCTTTCCTCCGATGGCCGGTCCGGCCAGCAGGCCGGCGTAGAATACGGTGTAGAATATTCCCATTCCGATCGGCCGAGTCTTCTGCTCGAGCACACGCGCAGGCAGGCTCATGATCGCGCCGGCGGGCAAGCCGCAGACGATTCCAAGCGCAACGACGATGGGAAGCACCGTGCCGCTTCGCGACAGGAGAAGTGTCAGGAGCGCGAAGGCGATGCAGCATGTGACCAGGATGGCCTCTCCGCGCTTGGTCCGATCGGCGAGGAAGCCGCCGAACGGAACCGAAAGGGCGGCGAGCCAGAGCACGATACTGATCGTTGATCCGGCTGCTGCACTGGACCAGCCTTGTTCAACAAGCATTGACGGCCCGAAACTGAAGATCATCGCAAAACCGATGTTGTAGAGGCACCAGATCAAGCCGGCGGCAATCACGGCGCAGATCGTGTCGGCGGTCAGGCTGCCGCGCTCGCCTTCAACCGCGAGCGTTGCGTCTGGCGCACGATAAGCCAGAGCGATGAGGCCGAGACCGATCACGATCGCCCCTGCCACGGCAAGATTGACGGCATAGAGTCCGATCGTAGTTCCGATTGCCGGCAACAGCATGAGAGCGACTGCGATGCCGGCCGGCCATGAGTTGATGAAAATGGCCATCGCGGTGGCGATTTCCCGGCCGGCGAACCAGTCCGCGAGCATCTTGGTCATCAGAACGTTCAGGAGAACACCGCCCATGCCGGCAGTCAGGCGGCCCGCGATCTGCACGGTCCAGGACGTTGATGAGGTCATCAGCAGTTCGCCTGCTAGCATCATCAGGAGACCGGCAAGGACTGTCACCTTGTCGCCATAGCGGCGTCCGATCGCGCCGCCAGGCAAGGCAAGCATGGCGCCCGGCGCAAAATAGAGCCCGATCAGAACACCGACATCGGCCAGGCTCGCGCCCAGACTCTGGCTGAGTTGTGGCGCGATGGCCGCGACGCTCTGAGCCTGAAAGGCGATGGCGGCACGAGCGACGAACAGAGCAGCAAGAATGGTCCAGCGGCTTCGCATTTGAATCTTCCCCGATGCCGTGAACTATGCCGTCGGCTTGATATTCTGGTTCAGGCGGAAGAAATTCGTCGGATCGTATTTGTTCTTGAGCGCGACAAGGCGTGCGTAATTTTCACCATAAGCGTCACGCACCCGGTCTTCGCCCTCCTCCCCCAGGTTGTTGGCATAGACGCCGCCGGTCGAATAGGGCCTGACAGCGCCCCACAGCTCGCGCGCCCAATGCATGTTCGCCTCATCGTCGGCCGGATCGTCCCAGATCGCGACCGGAAAGCAGTCGAAGGCCGCATCGCGATTTCCGTAGGGCGAGTTCGATACGGGAACCCGCGCGATTGCGCCGCCGACGTGCTGCAAAACCAGCAAAGAGGAGGTGTTAGGAGCCCTCGCATAGGTGTCGAGCAGTGCATCGATCGTGCCAGCACTGATCTCGCGCAGGAACTGCGCCTTCCAGTAATAGCGACGTCCCCGCGGAAACAGGGCGTCGCCGCCCGATTGAATCTCGAGATACGGGACAGTTGCGAGGCGCGTCTCAACGGGCGAGCCGAACTCGACGATCGGCGAAAGGGCGCGCTCACCCTCATGATGCGAGCCAACGTAACAACCGGAGATGCTGAAGAACCTGTCCCCCGATGGCAGCGTGACGAGGGCTGCATCGACGTTGACCTCGTCGGCAGCGTTTCGGGCGAATTCATCGTAAAATCGCATGGCTTCGTGCGCCTGATCGTAAGGATGAAGCGCTGACGCGACGGGCAGTGACGTGCCGATCGCGTGCAACTGGTATTCGAACGCAGTCACGATGCCGAAATTGCCGCCGCCGCCTCGCAAGCCCCAGAACAGGTCGGCGTGTTCGGTCGCGCTGGCCCTTAAGATCTTTCCTTCGGCTGTCACAACCTCGGCGGCAATCAGATTATCGCAGGTCAGCCCGTATTTTCGCCCGAGCTTGCCGAAGCCGCCGCCAAGCGTGAGCCCGGAGATGCCGGTGTCGCTGTTGACCCCCATGGTGGTCGCCAGGCCGTGCGCCTGCGTGGCACGATCGAATTCGCCCAGATCGAGGCCTGCCTCCGCCCGCGCGGTACGACGGACCGGATCGACATCGATGCGTTTCATCCGCGACAGGTCGATGACGATGCCGCCCTCACAGACCGAGAGGCCAGCGACATTATGGCCCCCGCTGCGAACGGCCACCGGAAACGTGCAGGATCTTGCGAACGTCACGGCCTCGATCACATCCTGGGTATCCGCGCAGTAGGCGATCATGGCCGGCCGCTTGTCGATCGCGCCATTCCAGACCGCGCGCGCCTCGTCGTAGCCGGCGTTCCCCTCGAGGACCACGTTGCCCTTGAGCCGTAGCTGCGGGGTGGGCCGAGGTTCGGAGTGAGATTTGCCCCTCACGTCGTCATATGGCTGCCGCTGCTCCATCCGATTTGCTCCTCGCTACGAATGCCCATGCCATCATCTCACGACGCGCCAGATCGTCCTGAATCCGATCGGAAAAAGTTGCAAAATTCCAGGCGAGGACGGCTTGAGCCTATGCCGCCGCATCCGCAGCCGGTCGTCAACGCCCATCATCTTCCTGACGGCGCATCGCAACGATACAGACCGCATATTGGGACTTGAGATGGGTGCTGACGACTACCTCGCAAAGCCGTTCAATCCCCGAGAACTGCTCGCGCGCATCAATGCCGTCTTGCGGCGGCGGACGCACGGTGCGGGTATGCCACTCGCCCAGACGTCTCGTTGCATATTTGGCGGTTGGATCCTTGACCGTCGTCTGCGAGAGTTGCGCGATCCCAAGGGGGCGCAGGTTCCACTGACGACCGCCGAGTTTGACCTACTGCAAGCCCTGTGTGAGCGGCACGGCCGCGTGGTAAGCCGCGACAAGCTTCGCGGCATGACCAGTGGGCAGCGCGGTCCATCGCCTGGACGAGGCATAGACGTCCTCATCAGCCGTCTGCGTGGCAAGCTCGATCGAATCGAAGGGACGTCTATGATCAGGACCGTACGGTCCGGCGGCTACGTCTTCATACCTCTCGTTAAAGAGCTGTGATTTGGATCATGCCTCGCGATGGCCTCCGCAGGACGACGGCCTAGGTCGCGGCTGTATCAGTGACGGCCCCGGTAAGCGGCCTGCACCTGCGGCTGGCATCGTAATCAGCGACGATCGCCGCACGACTTGGCATGGTCTGTGCCGACATCGGCTTACTTTCCTTCGTCGAGACATCAGATAGCTTGTATGGAGCATTACCCGGTGCTTGGTGCCATCAAACAGCACGCGCACCCGCGACGCTGTGGCGCATATCCGAGGACTTTCACAGCGGCCGACGCTCTTTTTTTGGTTTCGATGCTGTCCAGGCCGACTCGGCACGCATCGTGCGCCTATCAGAAAATCGCTTTCGATATCGTTCATGACGTCGCAACTGTGTCGGGCCCGTCGACCGCGTAATGTCGCACTTCGAACGGTGTGTGTGGCCGCAGTGTTAAGTATTTTACGAATCGTAAATGCCTTTCGATTGTTCAGCGCATCGACACGGAGGTGATGATCCACGTCTGCCTGTTTGCTTAGCACAACATGTTCTTTACTGTGGCCGAACGCTTGCAGTTCGTTTCTGATCCTCTCGTCAGCTTCATTTTTGTTTCAGGTATTTCGTGCGCGCCCAATGCGACGAGCAGGCACGTTCAAGCTGCACTGCCGGGATCGTCCATGATCCGAGACGGCAGCGTTTGCTCCGAGTGCGTCGGATGAGCTTGAGAAGGTTACCAATGTATAGTATCGACCACACCCCAATCAGACCACCGTTCCAATGGCTCCTGACCTTCGCTGCCTCCGTTACCATCTCGTGGTTTCTGCTACTGCCTGCGTCCGGTGCGGACTCGCATCGCCTGCCGAAGGCGAACACGGCAGACCATCAGCAGTTGTCGATCAGTGTCGGCAAATCGCTCGTGATCGACTTCCCGCGCGATGTCAAGGATGTCCTGATCGCCGATCCCAAGATTGCCAATGCCGTCATAAGAACCACGCAGCGCGCCTATATCATCGGCGTCGCGATCGGCGAGACCAACATCGTGTTCTTCGATCAGGACGGACAGCCGATCGGCGCCTATGACATTGCCGTCAAGCGCGATCTCAATGGGATACGCGCGACCCTGAAGCAGATGATGCCCAACTCCAACATTCAGATCGACGGGACCGGAGACGGGGTAGTCCTGACCGGTACGACGGCTACCGCGATGGAAGCCCAGCGGGCGCGGGACGTTGCCGCAAGCCTCGTCGGCAGCGCCGACAAGGTCGTCAATTCGATCGTCGTGCGCGGGCACGACCAGGTCATGCTCAAGGTGACGGTCGCGGAGATGTCACGGTCGATCGTCAAACAACTCGGCGTTGATCTCAGTTCGACCTTGAGCTCGGGAACGACTACCGTCAGCCTCACCAATTCCAACCCGTTCACGGCGTATGGTCAGAATCTAGTCTCGGGCAACAGCGCCAGTGCAACGATCGGAGGCGCGACGGCGACCCTCCGGGCCATGGAAAGTGCGGGTATCATGCGCACATTGGCCGAGCCAACGCTGACAGCAATCTCGGGAGAGTCGGCGACTTTCATCTCGGGTGGCGAGTTCCCGGTGCCGGCCGGCTATTCCTGCGATCCTACGACTCATGTCTGCACAACCCAGATTAGCTTCAAGAAATTCGGACTGTCGCTGAATTTCTCGCCGGTTGTTCTGTCTGAGGGACGGATCAGCCTTCATCTGCTGACGGAAGTCTCGGAGCTCTCCAACGAGAACTCCATTACGCTCTCGCAGGCGGTCAGCTCGACCACGACCAACTCTCTGACCGTCCCGTCGATCAAGACGCGCCGCGCCGAGAGCACGCTAGAGATCCCCTCGGGCGGCTCGATGGTTATCGCTGGCCTGATTCAGGATCAGACCAAGCGCGCGGTGAATGGCCTGCCTGGATTAACGCAGCTGCCGGTGCTTGGCGCGCTGTTTCGCAGCCAGGACTTCGTTAATAGCGAAACCGAGCTTATGGTTCTGGTGACGCCGTATATCGTGCGCGCTGTTAATCCAGGAAAGCTGTCGCGGCCGGATGACGGTTTCGTGAGCGTGAGTGATCCGCAGGCGAACCTTTTGGGCGCCATCAATCGGATCTACGGTGTCCCCGTTAGAACGGATGTTCCACCGCCTGCCAACGGCAGCTTCGGCTTCATCCTTGACTGAGGCGCGGTGCGGTGTGGAAAGATCCATCAGCCTCCGTAACTACGCACCAGGCTGCCGGCCACAAGCGACCAGCCGTCCACCAGAACGAAGAAGATCAGCTTGAACGGCAGCGATATTGTCGAGGGCGGCAGCATCATCATGCCCATCGACATCAGGATCGACGCGACCACCATATCGATGATCAGGAACGGCAGGAAAAGAAGAAATCCGATCTCGAACGCCCGCTTCAGCTCAGACACCATGAACGCGGGAAGCAGGATCCGCAGCGAGATGTCGTCGGGGATCGCGGGCGGTGGTTCGCCGGAGAGATCCAGAAATAGTTTGAGCTCCTTCTCATGTACGTTCTTCTGCATGAACGCGCGGAGTGGGTCTGAAGACCTCTGCAGTGCCTCCTCGATGGTGATCTGATTGTCTACAATGGTCGGATGCCGTCGTCATAAGATTTTTGCAGCACCGGGGCCATAACGAAGGCGGTAAGAAACATTGCAAGCGCGATCATCACCATATTGGGCGGAGCGGTCGATGTGCCGATTGCCGTTCGTAGCATCGACAGCACGACCACGATGCGCGTGAACGACGTCATCATGATGAGGATTGACGGCGCAATCGACAGCACCGACAGAACAGCGATCAGCTGGATCGCACGTTCTGTTACCCCGCCGCTGTCCGGACCAAGCGTTATCCTGATATCCTCACCAACCGCCGGCCCGACCGACGACCCGAAACAGGTCAGCGTGAGGATGCAGAGCACAATGCGCAGGACCAGAATCTGCTTCGTGCAGGCGACGCTTCGCTGTCCAGTCCGCTCTTCGCGATCAAGACAAATATCTATCATGGACTACCTGTGCGTTACATTCGCGACGCTCGCGCTGAGATCGCGCGACAGTGCGATGGTGTCGGCGTCCTTGTGCCAGACGACGCCGGATAGCGCCTGCCGTTCGCCGATCCGGAACACCGTGTCCATGTAGGCGTTGTCGAACGGCCTTTCCGGATTGTAGGCGACCGGCTGATTAATGAAAGCAAAATTGAAGTCGTAACCTGCCTTTTGCGCGGCGTCGGCGGCGAGCTTGGCATTGTTCTCGGCATGCGATTTCATCAGGGTCGCGAACGAGCGGTAGGCAACCGACAGTGTGCTGTTGCTCGTCATGCTGAACTCAGGCGGTAGGGTGTTGTTGACGATCAACCAAAGATGAACCTTCGCTGGCTGCCGTAGCTGCCCTGTTTCCGCGAGTGCCGCGACCGGTAGGAAGAACTGCATCGTCGTGCCGCCATCGACATGCATCTCCTCGATGTCTCTGCCTTCGACTCGCGTTCTCAAGAGCACCGGCGGATAGACGCCCAGAATTGCCGACGACCCAAGCAGGACCTTCCGGATGAGCTCGGCTGCATCAGGCCTGCGGCTGCTCGCAATGGCGCCGATATCCCACATCATCGGGCGCTGTGCGTCGATATTGGTCGTGATCACGAACAGGCGGCCTCTCCTAAGATGCTCGGCGGCGATGCACGCGATCAGTTTGGGGCTTGCATAGGCTTCGATCAGCCGTTCGAGTGGCCCCGGATCGAGCAGACCATTACCGGATAGGATACTGATCGGATCGCGCGGCCGCTGCAGCTTCTCGGCCAAGCCGCTGGGATAGAGTTTTTCGAGATAGCCGTCGTACTCCGCACCGAGAAACGTGAATGGCGCGATGAAGGCGCCGGTGCTGACGCCGGTGACGACCGCAAACGACGGCCGTCTCGTGCTTGTCGTCCAGCCCTTGAGAAGACCCGCCGTGAAGGCGCCGCCAGCGCCGCCGCCGGAAATCGCAAGCACGTCGAGCCGGCCAGAGGGCCGCACCCGCTCCGGAAGCACCGCAGAAGCGAGCTCGCGCCCTGCCACGTCGGCCCAGCTGCGGATGCCGACATAGCCCGCTACGATCGCGTGCTGCTGGTCCTGCTCGGAGAAGCTGTGGCGCGGCATCGTCGCGCAGCCGCACAGTGTGATCACGTTGAAGTCCAGGCCGATGCCGACCATCCGTCGCGTTGGTCCGCTCATGCCGGTTACTCCCGCGCCAGTGCGGCGACCGGATCGAGCCGCGAGGCATTCCGCGCCGGCACATAGCCGAACAGGATGCCGATCGTGGTCGAGGATACCACGGCGATGATGATGGATGTCGTCGAATAGATCAGTCTGATTCCGACCCCGAGGGCGTTGAACGCGGTTCCCAGCCCGATTGCGAGCGTGATACCGGCCAGACCGCCGATGACACAGACCAGCACGGCTTCGATCAGGAACTGCTGCAGGATATCGGCCTGCCGGGCGCCGACCGCCATGCGTACGCCGATCTCGCCGATCCGCTCGGAGACCGTGACCAGCATGATGTTCATGACGCCGATGCCGCCGACGATCAACGAGATCACTGCGATGGCGGCGATCAGCAACGTAAGGACCCGGGTTGTGCTCTCGATGGTGCGGCGGATGTCGTCGGTGTTGAGCACGAAGAAGTCCTTAGCGCCATGGCGTTCGCTCAGGAGCTGCGTCAGCGAAGTCTCCGCAACGTCGCTCGGGGTCGCATCGTTGACGCGAACGCTGATGCTGCGCAGCGAGCGGTCGCCGAGGAAGCGTCCCTGCACGGTGGTGTAGGGCAGATAGACGGTCGGGTTGGCGCTGCTGGCGAAGCCGCTCTGCTGCTGGCGCGTCACGCCGATGATCCGGCATGGCACGCGCCCGATCAGGATGATGCGGCCGACCGCACTGCCGCCGTCGGGAAGCAGCGCCTTGCGCGCATTGTCGTCGATCACCGTTTCCTGCGCATAAGAACGAATGCTGTCGGCGTCGAGAAACGCGCCTTCGGCAGGTTCGGTGCCCTTCACCGCGAAATACTGCTCGCCGACGCCGTTCACCTGCATGCTGACCTCGACGGAGCCAAACCGCGCGGTGCTCGTGGTCGACACCGTAGGCGTGGCCGCAGCCACGTAGCTCTGGCCTTCCAGCGCGCGGACATCGGCAAGTACCAGGGTCTTGATCTTGGCCGCGCGCACGTCGCCGAAATCCTTGCCTGGAAACACTTCCAGTGTGTTGGTGCCGAGGCTGTTGATGTCGGACAGCACGCGCTCCTGCGAGCCAGCGCCGACCGCAACCACGGAGATCACCGAAGCGATGCCGATAATGATGCCGAGCATCGTGAGGAAGGCGCGCAGCCGATGCGCATTCATCGATAGTAGCGCCATCCGCAGTGCCTCGCGGAAGCGGTCGATTGCCTTATGCCAGTCGCCGGCGGCCTGCGCCGACACCTTGGCCTTGGCAGCGGTCTCTGTGACCGTCGGCGTTTCGTCCGGGTTGGGCCGGTCTGAAGTGACGATGCCGTCGCGCAGCTCGATGATCCGGCGTGCACGGCGCGCCACCGCCATGTCGTGGGTGACGATGATCACGGTACGCCCTTCGGAGTGGATCTCATCCAGGATGCGCAGCACCTCTTCGCCGCTGCAGCTGTCGAGCGCGCCGGTCGGCTCGTCGGCGAGGATCACATCGGCGCCGTTTATCAGCGCGCGCGCGATCGAGACGCGCTGCTGCTGACCACCCGACAGCTGACTAGGCCTATGCGTGAGCCGCTTCTCCATGCCGAGCCGCACCAGCAATTTCGTGGCCTTGTCGCGCCGCCTTGCCATTGACAGCCCGGCATAGAGTGCGGGCATTTCGACATTGCCGAGCGCCGTCAGCTCGCCGAGCAGATGATAGCGCTGGAAGATGAAGCCGAAATGCTCGCGGCGAAGCGCCGCCAGCTCGTCCATGTCGAGCGCGCCGACATCGCGGCCGTCAATGCGGTAGTGACCCGAAGACGGATGGTCGAGGCAGCCGAGAATGTTCATCAGCGTCGATTTGCCGGAGCCCGACTGCCCGACGATCGCCACCATCTCACCGGCGTCGATGCGGATATTGATGCGGTCGAGCGCAAACACGGTCGACTCGCCGGAGGCATAGGTTCGGCTGATACCCTCAAGGAGGATGAGCGGCTCGGACATGGTCAGGCTCCCTGCGGCGGCGGCCCGAACGACGACTTGGCCGCATCGTTCACCTTCTTGGTGCCGAGGAC
The DNA here is from genome assembly GCF_045571465.1 of Bradyrhizobium sp. STM 3557. NCBI lineage: Bacteria > Pseudomonadati > Pseudomonadota > Alphaproteobacteria > Hyphomicrobiales > Nitrobacteraceae > Bradyrhizobium > Bradyrhizobium sp. STM 3557. The sequence continues at coordinate 1,659,455 of NZ_CP120697.1, forward strand.
GACACGCTCGCCGGCCGCGAGTCCTTCACGGATCTCCGCGCTGACCTTGTTGTTGATACCGACCTTGACGGTGCGCGCTACGACGCTGCCCGCCGGATCGACCACTTTCACCGTATAGGCGTCGGCGCCGGCGACAGCCGTCAGTGCCGCGGAGGGAATCGTCACGACGTTCGTCGCCTCGTCGAGCACGATGTGCACTTCCGCGGTCATGTAGGTGCGTAGCCGGCTGTCGTCGTTCGGCACGTTGAAGACGCCGTTGTAGTAGATCGCCGAGGAGGAGGATGAAGAGGCCGAGGACGACGGGCTGCTCGACGTTGTCGTCGTGGTCGTGGTGAAACTGCTGTCGGTCTTGATCGATTCCGGCGCCGGCTCGATCGAGGCGAGCGTGGCTTCGTAGCGGCGGTTGGGGTCGCCGAGGATCGTGAAATACACCTTCTGGCCGGGCCTGCAATGCACGACGTCGGCCTCGGAGATCTCGGCCCGCACTGTCATGGTCGCGAGTTGACCCAGAACCACGATGGTCGGCGCGGACTGCACGGCGTTGACCGTCTGGCCTTCCTGGGTCACGACCGACAGCACCGTGCCGTCGATAGGTGCGCTGATCCTGGTGTAGCCGAGATTGATGCGAGCGGTTTCGACGGCGACCTCGGCCTCGACGATCTGGGCGTCGAGCTGGGCGATCTGCGCCTTGGTGGTCTTGACCGTCGCCTCGGCCGAATCATAGTCGGCGCGCGATGATGCCTTTTGTGCCAGAGTGGTTTGCTGGCGCGCGAAATTGGCCTCCGCCAGCGCCAGGCTCGCTACCTTCTCCTCGCGTTGCGCGCGAGTGTTCTGCAGCGCCGCCTCGTTGGTGCGCAGCGTGTTCTGCTGCGTCAGCGAATCGATCTCGGCGATGAGATCGCCCGCCTTGACCTTCTGGCCGAGTGCCACCTTGAGCGAGAGCACGCGGCCCGAGACCTGCGCGCCGATCGCGGTCAGCCGGACCGGCTTCAGCGTACCGGTCGCAAGCACCGTGCGCTCGATGTCGCCGACAGCCGCGGTCGTCGTGACCAGATTGTCGTTCGATCTTGCCAGCCAGTTCGACTTCGTCCACCAGCCGGCGGCGACCACCGTCAGCGCGGCGACCACCACCACCAGCCACCGCCCGTGCCGTGCTTTCTTCTTGATCTCGCTCATTCGGACACCGGTCCTTTCATCGGATGCGGACCGGTATTGGCATCGACGATCTCAGGCCGCGAGCTGTCGAGGTCGCCGTCCCAGCTGCCGCCGAGCGCTTTCGCCAGCGCGACATAATCCTTGGCGACACTGACCCGGCTTTGCAGCATGCTGTCCTCGGCGGAGAATTGCGAACGCTCGGCATCGAGCACGTCGAGGAAACTGGAGGAGCCGGTCTCATAGAGCGCACGCGAGAGTTGCGCCGCCTCACCGTAGCGTCGTGCGGATTCATCGAGATTGCGGATGCGGATGCGCTCCTGGGCGAGCGAGACGGTCGCATTCTCGACGTCCTCCAGCGCCGACAGCACCGCACTGCGCCAAGCGACATAGTACTGGTCGCGTTGCGCTTCGGCGATCGCTACTGCGGCGCGCAGCTTGCCGCCATTGAAGATCGGCACGCTGACGCTCGGGCCGACCGACCAGCCGATCGTCGAACTCTTGCCGAGATTGCCGAGCTTCAGCGCGGTGGTGCTGATCGATCCGGTCAGGCTGACATCGGGATAGAGCGCAGCCTCCGCCTGGCCGATCTTCGCGGTATATTGCGCGAGCTGCCGCTCCGCCTTGCGCACATCGGGCCGCATGGTCAGCACGTCGGCCGGAATGCCTTTCGGCAGCGGCCATCGCGGCGAGGGGATCGGCATTGCTCGGGCGAGCCGCGACGCCACTGCGCCCGGCTCGCGCCCGAGCAGCACGCCCAGCCGATGCACCGATCTCTGGTAAGAGGACTCGTGGGCCGGAATGCTCGCCTCGGTGCTGGCGGCGAGCGCCACGGCTTTCGCGGCATCAACGGATGAGGCCGTGCCGGCATTGGCCTTGCGTTCGGTGAGCTCGGCGGTGGCGCGCTGCGAGGCTGCGGTTCGCCGGGCCAGCGCCGCGCGCGCCTGATAGCCGCGGGCATCAATATAATAAGAGGCGATGTCGCCGATTAGGGTGAGCAGTGTTGCGCGCAGATCATCCTCGCTGGCATCCACGCCATAAATCGCAGCCTCGACGGCGCGTCGATTAGTGCTGAACAGGTCGAGCTCCCAGCTGGAATCGAAGCCCGCCTGGAATTGATTGTAACTGACGGCGCCGCCCCCGCTGCCATCGCTGATGTCGCTGGCGGCGGTTCCGCTCACCGCGGTGCTAGTGCGGTTCGCTGTGGCCGAGCCGGATCCGGTGATTTGCGGAAACAGCGCGCCGACCGCCTGCCGGTAGGAGGCGCGCGCCTCGCGGATGCGGGCCTTGGCGGCCGCGACGTCGAGATTGCCGGCGACCGCCTCCTCGATCAGCTGGTCCAGCACCGGATCGTTCAGCCTGCGCCACCAGCGCGTCAGCACGGGCGGCCTCGGTGTGGTGACTGTGCTCCCGCCCCGCCAATGTGCCGGCAACGCCATCGATGGTTTTAGATAGTCCGGCCCCACCGCGCAGCCGGCGAGTTCCACTGCGAGCGCGAGTGTCGCCAGAGTTCGGACCTGCCATGCAGGATACCACATGATCGGCAGCAGCGGCGCTATCGGTCAACCGGCGCGGACGCGCCCCTGGTTTTTCGCGCGATGGCACCTGCGAGAACGGATGCGAAGGCACCTGTGACAGCGGTAGCCTCGGGTATGAAGGCGGTTTTGAAAGCAGATAGGGGCGTCATTGTTTTTTCGACTCGCCGAGAGCAAGCGCAGCAGGTTTCCGATGCCGCCGAGCTCGCCGGCGAAGTGTCGAAGACGGTGCCGCCCTTTGATCAATTGCTGCTGCAAGATATGAGGGGGGGCGCACGCTTTGGGTTAAGAGATATTAAGAGACTTATGGGCAGCGTTGCCGGCTGAGCCGTTTGCCCAGACTTCACCGTTCCTCTTAATAAAACGAAACATTTGGGGGCTGCTGTCAGGCGACCCCTTGGCGTACAATACGCGCATGCAAGTCTCAGAACCGAGCCAAGTTCCGTACCCACACACCAGACCGCGCATCCTGTGCGTCGAGGACGATGCAGAAATTGCGCAGATGATGGGTGAGATCCTGGAGGAGAATGGGTTTGCCGCGTCGTTCGTCGGCTCAGCGGCGGATATGGACAGTGAGCTCCACCGCGGGGAATTCGCCCTTGTGGTGCTCGACGTCATGCTGCCGGACGAGGATGGACTGTCCATCTGCCGACGCCTGCGAAGGCAGTCGTCGATCCCGATCATCGTCGTGACCGCGCGCGCCGAGACCGTCGACCGGGTCGTTGGGCTCGAGCTAGGAGCCGACGATTACGTCACCAAACCGTTTAATTCGCGCGAGCTGATCGCACGCATCCGCGCCTTGCTGCGGCGCGCCGCCAGCGAACCCTCACTCCGCCGGCAGCGGTCTCGTCCGCTTACCTTTGCTGGCTGGCGCATCGATCCCACCACGCGCGAGCTACACGATCCAACCGGCCTGAAGATCGCATTGACCAGTGTCGAATTCGATCTCCTGCTGGCGCTTTGCTGTCACGCGGGGGAGGTCCTTTCCCGCGAGCAGCTCATGGAGATCGTCCATGGTGGCTCCGCCGGATCGGTCGAGCGCAGCATCGACGTTCACATCAGCCGTATTCGTCAAAAGATCGAGCCTGATCCGAGGGAGCGTTCGATGATCAAGACCGTGCGGCTCGGCGGCTACCTATTCACGCCTACAGTGGAACAAGCTTGATGACTTTCCTTAGCCGGCTCGTGCCAAGGAGTATCACGGCGCAAATCACCAGCATCGTCGCGATTTCCGTGCTGTTCGGCGTTGCGTTACTCGCCACGATCATGTTGGTGATGTTCGGGCCGCCGCCGGATGACGGTAAAGGCACGCTTGCCCATGTTGCCGAAATCACGGCCCTCATGCGCGCAGCGACGACGTCGGCAGAAGCAGCGGCAATCCTGTCAGCGGCGCAGCAGGGTGATCCTGAACTTAGACGTGTCGCCATTAGCAACCTGAGGTCGGACGCCGGCGAGCGTCCACCGCTGGGATCTCGCCTCGCCGTGCGCCAGCTCGCCAACCGTCCAGGTATCGAGGTGCTAAGCAGCCTGCGCGATCCGGCGGGGCCGAAGTCTCAGATCATCACTCGCCTCGACGACCGCGACGCGCTGGTCTTTAGTGCGGCGGTCGAATGGCGTCTTTGGCCGATCCTGCTGACCCCGACTGCGTTGATCATCGTCATCGTCACGGTTTCAATGGTGTTGTTGTCGTTCTATGCCGTGCGCTGGGTGATCGCGCCGCTCGCTGCGGTGGCTAATGCCGCAGAATCGTTCGGGCGTTCGCCGCAGGATTCGGCGGCGCTGGGACGGACCGGCCCGCACGAGATCACTCAGGTCACGGATGCGCTCAATGAGATGCGCGCTCGGATTCGGGCGTTGCTCGAGGATCGCACCCGCATGCTCGCCGCGATCAGCCACGATCTGAGGACGCCATTGACCCGGCTGCGGTTGCGCACCGAACGGGTGACGGATGCCAGCCTGCAGATGGCAATGCTTGGAGATATCGTCAAGATCAGCCACATGTTGGACGAGACGCTGGAGTTTTTGCGCGATGATGCGCGCTCCGAAGCCGCAACCCGGATCGACCTGCCGAGTTTTCTGCAGACCGTCTGTTCGGACTTCTCCGACATGGGCCACGCCGTGTCCTACGAGGGGCCGGATCGGCTACCCTATGCCTGTCGTCCCCGGGCGCTGTCTCGTGCCGTAACGAACATCGTCGAGAACGCGATCAAACACGGTAGCAACGAGGTCATTGTCAGGCTGACCAGCCTGGCACTCGACGAGATCGAGATCGAGATCTCCGACAATGGCCCGGGTATTCCAGCCGCGCTTCGCGATCAGGTGTTTGAGCCATTCTTCAAGGCCGACGCCGCGCGTCGCGCGGACAATGGTGGCAACGGCTTCGGTCTCGGCTTGTCGATTGCGCGCGACATCATCAAACGGCACGGCGGCCGCATCGAGATGAAGCCGGGTGAGCCTACAGGACTACGGGTCGTGATGGCTATGCCAATTCAGAGGGGGATGCCTGAGATCGCTCCGGAACGCCGTCGCGCGAGCTAAACGAGGCCTTCCGAGCTTTTCTTACCTGCTAGCGTCCGTGCGGCCCGCCATCGAGAAAATCGAACGATATGCCTCAAGAATCAAAGATCGAAATCTTACACAGGATCCTCGAACGTAACTGGTGCATTTTAAGAATGGAAACATCGAAGCCGATCGACGCCATCGGTAACGTCCGATCTCTGTTCAATGCGCTCCTATCGATTGTCGCAACCGGCTAGCACCATTCTGCCGACTCGCGCGGTTGGACTGTCATAGCAGTGCGGCGGCCAAGCGATTGCGGAGGCGAGGCAGGCGAGAACGACCAGCGCCGGGATCTTTGCGCAATCGCTCCTTCGAATTTTTGACGGCATTAGAATCTCCAGCATCCGACAGTCGTAATAGCGGAGGCTGCCAGCATAGTTCGGGTACAAGAATCCGTTCGCAGACGGTACTTTCGAGGAGATCTCGTTTCCGAGTTTAAGTTCTTGATTTATTGTGTGAGCGGAGTCGATTTGAATTTTGGAGTCTCCGTAGCTTGGGTGAGGTCGCCAATAGACCGCGGGTGTATTCCAAAAGCTTCGAAAATAGTTCATTTGTGGTCAGAAGCCCCTCCAACTCCCGGCCTGGATCATATTGGCTTAATAAGATGGTCTGGCTTTGCAGATCCGTCCAATAGACGACGTCCTGCGCAGCAAGGGCATGGTCCTCCGGCAACTTTAACAAAAAGAGCAACGGGGAGAGGGGCACGTGTCGCCGGTCAATTCGTTGGGCTCAAAATTATCCCTAGCGACAGGGCATATCGCGGGAATGATCGATCAGCCGGCGCTGCCAGTCTGGGTCGGCACCCTGATCGCAGATTACGCGTTCGCGCCGGCGCAGGCGGGCGGCCTTGCGACGCTGTTTCTGCTGGGGGTCGTGATCTCCAGTGTGGTGCTGTCGCCATTTTTCCATCGGCTTCCCGGCCGCTGGATGCCGTCACTCGGGTTCGGCGTCAGCGCGCTATCGTTCTATGCTATGATCGGATGCGGCGACTTTGCTTCGCTCGCCGCCGGCCATTTTGTTGCGGGCTTCGCGACCGGCCTTGCCCGCTCGTTTACCCACGGGACCATGGGGCGCACCAATAATCCGCATCGTATCTTTGCCATGGGTGGTGCGGGGCTTGGTATCTTCGCCGTGTATTCCTGGGAGGAGCGCCGGCGCTGATCGCCAAATTCGGCCCGGCGATGATCTTCAGGATCTTCGCGCTGACTATGGCGATTGCCTGCGTGGTAGCGACGCTGCTTTTCCCATCGGTGTCGGCCAACGACGACGGCATCAAGGATAGCACCGGGTTCACGAGGCCAGTTTGGCTCGCGATAATCGGCCTCATGGCGATGGCGCTCGTGCAGGCCATCATCTTTTCATTTCTGGAACGCATGGGCGCCCATCGAGGTTTCGCGCCGGGACAGATCCAAGGCGTCTTTGTCGTCATGGGTCTGCTGGCGATCTTGCCGACGCTGTTGGCCGCATTGTTGGAAAAGAGTGTCTCACCGATTACGGTCGGCATCGTTGACGCGCTGGCCCAGGGCATCATCGCCATCATAATCTCGTGCTCGACCGGCGTGCCGTATGCCGCCGCAGTCGCCTTTCCCTTCGTGATGCTGTTCACCCACACTTTCATCTTTGGGCATCTGGCGCAGATCGAGCCGACCGGTCGCCGCGACGCCCGCCATGATCATGTCGGGCTCGGCCATCGCACCGCTGCTCGGAGGCGTGCTGGTGTAGGCGCTGGGCTATCCGGCGCTCGGGATAACGGCTCTGGTGCTCGACCTCGCTGCGCCCGGCTTCTTTGCCGCCTCCCGCAAACCCGTCCCCCGATCTGCGCGAACCCTCAAGTCCAGGTGGCGGCGCTCGTTCTCGACAGTCAGTACGCATCCGGCTGTGCATCCGGGATATGAGACCGATACGATCCGGCGGGGTATTTAGGACAACTACATCATCGATGCCGAGGGCCCTGGCGCTTGCCCGAATAATACCAAAGCAAGTCTTCGAGCCTGAGCGCAATGGCGGCTCGGAAAGTCGCATTCTGAAGCCTCTGGGTTCGCCAACGCCAATGTTCGCCGGTGGCTAAGAGCCGCCGGGGTATTTCTTGTTGCCAGCTGTTGCTCTTCTCTTGAGAGCCACCATCAGAAAGATATCGAACATCGTTCCGTCCGACACGTCTGCGTACTCACAGCGGAGCGGAACGGCCCGCGTTGTGAACCTGATTTGAGGAGCGTAAATTGCCTGCACGGATCGCACCCGACAAGAAAAAGCTTTGCCTGATCCTCGTCGCGTGCCTTTGTCTCGCGTCCACGGACGGATGGGCGATGCTCGATGATTTGGCCGGGACATGGTCCGGGACAGGTTGGATGAAGCCTTCGGACGGTGCAAAGGAGCGAATTCGTTGCAGAGCAAGCTACGTCGTCAAGAGGCCGGCGAAATCGATGACCTTCGACCTCAAATGCGCGAGCGAGGCTTACAAGATGCTCTTCTCGGCCGAAATCGAGCAGGATGGCACTTCGATTTCAGGCAACTGGTTCGAAAGCGAGTATCGTCAGGGCGGCAAGATCTACGGCACCAGCTCGGAAGGGCTCATTGAGGCGAGGGTGGAAGGCAATACCGTGGCTGCGCTCGTCGAGATTCGAACAAAGGCCAACCATCAGTCGTTCGCATTGGAAGCCCCCGGTGCCTGGGCTTCCGAAGTTGTGGTGGAACTGGATCGCGAAGGCAAGTGACACTCCTCGACGGTTCGGGGTGGTTCGATTGCCTCTCGCCTGCGGCGTGGGAGTGAAGATTTCAAATCGGTCGAGATAGCCGCGGAGCCCGGCTCGTCCAGCGATCGCGTGATCCTCAGCTTCGTCCCTCGTCGACATCTTCGTTGCTGAACGCCATGTTGTGCAAATGATCAGCCATCAGCAAGGGGCCGCTGCGACTTTTCACGCCGCGTGGCCGGAAGGCGATGATGATGCGCTGTCGATTTCCTACACACGGTCTTCCTTTAGTGTGACCACACAGTTGCAGTTCGCTTCTGATCCTCTCAACGGCTTCATTTTTGTTTCATTGATTTCCACCCCGCCAGATGAGCCGAACCGATCCGTAAAACCTGATCGCGAGAGCCGGGTTTCGGCTGCGTCTAAGTTATATAGCAATTTCCATCACATACGAGTTCGCAGGTTTATTCTGAGTGGCGCGCCACGGCCGATGAAGATGGGACTATTCTTTCGCCGTAGCGCTATGAGGCGGTGGCCTGTCTTGCGCTGCAATCGGCAAGCCTGCGACGGCCTGCGATCTTGCGTTACACCTGTTGTCTTGCGAACTGCCTATAGACGTTGAAGCGTCTTCCTGACGCGAGCCATCGCAGCGTCGACAGATTGCGAAGAGAGTCTTTCGGTCTTGTAAAATGAAAGGAAGGTGAGCGAGGCCTGGGGCGCGCAGGTACGCAATATGGCTGTCTTGAGAACGCGCCGCACGGGTTGTCGGAGGACCAGCCAGTCGACCCACCAAGGTGAACCCAAAGTTGTTACTGCGACGACTTTTTTCAATCGGCGGAGCCGAGGCTGTATGGCGCTAAGATCGGCTGCGTGATCGTATGCGACACTAGGTGCCCAGACCCTGTCGAACCAGCCTTTCAAAATGGCTGGCGGGCCAAACCACCACGTGGGAAAAACCAAGACTATGGCCTCGGCCCAGAGAAGGTCCTCAATCTCTTTAGATACCTTGGTGGCGTCGAAGGCGGAATAGTAGCTCGCTCGTTCCCGCGGCGTGAGAGCCGGGGAAAAGTCGGACCGATATAAATCAACGTGCCGGCATTCGTGCTTTGCTTCCATCAAGGTGGCAACTGCCGCATCCGCAAGCGTTCGGCAAAGGGACATATTGAGCGGGTGGGCCGTCACTATCAGACATCGCATGGAAGACCAGAGACTCCCGTCCTGCCTGCCTTCAAAGGCCTGCACCTCGTCAAAACAACGTAGCGACAATCACTCTGAATCTCAACGAGTTACGACTGCCGTTGGCAGCCTTGTGGATCAGCGCGCCACGGCCGATGAACATGGACGCTACGTCTGTGCGATTGTGCTATGAGGCGATGCGCCGTTGCGCCCAAGGGCGCGGGGCAGCCGTCACAGTTCGCCTGACCGTCTCCGTCGGCTCAAGGAGCACGCGGTTTCTACATGACGTCTTCGATACGCCTCAGCTACGATGTCGGGTACCCACCGAGGAATGCAGGAGACCTCGCTTGTTAAGGCAGAACGTCTCGTCCGGTTACGCCTTTGAAGACGCCTACGGATACTCGCGAGCCGTCCGCGTTGGAAACCAAGTCTTCGTTTCCGGTACAACGGCCCGCCCACCGGAACTGGGCGGCGATGGCTATGTGGCAGGCCAAGGCCGCACTAGCGATTATAGCCGGCACATTGGCCAAGACCGGCGCGGGTATGCAGCACGTCGTTCGTACAGCGGTGTACGTTATCGACATGGCTGACATCCAGCATATTGCCCGCGCTCATTCTGAAGCATTCGATCAGGTCCGCCCTGTAAGTACGCTCGTCCAGGTCGGCGCCCTCACGCCGGCCTCCGCACGGGTCGAGATCGAAGCAACGGCGATCATCTACGACTGACCTGCCAGCCCGCCTTGCCGATAGGGCCTGCTGGAGCGAGCGCGCCGCGCATTACGTGTGCGGCGGAGAGGGAGAATAAGACGGACACGGGTTTCCGTTCGGTGTCGGGGGTGTGGGCCTGATCACGGCGGAGCTGCGTCCGGCCACAGAGCAATCGCGCAGGAATGCCTGCAGGAGGCCGGTCTCGAGTGCTCTGGCGTAGAATGGCGCGCCACTATGACTTACCGGTGAACTCGTTATGCAACCAGCCTGGGAATTTCCCGCTCAATCAATCGCAAGAATCGGGTGTTGCGCCTCCCCGCAACCAAATAAACCTCTGATTTCGAGGTTTTTGAGAGCCGCCCTTCGGGGCGGCTTTCTTGCTTTGGGCTGTGTCGCTAACGAAATCAACGAGGCGGGTCCCCTCATTCCGGAGCCAGCCGAACCTCGACCCCTGTCACGAACTTCTTCGTTCTGATCGCGGACATGACTGTCTGCATCATGTCCTTCTCCGCGCCTGGGTTGTAGCTGAGATGCCACCCCATGGACTCGTGCGCGGGTGCATTCACAGGGAAGCCGTGGTTGGCACCCTGGTATTCGATCATCCGCACGGGGACTGACCGCTTCTGCTTCGCCAGTTCGTGACACCACTTGGGGCTGTTTGCGTCGTCTTGGTCGCCCATAAAGATGATGATCGGTCGCGTATACATGGCGGAGTGCTGCAATGACGGACTGCAACCTGGAGCAACTGCGAATGCCGCAGCAAAGGCACGTGGATGGTCTGCTTCCTGTGTCGTCACCGATACCAGCGCTGTTGTGCCTCCGTTACTGTAACCCATGATATAGATGTCATCGGCCTTGGTGAGCTTCTGATCGATCAGGTAGTCGAGTGCGGAGTAGGCATCGTCGGCACGACGGCGGCCCCAGTGCAGATCAGCGAGGCCGCAAGTACGATCCACATAGCGCGTGGTGAAGCTATCGAGCACCAGCACGCCGACGCCTTGTGAATTGAGCACATCGGCGACATGCTGCGTCCACTCGTTTGTCAGTGTCGATAGCCCGTCGCAGCCATGCAACAGAATGACGAACGGCACCGAACCCTTGGCGTCCCCAGGCGAGTAGATGAACCCATTCAACTCGCCATCCTTTTGCACTTCGCCGAACTCCTCCGGCGCACCGTTCTTGAAGTTTTTCGAGAAGCCAGAGTCGTAGGGATTATCTTTCGACCAGTGCCTGTCGCTGTTGTGGGGGTAGTCCCCCTTCCACTTGATCCTGACTTCGGTAGGCTTGGTCTCGGCCAGCGCCACCGTGGAGAACAGAAAAACGAATGCAGCAAACAGAATACGCATTTCCGACCTCGAATGCTTGCGACTGCTGCGTCCGCGCTGGTCCTACACGCCGACCGCGGAGCCTTGCTGATAGCCGACGCTTCATCCCGCCTTGTCGCTGAACGCGGCGGGAAGTGTGGCGAGGAACGACATGACGCGCTGCGTGCGCAGGGGCGGGCGGCGGTTGGAGGTGCGCAGCATCCATAGGGGCTCCGCCGGCGCGCGCCAGGGCGCAAGCACTTCGACGAGCCGGCCGGTGCGCAGATCTTCATGGACGAGCCACGCCGGCCCCCAGCCGATGCCGAACCCATTCACAATCAAAGCAAGAGAGGCGTGCGCGTCGTCGCAAATGTGCTTGGGCTTGGGCGCGACGCGAACGGGCCCTTTGCCGCGCGGGTCGGCGAAGCGCCAGGTCAGGATCTGGCCGCTCGCGGGATTGCGGAAGCCGACGTGGTCATGCGCGGAAAGCTCGTCAGGAGTCGCCGGCGCGCCGCGGGCGTTCAGATAGGCGGGCGAGGCGCAAGCGATCCAGGAGAACGTGCACAGCCGCCGCGCCTGATGGCCAGGTACGCGGTCGAGGGGGCCCGAGCGGATCGCGACGTCGACGCCTTCCGCCGCGAGATCGAGAATCTCGTTACGGAATTTGATCTCGATCTCGATTTCCGGCCGCTCCCGCAGGAACGCGGGCAGTCGCGGCAGAATGCAGGCGCGCGCGAACGAGGCCGGGGCGGTCACGCGCACCCGTCCGCCATCGTCGCGCGCGGCCTCGCCGAGCGCGGATTGGACACGGGCGAGACTTTCGGCCAGCGCGCGTCCCGCCGCCATCAGCCGGTCGCCCTCTTCGGTCAGCGCCAGCGAATGGGTGGAGCGATGCAAAAGCCGCATTCCGCGCGCCTGTTCGAGGCGGGCGACCGCCTTGGACATCGCCGAGGTGGTCGTCCCCGCCCGCCGCGCGGCTTCGGCGAAGGAGCCCGCCTCGACGACGCGGACAAAGGCGAGGAGACGCGAGAGGTCGGGAGGCAAGGCCGTTGTGGACATTCAGTCCACATAGTCATGGCCGCGCGGTCGCTACAAGAGCCGTTCCCGAGGGGCTAATGGAGAGCGTCAGCGCGCAATCCGCGCCGCTAGAACCGCAGGAAGTCCCATGAACCCCATCGAAATCACCCTGCAAGCCCTCGACGCCGCCGAGCGCGCGATTCCCCCCGGCCAGCCGGTCTATATGCTCAATCTGCTGCGCTACCGCGCGGTTGCGCGTTACGAGGACGGCTTCGACGCCGCCCCCTGTTCGGGACGCGAAGCGCTTCATGAACGCTATAGACCCGCATTCCGGCGTCTCGCGGCCGGTAAGCCGCTCGTGCGCATGTTTTCCGGGCCGGTCCTGGCAAGCCTGGTCGGCCCGCAAGGCGAACTTTGGGACGAAGCGGCGATCAACGAATACGGCGATTTCGCCACCTTCCGCTCGATCGTCGACACCGAGATTTACCGGCGCGAAGCCGCCCCGCATCGGCACGCGGCGCTCGAGGATTTCCGGTTGTTCGCGCTCACCAAGGCGATGTGAACGCATCGAGCCGGCGGCCTCTGCATTCGCCTTAATACGAGGGCGGCACACAGCGACTGGATGAACGGAGTGCTGGTACAGGCCGACACCCAGCCTCGCGCGAAACGGTAGACGCCGATTGGCAGAATGCGGCGGGGAATTGCCATCGCTTTCATTCACCCGGAATCGACGGTCTGTTGCAGGACGCTACGGACCGAAAAGCTCCGGCCGCGCCTTCTCCTTCAAAGCTCCGCTGATATGCTTGTCGAGAAGCTTGGCGGCTCGCTCGATCAAACCCTTCTCCAGCATTTCGATGATGGCCAGATGTTCCCCGGTTTGCCGCCACACGCGGTCGCGGTCGAGCGTCTGCCGGTACTCGATCAGGCGACGCAATTCGTTCTGTCGCGCGACGGTCTGGGCCAGGAATCTGTTGCCTGACATGAGGGCAAGTGCCTCGTGGAAGTCGCTGTTTGACTTGAACAGCTCGACCTGGCCGAGCGTTTTGTACCCCGCGCTGTGAAGAAATTCCTGGCGCTTGCGTTGCTCCGACAGGACGGCGGGATCGAGCTTGAAGCTCGGCGACCGCAAGCCCTGAGGCTCCAGGAAGCGCCGCAGTTCGTAACTCTCGCGATAGGCCTCGACCGAATCGATCATGGGCAGGAACGCCCAACCGTGTCCGGTACGCCGCTGCATCCAGCCTTCGTTGACGATCCGCGACAGGATGCGGCGGAGGGTGTGCCGCGGAACGTCGTAGCGGCGCATCAAGTCCGCCTCCGTCACGGAGTCCCCGAGCTTCCCGTGCAAGCGATCTTCCGCGAGCTTCAGATAGAGCTGCTCGGTGTCGGCCGGCGGCAAGGGCTCCGCGGCCTTCCCCGCACGCGGCTCGGTTCTCGTCAGAAAGAAGCCCTGATGAGGCCGACGCTCGAGATACCCGGCCGAGGCGAGATAGCCCAGGGCGCCCCTGATGGGGCCGCGGGATGTTCCGACCACCTTGGCGAGTGAAGTCTCGGTCAAGTGTGTGCCGACCGGAAGGTGCTCCATACGAATGTGCGTCAGGATACGCTGCGCTATCTCCCGATGAAGCGCGTTGGCCAATCCGGGCGCCCTCTCCAATAAATCAGTCGACTGTTTCATTGCGAATACGAGCTGTGCGGTCCGATGTCGCGCCTCCGACGGCTCTGGCTCTAACAAAGATCTGTCCGCCTGTCTGCCGGGAGCAGCTCACGCCACAGTCGGACGACGGGGACGGGATTGTCATTTGTATTGACGAATGACATTGTCACATTTAGCGATATATGGCAATCGTCGGGCCCGACGCTACGTCTTCGGGGGGACGCCGCAAAGAAAGAAAACCGGGAGGGGAACGTGAAGCTGAAAGCGAACTCGGTCGCAGTTCTGTCAGGGAGGCAGTGATGCAGAAGAAGCGTGTTTGGATTGCGCTGATGCTCTTCTCATTGGCGATGCTGAACTACATCGACCGTGTCACCCTGTCGTTCGCGGCTTCTCCAATCGCCAAGGAGTTGGGTCTTTCCCCGGTCGCGCTCGGCTACCTGTTCTCGTCCTTTCTGTGGACGTACACCATTTTCCTGATACCGATGGGAATGCTCGTCGACAGGTTCGGGGCGAAGCGGGTCGCAGGTTTCGGACTGGCGCTTTGGTCCGCAGCCACTGCGGCGACCGGCATCGCTGGAAGCTTTCCGTCGTTGCTCGCGACACGTCTGGTGATGGGGGCGGGCGAGGCAACTAGCAATCCAGCCGGCGCCCGCGTGATCCGCGAGTGGATTCCGGCGTCCGAGCGCGGCATGACCAATGCGATCTTCAACAGCGGGTCGTACGCCGGCCCGGCCGTCTGCGCGCTGGTGGCAGGCCCCATCATCGCGAGCTTCGGCTGGCCCGCGCTGTTCTTCGCTGCCGGCGGCATCGGATTGGTATGGCTCGCGTGCTGGCTGACCTGGTTCGCGCGTCCGGAGGATGCTACCTGGCTTGGCGAGGAGGAGCGCCAGAAGATCCTCAGTGAACGCGGTGCCAGAAAGGTTGATCTCGATGCGTCGGCGCCGAAGGTCGGTCTCATCGGCCTTCTGCGCAAGGGGCCGACGCTGTGGGGCCTCGCACTCACCCAGGGCTGCAACGTCTACTCGCAGTACCTGTTCCTGACCTGGATGCCGAGCTACCTTCAGGCGACCAAGGGGCTCACGATCGCGAAGACCGGCTTCTACGCTGCCATTCCCTATGCGGTGGCCGTGGTGCTGTGTATCTTCGTCGGGCGGATCAGCGACCAGTTGCTGAAGGGGGACGTCGGCGGCGGAAAGCGGCGCTACATGATCGCGTTTGCGATGCTGCTGGCCGCAGTCATCCTGTTCGCTCCGTTCGTCCAGAACGTCTGGCTCATCCTGGGCTTGATCGCCATCTCGTTGACCGGCATCGCCTCCACGACGTCGTTGAACTTCGCGCTGCTCAATGACCTGCTCAAGCGGCCGCGAGACGTCGGCGTCGCCATGGGCTTCCTCGTCGTCGGCGGAAACGTGTTCGGCCTGCTGGCGCCCATCGTGACCGGCTACGTGGTCGAGAGCACCGGCAATTACGACCGGGCCTTCGTCATCGCCGGCGCGCTGCTCGTCGTCGGCGCCACGTCCATCCTGACGCTCACGCTGCGCCCGTTGGGAGATGATTCCGACGTTCCTGCGATTGCTCCACGGAAGTTGGCGGCGGAGGCCTAGACGTCTCTCATGGATACGATCGATGTCGAACGCCGCAACATCCTGCGGGGAGCATTGTTGATGACGGCAGCTAGTATGGCAACAAGTCTAGCAACGGCCGCGCGCGCCGCGAACGCAGCTCGGTTCGCCCGGTTCGCCTATACGGGTTGCCGGACGACCAAGGAGCGGGGTGCGAGGGGCAAGGGGATCAATGTCTACCGCGTCGATCCCGCGACCGGCGCGTGGACCCACGTGCAGCTCGTGGACAATCTGGTCAACCCGTCGTTCCTGGCCTTCGATCGGGAGCAGCGCTTTCTCTACGCGGTGCACGGCGATTTCAGCGAGATCTCGTCGTTTCGGGTCGATCGGGACAACGGCAGCCTGTCGTTGATCAACCAACAGTCGACCGGGGGCAGGAATCCCGTCCACCTGGTTGCCGATCAGAGCAACCGCTTCATGATCATTGCAAACTACGCGAGCGCTTCGCTCGCCGTGCTTCCGATCCGTCAGGACGGAGGCCTGGACCCGCTGGTGCAGTTGCTGCAATTACCGGGCAACGGAGGGCCGCACAAGGTCGAGCAGACCGGTCCGCATCCCCATCACGTCGTCTACGATCCAGCGGGCCGCTTTCTCGTCGTGCCGGACAAGGGCGTCGACCGCGTGTTCACGCTGGAGTTCGATGCGACAAAGCCGTTCCTGACTTTCGCGGAGCCTGGCTTCGCTGCGACCCGGCCCGGCGCCGGCCCGCGACATGCCTCTCACCACCCGAACCTGCCGTTCGTCTACGTGAACTACGAGCTGGAGTCTTCGCTCAGCGTCAATCGCTACGACCGGGCGACAGGCTCGATCACGCCCATCCAGATCGTGCCGTCGACGCCGGATTCGTTCGTTGGCGCCAATACGTCCGCCGAGGTGGAGGTCGATCCCACCGGACGCTTCGTCTACGTGTCGAACCGCGGCAGCGATCTGATCGGGGTCTTCTCGATCGACCTAGCGTCCGGACGGGTGACGCCGGCAGGCTGGACGTCAAGCGCCGGTCGCGGGCCGCGCTTCATGACCATCGATCCCTGCGGAACGCTGCTCCACGTTGCCAACGAACTGACCGACACGATCGTGACTTTCAACATCGATCCCGAGACCGGCGCGCTCTCGCCGGCGGGACGTGTGATCGAGACGGGCAGCCCGACCTGCATTGCATTCGCGCGTGCATGACGACACGACGCGAATTCACCGAATTGAAGAAGGAACCGCGGATGAAAATAGGCTTTGCCGGCCTCGGGCAAATGGGCCGCCCGATCGCGCTGAACTTGCTGAAATCCGGCGCGACGTTGGCGGTCACGGATCGTTCGCCGAAGTCGTTCGCCGAGTTCGAGAGCAAAGGAGCAGCCACCTCGACGGATCAGTCGACGATCTTCGATGCCGAAATCGTCTTTCTTTGTCTGCCCAACGACACGGCGGTTGAAGAGGTCGTTGCGGGCGAAGGGGGTTTCTTGAGCCGTTGCCGTGCCGGTCAAACCTTGATCGATTTGAGCACGATCACCTACAAGACCAGCATTTCGATCGCCGAGACGCTGGCGTCTCGCGGCGTGCATTTTCTGGATGCGCCGATCTCCGGGATGGAGGCGCGCGCGATCGACGGGACCCTCACGGTCATGTGCGGTGGCGACCGCGCCGTGTTCGACAGGGTGAAGCCTCTCCTGGACCTGATCGGCAACAAGATTCTCTACATGGGTGGTGCCGGCAGCGGTCAACTCGCCAAGCTCATCAATCAGCTTCTGTTCGACGTCAATGCCGCGGCGCTCGCGGAGATCCTGCCCATGTCGAAGAAGATGGGGCTCGATCCCGATCTGGTCGGCGAAGTCGTCAACAGCGGGACCGGCCGGAGCTATGCCTCGGAGTTCTTCATTCCGCGAATTCTCAAAGGACACTTCAGCGATGGCTACCCGATGAAGCACGCCTACAAGGATCTGATCAGCGGCGCTGAACTGGGAGCGAATCTCTCGATCCCGATGCCGGTCTTGGCGGCGGCGACGGCGACCTACCAGATGGCTCTGCTAAAGGGACACGGCGACAAGGACAAGGGCGGGATGGTCACGGTCTTCGAAGAGCTGCTCGGCGTCGGCTACCGAAGTCGGGAAAGCGCGTCGGCACAGTCGGGAGCGAAGTGATGGCGGATCACGGCATAGACAACGGACTTACCAACTATGGCGACAAGGATTTCGCCAGGTTTCTGCGCCGGTCCTTCGCAAGGTCGATGGGACTGTCCCGCGAGATGCTTGCCAAGCCGATCGTCGGCATCGCGGCGACGCCGTCGGGCTTCAACAATTGTCACCGGTATATGCCCGAACTGGTCGAGGCGGTCTCGCGCGGCGTGCTCGCTGCGGGCGCGCTGCCGCGGCCGTTTCCCACCGTCTCGCTCGGAGAGGTGTTCCTCAACCCGACCAGCATGATGTATCGCAACCTCATGGCCATGGATACCGAGGAGATGATCGGTGCCCAGCCGATGGATGCGGTCGTGCTCATCGGCGGCTGCGACAAGACGGTGCCGGCGCAACTGATGGGCGCCGCTTCCGCCAATCTGCCGGCGATCCAACTCGTCACCGGACCCATGATGACAGGACGGCACAAAGGGCAGCGGCTGGGAGCCTGCACCGACTGCCGCGGCTTCTGGGCGAAATATCGCGCCGGCAGCGTCGATAAGAACGAGATCAATGTCGTCGAAGGCAGGCTGTCGGTGACGGCAGGCACCTGTGCCGTCATGGGCACGGCCTCCACCATGGCCTGCATTGCGGAGACCCTGGGCATGTCCTTGCCGGGCACCGCCGCGATCCCTGCGGTGCATGCCGATCGTCTGGTTGCTGCGGAAGAGACCGGCAAGGCCGCCGTGCGCCTGATCCCTACCAAGATATCGCCTCGCGATGTCATCACGCGGAAGTCGATCGAGAACGCCTTTCGCGTTCTGCAGGCGGTCGGCGGTTCGACCAACGCCGTCGTACATCTCACCGCGATCGCTGGACGGCTTGGCATCAAGATTCCGTTGTCACGGTTCAACGAACTCTCAGACGAAACGCCGGTTCTGGTCGATTTGAAGCCGGTCGGCGAAGGCTACATGGAAGACTTCCACGCCGCCGGCGGAATGGGCGCCCTGCTGCGAGAACTGAAGCCGCTGCTTCATTTGGACACGATCGACGTCGAAGGGCGCACGCTTGGGGAACGACTGGAGGAACCGCTCGACTGGGTCAATCCGGCGGTCATCAGGCCGTTCCACGATCCGGTGTCGAAGGACGGCGGCCTCGTTGCGCTGACCGGCAACCTCGCTCCGGACGGCGCGATCTTCAAGCGCGCGGCGGCCACCCCGGCGCTGTTCGAGTCGGAGGGGCGGGCCGTGGTCTTCACCGGTCTCGAAGACCTCAGCAATCGGATCGACGATCCCGATCTGGACGTGCGCCCCGAGGATGTCCTCGTGTTGCAGAACGCGGGACCTCATGCGGCGGGCATGCCGGAAGCCGGGTACCTGCCGATCCCGAAGAAGCTGGCGCAGGCGGGCGTCAAGGACATGATCCGGATTTCGGACGCCCGCATGTCCGGAACGGCGTTCGGTTCGATCGTGCTGCATATCGCGCCGGAGGCCGCCGTCGGCGGTCCGCTTGCCGCCGTGCGCAACGGCGACCGTATCCGGCTGTCGATCGTCAACAAGCGGATCGACCTTCTGGTCGAGGATGCTGAGATCAAGCGGCGCCTGGCGGACCATCGTCCGCCGCCGGTGCCTGCGCGCGGCTACAAGTCATTGTATCGGCGGACGGTGCTGCAGGCGCCCGAAGGCTGTGATTTCGACTTTCTCAGGCTGGGAGCGGATCGATGAGCGCTGCATTCGATCCCGAACCGGCTGCGCGCTTTCTTGCCGACGTCTGGCATGGTTCGCGGCAGATTGCGGAATTGCCGCAAGCGATCCGGCCGGCAAACATCGACCAGGGCTACGATGTTCAAGATCGCTTAGTCGATCTGTTGGGCGTGCCTGTCGTCGGCTGGAAGCTCGGTGTCGGCAGCGCCAAGCTGAAGCAGCAGTCCGGCGTCGGCCGTTCGATAGCCGGTCGGGTTCTTAAGCACCGTCGACACGATCCGGGCGCAACGGTCAAGCTGTCGTTTGCCGCGCCGGTGACCATTGAATTCGAGATCGCCTTCGTCCTCGAGCAGGACATCGACCATCGGTTCGCCGGGGATTTGCGAAGCGCAATCGCTGAAGCCCGCGTGACGTGCGAACTCGTGATGGCGCGTTTCGTTGATCGGCAGTCCGTCGGGTGGCCGAGTTTCGCGGCCGATAACTCCGGCTTTGAGGCGCTGATCGTGGGTGAGCGCATCGACGAACGTCAAATTCCGGAGCTGCTGTCCTCGCTCGTGGTGTCGGTCGACGGCCACGAGAAGGCCCGAGCGGCGAGGGGAGACGACGCGACCGATCCCTACGGCGCTCTGGCCGATCTCGTGTCGATCGCTCGCGAGCGCAAGCTGATCCTTCCGAAGGGGAGCATCATCTCTACCGGCTCGGCTTCGATGCCGTTCGCCGTATCGGCGCCGCAGGGCGAAGTCAGTACCTCGTATCTCGGAAGGAAGCTCGGCTTCTCATTCCAGGCGCCGACGCATACCTGAGCGGAGAATATGCCAATATCCTCGGCCACAAAGATCGATCCGACCCGCCTGCTGACCTTCGCGACTGCCGTCTACGTCGCGGCCGGGATGTCGCAGGAGGAGGCGAATCTATGCGCCGACACGCTGGTGCAGGCGGACCTGTGGGGTCACCAGTCCCACGGCGTGATGCGGCTGTCATGGTATGCGGCGCGTTTGAAGGCGGGCGTGTGCGATCCGAAGGCCAGGCCAGAACTGATCGTCGATGCCGGCGGCCTCGCGCTGATCGACGGCCACGACGGTATGGGCCAGGTGCTCACCGCGCATGCCGCTCGTGAGGCCATCAGACGTGCCAAGGCGCACGGAATCGCCGCGGTCGGCATCCGCAACTCGAACCATTTCGGCACGGCGCTCTATTTCACCCTGATGGCGGCGCGCGAAGGATGCGTGGCCTTCCTTTCCACCAACGCCAGCCCGGCGATGGCGCCGTGGGGCGGCCGGAAGAAGACTGTCGGGACCAATCCGTGGTCCTGGGCCTGTCCGGCGGGATCGCACCCGCCCATGGTGCTCGACATCGCCAACACTGGAGTCGCTCGCGGCAAGATCTATCTGGCGAAGCAGAAAGGACAGTCGATCCCGGAAGGCTGGGCGATTAACGCTGCAGGCGCTCCGACGACCGATCCCGCCGAGGCGATCGAAGGGATCATCCTTCCCATGGCCCAGCACAAGGGATACGCGATCGCGCTGATGATGGACATGCTGTCCGGCGTGCTCACCGGCGGCGGCTTCGGATCAGAGATTGCCGGTCCTTATCAGGCCGAACGGCGCAGCCGGGCCGGGCAGCTCATGATCGCGCTGAACATCGAGGCCATGCAGCCGCTGACCGAGTTCAATGCCCGGATGGAGGAATTGATCTCGCAGATCAAGTCCGTGCCTCTCGCGCAAGGCTTCTCCGAGGTTTTCTATCCGGGCGAGATCGAAGCGCGAAACGAAGCAAGGAACAGAGCGGAAGGTCTGTTCCTTCCAGACGACACCCTTGCCGATCTGAAGAAGGTCGCAGCGAAGTATGGCCTTCTAGAGCACCTGCCGTTCTGAATCCCGAAGAGAGCCGCTGATGGAGACGCGCTTTCTGCAGACCTTCGTCGTGGTTATCGAAACGTCCTCGCTTGCCGAGGCCGCGCGAAAACTCAACATCACACCGTCAGCGGTCGTGCAGCGGGTCCGCGCGCTCGAAAGCGAAATCGGGTGCAAGCTCATTCATCGCTCCGGCCACTCCATGCGTCCGACTGCCGCCGGCGCGGCCATTCTCGCCGAAGCGACGCGGATCGTGAAGGCGGCGCGCGATCTGAATGCGATCGCGGGAGGTGACCTCGAAGTCGGCGGACTTACCGTAGGCGTCTTCAATACTGCCATGACCGGGATGTTGCCCGATGTGCTTTCCGCCTTGAAGCAAAATCGGCCGCGGATCGACGTGTACATCGTGCGAGGTCAGTCCGCAGACCTGTATAGGCGGCTGGTTCTCGGCGAGCTCGATCTCGCCATCGCGGTGAAGCCGCATTTCAAGCTGCCAAAGACGCTGGATTGGCGTCTGCTGCGTGAAGAGCCCCTGGTCATGCTGGTGCCCGAGCACATGGACACCAAGGACACGCGCGCCATCCTGAGCAAGCAGCCGTTCATCAGACAGGATCGCAACCACTGGGGCGGACGTGTCGTGGACCGCTATCTGCGCAAGATCAAGGTCCGGCCCAACGAACAATACGAGCTCGACTCCCTCGAGGCGATCGCCGTGATGGTCGACCGCGGCCTCGGCGTGTCCATTCTCCCGGACTGGCCGCCGCCCTGGCCGGAGGGCTTGAAGATCAGGAAGATCCGCATCCCGAACGCGCCCCGCCGCCAGATCGGCCTGTTGTCGCAACGAAGCTCGCCCCGGGAGTGGTTGATCCGCGCCTTCGTGGACGAGGCCATCACAGCGCTCACGGATCGGAAAGCCGTGCTCCGCAATCAGCGCTAACTCTCATTGGTTTGCATCCACAAACATAGCGAACGGAGGGTGGGGTCTGGCCGCGCCAAATTCAGGATTCCTGACTTTCGAAAGCACATAAACGCACATTCCCTCGCCGTGCGCTGCTTTGTAACGATTGCCCGTGCAAAGGTCATGAGAACCGCGCAGCAGGGGGAATCGAGCATGCATTATCGTCGCGGGTGGATCGCGCTCTTTCTCTTTTCGCTGGCCATGATCAACTACATCGACCGCATCACCCTGTCGTTCGCGATCGGGCCGATCGCCAAGGAGTTCGATCTCAACAGCGTCACGAAGGGATATCTGTTCTCCTCGTTCCTGTGGACTTACACGGTCTGCCTCATCCCGATGGGGATGCTCGTCGATCGCTTTGGCGCCAAGACGATTGCGGGTTGGGGAATCGCGGTCTGGTCCGCCGCGACGGTGATGACGGGTTTTGCCGTGAGCTATCCGTCATTGCTTCTGACCCGCCTCGTGATGGGCGCCGGCGAAGCGACGGCCAACCCGGCGGGTGCGCGGGTCGTACGCCAATGGGTTCCCGCTAGCGAACGCGGAGTCCTGAACGCGATCTTCAACAGCGGATCCTATGCCGGTCCCGCCGTTTGTGCACTCGGCGCAGGAGCCATCATCGAAGCCTATGGCTGGCGCGCGCTCTTCGTCGTCGCCGGCGGAATTGGCCTGCTGTGGCTGATCGCCTGGGTGCTCGTGTTCGACCGTCCCGAGAAGGTCAATTGGCTGAGCGTGGCCGAACGCGACAAGATTCTCGCCGAGCGCGGCGCGAAGGTGCAGGATCTGGACCGTAACGCGGAGCCGGTCGGCCTGTTGCGGCTGCTGCGAACGCGAACGTTGTGGGGCCTGGCTTTGACGCAGGGCTGCAACGTGTATTCGCAGTATCTGTTCCTGACCTGGCTGCCGAGCTACCTGCAGACCAGCAAGCATCTCACCATTCTCAGCACCGGCTTTTATACGGCGGTACCCTATGCGATCGCTGTCGTGCTTTGCATCGCGATGGGCCGCTTCAGCGATCGATTCCTGCGCAATAGCGGCACGGCAACCGGCCGCCGCCGCTACCTGATCGCGGCCGCGATGCTGATCGCCTCCGTCATCCTGGCCGCGCCGCTGGTCGAGAATCTCTGGATCATTCTGCTGCTGATCACGATCTCGCTCGCCGGCATCTCGTCGACGACATCGCTCAATTGGGCGCTGCTCAACGATTTGTTGCCCAATCCGCGCGATGTCGGAAAAGCCATGGGCTTCCTCGTCGTCGGCGGCAACACGTTCGGCTTATGCGCGCCGATCGTGACGGGCTACGCGATCGCCTGGACCGGCAGCTACGATTGGGCCTTCATCATCGCGGGCGTCTTGTTGCTCGCGGGCGCGACCGCGACGCTGACCGTGACCCGGCGCCCGATGGCGGTCGAGCACAGGCACGAAGGAGCCGCTCTGCAGGCAGATGGAACGATCCGGGCATGACGAGCAATCTCTTGAGCGACGAACAGACCGGACTTTTGAGTTCGATCGGCTGGCAGTCGACGCAAGGCGGCGGTCCCCGATTCTTCACGCTCGATCCATCGGGTAAGGCGCTCTACGCGGCCAATGAGCTGACTGACGCCGTGGTCGCATTCGGGGTCGACGAAGCGACCGGTACGCTCACGCCGACGGGGCAACTGGTTCAGACGGGAAGCCCCACCGTATCGTGTTCTCCGAGCAACGCTGAACTCGGCAAACCTGCAACAAGAAACGCTCAATGAGGATGCAATCATGAGAATTGCCGTGCTACCCGGCGACGATATCGGCCCGGAAATCACTGAGGCGACACTGGCCGTGCTGAGGGCGGCCGATGCGGCTTACGGCCTCGGCTTGACGTTCGAGGTGAGCGAGATCGGGATGGCGGCTTACCGAAAGCACCGCACGACCTTGCCGGATGCGGTGCTGGAACGGGCGCGCGATGCGGACGGCATCCTGCTCGGCCCGGCGGGCATCACCGCCTATCCGCCGCGCGCCGACGGTGGACTGAACGTCCCGGGGACGGTCCGCAAGACGTTCGATTTGTTTGCGAACATCAGGCCGGCACGCTCGCGCCCGGGGGTCCTCAAGGCCCAGCCGCATCTGGACTGTGTGATCGTGCGGGAGAACACTGAAGGCTTCTATGCCGACCGCAACCTGCATCAGGGCTATGGCGAGTTCATGCCGACCCCTGACGTCGCCATGTCGTTGCGGCTGATCACCGCGCGCGCGTCGCGCCGCATTGCCGAACGCGCGTTCGAGATCGCCGAGAAGCGCCGGCGTCACGTGACCTTCGTCGGCAAACGTCACGTCCTGCAGGTCACTGACGGGCTGTTCTGGCGTGAAACCGAGGCCGTCGCGGCGCGGCATCCCGACGTCGTTTTGCGTGAGGTGGATGTCGATGCCATGGCCGCCGAGCTGTATTCGCGCCCCGGGAGCTTTGACGTGATTCTGACCAGCAACATGTACGGCGATATCCTTTCCAATCTGGCGAACGCGTTGGCCGGGAGCGTCGGGCTGGCTTCGGCTCTCAACGTCGGAGCAACCCATGCAGCCGCCAACGCCGGACATGGATCCGCTCCCGATATCGCCGGCAAAGGAATTGCAAATCCGGTCAGTTTGGTGCTGTCGGCAGCCATGCTGCTACGCTGGTTCGGGGAGAAGAGCGGATCAGTCAAATACGGCCAAGCTGCCGACGATATCGACGCTGCGGTCGACGCGACGCTTGAACGGCCTGATACGAGGAGCCGCGATGTCGGCGGAACGGCGACGACAGAGCAAGTGAGCGCCGCAATCTGCGCACGGATTGGCGAGCGCCAACGCCGTTGATCGCATTCCCTCACCGCCGATCGAAAGACCCCGAAATCAAACGGAGAACGTCGTGTCATCGAGCCCGCGTATCGCATTGATCCATGCCACACCGATCGCCATGGAGCCGATCCATCAGGCCTTCGGTGCCAACTGGCCAGCGGCCGAGGCGATCAACATCCTGGAGGAAAGTCTTTCGCCGGACCGAGCGCGCGAGCCCGAGCTCACAACCGATCTCGCCGAACGTATCGTCGAGCTTGCGCGCTATGCGCGAAAGACCCGGGCGGATGGCATCCTGTTCACCTGCTCGGCTTTCGGCACGGCGATCGAGCAAGCCGCGAAAGTGGTCGATGTGCCTGTGCTGAAGCCGAACGAGGCGATGTTCGAGGCCTCGATCGGCGAAGGAAGCAATATTGCGATGATCGCGACCTTTGGCCCGGCCGTACAGGGCATGGAGGCCGAATTCGCTGAGGAAGCCAAGCGTCTAGGCAAAGGCGCGCGTCTGACCACAATCGTTGCAGAAGGCGCTATCGCCGCGCTGCGCGCTGGCGATGAGGAGACCCACAATCGTCTTGTCGCCGAGAGCGCAGCAGCCCTGAAAGGGTTTGACGCGATCGTGCTCGCCCATTTTTCGACCTCGCGGGCGGCAAGTGCGGTCCGTGCGGTGACCACGACGCCCGTCTTCACCAGTCCGGACGCTGCAGTGAAGAAGATGCGGCGCCTGATCGCCAGCGCGTAGCCCGCCCATGCTGCTTGGAGTCATCGCAGACGATTTCACCGGCGCAAGCGACATCGCCAATACCCTGGCCAGGGGGATTCCCGGACAAGGTGGCTTGCGAACCACTCAGTTCCTGGGCGTGCCGGGCAGGCCGGCGCCGTCCGACGTTGAGGCTGGGGTAGTCTCGCTCAAAAGCCGGTCCAATCCGGCGAGCGAGGCGGTGGCGCAGTCGCTCGCGGCCTTGTCCTGGCTGCGGGATCAAGGTTGCCGGCAGTTCGTCTTCAAATACTGCTCGACCTTCGATTCGACGCCGGACGGAAACATCGGTCCGGTCGCCGAAGCTCTGGCCGATGCGCTCGGCGTCAAGGGCGTGATCGCCTGTCCTGCGTTCCCGACGATGGGCCGAACCGTCTATCGCGGCCACCTGTTCGTCGACGATCGGCTGCTGAGCGAATCGGGGCTCGAGAATCATCCGCTCAATCCGATGACGGACCCGGACATCCGCCGCTGGCTCGGGCGTCAATCCACAGCGCCGGTCGGGCTTGTCACCTGGCCCACGGTCCAGGCCGGCGTCGGTCCTTTGCGCGCCGCGCTTCAGCAAGCCGCCGAGCGGGGCGAGACGCTCGCGATCGTCGATGCGCTGAGCGATGCTGACCTGATCACGATCGGCCGGGCCAGCAGCGATGCGCGACTGTTGACGGGAGGTTCCGGCATCGCGCTGGGGCTGCCGGCCAATTTTCTTCACGACGGTCTGGCGACCGGCGGCGCCTCGGGCTTCGCAGGCGTCGACGGACCGGAGGCGATCCTTGCCGGGAGCTGCTCGCGCGCAACGCGGCAGCAGATCGAGATTCACGCAGCTTCCCATCCGACCTTGAACGTCTGCATCGAGGAAGTGCTGGCGGGCCGCACTGGGCCCGCGCAGGTGGTCGATTTCGTCCGCGCCCATCAGGGTCAGCGCCTCTGGTCTATTCCTCAGGCTCACCCGAGGACGTTGCCGGAGCTCAGCAACGTCATGGCCGGGGACACGTTGCGAAGGCGTTGGAACAGCTCTTTGCCGCCAGCGCGCGCTGCCTGGTGGAGAACGGCATCCGCCGCCTGGTGGTGGCCGGCGGAGAAACCTCCGGCGCCGTCGTGTCAGCGCTCGAGCTCGATGCGCTGACGATCGGACCGGAGATTGATCCCGGTGTCCCGGTCCTGTTGGCGGCCACGCCGCGGCCCCTGGCGCTGGCCCTGAAGTCCGGGAATTTCGGCGCGCCGGACTTCTTCGCCGAGGCGTTGCGGAAGCTCGCGGCAGCAGCATGAGCGAGGCCAGGCTCCGCGAGGACATCGCGCTGCTGTCGCGCTCCCTTTTCGAGCGCGGCTTTTCGGTCGGCTCGGCCGGAAACATCAGCGTCGCGGTTGAGGATAGCCTCGCGGTCACCCCGACGAATTCCTGTCTCGGCTTTCTCGATCCCGGCGGCATCTCGAAGATCGATCGTCACGGCCGGCACGTGTCCGGCGATCCGCCTTCGAAGGAGATATTTCTGCACCGCGCGTTCTACGAAACGCGACCCGGAACGGGTGCCGTGGTTCGCCTCCACTCCACGTTCGCAACCGCGATGTCTTGCCTTCCCGAGACCGATCCGAACGACTGCATTCCTCCGATCACGCCGTATGTCGTCATGCGTCACGCGTATGTCGTCATGCGCGTGGCCAAGTGCATCTGGTCCCTTACCTCCGTCCGGGACACGCGAAGGCCGGCAATCTCATCCGTGCGCTTGAGGGCGGCATGCGGCCGTTCTCCTTGCCAACCATGGCCGTCGTCGCCGGCAAGGATCTGAGATCGGCGGTCCATGCGGCCAGGAGCTCGAGGAGACGGCCAAGCTCGTCATGGTGCTTCGTGGCCCTCTCGTTCGACGGCTCGAGCAACACAAATCGACGAGCTCAAACGGGTGTTTGGGAATTAGCTGGCGAGGCGCCGTCGCAACCTGCGATCACTTGGTCGGCGGCTGCATCCAGCGGGTCAGGTCCTTGGAGCGGCTTTGGATTGGCGGACATGCTCAAATTCCAGGTTGACCAAGCTGCAGAATGTTCCTATTTTGTTCGATGCCATCGAGGTACTGTCCAAGCAGACCTCGGCCAAACTCACGGGTGAACGGTCGGGATGGCAACGACAGCCACCATCCTGCATGCTGACCTGGATGCCTTTTACGCTTCGGTTGAGCAACTGCTCGACCCTGCGTTACGCGGCAAACCAATCGCCGTCGGTGGCGGGGTTGTGCTTGCCGCTTCCTACGAAGCCAAGGCCTTTGGAGTTCGTAGCGGCATGCCGGGACGGCAGGCGCGAGAGCTGTGTCCACACCTCACCTTTGTCGATGGCCATTTCAAAGACTATCAGCGGCTGGGCGCTATCAAACTGATCAGCGATTTCACGCCCCTCGTCGAGCGGATTTCCATCGACGAGGCCTTTGCCGACGTTGCCGGCTGCGCCCATCTGTTCGGCATGCCGGCTGAGATTGCGACGGCAATCCGCTGGCGCGTGCGCACCGAGCTTGGCCTTCCGATCTCAGTAGGTGTTGCGCGCACCAAGCATCTGGCGAAAATCGCCTCGCAGGTGGCCAAGCCCGACGGGCTTGTAGTTGTGGATCCCGACACCGAACTGGAATTCCTTCACCAACTGCCCGTCGAACTGATGTGGGGGGTGGGTCCGGTCAGGAAGGCGGGCTTGGCAGCGATTGGCGTGCAGACAATCGGACAGCTCGCAAAAACACCGGGATGGTCGCTCGAGCGGCTACCCGGTCCCGCCGCACGTGAGAAACTCGCAGCGTTGGCATGGAATCGGGATCCGAGACAAATCAAGTCTCACCAGCGGGCTCGATCGGCAGGGGCGCAGTCAGCAATTGGCAAGAAGCCGGCCGAAGAGTGGGTTTATCGGCCCACTTTGTTTCACCTCGCGGACCGAATCGCCGCGCGGCTCCGGGCAAAGTCCAGGCCTGGTCGAACCGTGGCGGTCCGCGTTCGCTTCGCCAATCTGAACTCAGTCACTCGCTCGGTAACGCTCGATGCACCGATTTCCGCGACCCTAATCCTTGCTGAGGTCGCTAGCGATCTAGTGCGCGCTGTCCTTGCAGAACATCCTGATGAGAAGACCATCTCGCTCCTGGCGATTTCCGTGTCTCATCTTGAGGAACACTGGGATCTGGCGTTGGAGCTTCCGCTTGGACTGCAAGATGAACCCCGCCGTCCCGGCACCAAAATAGGGATGGCGCGATCGGCGGCCGACCGTGCCGTCGATAAGATCCGCGATCGCTTCGGATGGGATGCCATTGGATATGGCTCGGTGGCGCTTGGGATTTCTCGTTCCGTGCCCGATGACTTTCGTGAGCTCGCTGAGAAGGATCTGTAACCGTGCTCATGCTGCAAGCTTAGCGGAATGCGCTCCGTCCAGATGATCGGCGGTCCCCTCACGGCCTGCAAATCGAGATTGGATATATCGTAGTGCTTGGCTCTGAAAATTAAGAACTCCTCTCCCATTTTTCCGGGCAGCATCTCCATGCATGCCTGCTTCCGGGTAAAGGCCGGCGTTCGGAACGCGGGAAATTTGCTAATGCCCTCGAGGGGTGAACGGAGTAAGAAATTCGGAACGTCGATTGATGTTACCGCGCCTGGTCCTGAGCGCGAGCTTTTGTATCGGGCGAGACCCAAGCAATCGCGTTGGGCCAGCCGTACGCGGGAAGCTGCAGCTTGTCAGCTATGTCTCCGCCAATCGCGAGCCTGGCCAGACCAGGAATGGCAAAGGTTCTAACCACGAGATTGCGTACGAGAACTCCGAACTGCGTCTTTGGCGCAAAGGCGCCGGCAAAGCGTATAGCGCCGCGCTGCTTGGTCGCGATATAGTTCCGCAATATCGTCTCATATCGGCCGAACGCTTGCTTGTACCGGCCCTGCGAAGCCGCGAGTTCACCAGCCAGTACGTAGGCGGAGATCATCGCGAGTGCCGAGCCCTGTCCGGCCAGCAGCGATACGCAGAACGCGGCATCACCGACCAGCGCGATTCGACCGCGAGACCACTCCGGCATTCGAATCTGGCTCACGCTGTCAAAATAGAGCTCGCCAGCCTGTGCGAGCGCAGCGAGCATCTTGGAGCACTCCCATCCACCATTGCGATAGATGTCGCAAAGCATCGCCTTTTGGGCTTCTTGTGTGGCCGGCAGGTCAGCATCGGCGGCAAGAAATACAAGCAGGAACAGCGTACGATCGTCACGCATTGTAAAGCGTCCGACCATGCGACCGGGCTGGCCGTAGATCAGATACACGTCGTCGTCGCGTGGGCGATATCCTTGGGCCTCGAAGGCGGCGACGCGATAGCCGAGGTCGGTCTCGAACCGCGATTGAGGACCGAACGCAAGGTTGCGGACAGCAGAATGCAGGCCATCGGCACCGATAATACAATCGAACCGGCGATGACCTGTATGCTTCAGCTCGACTCTCACATCGCCCGTCTGCTGCTCGATTGCGATGATCTCGTCGCCGAAAAGGGTCTCCGTATGGCGCTCGATGCTTCGAAACACCAGTCGCGACAAATCGCTTCGCTGCAGCGTGACGTAACGCCCTCCCGTCAACTCGGAAAAGGCCTTGGTTCCAAAGCCGGCGAGGCGCCGACCGGCATCATCGACGATGCGCATTTCCTGCACATGGTAGCCAATGCGATTGATCTCGCCGATCAGCCCCATGCGCTCGGCGATGTCGTATCCAAGTCCCCAAAAATCGATGACATAGCCGCCGGCGCGCAAGGCAGGCGCTCGTTCGATCAGGGTTGGCTCAAATCCGGCTGCTTTTAACCAGAAGGCCAGCGTGGGTCCTGCAATCCCTGCTCCCGAGATCAAGATCGTTTTCATGAATCAAGAACGAGGTTCGCTGCGCCTTGTTCGAACGAGCCCGTCGATACGATTTGCTGAGATCCGCACGGCAACGAAGCCGACGAAAGTCCCTAGCTTCGGCACGGCACTTGCATCCGCTTCGCCAAGGATCATCTCATGCTCGGTATCCGTCGGCGACGTTGTCTTTGGTGTCATTCAGTATCGAAGCGCCGAAAGCACATCGAGCGAATGCCCGGTGACGCGGTGATCACGAGATTGCGGTGCTCGCACGGACTGAGTAGTCATCAAAGCCCCTTGCAGCGCCCTCCGGACCCGGCCATCATCGGCTTATGAATGAGCGGCACGGCCCCCTTGATCGAACGGGAACCGCCCAGGCACGCGCACGAAAGCGAGCCCGGCTCTGCATTGACCACCCGCTGTCACGTCAAGCGATTAGCGTGAGGCCGGATTCCGGTGATGATCAAGGTCGACAGCCCGTGTTAGCCCTCCTTGGTGCTGCGTTTGCGTACCCCCGAGCGGCCGGTTTGGATCTCGAAAAGCCGCGAGCCGGTGTGCAGCGTCTGCCACGATATGCAAGGCATTTTGTCCGGAGATCTCAGTGGGACTGTTACAATCTTTCTTCGCGCTCAACCGAAGGCTCTCACGAGCGATCACGCCCGACCATTTTCATGAGGCGAATGTCTTCGCGGCCTATCATAAGATCGGGGCCATCTTGTTATCCCATCCGGATACGAAGGTCGTGCTCGACGTCGGGGCAGGAAAACAATGGCATTTTCCTCAGCATTACAAGAGCTGGTACAGCATCAAGCTCATCGGGCTGGACATCGATGGCGCCGAAATGGCGGACAACGGACTTCTGGATGAGAAGATTCAATGCGATGCCGTCGAGAAAATTCCAATTCCGGCAGGTACTGTCGATCTTGTTATGGTCAGCTCTGGTATCGAGCACTTCAGCAACAATCAAAAGTTTCTAAGAAATGCGTTCGAGGTGTTGCGGCCCGGGGGGTATATGATAGCCCAGTTTCCGGGGCGGTATGCGCCATTTGCTGTTGCCAATAGGCTGCTGCCCAAATCGGCCTCAAAAAAGTTGCTTGCCACCTCGATGGGCGAGACAGCCGAGCATCTTGGATTTTCTGCGCATTATGACAGAACCAACTTTTCCGCCTTCCGCAAGATGGTGCAGGCCTCGGGCTTCAAGATCGTTTACCATCTGCCGGGCTACAACAGCAGCTCCTATCTCGAATTCTTTGTTCCATTCTACCTGGTCTCATATGCATACGACAGCATCATGCATGCCGTGGGCTTGAGAGACCTCGCAGCCTACAATCTCTGGGTGCTGAGGAAACCAGGGGTGAGTGATTTGCCAGAGTTCAAGCTTTACGCCTGGAAATAGCCGGTCCTTGGGGTGCTCAGCTACGGTCAGGGGCGACAGGAAAACTATCGCCCTTTCTCGGCCTCCCCAGGACGAGCCAGAGGCCGATCTTGGTCGTATGTGTTGGCAACAGGACGGCTCCTGAAAACACTCGCGGCGCCGACGGACCGTCTGACAGCGCTTGCAACAACGCGTATGAGCAAACCCACCAAATAGCCGCCCTGGAGAAGCGCTTCCGCAACGAGGATCGTGATCGCCGTAGCCTGGAGGTTTGCGCCACGGGATATCGAGAAGATGATCGCGGCGAAGGGCACGAGGACGATGATCGGCAGAAGCACTTTCCATCGGAATGCCAATCCAGCTGCAGTTCCCAGTGCTGCGAGCCCAATGGCGAAATGCATCATGTTGATGCCCCCAAGCGGCGGCATGCATTTTTGTTTTGGACGGGGAAAAGATCGGGGCCCAAATTCTGATCTGCTCTAAAGGTAAGCATTTGTCGGGAAAAGACCTGGTGATGTTTCTTGCCTGCGGGATCCCCGCCGGACAGTCCTGGAAGCAATCGGACATTAGGATGGCTTGCCTCGACTTGAAAATGGCGGTGCAGCAGTATCCACGAAATTCCAACCGCAGCGAGCGGTCCTGGGGCGCAAACAACGTCAGGTTGATAATATAGCATGATCGTCGATCGATTCGCGATGGCTCAGCGCGAGATCGGCGATTTTACGGGCCTTACGGCATTGGATCACAGGAGCGACCGACCCGGCGTCGGACGAGGCACGCGCCGCACCGAGGCCAGCATGTCGGCTTTGCCCCGTTATCGACTACCACTTCAATAGGCCGTATTCGAGAAACAGACCGCTGGAATCGTTGCCATAATGATCTTGGCATCGAGAAGGAGTGACCAGTGGTGCGCATAGTAGCTGTCGAGCACGACACGCCGTTGGAAGGTGGTAGTGCTGCGGCCGCTGACCTGCCAAAGCCCGGTGATGCCTGGACGACACGCATAGTAGGCGTTGATGGCGTCGGAATATCGGCTCAGTTCTTCTTCCGTGACCGGGCGCGGTCCTACGATGCTCATATCGCCCTTGAGGACGTTGAACAGCTGCGGCAGTTCATCCAGACTGGATTTCCGCAACAAGGCCCCGATCAGGGTCACGCGGGGATCCTTGCGCAGCTTTCTCGTCGCGATCCACTCTGCTGCGGCGGCCGGGTCGGATTCGAGATGCAGGCGCAAGCGTTCTGACGCGTCGACCGCCATCGTGCGAAATTTCAGGCAGTCGAATTGTTTGCCATTGAATCCGACACGCCTGTGACGAAAAAACACCGGTCCCGGAGAGAAGCAGGCAATTGCCAAGCAACAAAAAACAAAAAAGGGCGCGAGCACTAAAATGCCGCACAGGGCCACAACGATGTCCATCGCTCGTTTGGAAGTGAGGCCGATCGGACGGACAGGGGTCACGAAAACAAATAGCGCATCTCCGTTGGCGCTATTCGCGTCTGCCATTCCATTCATGTGTGGGCACTCCGACGCACAAGGGTATGTTGCGATGCGAACAAAAAAGCGCGGGGACCGGCAACGTTCCTATTCTCCGCGCTTTTTTTGCTACTTTTTCCCGGGTCCAGAAATCACCGAAAATGCGCCATCTGGTCGCCGGATTCTTGCAAGCGCATGCTCTGTCGTTATGCACATCGAGCGAATTCATGTGCTGGACACATGCACCTGATCGCACGCGCGCGAGAGACACAATTGATCAGTCCGCACTTGGCGGCATGGCGATTGCCGGCTTAGGCGCAGCCACGACAGGTAGGGGCTGTTCTACTGGCCGCTGGGCGCGAACGCGTGCGAGCTCCTCGACCAAGCGACTCCCATTGACGTCCCAGTTGAACAAACCCTCGGCGACCTCGAATGCGTGGTCCTGCATCGCGCTGAGGGCGTCGACGTCGTCGATCATCGAGGCAACAGTTGTCAGAAGTTGATTGATGCCGTGCTCAACGATGAATTGGCTCGTCAGCTTCGCGGGAATTCCGCTGAGAGCTGTTTCAACGGCTGCGACGGGCACGCGAGAGAAGATGTAATCCAATATCTTGAGCTTGAATCCGCCGCCTATCTCCTCTGGAACCAAAGCGATCCGCGCCTTCCGGAACTCCTCACCGAGATCGTCGACAAAGCCTCGAAAGGCGACCCAGGGAAATCGTAGCCGCAGCCGCGACAGCAGCGGCTCCGGAACGACGCCGACGACATGAAGCTCGATTTGGTTTTGTAAGAGGATTCTGTCGGCAGCTTCCAGCAGGCGCTCGAGATTCAACTGTTTGGCGATCCAGCTGAACGAGCCGACAATGATCGCACGTCTTGGAACTGTGTTGTCCAAGGTGCGGGAACTCTGCTTTTTGCCTGCATATCCCGGCGGCAAGACGATACAGTCCAGCGAAGGATTGATGTTATTGAATGCAGCTCGGTCCTCCTCCGTCAGGGTCACGAGCAGGTTGCTGGTACGTGCAAGGCGTTCTTCGGCAAGCCGGGTCTTCCTCGCATTCTCCTTCAGCAGAATCTTGCGGAGAAAATCGCCGCTGTAGTTGCGGGCGATTTGGGCCGTGACCCTGGTCTCGTAGTCATGAGAGACATGGACCAGGATCGGGCGACGCCGTGCCAGTTTCTGGACGTAAGCGGTTGCCCAGCTCATTCCATATTGATCCAGGACCACCGCGTCATAGTCGTTCGTAGCAAGTTCCCGCGCGACTGCCTTCTTGTAGTTTCTGGTCGCAAACCGCGCTCCAACCATCGGCAGGCTGCTTAGGAGAGAGAGCGGTCTCGGGTTCGGGGTCCCAGGGACGAGCTTCCAGCACACCTGAGGCTCGAGTTCCACGAGGCTGCCGGTTTGTTCATCTGGGTTTTGCAGGCCGAGGAAAACGACTCGCGCTCCTTGGCGCGCGACCGCGCCAGCGAGCTGGGCAGAATAGATGCGATCGCCCGCGTTGAGCGGAAGCGGAATCGTTCGCCCGAGCCAGAGCACAGAAATCGTCACGTAGAGCTCCCCATTTCAGCCTTGAGGTGATCGGCGATGCGAATCGCCAATGCAACGATCGTCAGCGTCGGGTTGGCCGAGCCGCTGGTTGGGAACACCGCGCTTCCGGCTATGTAGAGGTTTTCGACGTCATGCGTTCGGCATTGCGGGTTCACGACCCCGCGTTTCGGGTCATCGCTCATCCGAGCTGTGCCGATATGATGCCCTCCGACCGCGACGGCCCGTCTGGCGCTCTCATCCAAGATATTGTCGTCGTAGACGATGGTCGCGGCGCGTGTCTTCGCGAAGATGCGTTGCATCTGCCGGTAGCTTGCCGCGATCGAGGTCACGTCTTCGGGACAAACGCGCCAATCGATGTGAAGCTTGGGAACTCCGAAACGATCCTTATCATGAGTGAGCGAGACACGGCTTTCGTAGAGGGGCGTCTGCTCGGCATTGTAGTCGAGCGGGTAGGTGCCAGTCTTCGAATAGAGCGCCACGTAAGGGATGCGGCGGTAGAGGGCGTGACGCCTGTAAACCCAGGTGCTCAAGAATTTGAGCAGCGGCCACGGATTTCTCGCGACATTTGCGACGTGACGAGCCGTGAGCGCGCGGCCTTTCGGCAATCGCTCCAACGACTCCAATTCGACGGTGGTAATCTTTCGGCGATACTCGGGAAGAATGAATCGCTTTGCGATGTACATCAGCGACAACACCGGATCGCCATGCTGCGGGTCCATCGGATTTGCATGGTGAAGGCGGAAGATCATGTTTCGTAGCTGGTGGCGCTGCTGCACGTCATCGGACAGCCGGAGATGATGCTTGGCATAGACTCCATCCGCCGTCTTCGAAAAGTTCCATGCCACCCGTCGCCCGTCGGCGACCTGCAGCCGTCCCACGGTGCCTTCAAGGTGGGACATGTAGTACCGGCCAAGTGCTCCGCTGGAGTTGGCCAAGCCGGCTGGAGCCACATCGTTCGATGCGGCCAGCAGACGCGCGGACTCCAACCCGCCGGCCGCCACGATCACATACTTCGAACAAATCCGAAAATTATTGCCACCGACGGTCGAGCATTCGACGGCTTCCACCGCGCGCCCCGAATCGTTGCTGAGCAAACGGATGCAGGTCGATTCCAGCAAGATCCGGTGCGCGGACGAACCGATCAACTCCGACCTGAAGCGCCTTCCAAAATCGGTCGGCGGACTGAAGCGCTCCAGGCCAACCGTGATCTCGTCACTTGCCAGCCCGTCGACCAGCGGTCCGGACGCATTCAGGCAGTCGGGCTCAAATGCAAACTCGCCTGCCTCGCAGTACGTCAACGCTTTAGAATAATAGGGGACTAGATCATCGTATGAGATTGGCCATCCGCTGTTGCGCACGTGAGCTCGAGGCGCGAAATCATGTCGTGCCAGTGGAACGCAGCGGCCACCCCAGATTGTCGAAGAACCGCCGAAGCGCCGCTCGCGATACATCTCGGGTGGCGGATGCCGACTGTCGGATGCAAGTTCAGCTGCATTCAGACTTTGCGTCAGCTTGTTAGGCCGCCATCCTCCGCTTTCGACAAGCATCACGGAGAGTGACGTTCCCAGCAATTCGCGCGCGATCACGATACCCGCAGGTCCGCCGCCGATAATGCAGACGTCCGCCTTGAGACGCGATCCGCTGGGTATCTGACGTCCGTCTATAAACACCGGGTTTCCTGTCTCTGGACCGCATCCAACACCTGATTCAGGTGGTCAAGCCGTGTGGTGCCGATGAGCACGCGATTGATTTCGTCTCGCGGCAGCGAGGCAACCAGCGCCGCGCGGGCGGTCGACCATCGGTCGTTACGATCGGTTGCCAATGTTGCGCTCATCAATCCTCGGCCAACAACAAACACGGCCTGACGTCTGGCGCGGTCTAAAAACAGATTCGTCGCCGCCGTCACCGGCCATAATGGGAGCTCGATGACTTCGACCCGGGGATCATCGAGCGCAACCAATGCGGATTGGACGTCTTCACAGGAAATGCCGATTTTGATCGCCTTGCCCGCCTCACGGATATTCGTCAGATGATGTAACGCCTCGCCCGTTCTGATGATGTCAGCGGGTGGACTATGCAGGAGAACAATGTCCAGATAGTCGGTGTTCAGTCGGCGCAGGCTGGCGTCGATGGAAGCGCGGAGAAAGGAATCGGAGAAATTCCGCGGCAATGGAGCAGCGCGCATCCTCGAAACCGCGTGGCTCCCGACGCCGCTTCGGCGGATCAGAGGCGCCAAGATGCTTTTGAACGGCCTCGCTACGTTCATCCAAGCGGGGAAATATTGTCCCGCCTTTGTTACAATGGTGGCCTGCTTGCGCCGGCCGTCGAGCGCGGCACCCAGAAGACGTTCGCTGTCGCCTTGGCCATAGATGTTCGCCGTATCGAAGAAGCGAATGCCCCTCTCATACGCGGCATGAATCAGTCGGAACGCGTCCGCCTGGTCACGGCCCAAGACGGACGCCAGGCGCGCACAGCCCAGGCCGAGCCGTTGCTGGACGACATCAACCGCCGAACCGTTCATCTCTTGGAACCTGGGTTGCTGATCAGCATTGTGCCCCGTGGCGCCCCCGTCAAAGCACGAGCAGCTCTCGTGCTCGCAATGTCGTTCAACTCGGATCATGCTATGACCCCTGAACCGTCCGTCACGATAATTGTTCCAACATTGAATGAAGAGAAGTGCATTCGGTCTGCCATCACATCGCTGGTGCCGGAGGATGGAAATCTGGATTATGAGATGATCGTGCTCGACGGCGGCAGTACCGATCACACGGCATTGATCGTCGAGGAGATGTCCAAGCTCAATTCGCGAATCCGGCTTGAGATGAACCCGGCGCGCTATCAATCGGCCGCCGTCAATCGTGGCGCGAGATTAGCCAAGCCGGAATCGGAAATTATCATCCGTGCCGACGCTCATGCTGAGTACCCGCCCGGCTTTGTCGCAGGCCTGGTGCGAGAGCTGAGAGAGCGGAACGCTGCATCGGTCGTCGTACCCATGCGCACTCACGGAAAGAGCTTTTTGCAGCGTGGGATAGCAGCTGCGCAGAACAGCCGCTTAGGTAATGGCGGTGCTTTACATCGAACCGGAAATTGCTCGCGATATGTAGAGCATGGTCATCATGCCGCTTTCGTACGCAGGACGTTTCTGGCCATCGGTGGATATGATGAGAGCTTCACGCATAATGAGGATGCAGAGCTCGACCTCCGGCTGAGCAAGTCAGGTGCAAAAATCTGGCTCTGCGCGGAATTGGCGATCAGTTATTTTCCACGCAGCTCGCTCAGCGCGCTTGCCCGGCAGTATTTCAACCACGGCGCCGGGCGCGCAAGGACAATGCTCAAGCATCGCCATCCACCAAAAGTTAGGCAATTGCTGCCCTTGGCAGCGCTTGGAATGAACGTGCTCAGTCTGGCGTCGGGACTTGGTCTTGGGTGGCTGTTTTTTCTGCCAAGCCTAGCTTACGCGGGCGCGTGCCTGTCCGGCGGATTGTATCTGGCAATGTCACGGCGCGATCCCGCCGGATGTGCCGCCGGTCCCGCCGCCATCATCATGCATCAAAGTTGGGCGACAGGCTTCATCTATCGCGCGTTGCGAGTTTCCATTTCCAGGAGCTTTCGCATCCTCGTGTCTAACGAGGCGCTCCGCTAGGCGAGCGTGGGGCGGAGGCCGGTGCTCCGAAAGAATGGACATAGGCCGCCGCCGCGTCAGGATATTGACCATCGCTGAGCTTGCCGGGAAAGGCGTCGTTGGAATTCCAAACGCTCTGGTAGAGCACATTGTGTTCTGAGAACCATCGCGCGGCCTTTTCGATATAGGGACCTGCTGTGTCGGAATTGATCCCCCATTCCGGATAAGCCGTTGGCTTTTTGTGTGCCGACGCAAAATCCTCGAGCCATTTCAGACCGTATGGGCTGTTCACCATTTCATCCCACGCCTTGACGGGATCGGTCGGGTTCCATTCGGTGTTGTAGTAGAAGTCCATGCCGATAACGTCGACGTCATCATCGCCGGGATAGGCGTCGGCCGGATTCATGCGCGTCTCACGGACATTGACGTTCCATTCGAAGCGAAAGCGGCCCGATACCGAGCGGAAAGCCTCGACAAAGCGTCGATATGCCCTGACAAAATCCTGCTCGTGCCCCGCTGCGGACCACGGCATCCAGTTTCCGTTGAGTTCCTCTCCGGTCCGCACGTAGATCGCCTCATCCGACTGGCGCGTTTGCGCCAGCATCCTGGCTGCCTGCGTGTAGTAGTCGTCGTAAGCGCCGTTAGCGGCATCCGCCAGAGAGCCGCCATCCGCAAACAGGGGAATGGTCCAGCAGATCGGCTTGTTGAGCGGTGACCAGAGATCGATCGACCATCTGATACTGTCGATCCAGTCCGTCCAATTCGCGCGTCCTGTGTGGGCCGTAATCTGGTCCACCGGCCGCCCCAGCCATTGCTCGAATTGCCGCAATTCGGACGTACTGTTCCCGACGTAAGCGCCGAGAGCGGGAGTGCCAGCGGAACAGGAGACGCTGAAACAGAAATACACGAGAGCGGCGATCGAGGTGCGGGGAAGCATGGCAATCTCCAACTTGCGAGCGAACTTGCTTGTGCTGCATTCCGGATCACAAAGTTCTCGCAGTGGCGAAAAGTTCTCGCGGTGGCGAATAAATTTGGAACAAAGGCGTGATTTCGCACTTGCCACACGCCGAGTGCGTGCCTGCCGAACCCTGCTAACCCGAGACGTTCATGCCGTTCAGCGTCATCACCAAGATTGTGTGGGCAAGAAGGCTCACTTTCCTCACTGTCTTCACATTCATGGTCGCCGCCGCAATTGCGTTCACGCTGGTGGTTACGCCGGTCTTCCAGTCGGAAGCCCTGCTGATGACCACCCTCGACCGGGCGCAGCGGCAGCAGACTCAGTTTCCTGATACGCTTCGGTATCAGCTGAACTCGCAGATCTATATCGTCAACAGCGAGGACGTGCTTCGACAGGCGATCAACGAATTCGGACCGAAACGACTGTTTCCCGACCAGGAGGAGCCGGTTCAATGGCGGCTGTTGGATGTCTTGCCCGCCAGACTCCTGTCTCCGCGAGTTTTGGAGACCATTTCGAGAATCGCGGCGTCGATCCGATCCAAAAGTCCGGATGACGAGCATTCCGACGCCGATCGCGCGCTGTTGAAAGTCAAGAAGCGGCTCGCAGTCACGCTCGAAAAGGATTCGCAAATCCTGGCCCTGACGTTCAGGCATGAAGATCCGAAGATCGCCGAGCAGTTTCTTGGACTTGTGGTGCGAGATTTTCTCCAGCGCCAAGCCGATCTCAGCGGCAATGCTGAAGCACCCGCCTTTTTCCGCCGGCAGGCGGCGCGCTATCGCGACGAGTATAAGCAGGCGTCTGCCGAGCTCAGCGAATTTGCAAGAAAGCATTCGACCTACTCAGTGAGTCAGGAAATCGAGCTGGCGCTCACCAGGCGGGACAATGCGCTGGCGGCTCTCGCGAAAACGCGCGGTTCGATCGCAGAGAAGGAAGCGCAGGCCGCGACGTTCCAGAACACGTTGACACAGCTCCGCCGTCGAATTTCCCTTCCCGGCGAAATAACGGGACCGAAGCAAAACCTTCCCGCGGGCAGCAGTGATGGGTTGACGGAGTCCAACAAGGTCCCGGCGAACGAGTCGCCGTTGTTGCTGGTACGCGTGTTCCAGGAGACTGCCCAATCGCTTGTAAACCTCAATTCAGAGATTGTGGGCCTGCGATCGCTCGAAAAGGCGCAGACCGATTCAGTTGCCGACGTCGAGCGAAAGCTGGGCGAACTCTCTTCGATCGCGGCGGAATTCAGCCGCCTCAAAGATCAGGTCGACCAGGCTTCCAAGCTCATGGAGGCCCATGCGGGCCACGCCGCAGATGCCCAGATGAACGCCGATTGGGACGCCAGCGAAAAGCTCTCGAACGTCAAGGTCGCCCAATCCGCCACGGCTCCCACAGAGCCGGTGTTTCCTCCCAAGCCGCTTTTCATCGCCCTGGGAGCCGTGATCGGCCTGGTCAGTGGATCGGCCGTTTGCGTCATGCTTGAAGCATGGAGCGCGCGCCGACGGCGGGCGCGTGAGCGCCGACAACTCCCTGTGGGTGACGAGCGTCTCAACGATCGTCGGGCTCCCGAGCCGGACGACTGGGCTGCGGCTCACGGAATGGCGGCCGACTATCGCCTCCGCCGCCAAGGACCTCTCGCGTGAGGCTTGCAGACGCCGCAAGGAAAGCACCTTCATGGCCGACGCTCCTGTAGCAAGAGCCATTGCTCTCCCGACCGCGCAATCGGGCTTCGCGGTCTGCGTTCTCACGCTCCTATGTGCTGTCTTTCTCCAGAAGATCGCGCTGCCTGGCACAGGCGGCTTATATCCGTTGAACCTCTTGGTCTTTCCCGCAGTGACCCTTGCCGCCTTCCTCGGCGGCGTGCTTGAGGTCCATACGAGGGCATTCGTCTGGTATGCACTTGTCGTTTGCTTGGGCACCTTAAGCACGGCATTGTCTCCGAGCCCCCACATCTCCGTGTTGTCGCTCGGGTTTTTCGTGGTCGCGCAGGGGCCGCTGGCGTTCCGCGGTGCCTCGGAGATTTCCAGCCATCGCGTGATGAAGCTTGTGTCGACTGTCGGCTGCGTCACCGCAGTTATCGGAGTCTTGCAGTTCATCGGCCAATTTATCGTTGGAGCCGACGTTGCATTTTTTCTGGACAAGCATCTTCCGGAAAACGTGACCGTCGCTGGATATAACTCGCTCATCCCCCTCTACTGGTCGTCGCCGATCTTCAAGAGCAATGGTGTCGTCTTCCTTGAGCCGTCGTTCTTCTGCCAGTTTCTCGCCATTGCATTTGTTGCGGAACTGGTGGTCGGAGCCACGGGGGTCCGTCTGATCTTGCTCTCTGCTGGCCTGCTGTGCAGCTATTCAGGTACCGGACTGACCATGCTGGCGCTGTTCCTGCCATTCTACTTCCTGC
Organism: Bradyrhizobium sp. STM 3557; assembly: GCF_045571465.1. Classification (NCBI taxonomy): domain Bacteria; kingdom Pseudomonadati; phylum Pseudomonadota; class Alphaproteobacteria; order Hyphomicrobiales; family Nitrobacteraceae; genus Bradyrhizobium; species Bradyrhizobium sp. STM 3557. The sequence goes on from NZ_CP120697.1 coordinate 1,701,231, forward strand.
ATCACGGGCACATCCGACTTTTTCTGTTCGCAGCGCTGCTTTGCCTCGTTCTGATCAGCCTCGGTGACACCCTTTCGCTCGACGCATTCACGCGACGCTTGAGCGAATTCTCGGACGTTCAGTCGAGCGGATGGGCGCGGTTTTTTTCCATGTTCAGCGTGCTCCAGAAGGTCGTGTTTGCCAACGATCTGACGTTTTTTCTTGGACGAGGGCCAGGTACTGTACAGGAGCAGTTTCGGCTGTTTTCATTCAACGCGTTCGATCCGACCTGGGGCAAGGTCATTTATGAGTATGGCCTGTTCGGTTCGCTGGCTTATTTCAGGTTCCTCTATGTGGCCGCCTGCAGGGGGCCGAAAGGGTTACGGTTCGCCGTCGGATATACCTACCTGTTTCTAGGTGGATATTTGCTCAATCCGTCCATCTTGATGCTCCTCGCCGGCCTCCTGGTCTGGCCCGGCAAGACATCCTTCGCATCAGAGCGGAGCCGCGGCACTGCGATGGAGGAGACCGGCCGGAGCCCCGTGCCGGCTCTGGGGACGAGATGACGGGCAGGACGACGCAAATGGCCGGCAGATACGAAGCTCTCATACCGCGCGAGGCGGAGGCGCTGTGTCTCAGCAAGGATTGAAGCCGCCTGGAGCTCTCAAGCAACAACCGAACAACACGGTCGGGTCCCGGTTGCGTCGGGTCTCTGACAGCTCTCTCATTCTCTTCACGCTGAAGGGACTCAACTCCGCACTCACGGCCATATCCAATTTCGTTCTCGCGTACGTGTTGGTCCGAACGATCGGCTTGAACTCCTATGCGGTGATCGCGAGCCTGCTGGCAGTGGCGGCGCTTGTCGTGCAGAGCGACCTTGGGATTACGGGGCTGACATTCTTCAAACTTCGCTCTCACTATCTCGCTGACACCGGCCAACATGGAGCAAGCCGCGACGACCAGGACCTGGTGACGACCATCGTGACGCTGTACCTCGGAATTGGTGTGCTTGCGGTCGCAGTTCTCGGACTCGCGCTCGCCGCGGGTGTCGTTCAGGTGGCCCCGCATCGGCTCGCCTATCTGCTGATCTTTGCCGGCGCTGTTTGCGCACTGCCACGCATGGCCCTTCGGGTAGCGATCAACGCCAGAGATGGATTTGTATGGACAGAGACGATCGATGTCGGCAGGCGCATGGCGCTCTTGACGGTGACCGCGGCAATGCTCCTCGGTCTTCCGTTTGTCCATTATAGCGCGATCAGCCTGGCGATTTGGATGGTATCGATCGCGGCATTGATATGGCTCGCCCGGCTCTATGGCTTCGCACGGCGACGAGGGGCGCTGCTCAATGGCCTGCGCTTGCTCAGGAACGAAAGCCGCGGAGTAGGAGCAACCGTTCTACTCTCGTTGGCCGACTTCGTGATCGGCGTCTTTCCATATTATCTGCTAGCGGTAGTCGGTGATGCAGAGGCTATCGTCGCATTCGACATGTTCTACAAGGTGACGCGCTTCGCGGTGTTGAGCTACCTTATCGGTGCCGAGACCGTCCTGCCGCAACAAACCCGCGCCGTGCATCATGAAGATGCCACCGGATTGATCCGCGCGACCGCCAAAGGCGTCATGGTCGGATTGTTACCGATGGTGTCCGGCGTTCTCGCCATCGCTCTGTTCGGCCAAAAGATCTTTGGCGTCATTCTGAACCACAATGATCTCGTCTCGCCGGTGATGCGCATGGCGATCTGTGCCATGTTCGCGTTCATGCTTGTGCAGACGACATGCCAAATCGTATTGATCGGCGTCGGGAAGTTCGAGGAGCTCGCTCGCCGTTCAGGTCTGACGCTTGCTGGCATGGTACTGATCAGCACATTGATGGTGCTGTTTCATTGGACCATCGACACCTTCATTATCGGTTATGTGATCGTGTATGGTGCGGGGTCGCTGCTCTACGCAGAATGCTTGTATGCGTTGGCGCGTTCGCTGCGGAGCAGTGGCGCGCACAAGGATGGCCGGGAGAAGCTGCAAGTCGGGGCGGGTGAGATTTGACCTCTAGGTACGGAGGCTGCGCAAGCTCTCGCGGGCGATGCGCCGGAGCGGGCCCCCGGGACGTTTCATACGCCGCATCAAGCTGCTGCTGCTTTGGTGGCGCAGCAGCTCCATAAGACGCAGAGGTTCATGGAGCAGAGGGTAGCGGTTGCGGGCAAGGGCGCCAAATGCTCGGAGAGCGGTATGGTGCGAGGGGCCAGTCACCGCGCGCCGGACCTGGTTTCGAACATCACGTTTCTTGTCTGTCCACCAGCTCAAGACCTGCAACTGCTTTTCGCGAAGGGAAGACTTGTCTGCAAGCGCACGCTCGGCGTAGCAGCGAGCCGCCCGCCAGCTCCTGAATGATGGGATCGGGTGTGGCCCAAACAGATAGGTGAAATAGTCGAGTGAGGCTCTGGTCTCGACAATTGGTATGCATCCGAGCTCGAGGCTCTCATAGAGCCGCCACGTCTCGAGGATGGCATTGCCCATGGGGCACGGTGAGAAGATCGTATTGTCTAGGACGCTGTCGAATTCAGGTTTGCTCAGTTTTTTGCCGCCGCCCGCGTAAATGGACGCGGTGCTGGTCATGAAGTTCGGCTGCAATCCTGCGAAAGCGTCGGCCATGTCGGCCCGAGACGCTTTGATCTCCCCTGTAAAGGACCAAACATACGGACGCTCCGTGATGGGACGTACGGCCTGACCGGTTCTCGTGCCGTTGGAATAGCCTTCCGGTATCGTCCATATGCCCTCGTGTTGCGTCAGGCCTGTTGCAAAATTCCGAATGACGGCATCGAAATGGCGATACAGCGCATAACCGCCCGAAAACCACTCGTCGCTGGTATGCAGCAGGACGAGGCGGCGGCACCTCGCCCGGCATTCATGGAAATAGTCTTCGTATGCCGGAAGTGGCTGCCAGTTACTGCTGACGACGTGAATGCAATCGTCATCGTAGCAGGTTAGATCGAGGTCCGTACACTCTTCCTCGACCACATCGCTCAAGATGTCGCGCACCCAGTCGACTTCCAGAAGATTGTCCGCATGCCAGATCAGCTTCATATGGAATGGCCCCTCCGGAGACTCAGTTGCTGGCACATCGCGACAATGGCGCTTCTGATCAATAGCAGGTCGAGCAAAGCCGCCGAAGGTTGCGTCGGCAGGAAGCTGAGCTAGACGTCTTGCATCTGCAGAGCCTTGAGCTTCGCAATTTGTCCTGGCGTTAGTCGCGTTGTGCGCCGCAATCTGGGAACGTTTCGCGGTGATCATTGTTCCCGCAATCCATTTCGGCTCGTTCGCGAGAATCGCGGTGGTTCTCATCGAGCGCGGGGACACCGGCCGTAAGGATGAGAAGCCTCGCACTGAAACCGAGCAGCGCAGGGGCAGCGTGGTTATCGAAGGCGATGCGGGTGCCTGATGCAACCGCATCCGAAACGGCTCGCGCTACCGGATTGGCTTCGAAGCGCGACACATCAACAAATCCGTCTCGGTTTTGGAACAGCAGCCACGACCGCCTTGTTTCGTGAGAGGGCAGGTCCGGTGGTTGGAAGGGAGATGAAGGTCCTGCTCGTCGGTGCGTCCGGCTTGATCGGCTCGGCAGTCGCGGCTGCTTTGGCTCGGGAAGGCCACGTCATCCTCGGAGTCGCACGGCAGTCGCGACCGGGGGGACCGGTCGCGCAATGGCTGAAATTGGACGTCGCGAGCGCCCGGCGACCTGAAGACTGGTCATGCCACCTGAAAGATATTGATGCGGTGATCAATTGCGCCGGGGTGCTGCAGGACAATGCGCGGGAGAATACACACGGCGTGCACTCGTCCGGCGCGGGAGCATTGTTCGAAGCTTGCGAACGTGGAGGCGTCCGCCGCATCATCCATCTATCCGCCATCGGGGTCGACCGGGCCCAACCGTCATCTTTCTCTGCCACAAAGTACCTTGGCGACCAGCAGCTGATCACGAAAGACTTGGATTGGGTGATTCTGAGACCCTCGGTCGTCCTGGGTCGTCCGGCCTATGGTGCCAGCGCCCTCATTCGCGGGCTCGCCAGCCTGCCGCTACTACCCTTGATGCCCGGCACGCAGCCGCTCCAGATTGTTCAACTCTCCGATCTGGTGGCTACCATCTTGTTCTTTCTCGGCCGGGAGTCGCCCTCGCATCTCGCACTCGAGATTGTCGGTCCGGAGCGGCTCACGATGGGAGAAATCATTGCGAAATATCGAGTGTGGTACGGTTGGGACCTGCCGCGGAGCTTCGTCATTCCGTCGACAGTCGCCAAATGTCTGTACGCAATCGGCGACATGGCGGGGTTGCTAGGCTGGCGCCCTCCAGTACGGAGCAATGCTGCTCGAGAGATTGCCCGGGGCGCCATCGGCGATCCGGAACCATGGATATCGATCACGGGCATTCGTCCTTTGTCCCTCGACGAGGCCCTGGCGCGCGAACCAGCGACTGTTCAAGAGAAGTGGTTCGCGCGATTATATCTCCTCAAGGCAATCATCTTTCCCGTTCTGGCCGCGTTCTGGCTCGTAACCGGGGTAATCTCGCTCACGCTCGGCTATGCGGCTGGTGTCGATCTCATGCGCAGTACGGGCGCCGGGGTCTTATCGGGCCCAGCCGTTATCGCCGGAGCACTCGCCGACAGCATCATTGGCCTATGTATCGCCTGGCGACCTCTCACGCGCCCCGGGCTATACGCCGCGCTTGGGCTGTCAGTCTTCTACGCCATTGCAGGCACTCTGCTGCATCCTGATCTCTGGATCGAGCCGCTTGGACCCCTCCTGAAGATCATCCCGATCTTGATGCTGCATCTGGTGGCCCTCGCAATTCTCGAGGAAAGATGACGCTCTATTTCGCTTTGAAAGCCGATCGCGCTCGACCAGGTCTATAAAATTGGACCGGCTGCGTCCGTTCGTACCTCCTCCAACGGCAGCTCGCGCGTAAACTGATCCTTGTACGAGCCGATCTCCCGCGCAAACGGCCCGTATGGCGAGGCGTCGGTCGTTTTTCAAGCTCGAAGCCGGCAAAGCGGTCAGTCTGCCAGGTTCGCTTGAGTCGATTGCTGTCCTAATGCTCTTGAGGCTCAACTGCCGATGCTCATCCAGTGCACGACACGCGGCCATACGTCTCGGTGGGCGCGCCGGCCGACGAGCGGGCCCACGTGCTGCAGTCCGACTCCGGTTTCGGGCGTGTATGAAATTACGGTTGGGCTTCTGAGCGGCTCCAAGGCCGATTGGAACGGAACCACACGACTGCTATGGTCCACGATCGCTGCGACATGAACGTCGGCAAGGGACTCCACGCGAACATCACGGCCGAGCAGATGAAGCTCGTTACGCGCGAACAGGTCGCGACGGTAGAGCAGATCGATCACTCCCTCGAGCAACGGAGCAGAGGGGGCAAATTCGTCCAACGTCCAGCGAATGACCCGGGTGTGGATAGAGAGCGCTTCCTCGTCCAGAAGGCTGGAGAATGCGTCAATCCAGCGTCCGAACGCAAACTCGTCCGGAGCCGCACTGACGCTCGCCAGATCGAGAAGACTTCCCGGAACATGCCGATCTGTTCCTAGCGGAGTGCCGGGGTATATCGTCACCGGTCGTAGCGCTCCGATCTGCTCCCCAAAACGCAGAGGCGCTTCGATCAGGAGCAGCTTTTGTACCTGACCGGGATTGAGCGCGGCGGTGATCGCTGCGAGTGTTCCACCAAGCGAATGGCCGAGCACGATCGGCGGACGCCCGTGCTCCATCGCGATCTTGTCCAGAGCCGTGGCTATCGAGGTGATCGTCGTCGCAAGATCTCCATTCGCGCCGTCACGCCACTCGCTCAAATAAACCGAAAAGCCAGCGTCTGCGAGCCGCGCGACGACGCTTACCTGGGGCAGTAAATCGAATATGTACGCCCGTTTTATCGGGGCGGGTACAATTAAGACCGGACCGGTCGTCCCATTGTCTTGGTCGTAGCGGCGCAAGCGGAATTCCGAGGTGTCTAATACGGCATGCCACGGTCGCTCCAGCGGCGCCAAGCCCGCTGTTTTGTCCAGTAGCAATCCGACCGTCCGTCGGAGGACATCGCTCACGCTGAAGATCTGAAACAACGGATGATTCTCCACCAATCCTCCATCGAAATGAGACAGACGCAATGTCGCGGACCATGTATGCATCCGGTACGTGCTCGACGATCAGCGAGGCCGAACAGGCGCAGGGACTATGCGCGCCTATGTCAGCGCCTGCACTCAGCAGTGCTTGCGCGAGTTCGCAAGCACGCCAGCTATTCGTCGCGATCAAGCGAGACGACGTGCTTGGCCGACCAATGTCCAGAGGCAGGAAAGTAGATCAGCCTCGAAGCGGCAAGGACCGTCAACTCTCCGAAATTGGCCAGCCAGCATCACCCACGCCACTGCTCGTCGCATTCAGTCCTTCGAGACGATCTAGTAGAACGGTTTGGCCGTGGGGGTGTTCCCGGTACGGTCACCTGGTCAAGTTTGATGATTGATCCATCATCCCCCCTGCCTGGCCATGACCGGCGGCCGGTCTCGTTGTTGCCCTCAATGAGCTGCGCCAGTGGCGAGAACGACCGGACCAACGTTCGATCGATGCTCGACTGAATCGAAAGAGCTGCAGGCATGCTCCGCACCTTCGTTGCGGTGGATCGCATCAAGGTCGGCCTGAGCGTTGCAACATCAGGGACGCTCAAGCGTCAGCGGCCGTCTTCAACGCCTCGGTGCGGATCTCTTCAACGAGCCGTTCCTTCAGCGCGACGAACTCAGGCGTGGTCTTCACTTTGTAGGAGCGCGGATGCGGCAGGTCGACGGTGATCTCCGCCTTGATGCGGCCCGGACGCGCGCTCATGACGATGACGCGGCTGCCAAGAAAAATCGCTTCCTCGATATCGTGGGTGACAAACAGCACCGTTTTCTGGTCGCGTTCCCAGATGCCGAGCAGCATCTCCTGCATCAGCGCGCGGGTCTGATTGTCCAGTGCGCCGAATGGCTCGTCGAGCAGCAGGATCTTTGGATCGTTGGCCAGCGCGCGCGCAATCGCCGTGCGTTGCTGCATGCCACCGGAAAGTTGCTTTGGCCAATGATTTTCAAATCCGGTCAGCCCGACCTGATGGATGAACGCGTCCGCGATCTTGTGCCGTTTGGCTTGCGGGATCCCGCGCTCGCGCAGACCGAACGCAATGTTCTCGCGCACGGTCAACCATGGAAACAGCGTGTAGGACTGGAACACCATGCCGCGCTCCGCACCAGGACCGGTGACCTCGCGGCCGTCGAGCAGGACCCGGCCGCTGCTCGGTCGGTCGAGCCCGGCGATGATGCGCAGCAGGGTCGATTTCCCACACCCCGAGGGCCCGAGAATGGTGACAAAATCGTTATCGCCGATCGTAAGACTGGCCGGCTCGAGCGCCTTGGTCGGTGCGTGACCGGCGCGAGCAGGGAAGGTGCGGGACACCTGATCGATCTTCAGCGCCGTCATGCCAGCTTCCATGGAAACAGCCAGGCGTTGAAGGCCTTGAACAGGAAGTCCGAGACGAGGCCGATCAGGCCGATGACGATGATGCCGAAGATGATCTGGCCGGTGTTGAGCAGCGCCTGGCTGTCGGTGATCATGTGGCCGATGCCGGAGGATGATCCGATCAGCTCCGCCACGATGACGTATGTCCATGCCCATCCGAGGACGAGACGAAGAATCTCTGCAACGTCGGGGGCAGAGGAGGGCAGCAGCACACGGCGGATGATGCCGCCATCTCCGGCTCCGAGCGTATACGCGGCCTCGACCAGGTCGCGTCTCGTGCCGCCAACGGTCACTGCGACCATCAGAATGATTTGGAAGACCGCGCCGATGAAGATGACCAGAAGCTTCTGCAATTCGCCGATGCCTGCCCACAGGATCAGAAGCGGAATGAAGGCGGACGCCGGCAGGTAACGGGCGAAGGAGACAAACGGCTCGAGCAAGGCTTCGATCGGCTTGTAGGCGCCCATCAGCACGCCAAGGGGGACCGCAACAAGGGCTGCCAGCAGGAAGCCGCCAACGACCCGCCAGATCGTCATGCCGATGTCGAACAGGAAGCCGTGGCTCACGAGCAGATCAAACCCTTCCTGCAGCATCGTCAATGGATTGGCGAGAAAGGTCTTCGACACATGGCCGCCGAAGGTCGCCCAGGCCCACAGGGCAACGAACAGCACGAAGAACGCGAAGCCATAGGCTGCGCGCTGCTTCGACGTCACGGGATCAAGGGGGCGTAACACAGGAGGTTCCAAGACGTTTGTCGATCATGCCGCGCCTTTGCTTAGCATTGCGCGAAGCAAAGGCGCGGGTTGCGTGGCAAGCTACTTGATAAAGCTCGCGTCGAAGAGATTTTCGACTTTCGGAGCTTCCTTGATGATGCCGATCTCGAGCAAGAGTTCGGCGGCGTCCTTGTTGAAGGCGAGGAAGTCGCCCGCGAAGAACTTTTCGTTTGCCGCCTTGTCCTGCCAGCGCAGATACTTGGCTGAATTGCCGAACTGCTCGCCGGACTGCTTCACGTCCGCACCCATGATCTCATACGCCTTCGCCTGATCTTTCGCGATCATCTCGAGCGCCTGGAAATAGCTGTCGGCGAGCGCCTGGGCGGCTTTCGGATTTCCGCTCAGGAATTCCGGCGTGCAGCCGAAAGTGTCCATGACCATAGGGTAGTCGAGCGTGGTGGCGATGATCTTGCCCTTGTCCGGTGCCGCACGCACCGTCGAGAGGTAGGGCTCATACGTCATCGCGGCGTCGTTCTGGCCGGAGACGAAGGCTTGCGCAGCCGCGGCCGGCTCCAGGTTCACGACATTGACGTCCTTGACGGAGAGCCCATTCTTCTTGAGCATCCAGGCGAGCGCGAAATAGGGCGAGGTGCCGGGCGCGGACGCGGCGACTGTCTTGCCTTTCAAGTCCTTGATCGAGGCGATCTCGTTGCGCACGGCCATGCCGTCGGCGCCATAGCTCTTATCGAGCTGGAAGATCTGCTTGGTGGCGACGCCGTTCGCGTTCCAGGAGATCCAGGTTTCGACCGTCGTCGCCGCGCACTGGATGGCACCGGAAGCGATGGCCAGATGCCGGTCCTTCTGCGGGATCTTGTTCAGCGTCACGTCCAGGCCGTTCTTTTTGAAGATGCCCGCCTCCTTTGCGAGGGTCAGCGGCGCAAAGCCGGTCCATCCCGAGATGCCGATGCCGACTTTCACATCGTCCGCAAGGGCCGGGGCCGAGAGCATGACAGCAACAATTGTCGCGGATAGTTTCGAAATACGCATGATGACGTTCCTTTGCCGATCTATCGATTAGGCTTGAGTGGTTTGTTCGCTTTGCTGTCGTCCACTTGCTGCATGAATTGTGCCGTACCCGCGTGCCCCTCTCGGCCGCCCTTGAAACGCGCAACCAGCCGGTGGGACTCGCCCGGATAGAGCAGGCGGACCGCGGTCACAGTCCGTGCGCTGCGCCAGGTGTGGCGGTCGACGACCAGGCAGGGCGCGCCGATCGCAATGTCGAGCGCAGCCGCGGTCGAAGCGTCGGCGACCACCGCGCTGATCGTGTGCTCGGCCTCCGTCCATGGGACATGGTGAAGCAGCCATGAGCCGGGCGGCTCGGTTGCGAAGTCGGCGCTGGCAGCTTCCGGTACCGTCTCGAGATCGATCAGCCGGTCTTCGACTGCGAACGGCACGTTGTCGGCGCTGTGACGGCAGGCGATCGCGATCACTTTACCGGCTTTTCTCAGCCCGAGACGCGCGCGATCCGATGCGTTTGCTGCGCGTCGCGCGCAGCGGACGAGCTGATAACCGTAGCTGCGGCCGAGCGCGGAGATCTCGGCACGAATGTCGACGATCTGAAGCACCGCCGACAGATGCTGGGGACGGCGCACGAATGTACCGGCCCGCCGCCGCCGTTCGATCAGATCGGCTTGCGCCAGTTCCGACAGCGCTTTGTTCACTGTCATGCGCGAGCAGCCGTAACGCGCCATCAGCTGATGCTCGAAGGGAATGCGATGACCCGGTGGCCATTCGCCGGTCAGGATACGGCGCTCGATCTCATGTCGGATCGTCTTGTAGATCGTCGGCTTGTCAGCCGACTTGTCGCGGGCGGTGGGGAGACTCATGCTACGAGCCTCCGAACCGTCGCATTGAAACGGTTGCGTGCACGCTCGCGCAGCCTGTGACGTCCACCCTCGACGATCTTGCTTCCGTTCGTCCAGACGCAATCGACGGCCGCTGCGCCGGCTGCGAAGATCCAACCGTCGAGAACCGCGTCGCCACGGCGCCCGGCCAGCGATGGATGCGTGGTATCAAGGGTGACAATGTCGGCGCGGGCGCCTTGCTCTATTCCGGCGCATTTCTGGGCCAGTGCCCGGTTGCCTCCCTCAAGCGCCGCATCGAACAACGCACGGCCGGTCGACGTGCTGGGGCCGCGCGACAGCACGTTGCGCTCGCGATGCTTCAGTCGCTGGCCATATTCGAGCTGACGGAGCTCATCAGCGACACCGATCAGGATGTTGGAATCCGTGCCAATGCCAAACCGCCCGCCAGCGTCACAGAATTCACGCGCCGGGAATATGCCATCACCGAGGCTCGCTTCGGTCAGGGGGCAAAGACCGGCCACCGCGCCGCTTATCGCAAGCGCGGCGGTCTCCGTTGCGGTCATGTGGGTGGCGTGGATGAGGCACCAGCGCTGGTCGACGGGTGCATGTTCGAGCAGCCACTCCACAGGTCGCCGGCCCGACCAGGCCACGCAATCCTCGACCTCCCTGATCTGTTCGGCAACGTGAATATGAACCGGTCCGCCTTGGGCGAGCGACACGATCGTAGCCAGCTCGTCCGGCGTCACGGCGCGCAGGCTGTGCGGCGCAATGCCGACATTGGCGTCGTGCAGAGTGGCTACCGCCTTGCGCGCGCCGGTCACGAGCTCACCAAACCGGTCGATCGACGAGATGAAGCGCCGTTGTCCGGCGTGCGGTGCCGCGCCGCCGAAGGAGCCGTGCGCATAAAAACTCGGCAGCAGCGTCAGCCCGATGCCTGTGATGTCAGCCGCCTCGGCAATCCGCGTCGCCATTTCGGCAGGGTTCGCATAGGGCGTGCCGTCGTGATCGTGATGGAGATAGTGGAATTCGCCGACGCGGGTGAAGCCGCGCTCGAGCATCTCGACATAGAGCAGGGTCGCGACGCTCTCGACGTCATCAGGCGTCATCGTCAGCGCGAAGCGATACATCAGCTCACGCCAGGTCCAGAACGTGTCGGCCGTGTTGCCGCGCATCTCGGCAAGCCCCGCCATGCCGCGCTGGAATGCATGGCTGTGCAAGCTCGCCAGTCCGGGAATCGCGAGCTGGTGGCGCTCGTCCGCGCTCTGCGGCGCGACGCCAATCGTGACGTTGGCGATGCTTCCATCGCTGACAACCACCTGCACGTCGTCGGCCCAGCCGGACGGCAAAAGCACGGATGCGAAATGCAGTCGGGTCATCTTCGAAGCCGGCTGGACAGAACATGGCCACGATTATATGTCTAGACATATAAGTCAAGGCTCTGGAGTCGGGGAGATCGCATGGCCAAGCGCGTCGATCGGATCTGGCACAACGCCCGGCTCGCCACCATGCGGGCCGATATGCCCGACCTCGGCGTGATCGAGAACGCCCTCGTCGCGGCGCGCGATGGTCGCATCGTCTTTGCCGGCGCGCGGTCGGACTTTCCGGCAGACGCGGATGCAGCCGAATGGATCGACTGCGCAGGGCGGTGGATCACGCCAGGGCTGGTCGATTGCCATACGCACCTGGTTTTCGGTGGAAACCGTGCCCATGAATTCGAGCTGCGGCTCAAAGGCGCGAGCTACGAAGAGATCGCACGCGCCGGCGGCGGCATCGTCTCCACCGTTGCGGCGACGCGACGTGCGAGCGAGGCAGAGCTTGTCGCCAACGCGCTGCCGAGATTGGATGCGTTGATTTGCGAGGGTGTGACGACGATCGAGATCAAGTCCGGTTACGGCCTCGATACGGCAACCGAGATGCGGCAGTTGTCGGCGGCCCGGAGCCTTGGCCGCGCCAGGCCGGTCGCGGTCCGCACGTCATTCCTGGGGGCGCACGCGCTGCCGCCGGAAGCCGAAGGCGACAAGGATAGCTATATCGATCTTGTTTGCCGCGAGATGCTGCCGGCCGTCGCGCGGGCTGGGCTTGCCGACGCCGTCGATGCCTTCATGGAAGGCATCGCGTTTTCGCGCGAGCAGACGGCACGCGTGTTTGCAGCGGCGCGCACGCTCGGACTGCCGGTCAAGCTTCACGCTGACCAGTTGTCGAACCTTGGCGGCGCGATGCTCGCCGCGGAATTCTCCGCGCTCTCCGCCGATCATCTCGAGCACACCGACGCTGCCGGCGTTGCTGCGATGGCAAAGGCGGGCACCGTCGCGGTGCTGTTGCCTGGCGCCTTTTACTTCATCCGGGAAACGCAGAAGCCTCCTGTTGAGTTGTTCCGCGACCAGGGCGTCAGCATGGCGCTGGCAACAGACTGCAATCCCGGCAGCTCACCGCTGACCTCTCTCCTTCTCACCATGAACATGGGCGCGACGTTGTTCCGGATGACAGTGGCCGAATGTCTCGTTGGCGTCACTCGGGAAGGGGCGCGTGCGCTAGGGATGCTGCCTGAGCTCGGCACCCTCGAAGCCGGCAAATGGTGCGATCTTGCGATCTGGGACATCGAGCGCCCCGCCGAACTCGTCTACAGGATCGGCTTCAACCCGTTGCACAGCCGGGTCTGGAGGGGCCAATGAGCGAGCCGCACGCTCCGATTGTCGTTACGCCCGGCAAGGTGACGCTCGACGATCTCGCACAGGTGCTCGCAGGCCGTCCCGTCGCGCTCGATGCTTCCTTCTGGCCGCGCGTCGATGCGGCATCGCATGTTGTCGCGAAAGCGGCTCGTGCCGATGTTCCTGTCTACGGCATCAATACCGGATTCGGAAAGCTGGCCTCGACGCGCATTGCCGCCCACCAGACTGCCACTCTTCAGCGCAACCTGATCTTATCGCACTGCTGCGGAGTCGGCCCGCCGACACCGGAGCCGATCGTCCGACTGATGATGGCGCTGAAGATCGCCTCGCTCGGGTGCGGCGCTTCGGGCGTGCGGCGCGAGGTCATCGAGCAGCTGCAGGCCATGCTGGCACACAATGTTTCGCCGCTCGTGCCGCAGCAGGGCTCAGTCGGAGCGTCCGGCGATCTGGCCCCGCTTGCGCACATGACCGCAGTGATGATCGGCGAGGGCCAAGTGGTCGTCGATGGCCTGATCGTGCCGGGCCGTGACGCGCTCGCGGCCAAAGGTCTTTGCCCACTGACCCTCGGACCGAAGGAAGGTCTTGCGCTCATCAACGGCACCCAGTTCTCGACCGCCTACGCGATCTCGGGCCTGCTGCGGGCGCATCGACTTGCCTGCGCGGCGCTGGTGACAGGGGCCCTGTCGGTCGATGCAGCCATGGGGTCGACGGCGCCATTCCGGCCCGAAATCCATGCCCTGCGCGGACATGCCGGACAAATTGCCGCCGGGGCGGCGCTGACGATGTTGTTGGAAGGGAGCGACATCCGGCAATCGCATCTGGAGGGAGACGAGCGCGTGCAGGATCCTTATTGCCTGCGATGCCAGCCGCAGGTGATGGGGGCGGCCCTCGATCTCCTCGTGCAGGCCGCGCGTACGTTAAGCCTCGAGGCCAATGCCGTCACCGACAATCCGCTCGTCCTGGTGGACACTGGCGAGATCGTCTCGGGTGGCAATTTTCATGCGGAGCCGGTGGCGTTTGCCGCGGACCAGATTGCGCTTGCTTTGTCGGAAATCGGTGCGATCAGCGAGCGTCGCATCGCGACGCTGGTCGATCCGGCGCTGAATTTCGGCCTGCCTCCGTTTCTCACGGCCGATCCTGGCCTCAACTCCGGTTTCATGATCGCCGAGGTAACGGCGGCGGCGCTCTTTGCCGAGAACAAGCAGCGCGCACTCCCGTGTTCGATCGATTCCACGCCGACCAGCGCCAACCAGGAAGATCACGTCTCGATGGCTGCGCATGCGGCGCGCCGGCTGTCCGACATGGCCGATAATCTCGCTGCAATTCTCGGCATCGAGCTTCTGGTCGCATCGCAGGGCATCGATCTGCGTCTGCCGCATTTGACGAGCCGGCCGCTCGCCGCCGTCATTGCAGCTTTGCGCGAGCAGGTGCCGACGCTCGGCGCCGATCGGTACATGGCCGACGACCTCGCGAAAGCAAAGGCGCTGGTGGAAGCCGGCATGCTGTCCTCGGTTGCGACGTCGGTGCTCGCGCGGAATCCGTTTCCGACACTTGTCTGAAGGTCACGTTTCATGAATCGACGACTGGATAATGAACGCACGATCCGGGCCCCTCACGGCTCCGACATCTCTGCGAAGAGCTGGCTTACTGAAGCGCCGCTCAGAATGCTGATGAACAATCTCGATCCCGATGTCGCCGAACGGCCCAGTGAACTGGTCGTCTATGGCGGCATCGGTCGTGCCGCGCGTGATTGGGACAGTTTTGACCGGATCGTGGCTTCGCTGCGCAAGCTCGAGGGCGATCAGACGCTGCTCGTTCAATCGGGCAAGCCGGTTGGAATCTTTCGCACTCATGCAGACGCGCCGCGCGTCCTGATCGCGAACTCGAACCTCGTGCCGCATTGGGCGACGCTCGATCACTTCAACGAGCTCGATCGCCAGGGCCTGATGATGTTCGGCCAGATGACGGCGGGATCCTGGATCTATATCGGCAGCCAGGGCATTGTGCAGGGCACTTACGAAACGTTCGTCGAGGTCGGCCGTCGTCACTATGGCGGCAGGCTTGCCGGCAGATGGATCCTCACGGCAGGCCTGGGCGGTATGGGCGGCGCACAGCCGCTGGCTGCGACCATGGCGGGCGCCTCGCTTCTTGCGATCGAATGCCAGCCGAGCCGCATCGAGATGCGGCTGCGCACGGGTTATCTCGACCGTCAGGCGAGCACGCTTGACGAAGCGCTTGCGATGATTACCGAGAGCGTAGAGCGTAAAACGCCGGTCTCGGTCGGCTTGCTTGGCAACGCGGCCGAGATCTTTCCCGAGCTTATTCGTCGGGGCGTGCGGCCCGACATCGTCACCGATCAGACCAGCGCACACGATCCGATCAATGGCTATCTACCGAAAGGCTGGACGCTTGCCGAGTGGGAGACGAAACGAGCCGCCGATCCGAAAGCTGTCGAGTTTGCGGCCAAGACGTCGATGGTCGATCACGTGCAGGCGATGCTCGATTTTCACGCCAGGGGTGTGCCGACGCTCGACTACGGCAACAACATTCGCCAGATGGCGAAGGACATGGGGCTTAAGAACGCCTTCGATTTTCCCGGGTTTGTTCCGGCCTATATTCGTCCCCTTTTCTGCCGGGGTGTTGGACCGTTCCGGTGGGCGGCGCTCTCGGGCGATCCCGAGGACATCTTCCGCACCGACGCCAGGGTGAAGGAACTGATGCCGCACGACAGGCATCTTCATAATTGGCTCGACATGGCGAAAGCACGGATCAAGTTCCAGGGACTGCCGGCGCGCATCTGCTGGGTCGGCCTTGGCGATCGCCACCGGCTGGGCCTCGCCTTCAACGACATGGTGGTGCGCGGCGAGGTGAAGGCGCCGATCGTGATCGGGCGCGACCACCTCGACAGCGGCTCGGTCGCGAGCCCGAACCGCGAAACCGAAGCGATGCGCGATGGTTCGGACGCCGTATCCGATTGGCCGCTGCTCAATGCGCTGCTCAATTGCGCCAGCGGCGCCACCTGGGTGTCGCTGCACCATGGCGGCGGGGTCGGCATCGGTTATTCCCAGCATGCCGGAATGGTGATTGTGGCGGACGGAACGCGAGAGGCCGCACGCCGCCTCGAACGCGTATTGTGGAATGATCCCGCGAGCGGTGTGATGCGTCACGCTGACGCCGGCTACGAAAGCGCCGTTGAATGCGCACGCGCCAACGGGCTCGATCTGCCCAGTCTGGCGTTATAGTCGCGGGAGAGTCTTTATCGACATTGTTGCGGTTCGGATTGGTGCTCCCTCAAAACAGCGAGACTGGCCATGGCGAAACCATTCCCATCGAAGACCCGCATCGGAAATCACACGCTGCATCCCGAAACTCTGATGCTGAACTATGGCTATGATCCGCAACTGTCGGAAGGCGCGGTCAAACCACCAGTGTTCCTGACATCGACCTTTGTCTTCAGGACTGCCGAAGACGGCAAGGACTTTTTCGACTTTGTCTCCGGCCGCCGCGAGCCGCCGGAAGGAATGGGAGCCGGCCTTGTCTACTCGCGGTTCAATCATCCCAACAGCGAGATCGTCGAGGACAGGCTTGCGATGTACGAGCGCGCGGAAAGCTGCGTGTTGTTCTCGTCCGGCATGGCGGCGATTTCGACCACGATCCTCGCCTTTGTCCGGCCTGGCGACGTCATTCTACACTCGCAGCCGCTTTATGGCGGAACGGAGACGCTGCTGGCGAAGACAATGGCGGGTCTCTCGATCGGTGCGGTCGGCTTTGCGGACGGACTTGATGAAGCCGCCGTCCGGCAGGCGGGAGACGATGCGATGAACCAGGGGCGGGTGGCGATGATCCTCGTTGAAACTCCCGCCAATCCCACAAACGGGCTGGTCGATATTGCGATGATCCGCCGCGCCGCCGAGGTGATTGGCCGGAGGCAGAACTACACGCCGATCGTCGCGTGCGACAACACTTTGCTCGGGCCGGTGTTTCAGCGGCCGATTGAACATGGCGCCGATCTCTCGTTGTACTCGCTGACAAAATATGTCGGCGGGCACTCGGACCTGATCGCGGGCGCTGCCCTTGGTTCAAAGGCGCTCATGAAGGAGGTCAAGGCGCTGCGAAGCGCCATTGGCACTCAGCTCGATCCGCATTCCTGCTGGATGCTCGGCCGGTCGCTGGAAACACTGAGTCTGCGCATGGAGAAAGCCGATGCAAACGCGCGGCTCGTTGCAGACTATTTGCGTGATCATCCCAAAGTGGCAAAGGTCCATTACCTTGGTCACCATGCGGAGCAATCCCCAGCCGGACGGCTGTTCGCGAAGCAATGCAGCGGTGCGGGTTCTACATTCTCGTTCGATATTGTGGGTGATCAGACGGCCGCAGAGAAATTCCTCAATGCGTTGCAGATCATCAAGCTGGCGGTGAGCCTGGGTGGCACCGAGTCGCTCGCCAGCCTTCCGGCAAGTATGACCCACTCGGGCGTTCCTGCCGACCTCCGGGAAAGAATAGGTGTCCTCGACACCACGATCCGACTGTCAATTGGAATCGAGCATCCATCCGATCTTATTGCGGACATCGCCCAAGCGCTGAGTGCGGCATGATAGGTTCTGCGAGCTGGGGCGAACCAGTCGCCGCTCCCGATCGGGCCGGCTCGTCGTCGTTCGCTAAAGCGTCGAAAAGGCGCGTCGAACGGGCATAACGAAACATTCTAGATCATGATGCGATTAGAAGGAATCGCATCATGATCTGATCTCTTTGATTGAGCATGATCTTTTCGGAAAACCGGTTTCCACTTTTCCGGATCATGCTCTAAGGAACGTCCATCCAGGTTCCAGCGCGACTTGAGACGTGAATCGTCTCGACCAGCGTTTGGATGCGAAGGCCAGCGCGGAAACTGAAGGGCTCCGGCCGACGTCCAGCGATGGCGTCCAGATACGCCGCGGCTTCGATCGCCTTCAGGTCATTGAAGCCAAGCTGGTGACCAGGCGCAACGCAGAATAGGCCGTATGGCCAATGGTCCGGGCCTGCCTCGATCCGGCGGAATCCCTGACGGCCAGGGCGATCGTCGGTCGAGAAGAAATGCAGTTCGTTGAATCGCTCCTGACTGAAGGCCAGGGCGCCTTTGCTTCCATAGACCTCGAAATCGTGTTGCATCTTCCGCCCTGTCGCAATCCAATTTCCTTCGATCGAGCCGGAGGCGCCGTTGGCGAAACGGAGAAAAGCGCGGCCGACATCGTCGACTTCGACGCGCCTGCGTCCGCCTTTGCCGTCGGGGCGTTCCTTGATCATCGTGATGCAATCGCCCATCACTCGGGTGATCGGTCCGGCGGCGGGACGGAGCAGGAATTCGGCCGTGGCCAAGGCATGGCTGCCAATGTCGGCCAGTGCGCCGCCGCCCGCCGGATCGTGTCGAAAGGTGAAAGGCCCGGCGCTGTCCGCCATGTAGTCTTCAGCATGGAGGCCGCGATAGCCGCGGATCTCGCCGAGTTCTCCGGCTGCGATCATGTCGCGCGCGAAGCCCAGCATCGGGTTGCAGAGATAGTTGAAACCGACCTGCGTCTTGACTCCGGCCCTTTCGGCGGCCTCCGCCATCTCGCGGGCGTCGGTCGCAAGGGGCGCCAGCGGCTTCTCGCAATAGACATGTTTGCCCGTCGCAATTGCAGCCAGGGCCATTTCCTTGTGGAGCGCGTTGGGCGTGGTGATGTTGACGGCGTCGATGTCGGGACTCGCCGTAAGCGAGCGCCAGTCTGAGGTTGAGCGCGCGAATCCGAGGGCGGAGGCGGCTTTCGCCGCCGCCTCATCGCTGATATCGGCGATCGTATGTAGTTCCAGCTCGAAAGGGAGGTCAAAGACGCGCGTCGCGATGGAGTAACCGAAAACGTGAGCCTTCCCCATGAATCCGCTGCCGATCAGGCCGACGCGAAGCTTCCGTTTGGTCATGTCGGAATCCTTTTACGATGAGGCCGCCATTGAAGTGACCGGCGAGAAAATCGAGCACATTCTCACGAGGAGACTTGTCCACCATCGCTGCAGCGCTGGGCCTGGAATTTTGCCGAGCCGTCGCGCCCGTTCGCAATAATTGTTGCGGATAAAGTATGTTGTCAATATTCAATGCACGAGGTTATGTTTGCTCACAACCGTCAGGGAGGAGATCACATGACCGAAGCCACAGTCCGGCTCACCACGGCGCAGGCCTTGGTGAGATGGCTCATTCAACAATTCACCGAAATCGACAGTGTTCGCGTGCCGCTGTTCGCCGGCGTCTTCGGCATTTTTGGACACGGCAACGTGACCTGCCTGTCCGAGGCTTTGGAGCCTGTGCAGGATCGTCTGCCGACCTGGCGCGGACAGAACGAGCAGTCGATGGCTTTGGCGGCTGTTGGTTTCGCCAAAGCCAAGCTCCGGCGGCAAATCATGATAGCAACGTCGTCGATCGGTCCTGGGGCTCTGAACATGGTGACGGCGGCGGGGACGGCCCATGCAAACCGCCTGCCGGTTCTTCTCTTGGCCGGCGATACGTTCACCAACCGGCTGCCGGATCCGGTTCTCCAGCAGGTCGAGCATTTTGGCGACCCGACCGTCACTGTGAACGACGCGTTCAAGGCAGTCACACGCTACTGGGATCGCATCACCCATCCGGCGCAGATCATGTCTTCGCTCCCGCAAGCCGTGGCGGCGATGCTCGATCCGGCCGATTGCGGCCCGGCCTTCCTCGCGCTGCCACAGGACACCCAGGAGGTGGCCTTCGACTACCCCGAGGTCTTCTTCGAGGCTCGAACCTGGACCATCCCGCGTCCGCGTCCGGACCGTCGCAGGCTCGCGGAAGCAGCCGCGCTGCTCAAGATCGCGAAGAAGCCGATCCTCATTTCCGGCGGCGGCGTGCGCTACTCGCTGGCAGGAGATGTCGTCGCGGAGTTTGCGCTCAAGCACGGAATTCCGATTCTGGAGACGGTCGCCGGCAAGGGCGCGGTGACCCACTATCATCCAGCACATGCGGGACCGATCGGAATTATCGGCTCGACCTCGGCGAACGCGCTCGCTGCCGAAGCGGACGTGATTCTTGCGGTGGGGACACGCCTGCAGGATTTCACCACGGGCTCATGGACCGCTTTCAGCCCAGACGCGCGCTTCATCTCGATCAATGCGGCCAGATTTGACGCAGTGAAGCATCGCGCGTTGGCGGTGGTCGGCGACGCGCGGGAGACGGTTGCAGAGCTCGACGCCGAGCTCGGCGCGTGGTGCGTCGATCCTGCCCACATGGCGCGTGCGCAGACGCTCTTCAGGGAATGGGATGCCTTGCTGGAGTCATTGCAAGCTCCGAATAACGCACCAATGCCCACCTACGCACAGGTGGTCCAGGCGGTAAACGCCTCCGCAGGCGAGCGAGACACTCTGATCTCGGCCGCCGGCGGCCTGCCTGGCGAGGTCGCAAAGGGCTGGCGCGTCAAGGCACCGAACACCTTTGATCTCGAGTTCGGCTTTTCCTGCATGGGCTACGAGATCGCGGCTGGCTGGGGTCACGCGATGGCCAATTCTGGTCCCGGCGGGCTGGGTGGCACGCCGATCGTGATGGTTGGTGACGGCACCTATTTGATGATGAACTCGGACATCTACTCGGCGGTTCTGAGCGGTCACAAGATGATCGTCGTGGTCTGTGACAATGGCGGCTTCGCAGTGATCAACCGGTTGCAACAAGCCAAAGGCGTGCCTGGCTTCAACAATTTGTTGACCGATTGTCGCGTTCAGAATCGCGACAATCCTCTGCACGTCGACTTTGCCAAGCACGCCGAATCCATGGGGGCGGCTGCACGGCGTTGCGAGAGCCTCGCCGACCTTGTTGCGGCGCTCGAATGGGCTAAGGGCAACGACCGCACCACCGTGCTTTCGATCGCCTCGGACGCGTATTCGTGGGTTCCTGGCGATGCCGACTGGGACGTCGGCGTACCCGAAGTCTCCTCGCGCGAGACGGTTCGAAGCGCGCGCGAGCAGCAGGACGACATCCGCGCGAAGCAGCGCATCGGAGTGTGATGACCCATGAAAGCGAAACTTGGAATTGCCCCCATCGCCTGGTGGAACGACGATCTTGCCGAACTGTCCGATGACGTGAGTCTGGAGGAGTGTTTGCGCCAAGCGAGCGTCGCCGGTTTCACGGGGATGGAAACTGGACGGCGCTTCCCGATGAACATGGAGGAGCTCGGGCCGTTGCTTGCCCGATTTGGCATTTCCGTTTGCGGCGGCTGGTTCTCCGGCCTGCTGCTCGATGGCGACCTCGAGCGTGAGAAAGACCGCATTCGCGCCCAGATGGACTTCTTCATTGCGGCGAAGGCGCCCTGTGTCGTCTACGGCGAAACCGCGCGTTCGATCCAAGGTATTCGCTCTGCGCCGCTCGATACCAAGCCCAGGCTTTCGGAGGAGGAGATCAGGGT
Source organism: Bradyrhizobium sp. STM 3557 (assembly GCF_045571465.1). NCBI lineage: Bacteria > Pseudomonadati > Pseudomonadota > Alphaproteobacteria > Hyphomicrobiales > Nitrobacteraceae > Bradyrhizobium > Bradyrhizobium sp. STM 3557. The sequence continues at coordinate 1,722,401 of NZ_CP120697.1, forward strand.
CTATGGACGCAAAATGACGATCTTCGCGGAGTGGTGTGCCGGGCAGGGAATGCCGATCGCCTACCATCACCACATGGCCGCGGCGATCGAGACCGAGGCTGAACTCGGCCTGCTCATGGCGAATTCGGGTGAGGCGCTAAGGCTGTTGTTCGATGCCGGCCACATGGCTTTTGCCGGCGGCGACGTCTTGCGGGTCATCGACAAACATCATTCCCGCATCAGCCATGTGCATACCAAGGACGTCCGCAACGATGTCATCGACAAGCTCGACCGGAAACGGGAGAGCTTTCTTGATGCGGTGGTGAAAGGAGCGTTCACAGTGCCGGGCGACGGCTCGCTCGACTTTGCCGCGATCATCGCCCGCCTCGCGTCCTACGGCTATGAGGGATGGTTTGTCGTCGAAGCGGAGCAGGATCCAAGGGTCAGTCCGCCGCTCGATATGGCCAAGAAAGGCCATGCAGAGCTGATGCGCTTGATGGCGCAGGCCGGATACGAGGTCGTGCGATGAGCCGTGCGGATCGGGCGTCGGCGTTCTGGGGTGAGAGCTCAGGTGTCGCCCTATCGCGGCGGGGACATTTCGTTGCAAGGTTGGGAGTGGAGGTGGCATGAGCGTCGGGATAGGCATCGTCGGGACAGGCGTCATGGGCGCCGAGCACGCCCGGATACTCCGACATCAGACTCCTGGTGCTCATCTAGCGGGGATCTTTGATGCCGACGCGGCTCGGGCGCAGGCAGTTGCTGCCGGAGCGACCGTCTTTTCTGATCCTCATGCGCTGATCGCGTCGGATCGGATCGACGCGATCGTGATTGCATCTCCTGATGCAACACATGCTTCGCTGGCACGCGCCTGCATCGCGGCAGGAAAGCCCGTTCTCTGTGAAAAGCCCCTGGCGTCCTCAGCGGCGGATGCCCTGGAGGTGGTGCAGGCGGAGGTCGCTTTGGGCCGCAGGCTGATCCAGGTCGGCTACATGCGCCGGTTTGATCCGGGCTATCGGGAGATCAAGCGCGTCAAGGATGCTGGCGGCTTGGGCGAACCGATGTTGCTGCATAACGTGCACCGAAACGTGCGCGCGCCGGACTGGTTCACCGGCCCGATGGCTGTCACGAATTCGTTCGTCCATGAGATCGATATCAGCCGTTGGCTTCTCGGATCGGAGATGGTTTCCGCGCATGTGGAGGCGGGACCCGGCGGCGAGCCCATCATGATCACGATGAAAACGGACAAAGAGGAGATCGTCTCGACCGAGGTGTTCGTGAACGCCGGTTACGGCTACCATGTTCATGTCGAACTGGTCGGTCGGCAAGGCACGGTATCGCTGGCTCCGGCATCGCTGATCTTGTTGCACAGGGACAGAGCTGGTGGTCATTCCTATCCAGACAATTGGGTGCCAAGGTTCGAAGAGGCGTATCGCAGGCAGATGGCCGAGTGGGTCAGCGCGATGAAAACCGGGTCGTCTGTCGGCGCGAGCGCGTGGGACGGTTATCTGGCCTCCGCCATCGCAGAGCAAGTCGCCGAGGCGCTTGCCGGAAATGGCGTGACGTCGCTGAAATATGGAGCACGTCCCTCGCTGTATGACTGACGGCGCAAGCGACCGAGGCCGGACGGAGTCGCCCAGCTTGCGTGATCCATTGCAAGTCCCGGGAGAGGAAAGATGATCAAGTATGCGGTTGTCGGTGCGGGCTGGATCTCGCAACAGGCCTTCTTGCCAGGAGCCGGACAGTCCACAAACTCGCAGGTGACCGCGATCGTGACGGGCGATCCGAGCAAGGCCAAGAGGCTGGCGGATTTCTATGGTGTCGGCCAGATCGTCGGCTATGAGGGATACGATGCTTTTTTGAGGGACTCCGATGTCGATGCGGTGTATATCGCCCTGCCCAATCACCTGCACGCGGACTACGCCATTCGGGCAGCTCGCGCCGGCAAGCACATCCTTGTCGAGAAGCCGATTGCCACCAATGAACCAGATGCCCTCGCCATGATCGCCGCTGCGCGCGAAGCCGGCGTGTTTCTGATGACCGCGTACAGGCTCCACAACGAGCCCGGAACGGTGGCGGTCCTCGAACACATCCGCAATGGTGCGATCGGTCGGCCGCTCTTCTTTCAATCGGTCTTCAGCTTTCAGGCAGCGCAAGGCAATCACAGGCTGAAAGCTGCGAGCTGGGGCGGACCGCTCCAGGACATCGGCGTCTATTGCGTGAACGCGGCCCGTCACATCTTCGCAGAAGAGCCGATCGAGGCCATGGCGATGGTGCACCGCCCAAGCGACGACCCGCGCTTTCGCGAGGTGGAAGCGTCGGTCGCAGCCTTGCTGCGTTTCCCGTCAGGCGGTTTGGCGCAATTCGTCGCCAGCTTCGGGGCGGCAGATGTCGACAATTATCGGGTTGTCGGAACGGCTGGCGATCTCGAACTCGATCCAGGCTTCCGCTTCGAGACCGCGACAAGACTGCGTCTGCGCCGCGACGGCGAGATCCGCGAAACGCAGTTTCCGCAAATCGACCATTTCGGCGCACAGGTGGAATACTTTTCGAATTGCATCGAAGCCGGAGCGCCGCCCGAGGCTGATGGCGAGGAGGGCCTCGCGGACTTGCGTGCGCTCATCGCCATCGAAGCGGCCGCCCTGACCGAACAACCGCAAGCCATCACCTCCCACCCGCGCGCCCGCCATCCAACACCCGACATGGTGCGACTGATCTCTCCGACCGATCGACGACTGGTCCTCTGAGGAGGTGGCCTGACTCTGCGCGCATCGCTGGCCCGAAATTTGTCTACTGACCAGTCACGGTCGGAATCCGCGGATTGACATCGTTTTTCTGGAGCCTCGCCGCCAGCGCGACTGTCAGAGCCTGGGCAAGGCACATCGGCGCGGCGAGTGAGCGCGAAAACGTGTATTCATGCTCCGGAACGGCGAACAGCACGCGGGCGCTCTTCGCCAGCGGCGAAAGCGTGCTGTCCGATATCGCAATGATGGGAATCCCGTTGCGAGCAGCTTCCTCGACAACGTTGACGACCTCGTTTGCGTAGAAGCGGAACGACACGGCCAGCAGCACGTCCTTCTTGCGGATCGTGCGCGCGATGTGTGTCGCAAGCCCGCCGCCGGCGTCAAGCAACACGCAGCGTTTGCCCAGCATGGTCAAGATGTAGCGAAGGAATTCAACGACGGGTGCCGAACGCAGTTGCCCGATCAGAAAAACGGAATCGGCCTTTTCAAGGAGAGTGACCGCTTCAGCGAGAGCTTTCGGTGAAGTGTCGGCGAGCATGTCCTGCAGTGAGGCGATGTCACGAACGACCAGGTCGCGCAGGAATCCAACCTCGCTGCGATCGGCGCGGGCGCCCAACTCGATTTCCAGTGCTTTGATGCGCGCCTCGAACCCCGGGGCGGCGGTCGACAGCCGCCGTTGAAACAACGCCTGAAGCTCCTTGAAACCTTCGTAGCCAAGCGATTGGGCGAAGCGCACGAAGCTCGATGCATGGATACCGCAGCGATCGGCGATGGCATTGACCGACAGGACTGCGACATCGTTTGGATTCTGGGTCAGATAAACCGCAATCTTTTGATAGGACTTGCTCATGTCATCATAGCGATCGTGGATGACACGGATCAATTCCTCATAATCTTCCGGTGTCTTCACGTCCTGCATTCAAGGTGCTCTCATCAATTGGTTTCGTCACGAGCGGACGTCCGCCCTAAAAGGCCATTGCAGAACAATTATTGACAATTTTGCATGTTTGCAATAAATCTTGCAACAAAATCAAGCATTGATCGACGGGAGGGAAATGTTGGCGATCAAATTCGCATTGCTCGGATGTGGCCGCATCGGCGTCATGCATGCCCGGAATCTCGCCGCGACGGATGGGGCCCGCCCGGAGACGGTATTCGATCCGAACACAATTGCTGCCGAGGCGGTCGCCAGAGCGATCGGCTGCAGGGTGGCTACCAGTGCGGAAGACGCGATCGAAAAGGCCGACGCGGTTCTGATTGCGACGTCGACCGCCACGCATGCCGATCTGATCGAACTCGCGGCCAAGGCCGGCAAGGCGATTTTGTGCGAGAAGCCGATTGATCTCAGCCTCGATCGGGTACGGGCATGCCGCAAGGCTATCGAAGGCTGTAACGTGCCAATTCAGATCGGATTCAATCGCCGCTTCGATCCCGGACACCGCGCCGCCCGCGAGGCCTGTGCCGCAGGCAAGATCGGCAAACTCGAGCAGGTCGTCGTCACGTCGCGGGATCCGGGGATGCCGCCGCGAGGTTACGTTGCGGTTTCGGGCGGGATCTTCCGCGACATGACGATCCACGATTTTGACGTCGCGCGTTTCATGCTGAACGACGAGCCGACCGAGGTGTTCGCGACCGGCAGCGCGCTGGTCGATCCCACCATCGGATCTGATTTTGGCGACTTCGATTCCATCATGGTGGTCATGCGCACTGCTGATGGAAAGCTGTGCCACATCAATAACTCTCGACGCGCAGCTTTCGGCTATGATCAGCGGATCGAGCTGTTCGGCAGCGAGGGGATGCTCATCTCCGACAACAAGAAGGCGCACGAGCTGAGATTTTACGGCTCAACCACCACTGATGCGGCCGAGCCCTACCTCAACTTCTTCATCGAGCGCTACGCCGAGGCTTATCGCGCCGAGATCGCTGCATTCATCACCGCCATTCGCGATGGCGGGCCGATCCAGGCGACTTTCGACGACGGCTATCGCGCCCTCGTGCTCGCTGAGGCTGCGGTCGAGTCCGCCAGGACCGGCAAGAAGGTCGAGGTCCGCGATTTCGCATGAGGTTGAACAGGACGTGCTTGGGCGCGTCGAGCAGCGGTGCGCAAGCTGAACAGCGCTCACGCCGGCCGTTGGAGAGCTCGATATGGCTTCGATGCATGGGAAGATCGCGATCGTCACGGGCGGCACGCAGGGACTTGGTGCGGCCATCGCCCAACTCTTTGCCGAGCGTGGTGCAAAGGGCATCGTCACGTGCGGTCGTGACGAGGCGAAGGGCCGCGCGAAAGCGGAGGCGATCGCTGCAGCCACAGGTGCGACAGTCGTCTTTGTGCGCGCCGACCTCGCGCAAGTCGAGGACTGCGCCAGAGTCGTCGCCGAGGCCGACCGGGCGTTCGGGCGCGTGGACGCCCTGGTGAACGCCGCGGGCGACACGAGCCGCGGCACGATCATCGATACGAGCCCCGAACTGTTCGACAGGATCTTCGCTGTCAATACGCGTGCTCCGTTCTTCCTGATGCAGGACACGATCAAGCTCATGCGCCGCGACAAGGTGCAGGGCACGATCGTCAACATCTCGTCGATGTCGGCCATGGGGGGCCAGTCTTTTATTTCGGCATATTGCGCATCGAAAGGTGCGCTCGACACGCTGACGCGAAACACGGCGCATGCGCTGCTGCGCAACCGTATCCGGGTGAATGGTCTCAATATTGGATGGATGGCCTCGGAAGGCGAATTCAACACGCAGCGGGTCCATCATGGCCGGACTGCGGACTGGCTCGAGGAAGCCGCCGCCCGGCAACCCTTCGGCCGGTTGCTCGATCCGATTGAGGTGGCGCGCGCCGTTGTGTTCTTGTCCTGTGATGAATCCGGAATGATGACCGGAGCCACGATCAACTTCGACCAAAGTATCTGGGGCGCCTACGATACGTCGCCGCAACCGGAAACGCCACTCTGAGCAAGCGCGGCGGCCGGCTCTCTTCGTGAACGCCGGCGCGGCATCGCACCAGGCAGCACGACCAAGCTTCCCGCGCGCCCGATTTCCACGCGTTCTGGCGACGGCCGCAATGAATGTGCGGGCAAGGCTATCCCCGGTTGCATGAAGTAGATGTTGCGAGATTTCCATTTGTGCAATATCAATTGCGTAGATCGAGGGGGTGAAGCGGCCGGATAGAGCTGCCACCGCACGATGGAGGGAACGCGTGGCTTTGCTTGACGTGCAAAGCATCTCGAAGAGCTTTGGTGCCATTCGGGCACTGCACGACGTGAGCTTTTCGGTCGATGCAGGCGAGGTGGTCGGGCTGATGGGCGACAACGGCGCCGGCAAATCGACCATGGTCAAACTGATTGCCGGAAATTTTCCGCCGAGCGAGGGTGCCATTGTCGTCGATGGCAAGACGTGCCATTTCCACAGGCCGATCGAGGCAAGGGCCGAGGGCATCGAGGTTGTCTACCAGGAGCTCGCGCTGGCCGATAACCTCACGGCTGCGGAGAACGTCTTTCTCGGGCGCGAACTCAAGAAAGGGTTCTGGCCGCTGCGCATCCTCGACAAGCAGTCGATGATCAGGCGCGCCGGCGAGCTCTTTGACGAGCTCAAATCGGAAACCCGCCCCCGCGACCTCGTGAAGAAGATGTCTGGGGGACAGCGGCAGGCGGTTGCGATTGCCCGGGCCCGGCTGTCCAACGCCAAGCTTGTGCTGATGGACGAGCCGACGGCGGCCATTTCGGTGCGGCAGGTGGCCGAGGTGCTCGAGCTCATCCGCCGGCTGAAGTCTCGCGGAGTGTCGGTGATGCTGATCAGCCATCGCATGCCTGACGTGTTCACCGTCTGCGATCGTATCATCGTGCTCCGGCGTGGCTCGAAGGTAGCCGACAAGGAAACGGCCAAGACCTCGCCGGAGCAGATCACCGGGCTGATTACGGGAGCAATCCGTGAAGCTTAGTGCCATTGGAGCGACTGAAGAGACGCACGCCGCAATCTCCGATATCGTCAACATCCGCGAGCAGAGCGCCTTCCATCGCGTGATGACCAGTCAGGCGTTCTGGGTGGCTGCTGCGCTCTTTGTTCTGGTGGTCTTCATGACGTGGCTGGAACCGACCTTCGGCACGGCCGACAACGTCACGAACATCACGCGCAACTTCGCTCCGCTTGCGATCATGAGCCTCGGCATGACCGTGGTCATCATCACGGGGGGGATCGATCTGTCCGTCGGCTCGGTGATGGGGCTCGTTGCCATTGTCACCGGCTTGATGCTGACCTGGCACCATTCATGGTACGTCGCCTTTGCAGCCGGGCTGTTGGCGGGACTGGCATGCGGAGCCTTCAACGGCTTCTTCGTTGCCTATATCGGCATGCCGTCCTTCGTCGTGACGCTGGGCATGCTGTCGATCGCGCGCTCGCTCGCGGTCGTGCTGTCCGGCAACCAGATGCTGTACCAGTTTGGCCCGGACGCGCCGATCGTCAGGGCCATCGGTCAGGCGAAATGGCCCCTGCATGCGCCAGCCGGCTGGGCGCCGCGCTGGATGCCGGAGTTCTCGTCCCATTTTTGGGTGATGGTGATACTTGCCCTCATTCTCGGTGCCATCTTCATCTTCACGGCCTGGGCGCGTCATCTCTATGCGATCGGCTCCAACGAGAACGCTGCGCGCCTGACCGGCGTGTCGGTCGATTGGATCAAGTTCCAGGCCTATGTGTTTTCGTCGTTCACGGCCTCGATCGCCTCGCTACTGCTCCTTGGCTACAGCGGCTCGGCTATCAACGCGATGGGGACCGGCTACGAACTTCGCGTGATCGCCGGCACCGTGATTGGCGGTGCCAACCTGATGGGCGGCTACGGAACCGCATTCGGTGCCGTGATCGGCTCGGCCTTTCTCGAGGTGATCCGTAACGCGCTCCTCATGGCCGGCATCGACTCGAACTGGCAGGGCGCCTTCGTCGGCATGTTCATCGTCATTGCCGTGCTGCTCGGCATGCAGACGAGCGGAACATCGCTTGTGGCCACGATCCGCGAGTGGATTGTCTGGAGGCGCGTTTAGGAGGCGACGAGAAAGGTTCGGAAAACTGGAATCAACAACAGGGAGGAGACACGTGCATAAACATCTATTGATGGCTGCCGTCGCGTTTTCCGCGCTGATGGGAGGACAGGCCTGCGCGCAGCAGAAACTCACCTTCGCGCTCGTTCCCAAGAACATGAACAACCCGTTCTTCGACCAGGCGCGCGACGGCTGCAAGAAGGCGGAAGCCGAGTCCAAGGGCGCCTTCCAATGCATGTATATCGGCCCCGGCGAGCATGGCGGCGGCGAGGAGCAGGTGCAGATCGTGCAGGACCTCGTCGCAAAGAAGGTGGACGGCATTGCCGTATCACCGTCCAACGCGGCTGCGATGGCGGTTGCGCTGCAGGCTGCCAAGGCGGCTGGCATTCCCGTGCTGACCTGGGACTCCGACCTGCTGCCCGAAAACAAGGACCTGCGCCTCGCCTATATTGGCACCCATAACTACGAGATCGGCGTCAACATCGCCAAGATCGTGCAGACCATCAAGCCGAAGGGCGGCACGATCTGCATCCAGTCCGGCGGCGCAGCCGCGGCCAACCACAACGAGCGCATGAAAGGCATCCGCGACACGCTCGCCGGCAAGGAATCCGCCCAATCGCCCGGAGAGCGGCTGACCGGCCAGAACGGCTGGAAGGAGATCGACGGCTGCCCGCTCTACACCAATGACGACTTCCCGCTGGCGGTGCAGCAATTCCAGGACACCATGGCCAAGAACCCGAACTTGGACGCGTTCACGCCGACCGGCGGTTTCCCGCAATTCCTGCCGGACGCCAATCGTGCCGCGGTCGCGCCTTTCAAGGACAAGATCGCCAAGAAAGAGCTCGCCTTGGTGGTCGCCGACACGCTGCCGGTGCAGATCGAGCAGATGAAGGAAGGGCTGTCGCTCGGGCAGGTTGGACAGCGTCCGTTCGAGATGGGCTACAAGACCATGTTCGCTTTGAAGGACGTCAAGGAAGGCAAGGCGCCGCCTAAAGATCCGACCTATACGGGCCTCGACGTTTGCACAATCAAGACTATCGACACCTGCATCGCCAAGTAGCTTGTACTTGAGGGCAGCAGGCCAGCCGACAGATTCGGCGCGCTAACGGGGAAACGGAAATATCAGACATTCCGGAGTCGTCCATTGTCGAACCTCTCGACTCCCGAGCAACTAAGGTGCGAGGGGGAGTTCGCGATGGACGATTTCGAGAAATCAAGCGATGCTGCCATCGCAGTCGTCTCAGAAGACGACTGCGGATTCGGCGGGGAAGCAGATCTCACTCACATCCCGAGTGAAGCAGGCATCAAATCGAGATTGCGCCGACCGCCAGCGCATAGATGCCGGTGCATGCGGCGATTGCGAGCGCAGTGAACAGGGCGGCTTCCATCGTCTTGAACACCGTCTCGCTGCGCTCGCGCCGCGCGATAAAGTATAGCAATGTCCCGGGCGTGTAGAGTATCGCCGATAACAACAGAAACTTGGGGCCGCCCGCATAGATCATGCCTGCAGCGTAGATCGTTGCCAGTGCCGAGCGGACCCAGTCGACGATGCGAGTGCGGTCCCCGGGCTGATAGGTCTCGCCGAGATGCGCGAGCCTCAAGCCGTAAGCCGCAACAAAGAAATAGGGGATCAGCGTCATTGTGCTCGTCATCTTCAAGGCGAGCGTGAACGCATATTCGGCAAACCAGCTGATGAGAAGAAATGCCTGGATGACGCAGTTGGTAAGCCAAAGCGCTGCCGCAGGAACCTGATGCACATTTACCCTGGCAAGGATGGAGGGCATCGTGTGGTTGGCGGCCGCAGAATGCACGACTTCGGCCGCCAGAAGCGACCATGAGAGGTAATTTCCGAGAACCGAGATCAACAGGGCAAGGCTGATGAAGACGGCACCCCAGCGTCCAACCATGGCCTCCATCACGCCGGCCATCGACGGCGTGGGCAGGCCCGCGAGATCTTGTCGTGGCATGATGCCGTAGGACAGGAGCGTCACGAGAACGAGCAGCGAGAGAACGGCCAGGAAGCCCGCGACCGTGGCGACTCCGACATGCAACCGATCCCTGGCGTAACGGGAATAGACGCTTGCCCCCTCGATGCCGACGAAAACAAACACGGTGAGCAGCATCGTGCTGCGGACCTGCGTCGCGATGGCGCGCGCACCGTTCTGCTCCGTTCCCCAGAAATTCTGCGAGAAAAGCTGAGGATCCATCGCGAAGATGGCCACGACAATGAACACCAGGATCGGGATGATCTTGGTGACGGTTGCAACCGTGTTGAGAGCGGCCGCTCCCTTGATGCCTCGCAACACCAGGAAGTGGACGCCCCACAGCAACAGCGATGCCGACACGATTGCTATCGGGGTCGTTCCGTCCCCAAAGATGGGAAAGAACTTGCCGATCGTAGCCTTGATCAAGATGAGGCAGGCGACGTCGGCGAGGCAGCATCCGATCCAATAGCCCGCTGCCGACGCGAAGCCTATATACTCCCCAAATCCGGCCTTTGCGTAGGCGTAGATGCCGGCATCGAGATCAGGCTTGCGACTGGCCAGCGTCTGAAAAACAAGAGCGAGCATGAGCATGCCGCCGCCCGCAATTGTCCAGGCGATCGCCGCTCCAAGCGCACCGGTGGCACGTCCAAACGCAGCAGGCAATGCGAAGATGCCGGATCCGACCATCGATCCGATCACGAGCGCGATGAGCGCGTTGCGCGACAGCTTCTGATCGCCCTCGTTCGGCGGCGGAGCCATGGGGGGAGTGGCCTTCCCGGTAGCGAGCGCGACCGCGAGCTAATAGCGGGTGTCGGCCGGCCCTGAAGCGGAGATCCTAGATGCAGTTCTCTGGTGGGCTAATCAGGGATTCTCTGTAGAGGGCGGCGGGAGGACATTAGCACGTCGCTTTCGCCGATCCCCGCGGGTAACGCAAGACTGAGCAGGGGTGAGCCAATCCGGTGCTGGAAGCTTCGGCGGCCGCAAGCACCGGATCGTGCGTCAGAAGCTTATGTGCGTCGCCGCCGCTGATCGTTCCGAAGAGAAACGGAGACCCAGCAGGGAAAATCCCCCGCTTTGATGAGGTGATTACCCGATATCCGGAGGTGCTCGCGAGGCGCATGGTGCAGACCACGGACGAACTGACCGGCCGATATATCTCTCGTGTCTTGAGATCGTCAGATGAGTGCGACGCCATCGACCCAGAAGCTCTCGCTATTCGCGCTGACTGCGATGGTGGTCGGCTCCATGGTCGGCTCGGGCATCTTCTCTTTGCCGCGAACATTCGGTATCGCGACAGGTCCTTTCGGGGCCATGATCGCGTGGTGCATCGCGGCGGGCGGCATGTACACCTTGGCTCGGGTGTTCCAGTTTCTCGCGGAGCGCCGGCCGGATATTGATGCCGGCGTCTATGCCTACGCGAAGGCGGGCTTCGGAGACTATCCAGGGTTTCTTTCCGCGCTCGGATACTGGATCGGAAGTTGCGTCGGCAACGTGTCCTATTGGGTCCTGATCAAATCGACGCTGGGTGCGTTCTTTCCGGTGTTTGGTGATGGCAACACGGTCGCAGCGATCGTTGTCGCCTCGATCGGAATCTGGCTTTTCCATTTCATGATCTTGAAGGGCATCCAACAGGCTGCGTTCATCAACACGGTTGTAACGATCGCAAAGATCGTTCCAATCCTCGTGTTCATCGTCATCCTGCTGTTTTCTTTCAAGCCGGCTCTGTTTCAGGAAAATTTCTGGGGCGGCACCGGCATGCCGGACAAGAGCCTGTTCCAGCAGGTGCAGGCGACGATGCTGGTGACGGTCTTCGTATTCCTCGGAATCGAGGGTGCGAGCGTCTACTCGCGCTACGCCCAGGAACGGTCGCATGTGGGTACGGCGACGGTGCTTGGCTTTCTCGGCGTCACAACACTGTTGGTGCTCGTCACCATGCTGCCATACGCTGTCCTGCAGCGGGCCGATATCGCGAACATGCGCCAGCCATCCATGGCTTCGACACTCGAAGCAGTTGTCGGTCATTGGGGCGCCGTGTTCGTCAGCATCGGCCTCCTCGTTTCGGTGCTCGGTGCGTATCTGGCCTGGTCCCTGATTTGCGCCGAGGTGCTCTCCGCCGCGGCGAGAACCAAGGACATGCCGAAGATCTTCGCGACGGAAAACGCCAAGAAGGTGCCGGCGGCCGCGCTGTGGCTGACCAATATCGTCGTTCAGCTGTTCGTCGTAAGCACCTACTGGTCGAACGATGCATTCTCACTGATGCTAAACTTGACGAGCGTGATGTCCTTGGTGCCATTCTTCCTGGTCGCTGCCTACGGCGTTCTGATGAACAGGACCGGTGAGACCTATGAAACGCGGCCGAAAGAACGGACCCGTGATCTGATCTTCGCTGGCATCGCGGTAATCTACACACTGTTCCTCATCTATGCGGCCGGAATGAAGTTCCTGCTGCTGTCCTGCATCATCTATGGACCAGGCACGGCGCTGTATTTCTGGGCGCGACTGGAGCGGAAGGCGGGCCTTTTTACGCCGATCGAGTGGGGAGTGTTTCTCGCAGCCATTCTCGGTGCGGCGGTCGGCATTCATGGATTGGCGACCGGCTACATCACGATCTAGATATTCGAAGGACATCGCAATGACGACGCATGCGACGGAATCTACCCAGACCTTCGGGGTTCATTCCGAGGTCGGTCAACTCCGAAAGGTGATGGTCTGTTCACCCGGCCGCGCCCACCAGCGGCTCACGCCAACCAACTGCGACACTCTGCTTTTCGATGACGTGTTGTGGGTGGACAACGCAAAGCGCGATCATTTCGACTTCGTGCAGAAGATGCGGGATCGAGGGATAGACGTCGTCGAGATGCACAATTTGCTCACCGAGACCGTGGCCATTCCGGAGGCGAGGAAGTGGATCCTCGACAACCAGATCGTACCGGACCAGGTGGGGTTGGGCCTCATCGACGAGCTTCGCGGCTATCTCGAAAGTCTCAAGCCACGCGATCTGGCGGAAACATTGATCGGTGGCGTGTCGACCCACGACTTTCCCGATGCTCACGGCGGCGAGACACTCAGGCTTATTCGAGAGGCCGCCGGCATGACGGAATATCTGCTGCCGCCACTTCCGAACACGCTCTACACGCGGGACACGACGTGCTGGATCTATGGCGGCGTCACGATCAATTCGTTGTACTGGCCGGCGCGCCACGAAGAGCCGATTCTCGCGGCCGCGATTTACCGGTACCATCCTGATTTTGCCGGCAAGGTCAACGTGTGGTGGGGCGATCCGACCAGGGATCACGGCCTTGCCACCTTCGAAGGTGGTGACGTGATGCCGATCGGGAAGGGCAACGTCCTGATCGGACTGAGCGAGCGTACATCGCGGCAAGCGATCAGTCAGGTCGCCGCGGCCCTGTTCAAGAAGAAAGCTGCCGAGCGCGTGATCATAGCGGCCATGCCGAAGCTGCGCGCCGCGATGCATCTCGACACCGTATTCACCTTCGCCGACCGCGACTGCGTGCTGCTTTACCCCGACATCGTCAACAATATTACGGCTTTTTCCTATCGACCGGCCGATAATTCGGCCGGAATCGAATTGCGCAAGGACGAAAAACCGTTCGTTGACGTGGTGGCCGAAGCCCTTGGCCTGAAGAAGCTGCGTGTCGTCGAGACCGGCGGCAACGCCTACATGCGAGAACGAACGCAATGGGACAGCGGGGCCAATCTTGTTTGCGCATCCCCGGGCGTCGTGTTCGCCTACGACCGCAACACCTACACCAACACCTTGCTGCGCAAGCAAGGCATCGAGGTGATCACGATCGTTGGAGCGGAGCTGGGGCGTGGCCGGGGCGGCGGCCATTGCATGACCTGCCCGATCATACGAGACGCAGTGGATTACTAGGCCAGATCGGCAGCGCTATGCTGTTACGGGAGCCTGCCGATCCGACCGCGTCGAAATCCGCATGCTGTTCCATTTCCCCTTGGCCAAGCGAGCGCGGTCTCGTGGAGGCGGCGCTTCTTGCGACTCAACCGAAGATTAAGTAGTATGAAGAGACACGCGTTCAGCGTGAGATGATTCTCGATGCTTGCAGCATGAGCATCGTTGAGGGCGAGCCATGCGAAGCTCGATTGCACTGTTGCCGATGCTCGGTTTGGCCGGCGCGAGCGGCGCCTGCGGAGCTGAGCTCAATCTCGTCGATATGGCGAACAGCAGTGTCTCCACGCCGGCCTGGAGTGTGGTTGGCTCGATCTCGCCGACTTTTACGGACAACGCCCTGTTCAGCCGCGACGACCGCCGAGCGGACCTCTATTATGAGCCAGACCTGAGCGTCAGGCTGGACGGCTATCTGACAAATGATCTATCCTACCGGCTCTATGCACGTTCGCAATATGAGGCCTTCGCGACGGAGAAAGACAGCAACGTAGCCATCGCGCGCCTGGGGGGACGCCTGACAGAAAACTGGGACGGCTGGCGCGTCTCGGTCATCTATGAAAACCGCTATGATTTCGACGGCGTTTATCGTGACCTCGCCTTCATTTCAAACGATGTGATGGGATCGGTAGCTCGTGACTTCCGCATCAACAATGTTACGCTATCGCCGCTTGCGCTGCTGACATACAGGTTTTCCGACCTTGCCGAAGCGCGCCGTTGGCGCTTCGACGCCGTTCTTGGTATCGAAGTCAAGCTGGACCCCAAGTGGTCGATCGTCAGCACACCATTGTTCGAAGCTTATTGGTTCACCGATGGCTTGAATAGAGGGCGCCAAGATCAGCTCTATTCCGCGGATATCGGGCTAAGATACGGCTTCACGAGCAATCTGTCGCTCACGACGACCGTATTGTATGAGGCACGGACGTCAAATGTCGCTGTGCGGCGGTATAGAGACCTTCGGGTCGGTCCAAGGCTCGACTTTGCGTTTTGAGAGCGATCGACGATGATGAGAGGTGCACTCGTGCTGGTGATTGCCGCTGTTGGTATGGCAGCAGCCTCTGCTGCCGCGGCGGACCCCCGCGATTCCGTTGACCGCGGCGATCGTTTGGATACGAACGCACTGAGAGACGATGTCAGCACAAATCGGCTTCACGCGCCTTCTCACCCGGTGGTCATAGCGCCGCCGAACCAGCCGATCGGAAACGCGAAGGGCGCCAAAGGCAGAAGGTCTGGCGCGAGCGGCAGCCGCTAGGGGCGGCGGTTTGCGGCGAGGCCGGGCATCTACGGAAGTCGCGGTTCTCGCAGCGCTGTACGCGGCCGGTTGGAGGCAAGGGCGCCGGAGGCAGCCGAGTTCGACGGCGCGGTTAATTGCGCATCACGTCACAATATGCGCCGGCGGCTTTCAGCGCGGCGCATAGTCTCTTGGCTCCGTCCTGCGTGTCCTCACCGACGCGGACTCGCGCGGCGCCCATCTGGCCTATGATTCCGCGTATAACAATGTGCGGCTCGCGGTCCGCGACGATTGCCGCGTACTTCGGCTGCCATTCACGGTAACTGGCAAGGGCCTTCGCCGGGGTTGGTCCGCCGACCACCTCCACTCCCCATGGTTTGACGATTTCGGATTTCGGCGTATTCGGATGAGGTGCAATCGAAGCGGTGGCTGATAGATTGCATGGCACGAGCTCGGCCGCGGACATCCCGACCGGGTCGGTCTTTTCTGCGGCCCATTCTTCCGGAGAGCGGCCAGTGACCAACCATACATACGTTCGCGTCTCCTGCGGGAGCGTCCGGATGCCGCCAAGCCAGTCGCGCACACGTCCCGGTCCGGCGTTGTACGCGGCAGCCGCAAGGCCGAGATTTCCGAATTGGCGGCGCAGGCCTTGCAATAGCTGACCGGACTTTGCGATCGCTTCGATTGGATTGAACGGGTCTTCGAGACCGCTCAATCTGGCGGTTGCCGGCATGAATTGAGCAATACCCTGTGCGCCCTTCGGACTGACCGCGTCCGGCTTGAAGCGGCTTTCCTGCCAAATGAGGCGGGTGAAGAAGTCGATGGGCAGATCGTTCGTCATCGCCGTCATAGCGAGCGTGTCGCACAGGTTCGGGGCGGCCGACGGGATGCTCAGCTCCGGCCCGGCATCATTCTTTGTCTGAGACGGTTCGTCTTTTTGTTCGCGGCTTTCGGCCGAGGGCTGCTGCTGCAGCGTCGAAGCGTCACCGGCGTCGGATGCGCGGGTGGGCGGCCCGATGACTGACATAGCCGAGACGAGGAGCAGTATCGGCATAGACCCGAGACGTCGGCTGAAGCCGGCAAACGGCAGAACATGATCCCGCTCGAAACGCATGGCGATCGTCTTCGACGCGGTCGGGCGCGCGCGCAAAGGATGCCGCATCAAGTGCTTCCCGGAACGCAAACGATCAGGAACGGAGGATCGACGAACGCATAACGCCAAGGTCATGGGATGCGTTCCCGCCGGGGCTGGAACCTTAGCTTCCAATGTCAATTGGTTTCAAAATCACTGGAGGGATCAGAGATGAGCGGTGCAGACGAACAAGTGGACGGACCGGGCAAGCTCGAGCAGGCCAAGGAGGCCGTTCAAACCGTTGCAGCCAGTGTCCAGGCCACGACCAGAACCGTAGCCGACGCCATCGAGGACGCCCGGCAACCGGGCGCGTCGCTGGACCGGTTGGCTCAATGGGCTCGCGCCGCACCGTTACATTCGTTGGCCATCGCCTTCTTGGTCGGGATCATTCTCGGCCGGCGCCACTGAGCAGGGCGGCAAGAGCCGGGAGCGATACGTCAGGAGGCGGATTGCTCTGGCGTGAAGCGTGGGAGGACGGGATGGATATGAAGGAAGCGTCTGCAATGACGGAGGCCTCGGGACTGGCCGACAGCGGGGATAGCTTTGGAAGCTCTTCGGGAAGGATGCCCGGCTCAGCAAGGACAATGAATGCGGACTCAGCCGCAGCGCGTGTGTCCGAGCAGTTGCGGAAAATGACGCTGGAAGCGCCGCTGCGCTCGCTCTTTCTGGCGTTTTTGTTCGGCTTCTGGGTCGCCCGCCGGCGCTGACGACGATGCGCGATGCGGCGGTCGCCGCGGGCTTCGTGCCAATGAGACCCGGGCCGCCGGCGCCGGATGCCGCCGGGCTTCGATGATCTGCGATGGCGGCAGGCGCAACAAACGAAGCTGTCGGAACGGATTGTGTCGGGACCGCGTTGCCTTCCAAATCCTTCACGAACGGAGAAAGCACATGAGATGGATTCTGGCGGCGGCATGCGCAGCCGCGATCTCACTCGCCTATGCGCCCGGCGCGGATGCCAAGGGCTGCATCAAGGGAGCCGTCGTCGGCGGGGTCGCCGGCCATATGGCGGGACACGGCAAGCTCGGCGCTGCGGCGGGCTGTGTCATTGGCCACCATGAGGCGAACAAGGCTGACGCGAACAAAGCGAACGCTCAGGCGCCGTCGGGCCAGAAGTGATCATTCGCGCGCGAGGTTGATGGGCTCGGACACGTGGACCTGCCGGTATGAGGCCTCATTCCCAAAGATGCATCTTCATCGGCCTCGTGCTGGCATCCATGACAAGCCCCGCGCTCGGTACAAGACTCGATGCGACAGCGATCAACTCCGCCGAGCCATCGAAGAAGGCGCTGTCGAACGAGCAGCCGACGCCGGCGGGGATCAGGTTGCAAGTCCTGCTCGACAGGGCCCACTTCTCGCCCGGCGAGATCGACGGCAAGTTCGGCGAGAACGCGAAGAAGGCACTGCGAGCCTTTGAGGAGGCGCAGCAATTGCCGATCGCGGACGACGTGAACATCGAGGTCTGGAAGAAGCTCACGACGGACGATCGTCCGGTGCTCGCGGACTACACGATCACGGATAAGGACGTTGCGGGGCCGTTCCTTCACAAGCTTCCGACCAAGATGGAGGAGATGAAAGACCTTCCGAGACTGTCTTACACCAGTGCGCGCGAAGCTCTGGCCGAGAAGTTTCACATGAGCGAACAGTTGCTGGCGGCGTTGAATTCCGGCCGCCATTTCGACCGCGCCGGAGAAACCATCGTGGTGATCGACACCGGCGCCGACCAAAATCCGCAGAAGGCGGCCAAGGTGGAGGTCGACAAGAACCGGCAAGCCGTGAAGCTTTTTGACAATTCAAATGCGCTGATCGGATTCTACCCGGCGACCGTCGGCAGCGAGGAGAAGCCATCGCCGTCCGGGACCTTGAAGGTGACGGAGATCGACCGTAACCCGACCTATCGCTACAACCCGGCCTACCATTTCAAGGACGTTCATTCCCGCAGACCATTCACCATCAAGCCGGGCCCGAACAATCCGGTCGGCATCGTTTGGATCAACCTGTCAGGTGAGGGCTACGGCATTCACGGCACGCCGTCGCCCGGAAAGGTGTCCAAATCGCAATCGCATGGCTGCGTCCGTCTCACGAACTGGGATGCCGAACGTGTCGCGGCACGGGTGTCCAAGGGCACGCCGGTGACGTTCGTCGACGACCGGCAATAGAGCTTTTGATCAGCTGAGCTGTTCGGCGAGTTCTCCATTCGCAGCATGCGAAGCCGCCGCGTGCATGCATGGGCGCGGGGGCGTGGTGATTTTCGCATCGCAATATGGCCGCATAGCGATTGACAGTCTGAAGGCTCTGTGAAATTTTACCTGTAATGAAAAAATTTACAGGGTGGAGATGTGAGCGCCAGCGACCGGCCTGTTTCGCCGTTTGACGATGATGCGAGTCTCGCATCACGTGCGGCCTGGCTGCATTACGCCGGCGGGCTCACCCAGGGTGAGATTGCGTCGCGCCTGAACATTCCTGCCATCAAGGCTCACCGGCTGATCGCGCGCGCCGGGCGCGAGGGTCTCATTCGCATTTTCGTCGATGGTGCCGTCGCGGACTGCGTCAAGTTCGAGGAAGTTCTTAAAGAGCGCTTTCAGCTCGACATGGTTCAGGTCGCGCCCGATCTTGGCGAGCCCGGCCTGCCGCTCAAAGCCCTGGCATTCTCCGGAGCGAACTATCTGCACGCGGTTCTGCAGCGCACCCCAGGCCAGATCGTCGGGATCGGTCATGGGCGCACGCTGGCCGCTGTGGTGAGGCATTTGCCCACGATGCCGACGTCTGAGGTGAAGTTCGTCTCGCTGCTCGGCGGCCTGACGCGAAAATTCTCGGCGAGCCCGTTCGACGTCATCCATCTCATTGCCGAGCGCACCGACAGCGAAGCGTACCTGATGCCGGTGCCGCTCTATGCCAATAGCGCGGCGGACCGCGCCGTGCTGCTCGCGCAGCTCGGCGTCTCCGCGGTATTCGATCTCGCGCGGCAGGCCGACCTGATGCTGGTCGGCATCGGCGAGGCCCGTCCGAGCGGATCGCTGGTGCAGACCGGGATGATCCGTCCCGACGAGGTCGCCGAGCTCGAGCGTGCCGGTGTCGCCGGCGAGATGCTCGGGCACTTCTTCGACGCCGGCGGCAACATCGTCGAAACCGAATTGTCCGGCCGATCGATCTCGCTGTCGCCACAAGATCTGCGCGGCCGCTACATCGTGGCGATCGCAGGCGGGCCGAGCAAGGTTGCTGGCATCCGCGCAGCATTGGCCAGCGGACTTCTGAAAGGGCTGATCACTGATGAACTCACCGCGCGCCGTCTCGTGGATGAGCGGAGCGCGGTTGTTCCCGACAAAAAGAACGGCAAAGGCCGTCGCGTCCAAATGCAGAAAAAAGCAAGGGGAGTGAAACATGACAGACAGAATTAAGGCTCTGTTCGACGCCTATGCGGCTGGCCGTGTCAGCCGTCGAGACCTTATGCGCGGCGCCGCCCAACTCGGCGTCACCGCGGCCACCGCCAATCTGCTGCTCGGGTCGTCGTTGGTCGAGGCGATGGCCGCCGACTATGACTGGCAGGCGCAGAAGGGCACAGCCATCAAGCTGCTGCTCAACAAGCATCCCTATGCCGACGCGATGATCGCCGATCTCGAGAACTTCAAGAAGCTGACCGGCATCGAGGTCAGCTACGATGTCTTCCCTGAAGATGTCTATTTCGACAAGGTGACCGCGGCGCTGTCGTCGAAATCCGATCAGTACGACGCCTTCATGACCGGTGCCTACATGACCTGGACTTATGGTCCGGCCGGATGGGTGGTCGACCTCAACGAGTACATCAAGGATCCGAAGAAGACGAACCCGAATTTCGCCTGGGACGACGTGCTTCCTGGCTTGCGCGCGTCGACCGCCTGGAACGGCGTGCCCGGCGGCGAGCTCGGCTCGGCGGATGCCAAGCAATGGTGCATTCCGTGGGGCTATGAGCTCAACAATCTGACGTATAATCGGACGATGTTCGACAAGGCCAAGGTCAGCGTGCCGAAGAACCTCGGCGAGTTGAAGGAGACGGCGGCAAAGCTGACCAAGGATCTCGGCGGGCCCTATGGCGTCGGCGTCCGCGGATCGCGCTCCTGGGCAACGATCCATCCGGGCTTCCTTTCGGGATATGCCAATTTCGGCGAGAAGGATTTCACGGTCAACGGCGGCAAGCTCAAGGCGGCGATGAATACCGCGGGCTCGAAGGCGTTCCACCAGCAGTGGGTGGATATGATCCGGGAGTCCGGCCCCAAGAACTGGTCCACCTACACCTGGTATCAGGTCGGCACCGATCTCGGCGCCGGTGCCTCGGCGATGATCTTCGACGCCGATATTCTCGGCTATTTCGAGAATGGCGGTGACAACAAGGAGAGGGGCAATCTGGGCTACGCGCCGTTCGCGGCCAACCCCGCTGCAAAAGCCCCGACGCCAAATGTCTGGATCTGGTCGCTGGCGATGTCCAGCTTCTCCAAAAAGAAGGATGCCGCCTGGAAGTTCATGCAATGGGCGACGTCGGTCGAGCACGACCTGTTCGGTGCGCGCAAGATGGACCTCGTCAACCCGGTCCGGGCCTCGGTCTGGAAGGATCAGGAGTTCCGCGACCGCATCGCCAAGTCCTATCCCGGCTACCTCGAGCAGCATGACGTCTCGGCACCGGGCGCGAAGATCTACTTCACCGCGCAGCCGCTGTTCTTCGACGTCACCACCCAGTGGGCGGAAACGCTGCAGAAGATGGTCGCCAAGGAGGTGCCGGTCAGCGAAGGGCTCGATCAGCTGGCCGCGAGCATCGACAAGCAGTTGCGGGAAGCGGGCCTCGGCTAATCTCCTGCGTTGTTTCCACCCAATGTTGCTCCGCCCGGCCCCTCGGGGTCGGGCATTGGAGACTTCTTCATGACGTCCCAGCCCATTGACGAGCCCATTCGCGTCGTCGATCGCCGTCCCGTCGAGTGGCTGCCTTACCTGCTCAGCCTTCCGGCGCTGCTGGTTTGCATCGGTATTCTGATTCCGTTCGTCACCGCGCTCTATTATTCGGCGTTGCGGTTTCGGTTGAATTTGCCGGCCTTGAAGGGCTTCATCTGGTTCGGCAACTACACCAATCTGCTGTATGATTCCGAGTTCTGGAACACGGTCAGCATATCCTTGCGCTATACCGCCATTACGGTCGGCGTGGAGCTGGTGTTCGGATTGATCATTGCGCTGCTGCTGCAGCGGCAGACCCGGCTCAACAACTTGATCTCCGTCCTGCTGCTGCTGCCGCTGATGACCGCGCCGGCGATCGCCTCGCTGATGTGGAAGCTGATGACGAACCCGAATTTCGGCGTCCTGTCCTATCTCGTCAGTCTCGCCGGTGTGTCCGATTTCAGATGGGCCTCCAGCCCGTCCACGGCCCTGTTCACCGTCGTCCTCGTCGATGTCTGGGTCTACACCCCGTTCATGATGGTGCTGCTGCTCGCCGGCTTGCGCTCGCTCCCGCAGCAGCCGTTCGAAGCGGCCGCCCTGGACGGCGTTCCCCGGCTGTTCGTGTTTTTCAGGATCACGCTGCCGATGCTGTCGCCCTATATCATCACCGCGAGCCTGTTCCGGCTGCTCGACGCCATTCAGCAGTTCGACATTATCTACGCCATGACGCAGGGCGGTCCCGGCAATACGCTGCTGGTGTTCCAGGTCCGCGCCTATCTCGAGTTCTATCAGTACACCAATGTCGGCAAGTCGGCCGCGCTGCTGGTGGTGCTGTGGCTGATCACCTACGTCCTGTCGCACTTTTTCATCAAGAACTGGCTGCGCCTACGAGAACGCAGCCACGCCTCGGCATGAGGAGCAGACGAGATGGACCGTAGCTCGATCATTGAACGCGTCCTTCGCGCGGTTTTGTTGGCGCTGATCGTGACCTTCTTCCTGTTCCCGATCGTCTGGATCCTGCTGATGTCGTTCCAGACCAATGAGCAGATCCTGCGCATTCCACCCAGTCTCACCTTTGTCCCCACACTGGACAACTACAAGGCGCTGATCAGCGGCCATCTGCTGACCAGCGCCGGCTCGCTCGACATCGCCTTCATGCGCAATCTCGGCAACAGCGTGCTGCTGTCGACCTCTGCCGTGCTGCTGGCGCTGATCCTGGGCGTGCCGGCGGCCTATGCTTTTGCCCGGTTCAAGTTCTGGCTCAGCGAGGACATCGCATTCACGCTACTCTCGTTTCGCTTCGCGCCGCCGCTCTTGGTGCTGCTGCCGCTATCTCTCTACTTTCAGGACCTCGGTCTCGTTGACACCTATGCGGGCCTGATCTGGGTCTATCAACTGATCGCGCTGCCGTTGATCCTCTGGATCGTGCGCGGCTATTTCGAGGATATCTCCCCTGATATCGAGAATGCCTACCGCATCGCCGGCCACTCCTGGCTGCGGACCTTCTTCAAGATCGCCGTGCCGCTGGCCGGGCCTGGCATTGCGGCGGCGGGGCTCTTGTCCTTCATCTTCTGCTGGAACAACTTCGTGTTCGCGCTCGTGCTGGCCTCCGCAGACAAGCAGCCGGTGACCGTCGGGGCGCTGGCGTTCGTGACTGCCTCCGGCATTCAGTATGGTCAGGTGGCAGCGGCGATCGTGCTTTCGGTGACGCCGACATTGCTGCTCGCGCTCTATGCGCAGCGCTGGCTGGTCGAGGGCCTGTCGCTGGGAGCCGTCAAGGGCTGACTTGGCGTAGGCTGACTTGGCGTAGAATGATATGGCACAGATCGAGATCAAAAATCTGCACAAGACCTTCAAGACCGACGCGGTCCTGAAGGGGCTGTCCTTGAGTGTCGACAAGGGCGAGATCGTCACCCTGTTCGGACCCTCCGGGACCGGCAAGACCGTGCTGTTGCGCCTGATCGCGGGTATCTATCCGCCGGACGCCGGGACCATTCGCCTCCGCAGCCAAGACGTCTCGGGCAGCCCGCCGGACAAGCGCGGCATCGGGATGGCCTTCCAGAATTTTGCGCTGTTTCCGCACATGACGGCACGCGACAACATCGCAAGCGCATTGACCGCGCGGAAGACGAACGCAGGCGAGATCGCGCGCAAGGTCCAGGCAGTTGCGCAGCTTCTCAAGATCGGCCACGTACTCGGCCATTCGCCGCGTGAATTGTCCAACGGCCAGAAGCAGCGCACCGCGCTGGCGCGGGCGTTGGTCGCAGATCCGGATATTCTGCTGCTCGACGATCCCCTGCGCAATGTCGATGCCAAGCTCAGGTACGAAATGCGGTTGGAGCTGCCTGCGCTGCTGAAGCGCGTCGGCTCGACCGTGCTGTACGTGACGCAGGACTTCAAGGAGGCCATGGCGCTCGGTGACCGCGTCGCCGTGCTGCTGGATGGTCAGATCGCACAATGCGATACGCCGGCGCGGATCTATGCCCAGCCGGCCAATGTCGGCGTGGCGCGGCTGTTCGGCGATCCGACGCTCAACCTGATCGAGGTCGCGCCGCAGTTGGTCGACGGCGCGCCGGAAATCCGCCTGGGCGGTTCGCGGATCAGGTTGCCCGCAGGCTATTCGGCTGCGGCCGGCGGCCGCTATCTGCTCGGGCTACGGCCGGAAGCACTGCGCCTCGTCGACGCACCGGCGCCCGGCACGGTTGCGGTGGAGCTGGTGGCGGTGACGCCGCTAAACGAGAAATCGGTGCTACTGCTCACCATGCAAGGCGGCGAGGAGCTGCTGGCGTCCGAGGCTGGAGACCGCGACGAGCCGCGGCGGACCGGACCGGCGCATGTCGCGCTCGATCTCGACGCCTTGCTGTTGTTCGAGCGCGAGAGCGGACGGCGCTTCATTCCAGCCGAGAACGGGGAGGTGGCTCATGAGCGCATCGCTATCACTTCGCACCGTTGACAAGGTCTATCACCCGCGGGGCCGGTCAGCCGTCCAGGCGGTCAAGGCGCTCAGCATGGACGTCGAGCGCGGCGAGATCGTCGCGCTGCTCGGCTCGTCCGGATGTGGCAAGACCTCGACGCTGCGCATGGTCGCCGGATTCGAGGCGGTCAGCGCGGGTGAGATCTCGCTGGGGAATAGGAGGATCGAGCGTTTGGCGCCGGCCGCGCGCAACGTCGCCATGGCATTCGAAGGCTACTCGCTCTATCCGCCGTTGACGGTGCGAGAGAACATCGCCTTCGCACTGAAGCGGGGCCGGCTGTCCGCGAGCGAAGTGTCGCGGCGCGTGCAGGAGGTGGCCGCGCTGGTGGAAATCGAGCCGATCCTCGACCGCTACCCCAATGCGATCTCCGGCGGCCAGCAGCAGCGGGCGTCATTGGCTCGGGCCCTGGTGCGTGATGCCGCGCTTTATGTGCTGGACGAGCCGATGGGGCAGCTCGAGCCACAGCTGCGTGCCGTGCTGCGTGGCCGGCTCAAGCGCCTGCTCAAGGACCGGGCGATGACCTCGATCTTCGTCACCCACGACCAGACCGAAGCCAATGCGCTGGCGGATCGCATCGCCGTCATGGAAGGCGGCGTGCTGCAGCAGTTCGCACCCCAGCATGTGCTGAAGGAAAAGCCCGCCAACCTCTACGTCGCCACGTTCATCGGCGAGCCGCCGATGAACGTGTTCGATGCAGCTGTGATCCGGAGCGACGGCCGCACCATTTTCGCGCTCGACAACGGCCCGAGCTTTGGTTTCGGCGATAATGAGCTGGCACCGGAGGTGCGTCAGGCAATTGGCGATCGGCGCAAGGTCGTGATCGGCGTTCGTCCGCACCGCGTCGTGCTGGGCAACGGCAGTGCCGAGACGGCGCGCGTCGTCTCCAACCAGTGGCTCGGCGACCAGAGTCATATCGCGCTGGCGGTGGCGGGCAAGCTGCTGGTCGCGGTCTCGCATGTGCGGGTGCGAGCGGCGATCGGAGAGAGTGTGCCTTATAGCTTGCGGGCGCAGGATCTTCATATCTTTGATCCCGACACGACCGCAGCGCTGGCGCACGGAGCGCGGGCCGCATGACACGCGATCTCATCATCGGCCTCGATGCCGGCACCTCGGTTCTGAAGTCGGTGGCGTTCACGCTCGACGGCACGCAAGTCGGGATGGCGTCGCGCCCGAATTCCTATACTCGGTTCGGACGCGGATGCGTCGAGCAGGACATGCTGCGGACCTGGGAAGATGCCAGACAGACGCTTTGCGATCTCGCCGCAATCGTCCCGAATCTGGCGGAGCGCGTGGCGAGTCTGGCCGTCACCGGCCAGGGTGATGGTTGTTGGCTGATCGATGCCGAGGGCGAGCCGATCGGCGACGGGTTGATCTGGCTGGATTCGCGGGCCGCCGAGATGGCGGCGATCTTCGTCGCAGGACCCGACCACGCCGCGCACTATGCGACCACCGGCACCGGCCTGAATGCCTGCCAGCAATCGATCCAGCTCGCCTGGCTGCAGCAGCATCAGCCGGAACGCCTTGAACGGGCCGCGACCGCCCTGCATTGCAAGGATTGGCTCTATTTCAAGCTGACCGGCGTGCGTGCCGTCGATCCTTCGGAAGCCATCTTCACGTATGGCGACTTTCGCAGCCGAAGCTACGCACCATCAGTCGGCGAGCGGCTCGGCATTGCACATCATGCCCGCCTGCTGCCGGAGATCGTGGATGGTGCCCGGACGCATCATCGCCTTACAGATGCGGCTGCGGCGGCGACTGGTCTGCCGCGTGGCTTGCCGGTGGTGCTCGGCTATGTCGATGTCGTCTGTTCGGCGATCGGGGGAGGGCTCTACGACGTCGGCGGCGAGGTCGGCTGCTCCATTCTCGGCTCGACAGGAATGCACATGCGGATGAGCGTCGGTGCCGACGCGGTGGCGCTCAACCCGGCCTGCTCGGGCTACACCATGGCGCTGCCCGGACCCGACCTCTACGCGCAGATCCAGTCCAACATGGCGGGAACGGTCAATATCGACTGGGCGGTCGAGGTGGCCCGGCAGGCCTGTGCCATGGCGGGGATCGATGCAAACCGACAGGCGCTCCTGGCCGGCGTCGACGCGCACGTCGCGGCCGCGACACCGGGCAGCGCGCTGTATCATCCGTATATCCTGCAGGCCGGTGAACGCGGTCCCTTCATGAACGCCAATGCGCGCGCGCAGTTCACGGGACTGTCGACCAGCACCACCTTCGCCGGCCTGGTCCGCGCGATCTATGAGGGACTGGGCCTTGCCGCGCGCGATTGCTACAGCGTGATGGGAAAAATCCCTCGCGAGATTCGCGTCACCGGCGGGGCAGCGCGCTCGTCGAGCCTGTTGCAGATTTTTGCCGATATTCTCGGTGCGTCGGTGCGGCGGGTGATGCGCGAGGAAACAGGAGCTGCGGGCGCCGCCATGATTGGAGCGATCGGTCTTGGCCATTATGAAGGCTTGGCGGCTTGCACTGATCAGTGGGTCGCGCCGACGCTCGGGCCGCCGATTGAACCAGATCCTGGACGCCGCGTGCTCTATGACAAGCTGTTCCCGATCTATCGTTCTGTTCGTGAAGCCATGCCCCCGGTCTGGGCCGCCCTGGCTGACGCAAGGGAGGCGAATGCATGACGCAGTCAGTGGCCATCATCGGAGATCGCTTCATGCTGCCGCGTCTGTTTGAGGAGGCGCTACGGGATGTCTGCGGCGATGCACTTGCCATCCGCTCGCTCGAACAGCCATGGCCCGATGAGCCGATGGAGCATGGCTATGCCAAAGCGGGCATGGATGGTCTGAAGGAATATATGGGGCAGCCCGATGATATCGTCGCCTTCATCGGCGATGCTCCGATCCTGGTCACTCATCTTGCGCCATTGTCGGCCGCGATGATGGACCGCTTGCCACGCCTCAAGCTGGTCGCGGTGTCCCGCGGCGGGCCCGTCAATATCGATGTCGCTGCTGCCCGCGCGCGCGGCATCCAGGTCGTCAACACGCCCGGACGCAACGCGAGCGCCGTCGCGGAATTCACCATTGGCGTCATCCTCTCCCAGACCCGTCTGATCACGCGCGGTCACGATACGCTACGGCGGGGCGAGTGGCGCGGCGACCTCTATCGCGCCGACCTCACCGGCGATGAATTGTCGGAGATGACGGTCGGCATCATCGGATACGGTCATGTCGGCACGCGCGTGGTGCGGCTGCTCAAGGCATTCGGTTGCCGCATTCTGGTTTGCGATCCCTATGTTCAGCTCGCGGTCGAAGACCTGCACGATGGTGTCGAGCAGGTCGGGCTCGACCGCCTGCTGGCGCAGTCCGACGTGGTCAGCCTGCATCCGCGCGTGACCGAGGAAACGCGGGGGATGATCGGCGCGGCGCAGTTTGCTGCAATGAAATCAGGCAGCTTCTTCATCAACACTGCGCGCGGTCCGCTGGTGGACTACCAGGCGCTGTATGATGCGCTCGCCTCCAATCATTTGCGCGGAGCCGCGATCGAGACCTTCGCAGTCGAGCCCGTTCCGCCGGATTGGCCATTGTTGCAGCTGCCCAACGTCACGCTGACCCCGCATATCGCGGGTGCCTCCGTCAAGACCGTCAGGATCGCGGCACGGGCGGCGGCGCTGGAGGTGCAGCGATATCTCAATGGAGAATCCCTCCACCACCTTTGCTGAGCTGTCAGGAGCTGACCATGGATGACACCGAACTGCAGTTGCGGAAAGCAATCATCGACAAGTGCCGCTGGATGAATGCCACCGGATTGAACCAGGGCACATCAGGCAACATCTCGGCCCGGCACGGCGATACCATGCTGATCTCGCCGTCGGCAACGCCGTACGACATCATGACGCCTGAGATGGTTGCCGCGATGCCGATCAACGGCGAGTATGGATCGTGGGAGGGACCCTTGAAGCCCTCGACCGAATGGCGCTTTCACCTCGACATCATGAAAGCGCGGCCCGAGGTCGGCGGCATCGTGCACACCCATGCGACCTATTCCACGGTGCTGGCGATCGCGCGCAAGGAAATCCCGGCCTGCCACTACATGATGGCGGCTTTTGGCGGCATGAACGTGCGCGTCGCCGATTATGCCCGCTTCGGCACGAAGGAATTATCGGACTATGCGCTGAAGGCGTTGGAGGGGCGGACCGCGTGCCTGCTGGCAAATCACGGCATGATCGCGGTTGGGACCTCGCTCGACAAGGCGATGTGGCTCGCGGTCGAGCTCGAGACCATTGCACGGCAATATTACCTCACCTTGGCGATCGGCGGACCGGTCCTGCTCAGCGAGGCCGAGATCAAGGAGACCGCGGACGCGTTCGGCAGCTATGGCGTGCAGGACCCGCCGTCCAAATCGAAGAAGATCGCGTCGGCGTGATGTCAACGTATCAGGTCGATCTTCTCGTCGTCGGTGGCGGCATCAACGGCGTCGGGATCGCCCGCGATGCGGCGGGCCGCGGCCTCAGCGTGCTCTTGTGCGAGAGAGACGACCTGGCGCAGGGAACGAGCTCGAGGTCGGGCAAGCTCATCCATGGCGGCCTGCGCTATCTCGAATATTACGAATTCCGCCTGGTGCGCGAAGCGCTGATCGAGCGCGAAGTGCTGCTGCGCGCGGCGCCTCATATCATCTGGCCGCTGCGTTTCGTGTTGCCGCATTCGCGCGAACAACGGCCAGCGTGGCTGATCCGGCTCGGGCTCCTGCTGTACGATCATCTCGGTGGCCGCAAGCTGCTGCCGAAGTCACGGCATCTCGATCTGTCGGACGAGCTTGCGGGCAGGGCGCTCAAGCCGGAGTTCAAGTCCGGCTTCGAATATTCGGATTGCTGGGTCGATGATGCGCGGCTGGTCGTGCTCAACGCGCTCGACGCAGCCGCCCGTCGCGCAGAGATCCTGACGCGGACGGCGCTGGTCTCGGCGCGGCGAGAGAACGGGATCTGGCGCGCGGAGCTGCGCGACCAGGCGGGCATCGTCACCAGCGTCGCGGCCCGTGCCATCGTGAATGCAGCGGGACCATGGGTCGAGGACGTGCTCCGGCGCAATGCCGGGCTGAACGCGGGCCACCGCGTTCGCCTGGTCAAGGGCAGCCATATCGTGGTGCCGAAATTCTGGGACGGCCCGCACGCCTATCTGTTCCAGAACGATGATCGCCGGGTGATTTTCGTCAATCCCTATCAGGATCATCTGTGCCTGATCGGCACCACGGATATCCCCTATAGTGGCGAGGCGGATCGTGTCGCGGCGAGCGAGGACGAGATTTCCTATCTGCTTCGTGCTGTCAATCGCTATTGTCTACGCCAGCTGACGCGTGCCGACGTCATCCATTCCTTCTCGGGCGTCCGGCCGCTGTTCGATGACAATGCCGAGAACCCGTCGGCTGTGACGCGCGATTATGTCTTCGAGCTCAACGACGCCGATGGGGCCGCGCCGATCCTGTCGGTGTTCGGCGGCAAGATCACGACCTTCCGCAAGCTGTCGGAGCACGCGCTCGAGAGATTGAAGCCCTATTTTCCCGGCATGGCCGGCCCGTGGACGTCGGGTGCTGCATTGCCCGGCGGCGATATTGCATCTGCCGATTTCGATGCGTTTGCCGCGAGCCTTGCGCGCGACTATCCTGCCCTGCCGCGCGAGGTGCTCGGTCACTATGCACGGCTCTATGGCACCCGCGCGCACCGGCTGCTCGAAGGCGTGCGCGCGCCCGCTGACCTCGGCCGTCATTTCGGTGGCTTGCTCTATCAGCGCGAGGCCGAATTCCTTCAGATTGAGGAATGGGCGTCGGCGCCTGAAGATATCTTGGAGCGGCGCACCAAGCATGGACTCCATCTCACGCCTGGGCAAAAACAGGCTTTCTCCGATTGGATGTTCACGAGGGCGAAATCAGCGTGACCGATATGGATGATTCCGAGATGCAAGATCTGCTCGCGCTTGCGGCGCGGCTCGGGCGAGATCCGCTCGTGATTCAGGGGCCGGGCGGCAACATCTCGCTCAAGCGCGATGGCGTGATGTGGGTGAAGGCGAGCGGGACCTGGATGGCGGAGGCGGAGGAGCGTCCGATCCTGATTCCGATCGATGTCGCCGCTGTACTCGATGGGCTGGCGACGGACGATCCCGCATGCGAAACCTGCGAGCCGTTCGTGCGCCGCGATCTCACGGATCTTGCGCTGCGCCCCTCGATCGAAACCACACTGCACGCCGTGATGCCACAACGCGTGGTGGTGCATGTGCATTGCGTCGAGACCATCGCCACTGCGTGCCTGTCCGACGCGACGGAGCGGCTTGCTACGCCGTTATCAGGGCTGAACTGGAGCTTCGTGCCCTACGTTCGCCCGGGCGCATCGCTGGGGCGGGCCATGGCCGAACATCTAAAGGCCGGGACCGACGTCGTGGTGCTCGGCAAGCATGGACTGGTGGTGGCTGCCGACAGCGTCACCGAGGCGGCGCGGCTGCGCGCTGAGGTCTCGCAGCGTCTCGCGCGCACGCCACGCACGGCCCCCGGGCCAGATCGCGGAACGTTGGAAGCAGCCGCAGGCGATGGCTATGCGATTGGGGACGACGACTGCTGGCATGCGATCGCGACCGATCCGATCAGTCTCTCTGCCGCCCAGTGCGGATCGCTCTATCCCGATCACGTCGTCTTTCTCGGCCCTGGCATCGTGGCGGCCGAGGCAGCGGAGCGCGCGGTTGCCGCGGCGCGGCGATGCGGCCGCGCGGCCGTGCCGCTGGTGGTGATACCTGGCGCTGGCGTCCTCGTGCACGAGGCAGCGACATCGGGTGCGCGTGCACTGATACGCTGTCTCGCCGACGTCACCAGTCGGCTCGAGGGCGATGATCCGATCTCGCCTCTGAGCGCAGACGACGAAGCACAACTGCTGAATTGGGACGCCGAGAAATATCGACAGTCGCTCGATGCGAGGCCCTCATGAGCGATCTTGTTCTTGGCATTGATATCGGCACCTCAGGGGTACGGATCGCCGCGATCGATCATGCTGCGAGGCTTGTCGCTCTTGCAACGGCAGCGACGCCAGCGGCGCATCGCGATGGCCAGCGAATCACTCAGGATGCGTCGATCTGGGTACGCGGGCTGGACGAGGCGATGGCTCGCCTCGGATCGATGATTGATCGTTCGCGGGTAGGCGCGCTGGCGGTCGATGGCACATCGGGAACATTGGTCGGAATCGACGATCATGGCGTCCCCGTTACGGCCGGCAGTCTCTATAACGACCGGGCTGATGATGCTGATATCGATGCGGTCGAGCGCGTCGCGCCGCCGCAGGCCGCAGTTCATGGCGCAACATCGCCGCTGGCGCGCGCGATGCGGCTGTTGCGGACGCCTGGCATCGCGAGAGTCTTGCACCAGGCCGATTGGATCGCCGCGCAGTTCACCGGACGCTTCGATGTCAGTGATGAAAGCAACGCGCTGAAGACCGGGTACGATCCGGTCAGTCGACGATGGCCGGATTGGGTCGCGGCCACTAACGTCGAGACCACAAAGCTCCCTGCAGTCGTCCCTGCCGGCAGCGTTATTGGTCATGTATCGGCTGAGGCGTCGCGGCGATTTGGGCTATCGGCCCAGACCGTCGTTGTCGCGGGGATGACCGATGGATGCGCAGCCTTCATGGCAACGGGGGCCACGAAGCCAGGCGACGCGGTTACATCCTTGGGCTCGACGCTGGTCCTGAAGCTCGCGAGCGAAGTGCCGTTGTTCGCGCCGGAATATGGCATCTACAGCCATCGCATTGGCGATCTCTGGCTGACCGGTGGTGCCTCCAACACCGGGGGGGCGGCTCTCGCGCAGTTTTTCTCATCGGAGCAGCTGCGCGTGCTCAGTGCGCGGATCGACCCCAGCGTCAGCACTGGTCTTGATTACTATCCGCTGCCCGCGCCCGGTGAGCGCTTTCCCGTCAATGACCCGGCGCTCGCACCGCGGCTTATGCCGCGCCCGGACGATGATGTGGTGTTTCTGCAAGGATTGTTCGAAGGCATCGCGCGTATCGAGGCGCTCGGCTACCGGCGCCTGTCCGAGCTCGGTGGCACCAGTCTCGCAAGAGTTGTCAGCGTCGGTGGTGGTGCCGCGAACGAGGTCTGGCGCCGCATCCGCGCGGCGGCGCTCGGGGTGCCCGTAATGGCCTCCGCGAACGATGAAGCCGCCGTCGGTGTTGCGCGGCTTGCGCTGGGACCGGGATCGTCATCATGAAGCGGATCGACGGCCTGCGCGACATTGTCGATCAATTCGATCTCTACCTCGTCGATCAATATGGCGTGCTGCACGACGGCGTCTCGGCCTATCCCGGCGCTGTCGAGGGATTGGCCAGGATTGGCTCAAGCGGGCGCGACGTCATCGTCTTGACGAACTCCGGAAAGGACAGTTCCGACAATTTGGCCCGGCTTGAGAGGCTGGGATTTTCCGGCTCCCATGTCCGTGTCGTGAGCTCAGGCGAGGTCGGGCTGCAGCTCGTGCGCAGCGGCGGTCTCGGTCCGAGGTTTACGAGCGGGATGCCGACGTTCGTAATTGGCCGTAGCGGCGATCGCTACGCCTTCTCATCAAATGAATTCGATCTGGTGACCCGCCCCGATGAGGCCGCGTTCCTGGTGTTCGCCGGCTCGGACGCGCCAAGAACCTCGCTGGAGGCTTATCGCGCACAGCTATTAGCGGCGGCACGGGCCGGCGTGCCCGCGATCTGCGTCAATCCCGACATCACCATGATCCGGGATGGCGAGCTCGTTCCCGCGCCGGGCGCGATCGCGCGAATCTATCAGGAGCTTGGAGGCCAGGTCGACTATGTCGGCAAGCCCCATCGTGCATTCTTCCGTCATGCACTTGCCGTTGCCGCGCGCGATGTCGGGGCGCGTACGATCATGGTCGGTGACAGCCCAGAGCACGATGTGTGCGGCGGCAGGGCGATGGGATTGTCAACGCTGCTGGTGCGGACTGGCATTCACCGGTCGCTCGCCGAGACCGAGCTTCTCAGCCTCTGCGAGGCCTGCGGCGGCATGCCGGACTTCCTCACCGCAAGCTTCAAATGGTGATCGGTCTTTTCACACGATCCCGGCCGAGGTCCCTGCCACCCGCGGCCGCTCATCGGCCTTGTGCTTGCGATAATTCGAGGCCCGATAGGTCTCGATTGGCGCGATGGCCCCGCCGGCGCGCAGCCGTGCCATGGCGAGAATTGGCGACACGTCGGTGGTGAAAGCGCGCTTGAGCTCGAGGTGGCCACCGAGCGCGTCATTGGCCGCTTGCGCCGCGGCCAGCGCCGGGCGGTCCACGATCAGCGCCTGGGCACAGGCGCGCTGCAATTCGATTGCCGATTGCAGCAGGCTTTCGATCGGGTCCGTGACGTTGTGCGACTGGTCCAGCATGTAGGCCGGCGCAAAGCCCTTTGCCCCGCGTAGCTCGGCATCGATCAGCTCGTTGAACACGAGAAACAGACGAAACGGCTCGATCGATCCGGCATCGAGATCGTCGTCGCCATATTTCGAATCGTTGAAGTGAAAGCCGCCAAGCTTGCCGAAGCGGATCAGGCGGGCGACGATCTGCTCGATATTGACGTTCGGTGCGTGGTGGCCGAGATCGACTAGGCACTGTGCCTTCGGCCCGAGCTCTTGTGCCGCCGCCAGGCTGGTTCCCCAATCGGAGATCACCGTCGAATAGAACGCCGGCTCGTACAGCTTGTGCTCGAGAAACACCCGCCAGTCAGCAGGCAGGGCCGCGTAGATCTCGGCCATCGATTCGAGATACCGATCGAGCGCCAGGGTCAGGTTCGACTGGCCGGCGAAGTTGGAGCCATCGGCGATCCACACCGTGAGCGCCTTGGAGCCGAGCTTTTGGCCGATCGCGATGCAGTCGATATTGTGCGCGATTGCCTGGGCTCGCACGGCACGGTCGACATGCGAGAGCGAGCCGAACTTGTAGGACTGCGCCTGATTCGGCTGATCCTGAAAGGTGTTTGAATTTACTGCATCGAATGCGAGGCCGTAGCCAGCGGCGACCTCGCGCAAGGCAGCGTAGTCGGTCGTTGCATCCCAGGGAAAATGCGGCGACAGCGTCGGCGTTGCCCGCGCCAAGCGGTGGATGGTGGCGCAATCCTCCAGCTTGTCAAACAGGTGCCGCGGCTCGCCGGGGCCGGGAAAGCGCGCAAAACGGGTGCCGCCGGTGCCGACGCCCCAGGTCGGGATCGCAACGCCGAACGCCATGACGCGTCGTGTCAGCGCGTCGCTGTCGATGCCCCGGCGCGCGAGCGCGCGCGACAGCGCCGCGTAATCCTCGTCGAGCGCGGCTTTTCGCGTCGCATTCTCGCTTTGCAGAAAATCATCGCTGATGAAAAAGCCGGTCATGCCCGTCACCCTACGATTGGCGCATCAGCGCGTGAAGGACTGCGCATTGCCGGCGTCGACATTCAGGATATTGCCGGTCGACTTGGCCGAGAGATCGCTGGCAAAGAAATAGACGCCCTCGGCGATGTCCTCAGGCAGGACCGAAAGCTTCAGCATCGAGCGCTGCCGATAGACCTCTTCCAGCTCGTCTTCCGCGACCTTGTTGGACGCGGCGCGCTGCTTGCGCCATTCGCCGGCCCAGATCCTGGAGCCGCGCAGCACCGCATCCGGATTGACGGTGTTGACGCGGATGCCGTGCGCTGCACCTTCCAGCGCGAGGCAGCGCGCCAGGTGGATCTCCGAGGCCTTGGCGGCGCAATAGGCCGAGGCGCCGGCCGAGGCGGCGAGGCCGTTCTTGGAGGCGACGAACACGATCACCCCGCCGCGTTGCTGGCGTTGCATCAGCCGGAACGCCTCGCGCGCCACCAGGAAATAGCCGGTGGCGAGCACGTCCATGTTCTTTTGCCAAAGGGCCAGGCTGGTGTCCTCGACCGGCGAGGCGGAGGCGATGCCGGCATTGGAAACCACGATGTCGATGCCGCCATAGGCGAGGATGGATTGCGTGAAGCTCGCCGCGACGCTGGCCTCGTCGGTCACATCAACGGCAAGGCCGACGGCGCTATCGCGACCGAATTGCTGCACGATCGCCTCGACGCGCGCGTCGAGCGCCTCCTGGTCGATGTCGGTTAGCACCACGCAGGCGCCTTCGTTCAATAGCCGCAGCGCCGTCGCGCCGCCGATCCCGCCGGCGCCGCCGGTGATATAGGCGATCCGGCCGGCCAGCGATTTCGGCTTCGGCATGCGCTGCAGCTTGGCCTCTTCGAGCAGCCAGTATTCGATGCCGAAAGCTTCCTGCTCCGGCAGGCCGACATAGCTGCTGACGCCTGAGGCGCCGCGCATGACGTTGATGGCGTTGATGTAGAATTCTGACGCGATGCGCGCCGTCGCCTTGTCCTTGGCAAAGGAGAACATGCCGATGCCGGGCACCAGATAGATCACCGGATTGGGGTCGCGCATGGCCGGTGAGTTCGGCCGCTTGCAGCGCTGATAGTAGGCCGCATAGTCGGCGCGGTAGGCTTCGAGCAGCTTGTCGAGCGAATTGGTGAGCTTATCGACGTCGCCATCGAACGGCAGCACCAATGGACGGATCTTGGTGCGCAGGAAATGATCGGGGCAGGACGTGCCCAGCGGCGCGAGTTGATCCAGCGCGTGCGAATTGACGAACTCCAGCACCTCGGACGCGTCGGTGAAATGCCCGACCTTGCGCTCGCCCTGCGAGATCCTGCCGCGGATCAACGGCATCAGCGCCGCCGCGATGGCGCGGCGCGTCTCGGGCCTGGCAGCATCGCAAGCCGCGCCGCCGAAGGCCGGCTGTCTCTCGTGTTCCGCGAGCCAGTCGGCGGCCTGCTGGATGATGCGAAGCGTCGTCTGATAGGCCGCTTTCGATGTCGGCCCCCAGGTGAACAGGCCATGGCCGCCGAGCACGACGCCGACATATTCGGGATGCTCGGTCGCCATCGCACCCAGCTTCAGGCCGAGGTCGAAGCCGGGGCGCTGCCAGGGCAGGAACCCGATCGCGCCGCCAAACACTTCTTTCGTCAGTTCCTCTGCATTGGCGCAGGCAGCGATGGCGATCACAGCGTCGGCATGGACATGATCGACATGCGGGTGGGGCACAAAGCCGTGCAAAGCGGTGTCGATCGAAGTCGCGCGCGGATTGAGATTGAAGGTGCAGTGATTGAACAGCGCGACCATCTCGTCTTCATGCGCGAGCGCGCGATAAAACTGTTTCAGGCTGAGCAGCTTATCGAGATAGAGCGTGGAGAACCCGTCGCGTTTCATCGAGCCGAGGTCGCCGCCGGAACCCTTGACCCACAGCACGGTGACCGGCGCTTGGGTCAGCGGATCGGCCATGGTGAGCTTGGCCGAGGTGTTGCCACCGCCGAAATTGGTGATGCGAAGGTCGCTGCCGAGCAGGTTGGAGCGATAGAGCAGCAGGCCCGGTTCATCCAGTCCCGCCGCGTAAGCATCATCCCAGAGATCGGGAAGCGGCGCGGCCGCAGCCTTGGTCATGAAGCTCTCCTCCCTCTTCTCTGATTGTGCGAGACGTTAGTCGCGCAATCGATCACGGTCAATCACAGCATGATCGATGTTGCTCCGCAGCGTGATTGATGTTGGATGAAACTGAAGGTTTGGCGTTGACCGCTCGCGAACTTCATGAATAGCTGTGCGTGTTGGGAGGAACAGGGCCGTGCATGAACGCGAGCGCTGGCAACTAATCAAGGCGATGCTCAAGCAGCGGCCGCTGGTGCGCATTGCCGAAGTCTGCCGTGCCACTGG
The DNA here is from genome assembly GCF_045571465.1 of Bradyrhizobium sp. STM 3557. Taxonomy (NCBI): domain Bacteria; kingdom Pseudomonadati; phylum Pseudomonadota; class Alphaproteobacteria; order Hyphomicrobiales; family Nitrobacteraceae; genus Bradyrhizobium; species Bradyrhizobium sp. STM 3557. The sequence continues at coordinate 1,758,999 of NZ_CP120697.1, forward strand.
CGCCTCCGAAGCGTCCGTAAGGCGCGATTTTGCCCGGCTTGCCGAGATGGGGTCGGCGACACGGGTGCGCGGCGGATTGGAGCCAATGCAAGGGACGCCAACAGGTCCAAGCGACGCGCCGGCCCTGGCAACCCGCTCCTTCGAGATCAGCAAGACGCTCAACGTGGCGGCCAAGCGGGCCATCGCCCGCGCCGCCGTCGCGCTATGCAGCGATGGCGAGGCCATCATCATCAACGGCGGCACCACCACGTTCCAGATGGGCGAGTTTCTGCGCGAGCGCCGTCTCAAGGTTCTCACCAATTCCTATCCGTTGGCCGAGACGCTGATCCATCATTCGAACTGTCGCGTCGCATTGCCGGGCGGCGAGGTCTATCGCGAGCAGAAGCTGATCGTGTCGCCGTTCGAGGAGGACGCCATTCAGCATTACTCGGCGTCGCGCATGTTCATGAGCGCGATCTCGATCGGCCCGCTCGGCGTGATCGAAGGCGACCCTCTGATCGCGCGCGCCGAGACCAAGCTGATCAAACGCGCCGACCGGCTGGTGGTGCTGGCGGATAGCTCCAAATTCACGCCGCGTGGCAGCCTGGTGGTCTGTCCGCTGTCGCGGATATCGACTGTCATCACCGACGCGGAGGCCCCCAAACACGCGCTCGATATGCTGCGCGACGCCGGCGTTGAGGTGATGGTCGCCACTGAGGCCCCTGACGAGGTCGTGGCCGCATGAGCGATGCCCGCAATGCCGTTGTGCAAAAGGACGCGCAGCCCGCGCCGCTGCTGGCGGTCGAGGGTATCGAGAAATCCTTCCCTGGCGTACGCGCCTTGTCTGGCGTTTCCTTCCAGGTCGCGCCAGGCGAAGTACACGCATTGCTAGGCGAGAACGGCGCCGGCAAGTCCACACTGATCAAGATCATCTCTGGCGTCTATCAGCCCGACGCCGGTACGATCCATGTCGACGGACGGCCGCTTCAGTTTGCATCTCCCGATGATGCGCGGAGGGCCGGGATCGCGACGATCTATCAGGAACTGCTGCTGTTTCGCGATCTGTCGGTCGCCGAAAACATCTTCATGGGACATGCCCCACGCAGCCGCGGCGGCTGGCTCGACTGGACGGCGATGGCGGCCAAGACCGAGGCGTTGCTCGCGTCGCTCGAGATCACGGACCTGGCACCTGACCGGATCGTCGGCTCGCTCAGCGTCGGCAATCGCCAGCGTGTTGAGATCCTGCGTGCGCTGTCGCAGGACGCGCGGCTGCTGATCATGGACGAGCCGACCGCTGCGCTCACCGAATATGACGTGACGCGGCTGTTCGATCTGGTGCGGCGCCTTAAAGCGCGCGGTGTCGGCATCATCTATATCAGCCACCGCATGGACGAGATCTTTCAGCTCGCCGATCGGGTGACGGTGCTGCGCGATGGCGCTCATGTCGGCACCCGCAAGGTCGCCGAGACGTCGTCGGGCGAACTGGTGCAGATGATGGTCGGCCGGCGGATCGAAAGCCTGTTTCCGAAGGTCGACGTACCGATCGGCAAGCCGGTGCTGGAGGTGCGCGATCTGGTGCGGCGTCCGCTGACGAAAAGCGTCAGCCTCACCGTTCGCGCCGGCGAGATCGTTGGCCTCGCCGGCCTGGTGGGCTCCGGACGCAGCGAACTTGCACAGACGATCTTTGGCGCGACGCCGGCCGAGTCCGGGCAGATCCTTCTGTCCGGCAAGCCCGTGCAGGTCCGATCGCCCGGTGCGGCACGGGCGCTCGGTATCGCCTATGTTCCGGAAGACCGCGCCACGCAGGGGCTGGTCCGTCCCATGACCGTGCGCGAGAATTTTTCGCTGGCCAGCCTCGCCAAAGTCGCGCGCTTCGGTTTCATCGATTTCGCAGCGGAAACGCGTATGGCGGAGGCGGGGGTCAACCGCTTTCGCGTCAGGGCAGGCTCGCTCGATCAGGTGGTCGGCCGCTTGTCGGGAGGCAATCAGCAGAAGATCGTGCTCGGCAAATGGCTCGCCAACCAGCCCAAGCTGCTCATCCTCGATGAGCCGACCCGCGGCATCGATGTCGGCGCCAAGGCGGAAATCCACCGCTTGATGTGCGAGCTTGCGGCGCAGGGCCTCGCCATCCTGATGATCTCGAGCGAACTGCCCGAGGTGCTTGGGATGAGCGACCGCGTGCTGGTCATGCGCGAGGGCCGGCTGGTCGCCGAGTTTGCCCGCGCGGATGCAACGCCTGAAGCGGTCGGCGCAGCCATGATGGGAAGCCAGGCCGCTGACGCCGGGAGGGCAGCATGAGCACGCTGGCGATCTCACAGCGATCCGGAGAAGGCGGCGCGCTTCGCTTGTTTGCCTCGCAGGAGGCATTGCTGGCGTTTGCCATAATCGGCATCGCGATCGTGGTCGGGCTCTATAATCCGCGTTTTCTGGCGACGCGGAACCTCACCGATATCGTGCTCGGCAATGCCTATATCGCGGTCGCGGCGATCGGCATGTCGATTGTGATCGTATCGGGCAATATCGATATTTCGGTTGGCTCCCTGATCGGTGTTCTCGCCACCATCAGCGGATCGCTGGCGGTCGCGGGCGTGCCGATGATCCTGGTCTGGCTGGCGCCCCTCGTGGTCGGCGTTCTGGTGATGACATTGCAAGGCGCTGTCGTCGCCTATTTGGGAATTCCGTCGATCGTCGTGACGCTCGGAATGCTCTCCATTCTCAAGGGCGGCCTGATCAGCGTCACCGGCGGCCGGTGGATATCAGGCCTGCCGCAGGACTTTCATCTCGCCGATATCCAGGTGTTCGGGATCTTGCCGATGCCGGTGCTGATCATGGTGGTGGCGACCACCGTGGCCGCGCTATGGATGCGCTATTCGGCAAGCGGCCGCGCGATCTATGCCACCGGCGGCAATGCCGAGGCCGCGCGGCTGTGCGGTGTATCGCCCAGGCGCACTGTCATGATGGTGTTCGCGCTGCATGGGTTGTTCGCGGGGATCGCCGCGCTGTTGTTCGCGACGCAGCTCAAAGTGATCCAGTCGACGGTACCCCCCAATCTGGAGCTGACGGTGATCACCGCCGCCGTGGTCGGCGGTGTCAGCATTCTCGGCGGCGTCGGCACGGTGGTGGGCTCGACGCTGGCCGCGATCCTGATCGCCGAGATCGCGAGCGCGCTGGTCTTCATCAACGTCTCGCCGTACTGGATCCGTGCCGTGCAGGGCGGGTTGATCCTGGTTACAGTCGTTGCCGACATCCTGCGACGCCGGCGGCATCAGGTGGGAGGATAATCGCGATGGCGGTGCTCGCACCGGAGGCCCGATCATCAGCTCCGCGTTGGCTTATCCGCCACGAGACACTGCTGGCGGCGATCCTGGCCGTCGCGCTGGCGATCCTCACCGTATTTACCGAGAACTTCCTGACGATCGATAATCTCCTGAACCAGGGCCGGCTGATGACCGAGGTCGGCCTGCTGGCTCTGCCGATGACGTTCATCATCATCACGGGGGGCATCGACCTGTCGGTGGGGTCGATCGTCGGCCTGTGCGCGATCGCGCTCGGCTATTCCTGGAAGAACCTCGGCTTCCCGCTGCCGCTGGCGATCGCCTTTGCCGTCAGCGTTGGCGGCGCGGCAGGCTTTGTCAACGGATTGATCATCACCCGTGTCCGGGTGCCGCCGCTGATCATGACCATCGCCAGCCTGGCGCTCTATCGCGGGCTCGCCGAAGGCATCAGCCAGGCGCGGTCGGTTCGCAACTATCCCGAATGGTTCTTCTTCGTCGGCCAGGGAGAATGGCTTGGCGTGCCGGTGCAGCTCTGGATCCTGGTGGTCGGGATCGTCATGGCCGGCATTGTTTTGGATCGCACCACCTTCGGCCGCACGCTTTATGCCATCGGCAACAACGAAACCGCCGCGCGGTTTTCCGGGCTGCCGGTCGATCGCGTCAAGCTCATCGTCTACACGCTGTCCGGACTGGCTGCCGGGGTCTCGGCCTGGGTGCTGGTGTCGCGCGTGACCACGACGCGCTCCGACATGGGAACCGGCTACGAGCTCGACGTCATCGCCGCGGTGGTTCTCGGCGGCACCAGTATTTTCGGCGGTGTTGGGACGATCTGGGGAACCGTCGTCGGCCTGGTCATGATCCAGTTGTTGAAAAATGGGCTGGCGCTGACTGGAGTCAAAGGCGACGCCACCATCATCGTCATTGGCGCAGTCCTGATCGCATCCACGCTGATCGCAAGCTCTCTCCACGGACGTCGCGAGGTCGCGAGCTGATGGGGTGATAAGCCGCAACAAAGCGGCATTGTAGGGGAGGAAGTCATCATGAAGACGATTACCAATCGCGCGATGAAGACGGCCGCGCTGCTCATTCTCGGCGCGGCGATGGCGAGCAGCTCCGCGATGGCGGCGGACAAATGGGATGGCGCTGACGACCTTCCTACCAACCCGCTCCCATGCGATGCCAGTCCGCCTGCAGCGGCGGCGGCCAAACCCTATGACGGCGGCAAGGTCATTGGCGCGTCCGACAAAGCCGGCAAGCCGATCACGCTGGTTGATGTGCCGAAGCTGATCGGCATCGGCTACTTCAACGCCACCTCCAAGGGCATTCAGGACGCTGCCAAGGAGCTCGGCAACGTCAAGGTGACCACCGACGGTCCTACCGAGGCCAAGATCGACGAGCAGATCAAGTTCATCGACAACTACATCACCCGCGGCGTCGACGGTATCCTGTTCGCCGCCAACGATCCCGTGGCGATCGCCCCGGTTCTCAAGAAGGCCTTGTCCAAGGGCATCCACGTCGTCGGCTACGACGCCAATGCGCAGCCCGATGCGCGCGAGTGGTTCGTCAATCAGGCCGAGTTCAACGGCATCGCCAAGGCGATGGTTGATGCGATGGCAAAGGAGGCCGGCGAGGACAAGGGCTTTGCCATCGTCACGAGCACCTTCACCACGCCCAATCAGGCGCGCTGGATCGCCGAAATGTCGGCCTACGCCGCCAAATGCCATCCCAAGCTGAAATGGCTGGAGACGGTGGAGGCGCAGGAAGACAATGTGCTGTCGTTCAACCAGGCCACCACGCTGATCAACAAATATGGTGACAAGCTGGCCGGCCTGTTCGGCATGACGTCCGTTGCCACGCCCGCGTCGGGCGAGGCCGTCACCAAGGCCGGGCTGTGCGGAAAGGTCGCCGTGGTCGGTCTCGCCACGCCGAATGCGATGAAGCCCTATGTGAATGCCGGCTGCGTCAAGTCCGTCGTGCTGTGGAATCCGGTCGATCTCGGCTATGCTGCGACCTATGTGATGCGCGCGGTGGTCGACGGCAAGCTGAAGCCGGGCGCGACCTCGGTCGAGGCCGGCAAGCTCGGCAAGCTCAACGTCATCAACGGCAGCGAGATTTTGCTGGGATCGCCGTTCATCTTTACCAAGGACAACATCAAGGACTTCGATTTCTGATCGCAATTCGCGCCGGCTTCTCATGAGGCCGGCGCTACTCCTGCAGTACTTGAGGGGCGGACAGCATGAATGGTGTCACCGCGGTCCTCGATGTCGGCAAGACCAATGTGAAGGTCGCGACCTTCGGCGCTGATGGTGCGCTCGTGTGGGAGCGCGCCATTCCCAACCGCATGGTGCCTGGCCCGCCATATCCGCATGCGGACGTCGAGCAGATCTGGGAATTTCTGCTGCGCGCGCTTGCCGACGCCAACAAGGTCGGCCCGATCGCGGCCATCGTTCCGACCACACACGGATGCGCGGCTGCGTTGATCGATAAGGCCGGCCTGGTGCTGCCGGTGATGGACTACGAGTTCGCCGGAGTCGAGGAGATCGAACCATCATATGCACCGCTGCGGCCACCCTTCTCGCAAACGTTCTCGCCAGCGCTGCCCACCGGGCAGAACATCGCCCGGCAATTGGCTTGGCAGCGGCAGTATTTCGCCGAGCCGTTCGCGCGGGCCAAATATCTGCTCGCCTATCCGCAATATTGGGCCTGGCGGTTGTCTGGTGTCGCAGCGGCGGAGGTGACCTCGCTCGGCGCGCATTCCGATCTCTGGGAGCCCTTGCAAGGCCGGTTTTCCAGCATGGTGTCGGCCCTCAATGTGAGCAGGCTGATGCCGCCGCTGTATCCGGCCTATTGTCGTCTCGCACCGATCAAGCCCGACATTGCCGCCGCTACGGGACTGGGGCACGACGTCGATGTGCTCTGCGGGGTCCATGATTCCAACGCCTCGCTGCTGCCGCATCTCGCCTCGCGCCGGCAGCCGTTCACGCTGCTGTCGACCGGCACCTGGGTCATCCTGATGGCGCCCGGCTTGAGCCTCGATGGCCTCGATCCAGCCGACGACACCCTGGCCAATGTCGATGTCGAGGGACGTCCCGTCGCCACCGGTCGTTTCATGGGTGGGCGCGAATATGCCGCGATCGCGGGCGCGCACGGCAGCCCGGATCCGGCTTCATTGGAGCGGGTGATCGCATCGGGCGCGATGGCGCTGCCGAGCTTTGCCGGGCAGGGGGGGGGCGGGCCGTTCGCCTCGCAACGGAGCGAAATTCGCGGGGAGATTGCCCCCGCCGACCGGCCGACGCTGGCGACGCTCTATGTCGCGCTGATGAGCGATGTGATGCTGACGCGCCTGGGTGCGGACCGCGGCGATCTCATCGTCGAAGGCAGTTTTGCTGCCAACCCCTGCTATGCGGCGGTGCTGGCCGCGCTGCGCCCATCGCAGCCGGTGTTCGCGAGCTCCGACGCGGCCGGGACCGCGCGCGGCGCCGCCCTGCTCGCGAAATGGCCTGCGCCGAACTTTCAACCGTCCTTGGTCGCTGTCCAATCGCGCACGGTCGAAGGCTTGCATGCTTATCGAGACGCATGGACGCGGGCCGTGCTCGCGCGATAAGCAAATGAGACCTTGTCACTTCGTGACGTGGTGTCCGGTGCAGACACCGAGCCGACGAGCGCTATGATCGGGCCGATCGTGGCCTGCTCACACCGGCCCCTGCATCGAGCATCGTGCGGAACGTGATCGAATAGCGCGTCGCTTCGACCGCGGGAATGCTGTGCTCCCAGATCCGCCGCGAGGCGCCGGACATCATGTAGAGCGACCGCGGTTCCGCATCGAGCGTAAAACGTTCCCACGAGGGGCCGTTGGACTTGCGAAAGCGGAACTTGCACGAGGATCCCAGAGACAGGCCGAATACCCTGTCGAAATGCGGCTTGTCGCGATGCCAGCCGATGCCGACGCCGACGTCGTATTCGGTGCAGAGAACTTGCCCGATCTCGGTGGTGGGCCCGCCAAAGGATTCGATCTCGGCGATGACGCCTGCAAGCCAGGAGGGAATGGGGTCGGCCAGCTCCAACCGTCGCAGTGAATAGTCGTACCGGTAGCCGAACGATGCGACGCGTCGCTTCCCTTCGAAATGGCCGAACTGGAACGGCTGCAGCGGAAGCGTCCGGATTGCCGCGATGAGGTCTTGCTCCACCTCCGGCGAGATGAAGTCGGGAACGTATTGCAGTCCCTCCGGCGCCGAGACGCGAACCGCGAACATCGACAATTGCTGGGGCATGTCAGCGATCCACCGATAATCCTGCCAGCGATGTAGGCGAGCCGCCGGCGAGGTGAAAGAACGCCCGTTCGTCTGTCCGCGTCTGGATAGCCGTCAATACGAGTCCGCCAGCGCGATCTCCCGCCGCAGCGCCTCGATGCGCATGGCGGCCTCGTCCGCGGTCAGATCGTCCGCGAATTGTTTGGGTTGGTAGGCCTCGATTGAAAGGGCCCGAAGCAGATCGGCTTGTCCGGGCGTCATCGGTTTGGTCAGGCGATCAGGATACTGGGTATAGCTCATGTGAGGCCTCCGGCCGGAATTGATGTCTTGCCATTTGTTCTATATTTGTTCTATAACAAGGCAAATGCAAGAGGATCTCTCGTGGACAATAGAGTAAGCGAAATACGGCGAAAAATCAGTGGCTTAAGAGGGCTGATGCTGGAGACCGAGCGCGCCATGCAAGCGGAGATCGCCCATGACCGCGATTGCAGTCGCACCGCAGAGACCTTGATCCGCCAGCGACAAGACATGGCGAGGCTCGTGAAAGAGCGAAAGGCGCTGGGCGATCTGACGCCCATTAGTGCCGATGTCCCGCAGCCTCCTCACCAGATAAGGCGATGCCCGATCTGAATGCCGTCAGCTCGACCATCGCACAGATGCGACCCGGGTCGGGCGCCGGCAGAGCGATGAAGCCAACCATCCTGACGTTGGTTGGCGATCGCGGAGCCGTGCCAGGTGAAAACCCGGCCCGCTGAAAAGCTCAGGCGCAAATCAGCGAGACGAGGTCACCTCAGCGCCAGCCGAGCGCGGGCGCGACATGCGTCAGGATCGCCTCTAACACATGCGCATTGTAGGCGACCCCCAACTGGTTGGGCACGGTGAGCAAGAGTGTGTCGGCCTCGGCGATCGCGTTGTCCTGCCTGAGCTGCTCGATCAGGACATCGGGCTCGGCGGCATAGCTACGACCGAAGATCGCCCGCGTGTTGGGGTCGATGAAGCCGATCTGATCTTCGTTCTCCTGATCGCGGCCGAAATAGGCGCGATCGCGATCGTCGACCAGCGCGAAGATGCTGCGGCTGACCGACACGCGCGGCTCGCGCGCATGGCCGGCCTCTTTCCAGGCCGCGCGATAGGCGCGGATCTGGGCCGCCTGCTGCACGTGAAAAGCCTCGCCGGTCTCGTCGTTCTTGAGCGTGGAGCTCTGGAGATTCATGCCGAGCTTGGCGGCCCAGACCGCCGTCGCGTTGGAGCCGGCGCCCCACCAGATGCGCTCGCGCAAGCCTTCCGAATAGGGTTCGAGGCGAAGCAGACCGGGCGGGTTGGGAAACATCGGCCGCGGATTGGGCCTCGCAAAACCTTCACCGCGCAACAGGTCGAGGAAGAGCTCTGCATGGCGACGGCCCATATCGGCATCGCTCTCGCCCTCGGCAGGCTGATAACCGAAATGGCGCCAGCCATCGATCACCTGCTCGGGCGAGCCGCGGCTGATGCCGAGCTGCAGCCGGCCGCCGGCGATGAGATCGGCTGCGCCGGCGTCCTCCGCCATATACAACGGGTTCTCGTAGCGCATGTCGATGACCGCGGTGCCGATCTCGATGCGGCTGGTCTTGGCGCCGATGGCGGCGAGCAGCGGAAAGGGCGAAGCGAGCTGGCGGGCGAAATGATGAACGCGGAAATAAGCGCCGTCCGCGCCGAGCTGCTCGGCCGCGACCGCGAGCTCGATGGATTGCAGCAGCGTATCGGCAGCCGAGCGTGTCTGCACTTGCGGCGAGGGCGTCCAATGCCCAAAGGAGAGAAACCCGATCTTCTTCATGATGCCGGTCTAGCAGAGTTTCCGCAGGGTTTGCAGCTCAGCCACCTCACAAAAGGCGGACCAACTCGCTTTCGGCTCCGTCAGCCCTGGCGCTCGATTTGGAACAAAGCATAGCGCCCTGCGTCGATATCGGCTCTGCACGTGACAGATGCGGGTACCGGCTCGATGTCGTCGTTCTCCAGATCGATTGAGGTCCCGCGCCTTCGACAGAAGCGGCGTGGACGTGTTGCCAGTTGCGAAGCGGAAGTCGATGACGTCGTCGCCTCGACAGAATAAGGGATGGTCTCGAGCCATTGGGCTCGGCATGGTCACCGGTGCAGCGGACGACGATTGCTCGGCAATCGGAACATATGCCAGCGCGGGCGCAAAGTTCGGCCTGACCCTGCTTTGGACTGCGCCCGTCACGTTTCCGATGATGTTTGCGATCGTTTATCTGTCCTCGAAACTTGGACAGGTTGCGGGCAAGGGGCTCTTTCAACTGGTCAAGGATCACTATCCTCGCTGGGTGCTATGGCCCGCCCTGGTTGGCGTGCTGATCGGAAACACGATCGAGGCGGGCGCAGACCTCGCCGGCATGGCTGCGGCGGTGAACATCTTCCTGCCTGTCTCGCCCTTCCTGACCGTTGTCGGCGTTGCGATCCTCATCTTTCTGCTCCAGACCTTCGGCTCCTATACGCTGATCCGGAATGTCTTTCGCTGGCTGGCGCTGGCGCTGTTCGCGTATGCAGGAGCGGCGGTTCTTGCCAGGCCCGATTTGAACGAGGTGCTGCGAGGAACATTCATTCCGCATATCGAGCTGTCCAAGGAGGCGCTCTCGATCCTCGTCGCCATCATCGGCACCACGCTTTCCGCTTACCTCTACACGTGGCAGTCGAACATCGAGGTGGAGGAAAAGATCGCGCAGGGCAAGACGCGGATCGAGCAGCGGCAGGGAGCCAGTTCGTCGGAGCTGCAGCAGTCGAGCCGCGACATCGTCATCGGAATGGCGTTCTCGAATTTCATCATGTACACGATCATCCTTGCGACCGGGGCCACGCTGTTCAAGGCAGGCAATCACGACATCGAGAGTGCAGCGCAGGCGGCACAGGCGTTGCGGCCGCTGCTCGGGCCGGCTGCAGAAGCGCTCTTCGCCATCGGCATCATCGGCGTGGGTTTTCTGGCAGTCCCCGTGATGACGGCCGGTGCATCATATGATCTGTGCCAGGCGGTCGGCTGGAAGGCCAGCCTCAATGCGCGACCCGCAGAGGCGAAGCACTTCTACATCATGATCGGGGCTTTCACCCTGGCGGCGATCGCGCTCAATGCGTTCAGAATCAACCCGATGAAGGCGCTCGTCTACGCCGGCATCGTGCAGGGCTTTTCGACGCCGCCTCTGCTGCTGATGATCGTTCTGATGACGAATGATCGAAAGATCATGGGCGACAAGACGAACAGCTTCTGGCTCAACCTCCTGAGCTGGATCACCGTCGTTGCGATCTTCGCCGCAAGCGCAGGCCTGGTTGTCAGCTGGCTGGTCTAAGCACGACCGTCCGCCCTGGCTCTCATGGAACAAGGGCCCCATGGGCGAGTTCCTCATGATTCGCGATCAGTGAATTCCCAGCCGAAGGGAGCTGCATGCCGATACCCGACGTTCGCAAGGGAATGCCGCCGGTCAAATTGTCCCGCGAGGAATTCGAGCGGCGCTATCGTGATCGGTTCACCGACCCGGTGTTCGATCCGCTGGCGCAGCAGTGCGATGCAATCATCAATGCGGCGTGGGATGCTTATAGCCACGCGCGCAAGGCGCCGGTGACGCGGAAGGCGGGCGAGGGATTTGCCGATCCAGACTACGAGATCGCGGTGGACTGGCTGGCCGCGCGCGACGCGATCCTGCAGGCGCAGCGCGTCCACAACGATTCCAGCAGGCCGCCATGCATTCTGGTCATCAACGGATCTCCGCGCAGCGAGCACTCCTGTCCAGGCGAGATGTCGAAGAGCTGGCGGCTGTTCGAACTGGCCCGTCATGTCTTCGCCCAGATGGGCTTTGCCGTGAACGAGCTCGACCTGTCGCGGCTCACCTCCGAATTCGGCAAGCAGATCCATCCCTGCAAGTCCTGCGTCGCGACCGCGATGCCGCTCTGTCACTGGCCCTGCAGCTGCTATCCGAACTATTCGCTTGGCCAGATCGATGATTGGATGAACGAGATCTATCCGCTCTGGGTCGCTGCGCACGGCATCATGATCGTCACGCCCGTGCACTGGTATCAGGCGCCGACAGTGCTGAAGGCCATGATGGACCGGCTCGTCTGCGCCGATGGCGGCAATCCTGATCCGAGCTCGACCCACGGCAAGGTCGCAGCGGAGGCCAAGGCGCTGGAGCTCGAGGGCTGGCCATATCCCCGGCATCTGGCCGGCCGGTTCTTCAGCCTGGTTGTCCATGGCGACGCCGTCGGCGCCGAGACATTGCGGCGCTCGCTTTCGGACTGGCTGACGGATATGTCGCTGATCTCCGTCGGACGCACCGGCGAAGTCGATGGCTATGTCGGGTACATGGAGCCCTATGCGACCTCCCACCAAGGGCTTGATGAGGATCGCGCGTTTCAGAAGGAGGTCGAGAACGCCGCGCGTGCGCTCGGCCAGGCCGTGAAGCTCGCGCGCGCTGGAAAGCTCGAGGAGCCCGGGCGAGGGCTGCGTGATCCGATTCCGAAGTAGCGTGCGGGCTACTGTTTCACCGCGTAGGCCCGGACATAGTCCCCGAGCTTCGTGCCGAACGAGCCGTGACCGCCGGCGACGGTGACGACATATTGCGTGCCATTGGCTTCATAGGTCATCGGTGTCGACTGCCCGCCGGCCGGCAGCCGGTCCTGCCACAGCAGCTTGCCGTCCTCGACGTCGAACGCCCGGATATAGTCGTCCATGGTCCCGGTCAGGAAGGCGACGCCTCCGGCGGTGACGATCGGGCCGCCCAGCATGGGAACACCGAGCTTGAATGGAAGCGGCAGCGCCGTCGCATCGCGGATGGTGCCGACGCGATGCTGCCAGACGATCTTGTTGGTCTTCAGGTCGAGCGCGGCAAGACTGCCCCAAGGCGGCGCCATGCAGGGAATGTGAAACGGCGACAGAAAGATGCCGAGATCGACACCGTATGGCGTGCCATACATCGGCTGCACGCCGAGCTCCGTTCCCGGCGGATGGGCGGCATCGGGAGCGGCGGGATTGTCCTTGCCACGCGGTACCAGGCGCGAGATGAAGGGAATCGATTGCGGATTGGCGATCGCAATCTGCCGGCGTGGATCGACCGCGATGCCGCCCCATTCGAACATGCCGAAATCGCCGGGATAGACCAGCGTCCCCTGCTCGGACGGCGGCGTGAACGGCCCTTCGTAGCGCAGCCGCTTGAACTTCACCCGGCAGATCAGCTGATCAAACATCGTGCTGCCCCACATCTGCGCCTCCGTCAGCATCTTGTCGGGCCGGAAGCTCAGATCGGAGAACGGCTGGGTGGGCGCGGTGTGGTCGCCGGGAGCCGCGCCTTGCGGAACGGGGCGTTCCGGCGCCGGCACGAGCAGGTGCCCATCACGGCGATCCAGCACGAAGATGTTGCCGGTCTTCGCAGGGACATAGATCGCCGGTGTTACGTCGCTGCCCTGATGCAGGTCGATCAGGCTCGGCTGCGAGGGCATATCCATGTCCCAGAGATCGTGATGCACGTTCTGGAACGACCAGCGCAGCTTGCCGGTGGCGATGTCGAGCGCCACCAATGCGGAATCGTAACGCTCTTGGTCCGGCGTGCGATGTCCCGCCCAGATATCCGGCGAGCTCGATCCGAGCGGCTCGTAGACCAGGCCGAGCTTTTCGTCGACGGCGGCGACAGCCCACGAATTCGGTGAGCCGGGGGTGAACTGATGAGTTTCGGACGGCATCTCATTGGGATCGGGATTGCCGGCGTCGAACGCCCAGATCAGCCGGCCGGAATAGATATCGAAGCCCCGGATCGCGCCGGACGGCACCTTATCGGAATAATTGTCGATCACGGCGCCGGCCATGATCAGGATCTTGTCGGTCACGACCGGCGGGGAGGTGCCTTCATAGAAGCCGAGCGTCTTGATCTCGTTGCCTTCCTTCAGGTCGATCTGACCATGATCGCCAAAACCATTGCAGGGCTTGCCGGTCTCCGCATCGAGCGCGAACAGGCGGCCGTCATTGGTTGGCAGGAAGATGCGCTTGGGGCAGTCGTCAGGTGCCGGCGCGCCATCCGCGGTGACAGCGCCGGGAGCGGTCTCGTGATAAGCGACGCCGCGACAGGTCATGTGTTGAAAGTTCTTGTTGTGCTGGATTTGCGGATCGAACTTCCAGCGCAGCTTGCCGGTCGCGGCTTCCAGGGCGAACACGATCTGATGCGGCGAGCAGGTGTAGAGCAGATCGCCGATCTTCAGCGGCGTCGCCTCGTTGGTGAATTCATCGGGATCATCGGGCCCCTTGTGATCGCCGGTCTGGAATTCCCAGGCGAGCTTGAGGTCCTTCACATTGTCCTTGTTGATTGCGGAAAGGTCGGAATAGCGTGTGCCGGAACCGGTGCCGCCATAGGCGGTCCAATCGACCTTGGCCGGCGGATCGCTGAGATCGGCGATGGCGTTCGCCTGCGGCAGCACGCCGGCAATGGCAAACCGGTCTGAGCTCAAGGACACGACGAGAACGACGATCGACGCCGCCAGCGCGACGCCAAGGGCGCGCCGTGCGGTTCGCGCGCCGGCAGAGAGATGCGAGACGATGAAAGGAAAGAGCAGCCACACGCCGAGGGGAACAAGGATGTCGCCGCGCGGCGCCAGCGACCAGAAGTCGAGCCCCACCTCCCAGATCGCCCAGATCAGCGTGCCGAGCAGCAGTGCCGCATAGACCCAAAGTGCCAGAGCGCTGCGACGCACCAGTAGCCAGCTCGTGACCGCCAGCGCCACGCCGGCGATGACGTAATAGATCGAGCCACCGAGCACAGCCAGCCAAAGACCTCCCGCGAACAGCAGGATGCTCATCAGCTGCATCACGATGATGGTCGCTCCGAGCACGGGCGCGCGCGGTCGCTCGCTCACATTGGCCATGATCGTCAGCTCCCCTGCATAGGTTGGCTCGTAGCGATGAGGTCACATGATGAAGTCGGAACCCGCGCCGGCGGGTTCCTGACAGTCTGCCGCGCACGGCTTTATCTTGAGATGATCCTCGAGGAATTTCCTGCCGTCCGGGCCGATCTCGACCAGTCCGGCACTTTCCGCGGCATCCCAGGCTTCCTGCTCGGTCGCGAACACCCGGGTCAATCTCTCACTCTCCTCGAACACGGCATACGGCATGATCGTCTCCCCGATGGGTCCTGTTACGCAGCTCAAATCCTGCATTCATCATCGGTTCCAAATCTCGGCGCTTCGGGCTCGCGCGCCGGCTTCGTCTCCGGTCCGCAGCGGAGCGCGACGTGTTGCGGGATTAGGAACTTCCGATCACTGCGGGCGTAGCTGCCCGGAGGGCTTTCTCCCGGGCGCAGTTTCGATCCAGTAGGACTGTTTGATGCAGCAAGCCGAAGTTCTGATCGTCGGCGGAGGGCCGGCGGGTCTGATGGCTGCGATCTATCTGGCGCGATTTCGCCGGGACGTGCGGGTCGTCGATGCCGGCGCCAGCAGGGCCGCGCTCATCCCTCGCAGCCACAATCTGCCAGGTTTTCCCGACGGCGTGCCCGGTCACGAGCTGCTGGCACGCATGCGAAAGCAGGTCATGGAGCTCGGAGTCCCGCTCGTTCGCGGCGAGGTGACGTCCTTGGAGCAGACGGACGGACTGCTGCTGGCACGTCACGCCGGCGACGAAACAGCGGCTCAACGTCTCATCATGGCGACCGGCATCGTCGACAGGCAAGTGCCGTTTCCGGATTGGGTCGATGCGGTTGCTCGCGGCCTGCTGCGCTATTGTCCGATTTGCGACGCCTATGAGGCGATCGATCGACGGATTGCGGTGCTTGGTCCGCTCGATCAAGCTGGTCCCAAAGCTCTTTTCCTGCGGACTTACAGTACCGACATCACGCTGATCCCAAGTGACGGTCGTGACTCGGCGATCAGGCCTCGTCTGCTGGACGCAGGAATCCGGATCGCACCCGCGCTGCGGCATCTGCAGCGGACGGCCGACGCGATGCAGGCGCTGCTGGCCGATGGATCAGTCGAGCGGTTCGAGATGATCTATCCCGCGATGGGCGCGGATGTCCGATCGGAGTTGCTGGTCAGGCTCGGCGCGCATCATACGCCGGATGGATTCCTCACGGTCGATGACAAGCAGCAGAGCAGCATCCCACACGTCTACGGCATAGGCGACGTGGTCACCGATCTGCATCAGATCAGCGTGGCGTTCGGCCATGCCGCCGTCGCCGCATGTCACGCGCACAATTCATTGCCGATGCGGCACGAGCCGCGTGCGCGTTGACAGAGCGTCAGCGCGCTTGCTGCGAATTTGCGAGCGTCAGCCGGGTGCGACCGGACCGCCGCGACGGGCTCGGCTGCTTCTTCGTCGCCGCCGGATCGTGAGCCGCAACCTCCAGCGCGAAATAGGCGACGGTTGCTTCGAGCCCCTTGCGCAGCGGGATCCGCGGTCGCCAGCCCAGCAGCTTTTCGGCCGTCGTGATCAGCGGCTTGCGCCGCTTGGGATCGTCGACCGGCAGCGGCTTGAACTCCAGAGGCGAGACCGAATTGGTGCAGTTGAGCACCTCGCGCGCGATCGCCTCGATGCTCATCTCGTGCGGATTTCCGAGATTGACCGGACCGGTGACGCCGGCCGGACTCTCCATCAGCATTTCAAGACCGCGCACGAGATCGTCGACGAAGCAGAAGCTGCGCGTCTGGCTGCCGGAGCCGTAGACCGTGATCGGCGCGCCGCGCAGCGCCTGGACGATGAAGTTCGACACCACGCGGCCGTCGTTCTCATGCATGCGCGGGCCATAGGTGTTGAAGATGCGCGCGACCTTGATCTCCAGGTCGTGCATGCGGCGATAGTCGAACATCAGCGTCTCGGCGGCGCGTTTGCCCTCATCATAGCAGGCGCGCGGCCCGATCGTGTTGACATGACCAGTATAGCTCTCCGGTTGCGGATGCACCTCCGGATCGCCATAGACCTCGCTGGTGGACGCCTGCAGAATCCGCGCCGATTTTTGCCGTGCCAGCTCCAAAAGGTTCAAAGTGCCGATCACGCAGGTCTTCATCGTGCCGACCGGATCCTGCTGATAATGCGGCGGCGAGGCCGGACAGGCGAAATTGTAGATGCGGTCGATCGGCCCATCGAGCTGCAACGGCTCCCGCACGTCGTGCTCGATGAAGCGGAAGTGCGGATGATTGAGCAGCGGCCGGACGTTGCGCATCGCACCGGTGTGCAGATTGTCCAGGCAGATCACGGTATCGCCGCGCTGCAAGAGCGTGTCGCAAATATGCGAGCCGATGAAACCGGCGCCTCCGGCGACGAGTGTCCTATGCGAGCGGCGGGTATGAATGGGCATTTGAACGTTCATGACAATCCCAGCTTCAGTTCGGCGGCCTCACTTGCTGCGCGCGCGGCAGACCACCGCGATGGTCGGGACCGGCGCGCGAGCGCCTCGCGGTAATAATCCTCAAGCTGCTGAGCCCGATGGCCCGGCGTATGTTCGCGGAGTACCCGCCGGCGGGCACGCTCGGCGATCGAGCGCCTTGTGTCGTCAGTCATGTTCTCGAGGATATCCGTCACATCCCGGGGCGAGGCGACGACCAGAATCTCGCTGTTCGGCACGAAGATGGTCTCGAGCCCGGGCCAGTGATCGGACAATATCGGCGTGCCGCAGGCCGCCGCCTCGAACAGCCGGACGCTGGGCGAGAATCCAAGGGCCCGCATGTCGGCGCGCGTGACATTGAGCGTGAAGCGCTGCGCAGCGAAGAACGCGGGATGTCGATGCTGCGCGACATGCGCGATCCGCTCCACATTGTCGGGCCAGACGAGATTGTCGGGATATTGCGCGCCGGCGACCACCAGCCGCTCGCTGGCGAGACGGCGCGCCGGCTCGATCAGCAGGCTTTCGAGCTGTGGCTGACGATCTGCGCTGTAGGTGCCGAGGTAGCCGAGTGACCAGCACTGAGGCTCCCGCTTCGGCCGATAGAGATCGACGTCAGCGCTGCAATAGAGCACCCGTGCCATCGGGCTGCTGTAGATGTCCTCGATCATCGTCAGCGCGGGCCCGCCCGAGAACGACAGATAGATGTCGAACCGCGGGATCATGGCGGGGGAAAGATAGTCGAGTCCCTGTTCGAGCCCCGCCAGCGTGACCGGCGTATCGATGTCGTAGAACGCCGTGAGCCCTCGCGCGTGGGACGTGACCCAATTGGCGATCGCGATGCCGTCGGGAACGTAGGAGCCGATGATCACAAGGTCGGCGTCTTGCACCAGATGCCCGTAACGACGCGGCAGCTCCTGCAGGGATTGATAGATGTGCACACTCCAGCCGTCGGGCTTGGTGAGATCGCGATGATCGCGATACCAGGGGACGTCGCGCTCCAGGAACGTCACGGCGTGGCCGCGCCGTGCCAGCGCCGAGAGCAGCGCACGGTAGGTGGTGGCATGGCCGTTGCCCCAGGACGACGTGACGGATAACCCGATGACGACGATGTTCAGGTTCATTCTGCGGCCTCGATCCTGGTGTTCATGCCTTCGAGCAGGTTGTTGAATTGACGCGCGCGGTGCCGATAGGTGTGGTGCGCGAGGACGCGCGCGCGCCCGCGCTCGCCGATCAGGCGCGCACGTTCGGGCGACAGCGCATCGAGATGAGCGGCGACGTCCGAGCCGTCGGCGGCGACCAGAACCTCGCGGTCCGGCTCGAGAAACAGTTCAATGCCCTGCCACTCATCGGTGATGAGGCAGGCGCCGGCACCGGCGGCCTCGAACACGCGGGTCGGCGGCGAGAAGCCGTAGCGCGCCATGCTGTCGCGATTGACGTTCAGCGTCGCGCGCGCGGAGCAGAAGAATGCATTGTGGTCGTCCGTGCCCACATGGCCAACGGTCCGGATATTGGCGGGCATGGGCTTGCCGTCCCAGCCGGCGCCGCCGAGCACGAAGCGCTGCTGTGGAAGATGCGAGGCGGCGTCGATGAAGAAGCGCTCGATCCGGGTCTCGCGGTCGGGTAAGCGGTTGGCGAGCAGATTGAGGTCGGCGGCAAAGGCCGGCTTCGGGAGCGCCGGGTGGTGCGTCGCCGGATCGAGCGCGTTGTAGATCGGCACGCAATCGCGGGCGCCGGCCGCGCGATAGGCTCTCACGACGGGATCACCACCGCCATAGGTCAGCACCGCATCATAGCGAGGAATGGCCTTGCGAAGATGATGGTGGGGATCGAGCGCGATCGCATCCAACGTTGCGGGCGCGTCGACATCCCAATAGATCCGCGCAGCATTGGACGGCACGGTCGCGATGGCATCTTCAAGCTCGGCATCGAATACGCCGACGCCGCTGGCCTTGATCAGGAGATCGGCCGATTGCGCGGCCTGCGCGACCATCCTTTGCCAGCTATCCGGCGTGGCCGGATAGACGACGACCTTGGCCCAGGCCGGATCCTCGATGTCGCGATGGGCCTGCCGTTCGAACGCGTCGGGCTCGTAGAAGGTGACGTCGTGGCCGAGGGCAGCGATTTCCTTGAGCATGCCGCGATAATAGGTCGCGGCACCATTCCAGTAGCACGACACCAGGCTCGAACCGAAGAAACAGATCTTCACGACGCAACTCCCTCGAGTTCGGCCGGTGCCGTGCTTCCTGGTGAGCGGTCCAGCGTGCTCACGATGCGCAGCAATTGCTCGGCGCGATGACGGCAGGTGTGGCTTGCGAGCACGGCTGCACGGGCCCTTGCCGCCATTGCCGATGCCAGCTCGTGGTCCGACAGCAGCCGGCGGAGTGCCCGCTGCATGTCCGCGCCGCTGCCGACGCGCAGATAGGTGCCTTCGGGAAACAGCGCCTCGACGTCCTCCCATGGAGCCGAGACGATCGGGATGCCGCAGGCCATTGCCTCGAACATGCGAATGGTCGGAATGCCCTTTAGCGAATGGGCATAGGGCGCGCGCGGCACGTGCACGGTGACACGCGCATCGGCAAGGGCCTGCGGCGCGCGATGCGCCGGCAGCCAGCCGCCAAAGTGGATGCCCGCGGCCTCGATGACATCGAGCGCGTCCGCTGGATAGCGGACGCCGTAGATGATGGCATCGAGTCCGAGCGTAGCGACCGGCTCGATCAAATATTGCCGCAGTTCGGCGCTGCGCTCCTCATCGCCCCAATTGCCGATCCAGACCAGATCGTGCCGTGGTCGGCTCTGCGGCAGGGGCCGATAGAGCGCGGCGTCGGCCGCTTCGTGCCAGGTGAAGGCGCGGTTGGCCCAGCCGAGCGTGAGATAAATCTGCCGCAGCACCTCGCCGAAGGCGAGCACGCCGTCATAGCCATTCAGATCGAAGCGGGCGAGTTCGTGCGGCGCCGTCACCGCGCGGTGGTGCGTGTCGTGAAACAGAAGCGCAAACCTGCCACCCGCCATGCGGCGCCGGCCGATCCTCCTGACGAGATCCGGCTCGTTCCACTCGTGGACCAGGACGACATCGGCGCCATTGAGCGCAGCGTCAAGATCCAGCGCCTTGTCGTAGAGCCGAACGTTTACACCGGGAAACAAGGCCAGGACTTCGCGAAGGCTGGCGCTGCCGCCGTCGCGCACGGCATTTTGCCGACTCCAGCCGTCGGCGGGTTCGTAGACGACGACCTCATGGCCGAGCGCGGCGAGCTCGCGGGCGACACCACGCAGGAAATGCGCATTGCCGTTGTTCCAGCAGGACGAGAATGCATGATAGAAGAACACACACTTCATGCGCAGGACTCGACAAGAGGTTGGGTTGAGCGTTGACCGAGCAGGTCGAGGTAGAGCTCGGCATAGCGCGTCGCCATTCGTCCGACCGTATAGCGGCGAGCGCGCCGCCGCGCCGCGCGCTGCAGGGCGGTGCAGGCATCCGCATCGGCTGCAAGCCAAGACAGTGCGCTTCGCAGCGCGTTCTCATCGGCGGGCGCGACAAAGATCGCCGCGTCCTGCCATAGCTCCCGGAACGTCGGAATATCTGCCAGCACGAGCGCGCAGCCGGCTGCAGCGGCTTCCAGCACCGATAGGCCGAATGGTTCGTACAAAGCAGGACTTGCGAAGATCGCCGCGCCGAGCATCCGCTGCCAGAGCTCGGCCTGCGGCAATTCACCGAGCAAGTGGATTGGAAGGTTCTGCTGGCCCGGCTCGGCGCCCGCGCCTGCCACCTCGATAGGACACGGCACCGCATCAGCAACGGCCGCAAGCGCCGCGAGGTTCTTCGCCTTGTCCCACATCCGGCCGGCGGCCAGGATGAGAGGCTGTTTGGGCATGATGCTCTGGAACGCAGGCGTGAAGCCGTTCCAGATCAACACACCGGGCCGTGGCGGACGATAGAGGTTTGCGATGGTCTCGCCGAAGGCGCAGGTTGGCGCGACCCAGACTGAGGCCTTGCCGAGCCCAGCCGCGACGAGCTGGCTGTAGCGCTGCCAGCGCGGCTCGGCGAGAAAGGTCGTATCATGGCAGGCTTGGCCCCAGGAATTGACGCAGGAATGCGCAACCAGCACCACTGGCGCATGCCACTCAAACGTCGCCTCGCGATAGCTGTTGAGATGAATGATATCGGGCCGGATCTCTTGATCGAGCCGGCTCAGCGCTCGGCGCGCCCGATCGAGATCGGCAGCCTCGGGATCCTGCCATTCCAGCGCCAGATCCGTTTCGATCAGGTGGATCTTTGTCGGGTCGAGCATCGCGCGCTGATCGGCCCTCGGCTGTGGTCCCTGCGTGACGAGATGAACCTCCGCGCCAAAGCTCGCCAAACGGTTGGCAAGCGCGGTCGCATAGCTCCAGACACCGCCCACGGTGTCGGTCGTCATCAGGATGCGGGTGGACGACAGCCTGCTCATGGCACGACCTGCAATTCGAGCGCTGTCAGCGGCACCGGCCGTTCGTTCTGCACATCGCTGAACTGGTTGAACTGCGCGAGATAGTGCGCGTGCGCGCGTTCCCAGGCGCGGTCGTCGGGCGCGCCCCAGAGCTTCTGGTAGTCGGGAGATCCCGGATAGGGGTAGAGCGGCACCGGATCGTTGGCCCAGACGCCGGCCTCCTGCATGCGCTCGCGCCAGCGCTGCACGGCGGGATCATCATCCTGCGGCATCTCGATCAGATTGGCCTGCACGAACGGCACGTGCCGTCGTGCCTCGACCAGCCGGTCAGCGAGTTCGTCGGTGCTCATCCGGCAGTTCTTGGCGAGCGCCGCACGTCCTTCCGGTGTGAGGCTTTCGATGCCGGCTTCGATCGAGACGCAGCCAGCGCGGCCCAATAGCTCCAGCATCGGCGGTTTCCACAGATCGATCCGGGTCTGGACGCCGAACTTCAAGCCGCGTGCAACCAGGCCTTCCAGCAGTTCGGCATTGGGCAGGAAGATCTCGTCGATGAAATAAATGTATTCGACGCCTTGCCCGCGCAGCCGGTCGACCTCATCGAGGATCATGGCGGGCGACCGCTTGCGATAGGCATTGCGGAAATTGTCCTTGGCGCAGAACGTGCAATGATAGGGGCAGCCGCGCGAGGCCTCGACCTCGGCGCCGGGGCCGATCGGGGCGGCTTCGAAACGATGGTGATGATGATGGTGCCGCCGGATCATCTCGTCCGGCCATTGCAGCACGGGTTGGCCGACGAAGTCAGCAGCTAACGGACCGCCATTGACGTGGATGATGCCGGCAGGATCTGCGAAGCACAGGCCGGCAAAGTCGCGCTCGCCGTTCGCCAGCCGCAGCAGGCCTTCCTCGCATTCGCCCATCAGGACGAAGGTGACCCCAAGTTTCCGCAGCGTCATTCGGGGTGTGGTCGAGCCGTGCGGCCCGACCGCAACCAGCGTGGCGGCAATGTCGCGCAGCGATAGCACAAGCTCTTGAGGCACGCGCAGCTCGGGCGGCGCACAACGCCAGAACAGATAGGTCGGCGCCGTGGTCAGCACGATCATGTCTGGCCGAAACGCGATCAGCTCTGCGTGAATGTCCGCGAGCGACAGGTCGAACATGTGCGCGTCGAGCAGCAGCGTGGCGTGACCGGCTTCGCGCAGATGGTGCTGCGAGATGCCGAGCTCGAGCGGCAGATGCGGGCTGCGGCAGCCGAAATAGATGCTGCCGTCAAAAGTCCAGTTGGGATTGACGAGGGCGACGCGGGTCATGCCAGCGCCTCCTGCCCACGTTGCTGCATGAAGCGCGCCGTCAACCAGCTCTGGAGGGCGCCCAGCCCCGTGACAAGCGGCGTCTTCGGCTGCCAGCCGGTAGCCGCCGTCAGTGCACTGACATCGGTCACGTACCAGGGCTGATCGCCCGGCCGCCAGTCGGCGAAGCCGAACTGGATCTTGGCGCCGGAACCCTGCGAGATCAGCGCGATCAACTCGAGCAGGCTGACGGCGTTGGAGGGGCCGCCGCCAAGGTTGAAGACACGTCCGCGTGTGGTCTCGATGTTGTCGAGCACGGCAAGCCAGGCCTCGACGGCATCGCCGACGAAGAGCGCGTCGCGCACCTGACAGCCATCGCCATAGATCGTAAGTCGCATGCCGCGCAGCGCCGAGAGCAGGAAATGCGCGATCCAGCCCTGATCCTCGTTGCCAAACTGCCTGGGGCCATAGATGCAGCTCATCCGCAGCACCGCAGTCCGCAAGCCGTACACCCGTGCGTAATCGTGCACATACTGGTCGGCAGCGCCCTTCGAGCATCCATAGGGGCTGTAGAGATCGAGCGGCGCGGCTTCGGACACGCCGGCTGCGAGCACGGGATCGATCGGCTGATAGCGTTGATCGATGCGGGCGATTTGGTTGTCGCGGATCAGCCGGCCATAGACCTTGTTGGTCGAAGCGAACAGCACCGGTGCGCAGGGATTGTGGAGCCTCACGGCTTCGAGCACGTTCAAGGTGCCGCGGGCATTGATCTCGAAATCGTCGACCGGATCGTCCACGCTCGATGTGACCGCGACCTGTGCGGCAAGGTGCAGGACCGCCTTTGCCTCGCGCACGAGCTCGATGACGGGGATGGAATCGCGCACATCGCCCGTCACGATGGCGATGCGGTCGCCATGGCGTGACTTCAGCCATTGGGCGTTCTCGCGCACACCTGCGCGGGCGTGATTGTCGAGAACCGCAACCTGATCGCCGCGCGTCGCGAGCCGATCGGCCAGGTTGCAGCCGATGAAGCCGCAGCCGCCGGTGATGAGGACAGGCTTGTTGTCGCGGGTCATGTTCATCATGCGACAAGTCCCCGCCGCAGCAGTTCTTCGGTCGCCTTCTCGGCCTGGTCGTCGGCAATCTGATCGGCCAGGTAGCGCGCGAGCTCATCCAGCCCGTCCTCGAAGCGTACGCGAGGTACGAAACCCAGCAGGCTGGCGCTCTTGGTCAGGTCCGCGAAGCAGTGGCGAATATCGCCGGCGCGGTATTTCGCCGTGATCTGGGGCGTCATCTGCGAGCGCCCCATCACGCGGGCAAGATCGTTGGCCACCGATAGGATGCTGCGGCTGACACCGGATCCGACGTTGAAGACGTCATCCGAATGCTCGCTTTCGAGCGCGAGCAGGCAGGCGCGGGCGACGTCATGGACATGCACGAAATCGCGCCGCTGCAGGCCATCCTCGAACACCAGCGGCGGCCGGTCGTTGAGCAGCCGTGCGGCGAAGATCGCGAGCACGCCGGTGTAGGGATTGGACAGGGCCTGGCGCGGCCCGAACACATTGAAGAAGCGCAATGCCAACGTCGGGATGCCATAGGCCTTGCCGGTGATCAGGCACATCCGTTCCTGCGCGTATTTGTTCAGTGCATAGATCGAGCTCAGCGCGGGCTGCTTGCTCTCCGGCGTCGGCACCGGTTCAAGCGCCTGTCCAGATGCATCGAGGAGCTCCCAGACGCCGCGCTTGAGCTGCGCAATCGATCGCTCGTCCGGCGCGACCAGCGACCCGTCTGCGGCGCGGCAGGCGCCTTCGCCGTAGATGCTCATGGAGGACGCGACGACGAGGCGCTTGACCGGCCGGTTCGCCAGCGCCTGCAGCAGCACGGCCGTGCCGAGCTCATTGGTCCGCACATAGGACTCGATGTCATACATGCTCTGGCCGACGCCGACACTGGACGCCAGATGCAGCACGAGGTCGACGCCACGCAGCGCGCGCTCGACCGCAAGCGCGTCGGTGACATCGCCGACCATCAGCTCCGCCTCGGGATGCAGATAGCGGGGACGCTCACGGCTCGGGCCGTGCACCTGAGGTGCCAGCGCGTCGAGGAGCCGGACATCATATCCGGAATCGATGAGCGCATCGGCTGCATGCGAGCCGATGAACCCTGCGCCTCCGGTAATCAGGACACGAGCCATGCGCAGAAACTCCTCAGGATGATCATTCAGTTCGGCGGTGGAACCGGCGTGACGTACTTTCCTTTGGAGAAGCAGCGCAGCGAATGATCGTTCCTACCTGACGTACAAACAAAAATTTCTCTAACCTAGATCAATAAACCAGGTGAATGAGCGGGGTGCGCGTCACCAGAAAGCGTGACCGTGGCGCGCTGGGGCGAGCTTCAGATGCCGTGCGACCGTCGCTCCGATGTCCGCAAACCCGTCGCGAGATCCGATGGAGCCACGGACGTCACCGTTGACGACCAGTATCGGGACCCGCTCGCGCGTGTGGTCGGTGCCGTGCCAAGTCGGATCGCAGCCGTGATCGGCGGTGATGACGAGCAGGTCGTCCTTGTTCAACACGTTCAACAACTCCGGCAGCCGGGCGTCGAAATCCTCCAGCGCCGTCGCATAGCCGCATATGTCGCGCCGATGCCCGTACAAGGTGTCAAAATCGATGAAATTGGCGAACAGCAGCCCGCCGTCGTCGAGCTCGCCCAGGCCCTTCAGCATTGCCGTGAACAGCGCATCATTGCCGTCGCCCTTGAAGTTTCGCCCGGTGCCGCGATGCGCAAAGATGTCGTCAATCTTCCCGATCGAGACCACCGATCGGTGATCGGCTTGAGCTGCGTCGAACAGCGTCTCCTCCGGCGGGGGAACGGCGAAGTCGCGACGGTGTGCGGTGCGTCTGAAGCTTTCGGGCGTATCGCCGATGAAAGGCCGCGCGATCACGCGGCAGACATTCAGCGGATCGAGCAGGCGGCGCGCGATCAGACAGATCTCATAGAGACGTTCCAGGCCGAACGTGCCCTCATGCGCGGCGATCTGGAACACGCTGTCTGCCGAAGTGTAGCAGATCGGCTGGCCTGTCCTCATATGCTCGTCACCGAAGCGGGCGATGATCTCGGTGCCCGAGGCATGACAGTTGCCGAGGATGCCAGGCAGCTCGGCTTGCTTACAGAGCGCTGCGGTCAGTTCCGCAGGAAAGGCCGGAACTGTTTGCGGGAAGGTGTTCCATTCGAAGGGAACGGGAACGCCGGCGATCTCCCAATGGCCGGATGGCGTGTCCTTGCCCCGAGAGTGTTCGCTGGCGCAGCCGAATTGCCCTTTGAGCGTTCCTTGGCGTTCAAGGCCCGGTGGGCAACGGCCGCTGGCCAGCCGGCAGGCCTCGCCGAGGCCAAGGGCGACCAGATGCGGCAGCTGCAGCGGCCCGGTGCGCTTTGGTCCGTCGGCAAGACCAGCGGCGCAGGCTTCAGCGATGTGGCCGATCGTGTTGGCACCATCATCGCCATAGCGCGCCGCATCGGGAGCACCGCCGATGCCGACCGAATCCATGACTGCGATTACGGCGCGCATAGCGTCGGCTCCATGCTCGCCGGTCTGGTTTCTGCAACGCCTGTGCGTGCGCAATAGCGCGCGATCATGCCGGCGCAGAAATCGGCGAACTCATTGACGTCGAGCGGCGGGCTGGTGTGATGCGGAGCGATGCCGCGATGCTCCGGCGTGAAGCAGAAGGTCACGGTAACGTCGAATTCGGCGAGCGCCTCCATCTGCCGATCGAACCAGGCCAGCGCGTCGGGACGAAAGCTGTCGGCCCAGGACAGGCCGGTCCGCAGATGGCGAACGCCGAGGCGGCGCAGCCAGCGCACGGCCTCGCCCAGCCGGTGATCCTCGAAATGAAACCACTGGCAGAGGCCGATGGCGGATGCGTATTGCGGAAACAGCTCCGCGGCGGCTTTCGGCGTGCCGTCCTCGCGCAGCAGTCCCATATGGAAATGACGATAATAGGAGGAGCCTTCGGCCTCCTTGTGTCGGGTGGTCGCCTCCCAGGCCGTCGGCAGATCATAGAGACTGTACCAATGAACCCGGGGCGTGCGGCCATTGAGCAGCTCTGTGGTTCGCCGTAGCCCCCATGCCTGCACCTCGTCCGCACCGAACGAGGAGACGCCGACCTCGGTCACCCAGACCGGCAACGCAACCAATGCCTGGATCTCCGCGAGCTTGGCCGGCCATTCGTCGATCTTCCAAAGGTTCCAATCGAGCGGGAAGCCGTGCACGGCAACGGCGTCGACATGATCGAGCACACCGCGCGCCTGCATGTTGTTGATGAAGGCCGGATCGATCGGCGAGATGCCGCCGAGCACGCGCGGCAGGCTCGAATGGGCCGAGCGGATCGCCTTGCCGGCGGCGATCGCCGTCTCGGCGAAACGCGCCCAATCAGGGTCGAGCTGAATATCCCAGTGCGACTTGTTGTTGGGTTCATTCCAGATCTTGGCAGCCTCGATCATGCGGCACCTCGCGCCGGATACACAGGTCCATCGCTCTGCGGCCGCGCGACCTTTCGGCAAAGATAGACCTCGTCCTCGGGATGGGCGATCACGGCAAAGCCGGCGCTGCGCAGCATGGCCTCGACGCAGGCGCGGTTTGGCGCCCACCAATTGGTGGGATCATCGGCATATTTGTGCTCGATGAAATGCATCTTCGGATAGCCGGGGCTGTCGAACTGGGCCGTGGTCCAGAAGTCGTAGTTCCGCGCGACCGGGTCGACACGGGCCTGGCCTCGCAGCATCGACTGGAACAGCATCTGATCACGCACGACGTGCTCATGGATCAGATCGAGCGCGAGCAGGGGATGGCGCAGGTGGTAGAGCACGCCCATGAAGATCACGAGATCGAACTGCTCGCGCAGCTCGCCGACGTCGTATGCCGAGAGCTTGCGAAACTCGATTTGCAGTCCGTTGACGTCGGCGGCGAAGCGGGCTTGCGCGAGATAGTCGTCATCGGTGTCGAGCCCGAGCACCCGTTCGGCGCCACGTCGTTTCATCTCCATGGCGTAGAAACCGGCGTTGCAGCCGATATCGAGCACGGATTTTCCGGTCAGATCGGACGGGATGACCTCTGCGAAGCGGCGCCATTTCACGTTCGGGTAGTCGCCGAGAAAATGCGACGGCGCTGTCGGCACGCCATTGAGATCGAGATTGTGAAACCATGGACCCAGCGCGTCGATGCGGCGCTGGATCTCGTCGCGGGAGAGCACGGCCTGGCTCATGCAAGGCCTCCGTCGAACGTCGAAGCCATCATGGCATCCGGCGCCGTGGCGGGCCGCACCATGGGCCGCGGTTCGTGGCCATCCTGCCTCGCCGCCAAAAGCGCGATTGCGGTGCGGTAGCCGTTGATGGTGCCGACATCGACGTAGGATTCGCCGGCTTTGATGCCGAGCGCGGATCCGCCCGCGTCGAGATAGCTGTTCACCAGGGTGCCGAAATATTCATCGGTGCGATTGCGCTGCTGCC
This sequence comes from Bradyrhizobium sp. STM 3557, assembly GCF_045571465.1. NCBI lineage: Bacteria > Pseudomonadati > Pseudomonadota > Alphaproteobacteria > Hyphomicrobiales > Nitrobacteraceae > Bradyrhizobium > Bradyrhizobium sp. STM 3557. The sequence goes on from NZ_CP120697.1 coordinate 1,787,050, forward strand.
ACAGCGTGTGCAGGTCGCGGAAGCCGGACGCGGACATCCGAAACGCACCCCAGATCCAGTTCGACTCTGCCTTCGCCGTCTTGACCTGGATCTGCTTGACGCGCTCGCCGTTCAAGACGACGGCGTCGAAGAATTCGGGGTGATCGACCGGGAACAGCAGGAACGAGAGATCGGCATCGGGCAGCGTGCCAAGCGCAGACTTCGGAAACCACACCGTGTCGGGCAGACCGACCAGAACGTCCTCGCGGTCGCCAATGACGGTGGAGGCGCGGAACACGGCGTCGCAGAGGCCGGCGGCATCCGGCTGCACCACATAAGCGAGCTGCGCGCTGCCATAACGATCGCCGAAATATTCCAGGATGTCGGATTTGCCCGGCGAGATCACGAAGCAGATCTTGTCGGCACCGCCAAGGATCAAGCGCTCGAGCAGATATTCCGACACCGCACATGGGCGATCGACGCCATGATCGCTGCGGCTGCCGACCGGCAGCAGTTCCTTGGAAAATGCCAGAGGCTGGATGCGGCTGCCACGGCCTGCCGCCGGTACGATACCCCACATGTCAGGCCTCCTCGACGGCAAGATGGGAGTGGCTGTCGCTACTGCTCTGTTCCAGCAGCGCAATCAGCTCCTGCGCGCGCTTTGCCGAACTATGCTCGTCCAGCGTCCGCTCGCGCGCATGCCGGGCGATGCGCGCGAGCGCATGATCATCCTGAGTGAGGGCGGCGAGCGTATCCTTCGTGCTACCAGCGAGCAGGATCTCTTCACCGGGCGAGAAGAACTGCTCGATGCCGTCCCAGCGATCGCTGATGAGCGGAGCGCCGCAGGCGGCCGCTTCGAACAGGCGTCCGGAGGGGCACCAACCCATCGCCGCCATCGCCTGTCGCGTCACGTTCAGCGTCAGGCGCGAGGATGCGAAGAATGCCGCATGCTCGGCCGGCGGCAGATGACGGACGAAATAGATGTTCGGCGACCAGGGGAAATCGTGCGGATATTGCGCGCCGCCGATCAGGAAGCGCAGATCCTGCCGCGCGCGGGCTGGATGCACGAACAGCTCCTCCACCGCGCGCTGCCGATCATCTGAATAGGTCCCGAGATAAGACAGGTCGGCGCGATAGTGCGGCTGCGGCGCCACGGGATGGTGAATGTCGGGATCGACGTGGCCATAGAGCGGCTTGATCTGCCGGGCACCGAGCTTCTTGCGATATTCCTCGACCAGGCGGGGCCCTCCGGTGAAGCTCAGCACGAGGTCGAAGCCGGCGAGCCCACCAGCGCCGATATAGGACAGCCGCTCGCCGGCCTGCAGCCGCGCCAGCGTCACGGGCGTGTCGAGATCGTAGAAGATCTTGAGCGGCCGCGGCCGATCGAGGATCAGCTCCGTCACTTCCAATCCATCGGCGCAGTAGGAGGTGAGGATGACGGCGTCGGCATCCTCGATGGCAGCGCGCGCGGCCTGTTCGACCTCCGACCATGTGGGATAGAGCACGAGGCGGCCACCCGGCAGCTCCGGCAGATCGCGAGCACCGGCATAATAGGGAACGTCGCGCTCGAAGAAACTGATGTCGTGCCCGGCGCGGATCAGATGTTTGCACAGGCCGCGCCACAGCGTGGCATGGCCGTTGCCCCAGGACGAGGAGATGGTAAGGCCGAAAATGACGATCTTCACGCCGCCACCCTTTGATTGACATTGCGGAGCTTGACGCCACCGTCGCCGTCGACCAGTGTGGTGATGCTGGCCGGATCGATGTCGATCGACAGGAAGTCATCGAGCAGAATGCGCGCGTAGTGCAGCACGACCGCCCGGATCGGCTCGGCATGGCTGACGATGGCGACGGTCTCACCTGGTCGCTCGAGGCAGAGCGCCTCGATATGACCGATCATCCGCGACTGCAGGGCCTGCATGCTTTCGCCCCGCGGTGGGGTGCTCGCGCCGCGATGCGCATTCCAATGCCGCCAGGCTGGATCATCCGCCAGCTCGTGGAAGCTGCGGCCAGTCCAGTCGCCGACATCGATCTCGTCGACGTCGGCGGCGACATCGACTGCGAGATGAAAGCGCTCCGCTAGGATATCGGCCGATTGCATGGCGCGGGGCTGCGGGCTCGACTGGATGATCGACGGCGCCGGCTCAAGATGTTCGGCGCAGGCAGCCATGGCGCTGCGGCCTTGTTCGTCGAGCTCGACGCCGGCCATGCGGCCGCACAAGACGCGGCCGAGCAATGCGTGGTGGCCATGACGGACGAGATGGATGGTGGTCGGCATCGCCGCTCTCTCAATTCCCGAGGTCAATTCTTGGCGTCGATGAAGGCGCGCGTACGCAGGCGGGCTTCGTCGTCGGTGAATTGCTGCGGCGGTGACTTCATGAAGTAGCTCGACGGCCCCGTCAGCGCGCCGGAGATGCCGCGGTCGAGCGCGAGCTTCGCGCAGCGCACGGCGTCGATGACGACGCCGGCCGAATTCGGCGAGTCCCAGACCTCCAGCTTGACCTCGGCGCTCAACGGCACGCCGCCAAAGGTCGTTCCTTCGAGCCGGATATAAGCGAGCTTGCGATCGGTCAGCCAAGGGACGTGATCGCTCGGCCCGACATGGACATTGTCGGCCTCCAGCGGCACATCGAGTTGACTGGTGACGGCCTGCGTCTTCGAGATCTTCTTCGAGGTCAGGCGGGACCGCTCCAGCATGTTCTTGAAATCGCTGTTGCCGCCGACATTGAGCTGATAGGTGCGGTCGAGCCGCACGCCGCGCTCGCGAAACAGGTTCGCGAGCATCCGGTGCAGGATGGTTGCGCCGACCTGGCTCTTGATGTCGTCGCCGATGATCGGCAGGCCTGCATCGCTAAAGCGCTGGCGCCAGGCCGGATCGGACGCGATGAACACCGGAATGCAGTTGACGAAGCCGCAGCCGGCCTCGATGGCCTGCGCGGCATACCATTCGGTCGCTTTCTGCGAGCCGACCGGCAGATAGGACACGACGACGTCGGTGCGCGACTTCATCAGCACATCGGCGACGTCGGCCTCGGGCTCGGGGGAGATCGGGACATCGTCCTGCAAATACTGGCCGATGCCGTCGAGGACGGGACCGCGCTGGACAGTGACGCCAGTGCGCTCGACCGCTGCAAAGCGATGCGTGTTGTTCGGCGCGGCCCAGATCGCGTCGGCCACGTCGCGTCCGACCTTGCCCGCATTGACATCGAATGCGGAGGCGATCTCGATATCACCGATGTGATAGCCGCCGAGATCCACATTCATCAGGCCGGGGACAGGCTCATTGGCCTTGGCGTCGCGATAATGCGTGAGCCCCTGAACGAAGGAACTGGCGCAATTGCCGAGGCCGACGATGCCGACGCGGACCCTGCGTCTGTCTTGAAGTCGAGAATGCATGGATGGCCGTGCTCCACTGGCGGCTTCGAGGTCAAACGTAAGTACGTTCGCGAACGTGTCCCCGTGACGTTCGTTCCTCGGATCGCGAGGCTACGCCGGACGCGTGCTCCAATCCCGCGGGAAAAAACAAAAAAGCTTAATCCAGGTTAGATTCACCGAGCATCTCTCAGGAACGATCTGCTTCTTTGATGAAGATGAAGAAGATGATGCTTGAGGCGGCGCCCCTGGCGGGCCGGCACGTGGTCGTAAGAACAAATTCGCGGCTGTTGCGTTTGGATGCCGAGAGACGTCGCAGCTCCACTGCGCGATCGCGTAACGATTTGAGGAGGTCCGCCATGAGCGACAGCGAAACCACCACTGATCATGACACGATCCGGAAATGGGCCGATGCGCGCGGCGGCCGTCCGGCCACCGTCAAGGCAACGGAAGAAGATGGGCACGCCGGCATCCTCCGCATCGATTTCGGGCCGAAGGAGGCCGCGCTCGATCCGATCGACTGGGACGAGTTTTTCCGCAAGTTCGACGAGTCCGAGCTCGCGTTCCTCTATCAGGACCGGACCAAGGACGGGAAAATCAGCCGATTCCACAAATTCGTCCGCCGCGCCGCGTGAGTTCCGCGGCCAGAGGCGAACCGGCCGGGAGCGATTGGGTTGCGGCGATGCGCACAGGCGATTTCGCCGCGGCATGGGCCATCGCGGATCGCGACCTTGCTCGTCTGTGCAAGGAGGGACCTCCCAAGCACGAGGGACCGCGGCATCTGCAGCGGATCTGGCGCGGCGAGCCGCTCGCCGGCCAATCCGTGCTGGTGCGCTGCTATCATGGCCTCGGCGATACCATTCAGTTCGCGCGCTTCCTCCCCGCGCTGAAAGGGATCGCCCGCGAGGTGACAGTCTGGTGCCAGCCGAATTTGGTCGGGATGATTGCGCGGGTGCCAGGCGTCGATAGGGTGATGGCGCTCCACGACGGAACGCCTGAGGTCCCCTTCGACGTCGATATCGAGATCATGGAGCTGCCCCATGCCTTGCGCGCGGGACGTGATCTCGTGCACGTGCGATGCCCCTATCTGACCGCAGCGTCCGCGCAGCCCGCCGCGCGGGCGCGCGACGGCGCCTGCACTGTCGGCCTGGTCTGGCGGGTCGGTGACTGGGACAAGCGACGCGAGGTGCCGGCGTCCGCACTGCGCAGTCTGGCGCTGCCCGGCGTTCAACTGTTCTCGCTCCAGCGTGAGGCGCCGGCCTCCGATATCGCCGGCATCGGCGCCGTCGACATCAGCACCTCCGACGTGGAGATTCTCGCGTCCCGGCTGCAGACTCTCGACCTCGTGATCTCAGTCGACACCATGGTCGCGCACCTTGCAGCGGCGCTGGGGCGTGAGACCTGGGTCATGCTGCATGCGGATTGCGACTGGCGCTGGCCCGCCACGGGGAGCCGGACCTATTGGTATCCGCACGCGCGGCTATTCCGTCAGCACAGGATGGGTGACTGGAGCAGCGTCATCGCCGAGCTCACAGCGGCATTGCAGGCGCGGTTCACAGCGCCGAGAAGGGCATCTCTGCGCCGTTCGACTGCGGCTCAGAGGAGCGCGGTTCCGGCTGAAGGACTGGTTGCCGCAACCGAAGATAATCGGGCTTGAATCCGGCCAGACGGACAAGCCCCGGCCAATCGGTAATCGTGATCATCCGCGATTGCCATTGCAGCAGGCCCTTGCGCCGTAGATCCTGAATCGTGCGATTAGCATGAACAGGGGATATGCCACAGATCGCTGCGAGGTCTGATTGCGTGAACGGCGATGGAAAGCGGTCATCGCGCGCAAGCCCGACGGCGCGGAGCCGGACCGTGATCTCACAGATCAGGTGAGCGGCACGCGCCAGGGATTCGCAGCTGCCAAGGATGACGAGCCAGTTGCGCAGGCATGCGATATCCGCCAGCGCCAGCAATGACAGCGCGTGAGCCATGCGTTCCGATTGCGCGCCGAGATCGCGGAAAAACGCGTGCGGGACAAAGGCAACGACGGCCGGTCCTAGCGCACACAGGCGCGCATCGACGCGCGGTGACAATGTCGTGTAGAGGTCGGGAACGTCGCCGGGAACGTGAATGGACGTGATCTGACCGGCGGAATGATCCGCGTCCTTCCAGCACGTATAGCCCTGCAGCAGAAGGCAGCATTCGCTCGCGTGCTCGCCGCGCCGCCTGATCTCGTCATGCGAGGAGAAGTGCCTGATGGCGCTCGGCATGCGTGCGAGCAGCTCGAGATCGTCGCTCGACAGCTCCGCAACACTCGTCAGGCGGTCGGCAAATCGTGTAAACGCAAAACCAGTCTGCATGTCCTTAACCTATGCGGCCGTCAGCTGAACTGTCGCTGGTACCGTCGGCAGGGACGCAGCGCTGCTCGGTGGCAGATCTTGATCTCATATGTAGTAATTTCGCAAATAGTAGCCTTGCGCCTCGGGATCCCATCGTATCTTCGCTTGCGCCCAATCGAACGAGCGTAGGCGAACCTGCTTGAGGCCAGAAGATCAAATGATACGATCTGGTTCTGCCTCTCGAGCTCCGTATCCGGAACGAGTGTGATCCAATCGGGGGTGCCCGTCTCTAACAAGGGTTAGTCGAACGGATTTCGATGGCGGAACTTGGCTGCCGACAGATGCGCCCAGTCTCGGCTCATTTGTTCCGGAACGGCTGGCGCCTGCGGGCGTTTTCGGTTCCGAAGCGGGAGCGAGCAGCGCGTGCGGAGACCATGGATCACTGCTTTGGTTTGGGCGGCCTGCGCCGCTTGTATCGTCGGTATCATTGCTGCGATTGGCTGGCTGGTGACCGCGCCGCGACCGGCCTTCACTGCTGACAGTACATCGCTGTTCGATCAGGCCGGCGATGCGAGGAGAGGCGAGCAGGTGTTCCTGGCCGGGGATTGCGCATCCTGTCACGCCTCGCCGGGACAGGAGGATCGGTTGCGGCTCGGGGGAGGGCTTGCGTTGGCCTCGCCTTTCGGAACCTTTCGTGTGCCGAACATTTCAAGTGATCCGACCGACGGCATCGGCGCCTGGACCACAAAGGACCTCGCCAACGCGCTGCTCAGTGGCGTGTCGCCGGACGGCAGTCATTACTATCCGGTCTTTCCTTATTCGAGCTACGCACATCTGACGATCGAGGATGTTGCCGATCTCCTGGCCTACTTGCGCAGCTTGCCGGCAGTGTCCGGCCGTGCGCCACCGCATGACATCAATCCTCTGTTCTCGATCCGCCGCTTCCTGGGCTTCTGGAAGCTGCTCTATTTCCGGCCGGGCAAGATCGCGCCAGATCCGGCGCATGACGAGCAATGGAATCGCGGACGCTATCTGGTGGAAGCTGCCGGACATTGCGCCGAATGCCACTCCTCGCGAGATGCGTTCGGCGGCATCAAGGACAAGACGCGCTTCGCCGGAGGACGGGATCCGGTCGGAACGGGGTTCTATCCGAACATCACGCCGGCGCGGATCGGCCATTGGTCCCAGGCCGATCTCGCGGAGATGCTGATGTCAGGCAATACGCCTGATCATGGCCGGGTCGGATCATCGATGGCTGACGTGGTCACCAACACGGCCCAGCTGTCGCAGGCGGATCGCGATGCGATCGCGGCCTATATCAAGTCGTTGCCGGCGCGGCCGACGGAAAGGCCGTGAAGGGCCGTCGCTGCGCAGGTCATCACTGCGCGTAGAGATAGGCGGCAACATCGCGCGCTTCGGCCTCGGTGATCCCGGTCGCTGGCATCGCCGAGCGCGGTGTGAATGTCTGCGGCGATACGATCCATTTGATCAGATTGTCAGGGGAGTTGTTGGCGACACCGCCGACATAGATCCGGTGAACGAGCCCGGTCAGCGGCGGTCCGACCTGGCCGTCGGCGCCGGCAAGACCTGGGATGGTATGGCAGCCGCCGCAGCCGTAGCGGCGCATGATGTCGTGGGCACGTGCGGGATCGCCGCCCGTCATCGCGCGGGCGACGCGCTCGGCCTGTCGTCGCGCCGACCAGGCCATGCCGCCGCCGACCGCGGTGACCACGCACACAATGGCGATCAGGCTTGCGAGCCAGACCGATCTAGAGCGGACGGAGGACATCGGCTTGCCTCGCCTGATCGCTGGAACGGCGAATCCAAAGCGCCAGCAAGGCCAATGCCGCGCCGGCGTAGATCGTGCCTGCCGGCACCCACATGATGACGCCCGCAAGCTGCTGATCCTCGAGGGGCGTCAGGCCCCAATGGGCCGCGGCCGCGGTCTGCGCGCCATAGAGCACGCGCGGCGCCAGTGCCATCAACGCGCCCAGCACGCTGGTGTGCAACATGGTGATGAAGACGTGCCAGGCCGCGGCCCCGGCCGGGCTGCGCCAGAGCACCGCCCACCAGAACAGCACGGCTGACGCGAAGAAGCTGACATGCTGCAGCCGATGCAACATGATGTTCTCGACCACGGCATCGAAGAGCAGCGGCGCGTGCCAGATCCAGATCGCGACACCATGGAGCAGGGTGGCCGTGCCGCCGCTTGCAAGCGCGCGCCAAATGCCGCGAACCGGCCAGCTGCGCAGGAGGGCCGCCGTCTGCCATCTCGACGCGCGGGGCAGCGCCCATAGCATGATTCCGAGCGGACGCGCCGCGACCATCAGAGGCGCCGAGATCGCCATCAGGATCTCATGTTCGATCATGTGGAAGGTGAAGAGGTGCTCGCCGAGCCAATGCAGCGGTGAGGTCAGCGCAGCGCCGAGGCTGATCCAGCCGAACCAAAAGGCCAGAGGTCGCAGGCCCGGCATTTTCCCGCGCCTGCCGCGCGATCGCAGCCGCCAGCTCCCGGCGCCGTAGAGGACCGCGACCATGACGAGCGGAGCGACGATCCAAGGATCGAAGGTCCAGACCGCATGTAAGTCATTCGCCGCCTCGCCATGCGCGTGGGCGGCTCGGCCGAACGTGGCCGTGACAAGCGCGAGGAGGATCAGCGTTCGCATCCGCTCAGTACCAATGAGGCCGCGCCCTGCATCAGAAGCGCGAAGGTGAAGACCAGAGCCGCCAGCGCGCTGAGCCGCGAGGCGAAGGGCAGGCTGTGGTCATCGCCGATGGACGGCCGATGATCGAGAGACCAGGACATGCCACCGCACGCGAGCACGGCGAATGCGCCTGCAAAGGAGATGATGGCCGAGAGGTGATGTCGGCCGATGCAATCCGCGGTCGGCAGCATTTCGCCGAGCTGGGTGTTGATGGCCCAGGCGACGCCGCCGATCACAAGGCCAGCCCAGGCCATCAATTTCGCCGATGTGCTTGGCAGTCTCATGGCCTTCTCACAGCCTCGCCAACCAGTAGATGCAGCCATAGAGCGGAAGCCACGTACCGACGACAAAGTTCCAATACATGGCGTTGTCCTGTACGTCGCCGAACCGCCGTGGATTACCGCCGTGCCCGGTGAACATCAGCACAGCCAGCACCAGCGTGTCGACGAGGTCGGTGAGGATGTGCGTGGTATGCAGCCCGAGCAGCGTCCACACGATCGAGCCATAGGCGTTCGTATCCCACTTGATGTGCAGCGCCGGAAACTCGAACACGCGGATGATCAGCGGCACGATTCCGAGCACGGACATCACGATCATGCCGATTCGCACCTTGCGTAGATCCTGCTGCTCGGCCCAGCGCGACAGCAGAATGTTCGGAGCCAGGCTGATGAGCAGGACGATCGTGACCAGCGTTCCCGGCAAGAGATCCGGCGGTGGCGCGTTCAAGGGCCAGCTTGGTGCGAGGCTCATCAAGTAGAGATAGACCGCAATGACCAGGGCAAAGCCGCTGCCCTCGATCAGCATGAAACCCAGCGTGCCCCACCAGGTCACGCTGGCAGCCCCGAGCCCGTGCAGGGGCAGCATGGATATATCGAGCACGGTGCGTTGCTTCATGCATTGTCCTCCGGCGCGCCGGTTGGCCAGAACCAGCCGATCAGAGTGATGGCGACCGGGATCGAGCCCCACACCACCGCCCAGGGCGAGAAAATCGACCAGATCAGCATGACGGTGGTCGCGATCGCGGCGAGCAGCGGCCAGATCGAGTTGCGCGGCGAGGACTCGCGGGCTTGCGGCTGAGCTGTCGTGATCGTGGTCACCACGATCTCACGGCGGTTGGTTCGTAGGCCGCTGGCGACGTTGAGCACGCCCGCTTGGTCCCATAGCGGATTGGCGCTGTCCACCACGGGGATCTGGGTGAAATTATAGGCCGGCGGCGGCGACGCCGTGGCCCATTCCAATGTCGGCGCATCCCAGGGATTATCGCCGGCCGGAGGGCCGGAGCGCGCGCTGATGATGGCATCGATGAAGAAAATTAGGAAGCCGAGTGCGAGAATGCCGGCACTGATGCTGATGAACAGGTTCAGGCCATGCCAGGGCAGGTCGGGCTGATAAGTGTAGATCCGCCGAGGCATGCCCTCGAGCCCGAGAATGTGCATCGGGAAGAAGGTGAGGTGAAAGCCGACGAAGATCAGCCAGAAGGCCCAGCGCCCGAGCCGCTCGCTCATCATCCGTCCGGTGATCTTGGGAAACCAGTAGTAGACGGCGCCAAGCAGCGGAAACACCGCGCCGCCGATCAGCACGTAATGGAAATGCGCGACCACGAAGTAGGTGTCGTGCACCTGGGTGTCGAACGGCACGGACGCGACCATGACGCCGGTGAGTCCGCCGATCACGAAGGTGACGATGAAGCCGATCACGAACAACAGCGGCGTCGTGAACACCGGCCGGCCGTCCCATAGCGTTGCGATCCAGCAGAAGATCTGAATGCCGGCGGGAATGGCGATCGCCATGCTGGACGCCGTGAAGAAGCTCTCGCCGAGCCGCGGCAATCCGGTGACGAACATATGGTGGACCCAGAGGCCGAAGGCGAGAATGCCGGTCGCGACCACCGCCATGACAAGCGCGAGATAGCCGAACGCCGGACGCCGGGCGAAGGTCGCGACCAAGGTAGAGACCATGCCGACCGCTGGCAGGAAGATGATGTAGACTTCCGGATGGCCGAAGAACCAGAACAGATGCTGCCACAGCAGCACGTCGCCGCCTTCGGCCGGATTGAAGAAATGCGTGCCGACCAGCCGGTCCAGGATCAGGCTGGTGCTCGCAACCATGATGGCGGGCATTGCCATGATCACAAGGAAGGACGTCACCAGCATCGACCAGACGAACAGGGGAATGCGCTCGAGCGACATGCCGGGTGCGCGCTGCTTGAACACGGTGACGACGATCTCGACCGCGACCGCGAGCGCGGACAGCTCGGTGAAGGTGATCATCTGCGCCCAGATGTCGGAGCGCTTGCCGGCACCAAATTGCGGGCCGGACAGCGGCACATAGGCGAACCAGCCGACGTCGGGGCCCATGTCGAGCGCAAAGGCGATCCAGAGCAAGAGGCCGCCGGCGAGATAGATCCAGTAGGAGAACGCATTGAGCCTTGGAAAGGCGATGTTGCGGGTGCCGACCATCAGCGGCACGAGGTAGACGCCCATCGCCTCCATGACCGGCACGGCGAACAGGAACATCATGTTCGCGCCATGCATCGTGAAGATCTGATTGAAGCGATCCGGTCCGATCATGCGCCCTTCGGGCTGCGCGAGCTGAAGCCGCATCGCGAGTGCGAGTACGCCGCCCAGCACGAGAAACAGGAAGGCGGTGAAGATGTAGCGGCGGCCGATGATCTTGTGATCGACGGTGGTCAGCGCGCCCCAGAAGCCGGGTTCGGTCTTCCAGGTGTGCGCGAGCGCGTCCTGAAGATCATCGCGCTGCAGCTCGGTGTCCAGCGTTTCCGAATGGACGGCATCATCGGTCATTTGAGGCTCGCCAGGTAGGCGGAGACCGCGCGCAGTTCGTCCGGCGTCAGCGGCACCAGCGGCATATTGTTGCCGGGCTTGAGGGTCTGTGGATCGGCGATCCAGGCTGCGAGCGAGCCGCGTGTGGTCTCGAGCAGCCCGGCCGCGATGGTTCGGCGGCCACCAACGTGAGTGAGATCGGGACCAGGCGTGCCGGCAGCCTTTGTGCCCCGGATGGTGTGGCAGCCGGCGCAAGCCTTGGCCATGAACACGTCATGGCCAGCCGCACTTGCTTCGTCCGATGCCTGTGCAGCCGGCGCACGCTGCGCCTCCGCCCAGCGCTCGAAATCGGCGGGCTCCTCCGCAATGACGAGAAACGCCATATGCGCATGCTGCATCCCGCAGAATTCGGCGCATTGTCCGCGGTAGGTGCCGGCGTGATCGGCGCGGAACGTGAGCTCGTTGAGCCGTCCGGGAATCAGGTCCTGCTTGCCGGCGAGACTCGGCGCCCAGAACGAATGGATCACATCGTCGCCTTCGAGCAGCAGGTGCACATTGCGCCCGACGGGAACGTGAATCTCGTTGGCGGTCTCGAAACGGCGCGACGGATCGGGACCGACATATTCCACGCTCCACCACCATTGCAGGCCGCGGATGCGGACGGTGAGATCGTCCGGTCCGGCGACGGTCAGCGCATGTGTCGTGAAGAAGCTCGTGAGGGTGAAGACGGCGATGATGATCGTGGTCGCGCCGACGGCGGCGCTGACGACGTAACTCATTCGGCGCTCGCGCGGGGGCGCCAGCTCGGTCGGTTGGCGCCATTCGCCGCGTCGCCGCCACAGCGCATGGATCATGGCAACCATCACCAGCGCCCACACGATCGAGCAGATCGCGACGATGAAGATGATCAGTTGCTTCAGGCTGACTGCGGAGGGGCCGTGCGCGTTGAGGGCCGACTGCCAGTTGTTGCAGCCCGCGAGCAGCGTACAGGCCGGCAGGAGGCTGACCCGAGCAAGCCGGATCACGGCGTCGGTCCTTGGTCGGGATGAACCGGTGTCGGCCCTTCATCGAACAGGATCGCGGCCGGAGCGCGGTTCTCGGCAGGCCGGGTCTGCTTCTCGTCGTTGCGCGATGGAGCTGCGGTCTTCGCCGAATAGGCGCCGATGGTCTGCACATATCCGGCGAGCTGCCAGATCTGATCGGTCGTCATCTTGTCTTTGAAAGCCGGCATGCCGTGCGGACGTCCGTCGCGGATCGAGGCGACGATCGAGACCATCTCGGGGCCGTACAGCCACCAGCCGTCCAGAAAGGAAGGACCGATGCCGCCCTGGCCATCGCCATGGCAGCTCTTGCAGCCGAACCAGGTGTAGAGCCGCTTGCCCTGGCTGAGATTGTAGGCGTTGGACTCGTAAGGCTTGTTCAGCGCGAAATAGACCTGCGGTGGTGCGCCCCCGATGCGGTTCGGCGACAGCGCAATCTTGTCCAATGCGTCGGTAACAGGAGGATCCGGCCGCAATTCGCGCTCCTCACGCTGGCATCCTCCTAACGTCACAACGCACAGAAACAGCACGACCGTCCGCATGGTGATATCCATCGAGCGGACGTACAATCGTTGAGCAGGCGAGCGGTTCCTATCGGGTTCCGCCCTGCGGGCTCATGGGATTGACACTGTCTGCCAGCATGTTGCGCACTGCGATCCTGACAGCGGCTACGCCCTGCATCCCCTCCATCAGAGCGATCTCGCCCTGCTGCTCGTGGCGGATGGCATGCGCCATAATCCGCAGTCGCGCATCGCCGCGGCTGTGCCATTCCTGGTTCGCCATCAGCACGGCGCCACGATGATGCAGGCTCATCAATCGCACGAAGGCGGTGTCGAACACATCGTCTGGCGCATTGCGCGCCTCCTGCATCTGCGCCTCCGTCAGATAGCCGGGCATATCCGCACGCTCCCGTGCCGTGCAATCGGGCAGCGCTGTATCAAACCAGATGCGCCACCAGCGTTCGAAGACGCGGTTCTCGCCGGCTTGGCTCGCGACCATCAGCTTCGCCAGCGCTCGAAGATGCGGATCGCGGGCCCGCGCGGTGCCGATCTGGGCGAGCGCGATGCCCTGGCGATGGTGGGTTGACATATGGCGGATGTAGTCCTGATCCGCGGTACGATCGGCTCCCTGCCACGGCCATTCATAACCAAGTGCGCTGAGGCCGGCGACACCGGCCAGCAGCACAACGACTGCGCCGCCGCCGAGCGCCCATGTCTTTGCGAAGCGGACGTCGCTTGATGCTGGAGCCGTGCCAAGAGGATATCGCAGCCAGACGAACAACGGATACATCACGGCCGAGGACAGATGGACCAGCAGGCCGATCCAATAAGGCTGCTGCAACGTGAACAGCGGTTGGAAGAATGGAAATAGCGGCACCAGCAGCAACCATTCGGTGGCCGAGGTGAAGAGGGCCCAGGGGATCGCCAGCGCGAGGATCGCAAGCGGCCGCAAGTCTGCGGTCCAGCGGCCGAGCAGGCCGAAGAACACAATGGCCCAGGAAAAGTCGGCCCATTGATGAAACGCGATGCCTGCTGCGATCGCGCCCCAGCTCGCCTCGGCTGCGAGCATGCCGTCACGGAAGGGGATCACGGCAACCGTCATCCAGTCGACAGGCGCATCCCGCCCGATCCGCGCGGCGGCGAGCTGGCTGACCAATGTCGAGAAGGTGCTGCTGACCAGCCCGAGTTTGGCGGCCGCGATCCAGTTCGATTGGGGCGGAGACATCGCCAACGTCACCGGCCGAGCTGAGTGCGCAGCTTCAGCGCGTCCGCCGGCGCCGCACTCTTCTGGTCGTTATCGAAATAGACGAAGACGTCGCAGCCCTGCCGGCTCCAGGAGCGAATGCTTTTAGCCCAGTTAGTCAATGTCGCCGCGGGATAATTGCCCTTGTAGCGGCCGCCGGGACCGTGGCCGCGCACATAGACGAAGTCGGCCGTCCGCTTCCAGGGCGCAGGCGCATCGTGATGATCCGACAGGCACAGCGAGATATTCTCATCGGCCAGCATGCGCAGGATGCGCTGATCGTACCAGCTCGCATGACGGAATTCGAAGCTGTAGCGCCGCTTCTTCGACAATAGCTTGAAAAAGGATGCCAGCCGGTCGGCATTGATTTCGAACTGCGGCGGCAGCTGGAACAGAATCGGGCCCGCTTTGTCGCCAAGCAGCGACAGCCTGCTTTCCAGGAGCTCGAGGCTGTTCACAGAATTGTCGGTCAGCCGCTTCCAATGCGTGATGAATTTCGACGCCTTCCAGGCGAACACGAAGTCCGGTCCGGTCTGCTCGCGCCAGCCCTGCACGGCCGCTTCGGTCGGCGTGCGATAGAACACACCGTTCAGCTCGGCAGTCTGAAACTGGCTTGCATAGTAGGGCAGCTGGTGCCGAAGCAGGAGGCCCTTGGGGAAAAATGCGCCGCGCCAGGAATCGTAGTGCCAGCCCGACGTGCCGATCAGAACACGTGCCATCATGTCCCTATGGTCTCAGCACCACCTTGATGCAGCCATCCTCCTTGTTCCGGAAGGTCTTGTAGAGCTCCGGCCCCTGTTCGAGCGGAGCCTGGTGGGTGATCACGAACGACGGGTCGATCTCGCCCTCCTGAATTCTCTTCATGAGCTGCGGCAGGTAGTGCTGCACGGGAGTCTGCGCCATCCGGAAGGTGAGGCCGCGGTTGATGGCCGAGCCCATCGGGATCTTGTCGACGAAGCCGCCATAGACGCCGACGATGGAGACGGTGCCGAAGTTGCGGCAGCAATGGATCGCCTGGCGCAGCACATGCGGCCGATCGGTGCCGAGGAAGGTGGCGACCTTGATGCGGTCGACCACGGCATCGGTGCCGGAGCCCGTATCGACCTCAGTGCCGACCGCATCGATGCAGGCGTCCGCGCCGCGGCCGTCGGTCAGATCCTGGATCCGCTCATAGACATCCTCGCTCTTGAAATCGACGACGATCGCGCCTGATGTGCGGGCCATGGCCATCCGCTCGGGGACGGTATCGATCGCGATCACGCGCTCGGCACCGAGCATGAAGGCGCTCTTGATCGCGAACTGGCCGACCGGCCCACAGCCCCAGACCGCGACCGTCTCGCCGCCCTTCAGGTTGCAGAAATCGGCGGCCATGAAGCCGGTCGGGAAGATGTCGGACAGGAACAGCACCTGCTCGTCGGTCAGGCCAGCCGGCACCTTGATCGGGCCGACATCGGCAAAGGGCACGCGCAGATATTCGGCCTGCCCGCCGGCGAAGCCGCCGAGCATGTGCGAATAGCCAAACAGGCCCGACGGCGAATGGCCCCAGAATTTCTCCGCCTGCTGTTTGTTGGGATTGCTGCGCTCGCAGGCGGAATAGAAGCCGCGCTTGCAGAAGAAGCATTCACCGCAGGCGATGGTGAAGGGCACCACGACGCGATCGCCGACCTTCAGCTTGCTGTTGTCGCGCCCGACCTCGACGACCTCGCCCATCGTCTCATGGCCGAGCACATCGCCGCTTTCCATGCTGGGGATCAGGCCGCCATAGATGTGCAGATCGGAGCCGCAGATCGCGCAGGCCGTGACCTTGATGATGGCGTCGCGACCATCCTGGATCGTAGGATCGGGGACCGTCTCGCAACGAATGTCCGCTTTGCCATGCCATGCCAGCGCTTTCATGGAAATTCTCCGATCGGCTGTGAGGAGCACAAGCGGCAAGAGACAAAGGAGTTCCTAATCCATCTCCATCGTTTAGGGGTTGTTAGGAACGATTGCATCGCGCAGCCATTGCAGAAGCGAATATTGATCGGGAGAAGTACCATGGCATCCAATGGCCAACTCGCCGTCGTCACGGGCGCCTCGACCGGCATCGGCCTGGAACTTGCGCGCTGTTGTGCGGAGGACGGCTTCGACCTGCTGATCGCGGCAGACGAGCCGGAAATCGAGCGCGCCGCCGCTTCGCTGCGCGCGGGCGGAGCCAATGTCGAGACGGTGCAGGCGGATCTCGCAACCAGCGAAGGTGTCGAGCGGCTCTACGCGGCGACCCGCGGCAGGCCGGTCGCCGCGCTGCTGGCCAATGCCGGCCGCGGGCTCGGGCATGCCTTTCTCGACCAGAACCTGTCCGACATCCGCCGGGTGATCGACACCAACGTCACCGGCACGGTGGAGCTGATCCACAGGATCGGCAACGACATGCGCAAGCGAAATGCGGGGCGCATTCTCATCACCGGCTCGGTCGCCGGCTTCACGCCCGGCAGCTTCCAGGCGGTCTACAATGCGACCAAGTCGTTCCTCAATTCCTTCTCTTTCGCGCTCCGCGAGGAGCTGAGAGACACCGAAATCACCGTCACCTGCTTGATGCCGGGTGCGACCGAAACCGAGTTCTTCAGGCGTGCCGACATGATGGACACCAAGGTCGGCACCGAGAAGAAGGACGCCGCCGCCGATGTCGCCAGGCAAGGCTTTGACGCGATGATGGCCGGCGAGAGCGACGTCGTGACCGGCATGAAGAACAAGCTTCAGACGACGCTCGCCAACGTCACCCCGGCGGAGATGCTGGCGAAGCAGCATCGCGGCATGGCCGAACCGGGGACCGCGAAGCAGCATTAGGCCGCAAGGGCAGCGTCGTTCCATCGTCATCGTGCTGTGAAGTCCGGCGCGGAACGCCGGGCGCCCAGACAGCGTTTGATTGAGCGCGGGCACCGGGGGCGCGAACACCCACACCTGCCATGGAACGACATGGGTGCGGCGATGGGCCTTGAGACCGAGTTGAAACTCAGGATACCGGCGAGCACGCCTCGAACCGAAGTTCAGGGATGGCTGGGCGATGACTATGACGTCGACGTCGGCCGCGGCGCGCAACGCCATTTGGAATCGACCTATTTCGATACGCCAAAATGCAAGCTGCGGCGGCACGGCCTATCGCTGCGCATTCGCCGGGATGGCGAACGCCACATCCAGACCGTCAAGAGCGCGAAGCCTGGCAGGCTTGGCCGCGGCGAATGGGAAATGGACGTCGATGGCGATGCGCCCGAGCTCGACAAGGCCGACGGCACGCCGCTGGCGCGTTTTTCGTCCAAGGGACTGCGGCGCAAGCTGAAGCCGCTGTTCAAGACGTCGGTCGATCGCACCACTCTGCCGCTTCGCGGCAAAGGCAGCGAGATCGAGCTCGCGATCGACCGCGGCAGGATTGCCAGCGGCCGGCGCTCGGCACCGATCGGCGAATATGAACTCGAACTGAAGAACGGTCGTTCGACGGAATTGTTTCGGCTCGCGAGGGCGGCCGCGCAACGGGCAGAAGCCGAGCTCGATCTGCGCAGCAAGGCTCAGCGTGGCTATGGCCTGCTGGAAGATCAGCCGGATGCAGTCACATTCGCTGAACCGATCGCGCTCGATGAGGACATGAGCGCGATGGAGGCGTTCCGGGCGATCGGCGTAGCGTGCCTGGCTCATTTTTCCGGAAATGCAAACGCGGTGCGCAATGCGGACACGGAAGGCGTCCATCAGATGCGGGTCGGATTGCGGCGCATGCGTGCGGCGATCTCGCTGTTCAGCGACATGCTCGAACCTGCGGGGCGTGAGCGGATCAAGTCGGAATTGAAGTGGCTGACCAACGAGCTCGGGCCGGCGCGCGAGATCGATGTGTTCGTTAGCGAGAAGATCGAGCCCGCCGGACGCGATGTCGCGCCGCAACGCGGCCGGCAGGCGCTCGAGGAGGAGTTCGTCGACAAACGTGAGAGCGCGCTCAAACGTGCCGCGACGGCGGCGAGTTCGTCCCGGTTCCGGGTGCTTCTGATCGACGTGATGGAATGGCTACAACAAGGCCGCTTTCACGGCCGTGATGCGGAGACTCCGATCGGCAAGCTGGCACCGAAAATCCTGCGACGCCGGATCAGGAAGCTGGAGAAGGTCGGTCCGGAGCTTGAGACGATGTCGGCACTGCAGCGCCACAAGGTCCGTATCAAGGTAAAGAAGCTGAGATACGCAATCGGATTCTTCGATAGCCTGTTTCCCGCCAAGGACGACCGGAAACAACTCAAGCAGCTCGCCAAGCGTCTGAAGCGCGTTCAGAATGCGCTCGGCGCGCTCAACGATGCGCAGGCACATCAGGACATGACGACCTCCTCGGCGCTTGCCGCGCCACGCAGGCACCGGCGCGCCCGCGCTTTCGTTGCCGGCGTCCTGCTCGGCCGCGAGCAAGAGAGCACAAAACCGCTGATCAAGGCGGCGCGCCACGACATCGAATCGCTCGGCCAGATCGGCACGCCCTGACACGCGCGGCAATCTCACGGCTTCTTTTCTGCACTGCGCAGGATCAGGCTCGCAGCTTGATCCGGCGCGGCCGGCCGCGCGTGGCGCTGGCCACGATTTCGAACCCTGCGGTTGTGCGATGCCAACGCGGGAGCGGGCGGGACGTTCCTGCCTACCGGCTGCGCGGAACTATTATGACAGTTTGATGAACCTGCGCGGCAGGGTCGGCGTTGGAAAGAACCTATCTCTGCAACTTGTAGCACGATGCGTACAGCCACCAGAATATCAGCCGATCGCGTTCGCCGCACGCTGAACCGCCCATTTCCGATTACCGTCAAGCCGGCCAGGGCCGATATCGCAATCGCCAATGCGATCGCGCGCGACACCAAGCCGGCACCGGAAGAGATCGCCCGGGCGCTGACCTGGGGCGCGGACGAGAAGGTTCTGCTGGCGCTTGCCGCACTCGGCTGGGTCGCCTCGCGCGGCGCAGGTCCCTCGCTGCAGCGCGCCGGCAATCATGCGCTGCTGGTCACGGTTGCGGCCTCATTGCTGCCGCACGGCCTGAAACTGCTGTTCGATCAGACTCGCCCCGATCGCAGGACGGTGCTCGGCCACATCAACGGCATCCCGCTTTCGGGAAAGCGCAAAGATGCCTTTCCGTCCGGTCATGCAATGCACATGGGCGCGCTGGCGTCTGCGGCCGGCACCTTGCCCACTGCACCGCGCTGGACCATCCGCTCGCTCGCCGTCGGCCTCTCGCTGACGCGCGTCGCCATCCTGGCACATTGGGCGAGCGATGTGGTCGCGGGCTTTGCGCTCGGCGCCGGGCTGGAGCGGCTGCTGCGGCTGTGGACCGGCTATGGCCGACGCCTGGAGGACGATGATCGTGTCACGTCTTGAGCACATGCGATCGAAACGCCGGAAGAGGGCGCCATGAGCGAATATGTGATCCGCTTTCTCGTCGGCGGCGTCGTGGTGTCCGCATTCGCGATGCTGGGAGACGTGTTGCGGCCGAAGAGCTTCGCCGGCCTGTTCGGCGCCGCCCCTTCCGTCGCGCTCGCCACGCTCGGCATTGCGCTCTATCGGCACGGTGCGGACTACGCAGCCGTGCAAAGTCAGGCGATGATGGCAGGGGCGCTCGCGCTCGCCGTCTACAGCGTGATTGTCTGCCAGCTCCTCGTGCGTTCGCGGCTGCGCGCGCTTCCGGCAACGCTGCTCTCGCTCGTCGTCTGGCTGGTCGTTGCGGTCGGCCTGCTCGCGATTGCCGGAGGCGCGACATGACTCCGATCCGGATGTCTCCGTCGTCCCTGCGCGAGAGCAGGTGGTACGAATATCTGGTCCGCTTCGCCCTCGGCGGCGGCGCGACGGTGTTCGCGGGTCTCGTCAGCCGCTACTACGGAGCGTCGGTCGGCGGCCTGTTTCTGGCGCTGCCCGCCATCTTCTGCGCCAGCGCGACGCTGATCGAGACGCATGAAATCCGCCGCAAGCGGGAAGCGGGCGTTGCCAGCGGACGGCGCGGACAGAACGCGGCTGCGGTCGATGCGGCGGGCGCAGCGCTCGGCGCCCTCGGCCTGCTGGCTTTTGCGATCGTCTTCGCCCTCACGGTGAAGATCAGCATCGCCGGTGCCTTCATCGGCGCGTCGCTGGCCTGGCTCGTGGTCTCCGTGGCGGCCTGGTATGTGCGGCGCAAAACGAGATGGGCGCGGCGAAGAGCAGGCCCCGCGGCGCGGGTCGGCGGCTCGGCGCTGCCGCGCAGTCGCTGACGCCGATCGGGCGGGCGATCAAAAAAAAATTTTCGCAACCTCTTGAAACGTCGGACGGCTTACTAACTCTTTGTTCGTCGCGTGAGCGACCGGAGTGCCTGATCGGGCTCCGTGACTGAGACGGGCGCCGGTCAGGTGTCCGGTGCCGGCTCGTACCCATCTTGCTCGCAGGAGGATTTGGCTATGAGATATGACTGGACTCCCCTCTGGAGGTCGACCATCGGCTTCGACCGCCTTTTCGACGTTCTCGACGAGGTCCAGCGGACCAGCGAAGAGACTTATCCGCCTTACAACATTGAGCGGACCGGCGAGGACCATTTCCAGATTTCCGTGGCGCTCGCGGGCTTCACCCCGGACGAGGTCGCATTGACCGTCGAGCAGAATGTGCTGACGCTCGAAGGCCGCAAGGCCACCGAGAAGGAGGAGCGGCATTATCTGCATCGCGGGATCTCCGCCCGCTCCTTCAAGCGCCAGTTCACGCTGGCCGACCATGTGGAGGTCAAGGGCGCTCGCTTCGAGAACGGCTTGTTGATCATCGATCTGATGCGCCAGATTCCGGAGGCGATGAAGCCGCGCCGCATTCCGATCGGCGAGGCCGGCTCGTCCGGGGCCAAGCAGATCGAGGCAAAGGCCGCCTGACATACATTCCACTGCCGATCGCCGCCGTGCCGAGGCGCGGCGGCGCCCCATCAAACGCGTCGACACTGGAGGCTGACATGCGGCAGACGACCGCACCGACTGACAATGTTTTCGACTTCAACTCCTTGCTTCATCCCGGCACCGTGTTCGCGCATCCCAGAGATGTCGTGGCGGATGAACGGCTGACCCTCGCTGAAAAGCGCGCCATTCTCGCCTCATGGGCGTCCGACGCATCCGCCATCGCGTCCTGTCCGGCGCTTCGCGCGCCCGAGGGACTGAAAGGGCCCGTGAGCATCGACGACATCCTCGAGGCGCTCTCTGCGCTGGACGAGGGCCCGCGCAATCCGCCAGGCGGCAAGCCGATGCGGCTGCGTTCGACCGAGCGGCGCGCGGCAGCTTGAGGAGGCCGGCAATGCAAGACGTCAATCTGCCGCGCCACCTGGTCGAGGCGCTCGAGAGGAAGTGGGCGCAGAAGCTGCAGCAGCAGGTCGCCACCTGGCGGTCGGCCAAGCCGTCCGCGTCCAGCAGGACCGCTTCCGGCGTCGTGGTGGAGCGCCGTGCGCGGCGGCCGCGGCTTGCCACAACCCCCGCGACCACGTGAGGAACGAGCCGCCCGGGTTTTGGGGCCCGGGCAGCCATGATTCCCTGCGCTGGATGCTTCGATCGATCGCGTGTTTGCTGTGCGCGTGACTGGCTGCTTCGCCCCGTGGAACGAATGGAGCGAGCGCTGCTTGTCACGCGACAGATGCGGCGGGCCGCTGCGCGACGACGGCCGCCGCTCGAATGACGCGCGAAAGGCGAGAGAGCGTTGCAGCAGAGATTGGGACCAGCCGGGCAACCGAGGCGCCATGGACCCGGGATCGTGGACCGTGGCGTGTCATTCAACCTCTGGGCTCCGACCGCCGGATCCGTCGAACTGCTCGAGGTCGGTCAAACGCCGCGTCAAATGATGCGCGACGCGGATGGCTGGTACCAGCTGCTCAGCGAGACCGCCCGCGTCGGCACCCGCTATCAATTCCGCATCAATGGCGAGCTGATCGTTCCCGATCCCGCCTCTTTCTTCCAGCCCGACGATGTCGGTGAGCCCAGCGAGGTGATCGAGACGGCCGCGCTGCGCGACGCCATTCCATACCGCGGCCGCCCCTTCGCCGAAGCCGTGATCTATGAGCTGCATGTCGGCGCCTTCAGCGAGGAAGGCACCTATGCCGGCGTTGAGACGAAGCTTCCTTACCTGCGCGATCTCGGCGTGACCGCGATCGAGCTGATGCCGCTCAACGACGTCCCCGGACGGCACAATTGGGGCTATGACGGCGTGCTGCTCAATGCCCCGAACGCGCGCTACGGCCGGCCGGAGGATCTCAAGCGGCTGCTGCGGGCAGCGCACGAGCTCGACATGATGGTCTATCTCGACGTCGTGTATAATCATTTCGGCCCGCAGCTCAATTATCTGCACAGCTACGCCGAGCCCTTCTTCAACGACCGTCATACGACCGGGTGGGGGCCCGCGGTCAACCTCGAAGGAAACGACGGCGCCTTCGTGCGCCAGTTCCTGATTGCCAATGCGCTGATGTGGCTGCACGACTACGGCTTCGACGGGCTGCGCTTGGACGCCGTGCACGCGTTGAAGGATGATTCCGAGCGGCATGTCCTGATCGATCTGGCCGAGACGGTTCGCGCGCAATTGCCGGGTCGGCAGGTGCATCTGATGCTGGAAAACGAGGCCAACCAGGCCCACCTGCTCGAGCGGTCGCACGGCCGCACGATGCTCTACGACGCGCAATGGGGCGATGACTTCCATAACGCCTTGCATGTGCTGCTGACGGGTGAGCGCGAGGGCTACTACCGCGCCTTCGCCGACAGGCCGCTTGCGCATCTGGCGCGATCCCTCACTGAGGGCTTCGCCTATCAGGGAGAGGTCTTCCCGCTTCACGACGCGCCGCGGGGCGAGGCCAGCGCGCATCTGCCGCCCGAGGCCACCATCTTCTTCGCGCAAAATCACGATCAGATCGGCAATCGTGCGTTCGGCGAGCGGCTGTCGAAGCTCGTCGGTCCCGACAAGCTCGAACAAGCCATGGCGCTTGTGCTGCTCAACCCGCACATCCCGCTTCTGTTCATGGGCGAGGAAGCCGCCGTCGAAACGCCGTTCCTGTTCTTTGCCGATTGGTCCGGGGAGGCTGCCGATCTCACGCGCGAGGGCCGGCGCAAGGAGTTCGCGCAGTTCGCGGCGTTTGCGACCGCGGAAATGCGCGAGAGGATTCCGGACCCCTGCGATGAACGGACGTTTCTCGCCTCGAAGCTCGACTGGCGCGCCATCGACGAGGCGCCGACCTCCATTGCTTTCCGCACCTTGACGCAGCGTCTGCTGAGACTGCGCCGCGAGAAGATCGTGCCGCTGATCAAGCGCGGCTTCACCGCCGCGAAGGCGGACCTGCTCGGCACCAGCGATGCGAGTGGCGGGATCGACGTGCGCTGGCGGACCGCGCAGGGCGACGTGCTGCAGATCGTCGCCAACTTCTCGGATCGCGGCTTGTCGATGCCGCCTCTGATTGAGGGCGAGACGTTATGGCCGCAACAGTCCGTCAAGCAGGACATGCTCGCGCCTGCCTGTATCATCGTGAGGCTTCACTCCGAGACGAATCCGCTGTAATGGCAGCGAAAGCTGGAGCCGCAGCGTGATGGCGTCGGGCGAGCGATGATGCGCGCGAAAACGGAAATTTTGTTCGCTCATTCAAGTCGCTAGCCGTGTTCAAGGCCCTGGAGTAAAAATATTTCTCTTTCGCTTTTTCGGAAATAGTGCTTATGTGTCGCATCCCGTCTCCTCGAAGAGGGGCGTACGCGTCGTCACGACACGTAGAGGCGGGCTGCGATGGACGTGAAGGCTGCGCCCGACGAGCGCACGTCGGCACGGACGGCGAAGTCGTGTGGTCCTGGCGTCCCGGTGCTGACGCCAAGCTCGCGCATGCTTTGACGAGCGCGCGAGCGACGGGGGCAAGAGAGCCGGTCCCCGGGGAGAGCGCGTATAAGCCGTAAAGCCATCGCGCAGGGAAGGCCGGTTGATCCGGTTGAACCTGTGGTGACTGCCGCCTGCTTTCTTTGTTGCAGGCGGGCCGCGGGTGTCAACCGACATCCGGCCTTCCCCGCGCCCTCTCGATGTTGGGCGGGCGGCGTTTCAAACACGACTCGGGCATTGCATGCTGCGAGAAGGTCGCCGCATGTCTGCAAGCGCTCGACAGTGAAGCGGCTTTGTTGATGGGAGGCATGTCGGCCTCGTGCTTGTTCTCAAACGCGGAACGAATGGATCGAGTGCCGCTTGTCATGTCGACGAATGAAAAAGATTTGGTGACCCTTCGACTATCAAATCCGGTAAAGCTCCGTGGCGATTCGCTCGCACGCTCAGCACGTCGTCAATCAATCACGAGATCGTTGTGACCTCTTCTCCTCGTACCGCCCGCAGCGCAAAGAAGCGAAAGGCTCCTTTGGCGCGGGCTGGAATATCCTCCTCGTCTCCGCTCGGCATGTTGTCACTCCACCTGCTGGCGCAGTGGAGGAAAGCCGGCCGGAATGGCATCGTCTTTCTCGCTGAAAACGAGAACCGGGCCGAGCGGCTGGGAGCGATCATTCACGCGCTGGAGCCGGACTGCGACGTGCTGGTTTTCCCGCGGCTCAATACGTTGCCATTCGATCAACTGGAGCCGTCGCGCGATATCGCCGGCCGACGAAGCACGGTGCTGAGGCGCCTCGCCAAGCCGAAGAAGCCGATCCTTCTGATCACTACGGCGGAAGCCATCATGGAGCGGCTGCCGATGCCGGCGAGCTGGTCAAAGATCAGCCTTCCTCTGAAAGTCGGAAGCCCGTACTCCGAAGCCGATCTTCAAGCCCGGCTTGAGGCGCTCGGATACGATCCAGACGATGAACCGGATTATCCCGGCGGCTTGCTGTTTCATGGCAACACGTTCGAGATCTTTCCCGCAGGCGCGCTCGGCCCGTTTCGAATCGAACATTCGGCCAGGAAAATACGGCGGATCGCGGCATTCGATCCGAGCGACCAGGAAGCCATTTCCGAAGTTAACGAGCTTCTGATCGATCCCATGTCGGAGCGGCTGGCATTCAACGGCCAGGGCCGGAAGAGGTCGAGCCTCCTCGACTACTGTGCAAGCGCCAAGTGGATTGCCGACAGCGCGGTGCCGGGACATGCGTCCGCATGGCTGAGCACGATCGAGGAAGCGGCCGCCCGCTCGGAAAGGGATCGCGAATACCTGACGAGGCGCGATTGGGAGCAGGGTGCGAAGCACGTCGCCGTGCTGCCACGTGATGCGCCATATCGTGAAACGCCGGACTTTTCCAAGATCGCCGCGCCGCGAAAAGCGCTGCGCGCGTTCGTCGGCGAGACGCAACGGAGCGGCGCGCGCCTGCTGTTCGTCGCGGCGGTGGAGGAGGACTTGCGCCTGATGGCGCGCATGAGTGGAATCCGGGCGGAGCGCTTCTCCGATTGGGCTGATGCGACCGCCAAACGCAACCGCGAAGCGTCGCTCTTGGCCGATTTCGATTCTGGCTTTGTCGTGCCGGGTCAGAAGCCGCTCGTGGTGATCACCTCGACCGATGTGCTGGGCAGCAGGGCGCATCATCCGCAGCCGATGAGCCGGGCCTGGACCTCGGCCTTCGAGGCGGTCGACGTGCCGGAGATCGGCTCGGTGGTGGTGCATCTGCAGCGGGGGCTGGCGCGCCTTCGCGGCTTGCAGGCGGTCGGCGGGGGAAACATGCCGGCGCGCGAGCTGATCAGGCTGGTCTTCGCCGGCGATGATGCCGTTCTTGTTCCGCTCGCCGAGCTGGCCCTGATTTGGCCCTACGCAGCGGAGCTCGGCGACATCTCGCTGGACAAGGCCGACGGGAGCTCGTGGCGCGCGCGGCGCGCCGAGGCTGAGGCGGCAATTCACGCGGCTGCCAAGGAGTTGTCCAAGCAGATGGCGCAGCGGCGGCGGCGCCGGGCGCCTAAGCTCGTGCCGCCTGGCGCGGCCTACGAAAAGTTCGTCGCCCGCTTTCCCTATTTCACGACGGTGGACCAGGCCAAAGCCATCAGCGACGTGCTGGACGATCTCGCGTCGGGCCATCCGATGGACAGGATCATTTGCGGCGACGTCGGTTTCGGCAAGACCGAGGTGGCCTTGCGCGCCACGGCCGCGGCTGTGCTGGCAGGTAAGCAGGTGATGATCGCAGTGCCGACCACTGTGCTGGCCCGCCAGCATGCCACGACCTTTGGCAGGCGCTTTGCGCCGCTCGGCATCGAGGTCGGAAACCTGTCGCGCGTTGCGTCGGCTTCCGAAATGCGGGAGGTGAAGGACAAGCTCAGGCGCGGCACGTTGCGGATCGTGGTGGGCACGCAGGCGCTCGCTGCGGTGGACGTGAAGTTTGCCGATCTCGGCCTCGTCATCATCGACGAGGAGCAGCATTTCGGTGCGGCCGAAAAGGCGAAGCTGTCGGGCATGGCCAAGCACGGTCATACCCTCTGGATGAGTGCGACGCCGATTCCGCGAACGCTCGCGGCCGGTCTTGCCGGCCTGCGGGACATCAGCGTGATCGCGACGCCGCCGGTGCATCGCGTGCCCGTCGTCACCAGGGTTGCGCCGCTGTCGGACGCCGCCATTGCCCCAGCCCTGCTTCGCGAGCACCGTCGGCACGGGCAGAGCTTCGTTATCTGTCCGCGCATTCGCGATATCGATCCCATGCTGGCGCGAATCCAATCGATGGTGCCCGAGCTTCGGGTCGTCGCCATCCATGGCAAGCTGCCGGCCGACGAGATCGATGAACGGATGATGAGCTTCGTCGAAGGCAACGTCGACGTTCTGCTTGCCACCAACATCGTGGAGAGCGGCCTCGACATCCCGCGCGCCAACACCATCGTGGTGTGCTGGCCCGAGCGGTTCGGCTTGGCGCAGCTGCATCAGCTCAGGGGGCGGGTGGGGCGCGGCGGCACCCGCGCCTATGCACTGTTCTTGACGGATACGGGCTCAGCGCAGTCCGAGAAGCGGCTGGAAGTTCTGGAGGAGCTCAACAGGCCCGGCGCGGGCTTTGCGATCAGCGCGCGCGACCTGGACCTGCGCGGCGGCGGCGATTTTCTCTCCGATCAGCAGTCGGGCCACGTGCAGGTGTTCGGTCCGGCACTCTCCAGCCAGCTGCTGAAGCTGGCGGTGGAGAAGGACCACGAAGGAATGGCCGGACTTTGGATCCCCGAGTTGAACCTGCCGCTGTCAGAGCTGCTGCCATCAAGCTATGTGCAATCGGAGGCGGTCCGGCTCGAGATTTACGCCCGCGCGGCGCGGTGCCGCAGCGACGACGAGCTCGAAGACCTGGAGGACGAAACTCTCCGTCGTCTCGGCAAGCTGCCGCCAGCGGCGCAGGATTTCTTCGCCATCGCCAGGCTGAGGATGAACTGTCGGGAGCGCGGCATCATCCGGCTCGATGTCGGGCCGGAGGCGATTGCGGCGATGCTGCTTGCGGGACGGCTTAGGAAAACGAAATCGAAGCTGCTGCAGCGCGACGGCGATCGCGTCATTTATGCGAGCAAGAGCAGCCAGCATCCGCTGCGGCGGGTCGAGGAGTTCCTCGATCTATTAGATCAATGACCAGCCAGGCGGTTCGCGCAACGATCAGCCGCAGTCGGCAGCCTCAAGCTGGCCATCGCGGATGCGCAGTGCGCGGATGCCGCTCGTGCAGCAGCCGGGCCATCGCCTCGCGCTGGTCGTCGCGGCCCTTCATTGCCGTTTCGAACAGCGTCTCCTGGACGTCGCGCGGCAGGTCTCCCCAGATGGAAAGAGCCGCCTGTCCCAAGGCGGCAACGAAGTCCGGGTTGGCTTTATCCATGCTGTGTCCCCGCTGTGGCAACGCCGCGCGCGCCGATTGGCGCCGGCCGATCATGTCTCAGATGGAACGAGGTTCCGGCCGAACTGTTCCACTCCTCTGCGGCGTTGCGCGAGAGCCCCGTGCGGCACCGCGAAGCGGCGCAGCCACAGGCGCAAGGACGGGAGCAAGGAGGGAACAGGCACGATGCACGAGATCACGAGAGCAGTTCATCTGTGCACTGACATGCAGAACATCTTTGCCCCCGGCGGCATTTGGGAGACGCCATGGATGACCAAGGTGCTGCCGACCATCGAGGCGGTCGCCGCGCGCTATGCGGAACGCACCATCTTCACGCGCTTCATCCCGCCGCTCCATCCGGAAGACAGGCCCGGCCGCTGGCGCCATTATTTCAAGCGATGGGAGCAGGCGACGCGCCAGAATCTCCACGGAAGTGAGCTCGAGCTGGTGCCCGCTTTGGCGCGCTATGTCCCCCCGGCGCGCGTGGTCGACAAGCCGGCCTATTCGGCGTTCACGCGGTCGGGTCTGTACGATCTTCTCGTCGGCAAGGGCGTGGACACCGTGGTGCTGACGGGCGCCGAGACCGACATCTGCGTGCTTTCGACCGCGCTCAGCGCCGTGGACCTTGGGTTTCTTGTGGTGATCGTCGAGGACGCGCTCTGCAGCTCCTCCGACGAGGGGCATGACGCGCTGATGACGATGTACCGGATGCGGATGCACGAGCAGATCGATCTGTTGAAGGCTTCGGAGCTGTTCGAACTCTGGCCGCGGGAGTAGTTGCGCGATCGGCGAGCTCGTCGCTGGCCGGCGGCGCCAAAAAGGAACGATCACACCGGCAATGACTTGGATAGCACGTGCTCGCCCCATCGCCGCTTCACCGTCCAATCCTGTTGTCACTCGTGAATGCGGCCGCCCCGTAAGGGCAGGGCGAACGACTAGGCGCGGCTTTCGCGCACACCGACCGGACAAGGTGAGGGATCGTCATGACCGCCAAACGCAAGCTGAGCGACGAGCTCGAAGTTAAGGCCTATGATCATCCGTCCGGCGGCTGGGGGTCCGTCAAGTCTCTGGCGCGGAGCCTGGCGCGGGATCACGTTCCCTTCCGCGGTCCGCGCGTGCTGCTGAAGCAGAACAAGCCCGACGGCTTCATGTGCGTCAGCTGCGCCTGGGCCAAGCCCGCCGATCCCAGGGTATTCGAATTCTGCGAAAACGGCGCCAAGGCGACGACCTGGGAAATCACCCACAAGCGCGTCACGCCGGCGTTCTTCGCGCAGCACACCGTCAAGGAGCTGGAGCGCTGGGACGATCACCATCTGGAGGCCGCCGGCCGGCTGACCCATCCGATGCGCTACGACGCGGCTTCCGACAAATATGTCGAGGTGAGCTGGCAGGACGCTTTCGCCGAGATCGGCAAGGAGCTGAGGGCGCTGGCGCCTGACAGTGTCGTGTTCTACAGCTCGGGACGCGCGTCGCTGGAAACGGCTTTCATGTACAGCCTGTTCGCGCGGGCCTACGGCAACAACAATCTGCCGGACAGCTCCAACATGTGCCATGAGACGACGTCAGCCGCTTTGCCGGAATCGATCGGCGTTCCCGTCGGCACCTGCACGCTCGATGATTTCGCCAAGACCGACTGCATCTTCTTCTTCGGCCAGAACGTCGGCACCTCCAGCCCGCGCATGTTGCATCAGCTGCAGGAAGCATCGAAGCGCGGCGTGCCGATCGTCACCTTCAATCCCTTGCGCGAACGCGGCCTGGTCGAGTTCACCAATCCGCAGTCGCCGGTGGAGATGCTGAGCGGCTCGTCGACGCGGATCACCTCGCAATATCACCAGGTCAAGGCCGGTGGCGACACCGCGGCCATGATGGGGATCGCCAAAGCATTGTTCGAGCTTGAGGCGGCAGGCGAGCCCAATGCGGTGATGGACTACGACTTCATCCGCGAGCATACCCATGGTTGGGACGACTTCGCGACTGCCGTGCGCGAATGTCCATGGCCGGAGATCGAGCGGCGATCCGGCCTGACGCGCGGCGCGCTGGAGGCTGCGGCCCATGTCTACGCGCATGCCAAGGCAGTAATGTTCATCTACGGCATGGGGCTCACGCAGCACGAGAAGGGCGCCGAGACCGTGCAGACCATGGTCAACCTCGCTCTGATGCGCGGCAATATCGGTCGTCCCGGTGCCGGCATTTGCCCGGTGCGAGGCCACTCGAACGTGCAGGGGCAGCGCACGGTCGGCATCACCGAAAAGCCCGACAAGGTGCCGTCGGACAAGATCAAGCAGCTGTTCGGCATTGATGTGCCGCAGAAGAAGGGCGTTAATATCGTCGAGGCCTGTGAGGGCATCGTCAAGGGCTCGGTCCGCGCGATGGTCATGCTCGGCGGCAATCTGGTGCGCGCGGTGCCGGACCACAATGTCGTGCAGCCGGCCTGGCGCAAGCTGCGGCTCACCGTCAACATTCTCACCAAGCTGAACCGCAGCGCGTTGGTGCATGGCGAGGTCTCCTACATCCTGCCGTGCCTGGGGCGGATCGAGATCGATCAGCAGGCGAGCGGCCCGCAGGCTGTCGCCATGGAGGATTCGACCGGTTGCATGCACGGCTCGCGCGGCCAGGTGTACCCCGCGAGCGAGCATCTGTTGTCGGAGCCGAAGATCGTCGCCGAGCTCGCCAAGGCGACCGTGCCGTCGAAGTCGACCATTCCCTGGGATGAATGGGTCGCCGACTACAGCAAGGTGCGTGATGCCATTGCCGCGACCTATCCGGATATCTTCCACGACTTCAACAAACGGATGTGGCAGCCAGGCGGCTTCCACCGGCCGCTTGCCGCACGCCATCGGAAGTGGAATACCAAGACCGGCAAGGCCAACTTCATCGTGCCGAAGTCGCTGACGACGGACATCGACACGCCGGCGGAGGCGCGCGATGTCGTGCAACTCATCACCTTGCGCAGCAACGGCCAGTTCAACACCACGGTCTACAGCTACGACGATCGCTTCCGCGGCATCTTCGGCTCCAGGCATGTGGTGCTGATGCACGCCAACGACATCGAGCGGTTCGGCCTGAAGGAGGGCAGCGTGGTCATGCTGTCGACCGCGGTCGATGACGGCGTGGTTCGCAAGGTCGGCGGCCTGCGGGTGGTCCGCTATGACCTGCCGGAGGGCTGCATCGCCGGCTACTATCCGGAATGCAATCCGCTGCTTCCGCTGTGGCATCACGAGGAGAAGAGCAAGACTCCGGCCGCGAAATCGATTCCGGTGCGGGTAGCACTCGATCGCGGTGGAGGTGAAGCACGGGTGATCTAGGCGAGCCGCTTGGATAGGCTAGCCGCTCGCTGCATCGTTGAGCGCTGCGAGACGGTCGAGGAAGCTGCGTTGCGCCGCGTTGATCTTGGCGCCCGCGGCCCTGAGATCGAACCATTCGGCGCGGTCGACCTCTGCAAATGTCTGCTTGCGGCCGCTGCGCGGCGGCCACTCGATTTCGAACGTGTTGCTTTGAATGTTCGTGGTCTCAATATCGATTTCGCCGGCAAAAGCCGTGACGATCTTGCCGCCTTTCTGCTTGATGTCGCCGAGCGGACGCAGCGTCGCAGTCATGTCCACGCCGAGTTCTTCGCGAAACTCGCGGCGCGCCACCGCTTCCGGATCTTCGTCCGCCTCGTATTCGCCCTTCGGGATCGACCAGGCGCCGAGATCCTTGTTGCGCCAGAACGGGCCGCCCGGATGAACCAGCAGCACTTCGAGCTGTTTCGCGGTCCGCCGAAACGCGAGGATGCCGGCGCTCTTGGAGGGCATGTTGCTCACCACCTGTTGCTCGTTGCGCGTGGACTGGTCCCGCAATGACGGCACGGTCGAGAATAGCGCTGTCCAGCTGGTTCGTCGCCGATCATGAACGATTAGGAACAATCGAACGCACAGCCGGTTGGGCGGACATCGATGACAACGCCAGTTGGCGATAAGGATCACAACGATGAGCAACACGGCACGAGACATCTTCATTACCGGGCTTCGCAACGCGCACGCGATGGAAATTCAGGCGCGCGAGCTGATGGAGCGCCAGTCGGAGCGCCTGGACGACTATCCGGATGTGAAAGGGAAGGTGCAGATGCATCTGCAGGAAACCAATGAGCAACTGCGCCGGCTTGAGCAATGCCTGGGTGCATGCGGCGAAAGCACTTCCAGCCTCAAGGATACGGCTCAATCGGCCGTCGCCAACCTGATGGCGATGGGACATGCGATGGCGGGGGATGAGATTTTGAAGAACACCTTCGCCAACAATGCATTCGAGCACTTTGAGATCGCCGCCTACAAGTCGCTGCTTGCGCTCTGCGGGGCTGCCGGCGTCAACGAGGCGCGGGCTCCCCTCGAAGCCTGCTTGAAGGAAGAGGAACGGATGGCCGAATGGATCGACGCGAATGTCGAGAAGGTCACCATGGCCTATCTGCAGCACGAGCAGCGCCAGGCCGCCTGAGCGGCGCAAAGTCGGCGGTGGCGCGGACTTGGCCTGCCGCCGCCGTGACAAACTGCGGGCACGGAGAGCTCCGCGGCCGTCAGGACCAATCGGACAGTCATGAGCTTAGTAGGAATGAAGGTAATCAGGCGAGTGCAGACGCTGGATCAGAGCCAACCAAGCCCAAACAAGAGTCGCCCAACTACCAGATCGTGAACCTCCCTGAACTCGCGCTTCTTGGCCCATCTGGCCGCTTCCATCCCGGCTCGTAGGACCAAGAAGCGTGGTATTTTTTGGCGTGACTATTGCCGAGGCGTCGTCTCGTTCCTCATTCCGCGCGGGCTCGCAGCGCCCTGACCGCCACGCTGAGGGTGCTCGATTCCAGCGCCGCCGGCGCTGCCCGACCCGCTTCCCGTTCCGGCCGATGCGCCGGATCCCGCTCCGCCGGCCGCTCCACCCGCGGCACCTCCGCCGGCTCCGGCCCCGGCACCACCAGCTCCCGCGCCTGCGCCGCCACCGGCTCCTCCGCCAGCACCGCCGCCAGCGCCACCACCACCGCCGCCTCCACCTTGTGCCAAGGCCGCACCAAATGACGCGACCGCAACCGAGGCGGCCAGCATCATGGCTATCAACGTCTTCTGCATGTCTGCACTCCTTCGAGATTGATGCGTGGCTCAATCAGATCTGGAGGCGGACGTTCCTATCCGATGCTTACAGAAATCCTTGCAGGATCATGCAGATGCCAGGGCCCCTGATTCACTTATGTTGATGCAGCAAGCAGGCGGCCCACCTTAGATTGAGTATGGCTTGGACGCGTAGGTTGTGATATTGTACATGACAACGAACGGTTCGAAGAAGCAGCGCCGTCGCTTCAAGCAAGACACACCTCTGAGTGAGCGTTTATTGCGAGCGGCGCGCGAGGCGCGGGCTGCTGCAAGGCAGCTGCCGCCCGGCGTAGATCAGGCACGGCTGCTGAAGCGCGCGCGCGAGGCTGAAGCCGTGGCTCAGCTCGACGAAATGTTGAAGCGATAGAACAGCGATAGAACTGAGATCGATTTATCGTGGTGCCGGACCGGGGGCTTGGCGATGTACATTCCCACGCTTTGATCGCTCGCTCACATCGGACGCAGTGACAGTGTCCGATGGGCAACTTATGTGGCCGCCGAAACACCTTGTGGGCGGCGGCCCCGAACAAGCGCGATATCCAGTTATGATCAGCAGCTCTATGACCGGAACCTCGGAATTCGACTATCGAACTTGCCCGCGCTGTGAGCTTGGCATGCGGTTGGCCTTCGTCGAACCCCGACAGCTGCATCGCGAAGATGCCTATGAGCGGCATTTCTATCGATGCGGCGGTTGCGGCAATGACAGCCAGTTCGTGTTCGAGCTGCCGTCGCGGGTCAGGGAATGGCAGGAAAGTTGATGGTTCCCCCGTGTCGCACGATTCAAGACCGCGGCATCAGTCCGGCCAGGCAATTGACGACGGCGGGCAGATCGAGCGGCTTCTCGCAGAGAGGAACATCGGCGAATTCGGGACCAACCCAGTCTTTGTCGTAGCCGGTGGTGAAGACGAAGGGGATGTTGCGCTGGCGCAAAGCATCGGCCAAAGGGAAGATCCGCTCATTCCTGACGTTGATGTCGAGCAAAGCGGCATCGATCCTTGCGCCCGATTTCAATAGCTCTATCGCCTCTGCGACTTGGTTGAGCGGACCGATGATTTCGGCGCCTCGCCGCGCGAATTCGTTGGCGAGATCATCCGCCAGAAAGTACTCATCCTCGATGATGAGGACGCTCCGCCCGGCGAAGGATTCTGCAGCATTGCGTGCGGTGGCAGCATTCTGTGGCATGAAGCTCTCCTGCTGTCCGGCGGCTGAACCTTTAGGAACAACCCCATGATCTGGGGCTTGTTGACCAACTTTATAGCAGGAGCAGGGTTCCCGAACCATCGATCGCAAGAAGGAACAGGCGTTGCCTAACCGCGACATCATCGTCATTGGCGGCTCATCGGGGGCGACCGCGCCGCTGAAGGATATCCTCGGGTCCTTGCCTGCCGATATTCCGGCGGCCGTCTTCATCGTCTTGCACATTCCCGCGCGCGGGATCGGCATCTTGTCGACGGTCGCTGCCGCTGCGGGGCGGCTCCCGGTGAAACAGGCCGTGCACGGGCTTGCGATCGAGCATGGTACGATTTATCTCGCAGCACCGGATCATCACCTGCTGATCGTGGAAGGGCACCTCGTGCTCGGCCGGGGCCCGCGTGAGAACATGGTCCGTCCGGCCATCGATGCCCTGTTCCGCTCCGCAGCATTGGCCTACGGGCCGAGGGTGATCGGCGTGGTCCTGAGCGGGTTCTTGTCCGACGGCGCGGCAGGCCTCGAGGCCATCAAGAGGTGCGGCGGCCTGGCCGTCGTGCAGGAGCCTTCGGACGCGCTGGCGGACGAGATGCCGCGCCGCGCACTGGAGGCAAGCTCGGTCGATTTCTGCGTGGCCGGCGCCAAGATCGGCGACGTGCTTGCGGAGCTGGCGAGCGGCCAAGCCGGCGAGGCGGGACCGGTGCCGCCCGACATTCAGCTCGAGGTGCAGATCGCCGCGGGAGAGCGGATCGATAGTGAGGCGCTGTCCACCATCGCCAATCCCGCGGCGCTCACTTGCCCGAGCTGCGGCGGCGTCCTGTCCGCCCTGAAGGCCGAACATCCTCTACGGTTTCGCTGTCAGGTCGGGCATGCCTTTGGTGCGGACGTGCTGGCCAAGGAGCAGGAAAGCCGCATCGACGAGGCCATGCGGGTCGCCTTGCGCATCATCGACGAGCGGGTTCAATTGGTCCGGCGAATGGCGGAAGATGCGCGGCGGCACGGCCGATCGGCTGTCGCGGAGATGTACGAGGCCAGGGCCGAGGAATATCGGAGATATTCCGAGGTGATCCGGCAGGCCGTTCTCAAATCGCTCGATCCATTGCCAATGCGAGGATGACCGGCATGCCGAATCCCACGCCGTATTCTCGCGAACAGATTACGGCTGAACAATATTTCGAGGAAACTCAGCTTTGGAAGGCGGACATCAATATTCTCGCCGGCCGGGTGCGTCTGCTCAACCAGGAACACTTGATCTCGACATTGCAAGAAACCGGCAGACCGACCGGGGAAGCGGAGCGCTTTGCGGCACTGCTGCGCGAAACCTTGGCGGAGTGGGAGCGGCACCGCCGCCTGATCGTGGAAAGGCTGGCTCACCTCAGCGCGAGGCTCGGGGAGACATAGGACTGCATGGGCGTGTTCAACGATCGAGGGCAGGCAACTTCAGGAATTGCACGCCGGCATCTGACCACGCGAAAGCGCAGTGGTGACCCTTGGCGAAATTCCCGATGCGTCCGCTTGCCACGTCGTTCAGCCCGAACATGCGGTCGACCTCCGCCATAGGCAGATGCAAACCCTGACCCGGCATCAGCTGATCCAGCTGCATCTGCAATACGGGCAAGGTGAGTGGTCTGGGCGTCATCCTGGTAGCGTCCGAATGAAGATATTTGCTATTCGGCACGGACCGACGCCCGGCTCATATCCGGCGTCGACAGCGAGATGTGGTACCCAGGGGAACTGCTATTCCGCTCGCAAATTGATTGGATTAAACGTACAGCGTTGTTCCTTGCAGCGCAATAAGATACGGCCCGAAATGACCCATGGTGGAGAACTCCAGCCGGCTGAAGCCGCCAAAGCGCGGCGGCCGTTGATCATTGGCGTCGGCGCCTCCACCGGCAATACGGCGAGCCTCGAGCGTTTCCTCTCGAAGCTCGCGCTCGGCAATGATCTCTCGGCCGTGCTCGTGCTGCAGATGCGCGAGGCCTTGGACGAGTCCCGGCTGCGCAATGTGCTGCGGCCGCTCGATGGCGTGCGGCTGGAGATGCTCCAGGACGGCGCCGAGATCCAGGGCAGGACGATCTATCTGTGCCCGCCGAACATGATCGCGACGCTGCAGGGCGACCGGTTTTCGGTGCGATCGGCCGAGCAGGCGCCGGGCGAGCGGGCCACCATCGACAGTTTCCTGGTGTCACTGGCCGAGGAGCGCGCCGAGCAGTCGATCGGCGTCGTCCTGTCCGGAACGGGCGGGGAAGGAACGCTCGGCGTCGCAACGCTCAAGGACCATGGCGGCCTGGCGATTGCCGAGCATGTTGCCGGCCAGCACGGCGAAGAACTGACCGACAGCAGCACGGCCGCCGCGATCGCGGATTTCGTGCTCGCCGCGGAGGATATCCCGGAGCATATCGAGGTCTACGCCCGGCATCTGCGCCGGCTTGAGGAGCGGCAGGGTTTTGACGAGGTTCTTGCGGCGGCGGCCGCCTCGCTCGGCCGCATCGCCGACATCCTGCGCAACAAGACCGGCAACGATTTCCACGGCTACAAGCAGAATACTTTCCTGCGCCGCGTCCAGCGCCGGATGCAGGTGGTGCAGATCGACCAGATCTCGTCCTATGTCGATTTCCTGCGCAACGACAAGGACGAGGTCCAGCACCTCTTCAATGATCTTCTGATCGGCGTCACCGAGTTCTTCCGCGACAAGCGCGAGTTCGAATTGCTGGAAAAGGAGGTGGTGCCGCAGATCTTCGAGGGCAAGCAGGCCGGCCAGCAGGTGCGCGTCTGGGTGCTGGGCTGCGCCACCGGTGAAGAGGCTTATTCGATCGCGATCCTGTTGCGCGAGCACATGGCGAGGCTTGACTCGCCGCCCACGGTGCAGATCTTTGCGACCGATATCGACGGCCGCGCGCTCGCCGCCGCCAGGGTCGGGCGCTATCGCACCGATATCGAAGCCAACGTTCCACCCGAGCGCCTGGCGCGCTGGTTCGTGCGCGAGGGCGACACTTACTGTGTCGTCAAGGAGCTGCGGGAGATGTGCATCTTCTCCCAGCACAATGTCATCAAGGACGCCCCGTTCTCGCGGCTCGATCTGGTGTCGTGCCGGAATCTTCTGATCTATCTGAACGCCGAGCTGCAGAACCGGGTCATTCCGCTGTTTCACTTCTCCCTGCTGCCCGGCCGCTTCCTCTTCCTCGGCAATTCGGAGAATGTGACGCGGCATCCGAAGCTGTTTGCCCCGCTCGATCGCCGCGCCCGGATCTTCAAGAAGCTCGAAACGGGCACGCGTCTGCCGCCGGAGTTTCCGATCACGGCCGCGGCGGGGCGGGTCCCGGTCGAGCTGCCGCCGGTTCGGAGCATTGGCCCGGATGTCGGCCTCGAGCGGCGCGCGCAGCGGATCGCCGAGCGCTATGCGCCCGCTTATGTCATCACCGATGGCAATTTCCACATCCTGCATTTCTCGGGGCGGACAGGGCGCTTCATCGAGCCGACCGCGGGTGCCGCGACGCTGGATCTGCTCAGCCTCGTTCACCGCGACCTCAGGCTCGAGCTACGCACCGCGCTGAGCCGCGCGCGCGAGAACAATGAGGCGGTCCATACCGACCAGGTCTCGCTCGGCGTGAACGGCCATACCGTGATGGTCGCCATCACGATCGAGCCGATCGAGGACTCTCCGGAAGGGCAGCGTAACTTCATCGTCCTATTCAAGGAAGGGCCATTGCGCGCCTCCACGCGGCTGTCCGGCAGCAACAGCGCGCTGGTGCGCAGCGAGCATGTCGAACGGCTGGAGAGCGAGCTTCGGGCCTCGCGCGAGCGCCTGCAGGCGACCATCGAGGAGTTGGAGAGCACCAATGAGGAGCTCAAATCCTCAAACGAGGAATATCAATCGCTGAACGAGGAGCTGCAGTCGGCCAACGAGGAGCTCGAGACCTCGCGCGAGGAGCTGCAATCCGTCAATGAGGAGCTCACCACTGTCAATGGCGAGCTTGCGCATCGGGTCCAGGAGCTGACGCGCGCGACCAGCGACCTGAAGAATTTCCTGGAGAGCACGCAGATCGCCACCGTCTTCCTGGATAATAATCTGCGGGTGATGAATTTCACTCCGGCGATCACTCAGGTGTTGCACCTGGTGGAGACCGATGTCGGCCGGCCGGTCGCTCACATCAAGGCTAAAGTTCCGATCGAGGAGCTCTACGAAGACGTCCGCCAGGTGCTGCGGACGCTGGCCAGCACAGAGCGCGAGCTGATCGCGCCCGACACCGGCACGCGCTACATTGTCCGCATGCTGCCCTACCGCAGCATCGACAATTTCATTGCCGGTGTCGTCATCACATTCATCGACGTCACCGCGGTCACGCGCGCCGAGGAGCGCCAGCGCCTGCTGCTGGCCGAGCTGCAGCATCGCGTGCGCAACACGCTGGGAGTCGTTCGTTCGATCGCACGCCGTTCAGCGCAGACGAGCTCGACGGTGGACGAGTACGCGGCCCATCTCGATGGCAGGCTCAGCGCGTTCGCCCGCACTCAGGCGGCGGTGACGCGTGATCCCGAGGCCGGCGTCGATCTTGAATTCTTGCTTGCTGACGAGCTGATGGCCTATCATGCCCGCGAAGGCGAGCAGGTGCGCATCTCCGGGCCGACATTGCGGCTGCAGCCGAAGGCGGCCGAAACCCTGTCGCTCGCCATTCACGAGCTGGCGACCAATGCGGTGAAATACGGCGCGCTCAGCCAGCCGTCCGGCCGCGTCGAGATCAACTGGCGCATCGACAATAGCGTCAATTCGCCGGAACTGATTTTTGATTGGCGAGAAAAGGGGGGGCCGCAGGTGAAGCCGCCGAAACGATCCGGATTTGGAACGGAGATCCTGGAGCGGACGCTGGCCTTCGAATTGAAGGGCAGGACGTCGTTGCTGTTCAATCCTTCCGGAATTCACTTCACGATCGTGCTGCCGTTGGGCCGGGGAATCGTCCAGAGCCCCGCAATGGCGAAGTGATGACCGGGACGCGTACGAGCGAGCGGACGGCGGACGTCGTCATCCGCCGCTTGAGCGCATTCCGGAAGATCTCGGCAGAAGCCGCTGACCGTCTCGAACACCTCGTCCGTGGCCGGGTCATCGTTGCCGCGCCGGGGCAGGAGCTGTCATGCGAAGGCGATCCCGCCGATCGCATCCGCATCGTTCTCACTGGTTGGATGGCCCGCTACAAGGCGCTGGAGGACGGCCGCCGCCAGATCGTCAATTTCGCGCTGCCCGGCGACACCTGCGATGCTCTGATCTACCTGTTGCGTCGGATGGACCATTCGATCGTGTGTCTGACGCCCGTCACCTTCGCCGAGATCGACCGCGAACATTTCGAGATCTTTATCGCTAGCGATCGAACGCTCGCCGAGGCGTTCTGGTGCGAGACGCTGTCCAATGCGGCGATCCAGCGCGAGTGGACGATGAATCTCGGACGCCGCGATGCCTTCGAGCGGGTCGCGCATCTCTTGTGCGAGCTTATCGAGCGGCTCCGGCCGGTCGGCCTGTGGGATGGCCACGCCTGCGCGTTTCCGGTCACCCAGCTCGATCTGGCCGATGCGACCGGCCTGTCCGTCGTCCACGTCAATCGAACGCTGCAGGAGCTGCGCTCCTCGGGTCTGATCGTGCTGCGCGATCGTATGTTGACCGTGAACGATCTCGATGCGCTCAAGAGCGCAGCTCTGTTCAACCCCGACTATCTCCATTACGTCGCGCTGGAATAATCGCAGCGTCAGGCCGGCTGCCGTGCCATCGGGAAAAGCGCCATCTGAGCGGAACATCACGCACCGCCCGCGGTTTTCAGTCGACGAGCGGTCTTCAGTCGAAGGAGGATGAGCATGGCAAAGCAGTCTCCACGACAGCGGCGGATCACCGGCCGTGTGATGCACGAGTTCAAGCATGGCGAACTGAAGAGCGGCCGCGCTGGCAGGGCCGGCAAGGTCAAGAACCGACGCCAGGCGATCGCGATCGCACTCGAAGAGGCAGGTGCGTCGAAATATGAAAGCGGCCGGCGCAATCGTCGGAATCTCCGGCGCACCGAGAACAAGGAAGCAAAGGGCCGCACGGCGCAGCAGGAGCGGGAGGGCAAGTCCCACGTCGGCGCCTCGCGCAGACGCGAGAGCACCCGTGCCATGGGTGGACGCAATGCCCGCAAGACCACAGCGCGCGGCCGCCGCGCCGCCAATGCACGGGCCCGCAAGGCCGACGGTCATACCCGCCAGGAGCTCTATGCGCGCGCCAGGAAGCGCGGCATCGCGGGCCGCTCGAAGATGACGAAGCGCCAGTTGGAAAACGCCCTCGGCATGCGCTGAGCCAAATTTCACGCCTCACGGCTGTCCGGAACCGCCTGCCGCGCCATAGACTTGGCCGTTGGCATAGCTCGCATCGGCCGCGGCGAGCTGCACATAGATTGAGGCCAGCTCGGCCGGCTGGCCGGGGCGTCCGAGCGGGGTCTGGCCGCCGAACTTCTCCAGCTTCTCCAGCGAGGCGCCGCCCGAGACCTGCAGCGGAGTCCAGATCGGCCCCGGCGCGACCGCATTGACGCGAATGCCTTTGGGCCCGAGCTGCTTCGCCAGCGACTTCACATAGTTCATGGTCGCGGCCTTGGTCTGCGCATAATCGTAGAGGTCCGGAGAGGGATCGTAGGCCTGCTCGGATGCGGTGCCGATGATGCAGGCGCCGGGCTTGAGGTGCGGCAGCGCCGCCTTGATGATCCAGAACGGCGCATAGATGTTGGTCTTGATGGTCGCGTCGAAATCCTCCGACGAGATGTCGAGGATGGAGTCGTGCGCCTGCTGCCGCGCCGCATTGCTGACCACGATGTCGAGGCCGCCGAGCCCGCTGGCGGCCTGCTCGACGAGCTTCTTGCAGAAGGCCTCGTCGCGCAGGTCGCCGGGAATCGCCAAGCCGACGCGGCCCGCCTGCTTGATCAGCGCAATCACCTGCCGGGCATCCGGCTCCTCGGTCGGGAAATAATTGATGGCGACGTCGGCGCCTTCGCGCGCAAAGGCAATGGCCGCGGCGCGGCCCATGCCGGAATCGCCGCCAGTGATCAGCGCCTTGCGGCCCGTCAGTCGCCCCGAGCCCTTGTAACTGGTCTCGCCATGATCCGGCGGCGGGTCCATCTGGCTGGCCAACCCTGGCCAGGGCTGCGATTGCCGCTTGAATGGAGGCTTGGGATAGCGGCCGGTCGGATCGATCAGGTCCTGCTCTGCCATCTGCTCGTTTCCTTGCGCTGTCGCGGGCAGGGCGGCTGCCGCGAACGCCGCGCCCGTCGACTGCATGACGCGCCGGCGCGAGACCACCGATTCATCTTTGTTGCTCATGTGTGCTCCTCCGCTGGTTCGCTCTCGCCAACGCGTGGAGCAGGGCCGCGTTGCCACGTATCGACGGTCCGCCGTTCACGAACCAACGATCCTGGCGCGCGCCAGGATCGTTATCGCTGAGCAGTGTTTGTTACTTGCTGGACTGGCCGACGCTTGGCGCCTTGCCCAGTTCCTGCGCCATTTCGAGATGGTGCTGGAGCGTGGGGAGCGTCTTGCCGGCCCAATCCTTCAGCTCGGGATTGTCACCGCCTTTGGCGTAGCGCTCGAACAGCGAGACCGCATCCTTATGCGCGCTGACCTGATAGGAATTGAAATCCGAGCTGAAATCTTTGCCCGAGGCCTCCCTGAGCTTGTCGAGCTTGCTCTGGTGCGAGCTGTCGAGCGCCGTCGGCAATGTGGCCTTGATCTTGCCGCTTTCGACCATGCTCTTCAGCTCGTTGCTGGTCTTGGTGTGATCGGTCACCATCTGCTGGGCGAAGGTCTTCTCCTGGGCAGTCCCCTTCTGCTCACCCAGCTTGTTCGATTCGATCTCGAACAAGTCGCTGGTGGCGACTTCCTTGACGAAGTCGGCCGTGCTCGGCGTCACGCCGAGCGCTGAATTCACCCCGGTCTTTTCGCCTACTGACTGGGCAAGGGCGGGGCCCGCGAGAAGCACGCAGCTCACAGCGATGACAACACGTTTCATGATCCGGATCCCTCTGATCTAAGCCGGGCACTCGAACGGAGGCGCGGCGCAATGGTGTGCCTGGTCAACCTTCTTCCGAAGCTGTTTGTTCCTATTACGGGAACGGAGGCGGGCAAGTGCGCTGTTACAAATCCGCTGTTACAAATCCAATGCGTCAGTCGGTCGGCTTGCGGCCGGTGCGGGCGTTGAGCGGATCGGTCGGCGGACGCCGCAGCCGCTCGGGCAAGAACGGCTCGTCGGGCACCGAGGTCGGCATGGCGCGCACGTCGGCCGCCTGCTGCGCCCGCTCGTGGGATGTCTGGTTTTCGTTGAACTGGCGCTTGACGTCGACGCCGCTGACCGGATCGTTGACACCGTGCTGGATGTCACGGGAATCGCTCATGCCGTGATCTCCTGTTGCCTTGCCACGGGGCTCGCATCAAGCAGCGGCGGTGCACCGCGCCCGTGGAACCCGCGGGTGGACAGACGATCAGGAAGAACGGCCCGTGATGGCCGGCGTTCCAATGATGGCCGCCATCCCTACGTGGCAATGATGATCTTGATGCCCATCCGTTCGATCGCGTTCGCGTCGGCATCAGTCAGACCGTCATCGGTGATGAAGGCCTGGATTGCTTCGGCGAGGCATCGATCGGCGGTGCTGCTACGTCGCGGGAAAACAGTGCGATGGCGGGTTGCGGCGGATTCAGTCTGGCCGGGTCGCGGTATCCTGCCGGACCTTCGAGACCTGGTCGGCAGTGACCGCGCCGGCTGCCGCACTCGAACTATTCCGTATGTAGGTGAGAACAGCCGCGATCTCAGCATCGTCGAGCTGCCGGCCGTAGGACGGCATTCCGGGCGCGGTGGGCTGGGCGTCGGTCGCGACACTTCGCGCGCCCCTGAGGATGATGCGGATCAAGGTGGTCGGATCGTCGGACCGGACCATCGAGGAATCGGCGACGGATGGAAACAGCTCGGCGACGCCCTTGCCGTCCAGGCCATGGCATGCCGAGCACTGATCGCGAAAGATGGCTGCTCCAGCAACCATTGGCGGCTCGTTCCCATTAAGCTGCCCAGGTCCCTCGGACTTCCCAGGCAGGGACTTCAAATAGGCCGCGATGGCCTTGAGATCCGGATCCGTCATGTAGGAGGTCGAGAGCGTGACGACCTCGCCCATCGGCCCAGTCGCGGCCGTGATGCGATTATGACCGGAGCGCAGGTAGGCGACGACGTCCTCCTTCGACCAGCGACCGAGACCAAGGCGCGCATCATTGGTGATGTCGGGCGCGAACCAGCCCTGCAGATAACTGCCGCGCAGATATTGGTCGGTCTTGTCGCCGCCGAGGAACGTCTTAGGCGTATG
Organism: Bradyrhizobium sp. STM 3557; assembly: GCF_045571465.1. Classification (NCBI taxonomy): domain Bacteria; kingdom Pseudomonadati; phylum Pseudomonadota; class Alphaproteobacteria; order Hyphomicrobiales; family Nitrobacteraceae; genus Bradyrhizobium; species Bradyrhizobium sp. STM 3557. Next base: position 1,830,375 of record NZ_CP120697.1, read on the forward strand.
GCAGGCGGTGCAATGACCGGGGCCATTGACCAGGAAGGCGCCGCGATTCCATTCGGCCGACTGCCTCGGGTCCGGCCGGTATTCGCCTTCGGTGAAGTAGAGCGCGTCCCACGCCCGCATTGCGGTACGGATATTGAATGGGAACGGCAGCGTGTTGGCGACGACGGCGTTGCGCACCGGCGTCAGCGTGTTCAGATAGGCGCGGATCGCGAGCACATCGTCGCGCGACATTTTGGTATAGGCATTGTAGGGCATGGCCGGATAGAGCCGCGAGCCGTCGCGTCGGATGCCCTTGCGGACGGCGGCCTCGAATTGCTCGTCGCTCAAGCTGCCGATGCCGGTCTCGAGATCGGGCGTGATATTCGGCGCGACGAGGTTGCCGAACGGCGTTTCGATTGAGCGGCCGCCGGCGAATGGTTGGTTGCTGCCCGGCACGGTGTGGCAACTCGCGCAATCGGAGAGGACCGCAAGATAGCGGCCGCGCTCGACCTGCGGGAAATCCTGCGGGCCGGCGATAGCTGCGGACGAGGCGATCGCATTCAGCAGGCCGCTGGAGGCGACCAAGGCGAGCAGCAAGCGCTTACGCATCGACAAGCCTCCCGGGACTCCTGAGATATTTGCTGCGGATCGCGTCCGCAGCCCAATAGGCCAGTGCGCCGACGGTGAGCGTCGGGTTGTAGCCGGCATTCTGCGGAAACGCGCTGGCGCCCAGCACGAACAGGTTCGGCACGTCCCAGCTCTGCAAGTAGCGGTTGAGGACGCTGGTGTTGCGGTCGGTCCCCATCACCGCGCCACCGTTGAGGTGGGTGGTCTGATAGGTGGTGATGTCGTACGGGCCCGTGCGGTATTGCACGGCGAGCTTGTCCGCGCCCATCGCCCTGATGATCTCGGCGAACTTGTCGGTCAGAAACTTGTTCTGCTTGAGCTCGTTCTCTTTGAGATCCATCGTGATCCGCATCAGCGGCCGATTGAAGCGATCCGTGAAGGTCGGGTCGAGGTCGAGATAGATATCGCGATAGGCATAGAAGCTGCCGTGCACGCCGGTGCCCGGCTTCACGGTCGACAGATAGTTCTCCTTGACGGCACTCTTCCACGCCGCGCCCCATTTCGGCGTTCCCGGCGGGACCAGCGTGCTCTCGATCGGACGGGCGCCGGTCTGCACCTGGCCCATATATCCGCCGCCGACGAAGCCGTGCGGCCCGTGGTCGAAATTGTCGCCGTTGAACTCGTCGATGCACATGCCGATCGAGCCCGATGCGATGAACGGATTGAAGTTGAATTTCTTCGGATCGAAGAAGCCGTTGACGGTCGAGATCGTCTGGTGCGTGTAGTTGCGGCCGACCGTGCCGGTGCCCTTGACCGGGTCATAGGGCTCGCCGATCTGCGAGTGCAGCAGCAGCTGGACGTTGAACAGCGTGTAGGCCGACAGGATCACGAGATCGGCCGGCTGCTCCCACTCCTGTCCGCTGGAATCGACGAAGGTGACACCGGTCGCTCGCGTACCCGACTTTTCGACATTGATCCTGATTACTTCCGAATTGTCGCGGGCGCTGAAGTTCGGCTTGCGTACCAGATAGGGCAGGATGGTGGTCTGCGGGCTCGCCTTGGAATAATTGGCGCAGCCGAACCATTCGCAGAAGCCGCAATAGGTGCACGGCCCCATCTTCAGCCCAAGCGGATTCGTATAGGCCTCGGACAGATTGCCGGAGGGTTGCGGAAACGGTTTGTATCCGAGCTCGCGCGCGGCCTTGCCGAACAGCGTATGGCTGAAGGGCTGTGGCTGTGCCGGGGTCGGGTAGGGGCGGGACCGCGGCCCTTCGAAGGGATTGCCGCCGTCCATGATCTGGCCGCGCAGATTGCCCGCCGTGCCGGACGTGCCGCACAGATATTCGAAGCGGTCGTAATGCGGCTCCAGCTCGTCATAGGTGATGCCCCAGTCCTGAATGGTCATGTCTTCAGGAAGGAAGGCGGCGCCGTAGCGTTCCGTCAGGTGCGTCTTGAGCACGAAGTCTGAGGGGAGGAAGCGCCACATCTCGCCGTTCCAGTGCACGCCACCGCCACCGACGCCGTTGGGCGGCATGAAGGCGCCCCAACTCCGGATCGGCAGCGCCGTCTGGTCCATCTTGTTGCGGAAGGTGAAGGTCAGTTGATCGGGCCGCAGGAACAGCTCGTGCCGAACGCGATAGCGCAATTCGTCCTGGATGTAGGTGGGCGGAAAATCCGTCGCCGAGTCGCGCCATGGGCCGCGCTCGATCGCGATCACCTCCAATCCTTCATCGGTGAGCTCGTTGGCCATGATCGAGCCGGTCCAGCCGAGCCCGATGATGACGACATCCTTCCTGGGCAATCTCGTGGCCATGCATCACCTCCGCGTCCATTCGATACGCCCCGTCATGCCGACGGGCGGCAACGGAAATGGCTCGTTGTGGCGCTTGACCCAGTCGAGATAGTTGTAGCGGGCGCCCGGAAAGCCGATCATCTTCCATGCGACCAGGTCGCGATTGCCGCCATAGATCGGATCGGCGAAGAAGCCCATCTGAACATCTTTCACGACTTGGGCGAAGAACGCCTTGCCATCGGTGCCGTCGAAATTGAATTCTCCGGATTCGAGCTCATGCAGGACGCGGTCCTTGTCCGCATCCGAAAGCTCGTGAAAGGCTTTGCCGAGCTGGGCCTTGCAGCTCGCGTTGAGCGCGGCGAGGCCATCGCGATATTGCTGCGCTGGTCCCTGCTCGGACTGGTGACCCTGGTTCTTCGCCCCCTTCATGAAAGGCGGCCGGGTGTAGAGACCTTCCTGTCGTCCATAGGGGCCGGCGAGCTGCCGGTCGACGAACACGGCGCAGCCGGCGTCGGTGCCGCCGGGTGTTTGTGGATCAGGAGGGATGATGCGATCGGCGAGCGCTTCGACCGTGCGGCCTTCCTCACCGGTGAAGAAGTGCCAGGGGCCCGGCCTTGCAGGAGGTGGCGGGTCGCCCGAATTGGGCGCCCATGGCAGATGATCGAGGATGATCGTGGCGCCGGAGCGCGAGATGCCGAGCGCGAAATACGCGGCGCCGGCCAATAGCTGGCGGCGACAGATCGAAAGACCGCCCTTGTCGTTCCTCATGATTCCCCTCGTCGCGTTCGCGCAAGGCTCGGAGCCGTGCGTTTTCCGCTCGGCTGCGCCGCCGCGGTCATTACAGACGTGGGACGCAATTCGATCACGCTCGCTCAGTTTTGCGTGAACAGACGGTTGTGCTGGGCCAGTACAAAGGTATGGCAGCGGAATTGGGTGCGGCGCACAAAGCGCGACGTGCTGCCGCTCAACCGAACTGCCGCCGAAGGCCGGCGCCGATCTCGTCGATGAAGGCGCGCACCTTGGCTGGCGTGAACCGGCCGGCGGGCTGGATGATCTGGATCGGGATCTGCTCGACGCTGTAGTCGGACAGCACCTCCACCAGCCGTCCGGCGGCGACATGCTGCGCGGCCTGATAGGACACCAGAAAGGCGAGGCCGAGCCCGGCCGCAGCGGCATCGGCAGCGGCCTCCGTGGTGTTGACAACCAGCCGCGGCTTGATGGCGACGTGCAACGTGCCGCTCGGGCCCTCGAGCGACCAGCGATCGGCGTGCGGATTAATGGCCCCGGCCGAGATGGTGCTGTGCTGGATCAATTCGGGCGGCGAGGCCGGAAGGCCGTTCCGGGCGATGTAGGAGGGGCTGGCGTAGATCGCCCTCTTCACGCTGCCCGCGCGTGTCGCCCGCAGCGATGAGTCAGGCAAGCGGCCGAGCCGCACGCCGACGTCGAGCCCTTCCTCCACCATCGAGACGACACGGTCCAGCAGTAGCACCCGGGCATCGACGCGCGGGTGCCGTCCCAGGAAATCGTACAACAGCGGCATCACGTGCTGGCGACCGAAATTGACCGGAGCCGTGACATGCAGCACGCCGCTCGGCTCATGATCGTCGGGCACCGCGCCTTCGAACTCGGCATGCGCGGCGAGCAGCTTGCGCGCGCGTTCGAGATAGAGCTGGCCGGCTTCGGTCAGCGCCACCGAGCGCGTGGTCCGGTTGAGCAGGCGCGCGCTCAGGCTGGCTTCCAACTCGGCGATCGCCCGCGTCACCGCGGCCGGCGTGCGCGACAGCTTGCGCGCCGCTGCCGCAAAGCTCTCCTGCTCGGCAACGGCGACAAAGACGGTCACGGCATCGAGGCGGTCCATGTGGGCAGCTCCAGGGGGATTATTGCAATCCGTAGCATAAACTGTCCGAAAATCGGATATGGCCGGCCAAGCCTTGCGACCCCATTGTTTCGGCAACGGCGCTTTCTCATCTGCTCAGGGCGTCGCGACGGAGTGACGAAGAATGAAGGTCCGATTGCTGCTTGCGGCCGCGGTCGCATTCATTGCCGCACATATCGTGGAGGCTGCCCCCATGGAATCGACGAGTGCGACCACCACCTATCACCGCGCGAGCGTCGATGGGGTCGGCGTGTTCTATCGCGAGGCCGGGCCGAAGGACGCGCCGACGATCGTGCTGCTGCACGGCTTTCCGTCGTCCTCGCGCGAGTTCGATACGCTGATTCCGCTGCTTGCCACGCGCTACCATCTGATCGCGCCGGACTTTCCCGGCTTCGGCCACAGCGACGCGCCGCCCCCGTCGTCCTACACCTACACGTTCGACCATCTGGCTGAGACCACCAATGCTCTGCTCGAGCAGCTGGGTATTGCAAGGTACAGCCTGTTCCTGCACGACTATGGCGGGCCGGTCGGCTTCCGCATCATGCTGGCGCATCCGGAGCGGCTGCAGGCGCTGATCATTTCCAACGCCAATGCCTATGCCGAAGGGCTGGGGGCCAAGTGGGCCGGCATCGCGCAATACTGGGCCGATCGGGACGCGCATGTGAGCGTGGTCGATACCTTCCTCTCGCTGGCTGCCACCGAGCAGCGGCACACGCTCGGCACCTCCCATCCGGAACGTTATAACCCGGACACCTGGACCGACGAATTCGCCCATCTCTCCCGGCCAGGCCAGCGCGAAATTCAGGCCGATCTGCTCTATGACTACCGGACCAACGTCGCCTCATATCCGGCCTGGCAGGCGTGGCTGCGCCAGCACAAGCCGCCGACCCTCATCGCCTGGGGCGCGAACGATCCTTCCTTCATTGCCGCAGGCGGCGAAGCGTTCCGCCGCGATCTGCCGGATGCCGAGATCCATCTGCTGGACGCCGGCCACTTCGCGCTGGATGAGAAGAACGACGAGATCGCCGCGCTCATTCTCGTATTCATGGCCAGGCAGCACGTCTGACGCGGCGGGTCGAGCGGAGAGTCCGGCCGATCACCACTGGTAGGTCAGCTTCGCGATCGCCTTGCGGCCTTCCGCGTAGAAGCAGCCCGACAGGCTGTAGCAGGCGGCGACATAGCGCGTATCGGCGACATTGGTGACGTTCAGTGCCAGGCGCCAATTGTCCCTGTTGTAGGCGAGCAAGAGATCGCCGACGGTGGAGGCGCCGACCTTGAACGTGTTGGCGTCGTCGCCCCAGGTCGCGCCGACATAGCGGATGCCGCCGCCGAACTGCACGCCGGCGAGCGGCCCGCTCGCGAGTGTGTAGTCGCTCCACAGCGAGGCGCGGTTGAGCGGCACCGTGGTCGGCGCCTTGCCGACATTGACCGGGTCTTGCGTGACCACGGCGTCGACATAGGCATAGGCGGCGCGCAGGTTCCAGCCGTCGGCGAGCGACATCGTGCCTTCCAGCTCGACGCCGCGCGATTTCACCTGGCCGAGCTGGTCGTAGTAGCCGACGGCGGGGACGTAGACCGCAACATTGTCGCGTGTCAGGTCAAACGCGGCCAACGTGAACAACGCGTTGAGGCCGACCGGCTGATACTTGACGCCGACCTCGTATTGCACGCCGGTCTCGGGATTGAGCAACTGTCCGGTCCGGCCGGGTGTGAGCAACGGCAGGAACGATTCGGAATAGCTGAAATAGGGCGCGATGCCGTTGTCGCAATTGTACATGACGGCGGCCCGGCCGGTGAACGCCGAGGCGTCGGTCGATGTCGTCGTGTTGGCAATGCCATTATCGTGCCGGGTGCTGACGAAATCCTGCCGGCCGCCGAGTTGGAACGAGAGCCGGCCCAGCTTGATCTGGTCCTGCGCATAGAGCCCGACCTGCGATTGCTTGATGCCGGTATTGTCGCTGAGGCTGCCGATGGTCCAGTCATAGGAGTAGACCGGATTAAAGACATTGATGGTCGGAAGCGAGGTCGTGACGCTGTAGGCGGTGTCTCGAAAATCGGTGTTGCGGTAGTCCAGGCCGACCAGCGTGGTATGGTTGAGGAAGCCGGTCGTGAACTTGCCTTGCAGCTGGTTGTCCACCGCGAACGAATTGATGTTCGAAACGCTGGTGCTGCCGTAGCGCGCCAGCGTGCCCGCAGGCTCGTCGGTATAGCCGCCGCCATAGAACACCTTCTCCAGATTGTGCTGCCAGGCGTAGCGCAGGTTCTGCCGGAAGGTGATGTCGTCGCTGAAGTCATGCGAGAGCTGATAGCCGGCGGTCGCAATCTCCGTGTTGAACGCATCGAAGCCTGGCACGCCGACGAAGCGGTTGACCGGGATGATGCGCCCGTCATTCGGCCACACTGTGCCCGATGCCGGCAGGAACTGCAGGCCCCAACCGGCCTGGTCACGCTGATAGTTCGCCAGCAGCGTGATGGTGGTGTCATCGTTCGGCTTGAAGGTGACGGCCGGCGCGATGAAAACGCGATTATCCTTGGTGAAATCGACCTGGGTCTCACCGTCGCGGACGACGCCGGTCAGGCGCCACAGCACGGTGCCATCCTTGTTGGCAGAGCCACCCACGTCGAACTGGCCTTGATAGCGGTTGAAGCTGCCGCCCGACATCGAGATCTCGCCGAACTCTCGCGCCGTCGGCAGCTTGGTGACGTAGTTGAGGATGCCCCCGGTGCCGCTGCCGCCATACATCGCCGACGACGGTCCCTTCAGCACTTCGAGCCGCTCGGCGCCGTAAGGCTCGAGCCCGTTGAAGTGCACGTAGTTGCTGGCGGGCACGCGCAGGCCGTCGAGATAGAGGCCGGGCATGGTCATGTCGAAGCCGCGGATCTGCAGACCGCCGAAGCGCGTATCCGAGCCGCCATTGACATCGCCACTGACGCCTGCGGTGTAGCGCAGCGCTTCGCCGATCGAGACCGCGCCTTGATTCCTGACCTGATCGGTCGTGATGACCGAGACCGATTGCGGCGTTTCGATCAGCGGCGTGTCGGTCTTGGTCGCGGTGCCCGAGCGGGTGGCGACGAAGCCGTGCACCGGACCATTGGCGCGCTCGCCGGTGCCAGCGCCTGACGATGCGGAGGCAGCCGAGGTAGCCTGCGGTGCGCGTGCCGCGCCGTTTGATCGTGCAGAGCGCGTCGTCGCCGTGCGCCGCGATGGCTGGGCCACGACGGGGCGCGCGCGCTTCTGCGGCGCATCGACATTGACGGGTGGCAACGACATCTGCGCGCGTGCGGCGCTGGTTGGCAGGGACAGCGCGAGTGTGCTGGCAGCGCCGAGGCAGATGGTCTGGGTCAACAGAAGTCGAATGCTGGAATGCGAGTGGAATGTTGGTGTCACGCTGCGAGCCCTAAAGATGCGCCGGCTTGGCCGGTAAGATTTTTGTGGGCCCGCTCTATCGCAGCCGTTTTCGCAGCACGATGGGGATGGCGCTGGAATACCTCCAGTCTGGAACTGTTCGAACGAGATGATCACTGAGATCGTTGGAGAAGGCCGTGGCGCTGCGACAATCTGCCTTGCGCGCGACGATGAGAAGATCGGTGCGATGCATGCCGAGCGCTTCTCATCCTCCGCGTTGCTCCGCCCTCATTCGCTTGCTAATTGTGGGCCATCGGCGGTTTGCATCGAAGGCCGATCAGGCAAGAGGACGGCGTGACGGAAGCGGAGAAGGCAAGGCAGGTGCACGCGGCGTTGCAGGCGGCGCAGGCCGAAACGCCCGATGCCGCGTTGCCGATCCTCAACAGCCTCATTGGCCTCGTGCGCAGCGACAGTGGCGACCAGCCGATCGAGGTCGAGGAGGCGCGCTCCAGCGCGTTTCTTGCGATCTGCGAGGTCGGCAAGGCGTTGCATCGTGGTCAGCCGGCCGGCCCGTTGTGGGCCGCGGCGATTGCCGCGACCGACCGCTGGCTGGCGTTGGTGACGTGACATAATCCGCCCTGCAAGGGGAGAGGCGGTCACATACGTGAGGCAATAATGCTGCGTGACCTTTCCCGCTCGCGGCGTAACAATTGCGGCCCAATCCTCCTATAATGGTCGAGCCTCATACCAGAGATCGACGGCCCGTCCCATGATCCTGTTCCTGCTCGCTTATCTGGGCGGTGTGCTGACCATCGTCAGCCCCTGCATCCTGCCGGTCATCCCGTTCGTTCTGGCGCGGGCGGACCGGCCGTTCCTGAGCAATGGCCTGCCGATGCTGGCCGGCATGGCGCTCGCGTTCGCGGTGGTCGCCTCGTTCGCGTCGGTCGCCGGCGGCTGGGTGGTGTCGGCCAATCAATACGGCCGGATCGCAGCCCTGATCCTGCTGGCCCTGTTCGGGCTGACGCTGTTGTTTCCCGCTCTCGCCGATCGCGCGATGGCGCCGCTGGTCCGCGTCGGCGCGCGCCTCTCGCAGGTTGGCGATGGAAAAACCGATGGTTCGCTCCTCGTGCCGCTCGTCCTCGGCGTGGCCACAGGTTTCCTGTGGGCGCCGTGCGCCGGTCCCATTCTCGGGCTGATCCTAACGGGCGCGGCGCTGAAGGGCGCGAACGCGACGACGACCTTGCTGCTCCTGACCTATGCCGCGGGCGCCGCGACATCATTGGCACTGGCGCTCGTCGTGGGCGGGCGGGTGTTCGCGGCGATGAAGCGCTCGATCGGCCTGGGTGAATGGATCAGGCGCGGGCTGGGCGCGGCGGTGCTGGTCGCGATCGCGGCGATCGCGCTCGGCCTCGACACCGGCGTCCTGACCAATCTCTCGCTGACTGGGACGAATGCGATCGAGCAGGGCCTGCTCGACCGGCTGCATCCGCGCCAGAACTCGGTCGCGATGACCGGGGGATCGGCGGAGCCGGCGGCGTCCGGAGCCGCAGATGCCGACCTGCAGTCGGAAGGCCCGATGCCGCCGCTCGATGGTGCCGTGCAATGGCTGAACTCGGCGCCGCTCTCGACCGAGAGCCTGAAGGGCAAGGTGGTCGTGGTCGACTTCTGGACCTATTCCTGCATCAACTGCCTGCGCTCCATTCCCTATGTGCGCGCGTGGGCGCAGAAATATCGCGATCACGGGCTGGTCGTGATTGGCGTGCATGCGCCCGAATTCGCGTTCGAGCGCGATGTCGGCAACGTGCGCAAGGCGATTTCGACCTTCAAGATCGACTATCCGGTCGCGGTCGACAACGACTACAAGATCTGGCAGGCGTTCGAGAACGAATATTGGCCGGCGCATTATTTCGTCGATGCCAGCGGCAATATCCGCCATCACCATTTCGGCGAGGGCGACTACGCGGAGTCCGAGCGGGTCATCCAGAAGCTGCTTAGCCAGGCCGGTCAGCGTGACGTTCCCGGCGGCATGGTCGCGGTGAATGCGTCGGGCGCGGAGGCGCCGTCCGTCGCGGCCGACGTCAAATCGCCGGAGACCTATCTCGGCTACGATCGCAGCAACCGGTTCGGATCGCCCGGCGGCATCGTGCAGGATGCCGCTCACACCTATGCCGCCGGCGAACTGCAGCTGAACGACTGGTCGCTTGTCGGCAACTGGACCATCGGTCCGGAACGCGCGACCTTGAACGAGCCGGACGGCAAGATCGTCTATCGCTTCCACGCACGCGACCTGCATCTGGTGCTCGGGCCGGCCGAGGAGGGACAGCCGATCCGGTTTCGCGTGGCCATTGACGGCAAGCCGCCAGCCGCTGCCCATGGCATGGATGTCGACGCCAATGGCGAGGGCAGCGTCACCGGCCAGCGGCTTTATCAGCTCATTCGCGACACCGGCCGCGTGGCGGACCACACCTTCGAAATCCAGTTCCTGGATCGCGGCGTGCAGGCCTACGCCTTCACGTTCGGCTGAGCTGATGCCGTTTGCGTTTCGGTGCAACTGAAGGTCCACGCTGCGAAACAACTGCTGTCCGTCATCCCCGCGTGTTTCGTCCTGATCGCTCTCGCGCCCGCTCAGGCGCAGCCTGCCCGCATCCCTGCGCATGTCTACGCGGCGGGAAGCCTGGTTGCGCCGCTCACGCAGGCGATCAGGGTCGCGGGCTTCGGTGCAACGGATATTGCCGATCCCACGTTCGGTCCTTCCGGCGGCTTGCGCGAGCGGATCGAGAGAGGGGAAGCCGCGGATCTCTATCTTTCGGCCAACATGGAGCATCCGCGTAGGCTGGCCGCACAGAGGCCGAAGACGCTCGTGATCCCGTTCGCGCGCAACAATCTCTGTCTGATCAGCCGCGACGCCGTCGGTCTCACGCAGGCCAATGCGATCGACAAGATGCTCGATCCCAATATGCGGCTGGCGACATCCACGCCGGGCATCGACCCCGGCGGCGACTACGCTTTTGCCGTGTTCAAGCGTGCCGAAAAGGTCCGCGCCGGCGCCGAAGCTGCGCTCAGCCGGAAGGCTTTGCGGCTGATCGGCGGTCCGACCGCCATGGCGCCGATCGACGGCCACACGCCCCCCGCCAGCATCTTCCTCGCCGATCAGGCGGACATCCTGCTGTCATACTGCAGCGGCGACGAGCAGATCCTCAGCGAAGTGCCGGGACTGGAAGTATCGCGATTGCCGCCGGAGATCGACGTCGTCGCGACCTATGGGCTGGCGCTGCTCACGGACAATCCGGCCGCCGCGCGTCTTGCGCTGTTCCTGCTCTCGGACAAGGGGCAGGACATCCTTGCGCGAAACGGCCTTGCAAGGATAGTCCCGGGCGAGCAATGAGTGCTGGCTCGCCACAAGTCGGCTGAAGGGGAGCCGGCTTGTGCAGCCTCTTGGCCGTGCGTCAGCGCCCGGCGGCATCCACCAGCAGCCGAACGCCGAGCCCGGCCATCACACCGCTGACGGCGCGGTCGATCCAGGACTTCGAGCGCAGATAGGCGCTGCGCGGCCGATCCGACGAGAAGATGATGGCGACGATCACGTACCATCCGGCCTCCAGTGCGAAGATCAGCGGCGGAAGCAGGGCGAGCAACCAGAACGGCGGGGCGGGCGGCAGCAGGGCGGCGAACACGCTGCCATAGACAATCGCGGCCTTGGGATTGCTGATCTGCGTGGCAAGGCCGAGCCAGAACGTGCGCGCGACGCTTGACGGCGCCATCGAGGTTGCGGGCGCGATCGCGAACGGACGCGGTGCGCCCTGCCACAGTCGGACGGCGATATAGATCAGATAGGCGCCACCGACGATCTTGAGGATCAGATAGAGCCACGTGACCTGCATCAGCAGGGCCTGCAGGCCGACCAGCGCCAGTGATGCAAACGCCACGCCGCCGACGCCCATCCCGAGCGCCGACGCCACGCCGTGGCGCCGCGACCGGGCGATCGAGGTATGCGCCACCATCACGAAGCTCGGCCCGGGCGAGATCACGCCAAGCAGCAACGAGCCCAGGATCGCAACAAGAACGACGGCAGTGCTCACTTCATCCTCCAAGTCGATAGCGCCGGCCGCGCGCCGGACATTGATGGTGCAATATGGCAAAGCGGCTTCAATGTCACACCGCAATAGAGACACGTACGGCAATTCGCATCCGCCTCCACGCGGTGGCTCCTGCGGATCGTCGCGGGGGTCGTAGCGCGCTCCGGACCAAGCTTTGCGTGAGTCGGCCTGCCGCAGATACTCACAAGTCGGAGAACCCCGGATGTCTCAGTTACGAAAGTAACAATCCGATTGCCGGCTGCGCGCCTTACACCGCGGCGTCGAGCCGATCGAGAAACGCGCGCACCGTGTGTACCGATCCGGTCTCGGCCGGCTGATAACCCGGCAGCGCCGCGATCGCCTGGTGGAATTCGGCGCCCTTCATCAACGCAATCACGCGGCGCATGGGCTCGGTCTCGAGAAACGTCTGCCGGCAGACGAAGAAATAATCCTCGGTGAGGATGCGGATGAAATCGAGCCCGAACTGCCGGGCGGCGGCCTCGACGCCGAAACTCGCATCCGCCATGTCGCTGGCGACATAGGCGGCCACGGCGGCGTGGGTGAATTCGATCTGCTGCGCGCCCTTGATGTCGGTAGCATCGATGCCGTGCAGCGCGAGCAACTGGTCGAACAGGATGCGCGTGCCGGAATCATGATCGCGGTTGACGAAGCGCGCCTTGCTGGTGGCGAGATCGGCAAGTCCGTTGATGCCGAGTGGATTGCCGCGCTTGACCATCAACCCCATCTCGCGGGTCACGAAGCTAATCACGCGATCCTGCTTCGGATCGAGCCATTCGCGGCACGCCTTGATGCCTTGCGCGCGTAATTCGCCGCGCGGCAGATGCAGGCCCGAGAGATCGCAGGCGCCTTGCGCCAGCGACACCAGCGAATGCTGGCTCGAGACATAGCGAAGATCGACGCCGATGCCGGGTTCGCGATCCAAGAGCTCGCGCAGCTTCGCCACCGCAAAGCCGTGGCTCGCATGCACGCGGATCACGGAAGGGCGCTGCTGCAGGAACGGCTTGATCTCGGTGGCAAGCTCCTGCGCCAGATTCTCGAGCTGTGGGCCGAGCCGGGCCTGCATGCGCTCCCCGGCCCACACCAGCTTCTCGCCAAAGGCGGACAGACGCGAGCCCTTGCCGCGCTGGGTCTCCACAAGCGGCACGCCGAAGAACGCGGACCATTGCTCGATCAGATTCCAGACATGGCGATAGGAGAGGTGGGCGTCGCTGGCGGCAGAGGTGATCTTGCCGGTCTTCCTGATCTCGCTGAGCACGCCGAGCATCACCACGATGCTCTGCGGATGGCCATCCCTGTGAAAGCGCCAGACAGGTTCGATCTCGATCCGCAGCATCTGTGTTCCTTATGAAGGCGAGTTCATATCTCGCGCGAGGATAGGCAGAAGATATCATATTTACGGTCAAACATTTCCTTCTATCTTGGCATACAAGATACGGAGGAAATATGATGTCGACTGCATATGATTATGACCGGCAATCGGCCGCCGAAGCCTGGCTCGCCAAGCCGTTGAAACTTCTGATTGATGGCCGGCATGTGCCGTCGGTATCAGGGCGCAGCTTCAAATCGCTCAATCCCGCGACCGAGCAGGTCATCGCCACCGTGGCCGAAGGTGGTGCCGAGGATGTGGATCGCGCGGTTGCCGCCGCCCGGCGCGCCTTCGAGGGACCCTGGCGCACGATGCGCGCGTCCGAGCGCGGACAGATCCTCTTGCGATGGGCGCAGCTGCTGCGCGACCATGCCGAGGAGATCGTCGAGCTCGAAAGCCTCGACGCCGGCAAGCCGATCGCCGCCACCTTGCGACAGGACTTCCCGGCCGCGATCGATACGCTCACTTACTACGCCGGCTGGGCCGACAAGATCAGTGGCGACGTCGTCACGACGCGCGACGATGCGCTGACCTACACGGTGCGAGAGCCGGTCGGCGTGGTCGCCGCGATCGTGCCGTGGAATTTCCCGCTGATGATCGGGATGTGGAAGCTGGCGCCGGCGCTGGCCTGCGGCTGCACGGTGGTGATGAAGCCGGCCGAGCTGACCTCGCTGTCGGCGCTGCGGATCGGCGAGCTCGCGATTCAGGCCGGCCTGCCGGCGGGCGTGCTCAATATCGTGACTGGCCCCGGACGCGTGGTCGGCGATGCGCTGGTCAACCACCCAGACGTGGACAAGGTGACCTTCACCGGATCGCCCGGCGTCGGCCGCGGCATCATGAAGGGCGCAGCGGGCAACTTCAAACGCGTCTCGCTGGAGCTCGGCGGCAAGTCGGCCAACGTGATCTTCAACGATGCAGACCTCGATGCGGCGGCGAAAGCTGCAGCGGCCGGCATCTTCTTCAACGCTGGCCAGGTCTGCTCGGCCGGCTCGCGCGTCCTGGTGCAGGAGGGCGTCTATGACGCGGTGGTCGAGCGGCTCGCCGACCGGGCGCAAAGCTTGCGCATCGGCGACACGCTCGATCGCGGCACGTCGCTTGGTCCCGTCATCTCCGAGAAGCAGATGCGCAGCATCCTCGACTACATCGACATCGGGCAGAAAGAGGGCGCTTCGCTGGTGACCGGCGGCGAACGCGTCGGCGGTCGCGGCTACTTCATCAGCCCGACGGTGTTCGCCGGCGTCAAGCACGAGATGCGGATCTCGCAGGAGGAGATTTTTGGCCCCGTCGTCAGCGTCATCAAGTTCAAGGATGAAGCTGACGCGCTGCGGATCGCCAACGGCACGGCCTACAGCTTGGCTGCCGGCGTCTGGAGCCGCGACATGGGCCGCGTGCAGCGTTTCGCCAAACGGGCGCGCGCCGGTACGGTATGGATCAACACCTATGGCTACACCGATGTGCGGCTGCCCTGGGGCGGCGAGCGCGACTCCGGCCTTGGCCGCGAGCACGGCACCGCAGCGCTGGAGAATTTTACCGAGCCGAAGGCGGTGTGGATGAATCTCAACGTGTGACCCGCAATCTCTGTCATTGCGAGCCAACGGGTCCGCGCGAACGCGCGGCCCGATGACAGGCTCCGCGACGTGTCCGCCATAGCCGAAGGGCGACGGCGGAAGCAATCCAGGGCCGCGCAAAGATTCTGGATTGCTTCGTCGCTGACGCTCCTCGCAACGACGAGACGGTTCATACGCGAAGGATGTAGCCCGGGTGAGCGAAGCGATACCCGGGGCCTGTGCCCGTGACCCCCCGGGTGTCGCTCCGCTCACCCGGGCTACAAGACTGCACCCGTTAACGCCGGCTTAGTGGCGCGTCTTTGCGAGCGAAGCGACGTGTCCGCCATAGCCCGAAGGGCGACGGCGGAAGCAATCCAGAATCTCGCACGAACTAAGACTGGATTGCTTCGGAGCTTACGCTCCTCGCATTGACGAATGTCAATTCGTCCGTCGTTTTTCATTTGCCCGCAGGCGCCGCACGCCAGGCGACGTCGAGCGCCGGGCTTACGCGCGCGACACGATGATCGCGATCGGGCCGCCGCCGTCGGGGCCCTGGTGCTCGGCACCGCCGGAGACGAACAGGTCGGTGAAGCCGAACAGGCCGGCGAGCGCGCCGCCGACAAAGGCGCGGGCGTGGCGCGTGGAAGAGATGTCGCTGTCGTCGAGCATGGTATGGCGGCGCCTGCGCACTTGGCCCGATTGCGCGGCTTCCGCCTTCGCCAGCACCGCAGCAATGCGGCCGCGTTCGGCTGCCGGCACCTGTCCGGCGATCGGCAGCCCCAGCCGCGCGAGCGCCAACCGCGCCGGCTCGATATCGATCGCGTCACCCATCACGGCATGATCGATCGCGAGCGGCCCGCGCCACGCGCTCGACATGCCGGCGACCATGATCTCGTGATCAAGCAGCTCGACACCGCCAGAGGTCGCGGCGCGTCCGCAATGGACGGAATAATCCCGGCAGATCATCTCGTCGGAGAGCTGCCCTGGCGATATCTCGCCAAGTGCGACGCCAACGCCAAGTGCCGAAGCTCCGCGCGAGAATCCCATCGATTTCAGCGTGTCACGCACCACGGTGCGGGCGCCGTGCGCTTCCGCTGCCTCGATGCGCTCCATCGTCAGCAGCGGGCATTTCACCTGCACATAATGGACGTCGTTGGGATCGGCGATCCCGGCATCTGCCATCGCGGCGCGAACGCCCTCGGCAACCTGCTCGACCTGCGCGATGCGGCCGAGATGCTCGCTTGCCAGCACCGGCGTACGCGCCCGTCCCAGCGCGAGCGATGTCGCGAACGGCCCATCTGCATCACCCTCCGTGGCCTGCCGCGTCTCGAACACGATCATGTGCGGCGACAGCGCGCCCTCGGTGCCGCCCGACATCACCATCGCGATCTCTCCCACGGCTTTCGGGTCGATATGCGCCGCGAGCGCCTGCTGCAACGCGCGGACCGCAAAAGCGCGGGTGAAATCGTTGACGCAGCCATTGCCCTCGGTCTTGCCGAGAATCGCGACGATGCCCTTGGGGTCGATGTCGCCGCGGCCGATCGCCGCCACCAGCGCGCCGGTGTCGTCGGGGCTGCGCATCGGCAGGCGGTGGACATAAGCGCGGCGGAACATGGAAGGCATGAGCAACCTCTGGAGTGGCGGCAGTTGAGGTTATGCGACGATGCCGAGGCGGTGCAATGCAGGGCATGACCGTGATAGGCTGAGGCGGCTGAAGTCTCTGGTCTCTTATCAGGTGCGTTGCCATGCCTCTCTGGTCCTGCTCCCAATGCGGCGCGCAGTTTCCCGACGCCGCCCATCCGCCGACTGCCTGCCTGATCTGCGAGGACGAGCGGCAGTTCGTGAACTGGAGCGGGCAGAGCTTCCTCAGCCGCGAAGAGATGTCGCAGCGGCACAGGCTGATCTGGCGCGACGATCTCGGGTTGACCGGCCTGCAGGTCGAGCCGAGCTTTGCGATCGGCCAGCGCGCATTGCTGGTGCGTGAGCCCGACGGCTGCGTGATGTGGGATTGCGTGCCGCTCGCGACGGACGAGGCGATCGCCCACCTGCGTGCGCTCGGCGGCTTGAAGGCGATCGCGATCTCGCATCCGCATTACTATGGGGCGGTGGCCGATTGGAGCGAGGCGTTCGGCGGCGTGCCGGCCTATCTGCACGGCGAGGACCGTGCCTTCGTCACGCGGCCACACCCTTCCATCGTGCCCTGGACCGGCGACAGCTTGCAGATCTCCGACGACATCCGGCTGCATCGGACCGGCGGGCATTTCCCCGGCGCGTCCGTGCTGCATTGGCGCAAGGGTGCGGAGGGCAAGGGCGCGCTGCTGGTCGGCGACATCGCCATGGTGGCGATGGATCGCCGCCACGTCAGCTTCATGTATTCCTATCCGAACTACATCCCGCTCGGCGCCGCCGCCGTGCGCCGCATTGCCGATGTGACAGCACCGCTCGGCTTCGATCGCGTCTACGGTGCCTGGTGGGAGCGCAACATCGAATCGGATGCGAAGGCAGCATTCGAGTCGTCAGTGAAGCGCTATCTCGCCGCGATCGCGTGAGGTGCCCTGGGCCGAAGCTCCGAATTCCACTGTCGTCCCGGCCTTGCGCCATACTCCGCGGCCGTCGGTCGTTGCCTGCGTAGCCCGGATGAGCGATAGCGATATCCGGGATCACCGAAAGGGTACCCGCACGTCGCTGTGCTCATGCGGGCTACCGCAGTCATACCGCCGCTAGCCCTCTCTTCACCCCTCTCGCGACAACGACATTGCCGATCGCACTACACGCCATCAGCCGCAGGTCACCAGGAACACCGACCTCGCCGATATGGCCGCCGACATAGCCGCCGGCGCTGCGGTGAAGAAGGTCGCGCCGAAGGCCATGCCGGACCATTTGCAAGATCGCGGCATGGTCGCTGACGCCGAGCTCTTCGACATAGAGCGGCAGTATTGGCTGACTATCGTCGGGACTACGGCCTGTGGGCATAGGTCACGACCTCCCGGGACAAACGCCCCAGTTGCATGACTGGTTGTCGATGAGCGAAGCGATCTGCCGGGCGCTCGATCGCGTGTGGACTACGCTGACGCGGAATAGTCTGTACGGATTGCGAACTGTCGCTCCACACGGTGCGACGCGTGCTTCCGCGGCTCGCTCTCAGGCCGCGAGCAGCGACACCGTAAGCACCAGCCCCGCAAGGTAGGTGACCAATGCGCCGATGAAGCGAAGTGGATTGGCCAGATTGAGCGGGCCACCCCACAACAGGCCGGCGGCAATCAGCAGGCGGGCCAGTGTGGCGATCACGATCGTGACGTTGATCCAGACGGGGGCGCCACGCGCCGCGTACCATAGGAATAGCGCGGCCAGGAAAGGCGCGTACTCGGCGGTGTTGCCGTGCGCACGTACCGCATGGTGCACCGGGTCGTCGGCCCCCAGATCATGACCGATGCCTTTGGCGTAGCGCTTGCGCGTCACCGAGACGTTGAGACCGAGCCCGAACAGCAACAGGCCGAGCACGACGGTGCAGACAACGGCGATGTTCATCGATACGGCCCCCCGGTCAAACGATGATCACTGCAAGCTAGCAGGTTCGACCGGCCATAGGCCAGCCCGGCTCAACCTGTTTGTTCGAGCGCCAGACCGGCGCTGCCGCGAGGGACCGATTTGCCCGACGGGCGTGGTTTGCAAAGCCTGTCCAGCCCTTCGGATAAAAAGAATAAGCTTGCGTCGTCGGGCAAATCAGCTGCACATTTCCGCCCGTCTCGGCCCGGCCAAGAGGGGCGCTTCGCGATCGTCACGAACGTTGGGCCGTAGATGCGGTGGACGTGTCATGTCGCAGCGTGTGCTTCACACGCGGACGAACGGCATGATGCGGACGGCGAAATCGTGTGGTCCTGGCATCCCGTTGCTGATGCCCAGCGCAACGCGCCTCGCGCGTTGTCGCGACACGGGGGCAAGAACGCCGGTCCTCGAGGAGAGCACGTATAAGCGTTAAAACCGCCGCGCAGGGAAGGCCGGTTGTTCGGCTCGTACCAGTGGTTCTGCCGCGTGCTTTCTTGTTGCACGCGGAGCATGGGTGCGGCCTGCACCCGGCCTTCCCTGCGCCCTCTGCTCATTCGAGGGCGGCCGCGTTCGCAAAGCTCGGGCAGATCATGCCGCGAGGATGCGATCGTCTGTCCTCAGTTATTTGACATTCGAATAGGAACCAGCCTCAGCCGTCATTGCGAGGAGCAAGGCGACGAAGCAATCCAGGGTGAAGTGACCGCAAGGCTGGATTGCTTCCGCCGTCGCCCTTCGGGCTATGGCGGACATGTCGCGGAGCCTGTCATCGGGCCGCGCGTTCGCGCGGACCCGTTGGCTCGTAATGACGGCAGAGCGTTCCGTGCAGCTCACACCTCTACCGTCTCGCCGCGCATCGCGATCACCGAGATCAGCCCGAGCCCGACGCCGATCATCACATAATAGATCGGCGCCAGCGCCGAGCCGGTCAGCGCGATCAGCCAGGTGACGAAGAACTGCGCGAAGCCACCGGAGATCAGGACTGCGACGTTGTTGACGATCGACAGCGAGGTCGAGCGGATGCGCACCGGAAACAGCTCGACCAAAGTGGTGCAGTAGACGCCGAGGAAGCAGGCGCCGAAAAAGCCGATCACGACCTGGCAGACCAGGAGCTTGCCGATCGACGGCGCGGCGATCACCCAGGCATAGAGCGGGTACAGCAGCACGAAATAGCCGATCAGCGAGATAAGCAGCAGCGGCTTGCGCGGATAGCGGTCGGCGGCGGCACCGGCAAGCGGCACAACGATCACCATCACGATCGCCGCGATCATCTGCACCAGGAAGCTCTCCATCAGCGGCAGCTTCAGCACCTCCTTGGCGTAGGTGACCGTATAGCCGAAGGTGACGTAGAAGGAGACCGCGCTCGCGACCACCATGCCCATGCCGACCAGATAGTTGCGGCCGGGATAGGCCAGCGCGGCGCCGAAGCGCTCCTTGTGGGCGGAGGCGCGGGCCTGCCGCGATGCCTCGGGCTCGACGATGCGGGCGCGCATCACGAACAGGATCGGCACGATGATGAGGCCGACGATGAACGGGATGCGCCAGGCGCCGGCATTGAGCTGGTCCTGGGTGAAGGTGAGCGTCAGCATGGCGCCGAGCACGGCGCCCAGCACATTGGCCATCAACTGTCCGGCAATCTGCCAGGAGCCGTAAAAGCCGGTGCGACCGGGCGGTGCCGCCTCGATCAGGTAGGCCGTCGAGGTGCCGAACTCGCCGCCGACCGAAAAACCCTGCAGCAGGCGAGCGAGCAGCACGATGAGCGGCGCGGCGATTCCCGCGGTGGCGTAGGTCGGTGTCAGCGCGAGCAGCGCGACCGACAGCGCCATCAGCGCCATGCCGAGCGTCATTGCCGCCTTCCGTCCCCGGATGTCGCCGAAATAACCGAGCACGATGCCGCCCACCGGCCGCATGAAGAAGCCGGTGCCGAACAGCGCGGTGGTGAGCAGCAGCGCATTGATCTCGCTGCCGGGCACTCTGGGATCGACCGGGAAGAACAGGTTCTTGATGACGGGGGTCATCAGCGCGAACACCGTGAAATCGTACCACTCCATCGCATTGCCGGCGATTGCCGCCACGATGGCCGTCCTGTTCGTCGTCTGCATGTGCGAATGCCCCGTGGAAGCGAATGAGTTGAGAATGTCTATGAGGGAATGCCGAGATGAGATGCGTGCGCCGGCTCTGCGTCGGCATCGGTCCATTCGTCGCCAAGGATCTCGGGCGTTGCAAACGCCTTGAGGTTCTCGAAATGGCGCGCGCGATCCTCGACGAACAGGCGGCGGACGATGCCGCGCGCCAGCCGGTCGGCGCCTTCGCTGATCGCGGGAATGTCGCCGGAGAGCTTGCCGTGGCTCATCGTCGCCGGATAGTTGAAACAGTGCAGGCGCGCCAGCGCGGGGCAGGTGCCGGGCACCTTCTCCAGGAATTCGAAGGCCTCGCCGAGATCGGGCGAGGTCTCGAGCTCGACATTGTCCATGCCGTGCGGCGCTACGAAGCGATCGCGCCACAGCCGGATGTGAGGCGCGAACGCGGCGAGCTCCGGCCGCAGCGCGAGGTCGACCTTGAAGCCGGTGCCGAAGATGATGAAGTCGGTCGCGTAGCGGCCCTTGGGCGTGGTCACGACGATCTGCTCACCGTCCATGCCGAGATCGGTTATTGGGCTTGCGAGGTGAAAATGCGCCTGCGGAAACGCCGAGACGCGCAGCACGCTCGGCCGGGGCGGCGGTGTCTGAGCCTTGAGGGTGTGGTCGAGGAAGTGCCACTTCCATTCGTCTGGCAGGCCCGCAAAGCCGTGCACGACGCCCTGGCTGCCGATGCCGGTGAACTTGTTGACGCGCGGAATGTCCGCGCGGCGGATGAACAGGTCGAGCCGGCCAGCTCCCGCCTCCAGTGCGGTCGCGGCGTTGTCCATGGCGGATGCACCGGCGCCAACCACGGCCACGCGCTTGCCAGCGAGCGCAGCAAATTCGATGGGTTCGGCGGTATGGGCCCAGAACCGGCGATCGATCTTCTCAGCGATATCGGGCACGGAGGGGCCGCCGAGACCGTCGCGGCCGGTGGCCAGCACGACATGGCGCGCCAGCAGGCGCCGCGGCGCGCCGCCTTCGGCGATGTCGAGCGCGAGCAGGTCGTCAGACCGCCCATGAATGGCGGTGACGCTGACCTCGTTGCGAACGGGCAGGTTCAGCACCTTGCGGTACCAGATGAGGTAATCCATCCACAGCGTGCGCGGCGCGCGGTCGAGCTTCTGCCACGCCTCCCTGCCGAACTGCGCTTCGTAGAAGGCGCGGAAGGTCAGCGCCGGCAGGCCAATCGCCGGACCGGTCAATTCCTTCGGCGAGCGCAGGGTTCGCATGCGGGCGTAGGTGACCCACGGCCCCTCGCGGCCGGCCGCGGCGCGATCGAGCACCAGGTGGTTGTCGACGCCCATGCGTTTGAAGAGGCCGGAGGCGGTGAGGCCGGCCATGCCGGCGCCTATGATGACGACGTCGATCACGTCCTGTCCGTCGACGACGCGGCGCGGCACCCAGGATTTCGCCGGCCATTCCAGCCAGGCGAGATCCTGGCGCAGGCGCTCCTCGAGGGCCGCAAGGCCGGCGGCGTCGGGCGTCATCGCTATCATCTACTCGGTGCTCTCGAACTGGTCGGCATGATCGGTGAAATCGTCGAGCGCGGCGGCGCCCTCATGCAGCTTGGCGCCCGGCATCAGCGTGATCGCTGCGCGCAGCGCATCGTTCAGTGCGGCGACAGTTGGAGTCAGTTCGCGGCCCGCAGGCGAGATCGCGGCGAACAGGAACGGGATCGTCGCGTCGAGGCGGCGCGTCACGACGCCGTCCAGCTGCAGGCTGGCGGTCAAGACGGGCTCGACGATGGCGATGCCAAGCGACTGCTTGGCCATCGCAATCGCGGTCAGCGAGGCGTTTGTGTCTATCAGCTCGGTCGGCGCGACGCCCGCGCGCTCCAGCGCGGTCTCGACCCGCCGCCGCAGCCGATACGGATTGGCCATGGTCAGCAGGCGGCGACCGTTGAGATCCTTGAGCCGGATCACCTTCTTCTTTGCCAGCGGATGATCGGCGGCCAGGCACGCGACGCACGGCACCTCGCAGACCCATTGGATGTCGAGGCCGGGATGCTGAACCGGCAGGCTGGCGAGGCCGAAATCGACCGATTGCGCCAGCACCGACTGGACAACGTTCTCCGCCGACAGCGCCTGGACATGGACCTGGCTCGGCATCAGGCCGCGGTCGACAGTGGCGAGTGCGACCGGCACGATGCCGGCGGCGAGCGCAGGGATCGCAGCGAGGCTGAGCACGGGCAGGGCGCCGGCGCCGATCGCGTCCGCGCGCTCGCGAATGTGCTTCAGCCCGCGCAGCAGCCGCTCGACCTCGGCGTGGAACAGGATGCCCTTCGGCGTCGGGCTGATGCGCGGGCCGTTGCGCGAGAACAAGAGATAGCCGACGTCAGCCTCGAGATCCTGGATCTGCCGCGTTACCACCGGCTGCGAGCGGCCGAGCAGCTTCGCCGCGCCGGTGATGCTGCCGGCCGACATCACCGCGGCAAAGGCTTCGAGCAGCCTGATATCGATCACCTCATCATGCATAAGCTGGATTATCCATCAATATGCATTTGCCGAAAGCATAAAGTTTCGTCTCGTCCTGCCGTATCATTCATCAGTAGAATGACGGATTAAACTTGATGCGCAAAATGAATTATGATCCTTTTGCCCTCATGCCGATCGGACCGACTGCCTTTGTCCAGACCTGCGCGTCCGCGCCGCGCTACCGGCGCGGCTGGGTCGACGAGGCCGTGGCGGCCATCGAGGCCGACCAGTGCCGCACCGCCGACACGCACCTGATCCGGCTGATCGTGCCTGCGCTTCCCGGCATCGACATCTATCTGAAAGACGAGTCGACTCACCCGACCGGCAGCCTCAAGCACCGGCTGGCGCGCTCGCTGTTCCTCTATGCGCTGTGCAACGGGCATATCCGCGAGGGCACGCCGGTGATCGAGGCGTCCTCGGGATCGACGGCCGTGTCGGAGGCCTATTTCGCGCAGATGATCGGCGTGCCGTTCTATGCGGTGATGCCGCGCACCACCTCGGCCGAGAAGATCGCTGCGATCGAACATTATGGCGGCAAGTGCCATTTGATCGACGACGGCCGGGCGCTCTATGCGGAGGCCGCCGCGCTCGCCACGCGGCTCGGCGGTCACTACATGGATCAGTTCACCTTTGCCGAGCGGGCGACCGACTGGCGCGGCAACAACAACATCGCCGAGTCGATCTTCAGCCAGCTCGCCGGCGAGCGCCATCCGCTGCCGGTGTGGATTGTGATGGGCGCCGGCACCGGCGGCACGTCCGCCACCATCGGGCGCTATCTGCGCTATCGTCGTTTCCCGAGCAGGCTGTGCGTCGCCGATGTCGAGCATTCCGCGTTCTTCGACGCGTTCTGCAAAGGCGATTGCACGCAGGTCTGCGAGCGCCCCTCGCTGATCGAGGGGGTCGGGCGGCCGCGCTGCGAGCCGTCCTTCATGCCTGGAGTCGTCGACCGCATGATGAAGGCGCCGGACGCAGCCTCGATCGCAGCGATGAACGTGCTGTCGCGGCGGCTGCGCCGCGCCGT
The DNA here is from genome assembly GCF_045571465.1 of Bradyrhizobium sp. STM 3557. Taxonomy (NCBI): domain Bacteria; kingdom Pseudomonadati; phylum Pseudomonadota; class Alphaproteobacteria; order Hyphomicrobiales; family Nitrobacteraceae; genus Bradyrhizobium; species Bradyrhizobium sp. STM 3557. The sequence goes on from NZ_CP120697.1 coordinate 1,854,106, forward strand.
CGGCGGCTCGACCGGCACGAACTTCCTGGCGCTGTGCCGGCTGGCGGCCGAGATGCGTGAGCGAGGCGAGACCGGATCGCTGGTGACGCTGATCTGCGATTCCGGCGAGCGCTATCGCCAGAGCTATTATGCGCCGGACTGGCTTGCCGCGCGCGGCCTCGATCCGGCGCCCTACGAGGCTGCACTGACTGCGTTCCTGGAGCGCGGCGAGCCGCTCGATCTTGTCATCGATGACGCCGACAATCCCTTGCTGTCACGAGGTGCCGCTTGACCACGCTGATCGAAACCCTCGCCGGCGTGCCGGCCGGCTCCAAGCTCAGCGCAGCTCTGAAGACGCGCGCCGAGGTGATGCGGCTGAGCGAAGCCGCGCATGACGCGGTGCTGGTGCCGCGCGAGCCCGGCGGCTTGAGCCACGCACTGCGTGCGGCGCTCGCGGCGCGGATGTGCCGCCATGTCGGCAACGACGCGGCGGCTGCTCATTACGACGTCTATCTTGCGCATTCCGAAGATGCGGATGTCGCTGTCCTGGCGCAGCCGGGAGGGACATGCGGTGAGCCGCGTCAGGACGCGATGGCGCGCCATGCCGATCTGTTGACGCTTGCGCCGCGCAAGGCGACGAAGGGCGACATCGAAGCCTTGAGGGCAGTCGGCATCAGCGAGCCGGACATCGTCCGCCTCTCCGAACTTGCGGCTTTCGTCAACTATCAGCTGCGCGTGATCGCCGGCCTCAAGCTGCTGAAGGACGTGCAATGAGCCAGCCGATTCACAGTTTCACCGCCAACGTGCCGACCTGGTCGCCCTATGTGGCGCCGGTCGAGCTTGCGACTGCTACGCCCGAGCAGCTTGCCGCGATGAAGGTGACACCGTCGAACACCGGCGCCTCGCCCTATGTGCGAACCCTGGCGCATGATCCGGAATCGCTCGAGGTGCGCTCGCCGCTGTTCAACCTGATCATGTACGGCAAGGACGGCCTGCCGCCAGCGGAGCGCGAGCTAGGGGCGATCGGCGCCTCGATCGTCAACCGCTGTATCTATTGCGTCGCGGTCCATGCCTCGCGCTTCATCAATCATACCAAGCGCGAGGACATCATCGCTGCGATCTTCACCGACGAGCGCGCGGCCAAGCTCGAGCCGCGCAACCAGGCGCTGTTCGATTTCGCCGCAAAACTCTCGACCACGCCGATCGAGGCTGATGCCTGCGATGCGCAGGCGCTCAGGGATGCGGGACTGAGCGAACTGGAGCAGCTTGATCTGGTGCTGTCCGCAGCGATCTTTGGCTGGGCCAACCGGCTGATGCACACCCTCGGCGAGCCGATCGCATGATCAGGGACTTGCCGCTGCCGGCGCGAAGTCGATGCCGCGGGCTTCGCGGCCGAGCGCGGTGAGGACGACAATCACGATCGCCACGGTGCCGGCGACGGCAGCGAGCGCCAGCGCATAGTTGCCGCCGAAATGCGCCGCGATGCCGGCCTGCAGCGGCGCGTTGACGGAGGCGATCAGATTGCCGAGCTGGTAGACGAATCCAGGAAAGGTGCCGCGCGCATCAGGTGGCGACAGCTCGTTGAGATGCACGGGAATGACGCCCCAGGCGCCCTGCACCATGAACTGCATCAGGAATGCGCCTGCGGCGAGCCAGACGATGCTCTCCGCAAACGCCCAGAGCGGGATGACGGCAAGCGACAGGATCGCGGCTGCGACAATGCAGAAGCGCCGGCCGAAGCGCTCGGACATCACGCCGAACAGGATGCCGCCGCAGATCGCGCCGATATTGTAGACGATCGCGATCAGGCTGACGGCGTGTGTGCCGAGCTTGTGCTGGACCTCCAGGAAGGTCGGATAGATGTCCTGGGTGCCATGGCTGAAGAAGTTGAACGCCGTCATCAGCACCACGGCATAGATGCCGAGCCGCCAATGCGATTGGAGCAATTGCAGTGTGCCCGATCGCTCGGCGAGGCGGCTGCGCTCGAAGGCCGGCGATTCCGGCACGGTGCGGCGGATGTAGAACACGAGCAGGGCCGGAATGATGCCGACCATGAACATGCCGCGCCAGCCGATATACTGGAACAGCACGCCGTAGACGATCGAGGCGAGGAAATAGCCTGTTGGATAGCCGGATTGCAGCAGGCCGGAGACGAAGCCGCGGGCATGCGGCGGGATGGACTCCATCGCCAGTGAGGCGCCGACGCCCCATTCGCCGCCCATCGCGATGCCATAGAGCGCGCGCAGCACGATCAGCGCGGTCAGGCTCGGCGCGAAGCCGGAGGCGAATTCGAGCGCCGAATAGAGCAACACATTGACCATCAAGGTCGGCCGGCGGCCCCAGCGATCGGCGGCCCGCCCGAAGATGAAGGCGCCGACCGGCCGCATCGCGAGCGTCAGCAGGATCGCATAGGTGACGGTGGAGATCTCGGTCTGGAATTCGGCTGCGATATCCTTCAGCACGAAGACGAGCAGGAAGAAATCGAACGCGTCCAGCGTCCAGCCGAGGAAAGTTGCGGCGACAACATGTTTTTGCTCGCGCGTCCAACCGGAAAGCGGCGAGAACATCACGTCAGGCGCTCCGCCACGACCGGCCGCGCGGGTCTGCATTGTCTGCATCTTTGCACAGCCCTTCAGGGCACCGCGACGGCTTGCCCTGAAGGCAGATATGCGCCAAGGCTGGCCGTTTCCCAACCCCGCCTTGGCGAAAAAATTGCCCGACGGTTAGGGCAGCGGTGCCCGCAGGTCGACGATCTCGGGCGTCGCGGCGCGCTTGATGGCGGGCTCGGCCGGAAGCTGCAGCACGCGGGCGCGTTGGCCGGTCGCGAGGTCGGTGACCTTGACGATACGGCCGTTGGAGAATTCCAGCGCGTCGTGGTGCTCGGTCGGCCTGTGGATGTCGACCTGGCGGAAGCGCGCCAGATGGGCGCCGATCTTGCGGCGGAAGATGAAGCCCTTCACCCGCACGTCGGCTTCGAAGGCGAGCTCGGTGCCCGGACGCAGGCACACCGCCGTCAAGGGATCGTCGGCCGTGCAGAAGCCGCGGGTCTCGGTGTCGGGGAAGCGGCACGACACCAGGACGTCGGAGATCTCGGCGTCTCGGGAGGCGACGGTATGCAAGCTGTAGTCACACATGGGGAGGAGCTCCTGAATGCCACCAGCACTGAGGCCGCAACTTCAGAAGCTCGCACTTGTTCCATTTCACGCGTGTGAATTGTATTCCGCCCCCTCAGGTCAGGTGCGGCGTCGGCTCGGCGTCGCCGTCCGTCTCCTCCTCGGCCCACCGCGCGCCCTTGATCGTCGGGTCGATCATCTCGCCACGCAGCAGCGCCAGCGGCGATCGCCAGTAGAGCGCGATATTGTGAAACGGATCGGTCAGCACCTTGGTGACCCAGATCAAACCGATGCCGACGCCTCGCATCGCAAACAGCTGGATCATGCGGAACAGGCCGCCGCCAATACCGACCAGAAGCCACAGCACCCCGACATGGCGCACGAAGTCCATCCGGCCGGCCGGCGGTGGGAACAGGCCGAACAGCGTGGGCGCGAGAATTAGCGAGGCCGGCGCCAAGCCCCACACCACCAGCAGCACGATCTTGCGCTTCTGGTTATACCCGACCTTGATCGCTTCCTTGTGCTCGTTGCTGACCCCGTTGACCTCGTCATAGCCGTTCGGCTCGAAGAAGAAATGTCCGGTCTGGCGCGTCAGCATCGCGAGCCAGCCGACCAGTCCAGACAGCGCGGGATCCTTGAACAGGAGGGCGTAGCAGACCAGGAAGATCACGGCGCTGATCAGATGCAGCGTCTGATTGATCCGGCTCTGGTGATAGTAGCGATAATCGTCGAAGCGTTGCGTCTGCAGTGTCCGCTTGAAGCTGGTCATGCGAATGTCCTTCGCCATTGTCGAATGGCGGGACGCGTAGTTTGCTTGCGTGAACGTGCCGTGACACAATGATGTTGTCACAGTGAAAATGATCGCGTCAGTATGATTAGTTGCATGTGCAACTGACAAATCAGCGCTCTTTTGGCAGGGCCAACCAATCAGCTTGCCTGCATGCTGGCTGATGCGCTTTGATCAAGATCAAATCATGCGTTCTGCTGCTTCACTTTTCCAAATCCTGGCAGGGACCAGCTCGGCTGCATCGGGAGCAGCGAGGCCGCGGCCCACCCCGAAAAAAATTCCGAGGCACTGTCGCAAACGACACCCGCCATTCGTCTTGCAGGGGAACAGGACGAAAATGGGAGAGAGCAGATGAACTTGTCGTATCGGTGGGTCATCGTCGCGGTGGGCGCCCTGATGACCTGCGTTGCCATCGGCGCGATGTTCTCGCTGGCAATATTCCTGGCACCGATGTCGGGGCAGACCGGCTGGTCGCGCACGGGCATATCGACTGCGATGACGCTGGATTTCCTGGTCATGGGCGCTGCGGGCTTCGGCTGGGGCGCGCTCAGCGACCGGATCGGCCCGCGCCTGGTGACGCTTGCCGGCGCGGTGCTGCTCGGCTCGGGGCTGGCGCTGGCGAGCCGCACCAGTGAGCTCTGGCAGTTCCAGCTCACCTATGGCCTTCTGGTCGGGCTGGCGGCCGGCGCCTTTTTCGCGCCGATGATCGCAGCCGCCACGGGATGGTTCACGGAGAACCGTAGCCTGGCGGTGTCGCTGGTGTCGGCCGGCGTCGGCGTCGCGCCGATGACGATCTCGCCTTTCGCAAGCTGGCTGATCGCGAGCTATGGCTGGCGCAGCGCGATGCTGATCATCGGCATCGGTGCCTGGACGCTGCTGATCCCGGCATCGCTGCTGGTTCGCCGGCCGCCGGTCGCGGCGCGGGAGACCGCATTGGCAGGCGCGTCGTCCGGGGCGCCGGCGCTGTCGCTCAGCGCAGCCTTCCGCTCGCCCCAGTTCGTCGTGCTGTCGTCCACCTTCTTCCTCTGCTGCGCCGCGCACGCCGGGCCGATCTTTCACATGGTCAGCTACGCGATTGGCTGCGGCATCCCGCCGATGCAAGCGGTTTCGATCTACAGCGTCGAGGGGCTTGCCGGGCTCGGCGGCCGCATCCTGCTCGGCCTGCTCGCCGACCGTTACGGCGCCAAGCGGGTGTTGATCGCGGGGCTGCTGGTGCAGGCCTTCGCGATCGCGACCTATCTCGTGGTCGACCGTCTCGGCCAGTTCTACGCGCTGGCCGTCGTGTTCGGCACCGCTTACGGCGGCGTGATGCCGCTGTATGCGGTGCTGGCACGCGAGTCCTTCGGCCAGGCCATCATGGGCACCTTGTTCGGCGCCATGACCATGGCGTCCAGCCTTGGCATGGCATTCGGCCCATGGGCGGGCGGCCGCATCTTCGATGCCTTCAACAGCTACATGTGGCTCTATCTCGGCGCCTCCGGCGTCGCTCTTGGCGCGGTCGCGGTGGCCTTCACGTTCACGGCACGGCCGCAGCGCGAAGCCCTTGTGCCAGCGTGAAGGGGGCGTGCTTCGCACACTTGATCCCGGCGGTGTCGGCGCTATATCGACGTTTTCCCTTCCACTCTTTGGGCCGACGTATGACGATGACCGACACCGCCCCCGTGACCCAACCTTTCCAGGCCGAAGTTTCCGAACTGCTGCACCTGATGGTGCATTCGGTCTATTCGGAAACTGACATCTTTCTGCGTGAACTGATTTCCAACGCCTCTGACGCCTGTGACAAGCTCCGCTATGAGGCGATCGCCCGGCCGGAGCTGATCAGCGACGGCGAGGCGCCGAAGATCCGCATCATTCCCAATAAGGCCGCCGATACGCTGACGGTTGCCGACACCGGCATCGGCATGGAGCGGCAGGAGCTGATCGACCATCTCGGCACCATCGCCCGCTCCGGCACCAAGGCTTTCGTGCAGAAGCTGTCGGAGGCCAAGGATGGCGCCGGCCTGATCGGCCAGTTCGGCGTCGGCTTCTATTCCGCCTTCATGGTGGCCGATCGCATCCGCGTCATCAGCCGGAGAGCCGGCTCGCACGAGGTCTGGACCTGGACCTCGTCGGGCGGCTCGGGCTTCGAGGTTGCGCCGGCCTCGGAGGAGGAGGCGGCTCGCGTCACCCGCGGCACCGAGATCGTGCTGCACCTCAAGGAGGACGCCAAGAAGTATCTTGAAACCTATCAGATCGAGCGCATCGTCACCGTCTACTCCGACAACATCCAGTTTCCGATTCTGCTGGTGCCGGAAGAGGGCGAGCCGCGCCAGATCAATTCGGCCAGCGCGCTGTGGCAGCGCTCCAAGTCCGAGCTCACCGCCGACGACTACAAGCAGGCCTACAAGTCGATCGCCAATGCCTTCGACGAGCCGGCGATGACGCTGCACTATCGCGCCGAGGGCCGCTATTCCTACGCGGTGCTGCTGTTCGCACCCTCGACCAAGCCGTTCGATCTGTTCGAGCCGGCGCGCAAGGGCAAGGTCAAGCTCTATGTCCGGCGTGTCTTCATCACCGATGATGCCGACCTGATGCCGGCCTACCTGCGCTTCATCCGCGGCGTGGTCGACAGCGAGGATCTGCCACTCAACATCTCGCGCGAGATGTTGCAGAACAATCCGCAGCTCGCACAGATCCGCAAGGCCGTGACCGGGCGGGTCATCGGCGAGCTTGAGCAACTCGCCGAGAAGGATACGGAGAATTTCGACAAGATCTGGGATGCCTTCGGTCCCGTCATCAAGGAAGGCATCTACGAGGACTTTGAGCGCCGCGAGAAGCTACTGGCGCTATCACGCTTCACCACCACCAGCGGCGAGCGGAGGTCGCTGAAGCAATATGTCGAAGGCCTGAAGGAAAATCAGACCGAGATCTATTTCCTGGTCGGCGACAGCGTCGAGCGCTTGAAGTCGAATCCGCGGCTGGAGGCGGCGAAGGCGCGCGGCGTCGAGGTGCTCTTGCTGACCGATCCGGTCGACGCGTTCTGGACCTCGGCACGGCTCGAATATGGCGGCAAGCCGCTGAAGTCGCTGAGCCAGGGCGACATCAATTTCGATCCGATTCCACTGACCGAAGAGGAGAAGGCCGAGAAGAAGGACGAGCCGGCGGCCGACGAGGCCAACACGATCGCGCTGATCAAGGCAAGCCTTGGCGAGCGCGTGAGCGATGTGAAGGCGTCGACGCGGCTCACTACCAGCGCGTCATGCCTCGTCGCAAGCGGCCATGGTCCGGATCGTGAGCTCGAGCGGATCCTGTCGCAGCAGGCGCGCGGCGAACGAAGCAAGCCGATCCTGGAGATCAATTTGCGCCATCCGCTCGTCCTGGCGACCGCCAAGGCTGCGGCCGATCAGGCCAAAGTCGACGATCTCTCCTTCCTGCTGCTAGAGCAGGCGCAAATCCTGGATGGCGAGCTGCCGGAGGATCCGGCCGCGTTCGCGGCAAGGCTCAATCGGCTGGTCCTGCAGGGCGTAGCCGCCTGATCAGCCGTTGCTGCTCGCGCGGGAGAGCGCGATGAGCTGGCGCCAGCGCACGATCTCGGCGGCGAACACGCCGCCGCAGTCGCGGGCGCTGCACGTGATCGGAATGGCGCCGATCTCGTCGAACGCCTTGCGGATCGCGGGATCGGCGATCGCCAGATTGATCTCGTGGTTGAGCAAGTCGACGATCTCCTGCGGAGTGCCGCGCGGTACCGCCGCGCCGTAGAAGCCTGATGTCTCGAAGCCCGGCAGCACAGTCCAGATCGGCGGCAGATCGGGCATCAGCTTGGACGGGTCGCGGGTCGTGACCGCAAGCGCCCGGATCTTGCCACCCTGCAGCAGCTCGAGGGATGAGGCGATATTGTCGAACATCGCGTGCACATGGCCTGACGACAGATCGACCAGGCCGGGGCCGGAGCCGCGATAATGCACATGCGTCCATTCCAGGCCGGCCATCGCACGAAACAGCTCCGCCGACAGGTGCTGAACGGTGCCGGGACCGGCCGAGCCAACACTGAGCTTGCCCGGATTGGCCTTCGCATAAGCGAGGAACTCGGCGAGCGTCTTGACGGGCAGCTCGTTGCTGACCAGCAGCAGCAGCGGCGTGCGCGCCAGCGTGGCAACATGGATCAGGTCGTGCGCGGCATCGAACGGCAGCGACGGATCGAACGTGACGTTGATGGCGTTCGCGGTCGACGTCGCCAGGATCGTATAGCCGTCCGGTGCGGCATCGACGACGCTCTTGGTGCCGACATTGCCGCCGGCGCCTGGCCTGTTCTCAGGGATGAAGGGCTGGCCGAGCCGGCTACTGAGCCGCTCGCAGATGGGGCGGGCGAGACGCCCGGTCGCTCCTCCCACCGCAAAGGGAAGAACCCAGGTCACGCTGCGCGAGGGATAGGCCGCCTCGGCCAGTCCGGGACCTGCGAGCGCGCTCATCGCGGTGCAGGTGGCCGCACGCAGCAGCGCTCGTCTCGTAATCGTCCCGTCAATCGGCATGCCGGCATTCGCCTGGGCTGTTCGTCAGCAGTCAGGCTAGCGCCAATTCGCCTCAACTTCGTAAAGGACAGATTTCAAATCGCAACGAGCAAACTGTCATCCGGTTAACCCTCCCGATTGACACCGCCTCACGCGGCAAGCCTCCGGCTGCGGTTCAAGCGTTGATTTCGGTCAAGCCATGAGGGGAGATTTCGGGCGATAGCGATCGCTATCGTTCACGGATCTGCCGATCATGCTTGAGCGCATTCTGCGATGGATGCTGGTTGCGATCGCTGTATCAGGTCTTGCCGCCGGTGGTCTGGCCCATGCCGCTGACCGCTCCGACCTTGCCGACCTTGCTTTCACGCTGGCGACCCTGCCTGTGATTCTGGGTCTTGTGGTCTCGATCGTCCGCGATGTGCTGGATGGCCGGCTCGGAGTCGATGCGATCGCGCTGGTCTCGATGAGCGCGGCCGTCGCGCTGCGACAGCCGCTCGCCGGCGCCGTGGTGGCGCTGATGTATTCCGGTGGCAATGTGCTCGAGGACATCGCGGTCGCACGCGCCGCGCATGATCTGCGGGCGCTGGTCGACCGCGCGCCGCGCGAGGCCCACCGCCGGACTGGTGGCGGCATCGAAGATATTCCGGTTGCGGAGGTCGCGGTCGGTGACAGGTTGATGGTGCGGGCCGGCGAGGTCGTGCCGGTCGATGGTGTCGTCGAATCGACCGTTGCCGTGCTCGATGAGTCGGCGTTGACCGGCGAGCCGATACCGGTCACAAAATCGCGCGGCGTTGCCGTCCTGTCCGGCGCAGTCAATGCGGGCGAGACTTTCGAGCTGGCGGTGACGGCGACGGCCGGCGAGAGCACTTATGCCGGGATCGTCAGGCTGGTGACGGCGGCGCAGACGGCCAAGGCGCCGTTCGTTCGGCTCGCCGATCGCTATGCGCTTGTTTTCCTGCCCGTAAGCCTCCTGATCGCGGCGCTGGCCTGGCTCGCGTCCGGCGACCTGACCCGCAGCCTTGCGGTGCTGGTAGCGGCGACACCCTGTCCGCTGATCCTGGCGGCGCCGGTGGCCTTCATCGCCGGGGTGGCGCGCGCCGCACGTGCGGGCATCCTGGTCAAGGGCGGCGGCAAGCTGGAGGCGCTGGCGCGGGCGCGTACTGTGCTGTTCGACAAAACGGGGACGCTGACGGTCGGCGGCGCCCGCCTGCTGTCAGTCGAGGCCGCGCCAGGAGAAAGCGCCGACCTCGCGCTGTTGCTCGGCGCCTCGTTGGAGCAGGCTTCGCATCACGTGGTGGCGAAGGCGATCGTGCAGGCCGCGGCTGCGCGTGGATTGAAACTCAAGGTGCCGGAGGGCGTCAGGGAATGCGTGGGCTCGGGGCTGGAGGGCACCATCGAGGGCCGTCACGTTCGCGCGGGCTCCCCTGACATGATTCTCGGCCAGGCGAGCCCCGCGCCCTGGGCACGCCGCGCGATCCGGCGCGCATCATGGCGCGCCGCGCTGATCGTGTTCGTCGCCGTCGATGACCGGCTGATCGGCGCGCTGCTGCTGGCCGACGAATTGCGCGCAGACACGCCGCGCGCGATCCGGCTGCTGCGCCAGGCCGGCATCGCGCGCATGGTGATGGTGACCGGCGATCGCGCGGCGGCGGCCCAGGCGATCGGTGCGGCGCTCGATCTCGATGCGGTGCTGGCCGACCGCGTGCCGTCCGACAAGGTCGATGCGGTCAGGACCGAGCAGCGGTTGCAGCCGACCATCATGGTCGGGGATGGCATCAACGATGCGCCGGCGCTGGCGTCGGCCGATGTCGGCATCGCACTCGGCGCGCGCGGTGCCAGCGCGTCGTCGGAAGCCGCCGACGTCGTGATCCTTGCCGATCGGCTCGACCGGGTCGGCGAAGCCATCATGATCGCGCAGCGTGCGCGGCGGATCGCGGTGCAAAGCATCGTCGCCGGCATGAGCCTGTCGCTGCTGGCAATGGGCGCTGCGGCATTCGGCTGGCTGCAGCCGGTGCCTGCGGCGCTGGTGCAGGAGGCGATCGACGTTGCCGTGATCCTCAATGCCTTGCGGGCGCTATTGCCGGCGCATCCTCATGCCGCGGGACGGATCACGATGGAGGATGGGCGCGGGCTGCGACACGAGCATCAGACCCTGATCCGCAGCCTCGACCGCCTGCGTGCGATCGTCGACGCGCTCGATGACACCGCGCCCGAGAGTTGCACCGGCCTGATCACGGAAGCCAATCAGCTGGTGCAGGACCGGGTGGTCGCACATGAGCGCGACGATGAAGGTTCGATCTATCCGAAGCTCGCGAGGCTGCTGCACGAGCATCACGGCCTGGCGGCAATGAGCCGCGCGCATCGGGAAATTCTCCATCTCGCCAGGCTGCTCGACCGGATCGCGGGCGACCTGCCTTCGGAGAAGATCGATCGCTATGTCGTTCGCGATGCTCAGCGCGCCATCGAGGCGATCGAGATTCTGGTGCGGATGCACACGGCGCAGGAAGATGACATCTACGAGGCGGTGACGGTGCAGGCCGCCTGACGTTCAGGTCCGATGTTTTGGCAGATCCACCCGCTGCTTGGAAAATTCCGGTGGCCCCTCGGTCAGGCGGCGAATACGGCGCTCACGTTCGCCAGCCGGCAATGCAGGATCGAGCATCTCTTCGATCTGCCTGATCGCCTCCCGCTCGATCGCGAGGGGATCGCCGGACGGGGTCTCCGCCGGAATCGGCGGTGATGCTGCGAGCGCAAGCTCCAATAGCCGGCGGATGGCGTCGGCGCGCGTGATTCGATGTGCCTCCGCCCAGGCATCGACGACGGCCGTCAACTGCTGCGACAGTTCGACGGCGCTGACAACGTCCTCTCCGGGTCGGACGGCAGGGCTGTGGTCCCGTTGGCCCGACATGTTCGTCTTGTCATTCTTCTGTTAAGCACGGCAGCCTAGCTGAACCGGGCGAGACGACGTTTGATTCCGATCAAATCCAATTCGTGCAGGAAACTGCCCGATATGGTCGGCCATCCAAGGGAATGAGCGGCCTTGCCGCATGGTGGGCAAATGAGGAGGTCGAGGCGCGTTCATGAAGTTCCTGCATACGTTCCAGCTCTATGACTTCCTCGATACGCTGGTCAGCCTGTTCACGGCTTTCGTGTTCGGCACCTTGATTGGCGCCGAGCGGCAGTACCGGCAGCGCTCGGCCGGCCTGCGCACCAATGTGCTGGTCTCGGTCGGCGCCGCGGCCTTCGTCGACCTCGGCAATCATTTGACCGGCACGGACGGCAGCGTGCGGGTGGTCGCCTATGTGGTGTCCGGCATCGGCTTTCTCGGCGCCGGCGCGATCATGAAGGAGGGCATGAACGTGCGCGGCCTCAACACGGCTGCCACGCTGTGGGCGTCCGCCGCGGTCGGCGCCTGCGCGGGCGCCGACCTGGTAGCGCAATCGGCGGCGGTGACCGTGTTCGTGCTGGCCGGCAACACGCTGCTGCGGCCGCTGGTCAACGCCATCGACCGCATCCCCCTCAACGTGCATTCGTCCGAGGCCAGTTACGAGATCGTGGTGACCACGGATGGCTTACGTGCTGCCGAGATCAGGGAAGCGCTCGACGAGCGGCTGGAAGCCGCCAAATACCCGGTGCGCGAGACCGAGGTCGCTTATCGTTCCGAGGACAATGTCGAGATCATCGCGACGCTGGTGCCGCTGGCTGTCGATGCTGCGGAGCTCGACCGCGTCGCCGCCGATCTTGCCAGAATGCCGGGCGTACGCCACGCCACCTGGAACGTCAGTGCGCTGGAATAGGCTGCCTCAGATTGTCACGCTGTCGGGCAGCGGATTGCCGAGCTCGTCGGTCGGAACGAGCTGCTGGTTGAACGCCGAGAAATAGGCCGCCCATTCCGGCTCGCCGATATCCACCATGACGGCGCCGTCCTGCCAGATGTCGTTGTGGTCGTTCGAATCGTCGCCGGCGCGGTGAATGAAGCTCGATGTCGAGCCCTGGTTGAGATGAACGTCGTGGATGCCGTTGCTTTCGCTGTAGAAGCGGCCGAAGATGTAGACATCCCGGCTTTCCCGATGGGCGCGCACGAGCAGCCGCTTCAGCGAGGCCACCGGCTCGGTCTGGTCGGAGCCGTCCATCACGTCGCTGTCGCGCCATTTGCCGGTGTTGCTGAGCAGGTCGGTGCTGCGCAGGAAGTCGAGCGCAGGCAGCGCGTCCTGGTCGGTCAGATCATGCGGACCGGGCTCGGCGCTTGCCAGCGTCTGGATGATCGGGTGACGGAAGTCGAACACCAGCTTGTATTTGAGCAAGTCGTCGGCGTCATTCGTGCCGACATTGACCGCGACGTCCCAGTTGCCGCCATCGACCTGCAGGCTGAAATGCAGGTGATACTGGATTTCGTGATGGTGACGGCTGGGCTTCAAATGCGGCTCGGAGGCCATCTTGGCTTTGACGAATCCGTAAGGCAGCGTCACGACAAACCCTCCTGCGCCTGTTCAGCCGGTCGGCGCTATTTGGTGCAACGGCCGACGTCGCCGGACGCGACCGGTGCATCACGGCCGCCGGGCGAGACGGCCTGGCCGATCCCGACGGGCTACGGCCTGATCGCGATACGATGTCTGTGTGTCGGCATCCCGACACAACCATGGATTTTGGTCGGCGATACGGTGCTTCCGGTTCAATGCCCGCCACGCACATAGATGTCGTAGGCAGCGACCACGACCTCGACCGCGATCAGGATCACCACGATGATCTCGAGCCGCAGCGAGCGCTTGGTGTCGATGATGTCGGCGAGCGTCGTCGCCGTCTCCGCGATCACCGCAAGCTTGCGGTTCAACGTCTCGACGCGCTCGCTGAGCTCGTATTCGTCCTCGAGCCGCGCATAGAGCCGCTCCAGGTCGGGCCGGTCCCACAGCGCATCCGGCTTCTCGCCGACCGCGACGCGGCCGGAGACCCGGTGCTGCACCAGCAGAGCCTCGCCGAGCAGCTTGAGCATCGCGGTGCGGCTCTTCGAGGTGCGGCCGAATTTGGCCAGCTCGCGCGCGAACGGATCGATGATATCGAACACGCCCGCGATCTCGCGCTCGCCGCGGCCGAGCACGACGCTCTTGGCCAGCGCGTCGGCCACGATCAACAGCCGCTCCAGCGAGAATTCGCGGACCAGGACCGGGCCGCCAACCGGGATCTCCTCGGCCTCGCGCGCCAGCTGGATTTTCGCCGTCTCCTCCTCGTGCGGGCTGATCACGCCGAACAGGCGGGGCCTCAGCCGATCGAGGAACGCGCTCTCCTCCTGCGGCGACAGGCCCATGAACACCACGACGCCATAGCGAAACACCACCGCCATGCCGGTCTCGCCGATACGCACCGCGAGCGGCGTCGCGGACAGCACATTGCCTTCGAAACCCGCAGTGTTGATGCGGTCGGCCAGCTGCAGCGCGTGGGCGTTAAGGCCGGGGGCAGGTGGGTTCTGCACATTCATCGGTCGAGCGTAGCAGGGCCCGGGCAATATTTCGATGAGGTCGAGCTGTGATCCCGCAGGCAGGTCTTTGCTTTCGTGTGAATTTGAATTCAATTTGCGCAAGTTGAACCCGCTGTGATTGCGGGCCGTATCTCCTTGCCGAGGTCGCAATGGGGATGGATGATCGATCCATGTCGAACGCCAATGCCACCGACTTCTACGGCTCCATTCCCGTCTTCCGCAGCTTCGCTCGCCTCATGGACCCTGCGCTCTACAGGCCGCTGCCGGACGACTGGACGGTCGGCGTCGCTGATGTCGTAGAGTCGACCAAGGCGATCGCCGAGCGCCGCTACAAGGCGGTGAACATGGCGGGCGCCGCGGTGATTGCGGCGGTGACCAATGCGCTGGAGGGCCGGGAATTTCCCTTCGTGTTCGGCGGCGATGGCGCGAGCTTTGCGGTTGCCCCTGATCAGGTCGCGGTGGCGCGCGCGGCGCTGGCGGCGACCGCGATCTGGGTCGCCGAGGATCTCGGGCTCAAGATGCGGGTCGCGCTGGTGCCGATCGCTGCGATCCGCGCCGAGGGGCTCGACGTCCGCATCGCGCGCTTTGGTCCATCCGCCAACTTGTCCTATGCGATGTTTTCCGGCGGCGGGCTCGGCTGGGCGGAGGCCGCGATGAAGCGCGGCGAGTTCGCCGTGGCGCCGGCCCCGCCGGGCACGCAGCCCGATTTGTCCGGGCTCTCCTGCCGGTTCGAGGAGATGACCGCATCGCGCGGGCTGATCCTCTCGGTGCTGGTGCTGCCGGCGCGCGGGGCCGATCCAGCCGCCTATCGCGAGACCATTGAAAAGATCGTCGCACTGGTCGAGCGCAGCCCGGATGCGGGCCGCCCGGTGCCGGCGGGCGGACCGCCGCTGCGCTGGCCACCGCAGGGCGTCGATTTCGAGGCGCGTGCCGCGCGTGGCGGCTCGCTGGCGCGACGGCGCGCCTCTGTGCTCGGCCGCACGCTGCTTTATTATGCGATCATGCGCTTCGGCATTCGGGTCGGCCGCTTCGTTCCAGCCGTCTATCGGCAGCAGGTGGTCGAGAATTCCGACTTCCGCAAATACGATGACGCCCTGCGCATGATCCTGGATTGCACGCAGGAACTGGCGGACGAGCTGAACGCGCGGCTGACCGAGGCTGCCGCGCGCGGCATCGTGCGCTATGGCCTGCACCCCCAGGATGCGGCCATGATGACCTGTTTCACACCATCGGCGGTGCGGTCAGATCATGTGCATTTCATCGACGGTGCCCGCGGCGGCTATGCATCCGCGGCCACGGCGCTGAAAGCCACGGGCTGAAACTATTTCGCTCGTGTCCAGGTCTCGCCGCCACAGAGCGAGCCGACGCAGCCTTCGACCTTGAGCGCGTCGGGGCCCAGCACGGAGATGTGGCTGTCGTAGCTCTGGCCGTCATCGGCGTTGTAGATCCGGCCCGACCATCGGTTAGGGCCATCGGCGTGCATGCTCTCGAACAGCTGCAGGCCGATGATCGGACGGTTCGCCAGCTCGCGGTTAGGATTCTTGTTGTCGACCGCTGGCTTGCCGGTGTCCGTGTCGGTGGGCTGCTTCAGCCAGACCACCGTGCCGCACAGGCCGCCGCCGCATTTTGCAACCTTCACCTTGGCGTCCCCAGCCTGGGTGAGCCAAGTGCCGGCCGCATCGTCGGCGGCGAAGGCTGGCTGCGCGACGATGAACAAGGCCGCGAGAGCGAGCGCGGCGAAACGCAATTGACTGATCATGGTGCCCCCTGAATCGAGGTGGTTTCCATATCAGCAAATGACGGCCGCGCAATCGGCTTGCGCCGTTTTGTCCCATGACTTCACATCACGAGCCGGTGTCGATCTCGCTCGCGCCGGTATGCGTCTCAATGCCTTGCCGCCTTGTCTCAGAGACGGACGCCTCACCAGGGCAGGCCGCAGAGATCGAGCGTGCCGCGGGTCGGCGCGGTGCGCTTAAGATCATGCACGTAAGGTGCGATCGCATCGAATCGCACACGGCCCCGGTCTGGTTGCTCGACATAGACGTCGCCTTCGAACGGCCTGAAGCCGCGCGCCATATAGAACGGCGCGCGATAGGGCTCGCAGAACAGGATCGCGAAATTGACCGAATCTTCGGCACGAAACGTCTCGATCGCCGCATTCAGCGCGATCGTCGCAAGGCCTCTATTACGGACGTCGGCGCGGGTCAGCACGCCGCCGATGCCGCCGACATGCATCTTCTGCCCGTTCCAGGTGATGATGCGGCGATAGAGGCCGACATGGCAGATCACGTCGCCGGCGTCGTCCTGCACCAGCACGCGCAGATCGGCATGCGCAAAGGTGACGCCGGCCCAAGGCAATGTGGCGACGACCTCGGGCGGCCAGATCGCTTGGTAGAGCGGCTCGGCGAGCTTCCAGGCGGCATCGCCATTCAGGACCTCGATCTCGATGCTCATGGAGTGGGCCTGCTTTTTCCAAATTCACGGTGTTTTACACTCATGGAACCTTCTATAAGGGGGTCCCGTTAAGTCCAGTCCTCCCACAAGTTGCGGAAATCACGCCATGACCTTTACCCTTCCCCCCCTCCCTTACGCCTATGATGCCCTCGGGCCTTATATGTCGAAGGAGACGCTGGAATTCCATCACGATAAGCACCATCAGGCTTACGTGACCAACGGCAACAATGCGATCAAGGGGACTGAATTCGAAGGCAAGTCTCTCGAAGAGATCGTGAAGGGGTCGTTTAACAAGAACGCTGCGGTGTTCAACAATGCCGGTCAGCACTACAACCATATCCATTTCTGGAGCTGGATGAAGCCGAATGGCGGCGGCTCCAAGCTGCCGGGCCGGCTTGAGAAGAAGATCAACGAGGACCTCGGCGGCTTCGACAAGTTCAAGACCGATTTCGCCGCCGCGGGCGCCGGTCAGTTCGGATCGGGCTGGTGCTGGCTGCAGGTCAAGAACGGCAAGCTCGAGATCTCCAAGACGCCGAACGGCGAGAATCCCCTGGTGCACGGCGCCACGCCGATCCTTGGCTGCGACGTCTGGGAGCATTCCTACTACATCGACTATCGCAACCGCCGTCCGGACTATCTGAAGGCTTTCGTCGAGAACCTCATCAACTGGGAGTATGTCGACGAGCTGTTCGGCAAGGTGGGCTGAGGTCCCGCCATCTCCACCACCGTCATGCTCCGCGCAGGCGGAGCATCCAGTACGCCGCGGCGGAAGAGATCGAACCGAGATGTCACGGCGTACTGGATCGTCCGCCTTCGCGGACGATGACAATGAGGTTGCGTTAGACGCCTCGCAATGAGGGAGAATGTTTGGGGGGCGGCGGCGCAAGCTGCCGCCCTTCTGCTTGCGGCAGCCGCCGGCATACGGCACAACAGCATGGCCGGATGCAACAAGCGGACGCAGCGTGCTCAACTATCTCCTGGTTTTCGTCGGCGGCGGGCTTGGCGCCTCGCTCCGCCACACCGTCAACGTCACCTGCGCCAAATGCATCGGGACCGCCTTTCCCTGGGGCACCTTCATCATCAATATTACAGGCTCGATCGTGATGGGCCTCATCGCCGGCTACCTCGCCTTCAAGGGGGAGGCCTCGCAGCCCTGGCGGCTGTTCCTGATGACTGGCATCCTTGGCGGCTACACGACCTTTTCGGCGTTCTCGCTCGACACCGCGCTGCTCTATGAGCGGGGCGCGCTGGAGCTTGCGGCCGCCTACGTCGCCGGGTCGGTCATGCTGTCGATTGCCGGGCTGTTCGCGGGATTGGCTCTGATCCGCTGGCTGAGCTGACGCACGAGTTCCGTAGAGGTGTTATAATACCTCGATTGTAAACGAGGTGGTTGTTGGACAACTCTGCCCGGTATTGGACAGCTGTAATGTTATAATATAACATCATCAGATGGTTCCAGCCGATCCACATCACGGCCATGGTCATGGCCGCGCCTCCGGGCACGGGCACAGCCACGGTCCGGCAATGCCGCATCCGGCGCAGCCGATGTCATGGTCGATCCTGCGCATGCCAGTCATGGCGCGCCTTGCGGCCGCCGCGGCTGCGAGCGCCGGGCTGTGGGCCGTCGTCTGGCTGGCGATGAGATGAGGGCCATGGCCGCGCAGCTCACTTTCGACGACGTCACGCTCGGATATGACCGTCACCCGGCGGTGCATCATCTCACAGGCGTGGTGCACACCGGCGCGCTGCTCGCGGTGGTCGGCCCGAACGGCGCCGGCAAGTCGACGCTGTTTCGCGGCATCGTCGGTCTGCTCAAGCCGCTCGCCGGCAGGATCATCATGAGCGGCCTTGATGCGCGTGACATCGCGTACCTGCCGCAGGTCGCCGACATCGATCGCAGCTTCCCGATCTCGGTGATCGATTTCGTCAGCACCGGGCTGTGGCGTGCGACCGGCATCTTCGGCGGCGTTGGTGCGGCGGCACGCAAGACAATCGCGCTGGCGATCGCGACGGTCGGCCTGACCGGATTCGAGAATCGCGGCATAGGCACCCTATCGGGTGGGCAGATGCAGCGGTTGTTGTTCGCGCGCGTGCTGCTGCAGGACGCGCGCGTGATCGTGCTCGACGAGCCGTTCAATGCGATGGACGCGAAGACCTCGGCCGATCTGCTGGCGCTGATCGCGCAATGGCATGCAGAAGGACGCACCGTGCTGGCGGCGCTGCACGATCTGGAGATGGTACGCGCGCATTTCCCGCAAAGCCTGCTGCTGGCGCGCGAGCCGGTCGCTTGGGGCGCGACATCCGAGGCGTTGACGTCCGAGAACCTGCTCGCCGCGCGCCGGATGTGCGAGGCCTTCGACGACACCGCAGCCGCCTGCGTGCCCACCCACCGGCCGTCGCGGGCGGCATGATGATCAGCCAGATCCTTCTCAGCCCGTTTTCCGAGTTCGAGTTCATGCGCCGCGCGTTCGCCGCCGTGATCGCGCTGTCGCTCGGCGGCGGCCCGATCGGCGTGTTCCTGATGCTGCGCCGGATGAGTCTGGTCGGCGATGCGATGGCGCATGCGATCCTGCCAGGCGCCGCCATCGGTTTCCTGCTCTCAGGTCTCAACCTGTTCGCGATGACCACGGGCGGCCTGGTCGCCGGCTTTGCGGTGGCGTTGCTTGCCGGCCTCGTCTCGCGCTCGACCGGGGTGAAGGAGGATGCGTCGCTTGCGACGTTCTATCTCGCTTCGCTTGCGCTCGGTGTCACCATCGTCTCGGTGAAGGGCACCAATGTCGACCTGCTGCACGTCCTGTTCGGCAACATCCTGGCGATGGACGACCCGACCCTGCTGCTGGTCGCGATCAACGCCACCATCACGTTGCTCGTGCTCGCGGTGATCTATCGCCCGCTGGTGATCGAGAGCGTCGATCCTTTGTTCCTGCGCACGGTGAGCCGGGCAGGGGCGCCGGCGCATCTGGTGTTCCTGGCGTTGATCGTGATCAATCTCGTCAGCGGCTTCCAGGCGCTCGGCACCCTGCTTGCCGTCGGGCTGATGATTCTGCCCGCCGGCATCGCCCGGTTCTGGTCGCGCGACATCACGCCCATGATCTGCATCGCGGTGGCATCCGCGATCGCCTCGGGCTATATCGGCCTGGTGCTGTCATTCCAGACCCGCATTCCCTCGGGTCCCGCAATCATCCTGGTCGCCGCCATGCTCTATCTCGGCTCGGTGCTGTTCGGCCGTGTCGGCGGCGTGGTCTCCCAGTTGTTTCCCGGTCGCCATCTCGAAGCTTGAAGTCTTCCCATGCGTCTGTGCTCCGCCCTGATCTGCCTCGCATGCGCGTTCATCGCGCAACCCTCATTGGCTGCTGATCGTCTGAACGTGGTGGCGAGCTTTTCGATCCTCGGCGACTTCGCCCGCCAGGTCGGCGGTGAGAAGGTCGATGTCACGACGCTGGTCGGGCCGGACAGCGATGTGCATGTCTACACGCCCTCGCCGCATGACGCGCGCGACGTCGGCGCAGCGAAGCTCGTCATCATCAATGGGCTTGGCCTTGAAGGCTGGATGCCGCGTTTGCTGCAGGCCTCCGCCAGCAAGGCGCAGGTGGTGACCGCGAGCCAGGGCATCACGCCGCTCAAGCGCGGCGCGGATGCCGATCCTCATGCCTGGCAGTCGGTCAAGAATGCCATGATCTACGTGCGCAACATCAGTGCAGCGCTAGCCGCGGTCGATCCGGCCGACGCCGATGTGTTCAAGGGCAATGTCGAACACTATCTCGCCGCGCTCGCAGCGCTGGATCGCGACGTGCATGCGGCGGTCGACAAGATCCCGCTTGCGCGGCGCAAGGTGATCTCGACGCATAGCGCCTTTGGTTATTTTGGCGAGGCTTACGGCATTCAGTTCATCGCGCCGCTCGGCGTCTCCACGGAGACCGAGCCCAGCGCGCGGGATCTCGCCGAGATTGTCGGCCAGATCAAGCAGGCGCAGATTCCGGCGGTATTCCTGGAGAATTTCAACGATGACCGCTTGGCCAGCCGGATCGCCACGGAGACCGGCGCCAAGGTGGGTGGAACGCTGTATTCCGACGCCCTGAGCGACCAAAACGGCCCGGCCCCCACTTACATTGACATGGTCAGGCACAATATAAAGACCCTGACCAGCGCGCTCGCGCCTTGATTTGGAAGGCTTTTGCGGCGCAAAGCATCCTTGCAGGTTTCAGCACCTTTCCCCGGAGTGAGTATGTCTGACGCGACTTCCCAAAAAGTCCCCGTGACGGTTCTGACCGGCTATCTCGGGGCCGGCAAGACCACGCTTCTGAACCGCATCCTGTCCGAGGACCACGGCAAGAAATACGCCGTCATCGTCAACGAATTCGGCGAGATCGGCATCGACAACGACCTCATCGTCGGCGCCGATGAGGAAGTGTTCGAGATGAACAATGGCTGTATCTGCTGCACGGTGCGTGGCGATCTCGTGCGCATCATCGACGGCCTGATGCGGCGCAAGGGCAAGTTCGACGCGATCATCGTCGAGACCACGGGGCTTGCGGATCCGGCGCCGGTGGCGCAGACCTTCTTCGTCGACGAGGACGTGCAGAAGAATGCGCGGCTCGATGCGGTCGTCACGGTGGCCGACGCCAAATGGCTGTCCGACCGGCTCAAGGATGCGCCCGAGGCCAAGAACCAGATCGCGTTCGCCGACGTCATCGTGCTGAACAAGACCGACCTCGTTTCAAAGCCCGAACTTGCCGAGGTCGAGGCCCGCATCCGCGGCATCAATCCTTATGCCAAGCTGCATCGCACCGAGCGCTGCCAGGTCGGCATCACTGATGTGCTGGAGCGCGGCGCCTTCGATCTCGACCGCATCCTGGAGATCGAGCCTGACTTCCTCGAGGTCGACGATCACGATCATGATCATGATCACCGCCATCACAATCATCATCACGACCATGATCATGGTCACGGCCTGAAGCACTATCACGACGAGGAGATGCAATCGCTGTCGCTGCGATCAGACAGGCCGCTCGATCCCTCCAGGTTCATGCCGTGGCTGCAGAACCTGGTGCAGACGGAGGGCCAGAAGATCCTGCGCTCCAAGGGCATCCTGTCGTTTCAGGACGATGACGACCGCTACGTGTTCCAGGGCGTGCACATGATGCTGGAGGGTGATCATCAGCGGAAGTGGAAGGACGGCGAGAAGCGCGAGAGCCGCGTCGTCTTCATCGGTCGCGAATTGCCGGAAGCGGCCATTCGCGAAGGCTTCGAGCGCTGCATCGTGACCTGATGAGTTCGTCTGACGCCAGCGGCGAGCCCGCATCCATCGTCTCGGTCACCGACAAGGTGAAATCTGTCTCGCTCGGCATGGGCGTGGCCGCCGTGCATTATCTCGGCGATCGTGCCGCCTTCGTCGGCACCGAGGAGAGCGTCGCCTTCGTCGACAACGAAGGCGCCGTCTCGAAGGTCGAGGTCACGAGTGGCGGCATCCTTTCGGCCGTCGCCGACGGCGCGCGCATCCTGATGGGCTGCGACAATGGCCAGGTGGTCGCGCTCGACAGGAAGGGCGAGACCAGCGTGCTGGCGACCGATCCGAAGCGGCGCTGGATCGACAACGTCGCTTTGCACGGCGACGGCGCCATTGCATGGTCGGTCGGCAAGACTGCCTTCGTCCGCCCTCCCAAGGGCGAGGAGAAGTCGCTCGACGTACCATCCACTGTCGGCGGGCTGGCATTCGCGCCAAAGGGCCTGCGGCTTGCGATCGCGCATTACAACGGCGCCACGCTGTGGTTTCCGAACATGGCGGGCGAGCCGGAATTTCTCGCCTGGGCCGGCTCGCATCTCGGCGTCACCTTCAGCCCGGATAACAAGTTCCTGGTCACCTCCATGCATGAGCCGGCGCTGCACGGGTGGCGTCTGGCCGACAACCGTCATATGCGGATGACCGGCTATCCCTCGCGGGTGAAATCGATGGCTTGGGGCGCCGGCGGCCGCTATCTCGCGACCTCGGGAGCGGACATGGTCATCATGTGGCCGTTCGTCGGCAAGGACGGCCCGATGGGCAAGGAGCCGGCGATGCTGGCGCCGCTGCAGGCCAAGGTGACGGCTGTGGCCTGCCATCCCAGGGAGGACGTGCTTGCGGGCGGCTATGAAGATGGCACGGTGCTGATGGTGCGCATGCATGACGGCGCCGAGATCCTGGTCCGCCGCAACGGCACGCCGCCGATCGCCGGGCTGGCCTGGAACGCCGCTGGCACCTGGCTTGCCTTCGCGGACGAGAGCGGCGAGGCGGGGCTCCTGAAGCTCTAGGTCGGCTGTCGCCGCGGTTCCCTAGACCCCTCTCCGGGGAACCGCGTTCGAGGATGGTCGTTGATCCCCGACAGACTCGCGGGTGACGATGATGGCCTCAGGGAACAGCACACGGACGTTGCGCAAGGACTTGCTGCTCGCAGCTGGTCTGTTTGCGACCGGGGCCGTCATGATCGCGGTGTCCTTGACGGAAATTCGCGCCGGGCATCTGGACCAGATGGCGCAGGCGACGCCTTCGCCGTCTGCATCTCCATCGCCGTCTCCAACGCCCGCTGAATCAAAGCCCGGCGGCACCCGTCCGACCACGCCGGCGCCCGAGCCGGCGACGCCTGCGCCGGAAGCGCAGAAGGAAGGCGCCAAGCCTGCGCTGCCGCCCGCACCCGCCGAGAAGGTCGCTCCGCCGATCGAGAAGAAGTAATTATGCTCCGCTGTCATCACCCGCGAAGGCGGGCGATCCAGTAGTCACGGGCGTCTCGATCTTAACTGCTGCCGCCGCGTACTGGATGCCCCGCCTGCGCGGGGCATGACGATTGTATATGGACCGACAGAGCGGATTACTCGCTCACCGCACCAGAATATTCCGGAACTGCCAGGGATCGGACGTGTCGATGTCTTCCGGAAACAGGCCGGGACGGTCGGTGAGCGGGGTCCAGTCGGTGTAGAAGCCTTTGACCGGGCCCAGATAAGGCAATTGGATTTCCAGGCAGCGGCGGAAGTCCAATTCATCAGCCTCGACGATCCCTGCGGTCGGATTCTCCAGCGCCCACACCATGCCGGCGAGGACGGCGGAGGACACCTGCAGGCCGGTCGCGTTCTGATAGGGCGCGATCCGGCGGGTCTCCTCGATCGAGAGCTGCGAGCCGTACCAATAGGCGTTCTTGGCGTGGCCGTAGACCAGCACGCCGAGCTCGTCGATGCCGTCGACGATCTCGTTCTCGTCCAGGATGTGCCACTTCTGCTGCATCTTGCCGGTAGCGCCGAAGATCTCGTGCAGCGACAGCACCGCGTCATTGGCCGGATGATAGGCGTAGTGGCAGGTCGGCCGGTAGACCACCTTCTCGCCGTCGCGCAACGTGAAATAGTCGGCGATCGAGATCGACTCGTTGTGGGTCACCAGGAATCCGTATTGCGCGCCCGGCGTCGGGCACCAGGAGCGCACGCGGGTGTTGGCGCCGGGCTGCATCAGGTAGATCGCGGCCCCGCAGCCTTCGGCGTGGGTACGGCCGTTGTCCGGCATCCACTTCTCGTGCGTGCCCCAGCCAAGCTCGGCCGGCTGCATGCCTTCGGAGACGAAGCCTTCAACCGACCAGGTGTTGACGAACACGTCCATCGGCTTCGGGTTCTTCGAGCGCTGCGTATCGCGCTCGGCGATGTGGATGCCCTTGATGCCGAGCTTGTGCGCGAGCTGCGCCCAGCCTTCGCGGCTCTTCGGCTCGTTGAACTCGGTCTTGGTATCGCGCGCGATGTCGAGCAGCGCCTGCTTGACGAACCAGGACACCATGCCGGGATTGGCGCCGCAGGTGGAGACCGCAGTGGTGCCGCCGGGATGCTTGCGGCGCGCCGCCAGCAGGGTCTCGCGCAGCGCGTAGTTCGAGCGCTGCTCGACGCCCATCTTCTTGTCGAAGTAGAACCCGGCCCAGGGCTCGACCACGGTGTCGATATAGAGCGCACCGATCTCGCGGCACATCGTCATGATGTCGACCGAGGAGGTATCGACCGAGAGATTGACGCAGAAGCCCTGGCCGCCGCCCTCGGTGAGCAGCGGCACCAGCAGCTCGCGGTAATTGTCGCGGGTCACCGCCTGCTGCATGAAGCGCACGCCATGCTTCTTGGCGAGCGCGCCATCGTCATGCGGATCGATGATGACGAAGCGCGTCTTGTCATAATCGAAGTGCCGCTCGATCAGGGGCAGGGTGCCCTTGCCGATCGAGCCGAAGCCGATCATCACGATGGGGCCGGAAATCTTCGCGTGGATCTGCGAGCTCATGGATGGTCTTCTCCGGGAAAGGTGCGTTAAACAGAACGGATGCTGATCGTGTCAGGCGCTGCGGCGCTTGGCCGTGACCTCGATCTCGACCTTCATCTCGGGCTTGAGCAGCGCCGCCACCACCACCATTGTGGCGGCCGGGCGGATCTCGCCGAGAACTTCGCCACAAACAGCGAAATGCGCATCGGCATCCTTGATGTCGGTGAGGTAGTAGGTCGCGCGGACGATGTCGGCCATGTCGAAGCCGGCCTCCTTCAGCGCAGCTGCGATGGTCTTGAAACAGTTGCGTGACTGGCTCGTGACGTCCGCCGGCATGGTCATCGTCGTGTAGTCGTAGCCAGTGGTGCCGGCGACAAAGGCGAAGTCGCCGTCGACGACGGCGCGGCTGTAGCCGGCGGTCTTCTCGAACGGCGAACCGGTGGAGATCAGGCGGCGGGACATGGCGGATTTCCTAAGCGATATGGCCGGGGTTTAAGGGCTTTTGCTGCACCTGCGCAACCCCTCGAAACGGGGCTGCCAGGCGGAGTTGCGGCTAGTGCGACCGCGTGACGTCCGGCGGTGCGGTCGGTGTTCCCGTCCAGCGCCGCACCACGATATCCCGCACGATCATGATCGCGAGCAGGATCAGAACCAGCGTGGGCACCAGGGAGGGGCGACGCTGGATTGTCCCATTTCGGGGCGCGCGGGCCATCAGGCCGCGCATGATACCGGCGTCGCTTTGCGCCCGCGCCGCGGCTTGCGCTCGGCCGCCCCTGTCGCCACGATCATGCCGAAGGCGCCGTCCAGCGCGCCGGTGGTGAGCTCGCGGCCGAGCAGGCGCTCGCGCTCGAACGGCCCCGGAAGCTGCAGGTCGGCCGTCTTCTCGGCCGTGAAGCCATGGCGGGCGTAGTAGGGCGCATCGCCGAGCAGGATCACGGCGCCATGGCCGCGCGCCTCTGCAATTGCGAGCGCTTCGTCCATCAGCGCGGCGCCGACGCCGCGGCCGCGCGCGTCGCGATCGACGGCGAGCGGCCCCAGCATCAGCGCGTCGCGCCCACCGGCGCTGACGTGCCACAACCGCAAGGTCCCAATGAGCTGGCCGTCGCGGACCGCCGACAGGGCGAGGCCTGTGGCGGGCGCGCGTCCGTCGCGCAGGCGCTGGCAGGTCCGCTCATGGCGGTTGTCGCCAAAGCAGGCATCGAGCAGCGCTTCGCGCGCCGGGACGTCGGAGGCACGTTCCGCACGGATCACGAACGGAACGGCAGTCCGAAGGGGCGCAGTCGGGATGGCAAGAGAAGCCTCAAGCACAGCAGTCATGGCACGTCAGTCCCCGGCTCGCCGCAGCAGGCATTGCCCGCGCGGAAGCACGTCAAATCAAGTGAGGGTTTGCAGCTCTGTCGCTCCCTCCCCCGCATGCGGGGGAGATCGGGGTGGGGGAGAGCCCCACCCGGCGCTCGGGAGAGAAGCGCGCCTTAGATGTGGTAGGTCTTCAGCGGCGGGATGCCGTTGAAGGCCACCGACGAGTAGGTCGACGTATAGGCGCCGGTCCCTTCGATCAGCACCTTGTCGCCGATCGAGAGCGTCACCGGCAGCGGATACGGCAGCTTCTCGTACATCACGTCGGCCGAATCGCAGGTCGGGCCGGCGAGCACGCAGGGCGCCATCTCCGCGCCGTCGTGCGGGGTGCGGATGGCATAGCGGATCGACTCGTCCATGGTCTCGGCGAGACCGCCGAACTTGCCGATGTCGAGATAGACCCAGCGCACCTCGTCGTCGTCGCTCTTCTTCGAGATCAGCACCACTTCCGACTCGATGATCCCGGCATTGCCGACCATGCCGCGGCCCGGCTCGATGATCGTCTCCGGGATCTGGTTGCCGAAATGCTTGCGCAGCGCCCGGAAGATCGAACGGCCGTACTGCACGACCGGCGGCACGTCCTTCAGGTACTTGGTCGGAAAGCCGCCGCCCATGTTGACCATGGTCAGGTTGATGCCGCGCTCGGCACAGTCGCGGAACACGGTCGAGGCCATGGCCAGCGCGCGGTCCCACGCCTTCACCTTGCGCTGCTGCGAGCCGACATGGAACGAGATGCCGCACGGCTCCAGGCCCAGACGCTTGGCGAGATCGAGAACCTCGACCGCCATCTCCGGGTCGCAGCCGAACTTGCGCGACAGCGGCCACTCGGCACCGGCGCAGTCATAGAGGATGCGGCAGAACACCTTGGCGCCCGGCGCGGCGCGCGAGATCTTCTCGACCTCGGCGGCGCAGTCGACCGCGAACAGGCGGATGCCGAGCGCGTAGGCGCGCGCGATGTCGCGCTCCTTCTTGATCGTATTGCCGAAGGAGATGCGGTCCGGCGTCGCACCGGCCGCCAGCGCCATCTCGATCTCCGCCACCGTCGCGGTGTCGAAGGAGGAGCCGAGCGAGGCGAGCAGCGACAGCACCTCGGGCGCAGGATTGGCCTTCACCGCGTAGAACACGCGGCTGTCCGGCAGCGCCTTGGCGAAGCTCATGTAGTTGTCGCGCACGATGTCGAGGTCGACAACGAGACAGGGCTCGGTGTCCAGACCTTCCTCGCGGCGGTTGCGCAGGAATTCCCGGATACGTTCGGTCATAGCACCCTCCAAACGGCCCCAGCGACGAGACCCGTTCAAAATGATCTCGGCACAGGTGCCTTGGCGCCGCCGCGTGATGGAGACGCGGAGATGCCTCGGACCTAGAGCCGAATTGTGCTGCCGTGGATTGGTTGGGACATTTCCCGCCCGCACACCTGGCAATGAAGGACAAGCCTTTTCAGTAGCCCGCGCCGGCTTTGGACTGCCGGTAGAGACCAAAAAAGCCCGATCCGTCGTTGCTTTAAGTCGCGTCCCCCGTTGAGAGCGGGGTGCGCCGGTTCGCCTCCGGCTGCCAGTCACGGTTGCAAGAGGCGAGGGGACCTTCAACGAGGCATCTCTTGAGAGAGATGCTGGGCGCTTGGGTCATCGACCCCTGCGCCCCTCGGTTCCTCATCCCTTGGCGGCTGTCCGGCCTCTTGTCCGGATACCTACCGACTGACACACGACCACAGGCACGTGCGAAATTGGGCAAGTCCGCACATAAGCGTTTTGATTGTTGATCGCAAGAAAATTTTCCGACGTCGCGAGAGATTTCCCTAACGTGTGCTTGCAGAGCACAGCGGGCGCGACGAAGCCTGAACGAACGTTAAGCTAGCTTAAAGCGGCGCAACGTTTTCGCGCTTGCAGGATAGTGTTTTCGCGCGCCGCGCGTCAGGCGCGCTTCACGGTCAGGCGCGTTTCACGAAAGGCTCGACGCGCTGCGCGGCGCGGATGAAGCCGATCATCACGAGGACGCCGAGCCCGAACAGCACCGCCTGCAGGATGTGCGTGCCGGTGTCGCCGAGCCCGAGCAGGATCGAGAGCGCCCAGCCGCCGGCGAACGCGGCACCGAACACTTCGGCGCCGATCAGGATCGCGGCCGACAGGACGGTGATGACGCTTGGCCATACGATCTGGCGGGAGGCGGTCGGCGAGGTCTGTGCGCTCATGGTCGTTAGGGTCCTTTTGGTGGCCGCAATGTCTTCGAAAAGGCCGGCCCTCGCAAGTGTTAAAGGCCTGAAAATGGCCCGCCAGATGCTATATCTGGTCAGGACAATTCCGGTTCAAAGACGGGCCTCTCGCGATGTCAGATTCAGCCAGCACCACCGTTGCCGAAAAAGCCAATCCGCTCCTGAAGCCCTGGGAGACGCCGCACCAGACGCCGCCCTTCGACGAGATCAAGCCGGAACATTTCCTGCCCGCCTTCGAGCGCGCCTTTGCCGATCACGCTGCCGAGATCGCCGCCATCACTCATGACCCGGCGCAGCCCGACTTCGCCAACACGATCACGGCGCTCGAGCGCTCCGGCAAGCTGCTCTCGAAAGTGTCTGCGGTGTTCTACGACCTGGTCTCGGCGCATTCGAGCCCGGAGATCCTGGAGATCGACAAAGACGTCTCCCTGCGCATGGCGCGACATTGGAATCCTATATTGATGAACGCCGTGCTGTTCGGCCGCATCGCGCTGTTGCACGACAACCGCGCCAGCCTGAAGCTGACCGGCGAGGAGCAGCGGCTGCTTGAGCGCACCTACAACCGCTTCCGCCGCGCCGGTGCCGGCCTCTCCGAGGACGCCAAGCAACGCATGGCCGAGATCAACGAGCGGCTGGCCCAGCTGGGCACGACTTTCAGTCACCACCTGCTCGGGGACGAGCAGAGCTGGTTCCTGGAGCTCGGCGAGGACGATCGCGCCGGCCTGTCCGACAGCTTCATTGCCGCCGCCAAGGCTGCGGCGGAAGAGCGCGGCATGCCCGGCAAGGCGATCGTGACCTTGTCGCGCTCCTCGGTCGAGCCGTTCCTGCAGAGCTCCAGCCGACGCGACCTGCGCGAGAAGGTCTTCCGCGCCTTCACCGCGCGCGGTGACAACGGCAATGACAACGACAACAACGCCGTCATCGGCGAGATCCTGTCGCTCCGCGAGGAGGCCGCTGGGATCATGGGCTTCCCGACCTATGCCGCCTACCGGCTGGAGGACTCCATGGCCAAGACGCCGGAGGCCGTGCGTGGCCTCTTGGAGCGGGTCTGGAAGCCGGCGCGAGCCAAGGCGCTGGCCGACCGCGACGAGCTGCAGAAGTTGATCGCCGCGGAGGGCGGCAATTTTCAGCTCGCCCCCTGGGATTGGCGCTACTACGCCGAGAAGCTACGGCAGGCCAAGGCCGATTTCGACGATGCCGCGATCAAGCCATATCTGACGCTGGAGACCATGATCGCCGCCGCGTTCGACTGCGCCACGCGGCTGTTCGGCGTCACCTTCACGGAGCGTCACGACGTCCCGGTCTGGCATCCTGATGTGAGAGTGTGGGAGGTCAAAGACGCCAATGGTGCGCACAAGGCGCTGTTCTATGGCGACTACTTTGCCAGGCCCTCGAAGCGGTCCGGCGCCTGGATGACCTCGCTGCGCGACCAGCAAAAGCTCGATTTCGCGATCGCGCCGCTGATCATCAACGTCTGCAACTTCGCCAAAGGCGCTGACGGGCAGCCCTGCCTGCTGTCGCCGGATGACGCTCGAACCCTGTTCCACGAGTTCGGTCACGCCCTGCATGGCATGATGTCCGATGTGACCTATCCCTCGCTGTCCGGCACCTCCGTGTTCACCGATTTCGTTGAGCTGCCCTCGCAGCTCTACGAGCACTGGCAGGAGCGGCCCGAAGTGCTGCAGCGCTTCGCCACGCACTATCAGACCGGCGAGCCGCTGCCGGAGGATCTCCTGAAGCGTTTTCTCGCCGCACGCAAATTCAACCAGAGCTTTGCCACCGTCGAGTTCGTCTCCTCGGCGCTGATCGATCTCGAATTCCACACCCAGCCGGCCGCAGCAGCCAAGGATGTAGCTGCCTTCGAACGGGCCGAGCTGGAGAAAATCGGCATGCCCGCGGAAATCGTGCTGCGGCATCGGCCGACCCAGTTCGGCCACATCTTCTCCGGCGACCACTACGCGTCGGGCTATTACAGCTACATGTGGTCGGAGGTGATGGACGCCGATGCCTTCGGCGCCTTCGAGGAGGCCGGCGACATCTTCGATCCTCCGACCGCCAAGCGCCTGCTCGACAACATCTACGCCTCCGGCGGCTCGGTCGATCCGGAAGCAGCCTACGTCGCCTTCCGCGGCCGCGAGCCGGAGCCGGACGCGCTCTTGCGCCGGCGCGGCCTGCTCGACGTGCCCGAGGCGGCGTGAGGGTAGACGTCGCGCTTAGGCGCGACGCTCGATCCGTTCACTCTGTTGTCTCCGTTCACACCGCTGTCATCGTCCGCGAAGGCGGACGATCCAGTATCCAGAGACGGCAGTGATCAATCGATAAGCCGCGGCGTACTGGATGCTCCGCCTGCGCGGAGCATGACATTGAGTGTGAGGCGGCGCGCTCAACGCCTTCCTCGGGCGGCCTGGTTCTCACATCACCGCGTCCGCAGCGCTCTGCTCCGCTGCCCTGGGTGCTGCCGCCACCTTGCCATGTGCCCGTGGCCGCAGGGCGCGGCCGAGCGCCATCAGCGGGAAGTAGTGACAATACATGCCATAGCGCAGCATGAAGGCGCGGGAGAGCTCCGGGCCCTGCATCAGGCGCTCTGACAGGCTCGGATCCGTCAGCTTGATGGTCTGGCCGACGCCATAGCCGGGGAAGCCGGTGCCGGTGAACTCCGGTTCGGCCCAGGTGCCTGCCGACTGATGCTCGACGAGATAGGTGCAGCCGCGCTCGATGGCTTCGCGGTCCTCGGGCCGATTGACAGCGAGCAGCGCCATCAGCGCCCAGGCGGTCTGCGAGGCGGTCGTCTTGCCGCGGCCCACCGCCGAGACGTCCATGTAGGAGGCGCAGCTCTCGCCCCAGCCGCCATTGTCCTGCTGGTGCGCCACGAGCCAATCGCAGGCTCTGACGATGTAGGGCTGGCTCATGTCCTCGCCGATCGCAGCCAGTGCGGGCAGCACGGCGCCGGTGCCGTAGACGTAGTTCACACCCCAGCGGCCGAACCACGGCCCTTCCGGCTCCTGCTCGCGGCGGACGAAATCGAGCGCGCGCGCCATGGCGGGATGGTTGCGCGAGAGGCCGAGCTTGCCGAACGCCTCGATCACATGAGCTGTCACGTCGACCGAGGGCGGGTCGAGCGCCTCGCCGAAGTCGCAGAACGGAATCTTGGTAAGGATCTCCTGATTGTTGTCCTTGTCGAAGGCGCCCCAGCCGCCGCTCTTGCTCTGCATGCCGATCAGCCAGTCGACGCCCAGCTGGATCGCCTCGTCGATGCCCTTGGCCTTCCATTTCGGCTCATGACGCAGCGGCGCCAGCGCGATCAGCGCCACCGCGGTGTCGTCCGTGTCGGGATAATAGTTGTTGGCGTATTCGAAGGCCCAGCCGCCCGGCTTGACGTGCGGCAGCTTCACCGACCAGTCGCCGGGCACGCGCACCTGGCGCTCGAGCACCCAGTTCACGGCCTTGTCGACTGCTTCCGGATAGTCACCTACGACGCCGGCATCGTCGAAGGCCAGCAGCGTCAGGATCGTGTCCCACACCGGGCTGTTGGTGGCCTGGATGTAGGTGGCCTCGCCGACATCGACGCGCCAGCCGGGATCGTTCAGCGCGTCGAGGCCCTTGGCCATGACCGGATGATTGAGCGGGTAGCCTTCGACGTAGAGCGCCATCAGGCCATAGATCCAGGGCGGCTGGATGCCGCCCCAGGCGCCGTCGAAATCCTGATGGCGGATCATCCATTCCAGCACCCGGCTGGTCGCTGCCGGGCGAAACAGTCCGAGGTTCAGCCGGTTGCCGAAGTTCTGCAGCGCGTGGAGAACCTTGTCTGCCCCGCGAAAGAACTTGTCCCAGCCGCCGGCATTGGCCTTCACCGGTAGCTCGTAGTCGAACGCCTCGCGTCCGCGCGGAAACAGCGCGTCCAGCCGGTTCTCGCGCGGCAGCGGCCGGCTCGGCCGCCGCGCCGACAGCACCGCGATCGGCATCAGGGTGGCGCGCGCCCATTGCGCGAAATTGTAGATCGAGAACGGAAACCAGACCGGAAACCAGATCACCTCCGGCGGGATGTTCGGCACCTTCTCCCACGGCCATTCGCCGAGCAGGGCGAGCCAATAGCGGGTGAAGACACGCACATTGCGCAGGCCGCCCTTGGCCTCAATCCATTGGCGCGCGCGGGTGAGCGCCGGCTCCTCGTCGCGAAAGCCCAGGGAGCGCAGCGCCGCATAGGACTCAACCGTGGCGTTGATGTCGCCGTTCGGCGCGCCGTAATAGATCTGCCAGGCGCCGTCGGGCCGCTGGGTATCGAGCAGTGCCTGCCCCAGCCGCTTGCGCAGCGGGTGATCCTCGAGCCCCATGAACCACAGTGCGAGGCACCATTGCGCCTCCATGCAGGCATTGGATTCGGCGCGTCCCACCCAATGGCCATCGGGCTTCTGGTTCGCGATCAGCCACTCGGTCGCCGTCCGCACCGTCGATCGCAAGGCGGTCTCGAAATTGCCTTCCTCGCGCGCGGCGGGCTCGGATGTCGGGCCACTCAACGTCATCAGCACAAATTCCCCTGGCGGCCCGGGTCGGGCGCTCCATCTGGCGGATTTCTAGGATCTGACCCCGCCGTATAGGCAATTTCCGCGATCAAGCCAATTCACGAGACCTTCGGCCGCAGGGCCTGAATGGCAACGAAAACGGCGGTTTTGGCGGTCAAATCCGCGGGTTTCGGTGATGATGACGAACGCGCTGCCGGTCATGCAGGCGTGACATGCCTCGCCGGCGCGGTGCGGTGGTAAATGTCGCTCAGAGGGGCAGGTAATTGCGGATCAGCGGCAGGAAGAAGATGGCCGCGGTGATCAGGAAGCCGAGCGTCCACAGGATCGAGCGGAGCGACGGGCGGTCGCCGACATAGGTCAGCACATAGGCCGCTCGCACGATCACGAACAAGACCGACAGCTCGTTGATCAGGTTCTGCGGTGCGCCGCGGAATTCGGCGAGCAGCACGGCCGCGGCGAAGAACGGGAACGCCTCGATGCCGTTCTGGTGCGCGCCGAGCGCACGCGAGCGGAGGCCATCTTGGTAGAAGGCCGGATCGCGAGGCCGGGCGTTGTCATACTGCTTCGCATTGGCCCATTTCACCGGCACGATCGTCAGGAGATACAGCATCACGCTGGCGAAAACGCACCATTCCGCAACGGTCATGGCTCCTCCGGCCCGATGACATCAGCTAAATCGTCATTATCTTGGCAAGGCTCACCCGCCAAGCCACCTGCGACCAGAACTGCAAAAGGCCCATGACCATCGCCGTCTCCCCCTCTCAGGCCGAAGCCTCACCGTCTGCAAAGGTCTCGCGCGTCGGCGTGCTGCTGGTCAATCTCGGCACGCCCGATACCGCCAATGCGGCCGGGGTGAGGGTGTATCTGAAGGAGTTCCTGTCCGACCCGCGCGTGATCGAGGATCAGGGCCTGCTCTGGAAGGTCGTGCTCAACGGCATCATCCTGCGCAGGCGGCCGAAACAGAAGGCGCGCGACTATCAGACCATCTGGAACAACGAGCTGGATGAGTCCCCGCTGAAAACCATCACCCGCGCGCAGAGCGACAAGCTCGCCGCTGGGATCGCGGACCGCGCCCATGTCGTGGTGGACTGGGCGATGCGCTACGGCAATCCGTCGATCAAGGCGGGTATCGACGCGCTGATGGCGCAGGGCTGCGATCGCATCCTGCTGGTGCCGCTCTATCCGCAATATTCGGCCGCCACCTCCGCAACCGTCTGCGATGAGGCTTTCCGGGTGCTCACCCGCTTGCGTGCGCAGCCGACCTTGCGGGTGACGCCGCCATATTATGACGACGATTTCTACATCGAGGCCTTAGCGAGCTCGATCGAGAATCATCTGAAGACGCTGTCCTTCGAGCCGGAGCTGATCGTGGCCTCATTCCACGGCATGCCGACGGAGTATGTCGACAAGGGCGATCCCTATCGCGAGCAGTGCATCGCCACCACGGCCTTGCTGCGCAAGCGGCTCGGGCTCGACGAGACGAAGCTCCTGCTCACCTTCCAGTCGCGTTTTGGCCGCGCCGAATGGCTGCAGCCCTACACCGACAAGACCATCGAGAAGCTGGCGCGAGACGGCGTCAAGCGGATAGCAGTGGTGATGCCGGGCTTTGCCGCCGACTGCCTGGAGACGCTGGAGGAGATCGCCGGCGAGAACGCCGAGATCTTCAAGCACAATGGCGGCGAGCAGTTCGCCGCGATTCCCTGCCTGAATGACAGCGAAGAGGGCATGGACGTGATCCAGCAGCTGGTGATGCGCGAGCTGCAGGGCTGGATTTGATCAAGCCACGGCGGTGCTCTAGCCGCTTTGCCGTTTGCGCCAGCGCTCGGCGAAGCCGTGCAGCGGCATGAAGGTTGCGTAAAGCTCGCGCCCGAGCGGTGTCAGCGCATAGCCAGTATCGCCGAGCGCGATGAAGCCGGCCTCGCGCAGCTCATCAAGCCTACTTTGCAACACCGTCGGTGAGGCCTCGTCGCAGGCCGCGCGCAGCGCCCGCGAGGTCAGGGCATGATCCCGCAACTCCCAGAGAATCCGCAGGCTCCAGCGCCGGCCCAACAGGTCGAGCAGTGCCATGATCGGCCGTCCGGTTCGGGAGCCGCGGACGGCATGCGATGTCGCCGGCTTGGGCATCGAATCATCCTTGCATGTCGCTACGGAAAATGTAGCGTATCGCTACAATAAATGTAGCAATAAGGGAAGGACGCCCGCATGTCCCGGATCGCCGCGCTCGCGCCGCCTTATCCGCCCCATATCCAGGCCCAGTTCGACCGCATCATGCGCGGCGCGCCGCCGCTTGCGCTGTTCCGCGTCATGGCCGGCCACGCACGAGCGTGGGAGAAATTCACCGCCGGCAGCCTGCTGGATCGCGGACCGCTGCCGCTCCGCGCGCGGGAGATCGTCATCGACCGCACCTGCGCGCTGAATGCCTGCGAATATGAATGGGGCGTGCATGTCAGCGTGTTTGCGCAAGGAGCTCGCCTCGGCGCTGAAGAGGTCCGAGCCACCGTGATCGGCGGCGCCGACGCGCCGTGCTGGTCGGCGGCAGAGCGGGCACTGATTGCGGCGGTCGATGCCCTGCATCATCGTTCGACCCTGAGCGATGCCGAATTCGCTGCCGTCAAAGCGCATTACGATGACGACCAGATCCTGGAGATCATCCTGCTCTGCGGCTTCTATCGCACCGTGTCCTATCTCGCGAACGGACTGGCCTTGCCGCTGGAGGACGATGCGGCGCGGTTTCCGGTTGGCTGATGATCTTCTCCGTCATTGCGAGCGAAGCGAAGCAATCCAGCATGATGCGAAGATTCTGGATTGCTTCGGCGCTACGCGGCTCGCAATGAAGATGGAGAGGCTTAAGCCACGCCGGCGCGCAGCAGGTCGTGCATGTGCAAAATGCCGACCGGCTTGCCGGCATCGGTGACGACGAGCGTCGTGATCTTCGCCGAGTTCAGGATCTCCAGCGCCTCGGAGGCGAGCGCGTCGCTGCGCACCGTCTTCGGGCTCGGTGTCATGATCTCGTCGACGGACACCGTGAGCAGGTCGGAGCGCATCTTCCGGCGAAGATCGCCATCGGTGATGATGCCGGCAACGTGGCCGCTCGCGTTGACGATGACGACGCAGCCGAGCCCCTTGGCCGACATCTCGACCAGCGCCTCCGACATCACGGTGCCCACGGGCTTCAGCGGCACCGCATCGCCCGAGCGCATCAGGTCGGAGATGTGCTTGAGCATGGCGCCTAACTTGCCGCCCGGATGGAAATTGGCAAATTCGAGCGCGGTGAAGCCACGGCTCTCCAATAGAGCGATCGCGAGCGCGTCGCCCATTGCGGCCTGCATCAGCGTCGACGTGGTCGGCGCGAGATTGTGCGGGCAGGCCTCACGTGCCTTCGGCAGTTCGAGCACGATGCCCGCTGCCGCGCCGAGCGACGACGTCGCGCTTGAGGTCATTGCAATCAACGGGATTGCAAAGCGCTTGGCGTAATTGATCAGCGTCTTCAGCTCCGGTTGTTCGCCGGACCAGGACAATGCGATGATGACGTCGTCGGCGGTGATCATGCCAAGGTCCCCATGCCCGGCTTCCGCGGCATGGACGAAGAACGCGGGCGTGCCGGTTGAGGCCAGGGTGGCGGCGAACTTGCGTGCGACGTGCCCGGACTTGCCGAGCCCGGTGATGATGGCACGCCCCTTCGCCTCACGAATCAGCTCGACCGCGGCGACGAAGGCGGGCGCGAGGGGGCCCTGCAGCGCTGCCGAGATCGCGGCGATTCCGTTGCTGCCGGCCTCCAGCGTGCGCAGCGCCGATTGCACGTCGGCATGGGCGGCGGGCGGGGCGATCGACGGTTTCGATTTGGGCATGGCGATTCGGAGCGACGGGGCTGCAACACGCCGGGTCTTTAGCACGGGTGCGGCGACAAGAGGGCCATCAACAGCCCATTAACCATATTTGTTTTTACTCCCTTAACGGCGATTGTCCTGATGGCGCGGGGCTGTCTGGGGAAATTACTGATTTCGTTGGGGTATTTTGGCCGTGGGGTGGAGGTCCGCCAGGGCGCGCAAGACGCGTGCGCCGATCTTGCGCGCATCTCTTGCGTGCCTTCTGCTCGCCTCGGCCGGCACGGTTCCGTTAACACCCGCGAGCGCCCAGACCATGGACGTGCTGAGCCCGGTGCGTGACGGTTTCCTGGCGCCGCAGGATTCGCCGCTGCGCCGGACCCCGGCCGTCGGCAGCCCAGCGGATGCCATGCCGGACCCCAACAACCCACCCAGATCCCGTAGCGCCGACCGCAAGGCGCCGTCGCGGATCGGTCGGCTGCCGACCTACGGCCTGCCGGCCGCGAGCGGCGCGGCGGCGACCGGCTACGACTCCCTGAACCGCACCCGCAAGAAGCCGAAATACTATCCCGCGCAGGCGCGCCCGAAGCCACCGCCTGGATCCGGCACGCCAGCGTCGGATGGATCGCAGCCGGATCTCGCTAGCCAGCTCCGGCTTTCGAGGCCTTCGGCTGGCGTCAACAAGCAGCCGATCGCGCCTGCCATGGCTGGCACCGTCATCGGCCAGCCGGCGCGCAAGCGGCTCAACGGCGATGACGATCCGTTCGGCGCGATCGGAGATTATGTCGGCCCGTTCATGGTGAAGTCGGCGGTCGAGATCTCGGCCGGCTATGACTCCAATCCGGGCCGGCTCGCCAATGAGCGCGGCTTGCCGTACTGGGTGGTGGCGCCGGAATTTTTGGCGGTGTCGGACTGGGAGCGCCACGCGCTGGTCGCCGATCTCCGAGGCTCGTTCACCGGCTATGGCGGCACCTCGCCGGCCAGCATCGACGGCGGCGTCAATGCAGCGGCGACCAAGCTCGACCGCCCGGATTTCACGGGCCATGTCGACGGCCGGCTCGACGTCACCCGCGACACCGATATCACCGCGCAACTCCGCTTGCGCGCGGCGACCGACAATCCCGGCAGCCCGAACATCCAGGCCGGGCTTTCCGAATATCCTGTCTACACCACGCTCGGCTCGACCATCGGCTTCGACCAGCGCTTCAACCGGCTGCAGGTCTCGGCCGGCGCCACGGTCGACCGCACGAGCTATCAGCAGAGCAAGCTCACCGACGGGTTGACCTCGTCGAACGACGACCGCAATTTCAACCAGTATGGCGGGGTAGGGCGCATCTCCTATGAGGTGCTGCCATGGCTCAAGCCGTTCGCCGAAATCCAGGGCGACAGCCGCGTGCACGATCTGCGCCTCGACCGCGCCGGCTTTCAGCGCGATTCGAGCGGCGGCTACGCCAAGGCCGGTACCTCGTTCGAGCTGACGCGGCTGATGACCGGTGAGGTCTCGATCGGCTATGCCGCGCGCAACTATGTCGATCCCCGGCTCAACCGGCTCGAGGGCTTCCTGACCACGGCCTCGCTCGTGTGGGCGGCGACGCCGCTGACGACGGCAAAATTCTTCTCCGACACTCAGCTTGCGGAAACCACCGTCGCCGGCGCGTCCGGCGTCCTGGTGCGCACCTATACGGTCGAGGTCGATCACGACTTCCGCCGCTGGCTCACGGGAATCGGCAAATTCACGGTCGGCACGCTCGACTATCAGGGCTCTGGCCGCAGCGACAAGACGTACTCGCTCGAAGGCGACGTCATCTACAAGATGACCCGCAGTCTGTGGCTCAAGGGCACGCTCCGCCGCGACGTGCTCGACTCCAACGTCGTTGGCGCGAGCTCGGCCGCGACCGTGCTGCTGCTGGGCGTGAGGCTGCAGAACTGAGGCGCGACGCGCGTCGCTTGTTTGAACGGCAAGCGCTGCTGCACAGATGGTCGTCGTACCCGCGATGAAGCGGGCGATGACCTTGCGTCGTCATTGCGAGGAGCCGAAGGCGACGAAGCAATCCAGATTTCTTAGTTGGCTCTGGATTGCTTCGCTTCGCTCGCAATGACGAGTGACTCACAGCCCCATCATTCGAAACACCAGGCCGCGCATGCCGATGCCGTGGCCGTGATGATGACGGCGATGGTGTGAATGCCGCGGCGCCTCGTCCTCGTCAGCGGAGGCCATCGCGGCGCCGTTGCGCGCCGGCCCGATGGCATCGAAGGCGGCCTTCTGCTCGTCGCTGAGCGAATTGTAGAAGGTGTCAAGCGCCGGGCGCACGGTGCCGAGCGCCTGCAGCATCGCATCGAGCCTGCTGCCGACCGCGTCCAACCGGGCGGGCGGCGTGCGCGCCTCGCTCGGCGGGCAGGATGATTTGAGGATGTCGGCAGCCTTCGCCGTTGCATCCTGCAGAGCAGTGAGGCTCGCGCGCTGCGCATCGGTCGGGTTGACGTCGCGCTCGATCTGCTCGCTCGGCCAAGGCATCGCAGAATCCGCCGCGGCAGATTGGGCCGCCGCGCAGCTGCCGCCGCTCGCGCTGGTGTCGCCCTGCTGTGCGCCACGCTGCTCCGCCGCCAGCGCGGTGATCTTGGCTTTCTGGTCGTCGCTGAGCAGCCCGTAGAACCTGTTGAGCGCCGGCTTCACGGTATTGACGGCATCGCGCATCGCCTGGACGCGCTCCTGCATGGCGGCGAGCCGGCTCGGCGCGGTCAGTGCCACGTCCTTCGGGCAGGAGTTGCGGATGATCTCGGCCGCCTGCTGCGAGGCATTGGCGAGATCGTCGAGTGCCGCCGCCTGCTCTGCATTGGGCTGGATGGCGTTGCGGAATTGCTCGACCGGGAAGCCGGCGATGGTCTTGCTGTCGCTGCCGCACATGTCGGCCAGCGTCGCCGACGTGTCCCTGGTCCTGGCCGCACGCGCACGGCGTACCGAGCCGGTGGTCTCCGGCAGATAGGCGGCATAGGCATTCAGCGTGCCGTAGTCATAGGGGCCGAACAGCCCGGCATAGAGATCGCCGTAGCCGTAATCCCAGAACGGGTCGTAGTCGCCGCCCCACCAGGCGTAGTCATAGAAATCATCATAGGCATAGGGCCAGAACACCGGGCCGACCCAGCCGAAGCCGCCATGGGCGTGGCGCCACCACAGGCCGCCATGATGATGCGCGAAGGCGGCGCCGGCGACGGCCGCGGTGATCGCGGCGCGGCCTGCAGGATTGCGCAAACCGCCGGGCGCGTGCATGGCGGTCCTGACCTGCGGCGAAGATAGCGCATGGCCGACGGCACGCGCGTTGCGCTGCATCACGCGGTTCGAGACCGCGTGGCTGATCGGGGCTGCACGATTGCCTGCGGCGAAGCCGGCCGGACCATGGCCAGGCGCGTTGTGGCCGACGAAGCTGCGACCGGATGGACCGTGACCGGCAAAGCCGTGCACCGCGGGGACGTGGCCGGCAAACCCGTGTCCACCACCGCCGGGGACACCACGCATGGCGTGAAAACCGCCATGCGGTCCGCCGCCCGGGTGGAAGCCGCCGCCGTGAAAACCACCGGCCGCGCGCATGGCGCCTGGATGGAAGCCGCCTCCGCCGGGATGGAAGCCGCCGCCGGGATGGAAGCCACCGCCACCTACATGAAAACCTCCACCACCGGGATGAAAGCCTCCACCACCACCGGGATGAAAGCCTCCACCACCGCCGGGATGGAAACCGCCACCGCCGCCACCGTGAAAGCCGCCGCCTCCACCGCCATGGAAGCCGCCGCCTCCACCTCCATGGAAGCCACCGCCGCCCGGGCCTGCTTGCGCCAAGCCGGTCAGCGTGAGGCTCGTAACGGCGCCTGCGAGGATTGCGGCTACCACCAGCGAAGCCTGCCTGCGGGAAATACTCATGTTTTCCTCCCATGCAAAACGGCGGTCGGAAAAGCCGGCAACGCCACACACTGCTTCAAGAACAGCTTTATCTAGGAACAGTCTTGGGCATCATTAAGTTCCGCGCGTCGGACCTTGCCTTTCCGGCATGAGGGTCCGCAGCATCGCCGTCGTGCCGCCGTTCAACAAGCTGGTGCGCGCCGCGGTCGTGGCCGCCCCGCAGCCACGTCGGCGCAGCTCTGGAGCGGCTGGCGATCTGCGCATCCCGCGGCGCAGCCACCGCCGTTGCGTTTGCCGGCCCGTGCTTGCGCGGTAGGCGGAAACCTGAATGATCTGCTGCGGTGCTCCTGCGTCGCTGCGAGTCGTCGGATTGCGCCGGCGCCGGAGCCCGGCCGTTGCTTGGAGATGTTCCGAAAGATGTCGACGCTCACCCCGCAGGCCGCCTGTCTGCAATGGCTGCCGGGATCACTCTGGTTCGATGTGGCCTCCGAGGCCGTGCTGGGCAGCGCCTTCGCATCGCTGGCCGTCGTCATCGCGATCTTCCTGTGGCGCCGGCATGGCGACATGTTGCCGGTCTTCGTGGCATTGATCGCCGCACTCGGTGTCTTCGCGCTGCTCGGCGCGGTGAGCTGCGGACTTTCCATCATCACGCTGTGGACGCCGGCCTACGGCGCCGAGGCCGTCGTCAAGGGCCTCCTGGCCCTGGTGTCGGTGTTGATCGCCGCCCCGCTGCTGGTCGGGCTGCCGCGTCTGCTCGTGATGTCGACCCGCGTCCAACTTCAACAGGCCTATGCGGCGCTCGAGGAGGAGACCCGGCAGCGCCAAAAGGCGGAAGCCATGGTCAGGCGCTTCCAGGAGATGGAGGCCACCGAGGCCCAGGTGCGGCAGGCACAGAAGATGGAAGCGATCGGCCAGCTCACCGGCGGCGTCGCCCACGACTTCAACAACATCCTGACCGTGATCACCGGCTCGATCGAGATGCTCAGCGATGGCGTCAAGGACCGGCCGCTGCTCGCCCAGATCACCGCCATGATCGGCGCCGCGGCGACACGGGGCGCCGATCTGACCCGGCATCTCCTGGCCTTTGCCCGGCAGCAGCCGCTGCAGCCGCGCTCGACCGACATCAACGCGCTGCTTGTCGACGTCGCCGGCCTGCTGCGTCCGACGCTCGGCGTGCAGGTCGAGATCGAGGCGATGCTGGCCGACGACGCCGCGCCGGTGCTGATCGATCCCAGCCAGCTCTCCACCGCGATCCTCAACCTCGCGCTGAACGCGCGCGATGCGATGCCAGACGGCGGCAAGCTGACCCTGGAGACCAAGAACGTCGTGCTCGACGCCGACTATGCCGCTCTGAATAGTGATGTTCAGCCCGGCAACTATGTGATGATCGCCGTGAGTGACACGGGAGAGGGCATTCCCGGCGCGCTGCTCGACAAGGTGTTCGAGCCGTTCTTCACCACCAAGGGGGTCGGAAAGGGCTCGGGGCTCGGCCTGTCCATGGTCTATGGCTTCGTCAAGCAGTCGAACGGCCACATCAAGATCTACAGCGAGGAGGGCCACGGCACCACCGTGAAGCTCTATCTGCCGCAGGCCGGCCATACGCCCGAGATAGATGCGGACGCACCGCTAGCCGACCTCGCCGTGCGCGAGGGCGAGCATGGCGATGAAGCCATCCTGATCGTCGAGGACGATTTGCTGGTGCGTGACTATGTCGTGGCGCAGATCGAACGGCTGGGCTATCGCACGCTCTCAGCCGCCAGTGCCGCCGAGGCGCTGGATATCATCGACGGTCCCGAGCCTATCGATCTGCTGTTCACCGACGTGATGATGCCCGGCGGCATGAACGGCCGTCAGCTCGCGACCGAGGCCCAGAAGCGCCGCCCGGGGCTGAAGGTGCTCTACACGTCAGGCTACACCGAGAACGCCATCGTGCATCATGGCCGGCTCGATGCCGGCGTCCTGCTGCTGCCGAAGCCCTATCTCAGCTCCGATCTCGCGCGCGGCATCCGCACGGCACTGGCGACGTGAGGTGGTCCAGGCGGCGAGCAACGAGGCCGGCGTATGGTGAACAAGAGCTCAGCTACACAAATGGTCGTCATGCCCCGCGCAGGCGAGGCATCCAGTACGCCGGGCTCTCTCGATTCGACCGCTGGTAGTTCGGAGTACCGGATCGCCCGCCTTCGCGGGCGATGACAGCCGAAGTTGCGGTGAACGCGAGTGCTATGTCAGCTCTGATGCCTGCTGCTCACCGCGGCAGGTCGGTCTTGCCCATCAGGAATTTGTCGATGGCCTGGGCGCAGAGCCGACCCTCGCGGATGGCCCAGACGACCAGCGACTGTCCGCGACGCATGTCGCCGGCGGAGAACACCTTGGGCAGCGAGGTCTGGTAGTCCGACAAATTGGCCTTGACGTTGCCGCGCGGGTCGAGATCGACGCCGAGGCTCTTGAGCAGGCCCTCATGCACCGGGTGCACGAAGCCCATCGCCAGCAGCACGAGGTCGGCGGCAAGCTCGAACTCGGTGCCCGGGATCGGCTTGAACTGGCCATCGACGCGCACGCAATGCAGCTTCTTCACCGTTCCATTCTCGCCTTCGAACTTCTGGGTGAGCACCGCGAATTCGCGCACCGCGCCCTCGGCCTGGCTCGACGAGGTCCGCATCTTCAGCGGCCAGTTCGGCCAGGTCAGCCCCTTGTTCTCGCGCTCGGGAGGAGCTGCCATGATCTCCAGTTGCGTCACCGAGAGCGCGCCCTGGCGCAGCGAGGTGCCGATGCAGTCGGATCCGGTGTCGCCGCCGCCGATCACCACGACATGCTTGCCGCCGGCGAGAATGTCGGTCGCGTTGACGGGCTCGTTGCTAACGCGGCGGTTCTGCTGGGGCAGGAAGTCCATCGCGTAGTGGATGCCGGCAAGATCACGGCCGGGGATCGGCAGGTCGCGCGGCGCCTCGGCGCCGCCGGTCAGCGCGACCGCGTCGTACTCGTTCAGCAGGCTCTTGGCGTCAATTCCGCCGGCCGCGCCGACATGGGCGCCGTAATGGAAGGTGACGCCTTCGCCTTCCATCTGGGCGATGCGGCGGTCGATGATGCCCTTCTCCATCTTGAAGTCGGGAATGCCGTAGCGCAGTAGGCCTCCGGCCTTGGCATGCTTCTCATAGACGTGGACGTCGTGGCCGGCGCGCGCGAGCTGCTGTGCAGCCGCGAGACCTGCCGGGCCTGCGCCGATGATCGCGACCTTCTTGCCGGTCTTGATCGCGGCCGGCTCCGGCTTCAGCCAGCCCTGTTCCCAGGCCTTGTCGACGATGGCGCATTCGATCGTCTTGATGGTGACCGGGTTGTCATCGATGTTGAGCGTGCAGGACGCTTCGCATGGCGCGGGGCAGATGCGCCCGGTGAATTCGGGGAAGTTGTTGGTCGAGTGCAGGTTGCGCGAGGCCTCTTCCCAGTTGCCCTGATAGATCAGGTCATTCCAGTCCGGGATCTGGTTGTTGACCGGGCAGCCAGGCGTGCCCGGCGCCGCCGAGCCGGTGCCATGGCAATAGGGGATGCCACAATTCATGCAGCGCGCGGCCTGGTCGCGCAGGTCCTTCTCGCTCAGGGGAACGACGAATTCATGGAAATGCTTCAGCCGCTCGGCAACGGGCGCGTACTTGCGATCGTGCCGCTCGATGTCGAGAAAACCTGTGACCTTGCCCATACCCGTTCGACGTCCCTGATCCATTCGAGCCTCCTGGTTCGAGACGGTGCTGCGCACCTTCCTCACCATGAGGAACAAACATTCGGTTCTATTTTCCTCATCCTCTGGGAGCGGCGCGTGCGCCGCGTCTTAAAAGGATGAAGGCCCTTTCTGTCTCACTCCGTCATTGCGAGGAGCGAAGCGACGAAGCAATCCAGTTCTTGCTTTCTGGCCTTTCTGGATTGCTTCCGCCGTCGCCCTTCGGGCTATGGCGGACAAGTCGCTGCGCTCGCAATGACGTCTTTGGTTGAGTTGCGCCTACGCCCCGATCGCGATCTTCGGCTCGGCGTCGGCATTGGCCGCCATTTCCTTCAGGGCGCGGCGGTACTCCACCGGCATCACCTTGCGGAACTTCGGCACATAGCTGCTCCAGTTCGCCAGGATGTCTTCCGCGCGTTTCGACCCTGTCGCCTTGGCGTGGCGCGTGATCAAGACGTGCAGGCGCTCGAC
This sequence comes from Bradyrhizobium sp. STM 3557, assembly GCF_045571465.1. Classification (NCBI taxonomy): domain Bacteria; kingdom Pseudomonadati; phylum Pseudomonadota; class Alphaproteobacteria; order Hyphomicrobiales; family Nitrobacteraceae; genus Bradyrhizobium; species Bradyrhizobium sp. STM 3557. The sequence goes on from NZ_CP120697.1 coordinate 1,898,637, forward strand.
ATCGGAGGCCAAGAGATTCTGGAATACATCGACCCGGCCATGTGCTTCGAGGTCGCCGGACTGATGATAGGCGTTCTCGGCGATCATCTCCTCCGACAGCACCGGCTCCAGCTCGACCATCGCCATGTTGCAGAGCCTGCTGAAGTCACCGGCTTCGTCGAGCACGTAGGCAACGCCGCCCGACATGCCGGCCGCGAAGTTGCGCCCGGTCTTGCCGAGCACGACCACGATGCCGCCGGTCATGTATTCGCAGCAATGGTCGCCGGCGCCTTCGACGACCGCGACCGCGCCGGAGTTGCGCACCGCGAAGCGCTCGCCGGCGATGCCGCGGAAGTAGCACTCGCCCGAGATCGCCCCGTACATCACGGTGTTGCCGACGATGATCGACTCCTCCGGCACGATGCCCGAGTTGCGCGGCGGCTTGACGATGATGCGGCCGCCGGACAGGCCCTTGCCGACATAGTCGTTGGCTTCGCCTTCCAGCTCGAAGGTGACACCATGCGCGAGCCAGGCGCCGAACGCCTGACCGGCGGTGCCCTTCAGGCTGACATGGACGGTGTCATGCGGCAGGCCGGCATGGCCGTAGATCTTGGCCACGGCGCCCGAGAGCATCGCACCGGCCGAGCGGTCGGTGTTGTTGATCTCGGCTTCGATTCTGACCGGCGCACCGCGGTCGAGCGCGGGCTGCGCTTGCGCGATCAGCTTGCGGTCGAGCACGGCCTCCAGATGATGGTTCTGGGCCTCCGCGTGATAGATCTTCTGGCCCGGCTGCTCCGTCTGCTTCACGAACAGCTTGGAGAAGTCGAGACCCTTGGCCTTCCAATGCGCCACCAGCCGGCTCTGGTCCAGCATCTGCACCTGGCCGATCATCTCGTTGAAGGTGCGATAGCCCAGGCTCGCCATGATCTCACGGACTTCTTCGGCGACGAAGAAGAAGTAGTTGATGACATGCTCCGGCTGGCCGGTGAAGCGCTTGCGCAGCACCGGGTCCTGCGTCGCAACGCCGACCGGGCAGGTGTTGAGGTGGCACTTGCGCATCATGATACAGCCGGCCGCGATGAGCGGCGCGGTGGCGAAGCCGAACTCGTCCGCGCCCAAGAGCGCGCCGATCACGACGTCACGCCCGGTCCGGAAGCCGCCGTCGACCTGGACAACGATGCGGCTGCGCAGCCGCTCGCGCACCAGGGTCTGGTGCGTTTCGGCAAGGCCGATCTCCCACGGGCTGCCCGCATGCTTGATCGAGGTGAGGGGAGACGCACCGGTGCCGCCCTCGAAGCCCGCGATGGTCACATGGTCAGCGCGCGCCTTGGCGACGCCGGCGGCGACCGTGCCGACGCCGACTTCGGACACCAGCTTCACCGAGACCTGGCCGCCAGGATTGACGTTCTTCAGGTCGTAGATCAGCTGGGCGAGGTCTTCGATCGAATAGATGTCGTGATGCGGTGGCGGCGAGATCAGGCCGACGCCTGGCGTCGAATGCCGCACCTTCGCGATGGTGGCATCGACCTTATGGCCGGGCAGCTGGCCGCCTTCGCCAGGCTTGGCGCCCTGCGCCATCTTGATCTGCATCATGTCGGAGTTGACGAGATATTCCGTCGTCACGCCGAACCGGCCCGAGGCGACCTGCTTGATCGCCGAACGCATGGAATCGCCATTGGGAAGCGGCTTGAAGCGATCGGCTTCCTCGCCGCCTTCGCCGGTGTTCGACTTGCCGCCGATCCGGTTCATGGCGATCGCGAGCGTCGTGTGCGCCTCGCGCGAGATCGAGCCGAAGCTCATCGCACCCGTGGCGAAGCGCTTGACGATCTCCTTGGCCGGCTCGACCTCGTCCAAGGGCACAGGCTTGCGCTTCTCGTCCTCGGCCGACTTGATCCGGAACAGGCCACGCAAGGTGACGAGCCGCTCGGACTGCTCGTTGAGGATCCTGGCGAAGGCCTGGTAGCGCTCCCTCGAATTGCCGCGCACCGCATGTTGGAGCGTCGAGACCGACTCCGCGGTCCAGGCATGGTCCTCGCCGCGGGTGCGGAAGGCGTATTCGCCACCGACATCGAGCGCGCTCTTGTAGACCAGCGCCTCGCCGAACGCGTCCGCGTGACGGCGTGCGGTCTCCTCGGCGATCTCGTTGAGGCCAACGCCTTCGATCCGCGTATGGGTGCCGGCGAAGAACTTCTGGACGAATTCGGCCTTCAGGCCGACCGCGTCGAAGATCTGCGCGCCGCAATAGGACTGATAGGTCGAGATGCCCATCTTGGACATCACCTTCAGCAGACCCTTGCCGATCGACTTGATGTAGCGCTTGACGATTTCATAGTCGTCGAGCGCCGACGGCAGCCGGTCCTTCAGCGCGATGATGGTCTCGAAGGCGAGATAGGGGTTGATTGCCTCGGCGCCGTAGCCGGCGAGGCAGGCGAAGTGATGCACCTCGCGCGGCTCGCCGCTCTCGACGACGAGGCCCACCGACGTGCGCAGGCCGGTGCGGATCAGGTGATGATGCACGGCGGCGCAGGCCAGCAACGACGGGATCGGGATCCGATCGGCCGAGACCATGCGGTCCGACAGGATGATGATGTTGACGCCTTCGCGCACCGCTGCTTCCGCACGGCCGCAGAGATCGTCCAGCATCTGCTCGAAGCCGGCCGAGCCCAGCGAGGCATCGAAGGTGGTGTCGAGCGTGCGTGAGACGAAATGGCTGTCGGAGACTTGCGAGATCGAGCGGATCTTCTCCAGGTCCGCATCGGTCAGGATCGGCTGGCGCACTTCGAGCCGCTTGGTCGAGGCGACGCCCTGCAGGTCGAACAGGTTCGGGCGGGGGCCGATGATCGAGACCAGGCTCATCACCAGCTCCTCGCGGATCGGATCGATCGGCGGGTTGGTCACCTGCGCGAAGTTCTGCTTGAAGTAGGTGAACAGCAGCTTCGGCTTGTCCGACAGCGCCGAGATCGGCGTGTCGTTGCCCATCGAGCCGGTGGCTTCCTCACCGGTCGAAGCCATCGGCGTCATCAGGATGTTGATGTCTTCCTGGGTGTAGCCGAACGCCTGCTGCCGATCGAGCAGCGACAGGTTGGTGCGCGCGCCCTTGGTCGGCGCGTCCGGCAGCGTCTCGACCTGCAGCTGGGTGCGGTCGAGCCACTGCTTGTAGGGATGGCTGGCGGCCAGCTGCGCCTTGATCTCGTCGTCCGGAATGAGACGGCCCTGTTCGAGATCGACCAGCAGCATCTTGCCCGGCTGCAGCCGCCATTTGGTGACGATCTGATCTTCCGGGATCTTGAGCACGCCCATCTCGGACGCCATCACGATGCGGTCGTCCTTGGTGACGAGATAGCGCGCCGGTCGCAGGCCGTTGCGGTCGAGCGTGGCGCCGATCTGGCGGCCGTCGGTGAAGGCGATCGCGGCCGGGCCGTCCCACGGCTCCATCAGGGCGGCGTGATATTCGTAGAAGGAGCGGCGCTCCTCGCTCATCAAGGGATTGCCGGCCCACGCCTCCGGGATCATCATCATGACCGCGTGCGGCAGCGAGTAGCCGCCCTGCACCAGGAATTCGAGCGCGTTGTCGAAGCAGGCGGTGTCGCTCTGGCCCTCATAGGAGATCGGCCAGAGACGGTTGATGTCCTTGCCATAGAGGTCGGACGCGACCGAGGCCTGGCGCGCCGCCATCCAGTTGACGTTGCCGCGCAGCGTGTTGATCTCGCCATTATGCGCGATCATGCGGTAGGGATGCGCCAGCGACCAGGTCGGGAAGGTGTTGGTCGAGAAGCGCTGATGCACCAGCGCCAGCGCGCTCTCGAAATCCGGCTCGTGCAAATCGGCGTAGTACTTGCCGAGCTGGTCGGCCAGGAACATGCCCTTGTAGATCACGGTCCGGCACGACATCGAGCAGGGGTAATAGCCGGCCATGCCGCGGTCGCGGCGCTGATAGATCGCCTGCGAGATCGACTTGCGCAGGATGTAGAGCCGGCGCTCGAACTCGTCTTCGGTCTTCGCCGCGCCATTGCGGCCGATGAAGACCTGCATATGCGTCGGCTCGGTCGGCTTCACGGTCTCGCCGAGCGAGGAATTGTCGGTCGGCACGACGCGCCAGCCGAGCAGCACCAGGCCCTCGGCCTTGATCTGGTCGGCGATGATGCTCTTGATCACGTTGCGCCAGGCGGTGTCGCGCGGCATGAACAGCGCGCCGATCGCATATTCGCCGGGATCAGGCAGTTGGAAGCCAATCTCGGCGGCCTTGCGCTTGAAGAAGGCGTGCGGGATCTGCACCAGGATGCCGGCGCCGTCGCCGAAGCGCGGGTCGGCACCGACCGCGCCGCGATGCTCGAGATTGCACAGGATGTTCAGCGCGTCGGAGACGATCTGGTGCGACTTCTGGCCCTTGATGTTGGCGATGAAGCCGACGCCGCAGGAATCCTTCTCCTGCGCCGGATCGTACAGACCTTCCGCCTCAGGGCGCCACGTGTGTAGTTCGCGGGCGATGCCGGCCGGTTTCGAACGGGAATCCCGAGCCGGCACACCGCCACCCATCCTGTCGTGCTCGAACATCGATCCGCTCATATCCATCCCCTTCGTTCCGGCAAGGGCCTTGGCCTTTAACCACCACCGTCCGGCGCACCCCGGGCGCAGCGCGGCCCTCATCCGGAGCCCACGCTCGTCCTCATCAGCGAGCCGCATTTTCAGAATTCAGGCGGGCGTCCCGGTGAAAACGTCCCCGACGGACGGCCAAGCCTGGCAACTTCCTTAGCGCCCGACCGTGGGCGCCGAAATTTCATTGCAAAGTCTGTACCGCCTTTGCAAGGAAATTTGAGACAGTCATCCTGTCCTAACTGCAACCATGCCAAACTTTTCTCTAGCATACAAGCGTGGCTGGTGTCCTGCCTGCGAATTGTCGTGTCATTTGTCACAGTCTTTTGCTGTGGCGGCCTCACGCTGAAACGAGGTGCCCTGATCCCGCCGCAGCGCCGACCAAGGACCGCCTGAATCGGAATCGAACGTCAGGCCGGAACGGTGGATGCGAAAATGCTCCACTTTTCGGGGCCTTATCAGGAGCTTTGGTCATGAAGCTAGTCATTGGGGCCGTCTCGGCGACCTTGCTTGTCGCGGCAACGGCAGGCGCGCAGGCTGAGCCGCTGGTTTCGTCGGGAGCGAGCGCATCGCCGCTCTATCGGACGGTCTCAGACATTGACGAACCCTATTATTCGGAAGCGCCGCCTCCGCCACCGGCCCCGGTACCGCCGCCCGCGCCGCGCTATGGCTACGGTCCGGGACCGGATTACGGCTACCGGCCGCCAGCTCCGGTATACGGCCCGGATGCCTATCGCCCCGAGCCTTATCGGCCGGACTATGGTTATGCCCCGGCATTTCTGCCGGTGCGTGCCGTCTACGCCATTGCGCGCGACAACGGCTTCTCGCCGCTGGGCGAGCCGCGGCAGCGCGGCTATACCTATGTGATCTCGGTGCTCGACCGCGACGGCGAGGATGGCCGGCTGCTGATTGATGCCCGCTCGGGCCGCATCATCCGTTTCGTGCCGGCGTTCCAGTGGGGCGAGCAGTATGAGCGGATGCGCTATGAGCCGGGCCGGGAACGGCCGGCCCCGATCATGCCGCGCGCCAGCCTCGATAGCCTGCCGCCGCCGACCGTGATCAAGGCCGATCCGCACCTCTTGCAGGCGGCGCCAGCCGCTCCCGTGGGGCCGCAGATGGCGAGCCGCGCGATGCCGGCGCCGAAGCCCGCCGTACCCGCGACGCGCCCGGCGGCGCCTGCGCCGCAGACGGCGGCGGTGCAGCCGAGGCCGGCCGCCGCTCCGCAGCAAGTACCGGCCGAGCAGAAGCCTGCACCGCAGATCCTGCCGACCGAGAAGATGCCGCCGGCGCAGGGGCTGGAATAGAGCGCTCTTGTAGCTGCATCTCGGACGCGAGCCGTTTCAACACAAAAACTGTCATCGCCCGCGCAGGCGGGCGATCCAGTAAACACCAGCAACTCGATTTTTCACGACCGCCTCGGCGTACTGGATGCCCCGCCTTCGCGGGGCATGACAGTCTTTGTTTCTCAAGCGGCGTGCTCGAAGCGAGCGGCCTGACTACTCATGCTGCCCCGCAGCCTTGAGGATCAAATCCGCGACCTCCTTCGGATGCGACACGAGCGAGAGGTGCCCGGCATCGAGCTCGATCGTGGTTGCCTTCATGCGCTTGGCGAGGAAGCGCTCGAAATCGGGATCGATGGTCTTGTCCTGCTTGGACACCGCATAGAATGACGGCTTGTCGTGCCAGGCGGCGGCGGTGGTGCGGTTGCCGAAGATCGAGGCCGCGGTCGGCCACTGCACCGCATAGAGCTCCTTCGCCGTCGTCTCATCGACGCCATTGGCAAAGTACTTCAGGAAGGCGTCCTCGGACAATTTGGTCTCGCCGTCATGGTCGACGATGCCGGCGCGCGCCGGCGGGTTCGGAAATTGGCCGGCCAGCTTGAGAAAGTCTTCGCCTGCATCCGGTGCGCGCGCCGCGATATAGACCAGCGCTGTGACCTTCGGATCGGTCCCGACCTCGCTGACCAGCGTGCCGGACCAGGAATGGCCGACCAGCACGGTCGGGCCGTCCTGCAATGCCAGTGCCCGCCGGGTCGCGGCCGCAGCGTCGGCGAGGGAGGTCAGCGGGTTCTGCACCGCTGTGACCTTCAGCCCGGCGGCCTGCAGATAAGGAATGACCTTGGCCCAGCTCGAACCGTCGGCCCAGGCGCCGTGCGCCAGCACGACATTGGTGGCCTTCGGCGGCGCAGCCTGCGCGACGGGGTTCGTGGCGATCAAAGTCGCACCCATTAAGGTGGCGGCGACGAGGGTGGTGCGTAGGATATGCATTGCAGGCTCCTTGCTTGTCCCGAGCGGGATCGCTCATGTTTCGACATGGAGCGGCACAGCGTTACGCCGCGTCACGATCGATTGATCGGTGTACGGCCATCGCAAAAGAAAAACGCCCCGGTTTCCCGGGGCGTTTCGGATACGAACGATACGATTTGTGTGAGCCTTAGGCGGCGGCCTTCTCGGCCGAGCCGTCGACCACCTGCGGCGCGCCTTGTGCGCTGGTCGAGATCGGAATGCTGCGGGGCTTCTTGGCTTCCGGAATCTCGCGCTCGAGGTCGACGTGGAGGAGGCCGTTCTCGAGGCTCGCATTCTTCACCGTCACATGGTCGGCGAGCTGGAAGGAGCGCTCGAAGGCGCGCGCGGCGATGCCGCGATAGAGCACCTCGCTCTTGGCCTTGCCGTTCTCATTGGCGACCTTCTCGCCCTTGATCGTCAGCGTGTTTTCCTTCGCGACGAGGGAGAGCTCATCCCTGGAGAAGCCGGATACCGCCACGGTGATCCGATAGGCATTCTCGCCGGTCCGCTCAATGTTGTACGGGGGATAGCCGGGGCTGCCGTCGGAGGTGGCCTGGTCGAGCAGGTTGAAGAGACGGTCGAAGCCGACGGTGGAACGATAAAACGGGGTGAGGTCGTAGGTACGCATGGTCAAAGTCCTCCATTGAGCGACTGTTGCAAGCAACCCGCCCGCCATCGGGCCGGGCTGTCGTGCAGCCGGATCCGGCCTGCACGGTGCTGATTTAGGTGCAGAAAGCCCTCGTTCAAGGTTTCGCCATGGGCTGTTTTTTCGCAGGTCCCGCCCTTGATTCCGCACCCCTTTCACCTATTCGATGGCGCCCCATGACGCTCGTCTCGATTCCCGCCAATCCCGTCCCCGAAAACGTCACGACCGGCACCATCAAGACCCCCGATGGCGCCGAGCTGCGCTTTGCGCGCTGGGCGCCGCCGTCGGGCCGCAAGGGCACCGTCTGCGTGTTCTCGGGCCGCAGCGAGATGATCGAGAAGTATTTCGAGACGGTGCGCGACCTGCGCGACCGCGGCTTTGCGGTGGCGATGATCGATTGGCGCGGCCAGGGCCATTCCTCGCGGCGGCTGCGCGATCCGCGCAAGGGCTATGTGCGCTCCTTCTCCGACTACGAGGTCGATGTCGAGGCCTTCGTGCAGCAGGTGGTGCTGCCGGACTGCCCGCCGCCTTATTTCGCGCTGGCGCATTCGATGGGCGGCACGGTGCTGCTGCGGCTCTCCTATGCGGGCAAGCGCTGGTTCGACCGCATCGTGCTGACGGCGCCGATGATCGACCTGCCGGGCAAGCGCACCGGGCTGCCCGCGCGGCTCTTGCTGCGCACCTTGCGCTTTGCGGGGCAGGGCGGCCGCTACGTGCCCGGCGGCAATGATGAGATCGCCGGGCTCGGCCCTTTCGTCGGCAATCCCGTCACATCGGATCCGGTGCGGTACGCGCGCAACGCCGCGATCCTGGAAGAGGACCCGACGCTCGGCATCGCCTCGCCGACGGTCGCCTGGGCCGATGCCGCCTTCAGCGCCATGGTCACGTTCCGCGGCATGAACTACCCCTCGCAGATCCGCCAGCCGATCCTGATGCTGGCAGCTTCCAGCGACACTGTGGTGTCGACGCCGGCGATCGAGGAGTTCGCCTATCACTTGCGCGCCGGCTCGCATCTCGTCATCGCCGGCGCCAAACATGAAATCCTGCAGGAGCAGGACCGCTATCGCAGCCAGTTCTGGGCCGCGTTCGATGCCTTCGTGCCGGGTACGCCGCTGTTTGGCTGAGGCTGGCGTGCGACGAGGCGCGTGTTGCTGGACACCCCGGCGCCGGCAGGTTAGAGCTGTTGCTCCGAGAGGTTGCGGCGGCGGATCGTGAGAGAGCGCAAGAACAGGTTGCATGCGGAGGCCCTGCAGCAAGCCTCGATCGCGCTCCGAACGCGGCAGTTCAGTCGTGCGGAGCAGCACGCAACCGAGGTCCTGAAATCCAATCGCACGGACCGGACCGCCCTGCTCATTCTGGCTCATGCGCTTCTCGGCCAGCACCGCGCGGACGAGGCGATTGCGCCGCTCGAGAAGGCCGCACGTCGAGCCAGCGATCCAGAGATCGAGACCCTGCTCGGTGCGGCGCTGTGCGACGCCCGGCGCGCGGCGGAGGGGATCGCGCAATTGCGCGAAACCGCGGCACGGCGCCCGCCCTATCTGCCGGTGTTTCAGGAGCTCGCAGGCCGGCTCGCCAAGGCCGGACAGCTCGGCGAGGCGATCTCTGTCATCGAGGATGGTCTCGCACTTTCCCCTGCAAGCGTCGACTTGAAAGTCGATCTGGCACGCCTGTGCCTTCAGGACCATGATCGCGCAAGAGCGCGTGCAAATCTCGAGGCTGCGCGGGTCGCGGCGCCGGGGCGCCCCGACATTCTGACCGAGCTCGCCATGGTTCAGTTTCTCGACGGAGATTACGCCGAGGCGGCCGGCACCTTACGAAACGCGCTTGGCCTGCGGCCTGACGATACCCAGTCACGCGCCCATCTGGCGATGTGTCTCCTCGAACTGGGGGAACGGGATGCCGCCGAGACCGCGCTACGGGTCATGCTGCGAGGACGGCCTCATTTGCTTGCCCGGGCAGCTTACGCGCTTGCCGGTTGCTCACATGGCCGCTTCTTCTTCCGTCCGAGCGCCGCTGCGAAATTTCTGGTGGGGAACGCCGCCGGAAGCGGATCATGACCTGAACTTTCTGCGGTACAATCCTTGCTCCCGCTTGAGTGCGGCGCGCAGCTCCTGAACCTCCCTGGTCTTCTCATCGGTGAACGAGGAAAAGCGCGCTTTCCAGTCCTGCCGTTTGACTGGAATGCACTGCGCAACAGGCGTCCCTCTGGGCAGGACGCCGCGGAACGCCGTGTTGTGCCAATGCGCCGGAAAATGGACGAACGTATCGTGGTATCGATCGCAATCGACCAGGCCGGTCAACGTGGTGAACGGCAGATCGAAGCGGTTGACCGGATGCGTGAACAACAACGCGTAGCCTTCCGGAGCTTCGATCGTCCACAAATTGTGAAACTTGACGACGAATCGGTCGGCTTCGAAGAGCGGCGAGCCCGTGAGTTGCGCTTGATCGTGGAAGCTGACGGGCGAGCGCGGAAAATCGATCGCTCCGCCCGGCGGCAGCTCGTTGTCCCACGTGATCTGACCGTCCTCAACTCTCAGATCGCAGATCAAGGGGATGAGAAAGCCGCAGGTCATCGCGTCAACGAAAGGCGGGCATCGCTTGACGGTCTGCTCATCGTTCTGATTGAGCGCGCTGAAGGCTGTGCTCGGCATCGCCTTGAGCCAATCGGGAATGCCCATCGCCGCAGGGACAGGCTGCGGTAGCAGCCCCTCAAGCTCCTTCGGACAACGGAATTCGATCGTGAGGTGATCGTTGTCGGACATCTGCGCCCCGGTGCTGCTGTTCTCACTCGCGCCTACGGAAGCCCGACGCGCGATGGATTGCAAGACCATCCAGGCGACCCGCGACAGTTACTGCCCGCGCGACTTCATCTCTTTGACCAGATCCGCCTCATGTACCGCGGTGAAATGGATTCCCGGCTTCGCGCGTTCCGCCGGCCCGGAATGACGTGGATAGGTCGCGCGTCGTTGCGGCCTGGTCGCTTCGCCCACCCAGCTCGCTTCTCTCTCCATCGGCCTTCCATCGAACGGCATTGCCGATTTGTTATCGATCGATTTGCGATTGCAATGAACACCGGAACGGCTCGATGCAGCTTCCCCGATTTGTTGTAGTTCCTATTCGGTTGCGATAGAGATGGGTACCTCTCGTGAGAAGAGGACAACACGATGGAGGAATTCCGGCACGTCCGGGAAAGGGAGAGCATGGCGCGCAACATTCTGATCCTGGGAGCTTCCTATGGCTCTCTGTTGGCGACGAAGCTTCTGATGGCGAGGCACAATGTCACGCTGGTGTGCCGCAAGAACACGGCCGAGCTGATCAACCGTGACGGCACCGAGGTGCGCATCAAGCTGCGCGACGAGGCGGAGCACCGCGCGATCTTCTCTCGCGATCTGCCCGGCAGGCTCGATGCAAAGCCGCCGCAGGACGTCGATCTTTCGCGTTACGACCTGGTCGGCCTCGCCATGCAGGAGCCGCAATACACCAACCACACGATCCGGGCCTTGATGGTTAGGATCGCTCTGGCGAAGCTGCCGTGCCTGTCGATCATGAACATGCCGCCGCTGCCCTATCTGAAGCGGATACCCGCGCTGGCTGACATGGAGCTGGAGGAGGCCTACACCAATGCCCAGGTGTGGGAGCGGTTCGAGCCGGGGCTGGTGTCGCTGTGCTCGCCGGACCCGCAGGCCTTCCGTCCACCGGAGGAGGCGCCGAACGTGCTTCACGTCGGACTGCCGACCAACTTCAAGGCCGCGGCGTTCACTGAGGAGCGGCACACCGCGCTGCTGCGCGAGCTCGAGGCTGATATCGATGCAGTGACGCTGGCCGGCCAGGACGTGCCGGTCAAGCTCAAGGTGTTCTCGTCGTTGTTCGTGCCGCTTGCCAAATGGTCAATGCTGCTGACCGGCAATTACCGCTGCATCACCCCGCAGGAGCCGCAGTCGATCCGCGATGCCGTGCACGGCGACCTCAATCTGTCGCGGTCGATCTACGAGCATGTCGATGCGGTGGCTCGACGCCTTGGCGCCGACCCCATGGATCAGGTGCCGTTCGAGAAATACGCCAAGGCGGCGGAGAGCTTGCTCAAGCCATCATCGGCGGCGCGCGCAGTTGCCGCCGGCGCGCCGTTCATCGAGCGGGTCGACCTCCTGGTGAAGCTGATCTCGCATCAGCTCGGCATGCCCAATGCCGAGGTCGACCGAACAGTCGATACGGTCGATCAGAAGCTGAACGAAAAGATCGTGGTGGGCGGCTCCGGCGCGTCGTGACGCCAAGCTGTGATGCGCATGGCGCTGATGCCCATGCGGGTCCGCCGTCTGTGTAGTCGGCGTCCCGCATAGAGCGTTTTCAAGCGAAGTGGACACCGGTTCGCGTCAAGAAAACGCGTCACGACAAAAAGCTAGAGCCGCGTTCCGATTCAATCGGACCGGAAAAGGCTCTGGTGTATTGCTGCGTCGCGTCGAGGTCGTTCGCTTGTCGGCATTTCGCGCGGGCGTATACTTGCCCGATGGCTGTCAGCTCCCCCGATCTGAAAGCGTTCCTGCTCGCCACGCCGTTCTTTGGCGGCCTCCCGGACGCAAGCCTCGATCTCCTGGTCTCGATGCTGGTCGAGCGCCGCTTCGAAGCCGGCGCTACCATCGTGGCAGAAGGCGAGCCGGGCCACGCGATGTTCATCGTGCATTCCGGCGAGCTTGCGGTCAGCAAGCGCGGAGCCTCCGGGGACATCATTCCCATCGCCGATCTTGCGGCCGGCGATTTCTTCGGCGAGATGACCTTGATCGAGATGCAGAACCGATCGGCCAGCGTTGTCGCCGCGACCCCGACCGTGCTGTACGAGCTCACGGCAAGAGCGCTCTACACCTGCTACAAAAGCGACATCCACGCCTATGTCCTGGTGATCCAGAACATCAACCGCGAGCTGTGCCGCCGGCTCCGCCGCGCCGACGCCCGCATTGCCGAGCTGTTGAAGCTGCACATCGGCGAATGAGCAGGAAGCGTAGCCCGGGTGACCTGTCCGCCATAGCCCGAAGGGCGACGGCGGAAGCGACACCCGGGACTCCCGCATGTCGCGTTCGCTCATGCGGGTTACGGCCCTCACCGGCTGCCACGATTCTTCCGAGCTACTTGCCGCCCTTCACGGGGTGCCGTCTCCGGCATCAGCAAGCGTAGCCCGGGTGAGCGCAGCGACACCCGGGATTCCCGCATGTCGCGTTCGCTCATGCGGGCTACGGCCCTCACCAGCCGCCTCGATTCTTCCGAGCTACTTGCCGCCTTTCACCGGCGCGGTCTCCGGCATCAGTGCCATCGCGAGCAGTCCGACAGCGGCGGCGAGCAGAAGGTACCACGCGGGCGCCAGCGGATTGCCGGAGATATGCAGCAGCCAGGTGACGACGAGCTGGGCGGTGCCGCCGAAGCTCGCGATCGCGACGGCGTAGATGGTTGCGAACACGCCGCCGCGGATCGCTTGCGGCAGCGCCTCGGTGAAGGTCGCGTAGAAGGCGGTGAAGGGCAGGGACCCGATCAGCGACAACGCGCCGAAGCCGAACAGCAGCGACCAGCCGCCGGGCGCGCCGACGATCCACAGGAAGGTCGGATAGGTGAACAGCAGCACGACGATTTGCGGCGCGATCATGATCGGCTTGCGGCCGTAGCGATCGGCCAGCCAGCCGCCAAGCAGGGCGCCGATGATCTGCAGCCCGTTGCTGACCAGCGAGGTGGCGAAGGCGACAGACGGCGCGATGTGCAGCGTATCTTGCGCATAGGTCGTCATGTATTGCGTGACGTAGGTTGAGATGGTGCCGCTCGCCAGGATCATCAGCGCCAGCGCGATCACGCGACCATGCCGGCGCGCCAGCTTCAAATGGCCCGACTCCTCAGACCGCCTGGCACCGCTCTCGCCTTGCGGGATTGTCTCCGGCAGCGTCCGGCGCATCCAGAGCCCGAACGGTAAGGCGATCGCGCCGATCAGGAATGCGATCCGCCAGCCATAGGATTCGAGCTCCGCAGGCGTCATGGTCTGGGTCAGGATGAAGCCGACCAGTGCGCCCGCGGTGGCGGCGATTTCCTGACTGGTCGGCTGCAGCGAGATCACCAGCGCCCGCCGTTCGGGCGGGGCGATCTCGAGCAGATAGGCGGTGGTCGGGCCGACCTCGCCGCCAAGTGCAAATCCCTGCAGCATGCGGGCGATGATCACGATGATTGGGGCGGCAAGGCCGATCGTGTTGTAGGACGGCGTGATCGAGATCACGATGATCGCGCTCCCCATCAGCGCGAAGCTGAGCAGCATCGCCGGCCGGCGGCCGATCCGATCCGAATAGATGCCGAGCACGATGCCGCCGATCGGGCGGGTGATGAATCCGGCGCCGAAGGTGGCGAGCGAAAGCATCAGGCTGCCATATTCGCTCTGCGCCGGGAAGAAGGTGTGCCCGATCTGGATCGCGAAGAAGCTGTAGGTGATGAAATCGTAGAACTCCAGCATGTTGCCGATCGTGGCGGCGAACGCCGCCCGCTTCACGCCAACGGGACTTGATGCTGCTGCGGTGGACAAATCTCGTGACAAGTCTGGATTCCTGCAGAAGGTGACGACGTCGATTATCGGGCAATCCCGTGCTCTGACAACGCCGAAAGGCGCATAAGGTGCATATGCGCCGGGCTTCTCTGCATGATGGATGTCCCAGAATCGAAGCTGCGAAGTGGGCTTATTTACCCTCCAGGTCGAGACCTTCGTGGTAGTCTGCCGGTTCGACGTCGTCGAGGCTCCTGGGGAGTACACGTGGCGACTCGTTCCATCAAGCAACGCAATTTCATCCGTCGTTTCAGCGGTGCGGCTCGCTGCGCGTGCAGCGGTCTCGCCTGATCTGCAACAGATTTGAGGAGGGAAATATGCCTGCTTCTCCTGCCTCTCAGAAAAGCCATTCGGTGTCAGCCATCATCATCGGCGCTGCGCTTGCCGTCGGTGTGCCGTTGTCTGCAGCCGCCAACGTCATCACGGATTGGGACGACAAGGCTGTCGCGGTCATTGCCCCAATGGCGAGCCTCGGCAAAACCCCGCCTGAGATGGAGCGGCTGATGGCGATCGTCCATGCCGCAATGTTCGATGCGGTGAACTCGATCGAGCCACGATATCGTCCGTATCTGACGCAGTTGCCCGCCGACTCCGCCACCTCGAAGGAGGCGGCTGCCGCGGCCGCAGCCGCCGCGGTGCTGGCGACGATTGATGGAAAAACGGCTGGCGACATGCAGACCGCGCTGGCGGCCTATCTGGGATCGATCCCCGAGGGGGCCGCGAAATCGGATGGCATCAAGCTCGGCGAAGCAATAGCAGCAAAGGTCATCGAGGCGCGGGCGCAGGATGGTTGCGATGCGCCGGATGCCTACCGGCCGCGAACCTCGCCTGGTGTCTACGTGCCGACGGCGATGACCGTCAGCTCGATGTGGCCGGATCTGACGCCGTTCGCCATCGCCAAGCCATCCCAATTCCGGCCGAAGCCGCCGGTCGCCCTCGACAGCGAGGATTGGGCAAGAGACTACAACGAGATCAAGGATTATGGTCGGCGGTCCAGCGCGAAGCGGACCGAACAACAGACCGAGACGGCGCGCTTCTGGCTCACGGTGGGACCGGCCGCCTATCATCCGTTCACGCGGCAG
This sequence comes from Bradyrhizobium sp. STM 3557, assembly GCF_045571465.1. NCBI lineage: Bacteria > Pseudomonadati > Pseudomonadota > Alphaproteobacteria > Hyphomicrobiales > Nitrobacteraceae > Bradyrhizobium > Bradyrhizobium sp. STM 3557. Next base: position 1,913,784 of record NZ_CP120697.1, read on the forward strand.
CTCGTGATCGCCAAGCAGATGGACGTCGTCGATAGCGCCCGGTTCATGGCGCTCGTGTCGTTTGCGATCAACGACGCGCTTGTCGCAGTCATGGATGCGAAATACCACTACAACTTCTGGCGCCCGATCACCGCCATTCGCAACGGGGATATCGACGGCAACCCTGCCACCGAAGTTGAAGCGACCTGGCAGCCGATTGCCGTCACGCCGATGCATCCCGAATATCCGTGCGCGCACTGCATCTCGAGCGGAGCAGTCGCAGGCGTCATCAAGACCGCGCTCGGGAGCGAGCTGATTCCGGAAATCGAGATGAAAAGCCCGACAGCTCCGGGCGTGACGCATCGGTTCACCGATATGACGGCCTACATGGAGGAGGTTGCCAATGCCCGGATATGGGCCGGCTTCCACTACCGCTTCTCGACCCGGGTGGGCACGGACATGGGCCTTCAGATCGGCGAGTATGTTGCGAAGAATGTCATGCAGCCGGTCCAAACGTCGGGACGTTAGGCTCTGGCTTGCAGCATGACGGCGATAAGCGGGCCGCAAGTGATTTGCCCGACGGGCAGGCTTCGGAAAAACCTGTCCAGCCCTTCTGGAAAAAAGCATCAGCTTGCCTCGTCGGGCAAATCAGCTGCATGAATTGTCGCGTCCCGCCTCCTCTTAAGGAGGGCGTATCGCGATCGTCACGAACGTGGAGGTGGGATGCGATGGCCGCGATCGGCGCGCAGCATGTTCATTCATGCGGACGAACGCGCTGAACGCGGACGGCGAAATCGTGTGGTCCTGGCCTCCCGGTGCTGAGGCCCAGCGCAATGCGCGGAACGCGCATTGTCGCGACACGGGGGCAAGAGAGCCGGTCCCCGAGGAGAGCACGTATAAGCCGTAACCCATTCGCGCAGGGAAGGCCGGGATGTCTTGGCCGAGCCTGTGGTAACTGCCGCCTGCATTCTTTTCTGCAGGCGGGCCATGGGAGCGGCGAGCTCCCGGCCTTCCCTGCGCCCTCCGTATTTATCGAGGGCGATCGATGATGCACAGCTCGGGCGGATACGTCGCGAGAACGCGGTCGCTCGTTTGTTGTTTTAACATGTGAAGCGAAAAGTGAGGCATGCGTCATTGCGAGGAGCGAAGCGACGAAGCAATCCAGCAGGCACCGATCTCACAACGTCTTCAAATACTCGATCAGGTCGTAGCGCTCGTCCACGGTGAAGCCGCGCCCGATCACGCCCTTCGGATAGTTGTAGTTGTCGATATGCGGGCCTTCGAAGGAATGACCCATCACGCTGTTGCCGCTGATCGGCTTGCCGTTCTCGTCCGTCGTCGCGAACCGCGTCTCGCCGGTGCCGCAGGAATGCTCGCCGCCGGGCGGAACGCGGAAGCCGACATCCCGCGGATCGTAGTCGCGCGGGCCCTGGCAGAACGAGGTCGGCCGATCCGCCGCCGGGGTCAGCATCCAGAACAGCGAGGGCACCGAGCCGTTGTGCAGATAGGGCGCGGTGGCCCAGACGCCGTTCAGCGGCCGTGCGCGATAGATCGGGTCCTTCGCCGGGTTGGGACAGTTCGGCCGATCCTCCAGCAGCGCCTTGCGGTCGGCATCGGAGAGATGGTGATCGTCCATCCATTTCTCGCTCGCCTTCTGCACGACGTCCATCAGCGCCGTTGCATATGGCATCTCGGTGGTGGAGGTCGGCGCGACGCCGCGGCATCCTTTCAGGTCCTTCGCCGGATCGAGGCCGAGAAAACCCGGCATTTTCACCGTACGATAGCGAAGGATGTTGGACTGTCCGGGATCGGTGCCCATGTCGTCGACCGGCTTCTCGACCAGGTTGAGCACGGGCCCGTTGCTGTTCCAGTGACCGTTGCCGGGTTTCCAGAAGCTCTTGTCCGGGTAGGTGTCGTCGAACACGGGATCGTTGACCGGACCGAGATGGCATTCGACGCAGATCTCGGCATAGAGCTTGCGGCCTCGCGCGACGCGGGCCGGATCGATCGTCCAGGCCGGGTCGCCGGCAAACAGCTTGCCCGGCCATTTCGGCGAGGTGAGTCCGCTGAAGGTCGGCTTGGAAGACGCGAACGGATTGGGCCCGCGCAGCATCTTCTCGATGCGGTCGAGGTTTTCGATCGCGACCGACGACCGGTAAAGGTCTTCGCGCACCGTGTCGGGCGACAGGTTGATCGCGGCCGAGACGCCGAGCGCTTCGCCGGCGTTACGGACCAATGGCTGCGAGATCGAGGCGTCATATTGCGCCCAGGAGAACCACGGTACCGTCCAGATCGGGGGGAAGCTTACTGGCGCGCTGACGGCCTCCTGGTTATCGGCGAAATCGGACAGGCCGCTCCTTGCCATGTCGAGATAGAACACCTCGTTGCCGATGCGGTTCAGCGCATCGAGCCGGCCGAACCCTTCATAGGTGGCGACCTGACCTTTGGCTTTGATCGCGTCCTGATATCGCGTTTCCTTGGTGTTCAAAGCGAAGTCGAGCGCGGCATCGAGGCCCTTCTTCAGCCTCTCGCGCGCGCCATCACCGGCATCCGGACCGAGCACGCGGTCGGCGAAGCGCGAGAAGCGCGTAGGGATCTTCGTCGTGTAGAACAACGACAGGCCGACGACCTGTTCGAGCTTGCGCAGATCCACCATGGCCGGGCCGCCGTCGAAGCGGATGCTGGTGCCTTTATAGCTGATGCTGCCGGTGTGGCAGGCCGCGCAGGTCAGTCCGATCTTGTCGGGCTCGCTCGCGCCCGTCACCGGATTGCCAGCGCCGCTCAGGCGGGCGAAGCCGACCGGCAGGCCGTCGGGATTGTCGGCCGGAGTCGGCTTGAGTCCGGCAATGACGGTCGCTGGTGCGGCTTCGATCTGGGCGTCGGACGTGGAGGTGTACCCGGCGGCCTGCAACTGCATCGCATCGGTGCTGACCGACTTGGTGCTCGGAATGAAGCCGAACCGTTCGAGATAAGCGCTCTCCGAGAGCAGTCCGGGTCTCGTGATGCTGAAATAAGGCTGCTCCAGCGCCATGAACCATGTGTAGGGAACGGGGAACGTCGCCGTACCCTGCGAGACATGGTGGAACCAGTGCCTGTCTTCGGTTCTCCAGTTCTGCTCCAGCCAATAGGCGCTCTCGGTCACTTTGCGCGGCGGGAGCGGCGGCGGAATGAGTTGCGCGAGCTTCTCCGGCATCAGCGGGGCGGCCATGGGGCCGAGCCGATCGGGGAATTGGCCGATCGCGAGCACGGCCGCCAGCGCGAGCACGCCGAGCGCAAGCACGCCCAGAGCAAGTCGGCCGAACCACACCACCACGGTGCTGGGCATCGGCTTTGTCATCAGCCGCGACACGATGCGCCTGGGAAATTCGCGCGCCTTGAACAGCGTGCGGACCTCGGCGACGCTGAGGTAACGGGTCTTGCCCGAGCCCCTGCCCATCACGCGCAGCAGCACCGGCCATTCGCCCTTCATCAGCAGAGGGAAGTACCAGAGCGCTTTCGCCCCATCGCGCTGCAGATTGGCCCGCATGAATGCCTTGATCTGCGTCGCATTGAGCCCCAGTTCGAAGCCGCCATCGGGGCTTGGCCAGTCGCTCGCGAACTTCGCCAGCCGGTCGAGCTGAACGTCATGGACCTGCGCATTGGCATCAAGGATGCGCGAGCCGCCGCCATGCTTGTCGAGCGGGCCGTTGCGCAGATGGTCGGGCTCCACGCCGTGACGCAGGGTGCGCCACAGCCGCAACGGGTCGAGACCGTTGGCGATCAGGGCCACGCCGAAGGTCTTGATGCCGACCAGGCGTTTCCGCAGTCCGCGCTCGCCGCTCGCAGCCTCGATGGTCCGGCTCATCGCCGACAGCGGCACGGTGCCGCCCTCGATGAAGCCGTTGGCCACCAGTGCGCGCAGGAACGGGCACGGATTGTCTTTGGAAACGGCCACCTGGTCCGGCAGCGCATCACCGGCGCGGCCGTCGTCTTCTTGCATGGCCATGAATTGCATCCCCCGGGAGTACGGATGGATGTAACGAATAGTGCAAAACCGGTCACCGTCCCCGTGATCCAGCCCACACGAATGCAGATATCACGCCTTTTTTTGGGGATGTTGACCAGCCGGATGCGGTGTCAACGGCACCTTGCAGAGTCAGGATTCGCCGGCGCGCCGTATCGACGGATCGATCCAGACCACATTGCCCTGAGAGGCCGGCAGGCCGGCTTTCAGCAGACCTTCGCGATAGCGGGCGATATCCTCTGGCCGTTTCCAGCGAATATTGCTCAAGAGCCGCTGGACCGTGAGCCAGGGATAGCGATCGCGCAGCAGCTCGGCCGCCTGCTTTGCCTCCTCCGGCCGGCCGAGTTGGGCCAGGGCTGCGGCGCGGATTGCCATGCACTGCATGTGATTGGGGTTTTCGTAGTAACACTCGCGCGCCCACGACATCGCGGCATCATACTGGCCGAGCAGGTAGTGGCTGAACGCCGTCAGCACGCCCCATTGATAGCGCGGGTCGCTGTTGCCGCGCTGGGCGGCGGTCGAGAACAGCTCGATCGCATGGTCGTGCTCGCCGATCGTGAAATGGCAGACGCCGAGCACGCCGCGGGCGCCCATGTCGTAAGGGTTCAGCGCGACCGCCTTGCGCGCGGCCTCCATCGCCGGCTCGTGCTGGCCCTCCATCGCGTTGACATAGGCGAGCAGCGAATAGGCGAAGGAGGAGCGGGGGGCGAGCTGGACGCTGGTCTCGGCGAGATGCATCGCCTCGTCCCACAATGCGCGGCTGTTCTTGATCCAGCCGAAATGTACGCCCTGCAGCAGGATGGTGCCGAGATAGGTATGAGCGATGGCAAGCGCGGGGTCGAGCGCGATCGCCTCCCGGAACAGCGCGATCGAGCGCTCGTAATCCGTTTTGGTGGGTCGATAGTAATGCGACAATCCACGCAGGAAACGGTCCCAGGCAGTGATGTCTGTTATCAGGGAGCGGGCCGGGACTGCAGCTTCGGCGCGGTAGATCTCCGGAATCAGCGCGGCGCAGAGATTGGCGGTGATATCGTCCTGAACAGCGAACACGTCGTCGATATCGCGATCATAGCGGTCGGCCCAGAGCTGCTCGCCATTTTCCGGCGCCACGAGCTCGGCGGTCACCCGGATCTTCTGGCCGGCGCGGCGCACCGTGCCCTGGATCAGATAGGTGGCGTCGATCTCGCGGGCGATCAGGCGCGCGCTCAGCCCGGCGTGCTTGAACACGAAGGTGGCGTTGCGACTCAGCACGCGGAAGAAGGATTGCAGCGACAGCGCGTGGATCAGGTCCTCGGCAAGACCGTCGGCGAAATATTCGTCGCCTTCATCGCTGAGGTTGGTGAACGGCAGCACGCCAACGATCGCGGTCCGATATTGCGGCGGCAGGCTGGCCCCGCTGCGCGGCTCGCGCTCCTGCTCGGCGCCGCCTGGCGCCCAGGTCCAGACGTTGATCGTCTCCTCGATGTTCTTGAAGCGAAAGCAGCCGGCGTTGGTGAACGTCACCGACAGATGCTTGCTGGCCTCGTGATAGGCCTTGGCAGACACCGATACGCCGCCGGGCACTGCTGCCGCCTCGAGCCGGACCGCGATGTTGACGCCTTCGCCGAATACCTCGTCCTCGTCGACGATGACGTCACCCATATGGACACCAAGGCGGAACTGCATGATCCGCTCGGCTGGCAGGTGAGCATTTCGCTCAACCATCAGCGTCTGCATCGCAACCGCGGCCTCGATGGCGCCGACGACACTCGGGAATTCCAGCAGGAACCCATCGCCGGTGTTCTTCACGAACCGGCCGCCATGGTTGAGAATAATCGGGTGGATGGCGCTGCGATGAGCCTTGAATGCGGCATGCGTGCCGGCTTCATCCGCGCCCATCATGCGCGAGTAGCCGGCCACGTCAGCGCAGACAATGGCAGCGAGGCGTCTTTCCATTGCTCCTGTGCTCCCACAGGGGCGATACCACGGCAATGGCCGCCAAATCCAATGCTTTTGCGCGAGCGGCTCTGGATCCGCCGGCCTCGGCCGCCCGTCACCGTTGCAGATCATGCCGTGTGGCGGGTAAGACAAGGCCAGACGACACAATGCCGCGGCATCAGCGGCGGGATGAGGCGGATTGCCCATGCTCGGAATTCACGATTTCTGGCTGTTCTTCGTCTCCGCGCTGCTGCTCAACATAACGCCGGGCCCGGACACCGCCTATGTGGTGGCGCGCAGCCTGCAGACGGGATGGCGCGGCGGCGTGGCGGCCACCTTCGGCATCAGCACCGGATGCCTGGTTCATGTGTTCGGCGGGGCGCTTGGGCTCTCAGCGCTGCTGGCGGCCTCGGCGATGGCGTTCACCGTGGTGAAGTGGCTGGGCGCGGCCTACCTCGTCTATATCGGCATTACGATGTTGCTCTCGCGGCCATCGGCCGCGAAAGAGGACAGCCGGGCCGAGCGGGCGCCGGCATCGTTCGGCGCGGTATTCTGGCAGGGCGCGCTCACCGACGTGCTCAATCCCAAGGTGGCGCTGTTCTTCCTGGCTTTCCTGCCGCAATTCGTCATGGCCGATTCCCCGCACAAGGCGCTAGCCTTCATCGCGCTCGGCGTCACCTTTGTTTTCAACGGGGTGATCTGGCTGCTCGGCGTCTCGATCGTCACCGCGCGCACCGCCGGGCGGATCAGGCAGGCGCAACGCGCGGTGCAATGGGTCAACCGCGCGATCGGCGGCTGCTTCGTCTATTTCGGCGTCCGCATCGCGATGCTTCAGGCGCGGTAGAGTTCGCAGGCCGCGGTGCCCGCGAGATAGAGGCCGAGCAGGATCATCGCGATCAGGAAGACGCGGCGGAACGTCTCTGCCGGCATTTTCGAGCGCGCGACCTGGCCGATATACATGCCGATGAAGGCGCAGGCCATCGCGATGGCGCCGGGCAGGGCGGTCGCGCTGCTGATCAGGCCCGAGCTCGTGAGGTTGAAGGCGAGCGTGACGGTCGCGACCGTGAAGAACACGCCGAGCGCCTGGATCAGCTCGTCCTTCTCCAGCCCGATCGCCTGCATGTAGGGCACCGAGGGCACCACCTGGATGCCCGTCGCGGCCGAGATCAGTCCGGTGACGAGGCCGACGATGCCGCCGATCCATTTCTCGTTTTGCGGCGCCACGCTGAAGGCGAATTTAGACAGGCCGATCACGGCATAAATCACGAGCAGCAGCCCGAGCGCGATGTTGCCGAAGCCGGTCGATGGGTGGCTCAGCGCAGCCGCATTGAGGCAGATGCCGATGACGGTGCCGAGCATCAGCGGCCACAGCCGCCGCGCGATGTCATGCAGATATGGCCCGACGAAGGTCTGCCAGATGTTGGTGATGACGGCCGGCACGATCACGATCGCAAGCGCACGGCCCGGCGGCATCGCAACCGCGAGCAAGCCGACCGAGACGGTCGGCAGCCCGAGGCCGAGTGCGCCTTTGACGAAGCCGGCCAGCAGCAGCGCGGCAGCAATGAAGATGAGCATCGGGTCGGTCATGTCAGGACATTGACTGATCGGGCTTTGGCGCACAATCTGGAGGTTACGGAGACAGCCTTCGCTGAAGGCGAAGCCTCAAGAGGACGCGATGCGGTTCGATCTGGTTGATCTCAGGCTGTTCATTGCGATCGCCGACGCCCGCAGCATCACCGGCGGCGCCGATCGCGCGCATCTGGCGCTGGCCTCAGCCAGCGCGCGGATCAAGGGGCTGGAGGAGGCGTTTGCGGTGGCGCTGTTCAAGCGCGGGCGCCGCGGCGTCGAGCTCACTGCGGCCGGCGAGAGCCTGCTCGATCATGCGCGGCTGATCATGCATAATGTCGAGGCGATGCAGGGCGAGCTGGCGCGCTTCGCCTCGGGCCTGCGCGCCAACGTGCAATTGCTCGCCAACACGGTCGGCCTTGCCGAGCATCTGCCGAAGGCGCTCGCCGCCTTCCTGCGCGACAATCCCGACATCAATGTCGATGTCGAGGAGCGCGAGAGCACCGACATTGCCGCGGCAATCGCCGCAGGCTCTGCCGATCTCGGCTTTGCCGCGGAACATGCGCTGCCCGACACGATCGAACGCTTCGTGTTCGGCGCCGACCGTCTGATGCTGGTTGCCTCACGACGCGGGCCGTTCGCAGGCCGCCGGCAGATCGATTTCGTCGAGGCCGCGGGCCACGATTTCATCGGCCTGACCCAGGCCACCGCGCTGCAGGTCCACATTTCGAAGCATGCGGCGCGGCTCGGCATGCGGCTGCACGTCCGTGCCCGCTTGCGCGACTTCGATACCATCTGCCAGATGGTGGCGGCAGGCGTCGGCATCGCGGTGGTGCCGGAGGCCGCAGCGCGGCGCTGTGCCCGCACCATGCCGATCGCAGTGCTGACGCTGCGCGACGCGTTTGCAAACCGCAAGCTCGTGATCTGCGCGCGCAGCTTCAAGGCGCTGCCGCGGCCAGCGAAACTGCTGGTCGATCATTTACGCAAGGCAGCGGTGTGAGACTACTTCGCGGTCTCGATGCCGGCGTCCTTGATGACACCGGCCCATCGCTTGATCTCGGCCTCGATGAAGCTGCGGAAATGCTCCGGGCTGTCGCCGGCGAGCGCAGCACCCTGGTCCGCCAGCTTCGCCTTCACGGTCGGATCGGCCATCGCTTCGCGAGCGACGCGGTTCAACGTGGCGATGATCGCATCCGGCGTGCCCTTCGGCGCAACCATGCCGTACCAGTTCTCGATGCGAAGTGCGGGATAGCCGGCCTCGGCCAAGGTCGGCACATCGGGCGCGGTCGGCGCGCGCAGCTCCGAGCCGATAGCGATCGGCCGCAGCGAACCGGCCTTGATCTGCGGCAGCAGCACCGGCAGGTCGAGAAAGGCCATCTGCACCTGCTGCCCGATCAGATCGTTCACCGCCGGCGCCGCGCCGCGATAGGGCACGTGGACGATGTCGATCCCGGCCGTCAGGTGAAGCAGCTCGCCGGCGAGATGCGGCAGGCTGCCGGGACCCGAGGAGGCGAAATTGAGGCGGCCGGGCTTGGACTTCGCCAGCGCGATCAGCCCGGCCATATCCTTCACGGGCACGTCGGGTGCCACCACCAGCATCTCCGGCACCGTCGCGACCAATGTCACCGGCGCGAGATCCTGCAGCGTGTCATAGGCGACCCTCTCCATCGACGGACTGATCGCGAGTGCGCCTGCGCTGGAGATCGCGATGGTGTAGCCATCTGGCGCAGCCTTGGCGACCGCATCGGTGCCCAGCACACCGCCCTGGCCGCCGCGATTATCGATCACCACCGTCTGCTTGAACAGCTCGGACATGCGCTGTCCGACCACGCGCGCGATGATGTCGTTAGGCCCACCGGCCGGAAATGGCACGATCAGCCGGATCGGCTTGATTGGAAAATCGTCGGCGGGACTGACGACGGGCGAGATCAGGAGCGCCAGGCTCAGCAGCAACGTGCCTCTTCGACGCATCCTTGCTCCTCCCAATTCCCTACGATCCAGGGCTTGGCGCCTTGTTGATGGGGACGAGCCTATCATGCCGCAGGAAGCGATGGACAGAGCCTCGGGTCGTTCAGGCCGCGCGCACAGTTTCGAGAAATTTGCCGACTTCGAGCTTCAGCCGGTTGCTTTCCTGCGACAGCGATTGCGCCGCCGAGAGCACCTGGGCGGAAGCCGAGCCGGTCTCCGTCGCGCCACGCTGCACGTCCGTGATGTTGGCGGAGACGCTGCGGGTGCCTTGCGCGGTGTGCTGGACATTACGCGAGATATCCTGCGTTGCCGCGCCCTGTTGCTCGACGGCCGCGGCAATCGTCGACGAGATGTCCGACAGCCGCTCGATGGTGTGAGAGATCTCCTTGATGACGTCCACCGATTCGGCGGTCGCGGCCTGGATGCCGGAGATCTGCTGGCCGATCTCGCCGGTCGCCTTCGCCGTCTGTTCGGCCAGCGCCTTGACCTCGGAAGCGACCACCGCAAAGCCGCGGCCGGCCTCGCCGGCGCGCGCGGCCTCGATGGTCGCGTTCAGCGCCAGCAAGTTGGTCTGGCCCGCGATGGTGTTGATCAGTTCGACGACGTCGCCGATCCGGTTCGCGGCCTTGGACAACTCGCTGACACGCTCGTTGGTGCGACGCGCCTGATCGACGGCCTCGCTGGCGATGCGCGCGGATTCCTGCACCTGCCGGCCGATCTCGGTGACGGAGACGGACAATTGCTCGGTCGCGGAGGCTACCGATTGCACGCTGGCAGCCGCTTCCTCGGAGGCCGAGGCTACGCGCGTGGCGAGCGACTGGCCGCGCTCGGCCGTCGATGTCAGCGTCGATGCGGACGCCTCGAGTTCGGTCGATGCCGACGACACCGTTTCGATGATCTCGCCGACCGCGACCTCGAACCCGGCGGCCAGCCGGTTCATGTCGTCCTTGCGCTGCGCCCGCTGGCGCTGCTCGATCGCTGCCTGCTCGCTGCGCATCCGCTCGGCCTCGATCATATTGGTCTTGAACACGTCGACGGCGCTAGCCATTTCGCCGATCTCGTCGCGGCGGCCCATGCCCGGGACATTGACGGCGGCATCGCCCTTGGCGAGCCGCGTCATCGCGCTCACCATGGCACGGATCGCCTGCGAAATGCCGTGGCCAATCAAGAACGACACGGCACCGACGACAACAAGCGCCAGGATGAGCGTGACCAGCATCCACTGCTTCACCGGAGCGGCGGTCTCGGTCTCCGCAGCTTGCGCGAGGCGGTAGCGCTCGGCGACATCCCTGCCGATCTCGGTGATGACGGGCTCGATCTCGGCATATTGCTTCGACATTGCTGCGCTGTGGCGTGCCGTATCCTGCGCGCCTTCGACCCAGGCGCCGAAATCCGCCTGGTATTTCGCGAGCTTCTGGGCGATGTCGGCCTTGATGGCCGGCGCGAGTTCGGCAACTGCCGCTGCCTTCGCGAACTCCGTCGCGCTCTTTGTCAGTTCACCGACATATTTCGCATCACGCCGCAGCATGAAATCCTTCTCGTGCCGGCGCATCATCAGCATGCCGCTGGTCAATCGGGGATCGTCGATATCTTTCAGCTTGGCCTCGATGTCGTGCACCGCACCGCGCAGCGAGCCGGAGAGGCCGAGCGTCTCGTTCAGCCCGAGACGGACCTCCGCCTGCTCCACGGCTGCGAATTCCTTATTGTAGTTCTCGAAGCCCTTGGCGACGGTATCGACCTTGTCAGCCAGCGCTGCAAAGCCGCCGGCGCGCGTTGCGCTGCGCAGCTCGGCGAGCTCGCGGCCAATCTCGGCGCTGATCTCAGCATGATGTTTGGCGTAGGCCAGATCACGGCGCAGCTGAAAGTCCTTCTCGGCCCGTCGCGCGTCGAGCATGTCGTTCGCGAGCTTGTGGTTGAGATCGGCGATCGCGCGGGCATTCGTCGCTGCAGTGCGCGAAGCATCCTGCGAGGCACGGCCGACGAGATAGATGGCGCCGAACGCAATGAGGCTCGACAGGCCGATCAAGGCGATGGCCATGACCTTGTGGGTCAGGCGAAAGGAGAACCCAATCATATCACGTCCGTGCCTGCGGGTGATCGCACCAAGGGGGCGGCCGTCTTCAATGCGGCAAGCCTAAGCAGCGTTCGGTCAAGGGCTCGTTAAGGCAATGCATCCCGGCGTGCGCAGACGCGCCCGGGGAAATACGGGATTCCGTTGTCGGCAGCGAAGGGGAAGGGGTTATCGAGACGCCGACTGGATTGGCCGCCGTCCGCGCTAATCCCGCAGCAGCTTCAGCGCGGCCTCGTGCACGCGCCGATCGCCAGCAGCGATGATGCGACCGCCGCTCTGGGCCGGACCGCCGTCCCAGTTGGTGACAATGCCGCCGGCGCCAGCGACGATCGGAATGAGGGCCGCGATGTCATAGGGCTTCAGCTCGGTCTCGATGACGAGGTCGAGATGACCTGCCGCCAGCATGCAATACGAGTAGCAGTCGCCGCCATAACGCGACAGCCGCACCTCGGATTCGACCCGGTTGAAGATGGCGCGGTCGGGGTCGTTCATCAGCCGCGGACTCGTCGTGTAGCAGATGGCCTCTTTCAGTGAACCGCAGCGCCGCACCGCGAGCCGCCGCTCACCATGGCTGTTCCGATAGTTGGCGACGCCGTTGTCGCCGGAAAAGCGCTCGCCGATGAAAGGCTGGTTCATCATCCCGAACACCGGCATGCCCTTGTGCAGCAGTGCGATCAGCGTGCCCCAGATCGGGAAGCCGGCGATGAAGGATTTGGTGCCGTCGATCGGGTCGAGCACCCAGACGTAATCGGCGTCCTCGCGCTCGTTGCCGAATTCCTCACCGACGATGCCGTGCTGCGGGAAGCTGGCCTTGATCAAGCGCCGCATCACCGCTTCGGCAGCACGATCGGCTTCCGTGACCGGATCGAACTCCTGGCGTTCGCTCTTGTTGTCGACCGAGAGCGAGGTCCGGAAGAAGGGCAGGATGGTTTCCCCGGCGGCAGTCGCCAGGCGGCCGATGAAGGCGGAGAAATCGATGACCGTCACAACACATCCTTCGTTGAGGAATCGAGGAACTCGCAAACCTATGCCTAGCTCAAATGCGGCGGTTCTGCATCGGAAGATGGAACGGGGCCGTTGGCATGTTGGTTACCGATCGCTGGCTGGCGGCATGGAACCTCGATCTGGCACGTGCGCTTCAACTTGCGTTCGGGCTGTTCACGAAAGCGATACCGAAACATCGATCAGCTTCACCTGGATTGGAATTCCCGATCAAGTCATTGGAATCCGATATAAAAAGCCCGCATGGGTCGACGTAGATGGGACCCGGCCTTGCGATTTTTGCATGGGAATCGGCAGAAAAACCCTTGCGCTTTGTGCAGCGCGAACGCATATTGTTGCGGTGCGGTAGCGCTTCGCGTTACCGCTGCCCTCCTTGGGCGTTTCCTCCCTAGACTTGGGCCGCTTGTTTTCACAAGCGGCCCTTTTTTTCGGGCACGGTTTCCGCGAGACAGGACGGGGTGCGTCGCGTCCGCTATTTCCCGAGCAGGCGCAGTCGGCCAGCGATCGCGGGCGGAGCTCCTTATTCTGCAGCAGCCTGGAACGGGCCGAGATCACCCAGCGGGACATTTGCCAGCGCCTCGGCCAGCACCGTGAAGTCGGACGCGATCTCGGCGAGGCGCGGCCCGCGCTCGCGGCGTCGCTCGTCCATGTAGATGGCGCGATTGAGCTCGAGCTGGATCGCATGCAGCCCGCTAGCCGGGTTGCCGTAGTGCTCGGTGATGAAGCCGCCGGCATAGGGCTTGTTGCGGCCGATCGAGTGGCCGAGGCCGCTCATCACCTTCTCGACCAGGTCAGCCAGCAACGGCGCGCAACTCGTGCCGTAGCGGTCGCCGATCACGATGTCGGGCCGCCGCGGCTCGTCGCGGGAGACACCGACCGACGGCATCGAATGGCAGTCGACGATGACAGCCGTGCCGAAATGCTGGTGAACGCGGTTGATCAGCCGCCGCAGGGCCCGATGATAGGGCTTGTACAGCATCTCGATGCGTTGCAGCGCCTCCTCCACGCTGAGGCGGTCGCGATAGATCTCCTGGCCGTCGCCGACGACGCGCGGAATAGTGCCGAGCCCCCCGGCCACGCGCATCGAGCGGGTGTTGGCGAAGCTCGGCAGGCGGCCGGCGAACATCCGCGGATCGAGCTCATAGGGCTCGCGGTTCACGTCGACATAGCAGCGCGGAAAATTGACCCGCACCACCGGAAAGCCGCGGTTGGACAGATCCGCGATCAACTCGTCCATGAACGAGTCTTCGGAGCGGCGCAGCGTCGCCAGATCGATCCGCGAAGCGTTCAAAAAGCTCTTCGGATAGACCGACCCTGAATGAGGCGAGTTGAAGATGATGGGCGCGCGCCACTGGGCCGGCTCCACGATCTCGAACGGCGGCAATTCGCCATCAAACTCGGTCATGGTCGGGCGCCGTTCCCTCTGGCTGAGTCCGCAGGTCTTGCCGGGTTGTCGCGGCCATCCAAGGCTCTGGCGACGTGGACTCTTGATTTGACGCCGCATTGTCGGCAATCCCGGCCGCTCTGCCAAGCAAAAAGCAAGGAAAAAGTTCACGACTTCCATGGAACATATCTTAGATTGAGCGAGGACGCGCCCGCGTTGACGGAAGGCGCAGTCCGGCCCTGAAATTGCCTTGCAGATGTCCGATGGGGTGAAGCACTCTTTCACCCCAAATTTACCGTCCGTCAGGCTTAGTGACGGCAGCCGCCCCTCATCTCCTCGGGATTCAAGCGACCCCTCGCCATGCACAAGATCCTCCTCGCCGAAGACGATAACGACATGCGCCGCTTCCTGGTCAAGGCGTTGGAAAATGCCGGTTTCCAGGTGTCGCACCATGATAACGGGATGTCGGCCTATCAACGGTTGCGCGAGGAGCCGTTCGAGATGCTGCTGACCGATATCGTGATGCCGGAGATGGACGGCATCGAGCTCGCCCGCCGGGCCTCCGAGCTCGATCCCGACATCAAGATCATGTTCATCACCGGATTCGCCGCTGTTGCGCTGAATTCCGATTCGGAGGCGCCGAAGAACGCCAAGGTGCTGTCCAAGCCGGTGCACCTGCGCGAGCTGGTCAGCGAGGTCAACAAGATGCTGGCCGCCTGAAACCAGCCGCCGCGGAGGCGAATTTATCCGGGTTTCAGTGGCTTTGCGTCCTTGCCTGTCCGCGTGGGAGCCGATATAGGGACCCCACCCGAACATGACGATTTGGTTTTTGGGCACGTAGCTCAGCGGGAGAGCACTACCTTGACATGGTAGGGGTCACAGGTTCGATCCCTGTCGTGCCCACCATCGGCCAGGCCGATGATCCTGAACGGGTTTACCCTGTTCAGCCCGATCCTCCGAAAGCAGTCGGCATCTTTGCTGGTCCCAGTCTGGCGCCACGTCGCGCGAGATGCTCATGGCACGATCCGCAAGCATGATGAGTTGATGGCGCGCGTTCGGCGCGACGGGATTGGCCTCCAGTCAAGCCGATCGCTAAACTTACTTTTGTTGAGTCAATCCGCGAGCGTCGATCATGACGATCTGCGCAGAGCAAGGATGCAGCCTTCGGAGCAATCTCGGCTCGTTCCGGCAGGGCGGACCTGACGAGGAGGCGGCGCATCTGATGGCGTTATCGCTATCTGGTGAGCCGCACTCCTGCCGGGACACGACCGCTTTCGCGATCAGGAGCTACTGACCGGACTGGCTACTCCAAGCCCACCTGTGCCTTTGACTGCAACGTATTCTCCTTGAACGTGGCCGTAACGACCGACAGGTCTGTATTGCCATCCCAGGTGTAGGTGGAGAAAGTGCCAAATCCCGAGATGCGGGTCCCGGATGCCTGCCGGCCCTGGCAACCAAACAGTTGATTCACCTGTCGCAGCTGCATGCCGAACTGCACCTTGCTGAACTGCTCCAGGCTCACCTTGCATTCGCTGGACAGGCGCTCGTCGGCTTCCTTGGCGGCCTGCTCGCGGACGGCCTGCTCTCGAGAAGCATCAGCTATCCGTGTCTTCTCCGTGGCGCTCTTCGCTGCCGCGTTCTCGGCGTCAATTTTGCTTCTGATCTCTGCCAGCCGGCGCTCCGCCGCTTCGCGTGCCATGCGAGCCTCTTCCGCCCTGTTTCACCGCTTCAGCAATCCTTAGCTCTTCTATTTCGGCACGTCGGGCTGCTTCCGCCGCGGCAGCTCGGTCGCGCGCGGTCTGGTCCGCCAATTCCTGCTGCCTGAGCCGTGCCGCATCTTCTGCCATTTTTTGCTTCCGTATGGCCAATGCCGCTTCTTGTGCCTGCCGGGCAGCCTCCTGCCGCTGCTGAACCCCAAGCCGCTCGCGGACGCCCAACACGATGTCACGCAGATCGCGCTCATATCCCCGGGCAAGATTCATCGTGGCTTGATCAGGCCCGGTCGGGCAATTGGACCCGCCTGGCGCGCAGCGCCTGGACCGCGCGTCGATCTGCGCTTCGCACTTGATATAAAGATCGACCGCATCGGCGATGTCCTGATCGCTCCACTCGCTTGCCGCCTTCCCGAACACGTCGGGATCTCGTCCCTTTTCCGCGCCTCGGCGGACATCGATCGAGATAGTGGTGAGCCGATTGAACGCGAGTCGGTGTGACCCGCATCCGCCGTTGGCATCAAAGTAGTTCTGAAGCCAAGGCGCTTCGGCCGCAGGTGCCATAGCTGTGGTGAGTACAAGTATCATCAAAGCTGCAACGGGGTGCAGCCAGTCGCAGGTGACATCAATTCCCCCAAAATGTTAGTGGTGCCGTGAATACGGCTACTGCCAGAAATGGCAATAGAACTCTTGATGAGTTCATTTGACGCAGATAGTTTCAAGGACGGAACCTGTGTGATTTATTGCTACCACTTGCGGCGTCTGTCGCACGGGCCGCGGTGGGCGACAGCGAAGCTGGCGGCAAATTTCGCAGAACGGCCCGAGTGGTCGAAGGAGAGCGCTTCGGTCGGCTCATTCCTATGGTTGAGTTGGCCTTGGCCCGAATCCGGCTGCCCGATCGACGTGAGCGCTCTGGATTTGTGGACTTGAGGCGAGGGCTCTTGCTGTGGCGGAGCGACTGCACGGTCTCCATCATTCGATCAGCTAAGGACGAGAAAGCAAATGACAGGGAAGCGCGTCGTATTCACCGGGGGCACCGGCAAGGCCGGCAGGCATGTCCTGCCGTATCTCAAGAGCAAGGGCTACGAGCTGCTAAACGTCGACCTCAAGCCGTTCGATCATCCCGGCATTGGTACCCTGATTGCCGATTTGACGCATAGCGGCCAAGCGTTCAACGCGCTGACCACGCATTTTGGCTTCGAAGGGTTTGGGGCCGGCATGCCAGCGATAGCTCCGGATGCTGTCGTGCATTTTGCGGCGATCCCGCGCGTCCTGATCGAGCCAGATAACGAGACATTTCGTGTCAACACCATCAGCACCTATAACGTCATCGAAGCCGCAGCCAAGCTTGGCGTCCGCAAGATCGTGATCGCCTCCAGCGAGACCACATACGGCGTCTGCTTTGCCGAGGGCGACAAGGACTTCAAGAGCTTCCCACTCGAGGAGGACTACGACACCGACCCGATGGACTCCTACGGATTGTCCAAGGTCGTGAACGAAAAGACCGCGCGCGCCTTTGCCATGCGCTATGGCATCGATGTCTATGCGCTGCGCATCGGCAATGTCATCGAGCCGCATGAATACGACATGTTCCCCGGTTTCATCGCCAATCTTCCGTCGCGAAAACGCAATGCCTGGTCCTATATCGACGCCCGCGACCTCGGGGAGATCGTGCATCTGGCGATCCAAAAGGATGGGCTCGGCTTCCAGGTGTTCAACGCCGTCAATGACACCATCACCGCCGACATTCCGACGCGCGAGGTGCTGAGCCGCTATTGTCCCAACGTCCCGGTGACCCGCGAACTCGGCGACAACGAGGCGCCGCTCTCGAACCGCAAGGCGCGCGAGGTGCTGGGATTCAGGGAAGCGCACAATTGGCGGAAATACGTCAAGGCCGGGTAGCGGCTGCGAGCGTTTCATCGCCGCACCAACCCTCGGCTATTCGGCGCCGAAGCGGCCGCTCGCGACACCATGCCCATCCGATCCGCTTAGGCATCGCTCTTCGTTATCGGAGAACGTTTCTGAAGCTCCGAAGGGAGAAGAAGAACAGGATCGCGCCGATCACCAGCAGGGCGGCGAACTGAGGCCAGACCACGGCGAGCCCGGCGCCGCGGAACAGCACGGCCTGCGCAAGAATGACGAAATGAGTGTTCGGCGCCGCGAGCATGATGTCCTGGATGATCTGGGGCATGCTCTCCCTTGGAGTGATGGCGCCCGAGAGCATCTGGAGAGGCATCAGGACGAGCATCAGCAGGAGGCCGAACTGCGGCATGCTCCCGCCGCGGTGGCAAGGAAGATGCCCGTGCTGGTCATGGCGAAGAGATTGAGCGCCGTCCCGAAGAGGCGGCCGAAGAAATCGACATTCTCCAACACAGACAGCGTCGGATAAAGATTCTTGCCGAGGCCCTGGGGGCATATAGGCGATCTTCGGACACGTCAGACGGCGATGCGCGGCATCCGCCAAATCACCGCCGAGCACATGGACGCGCCCGTCTTGAACGGCGCGGGCGCCGGCAATGAGAGAGAGCAGGCTGGACTTGCCAACACCGTCGGGGCCGAGCAATCCCACCATGCGTGCGCCGTGGATGTCGAGCGTAATGGCATCGAGTGCGCGCGTGCTGCCGTAGGACAGCTCGACGGCATCCCAGGCGCGCCACCGGGGTGGGATTGCGCGAGGCATCTCCGATGTGTGACCGGTTCATTCGACCAATCATTCGGTCAGAAACGCGGGCCACTCGGCATTCTGGGCCTTGGCCTGCCGCAGTTGCGCCTCCAGCTGAGTCGCGTCCATGCGCGCCAAGACCTGACCCGCCGTGACGAAATCGCCCTCCCTGACCAGGATGTCCTGGATGCGTCCAGGCGTCTTGCTCGCGATGTCGATTTCAGTTGCCTCGATGCGGCCGTTATCGCTGGCAATTCCTGGTGGGAGATTGTCGCTGCCGAGCTTCTGCCAGAGGAAGTACCCGCCTGCCGCAAGAACCAGTACGAGGAGCGCGGTCAGCCAGCGTTTTCGACTGGTTGTCATCGGTTCGACCCGGCCAAGGCACGTCCGTGATGTTGAGTCCGACTGGCAAAAGCGGCATCGGATGAAACCCTGGGTAAAATGGGAGGAATCTTCTGATTCTATTCCGATCTACCAGACGGCCCTTGATATCGACGCGAAACCGTAGTTTGCGCGCATGGACGTCGGCTGACGCGATCTCAGGATGGGCGGCGCCTGATCGCGGCCAGGCACAGCGCCAGCACGATCGTTCCGACGATGAAGACAGCGGCCGCAGCAACGATGGCCGGGCTGGTGTTCTCCCGAATCGTGGAGAACATCTGTCGCGCCAGCGTTCGCTGATTTGGCCCGGCCACGAACAATGTCAGCACGACCTCGTCGAGCGAGGTTGCAAACGCGAACAGCGCGCCCGAGACGATGCCGGGCAGCGCGATCGGTAGTGTTACCCAGAACAGCACCGTGCGCGGCGATGCGCCCAGGCTCGCCGCCGCATGCTCCAGCCGTGTATCGACGCCCTGCAGGGCCGTGGACACGTTGACCAGCACGAACGGGACCGCCACGACCGTGTGCGCGATGATGACGCCGAGATAAGTGTTGACCAGCTCATAGCGCGCAAACAGCAGCTGCATGCCGACACCGAGCACGACGGCCGGAACGACCATGGGCAGCAGGAACAGCGTCCGCATCGAAGAGAACAGCAAGGAGGTCCGCGTTTTGCGCAGGCCAAGGCCGGCGAGGGTACCAAGCGCCGTCGCCAGCGCGGTGGTGCCGCTACCGATGATCAGGCTGTTAACGATCGACCGCCGCCAGGACTCGGCCTCGATCAGTTCGCGGAACCAGCGGGTGGAATAGCCCGGGATTGGATAATTGATGAAGACGCTGTCGGTGAATGAGAGCGGCAGCACCGCAACCAGCGGGCCGAGCAGGAATACCACGACAAGGCTGGCGAACAGGAACTTCGTGGCAGCGAGCGCCTTCATGCCGGCTGTTCCTCTTCCGAAGCCAGCCTGATGTAGACGGCATAGAGCAGGATGGTCATAGCCAGCAGCACCAGGCCGAGCGCGCCCGCCATGCTCCAATTGGCCGCCGCCGTGGCGTAATAGGCGATGACGGAGGAGATCATCTGGTCATTGGCGCCGCCGATCAGGGCCGGCGTGATGTAGTAGCCGAGCGCGGCCATGAAGACGAGCAGGCTGCCCGAGGTGACGCCGCGCATGGAGAGGGGCAGCAGCACGTGAAGGAAGGCCCGCAGCGGATGCGCACCCAGCGACGCCGCGGCCGGCATCAGGTTTCTTGGAATCGCGATCAGCACGCTGAAGATCGGCAGCACCATGAAGGGCAACAGCACATGCGTCATGGCAATGACGACGCCGAGGCGGTTGAACATCAGCGGAATCGGACTGGAGATGATCCCCAGGCCCTTCAGCGTTGCGTTAATCAGGCCGTTGTCCTGCAGCACGATATACCAGGCCGCGGTGCGGACCAGCAGTGAGGTCCAGAGCGGCAGCAGCACTGCGCCGAGCAATAACTGACGCCGCCAGCCCTGCACCGATGCGGCAATCATCGCAAAGGGCAGCCCGATCGCGATGCAGGCGATGGTGACGGTCGCCGCGGTCACGAAGGTGCGGATCAGGATCAGGCGATTGGCCGAAGCGCCCTCCGGCATTACGGCAATATCACCGGCCGCATTGCGCTCGAGATCGACGGCGGCAAGCAGGTTCTTGTCGGTCCAGCTCGATGCCACGGCATCCGATATCGTCGTCCAGTAGGAGACCTCACTCCAGCGTGGATCGATCGCCGCCAGATCGACATCGCCATTGGAGGTGCCGAGCGCGCGGCGGGTCTTGCCGAGCAGGCTGCGGAAACCTGATTGGGCGCTGTTGAGCCGCCGTACCAGATCACCGAATTGCTCGTCATTGCTGAGCGCGCGGATATCCGCAACGAAGGCCGCCTGCTGCGTTGCGGCCGGGAGGGCGGCGCGGTCCCAGCGCGCCAGCGCGCGCGCCGTGCGCGGCAGCGCGTTGGTCGCCACTGGATCCGATACCGCTGAGGTCATCATGGTGACGAGCGGCATCACGAAGAAACAGATCATGAAGGCCAGCAGCGGCGCCAGCAGCAGCAGCGATCTCAGGCGTTGGACGACGTTTGGCCGGCGCATGATCCCACCACCCACACGTCCGACGGCGCAAAGGAGATCGCGACCTCGTCGCCGACCTGGCCGAAGTGCCGCGCGCGCTCGCTCTTGATGATCAGGCGCTGCGCGCCGACCGCGGCAATCAGCCGGATATGGTCGCCAAAATAGACCGCGTCGACGATGCGGCCTGTCAGGCCGTTCGTCGCGATCGCCGGCTCGTTGATCCTGATTGCCTCCGGCCGGATCGAGATCTGGACGCGGCCGTCATCGATGCCGTCGGAGCCGGCCTGCGCAGACAATGTCAGGCCGGACTCCGACGTCAGTCGGAGCGTGTCTCCCGATCGCTCGGAGATCATGCACGGCAGCAGGTTGGTCTCGCCGATGAACTCCGCGACGAACGACGTCCGCGGCAGGTCGTAGATCTCCCTCGGCGTGCCGATCTGTTCGATCTTGCCATGGTTGATGACGGCGATCCGGTCCGACATCGTCAAGGCCTCGTCCTGGTCATGGGTGACGAACACGATGGTGAGGCCGAGCCGGCGATGCAGGTCGCGGATGTCGAGCTGCATCTGCTCGCGCAACTTCTTGTCAAGCGCACCGAGCGGCTCATCCATCAGGATGACCTGCGGCTCGAACACCAGAGCTCGCGCCAGCGCCACGCGCTGCTGCTGACCGCCCGAGAGCTGCGCGGGCCTCCGATCCGCCATCGCGCCGAGCTTGACCATATCGAGCACGCGCGCGACGCGCTCTGCGATCTCGCCTTTCGCCGTGCCGCGCATCTTCAAGGGAAAGGCGATGTTGTCCCGCACGCTCATGTGCGGAAACAGCGCATAGCTCTGGAACACCACGCCCATGTTGCGCTTGTAGGGCGGCAGCTCGTCGACGCGCCGGCCGTCGACATGGATGGTGCCGCTGGTCGGCTGCTCGAAACCGGCAAGCATCATCAGAAGCGTGGTCTTTCCGGAGCCGGACGGACCCAGCAGGCTGACGAATTCGCCGCGTGCGATGTCAAGATCGAGATGATTGACGACCGTCAGGGCGGCAAAGCGCTTGGTGACCTCTTTGAACGAGATGAACGATATCAACGTGCGAGCCAGGCATTGAAACGCTTGGAGAGCTCTTCCGAATTGTCGGTCCAGAAGCTGACATCCAGCGGGATCGCCTGCTTGAGGTTGTCAGGCGTGGTCGGCAGCTCCGCCGCGTATTTTTCCGGCACGAGCTTCGCCGCGGCGATGTTCGGCAGGCCATAGGCGATGTATTCGGGAAGCTTCGCCTGGTTCTCGGTCTGGCTGGCGAAGGCGATGAAGTTCATCGCGGCATCCTTGTTCGGCGAGTTCTTCAGGATGACCCAGCTATCGACCGCGTAGATGCTGTTTGGAAACACGAAACCGAAATGCTTGCCTTCGGAGCGGTTGATCCCGCTGATGCGGCCATTATAGGCCGACGTCATCACGACCTGTCCCGATGACAGCAGCTGCAGCGGCTGCGCGCCAGCCTCCCACCAGACGATGTCACCCTTGAGCGCGTCCAGCTTCTTGAAGGCGCGATCCACGCCCTCCGGCGTCTTCAGCACCTTGTAGACATCCGTCGCGGGGACGCCGTCGGCCATCAGCGCGAATTCGAGCGTATATTTGGCGCCTTTGCGCAGGGATCGCTTGCCCGGGAATTTCGTGGTGTCCCAGAAGTCAGCCCAGGATTTCGGCCCATCCTTGAGCTTGTCGCCGTCATAGGCGATGCCGGTCGACCAGACGATCGCACCGACGCCGCAGTCGCTGACCCCGGCCGGAATGAAGGCGTCCTTGCCTCCCATCTTCTGCCAGTCGATCTTCTCATAGATGCCATCGCTGCAGCCGAGCTCGAGCTCCTCGGCCTCGACCTGCACCGCATCCCAGTTCGGGGTGCCGGCCTTGACCTTCGCCTGCAGCACGCCGTAACCGCCGTCCCAGCTTTCGTCGAGCACGGGAGCGCCGAGCTTGGCGGCAAACGGCTGGAAGTAGATCTTCCGCTGGGCGTCCTGGTAGTTGCCGCCCCAGGAGACGACAGTCAGATCGCGTGCATGAGAGGGCAGCACCGCGCTCATCAATGCGGCCGCAGTCACCAGCGCCGCCTGCAAGACCTTCATCGATGCCCCCTCCGCGATAACCCCACTGACCCAAATCATCGCTCGCGAGCACCGGAAGTCAAGGCTAACGTTGTTCGTGCGGGCAGTCCGCCGGGAGCGCACGACGGTCAGCGCGCGCGGGCCGGGTGCTTTCGGCCGCGCCTCCTTCGGGCATTTCTGTGGCAGCATCGGTGGTTGGCAGGGCGGTATTGCGCGGCTTGGGCAATCGGGGCCTCGTCGCATCATACCGGCCGATGCGCTCGAACAGCTGCGCGTCCTTCATGAGGCGGGCAGCGACAAAATGATTCAACAGTTCCATTGTCTTGGTCCTTCAATGAAAATGACCCGGCGGCCGGGTGCGGGTCCGGCCACCGGGTCTGCACGGCGATCCCTGAGTTGGCGTCCTCCGGTTCGTCGATGCATTCCGTCCAATCAAGTCACAGTGTTCGTCACTCCGCAGCCTGTGCGACGTGGCTCTCCGCGTGACCGACCGTGCTCTCGCCATGATGCGTCAGCGGCTTCATGCCGGTGATGGTCCGCAGCAGCACGTAGAACACCGGCGTCAGGAACAGGCCGAACACGGTGACGCCGATCATGCCGGAGAACACCGCGACGCCCATCGCCCGCCGCATCTCCGAGCCGGCGCCGGTCGAGAGCACCAGCGGCAGCACGCCCATGATGAACGCCATCGACGTCATCAGGATCGGCCGCAACCGCAGCCGGCTCGCCTCGATCGCAGCCTGGATCGGCTTGCGACCGGCGAATTCGAGCTCGCGCGCGAATTCGACAATCAGGATCGCGTTCTTTGCCGAGAGGCCGACGAGAACGATGAGCCCGATCTGGGTGAAGATGTTGTTGTCGCCCTTGGACAGGTAGACGCCGAACATCGCAGCCAGCAGCGCCATCGGCACGATCAGGAGGATCGACAGCGGCAGGGTCAGGCTTTCGTACAGCGCGGCCAGCACCAGAAACACCAGCAAGATCGCGAGCGGAAACACCCAGATGCCGGAATTGCCGGCGATGAACTCCTGATAGGTCAGGTCGGTCCATTCGAAGGCAAAGCCCGGCGGCAGCGTTTCGGCGGCGACGCGCGTGGCGGCCGCCTGCGCCTGGCCAGAGGAATAGCCCGGCGCCGGTGCGGCATTGACGTCGGAGGACAGGAAGCCGTTGTAGCGGATGGCGCGCTCCGGTCCTGCGCTCTGGCGGATCTTGAGCAGCGCCGATAACGGCACCATGTCGCCGGAGGCCGCGCGCACCTTCAGCTGGCGGATGTCGTCGGCGCGGGCGCGGAACGGCGCATCGGCCTGCACACGGACCGAATAGGTGCGGCCGAATTTGTTGAAGTCGTTCACGTAGTAGGAGCCGAGATAGATCTGCAGCGTGTTGAAGACCTCCGTCACGGGCACGCCTAACTGCAGCGCCTTGGTCCGATCGATATCGGCGAAGATCTGCGGCACGTTGACCTGGAAGCTCGAGAACAGGCCGGCGATCTCCGGCTGCTTCGACAGGCCCGCCATGAACGCCTTGGTCGCATCGTTCAGCGCCTCGTAGCCGAGGCCGGCACGATCCTCGATCTGCAGCTTGAAGCCGCCGATGGTGCCGAGGCCGTTGACCGGCGGCGGCGGGAACATGGCGATGAAGGCATCTTGGATGCCGGCATACTTCTTGTTCAGCTCCATCGCGATGGCGCCGCCGGACAGCTGCGGCTCCTTGCGCTCGTCGAACGGCTTCAAGGTCGAGAACACGATGCCGGCGTTGGAGGAGTTGGTGAAGCCGGAGATGGAGAGGCCCGGAAATTGCACTGAGCTCTCGACACCGGACTGCGTCAGCGCGATGTCGCCCATCTTGCGGATCACTTCCTCGGTCCGGTCGAGCGAGGCCGCATCCGGCAGCCGCGCGAAGCCGACCAGATATTGCTTGTCCTGCGCGGGCACGAAGCCGCCTGGCACCTGCTTGAACAGCACTGCGGTGGCCGCGATCATGAGCAAATAGAGTCCGAGCACGGCGACCTTGCCGGTGATGACCTTGCCGACGCTGCCGCTGTAATTGTTCGAGGCCCGGACGAAGGCGCGGTTGAAGCCGCGGAAGAACCAGCCCAGCGCCTTGTCCATGATCAAAGTGAGCCGATCCTTCGGATCGTGATGGCCTTTCAGCAGCAGCGCCGACAGCGCCGGCGACAGGGTCAGCGAGTTGATCGCCGAGATCACCGTGGAGATCGCGATGGTCAGCGCGAACTGCTTGTAGAACTGGCCGGTGAGGCCGGAGATGAAGGCGAGCGGCACGAACACCGCGATCAAGACCAACGCGATCGCAATGATCGGGCCCGACACCTCGCGCATCGCCTGATAAGTGGCGTCGCGCGGCGAAAGACCCGATTCGATGTTGCGCTCGACATTCTCGACCACGACGATGGCGTCGTCGACCACGATGCCGATCGCGAGCACCAGGCCGAACAGGCTGAGCGCGTTGATGGAGAAGCCGAACAGGTGCATCACCGCGAAGGTGCCGACGATCGAGACGGGGACGGCAAGCAGCGGAATGATCGAGGCGCGCCAGGTCTGCAGGAACAGGATCACGACCAGCACCACCAGCACGACGGCTTCCAGCAGCGTGTGCACGACGGCCTCGATCGAGGAGCGCACGAACTGCGTGGGGTCGTAGACGATCCGATAATCGACGCCCTCAGGCATGTTCTTCTTGATCTCGGCCATGGTGGCGCGGACATTGTCCGAGATTTGCAGCGCGTTGGAGCCCGGCGCCTGGAAGATCGGGATCGCCACCGCCTGCTTGTTGTCGAGCAGCGAGCGCAAGCCGTATTCCGAGGCGCCGAGCTCGATGCGGGCGACGTCGCGCAGCCGCACCACCTCGCCGCGGGCACCGGTCTTGACCACGATGTCGCCGAACTGCTCCTCGTTGGAAAGGCGGCCTTCGGCGTTGACCGAAAGCTGCAGATCGATGCCCTTCACATTCGGCGAGCCGCCGACCACGCCGGCCGCGGCTTCGACGTTCTGCGCCTGGATCGCCTTGACGATGTCGCTTGCGGTCAGGCCATGCTCGGCCGCCTTTTGCGGATCGACCCAGACCCGCATCGAATAGTCGCCCGCGCCGTAGAGCTGCACGTCGCCAACACCGTCGATGCGCGCCAGCCGGTCCTTGACGTTGAGCACCGCGTAGTTGCGCAGATAGGTCATGTCATAGCGACCGTTCGGCGACATCAGATGCACGACCATGGTGAGGTCGGGCGAGCTCTTCTTGGTGATGATGCCGAGCTGGCGCACCACGTTGGGCAGGCGCGGCTCGGCCTGCTGCACGCGGTTCTGCACCAGCTGCGTCGCCTTGTCCGGATCGGTGCCGAGACGGAACGTCACCGTCAGCGTCATCGCGCCGTCGGTGGTCGCCTGGCTGCTCATATAGAGCATGTCCTCGACGCCGTTGATCTGCTCCTCGATCGGGGTCGCAACGGTCTCGGCGATCACCTTCGGATTGGCGCCGGGATAGGTCGCGCGCACCACGACCGACGGCGGCACGACGTCGGGATATTCCGAGATCGGCATCGCAAACAGCGAGATCAGGCCGCCGAGGAAAATGAGGGTCGACAGCACGCCCGCGAAGATCGGCCTGTCGATGAAAAACTTGGAGAGATTCATGGCTCGTCTCGTGTGTAAACGTGTCTCTCGGAATCAGCGCCGGCCGGTGCCGACGGCAACTTGAATCGCAGTGGTTGCTGCGCCGGTGGTGCACCCTCTCCCCTTGTGGGAGAGGGTGGCGCCGTCAGGCGATGCGAGGCATCGCCGGAAGGCGCCGGGTGAGGGGTCTGCCTCCACATCCGAGCGAGCCGAGAGAGACCCCTCACCCGCCTTCGATGCTTCGCATCTCAGGCACCCTCTCCCACAAGGGGAGAGGGTGCACCGGACTCGCAGAACCGGCTTCCCTTCATCATGCTCGGCGCTCCGCCTGTCAGCGCTCCGCCAATTGCTTGCTGTTGGAAGAAGCCGCCACATCATCACGTGCGCCCATTGCGGCGACCTGCGTCTTCAAGAGAGCACCCGGACGCACGCGCTGCAGGCCGTTGACGACGACGCGGTCGCCGGCTTTGAGCCCCGAGGTCACGATGCGCAGGCCGTCGACATTGCCGCCAAGCGTGACCGCACGGTAGGCGGCGCGATCGTCGTCGCCGGCCACCATGACGAACTTCTTGTCCTGGTCGGTGCCGATGGCGCGCTCGTCGACGAGCACCAAGGTCTGCTGCTTCGGCTGGCCCATCCGCACGCGGGCGAACTGACCGGGGATCAGCCGGCCGTCGTCGTTCCGGAACACCGCGCGGACGCGGATGGTGCCGCTCTGGCCGTTGACCTGGTTGTCGATCAGCTGGATGTGGCCCTTGGCGGAGGTGCCGCCGGAGACGGTCATCTCGACCGGAATGCGATCGAGATTGCCGCGCTTGCCTGAAGCGTCCGC
The DNA here is from genome assembly GCF_045571465.1 of Bradyrhizobium sp. STM 3557. NCBI lineage: Bacteria > Pseudomonadati > Pseudomonadota > Alphaproteobacteria > Hyphomicrobiales > Nitrobacteraceae > Bradyrhizobium > Bradyrhizobium sp. STM 3557. The sequence goes on from NZ_CP120697.1 coordinate 1,941,080, forward strand.
GATCGAGTTGAGCGCCTGCAGCACCACCTCTTCGTCGGCGTCGAAGCTCGCATAGATCGGGTTGACCGAGACCAGCGAGGTCAGGGCAGGGGATGCCGACCCAGCGGCGACGAGATTGCCGACCGTGACCTCGATCTTGCCGACGCGGCCGTCGACCGGCGCGCGCACTTCCGTGTAGTCCAGGTTGAGCTTGGCGGTCTGCAAGGTGGCTTCGGCCGCCTTGACGTTGGCGATCGCCTCGCGATTGCCGTTGTCGCGCTGATCGTAGTCGCGGCGGGTCACCACCGCATTGCCGACCAGCTGGGCGCCGCGCTCGAGCTCGCTCGCCGCAAAGGCGGCGCGCGCCTTGGCGGCTTCGAGCTGGGCCACGGCCTTGTCGACCTCGGCCGCGTAGGGCGCCGGATCGATCTTGAACAGGACATCGCCGGCCTTCACCAGCGCGCCTTCGGTGAAATTGGTGGCGAGGATGGCGCCGGCGACGCGGGGGCGGATCTCGACGCGGTCGACCGCCTCCAGCCGCCCGGAGAATTCGTCCCACAGGCTCGCCTGCCGCGGTTCGACCACTGCAACCGTCACGGCGACTGCCTGCTCGGGCGTTGCGGCTTGGGCCGCATTCGGGGAGGTATGTAAATAACGACTTCCGGCGACCGAGGCTCCGACGATGAGGATGCCGGCGATCACGAGGGTGCTGGCGACCTGCCGGAACCGGCCGGAATGAGGATTTTCGGGCGAAGGCATTAGCGCGCTCCATTAATGTAGTGCGCGCTACAGATGTAGCTCTGGTGTGCCTTCTGCAAGATACTTATGTAGCAGATATTATAAAAATGGTAGCCCAGCTGTGGGAAACTGATCCGGATCAGAGAAAGACGTCGGAAGAACAATAGGATAGCGATCCAGCCGCCGGCATCGGGCGGCCACCGGCGCGAGGGAGCGAAGCAGGAGTAGGAGCTATGGGTATGGGACGGCCGCGGACATTCGACTGCGACATCGCGCTGGATCAGGCGATGGAGGTGTTCTGGCGCCACGGTTATGAGGGCGCGACCATCGCGCAGCTCACCGAAGCGATGGGCATCAATCCGCCGAGCCTCTATGCCGCCTTCGGCAGCAAGGAAGGCCTGCTCAAGGCCGCGCTCGACCGCTACACGGAGCGGCGCGCTGCCTGGATGGACGAGGTGCTGAGCGCGCCCACCGCACGCGAGGTCGCCGAGCGGATGCTGATGGGCGTTGCCGACAAGCAGACCGATCCGGCCAATCCGCCCGGCTGCCTGCTGGTCCAGGGCGGCATTGCCTGCGGCACCGGCTCGGCCAGCGTGCCGTTCGAGCTTGCCGCGCGCAGGGCGCAGACCGAGGACCAGTTGCGCGACCGTTTCGTGCGCGCCCGTGACGAGGGCGACCTGAAGCCGTCGGTCGATCCGGCGGCGCTGGCGCGCTACGTCTCGGCGGTCTCCGTCGGCATGGGCGTGATGGCGTCGTCCGGCGCCGATCGCGATGCGCTGCGCGAGGTCGCCTCCGTTGCGATCAAGGCGATCGAGGAGCAGTCGGTGCGCGCGTAAGCCCTGCCGGGATCGACATGCAGTTCGAAAGCAGCGTCGGTTGCGAAGCTCGCTCAATGTCAGCCAGACCCGAGACACGACGTGGCGTTCTCGCGGCGCGTATCGCGTCCGAGTGTCCTTGCAGAGCGCCCTCGAAGACCGAGGGCGCAGGGAAGGCCGGATGCTGGCCGCACCCATGGCCCGCCTGCAGAAAGAGTAGCAGGCGGCAGTCACCACAGGTTCGACCGAAATCACCCGGCCTTCCCTGCGCGATGGTTTTAACGCTTATACGAGCTCTCCCCGGGGACCGGCTTTGTTGCCCCCGTCGCCCGCGCGCTCGTCAAAGCGCCGCGAGCTTGGCATCAGCACCGGGATGCCAGGACCACACGACTTCGCCGTCCGTGCTTGCGTCGGTCGTCCGCCGCCGCTCGCACGTCCATCGCAGCCCGCCTCTACGTATCGTGACGACGCGTACGTCCCTTTTCGATGAGGCAGGATGGCGATATCAAAGCACGATTTACGAAAAAAAGAAATAGATATATTTTGCGCGATGATCTTGACTGGTATTACCCGTTTGATGCGGCGGGCGAATTTCGACGTTCGTGGCAATCGCCGGCGCGCGAATCAACCACCAGCAAGTCCGCCTGTTTCAGGGTCACCAATCATCGCCAAGCTCTTCCATCCTCCGGTCGCGACGCACCCGCAAGCGGACCGGTCATCCTCACCTTGACCTTCCGCGTTGGGCCATTGCAGACCAGATCCGGTTGCGTAGACTGATCCCCCATGCGGCAGCACATCGGATATATCGCCCTTCTTGTTCGCGACTACGATGAAGCCATCTCGTACTTCACCGCAAAGCTGGGCTTTGATCTGGTTGAGGACACCGATCTCGGCAACGATAAAAGATGGGTTCTGATCGCTCCATCGGGCTCTCAAGAGACCCGCATCCTGCTGGCAAAGGCGACCACGGCGGATCAGACGCAACACATTGGTGATCAAGCTGGCGGGCGCGTGTTCCTGTTCTTGCACACGGACGATTTCTGGCGCGACTATGAAGCCTATCGCGCGAATGGCATGCTGTTTCAGGAAGAACCGCGCATGGAGCCCTATGGAATCGTTGCGGTGTTCGATGATCTTTATGGAAATCGCTGGGATCTGTTGCACCTGACGCGATAGGCTTGGCCCAGCCCGGTTCAGCGCCGCTCGTTTCGATCCGAACGAGGCCTGTCCTGGAGCACCGACCGCATGATGGCGGCGAACAGCAATGCCGCGACGGGCCAATGAAACCACATCCTGTGCAGGCCGGTGAAGGCATTGATCAGAAACAGAAAGGCCGAAACTGTGAGGGCTCCCGCGAGAGGACGAGGCAGGCGCGCGAAGTGATCCGAGATGGTGGTCATCCACGTGGATGGCTTGTAACTGTCGCGAACCGATTGAACGCCGGATTCCGAACCCGCGAAGGCCCTGGCCTTAAGAGGGGTGTCGTCAACCGGGACGCCAGGCCGGCTGCCGGCCCGGCCGCCCACGGTCACCCGGTAGCTTGTGACGGGAGCAACGTTCTTGAGCTGCTGCTGGCCGAGGCAGTCAAAGCCAACAGACAGCTTGTTGTGCACCTGATCGTAGACGGGGGCGGAGACCACGATGCCGCCGGGCTCGGCCAATTCCTGCAGCCGCGCGGCGATGTTGACGCCGTCGCCAAAGATGTCGGAGCCGTCCACCATGACATCACCCAGATTGATGCCGATGCGAAACCGCATCTGGTTCGCGTCAGGCGGGTTCGATGTCTGGCCCGAGACTTCCTGCTGAATCTCGACCGCACATTGCACGGCCTCGACGACGCTGGCGAACTCGGCGATCACGGCATCGCCCCAGGTATTCACGATGCGCCCCTCATGGCGCTCCACCAATCCAGCAACGGCCGTGCGGTAGCGGCGCAGTGTCTCCAGCGTTGCCGCTTCGTCTGCTGCCATAAGGCGAGAATAGCCGTACACGTCAGCGCACAGCACGGTCGTCAATCGCCGCTTCAACTTTTCGTCCGTCATCGAGCACATGGTAGCCTCACTGACTGCCAAATGCATCAGGCATCTTTTGGCGTCGTAGCGATTAAGAGCCGAGCTTGGTCCCGGGGCGTTGAAGGTCAGGACGACTTCGCTGTTCGGCTCCCAGGAGCGCACTGGGCGTATGTCTCTTGAATTTCTATCGACCCACGGCAGACATTCCCCTGCAGCAACTCCCGCGCGCGCCGCTCCGGAGCATTCCGCTCAGCAGGAATCCTTTCGGGTATAACGGACATTGCGCGGCGAATCGCCAAAACGAGCTCGAAACAGGCGATTGAAATGCGACACATCCGAAAAGCCGACCTGCAGCGCGATATCGGAGATGCGCTGCGTGCTGTCGCCAGATTCGGTCAGCAGCCTCAGCGCTTGTTGGAGCCGCAACTCATTCACGTATCCGGTGAACGACGATCCCGATGACGCGATCAGGCGCTGCAGATAGCGAGGCGAGATGCCTTGGCAACGAGCGACCATCTGGACGCTGAGCTCTGGCTCCTGAAAATGCGTTGCGATGTAGTCCAGGACGGCGCTGTGGCGCGCGGCGACCACCGCGCTCGTGCTGCTTTCGCCCAAGGGGACGCACGCGCTGATTGCGATCGCCACGAGATCATGGATGTGAGCTACGACCGCATCACGCAGTTCGGGAGCGGCCAGAACGCTCTCGTTGAATGTCGACTTCAGGTAAGCCATGAGGAGCCGGAGCGCTTCAGTCCGGTGCGGAACAGGCCGCATCGTGAGCCTTTCGACATTCGTCACGCGCTCTGCAAGCGCCTCGCGCGGCACCACCAGGCCTAACAACGATCCATCGATATAGGTGACCGAGGCGATGTCCGAATGCAGAAATGCGGCGGCATCGCCGGTCCGAAGGTCAATGTCGCGGCCACGCTGCGACAGCTGGCACTTGCCAGGCGAGCACACGATGATTCCGATCGAGTCATCACCATCAGCGAGGTTTGCCCGCAAACGCATGAAGCGCATGGAGGAGCCTCTTAGCGCGAGCCTGCGCAAGCCTCGGATCGCTTGCAGCGTTGCGTCGGCCTGAAACGGGGATTTCGACAAGAGCTCGATCTCGGCGCGAACGAGACCTTGGCCAAAGTAGTCGCGCCACAGCGGCAGACGCATCCGCTCCGGAAGGTCGCGTGTGGAGAACTGATGTGATTCGAATTCGGCTGCGTCCTTGCACATGGGGACCTCCAGCCTTGATGAGACCTCGTGATGAAAATGCAGCGACAATCTACTTCTGGTAATCAAGTTTGCAGTTCGCGCACCCGCTTTCTCTAGAGCCGTGCGCACGAGTCCAAGACGCTATACCCTTGGCCTGATAGTCTCATTCACCTGTGATTGATGCGTATGTGAACTGGCTTACGTAGTGGCCATCAAATCAGCATTATAATGATTTTGAGAAAAAAACTCGTTTAGGAAGAGACGAACATGATGGCTCTATCTCTAATTGCTGCCATCGAATCCAGTTCAGACACTCCTGGCAAGGTGCAAGCGCCAATGCACCTTAATGACGTTCTTCGCGATTGATCGAACTCAACGATCTGCGGGCAGATTACAACGCAAATCCGGCTGTCCTCCGATACCGAATTCGTATCGTGCCTCGACAGCCACATCGTTCGGTTTGTCGGACACAACTATTACCGGCGCCGCCGTCGAGTCGCCGGTTGAAATGGTCGAAAGCTGTTGCGCCGGGCGTTACCGGCAACGATCAAGCGAGGGGTTCGATCATGTCCATCATCATCGACATGCTTTACCGGGAGTATTGCCGTGCTCGCCTCGCCGAAATGCGCAAGCAGCTCTTGATATCGGCGGCCAGCGACGGAATCCAGCAAGTGCCTCCAGTGGACCGCGAGCCTTGCGACCCGGATGATCTAGGTAGCAACGGGGTGGGGAAAGAACCTCCAACCGTCGGCTAGCCCGCGGCTAGTAACTGCGTCGATTGGTCGAACATCCGCTCGGCACGCGGGAGTCCCGAAGCACCCGAGTGTCTCGTCCGCCCCATACCGATGAGAGCATGCGCGCACGCCAGACAGGTCGACAAATGCACGATAGAACTCAAACGGCGAAGCGATTGATCGGCGGAACTCCGCCCGAGCTGGGGGGATCCGGCCGCGACCTCCGCCTCGATATCTGTCGCGGCCTCGCATTGTGGTGGATCTTCTTGGATCATGTTCCCAACAACATCGGAAGCTGGCTGACACCGCGCAGCTACGGCCTGTGCGATGCCGCCGAGATCTTCATGTTCATCTCGGGCGTGACCTGCGCGCTCGCTTATGGCAGGGCACAGCAGCGCGAGGGTTGGAGCGGCATGATCGGCCGGTCGCTCCGGCGAGGATGGGACATTTATGCCGCGTTTCTCTTGCTGACGGTCGCGTGCACCGTCCTCGTCTACCTCGCCGGCACCGATCATCTGGCCGACGAGAGCAATACGCGGGTTTTGCTGGAGCAGCCGGGCGCCGCGCTCGAGCACGCTGCAATCCTGCAATACCGTCCGGTCAACACCGATGTCCTGCCGGTTTTCGTGATCTACCATGTGTTGTTCGCTCCGCTGTTGTGGCTGCTGCTGCGAGCGCCGAACGTGACGCTTGGCCTTTCCTTGTTGCTTTATACGCTCGTGCAAATCTTCGGCTGGAGCGTTCCAGCCTGGCCGCACAGCGTCTGGTATTTCAATCCGCTGGCTTGGCAGCTTCTGGTCGTCCTTGGCGCGTGGTGCGTCATCCAGGGAGACAAAATCCAGCCGTGGGTGGCGTGGCGCCCGGTGCTTGTCCTCGCCGTCCTCTGTCTGGCCCTTGGGCTGGTCCTTGCGCTGAGCTGGAACATCAGGCCGCCGGTCCCGCGATCACTGGCGAACGGCTTCTTCTCGCTGGACAAATCGAATCTCGGTCCGTTGCGGCTGCTGCATTTCCTTGCGCTTGCAGTGGTGGCATCTCGGCTCATTCCTCGGGATTGGCGAGGACTATCCACGCCGGTGATGCGCTGCGCGAGGTGCTGCGGCGAGAATTCGCTCCCGATATATTGTCTCGGAGTCCTGCTGGCGCTTGCCAGCCAGCTGACGTTGCTCGAGATCTCGGACCGGCTCGCGATGCAGATCGGAATCAGCCTGATTGGAATCCTGGTGATGATCGTCGTCGCGGCGCTGCTGAACGCGATCGGCAGCAAGCGCGGGCGTCAGCCTCGGTGGACGCTATCGAGGTAATGCACGCGAGCCCATGCCTCGGCGCGCGATCGGCTTGATCGGGAAGCCGAGCGTCCGGTGCGGTCCGCCTATGCGCAGCGCGGCGGTTACCCTTCGCATCGGTCTCTTGCGCGCATCGATGCGCTCCGCTTCTCTGTGGGTCCGCATCGTCGGCCGGGACGATATGCGCCTGCCTTTCCCCGCGACCAATCAGGTTCAGCCTCCATGCGTGTCTTCTCCGCCGCTCTCGCCACCGAGACCAACACCTTCGCGCCGATGCCGACCGGCATCGCGACCTTCCACGAGCGTGCATTTTATCCCGCCGGCCAGCACCCGGATAAGATGCAGATGCATGGCGGGCCGCTCTGGGCGGCGCGCCAGGTCGGTCCCTCACGCGGTTGGACCTTGATCGAGGGGCTGGTCGCCGCGGCGGTGCCGAATGGCATCGTCACCCGTGCCGCGTTCGAGACCATGCGCGACCAGATCCTGGCCGACTTGCGCGCCGCGCTGCCCGTCGACATGGTGCTGCTCGGCTTACACGGCGCCATGATCGCCGACGGCTATGATGATTGCGAGGGCGAGCTGATCACGCGCGTGCGCGAGATCGTCGGGCCCGACGTCGTGATCGGCGGCACGCTCGATCCGCACTGCCATATGAGCGCTGCAATGGTCGAAGGCGCCGATCTGTTGATCTGCTGGAAGGAATATCCGCACACCGACATCCTCGAGCGCGGGCAAGAGCTGGTCGCGCGCTGCACAGACCTCGCCGAGAAGCGGCTGAAGCTGCGCCACGCGCTGGTCGACAGCAACATGATCATCACGCTGCACACCACGCGCGAGCCGGTGCGCAGCTTCGTCGACCGCGTCAGCGCGCTGGAAGGCAAGGACGGCATCGTCTCGGTCTCGATCGTGCACGGCTTTGCCTGGGGCGACACGCCTGACATGGGCACCAAGGTGCTGGTCTACAGCGATGCGGCTGTCGATCCCGACGGCGCACGCGCCAAGGCGCTGGCGCAACAGCTGGCGGATGAGCTGATCGCGATGCGCGGCGAACTGACCGAGGCCACGCCAGGAATCGACGAAGCCATCGACCAGGCGCTTTCGATCGATGGCACCGTCGTGCTTGGCGATGCAAGCGACAATCCCGGCGGCGGCGCGCCGGGCGATTCCACCTACATCCTGCGCCGGCTCTTGGAGCGCGGAATCGGCAATGCCTGTCTCGGCCCGCTATGGGACCCGATCGCAGTGCGGATCGCCTTCGATGCCGGCGTGGGTGCGAAACTGCCGCTGCGGATCGGCGGCAAGATCGGGTTGCTGTCCGGCGATCCCATCGACGCGGTCTGGGAGGTCAAGGCGCTGAAAGAGAACATGGTGATGACCGGACTCGCCGGCACGCCGGCCAAGCTCGGCGACAGCGCGCTGATCGAAAGCGGCGGCGTGGAGGTCGTGATCACCAGCTTCCGCTGCCAGACGTTCGGGGTCGATGTCTTCACCCAGCTCGGCTGCGATCCGCGCGCACGCAAGCTGGTCGGCGTCAAATCGGCGCAGCATTTCCGCGCTGCCTTCGCGCCGATTGCGAAGCAGATCATCATGGTCGAGGCGCCCGGCGTGGTGGCGCGCGACCTCACGCTGCTGCGCTACAAGAAGATCCAGCGACCGAAATGGCCTTTGGATGAACTGCCGGAGGCATGATGAGCGCCGCTGTCTCGAAATGCGACGCCGTTGCTGCTGGTTCTTAACCTTCGGAACGCCGTCGGAACGAAGCATGTCCGAATCGGTAGAGAGGCTCGGTACGTGACTTGTTCACGGCCAGATGTCGGGCTCCGCCGAAGCAGCACACCAGATCCGGCCAATGGAGCCCGATGCGGCCGCTCAGCACGAGCTTCAAAAATTAAGATTTTCGACGACGATCGGCGATCGCTGAGCTGCGGCAAGCACGAGCCGTCGCGCACATCAGATGCTTCAAAATGACACGTGATGCGCGCGGCTCTTAACTTCCGGAACGCGCTCGGAACGAAGCAGGTCCGAATCGCTTGCGGTGCCAGGTGCACGACTTGTTCACGCCAGATGTCGGGCTCTGCCGAAGGGGCACGCCATAGCGGGCCGCGGAATCCGGACTCGCCGACTGATACAAGTCGTCACAAAAGTTAAAGCCCGGCGTGAGCGCCGGGCTTTAGGTCATGCCGTCCTGGTGCGCTCAGATCAGAACGCGACCTGCGTTCGTAATGCGAACGCATCGAAGTGCGAACCGGCATCGGCGGCGTTGGTGGAACTGACCTGCTTGGCGATATCGCCATGCAGGTAGTTGAACAGGAAGCGCACGTTGCCGTTGACGTACCAGTTCAGGCCTGCAGTGTAGATGTTCTGCTTGCCGCCTGCGATGCCGGCAGCGGTCGCGAGCTGATCATTCAGGTCCATCCTGCTGAAACGCCCGGCGATTTCCCAGGCTCCCCAGCCCCCCGTCTGCCACGAGAACGGATGCGCCGGAGTTACGCCGCCATAGGCGGCATTCGCGGCGTTGTACTTGCGGCTCTCTCCGGTCAGGATGTAGGTCGCTTCGACATAGCCGCCCTGGAAATTGAGGCTCGACGCGCCGGTTGGTGGCAGGCCGGTGTTGGCGGTGCGGTCGACGTTGAACCAGTAATATTCGCCCTGGGCGAAGAACGAGCCATAGGTCGCGGCCGCCTCGACGCCGTAGACCTGCGCGCCGGAGACGTTGGCGATCGCGCCGGTCGAGATCAGCGCGGTCGGATCGATCCGCAGCTCGGGACGGTCGCTCAAGGTCAGCGTCTGTGCCTGCGTGACGAGATTGCGCGGCGGCTGGATCAGCCATTCCGCGTCGGCGCCGAGATGGACCGAATAGTCCGGGCCGTTCACGATCTGGCCGGCCACGCGTGCCGTCGCACCATATTGCTCGCTCATGCCGGCGGGCGTGACGCTGGAAGCCGAGTGAATCTGGCCGGTGGTCGGACCCGTGACATAGGCACCGGCCCAGAACCGGTCGTTCCACCAGCGCGAGCCGAAAGCCGAGCGGAAGTCGCCGGCGGCGATATTCTGGGCAATGATCCCGACCGAGGCGCGCTCCATGAACGGGAGGTCGTTGGAGCTCGTCGCCTCGTCGAGCGTCCAGGCGAGGTCCATGACGCCGCCCTCGATCGCCATCTTGCCGCCGAACGGCTTGAAGCCGGTGTAGCTCAGATAGGCATTCTCGACGCCCGACGTGCCGCCGCCCGGAAGCGATCCGGCCGCCGTGCTGCCGAAGCCGTCGGAGGAGCCGCCGAAATCGTAGATGAGCGCGTAATTCCAGTCGCCGAAGAACTTGCCAATCACACCAATGCGCGCGCGGCGGAGGTTTTCGCCGCTGTCGAGCTTCTGTGGCGAGGTGGCCGCGCTGTTCGGCCGATAATCATAGCCGCCCACGTCCCAATGCACGCGGCTGGTCAGCGAGATGCAGTTCTCGCCATCGGCGGTGCAGATGGTCGGCCGGTTGTTCGGCATGGTCACGACCACGCCTGAGATCGGCGCCGTTCCCTTCACCGGATAGGCTGCATTGGCGCTCATGACCGCCGTCTTGACTTCGGCCTTCGCCGTCTCTGCCTTGGCGTTCGCGCTCGCCGCGGCGGCCGCGTTGGCCGAGGACTGCTTCTGCAGCCGGTCGAGCTTCTGCTCCATGATCTTGAGCTGCTGCTTCAGCAGCGCGATCTCGGCGTCGTTATCTCCCGCCGCCTGCGCCGGCGCTGATGCAGCCGTGACGAGACCCACCACGGCCGCCGCCGTTACCGTTCGTATGCTCATATTGAACCCCCCTTATCGCGATGGGTCACCCATCCAACAGCGTAAAAACTAGAAAAAGCCGGTGACTGTCATGCGACAGCCTAAGCGCGATGCGCGATTCGACCTACACGAAACCACGTGACCGCGCTGGCAGCTATCATATGATAACTGTCATCTCGTTCGATGATGCCTTCGGTTCCTGGTGTCGCTGGACAGCAACATGCAGTCCGGCCGCGCAGTGTCGGTCGGTTGCGAAGATGATCGCCTATCTGACGATCAGCGCGTGATGCCGCGCAGCCTCAGCTCCGCGATGATCAGGTCGGCGAGCTCTTCGGCCGTTCGGCCGACCGTCGTCACGTGCAGCTCGGGATGTTCCGGTGCCTCGTAGGGCGCATCGAAGCCGGTGAAATTCTTGATCGTGCCGGCCTTGGCCTTGGCGTAGAGCCCTTTCGGGTCGCGCCGCACACATTCCTCGATCGGGGTGTCGATGAAGATCTCGATGAAGTCGCCTGATGGGACCAGGCTGCGCACCGCCTCGCGCTCGGCACGGTAGGGCGAGATGAAGGAGCACAGCACCACCAGCCCGGCGTCGGTCATCAGCTTGGCGACCTCGCCGACGCGGCGGATGTTCTCGACCCGATCCGCCTCGGTGAAGCCGAGATCGCGGTTGAGGCCATGGCGCAGGTTGTCGCCGTCGAGCAGCATGGTATGGCCGCCGGCGGCATGGAGCTTCTGCTCGACCAGATTGGCGACGGTGGACTTGCCGGCGCCCGATAGCCCGGTGAACCACAGGATCGCCGGCCGCTGCTGCTTCAGCAGGGCGCGCTCGGTCTTGCCGATCAAAAGCGGCTGCCAATGCACATTGGTGCCGCGGCGCAGGCCGAAGCTGATCATGCCGGCGCCGACGGTGGCGTTGCTGTAGCGATCGATGATGATGAAGCAGCCGGTGCTGCGGTTGGCCTCGTAGGAGTCGAACGCCACCGGGCTGTCGGTCGCGAGATTGCACAGCCCAATGTCGTTCAGCGCGAGTGTGGTCGCCGCCAGGTGCTCGCGCGTGTTGACGTCGATCCGATACTTGATCGCGGTGACCGTGATCGGCGTGGTCCGGGTGCCGATGCGCGCCAGATAGGAGCGGCCGGGGATCAGCGCGTGCTCGCTCATCCAGATGACGTGAGCGGCGAACTGGTCGGAAACCTCGGGGCGCGCCTGCGGCGCAGCCATAAGATCGCCGCGCGCGACGTCGATCTCGTCCTCGAGCACGATGGTCACTGCATCGCCGGCACGGGCCTCATCGAGCGGTCCGTCGAAGGTCACGAGCTGCCGAACGCGTGATGCGCGGCCGGAGCCGGCGACCACGATGGGATCGCCGATGCGGATCGCTCCCGACGCAACCGTGCCGGCATAGCCGCGAAAATCGAGGTTCGGCCGGTTCACCCATTGCACTGGAAAGCGGAACGGCCGCGCGCTCGTGTCACTCGTGACATCGACCGTCTCCAGATGATCGAGCAGGGCAGGGCCGCTGTACCAGGGCGTGTTCGCCGAGCTCCGGGTCACGTTATCGCCGTGGCGCGCCGAGATGGGAATCGCGACGACGGAGGCGAAACCAAGCGGGGCGGCAAAGGCCGTGTAGTCGGCGACGATCCGCTCATAGGTCAATGGATCGAAACCGACCAGATCGATCTTGTTGATCGCGAGCACGACGTGCTTCAGCCCGAGCATCGCAGCGATCAGCGAGTGGCGGCGCGTCTGCACCAGAATGCCTTTGCGGGCATCGACCAGCAGCACCGCGAGATCGGCCTTGGAGGCGCCCGTCGCCATGTTGCGCGTATATTGCTCGTGGCCCGGCGTATCGGCGACGATGAAGCTGCGCCGCGCGGTGGTGAAATAGCGATAGGCAACGTCGATCGTGATGCCCTGCTCGCGCTCGGCTTCCAGCCCGTCGACCAGCAGCGCATAGTCGAGCTCGTCCTCGGTGGTGCCGTGCCGCGCCGAGTCCCGCGCCAGGGTCGACATCTGGTCCTCGGTGAGCAGCCTGGAATCGTGCAGCAAGCGCCCGATCAGGGTCGACTTGCCGTCGTCGACCGAGCCGCAGGTCAGGAAGCGCAGCAGGTCCTTGCGGCTGTCCCTGGATCGAATAGCCTTATCCATCGGCGCCAAGGAGGTCATCAGAAATAGCCCTCCTTCTTCTTCTTCTCCATCGACGCGCTCTCGTCGCTGTCGATCAGCCGCCCCTGCCGTTCCGAGAAGCGTGTGACGCGCATCTCTGCCAGGATGTCGTCGAGGCTGGTCGCGTCGGACAGGATCGCGCCTGTCAAGGGATAGCAGCCAAGGGTGCGGAAGCGCACGCGGCGCAGCTGCGGCCGTTCGCCCGGCGCGAGCGGCAGGCGCTCGTCATCGACCATGATCAAGGTGCCGTCGCGATTGATGACCGGGCGTTCGGCAGCGAAATAGAGCGGCACCACGGGGATGGCCTCGCAGGCGATGTAGTCCCAGATGTCGAGCTCGGTCCAGTTCGATAGTGGAAACACCCGGATGGATTCGCCCGGCGCGATCCGCGTGTTGTAGAGGTTCCACAGCTCGGGCCGCTGATTGCGCGGATCCCAGACATGCCCCTTGGAGCGGAACGAAAAGATGCGCTCCTTTGCTCGGCTCTTCTCCTCATCACGCCGCGCGCCGCCGAAGGCGGCATCGAAGCCATGCAGGTCGAGTGCCTGCTTCAACGCCTCGGTCTTCATCACATGGGTGTGCAACGACGAGCCGGACCTGATCGGATCGACGCCGCGCGCAACGCCGTCCTGATTGACATGCACGATCAGGTCGAGCCCGAGCCTGCGCGCCGTCGCATCGCGGAAGGCGATCATCTCGCGAAACTTCCAGGTGGTGTCGACGTGCAGCAGAGGAAACGGCAGCCGGGCCGGATGGAACGCCTTCAGCGCCAGGTGCAGCATGACGCTGGAGTCCTTGCCGATCGAGTACAGCATGACAGGCTTTTTGAACTCCGCGACCACCTCCCGCATGATCTCGATCGACTCGGCCTCGAGCCGCCGGAGATGCGCAGGCAATTTGCGGGGCCGCGGGGCCGCTGTGGTCGAGGCGTCGTTCATGTCCGTCCGTGCATCTGAGCTGCTATACCGGCCGATGGCGAGGTCCGCAACGTCGCGGAACCGCGGGGGGTAGGCCTGCCGGCGCGTGTCTTGCGCAGCCAAACGATCCTGTCAATTTGGCCGGCGTAGGGCCCGGGGGTCAGCGCGGCCGCGGCCGCAGACCACGGAACATCGCACCGAGATTGAGCGGCGTCTGCGACAGCGGCCCTTGCGGTGCGCGGGTCAGCAGCGCCGTCAGCACGAGCCCGGCGATCGCAAAGTAGAAGCACAGCCAGAAAGCGTCGATATAGGCCAGCACATTGGCCTCGCGCTGCACCTCCGCGGCAAGGGTGCCGATCGCGCGACCTTGCGCCGAGCCGGCACCAAAGCTCGTGAAGTGATTGATCAGCGCCTGCAGCACCTTCATCACGTCGGGATCGCCGCTCTGCACATGCGGGCCGAGATAGGCCGAGTTGACCTGCTCGCGCACCCGAAGCCAGGTGCCCATGAGCGCCACGCCGATCTCGGCACCGCCGAGCCGCATGACCTGGATATAGGCGGCATAGGCCGTGGCGCGGGTCGGGTCGGAATTGGCCAGCGACGTGATGATGATCGGCAGCACCAGGAAGGCCTGTCCGACCGACTGCAGCGCCACGATGAGTGTAAAGTCCTCGCGTGCCCAGTCGTGCGTCAGTTGCGTTCCCAGCAGATTTGCCGTGGCGAAAGCCGTGAAGCCGATCACGATGGCGAGACGCGAATCGAAGTGGCGAAGCAGGACAATCGAGGCCGGCACCAGCACGAACATCGGCAGCGCGCCCCAGACCAACAGCAGCGCGCCGCTCTGCTCCGGCCGGAGCTGGGTGACGGTGCCGAGGAAGTTCGGCACCAGCGATGCGTTGGACAGGCCGGTCATCGTGTAGAGCAGCAGGATTGCGAGCGAGAGCCCGATATTGCGGGAGAACAATATCTTGAAATGAGCCCATGGCTGCGGAGCCAGCGCCTCGTTGACCAGAAAGCAGACGAACAGCAAGGCACCGCCGAACAGCAGCGCGATCACGGTGCCGGAGTTGAGCCAGTCGAGCCGATTGCCCTGGTCGAGCCCGGCATAGATCATTGCCATCGAGGTGCCGAGCAGCAGCATGCCGCCCCAATCGGCGTCCTTCAGGCACTCGTGATTCACCTCTTCAGCAGGCGTGCCGAGGTAGACCATGAGTCCCATCAGCGGGGCGATCACCACGCCCTGCCAATAGAGCCATTGCCAGCCGAGATGCTCGACATAGAGGCCGACCAGCGAAGTCGAGCTGTCAAGCGCGAAGCCGACGCGGATCGCATAGATCGCGATGGCAGGCAGCCACCAGCGAATCGGCAGGTTGCGCAGGATGATCATCAACGTCGCCGGCACGAAGGTGCCGAGCAGCATGCCATGCAGGACGCTGAGCACGATCAGGGTCGGAAAATGGTGGACGAAGGGGATCACCAGCGACACCGCGGCATAGATCAGGCTGGGGATGCCGAGCACGCGGCGGAGCCCGAACGCGGTGGCGAGCCAGGCCACAGCAGGCGCGATGAGTATCTGCGAGCCGATTGCGGCGGTGGAGAGCCAGGCGCCTTCGTCGAAGGTCAGCGAGAAGGCGCCGCGCAGGTCGGGCAGGCCGACGGTGGTCAGCCGGCTGTCGAAATTGGCAAGGAAGGCGCCGAGCAGCACCGCGCCGACGGCGAACAGCGGATAGCGCGCGACCTCGCCGCGCGAGACCGGCCCGCGGCTCGCCGCGTCATTTTCTGCCATCGCCGCGATCGCCGTCGATATGGATGTGGGTCACGACCGACATGCCCGGGCGCAGCTTTTCGAGCAAGGGCTGGTTGTCGTCGAACGCGATGCGCACCGGGATGCGCTGCACGACCTTGGTGAAATTGCCGGTGGCATTGTCCGGCGGCAGCAGCGCGAATTGCGAGCCCGAGGCCGGCGCGATCCGCTCGACGTGGCCGTGCAGCGTCCGTCCCGGGAAGCTGTCAACCGTGATCTCGACCGGCTGGCCCGGCACCACATGCGTGAGCTGCGTCTCCTTGTAGTTCGCGATCACATAGACGTGCGGCAGCGGCACCACGTCGATCAAATTGCTGCCGATGTTGACGTAGTCGCCGGGCTGCACCTGGCGCTCGCTGACGACGCCGTCAAACGGTGCCAGGATTTTGGTATAACCGAGCTTCAACTTGGCCGCAGCGAGCTGCGCCTTGGCGCCGGCGATCTCCGCCGCTCGCTGCTTCTTCGTGCCTTGCAACACCTCGAGCTGATGCTGTTGCGCGGCGATCACGGCGCGGCTGGCGCGCAGATCAGCCTCGGCTTTCGCGTAGGCAGCGGTCGCCTGCTCCAGCTTCTGCCTTGTGCCGGCCTCGGTCTGCGAGAGCGATTGCTGGCGTTCCTGTTCCTGGCGTGCCTCGACATCGGCCGCGGACGCGGCCACCTGCGAAGCCTGGGCCTGCGCGATCGTGGCATATTGCAGCTCGATCTGGTTGCTCAGATTGTCGAGCGTGGCCTGTGCGGCCTCTACCGCAGCTTCGGCCTGTGCGACCTGTGCTTCGTAGTCAGCGGGATCGATCTGCACCAGGAGATCGCCAGCCTTGACGCGCTGGAAGTCGGTGACCTCGACCTTCAGCACTTCGCCGGCGACGCGGCTCGAAAGCCTTGCCATCTCGGCGCGCACATAGGCATCGTTGGTGGTCTGTGTCCCGGCATTGCCGACCCACGCATCCCACCGCAGCGTCGCCAGTGCCACGAAACCGAGAGCGATGATGATGGCGAGCAGCGGGATCACGAGCCGCGCCAGCGCGCCATGCGGGTGAGGCGGCGCGGCTGGAGCCGCTGCAGGCGCTTGGGGAGCGGCGGCGACGCTCGATTCTCGACTCAAGAATGTCTCTCCATGGCCATGCCGCGCGAAAGGCTGGTCGCGACGAACATCGGGATATGATGATTCTCTAAGGCAAATTCGCGATATGGACCAGCCGCACCCGGAGCGGCTGGGCCGCGGCGCGTCCGCCGCATCGTGCACTTTGAGAAAATCTGGAACCGCCCCGCCTGTCGATCGGATGCTTCGATCCAGGCCGATTAACGCTGTGCGGAGGGGCATTTTGTATCGCGGCCGACAATGCTCTATGGTGCGGCGCATTTCGCCGGGGCGCCCGGCTGTCCAGTGATTTCAAGAGAGGCGTTTCGCATTCATGGCAAGCAAGGGCGCGATTCTGATCGCCGGCGGCGCCGGCTATATCGGATCTCATTGCAGCAAGGCGGTGGCTGATGCCGGATTCCTGCCGGTCTGCTACGACAATCTGGCGACAGGCCATCGCAGCTTCGTGCAATGGGGACCGCTGGTGGTCGGCGACGTCGCCGACAGCATCAAGGTCGCTACGACAATCCAGAAATATGACGTGCGGGCCGTGATGCATTTCGCGGCATCGAGCGCGGTCGGCGAATCCGTCGCCGACCCGCAGGCCTATTACTTGAACAATGTCGCCGGCACGCTCGGCCTGCTGCAGGGCATGCGCGCCGCCGGCTGCGACCGGCTGGTGTTCTCATCCACAGGCGCGGTCTATGGCAATGCCGGGCGTGAGCCGATTCCGGAGAGCGCGGCCGGGCCGACCGTCAACCCTTACGGCCGCTCCAAATACATGATCGAGCAGATTCTGGCCGACTACCGCGCCGCCTATGGTTTCGCCTCGATCGCATTGCGCTACTTCAATGCCTGCGGTGCAGACAGCTCTGCGGTGATCGGCGAGATGCGCGAGCCGGAAACCCATTTGATCCCGCGCGCGCTGATGGCGCTGCAGGGCCATGTCGGGGATTTCGCGATCTTCGGAGCCGATTACGACACGCCTGACGGGACCGCGGTGCGCGACTACATCCACGTCGACGATCTCGCGGTTGCCCATATCGCCGCGCTCGACCGGCTGTTGCAGGGGCAGCCCGGCGGGGTCTACAATCTCGGCACCGGCACCGGCTATTCGGTCAAGGAGATCGTCGATGCGATCCATCGCGAGACCGGCGAGGCCGTCCCGGTGGTGATGCGCGAGCGCCGTGCCGGCGATCCGGCCATCCTGGTCGCCGATCCCGCACATGCCGAACGCGAGCTTGGTTTCAAGGCGCAACATTCCGACCTGCCGAACATCATCCGCTCGGCCTGGGCCTGGCATCAGAAGGCCCATCCGCGCCGCGGCTGAGGCGCGACCGGCAGGAGACGTCGTTATCTCGGCTCAGGCGGCAACGGGAGACGTGCGTTTGCCCGCGCGCGCGGCGTCGGCGCGTTCACGCTCGACCGACCAGGACCCGATCTCCTCGCCATCGCGGATCAGGTGGACGCTATGGGCCAAGGACTGGCCGCGTTCGCTCCGGATCATCTGTAGCAGGCTCTGCGCCAGGCGCGAATGATCGACCGGGAGCCCGAGGTCGAGAAACTCGTCACAAAGCGCCGGCAGCGGCTGCCCGTGCGAATCGCGAACGTCCATGCGTATCTGTGCCATGGCGCAATTGAACGCCAGCAAGCCTTTCCGACCGGTAAATTTGGCCGTACGCTCGGTTGTAAATGCCCATTGTTCTGAGAGGAATGGCCCGGCAGCCGCCGGAGCTTATAAGCGTCGTCATTGCGAGGAGCGACAGCGACGAAGCAATCCAGACTTCATTTTCTTACCGGATTGCTTCGCTCGCAATGACACCTCGGAGATCTCTTTTGAACCGTCTGCAGACGACATAGCTCAGGGCGTGATGGCGCCGCGCTGCACGGCCGCGGGCGTGGTGAGCTGCTTCCAGGTCGAATTGGCAACATGCACGGGCGGGAAGGCCGGGCGCTCGACATAGCGGCCGTCGCCGGCCTCGGCGCGCAGCTCGCCATCGGCCCACGCAATCCGACCGCGCGACAGCGTCACGGCCGGGCCGCCCTGGCAGGTGAAGCCCTCGAACACGTTGTAGTCGATGCGGCTGAACTGACGACTCGCGCTGATGGTCTTGCGGGCGGCGGGATCCCACACCACGAGATCGGCGTCCGAGCCCGCCGCAACGGCTCCCTTGCGCGGGAAAATATTGAGGATGCGTGCGATATTGGCCGAGGTCACCGCCACGAACTCCTCTTTCGTCAGCCGGCCGGTCGTCACGCCCGCGGTCCAGAGCAGCGGCATGCGGTCCTCGAGCCCGCCGGTCCCGTTCGGAATCCTGCGGAAGTCGTCGCGGCCGAGCCGCTTCTGCTCGGTGGTGAAGGCGCAGTGATCGGTCGCCACCACCTGCAGCGAACCCGACTGCAGGCCAGCCCACAAGCTGTCCTGATGCACCTTGTCGCGGAACGGTGGCGACATCACCCGACGGGCCGCATGGTCCCAGTCACCAGACCGATATTCGTCCGCGTCGAGCAGCAGATGCTGGATCAACGGCTCGCCATAGACGCGCTGCCCGGCGGCGCGTGCCCGCGCGATCGCCTCAAGCGATTGCCGGCAGCTCGTATGCACCACGTAGAGCGGCGCACCGGTCATGTCGGCGATCATGATCGCGCGATTGGTGGCCTCGCCTTCGACCTCGGGCGGCCGCGAGAACGCATGTCCTTCCGGGCCGGTGACGCCGCGCTCAAGAAAGGCCTCCTGCATGCGCGCGATCACGTCGCCATTTTCGGCATGCACCAGCGGCATCGCGCCAAGCTGGGCGCAGCGGGCGAACGAGTTGTAGAGCTCGTCGTCGTTCACCATCAGCGCGCCCTTGTAGGCCATGAAATGCTTGAAGGTGTTGATGCCGTAGGTCCTGACCACCGTCTCCATCTCGTCGTATATCTGCTTCGACCACGAGGTCACCGCCATGTGGAAGCCGTAGTCGGCGGCAGCCCGTTCCGATTTGCGCCGCCAGTCCTGATACGCCGCGAGCATGGATTGCCCGGGGTCAGGCAGGCAGAAATCGACTACCATCGTCGTGCCGCCAGTGAGCGCGGCCTTGGTGCCCGATTCGAAATCGTCGGCGGTGACGGTGCCCATGAACGGCATTTCGAGATGGGTGTGCGGATCGATGCCGCCGGGCAGCACGTAGGCGCCGCCGGCATCGATGATGTCGGCGGAGGAGGGTGGATCGATCGCCGGCGCAATGGCGACGATGCGCTCGCCGTCGATCAGGACGTCGGCGCGGCGCGAATGATCATGATTCACCACCGTGCCGCCGCGAATGAGAAGGGCCATGAGATGTTTCCGGCACGAATGACAGAGATGTGGCGGCGCAACTGATCGGCCGCCGCTTGCAGCCTAGCGCGCGACGAGATCGCTTCGGAGCCGAAATTTTAGTCAGATGGTGACCGGCCGGCGTGCGAGGGCTTACGCCTTCATTCCAGAATCGCCGCGGCACCGGCTGCTATCAGCCCGAGCTTGCGTTCGCCACCAGCCCCGTGACCATCGCCTGCACCATGGTCGCGATCTCCTTTCGCAAAGCGCTGAGCGGCACCGCGATCAGTTTCTGCTCCAGCCCGAGCGCCACCATCCCATGCACGGCCGAGAACAGGCTGCGCGCGGTCACGCTGATCTCCTGTGCCGGCTGCCGTGGGAACAGCACCGCGAGCGGCTGATGGATATGACGAAACAGATGCATCTGGTCGCTGATGGCCCAGTCCGGCAGCGGCTTGTCCGGCGCCATGCGGTGCTCGAACAGCGCGCGCCACAGCTCGAGATTGGCAGCCGCGAAATCGCAATAGGCAATCGCGATGCGGACCAGCGTCTCGGCCGGCGCTGGCGGGCCATTACCCTCGGCGTCCGAGAGGGCCGTATCGAGCCGCGCCAGCGTGCGCGAGCCGACCATGAGCACGAGTTCGTCGACGTCGGCGACAAGATTGTAGACGGCGCCGTTGGCGACGCCGATCTCCTGGGCAAGGTCGCGCGTCTTGAGCCCGGCCAGACCCCGCGCGGCCATCGCCCGCTCTGCGGCCTCGATCAGCGCCTCGCGCTGCTTGGCGCGCCGCTCCAATGTTTTGGACATCGTTAACCATACCCCTGAACATTGCTCAAAATATCTCTTGAGCGTCGCTCAAATCTGAGCTACAAACCTTGCATGAGCAATGCTCATAGCAGGGAGCCAACAATGTTCAAGACCGTTTTGACCCTTTTTCGCGGCACCGTGGCCGTGGCGGAGGAGGAGCTGCAGGATCGGACGGCGCTCGTGATCCTGGACCAGCAGATGCGCGATGCCGCTGCCGCGGTCGAGCGCAGCAAGCGCGCGCTGGCGCTGGCCATCGCGCAGGATCAGCAGGAGGGCAAGCGCCTCGAGGCGACATGCGCCCGCATCACCGACGTCGAGGTCCGCGCCAGTGCCGCGCTCGACGCCGGACGCGAGGATCTCGCCCGCGAGGCCGCGCAGGCGATCGCCAATCTCGAGGCCGAGCGTGATGCCGCCAGGACGGCGCGCGCGCTGTTCGCCGCCGAGATCGCGCGATTGAAGCGGCATGTTGCAGGCGCGGAAGCACGGATCGGCGAGCTCGATCGCGGCCGGCGCATCGCGCGCGCCGCGGAGGCCGTGCGTAACTTGCGGCGCGGCGGCATCGAGGCGGCGCGTCCTTACGAATGCACGCTGCCGGAAGCGGAGGCGACCTTGAAGCGGCTGCGCGAGCGCCAGATCGAGGCCCAGGCCGCGGACGAGGCGCTCATGGAGCTCGATGCCGCGACTGGTCCGCTCAGCGTTGCCGAACGGCTCGCCGAACAGGGCTTCGGCCCCCGGATCAAGACCACCGCAGACGACGTGCTGGCCCGGTTGAAGGCCAGCCGCACCACCGCCGCCTGACCTGAACCATCGATCAACCCAATCCAAGCCTTAAAGGAGATTGTCATGAACCAGAATGTCCAAGCTCACACCGGTGCCTGGGTCACCTTCACCTATGCGTCCTTCGCCGCATCGGCTTTCCTGGTTGCCGTCGGCGTGTTCTTCCTGCCGATTGATCTCTGGATGAAGGGCTATCTCGCGATGGGCATCGTCATGCTGGTGCAGACCTGCGTCACGCTGACCAAGACGGTGCGCGACAATCACGAGAGCAGCAAGCTCGTGAACCGGATCGAGGATGCCAAGGCCGAGCGACTGCTGATGGAAGTCTCCAAGGCGGCGTAATTTCGCTCGCCAGTCGAGACCGACAGAACAACGACAGCGGATGCGTATCGCATCCGCTGTCGCGCTTGCTTTGCAAGGCCCGGCGCAAGATATCGTTTACCCTGTGATGATCGTGCCGGGTGACGCTCAATGTCCTTTAGGGCGGGGCGGCGACGATCGCGCGCAATCAGGGGCAGGCGATGGCGTCTCTCGACAACGACGATCCGACGGTACGGAGGAGATCGAGCTTCGCGGCCCTCGCGCGGCTGCGCGGTTATGTCGCCTTCTGGCTGAAGGCTCTGTCGCAGCCCACCATCGATCTCAGGCTGCGCACCGGCACGCGCCAGCTCACCCGCATCATCGAATCACCGGGCCTGTCGCTGCCGCGCGACGAACTCGACACGCTGGTTGCGCAACTGCGGATGGTCGCTGCCAAGACGCTGCCGGCGGAGAGCCTGACCTACGGCGTCTTTTCCGGCGAGCCCGAGCGGCTGAAGCGCGCAATCATCACCCTGATTTGCGACGAGGAGACAGGCCAGCCGATCGCCTTCAACGCGCTGTCGGTGATGGATGTCGGGCTCGATGGCGAGCCGGTCGCGGTGACGCATCTTGGCCTCGTGATGGTCGATCCTGATGTGCGCGGGCAGGGTCTGTCCTGGGTGCTCTATGGCCTCACCGCGCTGGTGCTGTTCGCACGCGACGGCCTGCGGCCGAAATGGATATCCAACGTCACGCAGGTGCCGGCCGTGGTCGGCATGGTCAGCGACACCTTCTCCGATGTGTTTCCGTCGCCGCTGCCGGGCAGCCGCCAGAGCTTTGCCCATCTGCAGCTTGCGCGCGGCATCATGGCGCGGCATCGCGCGGTGTTCGGCGTCGGCGCCGAGGCCGGTTTCGACGAGACAAGGTTCGTCATCACCGATGCCTATACCGGCGGCTCCGATGCGCTCAAGAAGACATTCGAGGTCGCGCCGAAGCATCGCAGCGCGATCTACAACGAATTCTGTGCGCGCGAGCTCGATTATGTCAGAGGCGACGATGTGCTGCAGATCGGACGCATCGATCTCGCCGGCGCGCGGCGCTACCTGCTACGCGAAGTGCCATCCGGCTCGCTGCCGGCGCTGCTCGCCACCTCTGCCGTGCTGGCGCTGCAGCGACTGCTGCTGCCGCTCATCCATTGGCTGGATGACAGCCGCGCCTTCGGCACGCTGCGACCCAGGGCACATCGAGAGGCGCGGGAGGCACGCGATGCGCGCTGAGCTCGGTTTGGTGATCACGGTGGGGCACCGATGACGCCGGGCATGACCGCCGATTCCATCGTCAATCTCTGCGGCGCGATCGGGCTTTGCGTCGCGATGATGACGTTCTACCGGCGCGATCCGAAGAGCCCGCTGACGTTCCGCCTGCTGGTGGCGCTGGGCGTGATCGCGTCCCTGTTCCTGGTGCGGGGTGCCGCGTGGTGGACCGGCAGCACCGGGCTGGATCGCTTCTCCGTCATTCCTGCCGCGCTGATTCCGCTCGGCGCCCTGATCGTGACCGAGGGCATGCTGCGCCGGCACGCCCCGCGCGCGATCAAGCTGATCGTGCTGGTCGGCGGCGTCCTGCTGGCGCTTGCCGGCCTGCCCGGCCTGCCGCAATTCGACAAGGTTTACGCGATCGCGCTGTCGCTGTTTCAACTAGCCGGCATCGCGGTTTGCGCCGTCCTGCTCGCGACGCGCGATCGTGCTGATCTGATGGCCTCGGAGAACCGCAGCGTCGCGCGCCTCGCGGTCGGCGCGCTGCTGGTGCTGCCCTTCATCCTGACCGACTTCCGCTCGCTGTTTCCTCACATTCCGGTCCGGCTCGGCGCGCTGGGCGCGCTGCTCACCGTCACCGTGATGCTGATCGCCGGCGGCGGCGCCGAGACGCGCCGCCACGGGCTCATCCTGATGGCGCTCCGGCTGATCAGCTCGGCGCTGCTCGGCCTCGCCGCGGCGTTCATGGCAGGCGATGTCGACGCCGCGCAGCTCATCCGCTTCTGTGCCGTTGCGGTTGCAGGCGTGCTCACCATCGGTCTGATGACCGATGCGCTGCGCGCGCTGTTCGAATCCCAGGAGCCGGGCGTGTTGAACTCGCTCGCGGCCTCTCCGGCACGCACCCGGGACGAGTTCATCTGCGAACTCGCGCGCCATCCGATCTTCGAGAGCGCGCGCCGCTATCGCGAGAGCGAGCTGGCCGCCTACGATCCTCCGCTCTTGCGCGATTTCCTCTCGGCACGGCGGGTGCTGCGCCGGCCCGACGCGCCATGGGGATTGCCCGCGACCGACCCCCCGGTCGAGCGCATGGTGTCGCTGATGACGGCGAACAGCGCCACGCACGTGATCGTGCTGTCGCACGATCCGCTCGACCTGATCGTGCTGGCGGTGCCGGTGACCTCGGCCGATCCGGCCACCGAAACCGCGCTCGCGCTGGTGCGGCGGTTGCTGGCTTCGGCACCGGAGCGGGCATGAGAGGCGGTCTTCGGCCGTTGCCGCGATGCGAGCTTGTGCGGAACATCGCCTGAGGCAGAACCAGCTACCGGCCAGGTTGCATTCTGCTTCCGATTCTTCACAGCTGCCGCGCACTGCCTTGCCGGTGGCAGCGCGCATCGTGTAGACCACACCTGTGCTGCGCCTGCTGTCAAACCGTCATGTCATCATGGCAAGAGGTGATCGGCATTCGATTCAGCTGGGCCGGGGACATGTCGAAACAGTCGATGCGGGAAGAGGCGGAGCGGCTGGTTCGCGAAGCCATGGAAAAGCGGACGCTCGCGATCAAGCAGGGCAACACGCGGATCGACGCCGTGTGCGGCAAATGCGGCGCGCCGAACCGGCTCTCGGCCGAGCGCGGCGCCACCCGCGTCAAGTTCGCCTGCAAGGAATGCGGCCACAAGCAGGAGACGCTGTAGGCGCCGGGATAGGTCTCGCGTCATTGCGAGGAGCGCAGCGACCAAGCAATCCAGATTGCATCAAAGGGGGCAGTCTGGATTGCTTCGCTTCGCTCGCAATGACGATGAAGCGCGGATCCCTCCTTCATGCCTGCTTCACGGCCTCGCATACCGTGATGTGCGCTTCCGCGTTTGGCAGCGCAGAATGCCGCGAGACGCGCCACGGCGCCTCCAGCGCGTCGAGGTCGCAAAGTTCACGCTGATGCAGCCCAGAGAAGCTGATTGAGCCGGCGAAGCCGCCGCTCGAGGGCGTAGCTCGTTGCGCGATCGCGCAACTTTGGATCATTCCAAACTGGAATAGGTCTGGGTGCCGCCCGCGGGCCTTCATTGCTGTTATGATCGCTTGACTGGCGCATCATAGCTGGACTTGGCTCATCGCGACGATATAGTCCAGTAGATATAACGATGCCGCCCGGAGAAGGCCGATGAAGATCGAATCGCGCTCGCTGACGTCTTGCGAAATCGCCGATGATGGCGGCGCCGTCTCGCTCGGTTTCATCGATGCGGACGGGCGGTCGGCCAGTTTGAAGCTGTCGCTGAACCAGGTCGGCGCGCTGGCGATGACGCTGCCCGGCCTGATCGACAAGGCGCTGCAGGTCCGCTATGGCGACGCGTCCTTGCGCTACGCCTATCCCTTGGCCTCATGGGCGGTCGAGCAATCCTCCGATCCGACCCAGGGCATGCTGACCTTTCGCACCGTCGACGGATTTTCGGTGTGCTTCTCGATCCCGCGCGAGCAGCAGAGCGAGCTCGGCGAGGCGCTGGCGGCGCAGCCAGCACAGGTGATGATCCGGGCGAATTGACGTTTGCACCTCTCTCGATCGTCATTCCGGGCGCGACGCAGTCCACGAAACCGGAATCCATACCCACCATCGTGAGTATGATACGGGGCTCGCTCTTCCGGCGCCCCGGAATGACAGCGTTGAGATAATGGCGTGCTTTCTCCACGCGTCATTGCGAGGAGCCGCAGGCGACGAAGCAATCCAGACTCCCTTCCTGATTCTGGATTGCTTCGCTTCGCTCGCAATGACGGAGCTTACTCTCCCTTCACGAATGCTGCGAACGCCTCGGCATAATCGGGATGCCAGCGCGACAGGGGCGGGCGGTTCTCGACGATGTCGCCGGCCGCCCACAGGATGCGCCGCTCGTCGAGCGCGCGCGGCACGTCGTTATCGGGGCAGAGGATGTAGAAGTCGCCGGCCGCGACGCGCTCAAGCATGAAGTCCACGGTCTGCTCCGGCGTCCAGGCAGCGGCTGGCTTCTCGGTGCGGCCATTGGCCGTCAGCGCGGTGAAGACGAAGCCGGGGATGAACAGATGCGCCGAGACCTTGCAATCCGGCGTATTGCGCAGCTCGTGCTGCAGCGCCTCGGTGAACGCCTTCACAGCTGCCTTGGACACGTTGTAGGCGGGATCGCCCGGCGGCGTGGTGATGCCCTGCTTGGAGCCGGTGTTGATGATCAGCGAAGGGCGGCCGTGCGCAATCATGTTCGGCGCGAATACCTGCGAGCCGTGGATGATGCCCCACAAATTGACGCCGAGGATACGTTGCCAGGTCTGCTCGGAGCCGAACATCCTGCTGCCGGGCTGAATGCCAGCATTGTTCATCAGCACGTGGGTCGCTCCGAAGCGCGTGCGCACCGCCTGTTCCAACTGTTCGACACTGTCGCGGCGGCTGACGTCGACGATCTCCGTCATGATCGCGTCCGCGCCGCGCTTGGCGGCTGATGACAAATCCGTGGCGGCATCCTTCAATCTGGCGGCGTCGACATCGGCAATGCAGACGTTCAGGCCAAGGCTTGCGATGCGTTTGGCAGCGGCGAGCCCGATGCCAGAGGCGCCGCCGGTGATGACGGCAGTGTGATCGGGGGACAGAGCGGGGTGGGCCACGTTGAATACTCCCGGCAGTTGCGCGCGTGATGCTGCCCGCAACTATGCCACAGCGCCCGATCGCCATCCACGCTCTCGGCATGGGTGATCTTCGCCGGTGCAGAGGCCCGTTTGCTTTACGTCATCGCCTGCGCGTTGTAGGTTTGCCGACATAACGGGCCGCCGCGCCATCGCGTCAGATATCAGCACATCTCAGGGAGAAACATCATGGCTGTGACAGAGGCCATTCCGCTCACGCGCCATCCTTATGCCGACGGTTCCTATAAGCAGATGCTGATCGACGGCAAATGGGTCGATGCGGCATCCGGCAAGCGCTTCGAGACTCACAATCCCGCCACGGGCGAGTTGCTCGCCACCGTCGCCGAGGGTGATGCCGAGGACATCAACCGCGCCGTTGCGGCAGCGCGCCGCGCCTTCGAAGGTCCTTGGAGCAAGGCCAGGCCCTATGAGCGGCAGATGCTGCTGCTCAAGCTCGCCGATCTCGTTGAGAAGCACTTTGACGAGCTGTCCGCGCTCGATACCGTCGACATGGGTGCGCCGCTCAGCCGCACCCGCGCCTATCGCGGCCGCGCACTCGGCATGTTGCGCTATTATGCCGGCCAGGCTGTCGCACTGCACGGCGAGACCATCGAGAATTCGCTGCCGGGTGAGATCTTCTCCTACACCTTGAAGGAGCCGGTCGGCGTGGTCGGCGCCATCATTCCCTGGAACGGGCCGCTGACGGCGACAATCTGGAAGATCGGCCCGGCGATTGCGACCGGCTGCACCGTGGTCTTGAAGCCGGCGGAGGAAGCGCCGCTGACCTCGCTGCGGCTGGCGGAATTGTGCCTGGAAGCCGGCATTCCCGCAGGGGTCGTCAACGTGGTGCCGGGTTATGGAGAGACCGCGGGCGCCGCGCTCGCCTCGCATCCCGATGTCGACAAGGTCGCCTTCACCGGCTCGCACATCACAGGGCAGTCGATCATCCGCGCGTCCGCCGGCAACCTCAAGCGCGTCTCGCTCGAGCTCGGCGGCAAGTCGCCGGACATCGTGTTCGCCGATGCCGATCTCGATGCCGCAGTCCCCGGCGCCGCGATGGCGGTGTTCGCCAACTCAGGCCAGATCTGCAGCGCCGGCACGCGCCTGTTCGTCGAGAGCAAGATCTATGACGAGTTCGTCCACCGCGTCGCCGAGTATGGCAAGTCGCTCAAGGTCGGCAACGGCCTCGATCCGAACACGCAAGTCGGCCCGCTGGTGTCGCAGCAGCAATATGATCGCGTCAGCGATTATCTGTCGATCGGCCAGAAGGAGGGGGCGCGCGCGGTGGCCGGCGGCGGCAAGCTCACTGAGGGTGCGCTCGCCAAAGGCTATTTCGTGCAGCCCACGGTGTTCGCCAATGTCGAGGACTCCATGCGCATCGCGCAGGAGGAGATTTTCGGTCCCGTCATCTCGGCGATCTCCTTCAAGGACACCGACGAGCTGATCAAGCGCGCCAACGCCACCATGTTCGGTCTCGGCTCCGGCGTGTGGACCACCAACGTCAGCAAGGCGCACCAGGTCGCGAAGGCGCTGCGCGCCGGCTCGGTCTGGGTCAACTGCTATCAGGCGATGGATCCGGCGGTGCCGTTCGGCGGCTACAAGATGTCGGGCTACGGCCGCGAGTCCGGCAAGCAGCACGTCGAGGAATATCTCAACGTCAAGGCGGTCTGGATCAAGACGGCTTGATCTGAGTCGTTTTTTCTAAGCCACAGCGGCGATGTGCTCCCTCCCCCCTTGTGGGGGAGGGTTGGGGAGGGGGTACCAAGCGCACGGTGCTCGTGGCTTACCCCCCTCCCTAGCCCTCTCCCACAAGGGGGAGGAAATGCACCTCTGGTGCGGCGGCAGATCGGCTCGCTCATATAGCACAAGCGAAGTTGAACTACTTTCCCCCGCCCTTCTTCGGCTTCTCGATATCGCTGCGGAGCGCGGCGAGATCCTTCTTCACGGCGCTCGCCGCATTGCGCTCGATCCGTCTATAGCGTTCGACCAGCGCCTCGCCGAATGCCGTCAACGCGGCGCCGCCGCCATTCTTGCCGCCGGTCTGCCGTTCTACCACCGGCTGGCGGCAGATGCGGTTGATCTCGTCGACGAGGTCCCAGGCGCGCTTGTATGACATGTCCATGGCGCGGCCTGCCGCCGAGATCGAGCCGTGACGGTCGATGTTCTCGAGCAGCGCGATCTTGCCCGGTCCGATCCGCTCGCCGGAATCGAGGTCAATGCGCAGGCTGAGGGAGGGAAGGGCGCTCGATTTCGGCATGGAGGCGATGCTTTCCGAAGACGTGCTGGACATTGCCACTCCGGCCGTTTGCGAACAAGATGAGCGCACCTGGATCACACGACAAGTATTGGGGGAGAGATGCTTCCTGCGTTGTTTTCGCCGCTCAAGATCGGCCCGTTCGAGCTTGCACACCGCGTCGTGATGGCGCCCTTGACGCGGATGCGCGCCGAGCCGGGCACGCTGGCTCCGCGTGCGCTCAATGCCGAATATTATGCGCAGCGTGCGACGCCGGGTGGCTTGATCATCGCAGAGGCTTCGCCGGTGCTGTCGACCGGCTTCGGCAATCCGAACGTGCCGGGCATCTAC
This sequence comes from Bradyrhizobium sp. STM 3557, assembly GCF_045571465.1. Lineage (NCBI taxonomy): Bacteria > Pseudomonadati > Pseudomonadota > Alphaproteobacteria > Hyphomicrobiales > Nitrobacteraceae > Bradyrhizobium > Bradyrhizobium sp. STM 3557. Next base: position 1,970,236 of record NZ_CP120697.1, read on the forward strand.
AGCGAAGCGCAGGTCGCGGGTTGGAAGCGCGTCACCGACGCCGTCCATGCCAAAGGCGGCATCATCTTCCTGCAGCTCTGGCACGTCGGGCGCGTGTCGCATTCCTCGTTCCAGCCGGGCGGCGCGCTGCCCGTGGCGCCGTCCGCCATCGCGATCGGCGGCGACCTGAAGGCAATGACGTCGGACGGCAGGCTCGCGTCCTATGAGACGCCGCGCGCGCTCGCGACCGACGAGATCCCCGGCATCGTCGCCGCGTATGCGCAAGCGGCGCGCAACGCGCTCGCCGCAGGCTTCGACGGCGTCGAGGTGCACGGCGCCAACGGTTATCTGATCGAGCAGTTCCTGCAGTCGCGCAGCAACCAGCGCGCCGACGCTTACGGCGGCTCCATCGAGAACCGCATTCGCTTTCTGCTGGAGGTGACGCAGGCCGTGATCGAGGTCTACGGTGCCGACCGCGTTGGCGTGCGGCTGTCGCCTTACGGCATCGCCAACGGCTCCGGCGAGCCGGACCCGATGCCGCTCTACACCTGTGCCGTCGAGGCGCTCAATCCGCTCGGCCTTGCCTATCTGCATTTGCTGGAGCCGCGCTCTTCCGGTGCCGGCCGCGCCGACGTCAACTGGCAGAACGTGCCTTCCGCGATGGTGTTGTTCCGTCCGATCTGGAACGGCGTGCTGATCGCGGCCGGCGGCTTCGTCGGCGACAGCGCCAATGCGGCGATCGCGGAGGGGCACGCCGACGCGGTGGCGTTCGGCCGCTATTTCATCTCCAACCCGGACCTGCCGCGCCGCCTGCAGCACGGCTTCCCGCTGACGCCCTATCATCGGCCGACCTTCTATGGCGGCGCAGAGAAGGGCTATACGGACTATCCCGCGTATGACGAGATGGCCGATGCGTGACGCCGTTTCAACGGCGTCATTGCGAGGAGCGCAAGCGACGAAGCAATCCAGTATCTTCGCGTGGCGCTGGACTGCTTCCGCCGTCACCCTTGGGGCTATGGCGGGCACGTCGCTTCGCTCGCAATGACGGAGAGAGCGTTTCCTCATGTCTAAACTAGCTCCCGCCGGCATTGCCGCCGGCCAGTGCCTCTGCGGCCGCGTCGCCTTCGAGATCGATGTGCCGGCGCGGTGGGCGTGGCATGATCATTCTGCCGGGAGCCGGCGGGCTCATGGCGCGGCCTACGCGACCTATGTCGGGAGCTGGCGCAAACGCTTCCGCATCACATCAGGCGAAGAGGCGATCTCGCGCTACGAGGACGACGCCACCAAGACGGTGCGCAGCTTCTGCAGCATCTGCGGCTCGCCGCTGTTTTACGAGCGCGCCCGCTCGGCCCACATGATCAACATTCCGCGTGCGCTGTTTACTTCGCGCACCGGGCGGGAGCCGCTCTATCACATCGCGATCGAGGAGGCGCCGGACTGGGCCTATACCGGTGCGCCGTTGGTGCCGCTGAAGGGCTATCCCGGCGTGGTCTGGCAGCGCGCGCAGCGCAAGAAGCGCAGCGACCGTGAGGGCATGTTCTGATGCGGCGTGCGGTCGGCGCTGGATTGTAGCCACTTGCATTGCAGCCATGAGCGCAGTCCGTTGAAGCCGTTGCCGTGATCGGCAAGGATTGCGGCACGCCTGCGCAATGATCGCGGGCCGGAGGACATCAATGAAAAACCGTATCACCGGCCGCTCGGCTTTCCTGGCGCTGCTCAAGGACGAGGGCATCACCCATCTGTTCGGCAATCCCGGCACCACCGAGCTGCCGATCATGCATGCGCTGAAGGACCATCCGGACCTCACTTATGTGATGGCGATGCAGGAGAGCCTGGTGGTGGCGATCGCCGACGGCTACAGCCGCGCCTCGGGCCGGCTGGTCGCCTGTAACGTCCATGTCGCGCCCGGTCTCGGCAATGCAATGGGCTCGCTCTATAACGCGCAGTTCACCGGCACGCCGATGATCCTCACCGCCGGCCAGCAGGAGCAGGGCCACGGCCTGATGGAGCCGCTGCTCTATGGCCCGCTGGTGCGGATGGCCGAGCCGCTGGTGAAATGGGCGGTCGAGGTGACACGCCTGGAAGATTTGCCCCGCATCGTGCGCCGCGCGGCCAAGGTCGCGACCACGCCGCCGACGGGGCCCGTGTTCATCTCGCTGCCAGGCGACATCCTCAACGCCGAAGCGGGCATCGAACTCGGCCATTCGACCCGCATCGATGCGCGCGTCAAGCCATCGGACGAGGCGCTGCAAGCGCTGGCGCAGCGCATCCTCAGGGCGCAGCGGCCGGTCATCATTGCCGGGGACGAGATCGTCAAGAGCGATGCGCTTGCGGAGGCCGCGCACTTCGCCGAGGCGCTGGGCTGTCCCGCCTATCAGCAGTCCACGCCCTATGGCGCGCATTTCCTCTCGGAGAGCCCGTGCTTTATCGGCGCGTTGTCACGATCGCAGAAGCAGGTGAGGGATCTGCTCGCACCGTATGATCTTCTGATCGTGCTCGGCGCCGATCCCTTGCGAATGTCCGTGCACAGCGAGGTCGAGCCGCTACCCGATGGCTTGCCGATCGTGCAGGTCGGCCTGGTCGATTGGGACCTGGCGAAGAATTTCGCCGCCGAGATCGCGCTCAAGGCCGACGTGCGCGAAACGCTGCGGGCATTGACGCCATTGCTGCGGAAGAGCGGCGGCGCCGCGCTCGCTGCGCGGTCCAAGCAGGGCATCGCCGAGCTCTCATCCAGGAACTGGACCGCGCGGCGCAAGACGTTGGCCGAGCAGATTGGGAAGGCGAGTGAGACCTCGCCGATCGATCCCGACTATCTCGCGTTGCAGGTGGCGGACGCCATGCCCGCCCATGCAATCCTGGTCGACGAAGGCCTGACCTCGTCGCGCCACATGACGGGCTTAAGGCCTTATCGCGATCGCTACAGCTATCACGGCCTGGCTTCGGGCGGCATCGGCTGGGGCCTGCCGGCCTCGGTCGGGGTCAGCCTTGCCAATCCGGATCGTCCCGTGGTGTGCTATTCCGGCGACGGCAGCGCGATGTATTCGATCCAGGCGCTGTGGACCGCGGCGCATCACAAGCTGCCGCTCTCGATCGTCATCGTCAACAATGGCGGCTACCGCATCATCAAGCAGCGGCTGCTCTCGTTCCATGGCGACGACAACTACATCGGCATGGACTTTGCCGACCCGCCGGTCGATTTCGGGGGGATGGCGCGGTCGCTCGGCCTGGAAGCCATCCGAATCACCGATCCGCGCGCGCTGAAGCCGAAACTGTCGGATGCCTTCAGTCGTCCGGGCGCGAAGCTGATTGAGGTGATGGTGAGCCATGCGGTGAATTGAGGACGGAGCCGCTCTGTGCTCGAGAGATCGGATGATGTTTGACCGCGATCGAGATCTCAGGATGCGCGAGGACTGCCGCCTACCGGCCTGTTTGTACAGGCGATCGTGCCAGAGATGCGCGGTCAGCAGCCGCTATAGCGACGGTCAGGTTCGAAGAGTTCTTTGACGTAGGCGGTGCCGTACCAGATCAGCTGCCGCCTCGTCTTGCCGGCTTGGGCAAGCATATGCAGGTATTCTGCCACCCTCTCGCGGGTCTCAGCGCCAACCTCACGATCCGAGTTCTTCAGAACGCTTTCGATGATGTCGTTCATGGGTGCACCGCAATGACGCGAGTGCAGCATCGAAGCGGAGGAACGTCAACAGTCCTTTTTGGGAGCACGGAAATCGGTAATTCAGTAGAGCACAGCAAGAGCCTCATGACGAGGCTGATGCCTCGCAACGCCATGCGTTTAGAGGACCGTGTTCAAGCGTAGAAACCGTATTCCGTTCACGATGACGATCACGGATGCCCGGCCACTGAACCAAGCCACGACCGCCGTAGCGGCCGAGGGGCCCTTCTTCCGCGTCCGAGATCCGGGTGCCTGATAGTTCGTCTGCGCAGCAAATCGCTCGCCGCGCAGGTCGATGGCAGATCAAGCGAACAGGAAATCATGCGCTGTCAACGCCACCTGGCTGTGCACCACCACGTCATTGCCGGGACTGAACGTGATTGTGCTTTCGTGCGTCGTCGGATCAAACGCGGAAATGTTCAGCTGGCTGAAGTCGTGGATTCCAAGCGCGCTGACATCGATGTGATCGATGCCGAGATTCGATCCCTCGCCGGGGCGGCCCTGGCCGAAATCCTCGATCTTGTCGTGGCCATTGTTGAAGTTGAACACGAAGGTGTCGTTGCCGCCCTTGGCGGCGCCGAGCATGAGCTGCGCGTCGCCCCACATGTCGTCATTACCGGTGCCGCTGATCAGCGTGTCATTCCCGCCACGGGCGTGATCCGCCATGATCTGGGCATCGCCCACCAGCGTGTTGTCGTAGATGCCCTTGGCCTGAGCGGCGGTGTCGTTGCCGCCGGCGAGCACGTCGTTGCCGCCATGTGCATCGTCGGACATGTTTGACGTGTCGCCATAAGCGACGTTTGTCTCGTTCGCGCCGCCCGCGAAGGTATCGTTGCCTCCAAGGGTATGTCCGGTCATCTCGATGCCGGCATCGCCATAGAACGTGTTGGTGGCGGAGAGCGGTTGCAGTGATTGCGCGGTGATCACGCAGGCGTCGTTTCCGCCCTTGGCGTATCCATAGAGGGCGCCGCCGGCGTCTCCATAGAAGGTGCAACTCGGACTGCCGCCGGAGACAGTATAGTTCAACGTATCATTGCCACCGACCGCGTGGTCGGAGATGTTGCCGCCGGCGTCGCCATAGACCTCGACGATGCTGGATCCTTTGGCATTGAGCGTGAACTGATCATTGCCGCCATGGGACCCACCGAACAGGTTGTCGGCGGCATCGCCGTAAAACACGGCGACGGTCGGCGTGGTCACGCCTTGCGAGATACCGGCGTTGACGACATCGTTGCCGCCGCTGGCGTGGTCATAGAGGCTGCCGCCCGCATCGCCATAGAACTTGGTGCTGGTCGCGCTGGTGATGAAGGTGTCGTCGCCCCCGTGCGCATAGCCGTGCAGGTCACCACCGGCGTCGCCATAGAAGGTCGCGGCGTGAAGAATGGGCGAGATCGTTCCGGTGTTGTAGGTGTCGTTGCCGCCCTGCGCGTGTCCGGACATATCGCCGCCGGCATCGCCGTAGAAGGTCTGGCCTTGGCCGGTGGTCTGGAAGCTGTCGTCGCCGCCGTGTGCATGACCCGTCATGCTGTTGCCGGCGTCGCCATAAAAGGTGAAGGTGCCGTCACCGCCGATTGCCGTCGCGGAATCGTTCCCGCCGACCGCGTTGCCGGACATGTTGCCGCCGGCATCGCCGTAGAATGTGTGGCTGCTGAACTCGACGCGACAGCTGTAGGTGTCGGAGCCGCCATGGGCCTGACCGGACATGTCTCCGCCGGCATCGCCGTAGAAAACGTTGACGCCGCCGACGGCGGTCATGGCATGGAAGTTGTCGTTGCCGCCATGGGCATAGCCAGACATGTTGGCGCCGGCGTCGCCATAAAACGTGGTGGTCGAGTGGCCGCCGGTAACGCTGCAACTGTCGTTGCCCCCGACGGCGTGCCCGGTCAGGCTGCCGCCCGCATCGCCCCAGAAGACGTTGGTTGTCTCGGCATTCGACGTGCCGTGCTTGACCCAATTGAAGGTGTCAGCGCCGCCTCTGGCGAAGCCGCTGAGGTCGAGGACCGCATCACCGAAAAACAGATTGGTTGCATTGCTGCCGGCGGTGTAGCTGTCGTTGCCGCCGATCGCGTGGTCCGACAGGCCTCTGCTGGTATCACCGACGAACACGTTGTAGGCGTTGTCGAGGCCCGTGAAAATATCGTCGGTGCCGATTTTCCAGCCGTGGAAACGGCTGTGAATCAGTGGAGTGAACATTACAAATCCCCCCTGAAGGTATTTAATCTTCCAGTAACTCTAATCGGGAGTCAAATAACCGCGCCGGTTCCGCGTTGAAAGGTTAATCACGCTCGAAATCGGCATTAATTTTTTTGAAAAGCGCCATTAAATTGACGTGCGACCGGGCTCATCCAGATTCAGGCGCAAAGGGTTTCCGATCCGGAACTGCGCTCGCGGACATTCAACTGAAAATTGTGGCCGTGTCGTTTTTCTCGTCGCTGAGCGCGCCTGCGCTTACGCCGGCTGCTGGCCTTTCGACAAGGCGCGCTGGACCAGCGATGGAATGCGGAGCGCCTCGTCCCGAAGCGGGTGCCGCGTTACATAGAGGCCGAGCAACCAGCCAAGCCCGGCCAGGATGGTTGCGATCAAGCCGCCGGTCAGCGATATGCCGTCTAGGCCGCCCTGCAACAGCAGCATCGCTGCCGGTCCCAGCCCGGCCAGCGCTGTGACGAACGCGCTCTTGATAAGCGCATGCAGAAATTCCAGCCACGAAAATTTCAGATAAGCACGCGCAATCGTCACCGCCGCCAATGCATTCAGAGGCAAGGTGACGACCAGGCCCCACGCGACCGCGTGCAGCCCATAAGGTGCTGTCAGGCCCACGGCGAGGAGGTTCACGAGTGCCTGCGCTGCGACCAGCCAGGGCAGCAGCCGCACCGCTCCAAGCGCAACAAGAACCGGATATTGCAAGGCCCAGGGAAACGAGAACGCCATCGCAAGGCAGAGAATCCGCAGCAGCGGCGCCACTTCGGCCCATCTTGGGCTCAGCAGAAAGAGCACCAAGGGCGTGGCCAGCGTCGCCAGCAGCATCAGGCAGGGCCATTGCACGGCCGTGATCATCTCAATCGCACGCAAGTAAGCCGCTCGGGTGTCGCCGCCTTCCCGCACGCGACGCGCGAATGCCGGAAGCGCAACGGCGCCGACCCCGGCCAGGATCACCCGCTCCGGGAAGGTGGACAGCAGAAGCGCGCGCTGCGCGATTCCAACGCCCGCGGTGTTCAGGAATCGTCCGAGCAGCAGGTAGGGCGCGTGCTCGCCGAGCGCAGCGAGCAGCGCCGTGGCGCTGTCGAACAGGCCGAAGCGGACGACACCGCGCCATTCGCGCAGCGACCAGCGATAGATGGAAAGATCGGGCCGAAACAGGAAGCACAGAACACTGCCGACCAGCGCCGCCGCGACGTTCGCCCAGGCGAAGGCCATGTAGCTGAATCCGCCGGCCGCCAGTCCGATCGTGGCTATTCCGCCGGCGAGCGCCATCGAGATGGTGGTGAGCGCCTGGTAGCCGAACGCCAGCTCGCGACTCATCAGCGCGAGGGCCGGAAAGACGAATGGCCCCAGGGCGAATCCGAGCACGGCGACATGGAGGTAGTGCTCGATCTCGGGAACTCCGTAGAACCGGGCAATGACGCGCGCGCCGAGGAATAGCAGGGCTGCCAGAGCCAGAGACACGATCAGGCTGACCGTTATGCTCGAGCGGATCTTGTCGGCAGTGAGTTCGCGCTCCTGGATCAGATAGGCGCCGCCGCCGATCTCGCGGACCGCCTCCGCGATCGCGTAAGCGGCTGCGCTCAGAACTGCAACGCCGAAACTGGCCGGCGGAACCACGCGCACAGCAAGGATCGTGACGGTAAGGTTAATGGCCATCGCCACGTAACGGCCGAACGTCGCCCAAAAGAACGCGCGCCTGACGCCCGCCATGCTAGGTTCCTCGTCGGCGCAGCGCAGCGGAGCAAGTTCCGGTGGCGGATTTAATCACGTTTGTGCTCGAGGCGGCCGCCAAGTGAGACCTGTCCTTCCGTCCTAATTAATACCGCGATACGCCGGAGTGTGACGCGGCTGCCTGTTCTCCGGCTTTTCCGCGCAAATGGCTCAGAAAGGCTGCGCTATGGAGTCGCAGCGTTCTTTGATCTATTGTGAATTCCGTTATCCTAACCGTTAAATTTGGAGGCTGAAGAGATTGAAATACGATTAGGATCTGTGCCCTATGCTCGATTTGAATTATTCAGTCAATGGATTGCCGTCTCTTGAAGATCTTGCCGACCGATCTGCGTTCTTTGAATGAGGCGCAGGCGAGCGTCTGGTTCGCGCAGATGCTCGACCGAGATGATCCTGCGTTCAATATCGGCCAATGCGTCGAAATCGACGGGGCGGTAGACCGGAGAGTGTTCGAGCAGGCTGTGCGTCTGGCTGTCAAGGACGCCGACGCGCTGCATCTGCGTTTCATCGACACCGAGAGCGGGCCTCGGCAGTATTATGATCTCGACGAGCATTGGCCGCTGCCCTTCATTGATCTCAGCGCCGAGGCTGATTCCCGCGCGGCAGCCGAGGCGTGGATGCGGGCCGATCTGGCTCGCCCCTTTGATCTGACGGGCGAGCAGCTGTTTCGCATTGCGATGCTTCGCATCGAGCCAGACTGCTGCTTCTGCTACCTGGCCGGCCATCACATCATCTGTGACAGCTTCGGCGCCGGCCTGTTCGTACGTCGGATCGCCGAACTCTATGCGAGCCTGGCGACGGGTTGCGGGCCCACTGCGAGCGATCTTTGTTCTCACGACGCCCTGCTGGATGCCGAGCGGGCTTACGCGAACTCTGAGCACCATGCACGCGACCGAGCTTATTGGCTGAAGGCTCTTGAGGGACATCCGGAAGGCGGGGATCTGGCAACGCGGAGTGCTGCGCTCGGATCGAGCGTCCATCGGATCGCAGGTGCGATTACGTCCAAATTGGATGTCGAGGACTTTGCACAACTCCGCGGACTGAATCCTGCGGCAGTTCTGATGGCAGGCGTCGCGACCTACCTCTATCGGATGACGGGCGCGGCCGATCTGACACTGGGTATGCAGGTCTCGAATCGGCTCGGCGAGAAGCTGCGCCGCACCGTCGGTCTCGCGACGAATGTCATTCCCGTTCGTGTCTCGATCGATGCGAATGAGAGCTTCGAGGCCCTTTCGCGGAAGCTCGCGCGCATCATGCGCGAGGGCTACCGGCATCAGCGCTATCGGTGGGAAGAACTCAGGCGCGATCTCGGCCTTTCGGGGCGCAACAGAGCTGCCTTTGCTGCGCTGGTGAATTATGTCCCGATCGGCGACGACATCAGATTTGGCGAATTCGGTGTCCGTCTCAGGCAGCTGCCGAATGGGCGTGAAGAGAACATCCAGTTTCTCTATTACGGAGGAAGCAAGGCCGTCACCAAGCACTTCTACATCGTTGCAAACTCTGCTCGGTACGCTCTGTCGGAAGCCGAAGCGCATCATCAGCGCTTTTGCGAGATGTTGGCCCAGTGCATGGCGCAGCCCGAAACCGCATCCCGCGATGCCGTCGTGCTTCAAGCGGCGGAGCGGCAGCGCATTCTGTACGAGTGGAATGCGACCGAAGCGGAGCATCCGACGGGGCAGTGCATTCACGAGTTGATCGAGGAGCAGGCGGCGAAGACGCCGGACGCGCTTGCGGTGGCATTCGAGGATGCAGCGATCACCTATGCGGAGCTGAACGCGAGGGCGAACCGCCTGGCGCACCGGCTGATCGCCGAAGGCGTGAAGCCGGACGACCGGGTGGCGATTGCCGTGGAGCGCAGCACCGAGATGGTGGTCGCGCTTCTGGCAACGCTGAAGGCTGGTGGCGCCTATGTTCCGCTGGACCCGACCTATCCGGCGGAGCGGCTGCAATTCATGTTGCGCGACAGTGCGCCGCGCGTGCTGCTGACGCAGGAGAGCATTCTGCCGCGGCTGGGACGGCCGCTCTCCGGAACGTCCGTGTTGACGCTCGACATGGGTCCGGAGGCCTGGCACGGCTATTCCTCCGAGAATCCGGACCCGCGGGCCCTGGGACTGACGCCCTCTCACCTCGCCTACCTCATCTATACGTCGGGTTCGACGGGAGCGCCCAAGGGCGTCATGGTCGAACATCGGTCGCTGCAAGCATCGACCAATGCACGTCTGCGATATTACGGCGGCTACGACAGGGTCCTGCTCGCTGCGTCGATCAGCTTCGACAGTTCGGTCGCTGCGATTTTTGGAGCGCTCGCCGTGGGCGGCACGCTCATCGTAAGCAGCTCCGAAGCGGCCCTCGCGCCGGAATTAACCGCCGGATTATTGGAACGATGGAAGATCACGAGCATTCTCGGGGTGCCGTCGTTCCTGAATGCGCTCTGCGAGAGAGGGTCATCCGAGGCGGCCTTCGAGTTGAAGCAGGTCGTGACCGGCGGCGAGCCATGTACCTCCGACCTCGTCGAAAAGGTTGCGCGCTGGGCGCCAGGCGCTACCCTCTACAACGAATATGGCCCAACAGAAGCCACAGTGTGGGCGAGCGTGCAGCGCTGCGCCAAGTGCTCGCTCTCAGGTCCGGTGCCGATCGGCCGTCCGATTGCGAACACGCGGATCTACATCCTCGACGCAGCCGGCCACCCGGTGCCCGTGGGCGTCGTGGGAGAGGTCCATATCGGCGGGGCCGGCGTCGCCCGCGGCTATCTCAACCAGCCCGACCTGACGGCCGAACGTTTTCTGCGCGATCCATTTGCGGAGGCGGCGAGGCATCCGAATGCGCGCATGTACCGGACCGGAGACCTGGCGCGATGGCTGCCGGACGGCACTATCGCGTTTCTGGGGCGCAATGATCATCAGGTGAAAATCCGCGGGTTTCGCGTCGAGCTTGGTGAGGTCGAAGCGCGGCTCTCCAGCCATCACGGAGTGCAGGAGGCGGCCGTGCTGGCGCGTGAGGATCTTCCCGGCGGCAAGCGCCTCGTCGCCTACTACACGGGAGCGCAGGGAATTGCGGCTGCGGACTTGCGCGCCCATCTGGCGTTGTCGCTGCCCGACTACATGGTGCCGTCAGCCTATGTGCATATGCCGGCGCTACCGTTGACGCCGAATGGCAAGCTCGACCGCCAGGCGCTTCCCGCTCCCGACCAGGCGACGGCATTTGCCGTTCACAGCTACGAGGCGCCGCAAGGGCCGATCGAACTGGCGCTGGCCGCGATCTGGTCGGAGCTGCTGCAAGTCGAACGCATCGGCCGCCATGACGACTTCTTCGATCTCGGAGGTCACTCGCTGCTGGCAACTCAGGCTGCCGCGCGCATCCGCCGTGACTTTAAGATCGAACTGCCGCTGCGCGTGCTTTTCGAATGCTCCACATTGGAGCGCCTGGGAGCAAGCGTTCAGGAAGCGCTTGGCGCGTCCGAGCCAGGCCCACTTCTGCCGCTGATCGGCGAGGCCCACGCCTCAGACCGCGCCATGCGGCTCGCTGCAGACGACGCGCGTGATGACCAATCCGTGCTGTCATATTCGCAACAGCGAATGTGGCTGATCCAGACCCTCGACACACAGAACGCAGCCTACAACATGAGCGGTGTTCTGCGCCTGACCGGCCGGCTCGATCGGTCGGCGCTGGCGCAGGCGTTCGACATCTTGCGTCGCAGGCACGAAAATCTGCGCAGCGTCTTCTTCGAGGAAGCGGGCGAGGTACGGCAGAGAACCGTGCCGTGGCAGGCGGAAGAGCTGGCCGTCATCGACTTGCGGTCTCTCGGCGAGGGCGCCTCGGTCGAGGCGCTGAAAAGGGTCGAGGTCGATGCACGCACTCCGTTCGATCTGGAGCGCGGCCCTGTGCTGCGCATCTGTCTCTATCGCACCGCTGACGACGAGCACCTGTTGCAGCTCAACTTGCACCATATTTCGGGCGACCAATGGTCGATGGCGGTGATCGGGCGCGAGCTCGCCGCCCTGTATAATGCGATCGGGAAGGGCGAGCCGCTGCCGCTCAAGCCGCTCCATCTGCATTATCGCGACTATGCACGTTGGCAGCGCCGCTATCTCGAGGACAGGAATCAGCCGGCGCTCGCATACTGGATCGATCGGCTGAAGGATGTGCCGGCGCTTGAGCTTCCGATCGACCTGCCGCGGCCGCGTCTGCGCAGCCACAATGGCGCGATCCATGAGACGCCGCTTTCGCCCGGCCTGCTGGCGGAATTGAACGCGCTCAGCCGGAAAGAGGGCTCCACGCTGTTCATGACGATGCTGGCAGCGTTCGCGTTGCAGCTCTATCGTCTGACCGGGCAGCAGGACTTTGCGATCGGGGTGCCGATCGCAAACCGGACCCAGGCCGACGTGGAGAACATGGTCGGCACGTTCGTCAACCTGCTCGCTCTTCGCATCGACCTATCCGGCAACCCAAGCTTTCAGCAGTTGCTGCAGCGCGTGCGATCCGTGGCGCTGGAGGCCTACACGCATCAGGACGTGCCGTTCGATAAATTGGTTCAGGAGGTGCAGTACCCGCGAGACGACCGCCGGGCGCCGCTGCTGCAGGTCATGTTCAACATGCCGAACGTACCATTCCACGGCGTCTCCTTTGACGGGCTCACGTGGGAGCCGATCATCGTCGACAGGGGCGGGGCACAGTTCGAGCTGAGCATATCGGTGGACACGCAACTCAAGCCAGGCGTGACCATCGAATATAATACGGACCTGTTTCAGCCCGCCACCGTCGGGCGTTTTGCGGCCCAGTATCTCCAGATATTGCAAAGCATCCTGGAGAATCCCGGCGACAGCATCAACACGGCGCCAATACTGCCGCCGCGCGAGCGCCAATTGTTGCTGGAGGAATGGAATGCGACTGGGACCGCGGATAAGGACCGGCCACCCTTCATCGCCATGTTCGAGCGACAGGTTGCACGGCAGCCCGATGCGCCGGCGATCTCCTTCGAGGGCAGAACGATCAGCTATGCCGAACTGGATGCTGCCGCGCGCGCGATCGGACAGAATCTGCGTGAAGCGGGCGTCGGCCGCGGCACCGGAGTCGCAATCCTCATGAACCGGTCGATCGACCTAGTGGCAATTCTGCTCGGGATCCAGAAGGTCGGCGCCTACTACGTCCCGCTCGATCCCGTCTTTCCGGTCAAGCGCCTGCAGTACATGCTGGAGGACAGCGGCGTCGGCGCGCTCGTGACCGACGCCGGAACGATGCCGCGCTTCGATGTGCCCGCGGCAGTCGCGGTACTGGATTCTGCCCGGCTCAAGACCGCTGCCGCTGCAACGGATCGGGAGCGACTGGCTGCTTGCGTCGTTCCTTCCGATGTCGCCTATGTGATTTACACGTCAGGCTCGACCGGGCAGCCGAAAGGGGTCGTGATCGAGCATGGCGCACTGTCCAATTTCCTGGCCTCGATGGCGCACCATCCAGGCCTCGCCCGCGATGACGTGCTGCTGGCGGTGACGACAATCGCGTTCGATATCGCGGGCCTGGAGCTTTATCTGCCATTGAGCGTCGGCGCGCGGGTCGAGCTGGCTGCGAAGGAAACGGCAGGGAGCGCCGAGGCGCTGAAGCAATTGATCTCCGACAGCCAAGCGACGGTGCTCCAGGCGACTCCGGCGACATGGCGCATGCTGCTCGACAGCGGCTGGGAAGGCGCACCATCGCTCCGCGCATTTTGTGGCGGCGAGGCGCTTTCGAAGGATCTCGCCGGTGCGCTCCTCGGCCGCGTGGCTGAACTCTGGAATCTGTACGGCCCGACTGAGACCACGATCTGGTCCACGGCGGCGCGCGTCGAAGCCGGTGATGCCGACATCTCGATCGGAACGCCGATTGCCAACACAAGGATCTACATCACCGACCGGAACGGTGAATTGACGCCCATCGGAATTCCCGGCGAGATCCTGATCGGTGGGGATGGCCTCGCGCGAGGATACCACGCGCGCCCCGAATTGACGGCAGATCGCTTCGTGTCCGACCGCTTCGCGGGCAAGGGCAAGCGTCTCTACAAAACGGGCGACCTCGGCAAATGGGGGATCGACGGCCGCCTTTACCATCTCGGGCGCATCGACAACCAGGTCAAGATTCGTGGCCATCGAATCGAAGCCGGCGAGATCGAAGCTCTGCTGCGGAAGCACCCTCTGGTAGCCCAGGCCGTCGTGGTGGCTTACCCTCTGACCGGCGGAGACGTGCGTCTGGTTGCCTACGTAGTTTCCGATACGGGCGTGATCGGCAGCGAGCTCCGGTCCTATCTGAGGGAAGCGCTGCCGGAATACATGGTCCCTGCACTGATCGTCGCGGTGGACGATATCCCGTTGACGCCTAATGGCAAGATCGACCGCAAGGCGCTCCCGGATCCCTTCCTGCGGGAAACCGAGATCACCGACGCATTCGAGCAGCCAGCGGAGGGGATGGAGTCGACCCTTGCCCAGATCTGGCGAGAGCTGCTCAAGCTCCAGACTATCAGCGCGCGGGATAATTTCTTCGAATTGGGCGGTCACTCGCTCCTTGCAGTAAGGCTGGCACGTCTGTTGGAAAAGCGTACCGGCAAGCGCCTTGACCCGCGGAGGTTGTACTTCCAAAATCTGAGGCAAATTGCTGAAGACCTTGCTGGTCGGTAGCTATAGGAGTCGCGCGCTGCGATGTTGCCATTGTTCTTCGGATCAGCCGAGCGCCGCCTGTTCGGCGTCTACGAGCCGGCCCAGCGTCGCGCGAAGGTCGCTCGTGCGGTCCTGCTGTGCAACTCGTGGGGAGCGGAATACGTCAACGCGCACCACGCTCTGCGCGTGCTGGCGCAGCGACTATGTGCCGCAGGATTCGATACGCTGCGCTTCGACTATTTTGGCGAAGGCGATTCGGGAGGCGAGACAACCGATGCCGATCTCGACGGCTGGAAGCAGGACATCGCGACCGCTATCGGAGAGCTCAAAGCGATGAGCAGCGCACCTCGTGTGGTGGTGCTGGGATTGCGGCTGGGAGCCTCGTTGGCTGCCGAGGTTGCTCCCGCTTTGGCCGGAGATATCGATCGGCTCATTCTCTGGGATCCCATCGTCAACGGGGAGAACTATTTGGCCGAACTTGAGCCCGCGGCCGTCCAGCATAGAATGGGGGATCGATTCTTCGCGCCGGTTCAAGGCCACGAGACGAGTGCGGAAATTCGGGGGCGTGTGGTTTCATCTGCTTTTGTCGAAGGCCTTCGTGCGATCGACCTTTGCTCGGGACAAGCGACTGCGCCTTCAACCTTGACGATCTTCTCGCAGCCGCCGCCGGCCAATTGCACCCGGTTGCAGGCCACTCAAATTGTGACCGTTGAAACGGTTCTGCCTTGGCAGGACATCGAGATTGAGAGCGGCATTCTGCCCATACAGGCCTACGAACAAATCCAAGAGTGGCTTCGATGACGAAAAAAGTTGTCGAGCGCACTGTCCAATTCGGCTCGCGCGGATCCTTGATCGGAATCGTCACCGAGCCTGCTCAGGCGCGCGATAAGGCTCGACCCGCGATCGTTATCCTGAATACAGGGACCGTGCATCGTGTCGGGCATCATCGCATGTACGTAGCGATGTCCCGCAGACTGGCGCAGTCCGGACATACCGTGCTGCGATTCGATTTTTCCGGCATCGGCGACAGTGCGAAACATGCCTCCGGGCAATCGCTGCTCAAGTCCAATCTCGCTGATATCGGCACCGCGCTCAGCCTGCTTGAATCCAAATTCCACGCGCGGCGCGTGATCCTCATCGGACTTTGCTCCGGAGCAGACCACTCGATCCTGTACGCGCACTCCGATCCACGGGTGATCGGCACCGTGCTCATCGACCCCTACATTCCGGCGACCGTGCAGTACTTCGTCCACTACATCTCCCGACGCCTGCTGCAGTTCAGGCGTTGGAAGCGCTTCAGCTTCCGGCGCAGCAAGATCGTGCGGCGGCTGGGTGAGCGGATCTCGCAGGCATTGCGCGCGCAAGCCGAGCCGCAGCATCTGAGCTTCGAGCAGCCGGACGTGCAGGCATCGCTTGGGAGGGCATACAAGGCAGCCGTTGATGCCGGCTTGCGGCTTCTGGTCATTTGTACAGGCCGGCACGATGCTCCCCGGCAAACCTATCGCGAGCAATTTGTGAAGGCCTATCGAACCGTGCCGTTTGGTGACCTGCTGCAACTCGAGTTCTTCGAAGACGCAGACCATACGTTCAGCTCAGCGCGCGAACGAGAGAGGCTGAATGATCTGATTGAGCAGTGGTGCAGCAGCACCGCTTTCGAGCCGCGTCCTCCCACCGTCGGCGACACCATGCTGCAGATTTCCGCAGCCTAGAAGCTGTTGTCCCGACGTTTTCGGAAAACCTCGCGATGGAATGGACGTCGGTTTAATGGAGTCGGGTAGCCGCAATTGTCTCAGCTGCCATTTACTTCGGCCGCGCGATCTTTAATCAGCGCAATATCGTCCGCCGTGGATTTGTGACTTAACTTGCAGACGCAATTGCCATATAATCGCGCGCATTCGCCGGTTTAGCTCAGGGTAGAGCGCCGCCATCGTATGGCGGAGGTCGGGGGTTCAAGTCCCTTCAACCGGCACCAATCTCGGGATCCAATCTCCTGGGACAAGTCGGGTCAGAGGAGCTGTGGGTTTTCTGCTCCGGGCCGAAATTTCGAAAATGAATCGTGCATGAAACTGACAAGCCAGGTGCGCTCGATCCAGGCGCATTCCGGTGCGGCTTCTCGCTCAAGGCTCGAACTGGCTCTTTCCTGAAGTGAATGCGATCGTGTGCGAAAGCACCGACGAAACGGATTTTGAAATCGGTAATGGGGCCGTCTTGTTGGCGCGCTCACGGTCCAAATTGCGGATAGCCACCGAGCATGCCGCGCAACAACAACCCGCGAAAGGCTCGAACCTTTCGCGAATATGCGGGGTCGACCAATTAGGGACAGCAGTCCAGCGACAGTAACTCAGGCACCCCTTGTCCGGTGCACCAGCTGTGTTCGCTAGTGCCGCACCCCGGCACTATGCGCCCTTGATACGGAAATCTTCGAGCTTTCGACCGGAGCGAAGTTGGGCGACCAGCCATCGAGGCTGCTTGCCCCGTCCGGCCCAGGTCTCTTCCGGGTTTCGTGGATTGCGATACTTCGGCAGAACCTTGGGATAAGCCCGCTTTGCTTCCTTGTGAGGCAATTGGGCGGCAGCCGAACTGATCTGGTGGGAGGCAGTCGAATGGCGCTTGACCGAAGCGAGCTGGCTGAGGCGATCCTCAAGCATTGCCTTCTCTGCCGCGATCTTCCGGCCTAGTTCGGCGACCAGCCGCTCGTGGAGGTCCCAGAGCTGATCCACGGACATTGATTTAAGATTGTAGCTCTTCATATCGCTCAGGTCGTGGCTCATCTCGCTTCACATCACCCGAGATTCGCTGCTGGCAAATACATAAGCGGTTCACAGGTATTGTTCAACCGTTTAATCGTTTACTTGTTTGGATATTGTCATGCCTCGACCGCAAAACAAACGGCAGTCAAGAAATATTGATGTGTACAAGCTGCAGTTGCGCGTGAGCCGATCCAGCTGATCGTCATCGTTGCAGATGGATTTTTAACATCGTTAGCTAACGGATACCTGTGCGGCGAACGCTGTTACATCTGCATTGCAGATGGAATAGTGCGCTTCCGCAACGATGCTCTCGGACGGGGACAACGTTCGAGGATCCAGAAAAAGACCTGCGATGACCGAAACCAGGCCGCACTGAAACGTGCTTAGCCAATGTGCGGGACATCTTCCGTTCGGGTCCTGCTTTCGGATGACCCAAAAACCGCCTCCAAGGCCGCGATTCGCTGTTCTGGAATCGTGACTGGTCGTTTCTGAAGCACTCAACTGTCGGCTAAGATTTTCCGAAAACTTCAGACACGATTTAGCAATTGCGAGCTTCCGAGCTTCCCCCAGCTTGGGAGCGCGCCGTCAGTTCACGACTTCGACGGAACGGTGGGCCGGGGCGTGCTGGATGATCGTGCTTTCGACCGCTGCAGCCGGCTGCCTGCGGCGTTTGAAGAAGCCGAGCACGAACCCAACCGCCGAAATGTGCCAGGTCAGCACGCTGAACAGTGCCAGTTTCAAAGAGCCGGTTCTGACCGTCATCAGGAGCAGGGGAACTGCAACGCCGAGCGGAATGACGATGCGGGCGCCAAGCTCATAGCTCGCGACAAGCAGGCAAGCCCAATAGAGCCAGATACCGAGATCGATCGGAACGGTGCGGACTTCACGCAGGACCTGTCTAGCATAATGGCCCTCGACGGCGGCACGAAACAGCTGGCCCGAGCTGAGAAAACGACCAGAGCGCAGCCGGTGCCACAGCAGCGGCCACGTGCCCAGTTCGTAGCTGAAATGGTCGACCGCCTTATCCTTGAGAAGCATCAGGCGCCATCCTTTGCTCCGCAGCCGCGCGCCGAGATCGTACTCCTCGAATGCGTAGAGGTTCCGGTCCGACAGGTATCCGACCGCGGTGATCGCCGCGCGGCGGTAAAGGCCGCCGCCGTTCAGGCACTCGACATCGCGCATGTTCTTGGCGCGCGCACGGCTATGGCGCTTCACCCGCCCTTTCACTTCCAGATTGTCCACTCGCATCTCGTGGATGTGGCCGCCAACGCCGGCGACGTCCGGCTCACTGTCCAGAATCGCGACTGCCTTCTTCAGAAAATCGGCCTTGAGCTCCATGTCGCCGTCGAGAATGTAGACATATTCGCCCAGGCTATGCTGGTAGCCGAGTTGCGGGCCGATGCCACAACACCGCTCGCCTTCATGCCGAAGCTGCACGATCGAGGTGGGAAACGCCTTCGCGATTCCGACCGTGCCGTCGGTCGACACGCTGTCGGCGATGATGACCTCGCCGTGATAGGGCGCCACCGCCGCGAGAGCGCTTTCGATCGCTCGGCTGATATTCGCTTCCTCATTAAGTGTTTTGATGACAATACTGACCTTAACCACCGCTCACATTCCTCGCCATGGAAGGATTAAATCCATTAAATAGGCTCTGTTCGTCACTCGACGCCATTTGTGGTTCCAAACGCCTGCTGTTCGACAGAGGCGAAGCTCGATCCTCGCGCCGTTGGGCCAATCCAGAGAACATCAGTCCGGCCGCCTGTATTCCCGCCTCGATAAAGTCCTTGCTTGACATAGATTGAGCGCACCCGCGGTACCGGCGAGCGGCCGGTCAGCGCCTCGTGGAACTTGCTCTGGCCTTCATCGCGGCGCCATACGGTGTAGGCGCCGGTACTCCAGTCGACCAGGAAAACGAAGTCGGTCCACTTGCCCAAGGTGATCAGGCCCCCATCGCGCAGGGGCGTATCATTGAAGGTATATTGCTGCGGGCCATTCGGCGTCCGCTGCGCAGCAGTAAGGCCGCCCCAACCGTAGAACTGCCAGACGTAGGACCAACTGTTGCAGACGGTCCGGGGGGCGAGCGAGCAGTCGATAGGCGCAAATGCAGACCACGGCAGCTGCTGTCCGCGCCAGGTCAGGGGAAGCAAATAACTCGTCGCATAATATTGCGCGCCGCTGGCCGGGCTTTCCCGGATCTCCCGTCCGGATGCATCCTGCATCACCAGCATCTCGGCCCGCTCGCTGTTCGCGTGCAGATCGAGCGGGTCATCGTTGGGCTGTACCTCGACGCGCACGGCGGCCTTGCCGTGCCAGGTGCGAACTCCGTCCGGCCTGATGCGGCAGTCATCCATGGCTTGGCGTCCGTACCAACCGCCTGTGGCCAGCTCGCTCCAGGCCGTCGCAAACGAGACGCCGGCCTCCATGCTTTGGTTCGGTGGTAACCGGGAGCTCTCCCGCCTACCTGCCGGCACGGTCGGGCACTGCTGTGATGCGTCCATGGCTTCCGGCAATGCGGCGGCGGAGGCGGCCGCGGCGAACACAAGCTGCAGGACAGGCAAAAAACCGAGTGCGGTGACAGCTATCAAGCCTGGAGCCCATTCACGGGTCCATTGCCGGTTGGATCGCATTCTCAACTTCCTGCCCGGCCAAAATGTGCCCAGTGATTTACCGGAGGCGGCGCTCGTGTGTCGAGAATAAATCAGAAACGGCACGATTAAATGTGAAGTGATTCGCAATTTTCCGTTTCCGTTAACGCCTCATTAGACCAAGTGCCGAATAGTTTTCATGAAGCGAATGGCGCGCCACTCTTGTCTTGCGCGGCGCGGCGAGAATCAGCCGGCAGACAACAATCCCGCTCTGGGCATGGTCTTGGCCGCAGAAGCGCAGGGGATCCCCGAAGGATCTTGCCCGGCCAGTGGGCACTCCTGCCTTAGGCGCAGGGGCGAGTGTTTTGAGTGTTGCCGGGTGTGGTTTTGCTGCGACACCTCGGCCGTAAACGCGGAGTTTCAGTGCGTTGGGTATCTAACCCCCTCGAAACATCGTGTTAAGGAGATGGCGACATTTGGGGGACGGAATGATTTTCAGCAAGCGGTTTCCGCTGGGTCTGGTGGTAGCGGTAGCCGGGGCCATTTTGAGCGGCTGCGGGATTACGCCGGTATCCGGCCCGGAGAGCTGGGATATTACAAAGGGGACGGAAACCGAGCTGCCTTATGCCCTCGTCAAGCTGAGGCCGGATTCGATCAACGTGCTGGCCGCGCATGAGCCGCGACTCGTCGGTACATTCAGCGATCGGCGCGGGCCCCAGACCGTTGTGATCGGCGTGGGCGATATTGTGGGCGTCACGATTTTCGATACCGGCGCCGGTCTCTTCGTCCCCGGTGACACCGGAATCCGGCCCAGCAATGTGATCACCGTTCCGCCCCAGGCCGTTGGAATCGATGGCAACATCACCGTGCCGTCGGCCGGGATCATTCCTGCCAAGGGCCACACAGTTGCGCAGGTGCAGCAATCGATTGTCGCGGCGCTGAAGAATCGGGCGCTCGAGCCGAATGTGGTCGTGACGATCCTGGATCAGCGGGCGTCCGCTTACACCGTTCTGGGCGACGTGCGCGCCTCCGGTCGCTTCCCCGTGCTTCAAAGCGGCGAGCGCTTGCTCGATGCAATCGGACGAGCCGGAGGATTGCTCGGCCAGGGCAATGAAACCTGGGTCGTGCTCGAGCGCCAGGGCAAGCGCGCCTTGGTCCCCTTCGGCGCGCTGGTCGACGAACCCGCGAACAACATCTACGTGCGGCCGCTGGATACAATTTATGTCTATCGCGAACCGCGGACCTTCCTGGCATTCGGTGCGGCGGGACGGCAGGGCCAGTTTGCGTTCGATGCCTGGCGCGTGTCGCTGTCGGAAGCGATCGCGAAGGCGACCGGATTGAGTGATCTTCAGGCGAACCCGGCCGCCGTGTTCATCTATCGTGGCGAGACGCACGAAGTTGCACGGGAGCTAGGCATTGATGTCGCCGGGTACGACGGACCAGTCATTCCCGTCATCTACCAGCTCGACCTGCGAGACCCCGCGGGCTACTTCCTGGCCTCAAAATTCCAGATGCGAAATAAGGACGTGATCTACGTCTCCAATGCCTCGTCGGTCGAAGGAACCAAGTTACTGACCTACATAAGCCAGATCGTGCGGACGGCCCAAGATCCGGTTAACCTCGGAATCAGCGGCTACGCTCTGAAGGCTGCGATTGAGGGTAAGGGAGTTGGTGCAGCGATTGTGACCGGAGTAGCCGGCAACTAAAGGCCCGGCTGTGGGGTGCGCTACAGTCATGGCGGGCCAATTGGCCCGGTCCGGCGATATCGTTCGGCCGACGGGAGGGGTGGATGAGATTGCCGTAGCGCGCCGTCTGCTCTAATCTTTTGGCTCCAGCAAGGGTTCGGCGAGCAAGCCGAATCGCGTGCCCGTGCTTCCCTCGGGAAGCTGGCAAGCGGCCCGTTGATGCGGCGCCCCGACTGAATGAATGGAAGGAGACCGAGCGATGCGGTTCTTGATCGTGGCTGTTCTCTCGATGCTCCCGGTTTGCGCTTACGCCCAGAATTGTCAGCTTGTCGGCAACCAGACGCAGTGTGACATCGGTTCGCTCAATCAGCGAAACGGAAGCGCCAACTACTGGAGCGAGGGCAGATCCGTCGGCCCCTCCGGCAACTCGTACCTGACAAACGACGGCAGCAGCTATCACCGCCTCGGCGACAGCCGCGTTTACGGCAACGGTACCGTGACGCAGACCTACGGCAATACGACTTACCTCAGCGACGGCCGGGTCTGCCAGCGCTTTGCCGGCCAGGTGACGTGCAACTGAGCTGCTGGGCGCTCTGGCCTGAAGAGGCCAGGGTCATTTGATCGGCAGCGGATTAGTAATCCGCGCCGACAAATTATTCGTTCCGACTTCCATATTGGCAAATTGAATCGCGAAAGGGGTCTGGATCGGCCCGTAGCCGCGATAGATGCCGAACTTCCAATATGCCTGATTGCCGGGCGCCCCGATCGCCCCGGCGTAGTCGACGATCTTCTTGGCATCGAGCCAGAATTCCAGCCGGCCATCGGCGCCCGAGCCACCTTTGAGGTGGAATACGACTTGGTGCCAGGCGTTGCGGGAGACGGGGCCGGCATAGCGGGTGCCGCTCGCCGCTTGGCCGTTTGGTCCCGCGGCCTCGCTGTAGATGATCAACCTGCCTTCCTTGAAATGGACGTGGAACGAGCGCGTCTTGCTGCCGTGCATTTGGCTGATCGCGGTCCAATCCGAATGGTATTCCGGGCCGGGCTCGATCAGGAAGGCATACGCGCCCCAGACGTCGGAGCCTTGCGGGAAACGCCGCTTGTAGCCGTCGAGCTCGGAGCGTTCCTTGTTCTCGCCGGACGAACGGTCTTCCCCCCACTGATCGCCTGCGCGCACCTCGAAGCGGGTCACGTCTGTCGCGCTATCACTGGCGCGGCTGATGCTCCAGGGCTCCGGCGCGAATTCCGGCGCATACTGGATGCCCCCGATAACCACGCGTTCATTCGCGTCGACAACCGCCGACCATTTGAAATTGCCGAGCTCCTCGGCCTGCGCGGCTCCTCCAAGCGTCAGGAGAGCGAAGGCGGTGAGCGCGCAACGACGGTGCGTCAGCCAACTGATGGTCCGCAGAAGGGGCAGGCGCGCTGCCATCTGCATCGCTCGGATGGATGGAGAATCGGAAAAGGGTTTGGTTATCTCGTGCTTTTGCATTGGATATCCTTCGAGTATCGACCAATTCAGATTCGGCAAATGCGGATTGTCGTTTCAAATGATTTGAAGCTGATCGCGTTCGATAGCAACGCAGGTCAGCCGCCCGGTCGCATAAGCGCCGGTATCGATGTTGATCCGGTTCGGGTGGATCTCGACCTTGGACACCGGCGTATGGCCGTGCACCACGATTTTCCCAAAGCTGGCCGTGCAGAGCAGAAAGTCTTTGCGGATCTCCACCAGGTCCCGATGGCTCTGCTGATCGAGCGGTACGCCAGGGCGAACCCCGGCATGTACGAAGAAGAAATCGCCGCAGGTGAAGCTGCTGGGCAAGTTTCGCAGAAAATCGAGATGCCCAGTCTGGTGCATGGCGAGGGACAGCGACATCGCAAGCAGCTCCTGCGTCCGCGAGTCGAGATAGTTGCCGGGGTCCAGTCCATAGGACCGCAACGTTTCCAGGGCGCCCAAGCGCAGCCAGTCGGAAAGCGATGCAGGATTGTCGAGGAAGTCGAGCACGTACCCCTCGTGATTGCCCTGCAGGCAAATGGTATCTTGGTAGCTGCTGCGCAGGAGGAGAGTGTCCAGCACCTCTCGCGACGAGGGGCCGCGGTCCACATAGTCGCCGACGAAGACGATGAGCGGCCGCGCGATCGGATTGGCCGCAACATGCTTCCGGACCCGCTCGAGCAGCGCCTCTAGGAGATCGTGACGTCCATGCACGTCGCCGATGGCGTAGATTCTCATTCCGTCGGGAAGCCGGCCGGGCAGGGCAACCGGCATGCCGGGATCATCCGTCGACGGAGGCGGCTTACGCGTCGTACGCATGGCCTTTGCTTTGAACACCATTGCCGGTCTGTCAATCCCAGAGATGCCGGCGTGCCGATAGCGGCGCGCGACCGCAGTCAGCGAGATCGGCCATCTCGAATTCGCACATTGTGCCGTCCTGATCCCTGAGACGCGTTGACGCTGCAGTGGACGGCAGCGCTGCGCACCATATCGAAGTCGTCGAACTCCGCAGCTCCCGCGCATCGCAAACGCGATGCTTCGTGCAGCGTCTGCGCAGGCGGTGGCCGGCTCATCGTACTTCAGTCGATCGCAGGCGCTTGCGAGCGAAGCTCGAGCTCCTGCGAAGGCGCCCTGGTCCACTGGTCGAGATCGAGAAACTGGACTGCAGGATGCGAGCGAAGGAAGCCGAGTACGTCGTCGCAGGCCCGCCAAATGCTGAGATTGTGGGCCAAATGATGCGTCAACAGACCGATCGGGCTGTCAGTTCGCAGGTATCCAAGCCGGCGGTAGCGGAGCTCGCGCACCAGCTGCTGCGCGAGCAGCCGGTAATCCTGGGCCGACCGGGTCTGCCAATTGATGAGATCGATATGGACATCAATGCGATTGCTGCTGCGCAGGTCGGGAAGCGGCACAGGTAAAGCGACGTTGATCTTCGATCCCAGTCGGGCAAGCTTCTGTTCCAAAAGCGTCGGCATCAGTGAGACACCAAAGAAGCCCACGCGGGGAAGAGCGCGGATCAAGGCGGGGGTGATCCGGTTGAACGGCGGGACGAAGATGGGCTTGACGTGACGGAAAGCCGCGCTGAACGAGCCGAGTGCCAGTTCGGCATCGTGGACCAGCTTCGGGTGCGGGCGCTCGGCACCGAATTCGGCCGGCTTATGTCGGGTATTGTAGTTGATATGCTGCCAGCCGTGGCACATTGGATAAAAGTGCCGCGCATTCGTCTCCAGGAAGCTGGTGAGCTCCGGAACGGCTTGGCCCGGGATGACGGCGAGCCCAATCTTGACCGCGTAGCGAGCGGCGATTTCGCGGAGTAGGACGAGGCTGTCGGACACCTCGACGGCGTCGTCGTCGCGCATCCAGAAGCTCGCCTTCAGTCCGCGAGCAGCCCAGAGGTCGAGCTCGCGTCTCGGCTCATCAAACACATCGGTCTCGTGGAGAGGCATTTGGTTATTAGGTGTTCCGAATGACGCTCTCAGACCGGAGCAGGGCTCAGCTTCTGGCGCGATCGAAAAATGCGCCATGTGAATTCAACGGGCGGTCGCCGGTCAGCCGTGCTGCGCAGCGCCGAGCGGCTGATTGCCTACATGTTGTCAGCCCTTGCATAAGGCGCAGTCTCCTGGCCGATCTTCCTCCCGGTTGCACGATACAGCAGACGCGTGGCTGACTGTGCGGTCGACGCCCCCCAATACAACGCTTCATCCAGGCGGCCGTTGCTCCAGCTCTCTGGAAGGTTAAGGCCATGCTCAGCCAAACGTCCACGCGTCTTGTGAACCAAGCCGCGGCGGCGGGTGCTGTTGGTGTAGTAGGTGAAGCTCATGGTGATGGACGGCTCATCGCCGACCTCGACCAAATGCGGACTTGTCGACGGCATGTAGGCGCCTTCGCCCGGACCGACGTCGAAGCAATGCGCCAATGCGCGGAACTCCTCGCGCCAGGCGATCAGATCGCGGTTATGTCGCGAGTGAAAGCGGCGGCGCGCGGCATCGCTCACCACGCGGACGTCGTCCGGCTCCCACACGTAGATCTTCTTCCGGCCTTTGATCTGAAGAATGAAGTTGTGTTCCTTGTCGATGTGAAACGGCGTCACGGTGCGCGGCGAGGTAACGAAGATCCAGCCGCCGCGGTAGGACATGCCCGGATCCTTCGCCTCAATCTGCGGGCTGATGCTCCCGAGCACTTCGTCGACGAGGCCGCGATAGACATCATCGGTCTGGACGTTGAGGAGCGACATCCAGGCTCCCGCCGCCTCGATATGCTCGAGGCTGTCCATCAGCGGGGCATTGACCGGGTGGAGATCAGACGCCGCGTTGAACGGCGTTCCCGCTTGCGCATCGTTCTTATGCGCCCGAATGCGGCCTTTGGCTTCCAACCGTTTGGCCAGGGCGAGCAGCTTGTCGACTTGGAACAGAGGATGATCGGAGATCCTGTGCTTGACGGGAGCAACCGCCCAGGGCCGAAAACCGGCCCAGTCGAGTTCGATGAGAGGAATTGGTCTGGTGAGCATGGCCTGGCCCGCGCTCCGGATAATGATAATTATGTGTCGCTCTGCCTGTAGCAGGCTAATTAAAATCAGTCTGCATTATAGGTCCAAGGATTTTCATCTCAAGCAAATTTACATTAATGGAGGGATCCGGTCCATTTTGGCCGAAATATCGTATACAGCCGGATTTTCGCCAGTATGATGCCGCCGGCCTGCAAAAAACCACGCTTCCAATAGTGGCATCATTAAAATTTGAACCTTAATAGCGGCCGGCCGTCAAACGCACATGTGGGGACAGTCTGATCTCGTGATTGAGCCGAACGTCACAAGCGCTGAAGGGCGGGCACTGCGCGTGCTGATCGCGACGCCATTTGGGGCGCGGCAGCGGGGCGGAATGGATCGCCTGACCGATATTATCATCGACACCGCGGAAAGCGGCGCGAAAGATCGGATCCATGTCTCGCGATTGGTGACGCGGGGGCCCGGTTCGCTCGCGTCGGCGCCCGCTATATTCAGCGCGGCCCTGGCTCAGCTCTGGATGGCCAAGCGGCGCGGAGACGTCGACGTCTTGCACATCAATGTCGCGGCCGGGGGCAGCGCCCTCCGCAAGGCAATTCTCGCGCGCTTCGCCCGCTCGCTGGGAATTCCCTATGTCGTCCACCTGCACGGGTCCCGATTTCATCAGTTCTGGGACGTCGCCGGTCCGCATGCGCGCAAGCTCGTCGATCGCATGTTCGGCCAGAGTTCAGCAACAATCGTGCTGGGCAGCTTCTGGGCGAAGCTGGTCGCCGACCACGTGCCGGCTGTCAGGAACAAGATCGTCGTCCTTCCAAATGCAACGGCGCCGATGCGCCTGGCTCGCGAGCCCGCTGACGACGGCCGCGCGCGCATCTCGTTTCTCGGCGAGGTCGGCGCGCGCAAGGGGACGCCGCAACTGGTCCAGGCGCTCGGTCAACTCGCCGATCGCCAGGACTGGACCGCCACGATTGCCGGAAATGGCGCTGTCGAGGAGACGATTGCCGCGGCTCGGCAACGTGGGATCGGCGATCGCGTTGCTGTGCCGGGCTGGCTCGACAGCGCTGGAACGGCCAATGTTCTTCGCAAGACCGATATTTTCGTTCTGCCGTCATTCGCCGAGAACCTGCCGATGTCGATCCTGGAGGCGTTTGCCGCCGGCGCCGCCGTCGTGGCGACGCCAGTCGGTGCGGTTCCCGACGTGATCACGCACGGCAAGAACGGTCTGCTCGTGGAAGCGGGAGATGTCGACGGCCTCGCTTCGGCATTGCGCCGCTTGATCGCCGATACGGGCCTGCGCAATGCGCTCGGCGCTGCCGCCAAGCGCGATCACGCCGAGCGGTACAATATCGAAAATTATGTGACCAGACTCGAGGATATCTGGCTCAACGCGGCGCTGCCGGGGGCTGGACAGCTCGCGTTGGCGGTTTGACGGTTGGATCAGTGCTTCTCGATAACATCACGACCTGATATTAATCATTTAAAATCTATTTGCTGGAAAGCCGCCGGTTAATCGTTTATTTTGAAATTCAATGCTGCCGGAAAATCCGGCGGCTCAACGCTTTGTTTGATGAATTGAATCATGAAAATTAGCGTCTTTGGCTTGGGTTATGTCGGTGCGGTGACGTCGGGCTGTTTAAGCTCATTCGGTCATACCGTGATCGGGGTCGATTATTCGGAGACCAAGGTCGCTCTGATCAATGCGGGCAATTCACCGGTCATCGAGAAAAATCTCGATCAGGTGATTGCGGCTGCCGTAGCACAAGGGCGGCTGAAGGCCACGCACGATGCGCGGGAGGCGGTCCTTGGATCGGACCTGTCCCTGATCTGCGTCGGCACGCCGAGCAAGAAGAACGGCGATCTCGATACCTCGGCCGTGAAGTCGGTATGCGCCGAGATCGGCGAGGTGCTTCGCGACAAGTCGTCGTGGCACACGGTCGTCATCCGTTCCACCGTGCTGCCGGGAACGATCCGCGACATCGTCATTCCCGAGCTCGAGAGGGCCAGCGGCAAGAAGCTGGGCGTAGATTTCGGCGTCGGCAGCAATCCTGAGTTCCTGCGTGAGGGAACTGCGCTCGACGACTTCCACCATCCGCCGAAAACGATCGTAGGCGCACGGGACGAACGAACCGGCAAGGAGATCGCGAGCCTGTATGACGGCATCGATGCGCCGCTGCTCGTTGTGCCGATCGAAGTCGCGGAGATGGTCAAATATTCCGACAATGTCTGGCACGCGCTGAAAGTGGCTTTCGCGAACGAGATCGGAGTGATCTGCAAAGGCGTTGGCATCGACGGCCATCAGGTCATGGACATCTTCTGTCGCGATACCAAGCTCAACCTGTCGCCGTATTATCTGAAGCCGGGATTCTCGTTTGGCGGCTCCTGCTTGCCCAAAGATGTGCGTGCGCTGGTGCATCGCGCGCGCTCGCTGGATCTCGATCTACCGGTGTTGTCGTCCATTCTGCCATCCAACGAGAAGCAGACTACGCGCGGCTTCGATATGATCGTTCAGGCTGGCAAGCGGCCGGTCAGCATTCTGGGCATGAGCTTCAAGGCCGGCACCGACGATCTGCGCGAAAGCCCTGTTCTCGAACTGGTCGAGCGCCTGATCGGCAAGGGTTACGACGTCCGCATCTTCGATCGGAACGTCAGCCTCTCCAAGCTCGTCGGCGCCAACCGCGATTATCTGTTCCGCATGATCCCGCACGTGTCGTCGCTTCTGGTCGAATCCCTCGACGAGGCGCTCGCGCATGGCGAGATCATCGTGATCGGTAATGGAGATGCTGAATTCCACAGCCTCTCCGAGCGGATTCGGCCGGATCAGTTTGTCGTCGACCTGGTTCGCGTTCGCGACTTCCGCAAGCTCGATGGACAGTATAATGGCATCAGTTGGTGAGTCCTTGCGTGCAAAGCGCGTCCTGATCATCGTCGAGAATCTGCCGGTCCCGTTCGATCGGCGGGTCTGGAACGAGGCTACCACCCTGGTGAAGGGCGGGTACGAGGTCTCGGTCATCTGCCCGATCGGGCATAATGCAACGGCAAGGCACGAGGTCCTCGACGGCGTGCATATCTACCGCCACCCGATCTTTGAGGCGCGGGGGATGGCGTTCTATTTCGTCGAATATGCGGTTGCGCTGTTCTGGGAGTTCGTCCTGGCCTGGCGGGTCTACTTCACGCGCGGCTTCGATGTGATCCATGCCTGCAATCCGCCGGATCTGATCTTCCTGATCGGCGGCTTCTTCAAGCTCGTGCTCGGCACGAAGTTCGTTTTCGATCATCACGACATCAATCCCGAGCTGTTCGAAGCCAAATTCGGCACGCGCAATTTTCTGTATCGGGTGATCACCGCGCTCGAGCGCTGGACCTTCGCCATCGCCGACATTTCGATCGCAACAAACAACTCCTATCGCGCGATCGCGATCGGCCGTGGCCGGATGGATCCGGACCGGGTGTTCGTGGTCCGGTCGGGGCCGAACCTGAACCGGATGCGGATCGTGCCGCCGGATCCGGCGCTGCGGAAGGGGCGGAAATATCTCGTCGGCTATGTCGGTGTGATCGGTGCGCAGGAGGGCCTGGATTATCTGCTTGAGGCCGCGCGCTACATGGTTCAGGACCTGAAGCGGACCGATGTGCAGTTCTGCGTCGCCGGCTCCGGTCCGGAGCTCGAGCAGCTGAAGGCGTCCGCCGTCAAGATAGGCGTCGCGGACCACGTCACCTTTGCGGGCCGGGTCTCCGACGATTTGTTGCTGAAGATCCTCAACACGTCCGATGTCTGCGTCAATTCGGACGAGTGCAATGCCATGAACGACAAGTCGACCATGAACAAGATCATGGAGTACATGGCGCTCGGCAAGCCGATCGTGCAGTTCGATCTGACGGAGGGCCGTTTCACGGCCGAGGAGGCCTCGGTCTATGCGCGCAAGAACGATCCGGTCGATTTCGCCGACAAGATTCTCGAATTGCTGGCCGATGAGCCGCGCCGCCAGCGCATGGGAGAATTCGGCCGGACGCGCGTGGTCGACCATCTGGCCTGGCCGCATGAGGCGCCGAAGCTGTTGAGAGCCTATGAGCGGGTATTCGCGCAGCAGCCGGCCCGCGCAAAGAGCCCGAGCCTGGTGAAGCGTCTGTTGGCGCCGTTGGCCGGTAAAGATTGACGTCCATGCGACCGTTCGCGAGCTACATTGGAGGCGATGCGTTCCGCGTGACCGGCAAGCGCGTGTCGCTGCCCTCCATCATCCGGCTCGCGCTGACGAACCGGACCTTTCGTCCCGTTTTCACCTTGCGGCTGTGCCAGTGGACCAGGGATCACGTCCCGGTCCTGCTGCCCGTGACCCGAATCCTGCACCGTTGGGCCCAGGGCCAGACCGCAATCGACTTTCCCTCGGGCGTGAAGGCCGGGCCTGGACTGACGCTTGTTCATGGCTGGGGCATCGTCGTCAACAAGGATGCTCTGCTCGGCTCGAACGTGACGCTGTTCAATGGCGTGGTGATCGGCCGCAAGGACAAGATCACCGAGCAGGGCCGCGAAACCGCCTATCCGGTGATCGGGAATGACGTCTGGATCGGCCCGCACGCGATCATCATCGGCGGCGTCCGCGTTGGCGATGGCGCAATCGTAGGCGCCGGCGCGGTGGTCACCAAGGATGTTCCATCTCGTTGTGTTGTCGCGGGAAATCCCGCCGCAGTTGTCAAGTCCGAAGTGCTGCCCGACGTGATGAATCCGGCGCCCGCTGATCTTCTGATGGCTCCGAGCCTGGGCGGGAAACCGGCTTAATCAAGGGAAACGTCCCTGGAATTAGCCTTACCAGTTAACGAAAATAATGTTCTTGCGAGAGTTTGTTGTTTCCCTCCATTTAATTCCATTCTAATTTTCAATCGAGGATGAGTACGCCATCGATAAAAACAGATTGGTTCTACCGCTCAGGTGAGGTGGGCTGCGTGGAAAAGCCGGTCGGTTGAAGCCGAGCTCCAATGAGCAAAGGACACGCGGCCGACCAAGCAGAACGGCGAACTGGAGCGGACATTTTAGCGGTTGTCGCGGCTGGGCTCGTTGCGGCGAACCTTTGCGGTAGGCAGGCATACTAACGTTCGATTCCGCGCGTGCGGCACGAGTATGGGGTCAATTACAGGATGTGGAGCTCGACTCGTACGAATTATCCTCGTGATAAGAGCATCGCCGAGTTGTTCGAGGGCGTTGTAGCCGCCCGTCCTGATTATATTGCTGTCACCTTTGAAAATCAGAATCTCAGCTATCGTGAACTGAACGGTCTGGCGAACCGTCTGGCGGGTCGGTTGCGCGCTGCCGGGGCAGGACCCGGCATGATGGTGGGGTGCTGTGTCGAGCGCTCCGCCGAATTGATCGTCGCGCTGCTCGCCATTCTCAAGGTCGGGGGCGCCTACGTTCCGTTCGATCTCAGCTACCCGAAAGAGCGCTTGAAGTTCTTTCTCGAAGACACCGCCACCAAGGTGGTGCTGACGGCCGGAGAGACGCCGGCCGTTTTGGCCGAGCGCCCGTCCGACTGTTTGATCATCGATATCCGCGAGGCGCTTGCGTCCGGTCCCGACCTTGCAAATCCTCCGCCGGCCGGAAAGCCGAACAGCCCGGCTTACGTCATGTACACCTCGGGTTCGACCGGAAGGCCCAAGGGCGTCGTGGTCGACAATCGCGCCGTCGTCCGTCTGGTACGCGAGACCAACTACTGCAGTTTTGGCTCGGACGACGTTTTCCTGCAATTCGCTCCGATTGCGTTCGATGCATCGACGTTCGAGATTTGGGGCGCGCTCCTCAATGGTGCCCGTCTCGTCGTGATGCCGCCCTGCCAGACTTCGCTCGAGGATCTGGGGCGCGTCATTCGCGAGCAAGGCGTCACGGTGCTTTGGCTGACCGCCGGCCTGTTCAATCTGATGGTCGACCAGCGGCTGCCGGATCTTGCGCCTGTCAAGCAATTGCTGGCCGGCGGCGACAAGCTCTCGGCGCGTCACGTTCGGCGCGCGCTCGACGGACTGCCCAATTGTCGCGTCATCAACGGCTATGGTCCGACGGAGAACACCACCTTCACCTGCTGCCATGTCATGCGGCCTGGCGATCACGTGCCGGATTCAGTTCCGATTGGCCGGCCGATCTCCAACACCACGGTCTATGTCCTGGACGAGCAGTTGCGCGCAGTGCCGCCGGGAACGATCGGTGAGCTCTATGCCGGCGGCGATGGCGTCGCGCTGGGCTATCTCAACAATGAGCAGGCGACGGCCGAGAAATTCGTCCGCGATCCCTTCGTCGCAGATGAAGCCGCGCGCATGTACCGGACCGGCGATCTCGCCCGGATCGGCGCGGATGGTGTCGTGGAGTTCTGCGGACGTGCCGACAACCAGGTCAAGATTTCGGGACATCGGATCGAGCCGGGTGAAATCGAGGCCGCGCTGCGCGCCAGCGAGAGAGTGAAGGACGTCTGTGTCACCGCGCGCGCGAGCGAGGATGGGTCCAAGCATCTGATCGCCTACTATGTGCCCGCCGAGCCCGAGCCCACAGCAGCAGATCTGCGCGCGCTACTCTCTGCAAGCCTGCCGTCCTACATGGTGCCTGCGGCCTTCGTGCCGATGAACCTGCTGCCGCTCACACCGAACGGCAAGGTCGACAGGGCTGCGCTGCCAGACCCGCGCGACGACGCCCGTCCTGCAATGGCCTCCGAGCCGGTCGGCGATCTCGAGCGCCATATCCTGCAGGCCTGGAAAGAGCTTCTCGGCACCGATCGCATCGGGCTCAAGGACAACTTCTTCGATCTCGGCGGCAACTCGCTGCTGCTGCTCGGTGTGCATGATCGTCTGCAGAAGGCCCTCGGCCGCGAGATCCCGGTCACCGCACTGTTCGAGTTCACCACCGTTCGCGCCCTGGCGGATCATCTGGGCGGCAAGAGCGGACCCATAGCATCCCTTACCGGGCAACAGGCGCGGGGGCAGCTTCAGCGCGGCGCTTTCGCGCGAGAGCGTCAACGCCGACACCGTAGTGCATCATGAGCGACCACGACACCTCACTCGACGGTCCAGACGGCATTGCCATCATCGGCATGGCCGGACGTTTTCCGGGCGCGCAAAGCGTCGACGAGTTCTGGCGCAATCAGCTCGCCGGCATCGAAGCCATCTCGCATTTTCGCGTCGAACAGCTCGAGATCGCAAATAAGGCCGAGGTCGCGAGCGATCCGCGTTATGTGCGATCGCGCTCCGTCCTTGCCGATGTCGATATGTTCGATGCCGAGTTCTTCGGCATTTATCCGCGCGAAGCGGAATTGATGGATCCGCAGCAGCGGCTGTTCCTGGAATGCTGCTGGCAGGCACTTGAGGATGGGGGCGTCGTTCCCGACAGCTATTCCGGCCTGATCGGCGTCTACGCCGGCTCCAGCATCTGGTCCTATTTCCTCCGCCAGCTCTGCACCACGCCGGGCTTCATCGAGAAGTTCACCTCGGGCTACCAGATCTCCAACTATGTGGAGATGATGGGCAACAGCCTGGACTTCCTGGCGACGCGGGTATCGTACAAGCTCAATCTGCGCGGCCCGAGCTTCACCATGCTGTCGGCCTGCTCGACATCGCTGGTGGCGGTCACCCAGGCCTGTCAGTCGTTGCTGACCTATCAAAGCGATCTGGCGCTGGCGGGCGGCGTGTCGGTCACCTTTCCGCAGCAGCGCGGCTATACCTACCAGGACGGCGGCATGGGATCGAATGACGGTCACTGCCGGGCGTTCGACGCCGATGCCAATGGCACGATATTCGGCAGCGGCCTTGGGGTCGTCCTGCTCAAGCGTCTGGATGAGGCGCTGCGCGACAACGATCAGATCCATGCGGTCATTCGCGGCTTTGCCGTCAACAATGACGGCTCCTCTAAGATCGGCTACACCGCGCCGAGCGTGGAAGGACAGGCCGGTGTCATTGCAACCGCGCTGGATAGCGCGGACGTCGATCCGGACACGATCGGCTATATCGAGGCGCACGGAACCGGAACTCCGCTCGGCGACCCCATCGAACTTGCAGGTCTGACCCAGGCCTTCCGCAAGCGAACGAGCCGGCGGCAGTTCTGCGTCATCGGCACGGCGAAGACCAATGTGGGCCACCTCGATGTCGCTGCTGGCGTGACCGGCCTGATCAATGCCACCAATGTCGTGCGGCACGGCATTTTTCCGCCGACGCTGCATTTCAAGGCGCCCAATCCCAAATTCGATTTCGCCAGCAGCCCATTCCGCGTCCTGAACGAGCGGACGGAATGGAAGACGGGGCAGGGTCCGCGGCGCGCCGGCGTGAGCGCCTTCGGCGTCGGCGGCACCAATGCCCATGTGATCCTCGAGCAGGCCCCGGAACGGGAGCAACAGCTCTCCCGACGGCCGCAGCAGTTGCTATTGCTGTCGGCCCGGTCGCCGGCAGCGCTGGAACAGGCGACCGACAATCTTGCCGCGCATCTGACGGCGCATCCAGACATCAATCTCGCCGACGTGGCCTGGACGCTGCAGACCGGACGGCGCGCCTTTGCTCACCGCCGCGCTGTCGTCGCTGGATCGAATGAAGAAGCGGCGCGTCTGTTGACCGGTCGCGAGCAGATCCACACCCGGAGCGGTGCCGGCGAGGCACCGCAGGTCTATTTCCTGTTTCCGGGACAGGGCTCGCAGCACCCGAACATGGGGCGCGAGATCTACGAGACCGAGCCGGTGTTCCGCGCGACGGTCGATCGCTGCGCCGAGCTGCTGCGCCCGCATCTGGGCCGCGACCTTCGCACGCTGCTTTACCCGGCTGATGGCGCTAGCGAGGAGGCGAAGCGCGCCGTCACCGAGACGGTGATGGCGCAGCCGGCCATTTTCACTATTGAGTATGCGCTGGCCCAGCTCTGGATCAGCTGGGGCATCCGCCCGAAGGCGATGGCCGGCCATAGCGTTGGCGAGCTCGCTGCCGCGTGCGTCGCGGGCGTCATTGCGCTCGAGGACGCGCTGGCCTTCGTCGCGCTGCGCGGACGGCTGATGCAGGATGTCCCTGCCGGCGGCATGCTGTCGGTGCGGCTGCCGGAGGCGGATCTCCTGCCACGCTTGCCGGAGGAGCTGTCGCTCGCCGCAGTAAACTCGCCCTCGCTCTGCGTGGTCGCGGGGCCGTTCGAGCCGCTCGGAGCTTTCGAGAGCGAGTTGAACGCGGCCGGCATCGCCTGTCGCCGCCTGGTCACCTCGCACGCGTTCCATTCGGCGATGATGGATCCGATCACCGAGCCGCTGGCGGCCGCCCTCGGCAAGATCAAGCTCAATCCGCCGACGATCCCCTACGTTTCCGGCGTGACCGGCACCTGGATTACCGCAGAGGAAGCGACCGATCCGCATTATTGGGCGCGGCACGCACGCGCGCCGGTGCACTTCTCGGCAGCCGTGCGCGAGCTGCGCAGCCACCCGGACGCGGTCCTGCTCGAGGTCGGGCCCGGCACCGTGCTCGCGACGCTGGCGCGCCAGCACGGCCCGCTCGGGGCCGGT
The DNA here is from genome assembly GCF_045571465.1 of Bradyrhizobium sp. STM 3557. Classification (NCBI taxonomy): domain Bacteria; kingdom Pseudomonadati; phylum Pseudomonadota; class Alphaproteobacteria; order Hyphomicrobiales; family Nitrobacteraceae; genus Bradyrhizobium; species Bradyrhizobium sp. STM 3557. The sequence continues at coordinate 2,005,439 of NZ_CP120697.1, forward strand.
CAGGCCATCCTGTCATCGCTGTCCGACGGCTATTCCGGGTCAGGCGATTACGCCGCGCTGATGGCTGCGCTGGGCGATGTGTGGCTCGCCGGCCAAACCCCGGACTGGGCGGCTGTTGCCGGAGACGAGCGCCGCCAAAAGGTGTCGCTGCCGACCTATCCTTTCGAACGCAAGCGCTTCTGGCTGCAAAGTACAGCCGCAGCCAATGCTGCGACCGATCCCGGTTTGACCGCGCCGCTCCAGGCCGCCGTCACCGAAGCCCCGCCTTTCATTGTTCAGGGAATCGAAGCCGTGAATAAGATGTCAGATCTCCGTTCAACGCCGGCTGCTGCCGACGCCGCCGCGAACCGCTCCGGCCGCATCCAATCGGCCCTGATCGAGATGTTCAGCGAATTGTCGGGCGTCGATCTGGCTGCGGCGGACAGCGCCACGACGTTCCTCGAGCTTGGTTTCGACTCGCTGTTCCTGACGCAGGTGGCGCAGGCGGTGCAGGAGAAATTCTCTGTCAAGACCACCTTCCGCCAGCTGCTCGGCGATGTCTCGAGCCTGACGGCACTGACGGATTACGTGGCGAGCCGGCTGCCGTCGGATGCCTATGCGGATCCGGCGCCCGTCACCCCGGTCGCAGTGCCCGCCCCCGAGCCGTTGCCCGTCGTGGCTGCGTCCGCTCCCGTTATGCAGATGCAGCCGGTGCCAATCGCCACTGTCGCTGCTGGCGCCGTGGCGGAAGGCGCGATCGAACGCCTCATGCGCGAGCAGCTGCAGGCGATGAACCAGCTGTTCGCAAAGCAGCTCGACACGCTCAATGGTTCGGCCGCCAAGCCCGCGCCTGCAGCAGCCGTGATGCCTGCGGTCAGCCCGCCTGCCGTCGTGCAGAGCCAGCAGATTCAGACGGCGCCGGCAAAAGCGCAGGAGACCGTGGCCTCGCCCGATGCTGGCACGCCGAGCAAACCGTTTGGCCCCTACAAGCCGCCGCAGGCCACCTCGTCGCAGGACATGACTGAGCACCAGCAGAAGCATCTTGCCGCGCTGGTCGACCGGGTTGCGCGGCGCACGGCGAAATCGAAGGCTTTCACGCAGAAATATCGACAGATCCTGGCCGATCCGCGCGTCGTGTCCGGCTTCCGCCCGCAGTGGAAGGAGATGGTCTATTCGATGGTCACCGACCGTTCGAAGGGATCGAAGCTCTGGGACATCGACGGCAACGAATACATCGACCTCGTCAACGGGTTCGGCCCGATCATGCTGGGTCACCGTCCGGACTTCGTCACGCAGGCGATCGAGGCGCAGCTCCATGCCGGATTCGAGATCGGACCGCAGACGCCGCTTGCCGGCGAGGTGGCGGAGCTGTTCTGCGAGCTGACCGGCAACGAGCGTGTGGCGTTCTGCAACACGGGCTCGGAGGCCGTGCTCGCTGCATTGCGCGTTTCCCGCACCGTGACCGGCCGCAACAAGGTCGTGATGTTCACCGGCGACTATCACGGCATGTTCGACGAGGTTCTGGTCAAGGGCTTCATGAACAAGGCGGGCGAGCCGCAGTCGGCACCGATCGCGCCCGGCATTCCGCGCCAGAGCGTCTCGAACATGGTCGTGCTGGATTACGGCACCGAGCAGTCGCTCGAGTGGATCCGCCGCAACGCCAACGATCTGGCCGCAATCATCGTGGAGCCGGTGCAGAGCCGGCATCCATCGCTGCAGCCGGTCGAATTTCTTAAGGAGCTGCGCAAGATCACTGAGGAGTCCGGCACCGCCTTCATCTTCGACGAGGTGGTCACGGGTTTCCGGGTGCATCAGGGCGGCTGTCAGGCCAAATTCGGCATCCGGGCCGACCTCGCCACCTATGGCAAGGTGGTCGCCGGCGGCATGCCGGTCGGCGTCATTGCCGGCAAGAGCCGCTTCATGGACGCGCTCGACGGCGGAGCGTGGCAGTTTGGCGATGATTCCTATCCGCAGGTCGGCGTCACCTTCTTTGCCGGCACCTTCGTTCGGCATCCGCTGACGCTCGCGGCGATGCGCGCAGTGTTGAAGCATTTCAAGGAAGAAGGGCCGCAACTCCAGGACCGGCTGAACGAGCGCACCGCGAACCTGGTCGGCCGCCTGAACGACGTTCTGCAGAAGCATGCCGTTCCGACCCGGATCGAGCATTTCGGCAGCGTGTTCTATCTCTCGTTCCCGATCTCGGAGCCGCTGGCCGCGCTGTTCTATTTCTATCTGCGCGACAAGGGGATTCACATCCGCGAAGGCTTCCCCTGCTTCATGACGACCGCGCACACCGACGCCGACATCGAGGCGATCGTGCGCGCATTCGACGAGAGTGCGGCGGAGATGCGCCAGGCGGGCTTCTTCTCCGCCGCGGCGGTTCCGTCGCCGCAGGCTGCTCCAGCGCCGGCCGAGGAGACGGAGAAAGCGGTCGAGCTGACCGAGCCGCAGCGGGAGATCTTCCTCGCCGCGATGCTGAGCGAGGAGGCCTCCTGCGCCTACAATGAATCCTTCAGCGTGCGGCTGCGCGGTGAGCTCAAGACGGACGCGCTGCGCGAGTCCGTCAATGCGCTGGTCGCACGGCACGAATCCCTGCGTGCGACGATCGATCGCGAGGGCACGCTGCTCCGCATCCATCCGAAGCTCGTAATCGACGTGCCGGTGCACGATCTCGAAGGCCTTGCCGCCGCCTCGCGCGATGAGGAGTTCGCGCGTATTCTCGCTACTGATGCGCGGACATCGTTCGATCTCATCAACGGGCCGCTGGTGCGCGCCGCCCTGGTCCGTCTCGGCCGGGACGACCATGCACTCGTGGTCACGGCGCATCATCTGGTGTGCGATGGCTGGTCGACCAACGTACTGGTCGAGGAAATGGCCCAGCTCTATACGGCGAAGGCCGAGGGGCGCGGTCCCGGTCTGGAGCCGCCGGTGCGCTTCAGCGATTACGCCCGCGACCAGGCCGAGGAGCGCCGATCCGGCAAGCAGGAAGCGGTCGAAGCCTATTGGCTCGATCAATTCAAGGACCTTCCGCCGCCGCTCGATTTGCCGACCGATCGCCCGCGGCGCTCGATCAAGACCCAGGCCGGCGCCAGCCTGCGTGCGAAGATCGATGCCGACAGCTATCAGAAGATCAAGCGGCTCGGCGCCAAGAGGGGCTGCACGCTGTTCGCGACCCTGCTGGCCGGGTTCAATGCGCTGCTGCACCGGCTGACCAACCAGGACGATATCGTCGTCGGCATTCCCGCGGCCGGACAGAGCCTGCTTAGCGACGGCAATCTCGTCGGCCATTGCGTCAACTTCCTGCCGCTGCGCGCCAAGATCGCCGAGACCGCCTCATTCGCGGACCTGCTCGATCAGACCAAGCGCTGCCTGCTCGATGGCTACGATCATCAGAGCTACACCTACGGCACCTTGGTGCGAAAGCTCGGCATTCGCCGCGATCCCGCGCGCCTGCCGCTGATGGAGGTTCAGTTCAACCTGGAGCGGCTCGGGGCAGGGGCCAAATTCAGCGGCCTGACCTCGGAGGTCGAGCCCAATCCGAAGGCCGCGGTCATTCTCGACCTGTTCTTCAACATCATCGAATCCGATCGCGGTCTCGTGGTCGATTGCGACTACAATTCCGACCTGTTCGACGAGCAGACGATCGCGCTGTGGCTGCAGTATTTCGAGACCCTGCTCCTCGACGCTGTCCTCGATCCTAACAAGCGGGTGAATGATCTCTTGTTGATGGCGCCCGAGAAGCTCGCCGCCTTCACGGCTCAAGGCAAGCTCGCCTCGCCGGCGGCGTCCAGCTCGCAATCGATCGTCGCGATGTTCGAGGCCCAGGCCGCCCGCACCCCGGAGAAGCCTGCCGTCCAGCTCGGCGAGCAGCGTCTCACTTATCGCGAGCTGAATGCGCGCGCCAACCAGGTCGCCCGCATGCTGATCAAGCGCGGCGTGACGCCGTCGTCACTCGTCGCGACCAGCTTCGAGCGCTCGCCGGAGATGATCATCGCCATGCTGGCGGTGCTGAAGGCCGGCGCCGCCTATGTTCCGCTCGACGCGTCCTATCCGTTCGAGCGGCTTGCCACGCTGCTTGAGGACGCCAAGCCGGCGGCGCTGCTGACCCAGGAGAAGCTCGTCGCGAGCCTGCCCCAGGGCGCCGCGCAGACGATTTGTCTCGATCGCGATGCGGCCGCGATCAGCAAGGAGGACCAGGGGAATCTTGCCGCGCTGGCCAAGCCGGACAGCCTTGCCTACGTGATCTACACCTCGGGATCGACCGGCAAGCCGAAGGGCGTTCTGATCAATCACCACAACGTGGTGCGCCTCTTGACCTCGACCAAGCCATGGTTCGGCTTCGGCGAGAGCGATGTCTGGACGCTGTTCCACTCGTCGTCATTCGACTTTTCGGTATGGGAGATCTGGGGATGCCTGCTGACAGGCGGACGGCTGGTGATCGTGCCCTATCTGGTGACGCGATCGCCGCAGGATTTCTACGGCCTGCTGGCGCAGGAGCGGGTCACGGTGCTCAATCAGACGCCGGCCGCATTCTACCAGCTCATTCAGGTCGAGGAGTCCGGCGTGGTCAGGCCTTTGAGCCTGCGCTACGTGATCTTCGGCGGCGAAGCGTTGAACTTCGCGCAGCTGCGGCCCTGGCTCAAGCGCCATGGCGATAGCGCGCCGCAGCTCGTCAACATGTATGGCATCACTGAAACGACGGTGCATGTCACTTACCGGCCGCTGACAGCGGCCGATATCGAGGGCGAGCAGCGCAGCCTGATCGGAGCGCCGATACCGGATCTCAAGCTCTACGTGCTGGACGCCAAGCGGCAGCCGGTGCCCCCGGGCGTGCCGGGTGAGATCTATGTCGGTGGAGCCGGCGTCGCGCAGGGATATCTCAACCGTCCGGATCTGACCGCCGAGCGCTTCATGGCCGATCCGTTCGCGGCCGCTCCGGGAGCGCGGATGTACAAGTCCGGCGACCTCGCGCGTCTGTTGAAGACCGGCGACGTCGAATATCTTGGCCGCGCCGATAGCCAGATCAAGATCCGTGGCTTCCGCATCGAGCCAGGCGAGATCGAATCGGCGCTGGTCGGACATCCGGGCGTGCAGCAGGCCGCAGTGGTGGTGCGCACCGACTCCACCGGCACGCCGAAGCTGGTCGCCTATGCCGTGCCAAGGCCAGGAACGGCGCTGGTACCAAGCGAGCTGAGGGAATTTCTGCAGAAGAAGCTGCCGGGCCACATGATCCCGCACGCCTGCGTGCCGATCGAGGCGATTCCGTTGACCGTCAACGGCAAGGTCGACCAGAAGAGCCTGCCGGCGGTCGAGAGCGCTTTCGCAGTCCAGGAAAGCGCGTATGTGGCGCCGCGGACCGAGCAGGAGGAAAAACTGGCGCAGATCATCTGCGAGGTGTTGCGCCGCGAGAAGATTGGCGTCACCGACAATCTGTTCGAGCTTGGCGCCGACTCGCTCCACGTCTTCCAGATCACGTCGCGCGCCGTGAAGGCCGGCCTGCACGTGACGCCGAAGCTGGTGCTGCAGCAACGCACCATCAGCGGCATCATGGAAGAGCTGAGCGCCGGCAAGGCCCAGTCGCAGGTGCAGATCATCGCGCCGGTGGAACGGCGTGGCTATCGTGTCCGGCGCGAGGCATCGCTGATCAAGCAGGCGCAAGAGTAAAGCTGTGTCATGACCGTGCTGAGTTCCATGCAGGGAGGTGTCGGCGCAGCCGGATCTCCCACGAGGCCAGAGGAGGAACTGCTCGCATTCCCGCTGTCGCCCGGGCAGCATCGCATGTGGCTGGCCAATGAGGAATGGCCGGGCAATCCGGCCTACAATGCCTCGTTTCGCTGGACTCTCGAAGGGCCTCTGGATCTGTCCGCGCTGCAGCGCTCGTTCAACGAGATCATTGCACGCCATGAGGTGCTGCGAACCACCTTCGGTCCGGTGGACGGGATCGTGCACCAGCTGGTTCAGCCTTCGCTGCGGCTGCTGATTCCGGTGACCGATCTGCGCAGCGCGCCTGCCGCCAGTGTCGACGACCGCATCGAGCAGATCTGCGCGGCGGAGGCCGAACGCAGCTTCAATCTCGAGCGAGGGCCGCTCATCCGGGTGGGGCTGCTGCGTGTCCAGGATACGCGCTACATCCTGATGCTCACGCTGCACCACATCATCTGCGATGGCTGGTCCATCGGCGTGATCATGCGCGAGCTGCAGCAGGTCTATTCGGCCGATGTCGAAGGACGCCCCTCGCCGTTGCCGCCGTTGCCGATTCAGTTCTCCGACTATGTGATCTGGCGCAGCAATCAGGATGCGGACCTGCAAAGCCGTGACCTCGCGTACTGGACGTCCGCGCTGCGTGGCTATCGCCGCTTTCGGCTGCCGCCCGATCTGCCGGATGCCTCGGACCGCTCCATCAACAGCGCCATCGTCTCGCGGCTGTTGCCGCGCGAGATCACCGAGCGGCTGAAAGGCGCGATCAACCGCCACTCCGGCACCATGTTCACGCTGACCTTTGCCGCGTGCCTGGCGTTGCTGAACAGGCAGAGCGGCGAAACCGATCTGGCCATCGGAACGCCGCTCGCCGGTCGCGATCGCTCCGAGATCGAAGGCTTGATCGGATTGTTCGTCAATCCGGCGGCCCTGCGGGTAGATCTGGCCGGTGACCCGACCTTCATTGAGCTGGCAAGCAGGGTGCGGGACGCCCTCTGGGATGCGCTCGCGCATCAGGCGGTTGCGTTCGAGACGGTAATCGATGCGCTTCCCAGTGCGGACAGGCCGCAGAGCGGGCCTTTCTACAAGGTGAACTTCATCTGCCAGCGCGCCTTCGGCGGTTCGGTTAATTCGGAGTTCGACTTCTCGGGCATCGACGTGACGCCGATGCCATCGCGGTCACCTGGCGGCCTGTTCGATCTCAACTTCTTCCTGATCGAGCGCGACTCGGGCTGGCGCGTTTCGCTGGAGTACAAGACGGAGCGCTACAGTCCCGCGACCGGCGACAGGCTGCTGGACGAGTTCTGCCGCATCGTCGAGGAGGTTGCTGACCGTCCGGACAAGAGGTTGTCGCAGCTGCTGGCGGTGGAGCAGCCGATCGCGCCGGCACAAAACGAGGCGCCCGTTGCACCCCTGCTGACCGAGACGCCGCCGAGCCAAGCGCCCGTCCCGGAGGCACAGCTGGCGGCTTCGTCCGAAGCGGAGGCCGCCGAGATCTTCGAGCTGCCGGCGAGCGCCAGCCAGTTCCGTTTCTGGCGGCTGTCGCGGATCTGGCCGGACAGCCCGGCCTTCAACATGCCGGCGGCAGTCCGGATCAGCGGCCCGCTGTCGGCCGATCATCTCGAACGAGCCCTGCAGGTCGTGGTCGATCGGCACGAGATCCTGAGGACCACGTTCAAAGAGCTCGACGGCGAGCTCCATCAGCTGGTTGTGACCCACGCCGATATCGTTCTGCAGCGATCCGATCTGCGGGATGCGGATGCAGGGCAAAGCGGGATCTCCAGCCTCGTTGCCGAAGAAGCGCGTCGCCTGTTCGATCTGGAGCGCGGACCGCTGCTCAGGGCGCACCTGGTCCATGTCGGCGCCGACGATCACGTCCTGATCGTCACCATGCACCACATCATTTCGGACGGCTGGTCGCAGAACATCCTGCAGCGCGAGCTGTGGACGATCTACGAGGCGCTGGCGCGAACAGCCACGCCGGAGCTGGCGCCGCTGCCGATCCAATACGCGGATTTTGCGGTCTGGCAGAACGAATGGCTCGCATCGGAGCAGGCAGTCGAGCATCTCGACTATTGGATGTCGACGCTGGGTGGCTCGCTACCTGTGCTCGACTTTCCGACCGACCATCCGCCCGGGCAGCGGCCGAGCGTCCGCGGCGCCGTCCAATCGCAGCGGCTGGATGAACGCCTCGTCGACAGGCTCAAGACGGCGGCTCAATCGGCCAATGTTACGATGTTCATGCTGACGGTGAGCGCCTTTGCCGTTCTGCTGGAGCGGTTCACGGGACAACCTCATCTGATCATCGGTGCGCCTTCGGCGAACCGCAACACCCAGACGGAGCCGCTGATCGGGCCGTTTTCCGGACCGATCGCGTTGCGGCTGGATCTGGCTGGCGATCCGACGCTCAGCGAGGTGCTGAAGCGGGTCAGTCAGGTGACGATGGACGCGCTGGATCACGCGGTCTACCCGTTCGAGAGCATCATGGAGCGCCTTAAGATGCGCTCGGTGCAGGGCAGAAATCCGCTGTTTCAGTTCTATTTTCTATATCAGACCGCTTTCCTGCAGCCTCGCCGGGCCGGCGATCTCCTGGTCACGCCGGTGCCGACGCCGAGCTTCGGCAATCCGTTCGAACTACAACTCGCCGTCATCGAGCGCCATGACGGCGTCTTCGCCAATCTCGAATACAATCAGGGTCTGTTCGAGCCGGTCTCGATCCGGAACGTCCTGACATATTTCGTCTCCGTGTTGGAAGCGATCGCCGCCGACGCAGGCCAAACCATTGCGGCCTTGGCGCCTCCGGCGCTCGCGCAACGGACGCCCGCTGCGGTCGCTGAGCGAATGGTCCGGCCATATGTCGCTCCGCGCAGTGCCACGGAGGCCAAGCTGGCGGCGATCTGGGGCCAGCTTTTTGAACTCCCGAAAGTCAGCGTCTGTGATGATTTCTTCGATCTTGGCGGGCATTCGCTGATGGCGGCGTCGCTGATGTCGATCATCGAGAGGGAGTTCGGCACCAAGGTCGATCTCTCGAACCTGCTGCTTAGCCGGACTATCGAGCAACTCGGCCAGCTGATCGACGGCGGCCATGCCGACAGCCTGGAATCGTCTCTCGTTCCCTTGCGCGTAACCGGTTCTAGAACCCCGCTGTTCTGCGTCCATGGCGGCGGCGGCCATGTGCTGGCCTATCAGGCGCTCGCGGAGTCGCTGCCGGGCGACCAGCCCGTCTACGGGCTCGCCGCCCCCGAGCTCGACGGCGCTCAGAAGGCCATGAGCGTGCGTGAGCTCGCCACCCTGTACAATCAGGAGATCAAACGCGTTCAGGCGCACGGGCCATACCGGCTGTGCGGTTATTCGTTCGGCGGAATGGTCGCGCTGGAAATGGCGGCGCAGCTCGTTGCCGCCGGTGAGGTCGTCGAGTTCATCGTCATGCTCGACACCGCAAACTCCGGCTATTACCGCAACCTGCCCTGGGGCAGCTGGATGCAGTTCTGGACCACGCGCGTGCTCGATCGCATCCATCGCTATTATCGGCGCTTCGCAGACCACAAGGCCAGCGTCGCCTTCTCAAGTGCGTCCTATTTCGTCCGGAAGAACGTGCATGAACGGTTCTGGTCCATCAGCCGACGGCTGTTCCGGATCGCCAATCGTCCGATGCCCGTCCTGCTGCGCGACAACGTGACGATGTTCAAGACGACGGCCCGCGGATACGAACCGACGCCCGTTCCATCCGAGATCATTCTCTTCAGGGTCACCGAGCGCGATCCGGAATACAATCACAATGTATCTCTCGGCTGGGAGCTGATCGCGCAGAACGGCGTCAAGGTGCACTACGTGCCCGGTAATCATCTGTCGTTCATGCGGCAGCCTCACGTCACGCGAGTGGCTGAGCAACTCGTGACATACCTTGTTTGAGAAGTTGGTTTAGGTTCTGCACGCAGAGCCAGCTGAGTGCTTTTATGATGCCGGCAGGCGATCGGGGCTGAGACATGCGTCCTCTGGAGTGCGTGATTGCCGTCGGGCTGTTCGGCTATGTCCTGCATCTGCTCTCGCCGGATCGCACCGAGTATGAATGGATCAGTTGGAGCCTTTGGCTTTGTGTGCCGATTCTGGCGTGGCACCTGCTGGCCGAGGGGTATCGCTGGCAGATGCTGCCGATCTACATCGTGCTTGCGGGCGGCATCCTGCGGCAAATGCTGCCTGGGCTCACGGCGGACGCCGAATTCCAGTATGCGGCCGCCGTCCTCATGCTCGGCGGGCTCGGTGGAGGAATTGTGCTGAGCACGGTTTTTCCGGTGTTTCAATTGCCCGTACCAAGCGGACCCTATCAGGTCGGGACAGAGGTCAGACACTTCGTTGACGACAGCAGGCGCGAGCCGGCTTTGCAAGAACGAGCCAGGGAGTTGATGGTCCAGATCTGGTACCCCGCGGCGCCGTCAGGGAGTGAGCAGGTCGTTGCCTATCGCGAGCGGGCGACGACCTCCATCAGGAGCGCGCAATTCGCGCTGGTGAAGACCCATGCCAAGGCCGACGCGCCGCTTGCGTCCGCTCAGGCGCGCTATCCGATTCTGATCTATGAGCCATCCTGGGACGGAATGCGCACGGAAAACACCGCGCTGTCCGAGGAGTTTGCAAGCCATGGCTATATCGTGGTGGGGCTGGATCATCCCTATGGCTCGCGTGCGACGGTGTTTCCGGACGGCAGGATCGTCAGGACGGCACTGTCGGACGAGCACGCCTACGATTCCGAGGCCAGCTATCAGGATTTCGTGCGGACGATCGAGGCTCAGATCATGCTGAGGGCCGCCGATCTGCGGTTCGTGCTGGATCGCCTGCGTGCGCTCGACGCCGCCGATCCGAAAGGATCTCTTTCAGGCCGCCTCGATCTCGGGCGGATCGGGGTGTTCGGATTTTCCCTGGGGGGCGGTGTCGCGGCGCAGGCCTGTTGGAGCGACCCACGCCTGAAGGCCTGTCTCGACATGGATGGCGTGATGGCCGGGGAATCGTTCCGCGAGGGGGCGCGCGCGCCATTTCTCCTGATGGCGGGCGCCGATCCGGCGTCGCCGGATGCCGTGCCGAACGCCAGTCCGGCCCAACGGAGGGAGATGGGGCTCGAATGGGACCAGTTCGTGCAGATGAAGAAGCTGTTCCAGGAGCATGGCGGCTATTGGCTTTCGATCAACGCAGTCAAGCACTTCAATTTTTCAGATTATGCATTCTTCTCTCCTTTGCGGAGGCTCAACCGATCCGGCCGGATCGCTCCGCAACGGGCGGCACAGATTATTAGAGAATATGCGCTGGCATTCTTCGATCGTTACCTGAAGGGAACAGCGCAGCCGCTGCTCGACCGTTCGCATTCGGACGGGGAATACCGCTTCGAGCACGCCATTCCGGAGGGATGAGGCCGTGCGGAATGTTTTCTGGGTTAACGACACCGACGATCCCGGTAACGGCATGCGCCATCCCGGCGCATCTCACAAGCAGACGGTACTGACCGTTCCGCTCCGACCCTGCGGAGAGGCGGTTTTTGAATGAATTTCTGCCGAAGCAGCACGACTAACAGTGATTAATCAATTTACTCAAATTGCGCGAAATACAAGGCGGGATCGTGTATTGAGCAGCAGGATCCATGTGTGATCGGGAAATCTCCGCAAATAGAAGTGAGCGGCCGGTGCCGGAATACGCGATGAGTGCGCCTGAATTCTCGGTTGTCATGCCTACCTTTCGCAGGCCGGCGCTGCTGCGGGCAGCGATCCAAAGCGCCCTGGATCAGCACGACGTTGCTGTCGAAGTCATCGTGATGGATGACAGCCCCGAGCGCTCGGCCGAGCCGGTCGTAGCGAGCCTCGCAGATCCGCGGGTGCGCTATCTGCCCAATCCGCAGCCGACCGGAGGTTTCCCAAGCATCGTTCGGAATCTCTGCTGGCCGCAGGCCAGCGGGAATTTCATCCACTTCCTTGATGACGATGACATCGTTCCACCCGGTTACTATGCGGCCGTGAGGGCCGCATTTGCCGAGCGGCCGGACGTCGGGCTCATCTATGGTCGGATCGAGCCGTTCGGCGACTGCCCAAAAGAACAACTCGAGCAGGAGATTCAATATTTCGCCGAGTCTGCCCGAATGTCACGGATTTGTCAGCGATTCCGCAACAAACTGGCATTCGTCGCGTGCCTCATGTTCCAACGGGCGCTGCTCGTCTGCAGCGGTGGGATCGTGCGGCGCGAGTGCATGGAGCAAACGGGAGGATTCGATCCCAAGCTTCGTCTTCGGGAAGACGTCGATTTCTACGTGCGTGTCATGCGACGATTTGGCGTACATTTCATCGATCAGGTTGGCCTAAAATATCGAATTGGATTTCCATCTCTCATGCACGCATCCGAGTTGACGGAGGAGGACGAGCGGCAACTGCGCCAAGCCCGGATGCACACTAATTCTAAATATAAGCGTGATCACGGTTTCGTCGAATTCTACGCGCTGAAGCTGTTTGCGCGTGGGTTCCTGAGATTCCTGTAAAGCGATTAAGTGAAGCTATGACGCTCAAAATCCGGAAGCTCACGGTTAAGGAAGCGTTCGAGGGCCTGCTTGCCGAATGGCGGCAACTCGATTCGGAAATTTCCCCGCGCACTCCGTTCACATCGCCCTTGTGGCACCAATTGTGGTGGAAGCACTTTGCGCGCAGAGGGTCGCTGAAGCGCGACGAATTCTTCCTCCATTCCGTACGGGATGCAGACGGTCGTCTCGTGGCCGTGGTGCCGCTGGTGAAGATCTATCGGCCGGGCTACGGACCTATACGGTTCTGTAAAATCCAATTCTTCGGAGCCGACCCGAGTCTGACCGAAATTCGCGGCATCGTCTGCCGTCCCGAGCGGCAGAAGGAGGTCGTCGAAGCCCTTCTGAACTACTTCAAGTGCAATGATGCGGATTGGGATATCTTCAAGTGGAGTGGTGTTCGGACCGATGTGGGTGCGCAGCGCCCGCTCGAAGCGCTCGAGCGCTCGACGTTGGAACGGTCGCTGCCCGACTATGTCGTGCCGCTTCCTGGCACCTGGGAGGAGTTTCACGCACGGCTGTCGAACAACACGCGCAAGAGCCTGCGAAAGGGCTATGAGTTCATTGATCGGGACGGTCACAAGCTCGAATTCCGCGTCATCGATCAGCAGGGCGAATTGAAGGAGGCGCTCCATCGCTTTCTCGATCTTCATAAGGCTCGGTCCCAGGCCGACGACATGGCCTATCACCGCGATAATTTTGCCATCAAACGACACCGCGACTTCCTGGCGGACGCCATTAACGGCTTTGCGGCACAGGGATGTGCGCGCGCATTCGAGATGCACGTGAATGGAAAGCTTGCCGCCATCCGGCTGGCATTCGTGTTCGATGACGAACTGTACCTGTACTTCTCCGGCTTCGATCCGGAATGGAGGAAATACGGCGTCATGACCACGCTCGTGGTCGAGATCATCAAATGGGCCATTGAGCACAAGTTCGGGCTATTGAACCTTTCGACCGGAAAAGATCTCTCGAAATTGCGCTGGAAGCCGAACGAAATCACGTTTCAGGATATTACTCAGCCGTCATGCTCGCTTCGCGGCCAGTTTGTCCTGCGTGCCGAAGCGTGGGTGCGCAGTCGCTCAAAGAGCGTCATGCCGACGGCCGCGGAATGACGACGGGCTGATCAGGTCGTGAACGCGAAGCTACCCGAAATCAGGCGCGCCAGTCTCGTTGACAGGATCGATATGCTCGCGCGGACCGCCATCTGGCGCGTGCTGGCGTTCTTCGGCTCATCGCACCTGCGTTACCGCGGGTCTTTCGCGGACGTCGCCGAAGCCGCCGCTGCCGTTCGGCCAGGGACGCTGGTCGGCTACGATCACGACGCGGTGGTCATGCACGCGTTCGATATGATGTGCCAGATCAACCTGGAGGACTACCCCGTCCTGTTCTGGCTATCCCAGATCGGTGACGACGCGCAGGTGCTGCTCGACGCCGGCGGCCATATGGGCACGAAATTTCGGGCGTTCCGACAGCATCTGGATCTGGTCCGCAAGCTGGAGTGGATTGTCTATGACGTGCCGTCGATCGTTCGTGCCGGACAACAGAGAGCGATCGAGGAGGGATTGAGCGGAATACGCTTCGTCGACACGCTGATCGCATTGCCGCGGATCGACGTTCTGCTCGCTTCCGGATTGCTGCAGTATCTCGATATTCCTTTCGGCGACCTTCTTCGCCAGCTTCAGGCTTTGCCGCGACACCTCCTGCTCAACAAGGTCCAGACGCGTGAAGGGCCGACGGTCGTGACGCTGGAAAACTTCGGCTGTGCAGAAGTCCCTTATCAAATACGGAATCTTCCGCAATTTCTCGCCTCTCTGGATGAGTTGGGATATGACATTGTGGATCAGTGGACCGTGCCTGCGCTGTCTCGGACCATTCCGACGCATCGTTATCTAGGTGCATCGACCTGCTGGGGCTGTTATGCAAGACTCCGGAGCGGCGAGAAAGTTGATACGGTTGAACCCCATCGTCGCCAGATCGCGGCCAACGATATGATACCGCGAGCCGCAGACGAAGCTGGCAATGATTAGCATCCCCGCGGTTGTTCAATTCGTTCGGCCGAAGCTTCCGACGTTACGGCTGGTGGTCGGCTCGATCGGAAGCCTGGTCATCGGCATCTTCGCCCAGGCGCTGGCGTTCGTCCTGCTTGCACGCTTTCTGGGGACGACGGAATTCGGTCATCTGACGACGATCACGGCGGTCACGGCGTTGGCGAACACTTTGTGCGGATTCGGTCCGGGCGAAGTCCTGCGTAGGATCGTGAGTCGCGACCCGGCCCGTTATCCCGAGGCGCTGGGTCACACCACCCTGATGATCGTGCTGACCGGCGCCGGCCTGAGCCTTTTGCTGGTTGTCGGCATGATGCCCTTCGTGCATGTGGGGGCTCCCCCCCTGGAGCGCCTGACGATCCTCGGCCTGTTGGTGCCGACCAACGTCATCATGCCGGCCTATCTGAGCCAGGTCGAAAACGTCTTCCTGGCTCGTCATGATTTCAAGCGCGCCAATCTCATCAATAGCGGGGCAGGGGTGGTCCGGGCGATCGTCGCGGCCGTTGCGTGCCTTGGTTTCGGCGTCGGATCGCTCACGACGTGGGCCATATGGTGGGCGGGGTGCCACGTCGCACTCGGTGTCGCTGGCTTCCTGGCCATCCGGCATTTCGGCAGACCGCGCTGGCGCGTGCTGCGGGAGGAGATTTGGCTCGGCTGGCATCTGGCCTGGTCGAGCTTTCTGATCATGCTCCGCCACAACGTCGATATTCTGGTCCTGAGCGTAGTGACCAGCGCCGAATTCGTCGCGGTGTACGGTGCGGGCCGGCGTCTGATCGGCGCGGCGCTCGTTGTGCCCGGCGCGTTCGATCGGGTCATTTACGGGAAGCTCGCCGTCGCGGGGCGGGCCGGCGCGGCTGCCAGTCTGAAGCTGGCGAGAAAATATCTCGTCTATTCCCTCGCGATCAGCGCGCTGACCAGCATGGGTCTGTTTGTTGTCGCTCCCTTTGCGCCGCTGGCGTTCGGAGCGGCCTATCACGAGGCCACCGGCGTCGTGCAGGTCCTGGCGTGGACGGTTATCCCTACGGCCATCCAGTTTCTCGCTTTCGATGCGTTGAACGCTGCAGATCGGCACAAGGTGTCGGCGGCGGTCAGTGGGGTCGCCAACGTCGCCGGCGCGGGCATGGTGGTCGTGCTTGGCAGTGCCCTTGGTCCTGTCGGGATCTATGTCGCCCTGTATTCCTCTGATATCGCGCGAGGCGCGGGATTGTGGCTGGCGCTGCGCCGCCTTGCCCGGGCGGAGGTCCACGCGAAAGGCTAGATGGCCCCGGCCGGCAAAGCTCAAGCCGCATCCGTCCGTCGCATTCGCACTCCCGGTCGATGAACTTTCTTTCGCGGACCGAGGCTGCGCGGCGTGCGGCCGTTCATCGCCGAGACCCGATGCGTATGCAGTCCGGATGAACCTATGGCAGCCCGGTTGGCCCCGCGAGGTCCGAGCAGGCCGCAGGGCAGCAGGGTCGGCGTGGCGCCACTCCGCTGAATCCCAAGTGCCGATCCGGTGTTTAACGCCCCGGCTCAGCCTGTCCGTTCGCGCTCAATTCCGCAGGCGGCTACTGGCAGCAGCGATTGTGGACGAGCGTCAGCCGACAGCCGCAGCGCCGGCAGCTCAGGCCTTATATCCATATTGGGAATAATGCTCGTTGATATAGTAGTCTCGATTTTCGAAATCGTAATTGTCAAACTTTTCCATATCGACTTTGTTCAAGACGACACCCAGCATATTGCTGGCGACCTCGGACGCTCGGCTCAGCGCGTGTTCGACGACATCGATCTTTGTGCCGCCCCATTCGATGACGCCGATGTAGAAGTCGACCAGATTGGTGGTGGCCCTGGTGTCGATGACCGGCGCGAGCGGAGGCAGGTCGACGATCACGTAAGCGTACTCGTTGCGCAGCCGCTCCAGGAACATCTTGGTCACGGGCGCGACCATGATCTCGTTGCTTTGCACGAACTGATCCTTCACGACCGTCGGAAGGAACGAGAGGTTCTTGGTCTCGTCGCTCCAGAGCGCGTCGGCCAGCGGCGTTCCGCCGGAAATCACGTCGAGAAAGCCGACAGTCGCCCCCGGGGACAGCGTCCGAGTGAGCGTGGGGTTGCGGAGGTCGAAATCCACCAGGGCGACTTTGGAGCCGGCGCGGGCGATGGCGAGCGCGAGAGAGGCTGAGAGCGTCGACTTGCCTTCTTTCGGCAGCGACGATGTCAGGCCGATGATTTTGGTGCCGCTGAATGTGCCGTTGAGGTCGATTGCGAGCTTGATCGAGCGCACCGCCTCCGAATAGCCCGACAACGGGGCATCGATCACGGACCTCGGCGGACCTTCGACGTGGACGGCGCGAGGCCCGGGCCACTGATAGGGCATGGCGTGCTCCGGCGTTTCGTCCTTTCGCAGAGGAACGAGCGCGAGGCAGCTCATCTGCAAGCGCCTTTCGACCTGCGCGACAGTGCGGAAGACGCTGTCCGTGAGCTCGCGAACCGCCGCGAGGCCGAAGCCGAGCGCCAGGCTGCCGCCGACAATGCCGCCCAGGATCTTCAGGGTCGTCTTGAATTCACGATGGAGCGGGCGCTCCGCTCGCGTAATCACCCGGGCTTCCGACACAGGAAATGATTTTTGCTCGACCGATTCCAGGTATCGCTTGTTGATCTTTTCGTAGATCTCTTTGGTGGTCGCCGCAGAGCTCTCCAGCTCCCGAAGGGTGACTTGCGCGCGGTTCGACGCCTCGAATTGCGCGAGCGCCTGCGCCACCTGGCTGTCGAGGCTCTTTTCTCGGCGCTGCGCGACCTCATAGTCGCTCTTGGAGGTCTCGCCGACCCGGTGCAACTCATCGAGCATGGCGTTGCGCACCTGGTTCATCTGGTTGCGCACGTTGAGCACAGCCGAATGGTTCGGCCCCACCTTCGCGGCCCACTCGGTCTCCCTGGAGGTCAGATCGACCAGCTGCGTGCGCAATTTCGCGAAAGCATCGTTGATCGGCACGTCGGTAATGAGCGGATTGCTGTTTCCCGGCGCGAGAGCCGATTGGATGATGCCGTTGATTCGCTCGAGCCGCGCCTTGGCCTCAATGGTCTGCGTACGAGCCGTCGCAAGCTGCCCGTTGAGTTCGGCCAGTTGCTGGTCGCTCATGAGCCGACCGCCGGTATCGACGATGTTGTTTTTTGACTTGAAGTCGACGATGGCGCGTTGTGCGGCCTGCAGCTGCTCGCGCATCTCCTTGGCGCGGCCTTCGAGCCATGAACTGGCCTGACGGGTGATCTGGTATTTGGCGTCCAGCTGGTCGGTGATATAGGCGTCGGCGAATGCGTTGGCGATCTGCGCCGCGCGGCTCGGATCGGTGTCTTCGTAGCTGATATCGATGATCCAGGCTATGCCGAGGCGCTTGACGGTGAGGCGCTTCTGCACGATCGCCAGCATCTTTCGCGTGTTCTCGAAATCCGAGCCCGGCTTGGAGGATGAGAACAGGCCGCCCTGTTCGCTGGCATCATCGGCCAGATGGAGCGTCTTGATGACCTCGAGCGCGATTTTTTCGGACCGGATGATTTCGAGCTGGCTTTCGACCGCCGCCGACGATTCGATGGACAGTTCGCCGACAGGCTGGAAAAGCTGGAATTTCGCCGTATCGATGCCGACAGTGGATGTCGCCTTGTAAGTCGCAGGCGTGACCAAGAAGAACGCCGCTGCGGCACTCAAAGCCACTGCGACGGTCGCAAGCAAGATCCAAAGCTGACGGCGGAGGAAACCGCGCGCGATTTGAATATACTGGGCGGGCGATGATGATACGGGAGCGTTCACAACTTCTGGTTCGAACGCAGCGAGCTTACGATCCTTGCTTACATGAAGCATAAGAATTCCCGATCCTTTACCTGCAGTAGCGCTCGCTGGGACGAAAATAACACGCTGATCCCGCTGCTTCCATCATAATGGGCGCCAAATGGAATTTAAATGCGTTTCATCGGGTGTGGTTAAAGTGTAAGTATTTGACAGCATTCTGGAACTATGGTCAGTGCGCTCCAGGCGGTCAGCGCACCGGAATTATGTACTATACGATTTTTTTATCCATAACATTGCAAGCCATATTCCGAAGTGGATAAAAATATTTTTGTTCGCCATACTGGCCGCTCGGCAGGCAGTTCGGAACCAGGCCCATGAGCATTGCCCCAATTCCCGACCGGGCCCGATTTGTCTCGCGTCCACGACCTCTGACGCCGCCGCCGACGGCGCAGACCGTCCCTTCCGCACGGAAGGCCGGCTTCCTGGTCCGCCTGTTGTGCGTATTTTTCATTATTTTTGATTTTCCCGGCTTCACCATGCAGCTGGCGATGGATGCCACTGGCAAATGGGTCGGTTCTCCAATCCTTCAGGTTATGACCATCAGTTCTGAATTGTTCGTGATCGGTGTCATTTTAGGGTCGGCCCAGGTGCGGGCGCTGATTGTCCGATGCTGGCCGATCTGGCTGCTGGTCGGTCTGGCATTTATGTCCGCGATCTGGTCTCGCATTCCTGCCGCGACAATTCACACCGCAAATACGTACATGACGGTCGCCCTGTTCGGAGTGGCGCTGGTCGGCCTGTTTCCCGGCTTTGAATGCGTCAAGCTGGTTATCCGGACCATGGCGCTCGGCTGTCTGCTCAGCATCATTTGGGTGATATTGTTTCCCGAGGTTGCCATTCACCAGCTCACCGATCCCTATCAGACGGTGCATGCGGGTCTTTGGCGAGGCATTTTCAGTCACAAGCAGGGCCTCGGCCTGTTTGCCGGACTGACGGCCGGTCTGCTCATTTTTTACCGGACTGCCATCTATCCGATGATCGTCTTCTTGTTTTTCCTCGGCTGTGCGGTCGCATGCGTCTTCGGCACGGGATCGGCGACCGGGCTCATCACCATGCTGATCACGCCTGTGGTGTTTTTTGTCGCTCAGTTCGTCGCGCGCCTTTCGATACCGATGCGGGGGCCGGCGTTCGTCAAGTTCGCGGCCGCGGCTGTCTTGCTGATTGTCGCGTTCAAAGCGGGGACATTCGACTACGTCATCGTCCAGATCCTGGGCAAATCGACCGACATGACCGGCCGCGCCGATATCTGGCCGATTGTGCTGCAGAATTTCGCGAATTCCGGCTACGCCTTCCTCGGCGGTGGCTTCGGTGCGGATATCGCCTCGGATCTGTCGGAATGGAGCGTCGACAACGGCTTCATCGACAAGTACCTCGAATTTGGTGTGTTGTTCTCACCCCTGGTCTATTTCGTTTTCGCCGCCACGCTGTGGTGGGGAATCAAGCTGATTGTCACCACCCCGAACAAGGATACCAACGCGGACGTGTTTCCGTTCGCCATGTGGTCGATCATTCTGATCGCCAATTACACCGAGAGCAATTTCATGGCCAAGAACCTGAGCACGGTGCTCACCTCCATCGCGCTTGGCCTGTTGTTTTCGTCCAGTCCGAAAAATCGGCCTCATCAATATCGCGCGCAAGCAGGGGGGCTCTGAACGCGAACAAGCTCACCCGCCGTAGCAGCGGCGCGCATCACGGACCTTATGACCCCCGGGGGGCATTATGAACCCGGCTCTGGCGGCGTGCGACCACGGAAAACCGCTCGGTGGTGTGGGCTCCGACGCGAGGGGGCTTGCTAAAAATAGAATTCGAGGATTTGGGCGAGCCCAACAGGATAGAGGATTGCGAGATTGGATACGAGCGATATTTTGGCGAGCGACCTCAAGCCTTTAGTCGTGGACCTCGACGGGACCCTGGTCCGCACGGACCTGCTCCATGAATCCTTTTTCAATAGCTTCCCTTATGGGTTGAAGTCGGGCGCCGAGGTCATCAATGCCCTGTTTAGTTGCAGGGCCTTATTGAAATACCGATTGGCTGAGGCGTCACGTCTGGATTATTCGACCTTGCCCTATGATAATCAGGTCCTCGATCAGATCCGCGCAGCGAAGGAGGAGGGACGTCAAATTTTTCTAGCGACTGCCTCCGACGCCAAGCATGCTCGAGCCATCTGTGACCATCTAGGAGTTTTCGACGGTTGGTTTGCGTCGGACGGGAAAACAAATCTGTCGGCGGAGCGGAAGGCTGCCGCGCTCGTCGCAAAATTCGGTGAAAACGGCTTCGATTATATCGGCAATGGTGCCGCCGACATGCCAGTCTGGGAACGTGCCGACAAGGCCTACGCCGTCGGTCTTTCCAGTTCGCAGAAAGGCCGGCTGCGAGCGATGAAGGGCGACTTCGTCACGTTGCAGCGTAGCTCGGCGAATTGGAAGATTTGGCTCAAGGCGCTGCGTTACCACCAATACGTTAAGAACCTTCTCATCTTCGTTCCGCTGCTGACCTCGCATCAGTTCAATCCCGCGACGATCCTGAAGGCGGTAATTGCCTTCGTCGGCTTTTGTGCGTGCGCCTCGGCCGTCTACATCCTGAACGATTTGCTCGACCTGCAGTCTGATCGCGCGCATCCAAGAAAGCGGAATAGGCCGTTTGCCAGCGGCGCCCTTTCACTTTCGGCCGGTATGATCGTGTGTCCGGCGCTCCTGCTCTTTGCCGCTATCGTAGCTTTGCAGATCTCACGGGAGTTCTTTGCTGCGCTGGCCGGGTATTTCGTCCTAACGACGGCCTATTCGCTTTATCTGAAGCGCAAGATGCTCGTGGACGTGGTGGTCCTCGCGATGCTCTATGCAGCGCGTATCGTCGCCGGCGGCGTGGCTGCGGGTATCCCCATTTCGCAGTGGCTGTTCATTTTCTCGATCTTTATGTTCACCTCTCTGGCGCTCATCAAGCGCTACGTCGAACTCTCGACGCGACTGGACCGAGGCTTACCCGAGCGTTCCGACCGCAACTACCGCGTCAGCGACCTCGACATTGTTGCAGCGTTGGCGGCCGCCGCGGGTATGAATGCGATCACTATCTTTTCGCTCTATGTCACCTCGCCGGACGTCCAGGTACTTTATCGAAATCCGAAGGCGCTGTGGCTGATCTGCCCGATCCTGCTCTACTGGATCGGCCGGGCCTTGATGATGGCGCATCGCCGGCACATGGATGACGATCCTATTGTGTTTGCGTTGAGGGACAGGATCAGCATGCTTGCGATCGCAACGATCGTGGCCATCGTCATCTTCGCCATGTAGCGTCTAGGTCAGCGACGAGATAGCCCTTTTCGGCTTGTCCCCGCGTGTCGCGGGCGCGGCATCGTCGTATCGCACCAAGTCGTTTTCGGGACTGCGCGATGCGCCAAGCCGCCTCTGGGAATCGGCGCGACGACAGTCATCAGACCGCCGCCGTTACGGGCCTTGCGGGTTCGGACTCGGACTTCCTCAAAGGTGTATGGAGTCCCCACACGGAGAGGATAACCAGCAGTGGCTCGATTCCCGCCCGATGCGACCATCTCAACTGGCCCGCCGCAAAGGCCGTGACGAGATAGACGCCGGCGACGGCGACGATGATCCAGAACCAGGGCGGCATCGCGGGGCGGCAGCGAAAGGCACGCCAGAGGGCCAACGTCACTCCGAAGAGCACGGTGGCATGCAGGGCCGCCCAAAATGCGAATGTAAGAAGGAAGAGGCCGCCCTGGCGAATGATCCGGCTCACGACGCCCACAGGGCCGGTCTTGTCCAACAAGCCGACCCAGAACGTGAAGTCCTCCGGATCGTAGACCGTGAGATAGCGGCCGAAGAGATGGTTGCTGCCCGGGTTGAGAAACAAGTTCACGGCGTCGGCATAGAGCGTCTTGACAGTAGCCACTGGGTGCCCAGCCGCGATGTGGAGGAACTGAGGGATCGTCAGCTTTTCGCCCGGCGTGAGAAACGGGTTATTCAGAATCCGGTTTGCCCGCAGCAAAAGGTTCGTCCCGAGATCCGCATCGGACGCGCCGAGGGCGAAGGAGCCATTCGAAACGAAGTGAAACGCCAACAGAGACGTTGGAAACAACAGATAACTCGCAACAATGCCGAGCACGACGCTGGATTGACCGCGATTGATCGTGGCGAGGATCGTCAGGCCTCCGGCCAGCGGCAAGAGCAGTCCCTGCGGTCGGACGAAGCTTGCCAGAGCGAGGCTTACGAAGCCAGCCAGAATGAAGGCCACCGACCCGGCGCTCCATCGGTCCCCGTCGTCTTCGATTGCGAGACAGAGGAAAAGAACGCCGAGCGAGAGAAAGGCCGTGCACCATGTTTCGGTGACCAGCAGGTGCGGGCTCATCAATCCGCCCGGCATCAAGACCAGAAGAACACCTGCCCAAAAGGCAGCTCGCCGGCCGATCAGGTGCGACACGCTCATATAGACGCCGACGAGAATGCCAAACTCGATTAGGACCTGGCCGGCGATGACGAGATACTGGCCGCCGAAGCGGTACAGGATCGCATGAAATGCATAGTCGCCCGGGGAGGGGCTTAAGAGGAGCGCCCAATAATCGGAAGATCGCGTCGTGAACTCCTGGACCTGAACGATGCGATCATTGCCTCTGTCGCCATTCAGGAAGGCAAGAGGGTGGTAGATGTCGAATATGAACAGCGCGCCGTGTACAAAGAAATAGAGGAGAGCAATCCAAAGCAGGCTAAAGCGCCTGTAAATATCGTCCCTCATGGATCGTCCTTAGCTCCCAATAATGAATAAAGCAAACGAACGGCCAAGCTGTCAGTCTAATGCGCCAACATCCGCAAGCGCGCAAGAAGACTGACGGCGAGTGCGGAGTATTTCCGCAGTAGTAGTAAGGGAGCAGACGGTAATGCCGAACCGCTGATCTTGGTGATGGCCGACGCCTCCGGCAAATCGCAGGCAGACGCGAAGGCCGTAACCGACACAGGCGGCTCGGCATCAGCTGAAAACGTTTAAGAGAATTTAAATTACGTTTGATATCATCGCGCAAGCCCGGAAGCGGAATAACGTCGGTTGGTTATCCACAGCGCGAACACTGGCCTGGCCGCCAGAACAAGAAGCGACGTTTGGTCGATAAATTGCCCTGCTGATGCCGGGGCTAAAGCGCTGAAAGGTGCCGTTTGCAATGCGGAATCGCAATGCTGGCGGCAAAAACGCGCCGAAATCAAGCTGCGCGCCGTCGAATAGGCCATTACGCTATCCACGCATTTTTGCTGAACATTTTCTCGAATTTTCCGTTGTGCCGGATTTCCTGCTTATTTCGGGTCGCATAAGGTGGGGTGCGGCGGTTTAACCCGTCTCGCGCCACATTTTGAACAACCCGAGCACCTACTCCAGCGACCTTCAGTTAACCATGTTGGAATTTTGTTATCTGCTCCCGGGGGCGGGGGGCGGTGATCACAGAGTGAGCTGTGGGGTTGCGGCGAGCGTAAGGACGGTCTGACAAGCTCGGGGGACGGTTTTGCCTTTGACGGGAATAAGGCTGGGCGCGGCAGTCACCTGCAGCGCGATCGGGAGCCGGCTTGCCGGCGCGCGGCGGCCACACGATTCGCGGTCTTTATCAAGCAACCCGCATTTAAAAATGGAGCCTCATTTAAAAATCGACCCTCGTTTAAAAATAGATCCCCGTTTGGAACCCTTTTTTTGCGAACGGCAAATACTTTGCGCGTTGGCTCCTGAATTGCCTGACGAGCGTGATCTATCGGCTGGCCTTGCACGAATGTTTGCAGACCATGAGAGGATCGATTAATGGCGAAAACTCCATCGCCGGTCATTCTTGCGGTATCTCCTGACGATCTCGCCCTCGATAACGATGGCTCGACGAGCTATTCCGACGAACTAACTCTGGTCGGCACCGCCGTGCCGTACAGTTCGATCGTCATCTATGATGGTTCGACCCAGATTGGCACCGCGACCGCGAACAGCAGCGGAGTCTGGACCTTTCAGACCAAGCCGCTGACCGACAGCAGTCACAGCTTTACCGCGACTGCGACCGCCGCCGGATCAACCACCAGTTCGGCCTCGGCCGCGGTGACGCTGACCGTCGCGTCCGATATCAGCAATTTCTCGCCGCTGACTGATCAATGGTCGGCCCCGATTTATGTCGGCGGGCAACCCTACTACGTTGAAAATGCCAATGTGAATGGCAACGCACCGTGGGCGATCACGCAGCTTGACAGCCACACCTTGCAGTTTCAGTTGCGGCCCAACGATATCTGGGCAGACAATGACAGCCATCGAAGCGAGATTTCTGGCGGCACCGTATTCGCCGCGACGAAGACGATTAGTGTCTCATACCAGTTCGAGGTTTTGCCCGGCTTCAGCGACACTAGTGGAAATCTGGCCTGGTTGATTCTTGGCCAATTTCACGGCGACGATAACAACACCACCTATCAAAACATTCAGGGCGGAAGCCCGCCGCTGGCCTTTCACTTGGCAGGGGCGAACGGGCAGGGCCAGGGTGACTATCTTGCAATTGAGGGATTCTATGCGCTCACCGGGCAGAACAGTTGGACGGTTGCAACGCCGACTGGGGATCCCTACAACGGCTATCTCTACGTGTCGCCCACGCCGATCGTCCGCGGCCAGTACTACGACATCCAAATCGAGGTCAGCTTCCAAAACAACTCCAACGGTTTCGTGGAGATCTGGATCAATGGCACGCAGGTCGTCGATTACCATGGTCCGATTGGCTATGGCGGCGGCATGTATTGGAAAGAGGGCGTCTACGAGGGTTGGTCGAGCAATCAGACCATCACGGTCAATTACGCTAACACCACGGTGACAGCAGCGCCGGGTGCGCCGCTCATTCTCGGCAACACCGTGAACGGCAATCAGGTGATGCTGAGTGGCACCGCACAGGCCAATAGCACCGTGACCGTGTATGACGGATCAATCAAGCTCGGGACGGTCACGGTTGCGTCCAACGGCGCCTGGTTCTATGAGACCGGCGCACTCGCGACAGGCAGCCACACCCTGACCGCCACCGCCACCGATGGGTCGGGAACGGTCGGCGCTGCATCGTCGGCCGCGGCCGCGACGATCAGCACATTCACCGGTCCCATCATCAAGAACGTCGCGATCTCAGCCGCAAGCGGAGAGGCGCTGGTCGGCCAGACCATCACCTTCACCCTCACGATGAGCTCCGCTGTGACCGTCACGGGGACGCCGACGCTCAGTCTCAATGACGGCGGCACCGCGGTCTACAAGAGCGGCTCGGGCTCGAGCACGCTGACCTTCACCTATGTCGTGGGCGCGAGCGACACGACGCTCAGGGGGCTGGCCATCACCGGCATGACCCTGCCGAGCGGGGCTGCCATCACCGACTCCAGCGGCAATGGCGCCATCCTCACCGGCGCGGCCGTTCAATTCCCCGGCGTCACCATCGATACCCAGGCCGTCAAGACGCCCGTGTTCGGCGACCCCGTCGCCAATAGCGATGGGACCTTCACCTTCACCGGCACGGCAGGCGCGAACACGACCGTCTATTTCATGACGTCGTACGGCTCGCCGCTCGGCAGCGCCGCTGTGGACAGCACCGGCCACTGGACGTTCACAAGCCCCTCTTTCGAATACGGCACGTGGAATTCGATCCAGGCCTACAATGTCAATTCGCTGGGCGACGTCAGCGCGATCGGGACCGAGAATGGGTCCGGGTTCGGCGCGACCGTGAAAGTGCCGGCGTCACCGACGATCACCGGCAATGCGCTCACTGGAAATGCTGTTACGCTCTACGGCACGGTGGGTTCAGGCGTCACCAAGGTCACGGTGTATGACGGCACGACCGCGCTCGGAACCGCGACCGTCAACAGCGACAACACCTGGTCATTCACGACCGGCGCGTTGTCCGGCGGCGCTCACAAACTGTCCGCCACGGCGACAAACTCGTCCGGCACATCCGGCAAGTCGGCGGTCGATACGCTGCTGATCGGGGGCGCCTCGGTCGGCGTCTCATCGATCGTGGCTTCCGGAACCGGAATCACGTCGGGATCAGGCGATCTCGGCGCGGCCAGCGTGGTTACGCTGACCGTCAACATGAGCGGCAATGTGACAGTTGCCGGTGGACCGCCGACCCTGACGCTCAACGACGGCGGCACGGCAACCTATGTTGGCGGCTCGGGCACCAGCACGCTGACCTTCAGCTACACGGTGGCGGCGGGTCAGAATACCTCCGATCTCGCGGTCACAGCCTTCACCCTCAATGGCGGCACCCTGACGGATGCGTCCGGCAATGCGGCTGATCTGTCAGGCGTCGTGAGCAACCCGTCTGGCACCTTGCAGATCGACACCACCTTGCCGACGGTGGCGTCGGTCGTGGCGTCCGGCACCGGCATCACCTCGGGCAGTGGCAATCTTACCACCGGTAACGTGGTGACGCTGACCGTCAATATAAGCGAGGCGGTAACCGTCACCGGTGGCACTCCGACCTTGACCCTGAATGATGGTGGGACCGCCACCTACACCGGGGGCTCTGGGACGTCGGCACTGACCTTCAGCTACACGGTCGGGGCAGGTCAGAGCACGTCTGACCTCGCGGTGACCGCTGTTAATCTGAACGGCGCCACAGTGGCAGATGGCGCAGGCAATGCCGCGAATCTCGCAGGGGCTGTGACAAATCCGTCTGGTACCTTGCAGGTCAACGCCAAGGTCCTTCCAGTCTCATCGATCGTTGCCTCGGGCACTGGAATCACGTCCGGCAATGGCGACCTCGGCGCCGGCAGTGTGGTGACGCTGACGGTGAACCTGAGCGACGTGGTGACGGTCGCGGGCGGCACGCCGACGCTGACGCTCAATGACGGGGGCACGGCGACCTATACAGGCGGCTCCGGCACGTCAGCGCTGACCTTCAGCTACACGGTCGCCGCGGGCCAGAACACGTCCGATCTGAGCGTGACGGCGTTCAATCTCAATGGCGCCACGGTCAAGGATAGCACCGGCACCAGCGCCACGCTGACAGGCGCGGTCACCAATCCCTCGGGAACGCTGCAGATCGACACGACGTCGCCGACGGTGTCGTCGGTGGCAGCCTCGGGGACCGGCATCACCTCGGGCAATGGCGATCTTGGCGCCGGCAGCGTCGTGACGCTGACGGTGAATCTGAGTGAGGCGGTGACGGTCGCGGGCGGCACGCCGACCCTGACGCTCAACAATGGCGGCACGGCGACCTATACCGGCGGCTCCGGCACGTCAGCGCTGACCTTCAGCTACACGGTAGCGGCGGGCCAGAACACCTCCGACCTGACGGTGACGGCGCTCAGCCTCAACGGCGCGACGGTCACGGACGGCGCCGGCAACAGCGCCACCCTGACCGGGGCGGTCGCCAATCCCTCCGGGACGTTGCAGATCGACACGACCGCGCCGACGGTCTCGTCGGTGGCGGCCTCGGGGACCGGCATCACCTCGGGCAGCGGCAATCTTGGCGCCGGCAGCGTGGTGACGCTGACGGTGAACCTGAGCGAGGCGGTGACGGTGGCCGGCGGCACGCCGACGCTGACGCTCAACGACGGCGGCACGGCGACCTATACCGGCGGCTCCGGTACCTCGACGCTGACCTTCAGCTACACGGTCTCTGCAGGCCAGAGCACCTCCGACCTGGCGGTGACAGCGATCAGTCTCAATGGGGCGACGGTCAAGGATGGCGCGGGCAACAGCGCCACGCTGAGCGGGGCGGTCACGAACCCCTCGGGGACGCTGCAGATCGATGGCACCGCACCGACCGTATCGTCGGTGGTGACTTCGGGGACGGGCATTACCTCAGGCCGCGGCGATCTTGGCGCTGGCAGCGTGGTGACGCTGACGGTGAACCTGAGCGAGGCTGTGACGGTGGCGGGCGGTACGCCGACGCTGTCGCTCAACAATGGCGGCACGGCGACCTATAGCGGCGGCTCGGGCACGAATGCACTGACCTTCAGCTACAAGGTGGCGGCCGGCCAGAATACGTCCGACCTGACGGTGACGGCGGTCAGCCTCAATGGCGCGACAGTCAAGGATGGTGCAGGCAACAGCGCCATCCTCACCGGGGCGGTTACCAATCCATCGGGAACGCTGCAGATCGACACGACCACGCCGACGGTCTCGTCGGTGGTGGCCTCCGGGACGGGGGTGGCGTCCGGCAGTGGCGATCTTGGCGCCGGCAGCGTGGTGACGCTGACGGTGAATTTGAGCGAGGCGGTCACGGTCGCGGGCGGCACGCCGACCCTGACGCTCAATGACGGCGGCACGGCGACCTACGCCGGCGGCTCCGGCACCAACGCGCTGACCTTCAGCTACACGGTGGCGGCAGGCCAGAACACCGCCGACCTGACAGTGACGGCGGTCAATCTCAATGGTGCGACGGTCAAGGACGGCGCAGGGAATAGCGCCGCCTTGACGGGGGCCATCACCAACCCCTCGGGAACGCTGCAGATCGATGGTACGGCACCGACCATATCGTCGGTGGCAGCCTCCGGAACGGGGATCACGGGTAGCGCAGGTAGCGTGGCGGCGGGCAGCGTGGTGACGCTGACGGTGAAACTGAGCGAGGCGGTGACGGTGGCGGGTGGCACGCCGACGCTGACGCTCAATGATGGCGGCACGGCGATCTATGTCGGCGGCTCCGGCACCAATGCGCTGACCTTCAGTTATACGGTAGCTGCGAGCGACAGTGATGTTTCTGCGCTCGCCATCAGCCAACTCAATCTGCCGAGCGGCACGACCATCAAGGACAGCGCGGGCAATAATGCCAACTTGACAGGCATTGCGGTTACTTTTTCAAGCCTGTCGGTGGACCAGCCGAGCACCATCGAGGCTGCTGGCACGACGGACCTGGTCCAAGCCGCCCATACCTACTATCTCGACCCTTCGAACGGCGGCACCGGCCCGCAGCTGAAGTTCGGTGGAGCGGTCTTGACGGTCGGTCAGCTCGGCAGCAATTGGACGATACTTGGAGCCGAGGCGGTCGGTGGCGGCTACGACGTGGTTTGGAAGAACACGTCGACCGGCCTGTACAACGTCTGGAGCGTCGACGGCAGCGGGAGCTACGTCAAGGACCTGGTCTCCGGAGCTTCCGCCACGAGCGGCGTTCTCGAATCATTCGAGAGCGTTCTCCAACAGGACCTCAATGGTGATGGTACAGTTGGTCTGGTTGGCACACCGATCGATGCGGCCGGGTCCACCAGTCTACTCCGGGTCGGCAGCAATTATTTCCTGACGCCGGTTGGAGGAACTAGCGGCGTAGAGTTGATATTCGACAAATCAGCTTTGACCGTCGGTCAGTTTGGCAGCAGTTGGACAGTCCTTGGAGCCGAGGCGGTTAGCGGCGGCTACGAGGTGGTCTGGAAAAATACCTCTACCGGCCTGTACAACGTCTGGAGCGTGGACAGCAGCGGGAACTACGTCAAGGATCTGGTCTCCGGAGCTTCCGCCGCCAGCGGCGTTCTCGAATCATTTGAGACGGTCTTCCAGCAGGACCTCAATGGTGATGGTACAATTGGCGTTTACACGAGGGCTTTGGAATCCTCTGGCGCGACCAAGCTAACCCAGGTCGCGGACACCTACTATCTTAATCCATCGAGCGGCGGCACCGGTCCGCAGCTGAAGTTCGGTGGAGCGGTCTTGACGGTCGGTCAGCTCGGCAGCAATTGGACGATACTTGGAGCCGAGGCGGTCGGTGGCGGCTACGACGTGGTTTGGAAGAACACGTCGACCGGCCTGTACAACGTCTGGAGCGTCGACGGCAGCGGGAGCTACGTCAAGGACCTGGTCTCCGGAGCTTCCGCCACGAGCGGCGTTCTCGAATCATTCGAGAGCGTTCTCCAACAGGACCTCAATGGTGATGGTACAGTTGGTCTGGTTGGCACACCGATCGATGCGGCCGGGTCCACCAGTCTACTCCGGGTCGGCAGCAATTATTTCCTGACGCCGGTTGGAGGAACTAGCGGCGTAGAGTTGATATTCGACAAATCAGCTTTGACCGTCGGTCAGTTTGGCAGCAGTTGGACAGTCCTTGGAGCCGAGGCGGTTAGCGGCGGCTACGAGGTGGTCTGGAAAAATACCTCGACCGGCCTGTACAACGTCTGGAGCGTGGACAGCAGCGGGAACTACGTCAAGGATCTGGTCTCCGGAGCTTCCGCCACGAGCGGCGTTCTCGAATCATTCGAGACGGTCTTCCAGCAGGACCTCAATGGTGATGGTACAATTGGCGTTTACACGAGGGCTTTGGAATCCTCTGGCGCGACCAAGCTAACCCAGGTCGCGGACACCTACTATCTTAATCCATCGAGCGGCGGCACCGGTCCGCAGCTGAAGTTCGGTGGAGCGGTCTTGACGGTCGGTCAGCTCGGCAGCAATTGGACGATCCTTGGAGCCGAGGCGGTCAGCGGCGGCTACGACGTGGTCTGGAAAAATACATCGACCGGCCTGTACAACGTCTGGAGC
Organism: Bradyrhizobium sp. STM 3557; assembly: GCF_045571465.1. Taxonomy (NCBI): domain Bacteria; kingdom Pseudomonadati; phylum Pseudomonadota; class Alphaproteobacteria; order Hyphomicrobiales; family Nitrobacteraceae; genus Bradyrhizobium; species Bradyrhizobium sp. STM 3557. Next base: position 2,035,980 of record NZ_CP120697.1, read on the forward strand.
GTCGACGGCAGCGGGAACTACGTCAAGGACCTGGTCTCCGGAGCTTCCGCCACGAGTGGCGTTCTCGAATCATTTGAGACGGTCTTCCAGCAGGACCTCAATGGTGATGGTACAATTGGCGTTTACACGGGGGCTTTGGAATCCTCTGGCGCGACCAAGCTAACCCAGGTCGCGGACACCTACTATCTTAATCCATCGAGCGGCGGCACCGGTCCGCAGCTGAAGTTCGGTGGAGCTGTTTTGGCCGTTGGTCAGCTCGGCAGCAGTTGGACGATCCTTGGAGCCGAGGCGGTCAGCGGCGGCTACGACGTGGTCTGGAAAAATACAACGACCGGCCTGTACAACGTATGGAGCGTTGACAGCAGCGGGAACTACGTCAAGGATCTGGTCTCCGGAGTTTCAGCTGATAGTAACGCTTTGAAGACCTATGAGCTGCTCTTCCAGCAAGATCTCAACGGTGACGGCATCATTACCATCCCGAACGGGCAAACGATGGAGCTGACCGGGAGCTTCTCCGGCGAGATCATGTTCGGCGGCGCCACTGGCACGCTCATCATCGATCACTCTGACCAGTTCCATGGCACGATCGGCGGCCAGCTCACCACCACCGATGTCATCGATTTCAAGGACATCACCGCGGGAAGCAATGCGTCGCTCGCGTATTCAGGCAACAATTCTCCGGGCACATTGACGGTGAGCGACGGGACGCACACTGCGCAGGTGGCCCTGCTGGGCAGCTACTCGCTCGCGAATTTCACGGCATCGAGCGATGGGCATGGCGGCACCTCGGTCGTTGATCCTCCGATTGCCTCGGCGCAGGTCAGCAGCCTGGATCAGCAGATCGCCCTGTTCTCGCAGTATATGGCTTCGGATTTCGCAAGCACGTCGTCCAACACCGAACACGGTTCGCTGCTCGGCCTGGACCAGTTGTCGAGCCTAGCTCATCTGGCGGTGATCCCGCCCCAGCAGCACGCCAACGTCTGAGAACGCTCCTGATCGAGCGTCGGGCGGCCGGCTCATGGCAGGGGAGCCTTGAATAGGGGCGCAAGGCCTTTTCGGTCCTTGCGCTCAGCCTCCTCGGGTCCTTTAAGGCTATTGTGATGATATCGCATATTCTGCGAAGCCTCTTCGCGCTCTTGCTTCTGTCTGTTCCGCTCGCAGCCGTCGCGAACGCGTCGGAAAGCCGGCTAGCGCTGGTGATCGGGAATGCCACATACAAGACCGGGGCGCTGGCTACGCCGGCTAATGACGCCGCTCTGGTCGCACAGACGTTGCGGATGCAAGGGTTCGACGTGACCGGCAGCCGCGATCTCGATACAAAAGGTTTGCGGCAGGCGTTCGAGTCGTTCCGCAACAAGGTTCGAGCGTTCGGACCCGGCAGTGTGGTCGTGGTCTACTTTGCCGGTCTTGGATTGCAGGTCGAAGGCAACAACTACTTGCTTCCGGTCGACGCCGTCCCCACTCAGACCTCGGACATCCGGCGGGACGCCGTTCAACTGTCGGGCCTCACCGGATCGCTCGCCGAACTCGGCCCAAAAGCTGCGTTTGTTATTCTGGATGCCGCACGGAAGAATCCGTTCGCGATCGCTGACGGGCCGTTGGCGGCCGGCTTCGCCTGGGCCGAACCGGAGACCAATTTTCTCGTCGCGCTCAGTGCCGCGCCCGGCACCATCGCTTCTGACAATAGCGCTGGCTTCGGTCCTTACGCGGTCGCTCTCGCCGAGATGCTTGGTCAGGACGGCCTGTCTGCGGGGGACCTCTTTGCCCGCGTCAGACTGAGGGTCAACGAGACAACGAATGGCGGTCAGGTACCATGGCAAAACGCCAAGCTGGAGAATTCGTTCGTGTTCGCGGAACGTCCTTCCGATGCGCCCCAGCGGACGGATGCCCCCGAATTGACCCGCAGTTTCCGAACGCAGCCGATGCGCACATTGTCGGCGGGCGACGCCTATTTCACAGCATTGTTGCGCGATACCTTCGACGGTTATTCCGAGTTTCTCGCAGAATACTGGAAAGATCCGATGACAAGCCGCGTACGCGCCTTGCTTGCGGTGCGGCGCGAGGTCCTCACTTGGCATCGCAGCACTCAGAAGAACAATGCGAACGCGTATTGGACGTATTTGGAGCGGTATCCGCGTGGTCCGCATCTGGCTGATGCTCAGCGATGGCTGACGCGTGCAGGGGCCGCCGCCGTGCCGCCTGCCACTTTTGCCAGAATGGAATGTGACGTTCCGTCTCCGCTGCCGGACGAGCGGCAATATGTCGAACGCACGCGACTAAATCTCGGCGACCCGGATTTGGCTTTCGAGCCGCTGTTGCCGATGCCGAACTATTTCCTCAACGCTTCGGCCCTGGAGCCTCCGCGCTTGGCTGTCCCGGTCGGCCCTATCGGCGACCATGATCTGCCAGCCCTGACGTCGCCATTCCCTGCAAAGTCGGGTGCGGCGGTTGCAGCAGCCCCTCCGCTTCCCAGGGAAGCTGAGCAGCTCCCCCAGGACTATGCCAAGACCGGTGACGCAGCTAATTCGATAAGCGCGGTGCCGCCTTCCGTGCGGCCCGCCCCATGGGACCCGACCGCAGGCGCGACGAACGCTACATCTCCCGCTGTGGCCGCGGCGCCCTGGATCATTGGCGGGCCGAGCTACCAATCGGTGGCGCCGGCCGCGGGCACGCCACGGCAAACGACCCCACCATCCGCGTCGGCATCGAGCGGAAAACCTGTCTCTGACGACGCGCGGCGGCCAGCACTTGGCCCGTCGAACCGGGTGCCTTCTTTGGCAGCGAGACCGCTGCCTTCGGCGGGGCTCACTGAGCGTGCTCCCCAAGCGGCCCGCCAAGCGATGCAAGCCGCCAAGCCGAGTGTGCCACGCGCGGGAGCTGCCGTCGCGAACGGTCCGGCCGCAGCGCCCAGCGCACCGGGGCGCGCTCCGCCGGTTCCGCTCAGGCCGAGCTTGGAGGCGCCTGCAACGGCGAGTGTCCCGCGGCCCGTGAGCAGCGGCTCGGTGGCGGCCGGGACTGTCCCTCGGGGCCGTCCGACTGCTTCGACAGGCATACCGGTGGTGCAGCCTGCCAAGAAGCCTGCTGCAGGGGCTCCCGCAGAAACACCAGCGGCGATCCCGCCAGCAGATTAGTCTGGGAATGACTTGCCCGCAGCTGACGCCCGCAGGCGATCCTTATCGACAGGCAAGGCACACGCCGACCGGCAACGAGCCCGGCGCAGCGGCAGTTCAAGCCGGATGCAGCGACATCCTGGAGGAGATTAGCGCTCGCGGAAGCTTTCCTGCCCGTATTTCAGCACCGGGGACAACAGATAGCTGATGATCCTGCGGGAGCCGGTCTTGATTTCCGCAGTGACGGCCATTCCGGGCGAGAGGCGAACGGTTTTGTCCTCAACCCGCATCTCCTGGCTGATGACCGAAATGCGCGCCGCGTAGGTCAGCTGTTGCCCGGCAGGTTCACTCGTGGCCTCCGGCGAGCCGGTGACCTTGTCATTTTGTTTGTCGCTTGTTTCTCGCGCGATCGAATCAGACGAGATGGTTCGCACCTTGCCGTGAAGCAGCCCGTATCGCGTAAAATCGAACGTATCGACCTTGATCTCGACATCGTCGCCGGCGTGGACGAATCCGATGTCGCGGTTGCTCACCATCGCTTCGACTTCCAGCGGGCTATCGCTCGGCACGATCACCATGAGGGTCTGCGCCGGACTCACCACGCCGCCCAAGGTATGGATCGCGAGCTGTTGCACGATGCCCGAGACGGGAGCGGTCAGTTCCTGAAGCTTCAGCCGCTGTTCGGCCTTCGACAAGTCGGCCGTGAGACCGGCGGCCTTCCGCTCGGCCTCGGCCAGCTCTCCGAACAAGGTCCGCCGATATTCTCCGACCGTTTGTGCACGCGTCTCGACGATCGCTGCAAGGGCCGCCTGCACCTCTTTCAGCCGGCTCTTCTGGACCATGCGTTCCTGTTGTCCTTCCGTCAGCTGCTGCAGCACCTCGTAATACTGCAGTCTGGAGCCGTACTCGTTCAGAGACTTCCGGATGTTGACCCGTTCCTCGATGGTTGGAATGACCGCATTGAGCTTCTCGATCGTGGCTGAGATCGTCGCGAGCTCGGCCTCCTTCTGAGTCCGATGCCCGTCTAGCGCCGCGAGCTTCGAGCGCTGCTCGGTCGTCTGGGCCATCAAGAACTGCCGCTGCATCGCGACCAGGGATGCGTCTGCTCCCTTGGGCGGCTGGAATGCTGATAACGGATCGTCAGCATCTGTGAGCGCTGCACGCAAGCGGGCGATCTCGAGCTGCGCCGCGAGCAGGTCGCCTTGCAAATGATTGACTTCGCCCTGGACGATGGTGGGATCGAGCTCGACCAAAACGTCGCCGGCATTGACGCTCTGCCCGTCGGTGACCCGTATCGACCGCACGACACCGGCCTCGAGTGGCTGGATGACCTTGCTGCGGCCTGTGGGAATGACCTTGCCATTCGCCGTTGCCACAATGTCGACATGACTAAGGCTGGCCCAGATCAGCGCGGTCAGAAAAAGCGCGATGAGGGTCGCACCGATTGCCCTGCCGGTCGGTGAGGCCGGCGTTTCGACGATCTCCAGGGCAGCAGGCAGGAAGGCGAATTCTTCCTTGTCCCGAAGCGCTGGACGCGCAGGGAACGGAATGATTTTCAATTCCGGCCGCATGAAAGCCCTGCCAATCGTAGAGCGCGCAGACCGATTAGGTTGACCTGACAGTGGCGCCTCCATCAGTATGGCCGGAGTTGCTTTCCAATCGATTTAAACCGACTTGCGGGCTGTTTTGTGTCAGCGCTGTGGAGGGAGCGGCTCATCCAGGTCGGCTCTGGCAAGGCCGAAAACAGTGGAAGAGTGTCCCATTTAAATATAGTAAACACGCGTTAAAGTATACACGTTATTTGCACAACCAATTACCGAGGCCAGGGCGGCCCCAAGATTTCCAGGAGCGTCGCTTCCATGACGGTAAATCCGGAGCAGCGAGAACCGAGTGATCCGGGCCTCACGGCGCTGGTCATGCTGTTGCGCTTTCACGGTGTCGGCGCCGATCCGTCGCAAATCCGTCACCACTGCGGAACGTCCGAAATCGGCGTTTCGGAGATGATCCGCTCCGCCAAGGAATTCGGGCTGAAGGCGCGCGAGTCGAAAACGACTTGGGCGCGATTGGCGACCACACCCTTGCCTGCAATCGCGGTTCTGCGAGGCGGCGATTTTCTCGTGCTCGGCAAGTTCGGGCAAGACAAGATCATGGTGCAGTCGACCAGAACGCCTCGTCCTTCCCTGATGACGAAAGCGGAGCTCGAGGAGATCTGGACCGGGCGCGTTGTCCTGATGACCAGGCGCTCGGGGCTGATGGAGCTGTCGCGTCGCTTCGACATCACGTGGTTCTTGGATGCGATCCGGAAATATCACCGGCAGTTCTCGGAAGTCCTGCTCGCCTCCTTCTTCCTTCAGCTGTTTGCGCTGGTCTCTCCGCTTTTTTTTCAGGTCGTGATCGACAAGGTTCTGGTTCACCGCAGCGTCAGCACGCTTGATGTATTGACGATCGGGCTGGTCGGCATCGCGACCTTTGAGACGATCCTGTCGATCATACGTACGTACTTGTTTTCGCATACCACGAACCGCATCGACGTCGAACTGGGCGCCCGGCTGTTTCAGCATCTGCTGGCGCTGCCGGTGTCCTACTTCCAAACGCGCCGGGTCGGCGATTCCGTTGCGCGGGTGCGCGAGCTGGAGAACATCAGGAATTTTCTGACGAGCTCCGCGCTGACGCTCGTCATCGATCTGTTCTTCACGCTCGTATTCATTGGCGTGATGCTGTTCTATTCTCCGCTTCTGACCGGAATCGTGCTCGCCGGCTTTCCGTTCTATATCGCGATTTCTGCAGGAGCGACCCCACGCTTTCGGCGGTTGCTCGACGAGAAATTCAAGCGCGGCGCCGAAAACCAGGCCTTCCTGGTCGAGAGCATCGGCGGCGTGGAAACACTCAAGGCGATGGCCATCGAGCCGCAAATGCAGCGCCGCTGGGAGGAGCAGCTGGCGGGCTATGTGGCATCGAGCTTTCGCGTGCTGCGATTGGGTAACACCGCAAGCAACAGTGTTCAGTTCGCCAACAAGCTGGTGATGGCCGGCGTGCTGTATTTTGGAGCCAAGCTCGTCATTGCGGGAGGGCTCAGCGTCGGAGAGCTCGTCGCCTTCAACATGCTGGCCAGTCGTGTCACTCAACCTGTGCTGCGGCTGGCCCAGATCTGGCAGGATTTTCACCAGGCCAAGATTTCCGTCGAGCGGCTGGGCGACATCCTGAATACGACACCCGAGCCCAAGTTCAACCCGACCCGGGCCGCGCTGCCGGCGATTCGCGGGGATGTGACTTTTGAACATGTCTCGTTTCGATATCGGATCGACGGTCCGGAGATATTGCACGACGTGAGCTTCAGCGTCTCGGCGGGGCAGGTCGTCGGGATCGTGGGAGCCTCCGGATCCGGCAAGAGCACGGTCGCCAAGCTCATCCAGCGGCTCTACGTTCCGGAGCGCGGCCGTGTGCTCATCGATGGTGTGGACCTCGCGATGGTCGACACCGCCTGGCTGCGTCGGCAGATCGGTGCCGTGCTGCAGGAAAGCGTCCTCTTCAATCGCTCGATCAGAGAGAACATTGCGCTGGCCGATCCGGCGATGTCGATTGAGCAGGTGGTCGAAGCAGCCAAGCTCGCAGGCGCTCACGACTTCATCCTCGAGCTGCCCGAGGGGTACGACACCGTGGTCGGCGAGCGCGGCGCCAGTCTCTCAGGCGGACAGCGCCAACGCGTCGCCATTGCGCGTGCGCTGGTTACAAATCCGCGCATTCTGATCTTCGACGAAGCAACCAGCGCACTCGACTACGAGAGCGAGCGCATCATTCAGGAGAACATGCAGCGCATTGCGCAAGGCCGTACGGTCGTGGTGATCGCACATCGTTTGTCGACGGTTCGCCGCAGCAATCGCATCATCACCATCGATCGCGGCAGGCTGGTAGAGGACGGAACCCACGACGAGCTCATCAGGCGAGGCGGGCGATATGCGAGCCTGCACCGGGTCCAATCCGACATTCATGAAGTCAAATAGCCCTTCCGCTGGTCGACGCAGGCGTACCTGACATGCCATTCAAGCTGCGGCCGCTCCGCAGGGATGGCGAGACGGGGTGATCGACAGATGGGGCGCAGACCTGGCCGGACGACGACTGGCGCTGAGCTCACCTTGCAGAATTCTGGGTCGATGTCGAATGAGTGTAGACCGACAGCTTAGCCGGCATCCGCGTTGACAGCAGGTGCGCGCAGGCGAGCCCGACGAAATAGCCGATTTGCAAGCTGAACGACGCGACGATCGCCTTTGCGACCGTTGACCAAACCCCTGTCGGCCACATCAGATTGAGACCGACCACGATCATGACGACAACGAGCGTCGCAGCCGGAAGTGCCAGTATGGAATACCGTTGCGCCAGCAACCCGCCGAGAGCAAGGCTGAAGATGACTACAGTCACTGTTAGCACCTCCCCAATCGCTCCGATCGGCCAATAACGCTACGCGGCGCGTTCAGGTTCCCATCCCCAAGTTAACAATCTCTGAGCGAGTCGGCACGGAAATTGATGATTCGTCACGTGAAATCGACCCCGTATGAATACAGTTTGCGCAAATATGCGGCTAAAGGCGCAACTTCTGACTAAAAGTTGGTCACAAAATGACCTGCACGACGCGACCTGCTCGCGAAACGCAGCCATATCAGCACCAGACCGGCCCGGATTGGCAGAGCTGCTGCGCCGTGCGAAATCGAAAGACGGCGGTTGCGGGCAGTTGAGGAGGCCGTGACCCCGTCCGCGGGTCGGCGCTTCAGGGCATGCGCTCCAGCACGCCGGAATCGGAGATTGGCTTTTGGTGCGTGCGGGGACAGAAGCGACGTCAGTGACAAAACCGCACTCGAATCATGAGGCGTCAGGCGCCGGACAACTAACAGCTAAGTCCCTAACGGCTCCGCCATTCGTAAACCGAAGAGCGGCGAACTGATCCGAATGTCGGGCCGAGATACTAGGCTTCATGCAAGGTGCCATCCTGCGGCTCGCTCGCGCTGATGACAAAATCTTCTATCTTCTGTCCTGCAAGAAGCGCCTGGGTCAGCCAACGCGGCCGTTTGCCTCTGCCGGACCACGTCTCTGAAGGTTCGTTGGGATTCCGATATTTCGGCGGCACCTTTGCGTGCTTGCGCGAGTCCTGATCGCCTGCGAGCCACCGAGAAGCGCCTTCGCTAGGCAGCGCAAGAGACTGTTGCTGTTCCCGGCGCAACTGAGCCAACCGCTTGTCGAGTTCGTGCTTTTCGGCGGTTAATCTTGTTGCCAGGACTTCGATAACCATCTGGTGAAGCTGCCATATCTCGCCCACAGACATGGCATCGAGGTTTAATTTCTTGACCATCCCGCAATTTCCGGTCTCGCGAATCCGGACATATTAAATGTCGTTTTATCCGATTACCAGAATAATGTGTTCCCGCCCAGGAACGCCCAACGGAAGCCGAAACATTTTCACAATTAAATAGAACGCCTCGCGTTAAGCTGGCCGATTCGCCCCATTAGTTCGTTCCGCGCTATGGCCGATCGGCAATGTCCCCGGGTCAGGACGTGTGCGCGCTTTTTCACCATGTCACACAATAGGGCGAGCTTGGGGTGATGATCATCAAAGAGGTGGGCTCATCACGACGCCAAGAGGACGAAGACAGGCTCGCGCGAGATCTTGGTCGTCAATGATCGTTGAAGCGGCGCGAACCCGGCGCTCCGTTGGCGCTGCGTACCTTAGTTTGACGCGTTTTCGTTGGCGAAAACCGGCTCACTTCACTTTGAAGCCGCTCTAAGCGACACGTTGGGCAGCCGGTCGCCGCGAGCCGTCGGCCGGCTGCCCAATAGCAAGCCTGACAGCTCGCAAAGGCCCCGATGCGAAACTAATGGGGCTTGCTGTCAGGCCTTGTCAGTCCCGCAGCGGTCCGACGAGGACAGTCCCATTCCATTCGGACATGTCTCGATCGTCTCTGCGCTTCAATAAGCATTCCGCTTGCGCAAGACTTCGAATGCGGTCTTGAGCAGGATGAACAGGTCGAGCCAGAAGCTCCAATTGTTGATGTACCACAGGTCGAGCTCTACGCGCCGTGCGATGTGCTGGACTGTCGGCGTTTCGCCACGGGCGCCGTTGCACTGGGCCCATCCGGTTATGCCCGGTTTGACATGGTGGCGAACGGCGTAGCCGCTGAGAATGGTCTCAAAGTAGCTGTCATGAGCGAGAGCATGAGGTCTGGGGCCGACGAGCGACATATCGCCCTTGATGACGTTGATGAGCTGCGGCAGTTCATCGATGCTCGCCGCTCTGAGCATGCGCCCGACGTTCGTCACCCTCGAATCATGACGAGTCGCTTGCACGATTTGCGGGCCGTCTTCCTGAACCGTCATCGTACGAAACTTGTAGATGACGAATTCCTCGCCATTAAATCCGCGCCGAACCTGCCTGAAAATAACGGGTCCAGTGCTTTCAATCTTGATGGCGAGAGCCGCAAGAGCCATCAGTGGCAGGAAAAATATGATCGCCAGAGAGGACAGCGCGACGTCCATTCCGCGCTTCACGAGTCGCTGCAGTTCCGACAGGGGCGCTCTCTGAAGCTCGACGACGAGTGCCCTTCGCTGTGCGGACGAGGTCACGCTGGTGAATGAGCGGATGCGCAGGTCCGGCAGCAACTGGGCCGCAACCGGAAGCAGCTTCATTTGATTCTTGATCAGCTCGATACGGTCGGTGTCGTTCCAAGGCACCGCGATGAGGACCTGCCGGCAATGGTGCTTGCGCACATATTGAGAGGCGGCACTGATCACCTGGACATCCAGCAGCGGCCGCTCCGAATTGTCCCGCTCGACCCCCAGAATAAATCGGTTGACCTCTGTTGCACCACAGAGAACCAGCAAGTCGGCTGGCGTCAACGCAGCCATTTCCTCGAAGTCGCCAATCAGGACGGTGTCACGCCCGCGGATGGTGCCCCGTTCGACCGCCCGCGCGACGGCCTGTTTCGCAGTCTTTCGGGCCAAAACCAGTCCTCCGGCGGCAACGAACCCGAAAATCACGAAAGCGCCGCGTGAGTAAACGCTGCTGATCTTGAGGAGGAATGCGATGAAGGCAAGGAGCAGGCCGGTGCTGAACCAGCACATGAGTATGTCGCGGAGTTCGACCCGCGGCTTGGCAACTTCCTGAAAATTGTAGTGGCCGCTGCCGTGCATCCGAAGCACGTACAAGGTGCCGGCGAGCAACCCTATGCCGCATTGGAGGACATAGTCCGAACCGGTCTTGCCGGCGAGAAATTGATAGCTGACGCCCGCAACGAGAGCGGAGATGAGAATGACGATGGCGTCGCTGCCCAGGAGTAAATAGGATACCAAGTCGGAAGAAAGCGTCTTCGAACCCTGATCGACTGAATATCCGGAGTACGTCGCTTGCTGATTAATGTTCGAATCGATCGACATAGCCGTGCCACCATCTATTTAATTTGGCTCAGCGGGGAACCTGTTAAAATCATTTGATTTTAAATTATCGGTTAACCACGATAACATATGATGACGGTTTCTGTGGCGCAATATTTATTTTGCCAAGCTCAGCTTTATTCCTGTGTGGTAGTTTTCGACAGTCGACAGGCGTGCGGCGCGAGAGACGCGGTCGCCGCTGCGAGGGCCCGAACCGCCCGCCCGCGATTAAAGGCGAGACGATTTTCTCCTCATTACCGGATCGGGCTTGCTGCCAGCCATGCTGATGTCGCTCGAGGGCATTCTCAGGTTCGATGCAGATGGTGCGCGTTTGCGTCACGAGCCGGACATCTCGGTTCCCTTAACATACGTCCCACAATGAGACGCTAGGCACAGTCCGCCGAGCGAGGCTGGGTCAAACGGAGGTCGTCCGCATCGAAATGGCACGACAGCGGATGGCACGCGTCGTGCTGAGGCAAAGCAGATGATAGGAGATGCGCAGAATGCGATGCCGGTTTTCGCCGCAAGTGGGACTTTCCAAGGAAAATAACGAGCTGGTGGTCTCGAAGCAGGTTGGCTCGCTGGAATTGGCCGCCCAGTTTCTCGAACTCAAGCGACTTCGTCGCCAGTTGCGAGTGGCTCAATGTGGGCGTGTCGCCCGCTGGGATGAACGCCCGTCAGTAGAAAAATCATCCAAGCGCAGGCGTTGCGAATAAGCCGCGACAGGTGCACGGGTTGGCCGGCGGTCCCGACGGAAAGTCAGGCTGTTTGGCGCGACGCGCTGGTTGGGTTTATGAACGCAGACGGAAAACCACTATTGTGCGCGGCGCATCAGGAGAAAGTGGCGCAGTCGAAGAAGAAAAATCAATCTTTGGCAGGCGTTATCATTGTTTGGCAGCCAAAGATTGGGATGCTCTGCGATGTCGGACATCGAATGGCGGTCCGCTGCCGGGGATGTCGAGTCACGCAAGAAAAGGAGTGTCGCGAGCACCGCAGGTGTGATAGTGAAGCATCCCATAAAGATACGGATAATTCGAGTGCTATTTGAAACGACTTTCACGGTGGTTGCTGTCTCCGTGAAACTTGGTTGTTGAACACGAATTGGATCGGAGCGGGGGGCAATGCAAAAGCCTTTAACAAGCCAAGAGCTTGACCAATGTTTTCGTGAATTGCTTCAGCTGCGCGCTCAGGTGCGAAAAGCTGAACGTGACATTGAAAGAGCTGCCAAACCTGGCCTCGAGAACGCGCCGAAGTTGGTCGTGCGGCAAGCGGCGGCCCCGGTTATCTTTCACTAGCGTTCCGGCTTTGACATTCGTACCGCCCTGCCGCAAGTTCGCTTCCTGCCGCGAGCTCGTTTACGAATCTCGGAGCATAAGGACATCAGCAAGATTATGATTCTTGTGCGGTTTGGGATCCGGCATTCGCTTGGATCCCTGCCGTCATGCTGAAGTAATTGTCAGCTCCACCGCATCGGCTGGAATTTCTTCCGGCCTATGGTGTTTGCCCAACCATCTTGCCCCTGCATATTATCCGCCTTTCAGGGGCTGATTTTCAGGCCGAAGCGTCGTTGGCTCGCTTTCCATCGACGTGTTCGGTGCTTTGATCATCGGCTTCGGAGGATGAAGCGGCAATCGTCAAGCCGACAATTTGAACCTGCACCGGCCGGTCGGGGGGAGGCTGGGGGGGCGCCACCGCTGACTGCTCAGGCGGCGCCCTGGATATGTCGACCACCAGAATCTCGACCTGCTTCTCGCCTGGCGGTGTTTCGAGCTGGGCTGCCGGCGTATGCCGCTCCATATCCGCTCTGGTCGTCTCTGGATTGACAGGCTTTGAACGGTCTTTCGTGGGAGCCTGATCCGTCTCCTGGCTCGCAGCTTCTTGAATGGGCTCTTCCAGGCGTTTCAAGCCTGCTTCCAGCAGTGCGATCTCCTGCGCGAGCTCCGCGAGCAGCGCAGCATGACTGCCGGTGGAAATCGATTCGAGGTCGCTGGTCAGTTTGCGGCGATGGGCGAGCGAGTCCTGAATTGCCTTGCTGTTTCGACCGCGGACGTAGATTTCGACGATGGTCTGGAATGCGCTTGCCATCTCGTGGCTCTTACAGCAATCTTTTTGGGAATACAGAAAAATAACATTAACCCTGAGTATAGCAGCAAGGCGTCCGGTTCAAGGACCCTGACGGGCATCCCTCAGTGCGAGCTCACCAGTTTAACCAGCCGACCGATCGGGGGCGGACTCTCCTACGACGGACCTCTGCCTGGCCGGATCTGCGAGTTGTTTGATCGACAGTTCGGCGGCCGGTCCGCGACCAGGAGGTTTCGGCGCGAAACCATTTTCAGAGGTCACGAAGTCATCCTGAAACAGGCGCGTCATAGGCGTGGGGCGTGTTGCATGCTTAGTTAAGGTCAAGCTCATGTTCGGGTCGATTGCGTTTGTCATCGCCGTTTTCAGCATCGGGATCTTCTCCGCTCACGCGCTGGAAGCGTTCGCTCAATCCTCCGGCCGCCGATAGGCTGGAGAAGCCCTGGCAGGACTGCGGCAGCGCGTAAGTCGGGTGATCCAGGCTGGCTATGGCGCCCGGCCATGATGGCCAGCGCGCCGGCAAGAGATGCGGCCGCAATTTCGTATCGGATGTTCCGGCTCCGACATTCGTATCAGCTTGCCGCAAGCCGGTTTGCCAGAGCGACCGCATTAGGCACGTCGTTTCTGATACCAGGGCCTGTGATGCTCCCGGCGAATGTTCTGCCGGCGTTCACGAACGGCGGCCGCGGCCGAACAAACGATGCAGCAGATGGCGGCGAAAACACTGAGATCAACCAGCATGACCATTCCTTCAGCCCCGCGCCTCGAATGGGCCAAGCGGCTCAAGGTGTCGAGATCATCTGCTGATTAAGCTCAACGAGAAAGCTTAATCGTCGAGGGTATTGTCGTATTCCCGCTGTCGACCTGTTACTTCATTTGCAGACGGATGCGTCCTTGCACAAGGAAGCGAGCTGTCCCGTTTCCGCTGACATGCCAGGTAGACGGCTCGGAAGATGCGCTGTCGCTTGGTCTATCCGCCATCTCGAGCGAGATCAGAAACTGCAGCCCAGCCGCGGCCAAGCTGGCCTCATCAGTTATTCCTTCGCGCGACTTCTCGACCAGAAATCTCGCGAGCGCGGGCCTCGCAACTTCGATGCTCAGCGCGCAGTCGCCCTCAGGCCGCCCGTAATAATCGATCCAGGCAACCTTAAAGGCTGACACAAGAACTTTGGTCAACTCAGCCAAGCACGCACCCGGTACGGCAAACGTCAGTTAATGATTAATCATATTATATGGCACGGCCATAGCATTGACAAACGCCGACCGAAGGCCATCCTCGAGCCGATCGCGCGCGACGCAGGCTCCGTCGTTGTGAGCGAAGCGAAGCAGTGCAGAGCGGCGAGAGAAGTCTGGATTGCTTCGTCGCGTTGCGCCTCGCAATGACAATGCCGATCAGAGTAGCCCGCCTCACTTCGCGGGTGCCCCCAGACATAACGACCCTCGCGCGCGCGGCGGGATGTGGGTGGGCCCGAGACCGAGCGCCCGGGTGTTCGCCGCGATCTGCGGCCGCTACTTGCAAGCGCGCCTGCGGTGGTGCAGGCACGGCGGAGCCTGCGGCGGTGTCATGATCACCTGCGACGGATAGGGCTCCGGTGAGCGCCGCGAATTGCCAGCGAGGAAGCCTTCGATGCCGATCGAGGCGCTCGGTGGATCGCCGGCGAAATTGCCGGGAAAGACGCCATTATTGCGGAAATCGCGGTTGTCGTCGCGGCCGTCGAAGAACCAGAACGAGGACGTATGGCCATAGCGCAGCACGGGCGCGCGGCCGTCCTGCGCGGCCGATGGCGACGCGGTCGCAAGGCTCGACACGATTGAAAACAGCAGCGCTGTCCTCGCTGCGATCTTGTCGCTGGCTGTCATGGCCTGATCGTCCCCCAATCGCCCTTCCATCCCGTGAGCTTGCCCTTGCGAAACTGCAGGTACAGCCCATCGCTGCGGTTCGACAGCGCCGCGCCCTTGACGTTGGGGATCGCGATCAGGAGCTCGTTGCCGGTTGTCCCGCGTACGTAAAACAGCGGCACGCCCAGCGACTGCGAGGCCTGGTCAGGCGTCATGCCGAAGCTGAGCGGCAGCGTCGCCCGGCTCGGCGCGAATGTGGTCTGTGCGGATGCGGCTGCGAAGCCGATGCAGCTCAACGTGAGCCAGAAGGTCAGCATGACTGCGTGCGGCCGCGCGCGGCGCACCGCCATAACCATCGAGCCTCGGTCAGATTGCTTGCGCATGCGCTACTCCACCGATGCCGTCGCCAGAGTGCCCTGCGGCGTCCAGCCGCCGCCGAGCGCCTGGAACAGGCTGCTGGCTGCGAGCATCTTGTTCAGCCGCACCGTGACCAGGTTGTTCTCCGCGGTGAACAGCGTCTGCTCGGTCTGCAGCACGGTGATCAGGTTGACCGTGCCGCCGCGCAGCTGCGCCTCCGCCACCTCGAACGCCTTGCGCGAGGCGATCACCACGTCGTTCTGCAGCCGCTCCTGCTCGGTGAACTTCTGCAGGCCGATCAGCGCCTTCTCGACGTCGGAGAAGGCCGACAGCACGGTCTTGCGATAGGTCTGCAGGTTCTGCAGCTGCACGCCCTTGGCCTGCTTCAACTGGCTTTCGAGCAGGAATCCGTCGAAGATCGGCTGAGTGAGGCTCGCCGTCATGGTGTAGAACCACGCGCCCGGCGTGAACAGCGAAGCCAGCGCGGTGCTCTGGAAGCCCGTCGTGCCGGTCAGCTGGATCTGCGGGAAGAAGGCGGCACGCGCCGATTCGACGCTGAAGTTCGACGCCGCGAGGGTGGCTTCGGCCTGGCGAATGTCAGGCCGCTGATAGAGCAATTGCGAGGGCAGGCCGGGCGTGACCCGCGGCACCGATATCCTGCTGAGCGAGCCACCGCGCAGGCTGAAATGCGCCGGCGCCTTGCCGACCAGCAGCGCCAGCGCAGCCGTATCCTGGCCGACCGTGACCTCGAGCGGCGGGATCGCCGCGCGTTGCGTCGCGACCAACGCCTCCTGCTGTGACAGATCGAGCTGCGAGGCGGTGCCGCCGGTGAACTGGGTCTTGATCAGGTCGAGAATGCGCTGGGCGGCCGCAAGATTCTCGCGTGTGACGCGGAGCTGATCCTGCGCGGCGAGCACCTGGAAGTAGGTGTTGGCGACAGTCGCGAGCGTGCTCAGCGTGACCACGTCGCGATTATAGCGCGAGGCGGTGGCGCTTTCCTCGGAGGCCGCCAGCGTCGCGCGGTTCTTGCCCCAGAAGTCGAGCATGTAGCTCGCGCTCAACCCCGTCGAGAAGATCGAGATCGTCGACGAGCTGCCGCCGGCGGCGGTGGCAGCACTGGACGTGCCGCCACGCTCGCGCTCGGCGCTCGCATTGCCCGAGATGGTCGGCAGCAGCGCCGCGCCGGAGACGCCGACCTGCGCGTCCGCCTGGATGATCTGGGCGACCGCAACAGCGATGTCGAGATTGTTGATCTGCGCAGCATCCATCAGCGAGGTCAGCTCGCGGGAACGGAAGCCGCGCCACCAGTCGACGGCGGGCGGCGCCTTGTCGGCTGCGGCCTCGCTCTTCGGCCCGGCGCGATAGGCCACGGGCACATCGAGATTGAGGTCCGGCCGCTCGGTGCCAAGGATGCAGCCGGAGAGGCCGGGGCTGAGCACCAGGGCGACCAAGGCAGCCGTGGTGCGCAGCGCGCCGCCCCTGGGTGCAGTCCGAGTGCCGCTCCTGACCGGGCGAACGAGGCTGATCGATTCGGGATTCGGCATCTACTCGCCTGGTTGCAGTGAAGGTGCGCCAGCATGCGGCGCTGCGCCGCGGCGACGTTGGCTCCAGAGGCGAAACCTGTCCAGATACAAATAGATCACAGGTGTCGAATAAAGTGTCAGCATCTGGCTCAGCGCCAAGCCGCCGACGATCGCGATGCCGAGCGGCTGGCGCAGCTCGGCGCCTTCGCCGAGGCCCAGCGCCAGCGGAACGGCGCCTAGCATGGCGGCCATGGTCGTCATCATGATCGGCCGGAACCGCAGCAGGCACGCCTCGCGAATCGCGTCCAGCGGGGAGAGGCCGCGGCTGCGCTCGGCTTCGAGCGCGAAGTCGATCATCATGATCGCATTTTTCTTCACGATGCCGATCAGCAGGATGACGCCGATCAGCGCCATGATGCTGAACTCGGTGTTGAAGGCCATCAAGGCGAGCAGGGCGCCGACGCCGGCGGACGGCAGCGTCGAGAGGATGGTCAGCGGATGCACATAGCTTTCGTAGAGCACGCCGAGCACGATGTAGATCGTCAGCAGCGCAGCCAGGATCAGGAATGGCTGGTTGCTCAGCGAATCCTGGAACGCCTTGGCCGCGCCCTGGAAGGTGCCGCGGATGGTGGCGGGCACGCCGATCCGGTTCATCGTTGCTTCGATGGTCGCGACCGCCGTGCTCAATGCGACATTGGGCGGCAGGTTGAACGAGATGGTGTTGGCGACGAGGAGGCCCTGATGATTGACGCCAAGCGGCGTAGCGGATGTCGTGTAGTGCGCCACCGCCGACAATGGGATCATGGTTTCCTGCGACGTCGCGACCGCCGCGCCGGTGGAGGCCACGCCCCTGCCGGTGGCGCCGATCGAGTTGGTGGCGGCATTGCGCGCCGCCTGCGCGTTGGCCGAATTCGCTGCCGAGGTCTTGGTGGATGAGACGACGGTGCCGACCACGGCGTTGGTGGCCTGCGAGCCGCCGACCGAGCCGCCGGAGGTGCTGACATAAACATCCTTCAGCGTTTCCGGATTCTGCCAGTAGCGCGGCGCCACCTCCATGATGACGTGGTACTGGTTGCGGGCGACATAGATGGTCGAGACCTGTCGCTGGCCGAAGGCGTCATAGAGCGTGTTGTCGATCTGGCTCACGGTGATGCCGAGCCTTGCCGCCGCGTCGCGGTCGATCACGAGATCGGTCTCCAGCCCCTTGTTCTGCTGGTCGCTGTTGACGTCGGCGAGATTGGGCTCGCGCTGCAGGGCGGCTGCGATCTTTGGTGTCCATTCGTTGAGCTCTTCGAGCGTCGAACCCTGCAACGTGTATTGATATTGCGCATTGCTGGCACGGCCGCCGATCCGGATGTCCTGCACCGCCTGCAGGAACAGGGTCGCGCCCGGCACCACGGCCATCTGCCGGCGCAAGCGTCCGATCACGCCGTCGACCGAAATCCTGCGCTCGGCGAGCGGCTTCAGCGAGACGAACATGAACCCCGAATTGGTCTGTCCGCCGCCGGTGAATCCGACCGCGGTATCGACCGCGGGATCCTGCTTGATGATGCCCACGAACTGCGCGAGCTTCTTCTGCATCAGCTGGAAGGAGATGCTCTGGTCGGCCTGGATGATGCCGACCATTCGGCCGGTGTCCTGCTGCGGGAAGAAGCCTTTCGGGATCACGTCATAGAGATAGACGTTGAAGCCGATGACCAGAATCAGGATCGCGACGATCGCGCGCGGATGGTCCAGCGCAAGGGTGAGCGATCGCCGATAGGCATTCAGCAGCGCCTCGAAAACGCGCTCGCTCAACTGGTAGAGCCGGCCGTGCCGCTCGCCACTCATCGGCCTCAGCAGCACCGAGCACATCATCGGCGTGGTCGACAGCGACACCGCCAGCGAGATCAGGATCGAGATCGAGATCACAACCGCGAATTCGCGGAACAGGCGCCCGATGATGCCGCCCATCATCAGGATCGGGATGAACACCGCGATCAGCGAGATGCTCATCGAGAGCACGGTGAAGCCGACCTCGTTGGCGCCTTTGAGCGCGGCCTGGAACGGCGACAAGCCCTCTTCGATGTAACGGGTGACGTTCTCCAACACAACGATGGCGTCGTCGACCACGAAGCCGGTCGCGACCGTCAGCGCCATCAGCGACAGATTGTCCAGGCTGTAGCCCATCAGGTACATCGCGCCGAAGGTGGCGACCAGCGACACCGACACCGCGACGACCGGAATGAAGGTGGCGCGCAGGTTGCGCAGGAACGCGAACACCACGATGATCACCAGCAGCACCGCCAGCACCAACGTGCGCTCCACGTCGTGCAGCGAGGCGCGGATGGTGGTGGAGCGGTCGACCGCGATGTTGATGTCGATCGACGGCGAGATCGACGCGCGCAAGGTGGGCATCAGCGCCTTCACCGCGTCGACGGTGGAGATGATGTTGGCGCCGGGCTGGCGGTAGAGAATGATCAGCACCGCCGGCTTGCCGTTGGCGAGGCCGGCGTTGCGCAGGTTCTCGACCCCGTTCGAGATCTCGCCGACATCGGACAGGCGAACCGGCGCGCCGTTGCGATAGGCGACGATCAGCGGCTTGTAGTCCTCTGCCTTGTTGGCCTGGTCGTTGGCGTAGATCTGGTAACGCTGGTCGCCGACATCGATGCCGCCCTTGGGGCTATGCGCATTGGCGGAGGCCAGCGCGGCGCGGACGTCCTCGAGCCCGATGCCATATTTGTAGAGCGCCTGCGGGATCAGATCGACGCGGACGGCCGGCAGCGAGCCGCCGCCGACCACGACCTCGCCGATGCCCGAGACCTGCGACAGCTTCTGCGCCAGCACCGTGGAGGCCGCATCATAGATCTCGCCGGGCGGCATGGTGTCCGAGGTCAGCGCCATGATCAGGATCGGCGCATCGGCGGGATTGACCTTGCGGTAGGTCGGGTTGCTGCGCAGGCTGGTCGGCAGGTCGGCGCGGGCGGCGTTGATCGCGGCCTGCACGTCGCGCGCGGCGCCGTCGATGTCGCGGTTGAGGCCGAACTGCAGGGTGATGCGGGTGGTGCCGACCGAGCTCTGCGACGTCATCTCGGTCACATCTGCGATCTGGCCGAGATGCCGCTCCAACGGGCTCGCGACTGTGGTCGCGACGTCCTGCGGGCTCGCGCCGGGCAAGGTCGCCTGCACCGAGATGGTCGGGAAATCCACCTGCGGCAGCGGCGACACCGGCAGCTTGAAGAACGCCACGATGCCCGCAGCCGCGAGGCCGAAGGTCAGCAGCGTGGTCGCGACCGGCCGGCGGATGAAGGGTGTGGCCGGATCCATGGCTAATGCGATCCGCCGAGTTCGCCGGCTTGGCGTGACCGTCCGCCCAGCCGCAGCGCGATGCGGTCGAACCAGAGATAGATCACCGGCGTCGTGAACAGCGTCAGCAGCTGGCTGACCAAAAGCCCGCCGACGATGGAGACGCCGAGCGGATGGCGCAGCTCGGAGCCGGCGCCGGTGCCTAGCATCAGCGGCAGCGCGCCGAGCACGGCGGCCATCGTGGTCATCAGGATCGGGCGGAAGCGCAGAAGGCAGGCCTGGTAGATCGCATCGCGCGGCGCCAGCCCCTCATTGCGCTCGGCATCGAGCGCGAAGTCGATCATCATGATCGCGTTCTTCTTGACGATGCCGATCAGGAGGATGATGCCGATGATCGCGACGATAGTGAGCTCATGGCCGCCCAGCATCAGCGCCAGCAGCGCGCCGATGCCGGCCGAGGGCAGGGTGGAGAGGATCGTGATCGGGTGGATGAAGCTCTCATAGAGCACGCCGAGCACGATGTAGACGGTGACGATCGCGGCTAGGATCAGGAACAGCTGATTGGTCAGCGAGGCCTGGAAGGCGAGCGCCGCGCCCTGGAAGCTGGTGATGACGCTGAGCGGCTGGCCGATGTCGATTTGCGCCTGCTTGACGGCCTCGACGGCTTCACCGAGCGAAGCGCCCGGGGCGAGATTGAACGAGACGGTGGCGGAAGGAAACTGTCCAAGATGCGAGACCTGCAGCGGCGCGGTGCTCTCGGTCATCTTCGCCATCACGGCCAGCGGCACCGGCGTCGTGCCGACTGACGACGGCAGATAGATGTCGTTCAGCGACTTCAGCGAGTTCTGCAGCGCCGGATCGGCCTCGAGAATGACGCGGTACTGGTTGGAATTGGTGAAGATGGTCGAGACGATGCGCTGGCCGTAGGAATCATACAGCGCATTGTCGATCGTCGCGGGCGTGATGCCGAAGCGCGCCGCCTGGTCGCGGTCGATCTGGACCGAGATCGACAAGCCCTGCGCCGCGATGTCGGTGGAGACGTCGGCGAACTGCGGCAGGCTGCGGAGCTTGTCGACCAGCTTCGGCGTCCATTCGGCAAGCTGAACCGGATCGGCATCCTGCAGGATGAACTGATACTGCGTCCGGCTGACCGTGCCCTCGATGGTGAGGTCCTGCACCGGCTGCATGTAGAGCGTGATGCCGGTGAGCTGCGCGGTCGCGTTCTTGATCCGCTGCATGGTCGCGGTGATGTCGGACTTGCGCTCCTCATGCGGCTTGAGGTTGATCAGGATGCGGCCGCTGTTGAGCGTGGTGTTGGTGCCGTCGACCCCGATGAAGGAGGACAGGCTGTCGACATCAGGATCTTTCAAGATGACGCTGGCGAGCTGCTGCTGCCGCTCGGCCATCGCGGCATAGGAGACCGATTGCGGCGCCTCCGAGATCGCCTGGATCACGCCGGAGTCCTGCAGCGGGAAGAAGCCCTTGGGAATGATGACGTAGAGATAGGCGGTCAGCGCGAAGGTCGCGAGCGCGATCAAGAGCACGAACGTCTGACGATCGAGCACCCAGTTCAGCATCCGGCCATATTGCGCGATCACCCAGTCGAACGCCCTGCGGTTGAAGCGCTGCAGCGCATTCTCGCGCGCATGGTCGTCGGTCCTGAGCAGCTTGGCGCAGGCCATCGGCACCAAAGTCAGCGACACCACCGCGGAGATCAGGATCGTCACCGACAGCGTGATGGCGAATTCGCGGAATAGCCGCCCGACCACGTCGCCCATGAACAAGAGCGGGATCAGCACCGCGATCAGCGAGACGGTGAGCGAGATGATGGTGAAGCCGATCTGCTCGGAGCCCTTCAGCGCGGCGGCAAGCGGCGGCTCGCCCTCCTCGATGTAGCGCGAGATGTTCTCGATCACGACGATGGCGTCGTCGACCACGAAACCGGTCGCGATGGTCAGCGCCATCAGCGACAGATTGTTCAGGCTGAAGCCGAACAGGTACATGGCCCCCAGCGTGCCGACCAGCGACAGCGGCACCGACAGGCTCGGGATCAGGGTGGCGCGCGTCGAGCGCAGGAACACGAAGATCACCAGCACGACCAGGATCACCGCGAGCGACAGCTCATATTCGACGTCGCGCACAGAGGCGCGGATCGTGGTGGTGCGGTCGGTCAGGATGTTGAGATCGATCGCGGCCGGCAGCGTCGCCTGCAGCTGCGGCAGCAGCTCCTTGATGCCGTTGACGACCGAGATGACGTTGGCGCCGGGCTGCCGCTGGATGTTGAGGATGATGGCCGGCGTCTCGTTCATCCAGGCGCCGAGCTTGTCGTTCTGCGCGCCGTCGACGACGTCGCCGACGTCCCGCAGGCGCACCGGCGAGCCGTTCTTGTAGGCGACGATCAGCGAGGCGTAGTCCGCTGCGTTGCGGATCTGGTCGTTGGCATTGATGGTATAGGCGCGCATCGCCCCATCGAAATTGCCCTTGGGCGTATTGACGTTGGCGTTGCCGAGCGTGGTGCGCAGATCATCGATGTTCAGCCCATAGGCGGCGAGCTTGCGGATGTCCGCGCGGATGCGCACCGCCGGGCGCTGGCCGCCGGAGATGCTGACGAGGCCGACGCCGGGAAGCTGCGAGATCTTCTGCGCCAGCCTGGTGTCGGTGAAGTCCTGGACCTGCGTCAGCGGCATCGTCTTCGAGGTCAGGCCGAGCGTGAGGATCGGCGCATCCGCCGGATTGACCTTGGCGTAGATCGGCGGCGCCGGCAGGTCCGAAGGCAGCAGATTGCCGGCGGCATTGATCGCGGCCTGCACCTCCTGCTCGGCGACGTCGAGCGAGATGGAGAGCCCGAACTGCAGCGTGATGACGGAGGCGCCGGCCGAGCTCACCGAGCTCATCTGATTCAGGTTCGGCATCTGCCCGAACTGGACCTCGAGCGGTGCCGTCACCGAGGAGGTCATCACGTCCGGACTGGCGCCGGGATAGAAGGTCTGCACCTGGATGGTCGGGTAATCGACCTCGGGCAGGGCGGCCACGGGCAGGAAGCGAAACGCGAGCATGCCGGACAGCATGATCGCGACCATGAACAGCGTCGTCGCAACTGGCCTTAAGATGAAGGGGCGCGACGGGTTCATTGCTTGGGCCCGCCCTCCGAACGCCGCTTCGTGGCGCCGCCGGGAGCGCCGGGGCCGTTCGGTCCGGAGGCGGGCGGCGCGGATGCCGGAGCCGCGGCATCCGTGGGCGGACGCACCACCACCTTGGCGCCCTCGCGAAGCTTGTCGGCACCGTCGATGACGACGCGATCGCCCGGCGAAAGCCCGGACAATACCTCGACACGGTCGCCGTCGGTGACACCGAGCTTGATCGGGCGCACCGTGACCGTACTGTCGTCCTTGACCAGATAGACGAAGGTCCCGGGCACGCCGCGCTGGACGCCGGACGTCGACATTGTGGTGACGTCCTTGTGGGTGTCGAGCAGCAGGCGGATGTTGACGAACTGGTTCGGATAGAGCGTGCGCTGGTCATTGGGGAATTGCGCACGCAGCTTGATGGTGCCGGTGGTAGCATCGATCTGGCTGTCGAAGGTCTGCAGGGAGCCCTCCGCCAGCTTGTTGGCGCCGCCGCGGTCGAGCGCCGTGACCGGCAGCACCGCGCCGCTCGCAAGCCGCCTGGCAATCGCCTGCAGGTTGTCTTCCGGCACCGTGAACAGCACGCTGATCGGCGCCAGTTGGGTGATGACGACCAGCCCGTTGGTATCGCCGGGAGTGACGTAGTTGCCCTGGTCGACCTGGCGCAGGCCGACCCGGCCATCGATCGGCGCCAGGATCTTCGTGTAGTTCAAATTGACCTCGGCCGATTTGACCGCGGCGCGATCGGCCTCGACGGTGCCCTGGTCCTGGGCGACCAGCGCGATCTGCGTATCGAGCGTCTGGTGAGGAACCGCATTCTGGGCGGCAAGGCCCTGGTAGCGCTGCAGGTCGACCTGCGCGCCCTTCAGCGTCGCCTCGTCGCGCGCGAGCTGGCCCTTGGCCTGTGCCAGCGCGGCCTCATAGGGGCGGGAATCGATTTCCGCGAGCAGGTCGCCCTTCTTGACCTCGTCGCCCTCCTTGAAAACGATCTTCATCAGGTAGCCCGAGATCTGGCTCCTGATGGTGACGGTCGCAAGCGAGCTGACCGTGCCGAGCGCGTTCAGGCTGATGCCGATATCGCCCTTGCCGATGGTCTCGTCCACGACGGACATTGGCGCAGCGTTGCGGCCGGCGCGTGCGGTGTCCTGCTGGGGAGCCTTCTCTCGCCGTAGCCACCAGACGGCGCCGGCCGCCAGCAGCACGAGGATGAGGATGGTGAGCAGCGGCCGGCCGCGACGGCGCTTGGCTGGCGTCTTGGTCTCTGGCTCGCGCTCGGGAGCTACGTTCGGTGGCTTCAGCGGTTGGTCCATTGCTCTACTTCAGAAATTCGGCTCGGACGGCGGTTTGATTGTCCGGTAATAGCCTAGCCGAGCTGGAGCTTCCCGTACTTTCTCTGCCCGGCATCCTGACGGCATTCACGACGGCTTGTCGCGTTAACTTTTGGAAAGGGCTCAGCTTTTCCAAATGTTGCTGGCCCTGCAAGGTCCCTGGGAACAGGCCATTTTCTGATCCTGAAGCGAGCCTCGACAGGCATTGCATGTCGCAGCTGTGATTGCGACCGCGCAAAAGCGTGATCATTTGCCTGAGAGGCAGTCACATCAACGGTGTCGTGCCAATCTTGTGCCGCCGGGACGACATCCAATGCGCGGAAAAACTCATTTCGTGAACGCTTTCAAAGCCGATTCGGCAGTCCAGCCCCTCGCGCAAAAATAATCTTGTTTCGTTTTTCCAGAAAACATGATCTTCTAGCCACGTCCCGGCTCGACCGGAGGGGCGTACGCGTCGTCACGGACGTTGAGCGCGGGATGCGGTGGATGCGTTGATGCCGTCGGACGAACGGCTGTCGACGCGGACAGTGAAGTCGCGTGGTCCTGGCATCCCGGTGCTGATGCCAAGGTCGCGTTGCTTTGACGAGCACGCGAGCGATGGGGCAAGAGAGCCGGTCCCCAAGGAGAGCGCGTATAAGCCGTAACCCATCCGCGCAGGGAAGGCCGGTGTTTCGGCTCGTACCTGTGGTGACTGCCGCCTGCTTTCTTTGTTGCAGGCGGGCCATGGGTGTGGGCTAAGCACCCGGCCTTCCCTGCGCCCTCCGATTTTCGGAGAGCGAGAACTGATCGATAGCTCGGGCGTGAATGCGCCGCGAGAACGATGACGCGCAAGTCGGCGAATTGTTCTCAGCTGTCGTCCCGGGCAAGCCCGCCAGCGCGATAGCGATGGCGGGCGCCGACCCGGGACCCAACCACAGGATTTGATTGTCTTGCGCGGTGCTCACGGCATGCCTGTTTCAGACATTACGCGGTATGGGTCCCCGCGTTCGCGGGGACGACAGCAGAGAATTGGAGGTCGCGTATCCAAACAAAATGCTGCCTTCCGTCATTGCGAGCGAAGCGAAGCAATCCAGCGTCTTTGCATAGAGGAAGTCTGGATTGCTTCGTCGCTTGCGCTCCTCGCAATGACGAGGATGGAGCGACGGCAACGGCCTACTTCCCCGCCTGCTTGAACGGCATCTCCGTCCCCGCGGGCGGCATGACATGAGCGACGTTGAGCGTCATCGACGCCACATCGTAGTAGCCGTTGACGGCGATCAGATCCATCACGCCCTGTTCGCCGAACTTGTCGACCGCGCGCGCATAAATCGCATCATCGACATTGTGGTCGCGGCGAAGCTGCGTGGTGAATTCCCAGACGATTGCCTCGTCGTCCTTCATGGTCTCGGGCTTCTTGCCCTCGCCGAGCGCAGCGATGATGGCTGGATCGAGCCCGGCCTTCAGTGCCAGCGGCGCGTGCGCGTACCACTCATATTGCGCGCCCCAATATTGCGCCGACATGATGATCGCCATCTCGTTGAGGCGCTTGTCGAGCGAGGTGTTGAAGCGCAGATATTCGCCGACCTTCTGCAGGCGGTCGGCGAGCTCCGGGCTGCGCAGCCAGGCGTTGAACGGGCCGCTCAGGCTCTTGCGCGGGCCGGACATGATGCCCTCGGCCACCGCGCGCTGGGCCGGGGTCATCTTGTCCAGGGGAATCTCGGCCATGCGTTCGCCGGTCAATGCCAGCGCGGAGCCGGCCAGCAGCAGCGACAGCGCGCCCGCGCGCAACAGCGTTTTCATAGGTCACCTCCCTTGACGATGCCCGGTCTCGTGCCGGGGCAGGGCGGGACGGTGCTGCATTCCGGTGACTCTGACAAGGCGTGCGGCGCTTGCGGATATCAGCTCTTTCGTTCCGCCGCCGATCCCGATAAGACGCGCCGTCGCCTCGTGACCGGAAAAGCGCCATGACCAGGAATGATGCAATCGCCCGCGCCCGCCTATATCTCCAATCAGGCGAGTTCCTTGCTGAGCTCGACCGCAGGGTGGCGTATCGGACCGAGAGCCTCAACGCCGAACGCAAAAACGAGCTCTACGCCTATCTCAAGGATGAGCTGACGCCATCCTTCGCCGCACTCGGCTTCGAAAGCCGCATCATCGATTCTCCGAGCGGACGGTCGCCGTTCCTGATCGCGGAACACCACGAGAGCGACAGCGCGCCGACGGTGCTGAGCTATGGCCACGGCGATACCGTCGACGGCATGGTCGGGGAGTGGCGCGACGGCCTCGATCCCTGGACCATCACCACATCAGGCAATCGCGCCTATGGTCGTGGTACCGCCGACAACAAGGGCCAGCACAGCATCAACATGGCGGCTCTGCGTGCGGTGAAGGAGACGCGCGGCGGCAAGCTCGGTTTCAACGCCAAGTTCATCATCGAGATGGGAGAGGAGACCGGCTCGCCGGATCTGGCCCGCGTCGCCGACATGCATCGCGATGCACTGAAGGCCGATCTGTTCATCGGCTCCGACGGGCCGCGGCTGTCGGCGGAGCGGCCGACCATCTTTCTCGGCTGCCGCGGCGGCATCCGCATTCATCTCGACGTGAACTTGCGCGAGGGCGCGCATCACTCCGGCAATTGGGGCGGGGTGCTTGCCAATCCCGCGACCATCCTGGTGAATGCGATTGCGACATTGGTCGACGGCCATGGCCGCATCAAGCTCGAGGCGCTGAAGCCGCCACGGCTCACCAATGCCATTCGCGATGCGCTCGCCGACGTCAAGGTCGAGCCGACAGAAGACGAGCCGCAGCTGTCGGACAATTGGGGTGAGGACGGGCTGTCGCCGGCCGAGCGGCTCTACGCCTGGAATACGCTCGAGGTGCTGGCGCTCTCGACCGGCAATATCGATAAGCCCGCGAACGCGATCCCCGGCCGCGCCCGCGCCGTGCTGCAGCTCCGCTTCGTGGTCGGCACCAAGGTGGACAACATTGCGGAGGTGATCCGCGAGCATCTCGCGGCAAACGGCTTCCCGATGATCGAGGTGACGACGGCGCAGAGCTTCATCGCCTCGCGCGCCGATCTCGACAGCCCCTGGATCAAATGGGCGGCGGAGTCCGTGAAGGCGAGCAGCGGCAAGCAGCCTGCGGTGCTGCCGAATTTCGGCGGCTCGCTGCCGAACGATGTGTTCGCGGACGTCCTGAAGATGCCGACCATCTGGCTGCCGCATTCCTATCCCGGCTGCTCCCAGCACGCGCCCGACGAGCACATTCTGCTCAGCGTCACGGAGGAGGCGCTCGCGATCATGGCTGGCCTGTTCTGGGACATCGGCGAGCTGGAGAGGCCGCTGTGACGGTGTTTCTAGCAGGTAGCCCGCATGAGCGCAGCGACATGCGGGGATGCAATTCCCGGATATCGCTGCGCTCATCCGGGCTACGCCTCCTAACAACGAGCACGGTGCGCTCCCTCTCCCCGTTCTTACGGGGCCGCGACGAGCTTCGCTCGCGCTCGGAGGGTTGGGGTGAGGGGCAGACGCACGATGGGTGCAAGTCGTTGGACCTGTACCCCCTCACCCGGATTGCATCTGACGATGCGATCCGATCTCTCCCCGCAAGCGGGGCGAGGTTGCAGCGAGTGCGCCGCGAGAGGCGTGCCCACGCGAACCATCCAGCCGGCGAGGTCGAACTAAAGGCTTTGCAAAGCGTCTGCCAGAAAGAAAATCCATGACACTTTCGACCCCGGTGACAGCAGGGATTGCGAGCGAAAAAAGCTTCGCCAAGCAGGTGATCGCGACGTCGGTCGGCAACGCGCTGGAATGGTTCGACATCGCGGTCTACGGCTACTTCGCGGTCTACATCTCCAAGGCCTTCTTTCCCTCGAATGATGCGACGACGTCGCTGCTGCTGACCTTCGGCACCTTCGGTCTGTCCTATCTGGTGCGCCCGATCGGCGGCATCGTGCTCGGCGCCTATGCCGATCGCTGCGGCCGCAAGGCCTCGCTGATGATCTCGATCCTGCTGATGACGTTCGGCACGCTCGCGGTCGCGTTGATGCCGACCTATGCGACCATCGGGGTGCTGGCGCCGCTGCTGGTCATCATGGCGCGCCTGGTGCAGGGCTTCTCGGCCGGCGGCGAGTTCGGCAGCTCGACCGCCTTCCTCGTCGAACACATGCCGGAGCGGCGCGGTTTCATCGCGAGCTGGCAGTTTGCGAGCCAGGGCGTCAGCGGCCTGCTCGGGGCCGCCTTCGGCGCCATCCTGACCTCAGCGATGAGCCCCGCCGATCTGCAGGCCTGGGGCTGGCGGATTCCTTTCTTCTTTGGCGTGCTGATCGGACCGGTCGGCCTCTATATCCGCAACCACATGGAGGATCCCGGTCCGCCCCCGGGGGGCAAGGACGGCTCGCCGGTCAGGGACGTGTTCTTCAAGCAGAAGCGTGCCGTGCTGCTCGGCATCGGCGTGCTCGCGGTGTCGACGGCGGTGAACTATCTGATCGTCTATTTTCCGACCTACGCCGTGCAGAAGCTGAACGTGCCGGCCACCGTCGGATTCATGGCGTCGCTGGCCGGCCAGTTCGCCGTCACGCTATTGACGCCGCTGGCGGGTGCGGTTTCCGACCGGATCGGCCGCACCACCCACATGATCACGATCAACGTGCTGCTGCTGCTCGCGATCTATCCGGCCTTCTATATCCTGACGCGGTATCCGACATCCGGTATCATCATCGGCGCCGTGTTTGCGGTCGCCACCCTGAAGGCGCTCTATTATGGTCCGCTCGCGGCGCTGATGGCGGAGCTGCTGCCGGCGGAGTCGCGGGCCACCGGGCTCGGGCTTGGCTACAATATCGGCGTCATGATCTTCGGCGGCATGGGGCCGGCGATCATGACGGCGCTTGGCACCATCGCCTTTATCGGCGACATGGCGCCCGGCTACTACCTTAGTCTGGTGGCCCTGCTCAGCCTCGCGTCGCTGTTTACCATCCGCAAGCTTGGCGCTACTGCGTAGTTGCCGAATGGCGCGGAGGACAGGCAATTTGTCGCAATCGTCCGGGCGGCGGCCGCCGGCAGACGGTTTATGGTCCCGGCCGGCCGCGCCCACGCGGGACCGGCGGGCCATAGGAATCGGGCCCGGTTTATGCAAGCATCCGGCAAAATTGCCGGACCGAGGAGATCACGAATGAAGCAATTTCGAATTTTGGGCCTTGCGTTCGCCGCCGTGCTTGGCGCGAGCCAGTTGTCGGCCCAGGCGCAGGCCGAGGAGCTGACGGGGACCTTGAAGAACATCAAGGATACGGGCGCGATCACGCTCGGCTTCCGCGATTCTTCGATCCCGTTCTCCTATCTCGACGACAATCAGAAGCCGATCGGCTTCGCCATGGACATCTGCTATGGCGTCGTCGATGCCATCAAGAAGGAGCTGAAACTCGACAAGCTCGAGGTCAAGCTCAATCCGGTGACGTCCTCGACCCGCATTCCGCTGCTCGCCAATGGCACCATCGATCTCGAATGCGGCTCGACCACCAACAATGCCGAGCGGCAGAAACAGGTCTCGTTCACCAACACCCACTTCCTGACCGCGAGCCGCTACGTCTTCAAGAAGTCGAGCGGCATCAAGTCGATTGCGGACCTCAAGGGCAAGACCGTGGTGTCGACCGCCGGCACCACCAACATCAAGCAGCTGACCGAGGCCAATGCGGCCAAGGGCCTCGGCGCCACCATCATCCCGGCCAAGGATCACGCCGAAGCCTTTCTGATGGTCGAGACCGATCGTGCGGCCGCCTTCGTGATGGATGACATCCTGCTGGCGAGCCTGGTGGCCGGATCGAAGGACCCGAGCCTCTACGCGATTTCGACGGACGCGTTCTCGACGCCCGAGCCTTACGGCATCATGCTGCGCAAGGACGATCCCGCCTTCAAGAAGGTCGTCGATGCCGCCACCGCCCATATCTATACGAGCGGCGAGGGGCTCAAGCTCTACGACAAGTGGTTCACGCAGAAGATCCCGCCGAAGGGCCTTAACCTCAACACGCCGATCTCGCCGGAGCTGAAAGCGGAATTTGCCAAGCCGTCTGATTCGCCGGATCCGGCGTCCTACGTTCTGAAGTAAAAAGCGACGATGCGTGCGCCCATGCAATGGCCTAGTCATTGCATGGGCGCGATCCTTATCTGAACCCGCTCGGACAGCGTTCGTGAACTATCACTGGAATTGGCACATCTTCTTCGAGCCTGACCCGACCGGGGCAGGCACCTATCTCGACATGCTGCTGTCGGGACTGTGGGTGACGATCAAGGTCTCGCTGTTCGCCTGGATCGTCGCGCTCGTCACCGGATCGATCGTCGGCGTGCTCAGGACCTTGCCGTCCAAGACGGCATCGTGGTTCAGCTTTTGCTACGTCGAATTCTTCCGCAACATGCCGCTCCTGGTGCAGCTCTTTCTCTGGTTCTTCGTGCTGCCGGAGCTGCTGCCGCCCGCGGCCGGGCTGTGGCTGAAGCAGATGCCGAACGCGCCGTTCTACACCGCCGCCATCGGCGTCGGCCTGTTCATGTCGGCGCGCGTTGCCGTGCAACTGGCGGCCGGCATCGGCTCATTGCCGCGCGGCCAGAGGATGGCCGGGACGGCGGTCGGCCTCACCACCGCGCAGGTCTATCGTTATGTGTTGTTGCCGATGGCTTTCCGCATCATCCTGCCGCCGCTCACTTCCGAGTTCCTGAACACTGTGAAGAACAGCGCAGTCGCAATCACCATCGGCTTGATCGAGCTGACGGGGGCGGCGCGCTCGATGCAGGAGTTCTCGTTCCAGGTGTTCGAGGCGTTCAGTGCCGCCACCATCATGTATCTGGCCATCAACGTCGTCGTCGTGATCGGCATGCGCCTGCTGGAGCGCAGCGTCGCGATCCCCGGCTACATCACGGGCAAATGAGATGCTGGCCAATTTCGATTTCGACGTCATCCGCCGCTCGCTCGGCTATCTGTTCATCGACGGCATGAGCTTCACGCTGCTGCTGACCGCTCTGTCGGCGGCCGGCGGTCTGATCTTCGGCACGCTGATCGCGCTGATGCGGCTCTCCGGCTATCGCACGCTCGGCTGGTTCGCGGGCCTCTATGTCGACTTCATCCGCTCGCTGCCGCTGGTGCTGGTGATCTTCTGGTTCTACTTCCTGGTTCCCTATATCGGGCAATGGCTCACGGGCGCGTCGCGGCCGATCAGCGTCGGTCCCTTCGCCTCCTCGCTGATCACCTTCATCATGTTCGAGGCGGCCTATTTCTCCGAGATCATGCGCTCCGGTATCCAGTCGATCTCGCGCGGCCAGCCGGCGGCGGCATCCGCACTCGGCCTGACCTACAGCCAGACCATGCGCTACGTCGTGCTGCCGCAGGCGTTCCGCAACATGCTGCCGGTGCTGCTCACCCAGACCATCGTGCTGTTCCAGGATACCTCCCTGGTCTACGTGCTCTCGATCCCCGACTTCCTCGGCGCGGCCTCGAAGGTCGCCCAGCGCGACGGCCGCCTGGTCGAGATGTACCTGTTCGCGGCTCTGGTCTACTTCGTCATCTCCTGTGTTGCGTCATTCAGCGTTCGTCAGCTGCAGTCGCGCATCGCCATCGTCAGATAGTGTTCGCATGATCGAAATCAGCCACGTCAATAAATGGTACAGCCCGGCCTTCCAGGTGCTGAAGGATTGCACGACCTTTGTCGCGAAGGGGGAGGTGGTGGTGGTCTGCGGCCCCTCGGGATCGGGCAAGTCGACGCTCATCAAATGCGTCAATGCGCTGGAGCCTTTCCAGGAGGGCGTGATCACCATCGACGGCATCAAGGTCAACGATTCCAAGACCAACCTGCCCAAGCTGCGCTCGCGCGTCGGCATGGTGTTCCAGCATTTCGAGCTGTTTCCGCACCTCAAGATCATCGACAATCTTTGCCTGGCGCAGGAGAAGGTGCTGGGCCGCAGGCATGACGAGGCGAGCGCCAAAGGCATGAAGCTGCTCGAACGGGTCGGGCTGAAGGAGCAGGCGCAGAAATTCCCCGCACAGCTGTCCGGCGGCCAGCAGCAGCGCGTCGCGATCGCACGCGCGCTTGCCATGGACCCGATCGCGATGCTGTTCGACGAGCCGACCTCGGCGCTCGATCCCGAGATGATCAGCGAGGTGCTCGACGTCATGGTCGATCTCGCCCGCGAAGGCATGACCATGATGGTTGTCACCCACGAGATGGGCTTTGCGAGGAAAGTCGCCAATCGCGTCATCTTCATGGACCGCGGCGAGATCGTCGAGGATGCGAAGAAGGAGGATTTCTTCGGCAAGCCGCGCAGCGAGCGCGCCCAGCAGTTCCTGTCGAAGATCCTGTCGCACTGATTCCCACCGCTGTCATGCTCCGCGCAGGCGGAGCATCCAGTACTCAGCGGCAGAAGAGATCGAACCGAAGCGTCGCGGCGTACTGGATCGTCCGCCGGAGCCTGTCATCCGGCCGGCCGAAGGCCGGACCGGGTGGCGGACGATGACACCGGGGGCAACCTCCGGGGCAAGGCCGCAGCCCTGAGCCAGGAAACTCGAAGTTTAGGAGAAAGACCTTGGACCCGATCGCTTACGTCAACGGCTCGTTCGTTCCGCTCTCCGAGGCCAAGGTCTCGATCCTCGACCGCGGTTTCCTGTTCGCCGACGGCATCTACGAGGTCGCGGCGGTCCTGGACGGCAAGCTGGTCGACAGTGCCTCGCATCTGGCGCGGCTGGAGCGCTCGGTCGGCGAGATCGGCCTCGCGCTGCCGGAGAGCGTCGCGCGAATTGAGGAATTGCAGAAGGAGCTGATCGCGCGCAACCAGCTCGACAACGGCATGGTCTATCTGCAGGTCACCCGCGGCGCCGACAAGAGCCGGGACTTTCCCTTTCCGAAGGGCGTGACGCCGACCCTGATCATGTTCGTCACTGTGAAGGACATCGTCAACGCGCCGTCGGCCAAGACCGGCATCGGCGTCATCACCGTGCCTGACATCCGCTGGGCGCGGCGCGACATCAAGAGCGTGGCGCTGCTCGCGCAGGTGCTCGCGAAGCAGGCGGCGGCAGCGGCCGGCGCCGGCGAAGCCTGGATGATCGAGGATGGCCAGATCACCGAGGGAGGCTCGTCCTCGGCCTTCATCCTGACAAAGGACGACGTGATCGTGACGCGGCCGAATTCGAATGCGATCCTGCCGGGCTGCACCCGCAAGGCGGTAGTGGCGCTTGCCGAGGAGCGGCAGCTCAAGGTCGAGGAGCGGGCGTTCACTGTCGAAGAGGCACTCAAGGCCAAGGAGGCCTTCATCACCAGCGCAAGCGCGTTCGTGCAGCCGGTGGTCACGATTGACGGCAAGCCGGTTGGCGATGGCAGGGTCGGGCCGATGGCGACGCGGCTGCGCGAGATCTACATCGATTTCGCGCGCGCCACGGCAGTGTGAGTCATCAGTGCGCTTCACCCGCGCTGACGTGATCGGGCTTCTTCAAGAGCGCCGTCGCGATCAGCGCAACGATCAGGGCGACGCCGAGCAGGTAGAAGGTGTCGCTGAAAGCGAGGATGAAGGCCTGTTTCTGCACGGTGTGGCCGATCGCGACATAGGCACGGTGGGCTGCATCAACCCGGTCGATCACACCGTGATTGACGAAGTACTGGGTGAGCTGGTCGAGCCTGTTGAGGGTCGCCTGTTCGAGCAGCGAGACGGATTGCATCAGCACATTGGAGTGATATTGCTCGCGTTTGGTGAGGAACGTCTGCAGCACCGCGATGCCGACCGCGCCGCCGAGATTGCGCATCATGTTGAACAGGCCGGAAGCGGAGCCGGCATGCTCGTGCTCGATGCCGGCGGTCGCAACGGCTGACAGGGGGGCCATCACCAGCGCCTGGCCCACGGCGCGGACCACGTTCGGCCAGAACAGCTGGTCGGTGGCGTAGTCGTTGGTCATGAAGATGTTCATGAAGTTGGAAGCCGCGAACAGCGCAAAGCCCACGCCGATCACAATCCTCGCGTCGACCTTCTGCATCAGCCGCGGCACCAGCGGAATCAAGACGAGCTGCGGCAGTCCGGTCCAGGCCAGCACCATGCCGATCTGCTCGGCATTGTAGCCCTGGATGCGGGAGAGATAGACCGGCAGGATGTAGACTGAGCCGTACAGCGCGGTGCCGAGCAGGACATTGGCGAGGATGCCGAAGCCGAAATTGCGGCGGAACAGCAGGCGCAGGTTCAAGAGCGGCTTCTCGGTGGTGAACTCGATCACCAGGAACAGGCCGAGCGCGATGACCGCGATCACGGTGAGGCGGACGATGAAGGGCGAACCGAACCAATCGTCTTTGTTGCCCTCCTCGAGCACGGTCTGCAGCGCGGAGAGGCCGATCGCCATCGTGATGATGCCGGGCCAGTCGCCCTGGCGCAGCAAGGAGAGCTTCATCGGCTTGGCGTCGAGCGAGAAGTACAGCATGGCGACCATCACCGCGCCCGGCACGATGTTGACGTAGAAGATGTACTGCCAGCCCCAGTTCTCCGTCAGATAGCCGCCGATGGTCGGCCCGATTGCAGGCGCGAAGGTGGCGGAGATCGCGAACAGCGCGAGGCCCACCGGCTGCTTCGCCTTCGGCAGCAGGGTGATGATCAGGGTGAAGGCCATCGGGATCAGCACGCCGCCGGTGAAGCCCTGCACGGCGCGCAGCGCGATCATCTGCGGCAGGTCCTGCGCCAGCGCGCAGGCCGCCGACAGGATGAGGAACAGCACCGCATTGGTGAGCAGATAGATGCGGATCGAGAACACCTGGGCGAGCCAGCCGCTCAAGGGGATCACGACGATCTCGGCGATGAGATAGGAGGTCGAGATCCAGCCGCCATCGTCGATGCCGGCGCCGATCGCGCCCTGCACGTCGGCCAGCGAGGCGTTGACGATCTGGATGTTGAGCACCGCCATGAAGGCGCCGAGCGTGGCGCCGAGCACCGCGACCCAGGTGCGCGCCGAGACCTCTGGCGTCGCGGCAGGAACCCGCGCAGTCCCGGCTTGCGCGGCGGGAAGGGAGGGGAGCGTGGATTGCAGCGCGGTCATCGGAGCCTCCTTCAGCTTCAACCGCCGTTCGGGCGGGACGCCGGACGATTGGTCGCGACTTGTCGGCCGGACGCGCGCTCGGCGATCACGGTCGCCTTGGTGTCGACGGTCGGCTCGACCGACATCCCCGGCCGCAACAGGCCGTTCAGATCGTGCGCATCGAGCACGATCTTCACCGGCACGCGCTGCACGATCTTGGTGAAATTGCCGGTGGCGTTGTCGGGCGGCAGCAGCGCGAATTCGAGCCCTGACGCAGGTGACAGGCTGTCGACATGGCCCTTGAGCGGCGTGCCGCGGAAGCTGTCGATGCGCAGCTCGACCGGCTGGCCGTCCCCCATATGCGTGAGCTGCGTCTCCTTGAAATTGGCGACGACATAGACCTGATCCAGCGGCACGACCGCCATCAGCTGCGTGCCGGCCTGCACGAACTGCCCGACCCGCAGCGTGCGTGCGCCGACAGTGCCGTCGACCGGCGCGGTGATCTCCGTGTAGGACAGGTTCAGCTCGGCCTGCTGCGCAACGGCCCGCGCATGGTCGAGCTGCGCGACCGCCTTGGCGCGGTCGGTCGCCAGCACCTCGAGCTTCTTGTTGGCCGCGATCAAGCCGGCCTGGCCCTGCTGCAGTTGCGCGGTCTGGGCGCGCAGGGCCGCGTCGGTCTGCTGCGCCCGCTGCACGGTGCCGGAGCCGGACTTCATCAGCTCGTCATAGCGAGCGCGTTCCTGCTCGGCGAATTTGAGGTTGGCGTCGGCTGCATCGACCTCGGCGGCCTGCTGCGCGATGATGGGCTTCTGCAGCTCGATCTGGGCGTCGAGATTGCGGACCGCAGCCTCCGAAGCTGCGAGGTCGGCGCGGGCCTGCGCCAATGCTGTCTTGAAATCGCGGTCGTCGATGCGGGCAAGGAGTTGGCCGGCCTTGACCTTCTCGTTGTCGCTGACCAGCACCGCGGCGATGTAACCGGAGACCTTTGGCGAGATCAGCGTGGAGTCGGCTTTGACATAGGCATCGTCGGTGGTCTCCAGGTAGCGGCCGACGGTCAGATAGTCATAGCCATAATCCGCGGCGGCCGTGACGCCGAGCGCCAGGGCCAACCCGATGGCGGCGCGCTTGATCGCATTCCGCGACGGCGCCGCGCCGATTTTTTGTTTCGGATCAGAGACATAATCGAGGCTGGACATGGTGATCTCCGAACAACGCGTTCGCGCCCAGGGCGCCTGTTGCCCGGTAAGATGCGATGTCTTCCTCGGTCTGATAATCTGGCAAAAACTAGAAGGATTATCCTGTGATAGCGTATAATGCGGGGTGGCAATGGATCGCTTGACCAGCCTGACGGCCTTCGTCCGCGTGGTCGACGCCGGCGGGTTCTCAGCCGCCGGCCGCCGCCTCAACATGTCGACCACCATGGTGAGCAGCCACGTGCAGGCGCTGGAGGACCGGCTCGGTGTCCGGCTGCTCAACCGCACGACGCGCAAGGTCAGTCTGACCGAGGTCGGCAAGGCCTATTACGATCGCGCCACGCAGATCCTCGCCGATCTCGAACAAGCCGACAACATCGCCAGCACCTTGCAATCGACGCCGCGCGGCACGCTGCGCCTCTATATCGCAACCCACCTCGTCCCATTCGTGGTGCCGGTCGTGACCGAGTTCATGTCGACCTATCCCGAGGTCAAGCTCGAAGTCATGATGGGCGAGCGCGAGGTCGACATGATCGAGGAGGGATTTGATCTGGCAGTTCGGCTGGTGCCGCCACGCGACTCCAGTCTGATCACCCGCAGCCTTGCTACGTGGCGCCACGTGCTGTGCTGCTCACCCGCCTATATCGGGAAACATGGCATGCCGCGTCAGTTGTCCGACCTTGCCGCACACAACTGCATGCGGCACGTGCATTACCCGTATCAGGACGAATGGCGATTTCTCGATCCCACTGGCGCACCGGTTGCGCTGCGGATTTCCGGTCAGCTCGTTACGAACAGTGGCGAGACGCTGCGTCAAGCTGCACTCAATGGCGTCGGCATCAGCCTCGCCGCCGGATTTTTGGTTCGCGGCGATCTCGATGCAGGTCATCTGGTGCGGCTATTGCCGGACTATCGGCCGCTCGAATTTGCCGTCAACGCGAGCTATCCGCATCGGCATTACCTTGCGGCGAAAGTGCGGATCTTCATCGATCTTTTGGCGCGCCACAGCGCCGATCAGAAGAAGCTGATAGATCCCTATACCTGAGGGCCGATCAGGGCTTCAGGATCAGCTTCTGCACGCGCCAGTTCAGGAGCTCGCCGACGTAGAGCGTGTTCTCTGACGGACAGGCGATGGCGTGGATCCAACCGAACTGCTTCGGCTGCTTGCCGGACTGCCCGAGCATGCCGAGCACTTTGCCGTCGAGCGAGAGCTTGTAGATGCGGCCTGGCCAGGCATCGGAGCTGTAGAGCACCTGGTGCGGCGGCGGCGTGATGCAGAGCGCCCAGGGCGATCCTGGTGCGAAGGTGCCGCCCTTGATCATCGCCTCGTCCGGGATCTTGCCGATCGCGGGCTTGGCATCCGGCGGCACGGGCACGTCGATGGTGAACTGGCGCAGGAATTTGCCGTCGCTATCGAAGACCTGGATGCGATGGTTGCCGCGGTCGGCGACATAGACGTTCCCGTCGGCATCGGTTGCGATCGAATGCGGCGTGTTGAACTGCCCAGGCTCGCTGCCGCGGTCACCCCAGGATTTGACCCAGTTGCCGTCCCTGTCCACCTTGGCAACGCGCGAATTGATGTAGCCGTCGCTGATGAAAGCGTTGCCTTGCTTGTCCCAGGCGACATCAGTGACCTGGCGGAAGCGGCCGTCCTCGGCCGGCAGCGGCGGTTTCGGGTGCTTGAGCGGGGCGGTGTCCTCGTCGGATGCCTCCTGCTTGCGGCCGAACACCATCAGCACCCGGCCCTGGGGATCGAACTTGATGACCATGTCCGAGCCCTTGTCCGTGACCCAGATATTGTCCTGCGGGTCGACCTTGACCGTATGGGCGAACGACCATGCATAGAGGTTCTTGCCCATCTCGCCGATATATTTGCCGCTGGCGTCGAATTCGAGCAATTGCGCCGCAGCGGCGGCGTAGGCGGGACCTGTCGTGTTGCCCCGCGAGAGCACGTAAACGTGCCCCTTGGAACCGCGACGCCGGAGACCTCGCCGAAATACATGTTGCGAGGCAGCTTCAGCGGGTTGGGCACCGACTCGAAATTGATCGATGGTACGGATTGCTGCGCCAGCGCGGGCGAGGCGAAAAGCAGCAGGCATCCGAGCAGCGCGCGCTTCATGTCGATCCTCCCAAGTGAAAGTTTGCTTGTTTTTGCTGTTGGTACCAATGCTAGTCTGTTGGCGATCGCGACGTCCATCACCGTGGTCGCGCGGCCGTCGCGCACGCAGCGCATAACAACAAGGAAACGCATAACAACAAGGAAATGAGCCGGAGTGATGCACCACTCCCGATCCGCAATGCTGTCCTTCAATCCAGGCGTGGTTGTTCGCGGTTGCGACGCCGGTGCCGCCACCGGACGCAAACGGCACCACGATCTTGATGATGTGGTCGGGATAAGCCGCGGGTTGGAATATTGATTGTGCACAGGGGTTGCAGGGAGTCGTCCACGGCGCCGCCGTTCGGAGACGAGATCGGCAAATCATAGACAACATGGGGAGGAATGAGATGCGTTCGATTGTTCTGACGGTACTCGGCGTCTGCGCCGTCACGGCCATATGCCTGCCTGCGACGGCGCAGAATGCTGCGGCGCCCGCTGCTCCGCCAGCCCCGCCGGCAGCGGGCGGCACGCCCGATGCGATGCCGTTCGATATTCCCTATGGCACGCCGATCGGACTCGAACGGGCGAAGGAAGTGCTGGCGGCCGCCGAGGCCGAGGCCAAGAAACGGAACTGGAAGATGAACATCGCCGTGGTCGACACGCATGGCGAGCTCGTGCATTTCGCCCGCATGGACGGTGCACAGCTCGCCTCCGTGCCGATCTCGATCGGCAAGGCGCGGACGGCGGCGCGCTTCCGCCGAGAGACGCGCGCGTTCTACAATGCGTTTGAGACCGGTCATCCCTATGTCAGCACGCTCGATCCGACGCTGGTTGCAAGTCCGGGCGGCTTTCCGCTGGTGGAAGGCGGCAAGCTGATCGGCGCGATCGGCTGCAGCGGCGGCACCGGCGATCAGGACGCCGCCATCTGCAAGATCGGCGCCGAGCTCGTGAAGTAGGGCAGTGCGGCGATGCGGCGGCAGCGGTTATGCTGCTGCCGGCGCGGTTTCGCGACGAAGCGCGCCTGCGAAGCCAATCGCAATAAGTTTATTTTGATTGCGCCATTCCGTGACGAATAAGGGCAGCCAAACTCGCCATCGATGAGGCTTTCCTTGATCCGATTGCTGCTGCTGGTGCCCTTTGTCGGACTGCTCTGGGTACCGTTCTATAATTTCATGGAGCCGGAGCTGTTCGGCTTCCCCTTCTTCTACTGGTATCAGCTCGCCTGGGTGCCGATCTCGTCGCTTCTGATCTGGCTGGTCTATCGCAGCCAGCCACACGACGACCAAGCCAATTGAGCGAGTGCACGCGATGCCCGGTCAGATCCAATGGGTAGCCGTCTCGGTTTTCGTCTTCTTCTTTGCGCTCGTCACCGTGATGGGCTTCGTCGCGTCCCGCTGGAAATCGGGGCCGGTGAGCGAGCATCTCGATGAATGGGGTCTCGGTGGCCGTCAGTTCGGCACCTGGATCACCTGGTTTCTGGTCGGCGGCGATTTCTACACTGCGTACACCGTAATCGCAGTGCCGGCGCTGGTCTATGCGGTCGGCGCCTACGGCTTCTTCGCGCTGCCATACACGATCATCGTCTATCCCTTCGTGTTCGCGGTGATGCCGGTGCTGTGGAAGGTGGCGCATCGCAACGGTTATGTCACGGCAGCCGACGTCGTCCATGGCGCCTATCAGTCGCGCGCCCTGGAGCTTGCGGTCGCGCTCACCGGCATCGTTGCGACCATGCCCTATATCGCGCTGCAGCTGGTCGGCATGGGCGCTGTCATCAAGACCATGGGCCTCCAGGGCGAATTGCCGATCGTCGCGGCCTTCATCATCCTTGCGCTCTACACTTACAGCTCCGGCCTGCGTGCACCGGCGCTGATCGCGTTCGTCAAGGACATCATGATCTATATCGTGGTGCTGACGGCGGTCGTGGTGGTGCCGGCCAAGCTCGGCGGCTATGGCGCGGTGTTCGCCGCGGCGGGCGATGCCTTTGCCGCCAAAGGCGGCACAACGGGTCTGACGCTTCACCCATCGCTGTATCTTGCCTATTCGACGCTCGCGCTGGGCTCGGCGCTCGCGGCCTTCATGTATCCGCACACGCTGACGGGCGTGTTCGCCTCCAAGTCGGCCGACACGATCCGCAAGAACGCGATCCTGCTGCCGGCTTATACGTTGCTGCTCGGCCTCATCGCGCTGCTCGGCTACATGGCCCATGCGGCGCAGCTCAAGGTGAGCTCGCCGAACGAGGTGGTGCCGCAGCTGTTCCAGACGCTGTTCCCGTCCTGGTTCTCGGGCTTCGCCTTTGCTGCCATCGCGATCGGCGCCCTGGTGCCGGCCGCAGTGATGAGCATCGGCGCCGCCAATCTGTTCACGCGCAATGTCTGGAAGGCCTATGTCAATCCGGCGATCACGCACGCCGGTGAAGCCAGTGTCGCCAAGATCACCTCGCTCGTGGTCAAGGTCGGCGCGCTCGCCTTCACGCTGTTCCTGCCGGTGCAGTATGCGCTCGACCTGCAGCTGCTCGGC
The DNA here is from genome assembly GCF_045571465.1 of Bradyrhizobium sp. STM 3557. Taxonomy (NCBI): domain Bacteria; kingdom Pseudomonadati; phylum Pseudomonadota; class Alphaproteobacteria; order Hyphomicrobiales; family Nitrobacteraceae; genus Bradyrhizobium; species Bradyrhizobium sp. STM 3557. The sequence continues at coordinate 2,076,851 of NZ_CP120697.1, forward strand.
GGCCTCTGGATCCTGCAGACTTTCCCGGCGCTGGTGTTCACACTGTTCACGCGCTGGTTCCGCGCTGAAGGCCTGTTCGCGGGCTGGGCGGTCGGCATCCTCTGGGGCACGTATACGGCCTGGAGCAACGGGCTGAAGCCGCTTGCGACCATGACGCTGGGCGAGACCACCTACAGCTTCTATGTCGGGCTCGGCGCGCTGATCCTCAACGTCGTCGTGGCGGCGCTGGCCTCCGCGATCCTCGGCCGGCGCTCGCCCGTCACTGAAGCTGCCGCGCCTTCGTAACGCTCTTCATTTTGGCACCAACATTCGCTCTCCCGAATGCTGGGGCCAAGAAGCAGCGCGTCACTTCTCCTCCGGTACGGCGGTCGCCGTTCCCGGACCTTCGCCCATGATCAGGAGCACGGCGTCCTCGTCCTTGGCGCCGTCCCAGTGCACCTGCTTGCCGAAATGGGTGACGAAGCTGCCGGCCGGCATCGGCACCGAGCTGTGCTCGGGATCGAATTTCGCGCCGGTGCCGACCCACCATGTGCCTTGCAGCACCACGATGTAGCGATCGTTGGGATGGAAGTGCGGGTGGCTGAAATGATGCCCCTTGGTCCATTTGTTGTAGACCATGTAGAAGCCGGGCTTGTCGGGATCACCGACCACGACCGCCATCTGTGCGCCGCGCGCATCGACCGGACCCCAAGGAATTTGATCCGGCAGCTTGTAAGCCAGGGCAGCGGGATTGAGTTCTGCGGCCGAGCCGACGCTCAACGTAGCCGCAAATACGACGGGGAGAGCGAGATGGCGCCAGCCGCGCCAATGCATATTCCGGCGTGTGTCCATCCTCACGACAATCCTCCTGACATGACCTGCGGCCGTCTTTGGCAGCTATGTTAGCTGGGGCCGCTGTCCAAGGGCAAGCAAGCGCGATGCGTCGTTGACAACGCAACTGCAGCATTGAAACGGTGCTTGCACTGCGCGGCACTTTGCTATTGTGCTGCTCCGATACGACCCAAGGAGAGGACTTTCGATGCGTTATCGCTCTTTCATTCTCGCGGCTGGATTTCTGATCGGCGCCGTTGCTTTTCAATCCGGCCGCGCGGCATCGGCCGAGGATGGCTGGATCACGCTGCTCGACAGCACCCACAAGGGCGACTGGAGCGAGGTCGGCAAGGCCAATTGGGAGATGAAGGACGGCGCGCTGACCGCCGACAAGCTCGACGGCAAGGATCTCGCCTATCTCGTCTCCAAGGACAGCTACAAGGATTTCCAGATCCGGGCCGAGTTCTGGGTGGATGATGCGGCCAACAGCGGCATCTTCATCCGTTGCGACAAGTCCGACGCGATCGACTCCAAGATCTGCTACGAGGTGAATGTGTTCGACAAGCGGCCCGATCCGAAATACGGCACCGGTGCGATCGTCGATGTCTCCAAGGTCGATCCGATGCCGAAGGCCGGTGGCAAGTGGAACACTTATGAGATCACCGCCAAGGGGCCGCATCTCACCGTCGTGCTGAACGGCGAAAAGACGGCCGATGTCGATGACAGCACGCATGCGAGCGGGCCGATCGCCCTGCAATATGGCTCAGGCGTGGTGAAGTTCCGGAAGGTGCAGATCAAGCCGCTATAGCGCAACGCGGCTGTGAGCTCCGGGAGCCGGCCGCCAATACGGCCGGCTCTCCAGACAGCAGATTGAGCGCATCGCGCGTCAGGCGCTCCAGTCGACGCGCGCGAGCGTCTTCACCAGCAGATCATTTGTGATGTGAACGGCCGGGTCGAACGCGACACGGTTGGTGCGCTGGGATTTCCAGTCGCTGCCTATCTCGCCGAAACGGCTGAACGAGAAATTCCGGCTGCACGGCAGATAGGAGGGCAGCCATGACGCGACCGAATGGACATGCCATTGCACGTCGCGTGGACACCGCGCCGGCACTACTGTCCATTTTGGCAGACAGCGGCTTAGGTCCCGCCGGCCACGCCGCCAGGACCAGCGGTAGTCCGGCGGCATCAGGATCGAGAAGTCGCGATGGCGCGGCAGCCGATCGCCGGGATCGGCATCGGGGCCGTCAACGCCGATGATCCAGCGCCCACGATACCGGACGAAGCCGTAGTGGGAGCGTTCGGCCGCCTCGAACACCGAGCGCCCATCCTGCGACAGCACCAGTTCGTTGACATCGGAGTTCATTGCGCTGCGCGCATGCTGCAGGAAGCACCAGCGCGCGTGCTCCCATGCACCGAGCCGACAGACATCGGCGTGATCCCGACTGTTCGTACCTTGAGCACCGCGGGGATAGGGCCATTCGACCACGACTGAGCAAGCGATGCCCCGGATCGATTGCAGTGCTTGGCTCAGCGTCGCGCCGTCATAAGCAGCCGAGCCGTTGTCGTAGATCAGCACGGCATCGGCGCCATGGATATCGCGATTGAACCGGACCCAATCGAGGATCCACGCGACCGGATTGTCCTTCGAGATCGTGAAGATGACACGGCGATCGCGGAACATCTCGCTGTGGCTCGGCGACAGCGGAATCGTGATATCACCGATCGGTCCACGCGCTTGCACCGCGTTGGCGCGAATGCCGGTCAGCCAGATCTGCGCATGGCGGTCGTAAGTCTTGATGTCTGCCCGGCAGATCTCGCCATCGCCCGTGAATGTCGTGGCGGCGATCTCGTCCGCGAGATTGAAGAGGGGCGGCGCCAGCAGCACGGCCTCGCCATCGCCGAGGTCGAGCGCGTCGTAGAGCAGCGTGGTGGCGTCGAACTGTTGCGCGAAATCCATGCCATGGGGTCGCGGGGCGCGCATCGGCTCGCGCCGCGCATCGGTGAAATCCGGAAGCTGCAGCTCGCGGGTCCGGCAGACGGCATGGACCAGGGCCGACCGGTCATGTCCCAGCATGAACAGCATGTGTCCTCGCGTGCCCTGTTTCGAGAGTATGAGATGCCCGGAGCGCCCTGAACTGTCGGTCGTCGGACAACATGTCGAAGCGGGCTTTTGCGACGGCATGTCAGCAACTGCCGTGCCATCGGTGGAGAACGGAGAGATGCGTGGGGCGGGCGAAATCGGCCAGGGTTTTACGCGGCAATCGTCAAGGACATCGCAGGCTGCCCCGATTTGGTGCGGTCGCGGCACAGCATTGCTGTCTGAAATCGAAACAAGGTTTGGAAGAATTCGTACCAGGTCTCACGGATTAACTATGAGTGTCGCAGGTGCATGCAACAACAGACGCGGCCGGCCCGGCGTCGTGAGTTGTCAAACCCATATGGGGACAAGCTCAATGAATGGCCACGAAGCCAATGGCGCACCTCCGACGGATGGCGCGCCAACCGGTCGACGGCTCAGGCTGCCCCGCATTCCGCACAGCGCCGCTGGCCGCGGGTGGCCCGGAACAGTCCCTTGCAATACCAGCGCCGCGCCATCGCCTGCAGTGGGCTGCGCGCCATGTTTATGATCATGAAGAGTTCGAGCATGGCAAAATCCTTCTTCCCCCCGCATCAGATGGTGCGACCCAACCTGCGAGAGGAGTGCCGCATGCGTCGCATCAGCCATGCAGCAGAGTTGACGTTTGCCGTTCCTTCATTACGACGTCATGCAAACGTCAACTCCAGCGTTACGGGCGTAACATTAACTATGTAGTTTCTTCGCGGTCTCTGCGATGACGCGTCCCTGATAGCGCGCCCCGGCGAGTTCGTTCGCGCTGGGCTGCCGGCTGCCGTCACCACCGGTGATCGTCGTCGCACCATAGGGCGAGCCGCCCGTCACCTCGTCGAGCTTCATCTGTCCGGCGAAGCCGTAGTTCAGACCGATCACCGTCATGCCGAAATGCAGGAGGTTGGTAATGATCGAGAACAGCGTGGTCTCCTGGCCGCCATGTTGGGTCGCGGTCGAGGTGAAGGCGCCGCCGACCTTGCCGTGCAGCGCGCCCGTCGCCCAGAGGCCGCCGGCCTGGTCGAGAAAGTTGGCCATCTGCGACGCCATGCGGCCGAAGCGGGTGCCGGTGCCGATGATGATGGCGTCGTAGTTGGCGAGCTCCTCGACCTTGGCGATTGGTGCGGCCTGATCGAGCTTGTAGTGCGAGGCTTTGGCAATCTCGGCCGGTACCAATTCCGGCACGCGCTTGATGTCGACGGTGGCGCCGGCTTCACGGGCGCCTTCGGCGACCGCATTGGCCATTGCCTCGATATGGCCGTAGGCGGAGTAGTAGAGAACGAGAACTTTGGTCATGGAATGCTCCGTTGAGTTCAATGATCGTGAGTGAGGGGTCAGGCGGCATCCACCAGCACCAGCTCGGAATCTTCGAGCGCGGTGATCGTGAGCCTGGCTTCGTCGTGGATCGCAGCGCCGTCGCGGGCGTTGACACGAACGCCATTGACCTCGACGCTGCCGGTCGCCGGCACCAGATAAAGGTGCCGTGAGGCGTTGGCGTCGTATTCGGCGAGCTCGCCGGCGCGCAGCGTGGTGCCGAGCACGCGGGCGTTGGCGCGGATCGGCAGCGCGTCGGCATCATCGGCAAAACCGCTCGCCAGCGTCATCAGTCTGCCGGAGCGGTCCGCCTTGGGGAACGGCTTGGCGCCCCAGGTCGGCTGGCCGCCTTCGGTGGTCGGCTCGATCCAGATCTGGAAGATCCGCGTCGTGATTGGCTCCAGATTGTATTCGGAGTGGCGGATGCCGCTGCCGGCGCTCATGACCTGCACGTCGCCTGCCTCGGTCCGGCCCTTGTTGCCAAGACTGTCCTGGTGGGTGATCGCCCCTTCGCGGACATAGGTGATGATCTCCATGTTGGCGTGCGGGTGGGCCGGAAAGCCGGTGTTCGGCGCGATCTCGTCGTCGTTCCACACCCGCAACGCGCCATGGCTCACATTGTTCGGATCGTAATAGCTGGCGAACGAGAAGTGATGCTTCGCCTTCAGCCAGCCGTGGTCGGCGGCGCCGAGTGTCGCGAATGGTTTGAGCTCGATCATGGATTGTTCCCCTTATTGAATGGATCAGTGCCGGCCGCGACCCGCGGCCGGGCCTGGCGGCTGCGCTCGGGCTCAGGCGTTGAAGCCGCCGTCGACGTCGAGCACCGTGCCGGTGACGAATGAGGCGTCCGGGCTGGCGAGGAAGACGACGCCGGCTGCGATCTCCTCGGGCCTTGCGAACCGCTTCAGCGCATGTTGCTGGCGCTGCGCCTCGGCAAATTCGCGGTCGTCATCCGGGTTCATGTCGGTGTTGGTCGAGCCCGGCTGCAGCACGTTCACGGTAATGCCGCGCGGTCCCAGGTCTCGTGCCGCGCCCTTTGTGTAGCCGACGATCGCAGCCTTGCTGGCGACGTAATCGGCGACGCCCGGGAAGGTGGCGCGTGTTGCAAGATCGGAGCCGATGGTGACGATGCGGCCACCGTCGCCCATCAGCCGCGACGCCGCGCGGATCGCCGTGATCACGCCGTGCACGTTCACGGCATCCTGCCGGTCGAGTGCCGCAGAGTCGGCCTTGGGATCATCGACCGCGCCGACAGCCACCACACCGGCATTGTTGATGAGAATGTCGAGGTGGCCGAAATCGCGGGCAACATTGTTGACCAGTTGCTCGACCTCCCTGCTCGATGCCTGGTCAGCCCTGTAGGCGCGCGCCGTGACGCCCTTGGCTTTCAGCTCCGTCACCAGGGCCTCGGCCTTCTCGGGCGAGGCGACGTAGCTGATCGCGACATGGGCGCCTTCCTCGGCCAGTGCGCGGGCGGTGGCTGCGCCGATGCCGCGCGAACCGCCGGTGACGAGGGCAACCTTTCCTGAGAGCTTCTTGGTCATCGGATTTCTCCGCTGCTGAAATTTGCGATGACGTCTGGATATGCCTCCGCAGCTAGTGTAGAAATAGAAATGATCGAAACGAATTGTTTCTAAAAGCGAGACATAGTTTCCGCGATGGCAAAACTTCCCGATTTCGAGGCGATGGCGATCTTCGCGAAGGTGGTCGAGCTGCGCTCCTTCGCAGGCGCCGCGCAGGATCTCGCGCTCTCCAAGGCCACGGTCTCGAAGGCAGTTGGCCGGCTGGAAGAGCGGCTCGGCACGCGGCTGTTCAACCGCACTTCGCGCCGCCTTGCGCTCACCGATGCCGGCCAGCGGCTATCGGAGCGTGCGGCACGCTTGCTCGCCGAAGGCGAGGAGGCCGAGACTGAAGCCCTGGCGCAGTCGGTCGTGCCGCGCGGGCTGGTGCGCTTCGCGGTGCCGATGACCTTCGGTGTCAAGCGCATCGCGCCGCTGCTGCCTGCGTTCCTTGCGGAATATCCGGAGGTCTCGATCGACCTTCACTTGAGCGATGCGACGGTCGATCTGGTCGGCGAGGGCTTTGACCTTGCGCTCCGAATTGCCCGGCTGCCGGATTCCTCGCTGATCGCGCGGCGCCTGTGCGGCATGCCGCGCTATACGGTGGCGGCGCCGTCCTATCTGAAACGGCACGGGCGGCCATCTCATCCTATGCATCTCGCCGAGCACAAATGCTTCGGCTATGCCTATCTCTCGAACCCCGCTGTCTGGACCTACACCAACGGGACCGGCGAGCAGGCGAGCGTCCGTCCCGGCGGACAGCTTCGCGTCAACAACGGCGAGGCGGTGCTGCCGGCGGTTGTCGCTGGTCTCGGCATTGCGGATCTTCCCGAATTCATCATTGGGGATGCGATCGCCGCCGGGGCGGTCGAGGTGATCCTGAAAGGCTGGAAACAGGTGGAAGGCGCGGTACATCTGGTGATGCCGCCCGGCGGACCGCGGCCGGCACGGGTCGAGGTGCTCACGGAGTTTCTGGTCACGGAATTGGCGAAAGGCAAAAAGGGCAGATCGGCGCAGCGCTGAGCATGAGACGCCTGCATTGCCGCGCAATGTCATGCTGACGGACGAACGCAGTTCGGGTTAGGCTTTCCCCAAGCAAAAAACGGGGAGGGATGGCCGATGAACCGACGCGATTTTCTGCACGCTGCAGCTGCGGCGCCACTGCTTGGACAGGCGCTTGCGGACAGCGCGTTCGCGGACGATGCCTATCCCAGCCGCAACATCACAATGGTCGTGCCATTCCCCGCCGGCGGACAAGCCGATCTTGCCGCGCGCCCGGTGGCCGCGGCGATGGAGCGGATTCTCGGCAAGCCCGTGATCGTCGACAACCGCGCCGGTGGCGGCGGCGGCTCGGTCGGCAATGCGCAGGCCGCGCGTGCCGCGCCCGATGGCTACACGCTGTTGATGACGCTGTCGTCACTGGCTGTGTTGCCGGAAGCCGACCGGCTGTTCAATCGTCCCGTCGCCTATGAGGTCGCGCAGTTCGCGCCGATCGCGCGCGTGCTGGCGGATCCGACCCTGCTTGCGGTGCCGGCCACGGCGCCCTGGAAGACGCTCGCGGAGTTCGTCGAAGATGCCAGGGCGCGCCCCGGCGAAATTCCGTACGGCTCATCCGGCCCCTATGGCGTGCTGCATGTTGCGATGGAGATGTTTGCCGCGAGTGCCGACATCAAATTGCTGCACGTGCCGTTTCGCGGTGGCAGCCCCGCCTTGACCGCGCTGCTCAGCGGCACGGTGCAGGCGATGGCCGCAGCGCCCGGCACCGTGAAGCCGCAGGTCGATGATGGCCGGCTGCGCGTGCTCGCCAATTGGGGCGCCGCGCGCATTCCGAGCTTCCCTGATACGCCGACCTTCATCGAGCTCGGCCACAAGGACGTCGAGATGTACATCTGGGCTGGCCTGTTCGCGCCGCGCGCGCTTCCACAAGCCATCATGACGCGGCTGCGCGAAGCGATGGCACAGGTCGCGACCAGCCCAGACGTGACGAAATCCTTCGAGGCTGCTGGTAGCATGGTCGCCTATCTCGATGCGCCGGACTTCGCAAAATTCGTTGCGACAGACAGTGCGCGATTGATTGCGGCGGTGAAGCGGATCGGCCGGGTGGAGTGACGATGCCACTGGCAGGCATTTCACCGTAACGACAGGCGCGAGCTCACGCGTGGTTGTGTGGACGTGTGGTTCCAAATCAGCGCGATCACGTCTTGTTGTCTGATGCGAACCTTCCCGCGCCCCGGTCATTGGGCAGCTTGGGTGCCCCTGTCGCGGGGAAGCATGATTTCGAACGAGGGAAGGGCACGGCATGCGCGTGCAAGGATTGGTTTTGTTTGTCTCGGCGTTGATGATGGGCGGCATGGCCGTGGATCCGGCGGTCTCGCAGGAAAATCGTGGAACTGAGGAGCAGCGGATGGCCTGCACGCCGGATGTCTGGCGATTGTGCGGAGCAGAGATTCCCGATGTTGAGCGCATCAAGGCCTGTCTGCGCGCCAACGTGCCTCGCCTCAGCCCGCCCTGCCGCGCGGTGTTCGAAACGGCGAGCACGGAGCCACGCCGCGGCGCGCGTCGTCCGGTAGCGCCGCCACCACCACCCTATCAGACCTATCCGCAGTATCCCGCCTATCAGGACGACGAGTGATCGGCGCCCTGCAGCGTGCTCTCGGCGGGATGCTGGCAGACGTCGACCCATTCGGCTGATGTCAGCTCGGCCAAGCGGTGAGGCGTGATCTTCACCGCGCTGTGGGTCGAGCCCGCAGCCGGCACCACAATATCGAAAGCCTTCAGCGACACATCGCAATAGACCGGCAGCGGCATCTTCAGCCCGAACGGGCAGACGCCGCCGACCTCGTGGCCGGTGATGTCGGCGACCTCTTCGAGGCCTAGCATCTTCGGCTTGCCACCGAACAGCGCCTTGACCTTCTTGTTGTCCATCCGTGTCGTGCCGGCGGCCACGATCAGGATGACGCGATCGCCGATCCGTAGCGACAGGGTCTTGGCGATGCGCGCCGGCTCGACGCCATAGGCTTCCGCCGCGAGCGCGACAGTCGCCGAGCTCTGGACGGATTCGATCACGTTGATGTCGGGGGCTTTTTCCGCGAAGAAGGCGCGGACGGATGCAAGGCTCATGCGCGGGCGACGATCTCAGGTAGTTCGGACAGGGCAGCAATACGATAATCCGGCGCAAAACCCAACTCGTCCATCTGGGTGCGCAAGGCATTGAACATTGTCAGTGGCGCGACGAGATCGCCTCTGGCGCAGGCCGCCGCCATGGCTCGCGCGCTTACCCGCTCGATCCAGGCCACGCGTAACCCGAAAGACTTGGCGCCGGAAGCGTCCCACGGATTGGACGAGACGAACAGCACGTCGGCCGGCGCGATATGAAGCGTGCTCTCGATCAACGCATAGGCATGCGGCCGCGGCTTGAACGCCTTGGCCGCATCGACGCTGATGACGGCATCGAGCAGGCAGTCGAGCCCGCTGTTGGTCACCAGCGGCTCCAGCATCGCCGGGCTGCCGTTGGATAGGATCGCGAGCTTGCGATCGTTCATTGCGCCGAGCGCGGCCAGCGCATCCGGATAGAGATCCAGATGCAGATATTTGTCCATGATCCGATCGAAAGTGGCCGCATCGCAGCTCAGGCCGACCGTGCGCAGCGTGTAGGCCAGGGAGTCGCGGGTCACAGTGGCGAAATCCTGGTAATGCCGCATCAGCGAGCGCAGCCAGGTGTATTCGAGCTGTTTGATGCGCCAGATTTGCGTGATCAGATCGCCATGGCCGGGAAACGCAGCCTCCGTCACCGCTGCGACCGACTGGATGTCGTACAGTGTGCCATAAGCGTCGAAGACCACGGCTTTGAACGGCATCGCGCGCCTCCGCGTCAGATTCCGAGCAGCTTCCGTGCGTTCGCTTTTAGCACTTTCGGCCTGATCTCGTCGCGGATCTCGAGCTTGGCGAAGTCGGCGAGCCAGCGGTCCGGCGTGATGACGGGCCAGTCGGAGCCGAACAGCATCTTGTCCTGCAGGATCGAATTGATGTAGCGCACCAGGATCGGCGGGAAATATTTCGGCGACCAGCCTGAGAGGTCGATGTAGACGTTGGGCTTGTGGGTCGCGACCGAGAGCGCCTCTTCCTGCCAGGGGAAGGAGGGGTGGGCGAGGATGATCTTGAGGTCCGGGAAATCCGCCGCGACGTCGTCCATATACATCGGGTTGGAATATTTCAGCCGCATGCCCATGCCGCCGGGCATGCCGGAGCCGACGCCGGTCTGGCCGGTGTGAAACAGCGCGATCGCGCCGCCGTCGTTGATCGCCTCGTAGAGCGGGTAGGCCATGCGGTCGTTGGCGTAGAAGCCCTGCATGGTGGGATGGAATTTGAAGCCGCGGACGCCGTACTCCTCGATCAGCCTGCGGGCCTCGCGCACACCGAGCTTGCCCTTGTGCGGATCGATGCTGACGAAGGGGATCAGGACGTCGAGATGCTCGGAGGCGACCTCGAGCATTTCGTAATTGTTGTAGCGGCGAAAGCCGGTCTCGCGCTCGGCATCGACCGGAAAGATCACGGCGGCGATGTTCTTGGAGCGATAATAGGCGGCCGTCTCCGGCACCGTTGGCGGATGCTTGTGCGGCGATTTGAAATACTCCGCCATCTGCGCCTGGAAGTCGTCATAGCCGTCATCGCCGTGCATGCCGCAGGGTTCTTCGGCATGGGTGTGGATATCGATGGCGACGACATCATCGATCTTGGGCAAAGCGAGCTTGGGCATCTCAGGCGTTCCCGGTGTTCATTTTTGGCGTTGCGAATTGATTATACGATATAACAAATTTGGCAGCGATGGTATTCGCGGGTCTGCGGCGGGATTTTTTTAGGGGGAGGAGCGGTTCCGGACCGGCCGGGCGGGGGGCGGCTCCGCAGAGTTAATAAAAGGGCCGTTTCGATTGACATCAACCCGGGTGGTGGGTAGAAACCGGCCGTCCCGGGCGGCGCGGCCGCCAGCGGGAAAGAATTCCTTTTTGCCACTTTCGGCCTGTCCAACACGGCCTTTTACCGCATCAGGATGTCCCATGAAGGTCCGTAACTCGCTGAAATCGCTGCGTGGCCGCCATCGCGCCAACCGCCTGGTCCGCCGCAAGGGCCGCGTCTATGTGATCAACAAGGTCCAGCGCCGCTTCAAGGCGCGTCAGGGCTAAGTCTTCTTGAGCCGATCGCTCACGGCTGTTTGACGCCAGCCTTGCTTTGCAAGGCTGTTCGGCTGCGGCTAAACTTCGGGGATGACATCGAGACTCTCCCGGGCGATTCTGCTCGCCGCGCTCGTCATCTCCGCACCCAGCATTGCCAGTGCGCAGGGTGATCCGCGCAATGCGGCGCCAAAACAAAAGCCGCCTGAGGCGCCTGCCAAGCTGCCCAAGGTCGGCGGCGACAAGAGCAAAAATCTCGATTTCCTGTTCGGGGCGCTGAAGGCGGCCCCGGACGAGGTCAGCGCCCGCCATGTCGAAGCGCGGATCTGGGCGGCGTGGCTGCAGACGCCGAGCGATACGGTCGCCCTGTTGATGACCCGGTCGAAGGCCGCGCTGGATGCGCATCAGACCGAGATCGCGCTGAAGCTCCTGGATGCGGTGATCAAGCTGCGGCCCGACTATGTCGAGGCCTGGAACCGCCGCGCCACGCTGTACTATCTGCAGAACGACTACGCGCGCTCGCTCTCCGACATCCAGCAGGTGCTGGTGCGCGAGCCTCGCCATTTCGGGGCGCTCGCCGGCCTCGGCATGATCATGCAGGACCTCGGCGAGGACAAGCGCGCGCTCGAAGCCTTCCGAAGGGCGCTCGAGGTCGACCCCTACCTGGAGAAGGTGCCGGAGCTGGTGAAGACCCTGAGCGAGAAGGTCGAAGGGCGCGACATCTGACGACGCGCTGGCAACTCCAACCACGATCTCAGGCCCGCCTTGTGAGGCGGAGTCCACATCCTTCATGCGCGCCTGGTGCGGGTGGCGCGCCGGCAAGCCCGGAAGGCAATTCAGTGCAGCGCGTTGCGATTGCGCTCGCTGAGACCGTATTGAGCCGCCGCGGCGTAGAGCTGGGCGATCTCGGCCTCAAGATGCTCGTTGACCAGCAGGAGCGCCTTCAGCGCGCCCCGAAGGTCGCCATTACAGCTCGCGACGATCTCGTCGATCGCGGCCTCGCTTGATCGGAAACTCATCGGATACCCCCTCAACTAACCTTCAGGTCTAACCCCGGCGCCCGATCCGCGTTGCTGTGGATCATGTGGATAGATCGGGGCCGCGAGCGATTCACGGCGTTTGCCCACGCAGGTGAGAAAAAGTCCCGACCATGGTTATAAAAAGGCCGACGACGCCGTGATGACAGGATCTGCGCGATCGCGCCGGACACGGTCCCGACAATTGTGCAACCTGTCCCGACCGGACTCGTATCTGGTTGCGTGGCAGGTAGAAAAACATCAATGATTCCAATGTTCTTACTCGGCGCCCTGGCTTTGCTGGCGCTCCTCACGCAGGTCGGCATTGTTGTGATCGAGCGCCGCTATCCGGCGCGAGGACAGGCGATCGAAGTTGACGATGCAACCATCAATCTTGTGGATATCGGCGCCAAGCATGCAAGTAAGCCGCCGCTGCTCCTGATCCATGGCGCGAGCTCCAATCTCGAAGCGATGCGGCACCCGCTTGGCGAGCTGCTGGCGGCCCAGGGCCATCGTGTGCTGCTCGTCGACCGTCCCGGCCACGGCTGGAGCAGGCGAACGCATGTTCAGGATTCCACGCCGGCGGTCCAGGCGCGCATGCTGAACCAGGCGCTCGATAAGATCGGCGTTACGTCCGTCGTTCTCGTCGTGCATTCCTGGAGCGGCGCGCTGGGCACGCGGATGGCGCTCGACTTCCCCGAGCGCGTGGCAGGGCTCGTCATGCTGGCGCCGGTGACCCATGTGTGGCGCGGCGGGGTCGGCCGCTACAACAAGCTTGTCACCACGCCGCTGCTCGGGCCGTTGCTGGCGCATACGATCACGCTTCCGCTTGGCCTTGGGCTGCTCGATCCCGGTGCCCGCGGCGTCTTCCTGCCGCAGCCCATGCCGGACGATTTCGTCGACCAAAGCGCCACGCCACTGCTGCTGCGGCCGCGCGAGTTTCTCGCCAATGCCCATGATCTCGTGACCTTGAAGCCGGCGGTCATGGAGCAGATGCCGCGCTATGGCGACATCCGCTGCCCGGTCACGGTGATCTCGGGCGAGGCCGACCGGACGGTGTTCACGGACATCCATTCGCGCGCCTTCGCCAAAGCCGTGGCGCAGACCCGGCTGGTCGTGATCCCGGATCTCGGTCACATGGTGCAGAACGCCGCGCCCGACCTCGTCGCGGCCGAGGTCTCGCGGATGGTCGCCGAGCTCGGCCGCGTGCCCGAGGCGGCGGATGCGCTCACGAAATGAAAACCCCGGGCCATCGCCCGGGGTTTTGAGGCCAGTTGCTGGCGCCACGTTTCGCTGCGGCGCGACAGCGCCGATCACTGCTTCTGCTTGCCATCCTTGTCGAAGGACGAAACATAAGCCCACAGATTGTTGATTTCGGTCTCGTTCTTGATGCCGGCGAAGGTCATCTTGGTGCCGGGAATCTTGGCCTTCGGGTCCTTGATGTATTCCTTGAACACCGCCTCGTTCCAGGTGATGCCGGAGTTCTTGTTTGCATCCGAGTAGTTGTAGTCCGGCGCCGTGCCCGACTTGCGGCCATCGAGCCCGTTCAGTTCGGGGCCGACCTTGTTCTTGGCGCCTTCGCCGATCGAGTGGCAGGGCAGGCACTTGTTGAACGCGGTCTTTCCTGCGGCAGCGTCCTGCGCCAGCGCCGCAGAGGCAAGCGACGAGCAGGCGATGACGACGAGAGCGCTCAAAGTCAGTTTGTTCATGGATCAGACTCTGTGGTTGCGAGACGGATGTGCGCGGTTTGTTACATGGCGTCACGCCTCGCACAAGCCGTGACGCGTTTTGGGAAATCATCAATTTGGGCGACCCATTGGCCGCGCACCTCGCAGCAAAGCCGCTCTGCCGCCTGTTCAAATCCTCGCAGTTGTGATTGATAAGACACGACAAATCGCGCGTGACACCGGGAGAGCGACGATGGCGATCAAGATGCCCGAGGCGGACAGGGGCGTGCTCGCGCGCCGCGAGCAAATCGTTGCTGCATTGCGGTCGATCGTGCCGGGCGAGGGCGTCATCGACAGCACCGCCGAGATGCTGCCTTACGAGTCCGACGGGCTGATGGCCTATCGCCAGCCGCCGATGGTCGTGGTGTTGCCGGAGACCACCGAGCAGGTTTCGCAGATCCTGAAATATTGCCATGCGCAGGGCATCAAGGTCGTGCCGCGCGGCTCGGGCACCTCGCTGTCGGGCGGCGCGCTGCCGCTGGCCGATGCCGTGCTGCTGGGACTCGGCAAGTTCAAGCGCATCCGCGAGATCGATTTCGAGAACCGCGTCGTCGTCACCGAGCCCGGCGTCACCAATCTTGCCATCAGCCAGGCGGTCGCGCATGCCGGCTTCTACTACGCGCCCGATCCATCCTCGCAGATCGCCTGCTCGATCGGCGGCAACATCGCGGAGAATTCCGGCGGCGTGCATTGCCTGAAATACGGCATGACGACCAACAACGTGCTCGGCTGCGAGATCGTGCTGATGACCGGCGAGATCCTGCGCATCGGCGGCAAGTGCGCCGAGAATGCCGGCTACGATCTGATGGGCGTGATCACGGGATCGGAGGGCCTGCTTGGCGTCGTCACGGAGGTGACGGTGCGCATCCTGCAGAAGCCGGAGACGGCGCGCGCGCTGATGGTCGGATTTGCGCAGGTCGAGGCCGCCGGTGAATGCGTTGCGCGCATCATCGGCGCCGGCATCATTCCGGGCGGCATGGAGATGATGGACAAGCCCGCCATTCACGCCGCGGAGGCGTTCGTGCATGCCGGCTATCCGCTCGATGTCGAGGCGCTCCTGATCATCGAGCTCGACGGCCCCTCGGTCGAGGTCGACGAGCTGATCACGCGTGTCGAGAGCATCGCGACCGGCTGCGGCTCGACCACCTGCCGCATCTCGACCTCCGAGGCTGAGCGCAATCTGTTCTGGGCCGGCCGCAAGGCGGCGTTTCCGGCGGTGGGGCGCATCTCGCCGGATTATCTCTGCATGGACGGCACCATCCCGCGCGGCGCGCTGCCGAAGGCGCTGGCGCGCATCCGCGAATTGTCCGAGCAATACGGTCTCGCCTGCGCCAACGTGTTTCACGCCGGCGACGGCAATCTGCACCCGCTGATCCTCTATGACGCCAACAAGCCCGGCGAGATCGAGCGGGCGGAAGCCTTCGGCGCCGACATCCTGCGCTGCTGCGTCGAGCTCGGCGGCGTCCTGACCGGCGAGCACGGGGTGGGAATCGAGAAGCGCGACCTGATGGGCGAGATGTTCAGCGAGATCGACCTGAACCAGCAGCAGCGCCTCAAATGCGCTTTCGATCATTTGGGCCTGCTCAACCCCGGCAAGGTGTTCCCGACCCTGCATCGCTGCGCCGAGCTCGGCCGCATGCACGTCCATGCCGGCAAGCTCGCCTTCCCGGACATTCCGAGATTTTGAAGTACGCATCGGCTCTTCAACGTCGTCATTGCGAGCGAAGCGAAACAATCCAGACTTGCTTCTCCGAGCGATCCTGCATCGCTTCGCTTCGCTCGCGATGACGGCGAGAGCCTTCCTGATCCTATCCATGGTCTCGAACCGCAGACACACGCCCGCATCCCCGCGGCGCGTTGCGCCCGGGCAGTGCGACCGACATGCCCTTCGAAAAAATCGAGAGGGCGCGGGGAATGCCGGGTGAAGGCCTCACCCATGGCCCGCCTGCAGAAAAAAATGCAGGCGGCAGGTACCACAGGTGCAGCCGGTCAACCGGCATTCCCCGCGCGCTGGTTTTAACGCTTATACGTGCTCGCCCCGGGGACCGGCTGTCTTGCCCCCGTCGTCGGCAACAACGCGCAAGCGCTGCGACCGGCTTGACCTCAGCACCGGGAGGCCAGGCCCACACGATTTCACGTCCGCATCGGCATCGTTCGTCGGCATGATCAGATCACGCTGCGACCCGACACGGCCACCGCATCCCCGCCTCACGCATCGTGACGACCGCGCGTGCGCCCCTCTCGGTGAGGCAGGATGCGCGTAATAATGCACGATTTCTGTAAAAACGAAAGGGGAGATTTTCGCCATCTGGAGGCAGTTCGGCGTTCTGCGTTGAAATAGCTTGTGAAATGAGTTTTTACGCGCGGGCGATTTCTGTATCCGCCAGCGTAATTTGTGACGTTAGATCGCGCAAAACACAAAGTGATTTGCCCGACGCTTTGGAGACAGTCTCTTCGAAGCAGGGCGGGATGATCTCGTCCGACGCGCAAGGGATCGAACGTTGGACCTCTCCCGTGTAAAGGTAGGGAAGACCCTATCTTATCGTTTTGTTATCTCGGTCCTTTTCGGCGTTGCCCTGGGCGCTTGGGCGAATTTTTGGGCGGGTGGCCTTCGGCCCTCGCCGCGCGGCGTGGCCGCGTGGTAAAATACGGTTGAGTGGTCAGCAGCGAGACTGGCAACCAAGGTTCGCTGTCCTCGCATAAGGACGAGGTTTCGCCGCAATGATCAGTTGGGGGGAAATTGTATCCTGGCTCCTGCAAACGGCGGTCGCTGCCGGCGTCGCTGGGATGGGTTTTGTCGTCTTGTTGCCCACAAAGTTGGGAGAGAAATATCTCGGCTTTCATTTCGACCGGAAGCTCGCTGATCTGAAGGATCAGCAAAACCAGGAGATCGAGAAACTTAAGGAACAGCTCGCCCATTTTGGTGACCGCGGAAAACGATCGAATGAAATGGAGTTTGCTGCGATTAAGCTGGTTTGGGAGAGTTTCGTCGAAGCATATTTAGCGACGACCACCTGCGCACTGGGGTATGTCGAACATCCCGACTTCGCGGGCATGTCCGAAGCTGAGCAAGAGGCGTTCATCTATGGGAGCGATTTCCCAGACCGTGAAAAGGAACGACTTCGCAAAGCCGCCGACAAGAATAAGGAATACGTGGCTATCGTAACATGGCAACAGATAGCGCGCGCCGGCCGCGAACAGCACCAGGCGAGATTGCTGCTCCGTAAGCAGCTAATTTTTATGCCGAAAGATCTGAGCGATCGCTTTATGGAAGCCATCGGTAAACTCACAGCGGTATTCGTACAACGGAAGATCGGTTTTCAGAGTCTTGGATCAACGGATGGTTTCGGTGGTCCGATCCCGGAATATTTGAATAACCACGAACAAATGTTAGAGCAGCTCGCGGCGCTCTCCAACGCCCGGCTGTTTCGGGACGAAATCTCTCCAAAGATCGAGTTTCAGAGGGGAAGACGGTCGTAATGCAGCCGTCCGCCTGCTCACGTCATCATGCCACGGCCTTCTTCTTCGGCGTGGCTCGGGTCGGCTCCGCCTTAAGCCGGATCGCCATGACTCTCATGAGGCGGTGCTTTGCCGCGTTTTATCCCCACGCCTTGTTTGCATCAAAATTCATGCCTGCCGCCTTCAGCTCCTTTACGAGCTTCATTTTCCAGCCTTCAGCGAGATCGAGTTCGGTATAGATGACCCCGTAAAGGTCCGACGGGATCTCGACATCGCCTCTACGCAAAAGACATGTGCGCCCGCGGCCGAGCTTGCCGGCAAAATAGCCCAGCTCAAAAATTACATTCTGACGGCTGCGCGCTGCAGGCGCCGACGAAGTACCGACGATATCGTCGGGGGTGAGGAGCACAACCGCGAAACCGACTCGGCCGGCGCAATCCTCGAATTTCTCGATAATCGTGCGCCCCTGGTCGGGCTGCTCGCGTAGGACGATGGCGGGCAATTCCAACCGTTCGAGGAAGCGAGCAACTGCCTGCAGGGCGGCCTCGTCATGGCCGTGTACGACGAAGACTTCATTTTTCTGAGTCGGTCGGATCGCCTTGACATTCGATGGTGGGAGTTCTTCTTGCTCGGCAATTTCGTCTTCAAGGAAGCGGATGGCCTGACCGAGAAGCGCGATGGATTTTGCTTTCCCTTGGGTTAGATAGTGTCGCGCGTTGGTTAGTTGCGATGCATCGTAACCCGGTGGGCGCCGGCCGGCGATATACATCGCACTAATTGGGCCATTGTCCAGTCGCGCGGCGGCGCTGTAGCGTTTGTATTCGATCGTATCGTGCCCAAATGCCGACGATAACGTTTCGTCGATAGCGGTTTCGAGTGCCAATACGCTGGGGTCACGACGGACTTGAATTTTTTGTGGATCGAAGGCTTCAAGATCGGCGATTCGCTGGCGCAATCGATCCATGAACCGTCGCTTCTGCTCGATCGACAGAGAAGGACGGTGAGGAGGCGGGGGCGGTTGCGTGGTGCGAGCCATTCGATCATCCCAACTAACATTACAAGGAGGTTATATCACACATTCCCATATCTTGATTTGCGCTTGGGGCCTGTGGAGACTTTGGGCGTCTCTCTATCCGACTCGCTCATACAGGTCGATATCAGCAATGGCCTCATCTACTAGTTCGCGTAGGGCGATCAGGGTGTCGCGCGCGCGTGATGCCGATCGGCCAGCCATATAGGGGCCTCGGGGTGGCAGTTGATCAGCCGGGGCTGCTGCGACGCTAGAGCCGTTTGTGCCTTGGCTGATTTCGTTTACCCGAGCGGGGTTGACGCCGAACCATGCGGCAATGTCATGCTGCTTGTCACCGCGAAGTAGCATTCCTTTGACTATGGCAATTTCGCCCTCGCGAAGTGACATCGATTCCTCCCAAAGTTGCGAAGCAATGACTGTGCCATTACTTCGCGCGGCCCGGAACCCGCGAATCCACGGATGTGGGTAAGTTCGCTGCAAGACGCGGCGTCAAGCCACGGCTTTCTTTTTCGGCTTGGCTCGGGTCGGCTCCGCCTTAAGGCGGATTCCCATGGCTCCGATGACCCGCAGGACAGTTGCGAACTCTGGATTTCCATTCTCGCCGAGCGTCTTGTAAAGCCCCTCTCAGGTCACGCCGGCGGCCTTTGCGACTTGGCTCATGCCCTGCGCTCGGGCGATGAGATTGAGGTCGTCGCGCACCTCGGCGGGATCACCATCGGCAAGAACGATGTTGAGATACTCCACGCGTGTCTCCGGAACAGTGCACTTAATTACGGAGTTTGATAAGGCCGTTGCTTTGCCGGACTGTCCGACTCCTCAATCTATCTACTAAGTGCACTTTAAAAACCAGCTTCTTAACGGCCGACGGCTGAACAGTTGATGGCTCCACTCATGCGGATATTCCCAGAAGCGCAGGAGCGAGCGCTTGTCTCACCCATGTTATGGGGATGAGAACATCCTTGTTGAATAGAAACTAAGGGCCTATGGCCGATAAAATGTACCCCTCCGGTGAGAACCGCCTTGCGCTGATGCAGGGAGGCGCGAAGACATAGTCGTATGACTGAGCATACGACTATGCCGAAGGTGTCGCGGCTTGAGGTGATCCAGACCGGGTCGCGGCGTCGCTGGACGCTGGAAGAGAAGCGGCGGATCGTCGCCGAGAGCGATAGCGGCACGCGGCAGGTCTCGGCAACCGCCCGGCGGTATGGCTTGTCGACCGGTCAGTTGTTCACCTGGCGTCGGCTGGCACGCAAGGGGCGACTGGGCGGGAATGCCGAGCCCGTGTCGTTTGCCGAAGCGGTGATTGCGGATGGAGGATCGGCCGCGGCGGCATCGCCGCCTCCCGCTGGTGGGTGCAGACGCATGGAGATCGTGCTTGCGGATGGGCTGCGGGTCATCGTCGAGCAAGGCGTCGATCCCGGTGCGCTGGCGCGGATGATCGGCGCGCTGGAGCGGCGATGACGATCCCTATTCCGAGCGGGGCGCGGGTGTGGCTGGCGACAGGCCGCACCGACATGCGCAAGGGGTTCGATGGGCTGGCGCTGCTGGTGCAGGAGACCCTCAAGCGCGATCCGCATGGCGGCCACCTGTTCGTATTCCGCGGCCGGCGCGGCGACCTGATCAAAGTGCTGTGGCACGATGGCCAGGGCATGTGCCTGTTCTCCAAGCGCCTGGAGCGCGGCCGCTTCATCTGGCCGTCGCCGGCGGACGGGACGGTGGCGATCACGCCGGCCCAACTCGGGTATCTCCTGGAAGGGATCGACTGGCGGCTGCCGCAGCGGACATGGCGGCCGGAGGCGGCGGGCTGAACGCGTTGGAGCGCGATAGGAAGGGCATACAAACCGCGCGCCCTGTGATTCCATCATTGGCGATGAGCCCCAGTGATTCTCCCACGGATGAGATCGAGAGATTGACGCGCCTGCTGCGCGATCGCGACGCCGAGATCGCGCGGATGCGTGCCGAGGCGACTGGCGCGGAGGCTCTGATCACGCATCTGCGTCTGACGATTGCGAAGATGCGGCGCGAGCTCTTTGGACAGCGCAGCGAGCACAAGGCGCGGCTCCTTGACCAGATGGAGCTTCAGCTTGAGGAGCTGGAAGCAACTGCGGCGGAGGACGAACTTGCGGCCGAGAAGACAGCCGCTGCTGTTGGCGAGACGCCGCCGCTGTCTGCGTTCCCGCGCAACAAGCCTGCGCGCAAGCCGTTCCCGGCGCATCTGCCGCGCGAGCGGGTCGTGCTGCCCGGTCCCGATGCCTGCGCCTGCTGTGGCTCGACCCGGCTCGCCAAGCTCGGCGAGGATGTTACTGAGACACTGGAGGTGGTGCCGCGGCAGTGGAAGGTCGTGCAATACGTGCGCGAGAAGTTCACCTGCCGGGACTGCGAGAAGATCACGCAGGTGCCTGCGCCGTTCCACGTTCTGCCGCGCGGCTTCGCCGGGCCTTCTCTGTTGGCGATGATCCTGTTCGAGAAGTACGGGCAGCACCAGCCGCTCAATCGCCAGTCGGAGCGCTACGCGCGCGAGGGCATCGCGCTGAGCCTGTCGACGCTCGCCGACCAGGTGGGCGGTTGCGCGGCGCTGCTGCGGCCGCTGCATGATCTGATCCGTGCGCACGTGCTCGCGGGCAACCGCGTCCATGGCGACGAGACCCCGGTGCCAGTGCTTGCCAAGGGCCAGACGGCGACTGGACGGGCCTGGGTCTATGTGCGCGACGATCGCCCATTCGGCGGCCACGATCCACCAGCGGCAGTGTTCTTCTACTCGCGCGACCGCGCGGGCGAGCACGCCGAGCGTCACCTGCACGGCTATGGCGGCATCCTGCAGGCCGACTGCTACGCTGGCTTCAACCGGCTGTACGAGGCCGGCCGCAAGGAGGGCCGATCACCGAGGCCGCTTGCTGGGCGCATGCTCGGCGCAAGTTCTTCGTGCTCGCCGACGTCACCGCCAAGGCGCGTGGCAAACTCGCCGTCATCGCGCCGATGGCGTTCGAGGCGGTGAAGCGCATCGACGCGATCTTTGACGTCGAACGCAAGATCAACGGCCGGGTGCCGCTCGAACGGCTCGCCGAGCGCGCGCTGCGCGTTGCGCCGCTGGTCGCTGATCTGCAGATCTGGATGCGCACCGAGCGCGCTAAGCTGTCACGGCACTCCGAGGTCGCCAAGGCCATGGACTATATGCTCAAGCGCTGGGAGACGTTCGCGCGCTTTCTCTCCGACGGCCGCATCTGCCTGACCAATAACGCCGCCGAGCGCGAGTTGCGCGGCATCGCACTCGGCCGCAAGGCGTGGCTGTTCGCCGGCTCCGATCGCGGCGGCGAACGGGCCGCCGTGATGTACACGCTGATACAGACCGCCAAGCTCAACGACGTCGACCCTCAGGCTTGGCTCGCCGACGTCCTCGCTCGAATCAACGACCACAACATCCGCACGCTTGACCAGCTTCTGCCTTGGAATTGGAAGCTCTCAGCCCAGAAGCTCGTCGCCTGATCCTTGGACTGGCGGGGCGGCAATCGACTAACCCGCGGTCTTCACCGGATACTTACGATAAAATCTTACGCTGAGCTAAAGAGCGATTCGAATGCAAGAAAACGTCAAAGGCAACCTGAACTCGGATCTTGAGTTCCGGCCGGTCGGGGCGCCGCAACGCGTTAGTGAGTGGTCAAAGTGGAACAGGTTGGGTGTGATCGGCGGGTCCGCGCTGGGCAAAGCAGCCATCGCATTCCCGGTCTTGGGGTATCTGATACTCTTCAACGACTACGCGGTCGCGTACCTGAAGATCCACTCCTCATTCTGCCTCGATTGCAGTGTGTCGCCTAGATTGTACGCTCTGTACATCGGTGGGTTCTTTATCGCCGTCGGCTCGTTGCTCTACACCATGTTCTGCCCGCAGGTCGTCGATCGTCATGCTAACGCCCATGATTTCTATGAGAGCGAAAAGGACTATTACGACACTGCTCAACATCGGCTTTTTCTAATCAATCACATTATCGCGCTTAGCATTAATAGCTATATTGCAGCTGAATACATGTATCCAGCTCGCTCCGCAGAAGAGATGATGAAGCAGACCGACCTCTCTGAATTGATGGGGCAGCACTACTTCCTGCAGAACCGGTCGATGCGCTGGTTACGTATCGCCATTTTGTGGTTCTACCTAGTTGGTTTTATTTTCCTATTGATTCCTACCGCAATGACTTTTTTTCAGGTTGTCAGGCGCGGAATCTCGACTTCATTCGGACTTTAGAATTCCACGATGAATACGGCGACGGTGCACTTTGTTAGCTGGTGCAGCGTACCGTACGTTGCCGCTGAAAAAGCGCCCTCTGCCGGCGTCCTGCCTGTTACCGCGCGGAAAAGGGACAGGCCGCTATCCACCCAATCCGGTCTTGATGGGCTCACGCCCTAGATCAGCCCGTCTGTATCCGCTCGCGCCGCGCCAGCAGTGGCAGGGCTTGGCACGCGATGTAGGTCCTGAAGTGCTCACCCTCCTGAATTACGGTGACAGTGCACTAAATCCGGTGAAATATTAAAATGCAGCGTCACCGTAGTCGCTCGGGCGCAGGCCACCTCCGGCAAAAAATATCCGCCAGCGCCTCGAAGACAGCAGGCGCGCGTTCCACGCGGGCAATCGTTCGTCCGCCTTCGATGGCGGCCAACAATGCGACTGCGCTGGAGGAGGCGCGCGCGGGAGCGAAACCGCAGCCGCGGAGATGCTCTGCAATGATGTCGGTCAGATCGACAAATCCGCGTGCGACCCGTTCGGTCAGCTCAGCATCCAGCGCGGACCGCTCATTCACCAGGTTTTGCATCAGGCATCCGTACTGGTAGTTGTCGGCAATCATTTCGGCCGCGATGACCGTAAAAATCCGTTTGAAAAAACTCGGCGCGTCGCCGGTCGTATTCGCCGAGATGTGCCGGAACGCGGCTGCTCTGTTCGCAACGTAGAGATCGATCGTTTCCTCTGCCAGCTGGGACTTGCCGCGCGGAAAGTGAAAGTAGAACGATCCCTTCGGCGAGCCGCTTTGTTCAATGATCTGGGTCAATCCGGTCGCAGCGTAGCCCTGGATGCGAAACAGTCGTTCGGCGGTGGCAATCGCGCGGGCGCGGGCGTCGGTCTTGCGTGGCATGACCTGATCATACCGAGCCCCGCTTGACGACGCTATGGCGATCGCCATACTATGGTGATCGCCATAGCAAGTGAAGCCTGCGTCCACTTGATCAAATCGCAAAACCGGAAGGTGTGCTCGTGTCCCTGTCCATGTACGACGCCGCCGTTCCCGCCACGGTGCGCGCGTTGAAGAATCTCGATGCCATCCTCGACAAGGCCGTGGCCTATGCCGAGGGCAAGAAGGCCGACCCGACCATCCTCATGGGCAGCCGGCTCGCCATCGACATGCTGCCCTTCTCGACCCAGATCCATCGCGCCACGGAAACGGCGAGGGGCGGCGCGGCGCGCCTGGCCCAAATGGAGATCCCGAGCTTGCCCGATGAGGACAAGACCGTGGCGGAGCTGAAGGACCGCCTCGCCAAGACCATAGCCTTCCTGGAGAGCATACGGGCGGAGACGTTCACCGGGACCGAGGATCGCACCATCACCCAGAAGCTCGCCGGCAAGGACATGACCTTCCCCGCCAAGCAGTATCTGTTCGGCTTCATGATCCCGAATTTCTACTTCCACGTGACCACCGCCTACGCGATCCTGCGCCACAACGGGGTGGAGATCGGCAAGATCGACTTCCTCCGCGGCATCTGAACGCGAACTTTGCGGGAAGGGCGCCGCTGCACAGTGACAAGCACGGTACAGTCCGAGCGGACCTCTGGACGCGCTGCAATACCGATTGCTTCACCAGCCGCTCACGCGGCCTGGCGGGGTGACTTCTTCGCTGCCTTGCGCTTCTTCGTTGGTTTCTTTGCGACGATCTCGACCAGGGCGTCATCAATCATGGTCTGCCAGCCTCGGCCCTTCGATTTGAAATACTTCACGACACGCTCGTCTACATCAAGTTGTATTGCGCCCGCTCGCGCCGCGCCAGCAAGGGCAGGGCCTGGCCGCCGATATAGGTCTTGAAGTGATCGCTCTCCTGATGCGCCTTGAAGGCGGCCTCGTCGCGGAACAGTTCGTAGAACAGGAACTGCGCCGGGTTATCCTTGGCGCGGGAGATCAGGAACAGTTGCACGCCGGGCTCCTGCTGCGCCTCGGGCAGGAAGCGTGACAGGATCTCGGCGACGCGGTCGGCCTCGCCATCCCTGGCCTCCCATTGCGCCACCACCAGCAGGCCGCCGCCGCTGACGGCCTCGCTTACGGTCTTCGTATCGATTGCATATCGGGCCATTGTCCTCATCCTTTCTTTCGGAGATCTGCGAGGCCATCGATAGCTCCGTTCAGCAGCGGATAGTTCGATCGTGGATGAACGATGGTTGCGGGATGACGCGCGCTCCTGAGCGCTTCCGCGGCATCGAAGCGGATACGCCAAGCGCAGGCTGCATGTTCCGTCACGCCTGCCCTTGTGTCCGGCCTCCAACGCATTAGAAAGGCTGCAATGGCAGCGGTCGCCTCGCGCATCCGCTCGATCGTCACAATCAAGCAAGGCCAGCAGTGGTGGACGCCCTCAAAGTACGCAACGCAGCCGACGTGGAGGAGGTGGTCCGCGCGGCCATCGCAGGTGAGCAGCCGCTCGAGATCATCGGGCACGGCACCAGGCGCCAGGTCGGGCAGGTCATGGCCACCAACGCGGTGCTGGACCTCTCGGCACTGAACGCCGTCACTGCCTATGAGCCGAACGAGCTGATCATCACGGTGCAGGCCGGTGCGCCGCTTTCGGACGTGCTGTCGCTGATCGATTCCAAGAACCAGCAATTCGCGTTCGAGCCGGTCGATACCGCACCGCTGCTGGGCACGCGGGGCAGGGGCACGCAAGACAAGGGAACAATTGGCGGCATGATCGCGGCGGGGCTGGCCGGTCCGCGCCGCGTCAAGGCCGGCGGGGCGCGCGACCACCTGCTCGGGGCGCATGCCGTGTCGGGCTTCGGCGACAGCTTCAAGACCGGCGGCAAGGTGGTGAAGAACGTCACCGGCTACGACCTCTGCAAGCTGCTGGCAGGGTCCTGGGGCACGCTCGCGGTGATGACCGAGGTGACGCTCAAGGTGATGCCGCGGCCCGAAGCCGAGCGCACCTTGGTGCTGCGCGGGCTCGATGATCTCAAAGCGAACCAGGCCATGACAGCTGCGCTCGGCTCGCCGTTCGACGTCTCCGGCGCCGCGCATCTGCCGGCCTCCACCTCGTGGTCCGAGGTCGAGGCGCTGGCGCGGATCGGGTCGCCGGGGCAGGCGCTGACCTTGCTGCGGTTGGAGGGCATCACGGCGTCCGCCGCCGATCGCGCGGCCTCGCTTGCCAGGCAATTGGCGCCGTTCGGCGATGCCGAAATCATTGAGGACGCGGCGTCCGCCGCGGCGTGGGGCGCGCTGCGCGACGTGCTGCCGTTTGCGGCGGGAGGGCCGGTCGGGGACTGGCCGGTGTGGCGCATCGTCTGCCCGCCGGCCGCTGGCGGCGCGCTGGGACAGGCGCTGGCGCGGGAGACGGACGGGCAGGTGATCTACGATTGGGGGGGCGGGCTGATCTGGGCCGCGCTGCCGCCGAGTGCGGATGCGCAGGCCGGCCTGGTGCGCCAGCGCGTCGCGGCCGCCTCCGGCCATGCCACGCTGCTGCGGGCCTCGGAGGACGTCCGGCGCACGGTCGATGTGTTCCAGCCGCAGGCTCCTGGCGTCGCCGCGCTGGAGGAGCGCGTCCGCCACGCCTTCGATCCCAAGATCATTCTCAATCGCGGCCGTATGCGCCGGAGCCTTGCACCATGAAGACCGAATTCAGCCTGGCGCAGCTCGCCGATCCCGATATCGCCGTCGCCGACAAGATCCTGCGCGCCTGCGTCCATTGCGGCTTCTGCACCGCGACCTGTCCGACCTATGTGCTGCTCGGCGACGAGCTCGACAGCCCGCGGGGGCGGATCTACCTGATCAAGCAGATGCTGGAGAAGGACCAGGCGCCGACTGCCGAAGTCGTCAAGCATATCGACCGCTGCCTGTCCTGCCTGGCCTGCATGACGACCTGTCCCTCCGGCGTCCACTACATGCACCTGGTCGACCAGGCGCGGGTCCGCATCGAGAAGACCTACCAGCGGCCGCTGACCGATCGGCTGCTGCGCTCCGTGCTGGCTTTCGTGCTGCCGAGGCCCGGCGTGTTTCGGATCGCCATGACGCTGGCGCGGATCGGCCGGCCGCTGGCAGCCCTGCTGCCGTCGCCCCCGGTTTCGGCTAGCCCGAATCCGAGCCTGCTGCGGCGGATCAGGGCGATGCTGGCATTGGCCCCTAGCGCCAGCCTGCCGGCGCCCGGTCCAGCGCCCGGCGCCGTGTTCGGAGCGCAGGGCCCGCGACGCGGGCGGGTTGCGCTGCTGCAGGGATGCGCGCAGCAAGCGCTGGCGCCGCGGATCAACGAGGCGGCGATTCGCGTGCTCACACGCCACGGCATCGAGGTGGTGCTGGTCCGCGACGAGCAATGCTGCGGCGCGCTCACCCATCACATGGGCCGCGACGACGAGGCGCTGGCCAGCGCGCGCGCCAACATCAGGGCGTGGACTGCGGAGGCCGCGCGCGGCGGCTTAGATGCCATCCTGGTGACGACGTCGGGCTGCGGAACCGTGATCAAGGACTACGGCCATATGCTGCGGGAAGACCCGCAATTTGCTGCATCTGCCGCGACCGTCTCCGCGCTTACCAAGGACATCAGCGAATATCTCGGCGCGCTGGAATTGCAGGCGCGAGACGGCGATCATCGCGATGTCGTCGTGGCCTATCACTCCGCATGTTCGCTGCAGCACGGGCAGAAAATCACAGGCCTTCCGAAAGAATTGCTTTCCAAGAACGGATTCGTAGTGAAAGATATACCGGAGAGCCATTTGTGTTGCGGTTCGGCGGGGACCTACAACATTCTCCAGCCTGACATTGCGACGAGACTGCGCGATCGCAAGGTCGCCAACATCGCGAGCGTCGGGCCGGATGTGATTGCGGCGGGCAATATCGGATGCATGATGCAGATTGCCAGCGGCACATCCGTCCCCGTGGTCCACACGATTGAGCTTCTCGACTGGGCGACGGGCGGTCCTCGGCCAGAACTGAATTGATGGATCGGCCCCGCGCGGCGGGCCTGTCCTTAACCGGCGCAGTGTCAATCGTTGCGTCGGCAACAGGAGGATCATGATGGCGAAGGACAAGAAAAAGAAAGACGAAAAGGACAAGAAGAAAAAGAAGCTGATGGCGCAGGCGAAGAAGGCGGCCAAGAAAGCCTCGAAGAAGGCCGCAAAGAAATCAGCCAAGAAGGCCCCGAAGACATCGGCCAAGAAAGCAGCAAAGAAGGCTGCGAAGGCGGCCAAGGCCCCCGCAAAGAAAGCCAAGAAAGCCGCCGCGAAAGCTGCAAAGGCGCCAGCCAAGAAGGCACCGAAAGCAGCTAAGAAAGCCGCCAAGGCAGCCGCGAGCCCCACCGCCGCCAGCGCGCCGCCCGCCCCGAAAAAGACCGCGAAGAAACGCGCCGCCAAGCAGGCCCCGCTGGTTGAGCACACGCCCGAGACGACCGAGGCGGAGACGAGCTGGGCGACACCGAGCTCGGAGGCTGTATCCACGCCAAGCCATCAGGGCGGCGACGAGGACGAGGCCGCTGCTGCTGCGGGCGATCACGAGAGCTGAAACGTTGTCGCCAGATTGATCCGGACGGGGCCGCGGCGGCAGCGCTGCGGCCCTTTTTCATGTGCCGCGTTCGTCGGCCGCTGACGATGCCCATTTCAACGTGGTGCCCGCCGCCGAGCTTCCAGGAAGCCTCCCGCCGGCGCCCGCGAACTGATTCGTGCCGATGACGTGTTAGGCATCCGGCCGGCGCGGCGGCTGCCGCCGGCCCGTAGATGGCCGGAGAAGATCAGCCCCAAACTTGTTGTCGAAATGCAACAACGGCGGACAACCTACCGTAGAGCCGCCCAAACGCCCAAAAAGTCGGCAGATGCCGCGCTTTTTTGCTTCACGCCGGAGACGGTTCCGTCACATCCTGCCGCAGCTATGACGCAGTCGGCGCTCGCATGTGTCCTGGGGGGCACCGAAATCGGGCCGATGCATGAACGTAAGGGTGATGGGGATCCTCATGAGGAAATTGACTTTGTTGGCAACGGCGCTGGCAATGGTAACGGGTTCGGCTCTTGCGGCGGATTTGCCGGTCAAGGCCCTGAAGGCGCCCCCGCCACCCCCGTTCGAGCCCTGGGACGTCGCGTTCGGCAGCGCCGTCATGAACGACTACATCTTCCGCGGCGTGACCCAGTCCAACCACAATGCCTCGGTCGCCGCCTATTTCGAGCCGCGCTACAACGTCAACAAGGACCTGCAGCTCTATGTCGGCGTGTCCGGTGAGAGCATCTCGTTCCCGAACCGCGCCGCCGCCGAGATCGACATCTACGGCGGTATCCGTCCGACCTTCGGCATGTTCGCCTTCGACTTCGGCGTCTGGGGCTACCTGTATCCGGGCGGGTCGTGCTTCAACGCCGCGGCGGCGCCCGGCTCCGGCATTCCCGGCTCCGACGCGCAATGCGTGCTGAACGGCAACCTGCCGGTCAACGGCAACGTTGCCAAGAAGGACGCGAGCTTCTTCGAAGGCTATGCCAAGCTCAACATCACCCTCAACGACCAGTGGGCGGTGGGCTTCAACGAATATTACTCGCCGAACTTCCTGAACCTTGGCGCCTGGGGCAACTACTCCTCGATCACCGCCAAGTGGACCGCGCCGTCGACCATCTTCGGCTCGAGCGGCGTCGGCATGTACGTCTCGGGTGAGTTCGGCCGTCAGTGGCTCGGCACCTCCGACTCGTTCTATGGCGTGACCAGCGCGCTGGCCAACTACTCGGCCGGCATTCCCGAGCCGAGCTACAACACCTGGAATATCGGCGTCGGCTTCACCTACAAGGTGTTCACGCTGGATCTGCGCTACTACGACACCGACCTGTCGAAGGCCTCGTGCAACGCCTTCACCAGCGACTTCTCGACCACCAGCTTCAGCACCTCCAACATCACCGCGATCAACCCGGGTGGCTTCGGCTCCAACTGGTGCGGCGCCGCCGGCGTCGCCAAGCTCTCGGCCGACCTGACCGCGATGACCAACCTGAAGTAAGCTTCGTCTCAGGGATCTCCAAAGCGAAGGGCGGCAGAGCCATCTGCCGCCCTTCTTGCGTTTGCGCGCTAGAGCCTTTTCCGTTCCGATTGAATCGGAACGGGGCTCTAGCTTTTGTTTTGACGCGTTTTCTTGATGCGAACCGGTTTCCACTTCGCTTGAAAACGCTCTATTCCGAGACTGCCGCAACTTCCTTCGGCTGCAGCGTGAAGCCGTCGCCCTCGTGCACGAGCTCGACCGTGCGCTCATGGAAATCGCGTAAGGTCGAGCGATGGCCGATCGAGACGATGGTGGTCGTGGGCAGCCGCTCCTGCAGCAGGTGGTAGAGCCGCGCCTCCGACGGTTCGTCCAGCGACGCCGTGGCTTCGTCCAGGAACAGATATTGCGGCCGGTGCAAGAGGGCGCGGGTGAGGCCAAGGCGCTGCTGCTCGCCGAGCGACAACATCCGATTCCAGTGAGCATTCTCGTCGAGCCGCCCCGTGAGCTGCGGCAGGCCGACTGCCGTCAGCACATCCGAGATCTCTGCGGCGGTGAAAGAATCCGGGGCAGCCGGATAGGTGATGGCAGCCTTCAGCGTGCCGATCGGGAAATACGGCCGCTGCGGCAGCATCATCAGGCTGGCATCCGCCGGGACGCGGATCGAGCCGCTGCCGAACGGCCAGACACCGGCAATGGCGCGGAACAGCGTCGATTTGCCCGCTCCCGAGGGACCCATCACCAGCGTGCCCTGGTTCGGGCGCACGCTGAATGCGTTGGCGGAAAGCTGAGCTTTTCCGTTCGGCAATTGGATCAGCAACTGCTCGATCCCGATGCCATCATTGCCAGACGGTATCACCTCGATGGTAGGCTTCCTGCTTGGCAGCCTTGCGGCGCTGTTGACCGACATCTCGAACCCATCGAGACGGGCGACGGTCGAACGCCAGTCCGCCAACGTCGTATAGGCCGAGACGAAGAAGGACAACGCGTCCTGCACTTTTCCGAACGCCTCCCCAGTTTGGATCAATGCCCCAAGCAGAATCTTGTTGGCGAAAAAGGCTGGCGACATCAGGATGAATGGAAACACGACAGCAGCCTGAGCGTAGCTGCTCGTGAACGCGTTCAAGCGCTTGGTCCGACTCATGATGCCGTACCAGTTGCTGATGACAGATCCGAAGCGCTGCAACAGTTGCGTGCGCTCGGCGCTTTCGCCCTTGAGCAAGGCGATCTGCTCGGTGTTCTCACGCACACGCACCAGATTGAAGCGGAAATCGGCCTCATAGCGCTGCTGCTCGAAATTGAGGTTCACCAGCGGTCGACCGATCCACTGGGTCAGCGCCGTTCCGAAGATGGCGTAGATCAATGCGGCCCAGACCAGATAGCCGGGGATCGGAATATCATGGCCGAACAGGCTCAGCGGTGCGGCTTCCGACAGGCCCCACAGGATGATCACGAAGGAGGCCAGGCTGACGATCGAGCCCAAGAGACCTATCGAGATGCTCAGTGTCTGAATGACGAACTGCTTGACGTCGTCGCTGAGGCGCTGGTCCGGGTTGTCGGCGGCTTCGCCCTGCAGCTCCATGCGATAATAGTTCGCGTTGTGCAGCCACTCGCCGAGGAATCGCGTCGTCATCCATTTCCGCCAGCGGATCTGAAGCCACTGGGTGAGATAGGTCTGGTAGACGGCAAGCAGGACCAAGATGCCGGCAAGCACGCAAAAGACGATCATCTCGCGGACGAAACCGTTCCAGTCCTTCTCCTGCAGCGCATTGTAGAACCGGTTACGCCACTGGTTGATCAGGACGTCGCCTCCGACCGAGGCGAGCTGCAGCGCGATGACGGCGGCCAGCAGACCGCGGCCGGCCAGCTTGTCCTCGGAATAGAAATAGGGCGATGCGATCCGCCATACGATGGCGAGGGTCGAGCGTAGATTTTTCACGGAATACCGTCTCCTGGGACGATGACCTCTGGGGATCGGAAGCAAGTGAAACCGGACGACGCAATTCAACTGGATTCATGCCGTCCCGGTCTGGTGGATTGAAGGTCCTCTAGCTTTCTGCCGCAGCGGCCCGCTGGAGGGGTTGCGGGTGCTCGTTTCGAAATTCGCAGAGGTGAGCGCTGCGAGCGTCATGCGAGCGTCGGACACGAAGCACTAGACTAAAGTCGCAAGTGGCACGATCCGGGCTCGCTTGTGGTTCCCTTGCCCAAGACCCTAGCATGCGTGTGCCAGCGAGAGGCGGGCGACAGTCATATTTCGCGAGATTTTGAGCAGATCTTGGCGGTCCGGGCGACCAGCAAGCTTTTGGCCTACCTTGCGAAAACCCTCCGTTCTTGCGGCCCGGCCCGGACGCTCGTTCGCGGCCCAAGAAACTGCGTTGGGGGAGGAATGCCATGTGGAATCAAATCTATAACCCGTTAGGGAATCAGGTCCTGTCGACGGTGGCGGCCGCCGTGCCGGTAGTCACGCTGCTGGTCCTGATCGCGAGCGGCAAGGTGAAGGCGCACATCGCCGCCATCATCGCCGTGATCGTGACCAACCTGATCACGATCTTCGTCTTTACGATGCCGGCCGGCATGTCGATCCGCGCCTCGGTGCTCGGCGTGGTCTCGGGCTTCTTCCCGATCGGCTGGATCGTGCTGAACGTCATCTTCCTCTACCAGGTCACTGTCTCATGTGGCCGGTTCGAACTGCTCAAGCGCGCGGTCGGCGGCGTCACTGAGGATCGTCGCCTGCAGCTGCTGCTGGTGGCGTTCTCCTTCGGCGCCTTTTTCGAGGGCGCATCCGGCTTCGGCACGCCGGTGGCGATCACGGGCTCGATCCTGATCGGGCTGGGCTTCTCACCGCTCGCGGCCTCCGGCCTGTCGCTGATCGCCAACACCGCGCCGGTGGCCTATGGCGCGCTCGGCACGCCGATCCAGGGCTTGGCTTCGGTCACTGGTCTTGATCCCTACATCCTGGGCGCCATGGTCGGCCGGCAGCTGCCGGTCTTCTCGCTGATTGTGCCATTCTGGGTGGTGTGGGCCTTTGCCGGCTGGAAAGGTATGAAGGACGTCTGGCCGGCAATCCTGGTGACCGGCCTGTCGTTCGCGATTCCCCAGTTCGTCATCTCGAACTACGTCAATCCCTGGATCGTCGACATCGGCGCCTCGCTGATCTCGATGGGCGCCCTGATCCTGTTCCTGCGGGTGTGGCAGCCGAAGCAGCTCTGGCTTTCGCCGGCTCTGCGGAGCCGTGACGATTCGACCTCGGCGATGACGGCGCAGAGGCCGCTGGATCGGACGCCGCTGACGGAAGGCGAGTTGTGGAGCGCGTTGCTGCCATGGATCATCGTCTGCATCGTGATGCTGATCTGGGGCAACGGCGCCTTCAAGGCCTGGGCGAACTCGATCTTCACCTGGAACTATCCGGTGCCGGATCTGCACAACATGATCAACAAGGTGCCGCCGGTGGCGCCGAAACCGACGCCGGAAGGCGCAGTGTTCTCGTTCACCTATGTCACCTTCACCGGCACCGGCATGCTCATTGCGGCGATCATCTCCGGCTTTCTGATGGGGATGGGACCCGGCCGGCTCTTGGCCGAATATGGCCGCACCATCAAGCTCTGCGCGGTCTCGCTGATCACGATCTCGGCGATGCTGGCAATCGGCACGCTGACTCGGCTTGCCGGCGTCGACGCGACGTTGGGCCTCGCCTTCGCCGCAACCGGCGTGCTCTATCCCTTCTTCGGCACGCTGCTCGGCTGGCTCGGCGTGGCGCTGACCGGATCCGATACCTCATCCAACATCCTGTTCGGCAATCTGCAGAAGATCACGTCCCAGCAGATCGGACTGTCTCCGATCCTGATGGCAGCCGCCAACTCCTCGGGCGGCGTCATGGGCAAGATGATCGACGCACAATCGATCGTGGTCGCCTCCACCGCGACCCAGTGGGTCGGGCATGAAAGCTCCATCCTGCGCTACGTCTTCCTGCATTCGATCGTGCTGGCCTGCTTGGTCGGTCTCCTTGTCACCCTGCAGGCCTATGTCTATCCGTTCACGGAGATGGTGCTGAAATAGCGCTTGCGACACGGCTTCACAAAATCCCCGCGCAGGTCAGGCCCGCGCGGGGATTGCTATTTTTGGGTCACAATTATGCGGGAGCCGTGGCAGCCTTATTTTCGACCGCGCAGGACGTGCGGTGCGTCGCGAGAGGTGAAGAGGGCCATGGTGGTTGCGAAGCGTTTTGTTGCCGGATGTGCGGCGGCCTTGTTCGTCTCGACGGTTGCGACCGTGCCGGCGCTTGCCGATGAGGGCTTTCCGTTCGGCATGGAGATGACCCTCGACGCGCTGCCGCAGCCGGGATCGAAGCGGGTTCCGGACCTCGACATCGGCGACCATGGCGAGGTGGTGCTCGAGCTGTGGTGCAAGGGCGGGAAGGGCCAGTTCTCGGTGGCCGGCAACACGATCATCTTCATTGCCAGCCAGATCGAGGACCGCAACTGCGCGCCGGGACGCGCGCAGGCCGATGACGATCTGCTCGCAACGCTGACCGCGTCGACGAGCTGGAAACGGCAGGGCGATTCGATCTATTTCATCGGCCCCAAGACGCTGCACTTCCGCCTCAACACCAACTGAGGCGAGGGACGCTAGAGCCTTTTCCGTTCCGATTGAATCGGAACGGGGCTCTAGCTTTTTGTTTTGACGCGTTTTCTTGACGCGAACCGGTGTCCACTTCGCTTGAAAACGCTCTAATTAGGCGGCCCCCTGCAGTTGCGGTCGCGTGGCGACCTCGATCACGATTCCGCCGGGCGCGGTGCAGTAGAAATGCGCGCCGCGGCCGCTGCGACCAGCATCCTCAATCTCTCCTGGCGCAAGGCCGGCTGTCACGAGCTCGTTCCTCTTCGCCTCGACAGCGGCGAACCCGTCGACGTAAAAGCCAATATGGAACGTCTCGGGATAGCCGGCGGGATCATACCTCTTCAGTTTCATCAGGGTGAGCACGAACTCCTCGTCATTGCGCAGGATCACGAGAGCTCCGGAGCCGCGTTCCAGGAGGCGACGGAAGGCGAAGAACCGTTCGAAGAAGATGGCGAGACCCGTCACATCCGACGTTGCGAGATTGAGGTGTTTGAGATGCATGACTTCCGTCCGTTCTGGTTGTTGAAACGGACGGCGGCAGCATCGTCGATGTCGGGAGCCGAAAGCTGATTTTGCGCGACCCACCGGCAGCGTGACGATGTCGTCACTCCGTCCGGCCGTGGGTCCAAGCCGCTAAGCGGCGGGATAGCATTCCCGCTTCTGACGGGAACAGGCCGGGCTTACCAATCCGGCCATGCCTATTTTCGGCACGGGCTGTCTAACACAAACAAGGCCGATGCGTCAAAGGCGAGGCGCATGGCGATTGCCCGAGCCTGTGACCCGCCCAGCGGAATCGGATTGTGATCTGATCTCCTGCCTGAGCCCTATCTCCGCGAAACGCGTTTCGCGTTGTCGCGAGGGACCGCTAGAACACCGTTTCCGTGAAATCGGCCGTCGCAGGACGATTGAACTCTCGCCATCTCCAACGCTGTCATGCTCCGCGCAGGCGGAGCATCCAGTACTCCGCGGCAGAAGAGATCGAACACAGACGTCACGGCGTACTGGATCGTCCGCCTTCGCGGACGATGACGGCGGGGGCAGTATCAATAGAACCGAGACTCGGAAATGAGGATCTAACTTCCGCTTGCCGGATCGCGCGAGCAGACGGGTGTCACTTCCACACCGAGTTGTCGGCGTCCCAGCGCTTGGCTTTCAGGGCCGCGGCGAGGGCGTTGATTGCGCCGCCATCGTCGCGCTGGTCGCCGTCCTCCTCGCCGGAGGACTCGTCAGCCACGATCAGTTTCGGACCGGCCGCATCGTCGACCGTGGTCGTCACCGGATTGCCGATCCACAGCATCAGCGCGTCGGTCCCGCCTGGTTTGTCGGGCGCGACCAGCCCGGTGACCTCGATCGCCTCGGTGAGGTCGAGGCCTGGCATCAGCTGGCTCGGCCGCTTGAAGCTGAGCTTCAACTTGCCGTTGGTGGCGTTCCAGCTCGTGCCCGTGGCTTTCGCCCCATAGGTCTTGGCGAGCACATCGGACACCACGGCGGCCAGCTTGTCCTTGTTGATCTTCTCGCCGTCACGCCAGTCGGCCGCCGGGAAGCGCAGCGCGCGATCCATCTCGACAATGCCGGTGGTCCATCCCGCAGCAACGACCCCAGGCATGGCCTTCGCCTTTGCGATCTGCGTGGCCGCACGATCGGGATCGACTGTCATGCTGATGGTCTGCTCGCCGGCGCGCAGCGCATCACAGCCGACGGTCAGGCTGGAGAGCGCAACCTCGACGTCCTGTCCCTTCAGGCTCTTCAGGAAGTCGACTGCGGCATCGAGCTTGAGGCGAACGGCGATCGCCTCGGGCGAGACCTCGGTGAAATCCTTTGGCTGCGCGACGATGCCGTCATCGGTGCTCTGGCTCTCCAGATATTCCTTCTCGCTGATATCGGAATTGTCGGTGGAAGCGACCTCCGTCACCTCTTGGCCGATGCTGATCTGGCCACGGAATTCGACGCTGTCGCCATTGCTTTTCTGCATCAGCTTGACGTTGACGGGCGCCTTCTCGCCAATGCTCTGCGTGGCGCCGGTCATCGTCTGTCCGTTGACCGCGAGGTTGACCACGAAACGGTCCTTGCGATCGCTGTTCTTCGCAATGGGATAGCAGAGGTCGAGCGTCGCCGCCGTCACGGTCTTGCCCTGACGGACTTCCTTGAGCACGACGTCGGCATTGCCATCCATGAGACCATCGATCGAGGTGAAGTACCGGATCTCAGTCGCGTTCGGAGTGGCTCTCGCCTGGTTCTTGAGCTGGGCCCAACCGGACGCGGGCAAGCCCGCCAGGACGGCGGCTGCAATGAGCAAAGGCGCGCGCATATGGAAATCCTCATAAAGGCCAGAGTCGGATTTTGGACGGCACCCTAGTGCGGTTCTCCCGCATTTTCGAGCGAAAGCCTGTCCTGCTCGGAAGGCCCGTTCCGATCGGCCATGAACAGCCCTCGGAACGAACGACGACCGAGTGAAACCGCTGGAATCATCGGTCAAAAAGAAGGCCGCCCGGAGGCGGCCTTCGCATGTTCGATGAGGCGTGAAACCGGGCTTAGAAGCCCATACCGCCCATGCCACCCATGCCGCTGCCGGCCGGCATCGCGGGCGCGGCTTCCTTCGGCAGTTCGGCGACCATGGCCTCGGTGGTGACCAGCAGGCCGGCCACCGAAGAGGCGTCCTGCAGCGCGGTGCGCACCACCTTGGCCGGATCGATGATGCCCTTCGCAACCATGTCGACATAGGCCTCGGTCTGGGCGTCGAAGCCGAAAGTCTCGGACTTCTCCTCCAGGATCTTGCCGACCACCAGCGAGCCTTCGACGCCGGCATTCTCGGAGATCTGGCGCACCGGCGCTTCCAGTGCCTTCAACACGATGTTGATGCCGGCCTGAACGTCCGGATTGTCGTTGTTGATGCGGCCGACCGCCTTCTTGGCGCGCAGCAGCGCAACGCCGCCGCCGGGAACGATGCCTTCCTGCACCGCGGCGCGGGTGGCATTGAGCGCATCCTCGACGCGGTCCTTCTTCTCCTTGACCTCGACCTCGGTCGCGCCGCCGACGCGGATCACCGCGACGCCGCCGGCAAGCTTGGCGAGACGCTCCTGCAGCTTCTCACGATCGTAGTCCGAGGTGGTCTCCTCGATCTGCGCCTTGATCTGGCCCACGCGCGCCTCGATGTCGGGCTTCTTGCCGGCGCCGTTGACGATCGTGGTGTTCTCCTTGTCGATCACGACCTTCTTGGCGCGGCCGAGCATCTTCACGTTGACGTTCTCGAGCTTCATGCCGAGCTCTTCGGAGATGAGCTGGCCGCCGGTCAGGATCGCGATGTCCTCCAGCATGGCCTTGCGGCGATCGCCGAAGCCCGGCGCCTTGACGGCGGCAACCTTCAGGCCGCCACGCAGGCGGTTCACGACCAGCGTCGCCAGCGCCTCGCCCTCGACGTCTTCCGCGATGATCAGCAGCGGACGGCCCGACTGCACCACCGCTTCGAGCACCGGCAGCATCGCCTGCAGGCCGGAGAGCTTCTTCTCGTGCAGCAGCACGTAGACGTCGTCGAGCTCGGCGGTCATCTTCTCCGCATTCGTCACGAAGTACGGCGAGAGATAGCCGCGGTCGAACTTCATGCCTTCGACGATGTCGACCTCAGTCTCGAGCGACTTGTTCTCCTCGACCGTGATCACGCCCTCATTGCCGACCTTCTGCATCGCCTGGGCGATCATCTTGCCGATGGCGGCATCACCGTTCGCGGAGATGGTGCCGACCTGGGCGACTTCCGACGACGAGGCGACCGGCTTGGCGCGCTTCTCGATGTCCTTGACCACGGCCGCGACCGCGATGTCGATGCCGCGCTTGAGGTCCATCGGGTTCATGCCGGCGGCAACCGCCTTGCCGCCTTCACGCACGATCGCCTGAGCCAGCACGGTCGCCGTGGTCGTGCCGTCACCTGCGGTGTCGTTGGTCTTGGAGGCGACCTCGCGCAGCATCTGCGCGCCCATGTTCTCGAACTTGTCGTCGAGCTCGATCTCCTTGGCGACGGTGACGCCGTCCTTGGTGATGCGAGGGGCGCCGAAGCTCTTCTCGATGACGACGTTGCGGCCCTTCGGCCCGAGCGTCACCTTGACTGCGTTGGCGAGAATGTCGACGCCGCGCAACATGCGATCGCGCGCGTCTCCTGCGAATTTGACGTCCTTGGCTGCCATCTCAAAATGCTCCTCAGTGGAACCCCATCGGCACGGGCTGTCGTCGCCCTTGAGCGGCCGGATGAGGCTTGCAAGAATGTGGATCGCCTCCGGTCACGGTTTATCCGTGCCGGAGGCTGTGGATGGATCAGGCCAGCACGCCCATGATGTCGGACTCCTTCATGATCAGGAGTTCCTCCCCGTCCAGCTTGACTTCGGTGCCGGACCACTTGCCGAACAGCACGCGGTCGCCGACCTTGAGATCGATCGGGATCAGCTTGCCGGCCTCGTCGCGGCCGCCTGGACCGACGGCGACCACCTCGCCCTGCGAGGGCTTTTCCTTGGCGGTGTCCGGAATGATGATGCCGCCCTTGGTCTTTTCCTCGGCGTCGATACGCTTGACCACGACGCGGTCGTGCAGCGGACGGAATTTCGATTTAGCCATGACGTTTCCCTATGGGGGCGCTTGAACCGGGGTTGTCGGAAGAGAATCTGAATGCGGCCACAATTGACGCTCAGGTGGCGGCAACTGGCTCGCGCCGTTAGCAATCGTGCCCTCAGAGTGCTAATAGCCGCTCGGAAATATGGCTTGGCGCCGATCCTGTCAAGCAAAGCGGTCAAGCGGTTCTTGAGGCTGTTATTGGACGCCGCGTTTGGTAAACCAATCCGTGCATCGGAGTCGTGTTGCGACATTGTTGCCGCGACGGCCATTTTGCGCTTGGGTGCGGCATGGGGTGGCCACGATCTTGTTTTCTAAGGGGATGCCATGACGAGTTCACGTAGCCTGCGGACGGCTGCCAGGCTGGGGATTGCCTCGGTGCTCACGTTGTTCTTGGGCGCCTGCAGCAGTTTCAGCCTGACGCAGTCGAGCGCGCCCCCGCCGGAGCCGGGCGTCGAGCCGGAGGTTCCGGCGACGGTTCGCGCGGATGAACTTGTCGGCAAATGGGGGCTTGCGGCCTACAACAATCCGAACGATCGCGCGCGCACCGAGAAGATGGCGCTCGCGCAGTGCAAGCAGCCCTACACGATCGGCGCGGGTTCATCCGGTGGCGTGATCATGCATCTGGCCGATCAGGCCACCCCGCAGGAACTGCGCGTGAAGGGCTCGTCCAGCGGCAAGAACTATATCGGCCCGCCCGGCCCTCCGGGCGGCGAGCAGGATCGCGAGATCGTCTCGTTCGACGGACGCGTGCTGATCACCCGCTTCATCGACAAGGATGCGGCGACCCGTTACCAGACCATGGTCTATGTCCGTTGCGGGCCGCGCGCCTGAGCGGGAGGGCTGTTCATCTTCAGAAACAAAGAACGCCGGCGATTCGCCGGCGTTTGCATTTGTAGTGAGGGGGCTGGGCGGGCAATCGTCCCGGCCTGTGCGAGCTCAGTTGAACATCGCGTCGATGTCGTCCTGCGAGGCGTGGCCGGCATCGCCCTCCATCTTGGGGCCGTTCAACAGCTTGGCATCGCCTTCGCGGGTGTCGACGATCGGCGGCACGTGAGCCTTGATGGCATCGACGCCGCCCCAGATGTCCATCATCACCACGATGTGGTGCTCGATGAACTTCATCGTGGTCATGACCTTGTTGATGCGCTGGCCGGTCAGGTCCTGGAAATTGCAGGCCTCGAAGATCGAGACCACGCGCTCCTGGATGTCCTCGCTAAGGATCTTCTGCTGGTCCGGCGAGGTCACCTTGCCGAGCGCACTGGCGGCATTGTCGATCGCCTCGGCGGCTTCCAGGATCTGCTGGG
This sequence comes from Bradyrhizobium sp. STM 3557, assembly GCF_045571465.1. NCBI lineage: Bacteria > Pseudomonadati > Pseudomonadota > Alphaproteobacteria > Hyphomicrobiales > Nitrobacteraceae > Bradyrhizobium > Bradyrhizobium sp. STM 3557. The sequence goes on from NZ_CP120697.1 coordinate 2,116,720, forward strand.
TCGCCTGCTCGGTTCCGCCGACGACGGCGCCGAGTTCGCCATTGACCTTGGCCATCTCCTCGCCGTTGAAGCTCTTGGCGTGCAGCGTGGCGATCTCGCCCTTGGTGCGGTTGATCGCGTCGTGGATCAGGTCCAGCTCGATCTTGAGCTTCTCGCACTGTTCGATCTGGGCGCGATAGGTCTCGAGCAGCGCGCGCGCCTCGGCGACCTCGCGGGCCGCGGACTCTTCGATCGCGACGTTGGCCGAGCTGCCGGAGGTATTGCCGCCGCTTCGAAAGTTAGCCATTTGAGCGCGGATCGCGCGGAGCTCGTCCATGATTTCCCTGTGCTGAGGGCCGATTTCGCCGCCGATGATCTCGGGCTCCGGCAGATGGCCGCCAATGGCTTCTTCGATACGAAAACGTTTGCGAACCGGCATGAGAGGTAATCCCTGTCCTTCACTGCATGCAGTTCTACGCGGAGCCTATTTAACATCACGTTCACGGCAGGAACCGCGCAATTTCCGCGTCTATACGCGCTATGAAGCTGGTTAATATCCTCTGCTTTGCCTTCACCGAAAATAAACGCTGGCAAGCAAATCCACTGTCACCCGCGAGACGGTGAATCCAAACACGGCATCCGTTTACCAAACTGATCGGCTTTTGGACTTAGTTAGGCTTAAGCGGGAGCAAACTCCTCCTCGCACGATGAACAGTCTCGAGACGAAACAGTACAGAGTACGTCGATGTTCAAGCCCATGACTATTGCGCTGCTTGCCGGCGCTTCCTGTTTTGCAACGATGGATCAGGCGGCGGCGATCGATGCCGCCGGATTTCAGCAGCCGACCGTTGTCTATGCCGGACCACCTCCGCAGCCGGCGCCGACTCGCGCGGCCTATGTCGACCACACACGCATGGGCGGCGGCTTCATCGAGTTTCTGTTCGGCGAGGGCGAAGGAAGAGGCTACCGGCCGCCGGCCTATCAGCAGCAGCCGTCCTATGGTGAGCCGCAGCGCGTTCTGCCACCGGCCGCGACGCCTGAGGACGAGGAAGCCTACGAGGCGGCGCAGCGGCCGTTCGATCCGAAATTCGAAAAGCAGCTGGTCGATTATGATGGCAGGGAGAAGCCCGGCACGATCGTGATCGATACGCCGAACAAGTTTCTCTATCTGGTGCAGGGCGAGGGCAAAGCGCTGCGCTATGGCATCGGGGTGGGGCGGCCCGGCTTCACCTGGTCGGGTGTGAAGTCCATCACCGCCAAACGCGAATGGCCGGATTGGACGCCCCCGGCCGAGATGCTGGCGCGGCGGCCGGACCTGCCGCGGCACATGGCCGGCGGACCTGATAATCCGCTTGGCGCGCGCGCGATGTACCTCGGCTCCTCGCTCTACCGCATCCACGGCTCCAACGAGCCCTGGACCATCGGCACCAATGTCTCGTCCGGCTGCATCCGGATGCGCAATCAGGACGTGATCGACCTCTATGGTCGCGTCAGCGTCGGCGCCCGCGTCGTCGTGCTCTGAGGCCTCCCTCGAAACGAGATCGGCGTCATGAAAAGGCCGCCCGGAGGGGCGGCCTTTTGTTGTTCGAGGAGGGCACGACGCGTCAGGCGTAATCGCTGCCGCCGTCATCATCGCCGTAATCGCCGTCGTCCATGTCGGAGTCGCCGCGATCGTCGTAGTCGTTATTCGAGGCCTGATCGAAAAGGCCGGAGCGGTTGCCATGATCGGAGCGGCCGATATCGTCGATGCCGGCATCGCGCGCCAGCGAGCTGCCGGACTGATCGCCGCCCCACGGGCTCTGCGACGGACGTTCTTCGATGATGGTGGTGTCGCCGAACGCCTGATGCGAGCCGCCGCCCATCATGCCGCGGAAGCTGTTCAGGAGCAGCGAGCCGCCGACCATGCCGGCGGCGGTTGCCGCCGCCGTGCCGAGGAACGATCCTCCGCCGCCACCGAAAATGCCGCCGCGCGGCTGGGCACCTTGGTCGTAATAGCCGCCCTGTTGATACCCGCCGCCTTGATAGCCGCCGCCTTGATAGCCGCCCTGGCCTTGCGGCATCACCTGCCCACTGTTCCAGACCGGCCGGCCCGCATCCGGAGGGGGCACGTTCGGAACCGAGCCCTGGCTCTTGCTGGAGCCGAAGATGCTGTCACGCATCGAATCGAGGAAACCTCCCGATGACTGGCTCTGCTGCGGCGCCTGAAGCTGCTGCTCCAAGTCCTGGATGTGGTTATGGGCCTGCTTCAGGGCTTCGTCCTGGACCAGCACGGTCTGCACCAGCGCATAAACGGCGTTGGGCGCCTGCTGCAGCCCGCGGGCAATTGCGGCGACGGCCTCCGGATCACGCGGCGCAGTCTCCAGCTTGGCGAGACGGCCGAACAGGTCGTCGATCAGTTGGCGTTCTTGCGGTGTCATGTGCTCCTCCTGCCGCCGGCCTTCACAACTTCGGCCACGCGTCGGAGCGAATCTAAGAGCGCTTTGTGTCGCGGGTAGTGGGTGCCCGATTAAATTTCGGTATGCGTCAAAACGACCATGCACTTGCATGGAGAACGTTTAGGCTAGTGTCACTTTGTTCGCGGCAAGGAGCTGCGGAAATGCTTCGCCGGCGAGATAGGCATGTTCATGCTCGCGCTGCGTCGTGAGCGGGTCGAGCTCCGCCAGCACATCATCGACGAAGCCGGGATGGCACATGATGAGGCCATTCTCGGGCAGTCCGTCGAGAAAACCGCCCATCAGCGATCCGAAATCGGACACCTTGGTGAAATCATAGGCGCCGGCAAATGCAGGATTGAAGGCGATGCTCTTGCGGGCCGCGCGGCGACGAAATTGCATGCTGAGGACATCGAGCAGCAATGCCTTGGGTGCTGCCAGCCGCTGCATCAGCGCGATGTTGCGGCCGCCCTGGCGGACCCAGGCATCGGGTGCGGCTTCCTTCACGGCAGCGAGAAAGCCGTCGCGCACCTGTGGATAGAGCTGCGCGTGCTGATGACCGTCGACGAAATCGGGCGCCCGGCCGAACAGGTCACGGAAGGACGCAAGCTGCGCCATCACCTCGGCACGGATCATCTCGGAATCGAGCCGGCGCATCAGTCCCGCCCGCAACAGCTTAGGGAATGGCAGAAACAGGCCGCCGTCGAGCGGGCGGAAATACATGGTCAGGGGACGGAATGGCGCGGTCAGCGTCACGTGCAGCCCGATCGCGCAACGCGCGCTTTCGGCCGCGATCTTGTTGAGCGCGTCGGCCTCGTCGCGCCCGATCGCCGGACCCACTGTCATCACCGAGGTCGCATTCAACCGGCCGCGCGCGATCAAATCGCGGATCGCACGATTGACGCCGGGACTGATGCCGTAATCGTCCGCGCACAACCAGATGCGCCGATGCGGCGCCTCGCTCATTCGGCGGCGGACCTTTCGCCGTGGTTTGCAGCCGTCTCGGGCGCGCGCTTTTCGCTGTGCTCGGCAACGAAGTAGATCGGCCGCGCTTTCAGCTCGGAGAGGATCTTGCCGATATACTCACCCAGCACGCCGATCATGATGAGCTGCACGCCGCCGATCGTCATCAGGCCGACCACCAGCGATGGATAGCCGGGGACCGATTTGCCTGTCGTGAAGGTCTCCCACAGGATCGACAGGCCGAACAGGAATGCGGCAGAGGCCAGCAGCAGGCCGAGGAGGCTGGCAAAGCGCAGGGGCGCCACCGAGAACGACGTCAGGCCTTCGATCGAGAGGCCGACCAGCCGCATCAAGTTGAAGGTGGTGGCGCCATGAGCGCGCGGCGCGGGCTCGTAGTCGACGCGGATCTGGCGGAAGCCGATCCAGCTCGCCAGCCCCTTGAAAAAGCGGTTGCGCTCGGGAAGCTGCCGCAAGGCGGCCACCGCGCGCGGCGACAGCAGGCGGAAGTCGCCGGCATCCTCCGGGATCTTCTGCCGCGCGCCCCAATTGATCAGCGCATAAAAGCCGTGCACGGCGATCCGACGCAGGAAGGACTCGTTGTCGCGGTGCGCCTTGGCGGTGTAGACGACGTCGTAGCCGTCCTTGATCCAGTGGGTGACGAGCTGCTCGACCAGGGCCGGCGGATGTTGCCCGTCGCCGTCCATGAACATGACAGCGCCACGCCTTGCATGGTCGAGGCCCGCCATCAGCGCGGCCTCTTTGCCGAAATTGCGCGACAGCGACACCACCTGGACGTCGAGCGCGTCAGCGCCCAGCGTCCGGGCCACGGCGAGTGTATTGTCGCTGCTGCCGTCATCGACATAGACGACCTCGCAAGCAAGCCCGAAGCGCTGGCGCAGAGTGCGCGCCAGCGCGCTCAAGCGCTCGTGCAGCAGGCTCAGTCCGGCCGCTTCGTTGTAGACGGGGATCACGATCGACAGACCTTGCGCGGCGGCATCAGCCGCAGTCGTGGTCAGGTCGGAAACGTCAGTGCCCAGCATCATCGGTCAGGTTCCCACATCGCCTGCCCCCTACATATGGTAGTTGAGGCTTCCTGTCGCTACGATGAACGGCGAGCTACTTCACCAGGAATGCATCAAGCCTGGCGAAGAGCGGATTGTCGCGGTCGAGCACGTAGTCGAGCGAGGCAACTGATACCGTCTCCGCGCCGTGCTCGCGCAGGAAGCTGCCGACCGCATAGATGTGCGCTGGCGGGCAGTGCAAGGTCAGCATGCCCGACGAGGTCGGGCCGCCGAACGGGGCCACGACGCCGAAACGGTTATGCGCCTCCGTCAGCAGCGCGTCGTTGCAGCCCTTGAAACGCGTGCGGACCTCCCGGTACTTGCTCGCGCGGGCACGCGCATGAATGTGGTCGAGAATGACGCGCGCGCTTTCGCGCGCGTTCGTCGACCAGTCGGCCTCGCGCGCGGCCACGAGATTGGCTTGGCTGCGCAGGATCACGCCGTCGTCGAGCACCTTCAGCCCGTTGGCAGCGAGCGTCGCGCCTGTCGTGGTGATGTCGACGATCAGCTCGGCGGTGCCGACCGCAGGCGCGCCTTCGGTCGCACCCGCACTCTCGACGATGCGATAATCGACGACGCCGTGCTGGGCGAAGAAGCTGCGGGTCAGGTTGATGTACTTGGTCGCCACGCGCATGCGGCGGTTATGCTGGGCACGGAAGCCCGTGGTGACGTCGTCGAGATCGGCCATGGTGCGGACGTCGATCCAGGCCTGCGGCACTGCGACGACGACATTGGCGCTGCCGAAGCCGAGCGTATCGATCAGCAGCACCCGCTTGTCGGCATCGACGATGCTCTCCCGCACCAGATCCTCGCCGGTAACGCCGAGATGGACCGCGCCGCGCGCGAGCTGGGCCGCGATCTCGCTCGCCGAGAGATAAGCGATCTCGACATTGTCGAGGCCCAAGATGGTGCCGCGATAGTCGCGGGCGCCGCCCGGCTTCGACAGCGCGAGCCCGGCGCGGGCGAAAAAGGCCTCGGCCTGTTCCTGCAGCCGCCCCTTGGAGGGCACGGCAACGACGAGAGGGGTGCTCATCACAGTCTCCCGCGCGCGCCCGCGCGCGCATGATCGGTCTGCGTCAGCGCCTCCACCCAGATCGAGAAGCCGACGGCGGGGATCGGCTCAGCCGCGCCAAGCTGGCTGAGCAGGCCATCATAGCGGCCGCCGGCGACCAGCGGCTCGACGCCGTTGCCCTTGCGATGCAGCTCGAATTCGAACCCGGTATAGTAGTCGAGCCCGCGACCGAAGGCGGTGGCGAAGCGGACCGTGTTGGTGTCGATGCCATGCTGCGCCATGAAGCCGATCCGCGCCTCGAGCTGATCGATCGCAGCAGCGATGTCGAGGCTGGCGTCAGCGGCGAGGCTGCGGAGTGCGGCGATCGCCTCCGCCGGCGTGCCGCTGATGCCGAGAAAGCGCTTGAGCAGATCGAGCGCGTTGCGGGGCAGGGCGCCGCCCTTCAGGGTCGATTGCTCGAGGAAGCGGTCGGCGATTTCGGCCACCGTGCGCCCGCCGAGCGCGGTCGCGCCGGCGATCGACATCAGGTCGGTGACCAGGGCCAGGGCGGCCTTGCGGTCGCTGCCGGCCAGCGCGGCGAGCACGCCCTCATATTCGCGGCTGGCGGCGGAGGCGATTGTGAGTTGCTCCAGATCCTGCTCCAGCGTGATCTTGCGGTTGAAGTCCTTGATCAGGCGCCGCCGCCAGACCGGATAGAGGTCGAGCGCGTCGATCAACGCGATGAACAGCGCCACGTCGCCGGTGCGGATCTCCACATCGGCACCGGCTGCGCTGGTCGCCTTGAGCGCCAGCGCCAGCATCTCGGCATCCGCCGCGGGGCGATCCTGGCGGCCGAAGGATTCGATGCCGGCCTGCAGGAACTCGCTCGGGCGGCCGCCACGATAGCGGAACACCGGTCCGAGATAGCTGAACCCGGCCGGCTGGCCGGCGCGCGGGGAGGCGAGATAGTCGCGTGCGACCGGAATGGTCAGGTCGGGACGCAGGCAGAGCTCCTCGCCGCTGGGGTCGGAGGTCAAATACAGGCTCTTGCGGATGTCCTCGCCCGAGAGATCCAGGAACGGCTCGGCGGGCTGCAGAATGGCCGGCTCGGCCCGCTCATAGCCCGCCTCGGCGAAGGATTGCAGCAGGGTGCCGGCCCATGCGGCTGGTACGGTCGGGGCTGCGGGTCCGGTCATCGTAAAATCGGGTTCCAGAGCTTCGAGATGGCAGCGCCTTAGCACGGCCGGGAATGGGTTTCGACAGGCAATGGGCAAGTGACTTAACGAGATCGCAGTTCCAGCCTATCCGCCCAGTCGCCGAGCGTGCTCTGGATGACGGCAAGGCCGGCGACCGCGGCGGTGTCGGCCCGCAGGATCCGCGGCCCGAGCGCCAACCGGACCAATCGGGGCTGGCGCAGCAGCAGCGCGCGTTCCTCCTCCGCAAAGCCGCCTTCAGGCCCGATCAAGAGGTCGATGCCGGCGACCGGCCGTGCCACGGCCTTCAGCGCCGCCAAGGGATCGGCCACTTCGGCCGCCTCGTCACAGAACACCAGCAGCCGCTCGGGCGCGCGTTGGGCGAGATAGCGTTCCAATGGCAGGGGATCGCTAACATCGGCGAGGCTCAGGATGCCGCATTGCTCGGCGGCCTCGATCACATTGGCGCGCATCCGCTCGCCATTGACCCGCGACACCTGGGTGTAACGGGTCATGACTGGCTGCAGGCAGGCTGCGCCCATCTCCACCGCCTTCTGCACCATGTAATCGAGCCTGGCGTGCTTCAACGGCGCGAAGACATAAGTGAGGTCGGGCAGGGTGTCTTGCTGCCGGGTCTGCATGCGGATGATCAGGCCATCCGGCCGCTTGCGCACCACGATCTCCGCCTGCCATTCGCCGTCGCGGCCGTTGAACACCAGCACGGTGTCGCCGGCCGCCAGCCGCAGCACGTTGCCGAGATAATTGCTTTGGTCCCGCTCCAGCGCGACGGTGAGCCCCTCGCCCAAGGGAACATCGACGAATAGGCGCGGAGCAGAAAAGTCGTAGTCGGGCATGGATTGGCGAGAGGGGCTGGCGGCGGTGAGACTGGGAACTGAAGATGCTTCTACCGCGAAGCGTGGCGGAAATCTCGGTTCTGCCGAGAAAGGTTTTCTGACGGGGAGGTTGCCTTGATCGCCGGCTGGGCCCACGGGCGATTTCGATGGCAAGGATGACTTGAGGGGCCCGTCAAAGGGCCCTTCTTGAGCAGAATTGGCTCCGCTTGATCCCGGAGCCGTCGGCATCCAGCATACCGAATCAGGCTCTTGTGAGCTAAAATTCCTCTCAAATCCCGTCTTTCAGCCCCGATTTCATCCTTTGGGTGAGGTCCCTGCAGCTCTGCGCCGCGCTGATGACAAAATGCGCGGTTGTCTTGAGTTGGCGGGAATCGTAAAAGCCGCTACTCGGATCTCGCTTTCATCCGGAAGTGTTAAGGAAATCCTGGTCTTACCGGAGAACCAGCCTTGCTTATCCGCCATCTCATCGTGCCGCTCGCCGCGACGCTCCTGACGCTCTCCGTCGGGCAGGCTGGCGCGCAGGGAGCCTTTCCGGCGCCGCTGCCCGGGCAGCAGGCGCCGGCCAATGATCCGGCATTTCCGCCGGTGAACGGAGCGCCGAGAGCCTCGGTCGGCGCGCCGCCTGCGATGAGCCCGTTTCCCAGCGCCGGCGCGCCAGCTTTCGGGGGCGGCGGAGGTTTTCAGCGCCCGATGTCCGCAGCGCCGCAGGGCGGCCCGCCCGATAGCTGCATGAAGGAGTTCGTCCCGCTGCGCGAGGAGGCGGAGCGGCGCGGCAAGCTGATCAAGGCCGCCAGCGATCGCAAGGCCACACCAGATGAGGCTTGCAAGCTGTTTGCCGCCTACAGCGCGGCCGAAGTCAAGATGATCAAGTATGTCGAAACTCATGCGGCGAGCTGCGGCATTCCTGCCCAGATCGCCGAGCAGCTGAAGACCAACCACAAGGGCACCGAAGGTGTGCAGGCCAAGGTCTGCAAGGTGGCGGAGCAGATGAAGCAGCGTCAGCAGCAGGCCACCCCGCAGCTGAGCGATGTACTGGGCTCGTCTGCCGCCTTGCCTGAGGCCAATACGGGCAAGAAGGGTGGCTCGGCGTTTGACACGCTGACCGGCAACGTTCTCACCCGATGAGCAGTGCTGCCGCACGCGTTACTGACGCGCCCGGCAACTGGGTCGATACGACAGCGCCGCAATGGGCGCGGCCTTATCTCAGGGTCGCGCGCTACGACCGGCCGATCGGTTCGTGGCTGCTGTTGATGCCGTGCTGGTGGTCGGCCGCGCTTGCGTCCGGCATCGCGCACGACCTGTCCCGTCTGCCGCTCTGGATCGCGCTGTTCTTCATCGGCGCCTTCGTGATGCGCGGGGCCGGCTGCACCTGGAACGACATCACCGATCGAGATCTCGACGCAAAGGTGGAGCGCACGCGGTCGCGGCCGATTCCGGCCGGCCAGATCAGCGTCAAGCGGGCGCTATTGTTTCTCGTGGCGCAAGCCTTGATCGGGCTGATCGTGCTGCTGCAGTTCAACTGGTTTGCGGTTGCGACCGGCGTCGCGTCGCTTGCGATCGTCGCGATCTATCCGTTCATGAAGCGCATCACCTGGTGGCCGCAGACCGTGCTCGGGCTCGCCTTCTCCTGGGGTGCCTTGATGGGCTTTGCGGTGGCGTTCGCGCGGCTCGATGCGACGGCGATCCTGCTCTACGCCGGCTCGATCTCATGGGTGATCGGCTATGATACGATCTACGCGCATCAGGATGCCGAGGACGATGCGCTGATCGGCATCAAGTCGACGGCGCGGCTGTTCGGCGCGCGCACGCACCGCGCCCTGGTGATCCTTTATGGGCTTGCCGTGGTGCTGATCGGCACCGCGCTGCTGTCGGCCGGATCTCACATTGCCGCCTGGATCGGGCTCGCCGCGTTCGCGGTGCATCTCGGCTGGCAGATCCGCAGGCTCGAGATTTCGGACACGGCGCTGTGCCTGCGCGTGTTCAAGTCGAACCGCGATGCCGGGCTGCTGCTGTTCGTGGGCCTGGTGGCCGACGCGGTGCTGCGGTCGATCGGATAGATTAGTCGCGTGCGATGATCTCACGCTCGCCGCGATAGACCGGCGCGCAAGCCAGCAATTCGCCGCTCTTCCGGCGCACCAGGAAGCGCGGACGGCGCGTGCGAATGACATTGTGCCGGCGGCGACGCGGCGCCGGCTCGTACCCGGCGTCTCGCAGCTGCGGCAGCGCGAAAGTCTCGCTCCACATCTCCCAGGCGTCAGTGATCTCGTCGCGATCGTCGCTGATGCAGAGCGGAATGGTGAGCGAGGGATCGCGATGCACGAGCACCAGCATCTGCGCGTCGTCGACCTCGCGCAGTGCAATGCCGAGGAAGTCGCTGACCCGAACATTGACGGCCATGCGCATGCCGCTGATGGCACGGCGCAGCACCACGCGCTCGCGATGAAGCTCGACCTGCCTGACGCCGCCATCGGCACGGGTGTCGTGCGCGCTGAACGAGAGCGGCAGAGAAAGAGGGTCGAGCCGCGGCATGCGGCCCGACCCGGCGGAATTGCTTCCGCTTGTTGCTGTTTGACGCCTCACGGCCTGGTCTCCCCGCCGGAATTATGTTTCCGGTCGATACGCGCGACCTTGCCATGGGCGGCCTCCGTTTTCGCTTAAGAACCCTGGTTAACCGGGTGTCACCGCACAGGCTCTTGCCGGCATGATTGACAAGACCTTGGCACGCATGATTGACGAGTCCTTGCGGATTTGCCGACAATCTGAAGCGTCCCCGCGCTGAAAACGGCTTGAATCCCACGCCAAACAGGCACATCTGGTGTTGGTTGAGCCGCCTTCAAAAGCCACTTGCAATCGCTCGGGATTCCGTTTGTGACCTCATCACCTTCAGCTACCTCGTCGCGCTCGCCGAAAGCCGTTCATTCCGATCTGTTCGATCAATCGGCGCTCAGCGCGTTGGCCGAACGCCTGGTCGAAGCTGCGCGCAAAGCGGGCGCCGATGCTGCGGACGCGATCGCCGTGCGCGGCGTCTCGCAAGGTGTGGAGGTGCGGGACGGACGTGTCGAGGAATCGGAGCGCTCCGAAGGCGATGATGTCGGCCTGCGGGTGCTGGTCGGGCGGCGCCAGGCGGTGGTCTCCACCAACGACGTCAGCGGCGACGGAGTCGCGCGGCTGGCGGAGCGCGCGGTCGCTATGGCGCGCGTCGCGCCTGACGACAAATATGTCGGCCTTGCCGATTCCGCGCTGCTGGCGCGCGACATTCCCGAACTCGACCTGCTCGATCCGGACATCCCGTCGACCGCGGAACTGGAGCGGCGCGCGCAGGAGGCCGAAGCGGCCGCACTGGCTGTTGCAGGCGTCACGAAGTCGGGCGGCGCTTCGGCGTCCGCAGGCATCGGCGGCATGGTGCTGGTGACGAGCGCCGGCTTCCACGGCAGCTACCTGCGCTCCAGTCAGGGAATCTCGACGACCGCAATCTCGGGCGAAGGCACCGGGATGGAGCGCGACTATGATTACACGTCGGCGCCTCATGCCGACGACCTTTTGCCGCCTGCCAGTGTCGGCCGCAGCGCCGGTGAGCGCGCGGTGGCGCGCGCCAATCCTCGCAAGGTCGAGACCTGCCAGGTGCCGGTCGTGTTCGATCCCCGCGTCTCCGGCTCGCTGGTCGGCCATCTCGTCGGTGCCATCAATGGCGCATCGATCGCGCGCAAGACCAGCTTCTTGAAGGACAAGCTCGGCGCGCAATTGTTTGCCAAGGGCATCCGCATCATCGATGATCCCTTGCGCAAGCGCGGTCTGCGGTCGCAGCCATTCGACGCCGAGGGCGTCGCGGTCAAGCGGCTGGCCCTGGTCGACGACGGCGTGCTGACGACATGGCTCTTGGATTCGGCGACGGGGCGCGAACTCGGAATGGCCACGACCGGCCATGCCCATCGCGGTGTGTCCTCGTCACCCTCACCGGGCCCGTATAATCTGCATCTTGAGGCCGGTAGCGTCACGCCGGCCGACCTGATCTCCGACATCAAGCAGGGCTTCTACGTCACCGACCTGATAGGGTCGGGCGTCAACGGGGTCACCGGCGATTACAGCCGCGGCGCGTCGGGCTTCTGGATCGAGAATGGCAAGACCACCTATGCCGTCAGCGAGGTGACGATCGCCGGCCATCTGTTCGAGATCTTCAAATCGATGGTTCCGGCCAACGATCTGGAGTTCCGCTATGGCGTCAATGCGCCGACCGTGCGTATCGAAGGACTGACGCTTGGCGGACGCTGATCCTGCAGCCATTGCCGATGCGAGCCTGGCCGATACGAGCCTGGCGCGCGATGCGCTTCTCCTGAGAGATACGGTGCGCGAGGCAGGCCAACTCGCGCTGTCGATGTTCGGCACCGATGTGCGCAACTGGATCAAGGGCGCCTCGTCGCCGGTCTCGGAAGCGGACATGGCGACCAATGAGTTGTTGGAACGCCGGCTGCGCCCGGCAAGGCCGGACTATGGCTGGCTCTCCGAGGAGAGCGCCGACGATCAGGCGCGCTTGAGCAAGCGGCGGGTCTGGATCGTCGATCCGATCGACGGCACGCGCTCCTATCTGGCCGGTCGCAGCGACTGGTGCGTCAGTGTCGCGCTGGTCGAGGACGCCGCGCCGATTCTCGCCGCGGTCTTTGTTCCGGTCAGCGACGAGTTCTTCTTCGCCGCGCGCGGGCAGGGCACGACGCTCAACGGCGTGAAGGTTCGCGCCGCCTCCGGCACCGCGCTCGACTTCTTGCGTGTGGCCGGGCCGAAACCGCTGGTTGAGCGCCTCGCCTCGTCGAAAGAGATCACGCTTCATCCGCGAATCGGCTCGCTCGCGCTGCGTCTGTGCCGGGTCGCGCATGGAGCGCTCGACGCCGCTTTCGCAGGCGGACAAAGCCGCGATTGGGACCTTGCGGCGGCTCATTTGATCGTGCAGGAAGCGGATGGTAGTATGACGGCATTGTCGGGCGACACGATCCGCTATAATCGTCCGGACGTGGTGCACGGAATTCTAGTGGCAGCGGGGCGCGATCGACATGCCGATATCGTCACGCATTTCCGAGCCGGTTCGCAGCCCTGACGGTCTCCGTCGCGCCACACGGAAGTCCAGGATTTCTACGGTCCTTTGCAGCCGAACCTCATCTCCGGATTATTGCGGGGACGAGCTTCGGAGCGCGGGACATTTGCGTCGATTTAGGAACGACATTCATGCCAGATAGCGCCCCGCAGCAGTTGCTTCATCTCGTCATCGGCGGCGAGCTCGTCAGCCTCGACAAGAACGAGTTCAAGGACCTCGACAAGGTTGAGATCGTGGGTGTCTTCCCGAACTACGCGACTGCCTATGTGGCCTGGAAAGCCAAGGCGCAGCAGACCGTCGACAACGCGCACATGCGCTACTTCATCGTGCATCTGCACCGGCTGCTCGACCCGGCCCAAGATACCAAGCAAGCCACCAAGTAAGACACGAAGCCCGCGCATTGAAAAAACTGCTTCGTAATACGCTGCGCAGCAACTGGTTCCAGCGCGCCGTCGGGTTTCTCGCAGCCGAGTATCTGCGTCTGGTGTGGCGGACCAACCGGTTCACCTACGAGCCGGCGGACGTCTATGCGATCGTCGAGCCGCAGATGCCGGCGATCTTTGCGTTCTGGCATGGCCAGCATTTCATGACGCCGTTCATCAAGACCAAGGCGAGCTATCACGCCAAGGTCCTGATCTCGCGGCACCGCGACGGCGAGTTCAACGCGGTCGCGGCCGAGCGGCTCGGCATCGGCACCATCAGGGGCTCCGGCGATCACGGCTCGGCGTTCCACCGCAAAGGTGGCGTGGGCGCTTTCAAGGAGATGGTGCGCGCGCTCGAGGAGAAATATAATGTTGCGCTGACGGCAGATGTGCCGAAACGCGCGCGGGTTGCGGGTTTGGGCATCATCATGCTGGCGCGAGAGTCCGGACGGCCGATCATGCCTTTTGCGATGGTCACCAGCCGGTTCATTCGGTTGAAGAATTGGGACAGCACCACCGTTAATCTGCCGTTCGGTCGCGGCGCGCTGGTGGGAATCAAGGAAATCAATGTGCCGCACGACGCGGACGCTGCGACCATGGAGCAGCTTCGCGTCGAGCTCGAAGCGACGTTGAACGAGGCAACGCGTCGTGCTTATGAGATCATCGGTCGCCCCGACGAGTACCCTCATGGCTGATACGCTGCCGATGGCATTGCGCGTCTACCGCGGATTGTCGTCGGCTGCGGCACCGCTTGCTCCGGCGCTGATCAGGCAGCGCCTGAAGCGCGGCAAGGAGGACCCGGCGCGCACCGACGAGCGTCGCGGGCTCAGCCACGATGCGCGCCCGAAAGGGCCGTTGATCTGGATCCACGGCGCGAGCGTAGGCGAGGTACTCGCCGCGGCGGCGCTGATCGAGCGGCTGCGCGCGTCGAACCTGCGCATTCTCGTCACCTCCGGCACGGTGACGTCGGCCGCCATCGTGGCCCGACGCTTTCCCTCCGACGTCATCCACCAATACGTGCCTTACGACGCGCCGCGCTTCGTGCAGCGCTTCCTCGATCATTGGCGGCCCTCGCTGGCGCTGTTCATCGAATCCGACCTGTGGCCGAACCTGATCCTGGCTGGCGCTGCGCGGCGGCTGCCGATGGTGCTGATCAACGGGCGCATGTCGCAGCGCTCGTTCCCGCGCTGGCAGCGGATGTCGCGCAGCATCTCGGCGCTGCTCGGCAGCTTCGAACTCTGTCTCACCCAGTCGCGCACCGACGCCGAGCGCTTTGCCGCGCTGGGCGGACGCAACGTGCTGACCACCGGCAACCTCAAGCTCGACGTGCCGGCACCGCCGGCCGATCCAGCCCGGCTCGAACGGCTCGCGGCGATGACGCGCGGCCGGCCGGTGATCGTGGCGGCCTCGACCCATCCCGGCGAGGAGGAGGTCATCATTGCCGCCCACAAGTCGCTATCAGGCTTCTTTCCGGCGCTGCTCACCGTGATCGTTCCACGCCATCCCAATCGCGGTCCGGCGGTGGCGCAGCTCGTGGCGAGCTCGGGCCTGCAGCCTGCCTTGCGCTCGCGCGAGCAGCAGCCTTTGGCCGAGACCGACATCTATGTCGCCGATACGATGGGCGAGCTCGGTCTGTTCTATCGGCTCGCCCCGATCGTGTTCATGGGCGGCTCGCTGGTCGAGCATGGCGGGCAGAATCCGATCGAGGCCATCAAGCTTGGCGCCGCGATCGTGCATGGTCCGCACGTCTTCAACTTCAGCGACGTCTATGAAGCGCTGGATCGTGCCGGCGGCGCCCGGGTGGCCGACGGCCGCGAGGCTCTGGTGAGGCATCTTGGCCAGTTGCTCGACGACGCCGATGCGCGGAGCACGCTGGTGGGCGCAGGCGAGCGCATCGTCGCCCAGCTCGGCGGCGCGCTCGATCGCACGCTGTCCGCGCTCGAGCCGTATCTGCTGCAGGTCCGGCTCGAGATGGGAGCGGCCGATGCGTGAGCCGGCCTTCTGGCATCGGCCGTCCTCGCTCACGTCACATCTGCTCCGCCCGCTCTCCGCGCTCTATGGCGCCGTCGCCGCGCATCGCCTGCAGCGCACCGGCCTTGATGCCGGCATTCCCGTGATCTGCGTCGGCAACTATCATGTCGGGGGCGCCGGCAAGACGCCGACCGTGCTGGCGCTCGTCGCGATGCTGCGCGAGCTCGGCGAGCGGCCGGTGGTGCTGAGCCGTGGCTACGGCGGACGGCTGCGCGGGCCTATCATCGTCGATCCCGCAAGGCACGGCGCGGCCGATGTCGGTGACGAGCCGCTGATGATGGCGGATCATGTCGCGGTGACGGTCGCGCGCGACCGTGCCGACGGCGTCGCGCTGGCGAAATCGCAAGGCGCCAGCGTGATCCTGATGGACGATGGCTTCCAGAACCCGGCGATCGCCAAGGACGCCAGCCTGATCGTGATCGACAGCGAGCGCGGCCTCGGCAATGGACGCGTGTTTCCCGCAGGTCCCCTGCGCGCACCGCTGTCGCCACAGTTTGCGCGCACCGATGCGCTGGTCGTGATCGGCGCGGGACATGCGAGCGATGCGGTCGCCTCAGCGGTTGCCGCGCGCGGCAAGCCGGTGCTGGCGGCGCGGCTGCAGCCTGCGGCGGACACGGTGGCAGCGCTCAAAGGGAAGCCTGTGCTGGCCTTTGCCGGGATCGGCGATCCCGACCGCTTCTTCCGGACGCTGCGGGCTAGCGGCATCGAGGTGAAGCGGGAGCAGGCCTTCGCTGATCATCATCCGTTCGAGCGCGCCGAGGTCGAGCAACTCGTGGCCGAGGCGGATCGGCTAGGCTTGACGCCGGTGACGACGGAGAAGGATTTGGTGCGACTTCGCACCCAGACCGTGCTGGCGTCATTGGCGACGCAGATCGTGTCCTTCCCGGTAACGCTCGCGTTTAACGATGAAGCAGGGGTGCGGCGCTTGCTGGCCGATAGCCTGTTCGAGGCGCGTCAGAAGGTATTTCGAAACGCCGGCTGAGCCAGGTTGGTCGAGGCCGGACGTGCTGGCGAGCCGTTCAGCCCTGTTGCTCCTGTGCCTTCAGAGCGCCGGGAAAATGCCGCTGTAGCACCGCATTCGGTATCGCATAGGCCTCCTGCAGGTCCACGCTCCAGTATTTCAACTCATCGAGCGGGATCCGCACATCCGTCACCGCGCAGCGCACATAGGTGCCGGGCGAGATCACCCGGAAATCGCCGTCCAGATACTGCACCTGCGCTTCGCCATGGCCCGAGGGACTAAACTTGTTCAGCACGACCGCTGTCTCCGATTGAGTGCGCGCCGTTTCCGGCATCGACAGGAATTGTTGAGGATCCGTAACATAGATAGGCCCCCATGTCGCTTCCGCAAACCCACTGATTTGTGATGTTCGCACCTCATGCCGCATGGTAGCTAAGGTGCGGATCGTCTGCCGTTTTCTCCGCGTCTAACGCTTGATGCGATTGCTTGCCACCATCGCCGCTCTGCTGCTCTATGCCGTGCTTCCGCTCGCGGATGCGCAGCCGTTGCCGCCTGCGAGCGCGATCGACATTCCCAGCGGCAACAGCATTCTGCATGCGCAGCTCTACAAACCCGCCGGGGACGGCCCGTTTCCGACCGTGATCGCGTTGCATGGCTGCGGGGGGCTCTCCGGCCATTCCGAACCCGTGCTGCCGCGCTATCGCGATTGGGCCGAGGAATTGGTGAAGGACGGCAAGGCCGTGTTGCTGCCGGATAGCTATGGCTCGCGCGGGCTCGGCCCGCAATGCCGGGTCAAGGAGCGGCACATCAGCGGCCGCCGCGACCGCGTCGCCGATATCGTGGCGGCACGGAAGTGGCTGGCGCAGCAGTCCTGGGCGATGCCGGACCGCATCAGCCTGATCGGCTGGGCCAGCGGTGCCAGCGCGCTGCTCTGGGCGGTGCGTCCGCAGTTGCCCGATCATGTCGAGCCGGATTTCCGCGCGGCGATCGCCTTCTATCCGGATTGCCGCGCATCCTCCGGGCTTGGATGGAGCGCGCGGGTGCCGACCCTGGTGCTGATTGGCGGCAAGGACGATGTCTCCTCGCCGCCGGCCTGTCGGCAGATGATCGACGGCGCCCGCGGCCGCAGCGCGCTGACGCGGATCGTGGTCTATCCCGGCGCCTATCACGATTTCGACCGGATCAATTTACCGGTGCATGCGATCGCAAGCACTGACGCGGCTGTGCCCGAGCGCGGCCATGTCGGCTCCGACCCCGAGGCGCGCGCCGATGCGCAGAAGCTGGTCGCGGATTGGCTGGCGCGCTGATCGCGATGCTTGCGCTTAGGGGGTAATCTAGACTAGCGCGGCAGCGAAGGTTCACCTCTCCCGTTGGGAGAGGTCGGATTGCATCGTCAGATGCAATCCGGGTGAGGGGTCACAGTCTCCTCTTGAGCCCAGCGCCCCCTCACCCGATCGCTCATTGCATTCGCGATCGACCTTTCCCCGCTGGGGAGAGGTGAACCGCAGCTGCGGCTGGCACTTTGATTCAATTGCTTTTGATCTAAAACAGGCTGCCCTGATCGGCAGGGTCGCGCGTGCGCTTTGGCGCAGCCGGCTTGGCCTCCCGCGCCGGCCTCGGCTGGCTCGGAGGTACGGCAGTCGGCGCAGGCCGGTCGGCGCCTGCGGTTGCAGCCACGCGGCCATCGGCGAACTCGATCGACAGCGCTGCGCCTGGGCCGATGCTCGCGGCATTGTGCAGCGGGTGGCCGGCCTCGTCGCGCACCAGCGCAAAGCCGCGCGCCAGCACGCTGCGGTAGGATAGCGCCGTCAGCAGCTTGGCGTCGTTGTCGACCCGCGCCGACAGTCGTTGCAGCGAGGTGAGCAGGGCGCGGCGCGCGCGCTCAGTGAGCCGCAGCGTCCGCTCGCGGTCGCGGGCGATCGCCTGGCGCTGGGCCTGCGCGTTGGCGAGCTTGGACGCCTTCAGCCGTGCGCATAGACCCTCATGACGGTCACGCCGACGCCGCAGCAGCGCGCGCGCCGACAAGGACAGCCGCTCGGCCGAGGCCACCAGGCGGTGATCGGCCTGCGCGATTTGCGCATGCAGCACCCGCAGTGTGAGCCGGGCGCTGGCGGCGGCGAACTGACGGAAGTGCACATGCGTGTTGGTCTTGAGCGCGCGGGGCAGGGCGCCTGTCGCTGCATCGAGCCGCTGGCGCGGAATTGCGAGCAGGTCGCTGGCGGCAGGCAAAGCGCGTGCAGCGGCGCGTAGCTCGTTGCGGCGGCTTTCCTGGCAACGCTGCCAGCACATGCGGG
Organism: Bradyrhizobium sp. STM 3557; assembly: GCF_045571465.1. Taxonomy (NCBI): domain Bacteria; kingdom Pseudomonadati; phylum Pseudomonadota; class Alphaproteobacteria; order Hyphomicrobiales; family Nitrobacteraceae; genus Bradyrhizobium; species Bradyrhizobium sp. STM 3557. The sequence goes on from NZ_CP120697.1 coordinate 2,134,984, forward strand.
TGCGGCGGCCGAGGCTCTCGACCTCAGCCATCAAATCGCTGCGCACGGGCACGGCCATCTCGGCCGCCGCGGTCGGCGTCGGCGCGCGCCTGTCGGAGGCGAAGTCGATCAGGGTGACGTCGGTCTCGTGGCCGACCGCCGAGATTAGCGGGATCATGCTCTCCGCGGCGGCGCGGACCACGATCTCCTCGTTGAACGACCACAGGTCCTCCAGCGAACCGCCGCCGCGCGCGACGATCAGCACGTCGGGCCGCGGAATCCGCCCGTGCTCAGGCAGCGCGTTGAAGCCGCGGATCGCGGCCGCAACCTGCTCGGCCGAGTCGTCGCCCTGCACCTTCACCGGCCACACCAGGACGCGCCTCGGGAAACGATCCTCCAGCCGATGCAGGATGTCGCGGATCACGGCGCCGGTCGGCGAGGTGACCACGCCGATCACCTCCGGCAGCCAGGGCAGTTCCTGCTTGCGCGCCGGATCGAACAGGCCTTCGGCGCCGAGCTTCCTCTTGCGCTCCTCCATCAGCGCCATCAGCGCGCCGATGCCGGCCGGCTCCAGCGCCTCGATCACGATCTGGTATTTCGAGGAATTCGGATAGGTGGTGAGCTTGCCGGTCGCGATCACCTCGAGCCCTTCCTGGGGCTTGCAGCGCATCCGGACATGCACGCCCTTCCAGATCACGGCCTCGATCTTGGCGCCCTCGTCCTTCAGCGCGAAATAGCAATGGCCGGAGGAGTGGGCGCCGCGAAAACCGGTGATCTCGCCGCGCACCCGGACATGGCCGAACCGGTCCTCCACGGTGCGCTTCAGCGCGCCGGAGAGCTCGGAGACGGTAAATTCGGGCGCGTTGAGCAGGGCTTCCGCAGGGGCCATTCGGGTGATTCGGTCTGTGTCGACAGCCCCATAGTTAAGAAGTTTGGGCGCCCCCCGCCAATCATATTCTCCCCAAGGCCACAGGGCTTTGGCCGGCTGGCGGGGACAAGTTGGCGGCGATGTGCGTCCCCCTTGCGGGCCGGCCGGGTTTCGTGCTTCGGACGCCGGTATCCCTCTTTAAGCGACGGCGTCACACATGCACATTCTCCTGATCGGTTCCGGTGGCCGTGAACATGCTCTCGCCTGGAAGATCGCCGCCTCCCCGCTGCTGAGCAAGCTCTGGTGCGCCCCCGGCAATGCGGGCATCGCCAAGGAGGCCGAATGCGTGGCGCTCGACGTCGCCAACCACGCCGCCGTGATCGACTTCTGCCGGGCGAACAAGGTCGACCTCGTCGTGGTCGGGCCGGAGACGCCGCTGGCCGCCGGCATCGTCGATGATCTCGGTGCCGCCGGCATCAAGGCGTTCGGGCCGAGCAGATCGGCGGCGCAGCTCGAAGGCTCCAAGGGCTTCACCAAGGATCTCTGCAGCGAGTTCAACATCCCGACCGGCGCCTATCGCCGCTTCACCAACGCTGCCGATGCGCTGGCCTATGTGCGGGCGCAGGGCGCACCGATCGTGGTCAAGGCGGATGGGCTCGCGGCCGGCAAGGGCGTCGTGGTGGCGAAAACGCTGGCAGAAGCGGAAGCCGCCATCGAGATGATGTTCGGCGGCGGCTTCGGCGCCGCGGGCGCCGAGGTCGTGATCGAGGAGTTTTTGGAGGGCCGCGAGGTCTCGTTCTTTGCGCTGTGCGACGGCGATACCGCGATCCCGCTCGCCTCGGCGCAGGACCATAAGCGTGTGTTCGATCATGACGAGGGGCCGAATACCGGCGGGATGGGCGCCTACTCGCCGGCGCCGTTCGTGACCGCAGAGGTCCACGACCAGATCATGCAGCGGATCATCCTGCCGACCATCGCCGGCATGAAGGCGCGTGGCATGCCGTTCAAGGGCATCCTTTATGCCGGGCTGATGCTGACCGCGCAGGGCCCAAAACTGTTCGAATACAATGTCCGTTTCGGCGATCCCGAATGCCAGGTCCTGATGCTCAGGATGATGTCGGATCTGGTGCCGGCCATGCTGGCGGCGTGCGACGGGCAGCTCAGGAATTTCGACTTGCGCTGGTTTCCGGAGGCCGCCGTTACGGTGGTCATGGCCGCGAAGGGCTATCCTGGCGACTACAAAAAAGGCGGGGTCATCGACGGGCTCGATGAGGCTGCTAGTATCCAGGGTGTCGAGATATTCCACGCCGGCACGGTGGCGAAGGACGGTGCCATCATCGCCAATGGCGGTCGCGTGCTGAACGTCTGTGCCTCGGCCGCGACCGTGACAGAGGCGCAGGCCCGTGCCTATCAGGCCGTGGATCGCATCCGATGGGTCGACGGCTTCTGCCGCCGGGACATCGCCTGGCAGGCGGTGGAAGCTGAAAGAGGCTGAGATTCGGGGGCAAGTCGCCGCTGCGATGCTTTCAGCAGGTTTTTTGAGTGATGATATGATGTCGGAGCGCTTTCGATCCAATGGAGGCGTGATCGACAGCGCTTGTTGACCGGACCGATTGGGTACTTTGTCCGGTCCGAGAATTATGCCAAGTGATGGATGGTCCTCACCGCTCGATCCGGGGGGAGCAATTCCGCCATGGAAGGAGGGGCCATGGAATGCGCGCGGTGCGGGAGGCAGAACCAAGCGGGGAGTACATCCTGCGATCTCTGCGGCGCCCCGCTCGGGCTGAAATGCGAGGCGTGCGATCACGTCAACGCCGAGAGCAATCGCTTCTGCGGGCAATGCGGCTCTGCTCTGCCGGGTCGCTCAGTGCTTCCGGATCAATCCGCCCAACGCGTGCTGCGGAGCCTGAGCAGCAAGGGCGGCGAGCGCAAGCGCTTGACGGTGCTGTTTGCCGACATCCGGGATTCGACGCAACTGATCGACAGTCTCGGCGATCCCGAGCTCGCGATGCAGCGCCTCGATCCGGTGCTCAGCCTCATGAAGGATGCCGTTCATCGCTATGAAGGCATCGTCAACAAGGTACAGGGCGATGGCGTCATGGCGCTGTTCGGGGCTCCCGTGCCGCACGAGGATCATGCCGTTCGCGGCTGCCTGGGCGCATTGGCGATGCAGGACTCGATTGCCCGCCTTTCCGATCCGCACCTGCAGATTCGCGTCGGGCTTCACACGGGCGAGGTGATCGTCCAGGTCGTCGAAAACAGCATGTACCAGACCTACGATGCGGCGGGCGCGAATGTGCACCTCGCCAATCGGCTGGAGCACATGGCGGAGCCCGGGACGATCCTGATCAGTAGGGATACTTATGCCGGTGCCAAGCAATTCGTCGAGGTGGAGCCGCTCGGCGTCCACACCGTTCGGGGCATCGCATCGCCGGTCGCCATCTTCAAGCTGACCGGCCGCCTCAATGCTGCGGCTAGCGACGTCTTCCGCAGCGGCCAGCGCCTGCTTCCGCTGATCGGGCGCGATGCTCAGCTCAAGGTGCTTGAACGCGAATTAGCGAACGTCCTGGAAGGGCGAGGAAGCGTGGTCGGCGTCGTCGGCGAGGCCGGTATCGGCAAGAGCCGGCTGTGCTTCGAATTTGCGGAAGGTTGCCGGCGGCAGGGTATCCGCGTCTACGAAGCGCGCGTGCTCGCACATGGCCGCGCCACGCCATTCCAGCCCATTCTGGAGCTGTTGCGTGATTTCTTCGGCATCCGTCCGAAGGATTCGGCCGAAGCATCGCGCCAGCGTGTCTGCGAAAAGCTCGCCGAGATGTCGGTGGGCGAGCCCTCGGCGCTGCTGCTGCTCGAGTTCATGGGGCTTGCCGATCCTGCCCGTCCAGCGCCCAAGCTCGATCCAGGCGTGCTGAAGACGCGGCTGCTGAATCTGGTCCAGAGCTTGTTTCGGACCGCGCCCGCGGACGGCGCCGCAGTGATCCTGATCGAAGACCTGCATTGGATCGACGAGGCCAGCGAGGAATTCGTCAAGGCGCTTGCCGAGGCGACGATCGGCACGAGGCGGTTGCTGCTCGTCAACTACCGGCCGGGCTTTGCCGCATCCTTCATGCAACAGACCGCATTCCACGAGGTGCATATCGTTCCGCTCGGCTCCGAGGAGGCGCAGGAGCTGTTGCGTGGCATGTTCGGAGAAGACCCGTCGCTGACGGGACTCAGCCGCAACATCGTGGAGCGCGCGCAGGGCAATCCGTTCTTCCTCGAGGAGCTGGCGAGCGCCGTTTCGGAAAGCGGCGATTTCGAGGGCGAGCGTGGGGCCTATCGGCTGAAGGGTGATCCCGCTGCGATCCCGCTGCCTGCAACGGTGCAGGCGGTGATCGCAGCCCGCATCGATCGTCTCGGCGATACGGCCAAGAGCGTACTGGAAGCGGCCGCGGTGATCGGGCGCTCGATCGCCCTGGCGGTGCTCAAACCGGTCGCCGGGCTTGCGGATGCAGACCTGTTCGATGCGATCGCACAGCTCCAGCAGGCCGAGCTGCTTTATGATCTGCCGCCCTTCGACATGGGCGTGCTCGCCTTCCGCCATCCGCTGATCCAGGAGGTCGCCTATGCCATGCAGCTGCGCTCGCGCCTTGCAACGCTGCATGCGGCCACGGCAAGGACGATCGAAAACCTCGGCTGGGGCAATCAGGATGAATTCGCCGGCCTGATCGCGTCGCACTATGAGGCGGCCGGACAGACGATGCCTGCCATCGAGCATCTGCAGCGCGCAGCGCGATGGATCGGCCGCACCAATACGGCCGAGGCGCTGCGGCTGTGGAAGAAGATCCGGACGATGCTGCAGGATCAGCCGCAATCCGGGCATGTCGACCGCTTGCGCGCGCTTGCGAGCGGGCAGATTTTGAACTGCGGCTGGCGCGAGGGCATGTCGGCCGATGAGGTCAAGCCTTACGCCGAAGAAGCGCTCCGCTATGCCCGCTCCTCCGACAAGATGCACGAGCCGATCCTGATCGGCGCCTATGGACGGGTTCTGGCTTCGACCGGTGCCGCCGACGACTACGTCAACCTGGTGCAGGATGCGGTCAAACTGACCTCCGAAGAGGGAGATGTCGGTCGCTATGCTACCGTCAATGCGATGCTGGCGCAGGCGTTCTTCATGTCGGGGCGCCTCAATGAGGCATTGAATGCAGCCGAAACTGCGCAGGCCGCAATCGCCCGGCAGAGCGGCTTCGACAGCGACGTGACCCTCGGCCTGAACCCCAACCAGATTCTCGGGTTCGACGTCGAATATTGGATCAAATGCCTGAGGGCACGAATCCTGCTGCAACTCGGCCGCTTCGCGGAGCTGGAGATTCAGCTCTTTGAATTGTTCGACAGAGCCCCTGAGCAGCTGGCGCCGGTCGTCCGGTTCATTCCTCATTTCGCCTCGGTCGAGCTGGCCTGGGCGCTCGGCAATGATGACCTTCTCCGCCGACACACTTCCGAAGTGACCAAGATCGCGGACCAGTCGGACATGCCCTACATCCGGATCGTCGCCCTCTGGTGCGGCAGCTTGGCGGATGCGACCCGCGGCGATCTGGCGACCGCGATCGATAAGCTGCGCGAAACCATCGACTACGCACGTCGCGCCCGAGCCGGGCTTGAATTTGAGGCGCGCATGCTCGCGGCTTGTGCCGATCTTCTCTATCGTGCCGCACGCCTCGATGAAGCGCTCGACGCCTCCCGCCAGGCCGTCGATGTGGGCCGGCGTCGCACGGATCGAATCGCCGAGCTGTTGGGATCGCTGCTGCTCGGTCTTGTCCGTGCATCGAGATCGACGCTTGCCGATGACCACGAGGCGCGCGCAATGCTCGCGCACTCGGAGCAGCTGTTAGATGTTTCGGGGGCCGGACTCTATCAGCCCCTGTTGATGGAGCTGCGGTCCTCACTTGAACACGCGAGATGAGTCGAGCAGAATACCGTTGTTTATGATGACCAATTGATTGGGAGATAATCGATGGGAGCAATGATCAAGGACAGCACGACACTTGATATTGTCGTGCAGCTCAACAAGCGTTTCGACTCTGATGCTTTGGCCGAAATGGTTGAGCTGCAACGTGAATTTGGAGTGTTTTCCCTCCGGCACAGTCTGCAGCAATCCTTCGCATTGCTGGGAATCGTCCCAGCCGACTGGTCGGAGCGGCGGCGCTGGTACAAATTCCTCGAATTTCTCAAGACCTACTCATCCGACCTCTCCAACGTGAATGGTCATGATCGCGTCATCAAGGCCTTCCAGGACAATCTGGAATCCGAGAAGCCGCTCCCGATTTCGATCGTCTGTCATGCGGCCGCCGACGACCCGCGGGTGACCGTGTCGGAAGGCCGGCCGGTGGTGTTTTCGCTGGACACCCACGTGATGGTTTCCATTCCGACGACGCCGGGCCGCGAGGCGCGCAAGCAGGCCGCCGAGACCGCGCGGGTCAGGCGGGTGGAAAAGCGCAGCAAGAAATGAGCGCGCCCGCGGGCAGCGGCGCCAAACGCGACGCGCTGCTCGGCGCGATCGGCTCAGACGTCGATGCCTACTACACCGCGCGGGTCGCACGTCATGGTGCGACGCCGCTCGGCGTCGATTGGTCCTGTCAGGCGACGCAGGCGCTCCGCTTTGTACAGCTGCTCAAGCTGTGCGATTTCACTAAGCCGTTCAGCCTGAATGATCTCGGCTGCGGCTACGGCGCGCTGGTGCCTTTCCTGAGCGCACGTCATTCCGGCTGCGAGGTCGACTATCTCGGTATTGACTTGTCCCGTGCCATGATCGGTCGGGCGCGGCGCCGCTTTGCCGGGCCGCAGCGCCGCTTCATCGTGGGCGCGAAGAGCCCCCGCATTGCCGATTACTCGGTCGCCAGCGGCATCATGAACGTCAATGTCGGCTATTCGCGGCAGGATTGGGAGACGTTCGTTAGATCCATGCTGCGGCAGATGCGCGAAAGCAGCCGACGGGGCTTTGCAGTCAATTTCATGATGGCAGGACCGGAGGAGGCGGATGACGAGAGCGGCGTGACCCGGCTGTATCGAACCACGCCGGAGCCTTGGATGCGATTTTGCGAGATCGAGCTGCAATGCAGGGTCGAGCTGATCAGCAACTACGGTATGAAGGAATTTACTCTGCTGGTCCGTTGCGATGCCGCTGCCGCACCGAATACGTTGCAACAATAGGTCGGTGTCGGTGGACAAGGCGTCGCGACAGCAACGGACCGACCGGCAAAGTGCCGCGATCGAGCGGGCCGTCACCACCCTGATCACGCCCCAGAGCTACGCTCGTCCTGACCGGTTGCACCGCGCCTCCGCACTGCTGCGCCGGCATTCCCCGCTGCATTGGGTGGAGCGACCGGGCCTGCGTCCTTTCCGCGCGGTGGTGCGGCACGCGGACATCATTGCCGTGGAAATGCGCAGCCGGGACTTCGCTGCGGGATCGCGGACCTATCTTGCGAGCGAGGTGTCCGAAGCGGTGCTGCAACGGGTCACCGGCAAGCCGCAGGTCGTGCGCAGCCTGACCGAGATGGATCCGCCGGATCACGCGGCCTATCGTGCTGTCATTCAGGCGGCGTTCTCGCCTCCGGCCTTGCGCGCGCTGGAGGCTTGGCTCGCGGAGTGGGCCAGTGAGATCATCGATGAGATCGCGGCGCGCAACGACCTATGCGACTTCGCGCGCGATGTCGCGGTGCCTTTCACGTTTCGCGTCATCGGTCGCATGCTGGGAACGCCTCGCTCGGACGACGCCCGGCTTGCGCGCCTCGCCCAGGGCTTTGTCGGCGCGGAGGATCCGCTGCGCCGGATGGCGCAGGTGCCGGGCGATGCCATCCGCATGGCCATGCTCCACTTACGCGACTATTTCGAGGCGGTCGCAGCCGACCGGCGCGCGCAGCCAAGCGACGACCTCGCCAGCCTGATCGCCAATGCGACGCCGCATGGCGCACCAATGCCGCATTATGAGCTTATCTCCTTCTTCATTCTCATGGTGACGGCCGGCCACGACACCACGGCGCTGGCGTTGTCGGGCGGGCTCGAGGCGCTGCTCGCGCATCCTGATCAGCTCGCGCGTCTGCGCGAGCAGCCGGAACTGCTCGATTCTGCGATCGAAGAGATGCTGCGCTGGACCTCGCCGGTGCGTCACTTCATGCGCACCGCCACGTGCGATACGGAGCTCAACGGCCAGCCGATCCGCTCCGGCGAGGCTCTGGCGCTGTTTTTCCATTCCGGCAATCGGGATGAGACGGTGTTCGACAACGCCAAGGCATTCATGATCGATCGCAAGCCGAACCCGCATATCGCATTCGGCCGCGGTGCGCACATCTGCATGGGGCTTCATCTGGCGCGGATGGAGATGCGCGCGCTGCTCTCCGAGTTGTTGCGCCGGACCGAACGGATCGTGGCGGCAGGCCGGGCGCGCCGCGTCCAATCGGCTTTCATCAGCGGCGTCAGTGTGCTGCCGGTTCGCCTCATGTTTCGCGCCGCGCGCGGCTGAACGGCGCGTTCGCGAGGTTTCGTTCGCAGCTTCACCTTGGTATATGCTGGGACATTCAATGGCTGGGCGATCAGAGGAACAACACCATGCCTGATCTGGCCGACTTGTTTCCCGGCTACGACTCCAAATGGATCAATACCTCGTCTGGCCGTATCTTCGCCCGCGTTGGCGGCAACGGCCCGCCGCTGCTCTTGTTGCACGGCTTCTCCTCGACCCATGTGATGTGGCATCCGGTGGCGCCGGCGCTGGCCGACAAGTTCACGCTGATTATTGCCGACCTGCCGGGCTATGGCTGGTCCGACATGCCGGAGAGCGATAAGGAGCACACGCCCTACACCAAGCGCGCGATGGTCAAGACCATGGTCGAGGCGATGGAGCAGCTCGGCCATGTGCATTTTGCGCTGGCCGGGCACGATCGCGGAGGCCGCGTCTCATATCGGTTGGCGCTCGATCATCCTGGCCGGCTGTCGAAGCTCGCGGTGCTCGATATCCTGCCGACCTATGATTATTGGGAGCGCATGAACCGCGCTTATGCGCTGAAGATCTATCATTGGACCTTCCTGGCGCAGCCGGCGCCGTTGCCGGAAACCTTGATTGCCGGCGCCGGCGAATTCTTCCTGAAGCACAAGATGGCGAGCCAGACCAAGGCGAAGACGCTCGCGGCGATGGACCCGCGTGCGCTGGAGCATTACCTGGCGCCGTTCCGCGATCCCGCCCGCATCCATGCGATGTGCGAAGATTATCGCGCCGGCGCCTATGCCGACTACGAGATCGACAAGGCGGACTTCGAAGCCGGCAAGAAGATCACGATCCCGATGCTGGCGCTCTGGGGCAGTGCCGGCATCGCCAGTGCCGCCGCGACGCCGCTCGACACATGGAAGAAATGGGCGACCAACGTGCGCGGCGCGCCGGTCGATTCCGGACATTTCCTCACCGAGGAGAATCCGGCGGAAACGGCGAAGCTGCTGCGCGAGTTTTTTGTGGAGGGATGAGCACTCCGTCATTGCGAGCGACGCGAAGCAATCCAGGAGCTACAGCAGGATTCTGGATTGCTTCGTCGCTGTCGCTCCTGGCAATGACGGCGGTGCACTTGGTCACCGCCTCGCCTTGAAAAATTGCCTCAACAGCGTCGCCGCCTCCTGCTCACCCACCGCGGAATAAACCTCGGGCGCGTGATGGCAGGTCGGCTGCGCGAAGAAGCGCACGCCGGAGTCCACCGCGCCGCCCTTGGGATCGGCCGCGCCGTAATAGAGCCTTCGGATGCGCGCGAACGAGATGCCGCCAGCACACATGGTGCAGGGCTCCAGGGTGACGTAGAGGTCGCAATCGACCAGCCGCTCGCTGCCGATCACCTGAGCGGCCTGTCGCAGTGCCAGCAACTCGGCATGGGCGGTGGGGTCGCGATCGGTCAGGGTTCGGTTGGCCGCGGTGGCGATCACCTCATTGTCCCGGACCACGACGCAGCCGATCGGGACCTCGCCGGAAGTTCCGGCCGATTCGGCCGCTTTTAACGCCAAATGCATGAAAGACGGTGCGTTCATGGCTCGTATTGCCCCGACAACTCTGCTACTGGATCGGCCTTCAGCAAAAGTGAACCCCGGTTTGGCGCGCCTGGACAGGCGCACATGCCTTTGTGACCTCCCGACCTAAGCGAGCCCTTCATGCCCCGGCACTCCGACAAAGACAACGCCTCGTCGCGCGATCGGCGCGGCCGGCCGTCCAGCGGCAAGGGCCGTTCCGCGCCAGCGCGTGGGGCAGGGGCCGCCAAGCGCAGCTACGGTCCCAAGAAGGACTTCGGGCCGAAGAAGGAGTTTGGCGGCAAGCGCGATGGCGAGCGGCGGCCGCCGCGCCGCGAGGAGGGCGGCGAGCGCAGCTTCCGCAAGCGCGACGACCGCGAGGAGCCGGGCTTTCGCCGGCGCGACGCAGAGGGCGCGCGCCCAGCGCGCCGCCACGAGGAACGCGGTCTCCGTTCCGATCGTGGCCGCGACGAGGGCTTTCGCGCGAAGTCTCGTCGCGAGGAGGGCGGAGAGCGCAGCTTCCGCAAGCGAGAGGATCGCGAGGAGCGTGGCGGCTTCAAGCGCGGCCCGCGCGAGGATCGCGGCAGCGATCGCTTCCCCCGCAAGCGGTTCGACGAGGATCGTCCCGCGCGGAGCCGTGGCGAGGGATTCCGCAAGGACGATCGCGGACCGCGCAAGGCATTCGGCAAGGGTCCGCGCAAGGAGTTCGAGCCGCGCGATCGCAGCGACGGGAAGCCATGGCAGGGCCGCGACAAGGCGTCCCGCTTCCAGCGTGATGATGAGCGCGGCGAACGGCCGCGTTTCCGCAAGCCTCGTGAGGATCGCGGTCAGGAGGATCGTCCCAAATTCGGCCGGCCGCGCTTCGAGCGCTCCGGCGAGAACCGGCGCGAACGTGGCGGCGGTGATTGGCACGAGCATCCGCGCAGCGAAGGCCGTTTCTCCGATCGGCCGCGCCGCGAGAATGAGGACGACAGCGGGATCTTCGCCAAGCGTCCGGCGTTTGGCGGCCGCGGCCTCTATCGCGAGCGCAAGCCAGATGCCGACAAGCGCGGCAAGCGGACGATAGCGGACGAGGCGCCGAAGCCGGGCAAGATCGGCGAGCGCATCGCCAAGGTCGTCGCGCGGGCGGGCCTCGCCTCGCGCCGCGATGCCGAGGAAATGATCACGCAGGGTCGCGTCAGCGTGAATGGCCGCGTCATCAACTCGCCGGCGCTGGATGTCACCGAGAACGACGTCATCACGGTCGACGGCGCGCCCTTGCCGGAGCGCGAGCGCACGCGGCTGTTCCTCTATCACAAGCCCCGCGGGCTGATGACGACGCATGCCGATCCCGAGGGGCGGCCGACGGTGTTCGATCATCTGCCCGAAGGCCTGCCGCGGCTGATCTCGATCGGCCGGCTCGATTTCAATACCGAGGGCCTGCTCCTGCTGACCAATGATGGCGGCCTGGCACGCGTGCTGGAGCTGCCCGACACCGGCTGGCTGCGGCGCTATCGCGTTCGCGCCCATGGCGAGGTGACGCAGGCGCAGCTCGACCAACTCGCCGCGGGCGTCGAGGTCGACGGCGTCAAATACGGGCCGATCGAGGCGACGCTCGAGCGCGACCAGGGCGCCAATGTCTGGCTGGTGGTTGCGATCCGCGAGGGCAAGAACCGCGAGGTGCGCAATGTGTTGGGCCATCTCGGCCTTGAGGTGAATCGGCTGATCCGCGTCTCCTATGGGCCGTTCCAACTCGGCGAGCTTGCTGAGGGCGAGGTGCAGGAGATCAAGACGCGGGTGCTGCGCGAGCAGCTCGGCGAGAAGGTGATCGCACAGGCCGGTGCCGATTTCGGCCCCGCACCGGACAGCAAATCGGGGCGTGAGCAATTGCCGGCTCCCAAGCCCAAGCCGAAGCGCGAGGTCGTGGCCGACCGCAAGGGACGCCGCGTGCTGGTGCAGCGGACCGGCAGCGAGGAGGCTCGCGCCCGTCACGAGGCGGAAGCACGCTTTCCCGGCCCGCCGCGGCGGCCCAAGCGCGGCTATCACGGCAAGCGCGACCTCGCGCCGCGCGATGAGTAAGTAGTTAGGTTCGACGTCGTGCGTCACCTCGTCATCCCAGCTCAGCAAAGGCTCCCTGCGCTCCCTCCCCCCTTGCGGGGGAGGGTCGGGGAGGGGGGTACCGCACGAGAGGTTATTCTTTGTGGCACCCCCACCCCCGACCCCTCCCCGCAAGGGGGAGGAGGGCTCACCGATCGTGTGGCGAGAGTTGCGTAATGCGCGTCGTCGGCGGGCGGCTGAGGGGGCGCAACATCGCATCGCCTAGCTCGCGCGAGATCCGGCCGACACAGGATCGGCTGCGCGAGTCGTTGTTCAACATCCTCCTCCACGCTTACGACAATCCGATCGAGGGTGCGCGGGTGCTGGACCTCTTTGCCGGCACCGGCGCGCTCGGCATCGAAGCCGTGTCGCGCGGCGCGGCGTTCACGCTGTTCGTCGACAATGGCGCCGAGGCGCGGGCGCTGCTGCGCAACAATGTCGAGGCGCTCGGCCTGGGCGGCGTCACCAAGGTCTATCGCCGCGATGCTACCAACTTAGGCCCGGCGCATCCGGTCGAGCCGTTCTCGCTGGTGTTTGCCGATCCGCCTTATGGGCGGGGCTTCGCCGAGAAGGCGCTCGTCTCGCTGCGTGACGGCAGCTGGCTCGTCCCATCGGCGCTGCTCGTCGTCGAGGAGGCGACCGCCGCCGCGTTCAAGGCGCCCGAGGGTTTCACGGAGCTGGAACGCCGTGCCTATGACGACACGGAATTTGTGTTCTTGCGAGCTTGAACCACAAGCACGCCGTCGTCCCGGCCTTTGAGCCGGGACCCATAACCACAGGATCACGTTGGTACGCGATCTGCTTGTTATTTCGCCTGCGGACTCATGACTGCCGCGGCGTATGGGTCCCGGCGTTCGCCGGGACGACACCTTTGTTGTGGCGCGAGCTCCGCTCTCGCCGTCTCACCTCCGGCCGAACAGCTTCTCTACATCCGCGAGCTTCAGCTCGACATAGGTCGGCCGGCCATGATTGCACTGGCCGGAATTGGGCGTGTCCTCCATTTCGCGCAGGAGCGCGTTCATCTCCTCCGGCTTGAGGCGGCGGCCGGCGCGCACCGAGCCGTGGCAGGCCATGGTGGCGGCGACATGCATCAGCTTGCGCTCCAGCGGTAGCGCCTCGCCCCATTCCTCCATGTGCTCGGCGAGATCGCGTAAGAGCGCCGCCGCATTGATCTTGCCGAGCAGCGACGGGGTCTCGCGCACCGCGACGGCCCCGGGACCGAAGGATTCGATCGCGAGGCCGAACGTCGCCAGCTCCTCGGCGCGCGCCAGCAGCGCCTCGACGGTCGCGTCATCAAGCTCGACGATCTCGGGGATCAAGAGGATCTGCCGCTGCACGCCATGCGCGGCGAGCGAAGCCTTCAGCCGCTCATAGACGATGCGCTCATGCGCGGCATGCTGGTCGACGATGACGAGGCCGTCGCGGGTCTGCGACACGATGTAGGTGTCGTGGATCTGCGTGCGCGCCGCGCCCAGCGGACGATCGAGCAGGTCTGACGGCGCCGGCTGCTCGTGCAGCCGCACATCCGCAGTCGGCGTGCCGACATCGAACGCGGCCTGCGTCTGTTCGGCAAACGCGGGCGCCGCAGTGCCTTCGAATATCGGCATCGGGCTGACCGGGAATGACGGCGAGCGCCGCCAGTCCCAGTTCGCAGCACCAAGATGTGGCCGCGGCGGGGTCATGGCCGGGCGGAACGCGGCGATGGTGGCGCCGCCATCATTGGCCACGGTGCGCCGGCCCTCGCGCGCCAATCCCTCTTTCAGCGCATGCACGACCAGCGCACGGACCAGCCCGGCATTGCGGAAGCGCACCTCGGTCTTTGCGGGGTGCACATTGGCGTCGACCTCGCGCGGATCGAGCGTCACGAACAGCGCCACCACCGGGTGACGGTCGCGCGGCAGGTAGTCGGCATAGGCGGCGCGCACCGCGCCCAGGATCAGCTTGTCGCGCACCGGGCGGCCGTTGACGAACAGATATTGCCCGAGCGCGTTGGCGCGGGTCAGCGCCGGCGCGGCGGCAAAGCCCTCGATGATCACACCATCGCGCTCGCTACGGACATCGATGGCGTGTGCGCGGAAGTCCGCACCCAAGATGTCGCCGAGCCGGGTCAGCTGGCCGGGCGCGCCCGGCAGCGCCGCGGCCCAGGTCACCGGCGCGCGCTCCTCGCCGGCGAGCGTGAAGGCGATATCCGGCCGCGCCATCGCCAGCCGCCGCACCACCTCGCGGATCGCTTCGGCCTCGGTGCGGTCGGTCTTGAGGAATTTCAGCCGCGCCGGCGTCGCGTGGAAGAGGTCGGCGACCTCGACGCGGGTGCCGTGGTTCAGCGCCGCCGGCACGACGGATGATTTGACGCCGCCGTCGACCGACAGCGTCCAGGCATGCGGCTCGCTCTTGTGGCGCGTGGTGATGGACAACCGCGCCACCGAGCCGATCGAGGGCAGCGCCTCGCCGCGGAAGCCGAGCGTTCTGATCTCCAGCAGGTCCTCGTCGTCGAGCTTCGAGGTGGCGTGGCGCTCCACCGCGAGCGCAAGATCGGCGGCCGTCATGCCAGCGCCATCGTCTGATATGGCGATCTTCCGCCGGCCGCCGCCGTCGGTGAAAATGTTGACCCGGCTGGCGCCGGCATCGATCGCGTTCTCCACCAGCTCCTTGACCACGCTGGCGGGACGTTCGACCACCTCGCCGGCGGCGATGCGGTTGACGACCTGTTCGGGAAGCTGGCGGACGGGCATGGCGGCTCGGGGCGCACGATTCGGAAACAGCATCCAGTGTAGACGCTGCGGCGGTAAATGGATGCAGCGAATTCTGCCTCGCTGCTCACTCCGATTATGGCGTCGCGAGCACCGGTTTTCACGGCCCGCAGCTGCGAATCGGCGGGTTGTCCAACGCCATTGTGAGGGTCTGCCGCCGGGTATAACCTTTCTAAAAACGTGACCCTGCCGGGAGGGAACCCATGTGCCAGCTGTTCGCACACCAGCCTCAGCGCGATTATGAATCGCAGACCCGCTCTTTGCGGATCGGTGGTCACTGCACCTCGATCCGGCTGGAGCTGTCGTTCTGGGACACGCTCGAGGAGATCGCGGCCAAGCAGGGCATGAGCCTGCCAAAGTTCCTCACCACGCTCTATCATGAGGTGCTCGACCATCATGGCGAGGTGAAGAACTTCGCCTCACTGTTGCGCTGCTCCTGTTTGATCTATCGCGCCAAGAGCGCGGCTGTGCCGACGTTCAGCGACGGCCCGGCTGCGATCCTGGACGCGGCGGAGTAGCGGCGAGCAGACCATTCCTGCGGCAGTGCGTCCCTCCCCCGCAAGCGGGGGAGGTGCGAGCCAGCCGCAGCTTCGTCAATCAAATCTCCTTCTTCTGCATCATGCCGGCGATGGTGTCGGCTTGGCGAATTGCGAGCGAGACGATGGTCAGCGTCGGATTGCAGGCGGCTCCGGTGGTGAATTGGCTGCCATCGGAGATGAACAGGTTCTTGATGTCATGGGTCTGGCCGTATTTGTTGACGACCCCGTCCTTCGGCTTCTCGCTCATGCGGTTGGTGCCGAGATTGTGCGTCGAGGGATAGGGCGTGGTCGGATAGGTCACGGTGGCGCCGACCGCCTCATAGACCGCCGCGCCCTGCTTGTAGGCATGCGCGCGCATCGCGACGTCGTTCGGGTGGTCGTCGAAATGCACTGAGGCCACCGGCATGCCGAACTTGTCCTTGGCGGCCGGGTCGAGCGTGATGTGGTTGGTCTCCTGCGGCATGTCCTCGCCGACCAGCCACATGCCGGCCATGCGCGGATAGGTTTCCATCGCGGCGGTGAAGTTGCGCCCCCACGCGCCGGGATTGAGGAACGCGGCCATGAAAGGCAGGCCGAGCGACAGCGTCTCCATCTCGTAGCCGCCGACGAAGCCGCGCTTCGGGTTGTGTGCCGCTTCGTCGCGGATGATGCCGGCCATCGTGGTGCCGCGATACATGTGCACCGGCTGCTCGAAACTCGCATAGACGCTGCCCGTCATGTGCCGCATGTAGTTGCGGCCGACCTGGCCGGACGAGTTGGCGAGCCCGTCCGGGAACATGTTCGAGGCGCTGTTGAGCAACAGCCGCGGGCTCTCGATCGAGTTGCCGGCGACCGCGACCACGCGCGCCTTCTGCAATTGCATCGCGCCATTGCCGTCGGCATAGACCACGCCGGTGACCTTGCCCGAAGCGTCGTGCTCGATCTTGATCGCCATGCTGTTCGGCCGCACTTCCAGATTGCCGGTGGCCTCGCCCTTCGGGATCTCGGTGTAGAGCGTCGACCATTTGGCGCCGGACTTGCAGCCCTGGAAACAGAAGCCGATCTGCTGGCACGCGCCGCGGCCATCGCGCGGCTCGGAGTTGATCGCCATGTTGCCGGTGTGCACGGTCTTGTAGCCGAGCCGTTTGGCGCCGGCTTCCATCACTTTGAAATTATTGTTGCCGGGCAGCCCGGGGATGCCGTTGGTGCGCGTCACACCCATCTTGTTCTCGGCCTTGGCGTACCAGGGCTCCATCTCGGCGAGCGTGATCGGCCAGTCCATCAGGCTCGTGCCCGGCACCGCGCCATAAGTGGTGCGTGCCTTGAATTCGTGCTCGTCGAAGCGCAGCGAGGCGCCGGCCCAGTGTACGGTCGAGCCGCCGACGGCCTTGACGATCCAGGCCGGCAGATTGGGGAAATCGTGGTGGACGCGCCAGGTGCCTGACGTCGTGCGCATGTCCTTCCAGGCGAGCTGGGTAAAACTGTCCCATTCGTCGTTGATGAAGTCGGGAATCTCGTAGCGGTCGCCGGCCTCGAGGATCACGACCTTGATGCCCTTCTGTGCGAGCTCGTTGCCGAGCGTGCCACCGCCGGCACCGGAGCCGATGATCACGACCACGCCCGAATCGTTCAGATCGAATTTTGCCATTGTCTCCTCCGCATCCTTGTTCGTTGTTGTGCGTCAGGCTTTCGGCAGCCAGTCGATGTCGGAAAAGCCGCGGTTGATGTAGCCGCCATGCTCCGCGGAGGAGCCCTCATAGCCGAATTTCGGCCACACCTCTTTCTGGTTATAGAGCGACACCACGAGGTCGCCGCGGATGGTCTTGAAGAATTTGGTCTCCTCGATGCCGTGCAGCAGCGCGACGCGATCGGTCTCCCAGGGCACCTCGATATAGGGCACCTGGTGGCGGTCGCGCGCATCAGAATCGAGCCGGGCAATGCCGTCATTGATCATGGCCTTGACCGCTGGGTCTTCCGCGGCCTTGCCGTCCCATGGCTTGACCGCGGCGATGTAGTAGCGGTCGACAAGCATATCGTGCGGGTAGATGTCGCGCGCGACCTTGACCAGCGTCTTCAACGTCGCCGGCGACAGGGCCTTCGCATCCTCGGCCCAGGCGTCGCCGATGCCAAGCCCGGTCGAGCTGGCGACTGCGACGGCCGGCACCGTGGCTGCCGCGCCCTTCAGGAAAACGCGGCGGTCATATTTGTTGCGTGGATCGACTTCTCTCATGGCATTCCTCCATTTGATGTGTTGTTCGTATTTGTTTTGAAAGCCTCACCCGAAGCGGCCGCCGCGTTGGATCACCTCAATCTTGTAGCCGTCGGGATCGGAGACGAAGAAGAAGCGCGCCAGCGTCGCGCCGTTATGCTTGAAATCGCGCAAGGGTCCGGGCGAGAGCTGCTCGCGCGTAAAGCGCGCATGCTCAGCATCGAGATCGTCCACGACGACGGCGAGATGGCCGTAGCCGTCGCCCAGCGTGTAGGGCTCCTTGCGATCGTAATTGACGGTCAGCTCGACCTCGAACGGAGAGGACGGGTGGCGCAGATAGATCAGCGCGAAATCATCGAACTTGAGGTGATCGGTGATTTCAAGGCCGAAGGCGCGCTTGTAGAAGTCGAGCGCCTTGGCTTCGTCGCGCACGCGGATCATGGAGTGAACGGGTTTTGCCATTCAATGTAACTCCTTCAAATACGTGATGATCGCCGTGCGAACTTCCGGCTTGGCCTGCCGGTAGGCCATCACGGCGCCGGGGATCACCTCTTGCGGATTGGTCAGCCAGGCATCGAGCCTGGCGTCGTCCCAGCTGAAATCCGCCTTGGCGAAGCCGGGCGAGTAGTGGAATTTTTCGAACCCGCCGGCGCGCCGGCCGACGATGCCATTGAGCGGCGGGCCCTGCCGTATCGGCTCGGACAGCGTCGTGGTGTGGCAGGTGCCGCACTGCTGCTTGAACAGCGTCGCGCCATCGACAGGTTTGGGCGAGGGCAGGGGCATCTGCGCCAAAGCGCTGTGTGCGAGCAGCATCGCGCCGCAACACCCAAGCGCGAGCGCAAATCCGCGTCGTCCCGCTGCAGGTCTCCCCGACATCGTCCCTCCCGTCGTTTCGCATGAGACTAGGTCGCAGCAAATCCGCGGTGGTAGTAGCGGGCTGTTTCAGGGAGGAACAAAAGGCGTTGCGAGGAGAGGTTGTTGATCGCGAGCTATTGCGCAGCAGGCGGTGGGCTCCCTCTCCCGCTTGCGGGGGAGGGTTGGGGTGGGGGCGCGACGACGCATACTGCCCGTGTTGATAGACTTCCCCCACCCGCAAGCGGGAGAGGTGGATTTTCACTGCCGCGCTAGCTCGATCTAGTCAATGGATCGATCTTACCTTCCTAATCATCAAACCGCCGCGCCCCACGTCCGGCCTTGATGTCGCCGCGGCGCTTCTTGCCTTCGAGCCGGCGCTGCTTGGAACCGAGCGTCGGCCGCGTCGGGCGACGCGGTTTCGGCCGCACCATGGCCTCGCGCAGCAAGGTGACCAGGCGCTCGATCGCGTCAGCGCGGTTGCGCTCCTGGGTGCGGAAGCGCTCAGCCTGGATCACGATCACGCCGTTCTTGGTCATGCGCTGGCCGGCGAGCCGCGCCAACCGCTCTGCGGCGTCCTCGGGCAAGGCCAGCCGGCTGGCGTCGAAGCGGAGCTGCGCCGAGGTGGAGAGCTTGTTGACGTTCTGCCCACCAGGGCCGGAGGCGCGGACAAAGGAGATCTCGACATCGTTCTCGTCGATCGTAAGGTCGCGGGAGATCCGCAGCATGGGAGCACCACAAACAGAAGGGATTCTGAGCGCACCATAGCGGGTTTATGCATGGTCTGCTTTGCCAAGATCGCCCGACAATGTTCCTCGCTCCCTCCGTCATTGCGAGCGAAGCGAAGCAATCCAGAATCAAAAAGCAAGTCTGGATTGCTTCGTCGCCTTCGGCTCCTCGCAATGACGAAGTTCGCAGGGCGGCCCTTGCGGGTCGCATCCAGATTTACATCTCAAACAGCATTCGACATGATCTCGCATTCCCGCGGCGGATCACGCCCGAGTCTTGCGATCGACATGGCCCTCGAAGAGCGAGAGGGCGCAGGGAATGCCGGGCGCTGGCCGCACCCATGGCCCGCCTGCAACAAGAAAGCAGGCGGCAGTCACCACAGGTCAGCCGAACATCCGGCATTCCCTGCGCGATGGTTTTAACGCTTATACGCGCTCTCCCCGGGGACCGGCTTGTTTGTCCCCGTATCGCGTCAACGCGCGAGGCGCATTGCGCTGGGCATCAGCACCGGGATGCCAGGACCACACGATTTCACGTCCGTGATGCGCCGTTCGTCCGCACGCAAGAAAGAAGCATGCTGCGACACCTTACGTCCACCGCATCCCCGCCTCACGTGTCGTGACGATCGCGCGCAACGCCCCTCTAAACGAGGCGGGATGGCGACAGACAATCATTATTTCTGAAAAAAAGAAAGAGATTTATTTTTTGCGCGAGGGCTGGACAGGGCAAATCAGCTTGAAGGCGCTTGCGAAATCGGTCTTTCCGCGCTGAGTTTTTGCGTCTGATTTAGGGAGCGGGGGCGATCACGACCCGTGTTGGACTCCTCTTCTCCCATCCGGACCAGTCCGACAGTTCTCCGGGCGTCACCGGCCACCGTGCTTCTGCCGCTCGCGGTAGGTGCGTGTCTTCATCCGGTTGCCACAAAGCGTCGACTGGCACCAACGCCGGGTGCCCGGCTTGGAGCGATCATAAAACACCCGCTGACATTCTTCCGCCGCGCACATTTTCAGCCGGTCGAGCGTGCCGTTCGAGGCACTATCGTAGAGCTCTGCGACAATCGCCGAAAGGCCGGGCTGTGCCTCGGTCTCGGTATCCGCGCGCTGAAGTCTCAGCCCGTCCTTGCCAGATGCGCTCACCCGAAGCGGGAAGGATCGAAGCGCCTTGTCGAGCGGATCGAGGATTGCCGGCTTGCTTCGGCGCTCCGCGGGATCGCATTTGAGATAATCACGGATCGCGCTGCGGAGCCGAAGCGCAGCTTCGAATGCCTTTTGGGAGGGAATTGCGCCGCGCTCACTCAGGCGACGCGCGCTTAGCCAATCGCCGAGCGCCGAGGGATCGCCGAGGGCGTCCGCCTGCTGGTGTTGGACGCCATGATGCACGAAGTGACGCAGGTCTAACGTGTTGGCGAAATCGTAGAGATTGGCCAACGCGTCCGGCACCTGGAACTTGCGCGAGTCTTTCGAAATGGGTCAGCTCCTGTGACACACCATTTAATCCGTTTTGCTGGTTGACAGCAAGAACACCAGTATTAACCTTTTACACGTGTTGAAAGGATGCAGTCACTCGAGGCGCAACGCAATGTCTCTCGCCGACCGGGTCCTGCATGCGGGGGTCTCTCCAGCACGCCGCCATCAGCGACAGCCAACGGAGTTTTCCATGCTGCACGTCAACCATCCCCCGATCTCGACCGAAGAAATCTCCTATCGGAAATATCTTCCGGTGCTCGACACCACGATGGCCTATGTCGACGTCGGCACCGGCGACCGGATTGTGTTCCTGCACGGCAACCCGACGCCGTCCTATCTGTGGCGCAACATCATTCCCCATCTCCTGCCCTACGGCCGCTGCCTCGCCCCCGATTATGTCGGGATGGGCAATTCAGGGGCGGCGCCCAACGGCGCCTATCGTTTCGTCGATCATCGGCGCTATCTCGACGCCTGGTTCGAGGCGCTCGGACTCGACAGGAACGTCATCCTGGTGGTGCATGATTGGGGATCGGCGCTCGGTTTCGATTGGGCGCGCCGTCACCCCGAGCGCGTCAAGGCGATCGCCTACATGGAAGGTATCGTTCGTCCATTCCACTCCTGGGACGAATGGCCCGATGCGACGCGGGCGTTCTTCCAGGCGCAACGCAGCGACAAAGGCGAAGACCTGATCCTGCAGAAGAACCTGTTCATCGAATATCTATTGCCGCTGCGCCACATCGCGCCGGAGGCAATCGAGGTCTACCGCCGTTACTTCCGCACTCCCGGACCGAGTCGGCAGCCGATGTTGAGCTGGACAAGGGATCTTCCGATTGCGGGCGAACCTGCCGACGTGGTCGCCATTGTCGACGCCTATGCCAAATGGCTGTCGTCGAGTAAGATCCCAAAGCTCTTCATCGATGCCGAGCCCGCAGGCTTCCTGATCGGCGCACAGCGCGAGTTCTGCCGCGCCTGGCCCAATCAACAGACCGTCTTGGTCAACGGATCGCATTTCCTGCAGGAGGAGGCGCCGCAGGAGCTCGGGGAAGCAACCGCACGCTTCGTCTCGAAGGTGCTGGCGGGACAGATCAGCTAGACTTGATGGAATCTTATGGTTCGCAAAAGGCGCGGCTTTGCCGCGCCTTCTTATGAGCTTTCAAAGTGTCGCCCGCAGGCGGGTGGCTCTGGATCAATCCGCCTTCACGGCCGGCGCCGTGGCGGTGGCCGGCTGGGCGACGGTGGTCGGCGTGCGGCCGACGACGACAGTCAGGAGGCCCTGGCTCCAGAGTTGCCTGGCCGCCTGCTTGGCCTGGTCGAGCGTCACGGCATTGACGATCTCGGCGCGCTTTTCGATGTAGTCGATCGGCATCTTGTCGAGCTGATATTGCAGCAAGGCCTGTGCGAGCTTCGAGGAGGTGTCGAGCGCCAGCATCTGCGAGCCGTTGATGTAAGACTTGGCCTCGTCCAGCTCCTGCTGGGTCGGGCCTTGCTCGGCCATGCGCTTGATCTCTTTCTCGACGGCCGCGATGGTCTCGCCGGCCCGGTCGGCTCGGGTGCCGGTGTTGCCGATGAACAGCGCCGAATGATCCATCCACAACAGCGCGTCATAGACCGAATAGGCGAGCCCGCGCTTCTCGCGAACTTCCTTGTAGAGCCGGGACGACAAGCCGCCGCCACCGATGATGTGGTTCACGACATAGGCGGCCATGAAGTTCGGATCGTGGCGCCTGATGCCGGGGCCGCCGAAGGTGATGACGGTCTGCGGCACGTCCAGATTGACCAGAACCTGCTGCGGCGGCTTGGCCGCCACCACGTCCGGCACCGGGGTCAGACTTGCCTTCGCGGGCAGGTCGCCAAAGGTCTTGTCGAGCAGCTTGCCGAGCGTGGCAGGATCGACATCGCCGACTACGGCAACCTTCAGCGTATCCTTGGCCAGCACGTGGCGTACGTAGTCCTTGAGGTCGTCGACCGTGATGGTCGGGACACTCTCCAGCGTGCCGTTGGACGGCCGGCCGTAGGGATGGTCGCCATAGGCGAGCTCGAGAAATTTGCGCCCCGCCAGCGCGCCCGGATTGGTGGTGTCGCGCCGCAGCCCCGACATCACCTGCGAGCGGATGCGCTCGACATCGACACTGTCGAAATGCGGCGAGGTCAGCGCCATGTGCAACAGGTCGAAGGCTTCGTCCTTGTTGTCGCGCAGCATCCGCAGCGAGCCGCGGAACTGGTCGCGCGCAACCTGGAAGCTGAGCTCGATGGCGCGGCGGTCGAGCCGCTCATGGAAGGTCTTGGAGTCGAGGTCGCCGGAGCCCTCGTCGAGCAGATCGGCAACGAGATTGCCGACACCCGGCTTGCCCGGTGGATCCTGCGTGGCGCCGCCGCCGAAGGCATATTCCATCGCGATCAGCGGCACGGTCGAATCCTGCACGAACCACGCCTCGATGCCGCCGGGCGAGGTCAGATGCTGGATCTTGGCCGCGGCATGGGCGGCCGGCGAAGCCGCAAGCGCGGCGAGGCTGACGGCGGCGACGCAGGCGATGCGGCGCGCGACAATGCTGATATGATTCACGACCGCTTCTCCTCGCGCTTGGCGGAATTGTCCTTGATGAGATAGCCGGTGACCGAGCGCTTCTTGTCCAGCCACTTCTGCGCGGCTGCGCGCACCTGGTCGGCGGTAACGGCACGGATGCGGTCGGGCCAGCTCCTGATGTCCTCGATGCTGAGACCAGTCGTGAGGCCCCCGCCATACCACCGCGCCATGGTGGCCTGGTTGTCCTGGGCGTAGATCGCCTCGGCGACGAGCTGGGTCTTGACGCGTTCGAGATCGGAGGCCGGTACCGGGTTCTGCGCGATCTCGGCGATCACGCTGTCCACGACTGCTTCGACCTGCGCGAACTCGACGCCCGGCTTCGGCGAAACTCCGATCGAGAACTGGGTCGGATCGAGCGAGGTGCCCTGATAGGAGGCGTTGGCGCTGACCGCGAGCGACTTGTCGACCACCAGCGCACGATACAGATAGGAGTTGCTCCCGGCGCCCATCAGCTGCGCCAGCACATCGAGCGCGGCGGATTCACCCGGCGCCGCCGTGGTGGCGGACGGCACCAGATAGGTGCGCCGCATCGAGGGCTGCTCGACATGCGGATCGGCCAGCGTCACGGTGCGCGGCGAGACCGGCTCGGGCTCCTGCGGACGGATGCGGCGGACCGGGATCTCGGGCTGCGCGGGAACCTTGCCATAGGTCTGCTCGACCATCGGGCGGATCTCGTTCACGTCGGTGTCGCCCGCGATCACCAGGATCGCGTTGTTCGGCGCGTAGAAGCGCTTGTAGAAGGCCAGCGCATCCTCGCGCGTGAGCTTCTCGATCTCGTGATGCCAGCCGATGATCGGGCGGCCGTAGGGATGGTTGAGGTAGAGCGCGGCCATGATCTGCTCGCTGAGCCGCGCCTCCGGATTGTTGGCGATGCGCATGTTGTACTCTTCGAGCACGACATCCCGCTCCGGCAGCACATTCTCGTCCTTCAGCACCAGGCCGGTCATGCGGTCGGCCTCGAACTCCATCATTCTACCGAGCTGGTCGCGCGGCACGCGCTGGAAGTAGCCGGTGTAGTCGACCGAGGTGAAGGCGTTCTCGTTGCCGCCGATCTTCAGCACGGTCTGCGAGAATTCGCCCGCCGGATGCTTGTTCGTGCCCTTGAACATCAGGTGCTCGAGGAAATGCGCGAGCCCGGACCTGCCGGGCGTCTCGTCGGCAGAGCCGACCTTGTACCAGATCATCTGGGTGACGACCGGCGTGCGGTGATCCTGGATCACCACGACCTGCATGCCGTTCGGCAGCGTGAAGCTGGCCGGGGGCTCGGAGGCGAACGTCGTCTGCGCGGGCGTGCCGACAGGGGCGACGAGGAATAGAAGGGTGGCGAGGACTGAGACGAACCGAAAAGAGGACATCATGATCCTTGTAAAAGGTCCCGGCAAACGAGCGGGGAACAGCGCCGGCATCCTATACCGCGCGCAACGGGTCCTTACGTCACAAAGCGGAGACAGACTCCTGACGCGAGACGACGGACAAAATCGTTAACACACAATTCGGGCAGTTGCGGATCGTTGCCGATATTTAATCGGCGTTACTTTTCCTTGCCCGACATGATGTCGAACTGCTTCGCGGTCAGCGACTCCTTCGGACCGGTGCCATAGGCGTAGTTCGGCGATGGCGTCTGGTAGCCGGCCGGCGGCTGGGTCAGCGTTTCCCGGTCGGGTTCGGAGGTGAACTGCTTGCTCTCGCTGTCATTGCCCTTGAACATGCCGAACAGCCCGCCCTTGAAGCCGAGTTGCGAGGGGCTCAGCATCGGGCTGTTGGTGACGCCCGGCTGCACCGGTTCCGTTGCCTTGGCCTTGGCGGTCTTGCCGACCTTCATCTCCGCGGGCGTCAGCGGCCGTGCCGCCTCGACGGGGTCCTTGTTCTCTTTTTTCCGGGCCGCGGCCGCGGCCTCACGGCGCTGCACGTCGGGGTCCTTCGGCCAGTTCGGTGCGGCGGCCTGCGCCGCGGACGACGGGGGCGGCAGGTCCAGCTTCGGCGGCACGACCAGGGGCGAACGCTCGCGATACTCGATGCTCGGGGTTTCCATGTTGGTCGCCCCCATGCCGCGCATGATGTTATCGATGATCTTCTCTTCGAAGGTCTTGTCGTCCTCCTGATCATCCTCCTGGGCCCGTGCAACGCCGGATGCCAGCAAGAGGCCGATCCCAAGGGCAATGGCGGAGAGCCGCGCCGTGCGCGCGATCGCCCTCGAAGAACCCGTCATCATCCAGCCGCCGACGTCGATTTTGCGCATGATTGTCCTGTCCTCACCGGTCCAGTCCCGGACTTCCGAAAAGATAGCCCGCTGATGGAAAAAATCAAAATCATGAGGGCTTTCAGCCCTTTGTCGGCCCTTCGCAAGCTTTGGACCTAGCATCACCGAGGTCGTATCGACCGGGATCAGGGCGCTTTTGCGGCGGGTACCCCAATGAAGGAATCATACAGCAGGGCTGCCACGCCGGCAACGATGGCTACGTCCGCGATGTTGAACACATACCAATTGTAGCTCTGCCCACCGATCTCGATGTGGAACAGCGCGAAATCGACCACCGCGCCATAGGCGAGGCGGTCGATGGCGTTGCCGATCGCGCCGCCGATGATCATGCCGAGCGCGACCGTCGCCAGTACGGTCTGTGAGCGGGCCATCCAGATCGCGAGCAGCACCACGGCGATGGCCTTGATCGCCATCAGGCTGAGCTGGGCCATCTGGCTGTCGTTCTGCAGCCAGCCGAAGCTGATGCCGATGTTCCAGGCCAGCACGAGATCGAAGAACGGCGTCACGTGCACCGGCGCGCGATGGGCGATGTCGAAGATGTTGAGCAGCCAGAGCTTGGATGCCTGGTCGAGGATCAGCGTGACGACGGCGGCGATCAGGCCGGAGCGGAGGGGGGCGGTCATTGGGGGCTGCTTGTTGAGAGCAAGCTGGGTGCTGCAGCAAAAGCCGTCGTCCCCGCGAAAGCGGGGACCCATACGTCGCGGCCGTCTTTATTTGAAAGACTTTGGATCATCTTTCTTCGCTCACAAGCGGCGCCGGTGGTTATGGGTCCCTGCTTTCGCAGGGACGACGGCGGAGTTTGGGGCGATCGTACTGGCGCGAAGCTGGCGGTCATGCGGAGATGCTCGCGGCAACCGCAGCTGTCGTCCCGGCGAACGCCGGGACCCATACCGCGTGATAACAATCGGTGGAAAAGCTGCGGGTCATCTTCCTTTGTCTACGAGAACCGCAGGTGGTTATGGGTCCCCGCTTTCGCGGGGACGACAGCGGAGTTTGTAGCAGCGAGCGCGCCACGACTACACACTTACTCCCAGCGCCTTCCATTCGCGCAGCGCCTGGGCATCGCGCGGGGAGACGTCGGGATAGTCCTTGTCCTCGCCGACGGTCGGGAGGATCTTCCAGGAGCGGGCGCATTTGGTGCCGACCGCCTTCTCGACCACGACGGCGACACTCGGCACGCTGTCCAGGCGGAACGCACTTGCTGGTGCGTCGTCCTCGCGCACCTCGTAGTTCGAGGTGATGCAGACCTCGGCGAGGTCGACATCGAACAAGGTGCCGAGCAGCGCGCGATCGGCGACATAGATGATCGGCGAGGCCTCGAGCGAGGAGCCGATGTTCTTGGCCGCGCGCTCGAGCTCCAGCGCGCCGGTGACGACACGTCTGACGTCCCGGATCGTCTCCCACTTCGCCGCCAGGGCGGCGTCGCGATATTGCTCCATCGTGTCCGGGAACAACGTCAGATGCACCGACGGCGCGGCGTCCGGACGATACATCCGCCACGCCTCGTCGCAGGTGAAGGAGAGCACCGGCGCCAGCCACTTCAGGATCGCATCGCAGATCAGGTCGATGGTGGTCAGCGCCGCCTTGCGCGCCACCGAGGACGGCGGATCGCAATACAGCGTGTCCTTGCGGATGTCGAAATAGAACGCCGACAGCTCCGAATTCATGAAGGCAGCGAGCGAAGCGACCACCGTCTTGTAGTCGAACGCGGCATAGGCGCGGCGCACGATCTCGGCCTGCTGGCTCAGCTGATGCAGCATCAGCCGCTCCAGCTCCGGCATATCGGCGTGAGCCACGGCTTCGCTGCGCTTGAAGTGGTGCAGCGTGCCGAGCATCCAGCGGACGGTGTTGCGCAGCTTGCGATAGGTCTCGATGGTGTTCTTGATGATCTCCGGGCCGATGCGCTGGTCGTCCGTGTAGTCGCAGGCGGCAACCCACAGCCGCAGGATGTCTGCGCCCGACTCCTTGATCACGGCCTGCGGCTCGATGGTGTTGCCGAGCGATTTCGACATCTTGCGGCCGTGCTCGTCCTGGGTGAAGCCGTGCGTCAGCACGACGTCATACGGCGCGCGGCCGCGCGTGCCGCAGCTCTCCAGCAGCGAGGAGTGAAACCAGCCGCGATGCTGGTCCGAGCCTTCCAGATACATCACGGTGTCCCGGCCGCCATCGACCTTGCGCTTGATGCCAGCGAGACCGGGGAAGTGCACGGGATCGTCCAGCACGAACGCGTGCGTCGAGCCGGAATCGAACCAGACGTCGAGGATGTCGTCGACCTTCTTCCAGCTCTCATTGGCGAGGGAGCCTAGGAAACGCTCGCGTGCGCCTTCGGCATACCAGGCGTCGGCGCCTTCCTGCTCGAAGGCGTCGGCAATGCGCTTGTTGACGGCCTCGTCCTGCAGGATCTCGGCGGAGCCGTCGCCTGTCTCGCGCACGAACACGGCGATCGGCACGCCCCAGGCGCGCTGGCGCGAGATTACCCAGTCCGGCCGGGCCTCGATCATGCCGGTGATGCGATTCTCGCCTGATGCCGGCACCCATTGCGTCACCGCGATGGCCTGGAGCGCGCGGGCGCGCAGCGTATCGCCGGACTTGGCTTTGCCGCCATCAGCAATGTCCTTATCCATCGCGATGAACCACTGCGGCGTGTTGCGGAAGATCACCGGCTTCTTGGAGCGCCAGGAATGCGGATATTGATGCTTGAGCCGGCCGCGCGCGAGCAGCATGCCTTTCTCGACCAGCGCCTTGATCACAGCCTCATTGGCATCGCCCTTCTCGCCCTTGTCGTTGAGCACGCGCTTGCCGACAAAGCCCGGCGCGTGGTCCGTGAAGGCGCCGTTCTCGTCGACCGTGTAGGGGATCGTGATGTTGATGCCGCGGCTCTCCAGCTCGCGGGCATGCGCCATCCAGACGTCGAAGTCCTCGCGGCCGTGGCCGGGCGCAGTGTGCACGAAGCCGGTGCCGGCGTCGTCGGTGACGTGCTCGCCCGGCAGCAGCGGCACGGTGAACTCATAGCCGCCGGCAAAGCCCCTCAGCGGATGCGCGCATTCGACCGCGTCCAGCGTATCGCCGGGGATGTCACGCACCTTCTCATAGGCCGTGACGCGCGCCTGCTTGAACACGCTCTCGGCTAGTGCGTCCGCCAGGATCAGGAGATCGCCGACCTTGGCCCAATTGTCGGCGGGTGCATCGGTGACCTTGTAGAGGCCATAGGCGATCTTCGGCGAGAACGAGATGGCGCGGTTGCCGGGCAGGGTCCAGGGCGTGGTGGTCCAGATCACGACCGATGCACCCGCAAGCGCGCCATGCGCCGGCGAGGTGACCGGAAACTTCACCCACACGGTATCCGAGGTGTAGTCCTCATATTCGACCTCGGCTTCGGCGAGCGCGGTCTTCTCGACCACGCTCCACATCACAGGCTTGGAGCCGCGATAGAGCGTGCCGTTGGCGGCGAACTTCATCAGCTCGCGGGCGATCTGCGCTTCGGCCGGATAGGTCATGGTGGCGTAGGGGTGATCCCAGTCGCCGATCACGCCCAGCCGCTTGAACTCCTCGCGCTGCACGTCCAGCCAGCGGTTGGCGTAGGCGCGGCATTCTTTCCGGAAGGCGACCATCGCGGCGGAGTCGCGGAAGTCAGGCTTGCTCTTGCCCTTCTTGCGGTAATTCTCCTCCTCGACCTTCCATTCGATCGGCAGGCCATGGCAGTCCCAGCCGGGGACGTAGTTCGAATCGTGCCCGAGCATCTGCTGGCTCTTGGTGACGAGATCCTTGAGGATCTTGTTGAGCGCCGTCCCGATATGGATGTTGCCATTGGCGTAGGGCGGGCCGTCATGCAGGACGAATTTCGCCCGGCCTTTGGCGTTCTCGCGCAGCTTGCCGTAGAGGTCGATCTCGTTCCAGTATTTGAGCAGCTCCGGCTCGCGCTGCGGCAGGCCGGCGCGCATCGGGAACTCCGTCTGCGGCAGGAACAGGGTTTTGGAATAGTCTGTAGCGTCGGACTTTTGCGGCTTCTCGGACATCGTGATCTGGCTGGTTAGCTGGCTTGGCTAAAGGGGGCGCGAAACGCGTAGGGATCGCGGACTGGCGAACGAGAACATCCCGGTCTTGCGCCGAGCGAGAAACGCTCAGGCGGAAGCCGGGCCGCTAATGCCGATGGTGCGCCGCGTCAACATGGGGTTCTCTCCATAGCAGCCGCGGGCTGATTTCGCAAAGCCCGGAGACCGATTTAGTCGATCTCGCCGAGTTTCGGGAATGCGTCCGGATTGGCGGCCAACTGGGCGCGGGCCTGGCGGCTGTCGTCGTTCATCTGACGCACCAGGGCGTCGATCTCGGTGAATTTCAGCTCCTCGCGAATATAGCCGATGAAGGCGACGTCCAGCGTCTCGCCATAGAGGTCGCCCTTGAAATCGAACAGGAACACCTCCAGCAGCGGGGCACCGTTGTCGAATGTCGGCCGGCGGCCGAAGCTCGCGACACCATCGACCAGCACCCGGTCCGCGCCGCGGCCCCTCGCCACCCGAACCGCGTAGATGCCGTGCTTGAGCCCGCAATCCCGGTCGAGCCGGATATTGGCGGTGGGATAGCCGAGATCGCGGCCGCGCTTGTCGCCATGGATCACCGCGCCGGTGACGAACCAGGGGCCGCCCAGCATGGTGGTGGCATCATCCAGCTGGCCTTCGGCCAGGGCCTCGCGGATTGCGGTCGAGGAGACCGGCCGCTCCTCGATGTCGACGTGAGCCTGCACGTCGACCTCGATGCCGAGCCGGGGGGCCTCGTTGACCAAAAGGCCCGGCGAGCCGACCCGGCCCTTGCCAAAGTGAAAGTCGTAGCCGACCGCGATACCGGAGACACCGAGCCGTCCGATCAGATCATGGTGAATGAAATCCTGCGCCGTGGTCTGCGCCCGGGCCTTGTCGAAGGTCATCACGATGGCCCCGGCGAGCCCAGTTCCGGCCAGCAGCCGCAGCTTGGCCGTCTCGTCGGTCAGCCGGAACTGGGGACTGTGCGGGCTGAAGAAGCGCCGCGGGTGCGGCTCGAAGGTCAGCGCCAGCGCGGGGCGGCCATGGGCGCGGCCCATCTCCAGCGCGGCGTTGATGACGGCCCGGTGGCCCAGATGAACGCCATCGAAATTGCCCATCGCAACGACGGCGCCCCGGGGGATGGATTCTTGCGGCGTCGAGTCGCGGATGACAGTGAAGGCAGGCATTTTTAAAGGGAGTCCAAGGGGATGGGAGCCTGGGAGCCCGGTGGACGCCCAGCATCGTTTGGACCGTGGCGCGGACGGTATGGGGAAGTCAAGTTGCGCGGCTTTCCTCATTCCTGGTTGTCGTCCTGGCCGTATTCGCTCGTTGTTAGATTAACGGGCTGTTTAAGGGCTGATGCTAGTGCTGGCAGTGGATGGCGGAGGGCTCACGGCCCGTCTGCGTGGAAAATTATGAAGTCATCAGTCGACGCGTTCGTGTTCGCGTGTAGGGGAGTAAGATGGCGGTTGATCTATCGATGTCCGTGCTGGTCGTGGACGATTACAGCACCATGATCCGTATCATCCGGAATCTTCTGAAGCAGATCGGTTTTGAGAATATCGACGACGCCAGCGACGGCTCGATGGCGCTGAACAAGATGCGCGCCAAGAAGTACGGCCTGGTGATCTCGGACTGGAACATGGAGCCGATGACCGGCTATGACCTCCTGCGCGAGGTCCGCGCCGATCCGAATCTCGCCACCACGCCGTTCATCATGATCACGGCGGAGTCGAAGACTGAGAACGTGATCGCCGCCAAGAAGGCCGGCGTGAACAACTACATCGTCAAGCCGTTCAACGCCGCCACCTTGAAGACCAAGATCGACGCGGTGTTCCCGGACCTGCAGGACGCCTAAGCCTTAACGCGTCTAGGCCGCAGCGAAATTGAAAATGCCCGGCTGAAAGGCCGGGCATTTTCAATTTGATCACCACTTCAGCTCGCGCATCAGGGCGCGGGGCGGGTGGCCGAACAGCTCCTTCACCGAAGCCGGGTCGAGCTGCTCGACGCCTTCGAATTCCTCGGAATGGATGCCGCGGGTGACGAACAAGAGGTCGATGCCGAAGCCGTGCGCGCCGGCGAGGTCGGTGCGGACGGAATCACCGATTGCCAGCACCTTGTCGCGCGTGATCGGGTGGCTGACATGGGCGGCCGCGAGCTCCATTGCGCGCTCGTAGATCGGCTGGTGCGGCTTGCCGTAGAAGATCACCTCGCCGCCGAGCTCGCGATAGAGCTCGGCGATGGCACCGGCGCAGTAGATCAGCCGGTCGCCACGCTCGACCACGATGTCCGGATTGGCGCAGATCAGCGGCAGCTTGCGTTCGCGGGCGCGCAGCATCATCGGCCGGTAATCATCCGGCGTCTCGGTCTCGTCGTCGAACAGGCCGGTGCAGATGATGTAGTCGGCCTCTTCGAGCGGCGAGATGGTCAGCGCCAGGCCGCGATAGATCGAGTTGTCGCGCTCGGGCCCGAGCCAGAACACCTTGCCGCCGGGATGCGCGGCGACGTAGTGCCGCGTGAGGTCGCCGGAGGAGACGATGGCGTTATAGACGTCGTCGGCGACGCCGAGCTTGCGCAGCTGCCGCTGCACGGAATCGGCCGGCCGCGGCGCGTTGGTGATCAGGATGACGGTGCCGCCCTCGCTGCGATAGCGATGCAGCGCCTCGCAGGCATCGGGAAACGCTTCCAGCCCATTATGGACCACGCCCCAGATGTCGGAGAGCACGACCTGCTTGCCGCCAACGAGATCGCGGAGCCGCTCGACGAAATGCAGCGCGGTCATCGGTTGTGGCCTGCCGGGCGAGGTTCAGCGCCGGATCGCAGTTCAGGCCGTGCCGCTGATGCGGCGCGCCAGCGCAGCGTTGCCGACCGCGCGCGGCGGCGTGGGGGCGCTGGAGACCTGAGGTGCTGGGTTGCCGGCATTGGAGTCCTGAAGCTTGATGTCCTGTGCGTTGCTTGTGCCCGCAGCGGCCCCGCCGGTAGCAGATGCACCCTCCGGCCGCAATGGCCGGGGCGGCGCAAACAGGAAGCCCTGGCCGAAGCGCACGTCGTAATCGAGCAGGTCGACCACCGAACGCTCGCCCTCGATCCGCTCGGCGATCAGGTCGATGCCGAAGCGTCCGAGCAGGTCCGAAAGATCCGACGGGTGGATGTCCGACGCCGAGCTCTGCTTGGGATCGAGCAGCAGCGCCGCCGGCACCTTGATGTAGCGTACGCCGCGGTCGGCGAGGTCGCGCGGCTCGAAGCGCAGATCGGTGACGTGATCGATCGAGAAGCGGTAGCCGCGCTGCGCCAGCGCTGCGAGGTGCTCGGTTTCGGTCGGCCCGAGGCCGCGCAAGGTGCTCTGCTTGAACTCGATCACGAAGGACGAAGCGAGCGCGCGGTTCGCCTCCAGGAAATCCAGGCATTGCGCGAAGACAGCGGGATTGCTGAGCGTGGCCGACGACAGATTGCAGAAGATGCCGACCTCTTTGTTGCGGACCATCAGCCGGCGCAACACCTGCACGCAGCGCTGCATCACCATGCCGTCGATCCGCCCCACCAGGCCGCCGGCCTCGGCGATGCCGATGAAGTCCTCCGCGGTCAGGATCTGGTCGCGCTCGTCGCGCAGCCGCGTCACCGCCTCGTAGAAGCGCACCTTGCGCTGAGGCAGGGTGACGAGCGGCTGCAGATAGATGTCGATGCGGTTCTGCTCGATCGCACTGCGTACGGCTGCCAGCACCTGCGCTTGGGTGCGCGAGCCGATCGGCTCGCTCACGGCCGGCACCGCAGCGGCGGCGGGTGCTGGAATCGGTGCTGCCGCGGGGGCGGCAGACGCCGCCCGCGGCGCGATCTGGTCCCGCGGCTCCGGCGGCCGCACCAGGGGGGCCTGCCGCGGGGGCAGAGGCGGAGCCACCTCCGGCTGGAGGCTCGGCGCCGCGGCCTGCTGGTTGCGCAGATTCGTCACCGGCGAGACCTCGGCCTCGATCGCGTCCTGATCCGGCGTCGCATTCGTCGCGGGCGCCGCCGCCACGAGAAGGTCCTCGTGCTGCGCGACCGAGGTAGCGAGCTGCCTCACCAGCCCGCCGAGCTCATTGATCTCGCCGATGACGCCCTGCAGCCGCTCGGCGCTGGCCGAATTCGACGAAACCAGGCGGCCTTCAACCGCGGACAGACGCCGGCCGAATTCGGCGACCTGGCGGGCGAGGTCTGCGGTGCCGCGGGACAGGTCGGCGATCTGGCTGCCGATGTCGGTACGGTCGCGCAGCCGCATCGATATGGCGTTGTAGAGGATCAGGAAGGTCAGCGCGGTGAGCGCCACGATCGCGGATTCCGAGCCGGAAATCCCTGCGACCGAATACAGGATCAGGCCCAGCGATGCTGCGACCAATACCATGCAGATGGCGACGAAAATCGTAGAGATACGAATCATGCTGCGCGACGCTCCCAACCGTGGCGAATCCTATCACCGTTGGTGATTCGCGAGGATAGGAGGCGCCTTTCAAAAGCCGGAATGGTTCAACGATTTCCAGTGATTCGTGTCATTTGCGCACGTTCCATGAGGTGACATGAGGCGCGCAATTCCGACGGGTTGTGCTGAGGCTGCGACGCAAGATCGCGGCTTGATGTCTCAATGTTGCTGACGACTCAAGATCAGCATTCTGGTTGCGCTTGCAGTTCGATCTCCGGCGCCGCGCGAGCGGTTGCATACATCGGAACGGCACCCGCGGCGATCGGGGGGGCAGACTATCCGTCGTCCCGGGCGCGCCTTGCATCCGCCATTGCTCTGTCGTGACCGCGATGCTGCCGCCGGCGCGCGGCGGCCCAGCCCAGCAGCAGCGCCGCGACACTCAACGCCACCGGCACGCTGACCCCGCTGCGGTTGCGCGCAGCGATTCGGTGCGACGACGATGGCGCCAGCGGAACGGTGTCGGGATCAACCTCGTCCGCCGCCGGCTCCCGAACGAGCGGCGAGGCGATCGCCACCCGTAGCCGGCTGCCGAGGGATGGAAATTTCGGTGCCGGCCGCCGCAGCTTGAACATGGCGAAGCCGGCGCAAGCCGCGGCCAGCAGCACCAGGATGCCGCCGATCACGCCGAAGGCTGGAAACGGTCCGTACTTGAGCTCGACCCAGCGGAATAGCGCATCCAGGCCGACCAGGCAGGCAGCGATCAGGAAGATGCCCGCCACCGCAAACAGGCCGGCCGCAACGGCGTAGGACGTCACTGTCCCCGTCGCCTGGCGGGTGCGGTCACGCATGTAGGAGCGGGTGGCGCGCTTCACCCGGTTGAGCTTCATCTCGAAGCCGGCCCGCAACAGATCACCTGGTGGCGCGAGCATGCCCGTCTCCTCCGACGATAAGCCGTTTGAGGCGCGCCGCGAGATCGAGATGGTGTCGAAGGCGCGCCTTGCCGGGATGAACGTGGAGGGATTTGGAATGTTCCGAGCCGTCAGGCGGCCTGCGCAGTGCGCTTCAGCCAGTCCTCCAAGGTGATCGTGCCGATGCGTGCCTCCGGTCCTGTCGTCAGCGACTCGTCGGTCAGGATCGCGCCGAAATAGCGCGCTGCAGGATCGCCGATCACGACGCGGCGGTCGCCCTTCGCGGCAAGGAAGCGCCGCGCGAACGCGTCCATGCCATCGCGCTCAGGGCCTCCGACCTCGGTCGTGCCGTTCAGCGGCGCGCTCAGCACGATGTCCGTCAGCGCCGCGACGACGTCGTCTGACGCGATCGGCTGGAATTGCGCCGAGGACAGGCGGATGGTGTCGCCCTCGGTGCCGCCTGCGACAATGGCGGGGAGGAACTCGAAGAACTGGGTGGCGCGCAGCAGGCTATAGGGGATGCCGGACTGCTTGATCAGGGTCTCCTGCGCCAGCTTGGCGCGCAGGTAGCCGCTGTCCGGCAGCCGCTCCAGGCCGACGATCGATAGCGCGACATAATGCGAGACACCGGCGGCCTTGCTCGCCGCGAGCAGATTGCGGCTGGAGCGGTCGAAGAACTCCATGACCGGCTTGTCCTCGAAGGACGGCGAGTTGGAGACATCGACGACTGTGCCGGCGCCAAGCATCGCCTCCGCGAGCCCCTCGCGCGTGATGCTGTTGACGCCGGTGCTGGGAGATGCCGCGAGCACGTCATGGCCGCGCTCGCGCAAGCAGCTCGCGAGCTTGCTGCCGATCAGGCCGGAACCTCCGATGATGACAATCTTCATGATGGTTCTCCTTGCGACAATCGATCGCGCCTCATCGCGATCACGTGCACAAGATGTTCTGAAATTGCACGGTGCGCTTTGCCGCGATCCTGGATTTGTCTTGATTTTACCTTGGCGGGACGTCCAATTGCGGTCGACGAAGCCAAGGATGTGCGCACATCTCGCAGCGCGCTCGGTTGACCTCGCCCCGCTTGCGGGGAGAGGTCGGATGGCATCGAAGATGCCATCCGGGTGAGGGGGTACAGCTCCAACGGCGCACGCTGAGCCAGCGTCTGCCCCTCACCCCAACCCTCGTAGGAACGGGGAGAGGGAGCGCACCGCCATCTCCGCGATAGCATGCGCCACATCTCCCACGATGCGCATGCCAGGGATGTGACAGAGGAATTCGGTATGCAGTTCCTGTTCGCCGATCACGCGCTTGATCTCGACCGCCGCGAACTCAGGCGCGATTCCCAAGCGATTGCGGTCGGCCCGCTCGTGTTCGACCTGCTCGCTTACCTGATCGAACATCGTGGGCGCGTGGTCAGCAAGGATGACCTGTTCGATCATGTCTGGCGGGGCCGTATCGTCTCTGAATCCACACTCACCAGCCACATCAATGCGGCGCGCAAGGCGATTGGCGACAGCGGGCAGGATCAGCGGCTGATCCGCACCGTCACGCGCAAGGGCTTTCGCTTCGTCGCCGATGTCACCGAGGTCGCCTCGCTCGAGGAGACTGCGCGTCTCGAAGCGGCCTCTGCCCACCCGCAACCGGTGGACGCGCCGGGCCTGCCGGACAAGCCGTCGATCGCGGTGCTGCCGTTCGACAATTTGAGCCGTGATGGCGAGCAGGATTATTTCGCCGACGGCGTCGTGGAGGACATTATCACCGCCTTGTCCCGGGTGCGATGGCTGTTCGTGATCGCGCGCAATTCGAGCTTCGTGTTCCGTGGCCGCGCCATCGACATTCGCGAGATCGGGCGTGCGCTCGGCGTGCGTTACGTCGTCGAGGGCAGCGTGCGCCGGGCTTTGAATCGGGTGCTGGTCACGGCGCAGCTGATCGATGCGACGACGGGCGCGCATCTGTGGGCCGAGCGCTTCGAGAGCGCGCTCGACGACATCTTCGAGCTGCAGGGGCAAGTCGCCGCCAGCATCGCAGGCGCGGTCGCTCCGCAGCTCGAATTGGCGGAGATCGAGCGGGCCAAGGGCAAGCCGACCACGAGCCTGAGCGCCTATGATTGCTACTTGCGCGGGGTCGCGCATCTGCATCAGGGCAGCCGGCCCGCGATCTCGGAGGCGATCACGCTGTTCCGCGCAGCCATCGAACGCGATGAGCGGTTCGGTGCCGCTCATGCGATGGCGGCGTGGTGCTATTTCTGGCGCAAGGTGTCCGGCTGGATGGAGGATCGCGAGCAGGAAAGCGCCGAGGGCATCCGTCTGGCGCGGCGCGGCGCCGAGTATGGCCGCGATGATGCGGTGGCGCTGGCACGCAGCGGGCACGCGCTCTTGCATCTCGCGGGCGAGATCGATGCCGGCATCGCGCTCATCGACCGTGCACTGGTGCTGAATCCGAACCTGGCGTTTAGTTGGGCGCTCAGTGCTTATGCGCGGATGTGGGACGGCGACATCGACGGGGCGCTGACACGCTTCGCGCAGGCGATGCGACTGTCGCCGCTCGATCCCGAGATGTACCGCATGAAAGCCGGCATCGCCGCGGCCCATATGTTCGCCGGCCGCTACGACCTCGCCTCGTCTTGGGCGGAGGAATCGTTCCTGCACATGCCGAGCTTCCTGCTGGTGCTCGCCGTGATTGCCGCCTCGCACGCGCTGGCCGGCCGACAGATCCGGGCGCGGCAGGCGGTGGCCCGTGTGCGCGAGCTCGATCCGAACATGCGGATCTCGAATTTGTCGGACTATCTCGTCATCCGATCGCCCGAGCATCAGGCGATCTTCATGGACGGCCTGCGCAAGGCGGGTCTGCCGGAGTGAGCGGGGGGTAAATGAAAATGGCGGCCGCAAGGGCCGCCATTGTAGAGATTGCCATAGCAACCGAAAGATCCCGTCATTGCGAGGAGCGAAGCGGACGAAGCAATCCAGACTTTCTTTTTGATTCTGGATTGCTTCGCTTCGCTCGCAATGACGCGATGGCGACTACGCGACCGCCTTGATCACCTTGCCGACCTTGTCGACGATCTCGCCGACCTGGTCCTCGGTCACGATCAAAGGCGGGGTCAGCGCCAGCGTGTCGCCGGCGATGCGCAGCATCAGGTCGTTGTTGTGGAAGGCGGTCTCCATCGCCTGATAGCCGCGCTTGCCGACCGCATCGGGAAGCGCCGCGAGGTCGATGCCGGCGGTCAGACCAACCGTGCGGATGTCGAGCACGTTCGGCAGACCCTTCAGCGACATCACGGCGTCGGCGAATTTCGGCTCGAGCGCCTTGGCATGCTCGAAGAGCTTCTCGTCGCGGTAGATGTCGAGCGTGGCGAGGCCGGCAGCGCAGGCGATCGGATGCGCCGAGTAGGTGTAGCCATGGGTGAACTCCACCATATGCTCCGGGCCGCTCATGAAAGCGTCGTGGATGATGTCGCGCACGATCACGCCGCCCATCGGCGCGGCGCCATTGGTGACGCCCTTGGCAAATGTCAGCAGGTCAGGCGTGACGCCGTAACGCTCGGCGGCGAAGGCGTGGCCGAGCCGGCCGTAGCCGGTGATGACCTCGTCGAAGATCAGCAGGATGCCGTGCTTCTGGGTGATCTCGCGCAGGCGCTTCAGGTACCCCTTCGGCGCCGGAATCACGCCCGTCGAGCCGGCCATCGGCTCGACCATCACGGCGGCGATGGTGTTGGCACCGTGCAGGTTGACGAGGTTCTCCAGCTCGTCGGCGAAATGCGCGCCATACTCCGGCTCGCCCTTGGTGAAGGCCTGCTTCTCGCGATCATAGGTCGCGGGAATGTGGTCGGTGCCGGTCAACAGATTGCCGAACAGCTTGCGGTTGTTGACGATGCCACCGACCGAGGTGCCGCCGAAGCCGACGCCGTGATAGCCGCGGACGCGGCCGATCAGGCGGGTGCGGCTGCCCTGGCCGTTGAGCTGGTGATAGGCGAGCGCCATCTTCAGCGCGGTGTCGGCCGCTTCCGAGCCGGAATTGCAGAAGAACACGTGATCCAGGCCTTCCGGTGCCAGGTCGACGATGCGGCTGGCGAGCTCGAAGGCCTGCGGAATGCCGAACTGGAACGGCGGCGCATAATCCAGCGCCTCGGCCTGCTTGGCGATCGCGGTCGCGATCTCGGCGCGGCCGTGGCCGGCGTTGGAGCACCACATGCCGGCGGCGGCGTCGATGATGTGGCGGCCGTCGACGGTGATGTAATGCATGCCCTTGGCGCCGGCGAGCAGGCGCGGGTTCTTCTTGAACGCCCGATTCGCGGTGAATGGCATCCAATGCGCGGCAAGATCGTTCGGAACGGCAACAGTGGGGCGGGGGCTCTTGTCCAGCATGGTGACCTCTTCGGACATTCAGGTGATGCGACGGCGACAGCATGATCCGAAAAGGGGCAAGCAGTTGCCCGAAAGGATCGTGCTTGAATCAGTCTGGAGCAAACGGCGCTGACGCGGGCCGCGTGCCCAGGCTGACGACAAACTATCAGCTTCGAGCACGGACGGAAACGCTAAAGGACCGGCGTTCCTGCCACCCTGCTGGGCGGATTGTGCACAGCGGTTGCGCGCTGGAACGAATGAGCGTTGGACATAGCACCAGTCAGTGCAGAGGGCGCACCAATCAGCTGAGATCCGCGGCCGCGATCCAGAACACCTCGCCTTCGGACTCCTCGGTATCCAGCCACAGCAGCGGCAGGTCCGGATAGGCCGCCTCGATCTGCGGCCGGTCGCGGCCGACCTCGCAGAGCAGTCCGCCCTCGGCCGTCAGATGATCGCGGGCCTGTTCGAGGATGCGGTGGATGATGGTGAGGCCATCGGCGCCGCCGTCGAAGGCGAGCGCGGGCTCGGCGCGGCATTCGGGCGGCAGCGACGCCATGCCCTCGGCATCGACATAAGGCGGGTTGCTGATGATCAGGTCGTAGCGGCGCGCGCTGAGAGGAGAGAAAAGATCGCCGCGATGCAGCGTGATCTGCCCCTCCAGCCCGTAATCGGCAACGTTGCGCGCCGCGACGGCGAGCGCGTCCTTGGAAATGTCGACAGCTTCGATCACCGCGTTCGGGAAATGGCGGCTGGCAAGGATTGCCAGACAGCCTGAACCGGTGCAGAGATCGAGCACGCTCTCGACCGCCAGGGGATCGTCGATCAGCGAGGCGCCTTCGGAATCGGCGCCGCCGAAATGGGATTCCAGAAGCTCGCCGATGAAGGATCGCGGCACGATGACGCGCTCGTCCACGTAGAATGGCAGGCCGCGCATATAGACCTTGTTGACGAGATAAGCGGCCGGCTTGCGGGTGGTGACGCGCGCGGCGACCAGATCGAGCACGGTCTTGCTCTCGGCCGCGGTAATGCGCGCGCTTGCAAAGCTCTCGAACTGCTCAGGGCGCAGATGCAGCGCTTCGCCGACCAGGAAGGCGGCCTCCGCGATCGGGTCGGTGGTGCCGTGCGCGAGCACGATGTTCGCTTCCTGGAAGCGGCTCACCGCATAGCGGACATGGTCGAGCACGGTCTGCAACTCGCCGGCGCCGACCTTCGGCAGCTTCGGCGCGGCGGGTTTGCGCGTCGCGGTCGTCTTGACGGATTTCGCCATCAAGACTTCCAGCGCGCGGAGGCTTCGTCGTCGTGGCTCTTGGCCTCGACCCAGTCGCCGCCGCCTTGCGGCTTCTCCTCGCGCTTCCAGAACGGTGCGTTCGTCTTCAGGTAATCCATCAAGAACTCCGCGGCCTCGAACGCCGCCTGACGATGGCTGGAGGCGGTGACCACCAGCACGATGTTCTCGCCCGGCGTGATCCGGCCGTAGCGGTGGATGATGGTGAGGCCCTGCAGAGGCCAGCGCGCCAGCGCCTCGTCGGCGTGACGCTGGATCTCGGCCTCGGCCATCCCTGGATAATGTTCGAGCGTCAGCGCAGTGAGGCCATCATCGGCGCGGCACAGGCCGGAGAAAGAGACGATGGCGCCGATGTCGGTGCGGCCACGACTGAGCGCCGCGATCTCGCGCGCGGTGTCGAAATCCTGCTCCTGGATGCGGATGGTGGCGATAGCGGTCATGCGGTCACTGACTACTCGTCCGGCGCGTTCTTGTCACGCGCCGCAGAGGCGGCGTCGGTCCTGGGATGGGGGTGAGCTCTAGCCATCTTCACCGCTGTATGCTCCGCGCCGGCGGAGCATACAGTACTCCGCGGCAGAAGAGATCGAGCCGAGATGTCACGGCGTACTGGATCGTCCGCCGGAGCCTGTCATCCGGCCGGCCGAAGGCCGGACCGGGTGGCGGACGATGACAATGGGGGCCATCATTGGCTGTATCAATAGGACTGAGACCTTGGAACGGTCATCTAGCCGCCGGTCATCGGCGGGAAGAATGCGATCTCGCGCGCGCCTGCGATGGCTGCATCCGCCTGCACATGGGTGTGGTCGATGGCGGCGCGGATCACCTTCGGCTTCTCGAAAGCATAGGCATAGCCTTCGCCCTGATTGGACAGCCAGACGATCAATTCGCTGACGGTGCGCACATCGGCCGGCGGCTCGAGCGTCTCCTCGGCCTTGCCGATCCGCTCGCGCACCCAGGCGAAATATTTCACCTTCATCGCGCGTCTTCCTCGACGAGGTGGCGGATGCCGGCGCGGAAATAGTCATAGCCGGTATAGATGGTGAAGATCGCCGACGCCCACAGCAACAGCAGCCCGATCTGGGTCACCACCGGCACCACCATGTCGCCGGCCTCGCCCGCGAGCAGGAAGCCGATCGCGACCAGCTGCATCGTGGTTTTCCACTTCGCGACCTTGGTCACCGGCACGGAAACGCGCAGGCCAGCGAGATATTCGCGCAGGCCCGACACCAGGATCTCGCGGCACAGGATCACGATCGCCGCCCACAGCGTCCAGCCATGGATGATGCCGTCGGCCGCCAGCATCAACAGGCAGGAGGCGACCAGGAGCTTGTCGGCGATCGGATCGAGCATGCGGCCGAATGCCGATTGCTGGTTCCAGATCCGGGCGTAATAGCCGTCGAGATAGTCGGTCACGCCGGCGGCGATGAACACGGCAACCGCGACCCAGCGCAGCCACAGCGGATAATCCAGGATCGACTGGGCATAGATGCAGCCCACCACGACCGGGATGGCGGCGATCCGCGCATAGGTCAGGATGTTCGGCAGGGACATCGAGGTCCGGGCGGTGCCGCGGGTGGTCGCAATGTTCATCCGGTGTACCAATACTTCTGTCGTGCGGACGTCAACCGTAGAGCACTTTTGGCCCCTCGGAGATGACGAAGATATTACGCGAATCGCAAAGAAGGCCTTGCGAACATAGGAACTGCGGCGCGGACGGCAACACGCCGCAACGATTCCTTAAGCAGGCCTGTTCGAGTGCGTCAGTCAGGGTAAACGGGCGGCGGACGGACTAGGACTAGATCGCGTCGGCGCCGTGTACCTCGCACCAATGGACGAGGCGCTCGGCAAACATCCGCTCCCGGACGAAGTCCAGCGCCTCGTCATC
This sequence comes from Bradyrhizobium sp. STM 3557, assembly GCF_045571465.1. NCBI lineage: Bacteria > Pseudomonadati > Pseudomonadota > Alphaproteobacteria > Hyphomicrobiales > Nitrobacteraceae > Bradyrhizobium > Bradyrhizobium sp. STM 3557. The sequence goes on from NZ_CP120697.1 coordinate 2,177,111, forward strand.
GATCTTTTCCACCACTTCGAGGGCGAAGGCGCCGGGACCGTGCATGTTCCATGCGGCCTGCAGGCTGGCGTGTGGGCTCGTGCCCTGCCGCAGCGTGAACCAGAGCCGGTTCTGGATCTTGTCGAGGTCCGCCGTGCGGCCGATCCAGCGCCGGTTCAATGGCCGACAGAGCACGGCGTAGATGCCGCCTGCGGTCTTGCGTTCCTTGTAGGCGGTGATCGCCGCCTTGCGCTGATTGGGAGTCATGACCGCCTCACGTGATATTGCCCGGGTGATAATAGCATATATTTCATCCGGGTAAAATTTTATCTACGGCAGCACGACGGTCCGATGCGCGGAGCTGTTGCGCGACCAGGCCTTTGCGATACCGGCGAGGGGGACCGGATCGACCGCAATCCTGAGCCCGGCGGGGACGGTCGCCTGCAGCAGCTCGCCAGTCATCGCGACCAGGCGCTCGAGCGGAATGCTGCCGATGCCGCTGCCCATCAGTTCGATCGCGGAGGCGCGCAGCACGGCGCTCGGCAGCGTGATGTCGCCGCCGCTCATCGATCCGATCTGTACGAAGCGGATCGGCTTCGCCTCCGCGCCCGCTTTGGCTGCGGATATCAACAGGCGTTCCGCGCTGCGTCCCCAGAGATAGTCGAGCACGATATCGACGCCCTCAGCGAAATGCGGCTTGAAGCTGTTCTCCAGCGCATCGCCATCCTCGATGAGGGGAATCGTGGCATCGGCGCCGAGCGCCGCCAGTTGCTGCAACGCCTCGGCGTTTCGTCCCGTTGCGATCACCTTGGCGGTGCCGAGGTGTTTTGCGATCTGCACCGCGAGTCGCCCCGAGATCCCGGTCGCGCCGTTGATCAGCACGGTTTCGCCCGCGCGGAGTCTGGCGCGCTCGCGTAGCGCGGCCCATGACGACATGCCGGGATTGGCGATTGCGGCCGCGGTGACGTCATCAAGATCGTCCGGCAGCGGCAGGCAGTGTGAGGTGGGCACCACGGTCTGCTCGGCCATGGCGCCGTAGGGCGAGCGCGGCAGCACGAAATAGACACGGCTGCCATCCTCACGGCGACCGACGCCATCGATTCCAGGCACGAACGGGAACGCCCCGCTCGAGCTGTAATGTCTCCCCGAGGCGCGGCCGCGGGTGATCTGGCTGATCGCAGCGGCGGTCACTCTGATCAGGTGCTCGCCGGCGGCTGCAGCCGGAGTTTCAAACTCGCCGAAGATCGGCGTCTCGCCGGGTTGCCGAACAATGGCGGCTTTCATGATGCGCTCCATCCATATGTGTGTATAATGCACGCATATCGGAGCGGATCGATGCCGGCAAGCAGAAACGTGCAAAATACACATATTAGTGAGCGGCTGCGCGAGCTGCATGGCGCGCTCCTCGATATCGCCGCGGCGATGAACCGGCCGCAGCGCGACGAGGTGCTGATCAAGGAAGCCGGGATTGCACTCGACCGCGCGCTGTTTCCGCTGCTGGTCGGCATCGAGCGGTTCGGGCCGATCGGCGTGGTGGAGATGGCCGACCGGGTGGGGCGCGACTACACCACCGTGAGCCGGCAGGTCGCCAAGTTGGAGGCTCTTGGCCTTGTCGCCCGGCAGGGCAGTGCAGCGGACAAGCGCGTGCGCGAGGCGGTGATCACGCCGAAGGGCAAGGCGATGACCGACATGGTGGATTCCGCGCGGGAGAGGATCGGCCGCGTCATCTTCGAAAGCTGGGACGCCCGCGAGGTCGACGAACTGGTGCGGCTGATGCGCAAGTTCGCCGATGCGCTCAATGAGCCGCCGATCGCCAGGTCATAAGGGATATGTAATAAATCTATTTCGGGTGACATTTTTGATTGACGGCATCTCCTCACCTGTAAGAATATTCTGACAGGTGGTCAGGAGGCCTGTGTGCCCACGGATGGAGACCTTTTGCTCGCAGCGCTGTCGGCGCTCGCCAATCCGCATCGGCTGCGGATCGTGGCGGCGCTGCGCGTCAAAGGGCGCAGCTATGTCAGCCAGCTCGCACGGGAGCTCGGCATCAGCCGGCCGCTCTTGCATCTGCACCTGCGCAAGCTCGAGGACGCCGGCCTGGTGACAAGCCGGATGGAGCTGTCGCCGGACGGCAAGGCGCTGAACTTCTTCGAGGTCGCTCCATTCGACATCGCCCTGACGCCGGAAGAGATCGCGGCGGCGGTGCGGACGCTGAGCGCCACCGCGGCAAACCTGGCATCTCAAGGAGACAAGCATGGCTGACAAGGCCTCGGTATTTCTGCTCGTGACCATCCTCGCGCTGGTCACGATCATTCTCGTCTTTGCGATGAAATGTTTCGCGGCGATCCGCCAGGCGAGCCAGCGGATCGCGAGCGACGACGGCTATCGGGCGCTGGCGGACAAGGCGACGCGCGCCCAGGAGACGAACGCTGAGCTGCTTGGCACCATCAACAGCGCGCTCGCGCGGATCGAGATGCGACTTGCCAATATCGAGAAAGTGCTGAAGGAGGTCGAGTGATGAGCCCGCAGCAACGCGCCGAGGCGCTGTCCCAACTGCGCCGGATGCGTGCGGTGCGCTGATCCCATTCGGTGCTTTCATCAACGAACGCGCACTCGCCCGGCGGCAGGCCGTGCTTGCAGCCTCATGATCTATCTCTGGCTGAAAGCGCTGCACGTCGCTGCGGTCCTGGTCTGGACCGGCGGGCTGCTGGTTGCGGCGTTAGCAAGCGCGGGGATACCGAAGTCAGTTACAGACAGGCCTCTGATCGAGGCAATCCAGCGCTTCGATACAGGCGTAACGTCGCCCGCGATGTTCGTCGTCTGGGCAGCCGGCCTTGCGCTCGCGATGCTCGGGCAATGGTTTCCTTCGCCCTGGCTGATCATCAAGCTCGCAATCGTCGTCCTGTTATCGGCCCTGCATGGCGTGCTTGCGGCGAAGCTGCGCGGACTCAGCCTGCGCGATACGACGTCTCCTGGATGGCTCCGGCACGTGCCGGTGGCGATCATGGCAAGCCTGAGTGCGATCGCCATTCTCGTCGTCGTCAAGCCGTTCTGAGCGGCGACGACATCACCGGCGGTCAGTTCGGCGTACTGTGAAAATACTCGAAGATCTTTCGCGCGCTCTCGGCCGAGACGCCCGGCACCTTCCCGAGGTCGGCGATCGAGGCGCGCTCGATTTCCTTCAGCGTGCCGAAGTGATGCAGCAGGGCGCGCTTGCGTGACGGACCGATGCCGGGGATCTCCTGCAGGCCGGCCTCGCGGATGTCCTTCTTGCGCAGCTTGCGGTGCGAGCCGATCACGAAGCGATGCGCCTCGTCGCGCAGGCGCTGGATGAAGTACAGCACGGGATCGCGCGGCTCGAGCTTGATTGCCTCGCGCTCGGGGATGAACAGGGTTTCGCGCCCGGCGTCGCGGTCCGGCCCCTTGGCGACCGACATCAGCGCGACCTTGTCGACGCCGAGCTCGGTGAAGATCTCGCGGACGGCATTGAGCTGGCCGCGGCCGCCATCGATGATGACGAGGTCGGGCCATTGCTGCACGTCGTCCTCCTTGGCGCGCGCGGTATCCTTCTCCGACGGCGTAATCAGCCGTTTGAAGCGGCGCTGCAGCACCTCTTTCATCATCGCGTAATCGTCGCCCGGCGTCAGCCCTTCGGACTTGATGTTGAACTTGCGGTACTGGTTCTTGATGAAGCCGTCGGGACCGGCGACGATCATGGCGCCGACCGCGTTGGTGCCCTGGATGTGGCTGTTGTCGTAGACCTCGATCCGCTTCGGCACCTGTGGCAAGGCAAGCGTCGCGGCCATCGCCTCCAAGAGCCGGCCTTGCGTTGCCGTGTCGGCGAGCTTGCGCCCGAGCGCCTCGCGCGCATTGGTCAGCGCGTGCGCAACCAGCTCCTTCTTCTCGCCGCGCTTCGGGCAGGAGACCTCGACCTTGTGGCCGGCCCTGACGCAGAGCGCTTCCGCAAGCAGCTCGCTTTCCTCGATCTCATGCGAGAGCAGGATGAGTTTGGGCGGCGGCTTGTCGTCGTAGAACTGCGCGACGAAAGCGCCGAGCACTTCTTCCGGCGTGAACGATTTCTCCGCGCGCGGGAAATAGGCGCGGTTGCCCCAGTTCTGCCCGGTGCGAAAGAAGAACACCTCGACGCAGGAATAGCCGCCCTCCTGGTGGACGGCGAACACGTCGGCTTCTTCCACCGTGCGCGGGTTGATGCCCTGCTGCGACTGGATCGCCGACAGCGCCGCGAGGCGGTCGCGATAGACGGCCGCGGTCTCGAATTCGAGCTCGCCGGATGCCTTCTCCATCTCGGCAGCGAGCAGTTGCTTCACCGCATGGCTGCGGCCCGAGAGGAAGTCGGTCGCCTCGCGCACCAGCTCGGTATAGCCGGGAAAGTCGATCTCGCCGGTGCAGGGGCCGGCGCAGCGACGGATCTGGTAGAGCAGGCACGGGCGGGTGCGGCTCTCGAAGAAGGAGTCGGTGCAGGAGCGGATCAGGAAGGCGCGTTGCAGCGCCGTGATGGTGCGGTTGACCGCGCCGGCCGAAGCGAACGGACCGAAATAGCGGCCGGGCCGCGACTGCGCGCCGCGATGTTTGAGGATCTGCGGCGCCCAATGGTCGCCCGTGAGCAGGATGTAGGGAAACGACTTGTCGTCGCGCAGCTGCACGTTGAAGCGGGGCTTCAGCTGCTTGATCAGGTTGGCCTCGAGCAGCAGTGCCTCGGTTTCTGTGCCGGTCGAGACGATCTCCACATTCACGGTGGCCGCGATCATGCGCAGGATGCGCGCCGGCAGCGGCGCGTTCACGCGGGCGTAGGACGACAGGCGCTTTTTGACGTTCTTGGCCTTGCCGACATAGAGCACGTCATTGTTCGCATTGAGCATGCGATAGACGCCGGGCGAGGTGGGGGCGAGCCGTACCGCCTTCTCGATCGCGGCGTGGCCGATCGCGAGTGGGCCCTCCGCGACGGCCTCGAGGCTCTCTTCGGACAGATCCGGCAGCCGCCCTTCGTCCTCCTCCTCGCCGGCGCGGGCGTCGGCCGGATCGATGTCGGGGGTATCCAGGTTCTCGGGCGGTAGGTCGGGCGCGGAGCCGCGCTTGCTCTCCGGCGCAGGCGATGCCTCGGGCGCTTTGGACGGATCGGAACTGTGGGTGGTCATGATCCGAATTTAGGCGTTTGTGGCCGTCGCCGCCAGCAGTCGGACCGGTCATGGGGCGATCCATGCACAGGCTGCAGCAGGCGTGTCTTTACAACACGTTGCAGCGTAACGCTTCATTAAGGACGTTAAGTGCGCGGTAACCCGGCTTAATGACGCTTTAACTTAAGACTCTCGATAAACCTTCTCGAAAAAAGCTGCAGTTCCGTAACCACGAACGCTTCGGATTGGCCCGTGCGGGCGCCTCGCGAAGCCATGGCAGTGGCGGTTCGGTAGCGGCGGTTCGCGTGGAGAAGGGCATGAACAGGTTCGTTGTGGGGGCGATGGCGCTGGCGGCCATTGGATGCGCAGGCATGGCGCAGGGCGCCGATCTCGGCTACGCGCCGCGCGCGCCCTACACGGTGTACCAGCCACTCAACGCCTATAGCTGGGCCGGGCCCTATCTCGGTGGCACGCTTGGCTACGAATGGGGCAGCGTCGGCAATAATCCGACCAAGCCATCCGGCATCACCGGCGGCGTCGGGGCCGGCTACAACTGGCAGAACGGCAGCCCGTGGGTGTTCGGCGTCGAGGGCGACATCAACCTGACCGGCGCCGACGATACCTTCGCGCCATGGAAGTTCTCCAACCCGTGGTTCGGCACGGTGCGCGGCCGCGCCGGCTACGCCTTCAACAACATCCTGTTCTACGGCACTGGCGGTCTGGCGTTCGGCGAACTGAAGGGCATGACTTTCGGCGGCGTCTCGGAATCGCACACCACCGCGGGCTGGACGCTCGGCGCCGGCGCCGAGTTCGGCCTGGCGCAGAACTGGAGCGCCAAGATCGAATATCTCTATGTCGATCTCGACAACAGCAATTTCGTGGTTACGGGGGCGAAGAACGACTATCGGTTTGGATTGGTTCGCGCAGGCATCAACTTCCATTTCTGATAGGAAGAAGAAACGGCAACAACAGCATGACCTTCCGGCCGCTCGCGGCCGGAATTTTTTTGCCTGCACTTGTCTGAGTTGCGTTCGTCCGCGCATGCCTCTGCGGCGGCCTTCGGCAGACAAATCTGCCCCGCACGTCATCCGGCCCTGTCGCCGGCGGCTCACGCGATCAAGCGATAAACTAAAAGGACGTTCGCACCCCGGCCCGGACATTCGCCGCACGCCCGGCGGAAGCCGGACCGGCTGATGTCGCCAGCCGGCCTTACGATGACAGCACCAGGTTGACCGCCTTGGGGCCCTTGCCCTTCTTGTCCGGCTCGACCTCGAAGCTGATACGCTGTCCTTCAGTCAGATCCTTCAGGCCGGCACGCTCCACCGCCGTGATGTGCACGAACACATCGCGTCCGCCATCGTCCGGCTTGATGAAGCCGTAGCCGCGCTCACCATTGAAGAACTTGACCGTCCCAGTCATGGCCATCGGGAAACTCCTCCCCCGCATTGCTTCCTCCACCGCGCCCGCACGCGCAGCGTCCGACCGGACATCACTTGTCGGAAAGCGTGGCCACCTTGACGAGCCCGGGCCTCGCGAGCCCGAACCAGCCGGATTCTTGTTAGGCCTTGATCACCCCGCCGCAACCATTCGCGGAAGCGGAACGTAAAGCCAGTCTTACAACTGTCAGCATAATACGGTTCCTCGGCGATTGACTACGAATTTTCCGCGGCTCGCCGCTTCAAGGTTTTGGGAACTCCAGCCGGTAACGCGCAGAACCCCCTTGGCCGAGCGGCTTCTGCAATTCGGTAAGCAGCAGCTTGAGCTCGTCATGCAGCGTCCAGGGTGGATTGACCACGAGCAGTCCGGTCGACGCCAGCGCCTCGCCCTCGATCTGCGGCCCGGTGCTGAACTCGACCCGCAGGAGCTTGCCGGGCGGTTTCGATTGCGCGGTAGCAGCTAGCGCGCGGTCAGCCAGCTCGTCGGTGGCGCGCCGGCTCTTCGCCGGATACCACAGCACGTAGATCCCGGTCGGCCATTTGGCGTAGGCGGCGGCAAAGCGCTCGCCCATCCGCTCGAATTCGTCCTTGGCCTCGAACGGGGGATCGATCAGCACCAGGCCGCGGCGCTCGTTCGGCGGCACGAAGGCGGGCAGGGCGGTCCAGCCGTCGAGATCGACGACGCGGGCCTGAGTGTCGCGCCGGAGCGCATCGATCAGATGCTTGCGTGGGATGGGAGCAAGCTCGCAGACCGTCATGCGGTCCTGCGGCCGCAGCAGCGCGCGGGCAATGAGCGGCGAGCCCGGATAGGCAGTAAGCGCGGGAGGGGTATTGAACGACCTGACAATATCGAGATAGGGCGCAATCAAAGGCATCGCCCGCTCGGTGAAACGCGCCTGCATGACGCGGGCAATGCCTGTCAGCCATTCGCCGCTGCGGCTCGCCTCCTCGCCAGAGAGGTCGTAAAGGCCGGCCCCGGCATGGGTGTCGATGACGCGGAAGGCGGCCGGCTTCTCCTGCAGATAGGTCAGGATACGCACCAGCACGATGTGCTTGATGACGTCGGCAAAGCTGCCAGCGTGGAAGGCGTGACGGTAGTTCATGGCCTGAGTTACGACATCGGCGGATGAAAGCAACTGTTACGCCGGCAAACGTCAACTCCATGCAGCAAGACTGAGTGCATCGCTTCATCCTGAGGGGCCGCAGGTGGCCGTCTCGAAGGATGAGGCGGGAACGAGGAACCGTGGCATCATGGTTCTCCTGGCGATGCGAAGCATCGTCCAGCGACGGTGCGGAGCCTGTCATCGGGCCGCGCTGCGCGCGGACCCGATGACAGGCTCCGCAGGGGATGGAAGGACCTAGCCGCCCCTGACCGGCGGCATCGTCACCTCGTCGCGGCGGCAGGCCTGGTGATCCACCTCGTCGCAAGCGCGAAACTGCAGCTCCTTGGACAGGCAGATCCGGACTTCGCTGAGCCGGGTGCGGTTGCATGTGACCGCGACACCGGCATTGGTCAGGCCCGGATTGGCCTTGACGAAGGCGTCCTCGACCGCTGCCGGTGCCACCGTGCGGGTGTCGGACAAGGACAGGAATTCCTCGGGGATCTTGATCGCGGCGCGCGCCTTGCGAATGGTCTCGAAATAGGCCTTGGCGGGCAGGCCGGAGCAGGTGCCGTGCTTATCCCATTCGTTGTAGATCAACCCCGGCGCCGGCATCAGATCGAGCATCGAAACCATGATGTTGCGGGGCAGGCGGGGCGAGGGCTGCGCGCAATATTCGGGATAGCCGCTCTCATATTGCGGCCATAGGCCGTGCACGACGAAGGAGAAGGGCCGGCCGCTGCACTGCTGCGAGCGTCCGCCGCTGCCGCGCTCCTCGGCTTCGGCGCAGTAGGAGGGCGACCAGGACAGCGACAGCACGTAGAAATCGAACGCGCCAGGCGCGTTCTGGCGGCGATCCTGGGCACGGGCGGGCACAAGGCTCGCCATCAGGCCGAGCAGCAGCAGAGGGGCGAGCAGACGAAGCGGCTTGGCAAAAAGGGCAGCAGATCCGAGCAGGCGATTGACCATAACGAGCTCCCTGAACATCATGGGAACTGTAACAGGCCACCGGAACATTTCAAGAACAAATTCGCCGCATGTTCGAGAGTGACGCGGCTGAACCTGCTCAGGCTCGCCTGAGCGGTGCTTGGCTGATCAGGGCTTCTTCGATCAGAACCAGTTCGATCAGGGCTTGGCGGCGCGGCAGGCCGGGTTGTAGGCCCAGTTGCGGTCGAGGCCGACGACGCAGAATTCGACACCCTGGCCGTAGCCGGCAAACCCGCCATCTTCGATGATCGAGAAGTTCACCGTGCGCACCTTGCCGTCGCTGACCATGACGCTGCCGGTGCAGTAGCGGCGCGGAATGTTGTCGGACTGCCAGGGGCGGAAGGCGATCTCGTGGATGTTGGCATAGCCGGTGATGGTCAGTGCCGAATTCCAGAAGGTGCTTTCCTTCTCCTGGAAGTCGTGGCTGATCGTCGGCAGCGCAGCTTCGCAAGGTGCGACACGCCCGTCATATTTCGGGCCCGACAGCCAGAAATTCATCTCCAGCGGGTTGGCGGCATGTGCCGGCGCGCCGATGGCGAGAAGGCCGAGCACAGCACCACAGGTGGCGCCGAGGGTCTTGAGGAAATTGCTGCCGTTGCGCATGGGGTGTCCGCGGGGCTGGTCCAGGAAAGACGGACCGTGCCGCGCCGGTCAACAGAGGTCAAGTGCAACGCGGCAACACTCCACGACTGTATCGTCGCCGCAACCCCGCCGTCCTTTTCTTGCGCGCAGAGGCATCCTAGATTGCCGGCAGCGAATGGAGACTCTGATGCGAATGATGAAGGCGATGGGCCTGATTGCGGGCCTTGGCATGCTGGCGGCGGTGCCGGCCAAGGCCGATTTGTTGCCGGTGCCGGCGTTCAAGGGCAACGACACCGGCGGCATCATCGCCTTTTCGCTGGCGCAGACGGCGGATGCGCGGCAGATGGCTGTCGAGCACTGCGCCTCCTACGGCAAGGTGGCGAAATTCCTCGCGGTCGACAGGCAATATGGCGGCTATCTGTCGTTCGCCTGCCGCTGGGTGCCCTATGGTTCGGCAGAGCGGCCGCTGCGCACACGTTATTGAGCCGGCCCAATAAGATCCTGAATTGAAGCCGGAGTATCGGATATGCGTCGGCCTGCCGCGTCGGGAATAGCTTGTGGCGTGTTGCTGGCGCTGTCTGCGCATGGCGCGTTCGCCGTCGAACTGCCGACCCGCAAGCCGGGCCTGTGGGAGATGAAGATGGCTCGCACGGGGTCGCAGATGCCTGACATGACCATGCAGCACTGCACCGACGCGACGATCGACAAGGAGATGAACAGCAATGTCGCTCCGATGGCCAAGCAGATGTGCTCGAAGCAGGATTTGCAGCAGACGGCGAACGGCTATGTCGCCGACTTCGTCTGCACCATCGGCGGCATCAACTCGACCGGGCATACCGAGATCGTCGGCGACTTCAACTCCGCCTATGTCGTGAAGACCACCTCGCATTTCGAGGGCGGCAAGGCCGGCGCTCCGGCGCGCGACACGACGATGACGATCGAGGCGAAGTGGCTCGGCGCCTGCAAGCCGGACCAGAAGCCCGGTGACATCGTCATGCCCGGTGGCATGAAGATGAATGTCAAGGATATGGAAAAGCTGAAGGCGCTGCTGCCCGGCGCGAAGCAGTGAGACGCAAATCTCGGTCGGATTCTTGTCGCTCCGGATGACGCTACGGTAACTACATCCGGCGCCTCAACAAATCCGGTGTCGTCCCGGCCTTGAGCCGGGACCCATAACCACAGGGAGGCATGTGGGCACGATGTCTGTGACGTCCTCCTTCGCCAAACATCTGCTGCGGCGTATGGATCCCGGGTCGCGCTCGCGTTGCTCGCTTGCCCGGGACGACGGGTGAGGATGAGGGCACGCCTGTCTCCACAATAGCGGGGTCGCACTGCCCGTAGCTCGCCTGGCCGGGACGACAGCTGTTCAGGAACGCAGCACCTAAACCGGGATCCGCACCGTGGCGCGGAGGCCGCCCATCGGGCTCTCGCCGAGCATGATGTCGCCGCCATGGGAGCGGGCGATGTCGCGGGCGATGGCGAGGCCTAAGCCCGTGCCCCCTTCGTCCTGGTTGCGGGCATCATCGAGTCGCAGGAACGGCTTGAACACCTCCTCGCGCATAGCGGCGGGGATGCCGGGGCCGTCATCATCGACTGTGACCGTCAGATAACGGTGATCGCGGTGACCGGTGATGGCGATCTTGTCGGCGTAACGCGCCGCATTGGAGACGAGATTGCCGAGGCAGCGTTTCAGCGCGGCCGGCTTGACGATGACCACCGGCAGGCCGTGGAAGGACACGGACGCCGCGTGACCGTTGCGCTCGGCATCGCTGCGCAGCTCCTCGAGCGCGGCCGATATGTCGGTGGGATGCGCGACCTCGCCGCCATCGCCGCGGGCAAAGGCGAGATAGTCCTCGAGCATGCCGGACATCTCGTCGATGTCCTTGCGCATCGCGTCGATCTCCGGGCTGTCGCCGAGCAGCGCCAGCTCCAGCTTGAAGCGGGTGAGAATGGTGCGCAGATCGTGGCTGACGCCGGCGAGCATCGCGGTGCGCTGCTCCATCGCGCGCTCGATGCGCGCCTTCATCTCCAGGAAGGCATGTGCCGCGCGCCGCACCTCGCGCGCGCCGCGCGGACGGAAGTTCGGCGCCTCGCGACCCTTGCCGAAGCTCTCGGCCGCGTCCGCAAGCCGCAGGATCGGCTTGATCTGGTTGCGTAGGAACAGCACCGAGACGATCAGCAGGATCGAGGAGGTGCCGACCATCCAGAACAGGAAGATGTCGGTGTTGGAGGCGTAGGCCGCACTGCGCTGCGCGAACACGCGCATCACGGAGTCATCGAGCGCGATGCGGATCTCGACAAGATTGGAGCGGCCGACGGTGTCGATCCAGTAGGCGCGGCTGATCTGACGGCCGATCTGTCCTGACAGCGACTGGTCGAGCAGGTTGAAGAACGGCTTTGGCCCCGGCGGCGGGATGTCGCCGGCGGGCAGGAAGTCGACCACGAGATTGAGCCGCTGCTGGGCGATGCGGCGGAGCATCGCGTGATCCTTGTCCTGCGGAGTGGCCTTGTAGATGTCGATCAGGGCCGCGATGTCCTGCACGACAGCGGCCGACAGACGCCGCGTCACCGTGTTCCAGTGCCGCTCCATGAACACGCCGGCCACCACCGTCTGCAGGATCACCATCGGCACGATCATGATCAAGAGCGCGCGGGCATAGAGGCCGGTCGGCATCCAGCTCTTGAACGCGTTGCCCATCCAGCCATTGACGACAGAGACTCGTCGCGAGGCGGTGCGGATGAAGGTGAGGCCGGTGTCGAGCGTGGTCATGTGAATCGGGACGCAGTTGCCGCATTGAGAACAGGGCCACGAGTTCGGTGCACCTCTCCCCAGCGGGGAGAGGTCGGATTGCATCGAAGATGCAATCCGGGTGAGGGGGAGCGGTCTATCGAGAGACCGTAATCCCTCACCCCAACCCTCTCCCCATGGGAGAGGGAGCGCACTGTGCTTGCAACTCGACTTGGTCCCACCATGACAATCTCAAGCCGACACCATCAGCCGGTAGCCGATGCCGCGCACGGCCTGCAGGAACAGCGGATTGGCCGGATCGGTCTCGATCTTGCGGCGCAGCCGGTTGATCTGCACGTCGACCGCCCGCTCGTTGACGGTGCCATTGCCGGTCAGCGCGCCGCGCGGCACGGTCTCGCCGCGCGAGGTGGCGAGGATCTTCAGCATCTCGCGCTCGCGATCGGTCAGGTGGATGGTCTCCTCGCCCTGGCGCAATTCGCCGCGGCTCAAATGATAGACGTAAGGGCCGAAGCTGACCTGCTCGAGCGCTTCCTCGGCCGGCGGCGGCGCGGCGCGCTTCAAGATATTGCCGATGCGCAGTGCGAGTTCTCTTGGTTCGAAAGGCTTGGCGACATAGTCATCCGCGCCGAGCTGCAGGCCCTCGATCCGGCTCTCCGGTTCGGAGCGGGCGGTGAGCATCACGATCGGCACCGAGGACGAGGTGCGGATCGAGCGGGCGAGATCGAAGCCGGTCTCGCCCGGCATCATCACGTCGAGGATCAGCAGATCGAAATGCAGCCCGGCGAGCTTGGCGCGGGCGTCGCTCGCGCTCATCGCGGTGGTGACGCGATAGCCCTCGCCGCGCAGGAAGCGCGAGAGCAGGTCGCGGATGCGGCGATCGTCGTCGACGAGCAGAAGATGCGGCGCGTCGTCGGCGGGGGTCTGCGGCGGATGGGGGGCGATGGCGGCGAGCGTCACGATCACTCCTTTGCGGTGGTCACGGGCGTCTTGAAGATCGTTTCCAGCACCTTGTCCGGATCGTCGCGATCGATCATCGCGCGCAGGAAGTGCTGGACCGGCTCGGCGCCCGCCGGGCCGATCTCGGCAAGCGCGCGTTCGATGCGTCGGGTCTGCAGGCCGGCGAGCTTGTTCACCAGCGCCTCGCCCTTGGCGGTGGCGAAAAGAAGGCGCTGCCGGCGGTCGGCATTGCCGGTCTTCTGCACGATGTAGCCTTCGTCGAGCAACTGCTTGAGCACGCGGCCGAGCGATTGCTTGGTGATGCGCAGCACCTCCAGGAGGTCGGCGACCTTCAACCCGGGATAGCGCGTGACGAAATGCATCACGCGGTGATGCGCGCGGCCGAAGCCGAACGCCTCCAGCTCATGGTCGGCATCGCCGACGAAATCCCGATAGGCGAAGAACAAGAGCTCGATGATGTCCCAGCGCAACTGGCGCTGATCCGCGGCCGGCCCTCCCCCTTGCGAGTCGGCGGCCCGTGAATCGGCAGACGGCGCCGGGCCTGAGAAATTTATGTCAGCCATATTGACGTTTCTTGGGTTCAATGTTACAAAACAATCGCCCGCGGCGAAATTTTAGATCGTTCGGTCGCGGGTGACGTTCACAAGACGTGCCTCAACAGGCCCGAGCACGCCCCCTGGGGCGGGCAAGGACCGCGCATTGATTGACCGTGTCATTGTCGAGCGGCATTTCGACAAACATACTGGACTTCCGCCCTTCGCAAAAGCATGTCCCATTAGGACCTGCCGGCGTGGTAAGGCCGGTCCAGATCACTTAAACCCGCCAGCCGCGCCAGAGATGCGCGCCTGGCGCGCTGATCCGGGAGGAGACCATGGCGGTTTCGTTGGATAACACAGCCCGAAATCGGGCGAGCAGCCCCGCAGACGTCAGGTCGGAGCCGGTTTCGACCGTGGCGGGCCTGGCCTTCGACATCAGGCCATCGGCCAGCCCGACCCCCGAGGCGGAGCGCACCGCCAAGCTGAAGGATCCGGGCTTCGGCCGGGTCTTTACCGACCACATGTCGATCGTCCGCTACAACCAGGCCAAGGGCTGGCACGACGCGCGCGTCGAGGCGCGGGCCAATTTCCCGCTCGATCCGGCGCTGGCCGTGCTGCATTACGCACAGGAAATTTTCGAGGGCCTCAAGGCCTACAAGCGCGCGGATGGCGGCGTGAACCTGTTCCGCCCCGATGCCAATGCGCGGCGCTTCCACAATTCGGCCGACCGCATGGCGATGGCGCCGCTGCCCGAAGCGGTTTTCATCGAGGCGGTCGAGCAGCTCGTGCGCATCGATCGCGCCTGGATTCCGGGCGGGGAGGGCAGCCTCTATCTGCGGCCGTTCATGATCGCGAGCGAGGTGTTCCTTGGCGTGAAGCCGTCGGCCGAATACATCTTTGCCGTCATCGCCTCGCCCGTCGGCTCCTATTTCAAGGGCGGCCCGGCGCCGGTCTCGATCTGGGTTTCGGAGAACTACACGCGCGCCGCGATCGGCGGCACCGGCGCCGTCAAATGCGGCGGCAATTATGCCGCGAGCCTGCGCGCGCAAGCCGAGGCAATCGAGCACGGCTGCGATCAGGTGGTGTTCCTCGATGCGCTCGAGCGCAAATATGTCGAAGAGCTCGGCGGCATGAACGTGTTCTTCGTGTTCGAGGACGGCTCGCTTTCGACGCCGCCGCTCGGCACCATCCTGCCCGGCATCACGCGTGACTCGATCATCGCGCTGGCCAGGGATGCCGGCACAATTGTGCGCGAAGAGCCGTATTCGATCGACCAATGGCGCGCCGATGCCAAGAGCGGCAAGCTCCGGGAAGCTTTCGCCTGCGGCACCGCCGCGGTGATCTCGCCGATCGGCAAGGTGTGTTCGGCGAGCGGCGATGTCCTCATCAACGGCGGTGAGGCCGGCCCCGTCGCCATGGGCCTGCGCAAGCAGCTGGTCGACATCCAGTACGGCCGCGCCCCCGATCCGCACAACTGGATCCGAAAGGTGTTTTGAGCCGAGCTATCGCCGCGAGCACGATCGACTCCCCTCCCCCTTGCGGGGAGGGGGTGGGGTTTCCGTAAAGACTGCCCGTGTGGACCCCCACCCCAACCCTCCCCCGCAAAGGGCGGAGAGAGCTCGCTGCACGCGCGGCGAGGGCTTTCCTTCTCAACGGTCATGCTGCAGCGAATTCTTGGCGCGATTGGGTGATGCGCCGTCGGGTTGCCGCATTGCGCCTTGGCTGCTACCAAGCCAGCCATGTCCGACAAACCCAAGAAACCCCAGAAGCTGAAGGCGCGGCTGCCGCGCGGGCTGGAGGATCGCGGTCCGGCCGCGATCGCGGCCACCCGCGAGATGGTCGAGAAGATCCGGACCGTCTACGAGCGCTACGGTTTCGAGCCGGTCGAGACGCCGGCGTTCGAATATACCGACGCGCTCGGCAAATTCCTGCCTGACCAGGATCGTCCGAACGAAGGCGTGTTCTCGTTCCAGGACGATGACGAGCAGTGGATCAGCTTGCGCTACGATCTCACCGCGCCGCTCGCGCGCTACGTCGCCGAGAATTTCGACTCTTTGCCGAAGCCTTATCGGTCGTATCGCGCCGGCTACGTGTTCCGCAACGAGAAGCCGGGCCCCGGCCGCTTCCGCCAGTTCATGCAGTTCGACGCCGACACGGTCGGTTCGGGCTCGCCGGCGGCCGACGCCGAGATGTGCATGATGGCGGCCGACACGATGGAGGCGCTGGGGATTCCGCGCGGAGCCTATGCCGTCAAGGTCAACAATCGCAAGGTGCTCGACGGCGTGATGGAAAGCATCGGCCTCGGGGGCGATGAGAATTTCAGCCGTCGGCTCACGGTGCTGCGCGCGATCGACAAGCTCGATCGTCTCGGCGAGCGTGGCGTCCGCGAGCTGCTTGGGTCCGGCCGCAAGGACGAGAGCGGGGACTTCACCAAGGGCGCTGGTCTCGACGAAGCCCAGATCAAGAAGATCGAGACGTTCGTCAATGCGCGCGCGCTGGTCGCGCCGCCGCTGCTCGCCTATGCCGGCGACAAGGACGTGCAACAGCGTCTTGCCGGTGATCCCGACGCCAAGGCCAATGAATACGAGGTCGCGCGCCGCATCGCGGACATGCTGCGTGAAACCTTTGCCGACTCGAAACTCGCGATCGAAGGCCTTGACGAGCTTGTCGAGATCGCGCGCCTCGTCCATGCCGCCGGTTATCACGATCAGATCGCGGTCGATCCGTCTGTCGTGCGCGGTCTCGAATATTACACCGGCCCGGTGTTCGAGGCGCAGCTGCTCGCCGAGATTCCCAATGAGAAGGGCCGGCCGGTGGTGTTCGGCTCGGTCGGCGGCGGTGGGCGTTATGACGGCCTGGTCTCGCGCTTTCGCGGCGAGCCGGTGCCGGCGACCGGATTCTCTATCGGCGTTTCCCGCCTGCAGGCCGCGCTGACCCTGCTCGGCAAGCTCGACACGCGGCCTGCCTTTGGGCCGGTGGTCGTCACCGTGTTCGATCGCGATCGCGTCGCCGACTACCAGGCCATGGTCGCCAAGCTGCGCAATCACGGCATCCGCGCCGAGCTCTATCTCGGCAATCCGAAGAACATGGGCAACCAGCTCAAATATGCCGACCGGCGCAATGCGCCCTGCGTCATCATCCAGGGCAGCGACGAGAAGGCGCGCGGCGAGGTGCAGATCAAGGATCTGATCGAAGGCGCCAAGGCCGCGGCCGCGATCGCCTCCAACCAGGAATGGCGCGAGAGCCGTCCGGCGCAATTCTCCTGCAAGGAGGACGAGCTCGTCGCACGCGTGCGCGAAGTGCTCGCCCGCCATGATGTGACGTGGGGGTAGCCATTCCACTCTGCCGTCATGCCCGGCCTTGTGCCGGGCATCCACGTCTTGTTTCATGGGATGAACGTGGATGGGCCGGGCCTTCGCCACGCCGAAGCGGCTTCGGCCGCGCAGGCGGGACAAACCCGGCCATGACGAAGTAGCAGGGAGCAACGAATGCCTGAGATCACCGTGAACATGGCCGCCGGTCGTACCGACGAGCAGAAGGCTGGCATGATGCGCGACATCACCCAGGCGCTGGTCAAGAATCTCGGCGTCGATGCCGAGGCCGTGGTTATCCAGATCAACGAGGCGCCGCTGTCGCACAAGATGAAGGGCGGCAAGACCTTCGTCGAGCGCGCGGCTGAGCAGAAGAAGTAAGCCCAGCTGTCGTCCCTGCGAACGCAGGGACCCATAATCACAGCCGCTCATTGGGACGATGGATCGTCCTCCAGCATGGTTTAATCGCGAAGCCGGTGGTTATGGGTCCCGGCTCGCGCTTCGCTTGGCCGGGACGACATCGGTGGTATGGAGCGAGCCATGGACGCACGCGAGGCGATCAAGATCGGCATGCGCGCCGAGCGCATCCTGGTGGTGCCGCCCGAGCAGACGGTCGGGCATTTCGTGCCGCATATGCCGATGGTGTTCGCGACGCCGATGATGATCCTGGAGATGGAGCTCACCTCGGGAGATGCCATCAATCCGGTGCTTCAGCCTGGCTGGGTCACGGTCGGCATCGAGGTCGACATCCGGCATCTTGCCGCGGCGCCCGTCGGCGCCACCATCCGCACCACGGCCGAGGTGATCGAGGTCGAGCGCCGCGTGATCCGCTTTGCGGTCGCCGCCTTCCACGGCGCAGTGAAGATCGGCGAGGGCCGCCACGGCCGCGGCCTCGTCAATGTCGCGCAGTTCAAGAAAAGGTTTGGGTTGGTGTAGGCCCCCTCATTGCGAGCGAAGCGAAGCAATCCAGCGTCATTGCCGCGAGTCTGGATCACTCTTCGTCGCTGACTCTCCTCGCAGTGACGAGGAGAGCTACTTCGCCAGTTCCTTCGACCGCGCGGTCGCGGCCGCCACCGCGCGTGTCAGTAGCGGGGCAAAGCCGTCATCGCCCATCAGCACCGACAGCGCAGCGGCCGTGGTGCCGCCAGGCGAGGTGACGTTCTGGCGCAAGGTCGCGGCCGTAAGCTCCGAGCGATGGAGCAATTCGCCGGCGCCGGAGACAGTGTCGCGCGCGAGCTTGGTCGCAAGTGCATCGGGCAGGCCGGCGGCGATTCCGGCCCGCGCCAACTCCTCCGCGAGCAGGAACACATAGGCCGGGCCCGAGCCCGACACGGCCGTGACCGCGTCCATCAGCGCCTCGTCGTCGACCCATTCGACCGCGCCGGTGGCGCGCAGCAGCGCATCTGCCGTGGCGCGCTGCATGGCGCTGACGTGAGTATCAGGAACCGCCACGGTGATGCCGCGGCCGATCGCGGCCGGCGTGTTCGGCATCGCCCGCACCACGGCGCCCGCGTAGACCTCCTGCAGCGCCGCGATCGTGGTCCCGGCCATGATCGAGACCACCAGCGTCGAGGGGCCGACCCAGCGCTTCAATGCAGCGCCGGCCGCGCGGAACATTTGCGGCTTGACCGCGACCACGAGGGTGTCGGCAGGCGCGGCTTCGCCGGGATTGAGGCGGATGCCCTGCGCGCCGAGCGCGCTGATCTCGGGCGCGGGCGCAGGATCGATCACGACGACGTGCTTGGGATCGAGCCCCCGCGCGAGCCAGCCGGTCAGCATCGCGCCGCCCATCTTGCCGGCGCCGGCCAGTACGATAGTGCCGGTGATGTGTCGAAGGGTGTTGTTGTCCACTGTGGTCACCGCAAAGGAGCTGTCGTCCCCGCGAAAGCGGGGACCCATAACCACAGCAGTTTCTATTGAAGCGAAGGCAGCGCTACAAGCAGTTTGCCAAAAATCAGACATCACCCGGTATGGGTCCCGGCGTTCGCCGGGACGACATCGAGGTGGCGGAGAGAGCGAGAAACTAAGCCTCGCCCTCCGTATCGAACATCGCCGCCGCCATCGCCTCCTGCGTCGACTTGCCGGCCCACACCACGAACTGGAAGGCTGGGTAGTAGCGCTCGCAGGCGTGGACGGTACCGGCGAGCATGCTCTCGCATTGCCGTGCCGAGGCGGTGAGACCGCCCGGGAGCACCAGCGCCTGGCGATGCATGATCATGCCGGTGTGGGTCCAGATGTCGAAATGGCCGAGCCAGAGTTGTTCGTTGATCGCGGCCACCAGCCGCTGCACCTCGCCGCGGCGATTCTCCGGAATCTTCATGTCGAAGGCGCAGGCCAGATGCAACGCCTCGATCTCATGCATCCAGGTAAAGGAGATCTGATAGTCGGTCCATTGTCCTTTCGAGACGATGGTGATTTCATCCTCGCCGGAGCGCTCGAACGGCCAGTTGTTATCGGCGGCGATGGACTCCACAACAGTCAGCGGATGATTTCCGGAATCAATAATGCCTTCGAGCAGGGACATGCCGTCTCGACCTCTGTCTTCTTGATATCTGTTGGTACTTCACGCGGCGACCCGGCCCGCGCCCGCTTCGGCGCCTCGCTACCGGCTGCAGTCCCGGAAGAACCGGGCGTGCGCGCACAAACTGATGTGATTTGCAGAATCCGCGCAACCGCACCCCGAGTCCGTCCACAGACAAACCCAAATTCGTCCACAGCTGATCACGTTCTGTGGTTGCGCGATGAGAACAAACCGGAATCGGATTCCTGTGCGCCACGCCACAGGAATCTGCCGCTTGATTCGTGCACGCAATGCGAGTCCGGTCCGCCCCAAAGAGCCCCACGTCAGGGAGCGCCCACAGGGAGGGGCTGCTAGCCGCGCCCGCGGCGCATGGCGGGTTCCTGATTCCTGCCGCTGAAAGGGCCTTGTAGGGGCCGGGGCCGCCCGGCATAGTTGGGATAGGCCGTCCAGCCGGGCGGCCGATGTTCTCAGGGCGGGGTGAAAGTCCCCACCGGCGGTAAGGGCCTTGATCCAAGGCCCAAGCCCGCGAGCGCCTTGTCTGACCTTGCGGCCGGACAGGGGTCAGCAGATTCGGTGCAACTCCGAAGCCGACGGTTACAGTCCGGATGAAAGAGAACGGTCACGGCACCTGCGCTGCTTTGGCGCGGGGCGTCGTCGTTCCGTATGCCCTGATTCTGGTTTCGAACGAGGACAACCATGAATCAGATGTTGCAAGACCCCCAAGCCGATATCACCCAAGCCGACACCGTCCAGACCCACCCGCCGGGCAGCGCGCCCCAACCGGAGACCGGCGCGACTGAGCCGGTTCCCTCGCATCCGCGTTTCGCCAAGCCGCAGCGGGTCGCCTTCGTGCAATCCTCCTGGCATCGCGAGGTCGTCGCTGAATGCCGGATCGCCTTTCTGGACGCGATCGAGGCGCGCCATATCGCCCGCGATCGGGTGGACATTTTCGAGGTGCCGGGCTCGTTCGAGATTCCGCTGCATGCGCAATTGCTCGCCAAGACCCGCCGTTACACCGCGATCGTCGCGGCCGGGCTCGTGGTCGATGGCGGCATCTACCGCCATGAGTTCGTCGCCGACACCGTCATCAAGGCGCTGATGGACGTGCAACTCCGCACCGAGGTGCCGGTGTTCTCCGCCGTGCTGACGCCGCAGCAATTCCACGAAACGCAGCCGCACATCGAATTTTTCCGCAAGCATTTTGCGGTGAAGGGCATCGAGGTCGCGGAAGCCTGCGCGAACACGCTGCTCAGCCTGGAGCGGCTGCGCAGCCAGGTCGCGGCCGGCATCGTGTAGTCCAGCCGAGCCGACGGCGGTAGACGGTCTATGGCCATCACCGCAAATGAGGTGTCGCCCCGGCCTTGAGCCGGGGCCCATAGCCACCGGCCTTCGTGTTGTGGCGAACTGTTGCTCCAGCGTGCCCCCTCATGACTGTCTGTGGCTGTGGATCCCGGGCCGCGCTCGCTTGGTCGGGGACGACACCGAACTTGTGATCGGTCCCGAGCCACATCAAACGCCCGGTCCATTTGTCATCTCCGCCGCCTGATTAAAAAGCGGCAAGGTGGACCGTTAACAGCTGGAACAGCCGGCGATAGCTGGTATCCTAAGAGCGCCCGGCATTGGGCATAGCGAATGCCCGTGCGGCAACATCGGCCGGGAGGGGGGTAACGTGCCATGCTTGCGCTCGACCGCCGTCATCTGCTGATTGCTCTTGGCGCCGGCCTGATAGCGCCATCGTCGCGTGCGTTCGCCCAGGATGTATCGCGCGAGATCGGTGAGCGTCTTGCCGCAGCGGAGCGTGATGGCAAGGTCGACGGCCTGCATGTCCTGCTGGTGAGCCAGCACGGCAGCCTGGTGTTCGAGCATTACGGGGAGGGGCACGACATCGCCTGGAGCCAGCCGCTCGGCAACGTCGTGTTCGGCCCTGATGTGCTGCACGACCTGCGCTCGGTATCGAAGAGCGTGGTCGGCCTCGTCTATGGCATTGCGCTCGCGGACGGCAAGGTGCCGCCGCCGGAAGCAAAGCTGTATGAGCAGTTTCCGCAATATCTCGATCTTGCCGGCCAGCCCGGTCGCGAGCGTCTGACGATGCATCACGTGCTCAGCATGACGCTCGGCTTGGAATGGGATGAATTCACGTATCCTTACGGCGACCCGCGCAACAGCGAGAACGGGATGGAGAACGCGCCGGATCGCTTCCGCTTCGTTCTCGATCGCCCCATTGTGCGCGAGCCCGGCACCCACTGGACCTACTGCGGCGGCGCTACCGCGCTGCTCGGCCGGCTGATTGCCAGGGGCACCGGTCAGCCGCTGCTCGATTACTGCCGCCGCGTGCTGTTCGATCGGCTGCAGTTCGGTCCTGCGGAATGGACCAAGGGGAAGGACGGCGAGCCGCACACCGCTTCGGGCCTGCGACTGCTGCCGCGCGATCTCATCAAGATCGGCCAGCTCGTGCAGGCAGGCGGCGTCTGGAACGGCCAGCAGATCGTGTCGCCAGATTGGGTGAAGCGGATCACGACGCCGGTCGTCGCCATCAGCGAGTCCCGCAGCTACGGCTATCATTGGTATATCGGCAATGGCGCAGCCGGCTCGCCGCAGGCGCGCCGCTGGGTCGGCGGCATCGGCTGGGGTGGCCAGAACCTGACGGTGATCCCGCAGGATGATCTGGTCGTCGTCATCCATTGCGGCAATTACGGCAAGCCGATCGAGCAGCAGATTGCCGTCAACAGGGCGGTCATTACCGATGTCGTGATGCCGAGCTTCGTCTGATCGGTCGATGTCCATGCGCGCAAAATCGTGCGATTGACCTGCGCGAGGCGCGCCGTGTTCAAGAATAAGTGACGCGGCGCGTTGCATCTGCAATCGGCATCGCGGACCACCCGCATCCATCGATGCGATAAAGTGACGGTCATCAGGCATCGCAGACCGGGATGATGCTTCATGTTCTATTCAAGGCCGCCGCTTGTCTCGCTGCCGGACTCGGCGCTGAGCTGAGGCATCGACATGGACGATGAGCCAAAGAGTCAGCCCAAGACAGCGATACGTCGGCGCGATCTCCTGGCGCTGATCGGCACGGTGGCCGGCAGCGCGGCGATGTATCAGGCGATGGAGAGCCTCGGCTTCGCGGCAGAGTCCACCTACAAGGGGCCGATCCGGCTGGACGGCGATCCCAAGGGCGCGTCCGTTCTGGTGCTCGGCGCGGGGCTTGCCGGCATGACCGCGGCGCTGGAGCTGCGCAATGCCGGCTACAAGGTCAAGGTGCTCGAGTTCAACAACCGGCCGGGCGGTCGCAACTGGACCCTGCGCGGCGGCGACAGCTTCACCGAGCTCGGCGGCCACAGCCAGACTTGTGAGTTCGAACCAGGCCTCTACATCAATCCCGGCCCGTGGCGAATTCCCTATCACCACCGCGCCGTGCTCGACTATTGCAAGCGCCTCAACGTCGCGCTCGAGCCGTTCATCCAGCTCAACCACAATGCGCTGCTGCATGCGTCGAATGGTTTCGGCGGCAGACCGCAGCGCATCCGCGAGATCAAGGCCGATTTCCAGGGCCGTGTCTCGGAGCTGCTCGCCAAGGTCACGCAGCAGGGCGCGCTCGATGCCGCTGTAACGAAAGAGGACAAGGAGATCCTGCTCGCCGCGCTGAAGAGCTGGGGCGCGCTCGATTCGAACTATGCCTATAAGAGCAGCCTGACCGGCGCGGCGTTTCGCGGCTATGCAACGCCGCCGGGCGGTGGCCAGGGTGCAGCGCCGGTGCCCGGCAAGCCGATCGATCTGTCGGAGATCCTGCAGTCGCGCCTGTGGCGCTACTTGCAGAGTTTCGCGGCGTTCGACTACCAGACCACGCTGTTTCAGCCGGTCGGCGGCATGGATGCGATCGGCAAGGCCTTCGCCCGCGAGCTCGGCGATCTCATCCATTGCAATGCCAAGGTGACGCGGATCCAGCAGGACGGAGCGGAAGTCACCGTGACCTACACCGACGTCGATGCGGCGGCTGCGACCCACCAGGAGAAGGCGGACTGGTGCATCTGCACCATTCCGCTCTCCATCCTCAGCCAGCTCGAGATTGATGTCGGCGCGCCCATGAAGGCTGCGATCGACGCGGTGCCTTACATCGCCTCGGTCAAGATCGGCCTGCAATTCAAGCGACGCTTCTGGGAGGAGGACGAGGCGATCTATGGCGGCATCAGCTACACCGATTTGCCGATCGGCCAGATCGCCTATCCCAACACGGATTTCAACCGGCGCGGCCGCGGCGTGCTGCTCGGCGCCTATGTGTTCGGCTCGCCCAACGCCTATGAGCTCACGGCTCTCACGCCGGCGGAGCGCGTGGCGCGCGCCGTGGAGTTCGGCGCGCAGCTCCATCCGCAATACCGCGAGGAGTTCGAGACTGGCGTCGCGGTCGCCTGGAATCGGATGCCGTTCACGCTCGGCTGCGCCGGCTACTGGAGCGAGGCGGCGCGCGCGCAGCATTACGAGAACCTGTGCCAGATCGACGGACGGATCGTGCTCGCCGGCGAGCATGTGTCCTATCTGCCAGCCTGGCAGGAGGGCGCGGTGCTCTCGGCGCTCGACGCCGCCACCCGGCTGCATCAACGCGTGATCAAGAGTTAGAGGCATGATCCGGCAGTCGACGAATTTGGGGCGACGGATAGACGCCGGGCGGCTCACGCTTCATGCCATCGTCATGTTGGTAGCTTGCGTTGCATCACTGCTTGCTGCGGCCTCTTATGCGCAATCCAATCCGAGTGCGCCGGTCACCGTGTTCAGCCCGGGTTTCCGGTTCGTCGAGCCGGATGGCGAAAGCCTGTATCGCAATGTCTGCAGCGCCTGCCACATGATGGATGGCAAGGGCGCGAGCGGCGCCGGCGTGTTTCCGTCGCTAGCCAATGACAAGCGGCTGGAAGCTGCAGGCTATCCACTCTACGTCGTCACCAACGGCCTGCACGGCATGCCGCCGCTCGGCATGTTCATGAGCGACGAGCAGGTCGCGGCTGTCGTCAACTACGTCCGCACGCATTTCGGCAACGACTACCAGGACGCCGTGACCGCCGCGGATCCAAGGCCGCGCGACATTGAGCCTGTAGGTGCCGTCATTGCGAGGAGCGTAAGCGACGAACCAATCCAGAAAGCGCCGTCCACTATGATTCTGGATTGCTTCGGTTCGCTCGCAATGACGAAACAAAGTCACGGTATGTTTATCCCGTCCTGCCGACCGCCCGCTGCAGCAAGCGCATCGGGTCGGCATCATCGGACACATCATCACCTACCCACGCGACGAACTGGTCCGGTCGCACCAGGATCAGCCGCGCTGCGTACCTCTCGCGGCCGTCGCCAGCGGTGTCGCTGATAATCTCGAGCGGGATGCGCAGCGCGGCAGCCGCCTGCGCGAACCGCTCCGCCGCATTACCGGCATCGAGCGCGATCAGCGTCAATCCGCGGCCAAGCGCCTCGAACACGTTGCGGCCCGATGACAGCATTGCGGGCGTCAGATGATGGCCAGGGCGGGCCGCGTAGGCGTGGTTGCCGATCGCGCTGCTCGCAGCGCCGGGCGGTCCCCACACGATCGGAGATCCCTCATAGTTCGGCTCGAACGCATTGACCTCGGCGCGTGCGCCGGATTGCCGCTCGTGCCAGGCGGCTTCGAAACCGGCCCGGTCGCGCGCGGGATCATGGCGGCGCAGGAACTCGCGGTCGGTGAATATCGACTGTTCGATGAAGTCGCGCGCGGTCGAGGCGAACACCGGCTGCCGTTCGGCGCTATAGCTGTTTAGCAGTGCCGCGCCGCCCCATCCTTGCAGATGGGCAGCGAGCTTCCACGACAGATTGACGGCGTCCTCCAGCCCGCTGTTGATGCCATAACCGCCGTAAGGCGGATGGCTGTGCGCGGCATCGCCGGCGATGAAGACGCGGCCTTTGCGATAGTCGTCGGCGACGGCAAAGCGCAGATCCCAGAAGCCGACATGCTCGAGCTCGACGTCGAACTCGGCGCCCGCCGCCTCATGCAGGAGGCGCTTGAAATCGAAATTGTCGCGGCTGGTCTCGGATGGCACCGGCGCATGAAAGAACCAGGTCGAGTCGAGATCGACGCGGCCGAAGAATTTCCAATAGCCGTCGAGCTCCGGATGCAGCACGTTGTAGAAGCACTTGCCCGGGTAGCGCGAGAGCAGCTCGTGCAGGCCGGTGGAGCGGAACACCAGGAGCACCATCAGCTGGTCGTGATCGGACCTCGTCTGGGTGATGCCGGCCTGCTCGCGCACCAGCGAGCGGCTGCCATCACACCCGATGACGAATTCGGCGCGCAATGTTCGACTATTCCCGGCGCGGTCGATGATGTCGACCTCAGCGCCATCGTCATCCTGGCGCAGCGCCGTGCAGGTCCAGCCGAACTTGAGCTCGATCTTGTCGATTTCGGCCGCGCGTTGCCGCAGCACCGCTTCGGTGGCGTATTGCGGCAGCCGTTCGTTGTCGGTGAAATAGAACGGGCGCACCAGCTCGCGCTGCAGCCAATCGTGATGATAGTCGCCGAGCAGCGTGCCATAGGCGGTCATGCCGCCCATGCCGTAGTCGCGCGGGATGGTGCGCGCGGCGCGGAGCGCGTCTTCAGCACCCCAGAAATGGAAATGCTCCATGGTGCGCTGGGTCAGGTTCTGGCCCTTCGGAATCGGCTGCGGCGCGAGATGGCGTTCGACCACGATGACGCTGATGCCGCGCAGGCCGAGATCGATCGCAAGCCCGATTCCGACGGGGCCGCCGCCGACGATCACCACGGGCGCCGTTGTGTCCGCCATCATCCGCCCGCGCCTCCCACCGCCGCACTGGTACTAATAGACGTCTTCAACGGCGTCGCACCCGTCGCAACGAAACGACAAAACGTGGCGCTTCGCTAATCGCTTTTCAGACGTCCCCTTGAACCCGGGACGATCCCATAATAAGAGCTTTTGAACAACAATGAACGGGGCTCTCGTCTGCCCCACGGGAACGGAAACGCGAATGGGCCTCGATGGCAGGGCGAGCGCGGCGGCGGCCGTCATCGACATTTCCGAGACCATCGATCGCCTGCCGGTCGGCAGCTTCCAGATTCGTGTGCTCCTGATTTGCGCGGCGGTGCTGTTCGTCGATGGCTTCGACACCCAAGCGATCGGCTATGTCGCGCCCGCCGTCGCGCAGGAATGGAAGCTCGCGCGCGGCGCGCTGGGACCGGTATTCAGCGCCGGCCTGTTCGGCCTGATGATCGGCGCGATCCTGTTCGGCACCATCGCCGATCGGATCGGGCGCAAGCGCATCATCGTCACGAGCACGATCGCGTTCGGCATCGGCAGCCTGTTGACGATGCTGGCGCAGGACGCGACCTGGCTGATGGTGCTGCGCTTTCTCACCGGGCTCGGCCTCGGCGGCGCGATGCCGAACACGGTGGCGCTGACCTCCGAGCTCAGCCCGATCAGGCGCCGCGCCACCATGGTGATGATGATGTTCGCCGGCTTCTCGATCGGGGCGGCGCTCGGCGGGCTGCTCGCGGGGGCGCTGATCCCGGCGTTCGGCTGGCGCTCGGTGTTCCTGGTCGGCGGGCTGGTGCCGCTGCTGCTCGCGCCGCTGCTCGGAATGGTGCTGCCGGAATCGATCCGCTATCTCGCGCTGGTCGGCGGCCGCGACCGCGACGTCGCCGGCCTGCTGCGGCGGGTCGCGCCGGATGAGGCTATTCCACCTGATGCTCATTTCGTGGTGCGCGAGCAGAGGCTGCCGGGCCTGCCGGTCGCGCATCTGTTCGCCGAGCGGCGCAGCCGCGTCACGCTGCTGCTCTGGAGCGTGTTCTTCATGAGCCTGCTCGATCTCTATCTGTTGGCGAACTGGCTGCCGACCGTGCTCAACGATCTCGGCACCTCGGTCTCAGTGGCGGCAGTGATCGGCGCGATGCTGCAGGTCGGCGGCGTGGTCGGCACCTTCGCACTCGGCCACTTCATCGACCGCTTCTCGTTTCGCGCGCTGGCGCTCACCTATCTCTGCGCCGCTGTAGCGATCGCTGCGATTGGTATCACCAGTCATTCGGTCGCGCTGGTCACATCGGCGATCTTCGCGGCCGGCTTCTGCATCGTCGGCGGCCAGATCGCCGCCAACGCGCTGACCGCGACCTATTATCCGACCGCGATCCGCTCGACCGGCATGGGCTGGGCGCTCGGTGTCGGCCGGGTCGGCTCGATCGTCGGGCCGCTGATCGGCGGCGCCATGCTCGCCGCCAGGGCGGGCGTCGACACGCTGTTCATGGTCGCGGCAATCCCGGCCTTAATCGCTGCCGCCGCCGCCTTGTCGCTGGTGCGGGCCGCGCGACCAGCTGGCAAATCAGTCGGCAGCTGAACGGCTTGCGGCCGAGCTCTCATCCACCCTTCACGGCGCCGGCGGTCAGCCCGGCCACGATCTGACGCTGTGCAAACATCGTCAGCACCAGCACTGGTGCCGTGACAATCAGAGCTGCAGCCGCGAGCGGACCCCAGCTCAGCTGATCGAACGAGATCATGTTGTAGACCGCCACCGGAAGGGTCCGGGTCTCGCGTCCCGCCAGCACGATGCCGAACACGAAGTTGTTCCAGGAGAAGATCACGGCCAGGATGAAGGCGACCGCAAGCCCCGGCTTGGCCACCGGCAGCGCGACATGGCGAAACACCTGCCAGCGCGTCGCACCGTCGATAGTCGCAGCTTCCTCCAGCTCGATCGGCGTGGTCTCGAAATAGCCGATCATGATCCAGATCACGATCGGCACTGTAACGACGAGATGGATGATGATCTGCGGCCATAGCGTGCCGAGCAGGCCGAGCCATTGGAACAGCAGGAACAGCGGGATCAGGTAGGACAGGCCCGGCGTGATGCGCGCGATCAGGATCACGATTGCCGATTTGTGCGCCGCCATGCGTGCGATGCCGTAGCCGGCGGGCACGCCGACCAGCATCGCCAGCAAGGTGGCGCCGCCGGTCACGACGACGCTGTTCTTGAAGTAAGTGAAGAAGCGGTTGGAGGCGAGCACGTCGGCGTAGTTCTTCCAGGCAAAATTTTCCGGAATGAACACAGGCGGATAGGCGGCGTTGTCGATCTCGTACTTCACGGATAGCGAGATCATCCAGAGGAAGAACAGGATTGCCGGCGAGACGATGAGGAAGACGCCGAAGGCGAGGCCGAGCCGGCCAAGGATATCGCGGGCGCTCATGCGTCGATCCCCGTCCATTGCGCGCGCCTGCGCAGGATCAGCAGCGCCGCGGTGAGCGCTACGATCAGCGCGAAGAAAACCAGCGCTATCGCCGAGGCATAGCCAAGGTCGTAATAAACGAAGGCGACGCTGTAGAGATAAAGGTTGATGGTCTCCGAGGCCGTGCCGGGCCCGCCTTGGGTGATCGCGAAGATGATGTCAAAGCTCTTCACGGCATCGATGGCTCGGATCATCGCCGCGATGAACAGGAACGGCATGATCAGGGGCAGGGTGATGTAGCGGAACATCTGCCAGGTGGTGGCGCCATCGATCTGCGCGCTCTCATAGGGCTCGGTCGGCAGCGCGGCGATACCGCCGAGCACGATCAGCATGACGAGCGGGGTCCATTGCCAGGTCTCGACCAGCACCAGCGACGGGATCACGGTACCGGGATGGAAGACCCAGAGCTGCGGCGGTAGGCCGACCAGCGACAACAAGTAGTTCAGCACGCCGAGTTGCGGGTGGAACATCATGGTCCAGACCAGCGCGATGGCCACAGGCGTCGCCATCATCGGCATGATGAACAGCGCCCGCAGGATGCCACGCCCGGGAAACTTGATGTGGAAGATCACGGCCGCGAAGGTGCCGAGCACCAGCGGCAGCACCACCGACAGCGCGGTGTAGGACAGCGTGTGCCCGACCGCCTCGACGAAACGCGGATCGGCGGGCAATCGCAGATAGTTGGCAAAGCCGACGAAGGTTGTGGGCGAGCCGACCTTCCATTCCTGAAAGCTCATCCAGATCGTGAACAGCCAGGGGAAGATGATCACGCCGAGCACCACGATCAGCGCCGGCAGCACGAACGGCCAGTAGGACGGCGGTCGCCATGGCTGCGCCGGCACGGTCGAGTCTTGCGCCGCGCTGGCAGCCTGTTGGGTGATGGTGCTCACGCTTTCTCGCTGCGCTCCAGGATCGGGCGATACTGCTCATGCGCCCGTTTCAGCTCGGTCGCCGGATCGCCGCCGGACAGCGTCGCGGTCAGCGCGGAGCCGATGATGTCGCGATATTCGGCAACCGGGACCACCACCGGCAGGCCGAGCTTGGAGATCTTGGCGGAGTCGATGGCTGACTGCAGCCACTCCTTGGGCAGCTTGACACCTTTCTGGATCTCGGCGTCGCCGAGGATGGAGTTGCGGAACGGGACGCCGCCGCCCGCCTGCAGCAGGCGTGCACCTTGATTCCTCGAGACCACCCATTGGCACAGCAGGTAGGCGGCTTCCTTGTTCGGGCTTGCGGCGGCAATGCCGATGCCGTCGCCATAGGTCGATGAAAACTGTCCTTTGGGCCCCGCGGGCACCACGGTATAGCCGACCTTGCCGACGATCCGAGAGGCGCTGGGGTCCTCGAGCGGCGGCGCCCAGCCGACGCCGTCGATCCACATCGCCGAGCGGCCTTGCGTGAAGGAGGCCATCGACTCCATCCAATTGAAGCCGGCGACGCCGGGCGGCGCGCATTTGGTCAGCAGGCGCTGGTACAGCTTGGTCGCTTCGATGGCTTCCGGCCCGTCGCTCAGGATATTGCCCTTGCCGTCGAGGAATTCGCCGCCATAGTTGAGATAGAAGTTGGTCCACAACGCGACATTGGCGTTGCGCAGGCCACGACCGACGAAGCCGTAGGTGCCGGACTTGGAATCGGTCAGCTTCTCCGCGGCGTCGGCCATCTCCTCCAACGTCTTGGGGACCGCAATGCCCTTCTTCTCGAACATCTCCTTGTTATAGTAGAGGATGAAGTAGTCGACCGACCACGGCAGCGACAGCATCCGCCCTTTGTCATTCTTGGCGTAAGTGAGCCCGGCGGCGGAGAAATCGGCTTCCGTGAGGTCCGGCGCGGTGAGGTTCGGGTCCTTCATGTAATCGGTGATGTCGGCGAGCCAGCCGGCCTTCTCGAACTGCCGCTTCTGCACGTGGTAGCTGAGGTGCACGACATCGAAGCTCGGCTTGCCGGAGGAGAACTCGATCACCACCTTCTGGCGCTGCTGCTGCTCGGGGATCTGCTCGGACTCGACCTCGATGCCGGTCAGCGCGGTGAATTCCTTGATATACTTCTGCAGATTGTCGCCACGCGGCCCCTTGGCGAGGATCACCTCGAGCTTGGTACCGGCGTACTTCTTCCACTGCGGCTCGGCGCGCGCCGGGCTGCCCGCGAGCGCATAGGCACCGGCGGCCGCGGAGCCTGCGAGCAGAGTGCGGCGGGTGATTGCTGACATGGGGTCCTCCCGAATGTTTTTTATTGGGAGGAAGTCTAGCCTGATCCGCGGCCACCGCAACAGGACGATGAGTGCAGAGCGGCGAAGCGCCGGCGGAGATGGCTAGTCGGTCACGAATCGTTCGCCCTGCTGGCTCAGCTCGAAGGCGTTCTGGCCGCAATAGAACATGGATGGTGGCACCCGCCTTTGAACGATCTTGCGTGCCGCAGCGATCATCGCGGCTGCCCAGTCCAGAAAATCGCGATCTTTGCTGACCGGTACGCCGTCCCGATCATAGTACGACGAAACCACATACATTCGTCCGCGCCTGAGCAGGCCATCGGAATGGTAGCAACGTGAGAATTCAATGACCGGCGACAGCAGGCTGTCAACGACATAACATTGTTGCTCAGTAAACGGCTCAAACCTGACCTGCCCGAGGTCTTTCTGACGGAGAAGATAGATTGTGAGCGGCTCGGAGCCCATCTTCTTAACCGCAGCAGTGTCCAATTGTTGCGGTGCGTCGTTCTCGGACCTGCGCGAGATGAACAAAAACGGTCCCAGGCGATCCATAAGGCGCGCGAGCAGCGTCGCCTGATCCTCGGCGGTCAGGAAGAAGTTGATCTGTCTACTTCTCATCTTGATCGCATCGCGGGCGGGGTTCAGTCGCTGCGATTAAACAGGCGGACGCGAGGAGAAGCCAGTGCAAACGGCGGACGAGACTGCCGCTGCCTCAGTCGAACAGGCTCGACACCGACTCTTCCGCTGCGGTGCGGCCAATCGCTTCCGCGATCAGGGGGGCGATCGGCAGTGAGCGGATGTTCGGCGCATTGCGCACGGCGTCCGTCGCCAGGATCGAGTCGGTGATAACGAGCTCCTTGAGCCGAGACGAGGTGATGCGGGCGGCAGCTCCGCCGGACAGCACGCCATGCGTGATGTAGGCGTAGACCTCCTTGGCACCGTGGGCGAGCAGCGCGTCAGCCGCATTGACCAGGGTGCCGCCGGAATCGACGATATCGTCGATCAGGATGCAGGTGTGGCCGGAGACATCGCCGATCACGTTCATGACCTCGGACTCGCCCGGACGCTCGCGGCGCTTGTCGATGATCGACAGCGGGGTATTGATCCGCTTGGCGAGAGCGCGGGCACGCGCCACGCCGCCGACGTCGGGCGACACCACCATCATCTTGCTGAGGTCGAACCGGTCCTTGATGTCGCGGACCATCAGCGGTGCGGCATAGAGATTGTCGGTCGGGATATCGAAAAAGCCCTGGATCTGGCCGGCATGCAGGTCGAGCGTCATCACGCGGTCGACGCCGGCATGGGTGATCAGGTTGGCGACCAGCTTGGCCGAGATCGGCGTACGCGAACCGGATTTGCGGTCCTGCCTTGCATAGCCGAAGTAGGGGACCACCGCGGTGATGCGGCGCGCAGAGGCGCGGCGCAGCGCATCGGTGATGATCAATAGTTCCATCAGGTGGTCGTTGGCCGGATACGACGTCGACTGCAGGATGAAGACGTCGGAGCCGCGTACGTTCTCCTGGATCTCGACGAAGATTTCCATGTCGGCGAAACGCCGGACCACCGTCTTCGTCAATGCCAATCCGAGCTCTGCTGCGATCGCGGTCGCCAGCGCTGGATTGGAGTTGCCGGCGACGAGTTTGATGGAGCCGTTCTTGGCCGACATCGAGATCTCTCCCCGCGCCTTGCTGGAGACTATATTCAGCATATCGGGTACCCGTGGGACCGGCAATGTTACACGGGCGTGCAGATATCAGGGAGAATGTATGGCTGGCAACCCGCTAGCGGTGTTTTCCCTGGCAAAAATGGGCGCGAATAGCAACGGCGTGGCTAACGGTCGGTATAGCCCAGCGCGACGACGCTGTTGTTCCCGGAGTCCGTCGGTGCGCGCGTGGCGCTCGCAACGGCAGGCCCGGTGGCCGACGGCGCCGGGCCCGGCTGCGGCGCGCCGTCGGCAGGTGCAGTTCCATTGAGCATGGCCGAGAGGCCGCTGAAGCCCGACTGCGCGATCTTGCGGAGCACGAGATCATCAGCGGCAGACCATGGGTCGCGGGACGCTTTGCCGGCGATCTGCTCGGTGCCGGACAGCCTCAGTGCGCGTTCCTGGTTACGATCGTAGACGTCCCAGACCCATGCGATCACGGTCTTGCCGGCGACGACCTGTGCCGAGAGGTAGCTGCGCACGCGATAAGCCGCCGGTCCCTCGCGCGACACGACGGCAAGACTGCGCAGCTTCGACTCGCTGTCGAGCACATTCACCATGCGATCGAACACCTGCGGCGGCGGACCATCGATCTGGTCGAAGGCGACCGTCGCACCATCGGATGCAGGCGCCATCGCCATGGCGTTGCTCGGGCCTGCGCTGTTAGCAGCGCAGCCGCCGAGCGTCGCAGCGGACAGCATCAGCGCCGCGGCAACGCAAGCGTGCAGCTGTGTCCGGCAGATTCGTTCAAGTAGTACCGACGCGCCATTCATCGTCGGCAGCGATATCGTTAAAATCGATTAACGTCTAGATCGCCGCTGACACAGAACGGGACAGAATGCAGTTAGTTGTAGAGAAAACGTTAAGCAATCAAGATCGCGCCGCAGTTCGGTCCAGCTTCAGCCTTCCAGTACGATCGCATGCACATGGCGGCCATAATCCGGCTCCTTCCGGTGAACGGAGCGGCGGTAACTGAAGAAGCGCTCATCGGCATAGGTATCGGCACCGATGTCGTCGATCATGAGCACGCCGGCCTTCTCCAGCCGCATGCGGATAAAGCCGGCGAGATCGAACATCGCGCGGCCTTGGCGCTGCGAGGGCAGGAAGAACATCGCGTGCTCCGCATCGGCATCGAGGAAGCGCTGAACGAATTCAGCGCCGACCTCGTAGCTCGGCTGCCGGATCATCGGGCCGATCGCGGCGATGACTTCCGAGCGGTCGGAGCCGAGCTCTTCCATCGCGGCAAGCGTCGATTCCAGCACGCCAGTCAGCGCCCCCTTCCAGCCGGCGTGCGCCGCCCCGATCACGCGCCGCGCGGGATCGACGAACAGCACCGGTCCGCAATCGGCCGTGGTGACGCCGATCGCTAGCTGCGCGGTGCGCGTCACGATGGCATCGGCCTTCGGTCGCACTGGGCCGTCCCAAGGGCCGGTCGCGATCACCACGTCGGGCGAATGGATCTGGTGCAGACTGAGCAAACGGTCCGCCGTGACGCCCATCTGTTCGGCCATGCGGCGGCGGTTTTCCTGGACGTTGGCCGGCACGTCGCTAGAGCCGAGCCCGCCATTGAGGCCGGCATAGATGCCGTCGGAGACGCCGCCCTCGCGGGTGAAGAAGGCGTGGCGCAGGCCCGGAATGCCGGACAGCAGATCCGATGACAGCAGCATCACGGTGGTCCCTCTATTCAGTCTTGTCGTCGGAGAGCCCGGCCAGCATGGGAATGCCGGGATCGGAGATGCCGAGCACCTTGAACAGCTCACCCATGCCGCCGCGACCGCCGCCGATCAACCGCTTCAGCCCGCTCGCAATGTCCTCGGACACCTCATGCGAGGCCTTCTGCATCAAAGTCAGCGCGCGTGTCTCGATGCCGAGCCGCTGCAGGAATTCGCCCTGCGTCACCGGGCCATGGGCGCGGGCGCCGACGGCCTCCGCAGCGCGCGACAGCGCGTCGAAATCGACATGCGCGGTGATATCGGCAAGGCCAGGCGTCTTCAAAGGATCAGCGAAGCTGTGCCGGGCGATGGCCTGGAACGTGTCGCCGACATCGCTGCGGACATGGCCGTAATCGACGATCAGGGCGGCGCCGCGCTGATCGCGCACGCGCCGGGCTAGCGTCATGATCTCGGTGTCGGGCCGCCATTCGAAGATGGCGCCGACCGGCGCGGCCTTGATCAGCGGAGGCAGCAGGGCCTCGAAACCGGGAGTCGGATCGGCGGCGGCGTCGTAGATGAAGTTCTCCTCATCATCGAGCGTGATCACGCGCTCGTGCCAGCCGGTCTCCTGCCGCACCATCTGATGGATCGGCAGCACGTCGAAATACTCATTGGCGAGGATCACGCATGGACCATCGGGCACCTCGTCGAAACGCTCGTGCCAGGTGATGTTGCGCAGGCCGGTCAGGGTCGCCTTCTGCTTCTCCCGCAGCACCGGATTGATCTCGACCATGTGCACGGACAGTGTCTGGTAGAGCGGCGGCAGCACCCGCAGGGCGCGCAGCGCGTCCGACATCATGGTGCCGCGGCCGGGGCCGAGCTCGATCAGGTGGAACGATTGCGGCGAGCCGATCGCCTTCCACACCGAGGCAGCCCAGAGCCCAAGCAGCTCGCCGAACATCTGGCTGACTTCAGGGGCGGTGGTGAAGTCGCCCTCCCGGCCTAGCGGATCTCGCGAGATGTAGTAGCCGTGCTGCGGATGCCACAGGCACAGCTCCATGTAGCGCCGGACCGGCATCGGGCCTGAGGCCCTGATCAGCCGCTTGATCTCGGTGTGCAGCGGCGACAGGTCGATCACGATTGCGCCTGTGCGGTTGGAACGGCCTCGTGGACATGAGGTTTGCGCCAGGCCCGCACGATGAGGATGACGCCCACGATCAGCATCGGCAGCGACAGCAGCATGCCCATGGTGAGGCCGCCCCACAGGAAGCCGAGCTGCGGATCGGGCTCGCGGAAATGTTCGCTGATGATGCGGGCCAGTCCGTAGAGCGTGATGAAGCTGCCGAGGATGAGACCCGGCCGTTTCAACGCGCCGAACCGGATCATCACCGCGAGCACGACCAGCAACAGGATGCCTTCGAGGCCGGCCTCATAGAGCTGACTTGGATGGCGCGGCAGATGCAAGGGATCTCTCGGGAAGATCATCGCCCAGGGCAGGCTCGCCTCCGCGGCGCGGCCCCACAGCTCGCCATTGATGAAATTGGCAACGCGCCCCAGGAACAGCCCGGACGGGCCGACCGCAGTGGTGATATCGCCGAGCGACAGGATCGGCAGGTCGTTGACGCGGGCAAACCAGATCACGGCGACGACGCAGCCGATGAAGCCGCCATGGAATGACATGCCGCCGTTCCACAATTCGAAGATCTCGATCGGATACTGAATGAAGTGCGGCAGGTTGTAGAACAGCACGTAGCCGGTGCGCCCGCCCAGGATGATGCCGATCGTGACCCAGAGGATGAAGTCGTCGAGCTGAGGCAGCGAGATCGGCGCAGGGCCGCCCCACAGCCGCTCGTTCTTCAATAGCGCGCGCCCATAGAGCCAGCCGAGCACGATGCCGGTGATGTAGGCGAGCGCATACCAGCGGATTGCGAATGGCCCGAGCCAGATGGCAACCGGGTCGAAGACGGGAAAGTCGATCAGGAGAAAGGGCATCCAAGTCGCGATCTAAGCGAGATTGCGGCGGTAGAGCGCCAGCAGGCGCTCCCAATGCCGCTCGGCGGCGTCGCGGTCATAGACCGGGCGCTTGGGGAAGGCAAAGCCATGATGCGTCCGGGGATAGATCTCGACCTCGGCATTGGCGCCGCGCATGGCTTGCGCAACCTTGTCGATGACCTCCTGCGGTGCGTAGATGTCGGTCTCGGCGCAGGCGAAATAGAGCTCGGCCTTGGTCTTCGAGGCTGCCAGATGCGGGCTGTCCGGCTGGTCGGTGGCCAGATGCGTGCCGTAGATCGAGGCGGCGGCCTTGACCTGATCCGGGAAATGCGTCGCGGCGTTGATCGCATAGCGGCCGCTCATACAATAGCCGACAGTACCGACGAGCCTGGTGTTGGCGGCGGGCTGGCCTTCGGCGTAGGCGAGGAGGGCTTTCGTATCCTCCATCACCATCGGAATGTTGATCGAGGCCATCAGCTCGAACATCCGCTTGCGCTCGGGCGATTCCGGATCGGCCGGCAGAGGGCCGAGCTCCATCACGCCGGAGCGGTAATAGAGGTTCGGCAGCATCACATAGTAGCCCGATGTCGCGAGCCGGCGCGCCATGTCGCGCAGCTCCTCGCGGATGGCAGGTGCATCCATGTAGAACAGGATGACCGGGAAGGGCCCGCCGCGCTCCGGGTGTGTGATGAAGGTCGTTGTGGCGCCGTCCTTGGTCGGGATGTCGATTTGCTGGTCGATCATGCTGGTCTCAGCGGCTTGCCGGTGGTCATGGAATCCGTTGCATGAGGAATACGATGACAAGGAAACTGCAGCGTGACAAGGCAAGGCCGGACTTGAATGCGCACCGCCTGATCGCCATTCTGTGATCGACAGCATCGCCACGCGGAGTACTAGCATGACCCAGACCACCAATCGCTTTTTCGACGAAATTGGTCGCCTGATGAACGATGCCGCGGGTGCGGCGCAGGGCATGAAGCGCGAGGTCGATGCGGTGATCCGCGCGCAGGCCGAGAAGATTCTGAACGACCTCGAGATCGTCAAGCGCGAGGAGTTCGAGGCGGTCAAGGAGATGGCGCGGCTGGCGCGCGAGGAGAACGAGGTCCTGAGGGCCCGCATCGCGGTGCTCGAGGGCAAGCTCGGCAGCACCCCGGCCGGACCGGAGGGGACGCCCGCAGCCTGACGCCCGACAGGGAAACGGGTCTCTCGGAAAACGCCGGGAGACAAATTTCCCTTCATTTCCTTGTCATTTTGGGACTTTGCGGCTAGAACGCCGCCACGTCCGCGGCCCCCGCACCCCTGGAGGCTTGCCGTGGACGTCAATCCGGGGCCGCGCTGCGGCCTTTAGCTTTTTAGAAACAAGGACTTATGACTATGGCGACCGTCAAGGAATTGAAGGCGACCGCCCGTCCGTCAGTCGGCAAGGGGGCCGCACGGGCAGAGCGTCGCGCCGGGAGAGTGCCCGGAGTGATCTATGGTAACAACCAGGCCCCCCTGCCGATCTCGGTCGAGGACCGCGAACTGCGCCAGCGCATCCTGGCCGGCCGGTTCCTGACCACGATTGTCGACATCAGCCTCGACGGCAAGAAGCACCGCGTGATCCCGCGCGACTTCCACCTCGATCCGGTGCGTGACTTCCCGATCCATGTCGATTTCATGAGGCTCGGCGAAGGCGCGACCATCCGCGTCAGCGTGCCGCTGCACGTGGTCAACGCCGAAACCTCGCCGGGCGTGAAGCGTGGCGGCACGGTCAACATCGTCACCCACACGCTGGAGCTCGAGTGCCTTGCGGAAAACATCCCGCAGTACATCGAGGTCGATGTCGGTGCGCTCGAGATCAACTATTCGCTGCACATTTCCGACGTCAAGCTGCCGGCCGGCGTGAAGACGCTGTCGCGTGACGACGCGACGCTGGTCACCATCGTGCCGCCGTCGGGCTACGCCGAAGAGCAGAAGGCCGCTGCCGCCGCGCCGGCTGCTGGCGCTGCTGCACCGGCCGCTGCCGCTCCGGCCGCTGCTGCTGCCAAGGCGCCGGCTGCGGGCGGCGACAAGAAGAAGTAAGCCGGTATCCGGCCGTCCTCGGCGGGCAGGCCTATAGGCCTGTCCCGCTGATGCGGCGCATCGAACGAGCGCGGATGCCGCGTCATGCTGCTTTTTGTCGGCCTCGGCAATCCCGGCGCGAAATATGCGCGCAACCGGCACAATATCGGCTTCATGGCCGTCGATGAGATCGCGCGGCGTCATGGCTTCTCGCCCTGGCGCCGTCGGTTTCAGGGTGAGACCTCAGAGGGCACGCTCG
Organism: Bradyrhizobium sp. STM 3557; assembly: GCF_045571465.1. Classification (NCBI taxonomy): domain Bacteria; kingdom Pseudomonadati; phylum Pseudomonadota; class Alphaproteobacteria; order Hyphomicrobiales; family Nitrobacteraceae; genus Bradyrhizobium; species Bradyrhizobium sp. STM 3557. The sequence goes on from NZ_CP120697.1 coordinate 2,215,490, forward strand.
ATTCCGAGCGTGTGATCCTGCTCAAGCCCATGACCTACATGAACGAGTCCGGCCGCGCGGTGCAGGAAGCGGCGAACTTCTTCAAGATCGGCGCCGGCGATATCACGGTATTCCAGGATGAGCTGGAGCTGCCGCCAGCCAAGCTGCGGGTCAAGGTCGGTGGCGGCATCGCGGGGCATAACGGGCTGCGCTCGATCTCGGCGCATATCGGCAACGACTATCGTCGCGTGCGGCTCGGCATCGGTCATCCCGGCGTCAAGGAACTGGTGCACGGCCATGTGCTGTCGGATTTCGCCAAGGCGGACATGTCCTGGGTCGAGGCGCTGTGCGAGGCGGTGGCCGACAATGCAGGGCTGTTGACCGGCAAGCGCGACTCCACCTTCGCCAATAAGGTGCACCTGGTGCTTGCCGCCAAGGGTTTTCTCGACAAGGGCGATGCCGGCGCAACTTCGAGCTAGCTGAGCGGCGCAAACCAATAGTCAGGACGGATCATGGGATTCAAATGCGGGATCGTCGGGTTGCCAAATGTCGGCAAGTCGACGCTGTTCAATGCGCTGACCGAGACGGCTGCGGCGCAGGCGGCGAACTATCCGTTCTGCACCATCGAGCCGAATGTCGGCGAGGTTGCCGTTCCCGATCCGCGGCTCGACAAGCTCTCGGCCATCGCCAAGTCGGCGCAGATCATCCCGACGCGGCTGACCTTCGTCGACATCGCGGGTCTCGTGCGCGGCGCCTCCAAGGGTGAAGGCCTGGGCAACCAGTTTCTCGCCAATATCCGCGAGGTCGACGCGATCGCCCATGTGGTGCGCTGCTTCGAGGATTCCGACATCACCCATGTCGAGGGCAAGATCGCCCCGATCGCCGACATCGAGACCATCGAGACCGAGCTGATGCTCGCCGATCTCGACAGCCTCGAGAAACGGGTCGACAACCTGACCAAGAAGGCCAAGGGCAACGACAAGGACGCCAAGGAGCAGCTCGATCTCGTCAATCGCGCCCTCGTGCTGCTGCGCGACGGCAAGCCGACGCGCCTGTTGGAGCGCAAGCCTGAGGAAGAGCGCGCGTTCGGCATGCTCGGTCTTCTGACCTCCAAGCCCGTGCTCTATGTCTGCAACGTCGAGGAAGGCTCGGCCAAGGACGGCAACAGCTTCTCTCGCGAGGTTTTCGCCCGCGCCAAGGAGGAGGGCGCGGTTGCGGTCGTGATCTCTGCCAAGATCGAATCCGAGATTGCGACCTTGTCGCGCGAGGAGCGGGCGGATTTCCTGGAGACGCTCGGGCTTGAAGAGGCCGGGCTCGACCGCTTGATCCGGGCAGGCTACCAGCTGCTCGACCTCATCACCTATTTCACCGTCGGGCCGAAGGAAGCGCGCGCCTGGACCATCCATCGCGGCACCAAAGCGCCGGCGGCGGCGGGGGTGATTCACACCGATTTCGAGAAGGGCTTCATTCGGGCCGAGACCATCGCCTATGCCGACTATGTCGCGTTCAGCGGTGAGGCCGGCGCGCGCGATGCCGGCAAGCTGCGGCTGGAAGGCAAGGATTACGTCGTCGCCGACGGCGACGTCATGCATTTCCGCTTCAATACCTGATGAGACAGGCGAAGCAGGTCGCCGTTCGGCTCGCCTGCTTCGCCTGAGGCCTTGCGAAAGCTCAGTGCATCCGCCCCTGTTCACGGATGGCGCCGAGATGCTCGTTAATGCGGAAGACGATCAGGATGAACTCCGCGGTGATGCGCGAGAACACGACCCCGACGATCACGCCGGCGATGGAAGACAGCAGCATCAGAAAGCCGCCGAACGGGCTGATGGCCATCGCGGCCAGTCCTGAGAAGATGCCGGAGATTCCGAACAGCGTTACCAGCGCGATGACCAGCCAGTAGAACGTCTTGATGATGGTGGGCGTGATGAAACGGTCCCACTGAAACAGGTCGCGAAATTCGAACATCCTTATCCCCCGGCAAAGTCGAATTGTGGCCCAAGTCTTTGGTCCTACAAGTCTGTGGTCCAAGTCCCGTCCCGGTGGCGGCGGTGAAGTCTCGCTCCGTTGTCTTTTCCGGCGATAGGGAGCACGAGCCATGCGGAGCGGGCGGGTTGTGATTGCCGTAAAGTGCGGCCACAATCGGGCTTCTTTCGGCAATTCATCGATCCATGACACTCACCTTCGAAGATTTTACACAAGGCCATTTCGGCAGCTTTGGTCCACGACACGTCTCGCGCGAGGAGATCATCGCCTTCGCCGCGGAGTTCGATCCGCAGCCTATGCATCTCGACGAAGAGGCCGCGCGCGAATCAATGTTGCGCGGCCTGTCGGGCTCCGGCTGGCATCTGTGCTCGCTGACCATGCGAATGCTGTTCGACGGCTTCATCGGCCGCACCGCATCGCTCGGCTCGCCTGGCGTCAACGAGGTGCGCTGGCTGTCGCCGTTGCGACCGGGGGACGACCTGATGCTCGACGTCGACGTCGTCGAAGCGCGGGTATCGAACAGCCGCCCGGAGACCGGCATCGTGACGTTCAAATGCACGGTGCGCAACAATGCCGGCGATGCTCTGTGCGAGATGGTCTCGCCGATCATCGTCAAGCGGCGCGATGCCAACAACAAGGCGGGCTGATGCGGTTCTTCGAAGATCTTAAGGTGGGGCAGCGGCGCGACATCGGCTCCTTCACGTTTACTGTCGAGGACATCAAACGCTTTGCCGCCCAGTTCGATCCGCAGCCGTTTCATCTCGATGAGGAAGCCGGCCGCAACTCGCTGTTCGGCGGCCTGGCCGCCTCCGGCTGGCATGTTGCCTCGGTTTGCATGAAGCTCATGGTCGCAGACCTTCAACGGCTTGCGGCAATCGCGCGCGAACGCGGCGAGGAGGTCGCGGTCGGCGGGCCGTCGCCGGGATTTCGCGAACTGCGCTGGCTGAAGCCCGTGCTGGCCGGAGACACCATCGGTTTTGCGAGCGAAATCGAATCTCTGCGCACATCGTCATCGCGCCCGCAGTGGGGCATCGTGCAATCGCGCAACACCGGCACTAATCAGCGCGGCGAGTTGGTGTTTTCATTTCTTGCCTCGGCCTTCGTCCCGAGACGGAACAATGGTTGAGGCGAAAAGGTCACGTCGCATCAGATTGTGCGCGCGGAACCAACTTCTCGCTAACGCATTTTGAACCCCGACTCTATAAGACAGCCACTAACATAGTGGTTTGAGTGGGGACGAACATGGCAGATCGCGGCGGCCTGAAACTTCTCGGCTTTATCTTTGCCAGCGTGACGCTCGCGGTGATGCTGGCCACTGGCATGGTGGTGAAGGGCTATGCCGACGGCTCCTATTCGCTCGAGACCACCGCGGCGGTCAGCGAGTAGTTAAGACGTCGTTAACCACGCGCGCCGGTCGGAGCATCGTCGCGCGGGATCATCTGCCAAGACGCTAATGCAAGACCTGATGCTCCGGTTCGCGGACGTGTGATCCGATGTTCAAAAGAGCGTCGAAGCTTCCAGAGTCCAGCTTGCAGCCGCCACAATCGAAACCGCCGCGCAGGCGCCCCGCGCGGCGGCAAAAGATGGCGATGCGCTTGGCGCTTCGCGCCTTAGCTGTTACGCAGACCGTCGGCGGTGCGCTTCCACTGCGTCACGTTTTCGGCGATCATGCGCGTGGATTTCATCGCGGCCTGGCTGAGCTGGGCATAGCTCGAGATCTCGCGCTGGACGCGCTGGCCTTCGGCATGCAGCACGTCACGCAGAGCCTCCAGCTCCGCGATGAGGTTCTCGATCTCCGACAGCGAGGTGCCGGCGACGCGCTGGATCAGCGAATTGACATTGTTGACGGCGGCATCGGTGCTGGCGGCATTATCCGCAGCGATCGGCTCCGGGCTGGCCCCCGCTACGGGCCGGCGCAAATAGGCGATATCATTGCGGACGAAATCGCGGATGCCGGCCTCGACTTCGGAGACCGCCGCCAGATCGCCACTATCCAGCTCGGCTTCAGTTCCTTCGATCTTGTCCGGACGAATAACATTCATCGGCTAATTCCCTGTTTCGCGTGAAATTGAGCGCGGTGTCCCCGCACGGCGAACTAAGAGGTAGCGCATCTGCGCTGCCAAATTTGGCCGCATCGCGGCCAAGTTGCGGCAATGAATCGACGATTCGTGGCGCGCCTTGCGGTAACCCTAAAACGGTCACCAGCTCTTCTTGAAGCCTGCGGTGATGCTTTTGCTCGTCGTGCCCTGTGCAGTCTCGCCGATCGCGCCCGACACGGTGACGCCATCGATGAGCTTCTGTTCGGCGCCGACATGGCGCAACCATTTGTCGTCGCCGGACGACAGGGTCTGGCCTGCGGTCAGGCTGGTGCCCGTATTGCCCATCGAGAGCTTGGCGGTCTGGTCGGTATCGAAGCTGCGGTTGGTGCGCGGGGCTGCGCCGGGCAGCGGCACCAGGCCCTGTTGGGTGACATTGTAACCGTTCTGCAGGCTGAGATTATATTCATCGATCAGAGGCACCGCCTTGGTGATGGTGGCGCCGATCTTGCTCCGGTCCGAGCCCGGATCGACGCGCGCCTCGATCGCGGTCTTGTCCCAGATCGAGCCGGCGCCGGGCGCGGTGACCGCAGCCCACGCGGTGCCGCCATTCTGCGGCAAGCCGCCGCCGTTCTCTGCCTTCTCCTCCAAGAGCTCTGCCATCGTGGTCGGCTGCTTGGTCACGGTCATGTCGGCGCCGATCCGGGTGTCCCAGAACGGCGAGATGCTCTGCTTCACCGACAGGCCCGATGAGCCGTTGGCGTTGTTCTGGTTCGACCAGTTCAGGTCGGGTCCGCTTGCGGTCGCCGCGGGCTTGCCGGATCGCGCCTTCGCCTCCGGACGATCGGAAAAGCTGTTGGCATCGATGTTGAGCTGGCTCCAATCGAGCTTGGAGATGTCGACGTTCTTCATGGACGAATCGGCGTCCGCGGCCGGCGCAGGCGGCATCCCATCCGCCTCGTCGTCCGCGGTCTCCTCCGGCGGGGCGATCTGCCCCCATGGCGTGAGCGGCAGCGGCTTGGATGCCGGCGGCTGCAGCAGGCTCTGCGCGAGCGCCGATGATACGCTGGCCAATGGCACGACGAGGCCCACACCGGCTGCAAGACACAGCGCCAGCGCGCGATCGCGAACTGTCATGGAAGTCAAACCCCGCCCCACGGAAATTCTTGCCGGAATATGGTCGAATCTTGGCGCCAAAAATGTGGCGAAGCCCGTCACGATATTTTGCGCTGCACTCGCGATTGTTGTGATCAGTCGCACAAGGTGCAGCCGGGTTTGACGTGCGAACGCTGCGATGGTGATCGATTGGCGATGCGTATCGCCGAGGCGGGGGCAGCGAGGTTGCGGCGCGCGCGGGAACCCCGGCCTATCCTGACGGTTAGTGAGGCGACATCTTTCCGGAGCATCGCATCATGAAGACCATCATCGTCGTGTCAGTTGCTGCGCTCGCGCTGGCTTCGACGCAGGCTGCCGAGGCCAAAGGCTGCATCAAGGGCGCCATTGTTGGCGGCGTCGCGGGCCACTATGCCGGCCATCACGGCATGCTTGGCGCCGCAGCCGGCTGTCTCGTTGGTCGTCACCACGCCAAGCAGCAGGAGCGGCAGCAACAGCAACAGAGCCAGCAGAGCAGCCAAGGTCGCATATAGGCCGGTTCGCGCAGGCCGCGCACGGCCACCTCTTCCAGAACACCAGCGGCAGTCGGGGTGAGCGGCGCGAGATGCGCGCGCCCATAATCCTATTCACAGGTTCAAACAGCGCGTTTCTTATTCCACTGTCATCGTCCGCGAAGGCGGACGATCCAGTACGCCGTGACAGTGGTCGCGAAGCCGAGATGTCACGGCGTACTGGATGCCCCGCCTGCGCGGGGCATGACGACTGAATATGACGCCGCGTCCTCGCGACACGAACTGTCCGAGTTATGAGTTGGTCTCACCCTCCTCAAACAGAGAGGGTGCAGGGAAGGCCGGGTGCAGGCCGCACCCATGGTCCGCGTGCAACAAGAAGCACGCGGCAGAACCACAGGTACGAGCCGGACAACCGGCCTTCCCTGCGCGCTGGTTTACGGCTTATACGCGATCTCCCCGGTGCGCCGGGCTTTCTGGCCACCGTCCCCAGCGCGATGCTTTCGCATCGTCGCCAACTTGATACTAGCGTCGGAGTATCGGGACCACGCGATTTCGCCGTCCGCGCTGGTGCCGCTCGTCAATCGGCACCGTCGCGTCCACCGCATCCCGCCTCGCGTTCGTGACGACGCGTACGCCCCTCATCTCGAGGCGGAACGTGCGGAAAGATCGTCGTGATTTGCCCGACATGGCAAGGCCGCCGAGGTGCGACACGGTAACGCGACGGGCAGTCAGACAGCACGTCACGCTTCGTTTGCCGGCTACCATTCCGGCGCGTGTCATCACCGAATGCATGATCGTTCGAACGCCTGAGGCGCGTGGTGAAACCGCATGCGCATTGAATTATTCCGCTCGTACCGACAGCAATTTATGGCGACGATCGTCTTGTGGCGATGCCTGCAGCCTCTATTCTTCCCTGCCAACAAGAGCGCCGCGAGCGCCCGATCGCATGGGGAGCATAAACGTGATGATGAGAGCCAATCTCGCAGCCGTCGCGGCCATCGCCTGTTTCTTGGTGCTGCCGGCAGCGGCCCATTCGCCGGAGCAGCCGCCGCACCAATTCTACAATGAGGGCGACCTCAAGCTCGAAAGCGGCGAGGCGATCAAGGATTTCTCGATCTCCTACGTCACGCACGGCACGCTGAACGAACAGAAGTCCAACGCGATCCTGATGGTGACGGCGATCTCGGGCAATCATCACCGGCTCGACTTCATGATCGGGCCGGGCAAGGCGCTCGATACCGACAAATACTTCATCATCTGCACCGATGCGATCGCCAACGGGCTGACGACCTCGCCGAGCAATTCGAAGGCGCAAGCCCGCATGGCGTTTCCGAAATTCGTGATCCGCGACATGGTCGAATCGCAATACCGGCTGCTCAAGGAGAAGCTCGGCATCGACCATCTCGTCGCGGTGATCGGTCCCTCGATGGGCGGCATGCAGACGCTGCAATGGGGCGTCAGCCATCCCGACATGATGGATGCGTTGGTGGCGATCGTGCCGCTGACCAAGACGCCGGCCTGGTCGGTCGCGGTGATGGCGGCGTCACGCAAGGCGATCACGGCAGATGCCGCCTGGAAGGGCGGCGACTACGAGGCGCCGCCGGAGCAGGGCATACGGGTCTGGCGCGACATCGTCACCTTGCTGGCCGCCCGCACGCCGGACATGTATGCGGCGCAGTTCGGAGGCGGGCTCGACGTGCTGCCCTGGATGGAGCAGCAGGAGACCGCGGCGCTGAAGGCGTTCGACGCCAATGACTGGATCTACCAGACCTGGGCCTATGAGAAGCACGACGTCGGCACCACGCCCGGCTTCAATGGCGACACCGCCAAGGCGCTGTCCTCGATCAAGGCCAAGACGCTGATCCTCACCGGCACCAAGGATCTGCTCAATCCGGAGTTCGAGCCGATCGAGATGGGCAAGAACATTCCCGACGTGACGATGAAGACGATCTCGCCCGGCAGCGTCAACGGCCACGCCTCCGCCGGTGGCTTCCTGCCGGCCGATGTCGAATATCTCAATCGCGAGGTCGGGGCGTTTCTGGGTGGGGTGAGCGAGGGTGGCAAGACCTTCCACTACGACGCCCGCGCGCCGAAGGGGCGGCCATATTGAGCGGCGACGTTCGCTGACAGGCTCTTAGTGCCCGTCATTGCGAGCAAAGCGACGTGTCCGCCATAGCCCGAAGGGCGACGGCGGAAGCAATCCAGGAGCCAAGTGAAAATTCTGGATTGCTTCGTCGCCTTCGGCTCCTCGCAATGACGAGTAGATGAACTGACCGGCACCGCTGAGCAGGCTTTGCAAGCTTCGCGCGATCTGATAGCAGAGCGGCGCGGCAATGGGCCGTGCGCTCAACCGATGGAGGTCATCATGCGCAAGATCCATGATCTCGACAACCTCCCCAGCTTTCAGCATCACGCGTAAGCGGCGGAAGTCCTTCCCTTCAGAAACCCACGTCAAGCGGGGACGACGTTTCGTCCATGGCGATGTCGAGCTGAGCGAGAAGCTCGGCCGCAACGATCTGTGCCCATGCGGCACCGAACGCAGGTTTCAAGGCCTGTTGCATGAAGTCCGGTGCCTATGACGGCGCTAACCGCAACGACTACTTTCAGGGAGTAGGAGCGGTGGTTCACTGCACATCATGAGAGTGTCATTCCGGGGCGCGCCTAGCGCGAGCCCGGAGTCCATACCAACGGGCCAGAGTTTAGTGCGCGATGTCCGACGGCTTGCCAGAGCATGGTCGCTGCGGCGTATGGATTCCGGGCTCATCGCTTCGCGATGCCCCGGAATAACGCACGGAGAGATCGTCAGCTCACCGCTTCTTCCAGCCGCCGTGCTTGCCGGGGGCGCCGCCGGTCGAGCGCGGGGCGGGGCCGAATTCGGGGCCGGAGTCGCGGGAGTTGGTCGGCTGGATGATGCGGCTCGTCGTGCCGAACGGCTTTTCCGGCAGCTTGGGGTTGGGGCGATAGGGCAGCGACTCCGGCGTGTGCATCTCGTCGAGATGCGGCTTGTGGACTTTTGAGCCGGTGCGCGAGGAAGAGCCACCGGTGATTTCGTCATATGACGGCAACAGCGGGTCAGTGTTGCGGGATTTGCCCCCGCCACGGCCGCTACGACTCGCGGCCCCCCCTCCCTGATCCCTAGAGCGAGCTTCGCTCGTCTCGGCCCCCGCAAGGGGGGAGGGGACCGAGGGGCCGCCGGTGCGAGGAGAGGCGCCGCCACGCGCAGCACCGCGGCCCTTCATGGCCGTGGTCGGCAAATTGGCGGCGTCGCCGTATTTCTTGGCGCCGGCGTAAGAGCCCGCGCGGTTCTGCACGGACTTCTGTTTCGCGGTGGGGTCGTCGACCACGGCGAGCTCGGTGGCGCGCAGGCGCTTGACCTCGTCGCGCAGGCGGGCGGCCTCCTCGAAATTCAGGTCGGCCGCGGCCTCGCGCATCCGGGTTTCGAGATCGGCCAGAACAGCCTCGAAATTATGCCCGATCGAGATGGCGTCCTCGGTCGCGGTGCCGCCGCCGGTCTCGACCAGCACATGATCGCGCTCATAGACCGAGTTGAGGATATCGCCGATCGACTTCTTCACGCTCTCCGGCGTGATGCCGTTGGCCTTGTTGTACTCCATCTGCTTCTCGCGGCGGCGGTTGGTCTCCGCGATGGCGCGCTCCATCGAGCCGGTCACGGTGTCGGCATAGAGGATCACCTTGCCGTCGACATTGCGCGCGGCGCGGCCAATGGTCTGGATCAGCGAGGTCTCGCTGCGCAGGAAACCTTCCTTGTCGGCGTCGAGGATCGCGACCAACGCGCATTCGGGAATGTCGAGGCCCTCGCGCAAGAGGTTAATGCCGACCAGCGCGTCGAAGGCCCCGAGGCGCAGGTCGCGGATGATCTCGATGCGCTCGATGGTGTCGATGTCCGAGTGCATGTAGCGGACGCGAATGCCCTGCTCATGCAGATATTCGGTGAGATCCTCGGCCATGCGCTTGGTCAGCACCGTGATCAGTGAGCGATAGCCGGCCGCGGCGGTGGCGCGGACCTCGCCAAGGAGATCGTCCACTTGCGTGCGGGCGGGGCGAATATCGACCGGCGGGTCGATCAGTCCCGTCGGGCGGATGACCTGCTCGACGAACACGCCGCCGCTCTCGTTCAGCTCCCAGGCCGCCGGCGTCGCCGAGACGGCGATGGTCTGCGGCCGCATCATGTCCCACTCCTCGAACCGCAGCGGACGGTTGTCCATGCAGGAGGGCAGGCGGAAACCGTATTCGGCGAGCGTCGCCTTGCGGCGGAAGTCGCCGCGGAACATGGCGCCGATCTGCGGAATGCTGACATGGCTCTCGTCGGCGAACACGAGCGCATTGTCGGGCACATATTCGAACAGCGTCGGCGGCGGCTCGCCGGGCCGGCGGCCGGTGAGATAGCGCGAGTAGTTCTCGATGCCGGCGCAACTGCCCGTCGCCTCCATCATTTCGAGATCGAAGGTGGTGCGCTGCTCCAGCCGCTGCGCTTCGAGCAGGCGGCCCTGGTCGTGCAGCTGGTCGAGCCGCTGCTTCAGCTCCGATTTGATCGACTTGATCGCCTGCACGAGGGTGGGGCGCGGCGTCACATAGTGCGAATTGGCGTAGACCTTGATGAACTCCAGCTCGTCCTGCTTGTGGCCGGTGAGCGGATCGAACTCCTCGATAGTCTCCACGGTGTCGCCGAACAGGTTCACGCGCCAGGCGCGGTCCTCATAGTGCGCCGGGAAGATGTCGATGACGTCGCCGCGGACACGGAAGGTGCCGCGGGTGAAATCGTGCTGGGTGCGCTTGTACTGCAGTGCGACGAGGTCGGCGATCAACTGGCGCTGGTCGATGCGCTCGCCCTTCTTCAGCGCGAAGGTCATCGCGGTGTAGGTCTCGACCGAGCCGATACCATAGATGCAGGACACCGAGGCGACGATGATGACGTCGTCGCGCTCGAGCAGCGCACGCGTCGCGGCGTGGCGCATGCGGTCGATCTGCTCGTTGATCGAGGAGTCCTTCTCGATATAGGTGTCGGTGCGCGGGACGTAGGCCTCCGGCTGGTAGTAGTCGTAATAGGAGACGAAATACTCGACCGCGTTGTCCGGGAAGAAGCTCTTGAACTCGCCATAGAGCTGCGCGGCAAGCGTCTTGTTCGGCGCCAGGATCAGGGCAGGGCGCTGCGTCGCCTCGATCACCTTGGCCATGGTGTAGGTCTTGCCCGAGCCGGTGACACCGAGCAGCACCTGCGAGCGGTCGTTGCGGTTGATGCCCTCGACCAGTTCGGCGATGGCCTGCGGCTGGTCGCCCTTCGGCTCATAGGCCGACTTGATGACGAAGCGGACGCCGCCTTCACTCTTCTCCGGGCGAGGCGGCCGGTGCGGCGTCCACACCTTGAGCGAGCCGTCGTCCTTGCGGAACTCGGGGCGGCCCTCGCGGATCAACGCTTCCAGCGCATCCGCGGTCGCCTTGATGCCGAGCGATTCCATCTTGCTGCGCGGCGGCCGGGCCAGCGCCTCGTCGTCGTCCTCGGCGGTCGGCAGCCCGAGCTGCCGCGCCAACTCGGGGTCGAGCATCGGGATGGTGGCGGAGGTGCCGTAATTTGCCTGCGGCGCTTCGGAGAGGCCTTGGTGCGCGGCGCCCCCTCCCTGGCCCTCCCCCGCAAGCGGGAGAGGGGACGCAGGTTGCTCGGCCGTCCATTCAGAACTAGCGCCTCCGCCCGGTGCTAGATGCCTGGAGCCCTCCCCCGCCTGCGGGGGAGGGTTGGGTGGGGGCGAGCCACGGGAGGTGTCGCCCGAGGTCGATCGCGATCGTGAACCGATCGGCTGCGGGTTGGGCCGCAGCGGCGTCGGATAGCGATCAGATTCGCTCTGTCCGCTCTGTGGGAAATTCTTCGGCGTCGAGGCGCGGGCGCGATGCGCGGCGGCCTCGCCGCCGGCGCGGCGGTCGCGCGAATTGTCAGGCGGCGGCTGCAGGCCGGTCGACGAGCCGATGCCGCTCTCGCCCCTGTTGATGGCGGGATTGAGCAGCTCGGCCAGCGCGGGCGCGATCGGCTGCACGTCGGGCCGGTGCGCCTTCGACTTCGGCGCCTTCGATTTGGAGGATTTGGCCGGGGTCTTCGGAGTGTCGGGAGTCTTCGCCATGGCCCGAATATGGGCCCGATGCGCCTGACATGAAAGAGCGAAGGCGGACTGCTGTGCGCAGCGTTGGGGAACTCAGCGATATGCAGCCGACGAGGCGTGTACCGTCAGCATATGGCAGCAGGTTACATGACAGCAGGTTGCACGATGCGCTCGCTTTGCTTGCGAGATATGACGGGATCGAAAGCGATCTCGACATGGTCGAGCCGCGCCACGCCGACGTGGAGCAGGGGGCTGGTGCTGCTCAATGCCGGGTGGGCGGCTCGACGATATCGAGATGGACGCCGTGGCACGAGGTGCATTGCAGGGCCCAGTACTCGGCGCCGGCACGACCGGCGATCACGCGCAGGATGGTCAGCCGCGCATCGCACTGGGGGCATCGCGAACGAACCGGAGAGGTCATTTGCCAGGTGACGGGCTTGGCCATGGAGACGGTCCGCATTCAACAAACTCGCTCACATCTTTCAGTGTGTAGTGAAAGAGGTCAACCCCAACGCTTGCGAAAACGGTCGATATGACTCTTTGCATCGGCGATGGCCATCTGCGCATCCGACCAGGCGAAGCCGACTTCGAGGCTCGGAAAGGCAACACCGTTGATGATGACGGGCGTCATATCTGCGCGCCTGATCCGCGCATGCCAGAGCCCGCGCCCCGCCTCGAACGGTTCGATCGCAAAATTCTCATACAGGCAGGTCATTGCGCACCCTAAGTGTCCCGAACGGGGACAACACCATCAATCCGGCCGGATGCGTGTGAAGCGGTTCACAAGGCCGCGTCTTTTTTAGCGGCATCGCGCCGGCTGGACGCGCGCGACGCCGGCTGGGCTGCGGCTGCGCGCGTAATCCAGCGCCGGAACGCTGCGAAGTCGCGCTGCCCGGCCTGGAAGCTGCGATACACCAGATACCAGCGCTCGCCTTTCGGGACGCTCAGCGCGAAGGGTGCAACTAATCGTCCTGCTGCGAGGTCGTCATCGATATAGGGGCGGATGCCCATCGCCACGCCGAGACCGTCGATCGCGGCCTGCAGCGCCTGCCCGTAGTATTGGAACTCGGTGCCGCGCGCTGTGACGCGCGTGACGCCGGCCGCCTTCAACCAGAGCGGCCAGTCCTCGGCGGCATGGGCGACCCGCAGCAGACTGGGTCCCTTGAGGTCGGCCGGCCGCTTCAGCGAGGCGGCGAGACGCGGCGTACAGACCGGCAGCAGGTCGGCCTCGAACAAGGGCTCGGCGACGAGGCCCGGCCAGTCGCCGTCGCCGAGCTTGATGCCGCAACTCCAGTCCTCGCCGAACGGCACCGCGTCGCCAAAGGTGGTGATGCGCACCTCGATGCCGGGCTCCTCCTGCCGGAAATCGGCCAGATGCGGGATCAGCCATTTCAGCGCGAAGGTCGGGCCGACGCCGAGCGTCAGTACCCGCGCTGTGGCCGGCGCCATGATCTGCGCCGTGAGGCTCGCCAACGCATCGAAGATCGGCGTCAGCCCGCTCTGATAGGTCCGGCCGGCTGCCGTCAGCACCAGCCGGTTGGCCTTGCGCTCGAACAAGGTCACGCCGAGCCGCTGCTCCAGCAGATTGACCATGCGGCTGATCGCTGCCGCCGAGACATTCATCTCCGCGCCCGCCGCGGCAAAACTGCCGGTGCGCGCGGCCGCTTCGAATGCCTTGATGCCGTTGAGAAACAGGAGCCGCCGCATGTCGCAAATAAGAGCCTCAGAAAAGCTGATGCAGGGCAAGATAAACCGGTTTGCGCCGCCGCGACAGCGAGATCAGACTGACCGGTATCGGCCTGTTGAAAGGAGACGAACGATGCCCGACACCGCCGATCCCCTGGTGCTGGATTTTGTCGAGTGGATCGCGCGCGAGCCGCGCGCCTATGCCGAGGTGGTCGCGACCTGGAAGACCTCGTGCCCGCGGCTCACGATCTGGGAAGATGCAGCCGACCGCGGCTATGTCAGTCGCGAGGCCATCGTCGGCTTTGGCCTCGTAATCGCGGTGACGGAAGCAGGCGAACGGCTGTTACGCGAGCACGGGCGCACGCAGTGACCTTGCTCGGCGCAGACGGTTGGCGGTGCGACCACGGTCGGGCCAACTGATTTTGCGATCACTTTCGTTGTGAGTGGCAAGGAGAGCCATTGACTTGTGGCTGCGCTCCGGCGAACTTCATGCAAATGCATCTTTATCGGTGCAGCAGCGAGGACCGCGCCCATGATCGACCTGTATTACTGGACCACGCCGAACGGCCACAAGATCAAGATGTTCCTGGAGGAGACGGGCCTTCCCTACACCATCATCCCGATCAACATCGGCAAGGGCGAGCAGTTCAAGCCGGAGTTTCTCGCGGTCGCGCCCAACAACCGGATTCCGGCGCTGGTCGACCACGAGCCGAAGGGGGGCGGCAGGCCGATCTCCATCTTCGAATCCGGCGCGATGCTGCTCTATCTGGCCGAGAAGACCGGGCAGTTCCTCCCCGCGAATCTCTACGGCCGCTATGACGTGATCCAGTGGACGTTCTGGCAGATGGGTGGCCTCGGCCCGATGGCCGGCCAGAACCACCATTTCAGCAACTACGCGGTCGAGAAGATTCCCTACGCCATCGACCGCTATGTCAACGAGACCAACCGCCTCTACGGCGTGCTCAACAAGCGCCTGGCGGGCCGCGAGTTCATCGCCGACGACTACTCGATCGCCGACATGGCCTGCTATCCCTGGATCGTGCCTTACAAGAACCAGAGCCAAAACATCGACGACTTCCCGAACCTGAAGCGATGGCTTGCCGACATCGAGGCGCGCCCGGCGACGCAGCGCGCCTATGCGCGAGCCAAGGAGATCAATCCGAATTTCGGCAAGCCGGTGAACCGCACCGAGGAGGAGCGCAAGATCCTGTTCGGGCAAACGGCGGCGGTGGTGCGGTAGACGTGCGGCATTCTCGCTGTCATCATCCGCGAAGGCGGATGATCCAGTACACACCGGCGTTCTTGATTCATCGGAACGTCACGGCGTACTGGATGTCTCCGCCCGAAGCGGGGCATGATGCGTGAGAATGAGGAGAGCCGGTCTGATGTCACTCAAACTCTACGAACTCGTCGGCACCGACGCGGGCCGGCCGTTCAGCCCCTATTGCTGGCGCATCCGCATGGCCCTGGCGCATAAGGGGCTGTCGGCGGAATCCATCCCGTGGCGCTTCACGGAGAAGGCTGCGATCGCGCCGCACGGCTCGGAAAAGGTGCCGGTGATGCTCGACGGCGAGCGCGCCGTGGTCGATTCCTGGGTGATCGCCAACTATCTCGAAGACACCTATCCGGACCGGCCGTCGCTGTTCGGCGGCGAGGGCGGCCGCGCCACCGCGCGTTTCATGAACTGGTGGGGCGACATCGCCATCGTGGCCGGCATCTTTCCGATGATCATCGCCGACATCCCGAACAACCTCGCCGCCGAAGACGCGGCCTATTTCCGCGCCTCGCGCGAGGCGCGGTTCGGCAAGAGCCTGGAGGAGGTGATGGCCGGACGCGATCAAGCCGTGACGGTATTCCGCAAGTCGCTCGATCCGCTGCGGCTCACGCTGAAGACGCAAGCCTTTCTCGGCGGCGACAAGCCGAACTATGCCGATTACATCGTGTTCGGCGGCTTCCAATGGGCCCGCGTGGTCAGCCCGTTCCGCCTGCTCGAGGAGTCTGATCCCGTCTTCGCCTGGCGCGAGCGGCTGTTCGATGCGTTCGGCGGCATGGCGCGCAATTCGCCAGGCCATCCGGTGTAGGCCTCAGATCGCAAAGCGCGGCGGTCGGCGTTCGCACCACGTCGAAAGGCCCTCGTCGAGATCGGCGCTGCCGACGAGGGCCGCGAACTGCTCGCATTCGACCTGCAGCCCCTCCGCGATCGCCATGTTGAGACCGCGCGTCGCTGACGTGATGACGCTGCGCACCGCGTCCGGCGAATGCCTGATGATCCGCTGCGCCAGCGCGCGTGCGGCGGGCAGCAACGCCTGGTGCGGCACGACCGCATTGACGAGCCCGATCTCGACCGCGCGGGCGGGCGTGATCGGATCGCCCGTCAGCAGCAGTTCGAGCCCGCGCTTGCGGCCGACCAGACGCGGCAAGCGCTGCGTTCCGCCGAAGGTCGGCGGCATGCCGAGCCGGATCTCCGGCTTGGCGAATGATGCTTTGTCGCTCGCGATTGCCAGGTGCACGGCCTCGGTGATCTCGCAGCCGCCGCCGAAGGCGATGCCGTTGACCGCGGCGATCACGGGCTTGCCGAATGCCTCGAGCCGCGCGGTCATCGCCTGCCCGCGGCGCACGAAGTCGCGGATCGCCACCGCGCGGCCGTGCCGGACGCTTTCTGAGAATTCGTGAATGTCGGCACCGGCGGAGAAGGCGCGCTCGCCAGCGCCGGTCAGGATGACGGCGCGGACCGCAGGGTCGGTCTCGATCCGATCGAGCGCAGCCGTCAGCTCGTCGATCAGGCGATAGCTCAGCGCGTTCAGCCGCTCCGGCCTGTTCAATGTCAGCAGGGCGATACGGTCTTCGAGGGCAACGATGATGTCCGGCATGGCTGGTCTCCGAGAGGGAGGTGTTCGGCAGGCCAGACTAGGGGACCCGCGGCGTTGTGTATATTCACTGGTCGGTATACGTACGCGGGATGCCACGATCTTCCGACCCGACCCGCAACCGCATCATCGCCGCCGCTACCTCGCTGTTCTACAGCGAGGGCATCAGGGCCGTCAGCGTGGATGCGGTCGCCGACAAGGCCGGCCTCACCAAGAAAACGCTGTATTATCACTTCCGCAGCAAGGACGATCTGATTGCGGCCTATCTCGCCGCGCGCGATCAGCCGAACCTCGCATTGTTCAAGCGCTGGTTCGAGGAGGCGGAGGGCGCGCTGCCCGACAAGGTCGCGGCGATCTTCCGCAATCTTGCGCGTTCGGCACGGCATCCGAAATGGCGCGGCTGCGGCTTCCTGCGTACCACGGCCGAGCTTGCCAATTTGCCGGGACATCCGGCGATCAAGATCGGCGCCGCGCACAAGAAGAAATTCGAGACCTGGCTGCGCGAAACCTTCGCGGCCGAGGGCATCGGCGATGCCGCCGAGCTCGCCCGGCAGATGCTGCTATTGCTCGACGGATCGTTCGCGGTGGTGCTGCTGCATCGCGATCCCAGCTACATGGAGACCGCGGGCGGGGCCGCGCATGCGCTCGTCGCCGCCGCGCTGGCAGGACGCACGAAGCGGGTGAAAGCGCGACGCCGATCTGCGGCGCGCGTGTCAGTTCGCCGGCAGCACGCGCAATTGACGTAGATGTGTCAGCACGGCATCGAGATCCGGCAGCACGATGGCGCATCGCGCGCGCGTCTCGTCGGTCGGCGGCAGGATGTCCGGCACCATGATCGTGATCGCGCCGGCGGCATGCGCCGCGGTGACGCCGGGATTGGAATCTTCGATCGCCAGACAAGCGTCGGGCCGCGCGCCAAGCCGTTCGGCGGCGAGCAGATAGAGGTCGGGACTGGGCTTGCCGCGCCGGACGTCGTCGCGGGTCAGAATCGCGTCGAAACGGTCGCCGATGCCGGCAAGCGCGAGATGCTCGCCGGCGGTGCGGCGCGAGGACGAGGTGACGATCGCCTTCGGCAGCTTCGCGTCATCGATCGCATCGAGCAGCGCGATCGCACCTCGCTTCAATGGTGGCCCGAGCCGCATGATCTCGGTGCAATGCATGGCGAAGGCGCGGTTGACATCATCGAGCGGAAAATCCGCGCCGAAACGATCGAGCAGCATGCGCTCGCAATCGGGGCCGGGAATGCCGATCATGCTATGGCATAGCGCTTCGACACCATCGGTGTAGCCGAGCGATCCCAGCGCTGCGATGGTGCTCTCGAGATAGACCTTCTCGGTATCGAGCAGCGTTCCGTCCATGTCGAGCAGGACGGCGGCAATGGTCCAGCGCTCCATCAGCGTGATGCCGCCTGCTGCTGTTCGGCGAGACGGTGCAGGCAGTCGCGGCACAGGCAATCCGGATCGGTATCAGCCTGTTGCAAGGTCGGCAGCGGCAGCCGCACACTTTCCTCCATGCACCAGCAGGTGCCACCCGGATCGCAAGCAAATTCGGTACCGCAGGCGGCGCAGACGAGCTGCCGCCGCGCGCTACCTAAACGATTTGTCACGTTCGGAACCAAGATTGCTGCCTGCTTTTCATTCGAGGTTCATCTGTCTGCGAACTATAGTGCGGTGTCGTTTTCGGCGCCACCGCCTCCGGCTCACCGCTGGCGCGATGCGCACAAGGATCGTACACACGAGGACATCGATGGCCCGTGATCCGTTGGCGGCTCTGGTCGCGCTCAATCGCTTCGGACTCGGTGCGCGCGGCGGTGCGTCCGGCGACCCCGCGAGCGCAGCCTCCGATCCGCGCGGCTTCGTCAAGCTGGAGCTGAGCCGTCCGAATGGCGCGCTTTTGGAGTTGCCCGGGCTGCAGTCGACACCGGCGCTCGCAGAGGCCGTGTTCGCCTATCAGGACGAGGTGAAACGCGCGCGGGAAGCCGCCAAGGAGGTTGCGAAGGATAATACGTCATCTCACGCGCCGCCGGCCGAAGGCATGGCGCCCGAGCGGCGCAGCCCGCCGCTCGACAAGGTCGCGACCAGCATCGCAGGCGCCTCCGAGATGAAGGCGCCCGAGGGCGGCAGCACGATGATGATGGCGCCTGCGGAGGCGAACCAGGCCGCTCCCGCGATGCCGCCGAATGCGGCCAAGCCGCCGCAACAGCAACAGCCGCTCAACGTCATCCAGAAGACGTTCCGCGCCGAGGCGTTGGCACGGCTGCAGCGCGCGGTGCACGCCGATTGCGGCATCACCGAGCGGCTGGTGGCATTCTGGTCCAATCATTTTTGCATCTCAGCCGGCAAGGGCGAGTTGGCGCGAATGTGGGCCGGCAGCTTCGAGCGCGAGGCGATCCGGCCCTACGTGCTCGGCCGTTTCGCCGACATGGTCAAAGCCGTCGAGCAGCATCCGGCGATGCTGTTCTTTCTCGACAACCAGCAATCGCTGGGTCCGGACTCGCTCGCTGGGCTGAACCGCAAGCGCGGCCTGAACGAAAACCTCGCCCGCGAGATCATGGAGTTGCATACGCTCGGCGTCGGTGGCGGTTACACCCAGGACGACGTCACCTCGCTCGCGCGCATCATCACCGGATGGACCTTCGTCGGCCGCCAGGGCAAGCTCGGCGTGCCCGGCAGCTTCATCTTCAATACCAATGCGCACCAGCCCGGGCCCCAGCTTCTGCTCGGCAAGACCTATGAGGATCACGGCCTCGCGCAGGGCGAGGCTGCGCTTGCCGACATCGCACGGCATCCGTCCACGGCGAAATTTATCGCCACCAAATTCGTCCGCCACTTTGTCGCCGACGATCCGCCGCCCGCGCTGGTCGCGCAGCTCGAGGGCGTGTTCAAGAAGACCGACGGCGACCTCCGGGCCATGACGTTGGCGCTGGTGGACGCGGATGCCGCGTGGTCGGCGCCGCTGACCAAGATCCGCAATCCCAACGAATTCCTGGTCGCCTCGGGACGACTGCTGGCCCGCATGCCTGAGGATGCCGGCCCCTATCTCGGGGCGTTGAATGCGCTCGGGCAGCCCTTGTGGACGCCAGCGGGGCCGAACGGTTTTGCTGATACCAACGCCGCCTGGGCCGCACCCGAAGGCATGAAGCTGAGGCTCGACATCTCGGCGCAGCTCGCCTCGCGCATCGGCAACAACATCGATCCGCGCGAGCTGCTGGACGAGGTCGCAGGCGATGCCGCCTCCAGCGAGACGCGCAAGACGATCGAGCGCGCCGAGACACGGCAGCAGGCTCTGGCGCTGCTCCTGATGTCACCGGAATTCCAGAGGAGATGATGATGGCGCTGATCGCAAGCCGGACCAGTGTGGTCACCTCGCGCCGGACATTGCTGCTCGGCGGCGGCGCATTCGCCGCCTGGGCCTATGTGCCCAAATTCGCGCGCGCCGCAGAGGTGCGTGATCCGCGGCTCATCGTCGTGATCCTGCGCGGCGCGCTGGACGGGCTTGCCACCGTGGCTCCCGTCGGCGATCCCGATTATGCCGCCCTCCATGGCGCGATCGCGCTTCAAGCCGACGGCCCGCATGCCGCGCCGATGCTCGATTCCTTCTTTGCACTGCATCCGTCGATGCCGGAATTTGCGCGCATGTATCGCGACAAGCAGGCGGCGGTGATTCATGCGGTCGCGACCGCCTATCGCGATCGCTCGCATTTCGATGGTCAGGATGTGCTGGAGAGTGGTTTTCCTGGTCCGGGACGGGTGCAGTCCGGCTGGCTCAACCGCGCCGTCGAGGCGCTGCCGCGGGGCGAGCGGGTCGCGAGCGCGCTCGCGGTCGGGCCGACCACGCCGCTGGTGCTGCGCGGGACGGCACCGACGGTCGGCTGGGCGCCGGTCAATCTGCCGCAGGCCGAGGACGACACCGCGATGCGGCTGGTCGATCTCTACAATCATCGTGACCCGGCGCTCGCTGCCGCACTCTCGCAAGGCCTGCAGCTCGAAAGAGTTGCGCTCGGCGAGGACATGAAGCGCAAGCCCGGCGGCAACGCCGCGGCTGCGATGCGGCAGGTGGCGCGCGGCGCCGCCAAGCTGATGGCGGCCGATGACGGACCGCGCATCGCGGCGCTGGCGTTCGACGGCTGGGACACTCATGCCAATGAAGGCGGTCCGGTCGGGCGGCTCGCCTTGCTGCTGTCCGGTCTCGATGGCGCGCTGGCCGAATTCGAAAGCGGCCTCGGCGCGCATTGGCGCGACACCGCCGTCATCGTCGCCACCGAGTTCGGACGCACCGCGCGCATCAACGGCACCGAGGGCACGGATCACGGCACGGGCACCATCGCGCTGCTGGCCGGCGGCGCGGTGAAGGGCGGCCGCGTGATCGCGGACTGGCCGTCGCTGAAGCCGGCGAGCCTGTATCAGAACCGTGATCTCGCACCGACCACCGATCTGCGCGCCGTGATCAAGGGCGTGCTGGCGGATCATCTGGGCCTCAGCGAGCGTGTGCTGGCGCAGGCCGTGTTTCCCGATAGCGCGACGGTGAAGCCGATGAAGGGACTGATCGGGTAGGGCAGTTGGATAGCCATTGCCGATAGTGTCGATTGCTCGATCGACTAACGGCGGGTCGCACATGATCCGCCGTTTTCTGCTAGGAAGGCGGACGGCAGTTACTTTCCTGCAGGAGATCAGCATGTACATCGCCATGAACCGTTTTCGTATCGCGAAGGGCTCGGAGGCGGACTTCGAGCAGATCTGGCTGTCGCGTGACTCGCACCTGGAGAAGGTGCCGGGCTTCATCGAATTTCATTTGCTGAAGGGGCCGGAGGCCGAGGACCATACGCTCTATGCCTCGCACACGATCTGGGCCAACTACGCGGCGTTCGAGGCCTGGACCAAGTCGGAAGCCTTCCGAGCGGCGCATCACCGCGCCGGCGAGAGCAAGGTACACTATCTCGGCCATCCGCAGTTCGAAGGCTTCGAGGTGCGCCAGACGGTGAAGAATAGAGGATAGAATGGGGTAAGATCGGCTCGGGCTGTCTTAACCTCTCCCCGCTCTTGGCGGGGAGAGGTCGGATTGCATCGGGAGATGCAATCCGGGTGAGGGGCAAGGCAATGCGGGGCTCAGATCACAGGTCGCCGAATCGCACGGCGACTGCGTACCAATCAAACGGACGCAGAAACCGCGCTCTGGAATCGCATTCGCAACCGGCAGCTTGATGGCTACAAATTCGTGCGGCAGGAGCCGCTCAAAGGCTACATCTGCGACTTCGTTTGTCGTGAGAGGGGCGGCTGGTCGTCAAAGTCGATGGTGGACAGCACAATGAATCCGCGGAAGACGTCATCCGAGATCGTCGCCTGAGTGACGAAGGCTCTCGGGCGCTCCGTTTCTGGAACAACGATGTTCTCGGCAATATTGATGGCGTGTTGCAAGTGATTCTGCAGGAGTTGTCGGGAGAATAGCAATTGCCGCCGTGAGAAACTGAGTGCGAACTCTCGCGCGGAATGCGGTGTGCTCCCTCTCCCCGTTCTTACGGGGAGAGGGTTGGGGTGAGGGGCAGACGCCCGATTAATGTACGTGGTTAGACCTGTACCCCCTCACCCGAATGCCATCTTCGATGTCATCCGACCTCTCCCCGCAAGCGGGGAGAGGTTGGGGGACCGTTCGTGCGCAAGCTGCGGGGACAAAATGCAGAAAACTACCCCAACGTGATCTTATCGATTTCCGCCATCTCCTCGGCGCTGAGCTTCCAGGCGATCGCCTTGACGTTCTGCTCGATCTGCTCGGGGCGGGTCGCGCCGGCGATGACGCTCGCGACCTGCGGCCGCTGTGCCAGCCAGGAAAACGCGAGCTGAAGCATGGTGTGGCCGCGCGCCGTGGCGAAGGCTTCCAGCTTCTCGACGATGTCCTCGTTGCGCGGGGTGACGTAGCGGTCGCGCAGCCGCGGCGTGGTGGCAAAGCGCGTCTGCTCTGGGGCTGCCTGGCCGCGCTTGTACTTGCCGGTCAGGAGACCGCTGGCGAGCGGGAAGAACGGCAGCAGCCCGAGATTATATTCCTGCGCGGCCGGCAGCAGGTCCTTCTCGATATCGCGCACCAGGAGGCTGTATTCGTCCTGGCAGGAAACGTAGCGCGTGACGTTCATCGCGCGTCCGACATATTCCGCTTCCGCAATCCGCCAGGCCGGAAAGTTCGAATTGCCGATGTAGCGCACCTTACCCTGGCGGACGAGATCGTCGAGCGCGCGCAGTGTTTCCTCGATCGGCGTCAGCGGGTCGTAATCGTGTTGCTGATAGAGATCGATGTAGTCGGTCTTCAGCCGCTTCAGGCTCGCCTCCACCGCCTCCATGATGTAGCGGCGCGAGGCGCCCTGCTTGGTGCCGTCAGTCGCCATCGGCTTGGAGAACTTGGTCGCCAGCACGATGTCCTTGCGCCGGTCGCCGAGTACGGTGCCGAGCACAGTCTCCGAGCCGCCCGTGTTTGCGTAGATGTCGGCGGTGTCGAACAGTGTGATGCCGAGGTCGATCGCCTTGTGGATCACCTTGCGCGAGGTCTCCAGGTCGGTGCGCTGGCCGAAATTGTTGCAGCCGAGGCCGACCGCCGAGACGCGCAGGCCGGAGCTGCCGAGATTGCGAATGTCCATGGAAAAGTCCCGTCAGAGCAAAAGAGCGCGCATCCTAACCTGCACGATGCCGGCCGCAAGGTGGGCATCGCTTCTGTTTAGCGCGACGAGGCTCCGACAAAAAAATGCGGCCCCGGTCAGATGCGGCGACTGACGGGACCGCTACGCGCGTGGTCGGTGACGGGGGCAGACCAGGCGCAGGCACAACCTAACCTTGCCATGTAACGCGGTCGTGACAGGTACTTGTCGGTTTGCCACCGCTGTCGTCCCGGCCTTGAGCCGGGACCCATACTCTGCGGCGGATGTGGTTTACGCCAGCTGTAAACTGCAGCGCGATCATGTCATGGGCTACCGTGGCTATGGGTCCCTGCGTTCGCAGGGACGACATTTGTGTGCGAGCAAACAGGTGGGCTACTCCGGCGCAGCGCTCACATCGGCCGGCGGTAGACGATGAAGCCGGACTTCTCGGCCAGCTTATCGTAGAGCGCCTGCGCGGTTCTGTTGGTCTCATGCGTCAGCCAGTAGACGCGCGGCGAGCCCGCGCGCCGGGCCGCCTCATAGACCGCCTCGATCAGCGCCCGGCCGACGCCCTTGCCGCGCGCGGCCTCCACGGTGAAGAGGTCGTTGAGATAGCACAGCGGCGCAATCGCGGTCGTTGTCCGATGATAGAGATAATGCACCAGCCCGAGCAGTTCGCCATTGCTCTCGGCAACCAGCGCATGCACGGGCTCATAGGCATCGAAGAAGCGCGACCAGGTCATGGCGGTGACCTCTTCTGGCAGCGCGGTCGGTCCGGAGCGGCCGTAGAAGGCGTTATAGCCGTCCCACAGCGGCAGCCAGCGCTCGTAATCCTGCCGGGTGACGGCGCGAATGGTCAGGTGGGTGGGCATTGCTCGTCCTTCTCATATCCATGGAACGAGCTTCGATAGAGGGAGGCGCCTGCGGGATCAATCCGGCACGGAGGTCTTCTGCAGGGCGGGCTGCACGAACTGGACGCGGACCACGGGTCCATCGCTCAGGGGCCACAACGACAGTTCACCGCGCCGCTCGATGGCGACCACCAGGGACGCTGCCAGAAGGATCGCAAGTGCCAGTGTGACGGCAACAATTACGACCGTTGATTTCATCGCCATATGCAGCACGCGAGACGATCGTCGCCTGTTGTCGCGAAAACCGCGAAGGTGGTCAAAACGGCTTGCAGGTCTAAGTCGGGATTGGCAGCGCCATGCTGGCCTTGATTGCCAGCACGGCAAGGGTGACGCCGGCGCAAAGCGAGAGCGTCCCGACCGCGATGGTCGCGGCGACAGCGTTGCTGAGATGTGACGAGGCCGTGGGCGTGGTGACGCCGTGAAAGCCGGCGTCGCAGGTCTTGAACGAGGAAGCACGGCGCTCCGAACGTCGCGGCACGGGGGTGCCGCGAGCAGAGGCGATGTTCGGAACGTAGGCACGACGCGACATGAACCTTAATCCCTTACACGTACATGCGCGAGCGAATCACCCGCACAGGTTAAATTCTGCAGGAATGGCAGGCAGGATTGCGGCGCCAGGGCTCCAAAGATGGCGAAATCAGGGCAGAGAGAAAATTCGTTCCCAGTGTTTCCTATTTTTTACACGCTATTCACTTCACTTAATCGTAGTCGGCGGCAATTCCGGCCGTGTCGGCAATTTCGGCCGGCTTCCAGTCCATCGCGACGAAACCGGGCGCCTGTTCGACCCGGCGCAGCCAGGCTCTGATCCGTGGGAAGGTCGAAAGATCGAAATCGCAGCGGTCGGCCACATGAGTATAGCCATAGAGCGCAATGTCCGCGACGGTGAGCTGGCCTGCCGCGAAGTAGTCGTTCGCCTTGAGGTGGTTCTCCATCACCTGCAGCGCCGCATAGCCGCGCTCCATCCAGTCCTCCAAGGCGTGGGTCTGCAGGTCGCGACCGCCCTTGACCAGCAGCAGCCAGAAATAGGCGGCACCGATATTCGGCTCCAGCGCGTGCTGCTCGAAGAACATCCACTGCAGCGCCTCGGCGCGCTCGACAGCGGACTC
The DNA here is from genome assembly GCF_045571465.1 of Bradyrhizobium sp. STM 3557. NCBI lineage: Bacteria > Pseudomonadati > Pseudomonadota > Alphaproteobacteria > Hyphomicrobiales > Nitrobacteraceae > Bradyrhizobium > Bradyrhizobium sp. STM 3557. The sequence goes on from NZ_CP120697.1 coordinate 2,240,412, forward strand.
CGGTACCAGCGGCGTGCCGCCGGCGACGTACCAGAGGATGGCGTTGGACTCGGCGATGTAGCGCTGTTCGGCGACCTCCAAGAGCGGCACCTGTCCGCTCGGGTTCTTGGCAAGAAATTCGGGCGTGCGGCTTTCGCCCCGCAGGATGTCGATCTCGATCGCCTGGTAGGGCGCGTTCAGCAGCGCCAGCGCAAGGCGGACCTTGTAGCTGTTGCCTGAACGCTGCATCGAATAGAGTTTGTACATTCGGCCGTTTCGATTTCGAGGAAGCGCCATGCGCAGCATGCGCCAGATGATTGCGCAAAGCGGGCCGACAATGCTGCCGATGGGCGCAGGCCGCAAGAGCCGGTCCATGGAAAAAGTCGAAAACGCTACCGCACTGCACCGTCAGGATATGAACCTTCCAACACGGCGAAACAAATGAGATCACGCTTGTGCGATGCGCATCTCGGCGCCGATCTCGGCCGTGCGGTCGCTGAGGGCACGGCGCAGCGTGAGCGCGTACAGCAGCAGCATGCCGACAAGCCCGAGCGGAATGGTGGTCAGTCCGGCAACGCTGCGTGACAGCAGCGGCACGATCCAGGCGGCGGCGAGCACGCTGATCTCGTAGTCGCGAAAGCCTCGCGCGAGACCGTGGCGGACGAGGAAGGCGATCGCGATGGCGAGCACGACCAGATCGTAATCGAGCACGTAAGGCGTCGCCAGCAGGCTCGCGGTGGCCAGCGCCGACGCCTTCAGGTCGAAGGCCGCGTCACTCCGCCAGAGATAGGCGAGGCTTGCGGCGAGCACGAGCGCAAGCATCGTCTGCGCCACGTAAGCCGTGCGGATGTCGGCGCTCCAATGGCGCGCCGCGGAAAAGGCCGACTGGATCTTCTCCCAGCCGGTGCCGCCCTGCTCTAGCACCACCGTTTGGGTGAAATTCATCGACTGGAAGAATGCGTGCCAGACCTCATGGCCGAGCGTCAGGTCGCTGATCGCGACCAGCGCGGCGATCGTGAGCACGGCGGTCACGATCGCGGACCAGCGCGAACCCGCGACCAGAGCGATCGGAATCATCACGCCGAATTGCGGCTTATAGGCGAGCAGGCCGATCAGGAACCCGGCCAGCCCGGGCCGGCGCTCGAGCAGGAACAGCGCGCCGCCGAGCAGGCTTGCGGTGAAGAAGGCGTTCTGACCGTGGCCGAGATTGACGAACATGGCCGGAAAAGCCGCGGCGACGAGCAGAGTTTCCGGGCGGGGCAGGATCGCGCGCATGACGGCGAGATAAAGCGCAAGACTCGAAAACACCCACAGCGCCAGCCCGCCGCCATAGGGCAGGGCGGCCACGATCGCGGCGATCGCGAAGAAGAAGGGCGGATAGTGCCAGCCGAAGAACGGTACGTCCCGACCGTCGAACACGGCCCTTTCCATCGCGTGCTGCCGCGGCGGATCGTAGGCGTCCCTGGCCTTGCCCTGAAGGGTCAGGACTCCTGCCGCATAGACATTGGAGAAATCGGTGCCGATCGGCTTGCCGTTGCGGTCGACCAGCCCGTCCGACAGCGCGATCCAGCCGAGCATCGCGAGCAGCGACACCGCCAGCAGGATGAGGCTGTAGGCTCTGATCCGCGCACGGGTCAGCCAGTCGCCGGATCGCAAGATGCCGAGGAGATCGTTCATTTTGGGCCGGCGCATCTGAACAATGTTGCGCGGCAGCGTAGCCCCGGCATTTTAACGTTCCCTAAAGGCTTGGCTGAGTTGCCCAAAGCTTCTTGCGGTGCAACGGCGCGGGCCTTACGATGAGGCGTTTCCCACACATGACAAGTCGTGGCCGAGGAGCGGTTCACGACGCCTGCATAGGAGCTGATGATGCCGTTTCTTGCCGCTGCGCTCGACCGTGTGAAGCCGTCCGCGACCATCGCGGTCACGGATAAAGCGCGGGTGCTCAAAGCGGCTGGCCGCAACGTCATCGGCCTTGGCGCCGGCGAGCCGGATTTCGACACGCCCGACAACATCAAGCAGGCGGCGATCAAGGCGATCGAGGCCGGCAAGACCAAGTATACGGCGGTCGACGGTATCCCGGAGCTGAAGGAAGCCATCATCGGCAAGTTTCAGCGCGAGAACGGGCTCAGCTACAAGCCGAACCAGATCATCGTCGGCACCGGCGGCAAGCAGGTGCTCTACAACGCGCTGATGGCGACCATCAATCCGGGCGACGAGGTGATCATCCCCGCGCCCTATTGGGTGAGCTATCCGGAGATGGTGGCGCTCGCCGGCGGCGAGCCGGTGCCGGTGGTGTGCACCGCCGCGCACGGCTTCAAGCTGCAGCCCGAGGCACTGGAGAAGGCGATCACGCCGAAGACCAAGTGGCTGATCCTGTGCTCGCCGTCGAACCCGACCGGCGCGGCTTACACCAAGGCCGAGCTGAAGGCGCTCACCGAGGTGCTGGTGAAGCACCCGCATGTCTGGGTGATGACCGACGACATGTATGAGCATCTGGTCTATGACGACTTCGTCTTCACGACCCCGGCGCAGATCGAGCCGAGCCTGCTCGACCGCACGCTGACGGTGAATGGCGTCTCTAAGGCCTATTGCATGACCGGCTGGCGCATCGGCTATGCCGGCGGCCCTGCGCATCTGATCAAGGCGATGGCGACCATCCAGTCGCAGTCGACCTCGAACCCGTGCTCGATCGCGCAATGGGCGTCGGTCGAGGCGCTCAATGGTCCGCAGGACTTCATCCCGAAGAACAACAAGATCTTCAAGGAGCGGCGCGATCTCGTGGTCTCGATGCTGAACCAGGCGAACGGCATCGAATGCCCGCGCCCTGAAGGTGCGTTCTACGTCTATCCGTCCTGCGCCGGCACGATCGGCAAGACGGCGCCATCAGGCAAGGTGATCGAGAACGACGAAGTGTTCGTCACCGAGTTGCTCGAAACTGAAGGGGTCGCCGTGGTGCACGGCTCGGCCTTCGGCCTCGGCCCGGCGTTCCGCATCTCCTACGCGACCAAGACCAGCGATCTCGAGGACGCCTGCAAGCGCATTCAGCGCTTCTGCGGCAATCTGCGGTAATCGAGTCACACTGCCGCCAATCCTGAAGCGGATGAACAACGGTTAAGCAAAGCGCCATGTTTCGGACATGGCGCTTTCTTTGTGTCCGCGCGCGAGAATCAAAGCGTCACGCGGAGACCGAGTTTGATGCGCTTTTCCCTTCTGTCGTTTGTCTGCCTTTCACTGCTTGCCGCGCCCTTGGCGCAGGCCCATGAGGAGGTGTCCGCACCACCGGTGCGCGCCGGTGTGCTCGAATGCCAGGGCGATGAGAGTGTCGGCCAGGTGGTGACATCGACCACGCGCCTCGATTGCATCTTCCGCAGCGAGGGTCATCGCCCCGAGCCTTACGTTGCGACGCTGCGCCGCTATGGCGTCGATCTCGGCGTCACCGCGGAGACCAGGATGGCCTGGGCCGTCAGCGCACCGACCGACCGGTTCGGGCACGGCGAGCTTGCCGGGCGCTATGGCGGGGTCGCTGCCAACGCCTCGGTCGGCGTCGGCTTCGGCGGACATTTTCTCGTCGGTGGTCCGGCGAGCGCCTATGTGCTGCAGCCGATCGGCCTGCAGGGGCAACTCGGGGTCAACGTCGCGGCCGGCGCGACCGACCTCGAGCTCACCCCGGTGCGGCTGGTGCATCGTCCGGGACGGTCGATGCGGCGGCAGCATCGTTGAGAGCGGCGATGAGATCAGGAGAGGCCCGCATCGCGGGCCTCTCTTTTTTGAGCCCGCTTGTTCCTGCTCATGAGCGGCTGTTCATCTGCTTGCTCATGAGCCGTTCACGCAAGCGCGCGCAAAATCTGGCGGCGCTTCACACCTTATGCCATAGATGTGAGCGCCGGTTGATCGTGCGTCGAGGTCGGCCGACCAGCATCACATCTTTCATTTCATCCGGAGTTTCATTCATGCGATCGTCTCTTAGATCGGCCGCCTTTGCGGGGCTGGCGGCCGCTGCCTTTGCTGGTGCCTTGGTTGGTGCATGCGCCATTGCCCAGGCACAGCAGATGGAGCGCGTGCGGGTCGGCGTGCTGGAATGCCGCGGCGGCGCCAGCATCGGCTTCGTCGTCGGGTCGGTCACCCATCTCGGCTGCGTGCTGCGCGCCGACGGCCTGCCGGAGGACCGCTACATCGCCACGATCCGCAAGGTCGGCGTCGATCTCGGCATCACCCAGGAATCGACGCTCGCCTGGGTGGTCTACGCGCCGGTCGCGCGTCTCGGCATCGGCGACCTCTCCGGCGACTATGCCGGCGCGCAGGGCTCGGCCTCGGTCGGTGTCGGCCTCGGCGGCAACGTGCTGATCGGCGGCTCGGCCAACTCGATCGCGCTGCAGCCGCTCAGCGTGCAGGGCCAGGTCGGCCTCAACGTTTCCGCTGGCCTGGAGAGCCTGGAGCTGCGACCCGGCCGTTGATGGGTTTGCGTCCTTCGTCGTGAAGACGGACCTCTCCCGCCGATGAGGCTGGGAGAGGTCGGCGTTCTCCTCCACCGCAGGCTCCTGCACCGCAGCGAAATTTTTCCGGCTTGCCAAAGCAGCCGGCGAGGCAGACCATTTGCGTTTGCCGACCCAATCAAGGGCCGAGCTCCCCATCAAGGAGGCGGCGAATGGGACAAGACGTCAGAAGTCCCCGAGGTCCACGGTGCATTGCGCTGGTGGGCCCTTTCCAAAGCGGTAAAACCACTCTTCTCGAAGCGATCCTGGCACGAACCGGTGCAATCCCGCGCGCCGGCAGCGTCGACGCCGGCACCTCGGTCGGCGATGCCAGTGCGGAAGCGCGCCATCACAAGATGGGCGTCGCGCTCACCGCGGCCACCACCAGCTTCATGGGCGACAGCTACACCTTTCTCGACTGTCCGGGCTCGATCGAGTTCGCGCATGACATGCGCGCCGCGCTGCCCGCGGTCGATGCCGCGGTCGTGGTCTGCGAAGCCGACGAGAAGAAGCTGCCGCAGCTGCAGATCATCCTGCGCGAGCTGGAGGAGCTCGGCATTCCCCGCTTCCTGTTCCTGAACAAGATCGACCGTGCCAGTGAGCGCATCCGGGACACGCTTTCGACCTTGCAGCCGGCCTCGCGCGTGCCGCTGGTGCTGCGCCAGATCCCGATCTGGAAGGGGGACCTGATCGAGGGCTTCGTCGATCTCGCGCTGGAACGTGCCTTCGTCTATCGCGAGCACAAGGCCTCGGAGGTGATCGCGCTGGAAGGCGGCGATCTCGACCGCGAGAAGGAGGCGCGCTTCTCGATGCTGGAGAAGCTTGCCGATCATGACGATGCGCTGATGGAGCAGCTGCTCGACGACATCCAGCCGCCACGCGACGCCGTGTTCGACGATCTCGCGCGCGAGCTGCGTGAAGGCGTGATCTGCCCGGTGCTGATCGGCTCGGCGCTGCGCGAGAACGGTGTGCTGCGGCTGATGAAGGCGCTCCGGCACGAGGCGCCCGGCGTGGCCGAGACCGCCCAGCGGCTCGGCGTGAAGGAGCAGAAGGAGGCGCTCGGCTACGTCTTCAAGACGCTGCATCTGCAGCACGGCGGCAAGCTGTCGCTGACGCGGCTGCTCGCGGGCCGTCTCGACGACGGCGCGACCTTGCACACGGCGAGCGGCGAGACCGCGCGCGTCTCCGGCATCCTCGCTGCGACCGGCGCCTATGACAGCAAACGTCCGTCGGCCGAGGCCGGCGAGACCATCGCACTCGGCAAGCTCGACCCGGTTAAGACCGGTGACACCATCGGCACCGGCAAGACCGCGCCGGCGGCGCTGATCAAGATCGAGCCGGCCGAGCCGGTGCTTGCGATCTCGATCTCAGCCGATGACCGCAAGGATGACGTCAAGCTTGGTCAGGCGCTGCTGCGGCTGAACGAGGAGGACCCGTCGCTGACCATGGTGCAGAACCAGCGCACCCACGACACGGTGCTATGGGGACAAGGAGAAATGCACCTGCGCGTGGCGCAGGAGCGCCTGCGCGATCGCTTCGGCGTCAGCGTCAAGTCGCACGCGCCCGCGATCGGCTATCAGGAGACGATCCGCAAGCCGATTACCCAGCGCGGGCGGCACAAGAAGCAGTCCGGCGGCCACGGCCAGTTCGGCGATGTCGTGCTCGACATCAAGCCGCTGCCGCGCGGCGAAGGCTTCCAGTTTGCCGAGAAGGTGGTGGGCGGCGCGGTGCCGCGCAACTACATCCCGGCGGTGGAGGAGGGCGTCGTCGACGGCCTGGCCCGCGGACCCCTTGGCTTCCCGGTGATCGACGTCCAGGTGACCCTGACGGACGGCTCCTATCACAGCGTCGACTCGTCCGATCTCGCGTTCCGCACGGCGGCGCGGGTCGGCATCAGCGAGGCGCTGCCGCAGTGTCAGCCGGTGCTGCTGGAGCCGATCCACACGGTCGAGATCGTCTGCCCCACCGAGGCGACCGCCAAGATCAACGCGATCCTGTCGGCGCGGCGCGGACAGATCCTTGGCTTCGACACCCGCGACGGCTGGCCGGGCTGGGACTGCGTGCGGGCGATGATGCCCGAGGCGGAGATCGGCGAGCTGATCGTGGAATTGCGGTCGGCCACGGCCGGCGCCGGCAGCTTCAGGCGCAAATTCGACCACATGGCCGAGGTGACCGGCCGTGCGGCCGACCACATCATCGCCTCGCATCGCGACGCGGCATAGCGCAGCCGGACCTGTCACGGTTGCATCGATATCCGCTCCCCTCCCCGGAAATCGGGGAGGGCGGCCCATGATCGCGCTTTCTCATTCATCGACATGCGGCTACTCGGGGCGGGCGCTCCGCTTGCTTTGCGCAACCATATGTGATGTATTTTACATCATTGTCTTTGTTTGAAGCATCAAATATGGTGCATGTTACGTGAGGCCATCGTGATCACGTCGTTCCAGATGCGGGCAGCCCGCGCGCTGCTCGGGATAGATCAGAAAACCTTGGCCGAGCTGGCCGGCGTGTCCTTACCGACGATTCAGCGGATGGAAGCCTCGACGGGCAACGTCCGCGGGGTGGTGGACACGCTGACCAAGGTCGTCGATGCGTTCAATCGTGCGGGTGTGGATCTGATCGGCGAACATGCGCGCTCCGAGAATGGCGGGCGCGGGGTTCGCCTGCGGGAACCGGGACCGCCCCGCCGGGTGGGCATTCAAATTGAGGCTGAGCGCGATGACGCGCTGTAGGCGTCTCGCGCCGCACGGTGAAGTCAGCGCGCTTCCCTCGTGCATGAGGCATCGTTGCGCGGCATAGCGCCAGTCCGACGATGCGACGGGAGCATTGTGGGTAATGGACATCGCAAGCGAGCCTGTAAGTCGGAGCCGGGTGGGAACTCATCAACCGACCTTTGCCGAACTCTATTCGCCAAAACTCCTGACCGTGCTGCGCGAGGGCTACGGCCTCGCTGACCTCCGGGCCGACGCGATGTCGGGACTGACGGTCGCGATCGTGGCGCTGCCGCTGTCGATGGCGATCGCGATCGCCTCCGGCGTCGCACCCGGACGCGGGCTCTATACCGCGGTGGTCGGCGGCTTCCTGGTGTCCCTGCTCGGCGGCAGCCGTTTCCAGATCGGCGGTCCGGCCGGCGCCTTCATCGTGCTGGTGTCGCTCACGGTCGATCGCCAGGGCGTCGACGGCCTGATCCTTGCGACGCTGATGGCGGGCGCGATGCTGGTGGTCGCGGGCTATCTGCGGCTCGGCACTTACATCAAGTTCATTCCATATCCGGTGACGGTCGGCTTCACCGCCGGCATCGCCGTCATCATCTTCGCGAGCCAGCTCAAGGACCTCCTGGGCATCACGCTTGCGGGCAAGGAGCCGGGCGAGCTGATCCCCAAGCTCGCGGCGCTGGCGCATGGCCTGCCGACCGCAAACGCAGCGGCGGTCGCACTCGCGGTGCTGTCGATTGCGATCATCATCGTGATCAAGGAATGGCGGCCGACCTGGCCCGGCATCCTGATCGCGGTTGCAGTCGCCGCCTTCATGACCTGGGCCTTCAACCTGCCGGTCGAAACCATCGGCACCCGCTTCGGCGGCATTCCGCGCGAGCTGCCGCTGCCGGTGCTGCCGGTGTTCTCGCTGGCCAAAGTGCAGGCCGTGCTGCCGGACGCGATTGCGTTTGCGCTCTTGGGCGCGATCGAGTCGCTGCTCTCGGCCGTCGTGGCCGACGGCATGACCGGCCGCCGCCATCGCTCCAATTGCGAGCTGGTGGCGCAGGGCTTTGCCAATATCGGCTCGGCGCTGTTCGGCGGCATCTGCGTCACCGGAACCATTGCACGCACGGCGACCAATGTCCGCGCCGGCGCGCGCGGGCCGGTCTCCGGCATGTTGCATTCGCTGTTCCTGCTCTCGTTCATGCTGATCGCGGCGCCGCTCGCGAGCTACATTCCGCTCGCGGCGCTTGCTGCGGTGCTGGTGGTGGTCGCCTGGAACATGGCTGAGAAGCGCGAATTCGCCACCCTGATCCGCTCGTCCTGGGGCGACGCGCTGGTGCTGCTCGCTACCTTCCTGCTCACCATCTTCCGCGATCTCACCGAGGGCATCCTGGTCGGCTTTGCGCTCGGCGCCGTCATCTTCATCCATCGCATGGCGCAAATGACCGGCGTCGAGGATGGCAACCCGCTGGCTGCGGAAGACCGGTCGGATTTCGACGCAGCGCGCGTGCCTTACAATTCCCAGCTCAGCGCCGACAAGGACGTGCTCGTCTATCGCATCACCGGCGCCTTCTTTTTTGGCGCGGCCTCGACGGTCGGCACCGTGCTGGATTCGATCGCCGATCGCCGCAAGGCCTTCGTGGTCGATTTCTCCGCCGTGCCGTTCCTGGATTCGACCGCCGCCAATGCGATGGGCCGGGTGGCGGCGAAGACGAGGCGCCGGGGCATCAAACTGTTCATCACCGGCGCCTCGCCGAAGGTGCGTCGCGAGCTGCTGACCCATGGCGTGCGGCCGCCGCTGGTCCGCTACCGCGAGACGATCGAACGCGCGGTGGCCGACATCAAGGGCGGCGAGCCGGCGCCGGAACTCGCCACGGACGGGCTGCCGGCGAGCTGAGCGGCCGCCTTCTCATTTGCGCGGACTTGGTCATTTGCGTGGACTTGGCCGAGACTTGAACCGGCGCCATGACATCGCGTTGGTCCGCTCATGCTCGACAACAGCCGCAACATCCTGCTCGCCTGTGCATTGAGCGCGCTCGCCGGCTACGTCGACGGCATCGGCTTTCTGCATCTCGGAGGTCTGTTCGTCTCCTTCATGAGCGGCAACTCGACGCGGCTGGGCGTCAGCCTGGCCGAAGGCCGCTGGTGGGAGGCGACAGGTGCGGCGGGCCTGATCGCGCTGTTCGTTGCCGGTGCGGCGGGCGGCAGCCTGGTCGTGCGCAGCCGCAGCTCGTATTGCCAATGCTGGATCCTGCTGATCGAGGGCGCGCTGCTGGCCGGGGCTGCGCTATCGCATGCCTTCGGCATGTCGGGCCTTGCGATCGCCGGGATCGTGATGGCGATGGGGCTCGAGAACGCCGTGTTCCAGATCGAGGGTGGCGGCGGCCTCGGTCTCACTTATGTCACGGGCGCGCTGGTCAAGGTCGGGCAGCTGATGGCAGTGGCGTTGACCGGCGGCTCGCGCTTCGGCTGGACGCCGAACCTGCTGTTGTGGGCGGCGCTGGTGGCCGGCTGCGTGGTCGGAGCTCTGGCCTATCCGCGGATCAACCTGGCGGCGATCTGGTTCGCCGCGGCGGTGGCCTTCGCCCTCAGCGCGGTGCTGGCCATTGCGGCGCGGCGGCGCAAGGGACGCAAGGATTGACTCATGGGACGGCTTGACCGATGTCACTGCCATGACTGCGCCCAAAGCTCCCATCGCCTGCCTGATCGGTTGGCCCGCCGCCCATTCGCGCTCGCCGCTGATTCATCATCACTGGCTGCACAAGCTCGGCATCGTCGGCGGCTATGTGATCGAGGCGGTGCCGCCGGAGGATCTCGCCGCCTTCATTGGCCAGCTCGCGGGCCGCGGCTTCGTCGGCGCCAATGTCACCATCCCGCACAAGGAGCGGGTGCTGGAGCTCTCCCAGCCGGACGCGCGGGCGCGCGCGATCGGCGCCGCCAACACGCTCTGGTTCGAGGATGGCGTGCTGCGAGCGACCAACACCGACGTCGAGGGCTTCATCAATAGTCTCGATGCCTCGGCACCGGGCTGGGATCGTACCGAGGAGGCGCTGGTGCTCGGCTCGGGCGGCTCGGCTCGGGCGGTGGTGTTCGGGCTCATCGAGCGCGGCGTCGCCCGCATCCATCTCGTCAATCGCACGGCGGCACGGGCCCAGACGCTGGCCGATCAATTCGGCGAGCGGGTGCAACCAGCCGGCTGGGAGAATGTCACCGCGCTGCTGCCGCGCGCAGGTCTGCTCGTCAACACCACCTCGCTCGGAATGCGCGGACAGCCGCCGTTGCAAGTGGATGTCGCCGCATTGCCATCGTCAGCCGTGGTTGCCGATCTCGTTTATGTGCCGCTCGAGACCGCGCTGCTCGCTGCCGCACGGGCGCGGGGCCTGCGCACCGCCGACGGGCTTGGCATGCTGCTGCACCAGGCCGTGCGCGGTTTCGAGCTGTGGTTCGGCACGCGCCCGCAGGTAACATCCGAATTGCGCGCGTTGGTCGAAGCCGACCTCACAAAGGCTTGAGCCGGGAATAGGTGCGAGGATACGGCGTCATACTCCTCGTAACGCTGCATTCGATCCATTTGCTTGCTGCGCCGGCGCCGTCGAGGCGTGCGGCACGCATGGTTCTGCCCCGGAGATTCCTGATGCCTGTTCAATTCCAGTTTGGCCGCCCGCTGCTCGCTGTCGCGATGGTTGCGGCGACCACAGTATTCGCGCTCGCACAAAAGGCACCGGTGCCGACGCGTGTACGCGGCGCCATCGAGAGCATCGAGGGCGATGTGATCACCGTGAAATCGCGCAGTGGTGAGGACTACAAGCTGCACATGACTGCCGACATGAACGTGGTCGACATCGTCAAGGCCTCGCTGTCAGACGTCAAGGTCGGCTCTTTCATCGGCGCCACAACGGTGCCGGGACCGGACGGTGCGCCGAAGGCGGTCGAGGTTCACATTTTCCCCGAGGCGATGCGCGGCACCGGCGAGGGTTCGCGGCCCTATGACCTGAAGCCGAACTCCACCATGACCAATGCGACCGTGTCCGACAGCGTGGTCGCCAATGATGGCCATACTCTGTTGGTCAAATACAAGGGCGGTGAGAAGAAGGTTGATGTCTCCCCCGACACGCCGGTCGTGACCTTCGTGCCAGGCGAGAAATCCGACCTCAAGCCCGGCGCCCAGGTGATCGCCTTCATGAAGCAATTGCCGGACGGCTCGTTCGAGACCAATCGCGTCAGCGTCGGTCGCGACGGCCTGATCCCGCCGATGTGACCGCGAATACCGAAATCGTAAGTAACAGCCGCCACTGCGGTTCGTAATACACGACGTCCGGACCAAGACCTCGCTGTGCAGGAATAGCCCTGACGCGGCGGGGTTTGCGGTGTCGTGAGTCGTCCCAATATCCCTCAGGAGGGGTCATGTCGAAGCTGTTATCATTGAAGTCGGGTCTTGCGGTGCTCGCGTTGAGCCTGGTCTCCACGCTGGCGCTTGCGCAGCAGCCGTCCACTGTGCGCATTCGCGGCACCATCGAGGCCATCGATGGGCCGATGCTGACCATCAAGACCCGCGAGGGCAATGATACGAAGGTGAAGATGACCGATGACGTCGCCGTGTTCGCCGTGGTCAAGACCTCGCTGTCCGAAATCAAGGAAGGTTCCTATATCGGCGTCACCGGCATGCCGCAGCCCGACGGCACGCAGAAGGCGATCGCCGTGCACATCTTCCCGGAGAACCAGCGTGGCGCGGCAGAAGGCTTCCGGCCCTGGGACCGGCAGCCGAACTCGACCATGACCAACGCCACCGTGGCGCAGACGGTGAAGGGCACGGACGGCCAGAACATCCTGGTCAAGTACAAGGATGGTGAGAAGAAGGTCCTGGTGCCGCCGGAGACGCCGGTCGTCACCTTCGTCGCCAGCGACAAGTCCGAGGTGAAGCCGGGCGCCCACATCATCATCTTCGGCGCGACCAAGAAAGACGACGTGCTGGAAGCCAACCGTGTCAATGTCGGCCGCGACGGCATTACCCCCCCGATGTGACCGCGAAGCGGTCGTCCTGGGGCGCGCAGAGCGCGAACCCGGGATCTCTCGGTTCTGGGACTGGTCTTACGGACTGTCCGAGATAACGCTGTGAGTAGTTTACGCGTGATCTCTCAGCAATGTCATCCCCGCGAACGCGGGGATCCATAGCCACAGGGTCTCGTTGTTGAGCACGATGTAGCTCCAGCCTGCTCGACAATGACCTCTTGTGGTTATGGATCCCGGGTCGCGCTTCGCTTGCCCGGGATGACAGCGGTTTTTTGGCGGGAGCCTCACCTCAATCCGCCAGCACGTGCCGATCGATCTCCGCGATCGCGTTGACGCCGCACAGGCCCATGGTGACGGCGAGCTCGTTCTTGATGATGTCGATTGCTTTCGCCACCCCGGCCTGCCCGCCGGCACCGAGGCCGTGGGCATAGGCGCGGCCGATCATGCAGGATTTGGCGCCGAGCGCGAGCGCGCGCATCACGTCTTGGCCGGAGCGGATGCCGCCGTCGAACATGATCTCGATTTTATCGCCGACCGCTTCCACGATGCCCGGCAGCACATGGATCGATGACGGCGCGCCGTCGAGCTGACGGCCGCCGTGATTCGACACCACCAGCGCCTGCGCGCCGGTTGCGGCCGCGAGCTTGGCATCCTCGACGTCATGGATGCCCTTGATGATCAGCTTGCCCGGCCAGATCGAGCGGATCCAGTCGACGTCCTTCCAGTTCAGCGAGGTGTCGAACTGCGAGGCGGTCCAGGCGGAGAGCTTGTTGAGGTCCTCGGTGTTCTTCACATGGCCGGCAATGTTGCCGAAGGTGCGGCGCTTGCCCTGCAGCACGCCTTTCACCCAGGCGGGCTTGGTGGCGAAGTCGAACAGCTTGGACAGCGACCATTCCGGCGGCACGGTCATGCCGTTCTTGATGTCCTGGTGGCGCTGGCCGATCACCTGCAGATCGACGGTCAGGCACAGCGCGCTGCACTTGGCAGCCTTCGCGCGCTCGATCAGGTCCTTGATGAAGCCGCGGTCCCGCATCACGTAGAGCTGGAACCAGAACGGCTTTTCGACGCTCCCTGCGATGTCCTCGATCGAGCAGATCGACATCGTGCTCTGCGTGAACGGGATGCCCGCGGCCTGCGCGGCGCGGCAGGCATGGATCTCGCCATCGCCATGCTGCATGCCGAGCAGCCCGACCGGCGCGAGAATGATGGGCAGGGCCGAGGGCTCGCCGAGGATCGTGGTCGAGAGATCGCGTTTGCTGACATCGACCAGGATGCGCTGGCGGAATTTGATCTTCTGCAGGTCCTCGCGATTGGCGCGCAGCGTCTCCTCGGCATAGGAGCCGCGGTCGGCATAGTCGAAGAACGCCTTCGGCACCCGTCGCTTGTGCAACAGGCGGAGATCTTCGATGCAGGTGATGTGCTTCATTGGCGTCCTTCGGCCCCCGATAACCGTCTTGTTTTTTGAAAGCGGGGTGTCATCTAGCATCTTTGACGTCGCTGCCAAATCGAACTTCGAACCGGCGAACATGGGAGTGCGGCCATGGGTACACGCAAGTCGGACGAGGACGCCAAGAAGGCGCGGCTCGAGGAGCAGCTCGAAGAGGGATTGGAGGAGACGTTCCCGGCGTCCGATCCGGTCAGCGCGGCCCAGCCGGCGCCTTCGCTAGGGGAGAAGCCACGCCGGAAGTAGCTCCGGCTGGTCGGGTAAACCTGAGCATTAACAAAGATTTAACCGTAAATTTACGGGTTCGCGGTAACGATTCATCACATTTTTTGAAGCCAACCCGGGATTAAGGAGACTATAACTCCCGGCAGGTCGGCCATGATCGGCGGCGTGATTCGCCTTTGGCCGGCAAACAGATTCTAGGGCATGCTGGGGGTTCTATGAGCCGCAACTATTTCGGGACCGACGGGATTCGTGGCCGCGCCAACGGTCTGATCACGCCGGAGCTCGCGCTCAAGGTCGGGCAGGCCGCCGGTCTTCTGTTCCAGCGGGGGGATCATCGCCATCGCGTCGTGATCGGCAAGGACACCCGCCTGTCCGGCTACATGATCGAATACGCCATGGTGGCGGGTTTCACCTCGGTCGGCATGGACGTGCTGCTGGTCGGCCCGATGCCGACGCCGGCGGTGGCGATGCTGACCAAGTCGATGCGCGCCGATCTCGGCGTCATGATCTCGGCCTCGCACAATCTGTTCGAGGACAACGGCATCAAGCTGTTCGGCCCGCAGGGCTTCAAGCTGTCCGATGATGTCGAGAGGCAGATCGAGCAGCTGCTCGACGAGTCGCTCGAGAAGAAGCTGGCGCAGAGCGCGAGCCTGGGGCGCGCCCGCCGCATCGACGGCGTTCACGACCGCTACATCGAATTCGCCAAGCGCACGCTGCCGCGCGACATCTCGCTGGACGGGCTGCGCGTCGTCGTCGATTGCGCCAATGGCGCGGCTTACAAGGTCGTGCCGGAAGCGCTGTGGGAGTTGGGCGCCGATGTGATCGCGATCGGCGTCGAGCCGGACGGTTTCAACATCAACAAGGAATGCGGCTCGACCTCGCCCGAAGCGTTGTGCCGCAAGGTGCGCGAGATGCGCGCCGATATCGGCATCGCGCTCGATGGCGACGCCGACCGCGTGATCCTGGTCGATGAGCGCGGCCACATCGTCGACGGCGACCAGCTGCTCGCGGTGATCGCGCAGAGCTGGAAGGAAGACGGCCGCCTGGCGCGGCCCGGCATCGTCGCCACCGTGATGTCCAATCTCGGGCTCGAACGTTTTCTGCAGGGGCAGGGGCTCGAATTGGTGCGCACGCCGGTCGGCGACCGCTACGTGCTCGAGCGCATGCTGGCCGACGGCTACAACCTCGGTGGCGAGCAGTCCGGCCACATCATTCTCTCCGACTATGCGACGACAGGCGACGGCTTCGTCGCGGCCTTGCAGGTGCTGGCGACCGTGCAGAAGTTGCGCCGGCCGGTGTCGGAGGTGTGCCATCGTTTCGATCCGCTGCCGCAGATCCTGAAGAACGTGCGCTATCGCGCCGGCAAACCACTCGACAACGCCGAGGTGAAGTCCGCGATCGAGAGCGGGCACCAGCGCCTCAATGGTCACGGCCGTCTGCTGGTCCGCTCGTCCGGCACCGAGCCCGTGATCCGCGTGATGGGCGAGGGCGACGATCGCATCCTGGTCGAGGACGTCGTTGATACCATCGTCGATGCGCTCGGACAGGCGGCGGCTGCCTGATCACTGAACCTTCGCGGGCTGCTTTCGCGCCGGCCGTCACCTGTTGAAGGCCGGCGCTTTCATGTCTGCACGCCTCGTGTGTGAGAACTAATTAGTGCAATCAAGAGAGGTGTGCCTTCGACCTCTCTCAACACATCGTTAGTAAACTCGGGGACCGCCTCGAGATCACGAATTGTCAACCCTAATTATTAGGGTTAAGCGCCGCTTAAGCATTCGCTGCCATTCTTGCCGACATCGGTTTTGATGGGGAGCTTTTTCAGGCTCCGCATCGGCAAAGGGAATGAAGCCAATGCGTAGCGTAAAGTCTTTGCTCGCCGCCGGAGCGGCCACCTTGTTTTCCACTTGCGCCTTCGCGGCGGACCTTCCTATTGCACCGCCGCCGATGTACGCGCCGCCGCCGCCGGCAGATTTCGGTGGCTGGTATCTGCGCGGTGAAATCGGTTTCAGCAACCAGCGGACCAGAGACGTCCACTACACCCGCGAATCGGCCTATTCGCAGCTGACATCGTTCAACCAGACCTCCGCGTTCGACACCGCCGGCATCTACGGGGTCGGCGTCGGCTACCGTTTCAACAACTGGTTCCGCGCCGATATCACCGGGCAGTATCGCGGGAATTCGAACTTCAAGGGCACCGACCGCTTCACCGGCACCGCCGGCGGGCTCGCCTATAACGGCATCGACAATTACAGCGCCAGCAAGTCCGAGTGGCTCGTCCTCGCCAATGCCTATGTCGATCTCGGCACTTGGTGGTGCGTGACGCCGTTCATCGGCGCAGGCGTCGGGGGCGCCCGCGTGACGATCTCGAACTTCACCGATACCGGTATCAACAACCTGCCGTTCACGACCGCGAGCTTCGCCAGCGCGCCCAGCGCCTCGAAGTGGAATTTCGCCTGGGCGGCTCACGCCGGTCTCGCCTATCAGGTCAATCCCAACCTGGTGCTCGAACTCGCCTACAGTTACGTCAACATGGGCGAGGGACGGACCGGCGTGCTGTCGGACTACGTCGGCAACACCACCGGCAATTATTTCAAGTTCAAGGACATCACCTCGCATGACTTGAAGCTCGGCGTGCGCTGGGATCTCGATACGCCGCCTCCGCCGCCCATGATGCCGCTGATCCGCAAGGGCTGATGCGCGGTCTGAAACTAACAGGCGACGAGCTAACAACGGCGCGGGATCTGTCCCGCGCCGTTTGCTTTTGTCCGGCGACGAGGAGAAAGAGTCGGCAAAAATTGGCACTTGACAACGAATGATTAAGGTTAACGCGCGATGATCCCTGGCACAGTTCAAGTATCCGATTTGGAGCGTTGCAATGCGTAGCCTGGTATTGGCGGTCGTGGTGTCCAGTGTTGTGTCCGCCGCGCATGCCGCCGATCTCCCCGATCTTCCGATTTTGCGGGGCGGCCTGACCGAGGGATTGTCCACCTCGCGCGTCAACTGGGACGGCTACTATGTCGGCGTCCAGGGCGGTTACGGGTCGTCCGACGAGAAATTCAGCGGCAGCAATCAGACGATGGCAGCCGCTCTGCTCGCCAACACGGACATCGAAAGCGCCTATGGCGTGTCGAGATGGCCGTTACCCTTCGGCAAGACGACGGGACACACCAGCGCCTATGGAGCCTTCGCCGGATATAACTCCCAATGGGATGACGTCGTGCTCGGCGTCGAGATGAGCTACATGCACGGCTCCTTTGGCGGCACGGCGACCGCGAGCATGTCGCGTGCGTTCAATTCGCCTCTAAATGGTTTCTATGATTCCATCACCTCGACGGCGACCTCGTCCATATCGATCTCCGACATGGCGACCATCCGCGGCCGCGCCGGCTACGCCTTTGACAGCTTCTTGCCCTACGCGTTCTTCGGTCTGGCGCTGGGAAATGCTGACATCAGCCGCAGCGTGACGGTCAACGACAATTACGCGACGACCTTTGCCGTTGCGGTCTCACCCTGCAACAGCGCAACGCCGCCGTTCTGCGCCACGCTGAGCACGTCGGAAGCCCAGCACAACCGCCTCATCTACGGCTATTCCGCCGGCCTCGGCGTCGATGTCAATCTGGTCGCCGGACTGTTTGCCCGATTTGAATACGAATACGTCCGTTTCACCACCACGGTCGACACCAACATCAATACGGTTCGCGCGGGCCTCGGCTACAAGTTCTGAGACTTCTGGCGGTCTGCTGATCGCTTCCGGCGGTTGACACCACGACGTTCACCTGCTGCTCTGTGGATGATCACGGGGCGGCAGGCATGAAAATCTACGGCGATCGCATCTCCGGCAATTGTCTCAAGGTCAAGTGGGTCTGCGATCACCTCGCGCTGCCCTATGGCTGGATCGATGTCGACGTGGTGAAGGGCGAGACCCGCACCGCCGACTTCCTCGCGCTCAACCCATGGGGACAGGTGCCGACCGTCGTCTTCGACGATGGCCGCAGCCTGGCGCAATCCAACGCCATTATCCGCTATCTGGCACGCGACAGTGCGCTCATCCCGGCTGACGCCTTCACCGCGGCGCAGATGGACGCCTGGCTGTTCTGGGAGCAATACAGCCACGAGCCCTATATCGCAGTGCGCCGCTTTCACCTGACATATCTGGGCAAGTCGGTCGACACGCTCGATCCGAAACTGGAGACGCGCGGCTATGCCGCGCTCGATGTGATGGAGCGCCGGCTGGCCGATGCGCGCTATCTCGCCGGTGATGCACTCTCGCTCGCCGATATCGCGCTGCTCGCTTATACGCGCCTCGCCCATGAGGGCGCGTTCGATCTCTCTCGTTATGGCGCGATCCGGCGCTGGATCGGCGATGCGGAGGCCGAGCTCGGCCTCGATCCGGTCCGCTGACACACCGCAGGTCATCCATGTCGAAAACCAGTGCCATCGCCATCCGCCCGGCGCGCCGCGACGATATCGGCGCCATCGTGGCCATGCTGGCGGACGATCACCTCGGCCGCGGGCGCGAGCGCATCGAAGAGCCGCTGCCGCAGAGTTATTTCGATGCCTTTGACAGGATTGCGCGCGACCCCAATCTGCAGCTCGTGGTCGCGGAGGAGGCGGGCAGGGTGGTCGGCTGCCTGCAGCTCTGCCTGCTGCCGGGCCTGAGCTCGCAGGGCGCGAGCCGCGCGCTGGTTGAGGATGTCCGCGTCGCCTCGGACCGACGCGGCCGCGGCATCGGCGAGCAATTGCTGCAATGGGCGATCGGTGAGGCGCGCGCCAGGCGGGCCGCGCTGATGGAACTGCTCACGCATCAGAGCCGCGTTGATGCCCAGCGCTTCTACGAGCGGCTCGGCTTTGCCCGCAGCCATGTCGGGATGGTGATCCGGTTCTGACGTCTATTCCGCCAGCCGATACGCGGCCGCAGCATTTGGCCCGAACGCCTTGTCGCGAAACGCGCCGCCGAGCTTTGCCAGGCATTCCTCCAGCGCCTGCTTGATTGCACCATAGCTTCCCGCGAGCAGGGACACCGGCCAATCGGAGCCGAAGATCAGCCGGTCTTCGCCGAAGCATTGCGCGGCGTGGGCGACATAAGGCGCAAGGCGCTCGGCATCCCAATCGTTCCATACGGCCTCGGTCGCAAGTCCCGAGATCTTGCACCAGACATTGCCGCAGGCGGCGAGTTCGGCGAGCCGGTCGGCCCATTGCCGGTCGAAGCCGCTCGCGATCGGTGGCTTGGCGGCGTGGTCGAGCACGAAGCGTCCGCTCGGCAGCGCGCGGGCGGTCGCGATCGCCGCCGGCAGCTCGCGCGTGCGCACCAGGAGATCGTAGGCGAGATCAAGCGCGACCACGGTCTTGAGACCGCGCTTGACATCCTCGCGCAACAGCCAGTCCGCGTCCGCCTCGTCATGCACCTGATGGCGGATGCCGACCAGTTTGTCGCCGCCGGGCAGGTCGCGCAGGCGCTCGATCGTGTCGCCGAGCGCAGGATCGGTCAGGTCGGCCCAGCCGACCACGCCGGTGACGAAAGGCGTGGCATTGGCCAGACGTAGGAACTCCTCGGTCTCATCGAGCGAGGCCCGGCACTGCACGACGATGCTGGCATCGATGCCGTTCTGCTTCAGCAGCGGCGCGAGGTCCGTCGGCGCGAAATGACGCCGGATCGGTGCCATCTCGTCACCTTGCATCCACGGATAATCGGCGCGACGCGGGTCCCAGAAATGCTGATGCGCATCAATGATCATTGGGAATCTCCCGGCAAGGGGGCGCGCGGATCGACCAGATTGCGCGCGCGCAGTTCCTGCCAGAACGAGGACGGCACAGGCGCATTCGCCATCGCGATATTGTCGGCGGCCTCAAGGGCGGTGCGCGCGCCCTGCAGCGCCACCGTCACGGCCGGATGGGCGAGCGCGAACTGGATCGCCGCGGCCTTGAGCGCGGTGCCATGCTGCTTGCACAGCGCATCGAGCTCCCTGGCACGTGCGACCAGCACCGCGTCGGCGTCCTCGTAGTTGAACTTGGCGGCGCCATAGGGATCGGCGAGAATGCCGCTATTGTAGATGCCGCCGAGAATGATGCCGATATTGCGTTCGAGGCAGATCGGAAGCAGCGTCGTCAGCGCGCCCTGGTCGAGCAGCGTGTAGCGGCCGGCGAGCAGGAAACAGTCGACCGGCACGGCTTCCGCGAACCGCGCCAGCATCTCGGACCGGTTCATGCCGGCGCCGATCGCGCGCACGCTGCCGTCGTCGCGCAGGCGCTGCAGCGCGCGGAAAGCGCCGCTGACGGCGGCGTCGTAGTGATCGTCAGGATCATGCACGAGCAGGATGTCAATGCGGTCGAGGCCGAGCCGCGCAAGGCTCTCGTCGACCGAGCGCATCACGCCGTCATACGAAAAGTCGAAATGCGGCCGCAGGCTCGGCGCGCCCTTGTAATGATCGTCCTCCGCAGGCGACGCATCGTCTGCGCGCAAGAGGCGGCCGACCTTGGTCGAGAGCGCAAAACTGTCGCGCGGCTGCGCGCGCAGGAAATGCCCCAGGCGTTGCTCGGCGAGGCCGAAGCCGTAGAGCGGAGCAGTGTCGAAATAGCGCACGCCGAGCGACCAGGCCTGTGCGATGGTCGCTTCGGCATCGGCGTCGCTGACCGCGGCAAACAGGCCGCCGAGTGGTGCGGTGCCGAGCCCGAGCCTCGTGACCTCGAGGCCGCTCCTCCCGATTTGAACGCGCTTCATCGTTTTGTCCTTCTTGGCGCGTGACGCGCAAGGCGCGGCCGGCTGCGGCCGCCGGGACGCAGTGTGCAGGATGGATTCGCGATGGGCAACCGGGATAGTTTGTGCGGCACAATGAAGCGAGCGAGGGGAGGCGTGCGATGTCGGCGATCAATCCGCTCACGGCGATCGGTGTCGTGCTCGCCACGGCGGCGACGGATGCGGTCTATGTGATGTTCACCTCCGCCGTCGTGGCGCGGCGGCGCTTCTCGGCAGCGACCTGGAGCTCGGTCTGGTACATGCTCTCGTCATTCGCCGTCATCAGCTACACGGAGAACTGGATCTATGTCGGTTTCGCCGCGATCGGCTCCTGGATCGGCGCCTACGCGTCGATGACGTTCTTGCATCGTCCGCCCGCCGGACAGCAGCCGCTCGGCGCCGCACCGGAGTAACGCGCGCGGCAAGCGGCCACATCCGCGTGAGCGTGCTCGCGCGCTGCGCGAAGTTTCTTGACGCTGCGCCGCCTTTGTCCTATTCACCGCGGCGGGACACCTCCCCCCAACGGGAGGCTTACTATCTGGAAGGATAGCTGATGACTGCAGCGAAGCCCGCTCAGCGGCCGGTCGTGCCGCATTTCTCTTCCGGCCCCTGTGCCAAGCGCCCCGGCTGGACATCCGAAAATCTCAGGGACGCAGCACTCGGTCGTTCGCATCGCGCGAAGATCGGCAAGGCCAAGCTCAAGCTCGCGATCGAGCTGACGCGCGAGGTGCTGGAAGTGCCAGCCGACTACAAGATCGGCATCGTGCCGGCGTCCGACACCGGCGCCGTCGAGATGGCGCTGTGGTCGCTGCTCGGCGCCCGGCCCGTGACGACTATCGCCTGGGAATCCTTCGGCGAAGGCTGGGTCTCCGACATCGTCAAGGAGCTGAAGCTCAAGGACGTCACCAAGCTGCATGCGCCCTACGGCGAGATCCCCGATCTCTCCAAGGTCGATCCGGCGAGCGATGTGGTCTTCACCTGGAACGGCACCACCTCGGGCGTGCGCGTGCCGAACGCAGACTGGATCAGCGCGAGCCGCGAAGGCCTGACGATCTGTGACGCGACCTCGGCTGCATTCGCGCAGGCGCTGGACTGGCCGAAGCTCGACGTCGTCACCTTCTCCTGGCAGAAGGCGCTCGGCGGCGAGGCCGCGCATGGCATGCTGATCCTGAGCCCGCGTGCCGTCGAACGGCTCGAGACGTACAAGCCGGCCTGGCCGTTGCCGAAGATCTTCCGTCTTACCAAGGGCGGCAAGCTCAACGCCGGCATCTTCGAGGGCGAGACCATCAACACGCCGTCGATGCTCTGCGTCGAGGACTATCTGGATGCGCTCAACTGGGGCAAGTCGATCGGCGGATTGAAGGCGCTGATCGCGCGTGCCGATGCCAACACCAAGGTGCTCGCCGATTGGAAGGCCCGGACGCCGTGGATCGACTTCCTCGCCAAGGATCCGGCGATCCGCTCCAACACCTCGGTGTGCCTGAAGGTGGTCGATCCCGCTATCACCTCGCTGTCCGCCGATGCCCAGGCTGACTTTTCCAAGAAGCTGGTGGCATTGGTCGAGAAGGAGAACGCCGGCTTCGATTTCGCGCATTACCGCGATGCGCCGGCCGGTCTGCGGATCTGGTGCGGCGCGACGGTGGAGGCAAAGGACGTCGAGCTGCTGACGCAGTGGATCGACTGGGCCTTTACTGAGGCCAAGGCGGCGCTGCCGAAGGCGGCCTGACGCGCGCAACGGCCGTTATGCCGTCATTGCGAGCGCAGCGACGTGTCCGCCGAAGCCAAACGGGCGAAGGCGGAACCAATTCAGGGCGGCGAAGAAGGTCTGGATTGCTTCGTCGCTTCGCTCCTCGCAATGACGACAATTAAAGCGCGAAGCGGGTGGACACATTTCGCTTTGCCCACCCACCAAGATTCCATCGCATGTTGACCCTCTCCGACAAGCCGAGAGGGCTTGGACTGCCGTGCCCACTACCCTCGCAGGATAGACAGATGTCCAAACCCAAGGTTCTCATTTCCGACGCGCTCTCGCCGGCTGCCGTACAGATCTTCCGGGATCGCGGCATCGAGGTCGACTTCCAGCCCAATCTCGGCAAGGACAAGGACAAGCTCGCCGACATCATCGGCGATTATGACGGGCTCGCGATCCGCTCCGCCACCAAGGCGACCGCCAAGATCATCGAGCGCGCCAAGCGGCTCAAAGTGATCGGCCGCGCCGGCATCGGCGTCGACAATGTCGAGATCCCGGCGGCGACCGCCAAGGGCATCATCGTGATGAACACGCCGTTCGGCAACTCGATCACGACGGCCGAGCACGCGATCACCCTGATGCTGGCGCTGGCGCGCGAGATCCCACAGGCTGATGCCTCGACCCAGGCCGGCAAGTGGGAGAAGAACCGCTTCATGGGCGTCGAGATCACCGGCAAGACGCTGGGCGTGATCGGCTGCGGCAATATCGGCTCGATCGTGTGCAACCGCGCGCAGGGCCTGCATATGAAGGTGATCGGCTTCGATCCGTTCCTGACCGAGGAACGTGCCCGCGATCTCGGTATCGAGAAGGTCGAGCTGGACGAGTTGCTCAGGCGCGCCGATTTCATCACCCTGCATACGCCGCTCACCGACAAGACCCGCAACATCATCGATGCCGCCGCGCTCGCCAAGACCAAGAAGGGGGTACGCATCATCAATTGCGCCCGCGGCGGCCTCGTCGACGAGCAGGCGCTGCTCGCTGCGCTCAATTCCAAGCATGTCGCCGGCGCCGCGCTCGACGTCTTCGTCGAAGAGCCGGCGACGGCAAATCCGTTGTTCGGTCATCCCAACGTGATCTGCACGCCGCATCTCGGCGCCTCCACCACCGAGGCGCAGGAAAACGTCGCACTGCAGATCGCCGAGCAGATGTCGGATTATCTGCTGACGGGCGCAATCTCCAACGCGCTCAACTTCCCCTCGATCACAGCAGAGGAGGCGCCGAAGCTGAAGCCGTTCATCGAGCTCGCCGAGAAGCTCGGCTCGTTCGCCGGCCAGTTGACCGAGAGCAGCATCCACAAGGTCCAGATCACCTATGAGGGCCATGTCGCCGAGATGAAGACCAAGGCCCTGACCTCGGCCGTGCTGGCCGGCCTGCTGCGGCCGATGCTCGGCGAGGTCAATGTCGTCTCTGCGCCCGCGGTCGCCAAGGAGCGCGGCATGGTGGTCGACGAGATTCAGCGCGCCGGCGAGAGCGACTATGAAAGCCTGATCACGGTCACGCTGACCACCGAGCATCAGGTGCGATCGGTGTCGGGCACGGTCTATGCCGACGGCAAGCCGCGGCTGGTCGACATCAAGGGCATTCGCGTCGATGCCGAGTTCGGCAAGTCGATGATCTATGTCACCAACGAGGACAAGCCGGGCTTCATCGGCAAGTTCGCAAGCCTGCTCGGCGATGCCAAGATCAATATCGCGACCTTCCATCTCGGCCGCGTTGCGCCCGGCGGCGACGCCATCGCGCTGGTTGAGGTCGATGGCGCAGTGCCGGCGGCACTCTTGGCGCAGATCCAGGCGCTGCCCCAGGTCAAGCAGGCCAAGGCGCTCGCGTTCTGAGCGGGGCTTCAGCCGCTTGCTTTCAGCGGGCCACCAGGTCCGTTGAACCGAGTCGTTTCTCGCCGCGTCTAACGCCGGATGCGTGACCGGGCTTTGCCGGGTCGTGCGGCGTTGGATCTGCGGGAGAACATCATGACAATTCGAGCAAGGTGCCTGGCAACGACGGCTCTCGCGGTCATCGGCCTCTCGGCGGCGTCGCCATCCTGGGCGGCGGATCTGGAAGCGGCCTCGACCGTCGATGCCGTCACCGTCTACCCCGATGGCGCCAGCGTCACCCGCCTGATCTCGGTCGACCTGCCCGAAGGCGAGTCGGCGCTGACGGCGAAAGATTTTCCGCTCGGGCTCGACGTCTCCTCGCTGCGGGTCGAGGGCGAAGCGGCTGCGAAGCTCGTGATCGGCGCCGTCGATGCCAAGCCGCCGCGCCCGGCTCCTCCGGTCAATCTGCCCGAGATCGACAAGCAGATCGAGGCGCTGAAGGATGCGCGCGCCGATCTCGACGATGCGATTGCGGCTGCGACGGCGCGGCGCAAATTCGCCGAGCGCTTTGCCGAGAGCGCGCCGGCCGGGCTCGGCGACAAGGGCGAGGCGCGTCCGCTCAGCGAATGGCGCGCCGCTTTCGCTGCTGTGTCCGAAGAGGTTGCGACCGCTGATAGCGCGATCCGCGAGGCGGTACGCAAGCAGCGCGGCATCGATCGTGACATTGCGCGGCTCGAGGCCGATCGTGCGAGCAAGCCGCCGGCCAAGCTCGAACTGCGGATCGATCTCGCCGCCGCAGTGGCAACCCGCGCCACGCTGCGGGTGACCTATGCGGTGCGCCATGCGCATTGGGTGCCGCTCTACGACGCGCGGCTCGATACCTCCGCGCCTGATCACAAGGTGGCGCTCGAGCTCGTTCGCCGCGCCGAGATCATGCAGAGCACCGGCGAGGATTGGTCGAACGTGGCGCTGTCGGTCTCGACCGTGCGGACCGCACGCGGCGGCAGCGCACCGGAGCTGAAGACGCTGATCGCGCAATATCCACCGCCGCCTGCGCCAGTGGCCGCGGCGGCGCCGCTACTGGAGAAGCCGCGCATGATGGCGAGGTCGGCGGCGCCCGAGGCCGACAGGAGAATGAAGCTGGCCGAGGAGCAGGAGGCGACCGCGGATGTCGGCGCCTTCCAGACCGCGTTCAGAATTCCGGGCCGCGTCAGTGTCGGCACAGCTGATGGCGCCAAGAGCCTGCGCATCTCGACTGCGACGATCGCGCCGGAGCTCGTAATCCGCGCCGCGCCGGTGCTGGACCCGACGGCTTACCTGGAGGCGAGCTTCGTGCAGCACGAGGATGCGCCCTTGTTGCCGGGCAAGGTGTCGATCTATCGCGACGGCAGCTTCGTCGGGATTTCGCAGATGACCTCCGCGTCCAAGGACGAGACGGTACGGCTGGGCTTCGGCGCCGACGACAAGGTGAAGGTCGAACGGACCGTGCTCAAGCGCAATGAAGGCACGTCGGGCCTGATCGTGGCCACGGCGAAGACCGACGAGCGTGCGTTCAAGACCACGATCCGCAACGGCCATGATTTCCCGATCAAGCTCGCGATCCAGGACCAGCTTCCGGTCGG
Source organism: Bradyrhizobium sp. STM 3557 (assembly GCF_045571465.1). Taxonomy (NCBI): domain Bacteria; kingdom Pseudomonadati; phylum Pseudomonadota; class Alphaproteobacteria; order Hyphomicrobiales; family Nitrobacteraceae; genus Bradyrhizobium; species Bradyrhizobium sp. STM 3557. The sequence continues at coordinate 2,266,154 of NZ_CP120697.1, forward strand.
CGAGAACGAGGACATCCAGGTCGAGCTGCTGCCGGCCTCGACGGCGCCGACCACGACCAATGTGCGTGACCGGCGCGGCGTGCTCGAATGGGCCTTCGAGGCGAAACCGGGCGAGGCGAGGGACATCGCGTTCGCCTTCCGGCTGCGCTGGCCGAAGGACAAGGCGATCGTGATGACGCCGTCGGGCTGAGCTCCTTGCGCTGATCGCCGCTCGCTGCCGGGTTCGCACAGAGCGCGGGCCGGGGAGCATCTTTGATCCAGTGCAAGCGCGTGGAACCAGCGGCCAGTTATGGTCTTTCTCGAAAGACGGCACCGAGAATGTCTGATGAAGCTCGGTGTCGATCCGACGAGAGAGTAACTTGCCATGGAATCCGATCAGTCCTCCCGTAAGCAGGCCATCGTCACCGGCTACATCATGCTGGCCGGAATCGGCATGTTGCTGATGCAATGGTTGCTGACGACCTACAACACGGTCGAGACCATTCCTTACAGCCAGTTCGAGCAGCTGGTGGCGCAGGGCAAGGTCTCGGAAGTCGCAGTCGGCCAGGACGCGATCCAGGGCAAGTACAAGGACAAGCAGCCGGACGGGAAGACCGCCTTCGTCACGGCGCGCGTCGATCCGGCGTTTGCCGACAAGCTGGCGGCCAAGGGCGTGACGGTCACCGGCGTGCCATCAGGCGGATTGATCCAGACCATCCTGTCCTGGGTGGTGCCAGCTGTGATGTTCTATCTGATCTGGCTGTTCCTGGGCCGGCGCCTGATGGACCGGCAGGGCTTTGGCGGGTTGATGTCGATCGGCAAGTCGCGCGCCAAGATCTATGTCGAGAAAGACACCAAGGTCACCTTCGCCGATGTCGCCGGCGTCGAGGAGGCGAAGTTCGAGCTGCAGGAGGTGGTGCAGTTCCTGAAGGACCCGAAGAGCTATGGCAGGTTAGGGGCTCACGTGCCGAAGGGCATCTTGCTGGTGGGCCCGCCCGGCACCGGCAAGACCCTGCTGGCCCGCGCCGTTGCCGGCGAAGCGGGCGTCGCGTTCTTCTCGATCTCCGGCTCCGAATTCGTCGAGATGTTCGTCGGCGTCGGCGCCGCGCGGGTGCGGGATCTGTTCGAGCAGGCGCGCAAGGCGGCGCCCTGCATCATCTTCATCGACGAGCTCGATGCACTGGGCCGCAGCCGCGCCGCTGGTGGCGCGCTCGGCAGCTATGACGAAAAGGAGCAGACGCTCAACCAGTTGCTCGCCGAGCTCGACGGCTTCGACCCGACTTCGGGCGTGATCCTGCTGGCTGCGACCAACCGTCCCGAGATCCTGGATCCGGCGCTGCTGCGCGCCGGCCGCTTCGATCGCCAGGTGCTGGTCGATCGGCCCGACAAGAGCGGACGGCTGGCCATCCTCAAGGTGCATGCCCGCAAGATCCGGATGGCTGCGGGCGTCGATCTCGACAAGGTCGCGAGCTTGACGGCCGGCTTCACCGGCGCCGACATCGCCAACCTGATCAACGAGGCCGCGATCGCGGCCACGCGTCGCAAGGGCGACGAGGTGACGTTCGAGGACTTCACGGTCGCAATCGAGCGCATCGTTGCCGGCATCGAGAAGAAGAGTCGCGTGCTGAGTGCCCCCGAGCGCCGCCGCGTTGCCTATCATGAGATGGGTCACGCGCTGGTCGCGGCGAATCTTGCCGGCGTCGATCCCGTGCAAAAAGTCTCGATCATTCCGCGCGGCGTCGGCGCGCTCGGCTATACCATGCAGCGGCCGACCGAAGACCGCTTCCTGCTGTCGGTCAGCGAGCTGAAGAACCGCATCGCGGTGCTGATGGGCGGCCGCGCGTCCGAGCAGTTGATCTTCGATGGCGACGTCTCCACCGGCGCCGCCGACGATCTGCAGCGCGCCACCGAGATCGCGACCGAGATGGTGACCAAATTCGGCATGGACCGGACGGTCGGCCAGCGCACCTATGCGCCGCGTCCACAGGCGTCGTTCCTGCAGGCGCAGGATCAGGTGGTGAGCGCGGCCGAGGAGACCGGCCGCGAGATCGATCTTGCCGTGCGCAATCTGATCGCCGAGGGGGATGCGCGGGCCCGCAGCATTCTCGAAGGCCATCGCCACGATCTGGAGCAGGGCGTGGCGCTGCTGATGGCCAAGGAAACGCTGACCGCAGAGGAATTCGCCGCATTGCGCCCGGTTGCCGAGGAGGAACAGGCGTGAGCCGCTGCGGTTGATATCCCAGGCCGCGATCGCCGCGACCGATGACGAACATTCGACGGTCCTGCCGCGATCATGTCCCGGCTTTCGGCACGAGACGGGAGCGTCATCATGGCGACGTCCGACGGGAAGGGTGCTGTAGATCTCACTGCTGCGCGCGAGCGGATGGTTGCGCGCGACATCGCGGGCCGCGACGTGCAGGATGAACGCGTGCTCGCGGCGATGCGCAAAGTGGCGCGCGAGGCGTTCGTGCCGGAGAGCCTGCGCAAGGCCGCCTATGAGGACACGCCGCTGCCGATCGGCAGCGGGCAGACGATCTCCCAACCCTATATCGTGGCGTTCATGATCGAGGCGCTGCAGCTCAAGGGCGGCGAGAAGGTGCTCGAGATCGGTACCGGCTCGGGCTATGCCGCAGCCGTGCTGGCGGAGATTGCAGGCGAGGTCTGCACGGTGGAGCGATTGCATCCGCTCGCGGATCGTGCGGAGAGCATCTTTGCGCAGCTCGGATATCGGCACATCCATGTGCTGCGCGGCGACGGCACGCGTGGCTGGCCCGCTTATGCCCCCTATGATGCGATCGTGGTCACCGCCGGCGGGCCGCGGGTGCCGGAGGCGCTGAAGCAGCAATTGGCGATTGGCGGTCGGCTGGTGATCCCGGTCGGCGCCGGCCAGGAGACCCAGGAGCTGCTGCGGGTCACACGCCGGTCCGCGACCGAGTTCGATGTCGAGGAGATCGGAGGTGTCCGCTTCGTACCCTTGATTGGCGAGCAGGGCTGGCCGAACCTCGACTAGATGCCTGTTTCCGAAGTCACGGCTCCATATGTAGGTCCCCGCTGTCATCGTCCGCCACCCGGTCCGGCCTTCGGCCGGCCGGATGACAGGCTCCGGCGGACGATCCAGTACGCCGCGGCGCCTCGGTTCAATCACCGCTGTCACGGAGTACTGGATGCTCCGCCGGAGCCTGTCCTCGGGCTCGCCAAAGGCGAGACCCGGGGGCGGAGCATGACAGCGTTGGAGATGGCGAGAGCTCAACCCATCCACCGACAGCCGGATTTCAAGGGATCGCTCGACTAGACTAGCTGTTAGGCCCGCGATCCATGCCGACCGGCTGCCAGCGCTTCAGCGCTGTGTTCTGCAGCACCGACGGGTTGACGCAGCTCACCGGCCACAGCCCCTGCAGCACCAGTGCGAGCTCGTGTCCGACGCGGCGCTTGCGAGCCGCATCGAACCGCGCCGAGGCGGAAGCCACATGCGCGGTCAGCGTCACATTGTCCATCCGCAGCAGCGGATTGTTGTGCGATGGCGGTTCGGTCTCCAGCACGTCGAGCGCGGCGTGGGCGATCCAGCCTTCCTGCAGCGCCTTGATCAGCGCTTCCTCCTGCACGGTGGCGCCGCGGCCGGTGTTGATGAAGATCGCGCCGCGCTTCATCTGCCGGAAATGCTGTTCGGTGAGCATGTGCTGCAGCTCGGGCCGCGCCGGCGCGTGCATCGAGACGAAATCCGATTGCGACAGCACTTCGGACAGTGTCGCCGGCACGACGCCATGCTCTGATATCAGCGTCTCCTGGATGAAGGGATCATAGGCCAGCATGCGCAGGCCGAACGGTGCGGCGCGTTTGGCGACTGCACGCGCGACGCGCCCGAACGAGACGAAACCGAGCGTCTGGCCCATCAGCCGCGGAATCGTCGAGAGCGCCGGCCGGCCCTCGGCCCAGCGCCCCTCACGTACCATCTTGTCCTGCTGCACCAGGCGGCGGAAGCCTGCAAGCAGCAGCATCATCGCGTGGTCGGCAACCTCCTCGATGAAGGTGTCCGGCACGTTAGTGACGGGAATGCCGCGCGCGGTCGCCGCCTTGACGTCGACGCTGTCGACACCGACGCTGCCGAGCGTGATGACCTTGCAGTTCTCCAGCGCATCGATGATGGTCTTGGTGATCGGGATGCCCTTGGCATAGATCGCATCCGCATGACGCGCGGCAGCGATGAACGCGCCCTCGTCGTTCGGTGCCTCCACGATTTCCGCGCCGATCGGCGCCAGCGCCTCCATCTCATAGGCATAGCCGCCGCCGGCCACTGTGAAGCTCGCGCCTTGGGGCGTCACGATCTTGAACACCGACATCTGTTCCTCCCTGTTCTCCCATTTGCGGGAGCATCCTGCTTGCTCAATCAAAGCACGCTGTCATGGGCTTCGACTATCCCTGAGTGCGGCTCGGCGGCGCCTGCGTGCTCGCCGGGTACCGCGTTTCTACGGATCGCGCCGGCAAGGAACCGCTAAGGATCAAACGCCTAGTTTGAGGGAATTTCGCCTCGTTCCCTTAGCAATCCTTCAAGGAGAGATTTTCGTCGTGCTGAACAACATGAGGATCGCTCCGAAGCTCGCCGTCGTCGTTGGCGTCGCCATGCTGGGCCTCGCAGTCGCGGGGACGTTCGCTGGCTATCTGATGCAGGCAGAAATGCTGAGCGCGCGCATCGAACAGTGCAAGGCGATCGTCGAGACGGCTCGCAACATGGCGGCTGCTCTGGTGAAGGAGGTCGAGGCCGGCAAGATGACCAAGGAGGCTGCGCTGGCCGAATTCCAGGCGCGCGCCAGCGCGATGCGCTACGACAATGGCAACGGTTATCTGTTCGGCACCAACTACAGTGGCATCACAGTGCTGTCACCGGATCCCAAGCAGGTCGGGCAGAACCGGATGGACGTGGTGACCAACGGCCGCAAGCTTTCCCAGGAACTGATGGATGGTGCGAAAAGCAAAGGCGAGATCCTGCTGACCTACGAATATATGCGTCCCGGCCAGGAGGTGCTGAGCCGCAAGATCAGCTACGCCGTCGCCGTGCCAGGCTTCGACATGTATCTTGGCACCGGCGCCTATATCGACGACATCGACACCAAGATGCGGCCGCTGAAATGGATGATCGGGCTCGCCAGCCTCGGTATCGCGGTCGTCGCGGGCGGTATCGCCTGGCTGATCAGCCGCTCGATCAGTGGTCCGCTGAAGCAGCTCGGCACGCGCATGCAGGAGATTGCCGACGGTCGGCTCGATGATGATATCCCGGGCGTCGGCCGTGGCGACGAGGTCGGAGCGATGGCGGCGACCGTGCAGATCTTCAAGGATAATGCGCTGCGCATGCGCGAAATGGAGCAGGCGGATGCCGCAAGCCAGCAGCGAGCGGCCGCCGAGCGGCGATCGATGATGGAAAATCTCGCCAATGATTTCGAGCGCAGCGTCAACGGCATCGTACACTCGGTGGCATCCGCCGCGGGTGGCATGCAGTCGACGGCGCAGTCGATGACGGCGACCGCGAGCGACGCTAGCGCACGGGCCTCGACGGTGAGCGCGGCAACGCAGAGCGCGAACGACAATGTCGGCACGGTCGCGGCTGCGGCGGAGGAATTGTCGAGCTCGGTTGCGGAAATCGCCCGGCAGGTGAGCCGCTCGAGCGAGATCGCCGAAAAGGCGGTGAGCGATGCCGAGCGCACCAACGCCACGGTCCAGGTGCTCTCGACCGGCGCCGAGAAGATCGGCGAGGTGGTCAAGCTGATCCACTCGATCGCGGCGCAGACCAACCTGCTGGCGCTGAATGCGACCATCGAGGCGGCCCGCGCCGGTGAATCCGGCAAGGGCTTTGCGGTGGTCGCCTCCGAGGTGAAGGCACTCGCCAACCAGACCGCCAAGGCCACCGAGGAGATCTCCGCCCAGGTCGCGGCGATGCAGACCTCGACCAGCGATGCGGTCGCGGCCATCAACGGCATCACCCAGACCATCGCCCAGATGAGCGAGATCACCAGCTCGATCTCGACCTCGATCGCGCAGCAGGGCGATGCGACACGGGAGATCGCCCGCAACATCCAGTCGGTCGCGGCCGGCTCGAACGAGATCAGCGCCCATATCGGCGGCGTGACCCAGGCGGCGGAAGCAACCGGTACGGCGGCTTCCGAGGTGCTGTCGAACGCTCGTGAGCTCGACAACCAGTCGGACATGCTGCGCCAGGCCGTCGAGGGTTTCCTCGCCAAGGTGCGCGCTGCTTGATTTGCCGGTAACGGCCCGTCCGTAACCGGACGCTAAAGGGTTGGAGGTAACTTTGAGAGGGCACGATCCCCGTGGATCGTGCCCTCTTGCGTTCATTCGTCCGGAGACTGCGCCTGTGAAGCTGAACAACCTGAAGATCGCGCCCAAGCTCGCCATTGTCGTCGGGGTGGCCTTGATCGGCCTCTGCGTCTCCGGAGCGTTTGCCAGCTACCTGATGCAGCAGGAGATGATGAACGCGAAGGTGGAGCAGATCCGCTCCATCGTCGAGGCGACGCGCAACATGGCGCTCGGCCTGATGAAGGAGGTCGAGGCCGGCAAGATGACCAAGGAAGCTGCGCTGGCGGAGTTCCAGGCGCGGGCCAACTCCATGCGCTACGACAATGGCGCCGGCTATCTGTTCGGCTCGACCATGGACAGGGTCACCATCCTCGGGCCGGACCCCAAGGCAATCAATCAGGTTCGCCCGGACACGCCGACCAACGGCCGGATCCTCGCCAAGGAATGGCGCGAGAACGCCTCGGCAAAGGGCGAGCACACCATGTTCTTCGACTACATGAAGCCGGGCAGCAATGGCAGCGTCGAGCCGATTCCGAAGATCGGCTACTCGGTCTGGCTGCCGTTCTGGAACATGTATCTCGGCACCGGCGTCTACATCAACGATATCGATGCCAGGATGCAGCCGCTGAAATGGATGCTCGGACTCTCCATCCTTGGCATCGCCGTGATCGCGGGCGGCATTGCCTGGCTGATCAGCCGCTCGATCAGCGGTCCGCTCAATCAGCTCGGCAGGCGAATGCAGGAGCTCGCCGAGGGCAAGCTCGACGGCGAGATCCCCGGCATCGGCCGCGGCGACGAGGTCGGCGCGATGGCCGCGACAGTGCAGATCTTCAAGGACAATGCGCTGCGCATGCGCGAGCTGGAGCAGGCCGATGCCGCGAGCCAGCAGCGTGCGGCCGCCGAGCGGCGGTCGGCCATGGAAAATCTCGCGGCCGATTTCGAGCGCAGCGTCAATGGCATCGTGCGCTCGGTGGCGTCCGCCGCCGAGGGCATGCAGTCGACGGCGCAGTCGATGACGGCGACGGCGAGCGACGCCAGCGCACGGGCCTCCACCGTGAGCACGGCCTCGCAGAGCGCGTCGAGCAATGTCAGCACGGTCGCGGCTGCGGCGGAGGAGCTGTCCGGCTCGGTCGCCGAGATCTCGCGCCAGGTCGCGCGTTCCAGCGAGATCGCCGGCAAGGCGGTGAGCGATGCCGAACGCACCAATGCCACAGTGCAGGTCCTCTCGACTGGCGCGGAGAAGATCGGCGAGGTGGTCAAGCTGATCCATTCGATCGCGGCGCAGACCAACCTGCTGGCGTTGAACGCGACGATCGAGGCGGCCCGCGCAGGCGAGTCCGGCAAGGGCTTTGCGGTGGTCGCCTCCGAGGTGAAGGCACTCGCCAACCAGACCGCGAAGGCCACCGAGGAGATCTCGGCGCAGGTCGCGGCCATGCAGACTTCGACCAGCGATGCGGTCGCAGCCATCAACGGCATCACCGAGACGATCGCGCAGATGAGCGAGATCACCAGCTCGATTTCGACCTCGATCGCGCAGCAGGGCGATGCGACACGGGAGATCGCCCGCAACATCCAGTCGGTCGCGGCCGGCTCGAACGAGATCAGCGCCCATATCGGTGGCGTGACCCAGGCGGCGGCAGCGACCGGTACGGCGGCTTCCGAGGTGCTGTCGAACGCTCGCGAGCTCGATAATCAGTCCGGCCTGCTGCGCCAGGCGGTCGACGGCTTCCTTGCCAAGGTCCGCGCCGCCTGAGCATGACGATGATGGTGAGACGGCCTGCGCCGTCTCGCCGTCACTTGCCGGATCCGCGTCCCGGCCGCGAGGCGGTGAGGACGCCGGCCAGCACGAGCGCATAACCGATCAGGTGAAACGGCTTCAACTCCTCGCCGAGCAGGACGATGGCGAGCACCGAGCCGAACACCGGCACCAGATGCAGGAACGGCGCGGCACGGTTCGGGCCGATCAGGCTGATGCCGCGGTTGAAGAACAGATAAGCGAACGTCGAGGCGAAGACGATCACGTAGCCGAGCGTCAGCAGCGTCTCCAGATCGGGCCTGAGCACCGATCCGGTCGCATATTCCCATACGGCAAGCGGTGCCAATAGCAGTGCGCCGGCTGCGGTGCAGAACGAGATCAACGACAGTTGGTGCACCGTCGGCCGGCGCGACATCAGCGCCGAATAGAGGCCGAACACGAGCAGCGCGCCGGCAAACATCAGATCGCCACGGTTGAACTGGATGGCCGCGAGCGCGCCGAGATCGCCGCGCAAGAGGATGACGAGGACGCCGATCAGCGAGATCACGATTCCGATGAACTGTCCGGCGGTCAGCCGCACGCCGAACAACAGCAGCGACCACAGCGCGACGAATAGCGGTGTCGAGGACTGGATCAGTAGCCCGTTCAGCGCCTGGGTATATTGCATGGCCCAGTAGGACAGTGCGTTGTTGGCCGCAAAGCCGGTCAGCGCGAGCAGCAAGAGCAGTGGCCAGCGCGCGCGCAGCACCGGCCAGTCCTTTATCAGGTGCGGCCGCGCGAACGGCCACAGCATCAGAGAGGTGCCGATCCAGCGCAGGCAGGAGAGGGTCAGCGGCGGCACGTGGCCGGCGACATGACGGGCGAGCACGATGTTGCCGGCCCAGAACAGCGAGGCCAGTGCGAGCAGCAGATAGGGCTGATTGCTGAGCCAGCGCGACGGCGATTGATGCTGGAGGAGGGCGGGCACTGGCGCGGCAAGGTTGAAAGGAGCCGGCTGAAATTGGGCTGAATTGCATCACCCGACAACCCGGCGGGAGGGATTGGTGCCATGCGTGGACATCCCTGCAGGGCCGCGCCCGGATCGTCACGTTCGGCGCACGCGGGGCGCCCAAATCCTCCTGCGTCGACATGCTCGGTGAGCCCGAAGCAAATCAACAATCGCTTCCGGAAAGCCATGTTCTGGGAGAGGGCTTTGATCTCCGGGAGAGGGCTTTTATGTCTCTTTACAAAACGAACATTCGTTCTTTATAACCGCGGGAGCGGGGCCAGAGACCCGAGCGGAGGACGGATGCCGAAGGTGAAGCCCGAGGTGCTGGCGGCGCGGCGCGACGAGATTCTCGTTGCTGCGGAGGTGTGCTTTGCGCGGCAGGGGTTTCATCAGACGACGATGCAGGACGTCATCAAGGAGTCCGGGCTTAGCGCCGGCTGCATTTATGGGCATTTCGCCGGCAAGGACGAATTGATCCAGGCGATCGGGGAGCGGCGGCATGCGCGCGACAGCGCGCTGCTCGAGAGCGGACGGGGGATCACGGATCCGTTCGAAGGCCTGCGCGCGATTGCACGGGCCTCGCTCGCCGATCTGCACAAGGAAGAGGGGCTGCGCAGCCGGCGGATCGCGCTGCAGCTCTGGGCGGAAGCGCTGCGCGATGAGCCCATTCGGCGACAGGTGATCGACGGCGTTCACCGGCCGGTGGCGCTGATCGTCGAACTGCTGCGGTGTGGCCAACGCAACGGTGCCATCGATCCCGCGCTCAACGCGCGCAGCATCGCGCGCAGCATGGTGGCGATGTTTCAGGGATTTCTTCTGCAGCGCCTGTGGGGTGAGCCGTTCTCGAATGCCGAGGCGATGGCTGCCTTCGAGCTGTTCTTGAAGAGCCTTGCGGTAAAGAGCCCGAGATGAACCTGCCTGACTTGCTCGGCGGCATCATCACGGGGCTTGCGGGCGGCTTCACCTCCGGCCTGTTCGGTGTCAGCCCGGGCGGCGGGCTCGTCGTTTTTTCGGTGCTGCTGCTCGGTGCCGAGCAGCACGTCGCACAGGGCATCTCGCTGGTCGCGCAGATTCCGCCGACCAGCGCATCGGGCATCAGGCAGTATTGGTTGGCGGGGGAACGAACGCCGCTACGCTGGCTGATCCTCCTCGCGATTGGATTTGTCGCGGGTGGCGTTTTCGGGGCGTGGGCTGCGAATGTCGTGACGGCCAGGGTGCTGCAATGGTGCTACGTCGGCTATCTCGCCGCGCTCGACGCGATGCTGATCCTGCGCGCGCGACGGACCAGAAAGCCATCCAAGGATGAGCGTGATAGCGCAGGCACCACGCGTGGACTGCATTGGCCCACCTTGTCAGCGGTCGGACTCGTTGCAGGCATGTCGTCGGGCTTTCTGGGCATCGGCGGCGGGCTTGCGACCGTGATCGGCTTGAGTGTCGTGCTCGGCGTTCCGCAGCATCGGGCGCAGATGATCGGCCTCGTGCTGTCGCTGGTGCCGACGACCATTCCCTCCTCCTGGGTCTATTGGCAAAGCGGCGCCATGGCTTCATGGCCCACGCTCGCCGGAGTCGTTCTCGGCCTCGTCATTGGTACTGATCTCGGCGCGCGGCTCGCCACCCGCGTCGCGGCTGCGACGCTGCAGCGGGCGTTGATCCTATTTCTTTCTTTAATGATCGTCGGTATGGCGCTGAAAGCGCTGATGTAACGTCGCTCGTGTTCAGGTCGCCTGCTTGCGCGACGCGACAAAGACGCCGGCCAGCACCAGTATGAATCCGATCAAGTGAAATAGCTGCGGCCGCTCGCCGAGAAAGACGAAGGCCATCACCGAGCCGAACACCGGCACCACGTGAAGGAACGGCGCGGCGCGATTGGCGCCGATCAGCAGCACGCCGCGATTGAAGCAGAGATAGGCGATGGTGGAGGGAAATACCGCGACGTAGAGCAGCGACAGCAGGTTCTTGGCATCGAGCGCCATCACCGGACGCGCATGCAGCTCCCAGATCAGCAGCGGGATCAGGCTGGCCGCGCCGCAGCCGAAGGTGAAGGTGACGAATGACAGCCCGTGGATCGGCGGGCGCTTCAATGTCAGCACGGAGTAAAGGCCGAACACCGCCATCGCGATCAGGAAGATCAGGTCGCCCTTGTTGAAGGTGATGCGCGACAGCGTGCTGAGCTCGCCCTGCGAGATGATGATCAGCACGCCGCACAGCGACAGCAGGACGCCGAGGGCCTGCGCCAGCGTCAGGCGAACGCGCAGCAGCAGAAACGACCAGATCGCCACGATTAGCGGCCCGGACGATTGCAGCACCAGCGTGTTCAGCGCCTGAGTATATTCGAGCGCCCAATATTGCAGCGTGTTGAAGGCGCCGATGCCCGCGATCGAGATCAGGATCATGAGCGGGAGCTGGGCGCGGATCGCGGGCCAGTCTTGCTTGAACTGCTTCCATGTGAAGGGAAGGATCAGCAGGAACGCCAGTCCCCAGCGCAGAAACGACAGCGTCACCGGCGGGATATGACCGGCGGCAAGCCGGCCGACGATGGCATTGCCCGCCCAGCACAGCGCAGTGATGCTGAGCAAGACGTAGGGCTGGTTGGCGATCCAGCCGCGCACGGGCGCGGCACTGGCGGTGGGATCGGCGGCGGACATGCGGCGGTGTTGGTCCCGATTCGATGCGCCGCGGCGCCGGCCCGGTCGATACCAGGCCGGCGTTCACCCGGCGTCAGGTCACAGACACCAATTGCCGCTGCCCAACAAGGGGGCGGGATGCATCGCGACGATGCAGCGGGCGCTGGCCGGTTGGCTCGGCGCTCGAACTTCGATCCGAGCCTTGCAAGCGATGCCGCAAATTTGACCACGGCGTGGCGCCGCGGCCCGCCACAAATCTGCCCGGCAGCCCAAACGATCCAAGATTTGCCGTCGTTCCATGGCCAATGAGGGGCGCGCCGGCGCGGACCGCACTCCCGCAGGCGGCCGGCGCCGCCGGAACGGCATGAATTTTTCGGGTATATCAAAGGCTTGGTGGCTACGTTACGTGCCGCTTTCCGCCCGTTCTTGCTTGCCTAGACCGGCCGCTTCCTTTATCCGGTGGGGCGCCTCGCATGCGAGCGGTTCCGGCCGCAATTTGGGCTGGGCGCATGATCGGGCACGGCGGGCCTTTGATCGGAACCGACATTTTCCGGGCAGATCGTGTTGTTTTGGATGATGGCAGAGGAAAGAGCTGCGAATGGCTAACGTGGTCGTCGTCGGCGCCCAATGGGGCGACGAGGGGAAGGGCAAGATCGTCGATTGGCTGTCGGAGCAGGCCGATATCGTTGTGCGCTTCCAGGGCGGCCATAATGCCGGCCACACCCTCGTCATCAATGGCGAGACCTACAAGCTGGCGCTGCTGCCGTCCGGTGTGCTGCGTCCGGCGAAGCTCGCCGTGATCGGCAATGGCGTGGTGTTCGATCCGCAGGCCTTTCTCGACGAGGTTGCCAAGCTGCGAGGGCAGGGCGTTGCGATCAGTCCCGAGAATCTGCGCATCGCCGAGAATGTCACGCTGATCCTGCCGCTGCATCGCGAGCTCGATGCTTTGCGGGAATCCGTCAACACCGCGACCGCGATCGGCACCACCCGTCGCGGCATCGGACCGGCCTATGAGGACAAGGTCGGCCGCCGCGCCATCCGCCTGATGGACCTCGCCGATCTCGACACGCTGCCGCACAAGATCGACCGGCTGCTGGCGCATCACAATGCGCTGCGTCGCGGCCTGCGCCTGGAGGAGATCGACGGCAAGGAGATCCTGCGCGAGCTGACCGCGATGGCGCCGCAGCTTCTGCCCTATGCCGAGACCGTGTGGCGCCTGCTCGACCATAAGCGCCGCGAAGGCAAACGCATCCTGTTCGAGGGCGCCCAGGGCGCGCTGCTCGACGTCGATCACGGCACCTATCCTTACGTCACCTCGTCCAACACCGTGGCGGCGCAGGCTGCAACCGGCACCGGCATGGGCCCCGGCGGGGTCGGCTACGTGCTCGGCATCTGCAAGGCCTACACGACGCGCGTCGGCCAGGGGCCGTTCCCGACCGAGCTCACCAATGAGATCGGCGAGGAGATCGGCCGCCGCGGCAAGGAATTCGGCGTCAATACCGGGCGCAAGCGGCGCACCGGCTGGTTCGATGCCGTGCTGGTCCGGCAGACCGTGCGGACCTGCGGCATCAACGGCCTTGCGCTGACCAAGCTCGACATTCTTGACGGCTTCGACACCATCGAGGTCTGCATCGGCTACAAGCTCGACGGCAAGGAGATCGATCACCTGCCAGCCGGCGAGGGCGCGCAGGCCCGGGTCGAGCCGATCTACGAGACGATCGAAGGCTGGAAGCAGCCCACCGCCAATGCGCGTTCGTGGGCCGACCTGCCGGCGCAGGCGATCAAATATGTCAGACGGGTCGAGGAACTCGTGGGTTGTCCCATCGCCCTGCTTTCCACCAGCCCCGAACGCGAGGATACTATTCTGGTGCAGAACCCGTTCGAAGCGTGACGGGGAGATGACAGCGAAGCGCGCAAGTTGAGTTGACATGGCCGACTACTACCCGCTGATCGCCCGTGCCATTGCCGGCCTGGACCCCAACGCTCCGGGCGAGAGCCGCCGCGCGCTCTACGAGCGGGCTCGGGCCGCGCTGATCGCGCAGCTTCGCGGTGTGCAGCCGCCGCTCAGCGAATCCGAGATCACAAGGGAGCGGCTGGCGCTCGAGGAAGCCGTCCGCAAGGTCGAGTCCGAGGCTGCCCAGCGCGCCAGGGAAGCTTCGCGCGGGACTGGCACAGCTGGAAGTCCACGCGCGGGCGACGCGCTCCGCCGCGCCGGCACCCGGACGGCCGAAACCGGCGTGCCGCCGCAGGGCCAGCCTGGGCCGGATCAGGGCGCAGGCCAGGCGCCGCGCGCGCGGCCCGCTGCGCCCCGCAATGACCGGCCGCCGCTCGGTGGCGAGGCGCCCGATGCACCGCGTTCGCGCGGTCCACGCGGTGATGCACCGCCGCTGCGTTCCCAGCCGCCACAGCCGCAGGTCGGCATGCAGGATCCGCCGCTCCCACCGGTGCGCGAGCGTGCGACCGCGCAGCGCCGCGGTGCCGAGGGCAATGGCGGACCGCAAGCCCCGGGCATGCGCGGCTTCCGCGACATCACCGCCGACGTCGATGATCTCGGCAAGGCCACCGCCCAGGCCAACCGCGCCGCGCGCAAGACCTACGCCAATGTGCCTTCGCCGGATCCCGATCGGCAGGAGCCAGGCGCGGATGAGCGCGGCGGCGACACCGAGGCGCCTTACCCCTACGACGAGTCGATCGAGGAGGCCGAGCGCTACGGGCTGCCGTCGCAGCCGGCGGCCCGTTCGCGCGTGGGCGTCGATCGTGACTCGAAGAAGCATGCCCGCGGCGCGACATTTCCGTTCAAGACTGCGATCGCGATCGGCATTGTCCTGATCCTGGTCGGCGCTGGCCTGTTGTGGGGCAGGACCATCGTCAGCAACGTGAGCGGCCTGTTCAAGTCCTCGTCTCCGGTCGTGCAGGCTCCAAAGGAGGGCGGTACGCCGCTCGCCAAGCCGAAGATTCCGGATCGCGTCGGCCAGGCGTCCGAGGAGGTCGCTCCAGTCGCGCAGAAGGTCGTGCTCTATGACGAGGATCCCAACGATCCCAAGGGCAAGCAGTATATCGGCTCGGTGGTCTGGCGGACCGAGCAGATCAAGGCCTCCGGTCAGCAGAAGGCCGATATCGCGGTGCGGGCCGACATCGAGATTCCGGATCGCAAGTTCAAGATGACGATGTCATTCCGCCGCAACACCGATACCTCGCTGCCGGCGAGCCATACGGTGGAACTGACCTTCATCCTGCCGCCCGACTTCGACGGCGGCGGAGTCGGCAACGTGCCCGGCATTCTGATGAAGTCCAACGAGCAGACCCGCGGTACGCCGCTCGCCGGACTTGCTGTGAAGGTCACCGACGGCTTCTTCCTCGTCGGCCTGTCGAACGTCGACTCCGACCGCGCCCGCAACGTCCAGCTCCTCAAGGAGCGGTCCTGGTTCGACGTGCCGCTGGTCTATAGCAACCAGCACCGCGCGATCATCGCGATCGAGAAGGGCGCGCCAGGCGAACGCGCCTTCAACGATGCCTTCGCGCAGTGGGGAGACTAGAGCGTTTTCACGCGAAGTGGATACCGGTTCGCGTCAAGAACGCGTCAAGACAAAGAGCCAGCGCTTTGTTCCGATTCAATCGGAACGAAGCTCTGGCGCCGGGCGCAAGCCGCGAGGGCCCGCCGCGACGGGCTGAGGGTTGAGGCATGAAACGCTATCTGATCTTCGTTGCGGTCGGGCCGGCACTCGGCGGTTTTGTGCTGCTCATGGTGACCACCTACCAGTCGGGCTACTGGACCGAGACCAATGCCGATGAGATCGCGAAGGTGCTCAAGGTGTTCGTCGTCTCGCTGCAATACAGCTATCTGTTCGGCTTCCTGCCGGCGCTGATGATCTGCGCGATCGACGACATCCTGTGCCACGTTCGCCGCATCGGACCGACCTTGCGCATGCTGCTGGTCGGCGCGATCGCCTTCTTCCTGGCTGCGTTCAACTATTCATCGCACGGCGCCGATTACGGCGTGCTGCAGTTCGTGCTGTACGGGCTGGTCGGCTTCATTCCGGCCACCATTTCGTCCTGGCTGGTGCACAAATTTGTCGACGAGCCGCTGCCGCCGGCTCCGGCCCAGAGCGCGACGGAATCCCATGGATGAGCTGTCGCGCGCGGATTGCTATTGCCTGACGCGCAACACCCGTGGGCGCTTAGCAAGGACGCCAGGCGCGGCACGCTGACGCAACTTGCGCCGCGATTGCGCGTTTCTATCTCATGGACATGCAAAACGACCAGATGTCCCGCCGCCGCGCCTCGGGACGCACCTCGCAGGCCCATTTCAGCGCGGCTGAGGCGCGCGGGCCGATCATCGATCAGGAGGGACGGGAGATTCCGCAAGGTCCCTTTCAGGGAACGCGGGATTTCCGCGGCTTCCAGTTCGATTTCGCGACGGCCAATCCCTTCGGCAATCTGACGCGCGAGCAGCGCGTGGCGCGCCTGGAAGCGCTGGCCAAGCTGCTCGATGTCGCCTTCATCCTGCCCGGCACCAAGGTTCGCTACGGCATTGATGGCATCATCGGCCTGATCCCGGTCGTTGGCGACATCATCGCGACCGCGCTGTCGCTATGGCTGGTGCGCGAGGCACGTGCGCTCGGCGCGCCGTGGTACGTCACCGCGCGGATGCTCGGCAATGTGGCGATCCAGGGGACGATCGGCACGGTGCCGCTGGCGGGCGACGCCTTCGACGTGCTCTATCGCGCCAACATGCGCAACGCCCGTATCTTGCGGCGATGGCTGGAGACGCAGCCGCACTGAGACCGCCGCCGCACAGCATCCTGAAAAAGAAACTGCCCCGCGGTTCGGCGGGGCAGGTTTGATGACGCCGGTGGTCGGGCGATCGTTACGCCGCGTCTGCATCCTGCGCTTTTGGCGCGGGCGCCCGGCGCGGCAACGGAAACGCCTCGCTCTCATAGAGCGAGCGGATGCCGTTCTGGTCGAAGCGGGCTTCCTCGACCTGCAGATAGGCGCCGTTCAGCGAATCCGCCGGCAACTCCTCCATCGCGAACCGGACGGCCTCAGCCGCGGTGCCGAAACGCCGATAGGCAAAGCCCGCACGTTTCTTCTTGCGGATCGCGGCGGGAAACAGCTCGGCAGACGTGTTGAAGTTGAACGGACGCATAGGACGCATGGTCGAAGACCTCTTCTTATTCGGCTAAGCGCTGACGCGAACTTTCGTTCGAAGCTTTTCTGTTCGACGTTGCGGCTTCCGCCAGCGATGGGGATGTCGAGGGCCACACCGGCCGCTCCAGGCAGCCACGCCCTGCTTGTCTTTCACGCCCCTAATATAGGCCGATTTGACAGAAATGCGAATCCCGCCGCCTCACATCGTGAATCGCTAAAATGTGGCGGAACTCAAGATTTGTTTTTTGTTTTCAATATGTTGCTTGCTTTTTACAACTTGTGAAGCGAAAGCAGGACGATCAGCACAACCAAAATGACCACCCCGATGCCCATTCCGGAATGGCCCATCCCGTACCCGTAGCCGCCAATCCGGCCGGACAATCCGCCGATGAGGTAAATGACCACGATCAGGATCAGGATCATTCCCAGCGACATGGCCATCCCTCGTCACCGCGACATCTCGCCCAGCAGAACATATCCGGCAGCAAGATACCGTTGGGATTGCGTCGGCTCCGCCTAAGGGGCGAAGCCGGCCTTCTTGCACCTTATCGCGGTTTCAGCTTCAGCGCCGCCGAATTGATACAGTAGCGCAGGCCGGTCGGACCGGGACCGTCCGGAAAGACGTGGCCGAGATGACCGGAGCATTTCGAGCACAGCACTTCGGTGCGGACCATGCCGTGGCTGGTATCGGTCTCCTCGTCGATATGGCTCTCCGCTGCGGGCTGGGTGAAGCTCGGCCAGCCGCAACCTGAATCGAACTTGGCGTCGGATTCGAACAGCGTCTGGCCGCAGCCGGCGCAGACATAGGTACCGGCGCGATGCTCGTGCTCATACTCCCCGGTGAAGGGACGCTCGGTCGCCTTCTCGCGGAGCACGGCATACTGCATCGGCGTCAATTCCTTGCGCCACTCCGCCTCGCTCTTCTCGATCTTGCCGCTCGTCTTGGTATCAGTCATTCGTTCTCCTCCGGCGGCTTCCAGCGGCCGCCCTTGTTTCGTATCGGCTTCGAGATGCCGGCCACGAACCCCGTTTTCACCTCTCCCCAATTGCGAAGCAATCGGGGAGGGGGCGCAGGTCACTCGATGGAGCGTAATCCCTCAACCCGGATTGCATCTGGCGATGCAAGCCGACCTCTCCCGATGGGAGAGGTGAAACAGTGGGCCCGCGGAGTCGGTTCATTCCACTTTCGTCGATCAGCTCAATTCGTCGCCTTGGCGTCGCTGACCAGCGTCGGCTTCTCCAGATAGTTCTCCGCGAAGATCTTCTTGAGGTTCGCGACCTTCGGCAGATCGTTGTAGGCAATATAGGGTTGGTTCGGGTGCAGCGTCAGATAGTCCTGGTGGTAGGCTTCCGCCGGATAGAACCCTTCGAGCTTGCCGACCTTGGTCACGATCGGCTTCTTGAAGACCTTGGCCTGATCGAGCTGGGCGATATAGGCGTCTGCGACCTTCTTCTGCGCCTCCGACGTCGTGAAGATCGCCGACCGATATTGCGTGCCGCTATCCGGGCCCTGGCGGTTGAGCTGGGTCGGATCGTGCACGACCGAGAAAAAGATCTGCAGGATCTTGCCATAGGAGATCTTCTTCGGGTCGAACCTGATCTGCACGGATTCCGCATGCCCCGTCGAGCCGGTCGAGACGGTCTCGTAGCTGGCGGTCGCCTTGGTGCCGCCGGCATAGCCCGATACCGCGCTGGCAACCCCGGCCGTATGCTGGAACACGCCCTGCACGCCCCAGAAGCAACCTCCGGCGACCACGATCGTCTCCAGCCCGTCCGCGGGCGGCTCGTCCATTGCGGGAGGCGGAATGACGACTGCGTCCTCGGTGGCGCGCACCGGTGCGTAGGCCAGCAGGGCGGCGCCGGCCAGCGCGCCGATCATTGCGACCTTGGCGAGGAAGGGGCGAAATGGATTGCGGCGCATGGGAGCTCCTTGGCGTGTGGAATGTTCGTGTTTTGCGGGGCCGGCCGGGCCGGCGGCACGCGGCTCGTCACAAGATACGCAGAAGTCCCGGCGCTATTACAGCCCGCTGCACACGACTGCGTGAATGGGCGGCGGGAGACCGGCAGGGAAGGTCGAGGAGGGCAACAGCATTCTCGCCGTGCGATGTGTCCCAGCCGTCAATTCGTTCTCGCTCAGCACCGGATTTCTCGCCCATACAGCGATTTCGAAGTGCAGCGAACTGGCCGCGCGGTGCAAAACCGCCTAGCTTCGCCGATCGAACAGACAAGGACACGTATCCGCAATGCCCGGCTACCGACTGCATTACTTTCCTGAATCCGGCAACAGCTACAAGCTTGCATTGATGCTCACGCTCTGCGGCGAGACGTTCGAGCCGGTGTGGACCGATTTCGGCGGCGGAGTGACCCGAACCGCCGAATGGCGCGCAAGCGTGAACCCGATGGGCGAGATTCCGGTGCTGGAGGAGGACGGCGTGCGCCTGACCCAGACCGGCCCGATCCTGCTCAAGCTCGCCGAGCGCTATGGAAAGTTTGGTGGTGCCGATGAGCGCGAGCGCTTCGAGATCCTGCGCTGGCTGTTCTGGGATAATCAAAAACTCTCCGGCTTCATGGCGACCTACCGCTATCGCCGCGCCTTTACGCCGTCACCTGACGAGAAGGTGCAATCCTTTCTGCGTGCCCGCGTCGACGATTTTCTCGGCATCCTTGCCGGCGAGGTCGCGCAGCGGCCTTTCATCATTGGCGATCGTCCGACGGTCGCTGATCTCTCATTGTGCGGTTACCTCAGCTTTCCGGTCGAGGAGAGCGGCTATGATCTCGCCGCGCGCTTTCCAGCCGTCCATGCCTGGCTGCAGCGGATCGCAGCATTGCCTGGTTGGAAGTCGCCTTATGACCTGCTGCCCGGCCAGCGGCTGAAGCGCTATGTGTGAAGGTTTGCGTAATCTCTCTCCATCGTCATTGCGAGGCGCGAAGGCGACGAAGCAATCCAGATTCTTCCTTGCGATGCTGGATTGCTTCGCTTCGCTCGCAATGACGGAATTGACGTCATGCCTCTCACGATTGCGGCGCTCGGCTTAATAGTTACAGTTAGGTCATTGGACCACCTCGTGATCGTATCTGCGCCTTCTCGCGGAGTTGATTTGTGAAATGTAGAAACCGGTTTGCTGCTTCCTACCTTACTATCATCAACGAAATGCATTGCAGGAAACGTCCTCTATCAGAGCAGCAGTGAGGTGAACGCGTTCTCCGCACCAAACCAGACGGAGAACGATCATGAAAAATTCCCATCAATCGCTGGCACTGGCTCTGCTGTTATCGGTCGGCGCGACGGCACCGGCCTCTGCGCAGGGCTGGTTCTTCGGGCAGCAGGAGCCCGCAGCGTTTCAGGCGATGTATCCCAATCGCGACGTGCTGAACGGCGGCGCCCTGACGCCAGCGGGGCGCATGGGGCTGGTGCGTGCGTATGGTGCGGCACCGGTCTATCCGATGCCGGGCCATGTCGATCCGTATGGTCGCCGGCTGTATCGCCGTTGATCGTGTTAGGCCGAGCGAGCGATGGCATCGCGAGCGATGCGACGTGTCGACCGAAGCACAAAAGATGTGGGCGGAAGCAATCAGAACCCCCACAAGGCGGCCCGGATTGCTTCGGTGCTCGCGCGTCTCGCAGTGACGGCGGCGGTGAGGCCATGGTCGCGCAGTCGTGATGATGAGCAGTCGTGGTTTTGCAGGCGGGCTTCCCAATTTAGATCAGATCAGCACGGTCGCCGGCCGGTCCGGTCCGGATCATTTGGGCGGGAGGGGAAGTCACATGAGTCTGTTCAAGACATTGGCCGTGGCGATGACGCTCTCAATTGCGACCGTGACGTCGGCCTTGGCGCAGTTCTCGGAGCCCGCGGCGTATCAAGCGCAGCATCCCGATCGCGACGTGCTCAACGGCGGCGCGCCGACGCCGGAGGCCCGGATGCGGGCTGCCGGCACGCTCGGTGCCGCGCCGGCCTATCCGAATGCCTATGCGGCGCCACGTGGTGACGAACTCGAGATGAACCGTGCCGCCACGCATCGCCGCCGGCACCATGCCCGGTTCTGATTACTAGACCACGATCGACAGCCGCTTCGCAGCACGGGTGATGCCGGTGTAGAGCCAGCGGGCGCGGCTGTCCTGGAAGGCAAAGCTCTCGTCGAACAGCACCACGTCATCCCATTGCGAGCCCTGCGACTTGTGCACGGTCAGCACATAGCCGTAATCGAACTCATCATAGGGTTTGCGCTGCTCCCACGGAATGTCCTCGATGCGGCCGCCGAAGCACTCGCCGCGCACCGAAACCTTTGTCACCTTGCGGCCGAGATCCTCGTCAGGCATCAGGCGCATCGTGATGATCTTCGATTTCGATGCTGCGCGCGATTTCACCCGCCACAGGCCGCCATTGAACAGGCCCTTCTTGCGGTTGTTGCGCAGGCAGACCAGCTTGTCGTCCGCGACAGGGTAGGGATCGTCGATATCCATGCGCTGCCGGAATCGCGTGTTGTAAGCGCGACGTGTGTTGTTGCGTCCGACCAGCACCTGGTCGGCGTGCATCACCCGCATCGGATCGAGATCGTGGCGCGACACCACCTCGCTCTCGCCATAGCGGCCGGGCTCGAGGGCGTTGCCCTCGCGCACGTCCATCGACATCCGTACGATGGGATCGTCCTGCGCCTGGCGATGTACCTCGGTCAGCATCGCGTCGGGCTCGGACTCGGTGAAGAAGCCGCCGCCCTGGATCGGCGGCAGTTGCGCGGGATCGCCGAGCACCAGCAGCGGGCAGTCGAAGGAGAGCAGGTCGCGGCCGAGATCGGCGTCGACCATCGAGCATTCGTCAACGATGATCAGCTTGGCCTTGGACGCGGGGGCATCGTCCCATAATTCGAAATTCGGCTGCTCTTCTCCGCTCTCGCGGGCTCGATAGATCAGCGAGTGGATGGTGGAGGCGTTGTCGCAGCCCTTGTTGCGCATCACCAGCGCCGCCTTGCCGGTGAAGGCCGCGAACTTGACGTCGCCGTCGACGCCTTCCGCAATGTGGCGGGCCAGCGTGGTCTTCCCGGTTCCGGCATAGCCGAACAGGCGGAAGATCTGCGGCGTGCCATTGCGGCCAGGCTTGGCTTTCAGCCAGTCGCCGACGGCCTTGAGCGCGGAATCCTGGTGAGGCGTGAAGGTGGGCATCGGGTTCTTGGGGGAGACCGCCGGAGGGCGAGTCGCGACCCGGTGAACCTAAGGGCTGGCGGTGAGAGATCAAGCTCTGGATGCAAATGGGTCCAAGCCTCCCCCGCTTGCGGGGGAGGCCGCATCGCATCGGAAGATGCGATGCGGGTGGGGGAATGCTCCAGCGGGACTGCCCGTGTGGCGCCCCCACCCCAGCCCTCCCCCGCAAGCGGGGGAGGGGGCCCACTGTGCTTGCGGGGACTGCTCGGGCTCACTCAGAAGATGGGCGTCTCTACTGCCACCCCGGGACGCCGCGCATGTCGGGCAGGTGGTGGGCGATGCCCTTGTGGCAATCGATGCAGGTCTTTTCGCCCGTGAACAGGAAGCGCTGATGCGCCACAGCGGCGCGCGGTGACTGCTTGGTGATGTCCATCGACTGCGCGCTGTGACAGTTGCGGCATTCCAGCGAATCATTGGCCTTGAAGCGAGCCCACTCATGCGCCGCCAGCTCGATGCGGCGGTTGGTGAATTTCTCCCGTGTGTCGATCGATCCGAACAGGTGACCCCAGACCTCCTTCGAGGCCTGCATCTTGCGCGCGATCTTGTCGGTCCAATTGTGCGGCACATGGCAGTCCGGGCAGCTTGCGCGCACGCCCGAGCGGTTGCTGAAATGGATCGTCGGCTTCAGCTCAGCGAACACGTTGTCACGCATCTCGTGACAGGAGGTGCAGAACTTCTCGCTGTTGGTCAGCTCGAGCGCGGTGTTGAAGCCGCCCCAGAAGACGACGCCGGCGATGAAGCCGGCGAGCACCAGCACGCCGAGCCCGAACACCGAGCTCGGACGCATCAAGACGTCGATCAACTCGAGCAGGAAGTTCCAGGCCCGCCGGAACAGGCCGGGCCGCTTGTCGGGGATGGGCGCCGGGGCGCCGGTGTCAGACGTGCTCATCGGCGGCCACCCGGCTTTTCGCGCGAGAGCATGGTGTCGACGTCGACGAAGTCGTTGCTCACGGGCGGATTGGCTGCGTTCTGCGGCACATGACACTGCGTGCAGAAGTAGCGGCGCGGCGACACCGAGGCCAGGAACTGGCCCTCGCGGTCCATGAAATGCGTGACCGAGATCATCGGCGCCTGCGACTCCGCGGTACGGGCGCGGGCGTGGCAGGACAGGCACTTGTTGCTGTTCAGATCGATCTGATAGTTGTCGATCGTATGCGGGATGACAGGCGGCTGCTCCGGATAGTTGCGCACCTCCTTCTCCGACGTGTTCTTGTTCGGCAGCATCGGCGGCGCCGGGCCCTCTTCATTGAGCGGCGCAGGACCGCGCAAGGATGAACTGACGGTTTGCGCCAGCAGCGCGGACGAGCCGGCCGCGAGCATGGCCGACAGCAACATGATCGTAAGCTTCCTGAACATGATGGTCACACGCGCTCGATGCGCACAGCGCATTTCTTGAAATCGGCCTGCAGCGAGATCGGATCGGTGGCGTCGAGCGTCACCTTGTTGATCAGCTTGGATTCGTCGAACCAGGGCACGAAGACGAGCCCGCGCGGCGGCTTGTCACGGCCGCGGGTCTCGACACGGGCGCGGATGAAGCCACGGCGGGAAGCGACCTTGACCTCGTCACCGCGGCGCAGGTTCGCTTCCTGCGCATCATCGGGGTGCATGAAGCAGACGGCTTCGGGGAACGCCTTGTAGAGCTCGGGCACGCGCCGCGTCATGGTGCCGGAGTGCCAGTGCTCGACGACGCGTCCGGTCGACAGCCAGAACGGATAGTCCTTGTCGGGCGATTCCGCCGGCGGCTCGTAGGGGAGGGCGAAGATGCGCGCTTTCCCATCGGGGAAGCCATAGAACTGCACGCCGGCGCCCTTCTTGACGTAGGGGTCCGAGCCTTCGCGGAAGCGCCAGCGCGTCTCCTGGCCGTTCACGACAGGCCAGCGCAGACCGCGCTCGCGGTGATAGGCCTCGAACGGCGCAAGGTCGTGGCCATGGCCACGGCCGAACGAGGCATATTCCTCGAACAGGCCTTTGTGCACATAGAAGCCGAACGCCTTCGACTCGTCGTTGAGGTAGCCGCTCTCGATCTGATCGGTGCCGAACTTGTCGACCTGGCCGTTGCGATAGAGCACCTCGAACAGCGTCTTGCCGCGAACCTCCGGCTTCTTCGCGATCAGCTCCTCCGGCCACACCTCCTCGACCTTGAAGCGCTTGGAGAATTCCATCAGCTGCCAGAGATCGGAGCGCGCCTCACCCGGCGCCGTCACGAGCTGGTGCCAGAATTGGGTGCGCCGCTCGGCATTGCCATAGGCGCCTTCCTTCTCGACCCACATGGCGGTCGGCAGGATGAGGTCGGCGGCAAGCGCGGTGACGGAAGGGTAGGCATCGGAGACCACGACGAAATTATCGGGGTTGCGGAAGCCGGGATAGGTCTCCTGGTTGGCGTTCGGGCCCGCCTGCAGATTGTTATTGACCTGCACCCAGTAGGCGTTGAGCAGGCCGTCCTTCAGCATCCGGCTCTGCTGCACGGCATGGTAGCCCGGTTTGTCGGGAATGGTGCCCTCGGGCAGCTGCCAGATGTGTTCGGCTTTCGCGCGATGCTCCTTGTCACCACCATGTCGGCCGGCAGCCGATGCGAGAAAGTGCCGACCTCGCGCGCGGTGCCGCAGGCCGAAGGTTGCCCGGTGAGGGAGAACGGGCTGTTGCCGGCCTCCGCGATCTTTCCGGTGAGCAGATGGATGTTGTAGACGAGGTTGTTGCACCAGACGCCGCGGGTGTGCTGGTTGAAGCCCATGGTCCAGAACGAGACCACCTTGGTCTTCGGATCGGCATAGAGCTCGGCCAGCGCCTCCAAGCGATTGAGCGGCACGCCGGACATTTCGGTGGCTTTCTCCAGCGTGTAGTCGGAGACGAACTTCGCATATTCATCGAAGCTGATGTCGACGGCGTCATTGGCCTTGGCGCGGCCGGTCGCGGCCTTCTCCAGCGGATGCTCGGGACGCAGGCCGTAGCCGATATCGGTCTGGCCGCGCTTGAACACCGTATGCGCGCTGACGAAGTCCTTGTTGACGCGGCCGGTCTTGATGATGTGGTTGGCGATCGCGTTGAGGATGTAAAGGTCCGTCTGCGGCTTGAACACCATGCCGATGTCGGCAAGATCGAACGAGCGGTGCTCGAAGGTCGAGAGCACGGCGACGCGGACATGCGGCGCCGACAGCCTGCGGTCGGTGACTCGCGTCCACAGGATCGGATGCATCTCGGCCATGTTCGAGCCCCACAGCACGAAGGCGTCGGCAGCCTCGATATCGTCATAGCAGCCGGCAGGCTCGTCGATGCCGAAGGTGCGCATCATGCCGGCCACGGCGGACGCCATGCAGTGGCGCGCATTGGGATCGATGTTGTTGGAGCGGAAGCCGGCCTTGAACAGCTTCACTGCGGCATAGCCCTCGAAGATGGTCCACTGGCCCGAGCCGAACATGCCGACGCCGGAGGGACCACGCTTCTTCAGCGCGTCCTTGTACTTGGTCGCCATGATGTCGAAGGCCTCGTCCCAGGACACCGGCGTGAACTCGCCGTTCTTGTCGTACTTGCCGTTTGTCTTGCGCAGCATCGGATGCGTCAGGCGATCATGGCCGTACATGATCTTGGAGAGGAAGTAGCCCTTGACGCAGTTCAGCCCGCGATTGACCTCGGCCTTGATGTCGCCATGGGTGGCGACCACGCGATTGTCCTTGGTGGCGACCATCACGCTGCAGCCGGTGCCGCAGAAGCGGCAGGCCGCCTTGTCCCATTTCAATTCGCTCGCATCGCGCTCGGTGACGAGATTGGCGGCGAGCGATGCCGTCGGGATGCCGGCGGCGGCCGCGGCAACAGCCGCCGCTTCGAGCTTCAGCATCTGGCGGCGATCGATCTTGTATTCGGTCATGTGCGTTCTCTTGGCAGGCCGTGCGTCAGCCGACATCGATGGCGTGGAAGACGAGACAGGCGGAATGGACGTGCGGCAGCGACGAGATGGTGTTCATGGTGGTGCCGAGCGCGCCGGCGTTGGGCGCGTCGACCACGACGATCAGCTTGCCGCGCGCATCTCGGCCGTGGATCTCACAGCCATCGAGCCCGAGGATGCTGGCTTCCACCGTATCGAGACGCGCGGGGCTCGCCTGCACCACGATGCTGGCGATCTCACCTGAGGGCGGAGAGATCACGGGGTCGGCTGCCAGCACACGGCCGGTGATCAGGGCGCGGCGGTCGAGAGCGGTATGGGTCTTGAGCACAGGATCATCCTTGGCGCGAGATGCGGCGGTTCAGTGCGCGGCCGGCGGCCCGGGCGGGCCGGCGATCATCTGGTAGACCCAGACCGTCAGCCCGTAGGAGCCGACGGTTGCGACCGCCAGGGCCGGCATCAGCACTGCGGTGAGAAAGAGGAAGGCGAAGATTTCCATGCGCTTGCGACGCGGACGTGTGGTCGCGTCGCGGCCCGTGGCCGACATGATCGGGACTCGTTCTGATGGGGAAGATGAAGGCGGCATCCGGGCCGCTGCCTCATTGCAGCATACGAATCCGCGGCAGATGTTCCTTGATTTGCGTCAATGAGTTCGACGGACCTTGTTCCCAATCGCGCGGTCCTTGGACTTGTTCGCGCGCGAGGTGCTGCCGGATTTCGAGCACGACGCTTGGAAGCAGGGCGCGTTGAATCCCGAGATCGGGCTGGGCGAGATCGATACGGCCGCCTTACCGATCGTTACGACAAGGCGGCGTTAAGCCTGAATCTGCAAGGCGATCTGCAAGGCGTCCGCGGGTGACTATCTCGAGAGATCGCGTGATCACGCCGCCGAGACCGCGAAAATTTTCACTTCGCCTCGGTCTGGCACCGAAACAAACGTCCCGTGCCGTGGTGTCCCGGGAGTAGCGTTATCGCTATTTTCCAGGACCGCTCGACAGGCGTTTCTCTGACCACCATCATCCTTTGCGTTGCACCGCGTGAGGTCTGTTGGAATGGACGCGGGTCCATCTGGCGCCGGCGCTGTTCTGACGTTCGATCCGCGAGAGAGATGATGAGTCAAGCGAGCTCCCCAGCCAACGTCCTCTGGTTCCTGCCGACCCACGGCGACGGCCGTTATCTCGGCACGTCCACGGGCGCGCGCGAGGTCAACTTCAACTATCTGCGGCAGGTGGCGCAGGCCGCCGATCAGCTCGGCTATTATGGCGTGCTGCTGCCGACGGGACGGAGCTGCGAGGATTCTTGGGTCGTCGCATCTGCAGTGGCGCCGTTCACTGAGAGACTGAACTATCTGGTCGCGGTGCGTCCAGGCCTGCAGTCGCCGAGCGTGGCGGCGCGGATGACCGCGACGCTCGATCGTGTCACTAACGGCCGGCTTCTGATCAATGTCGTCACCGGCGGCGATCCGATCGAGAACAAGGGCGACGGCGTCTATCTGCCGCACAATGAGCGTTATGAGGTGACGCGCGAATTCCTCGCCGTCTACAGCGATCTGCTCGCCGGCAAGACCGTGAACTTCAATGGCAAGCACATCAGGATCGAGGATGGCCGGCTGCTGTTTCCGCCGGTGCAGTCGCCACGGCCAAAGCTCTATTTCGGCGGCTCGTCGGATGCCGGCATCGATGTCGCCGTCGACACCGTCGATAAGTATCTCACCTGGGGCGAGCCGCCGGCCGATGTCGCAGGCAAGATCGCCAAGGTCAGGGCCGTCGCCGAGCAGCGCGGACGCAAGCTCTCCTTCGGTATTCGCCTGCATGTGATCGTTCGCGAGACCAGCGCGGAGGCGTGGGCCGCAGCCGACGATCTGATCAAGCATGTTACGGATGAAACCATCGCGTCGGCGCAGAAGATCTTCGCGCGGATGGATTCGGTCGGCCAGCAGCGCATGTCGCAACTCCATGGTGGCCGTCGCGACAAGCTCGAAATCAGCCCGAATCTCTGGGCCGGTGTCGGTCTCGTGCGCGGTGGCGCCGGCACCGCTCTGGTCGGAGATCCCATCACGGTCGCGGCACGGATCAGGGAATATCAGGATCTCGGCATCGACACTTTTATCCTATCAGGATACCCTCATCTCGAAGAAGCCTATCGCTTTGCCGAGCTTGTCTTCCCGCTTCTCGCGCTGGACCGGCCTGACAACGTGACCAGGCTGCGCGTGAACACTGGTCCGTTCGGCGAGACTATCGCCAACGAACGCGTGCTACTGCAGAAGGCAGCGCAATCATGAGCGTGATCGAGACTCTGCCGCGCCTACGCCGCGTGCGTCTTCCCGGCGCCGAGGGATTTGTGCCGTGGCTCGTGCCGCTCGCCATCCTCTTGATCTGGCAGGCGGCCAGCGTCGCCGGCCTGGTGCCGGTGCGCGTGCTGCCGGCGCCGAGTGACGTCGCGCGCGCCGGCTGGCGGCTCGCGTTGTCGGGTGAGCTCGTGCAGAACATCTGGGTCAGCTTCTGGCGCGCCGGCATCGGCTTTTTGATCGGCGGCGGCATCGGCTTCGCCTTCGGCCTTGCCAACGGCCTCTCGCAGCTCTCGGCGAAGCTGACCGACACCACCCTGCAGATGGTGCGCAACATCCCGCATCTGGCATTGATCCCACTCGTCATCCTCTGGTTCGGCATCGACGAGAGCGCAAAACTGTTCCTGGTTGCGCTCGGCGTGTTCTTCCCGATCTATCTCAACACGCTCCACGGCATCCGCACCGTCGATCCGCAACTGATCGAGATGGGCCGCGTCTACGGCATGACAGAAGGCGAGCTGTTTCGCCGCGTCATCTTCCCCGGCGCGCTGCCGTCGATCTTCGTCGGCCTGCGCTTCGCACTCGGCATCATGTGGCTCACCTTGATCGTCGCCGAGACCATCGCGGCGTCGTCCGGCCTGGGCTACATGGCGATGCAGGCGAGGGAGTTCATGCAGATCGACGTCGTCGTGCTGTCGATCCTGATCTACGCGCTTTTGGGCAAGCTCGCCGACAGCGCCTCGCGCGCGCTGGAGCGGCTCACTTTGTCGTGGCATCCCGCATTCAGCAAGGCTTGAGGACTCGCATGCAGCAGACGCTTCGCTTCTCCCTTTCCGACGCCGAGGCTCTTGCGCGTTCCGAATTCGTGACGCAGGCAGAAGCCGTGCGCGACACCGAAGTCTTGCGCGAACCGGACGTTTTGCACGATACGCGCGGCTTGCGTGACAGACATCCGCAGGTGCGCGGGCTTCCGCTGACTATTCGCGATTTGCGCAAATCGTTCGGTGACAATGAGGTGCTGCGCGGCATCGACCTGCACATTCCGGCAGGCCAGTTCGTCGCGATCGTCGGTCGCTCCGGCTGCGGCAAGAGCACGCTGCTGCGACTGATCGCGGGCCTCGACAAGCCGAGTGGCGGCAGCATCAGCTTCGGCGAGGCGGCGCGGCCGGAGGATGTCCGCGTGATGTTCCAGGAGCCGCGGCTGCTGCCCTGGGCGCGCGTGCTCTCCAATGTCGAGGTCGGTCTTGGCCGCGATCGCCAAGCGGCCGGTGCCCAAGCTCGTGCCGAGCATGCGCTGGCCGAGGTCGGTCTTGCCGACAAGCGCGGAGAATGGCCGTCGGTCCTGTCGGGCGGACAGAAGCAGCGCGTCGCGCTGGCCCGCGCGCTGGTCTCAGGACCGCGCCTGCTCGCTTTCGACGAGCCGCTTGGCGCGCTCGACGCGCTGACGCGCATCGCCATGCAGCGGCTTTTGGAGCGGGTCTGGGCCGACCAGGGCTTTACCGCGATCCTGGTCACCCACGACGTCTCGGAAGCCGTCGCACTGGCTGATCGCGTGCTGGTGATCGAGGAGGGACGCATCGCCGAGGACATCAAGGTCGAGATTGCGCGGCCGCGCGAGCGCGGCGCAGCCGATCTCGCCGCATTGGAAGGCGCGATTCTGCGTGAGCTGCTGGGCGAGGGCGTACCCGAGTAGGAGGATGTTAACGTCATGAACTCCATTGTCCGTATCATGCCCGATCCCAAGCTTCGTAGTGAGCCGCTTGCGTTCGATTTCCGCTCCGCCATGCGGCACCTCGTCGGTGGTGTCAGCGTCATCACCGTGGGTCGCGGCAGTGAGACGTCGGGCATGACCGTGACCTCGGTCTCCTCGCTGTCCGTCGAGCCGGCGTCGCTGATCGTCAGCGTCAACCGCAATGCGTCGTCGTGGCCGATCCTGCAGCGCGAGCGCGTGTTCGGCGTGAACATCCTCGCGGCGGATCAGCTCGAGGTCGCGGACCGCTTTGCCGGCAAGGGCGGCGCCAAGGGTGCCGAGCGCTTTGCCGGCGCCGAATGGCGCAAGCGTGCGACCGGCGTGCCGCTCCTGGTCGGCGCGCTGGCGGCGTTCGATTGCGAGGTCGAGGACATTATCGAGCGGCACTCGCACGGCATCGTGATCGGCCGCGTGCTGCATGTCGATGCGACCGCTCCGGCCGCCGCGCTGGCCTATTGGCAGGGCGACTATCTCACCGTGGACCGCGACGAGGACATGCTCAAGCTCGCCACCATGAGCGTGCCGAACCCGCAATCGACCCGGAAGTTCTGATGCGGCGCCACCGCGCCAGCCTGCCGCGTTGGGCTGGCTTTCAGGCGTGAGACCGCTTAGAACCGCTTCATTCTCTCTCGGCAGAGCCAATGAAGCGCGTTCTCACTCGCATCGGAACCTGGGCCATCTACGTGATCGGCACGCTCGCGATTCTTTATCTCGCGCTCTATGCCTATGCCGTCTTCACCCGGCAGGAATTCGTGCCCGGCGATCCCATCCACATCTTCCGCAATCCCGAGGCCCCGACGGCGGCGTGAGCTTGGGCGGTCATGATGATCGTCATTGCGAGGAGACGAACGCGACGAAGCAATCCAGACCTTTCTTCTTGGCCCTGGATTGCTTCGCTGCGCTCGCAATGACGCTAGGATGGTGCGGCCGAACTAACACTAGCCGGCCACTGTCGGCATGCGCGCGGCGTCGCCGGCGCCCGGGGGCGGGATCGGCAGGCCACCGTCGGCATATTCGTTCAGCTTGTTGCGCAAGGTGCGGATCGAGATGCCAAGGATGTTGGCCGCATGGGTGCGGTTGCCGAGACAATGCTTCAGGGTCTCCAGGATCAAGTCGCGCTCGACATCGGCCACGGTGCGGCCGACCAAAGCGCGCGTCACCTGCTCGGCGGCCATGGTCGCATGCGCCACCGCCGGCTGGGTCTTGACGATATCGAGCCGGTCGCCGTCGGGCGTGAGGATCGCATCCGGCCCGATCTCGTCGCCAACAGCCATCAGCACCGCGCGGTGCATCGTGTTCTCGAGTTCACGGACATTGCCCTGCCAGCGATTGGTCGAGAGCACGCGCTTGGCCTCCGCCGAAATCGGGCGCAGCGCCACGCCGTTGGCATCGGAATATTTGCGCGCGAAATGATGAGCGAGCTCGAGAATGTCGGCCGGGCGCTCGCGCAGCGGCGGGATCTTCAGGTTGACGACGTTGAGGCGGAACAGCAGGTCCTCGCGGAACGTGCCCTCGCGCACGGCCTCCGCAAGGTTGCGGTTCGAGGTCGCGATGATGCGGATGTCGACCGGAACGGGGCGGGTGCCGCCGACGCGGTCGATGACGCGCTCCTGGATGGCGCGCAGCAGCTTCGATTGCAGCCGCACGTCCATCTCGGAGATTTCGTCAAGCAGCAGCGTGCCGCCGGTGGCCTCCTCGAACTTGCCGATGCGGCGGGCGATGGCGCCGGTGAAAGCGCCCTTCTCATGGCCGAACAGCTCGGATTCCAGGAGATGCTCGGGGATCGCGGCGCAGTTGATCGAAATGAAGGGGCGCTTGGCGCGCGCCGAGCGGCTGTGCACATAGCGCGCCAGCACCTCCTTGCCGGTGCCGGACTCGCCGGTGATCATCACCGAAGCGTCCGAGCCCGCGATCTGCTGCGCCAGCTTGATCACCTTGGCCATGGCATCGTCGCGATAGACGAGATCGCGGGAATCGTTGGCGACCGCGGCCAGCACGGCGGCGATCAGCTCCGGATCGGGCGGCAGCGGAATATATTCCTTGGCGCCGGCATGGATCGCGGCGACCGCCGCGCGGGCATCGGTGGTGATGCCGCAGGCGACGATCGGCACATGAATGTGCTCGGCGTCGAGCCGCATCACGAGGTCGCGGATGTCGATGGCAACGTCGACCAGCAGCAGGTCGGCGCCTTTGCCGCCGCGGAGCACGCGCATCGCCTGCTCGTTGTCCTCGGCGTGCGTGACGGTCGCGCCGTTCTGCATGGCAATCTTGGTGGCGGCGGTGAGCTGACCCTTCAGCGTGCCGACGATGAGAAGCCGCATGTCGATCTCCTATTGACTGGTCCGCGCGGCTCGCTCCCAAGCGCGCGATGATGCTGCGTGTTAGTTGCGATCTGACTTGATGATTTCCGTCATGGTCACGCCGAGCTTGTCCTCGACGAGCACCACCTCGCCGCGCGCCACCAGGCGGTTGTTGACGTAGATATCGATGGCCTCGCCGACGCGGCGGTCCAGCTCGAGCACGGTGCCAGGTCCGAGCTTCAGCAGCTCGCCGACGTCCATCTTGGAGCGGCCGAGCACGGCGGAGACCTGGACCGGCACGTCGAAGACGGCCTCGAGGTCGGCGGCGATGCGCGCGGCCTGGTCGTCCTCATTGTAGCCGACATCGTCCAGCGGTGGCGCATCGGCGCTGTTGAGATCGGGCAGCGGGATGTGAGAATCGGTGTCGCTCATGACTTAAACCCCCTTGGCCGCGCCGGCAGCCTGATTCCTGGACGCCATATAGCGCCCGACGAGCTCGTTGATCTTGGTATCGATCGCGCCGCGCTCCAGCACGACGCCGCCGTCGGCCCATTCGATCCGGCAGTCGCCGGTCGGAATGTCGGGCTCGGCCAGGATCACCAGGCGGCCTTCGAAGCCGCTCTGCTTGGCGAGCTTCTCGATCCGTTCGTGTGCGCTTTCGTAGAGGGAATCGTTGATGCGGACGACCAGATGCGGCGTCGCCACCAGATGGGCGAAGCAGTCCTTGACGAGGCCGGTGATCTCGCCGAGCGGCTCGGCGGCAACCAGCGCGCTGCAGAGCTTGCGCGCGACCGCTATCGCCACCTCGACCGCCTCGGTCTCCATTCTCGCCTCGACGCCGGAGACGCGCGAAGCGATGCCCTGCAGATGGATCTTGATCTCCTCCAGCGCGCTCGCCATGCGGCGGTCGGCTTCGACCCGAGCCTCACGCTGCGCCGCCTCGTAGCCGTTGCGGTAGGCTTGCGCCTCGGCGACGGCGATCTTCTGCGCGATCTCGGCCGTGGTCGCCGGCCGCTCGCGCTGCCGCTCGGGAGCGGAGAAATCCGTATCGAACAGGAATTTCGCGGGCTGAGCCATCAATACACCAGTTCGTCGTCGGCACGATTCTTGGTCAGCATGATCTCGCCCCTGGCGGCGAGGTCCTTGGCGAGGTTGACCAGCAGCGCCTGCGCCTCGTCGACGTCGCGCAGGCGGACCGGTCCCATCGCGGCCATGTCGTCCTGCAGCATCTTGGCCGCGCGGGAGGACATGTTTGTGAAGAAGAAGTTGCGGACCTCCTCGTTGGCGCTTTTCAGCGCAATCCCGAGCTTGTCCTTGTCGACATTGCGCATCAACGTCTGAGCCGAGGCGGAGTCGAGCTTGATCAGGTCGTCGAAGGTGAACATCAGCGCCTTGATGCGCTCGGCAGATTCTCGGTTCTCTTCCTCGAGCGAGGTGATGAAGCGGGTCTCGGTCTGGCGGTCGAAATTGTTGAAGATCTCGGCCATCACCTCGTGAGCGTCGCGGCGGCGGGTTTGCGAGAGGTTCGACATGAACTCGGTGCGCAGCGTCTGCTCGACGCGCTCGATCACCTCCTTCTGAACGGCCTCCATCCGCAGCATACGGCCGATCACGTCGAGCGCCATGTCCTCGGGCAGAATGGCAAGCACGCGCGCCGCATGCTCCGGCTTCAGCTTCGACAGCACCACCGCGATGGTCTGCGGATATTCGTTCTTCAGGTAGTTGGCGAGGACCTCTTCCTGGACGTTGGAGAGCTTCTCCCACATGTTGCGGCCCGCGGGGCCGCGGATCTCGTCCATGATGCCGTTGACGCGCTCCGGCGGCAGATATTGCTGCAACAGCCGCTCGGTCGCGTCGAAATTGCCCATCAGCGCGCCCGAGGCCGACATGCGCGAGACGAATTCCAGCATCAGGTCCTCGACGACGTCGGCCTCGACCGTGCCGAGGGTGGACATCGCCAGCGATAGTTCACGCACCTCGTCGTCGTCGAGCTGCTGCCAGATCTTGCCGCCATACTGCTCGCCGAGCGCCAGCATCATGACGGCGGCGCGCTTCGGTCCGCTGAGGGGCGCGGTCTTCTCACGGCCGGCCTGGCGGCTCGCCAGGGTGGCGATGACGGTGGAGATGTCGTTGGCGTTTGCGTTCTGCGTTTGCGGGAGCGACATGGGATTTTTCGACTGTCCGGGTCTGAAAGCTTCAATTCTGGCGGATCAGGTCTGCGGTTCGGCAAGCCACTGGCGGATGATGCCGGCGGCTTCGCCGGGGTTGCGGTCGGCCAGTTCGCCGACCCGGTGCACCGATTGGGCGTGCACCTGGCCCTGGACCTGGGCGACGTCGATCAGATGTGCGGTCTGGTGGGCGGTCACGGCCGGGACCTGCGGGGTCTCGTCGGTGATGGCCGGCGTCGCACCGGTCAGCGCGGACACCTCTTCGGAGGCGAGGATCTTCTTCACCAGCGGGCGGATCACCATGAACATCACGACGAGGCCGAGCAGCATCATCACGCCGAGCTCGATGATGTACATGACGTCGTCCTTGGTGAACTGGATCATGCCAAGGAAGCCGGAGGGTTCTGAAAGCTGCGGTACCGCCGGGGCATCCGCGAATTTCAGGTTGACCACCTCGACCTGATCGCCGCGCTTCTGGTCGAAGCCGATCGCCGAGCGCACCAGGGCCGCGATCTGCTCGAGCTCGTCCTTGCCGCGCTCCTTGTAGACCAGGTCGCCCTTGTCGTTCTTGACGTAGCTGCCGTCGACTAGAACCGCGACCGAGATGCGGTTGACGCGGCCGGCCTCGGTGACCTCGGTCTTGGTGGTCCGGGAGATCTCGTAATTGTTGGTCTCTTCGGTCTTCTTACTCTGGTCGCGCGCGGCCTGCTGGTTGCCGTTGTTCTGTTGGGCGCCCGGTAGGTCGTTGTTGACGGTGACCTGGCCGTTGTTCTCGGCGGTGGCCGACGATTCTTCCCGGGTCTGGCTGGAGCGCAGCACCCGGCCTTCCGGATCGTATTTGTCCGAGGTCTGGGTGATCCGGTTGAAGTCGAAATCGGCGGAGAGCTGGACACGGGCGCGGCCCTGTCCGACCACCGAGGAGACGATGTCCTCGACTTGCTTGCGCATCCGCTTCTCGAAGGCGGTGCGGCGCTCGTCGCCGACCGCCTGGTCGATGTCGGACAGCGAGCCGTCGGCGAGCAGCTGCCCAGCCTCGTCGACGATCGACACCCGTTGCGGCTTGAGCCCGTTGACGGCGGAGGCGACGAGGTGACGGATGGCCCGGATCTGCGCCGCCTCGAGCGAGCCGCGCACGCGCACAACGATCGAGGCCGACGGCTCCGGCGTCTCGCGCGCGAACAGCGGCCGTTCGGGGAGCACGAGATGGACCCGCGCCGCCTGGACACGGTCAATGCTGCGGATGGTGCGGGCGAGCTCGCCCTCCAGCGCACGCAAATGGTTGATGTTCTGGACGAAGCTCGTGGTGCCCAGCGCGTCCGACTTGTCGAAGATCTCGTAGCCGACGCCGCCGCCCTTGGGCAGGCCGCCTTCGGCGAGTTTCATGCGCAGCCGTGTGACCTTGTCCTTCGGCACCAGGATGACGCTGCCTTCGTTGCGGATCTCGAAGGGGATGCCCTGCCGTTCAAGGTCTTTGATGATGCTGGAGGAGTCCTCCATGCTGAGATCGGTGAAGAGCGTCGTCATCTGCGGCGTGGTCACCCGCATGATGACGAAAGCGAAGAAGCCGATCAGCGCAGCCGTGACGGCAATCATCGCCATCAGCCGGGCCGCGCCCAAACCCTTCAGGAAGTCCACGAGACTTTGCAAGCAACTGCCCCACAGTTCGGCATTTCACAGGTGGCCGCTGGGAGGATTTGAGCTTCGCCGGCCTTTACG
Organism: Bradyrhizobium sp. STM 3557; assembly: GCF_045571465.1. Lineage (NCBI taxonomy): Bacteria > Pseudomonadati > Pseudomonadota > Alphaproteobacteria > Hyphomicrobiales > Nitrobacteraceae > Bradyrhizobium > Bradyrhizobium sp. STM 3557. Next base: position 2,302,247 of record NZ_CP120697.1, read on the forward strand.
GCCGCTTGCAACCAAGCACGAAACTCGACCCTTCCGTTGCCCCGACCCCCTGCATTCCAAATGGCCCTCGATTCTGACCGCGCGCCCCGTAGAGAAGGGGCGAAGTCTGAATCGGGCCACTGGGCAATTATTGCCTATGGGAAGGTTTCGATATGGTTAACGGAGGTTAAAGGGCAGTTGCAGAGCGGGTGCGGGACGCCGCGGATCCTTGCGAACGTCGCGATCCGTGCACGAGCTACAAAAAATCGGCTTGGCGGGGCCAAGCCGATTTCATGAAAAATGATGTCGATAAGGGCTTACTGCCGGTATTGCTGGATCCGGGTGGTCCGCAGTCCGGCGAGGCCGTGCTGATCGATCGAGAACTGCCAGGACAGAAATTCGTCGACGGTCAGCGTGTAGCGGCTGCAGGCTTCCTCGAGGGACAATAATCCGCCGCGGACAGCGGCCACGACCTCGGCCTTGCGGCGAATGACCCACCTCTTGGTGCCCGGTGCAGGCAGATCCGCGATGGTGAGTGGACTGCCGTCGGGCCCGATGACGTATTTCACCCTCGGGCGATGGGGTTCTGTCATGGTGTACTCACAAACTCTTAACCACTGAACTCACGGTACCAACCTACGCTGGTCCGCTTAAAATTTGCCTAAGCCAAAGCCTGCAATCAGACGTGAGCTGCAAATGCTGGTTGTCCCGGAGCCAAACGTCGCCAGGACCTGAAACAGGGTAAATGATTTGTTAATCTCGCCCGGGCCATGGGCTGCAATCCAGGCGTGCCGTGCGAGCTTGATCGGAAAGCTCGGGGATGAATGACGCCGATCGGTTTGGAAAAGCGGCCGCGGCTAACTCACGATGCGCTGAATCTGGTTGACCGTGAAGCTCTGGCCCGCGATCGACAGCAGCGGCGGCTGCTGGGTGAGGTCGACGGAGGACACGACACCTTGAACTTGGGTCTTGATCGCGACGGGGTTGCCGGAGCTGTCGGTTGCGGTCGCGGTCAGCTTGTACTGCCCGTCGGGCAATTGCGAGCCGTCGGAGCCCTGACCGTTCCACTGAAACGGCTGGTTGTCACCGGCATTGACCGAGAGCTTGCCGCTATAGACGGTTGCGCCGCTCGAGTTGGTGATGGTCACGGTCATATCGCAGGCGGAGGGGATGCTGAGGTCCCATGTCGCCTTCGAGCTCGAGAGGCTCGCGGTCGAACTCTCGACGACAGCGGTCTTGCCGACGAAGTTCAGCGCCTGGGTCGCTTGCGTGGTCTGCTGGATCGACACCAGCGACGCAAGCTGGTCGTTGGTCTTGAGCTGCTGCTCGACCGAGGCGAATTGGACGAGCTGTTGGGTGAACTGGTTGGTGTCCAGCGGATCGAGCGGGTTCTGGTTCTGCAGCTGGGTTGTCAGCAGCGTCAGGAAGGTCTGGAAGTTGCCTGCGATCGAGTTGTTCGCGGTCGACGACGTGCTGCTGGATGACGCCGTGGTCGACGTTTTCGTAGTCCCCGAAACGATCGGGCTCGCGGTGATTGCGTCGCCAGTGGCCATGATTGGTTTCCTTTAGACCCGGATATCGATGCCGCCGTTCGAACTGAACATGCGGCCATAGGACCGTCCCGCAGCCGCGGCAGGCGTCGCATCCTCGTCGCTGATGACGAGGCGGTGGGCGTTGCCGCCAGGCTGGTCGTTGCTGCCGTTCTGGCCGGACGTGGATTGATCGCGAAGGCTGAACTGGAGGCCGCCGCTGCCGGTCTTCAGGCCGGCGTCGTTGAGCGCCTGCTGGAGCTGCGGTGCGGTCTGCTGCAGCATCGATAAGGTTTCGGGCTTCTCGACCCGCAGATGCGAGGTGACCTGGCCGCTGCGGTCGACATCGATGCGGACATCGATGCGGCCGAGCTCGGCCGGATCGAGCCGGATCTCGAAGCGGCTCTTGCCGTTCAGTGCGGAGCCCGCGATTTCGACCGCCAGCCCGCTGAGCGGCACCGCGGCCGAGCTGGGGACTGTGGCGGTCAGGTTCGCCGCTGCCACGGGAGCCGCGGTCGGCTGGGTCGCAAGCTGCGGCTGCAGGGCAGTCGCCGCCTGGAGACTGGAATCGGAGACTGTCGCCGAACCCTGCGCATTGGCGGAGTTGCCGGAGCGCTCGCGCACGGCCGGCACTGGTTCTGCGTTGACGCTACCTTTGCCGGGATCGGTGACGACCAGGGGGGCGTCGGTCTTGTCCGTTGCGGCCGCCTGCTGCGCGGCATCGGCGTGAGTGGGCTGCGTGGTCGCTGTGGTCGGGGCGGCTTGATCAGTTTTCGCGTTGGTGTCGGCTGCCGGGACAGACGCGGCTTTGCCCTGCGCCGGGGTCTTCGTCTTGGCGCCGGCCTGGGCTGCGCCATCGACGAGGGCCGCGAAGGCCGGGTTGGTGGTCGGCGGCTCATCCGTCGTTGCGGTGGTCGTGGTCGCGGCTGCCGTTGTGGCCGCGTCCTTCGCGGAAGGATCGGCCGCCTTGGCACTGCCGTTGGCGGAATTGGCCGCAGCTACGACCGGTCCGCCGGTCGTCGCCGGCGTGGCCGATATCACGGCGCCGGCCGCCTGGGCATTGGCGGCGGCGGTTACGGCGCCGACGGGAGCCGTCGCGTCGGTCGTCGTGGTGATCGGTGTGTCGGACGGCGCGGCGTTCGACTGGATCGCCGCCGCGACGGCCGTCGCCGGAACAGCGGTTGGATCGGCCGCCGCTGTCGTGTCGGTGCCGTCGTCCTTGCTGCTCTTGTCCTGGTCCGGCTTGCCGGTCGAGGTGCCGTCGGCGGACTTCGCTGTGCCGGTGGTGTCGGACTTGGTATCTGCCTTGCTATCGCTCGATGAGGTCTTGTCGGTCTTGCCGTCGGACTTGTCGGGAGCCGTGCTGGTTGGAGCGCCGGTGTCGGCGGGCGCGCTCGACTGGCTGGTGCTGCTGCGCAAGCTGGAGCTGTTGGCTGACGAGCTGCTGCTGGCGCGCGGCGGCGGCGAGCCGGCCGACGGATCGGCCGTGGCGGCATCGACCAGCGCCGAGAAGCTGCTGGTGTACTGCGAGGGATCGGGCCGGGTGGATTTCGGCGCGGTGCTCTGGAAGGCCGTGCTGGCCTGGATGTCCGTGGAGACGCTGAACACCTTGGAACCTTTCGCGATTGAACCATCGTCCCCGTTCAGCAAGGAGCGGGCCAAGCAGCTCTGTGCAATTTTATCGTGTAAAATCAATACGTTGCGCGCTCGTGCCCGCAATTTTCCGGACGCAGGGGGCCCCGCCATTTCTGCCCGGCCGGCAAGATTTGCCGCTCTGGCCTGCGGGAAGCGTGATTGCTTCGCAGGCAGCGCGCCTATATTAAAGGAGCGCTTTCCAGTCGTTTCCGCATCGGCCGCAATCCCCTTGGTCTGGAATCGCGCGAAGGGGTTTGCCAACGCATGATGGCGCCGGGCGAAGAGGTCTCCGCGACGGAGCCTGTTCCCTCGAGGCCGCGATCGCAGTGACCTGAAACATGCTCAACAGTCTCGATCTCGAAGGCCGTCCGGAGGATATCAGGGTCGTCGTTGCCATGTCGGGCGGCGTCGACTCGTCGGTGACGGCTGCGCTGTTGAAGTCGGAAGGCTACGACGTCGTCGGCATCACGCTGCAGCTCTACGATCATGGCGCGGCGACCCATCGGAAGGGCGCCTGCTGCGCCGGCCAGGATATTCACGACGCGCGCAACGTCGCCGAGCGGCTCGGCATTCCGCATTACGTGCTGGACTACGAGGATCGGTTCCGCGAGCAGGTGATCGACAATTTCGCCGCGAGCTATGCCTCGGGCGAGACGCCAGTGCCGTGCATCGAGTGCAACCGCGCCATCAAGTTCGGCGATCTCCTGAAGACGGCGCGCGAGCTCGGCGCCTCAGCGCTGGCCACCGGCCATTACGTCGCCTCGCGCCGGCTGGCCTCCGGATCGCGCGCGTTGATCTGTGCGGCGGATAGCGATCGCGACCAGAGCTACTTCCTGTTCGCGACCACTCGCGAGCAGCTCGACTACTTGCGTTTCCCGCTCGGCGACATGACCAAGCCGGAGGTGCGCGATCTGGCGCGCCGCTTCGGCCTCGAGGTCGCCGACAAGCACGACAGCCAGGACATCTGCTTCGTGCCGACCGGACGCTACACCGACATCATCGGACGGCTGCGCCCGAACGCGATGGAGCCGGGCGAGATCGTCGATCTCGATGGCCGAGTGCTCGGCGCCCATCACGGCATCGCCAATTTCACCATCGGCCAGCGCAAGGGGCTCGGCGTTGCCTCGGGTTCGCCGCTCTACGTGGTGAAGCTCGATGTGGGTGCGCGCCGCGTCGTGGTCGGTCCGCGCGAGGCCCTGCGCACGCATCGCATCGTGCTGCGCGAGGTCAACTGGATCGGTGACGGCGCGCTCGACGCGGCCGTGCACGACGGCCTCGAACTGTTCGTGCGGGTGCGCTCGACCCGGCCGCCGCAGCCCGCCTGGCTCCGCGGCAGCCACGGTCATTACGAGGTCGAGCTGGCCGGCGGCGAGGAGGGCGTCTCGCCCGGGCAGGCCTGCGTGTTCTACGACGCGCCAAGCGGCCGGGCACGTGTGCTCGGCGGCGGCTTCATCCAGAGCGCCGAAGCGAAGGGGGCATCAGTCGGCGGCGTCGCGAAGCCGCGGCGGCTGGCCGAAGCGATCCGCGGCTAATCAAGTCAGGGCAAGAGGGGCATGGGGGACATCGACCGCGCTGGGGTCGAAAAGGCCTATGAGCGCTGGGCGCCGGTCTACGACCTGGTGTTTGGAAAAGTCTTCGATCACGGACGGCAATCGACCATCGCGGAAGCCGATCGCGTCGGCGGCCGCGTGCTCGATGTCGGCGTCGGCACCGGGCTATCGCTGTCGGACTATTCGCCGACCACGAAGATCTGCGGCGTCGATATTTCCGAGCCGATGCTACGGCGGGCGCAGCAGCGCGTGCGCGAGCAGAAGCTCGACAACGTCGAGACGCTCGCGGTGATGGACGCCAAGCATCTCGCCTTCGCCGACAATTTCTTCGATGCGGTGGTGGCGCAATATGTCATCACCGCGGTGCCGGATCCGGAGGCCACGCTGGACGATTTCATCCGCGTGCTGAAGCCGGGCGGCGAGTTGATCCTGGTGAACCATATCGGCGCCGAGAGCGGGCCGCGCCGCCTGTTCGAGCTCGCCTTCGCGCCGGTGGCGCGGCGGCTCGGCTGGCGGCCGGAATTTCCCTGGGAGCGTCTGGTCAAATGGGCGGCCCGCCATGGCGGCGTCACGCTCGCCGAACGCCGCCCGATGCCGCCGCTCGGGCATTTCTCGCTGATCCGCTACCGCAAGGGCTGAGTTCCGAGTTCCGCAAGAGGCCCACGCGGGCGTGAGGGAACGACGGGACCTCGTTCCGCGTTGCCGGGCCATGAGCACCAGGCAAACACTCACTCTGTCGTTCCTGCTGGCGGCGGCCGCGACCACGGCCGGCGCTCAGGCGCCGCCATCGCCGGCCACACCGCCACAGGCGACTGCGCCCGCGCCCAATCAGAATGAGGCTTGCGCGCCAACCACCCGCGGCACACCGCCGCCCGATGGCGTCACCACCGGCCAGGCAAGCGAGCCGCTCGGCGACAAGCTCGCCAAATCCGGCGGCGTGCTGTGCCCGCCCTCGACGGCGGATTCGGAGATCCATGCGCCGACGCCGGAAGGCGGCAACACGCCCGTGATCCCGCCGCCCGGCAGCCCTGGCGGCAATCCCAACGTGGTGCCGAAATAGCGCGCGGTTGGACTCCGATGAATCCGTGCGGAGCGAGAGAAAAGCGGAATGGAATCAACTTGGTAGCGGGGGAGGGACTCGAACCCCCGACCCCAGGATTATGATTCCCGTGCTCTAACCAGCTGAGCTACCCCGCCACGGCGTTCGGCCGGTCGGTGTCGACGATTGGCTGCGAACGCGCGGCATATAAGGAGGGGCGTCCCTGCCTGTCAAGCAAACGTCGCAGGCATCTGCGGGGCTTGCCGAGGTCCCGCATGTCTCGAGGTCGCGTTCTCAACAGTGAGACACGCCCGGCCTCCCCTCAACACGAACGGGTGAGAGGTTGAACCGACATCGACTCATATCGGACATATCGAAGAGATCGGCGTCTGGCGGTGGCAAGCATCGAATGTCGATAGCTTGAGGCACGCCCCGTCAGCGCTGCTGGAAGCAGATCCATTGTGCGCTCGATCGCGCCCCGAAGTTGTGATCCGACGCGCAGACGACAACTAGAGGAGACCACTCTCTCGCATCTGCATGCAGCACGCGCCATGAGCATGATGAATGTCGTATGAATGGGGCTGGCGACGTTTATCTTCCAGCAACGCTATTGGCTCAGCTCCGGAAATGTCCGGATTTCGCCCACACCGGCAATCGCGTAGGTTGAGTCCAGCCCATTTTGGGCGTTTCCTCCCTAGACTTGGCCGCTCGCACCTCGTTGGTGCAAGCGGCTTTTCTTTTGCGCGTCGTTGATCATCGCGTCTTCGATGGGTCGGCAGCCCGAGGATGAGTGAGGCTGCGCATCGCACCGCGCTGGCGCGTGGCTGATCTGCAGGCAAATCCGGTGGCAATATCGGGCCGGCAAGGCTAAGCCCTGCGTGCATGGAACGAACGGACTGAAGCGGGAGAGACGGCCGGATGCAGGAGGTGCCTGACGTTCTCGTCATCGGTGGCGGCAACGCTGCGCTGTGCGCGGCGCTGATGGCGCGCGAGGCGGGCGCATCCGTGCTGATGCTGGAATCGGCGCCGCGGAGCTGGCGCGGCGGCAATTCGATGCATGTGCGGAACCTGCGCTGCATGCACGACGCGCCGCAGGACGTGCTGGTCGAGGCTTATCCCGAAGAGGAATATTGGCAGGACCTGCTCAAGGTCACCGGCGGGCTCACCAACGAGGCGCTGGCGCGGCTGGTGATCCGGCACTCGTCGCGCTGCCGGCCGTGGATGCGCAGGCATGGCGTGCATTTTCAGCCGCCGCTGTCGGGCGCGCTGCACGTGGCGCGCACCAACGCCTTCTTCATGGGCGGCGGCAAGGCGCTGGTCAATGCCTATTACCGCAGCGCCGGCGAGCTCGGCGTTTCGATCCGATATGAGACGCCGGTGAAGAGCCTGGAGTTGAAAGACGGCCGCTTCATCGCCGCGATCACGGAGAGCGGCGAGCGCATCACGGCAAGGGCTTGCGTGCTGGCCTGCGGCGGCTTCGAATCTAACCTCGAATGGCAGCGCGAGGCATGGGGGCAGAACGAGCGGGGCGAATGGCCCGCGGAAAACTTCCTGATCCGCGGTACCCGCTTCAATCAGGGCGTGCTGCTCAAATTCATGCTCGATGCCGGCGTCGATGCGATCGGCGATCCGACCCAGGCGCATTGCGTCGCGATCGATGCCCGTGCGCCGCTCTATGACGGCGGCATCTGCACCCGCATCGATTGCGTTTCGCTCGGCGTGGTGGTGAACCGCGAGGCCAGGCGCTTCTACGACGAGGGCGAGGATTTCTGGCCCAAGCGCTATGCGATCTGGGGCCGCCTTGTGGCGCAGCAGCCGGGCCAGACCGCGTGGTCGATCATCGACCGCAAGGCGGTCGGGCGCTTCATGCCGCCGGTGTTTCCGGGCACGCGCGCCGAGACGCTCGAGGAGCTCGCGCAAAAGATCGGCTTGGACGTCGCGACCTTCACCGCCACGCTCGATGCCTACAACACGGCGTGCCGTCCCGGCACCTTCGATCACACCGTGCTCGACGATTGCCGCACGGAAGGGCTGATGCCGGCCAAGACCCATTGGGCGCAGCCGATCGATGCGCCGCCGTTCTTCGCTTATCCGCTGAGGCCCGGCATTACCTTCACCTATCTCGGCCTGAAGACCGATCACACGGCGGCGGCGCGCTTCAACGACGTGCCGAGCGAGAATCTGTTCGCCGCCGGCGAGATGATGGCCGGCAATGTGCTCGGCAAGGGCTACACTGCGGGCGTCGGCATGAGCATCGGCACCGCCTTCGGCCGCATCGCCGGCGTCAATGCCGCCGCGAGCGCGGGCTTCACGCATCCCGAATTCAAGGAGGAGCTGGCCTATGCCGCCGCTCACTGAGACCATCGCGGCTCCGGCTGGCACGCCTGAGGACTTGACTGCGCTGCTCGGCGCCGAGGAGGCGGAGGTCGCGCGCGTCATGCAGATCTGCAACGCGTGCCGTTACTGCGAAGGCTTCTGCGCGGTGTTTCCGGCGATGACGCGCCGGCTCGAATTCACCGCAGCCGACACGCATTACCTCGCCAACCTCTGTCACAATTGCGGAGCCTGCCTCTACGCCTGTCAATACGCGCCGCCGCACGAATTCGGGGTCAACGTGCCGCAGGCCATGGCCAAGGTCCGCCCTAATACCTACCAGGCCTATGCTTGGCCACGCGCGCTGGGCGAACTCTATCGCCGCCAAGGCCTCACCGTGTCGCTGGCGCTCGCAGCCAGCCTGGCGCTGTTTCTCGTGCTGGCGCTGGCGATGGCGGGCCATCTCGTTCACCCGCCGCTCGCCGGCAATTTCTATGCGATCTTCCCGCATAATTTCCTGGCGCTCGTTTTCGGCGCCGTGTTCCTGTACGCGATCGCAGCCTTTGCGATCGGCATCGGCCGCTTCTGGCGCGACATCGCGCCCGCGCGTGAGGACGTGCCGCAGGCACCTCTCGACCTCCCCAAGGCGCGAAGATCCGCTGCGGCGGAGACAGCCTATGACATCGCGGTGCTGCGCTATCTTGGCGGCGGCCATGGCGTCGGCTGCAACGAGGATGATGACCGCTTCACGCTGGTGCGTCGCTGGTTTCACCAGATCACGATGTACGGCTTCCTGCTCTGCTTCGCCGCGACCAGCGTGGCGACGCTCTACCATTATCTGTTCGCCGATGAGGCGCCGTACCCCGGGCTGAGCTGGCCCGTCATGCTGGGCACGGTCGGCGGCATCGGCCTGTTGATCGGCCCTGCCGGGCTGTTGTGGCTCAACCTGCAGCGCCACGCCGAGCGCAGCGACATCGCGCAGCGGCCGATGGATCTCGGCTTCATCGCGCTGCTGTTCATCATCAGCATCACGGGTCTTGCTCTGCTCGTGCTGCGTGACACGAGCTTCATGGCGCTGTGGCTCGCGATCCATCTCGGGTGCGTCATGGCGCTGTTCCTGACACTGCCGTATGGAAAGTTTGCCCATGCCGTGTATCGCACGGCAGCCCTGTTCAAGCACACGCTCGAGAAGCGGCTGCCGAACCGGATCGGTATCAGTGGGGACTAGCAGGGCAGGGTGACACTGCGACCTGCCGACAGGACGGCCGCGACGCCTGTTCCGATTGCGCTTCGTTTTCCAGATTCGCACGATCTCGTTCGCGGTTTTCCCCTGGACGTGCATGGCGGCGCCTCGCCCGTCGTAGAAATGCCGCGCAAAATCCTATTGTGATCCGAAGCGATCGAACCCAAATCGTCCATGGGTTCGAGTGCGCGCCGTAAGGGATGCGCTCGAGATGATCGACGACGTTTTCAGGGGGGCCGGTATCGTGGAAAAGGTGTATGGGAGGGGACCGTTTTTTCTGACCTCTCATGTCGTGATGCTCGCGCTCGCGGCTGCGCTTGCTGCCTGCAGCGAGCAGAAGCCGCCGCAGGCTGCGGCCGCCACCCCGGCGCCGCCGGTGACGGTGGCGCAGCCCGTCAAGCGCACCGTGACCGATTGGGACGAGTTCACCGGCCGCTTCGAGGCCGTCGAGGAGGTGCAGGTGCGCGCCCGCGTCGGCGGCTATGTCACCTCGGTCGAGTTCCAGGACGGTGCGATCGTGCATCAGGGCGATCTGCTCTATGTCATCGATCCCAGGCCGTTCGAGGCCGTGGCGGCCCAGGCGGAGGGGCAGCTTGCGGACGCCAAGGCCAAGATCGAGCTCGCCAAGCGCGAGTTTGATCGCGCGGCCACCCTGAACAAGACCGAGGCGGTGTCCGATTCGATTGTCGATCAGCGCCGTCAGGCGCTGCAATCGGCAGAGGCTGCGGCCATCCAGGCCGAGGGCATCCAGAAAGCGGCCAAGCTCAACGTCGAGTTCACCCATGTGCTGGCGCCGATCACCGGCCGCGTCAGCCGGCATCTGGTCAGCGCCGGCAATCTCGTGCAGGGCAGCGACACCGGCGCCTCGACGCTTCTGACCTCGATCGTCACGCTCGATCCGATCTACATCTATTTCGACATGGACGAGGCGACCTACCAGAAGAACTCGCGCCTCTGGTTCGAAGGCAAGCGTCCGAGCTCGCGCGACACGCCAAATCCAGTGCAGGTGACGCTGACCGGCGAGACCAAGCCCTCGCATGAGGGCACCGTCAACTTCCTCGACAATCGCCTCGATGTCTCGACCGGCACGCTGCGCAGCCGCGCCTTGATCAAGAACACCGATCTGTCGATCCTGCCCGGACAGTTCGGCCGGGTCAGGCTGATCGGCAGCTCGCCCTACGAGGCGCTGCTGATCCCGGATGCGGCTGTGGCGACCGACCAGTCGCGCAAGATCGTGTTCGTGGTCAAGCCTGACGACACCGTGGAGGCGCGCGCGGTCGTGCTCGGTCCGCTGGACGACGGCCTGCGCGTGATCCGCGAGGGCCTGAAGGCGGACGACCGCGTCATCGTCGACGGCATCCAGCGCGCCCGCGTCGGTGCCAAGGTCAGCCCCCATCCGGCGGCGGCAGGGGACAGCAAGTCATGAATCTCGGCCGTCTCTCAGTCAATCAGCCCATCCTGGCGATGGTGCTGTCGATCGTGCTGCTGATCGTGGGTGCGATCGCCTATCCGACGCTGCCGGTTTCGGAATATCCGCAAGTGGTGCCGCCGACGGTCACGGTCACGACGCAATATCCCGGCGCCTCGGCACAGACCGTATCCGACACCGTGGCCGCGCCGATCGAGCAGGAGATCAATGGCGTCGAGGACATGCTGTATCTGTACAGCCAGGCGACCTCGAACGGCCAGTTGACGATCACCGTCACCTTCAAGCTCGGCACCGACCTCGACAAGGCCCAGGTGCTGGTGCAGAACCGCGTCGCGATCGCGCAGCCGCGGCTGCCCGAGGAGGTGCAGCGCAACGGCGTGGTCACGCGCAAGAACAGCCCGGACATCCTGCTCGTCGTGTTCATGCTGTCGCCCGACGACACGTTCGATCAGCTCTATATTTCCAACTACGCGCTGCTGCAGGTGCGCGACCAGCTGCTTCGGCTGGATGGCATCGGCGACATCACGATCTTCGGCGCCCGCGACTATTCGATGCGGCTGTGGCTCGATCCCGACAAGATCGCCAATCTGGGCATGACGGCCGGCGACGTGCTGGCGGCGATCCGGGCGCAGAACCTGCAGATCGCCGGCGGCCAGATTGCCGAGCCACCGATCGCCGATCGCGCCTTCTCGCCAAATCTGACCTTTACCGGTCGTCTCAAGGACGTTGCGCAATTCGAGGACATCGTTGTCAAATCCGGGAGCGATGGCCGCACGGTGCGGCTGCGCGACGTCGCACGTGTCGAGCTCGGCGCGCTGGCCTATGCGACCAACAGTTTCCTGCTGAAGAAGTCTGCCGTTGCCATGCTGGTGACGCAGCGCCCGGGCTCCAACGCGCTGGCGACGGCGAAGGGCATCGAGACCACGATGGCGAAGCTGAAGGAGAGCTTCCCGAGGGGACTCGACTACAACATCGGCTACAATCCCACCGAGTTCATCGCGCAGTCCATCCACGAGCTGATCAAGACCATCTATGAGGCCGTCGTCCTGGTCGTGCTCGTCGTGCTGCTGTTCTTGCAGGGCTGGCGGCCCGCGATCATCCCGATCGCGGCGATCCCGGTCTCGCTGGTCGGCACCTTTGCCGTGATGGCCGCGCTCGGCTTCGGCATCAACAATCTGACGCTGTTCGGCCTGGTGCTCGCCGTCGGCATCGTGGTGGACGATGCGATCGTGGTGGTCGAGAACGTCGAGCGCCATCTCGCACGTGGCCTGAGCCGGCGCGACGCGGCGCTCAAGACCATGGAGGAGGTGGGCGGCGCGCTGGTTTCGATCGCGCTCGTGCTGTGCGCCGTGTTCGTGCCGACCGCCTTTCTCGGCGGCATTTCCGGGCAGTTCTTCCAGCAGTTCGCCGTCACCATCGCGGTTGCGACCGCGATCTCCTGTTTCTGCTCGCTGACCCTGTCGCCGGCGCTGGCCTCCCAGATCCTTCGGCCTCACGACGCCCATCGCGCTCCCGCCCGCTGGAATGTGCTGGCGCGCGGCTGGGACGCGTTCGCGGGCGCCTTCAACCGGCTATTCGATCGGCTGTCGCATGGTTACGCGCGCGCGGCCGGCTTCGTGATCCGCCATGCTGTCGTGATGCTATTGGTCTATCTGGTGCTGATCGGCAGCGCCGGCTGGCTGTTGGTCACCACCCCGCAGGGCTTCATTCCGGCGCAGGACCGTGGCTATGTCATCGTCTCCGTGCAACTGCCGGGCGCCGCCTCCTTGGCCCGCACCACCGAGGTGGTGAGGCAGATCGAGCGGATCGCGCTCGAGGTCCCGGGTATCGTGCGCGTGCCATCCTTCGCCGGCTTTTCCGGCGCGACACGGACCCAGGCGAGCAACGCCGCGGCCCTGTTCCCGGTCTTCGACGAACCGGAACAACGGGTCAAGAAGGGGCTGACCGCGACGTCGATCACGGCGGAGCTGCGCAAGCGGCTGGCGGCGATCGAAGGTGCCTTCGTGATCGTGATCCCGCCGCCTGCCGTGCCGGGCATCGGCACCGGCGGCGGCTTTGCGATGCGCATCCAGGACCGGCAGGGGCGCGGTCCGGCGATGCTCTCTGCGGCCACCGATGAGCTGACCGCGGCGGCGCGCAAACAGCCCGGCCTCACCTCGGTGTTCTCGACCTTCACCGCCAACACGCCGCAGGTCTTCGTCGATATCGACCGGATCAGAGCGCAGAAGCTCGGCGTGCCGATCCAGAACGTGACCGAGGCGATCGAGACCTATTTCGGCTCGGCCTATGTCAACGATTTCAACCTGTTCGGCCGGACCTATCATGTGACGGCGCAGGCCGATCTGCCGTTCCGGAAAGAGACGGCTGATCTGGCGCGGCTGCGCACCCGCAATGCGGCGGGCGACATGGTGATGCTCGGCAGCGTGGTCGACTTCAAGGATGTCGCCGCGCCGGACCGCGTCGCGCGCTACAATCTTTATCCGGCGGCCGAGCTGCAGGGCGATACCTTGCCCGGTGTCAGCTCCGCGACCGCGATCAACATCATGAAGCAGCTCGCGGACCAGACGCTGCCGAGCGGCTTTTCCTACGAATGGACCGACCTGTCTTATCAGCAGGTCAATGGCGGCAACGCCGGCCTTTACGTGTTTCCGATCTGCGTGCTGTTCGTCTATCTCGTGCTGGCGGCACAGTATGGCAGCTGGACCCTGCCATTCGCCGTCATCCTGATCGTGCCGATGTGCCTCTTGGCGGCCAGCATCGGCGTGCGCATCATGGGGCAGGATATCAACATCCTGACCCAGATCGGCTTCGTGGTGCTGGTTGGCCTCGCTGCAAAGAACGCCATCCTGATCGTGGAATTCGCCCGCGACATCGAGAACGAGGGCCGAGACCGGCTCGATGCCGTCATCGAGGCCTGCCGCTTGAGGTTGCGGCCGATCCTGATGACCTCGTTCGCATTCATCCTTGGCGTGTTGCCGCTGGTGATCTCCACCGGCTCCGGCTCGGAGATGCGCCAGGCCGTCGGCGTCGCCGTGTTCTTCGGCATGCTGGGGGTCACGCTGTTCGGCCTCGTCTTCACCCCGATCTTCTACATCGTGGTGCGCAATCTCGCGGAAGGACGATATCCGAAGAAGCGGGAGGCCGAGGCTTAAGCCTGACATCGCGCACCGCGCTCTGCTTCACGTAGTAAATGTTGCAGAGCGCCGTGGCCCGTAGGGCGGATTAGCGCAGCGTAATCCGCCACCAATAGACATTCATCGCGGTGTGCCGCTGGCAGTGTGGATGGAGTTCAGTCTTCCAGCAGATGCCCGATCCCGTTGGGGCGCGGCGGATTGCGCTCCGCTAATCCGCCCTACGAGCTGGCTTGGGCGCCGGGTGCAAATTCCACGATCTCCGGTGGGAGCAGGTCGAGGCGTCCTCCTGGGCCTGCGGCCAGCGTGTGGATATAGAAGTGCGCCGGAGTGTCCTCCACGGCGTCCATGACCGGCGATGGCGCCGAGATGATCTTCAATGGGCCGCACGCGCCGATCCAGTCGACATGGCGATGACCGTGCATGATGACGGTACGATCAGCGAATTGGCCGAGCTTCCTGACGAACCAGCTGCCGTTGATCAGCGCGGTACCGATGCGTTCGGAAAACGATTTGGGGGGCTTCGGATACTCCACCAAATGATGATGCAAGGCGATGATCCATCGGGCTCTTGGAAACCGGCCGATGACGGCCGCGAGCCGCTGCGCCTGTTCATAGGAAATCAAGCCAAGGGCGTTGGTGAATGAGAAATGCGTTTCCGCGTTGGAATTCAGAATCGCGATGCCGAGTCCGTCGTCCTGCTGGGGCGGCACGATCATCGGAAACTGCTCGTCGAACAGTTTGCGCAGCCGCAGCGAATTGCGCAGCCCGCCGGAGTTCGCGAAGGTCACGATACGTTCGCGGTGCGGCGCGAGCGAGCCCGCGAGCGTATTGGTGATGCTTCCCATGTCACCGACAACATGCACGCGCTCGCCCTGCACGGCGGCCATGGCGGACAGGGTGCGCAGCTGCCGCATCAGCTTGCCGGCGCTGAACGGCAGGTCCAGCCTGGCTGGATTGGACCGATCCACGATGTTGAGATCATGATTGCCGGGAAGGACGACCGTGCGGGCGGCGAGGTCCGGATAGCGCGACACCGCGTCGAGAAACTCGGCCCATTCCGTGGCGCTGCCGGCGTCGGTCATGTCACCGGTGATGAGGATCTGATCGATCGGCTGGGCCGCATGAGCTTCGGCAAGCCGCGCCAGGACCCGCTCTACCATATCATTGCCACGCGGACCCATTCGCCCGCATTCTATCCGGAAGCCATATCGCTCGCCGACCACATGAAGATCCGAGAGATGTGCAATTCGCCAGCTCTGGCCAACGGGCGGAGGTGAATCGAAGTTGGCGAGGTCGAGCGGCTGTTCCATGGTGGCGTCCGCGAGAGCCCAGACCAGCGAAGCAAGGGCGAGATAGCCGGACACCAGCACGATCGCATTGGCCGCCGTCGGCAGGATCAAATGATGCGGCGCAGCCAGGTCGTTGACGCTTCCTATCCAGCGGGTTGCAGGCCAAACCGCAATCGATACCAAGCTCGTGAAGGCGGACAGCACGATGCCCGCTGCCAAGGACGTCGCGGCGCGCAGCCGCGCTCGTTTGGTCGCGGTTGCAGGGTTTAGCAGCTCTGCCAGATGGCGGAGTGCTTCGCGGCCGATCGCGTATCCGGGCTGGACCGTGAGTGCGTTGAGTGACCAGAAGCTGATCTCGGCAGTCCGAAGCAGCGGGCGCCATCCGAGCCAGCCAATTGCGATCGTCGCGATGAGCATCGCGGCACCGGCCAGCTCGGATAGCACCAAGACATGTTGCGAAACAGCGGAGGCCCAGGCGGCTGCCGCAAGTGGCGCCACACCAAGCAGCACCGCAGGAAGCAGCAGAGATACGGTCCAGGCGAACAGCAGTTTTGCGGGACTGATCTCAACCAGCAGACTGCCGGCGATTGCGAGCAGCGAGCGTTGGCCGGGACTGGCAACGTCGTCCTCAAGATCGCCTGAACGCGGATCGACCAGTCCAACCAGCGAAGTGTCATCTGACCTGCCGCCTCGAGTCGATCTCGTCATGACGAATGCCCGCGCTTGCATCAGGAGGCTAGCCGGCTCTTCCTCGGCAAGGACCGCAGCCGCTCGCGGGCCGGTACACGAGCGGCATTGTATCAAGTCTCAGCCGGCGATCCGACGTAAATTGTCGAAGGCGGCACCGTAGATAAGGAAGTCTCATTTTGGTCGAGCGGCAATTCAGAGCCGCTGATGCCGATAGGGACGGTAAGTCAATCGCACTGAGTTCGAAGCAAGGTCGGGACTGCCGATGTGCTCATGGGTCGGCGTTGTCGGAAGCCGTGGGGCCGCTTTCAGATCACCAATAGCCGTTGCGCAAAACACCAATTTCATAAGGCGCGTCAATCTGATCGCAGCGATCAAGCCCCTGCGACAAAAATATTTGTCTTTCTATTTTTCAGAAATCGTGATTACCTGCTGTCATCCCGCCTCGATGAGAGGGCGTTTCGGCCGATCGTCGCGATACGCGAGGCGGGGAGCGGTGGCCGCAGGAAGCGCGAAGACGATCGCGCCAGATCGCGGACGGCGAAATCGTGGGGTCCTGGCGCTCCGGTGCTAGCGCTAATGCGCGGTGATGCTTCGCATCACGCGCAGACGGGGGCAAGAAAGCCGGTCCCCGGGGAGACCTCGTATAAGCCGTAAAGCCATCGCGCAGGGAAGGCCGGGAGTTTCGGCCAGACCTGTGGTGACTGCCGCCTGCTTTCTTTTCTGCAGGCGGGCCATGGGCGAGGCCAACGCCCGGTCTTCCCCATAGGCGTTAAGATAATGCGGGCATCGATTGATATCGTCGTTTTCGAGGTGGCTCGTAGAGGTGCCGGTCCAGTACCCGTTTGCTGTGATGGAGGCGGCGGATGGTTGGTTGTGGAATGATTGCTTGTAGCAAGGACGCAATGAGTTGCTGCAAGACACGCCAGGCGCCAGGTGTCGTCAGGCGGCCTGCGTCCAGTGGGAGAGTCCTCGAACTCGCGGACAAGCGGTTCGAGCAGCAAAATGATCAAGAGATGAGCCAGCAGGTAGGGCTTGGCGGAGCGCGGATCGGTTCCAGGCGGTGTCTTGAGGCCGATCAAACTCTTCAATCGCTTGAAGCCGAGTTCGATCCGCCATCGCAGTCTGTAAAGCGCAAGCACATCTTCGACGGTGAACTCGTCCGGCGCTAGCGAGGTGACCAGGATGACCCAATCCGCCGCTTCCAAAGTTTCTTTAGAGATGGTGCGGTTTTCGTCTTGGGCGTCTCGCCGGGCTTTACGACGCGACGCGGCAGCCGCATCGGCAGACTTCTTGACTGCGATCAGACGCATAGCCAGAGGCGCGCCGGCCTTGCGTTTGATCCAAATCGGCCGATCGATCAGTCCGCGGGCGTTCCCCGCCCGTAATTCGGCTATCAGATCGAGCGGATAGCCTTTGGCATCAAGCCAACGTGCGTTCTTCCAGCCCGCTCGGATCAAAACATCTGCACCAGCTTCGAGCACTGCCGAGATGCGATCAGGTTGTAGATAGGCGCGGTCAGCAATACGGATCTCACCCTTGACCACTGGTATGCGGTCAAACGTCTCGCCCTCTTGCTGATCTGTCAGTTCGAAATGGCCAAACCGCTCATATGGCAGATCAAATGCACTATGAATGCGCCAAAGCTCGCTGTTCTTGCGCGCAGCCGGCCCTGCCTGAGGCACTGTCGTGGCATCGATGATACGGATCAGACGGCCTCGGCTCGCCTTTGGCGCCGCCGCCGCGAGCAAGCGCTCCACAAGCACGGTAAACCAATCGCCACATTGACGCAGGCGGTAGAACAGCGCCACGCTACTCAGATTGGCAAGGCCAACAGAAGCAGCCCACGCGGCCGTCGATCTTAACCCTCTTTCACCCAGACAATAAGCCAGCATCAGCCGAAGCAACGCCACCGCATCAGGGATCCGCCGTTGCCGCACGAAAGCTTTCGTCTGGCGCGCGCTGCTCTCGAGCTGCGCAGCCCCACCTAGCTGCGTAACGACGCTCGCCCAGTCTTCGTTCAAAAGCGAATCTCGTGTCATCCCATGTTCGAATCACGAACGATTCCAACACGCAAGACTAAACTTAACGCCTATGCGGTCTTCCCTGCGCCCTCTTTCCGATGAGGGTGAATCGACCTGAATAGCTCGGACGCCGAACACGCCGCGAGGACAATAAGCCATGTCGCCGTCATTGCGAGGAGCAATAGGCGCCCTTAGCAGTCACGCGATCTGCGCACGGCGCCCAGCATCGCGGCCGGAACAGTGAGAGTGCGTATCGCGCTTGTCGGTGGTCGGATAACATGCATAAACCCAGGCAGGCACCTGCACCGCGAGCGGCGGAGGAGCGCAGAATTGAATTCGGCAGATCGGGACAGAAGCGCCTTCGTGGCGGTCGATTGGGGAACCTCTAGCTTCCGCGGCTGGCTGATGGCGGCGGACGGAACCGTGCTGGCGGAAAGCCGCGGCGCCGAGGGCATGCTGCATTGTGCCGGCAGCGGCGGCTTCGCACCGGTGCTGCGTGATCATCTCACGAGGCTTGGCGCAGATGCGGATCTGCCGGTGCTGATCTGCGGCATGGCGGGGGCCAAGCAGGGCTGGGTCGAGGCGCCTTATCTGACAACGCCAACCCGATTGGACGCGCTGCACGACGGCGCGATCCGGGTCGATACATCTGGCGATGTCCGCATCCTGCCGGGCGTCGCGCAGGCGCAGGCCGAGCAGCCGGACGTGATGCGCGGCGAGGAGACGCAACTGCTCGGCGTCACCGAGGTTGATTTCACCGGGCTGGTCTGCATTCCCGGCACCCACAGCAAATGGGTGCTGATCGAGAACGGCGTCATCGCGGCGTTCACGACCTACATGACCGGCGAGCTGTTCTCGGTCATAGCGCAGCACAGCATCCTGATGCATGCCGTCGAAGCCGGAGGGCCGCTGACGCAGGATGGCGCGCCGTTCCGGGAAGGCCTCGCGGCCGCGCAACAGACGCCCAGCGGATTGACCGCATCGCTGTTTCGCCTGCGCGCCGCGCAACTGCTTGGCTTCGAGCAGCGGGCCGATGGCGCGGCGCGACTCTCGGGACTTCTGATCGGCAGCGAGATCGCTGACGCCGCGCAGCGCTTTGGCGGTCCCCGTCAGCTGCGGCTGATGGCGTCGGGCAGCTTGGGGACGCTGTATCATGCGGCGCTCGAAGCATCCGGCTTCGACGTCACCGTCATCGATGCCGAGCAGGCGTCGCGCCGCGGCCTTGCCAAGGCCGCCATCAATCTCTGGGGAGCGCAGTTCACATCATGACGCAGCCGATCGCCTGGCCGAACCCGAAACGCGCGCTGGTCGCCATCCTGCGCGGCGTCAAGCCCGACGAGGCCGAGAGCATCGTCGGCACCTTAATCGAGAACGGTTTCGAGCTGATCGAAGTGCCGCTCAATTCGCCCGAGCCGTTCGTCTCGATCGAGAAGGTCGCGACGCGCTTCGGCAAGGAGGCGCTGATCGGTGCCGGCACGGTGCTGACACCAGCCGATTGCGCGCGGGTTGCCGATGTTGGCGGCCGGCTGATGGTCAGCCCGAATGTCGATGCCGACGTGCTGGCGACGGCGGTCGCGCGCGGCATGGTAACCATGCCCGGCGTGTTCACGCCGACGGAGGCTTTTCTGGCGCTGCGCTGCGGTGCCTCCGCGCTGAAATTCTTTCCGGCCTCGGTGCTGGGACCGTCGGGCATTGCCGCGCAGATGGCAGTGCTGCCGAAACGCGTGGTGGTCGGCGCGGTCGGCGGCGTCTCGGACAAGAACCTTGCGGACTACGTCAAGGCCGGCGTGCGTGCATTCGGGCTCGGCTCGAGCCTTTATCGTCCCGGCATGACCGCGGACGAGGTGCGTGCCACGGCGCGGGCCTCGGTCCGCGCCTATGATGAGGCCGTGGCAGGCTCGGCCGGCTGAATGATCTCAGCTCGCCGCCGCCTCGATCTTCGGCGCCGTGCTCTCCTCCTCGGGCTGCCTTGCGAAGACGCGCAGAGCCTCGGCCATCTGCTCGCGCCCGCTGACGCCTGTAATGATCACGTCGACCATCGTGAACGAGGAGTGGAAGTGGCCGCGCGCCTTGAGCTGGCTGACCGGCACGCCATGTGCAGCGAGCGCCTCGGCATAGGCGATACCTTCGTCGCGCAGCGGATCGAACTCCGATGTCACCACGAAGGCCGGCGGCAGGCCGGCGAGCTTGCCGCGCAGCGGCGAGACGCGCGGATCGGTGCGGTCGGCAGGCGAGCAGTAGATGTCCCAGAACCAGTACATCAGCGAGCGCGTCAGGAAATAGCCGGTCGCATTCTCGATGTAGGACGGGCGATCGAAGCTGCAGTCGGTCACCGGATTGACCAGGAGCTGGCCGCCGATCTCAGGGCCGCCGCGATCGCGCGCGAGCTGGCAGGTGACAGCCGCGATGTTGCCGCCGGCGCTCCAGCCTGCGACCAGAATCGGTCCCGGCCGGCCGCCGAGCTCGAGCGCATGCTCGGCAATCCATTTCGCTGCGGCGTAGCCGTCCTCGGCGGCCGTCGGGAAGCGATGCTCGGGCGCATGACGATAGCCGACGCTGATGAAGATCATATTGGTGCGCCGGCACATGTCACGGCAGAACGGATCGTCCGACTGCTCGTCGCCGAGCACCCAGCCGCCGCCATGGAAATAGACCACGATCGGATGCAATCCCGGCGTCGCCGGACGATACAGCCGGTATTTCAACAGATCCTCGCCCGCGGGCAGCGCGCCATCCAGCACCTCGCCGACGGGCCGGCCGGCAGGGCGGGTGGCATTGAACTGCGCGACGAAATCGCGGGCGCCCTGCGCGCCCATCGATTCGATCGGCGGCAGGTTCATCGCGGCGAGCATGTTCAACACCAGCCGCACATCCGGCTGCAGCCGCACGATCTCGCCGTCATTGCATTGCTCGGCGCGCCCCGGTCCGGTGAGGCGGAAGCCGAGCATGCCGCGTTCGACGATCTCGTTGCAGATGCCGCGATAGGGGCCGACGCCGCCGGTGTAGGGCATCACGCCGCGCGGCTTGCCGGGCACGTTGGCGCCCGTGTACCAGGTGTTGGCGAGCCGGTGCAGGGTGATCATGGAGCAGTCGGCCATGTGCCGCGCCCAGCCGGCCTGCGCCGTCTCGGTCGGTTCGATCGTGGTGAAGCCGGCCTCACGCATCGCGACCAGACGGTCGACCACGAAGTCGATATGCTGCTCGATCGATACCGCCATATTCGACAGCACCGACGGGCTGCCGGGACCGGTGATCAGGAACAGGTTGGGAAAGCCCGCGACCGTGAGGCCAAGATAGGTCTCCGGACCATTGGCCCAGACGTCGGACAGCGACTTGCCGCCGCGTCCCGTGATCGGATGGACGGCGCGGATCGCGCCAGTCATCGCATCGAAGCCGGTCGCGAACACGATCATGTCCACGTCGAAGGCGCGCTTGTCGGTCTTGATGCCGGTTGCGGTGATCGCGGTAATCGGCTCTTTGCGCAGGTTCACCAGCGTGACGTTGGGACGATTGAAAGTGGCGTAGTAGTTGGTCTCGAGGCAGGGGCGCTTGGCGCCGAACGGATGGTCGTCCGGGCACAGCGCTTCCGCGGTCTCCGGATCCTTGACGATCGAACGGACCTTTTCGCGCAGCAGGTCGGCGACCAGTGCGTTGCCATCGGGGTCGACGGCCTGGTCAGCCCAGAGCTGGGTCAGGATGTAGACGAGGTCGCCGGTCGCCCAGGCTTTCTCAAAGCGCGCGCGCCGCTCGGTGTCGCTGAGCTGCCAGCTGACATCCATCTGGTGCGGGTACGGCACGCCCGCCATGGAGGCGCGCGCCTGCTCGCGATATCCGGCGCGGTCACTCTTCAGCAAAGCGGCGCGCTCGGATGGCACTGGACCATTATGCGCGGGCATGGCGAAGTTGGGCGTGCGCTGAAACACCGTGAGGTGATCGGCCTGCTCGGCGATCACAGGGATCGACTGGATGCCGGACGAGCCGGTGCCGATCACGGCGACGCGCTTGCCGGCGAATGTCACCTCGTCATGCGGCCAGCGGCCGGTGAAATAGATCTCGCCTTTGAAGTCCTGGACGCCATCGATCTCCGGCGGCTTCGGTTGCGACAGGCAACCGGTCGCCATGATGTAATCGCGCGCCGATACGGCCGGTCCATTGTCGGTCGTGAGCAGCCAGCGCTCGCTGGTCTCATCCCAGGTGGCCGAGGTGACCTTGGTGCCGAAGCGGATGTCGCGGCGCAGATCATAGCGATCGGCGACGAAGCCGAGATAGCGCAGGATCTCGGGCTGAGTGGCGTATTTCTCAGACCATTGCCAGGCGGTCTCCAGTTCCGGATCGAAGGTGTAGCTGTAATCGACGGTCTGGATGTCGCAGCGCGCGCCGGGATAGCGGTTCCAATACCAGGTGCCCCCAACGTCTCCGCCCGATTCGAGCGCGACCGCCGAAAAGCCGGCCTTGCGCAGCCGGTGCAGACAATAAAGGCCGGCAAAGCCGGCGCCGACCACGGCAACGTCGACCTGCTGCAATCCGGCGCCGGTTGTTTGTTCCGCGCTCGTCGTCTCGGACATGTGACTTCCTCCCGATCATTTTTGTTTGCAGGGAGGCTAGTCCTGCTCGTCAAATTTGTCATCAGGCCAGGGAGGCGATCTCCGGTTGCTGCGGCGCGGTCCCCAGAGCAGTTCACGCCATCTTGCGCCGCCGATGAAACTGCGGGGCAGTGTGGACAAGACCCTGAGAAGGCGACAGAAAGCGCTTTGCCGCGGCGCCGTTCACTAAGTTTCAACGCGAGCGGCCGAAAGACCGCTACATTTGTCGCTCGTCGACTGACTGATTAAGGCTGGCCCATGCCCCTATCGCTACCCAAGCACAAGATTCGCGTTCTGCTCCTGGAGGGCGTGAACGATTCGGCCGTGCGCATGTTCGAGGCCAACGGCTACACCGAGGTCGAGCGCCTGCCCAAGGCGTTGGGCTCGGCAGATCTCAAGCGTATGCTGTCGGGCGTGCATATGCTCGGCATCCGCTCGCGTACCCATCTGACGGCCGAGATCATGGAAGCCGCCGATCGGCTGATGGTGGTCGGCTGCTTCTCGGTCGGCACCAACCAGGTCGATCTCGATGCCGCGCGGCGCCTCGGCATTCCCGTCTTCAACGCGCCGTACTCGAACACGCGCAGCGTTGCCGAGCTCACCATCGCCGAAGTGGTGATGCTGTTTCGCAGGATCTTTCCGCGCTCGGTCTCGGCGCATGCCGGCGGCTGGGACAAGTCGGCCAACGGCAGCCGCGAGGTGCGCGGCAAGACGCTCGGCATCGTCGGCTATGGCAATATCGGCTCGCAATTGTCCAACCTCGCCGAAGCTATGGGCATGCGCGTGATCTATTTCGACCAGACCGACAAGCTGCGCCACGGCAATACCGAGCCGGTAGAAAGCCTGGACGAACTCCTGGCGTCGAGCGACGTGGTCTCGCTGCATGTGCCGGAGACGCCGGCGACCGCCAACATGATTGGCGAGCGCCAGATCCGGCAGATGAAGGACGGCGCCTATCTGATCAACAATTCACGCGGCACGGTGGTCGATCTCGATGCCCTGGCAACAGCGCTGCGTGACGGCAAGCTTGCGGGCGCCGCGGTCGACGTGTTCCCGGTCGAGCCGGCCTCGAACGCCGACCCGTTCAAGTCGCCGCTGCAGAACCTGCCCAACGTAATCCTGACGCCGCATATCGGCGGCTCGACCGAGGAGGCGCAGGACCGCATCGGCGGCGAGGTCGCGCGCAAGCTGATCGACTATTCCGATGTCGGCTCGACCTTCGGTGCGGTGAATTTCCCGCAGGTGCAGCTGCCGGCGCGGCCCACCGGCACGCGCTTCATCCACGTCCACCGCAACGTGCCGGGTGTGCTGCGGCAAGTGAATAATGCCGTCTCGCGACACAACATCAATATTCTCGCGCAATATCTGCAGACCGATCCCGAGGTCGGCTATGTGGTGCTCGAGACGGACGTGATCCGCGGCGAGGGCGAGGAGCTGCTGGCCGAGCTGCGCGCGGTCGAAGGCACCGTTCGCGTCCGCGTGCTGTACGATCACGCCAGCTAAGCGGAGCGGCTAGAGCATGATCCGGAAAAGTGGAAACCGGTTTTCCGAAGGATCATGCTCAATCAAAGAGATGAGACGAAGATGGCCGGCGATCCGTCACAGACCACAACAACGCCGGCTATTCTCAGCACGATTGTGCCGGCGCGCGTGCTGCGCCACGATCCGCATTACGCGCTGTCGACCCTGTTCTTCGCCGATGGCGAATTGCGGGTGCCGATGGTGGATGTTCCGGTCGATGCCGGCGTCTCCGTCACCATCGAGGCGCGCGACGTCTCCATCGCGCTGTCGCGGCCGATGGACGTCTCGATCACCAACCGCCTGCCTGGAAAGATCGATGAGATCCTTCCGCTGGAGCCGCCCTATGTGCGCGTCAGCCTCGATCTGGGATCAACGCGGCTGCATGCGCTGGTGACGCTGGAATCGGTCGAGCGGCTTGCTTTGGAGACGGGCCTGTCCGCCTGGGCGATGATCAAGTCCGTCGCGATCGGCCCTGGCGCGGTTCGGGCTTCGGAGCTGCCTCGGCCGCGCCGCTGGCCCGCTTCCGATACTCTGGATCGGTAGCGTGTTCGAGCTCGGCCAGCGCGGCTGTCGTCGCAGCGCGGGTGCGGCGCTCCATCGAGCGATAGAGCGCGATCAGCCGTTCGCCGAACGGCGTGATCTCGGCGCCGCCGCCGCGCCGCCCCGGGTGGGTTTCGAACACCGGGCTCTCGAAAGTGCGGTTGAGCGCGTCGACCATCAGCCAGCATTTGCGATAGGAGATGCCGCTGGCGCGCGCCGCGCCGAGGATCGAGCGTTCCTTGCGGATGGTCTCGATCAGTTGCAAGTCCTCGGGCTTGAGCCGCCCGCCATTGTTGAACTGGATCGCAAGCTCGATCTTCGTAGTGGCGTGCCTCATGCGATCATGTCCTGTCGCCCGAATGAATATTGCGTCATCTCACGCGGCCCATCGCTGTCGTGTTCACGTACGCGGTTCCTCGCGCCGGACCAGCGCCACGCCCTTGACCTGGGCAAAGACATCGAGTCCCGGTTCGAGCGCGAGCTCTTTCCAGGAGCGTTCGGTGACCCGCGACAGCAGCTTCGCGCCGGCGCCGTCAGGGCCAAGGCCGAGCAGGGCGGTGACGCGATGATCGGACTGGCTGCGGATGCTGAGGATTCTCGCCGGCAGCACGTTGACGATGGTGCTCCTGCTGGGCCGCTCGCGGGCGAGACTCACATCGTCGGCCTCCACGCGCAGGCGGCGGCGATCGCCGATCCGCAGCGGCTCGGCCGGCAGCAGGAAGCTGCCACCGGGCACTTCAAGCCTCGCCATGCCGTCGGCCGTGTCCTGCGCGATCACGGTCGCATCGAGGCTGACCGCGGCGTCGCGCGACAGCGCCAGCGGCAGCGACAAGTCGGCCTGCAGCTCATGCAAGGGGCCGGCGGCAATGACGCGGCCCGCACGCATCAGCACCAGCTGATCGGCGAGCCGCTCGACCTCGGCCATGTCGTGGCTGATGTAGAGGATCGGCAGCTCGAGCGTGCCGTGCAGCCGCTCCAGATAGGGCAGGATTTCGTCCTTGGTCATCTGGTCGAGCGCCGACAGCGGCTCGTCCATCAACAGCAGCTTCGGCTGAGAGAGCAAAGCGCGGCCGATCGCCACCCGCTGCCGCTCGCCGCCAGAGAGGTTGTGCGGCGATCGCTCGAGCAGCTTCTCGAGGCTGAGGAAGGTAACCACCTCGCCGAAGCCGATGGCGCTCGGCTCGGACGTGCGGGGATGGCCATACATCAAATTCCGGCGCACCGAGAGATGCGGAAACAGATTGGCTTCCTGGAACACATAGCCGATCGGCCGCCGATGCGTGGGGCGGAAATGTCCGTCATCCTGCCAGACGTCGCCCGCCACCGAACAGGAACCGTCCATCTGGTTCAGCCCGGCGATGCACCGCATGACGGTGGTCTTGCCGCAGCCGGACGGGCCGAACAGCGCGGTCACGCCGCGCGCCGGCACCTCGAATTGGGCATTCAGCTCGAAGCGCCCGAGCCGCCCACGAAAATCGACCTTGACCATATAGGGGGTCATGAAGCGGCGCGGACCATCTTCTTCTCGATCAGCATCATCGCCAAGATCACGCAGAAGGCGAACGCAACCATGCCGAGCGCGAGTACCGAAGCTTCGGTCCATTGGGAGTTCTCGACATAGTCATAGATTGCGACTGACAGCACCTGGGTCTTTCCGGGAATATTGCCGCCGATCATCAGCACGACGCCGAACTCGCCGACCGTATGCGCGAAGCCAAGAATCGCGCCGGTGAGAAAACCGGGGCTCGCCAGCGGCACGGCGACAGTCCAGAACGCGCGCCAGGGCGAGGCGCGCAAGGTGGCGGCGGCTTCCATCGGCTTCTCGCCCATCGCCTCGAACGCATTGCGGATCGGCTGCACCACGAACGGCATCGAGAACAGCACCGAACCGATGACGAGGCCGGGAAAGGTGAAGGCGAGGGTGCGCGCACCCCACAGCGGCGCCAGCATGCCGCCGGGTCCGCTGGGGCCGAGCGCGACCAGGAGATAGAAGCCGAGCACGGTGGGCGGCAGCACCAGCGGAATCGCAACCAGCGCCGCGACGGCCTCCTTCCACCACTGCTTGGAGCGCGCCAGCCACCAAGCGATCGGCGTGCCGACGATCAGCAGGATGATCGTGGTGGTGGCGGCGAGCTCCAGCGTCAGCCGCACTGGTTGCCAGATGTCGGCGGAGAGAGTCATGGAGCGAACCTGCCGGCGCAGTCGGCGGTACACTCCCTCTTCTTACGGGGTCGCGACGAGCTTGGCTCGCGCTGGGAGAGCAAGGGTGAGGGGCAGACGCACGAGAGGTGATAGTTGTTAGACCGGTACCCCCTCACCCAGGTTGCATCTGGCGATGCAATCCGACCTCTCCCCGCAAGCGGGGAGAGGTTAGAGCGAGCCCGCCGCGCCGCTATCCGACAACGCGCCATCAGCAGGCGTTGCCCGGATGAGCGCAGCGATATCCGGGAATTGCATCCCCGCATGTCGCTCCGCTCATGCGGGCTACTTGTCGTCCGACAACGCGACATCGAACCTTCAGCTCGCCGACTTCGGGTCGAGCGCGTAGCCGAACTTCTCGATTACCGTGCGTGCCTCCGGACTTTTCAGGAAGATGAGGAAGGCTGCGGCCGCTTCATTGCTCTCAGCCGATTTCAGCAGCACGGCATCCTGGCGGATTTCGGTGTAGAGGTTCTGCGGCACCATCCAGCGCGAGCCGCCGGCATTCGGCATCAGCTGCGACAGCGCCACAAAGCCGAGCTCAGCATTGCCAGTGTCGACGAACTGGAAGGCCTGTCCGATGGAGTTGCCCTTGACGATCTTGGGCTCGAGCGTGTCGTAGAGCTTGAGCGCCTTCAGCGTCTCCACCGCGGCGGCGCCGTAAGGGGCGGCGGTCGGGTTGGCAATCGAGAGCTTGTTGAAGGCGTTTGCCCTCAGCGTCTCCTCGCCTTTCACAGTGCTCGGATCCTTGCTCCACAGCACGAGCTTGCCGATCGCATAGGTGAAGCGGCTCGACGCGACGCCGAGGCCGTCGTCGACCAGCTTCTTCGGCCGCTCGTCGTCGGCCGAGAGCATGATGCCGAACGGCGCGTTCTCCTTGATCTGGGTGTAGAACTGGCCGGAGGCGCCGAAGCTCAGGACGGCATCATGGCCGGTCTTGGCCTTGAACGCCGCCGCGATCTCCTTGGCCGGCTCGGTGAAATTGGCGGCGACGGCGACATTGACGCTGCCGGCAAAGGCCTGCGGGCTCGCGAGCAGCGAGACGACGGCAAATAGGGCGGCGACCAGGAGGCGATCGGGCTTCATGCGATAGGTCCTCGTTCATTCCGTTGCGACGGGCAGCTTCGATGCGTGTGCGCTTCGGCTGTCGTCGTCGCGCCCTCAGCTCGGGACGCGGACAGACCACGCATCCGAGGGTCGCCAGAGGTCAGTTGCAACTCGTTCACGCTGCGATTGGCGCCGAATGCAGCAGCTATATCGCTCAGTATACATGAAACTAGACGTGGACGGACACTGCCGTCAACCTCCCGGGGCTTTTGGCCGCGGGAGGACGTTATGATGCCATCAATATAACGTTGCCATGGGTGCTGGGAGGCTCCGTGTCACGCCCCGGACATGTCGAGCGGCGGCAGCACGTGGTCCGGCAGCGGGCTGACATAGGGCGTCCGCGCGACGCGCTTCTTCAGGTCCGCTTGCGCGGCCTCGATCAGCTCCGGCTCGTTCAGCGCCTTGATGCCGAGCCCGGCCATCGCTTTGGCGGCCTGCACCATGGCCTTGTGCGCGGCCGGCGTCTTGCCCTGCGCCACCACCTGCCAGGTGTGGAACGGCGTGCCGATCGCGACCGTCGGGGCGTGCACCTGCACGGTCGGCACCACCCAGCTGACATCGCCGACATCGGTCGAGCCCACTTGCGGATTGCGCTTGGCATCGAGCGGCACCAGGAAGTCGGCCAGCGGCCGCTCCGTCGGCTCCATGCCGATCGAGTAGTAGACCGAGGAGATGTCCTTGTCGGTCAAGGTCGCCTGGATCTGGCCGGCGAAAGTCTTGTCGGCCTCGTCGAAATGGGGCGGCCCGAGCTCCTCCATGATCTTGTACAGCGCCTGCTCCAGCGGCGTGTTCGGCAGGATGTTGGAGACCGCGGAGATGATCTTCATTTCGACCTTGGTCTCGGTCATCAGCGCGGCGCCTTCCGCGATCTTCTTCACGCGCCCGACCAGCTCGTTCATGCCGGGCAGGTCGCGCGCGCGGATCGAATAGCGCACGCGGGCATGGGCCTGCACGACGTTGGGCGCGATGCCGCCGGTGTCGAGCAGCGCGTAATGCACGCGCGCGTCGCTCGGCATGTGCTCGCGCATGTAGTTGACGCCGACATTCATTAGCTCGACCGCGTCGAGCGCGCTGCGGCCGAGATGCGGCGAGGCGGCCGCATGCGAGGTGCGGCCGGTGAAGATGAAATCGGCGCGGGTGTTGGCGAGCGAGGGCGTCATCACCACCTCCCAGAAGCTGGAGGGATGCCAGGTGATGGCGATGTCGGCGTCTTCAAAAGCGCCGGAGCGCACCATGAAGGCCTTGGCCGCGCCGCCTTCCTCGGCCGGGCAGCCGTAATAGCGCACGCGTCCCGGCACCTTGTTCGCCTTGAGCCAGTCCTTCACCGCAGTGGCGGCAAGCAGCGCCGCCGAGCCGAGCAGGTTATGGCCGCAGCCATGGCCATGGCCGCCGACCTCGATCGGGCGATGCTCGGCGATGCCGGCTTCCTGGCTCAGGCCGGGCAGGGCGTCATACTCGCCGAGAAAGGCGATGACCGGACCGCCTTCGCCCCATTCGCCCATCAGCGCGGTCGGAATACCGGCGACGTTCTCGGTGATGCGGAACCCCTGATGGCGCAGCTCGGCAAGGTGCTCGGCGGACGAGCGCGCCTCGGTGTAGCAGACCTCGGGCATCGCCCAGACCCTGTCGCTGAGGTCGATGAAGCGCGTCTTGATCTCGTCGACGCCACGCCAGATGTCGCTGCGGTTGTCCATCTCAGGTCCTTGAATTGTGATGCCTTGCAGATGGCGCCACCGTTACCAGCTTCATTTTATGACGCCTAGCGATCAGCGCTCGCAACAGCCATGCGGACCGATGGCGGCACGCCGTTCGGCCGGTGGACTTGAACGCATTGTGTGCAGTGCAATGTGCAGGTTGCCTCTTCCTGGGGCGTTCGCGGGGGCGCGTAAACACAGGGTGCTCTGCGAATGCACGCTATCCGGCCCTGTCGATATGCTAACAGCGGGCGACGTTCGTTCTGCTGAGGGAGTACGCCGATGACCGAGACCGCCTGGAACAGATTGTCCGCAGAAGCCTTGCGGGCGCTCGCCGCGCAAGATGCGATCGTGCTGTTGCCGGTCGCGTCCACCGAGCAGCATGGGCCGCATCTGCCGACCGGCGTCGACGATTTCCTCTGCAGCGAAGTGTGCCGGCGCACCGCCGCCGAGCTGGCGCCCGACTATCCCGTTGTGGTCGCGCCAACGGTGTGGTGCGGCCTGGCCGATCATCATGTCGCGTTCGGCGGCACGTTCACGCTCGGTCTTGCGACCTACTACGCCGTGCTGAAGGATCTGTGCCGCTCCGTCCTCAAGGCCGGCTTCAAGCGCATCGTCCTCGTCAACGGCCATGGCGGCAACATCCAGGCGCTCGGCACGTTCGTTGGCGAATTGACGCGTGAGCTCGGTGCGCCGATCGCCGCCACGACCTATTTCATGGAGGGGCACCCGGCAATGGCCGAGATCCTCGAGGACCAGCAGGGCGTGATGCATGCCTGCGAAGCCGAGACCTCGATGATGATGGCCATTCATCCGGATCTCGTGAATGCCGACCGGCTCGCTGAAGCGCACGGGCCTAGCTTCAACATATTGGGCTCGCTTGTACCATCGCTGAAACGTTTCCATTCCTTTGCCGAGCTGACTGCGTCGGGCGTCGCCGGCGATGCGCGCAAGGCGTCCGCCGAGAAAGGCGAGAAGCTGCTCGCGGCCTGCGCGTCGGCGTTGGCGGCGCGGCTGCGGGCAGGGGAGCCGTGGGCGACACCACAAGCTGCGAGCTGACTTTCGCTCGCGTTCAGCGCGTCGACG
Source organism: Bradyrhizobium sp. STM 3557 (assembly GCF_045571465.1). Taxonomy (NCBI): domain Bacteria; kingdom Pseudomonadati; phylum Pseudomonadota; class Alphaproteobacteria; order Hyphomicrobiales; family Nitrobacteraceae; genus Bradyrhizobium; species Bradyrhizobium sp. STM 3557. Next base: position 2,332,828 of record NZ_CP120697.1, read on the forward strand.
CAGTGATCGAAGCAGCAACCTGAATGCCGCCGAGAATCGGCAGATGCGCTGTCAATGCCGGCGTTGTACGGATATTCGCTCACTGAGATGCTGGCCCGCTTGTGCAGAAAATCGTCTCCACTTGCACGCGCCGTGAGACTCACCTTAGATCGCGACTGTTCGGGCGTGGTCATCGCGCCGAGTCCCACTCATCGTCTCCACTCACAGCCGACATCTGCACGAAATGCTCAAGCCTGCCCAAGAGAAACCTGCCAAGGACCTGCCGCAGAGCGGCTATGCCGTCGTTGTCGACGGCCAGATCAAGACCGAGTTCAAGACCAAGGAAGGCGCTCAGAACGGTGCGCGAGATCTGAAGCGGCGCTTTCCGATGCTGCAGATCAGGGTCTATGACGCCGAGACCAAGCAGATCCAGGACATCGAGCTGGCAAGGGCTTGAGGCGGAACAGCGTCCGCTATCGAGAAATTGCTCGCGAGTAGTTAGCCGGAGCACCGGTGTGCTCCCTCTCCCCGTTCTTACGGGGCCACGACGAGCTTCGCTCGCGCTGGGAGGGTTGGGGGTGAGGGGCAGACGCACGAGCGGTGTGAGTTGTTAGACCTGTACCCCCGCACCCGGATTGCATCTTTCGATGCAATCCGACCTCTCCCCGCAAGCGGGGAGAGGTCAAGAGAAGTAGCACGCCGTTCGCGCTAACTGATTTCCTCACACGAGACAGAGCCGCTGTCGCAGGCCATCCCTTCATCCAGCATCCGGCTCGCATTCCGCACCTCGGCGCGGAAGGTCTTGGCGAGATTTGACAGCGGCTTTCCTTCGGACCACAGCATGTAGGCGATTGCCGGCGTGCTCGGCGTGAACGGGCGTACGACGAGATCATGGCCGCCCTGGCGCGGCGAGAACGGGTCGACGACGGCGACGCCGACGCCAGTTGCGGCGAGCACGCAGGCGGTGTTGCAATAGCGCACCTCGACGGTCGGCTGGAATGGCGCGCCGGCCTTGGCAAAGCTCTCGCGCACGGCTTCGCCGAGCCGCGTGCCGCGCTCCAGCCCGATCAGCGGGAAGCCGGTGAGATCATCTGCCGAGATTTCAGCGCGCGCCGCCAGCGGATGCTGCGGCGGCATCACGCACACCATCCGTCCGGTATGCACGACCTCATGCGCAATCCCTGGATGGTTCGACAGGCCGAGCGCGAAGCCGAGCTCCGCGGCATTGCCGAGCACGCCCTCGATGATGCCCTCATAGCGGCGAACATCGAAGAAGACCCGCGTCTGCGGCCGGCGCCGCAGGAAGCCTGACAAGGTCGGCGGGATGATGCTGTAGGCGAGCGGCGGCGTCGAGACGATCGACAGATGGCCGGAGCGTGACTCCCGCAAATCCCGCACGCGGTTCTCCAGCCGCGCATGCAGGGCAAAGATCGCCTCGCTCTCCTCATAGAGCGCCATCGCTTCCGCAGTCGGGAACAGCCGGTTGTTGACGCGCTCGAACAGGGTGAAACCGGCCTGCGCCTCCATCGCCTTCAGCGCGTTGCTGACCGCGGGCTGCGACAGCGCCAGCTCGTCGGCGGCGGCTACGGTGGTGCGGTGGCGAATGACCGCTCGCAGGATTTCCAGCTGGCGCAGGTTCATGTGGTTAACGCCCTATAAGCCCCAGTTATGGTCGCAGCCAAAACATCATAGTGCGATCCTCGGCCGAAGGATTGCAATTCTTGCGCCGCTTTCGCGTAATTCCCGCTTCGTTTCGGTGCAGAAATGTCGCACCGCAAGCGCTCACGCAAACGGCAGAGCGCATCGATCGGAGGCAGGTTTTGAGTCGTATTCTTCGTGCCGCCGCTGCCCAGATGGGGCCGACGCAAAGAGCCGATTCCCGCGCGCATACGCTGGTGCGCATGATCAGGCTTTTGGAAGAGGCGGCTTCGAAGGGCGCGCGGCTGGTGGTATTTCCCGAGCTTGCGTTCACGACCTTCTTTCCGCGCTGGCTGCTCGAAGGCGAGGCGCTCGACAATTATTTCGACCGCAGCATGCCGAACCCGCAAGTGGCGCCGCTGTTCGACCGCGCCCGCGCACTCGGCGTGGGGTTCTATGTCGGCTATGCCGAGCTAACGGCAGAGGGCCAGCGTTTCAACAGTGCGGTCCTGGTCGATGGCACGGGCCGCATCATCAGCAAATATCGCAAGGTGCACTTGCCGGGCTCGGTGGCGCCGCGCCCGGGTGCAAAATACCAGCAGCTCGAGAAGCGCTACTTTGAATATGGCGATCTCGGCTTTCCCGCCGTGCGCGCCGGTTCCGACTGGCAGAACGCCATCATGGGCATGATGATCTGCAACGATCGCCGCTGGCCGGAATCCTGGCGCGTGCTGGGGCTGCAGGGCGTCGAATTGGTCTGCATCGGTTACAATTCGGCGGCCTATGATCCGAACGGCGGCAACACCGAGGACGCCTCGCTCCGCACCTTCCATTCGACGCTGGTCGCGCAGGCCAACGCCTATATGAACGCGACCTGGGCGATCACGGTCGCCAAGGCCGGCGACGAGGACGGGAGCGGCCTGATCGGCGGCTCCTGCATTGTCGATCCCAATGGTCGTATCGTGGCTAAGGCAACCTCGCTCGCCGATGAGGTGATCGTGGCCGATATCGATCTCGACCTCTGTCGCCAGGGCAAGGAGAAAATGTTCAACTTCGCCGCGCATCGGCGGCCGGAGCAGTACAGGCTCATCACCGAGCGGGCCGGCGTGGTCGAGCCGCCCGAACTCGTGTAGCATCGCTTGATGTGGGGGACTGACATGGCGCGCCTCTCATTGTCCACGGGACTACTCGTGCTTGCTTCGCTTGCGTCCGCGCAGGCGGCCGAGCTGCCGGATGCGATCAAGCAGGCCGGTGCCCTGCACCTCACCGTCAACTCGACCTATGCGCCGATGGAGTATCGCGATCCCGCGTCCAACCAGCTGGTTGGTCTGGACATCGATCTTGCGAGCGAGCTCGCCAAGCGCCTCAATCTCAAGATCGTCTGGAGCGAGACGGCGTTCGCCGAGCTGATCCCGGCGCTGCAGACCAAGCGCGCGGATTTCATCATCTCGGGCATTTCCGACCGCGCGTCGCGGCGCGAGACCGCCGATTTCGTCGACTATCTGGTCACTGGTCCGCAATTCTTCGTGCTGGCGGGGAACGAGGCCAAGATCGCGACCGATCTGTGCGGCAAGAAGATCGGCACCACGCGCTCAACCAGCTTCCCGGCCGAAATCGAGAAGTGGAGCAGGCATGCCTGCGAGGGAGCCGGCAAACCGGCCGCGCAATATGTTCCGGGCGAGAACTCGATCGACGTGCGCAACCAGCTGAAGCAGGGCCGCATTGATGCAGCGGTCCAGGGCAGCGAGACCTTGCCCTACGCGCAAGCGCAGGAGGCCGGCAAGTATCGCATCGTCGGCGAGTCGATCTCGATCGGCTACCAGGGAATCATGTTTCGCAAGGATGATGCCGCTTTTCGCGAGGTGGTAACTTCCGAACTGAAGGCGATGATCGCCGACGGCAGCTACAAGGCGATCCTCGATAAATGGGGGCTGGGCGCCAACGCGGTGCGCGAGCCGCTCTTGAACGCGGCGCCGCAATGAGTGACGCGCCGGCCGTGGCCGAGGGCTTTCCCGATCTTTCCTCGCTGAGAGTCGCGCGCGAGCCGCATTGGGGGCGCTGGCTCACCGCGGCCGTCCTTGTCCTCGTGTTGCTGGCGATCGGCCGCGCCTTCGCGCAGGGCCAGATCGAGTGGAGCTATGTCGGCCGCTTCCTGACCGCGCCCGTCATCATGCGGGGCATCGTCAACACCATGGTGATGGCGGTGCTGGCAATGGCGCTTGGCATCGTGCTCGGCATCATCGTTGCGATCATGCGGCTCTCGCCCAATCCGGTGCTGAAGTCGGTCGCGAGCGGCTACACCTGGCTGTTTCGCGGCACGCCGCTGATCCTGCAGCTGCTGCTGTGGTTCAACCTCGCGCTGGTGTTTCCGACCATCGGCATTCCCGGCGTCTGGACCGCGCGCGCCGTCGACCTGATGACTCCGTTCTTCGCGGCGCTGCTGGGGCTCGGCATCAACCAGGGCGCCTATACATCGGAGGTGATGCGCGCCGGGTTGTTGTCGGTCGACATCGGGCAATACGAGGCGGCGCAGGCGATCGGCATGGGCCGCCTGCAGGCGCTCCGTCGGATCATTTTGCCACAGGCGATGCGCGTGGTGCTGCCGCCGCTCGGCAACGAGTTCATCGGGCTGGTCAAGGCGACCTCGCTCGCCAGCGTGATCCAATATCCCGAGGTGCTGCACTCGGCCGAGAACATCTACTACGCCAATTCGCGCGTCATCGAGCTCCTGATCGTCGCCGGCCTCTGGTATCTGCTGGTGGTCTCGATCCTCACGCCCCTGCAGATGCTGCTCGAACGCCGCTTTGCACGCGGCATCGCGCGGGGCGGTCGATGAAGACACCGCTGGTCGCGATCCGAAAGGTCAGCAAGAGCTTTGGCGAGTTCCACGCGCTGAAGCAGGTCTCGCTCGACATCTGGCCGGGCGAGGTGGTCTGCCTGATCGGCCAATCCGGCTCCGGCAAGACCACGCTGCTCCGCTGCGTCAACCAACTCACTTCCATCGATAGCGGCGGCATCTGGCTCGACGGCGAGCTCTTGGGAATGCGCAAGCAGGGCGGCAAGCTGCATCGACTAAGCGAGGTCGAGATCGCGCGGCAGCGGCTGAAATGCGGAATGGTGTTCCAGCGCTTCAATCTGTTCCCGCACATGACAGCATTGGAAAACGTCATCGAAGGCCCGGTGCAGGTGCAGAAGCGCAAGGCATCCGAGGCGAGGTTCGAGGCGATGGAGCTGCTGCGCCGGGTCGGGCTTGCGGAGAAGGCCCATTCCTATCCCTCGCAGCTCTCCGGCGGCCAGCAGCAGCGCGTCGCGATCGCGCGGGCGCTCGCCATGAAGCCGGAGCTGGTGCTGTTCGACGAGCCGACCTCGGCGCTCGATCCGGAGCTGGTCGGCGAAGTGCTCACCGTCATGAAAGAGCTCGCGACGAGCGGTATGACCATGCTGGTGGTGACGCATGAGCTTGGCTTTGCGCGCGAAGTCGCGGACCGCGTCGTTTACATGGACCAGGGTGCGATCGTCGAGGCGGGCCCGGCCAAGGACGTGCTGACTGCGCCACGCGAGGCGCGCACCCGCGCCTTTCTGGCTGCGGAAGTTTGAAGGAGGATCGATGCGATCGAACATGTTTGCACTAGCCGCGCTGCTCGTCACCGCGCTCACCGGTCCGGCTCTCTCAGTGGAGCTGCCGACCGAGATCAAGCAGAACGGCCTTAAGATCGCTGTCGTGCCGAACTATCCGCCGATGGAGTTCAAGGATCCCGCGACCAGCACGCTGACCGGCTTCGATATCGATCTCGGCGAGGCCTTGGGCAAGAAGCTCGGCATCAAGATCACCTGGCAGGAGACGAGCTTCGACCAGCTGATGCCGGGACTCACGACGCAGCGTTTCGATGCGGCCCTGTCCGGCATGACCGACATCAAGAGCCGGCAGGACGCCGCGACCTTCGTCGATTATTTGCGCAGCGGCCCGCGGTTCTTCGTGCAGACCTCGCGCGCGGCCGAGTTCAAGGAGCCGATGGCGCTGTGCGGCAGACGCGTCGGCGCCTCCCGGCGCACCATGTTCCCGAAGGACATCGCGGCCTGGAGCGAAGCGCATTGCGGCGGCAGCCCGATCCAGTTCGTCGGCACCGAAGGCTCGGCCGATGCCCGCACGCAGCTGAAGCAGGGCCGTATCGATGCCGCCGTGCAGGGCAACGAGACGCTGCCCTACATCATGGATCAGGAGCCGAACGCCTATACGCCGATCGGCGAGATGCTCGCGACACAATATACGGGACTTGCGGTGCCCGTGAAGGCGACCGAACTGCAGCAGGCTCTGCGAGAGGCGCTGGAGGCGCTGATCGCCGATGGCACCTACAAGACGCTGCTGGGGAAGTGGAAGCTCTCCGAGAACGGAATCGAGAAGGTGACGATCAATGCCGGACAGTAAGGCGCTCGCTCGCATTCCGCTGATCCCTGCCAACACCGCGCCGCCGGCGCCCGTGTATCCGTGGCCAGCGCCGTACAAGGCCGCGATGTTCCTGTCGTTCGACATCGATGCCGAGAGTGCCTGGACCTCCAAGGACCCGGCGCATGCGGCGCGGCTGATCACGATGAGCTATGGCGGGTTCGAGGCGCGCGTCGGCATGCCGAAGCTCTTGGAGCTGCTCGCCGACCTCGATCTGAAGGCAACGTTCTTCATCACCGGCTGGGCGGTCGATGCGCATCCGGCGATGGCGGAGGCGGTCGTGAAGGCCGGCCATGAGATCGGCCATCACGGCTATCACCATCTGCTGCCCGATCCCGGCGATCCACATATCGAGGAGGAGCTGGAGCGCGGCTTTGACGCCATCAAGCGCCACCTCGGCATCAAGCCGATCGGCTATCGCGCGCCGTTCGGTGAGTTCACCGAGGAGCTGCGGGTCTCGCTGGTCAGTCACGGCATCGTCTACACCTCGTCGTTCCGCGACGACGTGCGACCCTATCGCCATCGCCTTGCCGATGGCAAGCCGGGCACGATCGAGCTGCCGGTCACGGCGAGCTATGACGACTGGATGCATGGCCTATCGGCGCGCTTCTCGCCACGCTCGATCTTCCCCAAAGAGCATGTGCTCTCGCTATGGAAGGACGAGCTCGACGAGACCAGGGATTGGGGCGCGATGGTCACGACCGTGCTGCATCCGCAAGTCTCGGGCCGGCCGATGCGCTTCCGCCTGCTGCGCGAGTTCCTCAACTACGCCAAGTCCTGCTCCGACGTCTGGATCGCCACGGGTGCCGAGATCGCGGCGAACTATCAGCGCCACGAGACGGAAGCCAAGCGCTAAGGAGTTTCGATGCCGATTTCGCGCCGCTCGTTTCTCGGTGCCGCTGCAGGTCTTTCTACGCTGTCGATGCCGAGCCTTGTCCGGGCCGAGGCGCAGACGACATTGCGCTTCATCCCGGTGATCGATCTCGCCTTCGTCGATCCGATCTTCTCGACGGCGCAGGTGTCGCGCAACCATGGCTTCATGGTCTATGACACGCTCTACGGCATGAATGCCGCGCTCGACGTCTCGCCGCAAATGGTCGCCGGCGATGCCGTCTCCAATGACGGCAAGCAATGGGATCTGACTCTGCGCAACGGGCTGTTCTGGCACGACGGCGAGCAGGTGCTGGCGCGCGACTGTGTTGCCAGCATCAAGCGCTGGGCCGGCCGCGACGGCTTTGGCGCCGAGCTGATGGCGGCGACCGACGAGCTCGTCGCGCCCGACGACAGGACCATCCGCTTTCGCCTGAAGCGGCCGTTTCCGCTGCTGCGGCAGGCCCTCGGCAAGGCCGCGGTGCAGCCGGCCTTCATGATGCCCGAGCGGCTGGCAAACCAGGATGCCATGAAGCCGCTGAACGAGGTGATCGGCAGCGGCCCCTTCCGCTTCATGAAGGATGAGCGCGTGCAGGGCGTCCGCAACGTCTATGCGCGGTTCGAGCAATACCAGCCGCGCCAAGGGGGTAAGGACGGTGGCAAGCCTGATTGGACCGCCGGTCCAAAGGTCGTGCACTACGACCGCGTGGTCTGGACCACGATGCCGGATGCCGGCACCGCGGCGGCGGCGCTGCGCACCGACGAGCAGGACTGGCAGGAGACCACGCCGCACGATCTCTTGCCTATATTGAAGACCGAAGACGACATCGCGATCCGTGTGCTCGATCCGCGCGGCTACACCTGCATGATGCGCGTCAACCATCTGCAGCCGCCGTTCGACAATCCCGCGATCCGCCGCGCGCTATTTGGGGCGATCGATCAGGTTGCCTTCATGACTGCTGTGGCCGGCAGCGATCCGGCCTATCAATATGCGCCGATCGGCTTCTTCGCACCCGACACGCCGATGGCGAGCGATGTCGGGCTGGATGTGTTCCGCGGTCCCCGTGACATGGCGAAGGTGCAGGCCGACCTCAAGGCTGCCGGCTACAACGGCGAGAAAGTCGTGCTGCTGGTGCCCGCCAACTCGGCGGCGCAGAAGCCGCTTGGCGAGGTCGCGGCCGACATGCTGCGGCGGGCCGGCATGAACGTGGCATATACGGCGCTCGACTTCGCGGCCGTGCTGCAGCGGCAGCTCAAGAAGGAGCCTGTCGAGCAGGGTGGCTGGAGCGCGGCGGTCGGCAATTGGCAGGGCATCGACTGGCTCAATCCGGCTGCTAATACCAACCTTCGCGGCGAGGGTGCGGTCGCCGGCTGGTACAAAAGCGAGAAGATGGGCGCGCTGCGTGCGCAATGGCTGGCGGCGCCTACGCTTGCCGAGCAGCAGCGCATCTGCCGCGAGATCCAGGCGCTGGCCTTCGAGGAAGTTCCCTATTACCCGATCGGCCAGTACAAGCAGCCGACGGCGTACCGCAAGAGCATCACGGGAATCCTCGACGGCACCGCCGTGTTCTGGAATGTGAGGCCCGCATGACCACGATTGCGATCTTCGGCAGCTATGTGCTGACCCGCAAGGACGGCGCGCAGCACGTGTTGCGCGATCATTGGGTGCTGGTCGAGGGCAAGCGCATCGCCGCGATCACGCCTCACAAGCCCTCGGCCGACGAGGTGTTCGACCGCCCCGGCCGTTTCATTCTTCCGGGACTCCTCAATCTGCACAATCACGTCTTCAGCGAGGCGATCGCGCGCAGCCTGACCGAGGACGGCAATGGCCGCCGCAGCAACAAGAGCATCGTCTATACGGTGCTGCTGCCACTGACCAAGCGCGGCGCCGAGATCCTGTCGCCTGCGGAACGGCTGGCTGTCGCGCGCATGGGCATGCTGCAGCTGATGAAGGGTGGCGCCACGACAGTGATGGAGCCGTTCCGCAACACCATTCCCGAGATGTTCGATGCGGCCGAAGAGATGGGGATGCGCTTCTACGGCGCGCCTTATCTGTTCTCGACCTCAGATGCCAGGGCCGATAGCCACGGCGTGGTGCACTACGCCGGCGATGACGGCCAGTCCGACATGAACACCTGGAATGCGCTGTATCAGCGCTGGAACGGGCGGGGCGATGGCCGCATCTCGCTTGCGATGAGCCCGCATGCCACGGACACCTGCGGTCCTGATCTGTTGCGCGCAGCGACCGTGCGCGCCCGCGAGCTTGGCGTGCCGATCACGATCCACATGGCGCAGAGCCAAGGCGAGCTGGCGACCATCGCGCAGCGTTACGACGGCCGGACGCCGGCGGAATATCTCGATTGGCTCGGCGTGCTCGGCCCCGACCTCCTGGCCGCGCACTGCCATGCTTCGACCGATGCCGATCTGAAGCTGATGGCGGCGCGCAGGGCTGCGGTGCTGAACTGCCCGCGCGTGTTCGCCCGCGCCGGCGTCACCGCCGCGTTTGGCCGCTTCGCCTCCCATGGTGTGCGCACCGCGGTCGGCACCGACGGCTACAACATGGATCTGCTCGGCGAGCTCAACGCAGCCTCCTTGATCTCGAAGATCGCTTCGGGCAATGCGGAGGTGGCATCGGCACCGGAGCTGATCGAGGCGGTGACCGCGACCGCGGCCGAGCTGATCAACCGGTCCGATCTCGGCGCACTGGTGCCTGACGCCACCGCCGACCTCACCGTGGTGGACATGACGCATCCGCATCTGCAGCCGCTGTTCGATCCGCGTCGTGCGCTGATCGCGCTCGCCAACCGCGCCAACATCGACCAGGTGATGGTCGACGGTCGCCTGTTGGTTCATGGCGGCCGCTATCTGCACGGCGACGAGGCCGCGATCATGACCGCCGGCACTGCGGCAATCGAGAAGATCTGGGCGCTGCCGGAGGCGCAGGCGGCGTTCGCGGGCTGATCAAGCGGCGTCGCCACGGAGATAATCATCGCGCAGCTTGAATTTCTGGATTTTGCCCGATGCCGTCTGCGGGAACTGCGCAACGAAGCGCCAGGTTCGCGGCACCTTGTAGGAAGCAAGCCGCGCCCGGCAGTACTGCGTCAGCTCATCAGCATCCTCGCGCTGGCCGGGCTTCAAGATGACGAAGCCAACCGGCACCTCGCCCCAATCGGCATCGGGGATGCCGACCACCGCTGCGTCGAGGATCGCCGGATGGGTGTGCAGCGCATCTTCGATCTCGCGCGGATAGATGTTTTCGCCGCCGCGGATGATCATATCTCGTCGGCGACCCTGGACACGGCAATATCCGTATTCATCGAGACTGCCGAGATCGCCTGTGTGCAGCCAGCCCTCGGCATCGATGGCCGACGCAGTGCCTTGCGGGTCGTTGAAATAGTCCTTCATGACGGAATAACCGCGGGCGCAGATCTCGCCGATCTGGCCGCGCGGCATGGTCTCGCCACTGTCGGGATCGGCGATCTTGATCTCGGTCTGCGGCATCGGCCGGCCCACGGTGGAGATCCAGTCGGGATGGGGATCATCGGGCAGCGTGTGAGTGACATAGGGCGAGGCCTCGGTCTGGCCGAAGCCGATCGTCACCTTGAGGCCGCGTGCTTGCGCGCGGCGCACGAGCTCCGGCGCAACCGGCGCGCCGCCGATCATGACCAGGCGCCAAGTTGACAAATCGTGTTCGGCGATCGCCGGCGAATCCAGCATGCGACTGAGCATGGTTGGAACGCCGCCCGAGATTGTTCCACGCTCCTGCGCGATCAGGCGCAGCATCAGATCGGCGTCGAAGCCGGGGGGCAGCACGTGGGTGCCACCGGTCTGTAGCGCCCCCAGCGTGATGAGGCTGCAGCCGGCGGTGTGAAACATCGGCATTGGATTGATCCAGACATCGTGGTCGCCTGCGCCGATCATCCCTGCAAAGAACCGCGCATTGTTCGCGAGGTTGCGATGGGTGAGGCGCGCGCCTTTCGGCGCACCGGTCGTGCCGGACGTGTATTGGATCTGCGCGACCTCGTTGCACGACACGGCGGGAAGTGCAGGAGGCGCCGCAGCGCTTGCGACGAAGGCCGGCCAGGTCGAGAGCGGGATGATCTCACGGAGCTGCGGCAGGCCACCGCTGGCCTCATCGACGACCGCGACGAGATCGCGGCCGCGATAGCTGTCCTGAACGATGACGCCACATGCCTGCGACTGCTTCAACACGAAGGTGAGCTCATCGCGCAAGTAGGCAGGATTCACGGTGACGAGCGTGAGCCCGGCGAGTGCCGCGCCGAACTCGATCAAGACCCACTCCGGCTGGTTGGCCGCCCAGATGGCGACGTGCTCGCCCGGCGCGAACCTGGCGAGCAGCGCGCGGGCTACGGCCTCGGCATCGCGAAGCAGCTCCGTGAAGGTCCAGCGACGGCGCGGGCCGTCCGCGCTGCCATCCGCGAGTGCTGTCCGGTCCGGCCAGCTGGCGGCTGCGTTCCGCAGGACATCGCCGATCGCAAGATCCAGGATCGGCTCGGATCGGTCGGCAGCCTGATACGACAACGGATCCGAAAAGCTCATCAGATCGGGCATCACGCACCTCGAATTCACATGGCTGACAGTCTAAAACGTATGGTATGAATCGGACTATGTCCAATCACGATTTTACCGTCGACGCTCACGACGCCGTCCGCCTCACCCCGGTCTCATGTCTCGTGCTCGGCCTGATCGGGTTGCGCGGCCCGTCGACGCCCTATGATCTCAAGAAGGCGATCAGCCGCTCTGTCAGCTATTTCTGGCCGTTTCCGCACTCGCAGCTCTATGGCGAGCCGGACCGGTTGGTCGAAGCGGGCTTGCTGTCGCGCAAGACCGAGGAAGGCGGGCGGCGCCGCAAGCTCTACAGGCTGACGCGCAAAGGTGATGCCGCGCTGAAGCGCTGGCTGAAGACGTCGCCAGACGAGCTATACGAACTGCGTGACACGGCGGTGCTGCAGCTCTTCTTCAGCGAGTTCATGAGCGAGCAGGATCTGGTGAAGCTCGCACGACACCAAGCGCGGCTGGCGCGGGAGCGGCTTTCGACCTATGCGCAGATCGAGCAAAAAAATCTGCCGCGGATGGGACGGAACCGGCGCATGGCGCCACTGTTCCTTGGCATCCGGATGACGAAGCTCTACCTCGATTTCTGGGAGGACATTGCCAAGAATCCGCCGCCGGCCGAGGCCATCGCAGAGGACGTCAAGACGCCGCGGCTCTCATCGCGCCGCCCGCGATGACGCGCTTTCGTGATCTATCAGCGCGTGATCTATCAGCGCGTGCCGTAGGCGCGGTCGCCGGCGTCGCCGAGGCCGGGCACGATGAAGGCGTTGGCGTCGAGTCCCTCGTCGATCGCGGCGGTCCAGATCGGCACGTCCGGATGCAGGCCGCGGACGCGCTCGACGCCTTCAGGCGCAGCGATCATGTTGACCATGCGGATGTCCTTGGCGCCGCGCTCCTTCAGGCGATCGATCGCAGCCACCGCGGTGTTGCCGGTCGCCAGCACCGGCGAGACGACGACCGCAAGCCGCTCGCCGAGGTCGGAGGGCGCCTTGAAGAAATATTCCACGGCGGCGAAGCTCTGCGGCTCGCGATACAGCCCGATATGGGCGACGCGCGCGGTCGGCACCAGATCGAGCATGCCGTCGACAAAGGTGACACCGGCGCGCAGCACCGGCACGAAGACGAGTTTCTTGCCGGCGATCCTGGCCGACTGCATGTGCGCGAGCGGGGTCTCGATTTGAACCTCGGTCAGCGGCAGGTCGCGCGTGACCTCGTAGCACAGGAGCATGCCGATCTCCTTCAAGAGCTCCCGGAACGATTTGGTCGAGATCGACTTGTCGCGGAGCAGCGTCAGCTTGTGCTGGACCAGCGGATGATCGACAACCGTGACGCCTTCCATCATTCTTGTCCCCTATGCTCGTTCGTCATTGCGAGGAGCGATAGCGACGAAGCTATCCAGACTTCCTTCCTGATTCCGGATTGCTTCGCTTCGCTCGCAATGACGGTCCCTGAGATCCAGCTCAACGCTTGGTGACCATGGCTAAAACACCGTGCCATCGCTGATCACCTTCAGCGGCGGCGAGCCGTCAGGGCGCCGCTCGAAGGCGAGCTGGCGCCCCGCTGCCCAGGTGCCGCCTTCAAGAATTTTGGCCAGCGGCAGGCTCTCGGCATCCCGGCCGAGCCGCTGCCGGATCACACCAGCGAGGCGATCGAGCAGGGCCACCGTCAGCGCGCGCCATTCCACCACCAGCGGCGAATCCACCGCATGCGCGCGCGCGGCATCGCCGGCATCGCGCAAGCTCAGCACGCCGCCGTCGACGAACAGCCCGCCATTGCGATATTCGGCCAAGCCTGTGAGCCCGTCGATATCGACGACCGCGACGCCGGCGCGCTGCAGCGGCTCGATCAGCGAATAGGTCATCCATTGCGACAGCTTGTGCAGCGGCACCAGCCCGCTTGTTTCGTCTTCGGTCACCAGCGCCGGATGTCGCCAGCAATCGCCGAGCGCGACGCCGCCGAGCGTGATGCGCGAGGGCCAGATCGGCCCGAGCTGGATCAGGAGCTCGGACAGGATCGTTGCGGCTGCGATGCGGCTCTTCTCCGTGCGCGCGAGGAGATGATCGAACAGACCGGCGGGGCGGGCTGCATCCTTGGTCGCGAACACACCAGGCTTGCGCACAATCAGTTCACCAAGCTGGCGCAACAGCGCGACTCGGCCTTCAAGACCGACCAAGGGATTATCCGCGCTGACCTGAAAGGCTCGTTCGAGATCGCCGACCGACAACCGCGCCAGCTTCTCCGCATCGACGCGCAGCTGCTCGCCGACGTGGCTGGAAAACGCACCGTGCGCAAACATATCGAGGCTGGCGAGCGCCAGCCCCTCGGAGCGGCCGATGCGCGTGCCGGTGGCCACATCGTGATAGCGCCACGCCGGCCCGGCGCCGGCATCGAGCAGCACGCTTACGATCGCAAGATCGAATTCGGCGCGGGCGCGCGCTGCCGCGTCAGGCCATGTCACGCGATCGGCGATTGCAGCCCAACGATCGGCGCCGCCAATGACGAAGTGACGCCAGCGCGAATGGAAGGGAATGTCCCCAGTCGGATAGGCCTGTTGTGTCACCTCGAGCACGAGATCAGCGACAGCACCCAGTCTTGCCAGATCAACGCGAAATTGCGGCAGCCTGTCCTCGAGGCCGAGCGCAAGCAATTTGTGCGCCCGCTCGCGCACCGCCTTTGCCGACAGAAGCGAAACTACCCCGACCATCTCGCGTCAGTATTTTTCCAGGGAGCGCCCGACGGTGTCGCCGAGCGCGTCGGGCTTCTGCGGCTCCAGCGAGAAATAGCCGGCGGCTTTCTTGGCGGCGATCTCGACATGCGCATCGGCCGGGATCAGCTCATCCGGGATCGGCACGCGCTCGACGATCTCGACGCCCTGGCCGACCAGAGCGTCGTGCTTCATGTCGCTCATCGAGATGAAGCGGTCGATCCTGGTGATGCCGAGCCAGTGGATCACGTCCGGCATCAATTGCTGGAAGCGGGCATCCTGCACGCCGGCGACGCATTCGGTGCGCTCGAAATAGGCGGCCGCAGCGTCGCCGTCCTCCTGCCGCTTGCGCGCATTGTAGACCAGGAATTTAGTGACCTCGCCGAGTGCGCGGCCCTCTTTGCGGTTGTAGACGATGATGCCGAGACCGCCGGTCTGCCCTGCGCGCACGCATTCTTCGATGCCATGGATCAGATAGGGCCGGCAGGTGCAGATGTCGGAGCCGAACACGTCGGAGCCGTTGCATTCGTCATGCACGCGGCAGGTGATCTTCGTGCGCGGGTCAGGCAAGTTGTCGACGTCGCCGAACAGATAGACTGTGGTGCCGCCGATCGGCGGCAGGAATACCTGCAGGTCCGGCCGCGTCACCAGCTCCGGGTACATGCCGCCGGTCTGCTCGAACAAGCCGCGGCGCAGATTGGTCTCGCTGGTGCCGAAGCGCTGCGCGACACCGGGCAGATACCAGACCGGGTCGATCGCGATCTTCGTCACCGAGACGCTGCCATTGGCATGGACCACGTCGCCATCGGCTGAGATGCGCTTGGCGGCCAGCGCTGCGTGAAGCTCGGGCAGGTCGAGCCGCGCTTTGGTGACGGCGATCGTCGGCCGGATGTCGATGCCTTCCGCGATCTCGGTGCGGAAATTCTCGGCGACCAGATGGCCCCACGGATCGAGCGCGACGATCTTGGCCGGGTCGGTCCATTGCGGGAAGGGGCCGATGGTCGCGGCCGGGTGGGTGTTGGTGAGGTCGGGACGGCGGATCGGGTCGAGCGCGCCGGAAGAGACGGCGAGGGCACGGTAGACGGTATAGGAGCCGCCATGGCTGCCGATCACGTTGCGGTCCTGCGGCCGTGACACGGTGCCGATGATCGGCCCACGCTCGCGCGCCGTTGCAGCGCCCCATTGCAGCGGGAAATTATGCTTGGCTCCCGGCACCGGATGCGACGTCAGCCGGATGTGATCTGTACGGTTGGAGCGCGTCATTGCAGAGCCCCTAGAAGAGCTTCCCCCAAAACAGCAACGGCCCGCCGAAACGACGGGCCTGATCGGGAAGAGCAAATAGTTTCCATACAGCAATATAGCAGCATTCTTGTGGAAAACAAGGGTATCGGGCCACGCTGCGGCGGTCACGCAGGTGCGAAAACAACTTCGTTCGCAGGCAAATGGTTGGCCCGCGGCGGCCGCGCAGCCTTTCAATTTCCTGAACAAAGTGATGACGATTGCGTAGTACTCCGGTGACGCCGATGGCATAGCATTTGCTTTTTCTCGTGGCTTCGTGAGCGGGCCGCCTACGCCCGTTCATGCTTCGATGGGTTTCGACCGATGGATCTGATCATTCGCGACGCCAGCCTGTCCGAGCGGGGCGAGCTTCGCCATGCCGATATCGGCATCGCCAACGGCACTATCGTGGCGATCGAAGCGTCGTTGCAGGCGGATGCGCCCGCACGCGATGTTGGAGGCTGTCTTGTCGTGCCTGGCCTGATCGAAACCCATATCCATCTCGACAAAACCTGCATTCTCGATCGCTGCCGCATCGCGGAAGGCACCGTCGCGGAAGCGGTACGCGAGACGGCGGCGGCCAAGCGCAACTTCGCGGTGGATGACGTCTATGCGCGGGCGAAGCGGACGATCGAGCGCTGCATCAGCCACGGCACGATGCGCATGCGCACCCATGTCGAGCTTGATCCCGGCATCGGCATGATCGGCTATGATGCGATCGAGCAGTTGAAGCGCGACTATGCCTGGGCCGTCGATCTCGAGCTCTGCGTGTTTCCACAGGAAGGGCTTACCAACTATCCCGGCACCGAAGAGCTTCTGATCGAGGGCCTGCGCAGGGGCGCACGCACGATCGGCGCCGCACCTTATTTCGATGCCGATCCGCAGGCGCAGATCGACCGCATCTTTGCGATCGCGCGCGATTTCGACGCCGAGATCGACATGCATCTCGACCTCGCCGAGACGCTCGACAACATGCAGATCGAATATGTCTGCCGCAAGACCGAGGAATATGGCTGGGGCGGACGGGTCGCCGTCGGCCATGTCACGCAAATGTCGTTGTTGCCTCCTGAGCGTTTCAACGCGATCGCGAAGCAGCTTGCCAATGCCGGCGTGGCCGTCACCGTGCTGCCCTCGACCGATCTGCATCTGATGGGCCGGCGGCAGGATCATGCGATCCCGCGGGGCGTGGTGCCGCTCGAGCCCTTGCGCGCGGCGGGCGTGACCTGCTCGATCTCGACCAACAATGTGCTGAACCCGTTCACGCCCTATGGCGACGGCTCGCTGGTCCGCATGGCCAATCTCTATGCCAATGTTTGTCACGTCTCCCGCCCGGATCATCTCGCCGGTTGCCTCGACATGATCACGAGCGATGCGGCGCGGCTGATGCGCCTGGATGACTACGGCATGAGGATCGGTGGTGTTGCCGATCTCGTCTGTCTCGATGCGCATGATCCGGCCGAGGCTGTCTCGACCCTCGCGCATCCGCTCTGGGGTCTCAAGCGCGGCCGGCCCTCGTTCACGCGGCCACGGCCGGTGCTCCATGCGCCGCGTTGATGAGCGGTTAGAGAATCTAAACATGAACCACAACTGTAACGACGTTGGCGGTGAGCTCCCTCTCCCCGTCCTTCACGGGGAGAGGGTTGGGGTGAGGGGCAGACGCACGAATGGTGCGAGTAGTGAGACCTGTACCCCCTCACCCGGATTGCATCTGGCGATGCAATCCGACCTCTCCCCGCAAGCGGGCGAGGTTGCATTGCGTGCGCCGCGCCGACGTTCCATACAACTGAACTTCAGGAGACCATCATGACCGACCCCGCTTACGATCTGATCATCCGGGGAGGGCGTGTCGCCACCACGACCGATGTGTTCGAAGCCGATGTTGCCATCGCAGGCGAGACCATCGCCGCGATCGGTCGCGGGCTCGGGCCCGCCAAGCGCGAGATCGATGCGCGTGGCAGGCTGGTGCTGCCCGGCGGCGTCGACAGCCATTGCCACATCGAGCAACTGTCGGCAGCCGGCATTGTCAATGCGGATACCTTCGAGAGCGCGACGACCTCGGCGGCGTTCGGCGGCACCACCTCGGTGATCTCCTTTGCCGCCCAGCACGTCGGAATGAAGCTGCCGCAGGTGGTGGAGGATTATCACGCGCTCGCGCGCAAGGGCGCCGTGATCGATTACGCCTTCCACATGATCATCGCCGATCCGACCAAGGAGACGCTGGAGCAGGACCTCCCTGCGCTGATGAAGCGGGGCCATGGCTCGATCAAGATCTTCATGACCTATGATCTGCTCAAGATCGACGACGAGCCGTTGCTCGACATCCTTCTTGCTGCGCGCGAGGGCGGCGCGATGCTGTGCGCGCATGCCGAGAACCACGGCATCATCTCCTGGATGGTGAAGCGGCTGCTCGCGCGCGGCTACGCCCATCCGAAATACCACGCCATCAGCCACGCGCGCTTCTCCGAGGCGGAGGCCTTCAACCGGCTGATCGGCATGGCCGCGCTGATCGACCAGCCGATCATGATTTTCCATGTCTCGACTGCGGAAGGTGCCAAGGTGATCCGCGATGCGCGCGGGCAGGGCCACAAAGTGTTCGCCGAGACCTGCCCGCAATATCTGTTTCTGACCGCGGACGATCTCGACAAGGTAGGCGTCGAAGGCGCGAAATGGATGTGCAGCCCGCCACCGCGGCGCGCCGCTGACCAGGAGGCGTTGTGGACGGCGCTGTCGCTGGGCGATCTCCAGACCATCTCCTCCGACCACGCACCTTATCGCTTCGACGAGACCGGCAAGCTGCGCGCCGGCCCCAATCCGAACTTCAAGCAGATCGCCAACGGCCTGCCGGGGCTGGAGCTACGGCTACCGCTGCTGTTCGATGCGATGGTGTCGAAGGGAAGGCTGGGCCTCAACAAGTTCGTCGAGCTGACCTCGACGGCGCCAGCCAAGATCTACAATCTGCATCCGAAGAAGGGCTCGGTCGCGGTCGGCGCGGATGCCGACATCGCGGTCTGGGATCCATTGAGACGCGTCACCATCACCGACGAGATGATGCATGACCGCGTCGGCTATACGCCGTTCGCCGGCCGTTCGTTGCAGGGCTGGCCGACCACGGTGCTCTCGCGCGGCCGCGTCATCGTCGATGATGGCAAGCTGTCGGTGCAGCCCGGCTCCGGACAATTCCTGGCACGCAGCGGCGGCGAGGCCGCAAAGCCGACGGGGCGGCTTGTCGCCGACATGGACCCGGAACAGAATTTTGGCGCGAAGCTGCTGTAGCAGTCGGGCTGCCGCACGATGCATGCCCTGATCTTGGGCGGTTTTGGCCCGGCATAGTAGATCCCGCGCCGGGACGTAGCCCGCATGAGCGTAGCGATATGCGGGTATCGTGATTAAAGTTGCCCCGGATATCGCTTCGCTCATCCGGGCTACGAGTTTGGATTGCTTCTGCCGTCGCACTCGCTAAGGCCGACGCGTCGCTTCGCTCGCAATGACGAGATATACTTTCCGTCATCGCCCGCCTTCGCGGGCGATGACCATTGTTGTGCGGCCAATTAGTCGTGCTCGTAGCCGTAGACCTCCGGCAGGATGAAGATCGCGGCCAAGAGCCCGATCAGCGGGAAGATCGCCACGAACAGCGTCGCATTGGCCTGGCCGATCGCGGTGAATAGCGACGGGAACAGGAAGATCGCCAGGAACGACGGCAGCTTCACGAACATGTAGGCAAAGCCGCTGGCGGTGCCGCGATATTCCGGCTTGGCGACCATGGTCGGGATCGTCATGCAGTTCGAGGCGTCCCAGTAATGGCCCCAGAGCATGCCGGCTGCGGCGAACGGCAGGATGTATTTGTGATCGGTGTAGAGCGCGGCCGCCGCGACGAGCAGCGAGACCAGGACGATGGCGAAGCCGGCGATGCCGATGCCGCGATGGCCAATTCTGGGCGTCAGCATCGGCCCGACCCAGCCCGACACAGCGGCAAGGCAGAACAGCGCCATGGTGACGAGGTTGTTGCCGAGCGTGGAGGACACGCCGACCATGGTGAACAGCACCGGCAGATAGAAGCCGAAGGTGGAGAACTCGCTGCCCTGGGCGAAGCAGGCGATCCAGCCGTAGAGCGTGGCGCGCCAGCGGACCGGATCCTTGCGCAGATCGGCAATGAACGCCGTCGGGTTCGGCTTCGGCAGCACGACGTCGTGATCCGGCAGCATCGCCAGATTGTCGTTGTACATCTGCTGCGCGACCGCCTTGGCTTCCTTGAAGCGGCCCTTCTGCACCAGCCACACGGCCGTCTCCGGCACGTCATGGCGCAGGACCAGGATGATCAGCGCCGGCAACGCGCCGAGGCCGAGCACGACGCGCCACACGATCTCGTGGTCGACGTCGAACACCAGGAACAGCGCGATCACACCGAGCGTCAGGACTTCGCCGACCGCGAACATGAACTGCCAGCGGTTGCCCATCACCTCGCGCTGGCCCTTCGCCATCGACTCCATGATGTAGGTGTAGCCGGTGGAGATGTCGCTGCCGAGCGGAATGCCGAGCAGGAAACGGATGATGATCAGCCAGGTCATGTTGCTGACAAAGGCCTGCGCCAGCGCCAGCACGACGAACAGGGTCATGGTGCCCAGAAACATCCAGCGGCGGCCGATCTTGTCCGACATCCAACCGCCGAGCAGGGCGCCGATCAGTGCGCCGCCCTGCGTGCCGGCGGCGGCAAGACCGAGCTCGAGCGGTCCCGGATTATACTGCTCGCGCACGAAGATCAGCACGAAAGCGATCGAATAAAGGTCCCAGGCCTCGACCAGGATCGAGGCCATCATCAGCCAGCCGACACGATTGCCCTTCGGGCTGTAGTTCTGCACCAGATGACGCACGGCGCTGTTGATAGCCGCCTGCTGCGGCAGCGGATCATTGGCGGTGATGGTACTCATGAGGGGTCCTTCCAAGTTGACTTGATAGCTCAGCTCAGCGGCAGCGGCTCGATGTTGCAGTCGAGCAGGCCGGGATCGATGCCGCTGGCCATATCCGCGAACATCTGGTCCATGAAGTCCATCAGCGTGTCGCTGGCCTTGACCGCGGCGGATGCGCGCTGCCCGGCGACGGCGTTGAGAATGGCGACGTGACGGTCGATCGTGCCGGTG
This sequence comes from Bradyrhizobium sp. STM 3557, assembly GCF_045571465.1. NCBI lineage: Bacteria > Pseudomonadati > Pseudomonadota > Alphaproteobacteria > Hyphomicrobiales > Nitrobacteraceae > Bradyrhizobium > Bradyrhizobium sp. STM 3557. The sequence goes on from NZ_CP120697.1 coordinate 2,353,451, forward strand.
AGATCGTGATCCGGCAGCAGGCGGTGATAGATGTAGCCGATGCGGCGATAGATCGTGTGCAGCGGTCGCATCGTATGCACCAGGAACGGCTCGCCGGAGGCGGCGAGCACCAGCGCATCGATCCTTCGGTCGAACTGGTTGAACTCGTCGATCGACACCGCGTTCCGACGTTCGCGCAGCACGCGCTCGATCTGCTGCATCTGGTTGCGGTGCGAGAGGCTGGCGCGCTCGGCGGCGAGACGGACGACGAAGCGCTCCATGTCGCGGCGCAAGCCGAGCAGCAGGCGCTCGCGCGCGAGATCGATCGGCGCGATCTGCAGGCCGTGGCGCGGTCGAATGATGATCAGCGTGTCGGTCGCAAGCCGGTTGACGGCGCTGTGCACCGGCGTGCGGCCGAAGCCGGTGAGGTCCTGCAGCTCCTGTACGGTGAGGAAGCGGCCCGGCTTCAGGCTGCAATTGACCAGCAGCTCCTCGATCTTGAGGTAGGCTGCCTCGAACAGATTGCCGGCGCTCCGATGTTGCGGTGCGTCGTCGGCATCCTGCTTCGTGAGCTTGAGAGCGCTTTTGCGGCGCGCTGCCATGTGGCGTCCCTGGGGTTCCTCGGGGTCGCGTCTATCGCGCGGCCCGCTGGTCAGCAATAAACATATTGTGATATATTACAAGAGGGCGTATGGCTGCGAAAAGCCTGTTACACAGGCGTTTAAAGTCGCGCCAATGGAGGAATGTCCCGTGAAGATCACCGCGATCGAGACCTTGCGCACGGAGGAGTTCGCCAACGTCATCTGGGTTCGCATCCACACCGACAGCGGCCTGATCGGGCTGGGCGAGACGTTCTACGGCGCCGGCGCGGTCGAGGCGCAGATTCACGACACCTTCGCCGGCCGCCTGCTCGGGCGCGACCCCTTAAGGATCGAGGCGATCCATCGCGACATGCTCAATCTGCCGATGGCGCAGTCCTCGACCGGCGTCGAGTATCGCGCGGCCTCCGCGATCGACATCGCGCTGTGGGACTTGTTCGGCAAGGTCTGCGGCCAGCCGGTGCACCAGATGCTCGGCGGGCTCTGTCGCGACAAGCAGCGCATCTACAACACCTGCGCCGGCACGCGCTATGTGCGCTCGACCAATATCAGCCCGGTGTCGAACTGGAGCCTGGAGACGGACAGCCCCTATGAGGACCTCGACGGTTTCATGAACCGCGCCGACCAGCTCGCCGAAAGCCTGCTCGAAAGCGGCATCACGGCGATGAAGATCTGGCCGTTCGATCCGCCAGCGCAGGAGAACCACGGTCTCTACATCACATCAGCGCAGATGAAGAAGGCGGTCGAGCCGTTCGAGAAGATCAGGAAGACGGTCGGCGACCGGATGGAGATCATGGTCGAATTCCATAGCTTATGGAATCTGCCGACCGCCAAGCAGATCGCCCGCGTGCTCGAGGACTACAAGCCGACCTGGTACGAGGACCCGATCAGGATGAACTCGCCGCAGGCGCTGGCCGAATATGCGCGCTCGACGGATGTCTGGGTCACCGCGAGCGAAACGCTCGGCTCGCGCTATCCGTACAAGGACATGCTCGACCGCGATGCGGCGCACGTCGTCATGGCCGATCTGTGCTGGACCGGCGGCCTCACCGAAGGGCGCAAGATCGCGGCGATGGCCGAGACCTATCACCGCCCGTTTGCGCCGCATGACTGCATCGGTCCGGTCGGCTTCATTGCCGCCGTGCATATGTCATTCAGCCAGCCCAACACGCTGATCCAGGAATCGGTGCGCGCCTTCTACAAGGGCTGGTACAACGAGCTTGTCACGACGATGCCTGAGATCAAGGACGGTTACGTCTATCCCATGGAAGGGCCGGGGCTCGGCGTCGATCTGCTGCCGGCCGTATTCGACCGCTCCGATCTGACCGTCCGCCGCAGCGAGGCATGAAGCCGGTCAGCGCGCTGTCCGGCGGGTTTGCGCGGCGGGCGCGGCGGCGACGCTGATCACGCATAGCGCGTTGCTCGCGCGGCGGGCGACACGCAGCTCATTGGAAGGTGGACGACATGGAACAGACCTGGCGATGGTTCGGACCCGATGATCCCATCACCTTGCCGCAGGTCCGTCAGACCGGCGCAACCGGCATCGTGACGGCGCTGCATCACATTCCCTATAGCGTGGTATGGAGCGAGGACGAGATCCTCAAGCGCATCGCGATGATCGAAGGGGATTCATCGCTGCGGCTGCGCTGGAGCGTGGTGGAGAGCCTTCCCGTGTCGGAGGCGATCAAGCTCGGCGAGGGCGATCTCGCGCCGCTATTCGAGAATTACCGGCAGTCGCTGCGCAATCTCGCCGCCTGCGGCATCACCACTGTCTGCTACAATTTCATGCCGGTGCTGGACTGGACCCGCACCGAGCTCGCCTTCCGCCTTCCGGGCGGCGCTACCGCGCTGCGCTTCGATGCCGACCGGCTCGCCGCGTTCGACTGCTACATTCTGGAGCGGCCGGGCGCCGAGGCGGAGTTCTCCTCCGACGTGCTCGATCGCGCCAAGGCCTGGATGGCGCAGGCGTCCGAATCCGACAAGGACCGTCTGCTCGCCACGATCATGGCCGGGCTGCCCGGAGCATATGACCGCTACGACGTGCCTGGGCTGCGCCGCATGCTGGAAAAATATCACGGCATCGGCCATGCCGAGCTGCGCTCCAATTATGCGCGTTTCCTTCGCGAGGTGGTGCCGACGGCGGAGGAGTGCGGCGTCAGCCTGTGCGTCCATCCCGACGATCCGCCGCGCGATCTGTTCGGCCTGCCGCGCGTGGTCTCGAACGCGGACGACCTGCAATTCATCATGGATGCCTATCCGTCCGAGGCCAACGGCATCACCTTCTGCACCGGCTCGCTCGGGGCCGGCGGCCAGAACAACGTTCCGGCGTTGGCGGAGCGGTTTGCGCCGCATATCCGCTTCGTGCATTTGCGCAACGTCAGCAAGATGCTGGACGGCTCCTTCATGGAGGCGGAGCATCTGCGCGGCGATGTCGACATGGTTTCGGTCGTGACGACGCTGCTCAAGGAGCAGGCCCGCCGCAAGGCTGCGGGCGAGCCGGACTGGCGGATTCCGTTCCGCCCCGACCATGGCCACGAGCTCGCCGACGACGTCGGCCGCGGCACGCATCCCGGCTATCCGCTGGTCGGCCGTCTCAAGGGCCTCGCCGAGATCCGCGGGGTCATGACCGCGGTCGCGGCCATCAACCGGCTGCCGGTCTGACGAGAGCGCAGCTCCCCTGGACAATGCGCGTCTCAGTGTGCGACCGGTGAGCCCTGTTTCGGATTCCCTGACGTGAGTTGAACCGATGTCGACCTCGCTTTTCGATCTCTCCGGCAAGACCGCCTTGGTGACCGGCTCGTCCCGCGGGCTGGGCCGCGCCATTGCGGAAGGTTTTGCCAAGGCCGGCGCGCGGCTCATCATCAACGGCACCGATCCGGCGCGCGCCGAGGCTGCCGCCGGCGAGTTTCGCGAGGCCGGATACCAGGCGCAGGCGTGCGCCTTCGACGTCACGGATGAGCCTGCCATCGTGCGGGCGTTCGAGCGCTTCGATGCCGATGGCGTGGCAATCGATATTCTCGTCAACAACGCCGGCATTCAGCACCGCAAGCCGCTGGTCGAGTTCACCACGGCCGAATGGCGCAAGGTGATCGAGACCAATCTGACCAGCGCCTTCGTGATCGGCCGTGAGGCCGCCAAGCGGATGATCCCGCGCGGCCGCGGCAAGCTCATCAATATCGGCTCGCTCGGCAGCGAGCTGGCGCGGCCCACGATTGCGCCCTATACCACGGCCAAAGGCGGCATCCGCAACCTGACCCGCGCGATGGCGGTGGAATGGGCGCAGCACGGCATCCAGGCCAACGCCATCGGCCCCGGCTACATGCTGACGGACATGAACCAGGCGCTGATGAGCAATCCCGAGTTTCAGAGCTGGCTGATGTCGCGTGTTCCAGCCAAACGCTGGGGGAATCCGGACGAGCTGGTGGGCGCCGCGATCTTCCTGGCCTCCGACGCGTCGGCTTACGTCAACGGCCAGACGATCTATGTCGATGGCGGCATGCTCGCCGCGATGTAACGACTGAGCAGAAGGAATCAGCCATGCGCGCCGTCGTCATTCACGCGCCCAAGGATTTGCGGATCGACAGCTTTCCGGACACGCCGCCTGCGGCCGGCCAGGTCCGCGTCCGCATCGCCAATGGCGGCATCTGCGGCTCCGATTTGCATTACTACCATCACGGCGGCTTCGGCACCGTGCGCATCCAGCACCCGATGGCGCTGGGCCACGAGATCTCCGGCATCGTTGCCGCAGTCGGAGAGGGCGTGACGGATGTGACCGAGGGGACGCGTGTTGCGGTCAATCCCAGCCTGCCGTGCGGCCATTGCCGTTATTGCCGCGAGGGCCTGCGTAACCAGTGCCTCGACATGCGCTTTCTCGGCAGCGCGATGCGCAATCCGCATGTCCATGGCGGCTTCCGCGAATACATCACCGTCGATGCCTCGCAGGCTGTGCCGATCTCAACCTCGCTCTCGCTTGCCGAAGCCGCGATGGCCGAGCCGCTGTCGGTGTGCCTGCACGCCGCGCATCAGGCAGGTCCCTTGCTCGGCAAGCGCGTGCTGGTGACCGGCTGCGGCCCGATCTGCGCGCTGATGGTGGTGGTCGCGCGCTACGGCGGCGCGGCCGAGATCGTGGTCACCGATGTCGCCGACGCGCCGCTGGCGGTCGCAACCAAAATTGGCGCCAGCCGCGTCGTCAACGTCGCCAGAGATGCCGGAGCGCTCGATGGTTACAAGGCGGATAAAGGCAGCTTCGACGTGCTGTTCGAGGCATCCGGCAATCAGGCGGCGCTGCGCAGCGCGCTCGACGTGCTGCGGCCCGGCGGCATTATCGTGCAGGTCGGGATCGGCGGCGAGATGACGTTGCCGCTGAACACGGTTGTCGCCAAGGAGCTGCAGATCCGCGGCACCTTCCGCTTCGACCGCGAATTCGAGCTTGCGGTCCGGCTGATGGGCGAGGGGCTCTTGGACGTCAAGCCGCTGATCTCGGCCTCGCTGCCGTTCGACAGCGCGGTCGAGGCCTTCGAGCTCGCCACCGACCGCGCGCGGTCGATGAAGGTCCAGCTCACCTTCGCATGAGGGCCGCGATGAAAGTCGCCTGCATCGGCGAGTGCATGGTCGAGTTCGCGCAAGAGTCCGCCGGCCTGTTCCGGCGCGGCTTCGGCGGCGACACGCTGAACACCGCGCTCTATCTGGCGCGGCTCGGCATCGACACGTCCTACGTCACCGCGCTTGGCGATGATCCCTTGAGCGAGGCGATGCTGGCGGCGTGGCGTTCGGAAAGCATCGCGACCGATCACGTGCTGCGCGTGCAGGGCCGCGTGCCCGGCCTTTACATGATCGAGCGCGACGCCAAAGGTGAGCGCAGCTTCCTCTACTGGCGCGACCGCGCGCCGGCGCGCGAATTCTTCGATCGCGCCGACGATGCGACGTTCGAACGACTCGCCGGGTTCGACTGGTTGTATTTCTCCGGCATCAGTCTTTCTTTGTACGGCGAGACGGGCAGGGCGAAGCTGGGCGAGCTGCTGGCTGCCGCGCGTCAGCGCGGCGGGCGCGTCGCCTTCGATGGCAACTACCGTCCGCGCGGCTGGGCGGACAAAGAGAGCGCGCAGCGGGCGTTCAGCGCCATCCTGCCGCTGGTCGATCTCGCATTGCCCACGCTCGAGGACGAGCAGATGCTGTTCGGCGACGCCAATGCGCAAGTCTGCCTCGCACGGCTGAAGACCTTCGGCATCGCTGAGATCGTGATCAAGCGCGGTGCGCTCGGCTGTCTGATCGATGCTAAGGGCGGGATCTTCGATGTGCCGCCACCGCGGGCGCTGCAGCCGGTCGACACCACGGCAGCGGGGGATTCCTTCAATGCCGGCTATCTCGCGGCGCGCATCAAGGGCATTGCGCCGCGCGCGGCCGCCGCCGTCGGCCATCGTCTGGCGGGGGCGGTGATCATGGCGCCCGGCGCCGTGATCCCGAACGACGCCATGCCGCTGGATATCTTTGGACAAGGAGAGAGCTGATGAGCTCGCAACAGACAGCCGCGCGGCTGCGCGACGTGTTCGCATTGGCGCCGGTGATTCCGGTGATCACGATCGAGGACGCGGGGCAGGCGGTGCCGCTGGCGCGCGCACTGGTGAAGGGCGGCCTGCGCGTGGTCGAGATCACCCTGCGCACGCAGGCCGGCCTGGATGCGGCGCGCGCCATCATGGCCGAGGTGCCGGAGGCCGTGGTTGGCATCGGCACCGTGCTGACTCCTGCTGACTACGAGCGTGCCGCGGAGCTTGGTGCTGCCTTCGCGATCAGCCCGGGCATGTCGGTCGAACTGTTGGATGCCGCGAAGGCCGGCGCGCTGCCCTTCGCGCCGGGCATCCAGACGGCGTCCGATCTGATGGCGTGCGTGACGCGCGGCTTCGAGCTGGTGAAGTTCTTCCCTGCGGTGCCGGCCGGCGGCCTCGCTGCGATCGATGCGCTGGCAGGGCCGTTCCCGAATGCGCGCTTCTGCCCGACCGGCGGTATCAACGCCGGCAACGCGGCGCAGTGGCTTGCGCACAAGAAGGTGCTTGCGATTGGCGGCTCCTGGGTCGCGCCGGCGGCTGACATCAAGGCCGGCAATTGGACCCTCATCGAACAACGCGCCCGCGAGGCCGCAGCGCTACGGCCGGCCTGACGGCGTGGACGCGCGTCGAATTATCGCTGACACCGGGCGCGGCAAAATAGTCAAATAATATGACTAGTCAGAGCTGATTTTCCGTGAAATAACGGCGCCGCTGGCCACGAAGGCTAGCCCAAGAGGTGTTCTCGCACCAGAATATCGGTCGCGTGGGCTCCGGGTAAGTTTGGGAGAAGGCGCCAATGATCCTCCTTGCTCTTCGTGCGGCCTCGGTCGAGATCGCCGGCAGACCATGCCGTCTCGACTCCGACCGCGCATCGGTGGAGGCATCGGCGTGCCCAGCGCAGCGGGGATCGCTCTGATCGCGCCGTTCACCTCCTGATCCCAGAGCTTTTCAAGGCTGCCATGAGCTCGCATATCGTCGTCATTCCCACGCGGCGCGCGCATTCCAACCACGCAGAAGTGGCGCGCAGCATCGGCATCGACATCATCGCTGGCCGCTACCCCGAGGGTGCGCGGTTGCCAGGTGATGCCGAACTGACAGCGATGTTCGGCGTGTCGCGCCCGGTGCTGCGCGAGAGCGTCAAGACGCTGGTCGCCAAGGGCCTGCTGTCGACCAAGGCGCGGGTCGGCACCGTCGTGCGCGAGCGCTCGGACTGGAACATGTTCGATGCCGACGTGCTCGCCTGGCATCTCGACGCTGGGATCGACAAACGGTTTCTTGCCGACCTCGCAGAGATTCGCCTTGCGGTCGAGCCGCGCGCGGCTGCGCTCGCCGCCGAGCGGCGCAGCGACGATGATCTTGCCGCGATGCGCGCGGCGATGGAGCGGATGACGCAGGAGCCGTCGACCTCGATCGCCTTCGCCGAGGCCGATCTCAGCCTGCATGTCGCGCTGGCCAATGCCTCCGGCAATCCCTTCATGCGCTCGATCGGCGCCGTGATCGAGGCGGCGCTGCGCGCCTCCTTCGTGCTCAGCGCGCCGGTCGAGACGGCCGATCGCGAGACGGTGCTGTCATGGCATCAGCGCATCATCGACGCGATCGCGGCGCATGATGCGGAGGCTGCTTCGGCTGCGATGATCGAAGTCATTTACAACGGCCGCCGGCGCCATGCCCTGGCAGTCGAACGGACGGCCCGGAAATGAGCAACGAAGACCAGAAGAAACCGCTGCGCAGCCAGGCCTGGTTCGGCCGCCAGGACAAGATGGGCTTCTATTATCGCTCGTTCCTGAAGAACAGCGGCACGCCGCAGGACCGTTTCGAGGGCCGGCCGGTCATCGGCATCTGCAACACCTGGTCCGAGCTGACGCCCTGCAACGCGCATTTCCGCGTCATCGCCGAGCATGTCCGTCAGGGCGTGCTCGATGCCGGCGGCTATCCGCTGGAGTTTCCGGTCTCCTCGCTCGGCGAGGTGACGATGCGCCCGACCGCGATGCTGTTCCGCAATCTCGCCTCGATGGATGTCGAGGAGGCGATTCGCGCCCACCCGCTCGACGGCGTCGTGCTGCTGATGGGCTGCGACAAGACCACGCCCGCTCTGCTGATGGGCGCGGCGTCCGCCGATCTTCCTGCGATCGGCGTCTCCGGTGGCCCGCAGCTCCGCGGCGTCTATCGCGGCCAGATCATCGGCTCCGGCACCAACATCATCTCGATGAGCGAGCAGCTGCGCGCCGGCGAGATAACGCTCGCCGAATTTCACGAGGCCGAGGCGGCGATGAACCGCTCGGCGGGTAGCTGCATGACGATGGGAACGGCTTCCACCATGGCCTCGATGGTGGAAGCGCTCGGGCTCGGCCTGCCGGAGAATGCCGCGATTCCCGCCGCCGACGCGCGCCGCAATCTGTTGGCACGCATGGCCGGCCGGCGCATTGTCGAGATGGTCGGCGAAGACCTCAAGCCCTCCGACATCCTGACGCGCGACGCATTCGAGAATGCGATCCGCACGCTGGCTGCGATCGGCGGCTCGACCAATGCCGTGGTGCATCTGCTCGCAATCGCCGGCCGCGTCGGCGTCGAGCTGAACCTCGCTGATTTCGATCGGCTGTGCCGGGACGTGCACTGCCTGGTCGACCTGATGCCGTCGGGGCGCTTCCTCATGGAGGACTTCTACTATGCCGGCGGCCTGCCGGCGGTGCTGCGCGCGCTCGGCGAGCGCGGCCTCCTGCACAAGGAGGCGCGCACCGTCAACGGCAAGACGCTGTGGGAGAACGTCGCCGCGGCCCCGAACTGGAATGCTGAGGTCATCACCCCATTCGAGACGCCGTTCAAGACGGAGGCGGGGATCGCGATCCTCAAGGGCAACCTCGCGCCGAACGGCGCCGTCATCAAGCCGTCGGCCGCATCGCCTGAGTTGATGAAGCACACCGGCCGCGCCGTGGTGTTCGAGAGCGTCGAGGAGATGCACGACGCGGTTGATGATGAGAGCCTCGACATCGATGCCTCCTGCATCATGGTGCTGAAGCATTGCGGCCCGAAGGGCTATCCGGGCATGGCCGAGGTCGGCAACATGCCGCTGCCGGCCAAGCTGTTGCGCCAGGGCGTGCGCGACATGATCCGCATCTCGGATGCCCGCATGTCCGGCACGGCCTATGGCACGGTGGTGCTGCATGTCGCGCCCGAGGCGACCGTCGGCGGGCCCTTGGCGCTGGTGAAGAACGGCGACATGATCACGCTCGACGTCGACGCCCGCTCGCTGCACCTGCATGTCAGCGACGAGGAGCTGGCCGCGCGCCGCGCCGCATGGACGCCGCCGAAGCCGCACGCCGCGCGCGGCTACCAGAAGCTCTATGTCGACCACGTGCTGCAGGCCGATCGCGGCGTCGATTTCGATTTCCTGGTCGGCCGCAGCGGCTCGCCCGTGCCGCGCGACAATCACTAACGAGGTGCCGATGACGACATCCGCCAAGAAACCCGACAGGCAACTCTACAAGGGCGTCTTCCCGGTGGCGCCGACCGTGTTCGATGCCGAAGGCCGCCTCGACCTCGAAGGCCAGAAGCGCGCGATCGATTTCATGATCGACGCCGGCTCGCATGGCGTCTGCATCCTCGCCAATTTCTCCGAGCAGTTCGTGCTGACCGACGACGAGCGCGACCTCGTCATGACCACGGTGCTGGAGCATGTCGCCGGGCGCGTGCCCGTGATCGTCACGACGACGCATTTCTCGACCTTCGTCTGCGCCGAGCGTTCGCGCCGCGCGGAGGAGAAGGGCGCAGCGATGGTCATGGTGATGCCGCCCTATCACGGCGCCACCTTCCGCGTGCCGGAGAGTGCGATCTACGACTTCTATCGCGGCGTTTCGGATGCGATCTCGATTCCGATCATGGTGCAGGATGCGCCGGTCGCGGGTACGCCTCTGTCTGTGCCGTTCCTCGCCCGCATGGCCAAGGAGATCGAGAACCTTGCTTACTTCAAGGTCGAGGTGCCGCGCGCGGCCGAGAAGCTGCGGGCGCTGATCGAGGCCGGCGGCGCCGCGATCGAAGGTCCGTGGGACGGCGAAGAGGCGATCACCTTGATGGCCGATCTCGATGCCGGCGCGACCGGCGCGATGACAGGCGGCGGTTATCCCGACGGCATCCGTCAGATCATCGATCCCTATTTCGCCGGCGAGCGCGACAAGGCCGCGGACGCCTATCAGCGCTGGCTGCCGCTGATCAATTACGAGAACCGGCAGTGCGGCCTGGCCGCCTGCAAGATATTGATGAAGGAGGGCGGCGTGATCCGGCACGACACGTTGCGCGCGCCGCAGCCTGCCATCCATCCGGCGACCCGCGCCGGGCTGATCGAGATCGCGCGCCGGCTTGATCCGGTCGTGCTGCGCTGGGGGCGCTGAGATGGGCGAGCTTCGTGTCGCCATCGTCGGCTTTGGCAAGATCGCGCGCGACCAGCACGTGCCGGCGATCGCGGCGACGCCGGGCGTCACGCTTGCGGCGGTCGCAAGCCGCAATGCCTCGCTGCCGGGGCTGCCGCATTTTGCCACCATCGAGGAGCTGCTGCAGGACGGCCCCGAGATCGACGCGGTCGCGCTGTGCACGCCGCCGCAGGTGCGGCGTCAGCAGGCCGTGGCGGCGCTGAAGGCGGGCAAGCATGTGATGCTTGAAAAACCGCCGGGCGCTGCGGTGACCGAGCTCGATCCCTTGATCGCGCTTGCCGCCGAACAGCGCCGCACCCTATTTGCGACCTGGCATTCGCGTTACGCGCCGGCAGTCGAGCCGGCGCGCGCCTGGCTTGCGGAGCGCCGCATCACCAGGGTGCAGATCAACTGGAAAGAGGACGTGCGCGTCTGGCATCCTGGCCAGAGCTGGATCTGGGAGCCGGGCGGGCTCGGCGTGTTCGATCCCGGCATCAATGCGCTATCGATCCTGACCCGCATCCTGCCTGCCCGGGTGTTCGTCACCGCGGCCGAGCTGTCATTCCCGTCCAACCGCGCGGCGCCGATCGCGGCCGACCTCACGCTCACCGATACGAGTGGGCTGCCGATCGCGGCCGCCTTCGACTTCCGCCAGACCGGTCCGCAAAGCTGGGACATCATCGTCGACACCGAAAGCGAGCAGCTCGTGCTGTCGCGCGGCGGCGCGCGCATGGCCGCCGGCGGCCAGACGCTGGTCGAAGCGCCGGACGAGGAATATCCCGGCCTCTATCGCCGTTTCGTGGAGCTTGCGACTGACGGCTCCAGCGATGTTGATCTCTTACCCCTGCAGCTGGTTGCGGATGCGTTCCTGCTCGGCAGCCGGCACATCGTCGAACCCTTCGAGGATTGACGCATGGCGAACGCGCATATCACCCGGGATGTCTTCGGCACGCTGCCCGACGGCCGCGCGGTCGAGCGCATTGCGCTGCATGGCGCTGGCGGTTTCGAGGCACGGATCATCACCTTTGGCGCTGCACTCCAGGCGTTGATCGCGCCGGACCGCGGCGGGGTCTGCGACGACGTCGTGCTCGGCCATGACAATCTGGACGGCTATGTCGACAAGCGGCAATTCTTCGGCGCCAGCGTCGGCCGCTATGCCAACCGCATCGCGCATGGCCGCTTCGTGCTCGACGGCGAGACCGTTCAGCTCAATACCAATGACGGCCCGCATGCCTTGCACGGTGGCCCGGATGGTTTCGACCGCAAGCTCTGGCAGATTCTCGACATCGACGAGGGCGGGCAGCCGGCGGTGACGTTGCGCTATGTCAGCCCTACGGGCGAGGAGAATTATCCTGGCCGGCTCGACGTGCGCCTGACCTATCGGCTCACCGGTCCGACCGAGCTGTCGATTTCGTTCGACGCGCGCACCGACCGCCCGACCATCGTCAACCTCACCAATCACAGCTTCTTCAATCTCGAAGGTCTGTCGGCGATGACGGACATTCTCGGCCATGAACTGACGATCGATGCCGATGCGTTTCTCGCCATCGACGACACCGCGATTCCGCTGCCGGAGCCGCCGCGCGCGGTTGATGGCACGCCCTTCGATTTCCGGAGCGCGACCGCGATCGGTGCCCGCATCCGCGCCGATGAGCGGCAGCTCCGCGGCAGCCTTGGCTATGATCACAATTACTGCCTGCGGGGCGGCCAGGGCGTGCGGCTTGCGGCGCGCGTGGTGGCGCCGCGCTCCGGCCGGGTGCTGGAGCTGTCGACCGACCAGCCGGGCCTGCAATTCTATTCGGGCAACTATCTCAACGGCAGCAGCAGCGGCAAGGGACGGCTTTATCGCCAATCGGACGCATTCTGTCTGGAGCCGCAAGTCTGGCCGGATACCCCGAACCGGCCTGATTTCCCAAGCGCCCGGCTGGCGCCGGAGGAGGTCTATCGTCATCACAGCGTCTACCGTTTCTCGACCTCGGGAGCAGCAGCGACCCAGGGAGCCGCGGCATGATTGAGCAAGTGCCGACCTCCATTCTCTGCGAAGCGCATTGTCATCTCGGTGAAGGCCCGACCTATGATGTCACGACGGGCACCGCCTGGTGGTTCGACATCCGCGAAGGCAGGCTGTACGAGGCGCAGCTCGGCAGCGGGAAGGTTCGGGTGCATCCGCTCGGCCGGATGGCGAGCGCGCTTGGGCGCATCGATGCCGAACGGCAACTGATCGTCGCCGAGGACGGGCTCTACATCCGCAATCTCGCCGACGGCACGCTGTCGCTCTATCGCCCCCTGGAAGCCGACAATCCGGCCACCCGCTCCAACGACTCGCGCGTGCATCAATCCGGCACGTTCTGGATCGGCACCATGGGGCGCCGCGCCGAGCGCGGGGCGGGCGCGATCTATGCGCTGCATCGCGGCGAGATCGTCCGACTGTTTCCGAATGTTACGATTCCGAACGCGATTTGCTTCTCACCCGATGGTGGTATGGGCTACTTCGCTGACTCCGCCGAGAACGTGCTGTATCGCGTCGCACTCGATCCTGCGACGGGACTGCCGTCCGGCGCGCCCGAGGTGCTGCTGCGGCAGCGCGGCACGGGCGACATTGACGGCGCGGTGGTCGATGCCGATGGGCTGATCTGGAATGCCTGCTGGGGCGGCGGCTGTGTCGATGTCTATAGCCCGCAAGGCGCGCATCTGCGCAGCATCGCAGTGCCGGCGCGGCAGGCGAGCTGTCCGGCCTTCGTCGGAGCAGACCTGTCGCGCCTGTTGGTCACGTCGGCCTGGCAGGACATGGACGAGGCGGCGCGGGCTGCCGATCCGGGACACGGCCAGACCTTCCTGCTCGAGGTCGGCGCGCGCGGTCGCGCCGAGCCCGATGTCAGGCTCGCAAGCTAAAAGGAGGGACAAAGAGCTAAGGCTGTATCGCCAAATGAGTTGTCGGAACCGTGATGATGTGTTCCGTTGTTCAATCTCTAATTGAAAAGCAGGGAGTAAACGATGTCAGGACTGAAGACGATCGCTGCGGCGGCCTTGGCCGGCCTCGGCATGATGGCGCTCAGCAGCGGCGCCTTGGCCCAGAGCAAGGCGACCATCGGCATCGCGATGCCGACCAAATCGTCGGCGCGCTGGATCGACGACGGCAACAACATGGTCAAGGTGCTGAAGGAGCGCGGCTACAACACCGACCTGCAATATGCCGAGGATGACATTCCGAACCAGCTCTCGCAGGTCGAGAACATGGTGACGAAGGGCGCCAAGGTGCTGGTGATCGCGGCGATCGACGGCACCACGCTGTCAGACGTGCTGAAGCAGGCCAAGGCGGCCGGCATCACCGTGATCGCCTATGACCGACTGATCCGCGACACGCCGAACGTTGACTACTACGCGACCTTCGACAACTTCCAGGTCGGCGTGCTGCAGGCGCAGTCGATCGTTGACAAGCTCGGCCTGAAGGAAGGCAAGGGGCCGTTCAACATCGAGCTGTTCGGCGGCTCGCCGGACGACAACAACGCCTACTTCTTCTATAACGGCGCGATGTCGGTGCTGCAGCCCTATCTCGATTCTGGCAAGCTCGTCGTGGCCTCCGGCCAGAAGGGCATGGACAAGGTCGCGACCCTGCGCTGGGACGGTGCCACGGCCCAGGCCCGCATGGATAACCTGCTGAGCGCCTATTACGGCAACAAGCGGGTCGATGCGGTGCTGTCGCCCTATGACGGCCTCTCCATCGGCATCATCTCATCGCTGAAGGGTGTGGGCTATGGCAGCGGCAATCAGCCGATGCCCGTCATCAGCGGCCAGGATGCCGAGGTGCCGTCGATCAAGGCGATGCTGCGCGGCGACCAGTACTCGACCATCTTCAAGGACACCCGCGACCTCGCCAAGGTGACCGCGGATATGGTCGATGCCGTGCTCACCGGCAAGGAGGTCAAGGTCAACGACACCAAGACCTACAACAATGGTGTCAAGGTGGTCCCGGCCTATCTGCTCAAGCCCGTGGTGGTGGACAAGAGCAACTGGGAGAAGACCCTGATCGACTCCGGCTACTATAAGAAGTCGCAGTTCGAGTAAGCTCGATGCTGCCGGCGGTTGCCTGAACCGCCGGCAGCCCCTTCCAGGGGTATCAGTGTGGGACATGATGCGATGACGGCAATTTTGGAAATGCACGGCGTCAGCAAGAGCTTTGGCAGTGTGCAGGCCTTGCGCGACGTCAGCTTCACCGTCCAGGCGGGCGAGATCCACGCCCTCGTCGGCGAGAACGGCGCCGGCAAGTCGACTCTGATGAAGGTGCTGAGCGGGGTGTATCCGCACGGTCGCTATGAGGGCCAGATCATCTTCGAAGGCGAGGAGCGGCGTTTCCGCGACATCAATGATTCCGAGGCGCTCGGCATCATCATCATCCATCAGGAACTGGCGCTGATCCCGCTGATGTCGATCGCGGAGAACATCTTTCTATCGCATGCGCCGTCGCGTCTCGGCGTCATCGACCGCGATGCCGTGTATCGCCGCACCCAGGAGCTGCTGGCCCAGGTGGGCCTCAAGGAATCGCCGGACACGCTGATCACCGATCTCGGCGTCGGCAAGCAGCAGCTGGTCGAAATCGCCAAGGCGCTGTCCAAGCGGGTCAAGCTCCTGATCCTGGACGAGCCGACCGCGAGCCTGAACGAGGCCGACAGCCAGGCGCTGCTCGACCGGCTTGTGACTTTCCGCGATCAGGGCATCTCCTCCATCCTGATCACCCACAAGCTGAACGAGGTGGCCCGCGTTGCCGATCGCATCACGGTCCTGCGCGACGGCCGTTCCGTCGACAGCATCGACTGCCATGCCGAGCCGGTGCTGGAGGACAGGATCATCAAGAGCATGGTCAACCGCGACATGGCGCATCGCTTCCCCGAGCGTCATGCCAAGATCGGCGAGCCCGTGCTGACGGTCGAGAACTGGTCGGTCTACCATCCGCTGCATACCGATCGTCAGGTGATCAAGAACGTCGACTTCACGGTCCGTCGCGGCGAGGTCGTCGGCATCGCCGGCCTGATGGGCGCCGGCCGTACCGAATTCGCCATGAGCCTGTTCGGACATGCCTGGGGTACCCGAATCACCGGCCGCGCGCGCCTCGAGGGCCGCGACGTCGACCTCTCCAGCGTGCCGGCGGCGATCGATGCGGGGCTTGCTTATGTCACCGAGGATCGCAAGCAGCTCGGGCTCATCCTCGCCGACGACGTCCGCAAGAACATCACGCTGGCGAGCCTCAGGCAGGTCGCGCCAAACGGCGTGATCGACGACATTGCGGAGCTGAAGGCCGCGTCCGGTTATCGCACCCGGATGCGCATCCGCTCCTCCGACGTCTACCAGGAGGTCGGCCAGCTCTCCGGCGGCAATCAGCAGAAGGTCGTGCTGTCGAAATGGCTGATGACCGATCCCAAAGTGCTGATCCTGGACGAGCCGACACGCGGCATCGATGTCGGCGCCAAATACGAGATCTACGTCATCATTCATGAGCTCGCGGAAGCCGGCAGAGGCGTCGTGGTGATCTCGTCGGAGATGCCGGAGCTGCTCGGCATCTGCGACCGGATCTGCGTCATGAACGCCGGCGCTTTCGTCGGCGAGTTCACAGCTAGCGAAGCCACGCAGGAAAAGATCATGCGCGCCATCATGCGCAACGAAGCCATCATCAATCAACAAGACGACCGCTTGATGCGGGTGGGAGGAGTTTGATCATGACCGACAAGACGGTTTCGCTCCCGGAGCAGAAGGCGCACGGCAGCTTCATCAAGAACAATCTGCGTAGCTACGGCATGCTGGTGTCGCTCTTCGTCATCATGCTGTTCTTCCAGTTCATGACCGACGGCACGCTGCTGCAGCCGCTCAATCTGACCAATCTGGTGCTGCAGAACAGCTACATCGTGATCATGGCGCTCGGCATGCTGCTCGTCATCGTCACCGGCCATATCGACCTGTCGGTCGGCTCGGTCGCAGGCTTCGTCGGCGCGGTCGCGGCGGTGCTGATGGTGCACTATCATCTCGACTTCCCCATGGCGATCATTGCCTGCCTCGTGGTGGGCGCGGTGATCGGCGCGGCGCAGGGCTATTGGGTGGCCTATTTCGGCATTCCCTCCTTCATCGTGACGCTGGCCGGCATGCTCGTTTTCAAGGGACTGGCGCTGGCGCTGTTGCAGGGACAGTCGGTCGGACCGTTCCCGGCCACCTTCCAGAAGCTGTCGTCGGGCTTCATTCCTGAGCTGTTCCCGAGCGCCGGCACGCTTTATCCGACCTCGCTTGCGATCGGCGCGGTGCTGACGCTGGCGCTGGTCTATGCCAGCGTCAAGGGCCGCTCGCGCGAGCAGGCGCATGGCATCGAGGTCGAGCCCTATCCGGTGTTCGTCGCCAAGAACCTCATCCTCGCCGGCGTCATTCTCTACTTCACCTATCTGATCGCCTCGCATCGCGGCCTGCCCAACGTGCTCGTGATCATGACCGCGCTGATCGCGCTCTACGGCTTCATGACCCGCCGCACCGTGATCGGGCGGCAGATCTATGCGGTCGGCGGCAACGCCAAGGCGGCGAAGCTGTCGGGCATCAAGGCCGAGCGGCTGGTGTTCCTGACCTTCGTCAACATGGGCGTGCTGGCGGCGCTTGCCGGCCTCGTTTTTGCAGCGCGGCTC
This sequence comes from Bradyrhizobium sp. STM 3557, assembly GCF_045571465.1. NCBI lineage: Bacteria > Pseudomonadati > Pseudomonadota > Alphaproteobacteria > Hyphomicrobiales > Nitrobacteraceae > Bradyrhizobium > Bradyrhizobium sp. STM 3557. The sequence goes on from NZ_CP120697.1 coordinate 2,370,631, forward strand.
AACACGGCGACGCCGAAGGCGGGTCTCGGCTTCGAGCTCGACGTCATCGCCGCCTGCTTCATCGGCGGCGCCTCGGCCTATGGCGGCGTCGGGCGCGTCGGCGGCGCTGTGGTCGGCGCCATGATCATGGGCGTGATGAACAACGGCATGTCGATCCTTGGCATCGGCATCGACTATCAGCAGGTCATCAAGGGCCTTGTGCTGCTCGGGGCCGTCTGCATCGACGTCTACAACCAGCGTCGCTGAGTCCGGCGCCAGCCAAAAACAGAAGCAAACGCCCCTGGTTCGACTCGGTCGGAGCAGGGGCGTTCTTTTTTTCAGTGCGACCGGCTATCCGCTTCGACAATGCGAGTTGGAGATCGCACTACCGCACATCCTCCGGGAGCGACTTCCCTTTGGTGTGCCATCGCCACGATCGAGATCGACCGACTTGCCCAACAAGGGGGTGGGGGACGCCAGGCCTTACGGAAAATCAGCAAAGAAAAACCTTTGCTACTCGGGCGGGTGCTGACGGCGTGTTCATGCTCTGCCATGGCCGAAGAAAGAAATCCTGTGAGATTGCCAGTCTTGCGCGAAATGCTTTGATGCGCGCGGCAGTGCTGCGGCCGTTCTCGCCGCGCGCAGGGGACGTTCGATGTCGGATATCGCAGTCAGGTCGGCCACAGAGGCCGTTTCCAAGGGAAGCTTGAGCGAGGACTGGCTCGCGCTCGTCATCGGCGTTGTGGTGTTTGCGCTGGCCCTGTTCAGCCTTGGCGGCATCGACCTGCTCGGCTGGGCGGTGACGACCTCGGTCTACACCGACATCACGACCGCGCTGGCGCCGGTTGCCAAGGGCTATGCCGCGCTCGGCGGCGTCGGCGCGCTGCTCGCCACCTTTGCGGCGTTGCTGGCGGTGCTGACCGTTGGCATCGCCGCGCTCGGCGGTGACATCAGTCGTTTCGTGCTCGCCTTTACCGTTGTGTTTGCGATCGCCTACGCGAGCTGGGTGGTCGGCAGCTATGCCTATGTCGCCGCTGTGACGCCGGCCGAGCAGCAGAAATTCGGCATCGCCTGGTCGCTGAAGCTGACGAACGAGGGCGGTTACATCGTGGCGCTGCTCGCCGGGCTCGTCATCGCCAACATCTTTCCGCGCTTTGCTGCGTGGCTGCGCGAAGCGATCCGCCCCGAGCTCTACATCAAGATCGCGATCGTGATCCTTGGTGCCACCATCGCGGTGACCGCCGCCGGCCGACTCAACCTCGCATCCGCGATCCTGCTGCGCGGCATCGCGGCGATCGTCGAGGCCTATCTGATCTACTGGTCGGTGGTCTATTTCGTCGCCCGCAAATGGTTCGGCTTCAGCCGCGAATGGTCGGTGCCGCTGGCCTCCGGCATCTCGATCTGCGGTGTTGCGGCGGCGATCGCGACCGGCGGCGCCATCCGTGCGCGCCCCTCGGTGCCGGTGCTCGTGTCGTCGCTGGTCGTGGTGTTCGCGGTGGTCGAGATCCTGATCCTGCCCTTCCTGGCGCAGACCTTCCTCTGGCAGGAACCGCTGGTGGCGGGCGCCTGGATGGGCCTTGCGATCAAGACCGACGGTGCGGCAGTCGCCGGCGGCGGCATCACGGAATCCCTGATCATGGCCAAGGCGGCCGCCGAAGGCGTCAAGTATCAGCCGGGCTGGATTCTCGCGACCACTGCGACGGTGAAGGTGTTCATCGACATCTTCATCGGCATCTGGGCCTTCATCCTTGGCTACATCTGGACCAACCACATCACGCCGCGCGCCGACAAGGCGAAGGCGTCCGAGATCTGGGAGCGCTTCCCGAAATTCATCCTTGGCTTCGTCGCGGTGTTCGCGATCTCGCTGTGGCTCGCCCTCGGCACCACGCCCGAGATCGCGAAGGCGCTGCCCGGTGCGGCCAATGAGGCCAATGTGTTCCGGGTGATCTTCTTCATCCTCACCTTCTTCTCGATCGGCGTGCTCTCCGATTTCCGCAAGCTTTGGCAGGACGGTTTTGCCAAGCTCGCCGCGGTCTATCTGGTCAGCCTGTTCGGCTTCGTGATCTGGGTGGGCCTGTTGATTTCCTGGCTGTTCTTCAGCGGCTTCAAGCCGCCGCTCGCCAGCTAGAGCCTTTTTCGTTCCGATTGAATCGGAACGGGGCTTTAGCTTTTTGTTTTGACGCGTTTTCTTGACGCGAACCGGTGTCCACTTCGCTTGAAAACGCTCTAAAGAAGGAGACTTCGATGTCGCTGAACGATGTGCGCCCCAGGGCGGAGAACGTGGTCGAGCCGCTGCTGCCGATCGAGAAGAAGCTGATCGGCTACAGCCTCGGCCTCGGCATCGTGCTGCTGCTGGTCCTGGTGACGATCAATCACTTGTTTCCGGTGAAGCTGTAGGAAGCACAACTGCAGCAAGTTCGTCATTGGAGCGAAGCGAAGCAATCCAGAGTCAAGCAGGAAGTCTGGATTGCTTCGTCGCTTACGCTCCTCGCAATGACGAAGCGGTGTGTAGCGCAGACAAAGGCGCGATTGCCCCGTAGCCACCGTCGCCGGATGCGCTCTTGATGATGGTCACGTTTCGCTTCACTCGCTTACGAATTCACACCACGTGAAAATTCGACACTGAATCATTGGCGAGCTGGGCGACAAGTTGCAGCTCCCAATCGATATAGGCCTGCATGGCCTCGGCCGCGTTGTCGGTGCCCTCATAGGGACGCTTGTAGACATCGTCAGGCGTCGAGATGAAGGAGCTGCGGTCGCGCTCGAGGGGGCGGCCTGATGCGGTCCACGCCCGCGTGCCGCCGCTCAGGACGCGCACAGTGCGAGGCGTTGCCGCGCGCGCATCGGCAAAGGCAAAATGCGCTTCGGCGCCATCGTCGCTGGTCAGCACGATCGGACCGTCGCCCGGCAGCTTGGCGAGATCCTCGCTGAAGCGCGAGGCGAGCACGAAATGCGCGCCGGGGATATGGCCGGCTGCATAGGTCGGGCTGCGGCTGAGATCGACCACCGTCCACGCTGCAGGATTGCTTGCGAGCTCGTTTACGCCGATGGCGGCTGCGCCGGCGTCGGGCAGCGCCGGACGGCGCGGCGCTGGAATGTCCTTTTCGCTCAGTGCGACGACCTCAGGGCCGACGATCGCCGCATCCCAGCCCATCTGCTTCAGCCATGACGCGGTCATGCGCGCGCGCACCCCGTCGTCATCGAACAGCACCAGCCGCGCGCCGCGTACCCCGACCCATTCGTCAGTGGCCTGCACCAGTTGCCCGCCGGGCGCCGAGGCGAAGCCGGCCGGGTGGCCCACGGCATATTCCTCCGGCGTGCGCACATCGAGGCAGTAGAGCGTATGCCGATCAGCCTCGCTGCGCAGCCGCTCATAGCTCGCGCGATCGAGCTCCACCACGCCGGTGCGTTCGGCCCAGGCTTTCGCATCACGTAATGCGGCGGCATGGCTCGCCTGCGGCCGTTCCAGGAAACGTTCGGTCCGGCCGCGTTCGACCTGGTGACCGGCGAGCGTCCAGCCGATCGTGCCGTTGCGCAGCGCGTAGACCTTGTTCGGCAGTCCGGCATTGATCAGCGACTGCGTGCCGATGATCGAGCGGGTGCGGCCGGCGCAGTTGACGATGATCGTGGTGTCGGCCGAGGGCGCGATCTCGCGTGCGCGAAAGGCGAGCTCGCCGCCGGGCACGCTGATGCCGCGGGGGATGCTCATGGTGCGGTATTCCTCGAAGCGCCGGGCATCGAGCACGACCAGATTCTGCTCGCGCTCGATCAGCGCCTTGGCCTCACCCGCCGACAGCGACGGCGTGTGCCTGATCGCCTCGACCAGCTCGCCGAACGCCTTGCTCGGCACGTTGACGTCGCGAAAGACCTCGCCCACCCGCGCGTAAGCGGAGAGGCCACCATCGAGGATCGAGACGTCGTTGTAGCCGAGCGCTGCGATGCGCTGCAATGCGCGCGGGGCGTAGCCCTCGCCATCGTCATAGACCACGACCGGTGCACTGCGCCGCGGCACCAAATCGAAAATCCTGAGCTCGATCTGCGAGAGCGGCAGCGACACCGCGAAGAACGGATGCGCCAGCGAGTAGGGGCCTTCCTCGCGCACGTCGAGCAGGGCGATCTCCTCGCCGGCGCGCCAGCGGCGGCGCAGCTCGGCCGGCGATGTCAGGCGCTGGTGCTCAGGATTGGGTGTGGTCGGGCCAGAGGTTGGGGACGGTGTCATTCGAATATCCGGAAATGAAGTCGTGCGCGGTGCCGGTGTCAGGATCGAACACCGAGCGGCGCACCCGGCCGATATTGGCGCCATAGACGTGAATGCTGACCGAGGATGCGTCGGCAAGGCCGTTCGCAATGGCATGGATGTCGCCGCTCTCGGGCGACACCTGGGCGATCTGGCCCGCGGCGAGCCGCTCGGGCGGCCTGGCCTGCAGCGATCCGTCGGCGCGGCGCTCGTAACCGATCGAAACCTCCTCGCCGCGCAGCACTCCGATCAGCCCCCAGACGCCGTGATCATGGATCGGCGTGCCCTGGTTGGGGCCCCAGACGAAGCTCACCACCGAGAAGCGGTCGAGCGGATCGGCGTAGAGCAGATATTGCCGGTAGCGCGCGCCGCCCGTGACCGCATAGGCCTCGGGCAACCAGTCGTCCTGCGCGATCAGTGCCGTCAGCTTCGGCGCGAGTTGCGCCAGGATCGCGGCCTCGCGGGTCTCGGTTTCGACAATCTTCGCAGTGTCGGTGATGAAGGATCTCAGCCGCGCAATGTCGCTCATGAAATGCTCGTTTGGTCCTGGCAAAGCATAGCTCGATACCACGGCCGATCACGGCAGGAACATAGCCGAATTTGCAAAGCTTCCGTGTCCGGCGCGATCATGCTTGCCAGACGCCATCGCGATCGGATTCATTTTGCGCAAAACATGTGCGCAAATTGGCCGCGTCTGCGCGAAAGGCACCCGCCGCTGCCTGGCTGATAATGATTCAGTGCACGCTGCGGCCCGGATTGGCCGGGTCGTCGGTCTCTCCGAGGAATTGCGCGATCGGGCTCGACTGGTGATGCACCAGCCGCCAGTGGCCGTCGATGCGCTTGAAATAATTGGTGGTGGCGAGCGGCGTGCCCTCGACCAGCTCGATGCACAGCACGCGCGCCTGGTCGGCCGCGACGATGGCCTGCGGCTCGGCGCAGACGATCTGTGGCCGCGCCGGATTTTTCAGGATGTCGCGCCAGCTGCCGAGCACGGCGGTGCGGCCGATGATCGCGGGCCAGCCCGGATGGATGCAGGAGATCGTCTCCTCATCCGCCCACAACTCGGCGAGCGCGGCAAAATCGCCGGCCGCGAAAGCCGCATAAAAGGCCGCGTTGGCGGCAATGATGGTGTCGACGTCGCTCATGGCTGATCAGGTGAGCCAAGCTCGCAGGGAAATCAAGCAGCAATTGGACACGGTCAGTGACCGGTTCAGCTGCGATGCGGCGCAGCGCGTGCGCGCGGCCCACCGGTTTTCATCCCTTCCAGTGGGCCAAGGGGGCGAGCGGGATCGATGCCAAGCTCACCAGAGCGCCTGGTCGCTTCTTCAGATCACGCGGTGTGTCCGTCGAAATCGGAATGCGGCGGCGTCTTCTTCTCGCGCTGGGGCGTCATCTTCGTCGGATCGGGCTGTCCCGGAATGCCGCGCGGCCCAAGCTGTTCTCTCTGCAGATCGTCCTCCGAGAATGGCGGCTCGACACCGTTCGGGTCGCGCCGTTTCGTGCGATCATTGCTGCTCATCGCATACTCCTGAACTTCGAAAATCACCTGTGCCGGCAACGGCGGCGAGGCCGCGTCACTTCGCCGTCGATTTTGGGATCAGTCGGCCGCCGCTGATTTCGTGGGTCATGTCACGGCTTTTGGAGCTTGCCTCCGTCTCCGTGCTGCGGGCCCGGCGAATCCATTCGGCGGCCTGCCCGATCCAGTAGGTACGGCGGGCAATATCCTGTCCTGCCCGTTCCAGACATGACTCGGCTTTTTTCAGGCACTCGTTGCGATCATTGTCAGGGGCCGGTTCTTGCATCGCTCTCGATCCACCGCCCCCGCGCACAACGTCGTCTCCGTCTCTGCCCAACTGGTCCGTTCGCCGTCGCCTCAAGCTGACGAGTCAATCCAGCCGCGCCGCCTGCGTTCCAATCTGAACGGCTGCACGCAACTGTGAACAGCGAGTCAGGAAGCGACGTAAGTCTGCCCTGCATGGGAATTTGGGCGAGATATGTCTGATCGCGACATAACGGCTGGATCGTGGCGACCGAAGCTGATCACCTGCATCAGCACTTGGTGAACGGCGCCGCCAAAGATGTTTGATGGCCAGCCTCGACCCTGCGCTTGCGAACAGGGACTGACTCGCCTGTCAGCAGCGATTCATTGACGTGAAGATCGCGATCGTCGACCAGCGTCGCATCCGCAGGGAGGCGATCGCCCTCGCTCAGGACGACGAGATCTCCGCGCACGACCTCCCGACCGGCAATGCGTCTGCGAATGCCATCGCGAACCACCAGCGCGCGTGGGCTGGTCAGATCGCGCAGTAGCCGTGAGTCGGCCTCCGGCCCGGTCAGCCCCGCCGGCGAGGTGGCCGCGGTCACGTTTTCCGCCGCATCGCCCACACGCCTCCAACCGCAAGGACGATGATCGCCAGCAGAATGGCTACCCAGGTCTGAACGAGGTCAAAGTGCATGGCATCACGCGCGACGAATAGCGCTGTGATGAAGCCAGCCATCACAAAGAGGACACGTAAAAGCACGCTCATTGCCGTCTCTCCCGGCGCCAGCGCACCTGGCATAGCACTCCGGCGAGGATTAGCAGTGTCGGCCGATGCCGGTGTTGCGCCAAATCAAGCGGCATCCCAGCGCGCGGCGGCTCGCCAATGGTTGTGTGCGGATTCAGCGGCAACAGAAACGTCAGGCCGGCGGCTGCTTGCGCAGCGGCGGAGGAGCCTGAACGATGGGCGCAGCCGCGGCGAACAGATCGGCGCGGCTGCCGGTGAGTGGCGGATAGATGCGCTCGTGATTGATCGCCAGCTTGGTCGCCTTGGCGGCCGATCCCGTCGTGGAGACCTGGCGGTCCCATCCTGTGGTGTAGAGTGCGCCCCAGGCGCCGAGGTCGAGCACCGTGACGTACCAATCGATGTGAAGCGGAAGCATCGGCTGACCGAACAGGTCTGCTATCACATTGTGACCGGCGAAGCGGCCCATCGGGCGCGCGAACTGACAAGACATCACGGTCGGGTGCACGCCATCGGGCTTGCAGACGGCCGCATCGCCGGCAGCAAAGACATTCTTCAGGCCGACTGCCTGCATGAATTCGTTGACGACCAGCCGGCCAAGCCGGTCACGCTCTCCACCCGTTGCCGCGGTCAATGGACTGGCCGCCATGCCGGCGCACCACACCAACGTCAGCGCAGGGATGAACTCGCCGGATCTGAGCGTAATGCCGTTTGAGTCGACGGCCGCGATCTCGACGCCGGGCCGCGTCTCGACATCAAGCGCCGCAAGCGCCTCGTCGATGACGGGACGCGCGGCATCCCCCATCGCCGCCCCGATGACGGGATTTCGATCGAGGAGAATGATGTGGGGATCGTCGATCCCTGCCTGGGCGAGCCTGCGCGGCATCTCGGTTGCCACTTCGATGCCGGTCAAGCCAGCGCCGGCCACCACCACCGTCGAGCGTCCCGGTGACGGATCGAGGCGGCCGAGCGCGCTGAGATGGTCATGGAGGCGAATCGCGGCTGCATAGCTGTCCACGTCGAAGCCGTGCGATGCCAGGCCAGGGATCGCAGGGCGCATCAACTCGCTGCCCAATGTCAGGACGAGCCGATCATAGTTCAGTCGCTCCCGGCCGTGCTCCATCTCCACAATCGCCTCCTGCCTGATCGGATCGATGGCAATAACCTCGGCGACCCGATGCTGGACACCGATGGGATCGAGCAGGTGGGCGAGCGGGAGTGCGACCTCGCTGAGGTCGATCTCGTAGTTGCGAACCCGGATGTTATGATAGGGATTGCGGTCGACAACGAGGATTTCCGCCGCATGTGGCATCTGAAGCTCGTCGAGCTTGCGTGCAGCGCCGATCGCGGCCCAAAGGCCTGCAAAGCCGGCGCCCAGGATCAGTATGCGAGCCATTCGTCTCTCCTGATCTTCTCGACAGGCGGATCGCGCCTCGCCCGAGAGCCGCATCAAAGCGAATAGGCGTAGCCGTCGTCGTCGATGGCTGCCAGGTGCCGCGCCTCATCCCACCGGCCGACCAGGACACTGTATCCGTCCATGCGCTCGATCGCCACGATGGATGGCAGGTCGGCTTGGATGCCCTTCGAAATCGAAATCCATCGTCATGTTCCGGCACACAAGCCGGTCTGGAAGATCGCAGCTTATCATTCCCTGCGGACCATCTCGATGTCTCCCCGGAGCGGGCTTTCGATGAGGGGCGGAGCTAGCCGTGTGATGATTCCAGCCGCGTGCCTCGGCTGGCAGGAGGGACCCGGCAGGCAATGCCCCGCCGGGGGCGACTGAATGTTTGAACCCGGCGGCCTTGCGCGGCGTCCAATAGACTTGCGGACGGCTTCAGGCCGATCGCAATCGCAGGCATGAACGACCCTGAACCGATGGTTTGGAAGTGACGATGATGGTGGATCTGGGCGCGAGCGTCGCGAACGGCTGCGCGGCGCATCGTGGCGCAAGTGACCGGCGAAGCCGGGTACGATCGCTGTGCTCTGCGTTCCGGTTCATGGTCTACGCGCTCCTGCTCGCGGCGTGGCAGCCGGTGACGAGCGCCGCCGCGGAGTCCGCCTCGCGCAGCTCCGTCTCGTCGGTGCCCCCGGACCCGGCTGCCGTGCAGATCCGGAACGGACCTGTGCCCGGGGCGCTCGAGCTTCGCGCCCGTGGCGCGGTCGAACTCTCTCCCGACCTGATGGTGGAGCAGCAACGCGATGACGGCTCCTTCGAACCGCTCCTCCACCTCGATCTCGATTCCATGAAGCTGGTGGCGGCGTGCGATCAACATCCAAATGCCTGCGTGAAGATCGACGAACGCGGCCTGCGGCCGGTGCCGTGGAGCGGCATGTCCTGTTCGTCACAATGCAACGGAAATTGCGACAAGAACGTGCGGCTCCATGGCCGCTTCCGTTTCGTGGTGATGTCATGTGACGGCGGGACCAGATTCGAAGGCCCGATATTCAAGCTGCCTTGAGGCCGCCGCCGTCACCGGCGGCGTTGCTGTGCACCTGGGTGCGATCAAAGGAGACTTGCCGTGGCTACCATCGATGCACGCCATACGATCTTCAACGTCCGCGTTCCCGGTGCGCGGCCCACCATCACGGCCAACGCCGGCCCGCCGGCGCGCTTCGATTTCCATTCGCCGACCATCGACATCGACGCTTCGATCCGGCTCAAGGGGGTGGCCGGCGAGGATGTCGGCAACTGGACGCTTGGCTTCATCCAGCTCAAACATATCGGCACCAATCACGCGCGCTATCGCGGCGCCACTGTTCGCGACGGCAGCGCGCTGGTCACGCACAGCAACCAGATCGTCTGCCGCGACACCGATATCGGCTCCGCCGAAGTCTGGTATGACAGCCTCAACTCGGGCGGCACGCGAGGCCCGACGGGCACCAACAAGCTCGCAGCGGGCACCTTGCTCCCGGCGGCCGAATTCCTGGACGTCCGCGCTCATCTGTTCGACCAGCCGTCCCGCGCGTGGCCTCCCGTCCACACCAACACGCTCGTCGCGGGCCGCCCCAACAATTACCTGCACTACGCGGTGGTCGAACTGCTGTTCTGCACCATGTTGGTCGCACAGGATCCGGCGGGGACGTTCACGATGCTCAAGCACGTCTACTGGAACGTCATTTGGGAGCATACGTTCAGGCGCAACGGCGCCGGCAATGTCGTGCTCGACCGGGCGGTCCGCCTGCAGCAGAACGTCCAGCATCCCGTGCACAGCGGCAACCCGCGCGATCCGAAATTCTTCGGCAAGGAGTATGATCTCACGCTGCCTGTCAGCAACACGGTGTCGCGGCAGCCGCCTCGCATCGTCGAAGCCGCTGACTGGGCGCAGGGCTGAAGCGTGGCGGGACGCCGATGGATGGCCGCGAAACACTTGGGCCTCTTGCTGGGGAGGGTCGCTCTTCTCGAACGATGCGGCTCCTGAATTTCAGGCTATAGGCGATATGCGAGACAAGTAGCACCGGTTCGGTTGCGCCAACCGCCGAAGTTCGCCAGCGATTTCAAGGCGAATTGGGCTGTCCAGCCCCTCGGCGAAAAAAATATCTGTTTCTATTTTCCAGAAATCATGATTGAATGTCGCCATCCCGCCTCGTGCAGAGGGGCGTACGCGTCGTCACGATACGTAGAGGCGGGCTGCGATGGACGCGAACAATGGCGCCGGACGAGCGCTCATCGTCGCGTACGTGAAATCGTGTGGTCCTGGCATCCCGGTGCTGATGCCCAGCGCAACGCGCGCAGCGCGTTGTCGCGACACGGGGGCAAACGAGCCGGTCCCCGAGGAGAGCGCGTATAAGCGTTAAAACTATCGCGCAGGGAAGGCCGGTTGTCTGGCTGCACCTGTGGTTCTGCCGCGTGCTTTTTTGCTGCACGCGGACCATGGGCGTCAGCCGATGCCCGGCCTTCCCTGCGCCCCCTGAATTCAAGAGGAGCGAGCTAACAGGCAAGACTCGGACGCAGATGCGCCGCGGGAAGGAGTGCTCATGTTCCGTCATTGCGAGGAGCGCCAGCGACGAAGCAATCCAGAACCCGGAGCAAGACCCTGGATTGCTTCGCTTCGCTCGCAATGACCGAGCACGACGTTACCCAGTGTCATGACCCACTCAGGCAAGGACTGATGGCGGAGTTTAGCGATCAGGCTTTGCGGCCGTCGCATCACGCGTGTATCTCTCCGTGCCAAACACCAACACCAGGAAACGCCGCTATGACCAAGTCTGCCGCCGACCTCGAAGACGACCGCCAGATCCGCGAACTCTTACAGAACTGGGCGATCTGGCGCGATGCCGGAGAATGGGAGCGCTTTCGCACCGTCTGGCATCCGGACGGACGCATGATGGCGACCTGGACGCAAGGCACCGGCGACGAGTTCATTGAGATCAGCAAACAGGCGTGGGCCAAGGGCGTCAGCATCCTGCACTTTCTCGGCGGCATCTCGGTCGATCTCGCCGGTCCGCGCGCGGTCGCGCAGACCAAGATGACGATCTCGCAGCGAGCCGAGGTCGAGGGCGTGCTGTGCGACGTGCTCTGCACCGGACGTTTTTATGATTTCCTCGAGAAGCGCGACGGCCGCTGGGGCATCGTGCTGCGCCAGCCGATCTATGAGAAGGATCGCATGGACCCGGTGACACCGGGCGCGGTGCCGGTGCTCGATCACGCGCTGCTTGCGCAGTTTCCGGCGGGTTACCGTCATCTCGCCTATTTGCAGACCCGCATCGGCTACACCGTGAAGCGCGACATGCCCGGTCTGAAGGGGCCGGAGGTAGAGGCGCTCTATGCCCGTGGCGCCGCCTGGCTCAAGGGCGCGGCGGTCTGATGGGAAGGATGGCCCATTGGAGGCGGTTGGATGCCGTTCCCGATTGAGCTGTGTACAGTGATGGTACAATAGAACCATCTAGCAGGGCTTCAGACGGACAAATTGCGTGGTAGCGAGAATTATTGTATACATGGAGTATTCATAAGAAATCCGAGGAAACTTCCATGGCTGCTTCCTTCCCGATGAACGCCTGGTACGCCGCCGCCTGGGACGCCGAGGTCAAGCATGCGCTGCTGCCGCGCACGATCTGCGGCAAGCATGTCGTGATGTATCGCAAGGCTGATGGCAGCATCGCCGCGCTGGAAGATGCCTGCTGGCACCGGCTGGTCCCGCTCTCGAAAGGGCGGCTGGAGGGCGACACCGTCGTCTGCGGCTATCACGGCCTCAAGTTCAACCCGCAGGGCCGCTGCACCTACATGCCGGCGCAGGAGACCATCAACCCGTCCGCTTGCGTGCGCTCCTATCCCGCGGTCGAGCGGCATCGCTTCATCTGGCTCTGGATGGGCGATCCGGCGCTGGCCGATCCCGCCACCATTCCGGACATGCACTGGAATCACGATCCGGCCTGGGCCGGCGATGGCAAGACCATTCACGTCAAATGCGACTACCGCCTCGTCGTCGACAACCTGATGGACCTGACGCATGAGACCTTCGTGCACGGCTCCTCGATCGGCAACGAGGCCGTGACCGAGGCGCCGTTCGACGTCACCCATGGCGAGCGCACCGCGACCGTGACGCGCTGGATGCGCGGCATCGAGCCGCCGCCGTTCTGGGCCAAGCAACTCGGCAAGCCGGGTCTGGTCGATCGCTGGCAGATCATCCGCTTCGAGGCGCCGTGCACGGTGGCGATCGATGTCGGCGTGGCGCCGGCCGGCACCGGCGCGCCGGAGGGCGACCGCTCGCGGGGCGTCAACGGCTTCGTGCTCAACACGATCACGCCCGAGACCGAGCGGACCTGCCATTATTTCTGGGCTTTCGTCCGCAACTACCGGCTCGGCGAGCAGCGGCTGACCACGGAACTCCGCGAGGGCGTCTCCGGCATCTTCCACGAAGATGAGCTGATCCTGGAGGCGCAGCAGCGCGCGATCGAGGACAACCCGGACCGCCTGTTCTATAACCTCAACATCGATGCCGGCGCGATGTGGGCACGGCGGATCATCGATCGCATGATCGCGCGCGAGACGCCGGCGCGCCAGGCCGCGGAGTAGGTGGCATGGCCGAGCGCGACGCCGATCGCTCCGTGTCGCAGACCGTGCGGGCGCAGCTTGCGCTGCGCGATCTGATCCTGTCCGGCGGCTTGCGTCCGGGTGAGCGCATCTCCGAGCTGCAGGCGGTGGACGCCATCGGAGCGTCGCGCACGCCGGTGCGGATGGCGCTGGTGCGGCTGGAGGAGGAGGGGCTCTTGGAGATGATCCCCTCCGGCGGCTTCATGGTGAAGTCCTTCTCCGAGCGCGACATTCTCGACTCCATCGAGCTGCGCGGCACGCTGGAGGGGCTGGCTGCGCGGCTCGCCGCCGAGCGCGGCGCATCGGTGCGCGAACTCGAGCCGTTGCGCGAATGCTTAGGCCAGATCGATGAGCTGATCGCGGAGGATCCGATCTCGATCGAGGCATTCTCCGCCTACGTCACGCTGAATGCGCGCTTCCACGCGCTGCTCGCCGAACTGTCGCGCAGCGCGCCGGTCATTCGCCAGGTCGACCGCGCCTCGGCATTGCCCTTCGCCTCGCCGAGTGGCTTCGTGATGGTGCAATCGGCGCTGCCGGAAGCGCATCAGATCCTGCTGATCGCGCAGGATCATCATCGCATCGTGGTCGATGCCATCGAGAACCGCGAGGGGGCGCGCGCCGAAAGCATCATGCGCGAGCACGCAAGGCTCGCGGCGCGCAATTTGCGGGCTGCACTCCGGACCCGCAGCCATTTCAATCTTGTTCCTGCCTCGGCGCTGATCAAGACACCTGGCACGACGTGAGGGCACAAGCATGCGCTTCGAAGATCATTGGACGACTGCGACGCTCATCGGCATTCGCGACCTGACGCCGACCATCCGCGAATTCACCTTGCGGCCGGATCAGTTTGCTCAAGCGCCCTATGCGGTCGGCAGCCACATCAAGGTCGGCGTGCTGATCGACGGCCAGCCGGACATCCGCTCCTACTCGTTGATTGGTGAGGCCAGGCCGGACGGCTATCGTATTGCCGTGCGCTTGGCCGACGACTCCCGCGGCGGCTCGCGCTATCTCTGGTCGCTGGCGCCGGGCGCGCGCCTGAGCATGGCCGCGCCCGCCTCGCTGCTGCAGCTCGATTGGCAGCGCGAGCATTATTGCCTGGTGGCCGGCGGCATCGGCATCACGCCGCTCGTTGGTGCGGCGCAGGCGCTGGTGCGTAAGACGCCGAGTGTCGCCCTGCATTATGCGGTGCGCTCGCGCCGCGACGCCGCCTATGCCGATGAGTTGGCTGCGCTGCTCGGCGACCGCCTGACCATCCACGCCTCCGACGAAGGACGGCGCCTCGACATTCCCATGCTGTTCGCCGACCTGCCGCGCGAGGCGGTGGTCTTGTTCTGCGGCCCGATGCGGATGCTGGAGGAGGCGCGCCGCGCCTGGGCCGCCGACGGGCGTGTGCCGACCGATCTCAGCTACGAGACCTTCGGCTCGTCGGGACGTTTCGCCGCGGAGCCGTTCCGCGTGCGGCTGCAAGGCAGCGGCGAGGAGTTCGTCGTGCCGCGTGATCGCACCATGCTGGATGTGCTTAATGCCGCAGGGCATGAGATCATCTCCGACTGCCGCCGCGGCGAATGCGGCATCTGCGCGGTCGACGTGGTCGAGGTCGACGGCCAGATCGACCATCGCGACGTATTCTTCAGCGCGGCGCAGAAAGAGGAAAATCGCAAACTGTGCCCGTGCGTATCGCGCGCCCATGGCGTGGTGACGATCGACACGCTGGAACGGAGCGATGCGATCTGAACGTGGTGGATAGAGCAAGCTCACGCCATCGCGTTGACCCACAGCACCACGGTCTTTGCCCGCTTCGCCGGATTGCCGAAACGGTGCGGGCGGCGGCTGGCGAAGCGGAAGCTGTCGCCGGCCTTCAGCGTCCAGGTCTCACCATCGACCGTCAGCGTCATCATGCCTTCGAGCACGAGCCCGGCTTCCTCGCCGTCATGGCTGTAGAGCGCCTCGCCGGTGCTACCGCCGGGCGCCAGATGCACCAGGAACAGATTGAGTCGGCCGTCCGCATCGGCGGGATGCAGCAATTGCTTCGAGATGCCGGTGCGCCACAGCTTCAGCTCGGCACGCTCGCCCGCGCGCGTCACCACGCCGTGCGGCGCATCGCCGCTGCCGTTCGCGGGTCCGAACAATGCGGCGATGCCAACGCCGAGCACGTCGGCGAGCGTCGCCAATACCCGCAGCGACGGCGAGGACAGGCCGCGCTCGATCTGGCTCAGGAAGCCGACCGAGAGCGCGCTGCGCGCCGCCACAATTTCCAGCGAGAGATTGGCTTTGCGGCGAAGCTCGCGCAGCCGCTGCCCGACCGCGACGTCCATCGCCGGCTCGGCCGGCCTCGGCCTCGGTCTGGAAATGGCCTGCGATGCCTGCTTGCCCATTGTTGCGCCGCCGTCGGGTTCAATCCGCCGCTTTCATTTGCATGAAAACCGCTTGCCAAGCCAGACGATATGAGTCCAGAATTTCATATAGGTGAAAATAGGCCCACGGAGTTAAATCCGCAAAGGGTCGGCTGAAGAGGTCGCGTCATGCTCGTCAAGCGTCTGGCCCAATTCCTACTTGCGGCTCTGCTGCTGGCCGCAGCCGCCCCGGCCTCGGCCGAGCAGGTGCTGAAGGTCGGCAGCACGCCGACCGGCATTCCCTTCACCTTCCTCGATACCAAGACCCAGACCATCCAGGGCCTGATGGTCGACCTGATCACCGAGATCGGCAAGGATGCCGGTTTCACGGTGCAGATCGAGCCGATGCAGTTCTCGGCTTTGATCGCGGCGCTCAACGCCAACAAGGTCGACATCATCGCGGCGGCGATGTTCATCACGCCGGCGCGGAAAGAGGTGATCGATTTTTCCGATCCGATCTACACTTATGGTGAAGGCCTGATCGTGCCGAAGAGCGATGCTGCCGAGCACGCCGGCTATGATGACTTCAAGGGGCAGGTGGTCGGTGCGCAGGTCGGCACCGCCTTCGTCGACGCGCTGAAGAAGACCGGCCAGTTCAGCGAGGTCAGGGCCTATGACACCATTCCCGACATCCTGCGCGACGTGAATGCCGGACGACTCAAGGCCGGCTTCGCCGACTATCCGATCCTCGCCTACAATCTGAAGCAAGGCGGCTTCCCCGAGGTGCGCATCGTCGAGAGCTACAAGCCGACCATCATCGGATCGGTCGGCATCGGCGTGCGCAAGGCCGACCAGGAGCTGCTCGGCAAGATCAATGCTTCGCTTGCGAAGCTTAAAGCCAACGGCACGGTAGCGAAGATCCTCGACAAATGGGGCCTCAAGGCGCAGGCGTCCTGATGGAGAAGTTTGCGCGCGACGCCGCCGAGTTCCTGCCAATCCTGTTGAACGGCGTCGCGCTGACCATCATCGTCACGCTCGGCTCGCTTCTGCTCTCGACTTTGCTGGGCCTGGTCTGGGCGATGATGCGGGTGTCGGGCGTCGCGGCGCTGTCGTGGCTCAGCGCCGCCCTCATCAATCTGATCCGCGGCATCCCGATCATCGTGCTGCTGTTCTATCTGTATTTCGTAATGCCGGACCTCGGCGTCTCGATGACGGCGCTGCAGGCGGCGATCATCGGGCTCGGCGTCGCCTATTCGGCCTATCAGGCGGAGAACTTCCGCGCCGGCATCGAGGCGATCGACAAGGGCCAGATCGAGGCGGCGCATTCAATCGGCATGGGCTGGTGGCTGACCATGCGCCGCGTGATCCTGCCGCAGGCGGTGCGGATCGTGCTGCCGCCCTACGGCAACATCATGATCATGATGCTGAAGGATTCCTCGCAGGCCTCCACCATCACGGTGGCCGAGCTGGCTCTGCAGGGCAAGCTGATCGCGTCCTCAACCTTCAAGAACACCAGCGTGTTCACGCTGGTGGCGCTGATGTATCTGACCATGAGCATCCCGCTGATCCTCCTGGTGCGCCATTTCGAAAAGCGCGCGAGCCGCCGATGATCGAGCTCAACGACGTCCACAAGAGCTTTGGCCGCAACGAGGTGCTGAAAGGCATCTCCGCCTCGGTCGAGAAGGGCGAGGTGGTCTGTATCATCGGACCCTCCGGCTCGGGCAAGTCGACCATTCTGCGCTGCATCAACGGGCTGGAGGGCTATGACCGCGGCGACATCCGCGTCGAGGGCACGCGAGTCGCGCGCGACGGTGCGTCGATCACTGCGATCCGCACTCAGGTCTCGATGGTATTCCAGCGCTTCAACCTGTTTCCGCATCGCACGGCGCTGGAGAACGTGATCGAGGGCCCGGTGTTCGTGAAGAAGGAGCCGCGCGCGCAGGTGGTGGAGCGCGGCCGTGCTTTGCTGGCGCAGGTCGGGCTCGCCGACAAGGCCGATGCGCATCCGCCGCAACTCTCCGGCGGCCAGCAGCAGCGGGTGGCGATCGCGCGCGCGCTCGCGATGCAACCGAAGGCGATCCTGTTCGACGAGCCGACCTCGGCGCTCGATCCGGAGCTGGTCGGCGAGGTGCTCGCGGTGATGCGCAAGCTCGCCGATGATGGCATGACCATGGTCGTCGTCACCCACGAGATGGGCTTTGCCCGTGAGGTCGCCGATCGCGTGCTGTTCATCGATGGCGGAATCATCGTCGAGCAGGGGCCGGCAAAGAGCCTGCTCAACCAGCCGCAGCACCCGCGTACGCAGGACTTCCTGCGCCGCGTGCTGCATCCGTTGTGAGACGATTTCGAGATAGACCATGACGACATCTGCCCGCCAGCCACTGCCACCGAGCCTCTATGCCGATACGGCGGTCGAGCGCGTCGACACGCCGCCGCTGGACGTCGACAAGCGTGTGCCGGTTGCGATCATCGGCGGCGGCTTCACGGGTCTGTCGACCGCGCTGCACCTCGCAGAGCAGGGCGTGCAGGCGATAGTGTTGGAGGCGCAGGAGCCCGGCTGGGGTGCCTCAGGCAACAATGGCGGCCACGTCAATCCGGGCCTGAAGCATGACCCCGACAAGATCGAGGCCGATTTCGGTCCCGAGCTCGGCCGGCGCATGATCGACTTCGCTTACGGCACCACCAATTTCACGTTCGATTTGATCCGCCGCTACCAGATTCCTTGCGAGGCGCGGCAGAACGGCACCTTGCGGGCGGCTTATAGTGAGGCGGCGGCCGGCGGCGTTCGGACCACGGCAGAGCAATGTATCCGCCGCGGCATGCCGGTGAGGCTGCTCGAACGCGATGAGCTGCGCGCCATCACCGGCACCGACCGCTACGTCTGTGCCATGTTCGACTCGCGCGGCGGCGATTTGCATCCGCTCAGCTACGCGCGCGGGCTGGCGCGCGCGGCGATGGCGGCCGGCGCCGCCTTGCATGGCGAAACACCAGCGCTGTCGTTGTCACGCGAGGGCAGCGGCTGGCGCATCACGACGCCGCGCGCGACGGTGCGCGCCGACAAGGTGCTGCTCGCCACCAACGGCTTCACCGACGATCTATGGCCCGATCTGCGCCGAACCATCGTGCCGGTATTCTCTTCGATTGCGGCGACCGCGCCGCTGCCGGACGATGTGGCGCGCGAAATCATGCCGACGCGCTCGGTGCTTTATGAGAGCGGTCACATCACCGTCTATTATCGGATCGACCAGCACAATCGCCTGCTGATGGGCGGCCGCGGGCCGATGCGCTGGATCAACAGTCCGGCCGACATCGCCTATCTGATCCGCTATGCCGAGCGGCTATGGCCGCGGCTGAGAGGCACGGCCTGGACCCATGGCTGGAACAGCCGGCTCGCGATCACTGCGGATCACTATCCGCACGTGCATGAACCTGCGGATGATGTGCTGGTCTCGCTCGGCTGCAACGGCCGCGGCGTGGCGCTCTCGACCGCAATGGGCGCGCAGCTCGCCCGTCGCCTGATCGGCGGCGCGAAGGCCGAGATCGACATGCCGATCAGCGGCATCAAGCCGATGCCGCTGCACGCGCTGTGGCCGGTGGCGGTGACGGCGACGGTGCTGGCCGGCCGCGTGCGCGATCGGCTCGGGATCTAACGGCCGAGCCGATGGTCGCCGGCACATCAGCCGATCTCCGCGCGCACTTTCGCGGCGGCGTCGCACATCGCCTTCAGCTTGCCGAACGCGGTGGCGCGCGGCATGTATTTCATGCCGCAATCCGGCGCCACGACGAGCCGCTCCGGCGCGACATGCTTGAGCGCGTTGCGGATGCGGTCTGCGACCACGCTGACCGGCTCGATCTCGGGATCGCCGAGATCGAGCACGCCGACCAGGATGCTCTTGTTGGAGAGGTCCTTCAGCACGCCGAGATCGAGCCGCGGCTGCGCCGCCTCGATCGAGATCTGCTGTGCATTGCTATCGGCGAGCTCGGAGAGAAAGGAGTAGCCTGAAGGCTTGGTCGAGCCGGGCACCACGGCGGCGTAGCCGAAGCAGATATGGACCACGGTCGTCACCGTGATGCCTTCGAGCGCGCGATTGATGGCCTTGACGGCGTAGCGGCGCGCGAGCTCCGGATTGTTGCGCACCCAGGGCTCGTCGAGCTGGATCACGTCGGCGCCGGCCTTCTGCAGGTCGCGCGCCTCGGCGTTGACGGCCGCGGCGAACGCCATCGCCATCTCCTCGTCATCCTCGTAGTGCTCGTTCTTCGCCTGCTGGCTCATGGTGAATGGGCCGGGCAGGGTGATCTTGGCGGCGCGGTCGGTGTTGCGGCGCAGGAACTCCATGTCGCGCAGCTCGATCGGCCTCGTGCGCTTGATCGGGCCGACCACGCGCGGCACCGGCGTCTGTAGTCCCGATTGCGAGGTAATGATCGCGGGATTGTCGCTGTCGATGCCGTCGAGCGCGGTCGCAAAGCGGTTGGAATAGCTCTCGCGGCGGATCTCGCCGTCGGTGACGATGTCGATGCCGGCCCGCTCCATGTCGCGAATCGCGACGATGGTGGCGTCATCCTGCGCCTCTTCGAGCTGCGCGTCCGGAATGCGCCACATGCTTTGCATGCGGACGCGCGGCACCGATTTCGACAGCATCGCACGGTCGAGCAGCCAGTCCGGCTGCGGGTAGCTGCCGACCACGGTGGTCGGCAACAGATGCTTGGGCAGGTTCATGCTGCTCTCCTTGATGCGATCGCCTCAGCGCGCGACTTCGTTCTTGACGGGATTGCGCAGCACGCCGATGCCGGTAACCTCGACCTCGACGGTATCGCCGTCCTTCATCCAGAGCGGCGGGTTGCGATAGGCGCCGACGCCCCCGGTGGTGCCGGTGACGATGACGTCGCCCGGCGCGAGCTCGGTGAAGGTCGAGCAGTAGGCGATCAGCACGGGCACATCGAACACGAGATCGGAGATCGGCGCCTTCTGCACCTCCTGGCCGTTGAGTCGCGTGATCAGCGTCTGCGCGGCGATATCGGTCAGCTCGTCGGTGGTGACCATCCACGGGCCGAAGCCGCCGGTACCGACGAAATTCTTGCCCGGCGCGAATTGCGAGGTGTGGCGCTGCCAGTCGCGGATGCTGCCGTCATTGTAGCAGGCATAGCCCGCAACGTGGCGGAATGCAGCCTCGCGCGAGATGCGGCGGCCGGCTTTGCCGATGATGACGGCCATCTCGCCCTCGAAATCGAAGCGTTCGCTCTCCAGCGGCCGGATCATCGGCTGGCCGGCGCCGACCTGGCTGTTGGCGAAGCGGGTGAAGATCATCGGATGCGGCGGCGTGGGATGGCCGCTTTCGGCCAGATGCGTCGCGTAGTTGACACCGATGCAGAAGATCTTGTCGGGATCCGGAATGGTGGGCAGCAGCTCGACGTCGTCGAGTGCGTGGTCGGCCGTTTCGCCTTGCAGCTTGCGCAGCGTCTCGAGCGAGCCCTTCGCCAGCAGCTGCTTCAGCGTCGGAAACTCCGGCAGTCTTCGGCCGGCGTCGATGACGCCGCCATCCGTGACCACGCCATAGCTCGCGCGGCCGGCTGCCTTGAAACTCGCGATCTTCATGATGTCGTACTTTCCTCGATGGATGAAACGAAGCTGTCGATCGGCCGCACGATTTTTCCGTCGCGGATCGGCAGGCAATCGGGTGGGAAGTCCTGGCGGAAGCGGACGCCGGCGGCGCCGGCGCGATCGAGAAATTCTTCTAGATGGACCATCGCGCCGGTCGGCAGATCGTGCAGCACCATCAAGCTCCAGGCTTGCGCACGGCATTGGTCGAGTGCGCGGTCGACCCAGCCATCGGGATCGTCCCAGTCGCGCGGGATCGCATTCCACAGCACGCAGCTATGTCCGTGGATGACGAGATGATCGACCACCGACGGCTTGAGCAGGCGATGATCGAGATTGCCGCCGCCGCCGAACGGGCGAAACCAGCGCGCGGGATGAGCGAGGTCGCCGATCAGCGCTTGCGTGCGACCGATCTCTTTTTCCGCGGCCTCCGGATCACGCTGTTCGCCGAGTGGCACACTGTGGGTGAAGGTGTGATTGCCGATCCAGTGGCCTTCGTCGTGAGCCCGCTGGGCGAGCGTCCACCGCGCCGGCTCGGTGAGCTTCTCGCCGATCACGAAGAATGTCGTCTTGAGATCGCGTTCAGCGAGGATATCGAGCACGCGGGGCGTCACCCCGGGTTCGGGGCCGTTGTCGAAGCTCAGCGTCAGGTCGAACATAAGCGGCGTCCGTCAGGTGGCCGGCTGCAGGGCGGGGGATGCGACATCGCGCGCTGCGCCGCGGGTGCCGGTCTGCCAGATCGCGGCCTTGCGCTCGAGCAGGCGGATCGCGGCGTTGAAGACGATCGCGAGCGCCAGCACCAGCAGCACGCCGGCAAACACATGCGGGCTGTCGAGCACGGTGCGGTAGCGCGAGATCAGATAGCCGATGCCGGCCGAGGAGATCAGCATCTCCGAGACCACGACGCCGACGATGACGAGCGCCCCGCCGACCCGCAGGCCGGACAGCACGGTGGGGATCGCCGCGGGAAGCACGACGCGCACCAGCCGCTGGCTCATGGTCGCGCCCATGCTGCGCGCAGCGAGCAGCAGCTGCGGATCGATGGTCTGGATGCCGGCGGCGGTCGCGAGCATGGTCGGCAGGAAACCGTAGATCGCGGCGAAGGCGATCTTGGATTCGGCACCGATGCCGAACCACACGGTGAAGACCGGATAGAGAATCACCAGCGGCACGGCGTAGAGGCTGGAGACGATCGGCATGATCAGGATGCGCGGGCGCGGCAGGCTGCCGACGATGGCGCCGAGCAGGATGCCTCCGCCGCAGGCGAACAGCATCGCGATCGCGACCTCATAGAGTGTCGTCAGCAGCGCATGGCCATATTCGCCGGCGTCGGTCCAGCCCGCGGCCAGCGTCGAGGACAGCGACGGCAGGAACAGCTCGGGCACGAGGCCGCTGCGCGGCAGCGCCTCCCAGAGCACGATCAGCGCGATGACGATCAGGGTGCGGAGGCTCTGCGCCTTCATGGCAACCTCACGCCGACTTGCGGATGTGGCGCCAGATCCGGTCGCGCAAGCTCCCGAAGGTGTCGCCGGACAGCATGTCATAGGTGCGCGGCCGCGGCAGCGGCACCTGCAACGTATCGACGATGCGGCCGGGCCGCGCCGACATCACCACCACCTCGTCGGCAAGATAGACGGCTTCGGTGAGACTATGAGTCACGAACACCACCGTCTTCCCGGTCGCGGCCCAGATCCGCAGCAGCTCGTCGCCCATGGTCATGCGGGTCTGCTCGTCGAGCGCGGCGAACGGCTCGTCCATCAGCAGCACCGGCGGGTCCTGCACCAGCCCGCGCGCGATCGAAACGCGCTGCTTCATGCCGCCGGACAGCTCATGCGGATGGCGCTTGCCAAAGCCTTCGAGCCCGACCAGCTTCAAGGCCTCTTCGGCCTTGGCGCGCCGCTCGGCCTTCGGGATGCCGCGCAAGGCGAGGGGAAATTCCACGTTGTCCTCGGCCGTCAGCCAGGGAAACAGGCTCGCTTCCTGGAACACCACGCCGACCCGGTTGGGATCGGGTTTCTCGATCGGCGCACCGTTGATCCGGATCGTGCCCGAGCCCGGCCGCTGCAGCCCGGCCATCATCATGAGCAGGGTCGACTTGCCGCAGCCGCTGGGTCCGACCAGAACGACGAAGCGACCCGGTTTGATCTCGAGGGACACATCCGACAGCGCGACGACCTCCTGGGTCGCGGTCTTGAAGACCTGGCTGACGCTCCGGACCTCGATGGCGCCCGCGCGAGGCGAGGGCTTTAGCGGGGTTACGTTCGCCAATGGCTGCATCGCGTTTCCACCCATCTGATCAGTTCGTTGAAGCTGATCGCGATCACCGCGATGATGACCACGCCGGCGAGCAGCTGCGGCATCTGGAAGTTCTCGCCCCAGGTCGCGATCTGATGGCCGATACCGTCCCGCGAGGCGTACATTTCAGCAAGGATGACGCCGGTGAGATTGAAGATCATGGCGATCCGCAGCGCTTCCAGCAGCACCGGCAGCATCGCCGGCAGATACACCCGGAACGCGGTCTGCGCTGGGGTCGCCGCATAGGAGCGGGCCACGGTGAGATATTCGACCCTGACGGACTCGACCGCGGTCGTGGTCGACATGATCACGATGAAGATGGTCGAGAAGAAGCCGAAGCCGACCTTCTGGGCGAAGCCGACGCCGAACACCAGGATGAACATCGGCAGGAAGATCGATTTCGGGATGCTGAAGGCGAAGAACAAAAGCGGCTTCACCACGTCGGCGAAATAGCGGTTCTCAGCGATCAGAAATCCGATCAGGCCGCCGAAGGGGACGGCGAGCGCGAATGCGCTGAGCACCTCCATCGCCGTGACGCTGAGATCTTTGCGCACGGCCGCGCGCCCCAGCAGATTGAGCAGCATCGACAGCGTCTCGGAGGCGGAGGGCAATAGCCGCGGGTTGATGAGGCCGGTGCGCGAGGCCATCTCCCAACCGGCGATGATCACGAGGATCACCGCCAGGCGCGCGAGCTTGAGCGCAAGACTATGGACCGTGACGAGCCTCATGGCTTGGTCGGCACCGGCTTGAACTGGGTCGAGATCACGTCTTCGGTTGGTACGATGTCCTTCAACCCGCCGAGCTTGGCGAGATCGAGCGATAGCTGCACGGCGTCCTTGACGTTGGCGGCGGACATGTCGCCGCTGGTCTCCACCTTCGTGATGGTGTTGTCGTATTCGAGCGCGGCGATATCGGCCGGCATCTCATAGAGCTCGGCGATCAGCTTCACCGTGACGTCGCGGTTGGCGCGCATGAAGGCGACGGCGCCGTAGAGCGCGTTCAGCGCCTTTTGCACCAGTGCTGGCTTGTCCTGCGCAAGCTTGTCGGGCACGATCCAGCCGGCGGTGAGGTTCGGCGGCACTGATGTCGCGTAGTCCAGAATGGCCTTCGCTTCGCCCGATTTCCCGATCTGGAAGCTGAGCGGCGAATACACCACGGCGGCATCGACATTGCCGGAGAGCAGATTCGGCACCAGGCCGCCGCCGCCGACCGGCACGCGGGTAAAATTGATCTTCTTGTCCTGAATGGTCCACAGCGCCAGCAGGTCGGAGCCCGAGCCCGCGGAGGTGATGCCGACCTTCTTGCCGTTGAGGTCCTTCACCTCGAGCGCCGACTTGGCTGGCACCATCAATTGCCAGCCGAAATTGCCCATCGCGGCGTTGGCGACGAGCTTCGACATCACGCCCTTCTTGCGGCCGGCTGATACCAGCGACGGTGGATCAAGGATGATGTCGGCCGCTCCCGCCGCCATCGCCTCAAAAGTCTCGGCGCCGCCCCGATAGATCGTGAGCTCGGCGCTGATGCCTTCCTTTTCGAACAGCTTCTGCCGCACCGCCGTCTCGGCGATCGTCGTCGGCCAATAGGTCTTGGTCGGCAGCCCGACCCGGATGGTCTCAGCTTGCGCAGCATAGGATGTGACCGCAAGCGCTGCGGCGCCGAGCAGGCTCAAGGCGAGGCGGCGAGCAATGGTCATGTATGATGTCCTCCCGATCTGTTTTTGCTTGTTCGTCGACGGTGAAAGACTAGCGGATCACCTCCGGAATCTTGGGCGCCGCAAGCTGGACGAACTGCATGGTTGTCGCGAAGTGGCTGGAGAGCGCGGCCACGGCTGCATCCGCATCGCGCCGACGCACGGCGCAAACAATCGCGGCATGCTCGGCATCGACATCACGCGGCTGGCCCACCTCGCGCCGGATCGACAGCCGACGATAGCGCTCGCTCTGCTCATGCAGGACATCGCGAAAGCCGAGCAGCCATTGCGAGCCGCAGGCGCTGACGAGCGTCCGATGAAACACGCGGTGGCGGACGACCCAGAGCTCGTAATGGACGCTGGGATCGTCCGGATACCGATAGGGAACGGCCCGCAGCGCCTCCCAGGCCGTCTCGACGGACGACAGCCATGCCGAGTCGCCACGCTCGATCGAGCGTCGCAATGCGAGCCCCTCGATGTCGATCCGACTTTGCGTGACGTCGGCGAGATCCGCCAGCGAGACCGGGCTGACGCGGAAGCCGCGTTGATCCGAGGCCAGCACGAGGCCATCGGCGACCAGGCGCGACAGTGCCTCGCGCACCGCGGCGAGACTGACGGAAAACTGTTTGGCAAGGCCGGCGATGTGCAGCTTCTGCCCTGGCAGCAGGCGCGTCGCCAGGATGTCGGCGCGCAGCCGCTCCTGCACTGCCGATGTCAGGCTTCTCGGCCGCTCCGTGTCGGCCCCGAAACTTAGATCCACGTCGCCTACACTGCTCATGCGCACACCATGGCAATCCGAATTTTGATCGTCAATCGAAAATCGATTTTTTGGGCAAATGCCTCTTGTACTTTGCTGCTTTGCAGCATGTCTCGCGCGTGGAGGTCTCCTTCGATGAGCATCCTTGGCGGACCAGCAGCGGACCAACGCAAGGGGAAGGCGGCAATCCGCGTCACCCCATCGCCAGCAATGAGCCGTCGGTCTCCGCGCGTGCTTCTACGATCGCCATTGCCGATCCGAGCCCATCTTCAATGATCGTCCTTCGTGCTCACACGCAATTGAGCGCATGTGAAGAGTTGGAGAGCGCGGTGACCATTGATACGCGGGCCGCGCTTTGATTACAGATCAGCCACTACAAGGTCGTCAGTAGTCTCGCCGGACCAACCGGCGGAGCTTTTGTAGCGCAGGCTTATCCCGCAATGTGCTCTTCGACTGGATGATCATGAGAGGTTCGCTGAGCCGAGCGTAGACCGGCAGCACCTTCGGCACGCCATTCATCTCCCCGCATCACGATGATCAAGACCGAATCGATCCGTTCGACGCGTCGCGGGTTGCCGATGCCCCGAATGCTTTGCGCGCAAGAGCCCGAAGAGGCTGCCAACGAGATAAAGTTCACGAGGACCGCCGACCATGATCTCCGCACAGAATCTGACTCGTCAATACGGGTCCTTCATCGCCGTCGATGACGTCAGCTTTCGTGTCGGAGATGGCGAGATCGTCGGGCTGCTCGGCCATAACGGCGCCGGCAAGACCACCATCATGAAAATGCTGACCGGCTATCTGGAGCCGACCTCCGGGACGGCCTCGATCAATGGCTACGATATCGGCGAGCAGCGGCGCCAGGCGCAGGCGCTGATCGGCTACCTGCCCGAGAACTGCCCGCTTTATCCGGAGATGACGGTCGTCGAGTTTCTTGACTATGCTGCGGAGCTGAAGGGGATTCCTCCGAGCGAGCGGCCGCAGGCGCTGCGCGATGCCATCGCGGCAACGGACCTGGGTGAGAAGGCCACGGCTCCCATCGCGAGCCTGTCGCGCGGTTATCGTCAGCGCACCGGCGTCGCGCAGGCCATTCTGCACAAGCCCAAGATCGTGATCCTGGACGAGCCCACCAACGGGCTCGATCCCGCGCAGATTGCGCAGATGCGCGGCCTCATCAAGACACTCGCTGAGACAGCGACCGTCATTCTCTCCACTCACATTCTTCAGGAGGTGCGTGCGGTCTGCGAACGAGTGCTCGTCATCAACCGCGGCAAATTGGCGCTCGATGCCAGGATGGATGAGCTGGGCGGCGCCGCCCGGCTGCGGCTCGTCACCAGCGGGCCGCCCGAGACAGTGGAGCCGCTGATCGCCGGACTCGGGCTGGTGAAGCGCGTGGATCGCCTGGCCGATCAGGGCGCCGCGCATGCCTATGCGCTCGGGCTCAACGGGCATGGCCCGGACATCGTCGCGCCGGCCGTGGCGCGCGCGATCACGGCAGGCGGTCTCGACCTCTACGCGCTGCATCCCGAACAGCGCGATCTCGAAGCCCTTTTCGCCGAGATCACAGCGGTCGGCGCAGCTCACGAAGAGGCCCACAATGCGTAATTTGCTTCGTATCGCCCGCAAGGAGCTGGCCGCCTTCTTCGCCTCGCCGGCTGCCTTCATCTTCATGGCCGCGTTCCTCGCGATCACCTTGTTCCTGTTCTTCTGGGTCGATCGCTTCTTCGCCCGCAACATCGCCGATGTCCGGCCGCTGTTCGAGTGGATGCCGGTGTTGATGATCTTCTTCGTCTCCGCCGTGACCATGCGGATGTGGAGCGAGGAGCGGCGGGCGGGAACGCTGGAGTTCCTGCTGACGACGCCGGTGGCGCCGTTGCAGCTGGTGCTCGGCAAATTCCTGGCCTGCCTCGCCTTGGT
This sequence comes from Bradyrhizobium sp. STM 3557, assembly GCF_045571465.1. Lineage (NCBI taxonomy): Bacteria > Pseudomonadati > Pseudomonadota > Alphaproteobacteria > Hyphomicrobiales > Nitrobacteraceae > Bradyrhizobium > Bradyrhizobium sp. STM 3557. The sequence continues at coordinate 2,397,970 of NZ_CP120697.1, forward strand.
TGCTATCGCGCTGGCGCTGACCCTCCCGCTCCCGCTCACGGTGTCGCTGATCGGCCAGCTCGATTGGGGCCCGGTCCTGGGCGGATATCTCGCGGCGCTGGCGCTCGCGTCGGCCTACATCTCGATCGGCCTGTTCGTCAGTGCTCGCACTGACAACCAGGTGATCAGCCTGATCGTGTCGACCCTGATCTGCGGCGTGTTCTATCTGCTCGGCTCTAGCACGCTGACGTCGCTCTTGGGCAATGAGGGGGGCGAGCTGCTGCGGCTGCTCGGCGCGGGCTCGCGCTTCGAATCGATCGCGCGCGGCGTCATCGATCTGCGCGACCTTTATTACTATCTCAGCATCTTCGGCGTGTTCCTGGTGCTCAACCTCTATGTGCTGGAGAGCGTGCGCTGGTCCGCGCAGGGACGGGCGCCGCAGCACCGGCGCTGGCGCCTGATCGCCGGGCTCACGATCGCCAATCTGATCGCCGTCAATCTATGGCTCGGTCAGCTTACGCAAGCGCGTGCCGATCTCACGTCAGGTCATATCTACTCGATCTCGGACGAGACGCGCTCCTATCTGCGCCAGCTGCAGGAGCCACTTCTGATCCGCGGCTATTTCAGCGCCCAGACCCATCCGCTGCTGGCACCGCTGGTGCCGCGCCTGCGCGATCTCCTGAAGGAATATGAGATCGCCGGGCAGGGCAAGGTGCGGGTCGAGTTCGTCGATCCCCAGCAGAACCCCGCGCTCGAAGCCGAGGCCAACAAGCAATACGGTATCCAGCCGGTGCCGTTCCAGACCTCGAGCAAATACCAGGCCTCGGTGACGAACTCCTATTTCAACATTCTCGTCAAATATGGTGACGAATACAGCGCGCTCGGCTTTCGTGATCTGATCGAGGTCAAGGAGCGTGGCGAGGGTGAAGGCAATCTCAATGTCAATCTGCGCGACCCGGAATACACGATCACGCGCGCCATCAAGAAGGTGCTGAGTGGCTATCGCGGCTCCGGTGACGTGCTGGCCGACCTGCCGCAGCCCGTGATGCTGCAGGCCTATATTTCGGCGGAGAAGCTGCCGGATCCGCTGCCCGCGCTGAAAAGCGGGCTCGAGGAGCTGATCAAGGACTACCAGGCCAAGGCGCCGGGCAAGCTGAATGCCGAGATCGTTGATCCCGACGCGGACGGCGGCAAGACCGCGAAGATGCTGCAGGATGATTACGGCTTGGAGCCGCTGTCCGCCGGCCTGCTCAGTCCGCGGCGCTTCTGGTTCCATTTGATCCTGAAGAGCGGTGACAAGACCGAGCAGATTCCGCTGCCCGACTCGCTCGATAAGGACGGCCTCAAACGCAACATCGACGCCGAGCTGAAGCGCTTCACACCCGGCGCTCTGCGCACCGTGGCGCTCTACACGCCGCCGCGTCAGCAGGGCATGCCGCAGCTCGGCATTCCCGGCGGTGGCGGTCCTTCCTTCGATCTTCTCAAGCAGAAGCTCGAGGAAAACGCCTCGGTCGACGCAACGGATCTCAGGGACGGCCGGGTACCGGAAAATGCGGACATATTGTTTGTCGCTTCGCCGCAACAGCTTGAGGAGAAGCAGGTGTTCGCGATCGATCAGTTCCTAATGAAGGGGGGCACGGTCATCATGGCGACCTCGCCCTATCAGCCGAGCCTGCGTGGCGAGCTCAACGTCGCAACGATGCCGTCCGGGCTGGAGCAATGGCTGGAGTTCCAGGGCCTGCATGTCGATGACAGCCTGGTGCTCGACCGGCAGAACGCGCCGTTTCCGATTCCGGCCGAGCGTGACGTCGGCGGCGGCATCAAGGTGCGCCAGATCCAGCTGATGGATTACCCGTTCTTCGCCGATATCCGCCGCGACGGGCTGGCGCAGGGCGCGGCACCTACGGCGGGCACGCAGCAGCTCACATTGTCCTGGGCCTCGCCGCTCTCGATCGCGCCCGACAAGAACAGCAAGCGCAAGGTGGTGCGGCTGATCGAGAGTTCGCCGCATTCATGGGCCGCCAAGACGACGAACGTCGTGCCGGACTTCGAGGCCCATCCAGACATCGGCTTCCCCGCCGGCAGCAAGGAGGGGCGGCAGCTGCTCGGCGCGATGATCGAAGGCGAGTTCACCTCGTTCTTCGCCGGCAAGCCGTCGCCACTTGCCAAAGATGCGCCGGCCAAGGACACGCCGGAGCAGAAGGCCACCGCAGATAATGGTTCGAAAGGCGCTGCGGCAGACAAGGATGCCAAGCCCAGCATCACTGGCGTGATCGGCCGTTCGCCCGAGAGCGGCCGGCTGATCCTGATCGGCTCCGGCACGTTCCTCTCGGACGAGGTGCTGGGTCTCGCCTCCAGCGTCGACCGCACGCAATATCTCGCGCCGGTCAACTTCGCCCAGAATCTGGTGGACTGGTCGCTGGAAGATCGCGGGCTGCTGGCGCTGCGCAATCGCGGCGGACAGTTCTCGCGCACGCTGGCCCCGATGAAGAGCGGCAGCCAGATGTTCTGGGAATATCTCAACTACGCGCTGGCGCTGCTGGGGCTGGGCATCGTCTTCATCGTGCGTCGCTCGCTGCGGCTCGGCGCCCGCAAAAGATATCTCACCATGCTCGGCACAGAGGGAGCCACGACATGAGGCGGCCGATCGTTCTCGTTCTGACAGCCCTGTTGGGCGCCCAGCTTGCGCTCGCGCTGGCCGTCGCGTTCACCCGTTCGGACCATGCCGCCTTCGATGCCAAGGAGCCGCTGCTCGCATTCCAGCCCGCAAAGATCGACCAGATCGCGATCGATGACGATGCCGGCAAGGCGATCGAGCTGCGGAAGCAGGACGGCAAATGGGTCATCCCATCCTCCGCGGGCTTTCCGGCGGATCAGGCCAGGGTGGAGAGTTTCCTGAACAAGCTGGCGGCGCTGAAGAAGGGCTGGCCCGTTGCGGAGACATCGGCGGCCGCTGAGCGCTTCAAGGTGACGGAGAAGACTCACGATCGCCGCGTGGTGCTGAGCAGTGGCGGCAGCAAGGTCGGCGAGCTGCTGATCGGCACTTCGCCATCCTATCGCCAGGTTCATGTCCGTGCCGGCGATGCGGCCGGCATCTACACCGTGGAGCTTGCGGCCTATGATGCCGGCTCTGGCGCCGACACATGGATGAATCGCGATCTGCTCGATACGCCACGCGACAAGATCGCCAGCATCACGCTCGGCGACATTACGGTCGAGGGCAAGGACGGCAAGTTCACGCTCGCCGGCCTGACCAAGGATGAGAAGCCGCTTGCCGACAAGATCGACGCGCTGGCCAGCGCCATCGCGCATCCGCTGTTCGATACCGTGCAGGGCAAAGGCAAGGAGGCCCTCGCGCAAGCCGACAATCCGGATGTCGAGGCGGTGGTGAAGCGGACGGACGGAAGCACTGTTACCTATCGTTACAAGAAGGATCCCGGCGGCGGCGCCTATCTGTTTGCCAGCTCGGCGCAGGACTATTTGTTCCGCGTCGCCGAGGCGGAGGTCGCGCCGATCGTCCAGGCCAAGCCGACGGCACTGATCGAAGCGCCGAAGCCGGCGCCGGAGGCGAAGCCGGAAGCGGCACCTCAGACCCACGGAGATCAGGCGCCGGAGACCAAGGCCGAGCCGCACGTGGCGCCCGACGAACCCAAGAACGGCGCCCAGGCGTCGCATGGCGCGGATTCCTCGAAAGGACCTGGTGGATGAGACGCAAGCGGCCAGGCATGGGCTTGCGACAATCGCGATAGACTTTCGATGATCCCTGGCTGACATTGGCCCCGGGGGCATTGATCGCGGATCGCGGAATGGTTCAGCATATCCTCACGCTCAATGCCGGCTCGTCCTCGATCAAGTTCGCGCTGTTCGAGCATGGTGCCGAACCGGTCGAGCGCCTGCGCGGCGAGGTCGATGGACTCGGAACGCATGCGCCTCATCTCCAGGCCAAGCAGGGCAACCAGGCGATCGCCGACGAGCGGCTCGATCCAGCAAAGGCGGCCGACCACGAGACCGCGCTCGATGCGGTGCTGGAGCTTCTGCGGAAGAGTATCGGGCACGCCGCGGTTGAAGCCGTCGGCCACCGTGTCGTCCATGGCGGCACCGATTTCACGCAGCCGATCGCGCTCGATGCGGCGAGCTTCGACAAGCTGGAGAAGCTGACGCCGCTGGCGCCGCTCCACCAGCCGCACAATCTCGCCGGCATTCGTGCCGCGCAACGCGCCTTTCCCGATGCGCTGCAGGTCGCCTGCTTCGATACCGCCTTCCACCGTGTGCATCCCTGGGTCAACGACACCTATGCGCTGCCACGCCAGTTCTATGATCAAGGCATTCGCCGCTACGGCTTTCACGGCCTGTCCTATGAGTACGTTGCCAGCCGGCTGAAGCAGATCGCACCATCGATTGAGCGGGCGGTGATCATGCACCTCGGCAACGGCGCCTCGATGTGCGCGATCCAGGGCGGCCGCAGCGTCGGCTCGACGATGGGGTTCACCGCGCTTGATGGCCTGCCGATGGGCACCCGCTGCGGCGAGCTCGACCCTGGCGTGGTGCTCTATTTGCTGCAGGAGAAGCGCATGAGCGCGGAGGAGATCACCGATCTGCTCTACAAGCGCTCCGGGCTGAAGGGGCTGTCCGGCCTGTCGCAAGATATGCGCGAGCTGGAGGCCGCCGGCACGCCGGAGGCGGCGCAGGCCATCGATTATTTCGCGTTCCGCATCCGCCGCGAGCTCGGCGCGATGGCGGCGATCCTCTCGGGTTTCGACGCCGTCGTGTTCTGCGGCGGCATCGGCGAGAACGCCTGGCGCGTGCGCGCGCGCGTATGCCACGGTTTCGAGTGGCTCGGCATCGAGCTGGATGACGCCCGCAACCAGGCCGGCGAGACCGTGATCTCGACCGATCGGTCACGCGCGCGGGTCTTCGTCATCAGGACTGACGAGGAGACCATGATCGCGCGACACGCCGCGCGACTCCTTGCGCAGCCGCGATCGCCGTAAAACGCCGAGCGCGGCTTGGAATGCGCCTCGTGACACCGCGCGCGTCTGCCCCTGTAGCCGCGCCGAATTGCCGCTTGCATGACCGGCCTTTATGGTATCTGCAGGCATAAGAAGAAACGAGCGGTTCCGGGGGAAATGATGGTTGGCAATGGCGCAGCGTCGCCGGAGGCGGATTTGGAATTCGACTATATCGTCGTCGGCGCGGGCTCCGCCGGCTGCGTGTTGGCGAGTCGCTTAAGCGAAAGCGGCCGGCACTCGGTGCTGCTGCTCGAGGCCGGCCCGAAGGATCGCCACATCTGGATCCACATCCCGCTTGGCTACGGCAAGCTGTTCAAGGAAAAGACCGTCAACTGGATGTATCAGACCGAGCCGGAGCCCGGCCTCGACGGCCGCTCCGTGTTCCAGCCGCGCGGCAAGGTGCTCGGCGGCTCCTCTTCGATCAACGGCCTGCTCTATGTGCGCGGCCAGCACGAGGATTACGACCGCTGGCGCCAGCGCGGCAATGTCGGCTGGGGCTATGAGGATGTGCTGCCCTATTTCAAGAAGGCGGAGAATCAGCAGCGCGGCGCCAACGAGTATCACGGCGCCGGCGGTCCGCTCTCGGTTTCGGACTGGCGCCACGATGACCCGCTTTCGGAAGCCTTCGTGAAGGCCGCGGTCGAGACCGGCATTCCCTACAACCCGGATTTCAACGGTGCCACGCAGGAGGGCGCCGGCTTCTTCCAGACCACGACGCGCCGCGGCCGTCGCGCCTCGAGTGCGTTCTCCTATCTGCGTCCGGCCAAGGGCCGCGGCAATCTGTGCATCGAGACCGATGCGCTGGCGCAGCGCCTTGTCTTCGAGGGCCGGCGGGCAAGGGCGGTCGAATTCCGTCAGCGCGGAGCCGTGCGCACCGCGCGGGCACGCCGGGAGATTCTGGTCTCCGGCGGCGCCTACAACTCGCCGCAGCTGCTGCAGCTCTCCGGCGTGGGACCTGCGGAGCTTCTGAAGCAACACGGTATTGACGTCGTATTGGATGCGCCCGGCGTCGGCAATGATCTGCAGGATCATCTGCAGGTGCGGATCGTCACGCGCTGCAGCCAGCGCATCACGCTCAATGACATCATCAACCATCCGCTGCGCCGGGTGGCGGCCGGTGCACGCTACGCCGCGTTCCGCAAGGGGCCGCTGACCATTGCGGCTGGCACCTCCGGCGCCTTCTTCAAGACCGATCCGCGGCTTGCCACGCCGGACATCCAGATCCATTTCATCCCGTTCTCGACCGACAAAATGGGAGAGCAGCTACATACCTTTTCCGGCTTCTCGGCCTCGGTCTGCCAGCTGCGGCCCGAGAGCCGCGGCTCGCTGCGGATCAGGAGCGCCGATCCGGCCGCGCCGCCGGAAATCCGCATCAACTATCTGGCCACCGAGACCGACCGCCGCGCCAACATCGATGGTCTCAGGATCTTGCGGAAAATCCTGGCGGCGCCGGCGCTGAAGCCGTATGTGGTCGACGAAGTCTATCCGGGCGCGAAGCTGGTGAGCGACGAGGACCTCTTGGCGTTCTGCCGCCAGACCGGCAGCACCGTCTATCATCCGACCTCGACCTGCCGGATGGGCCATGATGCGCTGGCGGTGGTCGACGAGCGGCTGCGCGTGCACGGCATCGAAGGCCTGCGCGTGGTCGACGCCTCGATCATGCCGGACCTCGTGTCGGGCAACACCAATGCGCCGGTCATTATGATCGCGGAGAAGGCGTCCGACATGATCCTGCAGGACGCAAGCTGATTTGAGGAGTTTTGCTGTTGGCCCACCATTTCCGGATCGGCACGCGCAAGAGCACCATGGCCCTGGTGCAGACCGAGGAGATCGCCCGCCGCCTGACGGCCGCGATCCCTACGCTCGAGGTGGAGATCGTCAAGTTCGAGACCACCGGTGATGCCGATCAGACCAGCAAGCTCCTGACCCATGGCGGCAAGGGCGGCGCTTTCGTCGCCGAGATCCGCCGCGCCATGCGCGAGGGCAAGCTGCATGCGGCGATGCATTCGCTGAAGGACATGCCGGGCAATGAGGAGACGCCGGGCCTCGTCGTCGCTGCGCTGCTGTCGCGCGATCCGCCCGGCGACGTGCTGGTGTTGCGGCCGGGGCTGTCGCTGGACGAATTTCGCAAGGACGGGGGCAGGGGCTTCAAGATCGGCACCAATGCGGTACGCCGCGCCGCCTATGCGCGGCGGCTGTTTCCGAATGTGGAGATCATCCATTTCCGAGGCGCGGCCGACACCCGCATCCGCAAGCTCGACAAGGGCGAGTTGCAGCGACTCCCGAACGGCGGCACGGTCGGCCCTGCGGACGCGCTGATCATGGCGCGCTCGGGGCTGGAGCGCGTCGGGCTGATCGAGCGCGCGGCGTACGAGTTTCCGGTTGCCGACATGCTGCCTGCGGTGGGCCAGGGCATCGTCGCCGTGGAGTGCGTGGCGTCCGACTGGGAGACGCGGCGCATTCTGGCCTCGATCGACGATGCGGCGGCGCGCGCCTGCGCCGATGCCGAGCGCGAGGTGCTGTGGGTGCTGAACGGCCATTGCAACTCGCCGATCGCGGGCTTCGCGGCGATCGACGGCAACGCGATGACGCTGACGGCATCCGTGCTCGACGAGGCAGGGGGGCGCTTCATCGAGGCCCAGCACTCCGGTCCCGCCGATCGGCCGCGCGAACTCGGTCGCGCGGTCGGGCTCGACCTCTTGGCAAAGGGCGCGGCTGAGCTGATCGAGAGCAGCCGGCCGCGCTAGCCTCTAGCCCTTGTGCGCCCGCACCCGCGCGATCATCTGCTCGACATGCGCGATCGGCGTCTCCGGCTGAATGCCGTGGCCGAGATTGAAGATCAGCCGGCCTGACGCGTAGTTGACCAGCACGTCGTCGACCGCCTGGTCGAGCGCCGTGCCGCCGGCGATCAGCGCCAGCGGATCGAGATTTCCTTGCACCGCGACCTTGCTCTGCACGCGCTCGCGGATCAGCGCAGGCGCAGCGGTCCAGTCGATGCTGACGGCATCGACACCGGTCGCGGCGACATAGTCCGGCAGCAGCGCGCCGGCGCCGCGGGGAAAGCCGATGATCTTCGCGTCCGGCCGCGCTTGGCGCACGCCATCGACGATGCGCCGGGTCGGCTCGATCGACCAGCGCGCGAATTCGCGCGGCGACAGCACGCCGGCCCAGGTGTCGAAGATCTGCAGCGCATCGGCGCCGGCCTCGAGCTGCCTGATGAGATATGCGATCGAGGTATCGACCAGCGCATCGATGATGGTGGCGAAGGCGTCCGGATGCCGATAGGCCAGCAGCCGCGCCGGGGCCTGGTCGGGCGTGCCTTGCCCAGCGACCATATAGGTCGCAACCGTCCAAGGCGCGCCGCAGAAGCCGATCAGCGCGGTCGTCTGCGGCAGCGCTGTCCGCACGCGGCTGAGCGCCTCATAGACCGGCTCGAGCCTGGTGAAGTCAGCCTCGCGCGTGAGCGTGGCGATCTTGTCGGGCGTGTCCAGCGGGTCGAGCCGCGGGCCCTCGCCGGCCTCGAAGCGGACGCCACGGCCGAGCGCGTAGGGCACGACCAGGATGTCGGAGAAGATGATCGCAGCATCAAAGCCGAAGCGTCGGATCGGCTGCAAAGTCACCTCCGCAGCGAGCTCCGGCGCGAAGCAGAGATCGAGGAAGCTGCCCGCGCGGCTGCGTACGTCCCGATATTCCGGCAGATAACGGCCGGCCTGCCGCATCATCCAGAGCGGCGGCACCGCCTGTCGCCGGCCAGCGAGCACGTCGATGAAAGGCTTGTTGATCACAGGCTGGGCCAAGCGAGACACTCCGCTACGGGAACGATACGCCGTTCCTGATACATGGCGGGGTCCGTCCGGCCAAGGCATATCCGGTGACAATGCTGACGTGCTGCCGTGATCGGCTCGGAGCGCCACTGAACGGTACCGGACGCCAGCCCCGGAACAACCCGGGGAACGCGCCTTCGGGGGCCGCGTTATCTCCGCTCAAGGGAGATTGATCATGGCTGAGAAATTCAATCCCGCGCCGCACGACAAGCATGCCGAGGATCCGCGCGAGGCATCGCGCCTCGACCATGAGACCAAGGCAAAGCTCGACACCGGATTGATGGATACCTTCCCCGCATCCGACCCGGTCAGCGTGGCGCAGCCGACGAGTCGTCCGCGCGCCAGCAATGTCGAGGAGCTTCGCCAACCGCGCCGCGTGGATGAGCCGTCGCTATGGGAGAAGGTGCGCTCCGTTTTTACACGATGATTGTCATAGGTCCCGACGGTCGGCTGCAGTTCTGCCGCGCAGTTGCGTCTCGTATCGGGCATACGAGAATGTGCTCGCGGCCGCTGCAGCGAACATGTGACGGGTGCGCCGCTCCTCAATAATGCGGTGGCGGCTCATCGACAGGGGCTGGCGGGCCGGCGGGCTGCGCCTCTTCCAGCCGCTCGTACAACAGGGCGATCTGCCGCTTCAACGCGTCGATCTCGCGCCACTGCGCTGTGATGGTCTGGTTCAAGACCTCGATCGTGTCGTCCTGATACATGACGCGCGCTTCCAGCGCGTCCATCCGCTCGCTCAACTCCTTGCCGTCACTCATCGCCAGCGACCTCCGTACCGGCTCTTTCCGAACGCTCGCGCAAGCCATGGCCGAGCGCAACGCGCTCGTCGAACAAGAAGCACTCGCCGCGCCAGCGGCTCTCGCGCTGCGGAATCTGCTCGAGATATTTGAGGATGCCGCCCTTGAGGTGGTAGACCTCGGCAAAGCCCTGCGCGAGCAGATGTGCGCTCGCCTTCTCGCAGCGGATGCCGCCGGTGCAGAACATCGCGATCCGCTTGTGCGTTCCGGGATCGAGCTCGCGTGCCGCGAACTCGTTGAACTGGCCGAAGCTTGCGATGCCGGGATCGCGTGCGCCCTCGAAGGTCCCCATCGCGACCTCGAATGCGTTGCGCGTGTCCAGCAGCAGCACGTCGTCCAAGGCTATCAACGCGTTCCAGTCGGTTGGGTCGACATAGATGCCGACCTGTCGGGACGGGTCGGCCGTGGGATCGCCGAGCGTCACGATCTCCTTCTTGAGCCGGACCTTGAGCCGGCCGAACGGCATCTGCGCGGCCGCGGAATATTTCAATTCGAGATTGTCGAGCCGGCCGCCGAACAACGCGCCGCGCCGGAATTCCTCGATCAGCGCGTCGATGCCCTCGGCAGGACCTGCCAGCGTGCCGTTGACGCCTTCATGCGCGAGCAGCACGCTGCCTTTCAACCCGAGCCGGGTGCAAAGCGCATGCAGTGGGGCGCGGAGGGTCCGGAAATCCGGCAGCGCGACGAATTGATAGAAAGCGGCGACCTTGAGAGCCATGCGGCCGTTTACCAGCAGATCTGCCAGCAGAAAAGCTGGTATCCCAGCCATTGCCGAGCCGGGAAAGAATGTGTCATGAAACCGCCAACCGCGGGCCTTCTGACCCCAAAATCACGACAAAGCGAGCAAGAATGAGAAGCTTCCACTTCCCCGGCCGGTCCACGGTCCACGCCCAGAACGCCATGGTGGCGACCTCGCACCCGCAGGCTGCGCTCGCCGCGGTCGAGGTGATGCGCGCCGGCGGCACCGCGGTGGACGCGGCCGTTGCGGCCTGCGCGCTGCTCGGTGTGATCGAGCCGCAATCGACCGGCATCGGCGGCGACTGTTTCGCGCTGGTGCAGCCCAAGGGTGAGGGCAAGATCGTCGCCTATAACGGCTCGGGCCGCGCGCCTGCCGCGGCCAATGTGGAGTGGTATCTGGAGCGGAAGATCCACTCGGTGCCGCTGACCTCCGCGCATGCGGTCTCGGTGCCAGGCGCGGTCGACGCCTGGGAGCGGATCCTGCGCGATCACGGCCGGCTCGGTCTCGATCGACTGCTGCAGCCGGCGATCCGGGCGGCGGAGGAGGGCTATGTGGTGGCCTCGCGCATCGCCTTCGACTGGAAGAACCAGTTCGAGAAGCTGAAGGGTGGCACCAACACCGAACGCTATCTGCTGCCGGGCGGCAAGCCGCCGGTCGCCGGCGACGTGATCCGCCAGCCGGAGCTGGCGCAGACCCTGCGTGCCATCGCCAAGGACGGCCCGGCTGCATTTTATCGCGGCCCGGTCGCGGAAGACATGGTCGAGACGCTGCGCGGCATCGGCGGCCTGCACACGCTGGAGGATTTCGCTGATCATACGACCGAGGTGACGAGCCCGATCGGCACCATGTACAAGGACCTCGACGTCTGGCAATGCCCGCCGAACGGCCCGGGCCTGACCATGCTGGTGATGCTCAACATCCTCGAACGCTTCGACCTGAAGAAGTTTGCGCCGGTGTCGGTCGAGCGCTTCCATCTCGAGGCCGAGGCAGCGCGCATCGCCTACATGATCCGCGAACAGCATGTCGCCGATCCCGCCCACATGACGATCGACGTGGCGAGCATTCTGGCGAAAGAATTTGCGGACGAGTACATCAACAAGATCAGCATGGACCGCGTGCTTGACTTGCCGAACGTCGCGCCGCCGATGAACCCTGACACGGTCTACATCACGGTGATCGACCGCGACCGCAACGTCTGCTCCTTCATCAATTCGATCGCGCATTCCTTCGGCTCGGCGATCGTCTCGAACAGAACCGGCGTGCTGCTGCAGAACCGCGCCGGCGGCTTCCGCATCCAGCCGGGCCATCCGAACTGCATCGGCCCGAGCAAACGGCCGCTGCACACCATCATCCCGGCGCTGGTCACCAGGAATGGCCGCGCGCAGATGTCCTACGGCGTGATGGGCGGCCAGTATCAGCCGACCGGCCAGACCCATGTGCTGACCAACATGCTCGACTATGGCTGCGACGTGCAGGAGGCGATCGATATGCCGCGCGGCCTGCATTACGAGGGCGTCTATCAGCTCGAGGATGGCGTGCCTGCCGCGGTGGTCGAAGGGCTGCAAAAGATCGGCCACAAGACAACCAAGCTTGTGGCGCCGCTCGGCGGCGGCCAGGCCATCTGGATCGATTGGGACAAGGGCACGCTGACCGGTGGCTCCGACCCGCGCAAGGACGGCTGCGCGCTGGGGTATTGATAGGAGCGTCGTCATTGCCGATATACCGATGTCGTCGCCCGGCTTGACCGGGCGACCCAGTAGTCAGAGACGGTTGTGATCAACCGAGAAATCTCGGCGTACTGGATCGCCGGCCTTCGTGGGCGATGACGATGAATGTGCGGGGGCATCGCCGCCGTTTCCCATAGGACACGCTCACCACAAGACAGGCTTCCACGTTCTCGCGGCGCGTTGCGTCCGAGCTATTTGGTGTATGTCGCTCTCCGAAAGACAGAGGGCGCAGGGAAGGCCGGATGTTTGACCAACACCCATGGCCCGCCTGCAACAAAGAAAGCAGGCGGCAGTTACCACAGGTATGGCCGCAACACCGACCTTCCCTGCGCAACGGTTTTACGGCTTATACGTGATCTCCCCAGGGACCGGCTTTCTTGCCCCTGTCGCTCGCGCGCTCATCAAAGCAGCGCGAGCTTGACCTCAGCACCGGGAGGCCAGGACCACACGATTTCGCCGTCCGCATCCCTGCCGTTCGTCCAACGGCACCGATGCGTCCATCGCAACCCGCCTCTACGTATCGTGACGACGCGTACGCCCCTGTTCGATGAGGCGGGATGCGCATAGACAATCATGATTTCGGCAAAAACGAAACAAGAATATTTTTGCAGAGAGGCCAGCCAAAGGCGTTCTCATTGAAAGCGCTTGCAAACTTCGTTTTTCGGCGCGAGCGCTTTTTGCGGCAACGAGCGCTTTTTGCGGCAAAAAGGCCCCGCGACGCGAGCTTTGAAGTGAAAATCGTACAAGTGATTTGCCCGACGGTGCAGGGCAACGTCCGAGCCTATCGCGATGCTATCGGATCCGAGGAGGGGGGCGTCCAGATGCCTTCTGCTGCTCACGGGATTTAGCGCCGCCCTTCACCGGCGACACGGTTGGATTGGATCTCGGGCCGGTCGGTGACGTCTGGACGGTCGCCGGAAGCCGGATGATCCGCTTGAGAAGATGCGCGCGACGTTTGTCGTCCGCAAAGGCCAGCAGCAGCGTGGACGCACCAGCTTCGAAGGCGCGGGGCAGTTGGTCATCGGAGAGTTCGCCGGCGATCCAGAACGACACACAGCCCCGGAACAAGAAGGCGAGCTGCTGCGGCAGGATTGCCTCTGCACGCGCGCGTGTCTCGCCGTCGATCCCGGTGAAGTCACCCAGCGCCAACGACCAGATCGCTTCCGATTGCGGACGTACCGAACTCGGAGCAGGGCCCGCCAACCCCAACGAGCCGACGACGGCCTTGTTGACGTCGGGTTGTTCAAGCAATGCCGCGACTGCGATGCGCCCCATCGCGAGAACACGGTCGATGGCATCGCCACGCGGCACATCTTCGCGAAAGCGTCTCGCCATCCGTTCGATCAGGCGCGAGGACAGCGCCTGCATGATCGCGATCTTGCTGCCGAAATGATTGAAGGGCGTGGCGAACCCGACGCCGGCTTCCGACGCCAGCTCGCGCATGGAGAATTCCGCCGTTGCGCTTTTGCGCAGCAACCGTTCGGCGGCATCGAGCACGAGGTCGCGCGCCTGCAGCCTGTTCCGTTCTCTCAGCGGCGGCGGCTCATCTGCCATTTTCCGACTCCTTGACACTCAGGATTTATATCATGATATAGAATTAATATCGCGATATAAATAGCCTTCTGCAAAAAGGCAGCGATGTCGACCAACGCGGCGTCGAAAGGAGAAATTGATGAGTGTCCCTAAAACCTTCTTCATCACCGGCGTGAGTTCCGGTCTCGGTCGTGCGTTTGCTGAAGGCGCGCTGGAGGCCGGCCACCGGGTGATCGGCACGGTGCGCAGCCCGGCCGCGATAGACGAATTTGCGAGCCTTGTGCCGGACCGCGCCTTTGCCGCCGTCCTCGACGTCACCGATTTCGATCACATCCCGGACGTGGTTGCTGCGGCTGAGCGTGCCGCCGGGCCGATCGATGTCCTGGTCAACAACGCCGGCTATGGACATGAGGGCATTCTGGAGGAGACATCGCTGGATCAGATTAGGCGGCAATTCGATGCCAATGTGTTCGGCGCGGTCGCGCTGATCAAGGCGGTGTTGCCCGGCATGCGGGAGCGGCGCTCGGGCCATATCGTCAACGTGACCTCGATGGGCGGCTTCATCACCATGCCCGGCATCGCCGCCTATTGCGGCAGCAAGTTTGCGCTGGAGGGAATCTCGGAGGCGCTGGGCAAGGAGGTGAAGCATCTCGGTATCCATGTGACGGCGCTCGCGCCCGGCCAGTTTCGCACCGAGTGGGCGGGACGTTCGATGGTGCGGACGGAGCGCAGCATCGGCGACTATGATGAGGTGATGAATCCGATCCGCGCCGCGCGACAGGCGAAAAGCGGAAATCAGCCGGGAGATCCGGCCAAGGCCGCGCAGGCCCTGCTGATGCTCGTCGAAGCCGAGCAGCCGCCGACCAGGCTCTATCTCGGCGCCGACGCGCTTCACCTCGTCGCGGCCAAGCTGGAAGCCATGCGGGCGGAGATGGCTGCCTGGGATGACGTCTCGCGTTCGACCGATTTCGCTTAAACCAGCCGTGAACAAGGCAGCGCCGTTGTTCCAACGGATGACGGGGCGCCGCTTACAATCAACGGAACAACGCCTAGCCGGAGGTGTTAGCCGACAACGGAAGCGGGGCAGACGTGCACCGCTTTCCATCGAAACGGCGGAGGCCGTGCATGTCGGACAAGATCAATTCTCCTCGACCCGGATTCGATCGCCGCGCGTTCCTGACGGGCGCCGCGGGAACCGCGGTCGCCATCCCACTCACGGCGCGTGCCGCGAATGAGCCCTCGCAGGCCGCGGTGGCGCAGGATCCGGCAGCGCCGGTGCAGGTCACGCTGCGCATCAATGGCGAGAGCCGGACGCTGGCGCTCGATGCCCGCACCACCGTGCTCGATGCCTTGCGAGAACATGCGGGTCTCACCGGGTCCAAGAAAGGTTGCGACCATGGTCAGTGCGGCGCCTGCACCGTGCTGCTCGATGGCCAGCGCGTCCTCTCGTGTCTGACGCTGGCGTTGGCCGCCGAAGGGCGCGAGATCACCACGATCGAAGGCCTCGCCGCGGGCGGCAAGCTGCATCCGATGCAGCAGGCTTTCATCGATCAGGACGCCTTCCAGTGCGGCTATTGCACGCCGGGCCAGATCATGTCGGCGATTGCCTGCGTGCACGAAGGGCATGCCGACAGCGACGACAACATCCGCGAATACATGAGTGGCAATATCTGTCGCTGCGCCGCCTATCCGAACATCGTCGCCGCGGTGAAGCAGGCCGCACCCGAAATCCTGAAAGGATAGTCGCATGCGCAGCTTCAGCTATCAGCGGGCATCCGACCCGCAGGCCGCGCTCCAGGCGCTGGCCCTCGCCGCCGCCGCGACCACGCCACTGACCGAGGCCTCCACCCAGCCGCTTGCCGGCGGGACGACGCTGATCGACCTGATGAAGCTCGACGTGATGCGTCCGGAGCGGCTGGTCGACATCAATCCGCTCGCCGCGAACTGGTCGCAGGTCGATCTGGATGGCGGCAATCTCAAGCTCGGCGCGCTCGCGCATATGTCGCAAGTCGCCGGGCATGCCGAGGTGCAACAGCACTATCCCGTGATCGCAGACAGCCTCAAGCTTGCGGCGAGCCCGCAGCTCCGCAACATGGCCACCCTCGGCGGCAACGTGCTGCAGCGGACGCGATGCAGCTATTTCCGCGACGTCTCCTACGCCGAATGCAACAAGCGCAATCCGGGCTCGGGCTGTGCCGCGATGGACGGCTTCAACCGCATGCATGCGGTGCTCGGCACCTCCGATCAATGCATCGCCACCTATCCCGGCGATTTCGCCCAGGCGCTGATCGCGCTCGATGCAGCCATCGAGATCACCGGCAAGTCGGGGCCGCGCACCATGTCATTCGCGGAATTTCACAAGGCGCCGGGCGACACGCCGGCGATCGAAACCGTGCTCGCGCCCGGCGAGCTGATCTCCGGCTTCGCCATCAACGGCCGCTGGCCGCGCTCTGTGTATGTGAAAGTGCGCGACCGGCAGTCGTACGAATTCGCGCTGGCGTCCGCAGCCGTCGCGCTCGACCTGCAGGACGGCGTCATCAATGATGCGCGTGTCGCGCTGGGCGGCGTCGCCACCGTGCCGTGGCGGGCGCGCGAGGCCGAGGCGTTCCTGAAGGGACAGAAACTCGACGACACGCTGGCGCAGCACGCCGCTGACGCTGCGTTCGCGGATGCGCGCGGCCGCCAGCACAACGCCTTCAAGATCGCGCTCGGCCGGCGCGTCGTAGCGCACGCCTTGAAAAAGGCAGTAGCGATGGAGATCTGATCATGTCGACCGCCGCTCCCGAGCCGAAGGCCAATATGGGCCAGCCGATCCCGCGCTACGATGCCATCGCGAAGGTGACCGGCCGCGCCGAATACGCCGCCGACGTGCCGCTCGCAAATCCCGCCTATGCCTATCTGGTCACCAGCGCCATCGCCAGGGGCCGTGTCGACGGCTTCGATCTCGGCGAAGCCAGGCGCGTGCGCGGCGTGATCGACATTATCACTCACGAGAATGCCGAGAAGCTGAAGGACGCGAAGCTGTTTTCGAACGGCGGCTACATGTCGACCACCGTACAGCCGTTGAAATCGGCCGACATTGCCCATGACGGCCAGCTCATCGCCGTGGTGCTCGCCGAGAGCTATGAGGCGGCGCGCGAGGCCGCGCATCGCGTCAAGGTGAACTACACTGCCATGAAGCCGACCGCGAGCTTCGATTCCGAGGGCACCAGCGCAGCCGGCGCCAAGTGGCAACTCGCGCAATTCAAGGAAGATCCTGAAGTCGGTGATTTCGCCAAGGCGTTCGACAGCGCCGAGGTGAAAGTGTCGGCCGAGTACGAGACACCGACGCAGCACCACAATCCAATGGAGCTGTTCGCCACCAGCTGCGCCTGGAGCGGCGACCAGCTCACGATCTACGAGCCCAGCCAATATGTCTATGGCCTGAAGAACGGCGTCGCCGAACAGCTTGGCATCGACGCCGACAAGGTGCGCGTGATCAATGCCTATGTCGGCGGTGCCTTCGGGTCCAAGGGCTCGGTGACGCCGCGCACGGCGATCATCGCCGCGATCGCGCGGCGGCTGAACCGGCCGGTCAAGCTGGTAGCGACGCGCGACCAGGGCTTTACGATCGCAACTTATCGCGCCGAGACGCGGCATCAGGTCAAGCTCGGAGCCGGCCGCGACGGCAAATTGGTCGCGCTGCGCCATGACGGTCACGAGATCTCCTCGCGGCCGGACGCCTATGCGGTGGGCGGCACCAAGACCACGACGCGGCTCTACGCCTGCCCGAACGTCGCCAGCATGGTCTCGATTGTGCGGGCTGATCGCAACACGCCTGGCTTCATGCGCTCGCCGCCGGAGGTGCCATATCTGTTCGCGCTCGAGAGTGCGATGGACGAGCTCGCCGTCGAGCTCAACATGGACCCGATCGAGCTGCGCCGGATCAACGACACCACGACGGAGCCGATCAAGGGCAAGCCCTATACGTCGCGCTCGCTGATGGCCTGTTTCGACGAGGCGGGCAAAGCCTTCGAGTGGTCGAAGCGCAATCCTGCGCCACGCTCGATGAGCGATGGCGACTGGCTGATCGGCTATGGCTGCGCCACCACCTGCTATCCGACCCAGATGGCGCCGGCCGCGGCGCGGGTGCGGCTGCAGCGCGACGGCCGGGTGCGCGTTCAGATCGCCGGCCACGAGATCGGCAACGGCGCCTACACTGTCATCGCACAAGCCGCGGCCGAGCGGCTCAAAGTGCCGATCGAGAACGTCAGCGTCATGATCGGCGACAGCGACCTGCCGCCGGCGCCGGTGGCAGGCGGCTCCAACTCCACCGCCAGCACCTGCTCGGCCGTAATGAAGGTCTGCGACCAGGTGCGGCAGCGGCTGCTCAAGGCCGTCATGCCGGACGAGGGCGTGATCAACAAGGCCAAGGAGACGGTCGGCGTTGGCCGGACGCCGGTGACCGATGCGGCGCATAGCGATCAGCCGCTCGATCGCGAGAAGGCGTTCGACGCGCTCGGCGTCAGCGTGGTCGAGGAATATGGCGAGTGGAAACCAGACGGTGCGCCACTCGATTCCTTCCACGCGATGTATGCCGGTCATGCCCGGCTGATCGGCGGGCCCGAGCTTGGCGACAAGATCGCCTATGCGTTCGGCGCCGAATTCGTCGAGGTGCGCATCCACCGCATCACCCGCGAGATCCGCGTGCCGCGCCTGGTCGGCGCCTTCGCCTGCGGCCACATCATAAACCCGCGCACCGCGCGCAGCCAACTGATGGGCGGGCTGATCTGGGGCATGTCCTCGGCGCTTCTGGAGGCGACTGAGATCGACCCGCGCAACGCACGCTATGTCAATGACAATCTCGCCGACTATCTGGTGCCGGTGAATGCCGATGTGCCGAGCGTCGAGGTGATCCTGCTGTCGGAGCAGGACGACCATGTCAATCCGGCCGGCGTGAAGGGGCTCGGGGAACTCGGCAATGTCGGCACCAATGCCGCCGTCTGCAACGCCATCTTCCATGCCACCGGCCAGCGTATCCGCAAGTTGCCTGTCCGCCTGGAAAACCTCGAGATCTGAGCGCAGGCATCTCCGACTGGAAAGACGGACCGCCTTGCGCTAAACAGCGCTCCCGTTTGAACAGCAAAGGCGGCTCTTTAGGATGCGGCACTCGAGACTGAGAACAATTGCGATCGTGCCGGCGTTGGCGCTCATGCTGGCGGCGGCGATGTTCATTGCCGTAGCTGCGCCGGCCTCGGCGCAAACCACAGGAAAGACCATGACGACGCCATCAGGACTGCAGATCATCGACACCAAGGAAGGCAGCGGTCCGTCGCCGAAGCCTGGTCAGACCTGCGTGATGCACTACACCGGCTGGCTCTATGAGAATGGCCAGAAGGGCAAGAAATTCGACTCCTCCGTCGACCGCAACGAGCCGTTCGAATTTCCGATCGGCATGAAGCGCGTGATCGCCGGCTGGGACGAGGGCGTCGCCACCATGAAGGTCGGCGGCAAGCGCACGCTGATCATTCCGCCGCAGCTCGGCTACGGCGCACGCGGCGCCGGTGGCGTGATCCCGCCGAACGCGACCTTGATGTTCGATGTCGAATTGCTTGCGGTGAAGTAGTTCGGTCGCCCGCGTTACTGAATTGAAGCGGCTTGCTCGGTATACCCTCTCCCCTCTTGTGGGAGAGGGTGGATCGATCTCGCGAAGCGAGATTGAGCCGGGTGAGGGGTCTCTCTCCACGAGTCGTGTACGCGGAGAGAGACCCCTCACCCGCGTTCGATGCTGCGCATCTTCGGCACCCTCTCCCACAAGGGGAGAGGGTGCACCGAGTTCGTGGAAGCACGATTCAATTCAGCCGTATCGATCAGTAATCGCATCAAAACACAAAAAAGACCGGCCCCCGAAGGGACCGGTCTCTCCGACGCTCGCGCGCGCTAACAACAGGCGTCGGCAGGGAACATCGTTCAGAGGTTCTTGTTGGTCGCAGCGGCCGTGCTGTTCACGGCATCCTTGGTGGCCTGCTTGGCATCACCCATGGCCTTCTGGCCCTTGCCCTTGACCTCCTGCATCACGCCTTCGCCCTGCAGACGATCCGAGCCGGTGGCTTCACCAAGGCCCTGCTTGGCCTTGCCGATGGCCTCGTTGCTCGTGCCCTTGATCTTGTCGGTTGTGGCACCCATCGTGTCTCTCCGTCCGTGTTACGCTCTGGTTGGACAACGCACGCGATGCGAAATGGTTCTAGGAACCCGCATGTGGCGTTGCTGCGGCATTTTCGCTAGAGTGAACCGGTTCCCTCGAGATCGAGAAAAGCAGGACATGACCGGTTCCCACGATCATCACGACGATTCGCACGACCACGATCACGATCGGTGGAAACATGATGGTGTGCGCGTCATCCCCGGCAATCAGCTCGATCCTAACGTGCCGTCGACGCCGGGCATGGATCGCAAGGCCGCCATCAACTTCGCGCGAGTCGGCGCGCAGAAGCTCTGGGCCGGCACCGTGACGATCAGGCCCGACGCCAAGACCGGCGCGCATCACCATGGCCATCTCGAAAGCATCATCTACGTGGTGAAGGGCAAGGCGCGGATGCGCTGGGGCGAGAAGCTGCAGTTCACCGCCGAGGCCGGTCCCGGCGATTTCATTTTCGTGCCGCCCTACGTGCCGCATCAGGAGATCAACGCCAGCCCCGACGAAGTGCTGGAATGCGTGCTGGTGCGATCGGACGGCGAGGCGGTCGCGATCAACATCGATATCGAGCCGGTCGAGAAGCCCGAGACGGTGCTGTGGATCGACCCGGTGCACCGCGATCCGGCGGAGAAGAAGTAAGTAAACATTGTCGTCCCGGTGAACGCCGGGACCCATACCGCGTGATGTCTCTGGAGCGCGAGATGGCTGATACCTACCTCCAGCACGACGGCCGGTGGGTATGGGTCCCGGGTCAGCGCGCTGCGCGCTTGCCCGGGACGACAGTGAAGAGTGACGCAAGTACCTGGAACGACGCTGAAGCCGTAACTCTCTCCACGTCATTGCGAGGAGCGGAAGCGACGAAGCAATCCAGTTTGTCTCCGCGGCAACATTTCTGGATTGCTTCGCTTCGCTCGCAATGACGGAAAGAACCTACACAAACACGGTGTGGTCGATTGGCGTGGCCGGTACCGCATAGCCGTAGCGCGTGTTCGACGGCTCCGGCCCGAGCTTCTCATACTAGGCCTTCATCGCTGCGAAACGGTCGCCCTTGAGCTCCAGCATCGCATGCTTCGGTTGGATGCCGTAAAGCCGCGCGTTGTTGTTGCAGAAGATCGCGCTCTTCACCGGTCCGCGAGCAGCTGGACGCTCGCGAGAAGGTGTTTTGAAGCTGCAGCGCACCGGCGCTTGAAGCAATCGCGCGCACTGCTAGACTTCACCAGCCATCAAGAGCCTAAATCATCAGATGTGAGGAGACGACCATGACTGACGCCGCGCGTTCGCCCGGTCGTCGGGCTGTCATCAAAGGTGCGGGCCTCGGTCTGGTTGCGGGAGCAATCGCAGGTGCCACGCAGGTCGGGCGGGCCTATGCCGCCGATGAGACTATCTGGAGCAGCGAATATTGGGCGAGGAAAGGCGACGTGCCGCTCTGGATGTGGCGCAAGCGGTTAGGGGCGCCCAGGGCCGGCGAGCCGTCGCGGCCGGTGGTGTTCTTTGTGCACGGCTCATCCGTCACCTCGCGCGCGTTCGATCTCGATGTGCCCGGCAAGGGTGAATATTCCGTGATGAACGCGTTCGCCCGCTTCGGCTTCGATTGCTGGACCATGGACCACGAGAACTACGGCAAGTCCGGGCGCACCAGCGGCAATTCGGACATTGCGAGCGGCGTGGAGGATCTCAAGGCCGCCATCGAAGTGGTGGCGCGGGAGACCGGGCGCGCCAAGTTTCACTTCATCGGCGAATCCTCCGGCGCGCTGCGCGCCGGCGCCTATGCGATGGCTGCACCCGAGCGGATCGACCGGCTGGTGTTCGCCGCCTTCACCTATAAGGGCGAGGGCTCGCCGACGCTGACCAAGCGCGCCGAGCAGCTCGACTATTATCGCAGCCACAACATGCGCAAGCGCGACCGCGACATGATCCGCTCGATCGCGACCCGCGACAAGCCGGGCACCAGCGACCCGGCGGCGGTCGAGGCGCTGGCCGATGTCGAGATGCAGTTCGGCGACCAGATCCCGACCGGCACCTATCTCGACATGACGGCCAATTTGCCGGTCGTGCATCCGGACAAGGTGCTCGCGCCGGTGCTCTTGGTGCGCGGCGAATATGACGGCATCGCCACCGTTCCTGATCTCGAGGAGTTCTTCAACAGGCTGCCGAACGGCGACCGCCAGTTCATCATCCTGCCAGGCACCGCGCATTCGGTGACGCTGGCGACCAACCGGCAACTGTTCTGGCACGTCGCGAGCGCTTTCCTGGAGATGCCGCCGCCGATCGCGACGTGACGCATTTCCATCCTTGTTGCGAGCCAATCCGACGTCTCTCGATGTGAGAGGCGGGACCTCCGCTGCCGCACGAGATCTGCCCAACTTTGCTGGCTTCAGGCATTCACCGCTTCTTGGCGCGCCAGACCGCGGGCGTCAGCATGACGAAGCTGCACACCAACGCATAGGCGATCAGCGAGGCCATCACCATGGCCGCGAGCGATGCCATGCCGCCGCCGAAATAGCTGACAACCAGCATCCCCCCGCCGGCGGCGAGCAGGATGCGCACGACGGAGGCGACGAACGGCCACAGCACATGGCCGGCGCCCTGGGCGGCAAAGGCGAGCACGAAGCCGAAGCCGAGCGCGGTGTAGGCCGGCGCGACGAAGCGCAAATAAACCGCGCCTTCGCGTAGCACGTCCGGCTCGCGGCTGAACAGGCTGAGCCACAGCGATGGATAAGCTGCGATGATGCAGCCGATGCTGCCAACGAAGGCCGCGCCCGTCAGCGCCGAGACCAGGGCGATGCTGCGCGCCCGCGCGGCCAAGCCGGCGCCGACATTCACGCCGACCATGGTCAGCGTCGCCGTGCACAGGCCGAACAGGATCGGCACCATGATGTAGTCGAGCCGCGAGGCGATGCCGTAGGCGGCGAGCTCCGATGTGCCGAAGCGGCCGACCACCGAGGTCACCAGGATCACGGTCAGGTTCACCAGCACGGCGTTGACGGCGGTCGGCAGGCCGACTTTCAGGATGTCCGCGAACAACCGGCCCTGCAAACGCACGATTCGCATATGCAGGCTGGTGCGGCCCGAGGCCATGTAGCGCGACAGCACCAGCATTGCTCCGCAATAATAGAGACCGAATGCGAGGCCGGCTCCGCCGATGCCGAGCCCCGGAACAGGCCCGAGACCGAAGATCAGAAGCGGCGATAGCGGGATCATCACAACCGCACCGATCAGGGTGACGATGGCGGGCACGCGCACATTGCCGGCGCCGCGCAGCGCGGCAGCTTGCAGATTGACGATCCACACCGGGATCGCGCCGGCGAACAACGAAATCGAATAAGTCAGCGCGGCATCGAGCGCGCCCTCGCGGCCGCCCAGCGCATGATACAGCACTGGCCCGAGCAAAGCCGTACCGAAGGTGAACAGCGCGCCGCCGATCACCGCGAGCACGATGCCATGGAAGACGATGGCATCGGCATCCGCCTTGCGCTGCGCGCCAATTGCGCGCGCGACGGAGGAGGATACGCCACTGCCGATGCCGCCATTCGACATCATCGTCATCAGCATGAAGATCGGAAACACCATTGCCGCGCCGGCGAGCGCATCGGTGCCGAGCAGCCCGACATAATAGGCCTCCGCCACGTTGACCGCGGTCTGCGCCAGCAGCACGGTCATGGTCGGCAGCGCCAGCCGAAACAATGTCGGCAGCACCGGTGCGGTCAGAAGGGCCGAACGGGTCGCCTCGGCCTTCGCCTGCGCCGGCCTTGCGGGCCGGTCCATCATGGGGCGTGCAAGCGTCGCCTCGCCGGTTTCCATCTGTGATACCCTGGATTATTGAATTATGATCATAATGCAATATTATCATCATAATGCAATATGGACTTGCGCATCGCGGCCGGTGGGGGACGGCTGCGCCGATCACATCTTGGAAAGCGTCGCTGTCGCTGCCTCCACCCGGTAGTGCTCTCAAGGCATGATGTCGATCGCCAGCGGCTTGCCCTTCTCGAACGGTGCGAGGCGGTGCGCAAGACCGAATTGCGCGAAGACCTGCGCGAGCTGATCGGCGCTCTCGCGAAAATGCACCCAGCCTTCATTGTGGGCCGCAACCAGCGTGGCCTCCGGAAAGGCATGCGCCGCCTCGAGCGCATCCTCGCTGCCCATCGTCATGTGGAAGCGTCCGCGCGGCTCGGCGGCGCCCGTGAACAGCACCACGACCTTGGGCGAGAACAGCCTGGCGACCTCGGCCGTGCCATCATACCAGACGGTGTCGCCAGTCACGTAGAGCAGGTCGCCGGGCTTGTCTCGGCCGAGTGCAAAGCCGACCACGTCGCCGGAGATCGGCTCGATGCCGACAGGTCCATGCCGCGCCGGTGTCGCCGTAACCAACAGCCTGTCGCCGCCGTGCCCTTCCAATGTCACAGTCTCGAACGGCGCCAGCCCCAGTGCGTTGCCGCCGAGCCGCTGCACGCCGGCCTGCGTCGTGTAGGTCCTGCCAACGCGCGGCAGCATTGCGCGGCCGGAACTATCGAGATTGTCGAGATGGTGGTCGTGGCTGAGCAGCACGGCATCGAGCCGGCCGATCTGCTCCGGCGACAGCGCCGGGCCTGAAGTCTTTTCGAACCGGACCGGTGTCTCGCGGTAGAGGCCGGGCGGATCGAAGGTCGGATCGGTGAGCAGCCGCAGGCCGCCGAACTCGATCAGCACGGTCGGTCCGCCGATCAGGGTCAGCGTCAAAGGGCATGGGGACATGTTGGCTCCGTTTCGGTTTGCAATCGCAAAGCCGACATAGGCCGGTTCACATCTGTCGAAAATTCGCTAGAGTTGCGCAATGGCTGTTCAAAAATGCACATAGCCGGATTGGCAGGACATCCGCGTCTTCCTGGCGCTTGGCCGGCATGGAAGCCTATCTGCGGCGGCGCGCGCATTGTCGGTCAACCATGCGACGATCGCGCGCCGGCTGCATGCGTTGGAGACCGCGCTAGGCGAGAAGCTGGTCGAGCGGCGGCCGGATGGCTACATCCTGACGCCTGCCGGTACGCGCACCCTGGCGGCGGCCGGCGACATGGAAGCGGCGGTTGCGACGCTGGGGCGGCGCGATGGCGACGACGGTCCGCGCGGCAAGGTGCGCGTGAATGCGCCTCCCGCGCTCGCGCAGGGCTTCCTGGTCGGTCGCCTCGCCGCGATCCCGCCGCGCTATCCAGGCCTCGACATCGATCTTGCGGCCGATCTGCGCGTCGTCAGCCTGGAGCGTCACGAGACCGATATCGCCGTGCGTCTGGGGCGGCCGCAGGATGGGGATGTACTGGCGCGGCCGCTGGTGACGATGGGCTATGGCTTCTACGGTGCGGCCAAGATCTGCCGGCGTGTCGAGGAGGGCGCCGATCCGGTGTTCGTCGGCTTCGACGAGGTGAACGCCCATCTACCTGAAGCGGTCTGGCTGGCTCGCCATTTCCCGCGGGCGCGGGTGGCGTTCCGCGCCGGCAATCAGTTTGCCCAGGCCGCGGCTGCGAGGGCTGAGGCCGGGCTCGCGCTGCTGCCGCATTTCGTCGGCCGTACTGACAAGCGGTTGAGCTTGTGCCGATTGACGCCCGTGCCTCAGCCACGCGAGATCTGGCTGCTGACGCGGCGCCAGGACCGCAAGGAGATGCCGATCAGGACGGTCGTCGATGCCTTGACCACCATGTTCCGCGACGAGCGGGCATTGTTCGAGACCGCCCATGGCTGACGCGTCGGACCTCCGGCCGCTCTCGGCCTGGCACAGCACGCTCATCGCGCTTTTCATCTTCATCGTTGCGCATGCCGCGCTGCTGGTCAGGCTCTCGACCCCCGAGAAATTCGTCTTCGACGAGGTGCATTACGTGCCGGCGGCGCGGCAGATTCTGCTGCCGGCGCCGTCGTCCTCGCAGCTCAATCCGATGCATCCGCCACTGGGGAAACAGCTGATCGCGCTCTCGATCCGCAGCTTCGGCGACAACGCGTTCGGCTGGCGCTACGCGAGCACGGTGTTCGGCGCCCTGGCGGTCATGGCGATCTATCTCTGCGGGCTCGCGCTGTTCGCGGCGCAGGGGCCGGCGATCGCGGCGGCGGCGATCGCTCTCTTCAATCAGATGCTGTTCGTCCAGGCGCGCGTCGCGATGCTGGACGTTTTCGCAACTGGCTTCAGTCTGCTTGCGATCGCCGCCTTCATGCATGGCTTTCGGCGGCAGCGACCGCAGCTTTTGTTTGCAATGGCCGGGATCTGCTTCGGGCTGGCGATCGCCTGCAAATGGTGCGGCGTGTTTCCTTGGGTGACTGCGCTCGGCATTGCCGGCATCATCCGCATGCTGCAGCATTGGCAGACCTCGTTTGCCGATCCGGAGGAGGACGACTGGTACAGTCCGGAGCTGTGGCCCGAGCTATCTGCCATGCAAGTTGTCCTCTGTCTCGGTGTGATCCCGGTCGTGTGCTATGTCGCGACCTTCATCGTGCTCGAGGGCTGGTCGCCAGTCGCGATCGCCGAGGCGCAGCGGCGGATCTTTGACGACAGCGTCACCATGGCGATCGCTGGCCACACCTATATGAGCGCGTGGCCGAGTTGGCCCTTCCTGGTGCGGCCGGTCTGGTTCCTGTTCGACAAGACCGATGATCAGCACATCGCGGCAGTGGTGCTGCTCGGCAATCCCCTGGTGCTGTGGCCGGGCCTGCTTGCGCTCCTTGTTTGCGTCCACGATTTCATCGCCATGCGCCGCCGCGCCGCCTTCCTGATCGCAGCCTTCTATGTCGGCTGCTATCTGCCCTGGGCGCTGCTGCCGCGCGCCCTGAGCTTTCTCTACTACTACCTGCCGTCGGCGATGCTGCTGAGCCTGGCGCTGCCTTGTGCGTGGCTACGATGGCACCTGCCGCCCTGGGTGCTGTGGGCCTTTGTCATGGTCGCAGCCGTGGGTTTTGTCGCAATGCTGCCGATCTCGGCCGCCTTTGTCGGCACCTCGATGGCGACGTTCAACCGCCTGATGCTGTTCCAGAGCTGGATCTGAGACGGCGCCGGCGAAGCGGCGTCGCTATTTCGCGGCGGTCTTGACGTCCATGTTGACGACCTGGACGCGGCGGTTGATCGCGTCAGTCGGGTTGGCCGTGTTCTTCAACTTGGTCTTGCCGTAGCCGACGGCGATCAGGTTCTTGCCGGCGAGGCCGTATTTGTCGACAAGATAGCGCTTGATGGTCTCGGCACGGCGCTCGGAAAGATCCTGGTTGAAGCTGTTGCCGCCGACCCCGTCGGTATGGCCGGCGACCACCAAGGTCGCGCCTTTCAGGCTCGGGTCGGTCAGCGCCTTGCCGAGCTCCTGCACGGCCGGCATTGCGGTCCGGCTGATCTCGGCCGAGTTGTAGTCGAACTGGATCTCCAGATCGATCTTCGGTTTGGTCGCTGCGATCTCGGCAATCTGCTCGCGCTCGTCGAGCGACAGTGAACGCGGAGCACGGTTCCGTACGCTGTCGAGCAGGGCGCTTTCCTTGGCCTGGACGGTCGGATCGAATTGAGGAGTGTTCGGGACGACGGTGATGCCGCGCATCACCGGCTTTGGCTTCAGGGCATTCACGATCTGGTCGGCCGAAATCGTAGGGTCGCCCGCCAGCGCCAGTCCTGCCGTGATCGATAGCACGGCGGTCGCGGCCATCGCCCGGCGTCCGAAATCGTTAAGAAAACGCATTGTCGTCATCCCCGAAAGCAGCAAGGCTGAATGGCAGTTGGACGCGCCCAGGACAGGGCGGGTTCAAACCGGAATGTGACCATATCACAGGGAACGCGGAACCCTCATGGCGCAGCCTCGCGGCGATGTTTCACGGCTGCACGCGCGCCGTAAAGCCGTCGTGGGATCGGCGAGCTGTCGACACCAAAACGGCCAGATGCGGCTTTACGCGACTGAGCTTATTAAAGAGATTGCAAGATCAGGTCGCAATGCCATTCAGTTGCGGTCCAAGAGCAAGAAACCGATAGGCGAAAGCAAACTGTGTTCAACTCTCCGCGCAGGCACGGCGACTATCAGGGATATCGTGGCGGCAAGGCGGACCAGACCGATTCGAACGGCACCATGCCGATCCTGGTAGGAGCCTGCATCATCGCCGCCGCGATCTTGCTGTCGACCCTGATCACAGCGGTCGGCGGCCGTTATGTCGGGCTGGAAAGCCCGTCGGAGGACACCGCTTGGCTGGTCGACCGCCTCACCGGACAGGTCTACAAGTGCCAGGCGCCCGATCGGGGCCGCGCCTCCTGCACCGCCGATGTTGCGACCGGCAGCATCTCGCAAAAGCGATAGACAGGGAACCGCTGACGGCGATCGTCGATCCCGCTACAGTCGCGGGCCATGCTGGCTCTCAAACGACAGTTCCCGCTGACCAAGCTCCAGGCCAGGCGCATCTGGCTGCGCGCCCAGCGCCTCGATGCGCCGGCGCCATTCGGCGATGGCGCACGGGCCGTGGCTGCTGCGGTCGCCCATCTCGGCTATGTGCAGATCGACACCATCAATGTGATCGAGCGCAGCCACCATCACATCCTGTTCACGCGGATCCCGGCCTACCGCCGTGCCGATCTGAAGCAGGCGCAGAGCGTCGACAAGAGCGTGTTCGAATACTGGACCCACGCGCTGTCCTACGTGCCGACGCAGGACTTCCGGTTCTTCCTCCCCGCGATGCGGCGCCATCGCCGCGACGGCCACCGTTGGCTCACCTCGGTGAAGCCGGAAGATTCGCGCAAGGTGATGCGGCTGCTGCGGCAGAACGGGCCGCTCACCATCCGCGACATCGAGGACGACGTGTTGACCGAGAAGGAGCATCTATGGGCCAGCCGCAAGCCGTCGAAACGGGCGCTGCAGCTCGGCTTCTATCGCGGCGAGATCACGATCGCCGGCCGGGACGGCATGCTCAAGACCTATGACCTGATCAATCGGCACTTCGGTTGGGACAAGCTGCCCAAGCCGGCGAGCGAGGCCGAGGTGACGGCCTATCTGCTCGACCGCGGCCTGCGCGCGCAAGGGGTGGTCAGTCTCGATTCGGTCTGCCATCTCGACGCGCCCCGCAAGGGCAAGGTCGCCCGGCTGATCGAGAGCCGCGTGCGCCGCGGCGATCTGGTCGCTGTGGATCTCGAGGGCGCCGGCAAGCAGGGGCATTGGGCGCGGCCCGCCGACCTGGAGGAGGGCGGCGGTGAGGTCTCGGCCGAGCGCGTCCATATCTTGTCGCCGTTCGATCCCCTGATCATCCAGCGCAAGCGGACGCAGCTGATCTTCGACTACAACCACCGCTTCGAGGCCTATGTGCCGAAGGAGAAACGGCTATTCGGCTATTTCGCGCTGCCGGTGCTGGTCGGTGAGGAGATCGTGGCGGCGCTGGACATCAAGACCGACCGCGAGAAGCGCAAGCTGTTGATGCAGAAGTGGAGCTGGGTGGGGAAAGGCAAGTCGGCACGCGGTGATGCGCGCAAGGAGCTCAAGCGCCGCATCGAGGAGGAACTGGACCGGTTCGAGGCGTTTCAGCTTGGGGATTAAGTCCGCCCAGTATTCCGATGTCGTCCCGGCCAAGCGAAGCGCGAGCCGGGACCCATAACCACCGGCTTCTACTGTAGCGTTCGGCCTCGGCCACATGGGCCAACGAGATATCCCGCGGTATGGGCCTCGCGTGCGCGAGGACGACAGCTGCCTTGTGGTCAGGCCATCGCCTCTCGCGATTACTTCGCAGCCCGAAGCGCCCTCCATCTCCCAATCAACCACAACGCCCGCCAACCGTGGGGACAGCCCGTCGTTTCCTGCATGTTTCCAATTGACTCAGCCCTGCCGATGCTAAAAACCCGGACACAATCCAGCAACAAGAATACTTCGGGAGCAGCCCCAATGAGCCTGTCCGCCACCGCAGCCGCCGCCAGCGCGCGCGCAAGCGATATCGAGACCTCGACCATCCGCGCCATCTCCTGGCGGCTGATTCCGTTCCTGGTGCTTGCCTACTTCTTCTCCTATCTGGACCGCGTCAATCTCGGCTTCGCCGCGCTGACCATGAACGCGGAGCTGAAGTTCACGCCGCTGATCTTCGCCTGGGGCGCCGGCATCTTCTTCATCGGCTATTTCATCTTCGAGGTGCCGAGCAACCTGGCGCTGGAGAGGTTTGGTGCGAGCCGCTGGATCGCCCGCATCATGGTGACCTGGGGCATCATTTCCGCGCTGATGGCGACCGTCTCCGGCGTCTGGAGCTTTTACATCCTGCGCTTCCTGCTCGGCGTGGCGGAGGCTGGCTTTTTCCCCGGCATCATCCTCTATCTCACCTATTGGTATCCGGCGCAGTATCGCGCCCGCTTCCTCGCGGCCTTTGCCATTGCCGTGCCGGTCTCGACCGTGATCGGCGCGCCGATCTCGGGCCTGCTGCTCGGGCTGGACGGCGTCATGGGGCTACGGGGCTGGCAATGGCTGTTCATCCTCGAGGGCATCCCTTCGGTGCTGCTCGGTATCGTCACCTGGTTCTATCTGACCGACAAACCGGAGCATGCCAGCTGGCTCTCGGCGGAGCAGAAGGCATGGCTGGCCTCGAAGCTCGAGGCCGAAACCGCCGCCAAGCAGGCAACGCACCAGATGACGCTCGGCCAGGCGCTGTCCTCGCCCAAGGTGATCATGCTGAGCCTGATCTATTTCGGCTTCGTCGGCGCGCTCTACGGCATGCAGTTCTGGCTGCCGCAGATCGTCAAGGCCTTCGGCCTTACCAACGCGCAGACCGGATTCGTCACCGCTATTCCGTATCTGTTCGGTACCATCGCGATGATCCTATGGGCACGCCACTCCGACACCACGCGCGAGCGGGTCTATCATGTCGGCCTGCCGATGTTCCTGATCAGCATCGCGCTCGCGCTCTCCAGCTACATCACCGATCCGACCGTCACCATGGTGGTGCTGACCTTCGCCGCAATCGGCGTGTTCTGCGTGTTCGGCGTGTTCTGGACCTTGCCGACCGCCTGGCTGTCGGGCACTGCGGCTGCCGGCGCGATCGCGCTGATCAACTCGATCGGCAATCTCGCCGGTTTCGGCGGGCCGTACCTGATCGGCTGGATCAAGGATTCCACCGGCTCGACCGCCAACGGCCTGCTCGCACTCGCCGTGCTGCCGCTGATCGCCACCGTGCTCGTGTTCGCTGGCGGACACGAGAGCAAGGTGGAATTCGCGGGCGAAGCGCCGGCGGAGTAACGGGATCTGATTAAGTCCAGAGACGTGACGGCCTTCTTTGCTGTCATCCCGGACAAGCCCAGCGGCGCGCTTCGCGCCGTTGGGCGCAGATCCGGGATCCATAGCCGCCGGTCTTGATCAAGCGCGACGGCTGGAGTGGCAATCCCGATCGACACAACGAACGGTGGTTATGGATCCCCGCGTTCGCGGGGATGACGGCTGTTGTGTCTTGCGCAGTGTGCCGTCTCATAACGAAACTCCACCGAACGACGACGCCCGCGCCCTGCGGCAACATGTCTTAATGTTCACGAAGTCATGATCTATGACGAATATTGACATTCGTCAGTTCATATTCGACATTCCCGGGGAACTTACACGAGGGATGTCCGATGTTGGCCCGTGCAATTTTTGCAAGCTATTCCAAGCTGTTGACCGGGATTTCGCTGGCTGCGATGGCGATCGCGCTGGCTGGCTGCAATGATGGAGTCGCCCAGAAGGTCGAGCCAACGCGCCCGGTCCTGGTCGCCACGACCCATTACGAGGCCGAGACTCCGGAGCGCAGCTTCGTCGGCACCATCCGTCCCCGCGTCGAGGCCGATATCGGCTTCCGCGTCGCCGGCAAGGTCGCCAAGCGCCTGGTCGAAGTCGGGCAGACCGTCGAGGTCGGCCAACCGCTCGCCACACTCGACGAGGTCGACCTCAAGCTGCAGGCCGAGCAGGCGGCTGCCGAGCTGTCCGCCGCCACCGGCGTGCTGGCGCAGGCCGGCGCCGCCGAGAATCGGGCCAAAGAGCTGCGCGCCAAGGGCTGGGCGACCGATGCCCAGATGGACAGCGCGCGCGCCGCTGCCGATGAAGCGCGCGCCCGGCTCAACCGCGCCGAACGTTCCGTCGAGTTGACCAGGAATTCGCTGTCCTACGCCACGCTCGAAGCCGATGCGCGCGGCGTCGTTACCGCGACCATGATCGAGCCCGGCGTCGTGGTGGCCGCCGGCCAGGCTGCGATCCGCGTCGCGCGCTTCGCCGAGAAGGAGGCGGTGGTCGCGATCCCTGAAACTCTGCTCGAGCGCGCCCGGACCGGGACGGCCTCGGTGACACTGTGGTCGGACCCCGACAAGAAATACACGGCAAAGCTGCGCGAGATCGCGCCCGCCGCCGATCCCGCCACGCGCACCTATCTCGCAAAATTCTCGCTGCCGGATGCGGATGATGCGGTGTCGCTCGGCATGACCGCGACGCTGACGCTGTGCGACCTCGCGAGCGCGAAGGTCGCCCGGCTGCCGCTCTCGGCGCTGTTCAACGAGGGACGCGAGCCCTCGCTCTATGTCGTGAGCGATGCCGGCGAGGTCAGCCTGAAACCGGTGACGGTGAAGGGGTACGACAGCAAGGACGTGCTGATCACCGGCGGCGTCAAGGAAGGCGAGAAGGTGGTCGCGCTCGGCGTGCAGAAGCTCGACCCGAGCCAGAAGGTGCGCGTGGTGTCGGCGCTGACGTTCTGACGAAATGACATCCGCCGTCATTGCGAGGAGAAGGCGACGAAGCAATCCAGACTATCTCCGAGGAAAGATCCTGGATTGCTTCGCTTTCGCTCGCAATGAAAATCAACAACCAGCGTGACGATCAGATAGATCATCGGAGCCTGCCATGAAGCGGTTCAATCTCTCGGCCTGGGCGGTCAGCCATCCGCCGCTGGTGCTGTTCTTGATCCTGGCGCTCGGCATTGCCGGCTTCCTCTCCTACCAGAAGCTCGGCCGCGCCGAGGATCCATTCTTCACCGTCAAGGTCGTCAACGTCTCCGTGATGTGGCCGGGCGCCACCGCGCAGGAGATGCAGACCCAGGTCGCCGATCCCATCGAGAAGAAGCTGCAGGAGCTGCCCTATTTCGAGAAGGTGCAGACCTATTCGAAGCCGGGCTTCTCGGCGATGCAGGTCACCTTCCGCGATTCGACGCCGCCGAAGGACGTGCCGCACCTGTTCTATCTGATCCGCAAGAAGCTCGATGACGTGGCGGGCCAGCTGCCATCGGGCATTCTCGGTCCGGTCGTCAACGACGAGTTCTCCGACGTCGATGCCATCCTGTTCATGCTGACCGGCGACGGCGCCGACTATGCGCAGCTGAAGAAGGCCGCCGAAGGCCTGCGGCAGCGGCTGCTCAAGGTGGGCGGCGTCACCAAGGTCGATCTCTACGGCGTCCAGGACGAGCGCATCTTCGTTGAGTTCAGCCACGCCAAGCTGGCGACGCTCGGCATCACGCCGCAGGCGCTGTTCGACTCGCTCGCCAAGCAGAACAATGTGACGCCGGCCGGCACGGTCGAGACCAGCGCGCAGCGCGTGCCGCTGCGTGTCACCGGCGCGCTCGATGGCGCGCAAGCGGTGGCTGAGACGCCGGTCGAGAGCAACGGCCGCGTGTTCCGGCTCGGCGACATCGCCACCGTCACCCATGGCTATGTCGATCCGCCGAGTTTCAAGGTGCGGCAGGAAGGCAAGCCCGCGCTCGGCGTCGGCGTCGTCACCGCGAAAGGCGCCAACATCCTCGAACTCGGCAAGGACGTGCATGCCGCCGCCGACGATTTCATGAAGGCGGTGCCGCAGGGCATCGAGCTCAAGGAGATCGCCGATCAGCCCAACGTGGTCGAGCATGCCGTCGGCGAGTTCGTGCACTCCTTCATCGAGGCGCTGGTGATTGTGCTGTTCGTCTCGTTCCTGGCGCTCGGCTGGCGCACCGGCATCGTGGTGGCGCTGTCGGTGCCGCTGGTGCTGGGCATCGTCTTCATCGTGATGAACGCGATCGGCATCGATCTGCACCGCATCTCCCTCGGCGCGCTGATCATCGCGCTCGGCCTCTTGGTCGACGACGCCATCATTGCCGTCGAGATGATGGTGGTGAAGATGGAGCAGGGCTGGGACCGCATCCGCGCGGCGTCCTTTGCCTGGGAGTCGACCGCCTTCCCGATGCTGACAGGCACGCTGGTCACCGCCGCGGGTTTCCTCCCCATCGGCTTTGCCAATTCGGCGGTCGGCGAATACACCGGCAGCATCTTCTG
Organism: Bradyrhizobium sp. STM 3557; assembly: GCF_045571465.1. Classification (NCBI taxonomy): domain Bacteria; kingdom Pseudomonadati; phylum Pseudomonadota; class Alphaproteobacteria; order Hyphomicrobiales; family Nitrobacteraceae; genus Bradyrhizobium; species Bradyrhizobium sp. STM 3557. The sequence continues at coordinate 2,431,953 of NZ_CP120697.1, forward strand.
GATCGTCGCGATCGCGCTGGTCGCGTCCTGGTTCGTCGCGGTGATCTTCACGCCCTATATCGGCGTCAAGCTCTTGCCCGACATCAAGGCCCATGCCGGCCATGACGAGCATGCGATCTACGACACCCGCATGTATCGGGGCTTGCGTGCGATCGTGCGCTGGTGCGTCGAGCACCGCATCACCACGGTGGCCGCCACCGTCGGCGTGTTCGTGGCCGCGATCGTGGCATTCGGCCATGTCCAGCAGCAGTTCTTCCCGCTGTCCGAACGGCCCGAGCTGTTCCTGCAGCTTCGCCTGCCGGAAGGCACCGCCTTTGGCGTCACGGAAGCGGCGGCGAAGAAGGCAGAGGCGCTGCTCAAGGATGACAAGGACATTGCGACCTATACCGCCTATGTCGGGCAGGGCTCGCCGCGCTTCTGGCTCGGCCTCAATCCGCAACTGCCGAACGAGGCCTTCGCCGAGATCGTGATCGTCGCCAAGGACGTCGCCGCGCGTGAGCGCATCAAGGCGAAGATCGAGAATGCAGCCGCCAACGGTGCCATCAACGAAGCCCGCGTCCGCGTCGACCGTTTCAATTTCGGTCCCCCGGTCGGCTTCCCCGTGCAATTCCGCGTCATCGGCCCCGACACCGTCAAGGTGCGCGAGATCGCCTACCAGGTGCGTGACATCGTCCGGGAAAATCCGAACGTGCGCGATCCGCAGCTCGACTGGAATGAGCAGTCGCCTTACCTGAAGCTGGTCGTCGACCAGGACCGCGCCCGTGCGCTCGGCCTGACGCCGCAGGACGTCTCGCAGGCCCTGGCGATGCTGATCTCGGGCGTGCAGGTGACGACCATCCGCGACGGCATCGAAAAGGTCGGCGTGGTTGCCCGTGCCGTGCCCTCCGAGCGGCTCGACCTCGCCCATGTCGGCGACCTCACGGTCACCTCACGCAATGGTGTCGCCGTACCCCTGCAGCAGATCGCCAAGATCGAGTATGCCCATGAGGAGCCGATCCTGTGGCGGCGCAACCGTGACATGGCGATCACGGTGCGGGCCGACGTGGCGGATGGCGTACAGGCCCCCGACGTGACCAACCAGATCTGGCCGAAGCTTGCCGACATCCGCAATCACCTCGAGCCGGCCTACCGGATCGAGATGGGCGGCGCGATCGAGGAATCGCAGAAGGGCAATGCCTCGATCTTCGTGCTGTTTCCGCTGATGGTCGTGGTGATGCTGACGCTGCTGATGATCCAGCTGCAGAGCTTCTCCCGGCTCGTGCTGGTGTTCCTGACCGCGCCGCTCGGCATCGTCGGCGCCTCGCTTGGCCTCAACGTCGCCAACGCGCCGTTCGGCTTCGTGGCGTTGCTCGGCCTGATCGCGCTGGCCGGCATGATCATGCGCAACACCGTGATCCTCGTCGATCAGATCGAGACCGACGTGTCCCATGGCCTGACCCGCAAGGAGGCGATCATCGAAGCCACGGTGCGGCGCGCTCGCCCGGTGGTGCTCACCGCGCTGGCCGCGATCCTGGCCATGATCCCGCTGTCCCGCTCGGCATTCTGGGGCCCGATGGCGATCACCATCATGGGCGGGTTGTTCGTTGCAACCTTCCTGACCCTGCTGTACCTGCCGGGCCTCTACGCCCTCTGGTTCCGCAAGAGCCTGGGTGAGCGGGGCGTCGGTGAGCACGTAGCTGCCGCGCCGCACCATGGTCATCCCCATGCCGCAATTCCGCTTGCCGAGGCTGCCGAATAGTTGAACATTGACTGACATGACACTCGTTTCAGAACATATCGAGCCGGATACGCGCGAGCGGATTTTGGTCGTGGCCGAGCGCCTGTTCCGCCAGATCGGCTATCAGAAGACCACCGTGGCCGACATCGCCAAGGAGCTCCACATGAGCCCGGCGAATGTCTACCGCTTCTTCGATTCGAAGAAGGCGATCCATACCGGCGTGGCGCGAACCCTGATGGGCGGCGTCGAGGGAGCGGCCGCAGCCATTGCGGCTCGGCCGGGACCGGCGGCGCCGCGGCTGCGTGAGCTGCTCGCCACCATTCATCGCATGAACACCGAGCGCTATGTCGGCGACTCCAAGCTGCATGAGATGGTCGCGGTGGCGATGGAGGAGAACTGGGACGTCTGCGAGGCCCACATGCTCCTGATCACCGAGATCATCGGCCGGGTGATCGCGCAGGGCATCGAGACGGGTGAGTTTCGCAAGGCCGACCTGCAGCTCACGGCAATGTGCGCCACCACGGCGATGATGCGCTTCTTCCACCCGCAGATGATCGCCCAATGCGCCACCAAGCCGGGCCCCTCGATCGATCAGATGATCGATTTCGTGCTGGCCGGACTTGGTTGGAAGGGCGCCACAGGGTAGTTTCTCCGTCATTGCGAGCGTAAGCGAAGCAATCCAGGGCCGCGAAGCAGGTCTGGATTGCTTCGTCCGCTGCGCTCCTCGCAATGACAGCAACTGAGGAAAACCGGCGTGACCGAACGCGACCTGCATTTCTACGAACCGAAGAACGGCCACGGCCTCAAGCACGACCCCTTCAATGCCATCATCGCGCCGCGGCCGATCGGCTGGATCTCCTCGCGCGACAAGGAAGGTCACGTCAATCTGGCGCCCTACAGCTTCTTCAACGGCTTCTGCTACACCCCGCCGATCATCGGCTTCTCCTCGACCAACTGGAAGGACTCGGTCGCCAACATCCAGGAGACCGGCGAGTTCGTCTGGAATCTCGCCACCCGCGATCTGGCCACGCACATGAACGCGACCGCGGCGCATGTCGCGCGCGAGGTCGACGAGTTCAAGCTCGCTGGTTTGACCCCGGTGCCTGGCAAGCTGGTCAACGTGCCCCGCGTCGGCGAAAGCCCGGTGTCCTTTGAATGCAAGCTGACTCAGATCGTGCAGTTGCAGGGCGCCGACGGCAAGAAGGCGAACGCCTGGGTAACGTTCGGCGAGGTCGTCGCGGTTCATATCGACAAGGCGCTGATCAAGGATGGCGTCTACCAGACCGCACTCGGACGTCCGATCGTGCGGGCAGGGCGCCGTGGCGACTATTTCGAGATCACGCAAGACAACATGTTCGAGATGATCCGGCCGGATTGAGGTGCCAACGTGACTGAAGCCACCGTGCACGCCGCTCTGTCGGCGCCGTCAGAACCGCGCGGCGATCTCTGCATCCGCACGCTTGCGATGCCGGCCGACACCAACGCCAATGGCGACATCTTCGGCGGCTGGCTCTTGAGCCAGATGGACGTCGGCGGCGGCGTGTTCGCCTCCAAGCTGGCGAAATCGCGCACCGTCACCGTCGCGATCGAGGCGATGAACTTCCGCAAGGCAGTGTATGTCGGCGATCTCGTCTCGGTGCACGCCAACCTCGTGCGCATCGGCCGCACCTCGATGACCGTGCATCTGGAGGCCTGGGTGCTCCGCCGCAAGGCGGAGCAGCCGATCCTGGTCACGGACGGCAACTTCACCTACGTCTCGATCGATGACGACGGCCGGCCCCAGGAGATCAGGCGGGACGGCGCGACGCTCTCGACCTGAAGCATGAAGCCGCCGCGAAAGCCAAGCGCCTACGCTGCTCGGCAATGGTTGATTAACCATGCTTCCGGGCTCGCGAAGTCGTGCGATCGATTGTCCGGCACACGCAGCCTATATCTCAGGTTGAGTGATGTTCGTTCATCGTCCTGGGGCGGCCTGCCGCGCAGGCCGTCGGCGTCATGTCGGCTCTCGCGGCTGGCCGGACGGCGGGATCAAACCTCGGAGGATCGTCATGTCCGAGATCAATGAAACGCTGACATTCGAGGTCCTGAGGAAGCTGCAGCAGCAGCTCAAGCATATCGAGCAGAGGATCGACGGCTTCGAGGCCGAGCTGGGCGCCGTTCGCCGTCGTGAGATCGAACTGCAGGCGGTCCGCAGCTGCCAGCTCGCGATGCTCAAGGATCTCCGCAACCTCTATGGCCTGGTGGCCCGTCACCACATCCAGCTCGGTCTGTTTCGCGCATCCGCGAGGCGCGAGGACGCCTCCCTGGGCTGAACGGATCTGCGACGAAGCCCAGAAAGGAAGGAGCGCCGGCCCGCCAGCCGTGCCGCAATGCGGACCTGTGTCGCAGGAACTTTCAACATCCGATCCGGTTAATGCCCCCGAACTGTATGTAAGGACAGGGTTATGTCGGATACCTATATCATCGAGGTCAGCTCGCAAGCCGCGGGCATCGTCGTGCGCGACCGCGGCGGCTTTCGATTCTTCGCGGCGACGCCACGTTTCAATGCCCTTGAGGGTCAGGTTTTCCGTAGTGCCCGCGAGGCCGAGCGCGCCGCCAGGCGCCTGGCCGAGAGCGATTTGAGCGCGGCGGCTTAAGGCCGCGCTCTCAGACGTCATTGCGAGGAGCCGAAGGCGACGAAGCAATCCAGACTGTTTCCTGCGGAACGATTGCTGGATTGCTTCGCTTCGCTCGCGATGACGGATAGGCATCGATCGACGCTCCCCTCATCTCCCACATTGACCGCTGCCGCAAACCGCAGCACCATGGCCCGGCCAATCACAGCGTGTCGCCATGGCCGTCCTCTCCCAGCGTCAGACCGAGATCCTCAACATCGCCCGCGCCTCGGGGCGGGTGATGGTGGACGAGCTGTCCCGCCGCTTCGAAGTTTCAGCCCAGACCATCCGCAAGGATCTCAACGATCTCTGCGAGCAGCGCTCGCTGACCCGCATTCATGGCGGCGCCATCATCGCCTCAGGCGTCGAGAACCTCGCCTATGAGGCGCGGCGCTTCGTCGCCGCCGACGAGAAGAAGGCGATCGGCGCGGCGGCGGCAGCGCGCATTCCCAATGGCTCGTCGCTGTTCATCAACATCGGCACCACCACGGAGGAGGTAGCAAGCGCGCTCACCTCGCACGAGGACATGCTCGTCATCACCAACAACCTCAACGTCGCGATGCTGCTGTATCGCCATCCGCGCATCGAGGTGATCGTGGCCGGCGGCAGCGTGCGCCATTCCGATGGCGGCGTGGTCGGCTCGACTGCGACGCAGCTGATTGGCCAGTTCAAGGTCGACTACGCGATCATCGGCGCATCGGCGATCGATGAGGAGGGCGCGCTGCTCGATTTCGACTATCGCGAGGTGCAGGTGGCGCAGGCGATCATCGCCAACGCGCGGAGCGTCATGCTGGTCGCCGACTCCACCAAGCTCCATCGCAGTGCGCCGGTGCGGATCGCCCATTTGAGCCAGATCCAGACCTTCGTCACCGATCGCGCGCTGCCGGATGGCCTTGCGAGCATCTGCCATAGCCGCGGCATTGAGGTGATCGCGGCGATGCCGGCGGCCGATCTCGATGACGGCAACGGCACCGATGCCGCCGAGCCGACCACGGCCACCGCGCTCCGCCGCGCCTGAGGCGCATCCCGATATCCTGATCCAAACGCAGGCAATGGGTGCCCCATCCGGGGCAAAGCTGTGGATTTTCGATTTGCTTTCGGTTTCGTTTGTGTTTAACTCGAAAACGAAAGTGAAATCGCCGGTATGAAACCGGCGGTGCCGGGGGATGCGTCTGTTGGAGCGGATTTACGACCTCGCGATCGTCGGAGGCGGCGTCAATGGCTGCGGCATCGCGCGCGATGCGGCCGGACGCGGAAATTCTGTTTTCCTATGTGAGATGAACGATTTGGCGAGCGGGACATCGTCCTGGTCGACCAAGCTCGTGCATGGCGGCCTGCGTTATCTCGAATATTATGAGTTTCGCTTGGTGCGCGAGGCGCTGATCGAGCGCGAGATCCTCTGGCGGATCGCGCCCCATATCATCCGTCCGCTGCGTTTCGTACTGCCACATCATGCCGGCCTGCGCCCCGCGTGGCTGCTGCGGCTTGGCTTGTTCCTCTATGACCATCTCGGCGGCCGCAAGCTGCTGCCGGCGACGCGCTCGGTGAACCTGGCGACCGACGCGGTCGGCAAGCCGCTGCTCCCGAACCGCTACAGCAAGGCGTTCGAATATTCCGATTGCTTCGTCGACGACGCGCGGCTCGTGGTGCTGACCGCGCGCGACGCGGCCGATCGCGGCGCCGATATCCGCACCCGCACCCGCGCGGTCGAGATCCGTCAGGCCGACGGCGTCTGGCAAGTCACGGTCGTGCATACGCCGAGCGGCGCGCGCGAGACCGTTCGCGCCAAGGCGCTGGTCAATGCCGGCGGCCCATGGGTGGAGCAGGTGCTGGCGTCGGGCGCCGGCGTGAATGCGAAAGCCAAGGTGCGGCTGGTGCAGGGCTCGCACATCGTGGTGCGCAAGCTCTACGATCACGACCGCGCCTACATCTTCCAGAACGCCGATGGCCGCATCGTCTTCGCCATTCCCTATCAGGGCGACTTCACGCTGATCGGCACCACCGATCGCGACTATCAGGGCGATCCGGCCAAGGTGACGGCGACCGAGGAGGAGATCCGCTATCTCTGCTCCGCGGTCGGCGAATATCTCAGCAAGCCTGTGACGCCTGCGGACGTGGTCTGGACCTATTCTGGGGTGCGGCCGCTCTACGACGACGGCGCGTCCGAGGCCAAGGCGGCGACGCGCGACTATGTGTTTGAGCTCGACACGCCCGGCGGCCTGCCGTTGCTGTCGATCTATGGCGGCAAGATCACGACCTATCGCCGGCTGTCGGAGGAGGCGCTGGAGCGTCTCGCGCCTTATTTGAACGGCGGCAAGGCCAAGGAGGGATGGACCGGCAAGGCGTCGCTGCCCGGCGGCGACATGGCCGTCTCCGCGCTGCCGGCGCTGAGCGTGAGCCTGCGACGCACCTATCCGTTTCTCAGCGACACGCATGCCGATCGGCTCGCTCATGCCTATGGAACGCGTGCGGCCAAAATGCTCGGTAATGCGGCTTCCTTGGCCGATCTCGGCCAATCCTTCGGCGCCACCTTGACGGAGCGCGAGGTCCGGTACCTGATGGCGGAAGAGTGGGCGGTGACAGCCGAGGACATTGTGTGGCGTCGATCCAAGCTTGGTTTGCGGCTGTCTGCCGCGGAGATCGCCGCGCTCGACGACTGGATCGCGGAGAGCGGCGCTGCGACCGACATTGCAACGCGTGAGGCGGGGGGCCGCGCATGAGCGTCACCCTCGAGCATGTCACCCGAATTGTCGACGGTGTTCCGACCATCCGCAACGTGTCGCTGACCCTGCAGCGCGGCACGCTCAGCGTGTTGCTCGGGCCGACGCTGTCGGGCAAGACCTCGATCATGCGACTGCTCGCCGGGCTCGACAAGCCGACCACGGGCCGCGTGCTGGTCGATGGCCGTGACGTCACTGGCATCGACGTGCGCAAGCGTTCGGTCGCCATGGTCTATCAGCAGTTCATCAATTATCCGTCGCTCTCCGTCTATGAGAATATCGCCTCGCCGCTGCGGGTGCAGGGCAAGCCGCGCGATGAGATCGAGAAGCGCGTCGCGGAGGCCGCGCGGCTGTTGCGGCTCGAGCCCTATCTGAAACGCACGCCGCTGCAGCTCTCCGGCGGCCAGCAGCAGCGCACCGCGATCGCCCGCGCGCTGGTCAAGGGCGCTGATCTCGTGCTGCTCGACGAGCCCCTGGCGAACCTCGACTACAAGCTGCGCGAGGAGCTGCGTGCCGAGCTGCCGCGCATCTTCGAAGCCTCCGGCGCAATCTTCGTCTATGCGACCACCGAGCCGTCGGAAGCCCTGCTGCTCGGCGGCCGCACCATCTGCATGTGGGAAGGAAAGGCGCTGCAGGTCGGCGAGACCCCGCAGGTGTATCGACGGCCCGATACGCTGCGCGTCGCGCAGGTGTTCTCTGATCCGCCGATGAACATTGTCGCCATCGAGAAGCAAGGCGACCGGGTGCAATATGCGGGCGGGGTGACGGCGCCCGCGGATGGTCTTTTCGCCGGGCTTGCCGACGGCACCTATCGCGTCGGCTTCCGTCCGCATCAATTGGGATTGGCAAAGAGTGGCAGCGGGCGGGGACGTCATGCCTTCCCGGCGACTGTCACGGTGACCGAGATCACCGGCTCCGAGAGCTTCGTGCATTTGACACGCGACGGGACGACGAACTGGGTGGCGGTGCTGCACGGCGTTCACGAATACGAGCCGGGCGATGGGCTCGACGCCATGCTCGATCCCGGCAATGTCTTCGTGTTCGATGCCGACGACCGCCTGGTCGCGGCGCCGGCCGCGTGAGGGAGGTGGCGCATGGCCCGCATTGACCTTGTCGATCTCGCTCATTCCTACGGCGGCAATGGCGGCGTCGAAAATTATGCGCTGAAGCCGGTGACGATGACTTGGCGGCAGGGCGGCGCCTATGCGCTGCTCGGCCCAAGCGGCTGCGGCAAGACCACGCTGCTCAATTTGATCTCCGGCATCCTGACGCCCTCGCGCGGGAAAATCCTGTTCGACGGCAAGGACATCACGCAGGCCTCGACGCGCGCGCGCAACATCGCGCAGGTGTTCCAGTTCCCGGTGATCTACGACACCATGACGGTCGGCCAGAACCTCGCCTTTCCCTTGCGCAATCGCGGCGTGCCGAAGGCCGAGATCGACAAGCGCGTCGCCGAGATCGCGCGGCTGCTCGATCTGACGCCGGACCTCAGTCGCAAGGCGACCCGGCTCACGGCCGACGCCAAGCAGAAGATCTCGCTCGGCCGCGGCCTGGTGCGCTCCGACGTGGCCGCGGTGCTGTTCGACGAGCCGCTGACGGTGATCGATCCCGAGCTGAAATGGCAGCTGCGCTCGAAGCTGAAGGCGCTGCATCGCGAGCTCGATCTGACGATGATCTACGTTACTCACGACCAGACCGAGGCGCTGACCTTCGCAGACACCGTGGTGGTTATGCATGACGGCCGGGTGGTGCAGAGCGGCACGCCGGCCGAGCTGTTCGACAAGCCTGCACACACCTTCGTCGGCTATTTCATTGGCTCGCCCGGCATGAACATCATCGCAGCCGAAGTGAGCGGACGGCAGGCTCGGATCGAGGGCCGCACCATTGCGCTCACCCGCGCCTATGCGGCGCTGCCTTCCAATGCGAAGGTCGAGATCGGCGTCCGCCCGGAATTCGTCGACATCGCCGAGCCGGCACCGGACTTGCTGTCGGCGAATATCGAGCGGATCGACGATCTCGGCCGCATCCGCTTCGCGCGGGTCAAGGTCGGCGACGTCAAGTTCGCCGCGCGCGTGCCGGCCGGCTTCGCGCCCTCCACCTCGCAGGTCGGCCTGAAGTTCCAGCCGTCGCATGTGCATGTCTATGCCGACAGCCATCTGGTCGAGGGAGCTTAAGTGATGGAGAAGACCATCAACCAGAAGGCTTGGTTCCTGGTGCTGCCGGTGTTCCTGGTGGTGGCGTTCTCCGCCATCCTGCCGCTGATGACGGTCGTGAACTATTCGATGCAGGACACCTTCGGCAACAACCAGTTCTTCTGGAACGGCGTCGGCTGGTTCAAGGAGCTGCTCGATCCCTCGACCGATCTCGGGAGCCGCTTCCTGGCCTCGCTGTGGCGCAACCTGATCTTCTCCGGCGCGATCCTGGTGATCGAGGTGCCGCTCGGCATCGTGATCGCGCTGTCGATGCCGCGCGAAGGCTGGCGGGTGGCGTTCTGCCTGGTCGTGCTGGCGCTGCCACTGCTGATACCGTGGAACGTGGTCGGCACAATCTGGCAGATCTTCGGCCGTCCGGACATCGGGCTGCTCGGCTATGTGCTCAATCACATCGGCTTCGACTACAACTACGTCTCCAACGAGGTCGATGCCTGGTTCACCGTGATCATCATGGACGTCTGGCACTGGACCAGCCTGGTGGCGCTCTTGTGCTACGCCGGCCTCAAATCGATCCCGGACGCCTACTACCAGGCCGCCCAGATCGACGGCGCCTCGCGCTGGGCGGTGTTCACCGCGATCCAGCTGCCGAAGATGCACCGGGTGCTGTTGATCGCGGTGCTGCTCCGCTTCATGGACAGCTTCATGATCTATACCGAGCCGTTCGTGGTCACCGGCGGCGGGCCCGGCAATTCCACCACCTTCATCTCCATCGAGCTGGTGAAGATCGCGCTCGGCCAGTTCGATCTCGGCAAGGCCGCGGCGCTGTCGCTGGTCTACAACCTGATCATCCTGATCGTCTGCTGGGTGTTCTACACCATCATGACCAATGCCGGTGCCGAGCGCCGGCCGAGCAAACCGGCGAAACCGGCCAAAGGAGGCGCGTGATGCATACTATCCCGGGCCGCCGGCTCATCATGTCGCTGTTCCTGGTCTTCCTGCTGTTGCCGATCTACTGGCTCGTCAACATGAGCTTCAAGACCAACACCGAGATCGTCTCGACCATGACGCTGTGGCCGCACCAGCCGACAGCCGCGAACTACATGCGCATTTTCACCGACGAGAGCTGGTATTCCGGCTATATCAACTCGCTGAAATACGTGATCATCAACACCGTGATCTCGATCGCGGTGGCGCTGCCCGCGGCCTATGCGTTCGCGCGCTATCGCTTCCTCGGCGACAAGCATCTGTTCTTCTGGCTGCTGTCGAACCGCATGGCGCCGGCCGCGGTCTATGCACTGCCGTTCTTCAACCTCTATTCGGCGATCGGGCTGTTCGATACGCCCTGGGCAGTGGCGCTGGCGCATTGCATCTTCAACGTGCCTCTGGCGGTCTGGATCCTCGAAGGCTTCGTCTCCTCCGTGCCGCGCGAGATCGACGAGACCGCCTTCCTCGACGGCTACTCGTTCCCGCGCTTCTTCATCAAGATCCTGGTGCCGTTGATCGCCAGCGGCATCGGCGTCGCGGCCTTCTTCTGCTTCATGTTCTCCTGGGTCGAGCTTTTGCTGGCGCGCACGTTGACGGCGACGGAGGCCAAGCCGATCTCGGCCATCATGACCCGCACGGTGTCCGCAGCCGGCATGGATTGGGGCCTGCTCGCGGCGGCCGGCGTGCTCACCATCATCCCCGGCGCGCTGGTGATCTGGTTCGTCCGCAACTACATCGCGCGCGGCTTCGCGCTGGGGCGGGTGTGATGATGAGTGAGCACAGCTGTAGCAGCGATCTCGGTTTCACCTCTCCCCAGCGGGGAGAGGTCGGCTGCGTCAGCAGCCGGGTGAGGGGGCTTTGCTCTCTCGTGAGACCGTACCCCCTCATCCCAGCCCTCTCCCCATGGGAGAGGGAGCAGACTGTCGTCGGTGCGAGGGCTCGCAAGCCATCTCCAATGTTTCGCGTCTGGAGGCACTAGCGCCATGGAAAACCTCGCATGGATGGCTTGGACCTTGCCGACCGCGATTTTCTTTGTCGCGCTCGCCTGCACGCTCGCGGTCATGACCTGGCTCGCCGCCGCCTATCCCGAGGCCGAGCGGGTCGGCATCTTGCGCATTCCGACTACGCGCGGCGACCGCCTGTTCATTTCGCTGATCCTGGCCGCCGTCATCCATCTCGCGTGGATTGGCCTCGTCGGCACCGATAGCATCGCGACTTTGCCGATTGGGGAAGAGGGATTTGAGATTTCGAGCCTGTGGCTCGCAACCATGATTTCGCTCGCTTCAGCCGTTGCGATCTTTCGCAACGTCTGAAGCGCGCGAAACAGAGCAGATCCGGGGTCAACCCGGGCCTGGACACGTCTGTCGCTGCAAGGAGGAAATCATGCGACAAGTGAAACATAGGAAGCATCACCTGACCAAGGCCCGCTATCTCGCGATGACCAGCGCCGCCGCGCTGTTCGCCGCAACGATGACGCTGTCGGTGCCCGCGCGCGCCGACGACGCCGCGATCCAGAAGTGGATCGACACCGAATTCCAGCCTTCGACCTTGTCGAAAGACGATCAGAAGAAGGAGCTGGAGTGGTTCGCCAAGGCTGCCGAGCCATTCAAGGGCATGGACATCAACGTCGTCTCCGAAACCATCACGACGCACGAGTACGAGTCGAAGACGCTGGCCAAGGCCTTCACCGAGATCACCGGCATCAAGATCAAGCACGACATCATCCAGGAAGGTGACGTCGTCGAGAAGCTGCAGACCCAGATGCAGTCCGGCAAGAACGTCTATGACGGCTGGATCAACGACTCCGACCTGATCGGCACGCACTTCCGCTACGGTCAGACGATCGCGCTGTCGGACTATATGACCGGCGAAGGCAAGGACGTCACCGATCCCTATCTCGACGTCAACGACTTCATCGGCAAGTCGTTCACGACCGCTCCGGACGGCAAACTGTACCAGCTGCCCGACCAGCAGTTCGCCAACCTCTATTGGTTCCGCTACGACTGGTTCACCAACCCCGACTATAAGGCCAAGTTCAAGGCCAAGTACGGCTACGAACTCGGCGTGCCGGTGAACTGGTCGGCCTACGAGGACATCGCCGAGTTCTTCACCAACGACATCAAGGAGATCAACGGCGTCAAGGTCTACGGCCATATGGACTATGGCAAGAAGGACCCATCGCTGGGCTGGCGCTTCACCGACGCCTGGCTGTCGATGGCCGGTAACGGCGACAAGGGCATCCCGAACGGCCTGCCGGTCGACGAATGGGGCATCCGCATGGAAGGCTGCCGTCCGGTGGGCTCCTCGATCGAGCGCGGCGGCGACACCAACGGTCCGGCTGCGGTCTACTCGATCGTCAAATATCTCGATTGGCTGAAGAAGTACGCACCACCGCAGGCGCAAGGCATGACCTTCTCGGAGGCAGGCCCGGTGCCGGCGCAGGGCAATATCGCTCAGCAGATCTTCTGGTACACCGCCTTCACCGCCGACATGGTGAAGCCCGGTCTTCCCGTCATGAACGACGACGGCACGCCGAAATGGCGCATGGCCCCGTCGCCGCATGGCGCCTATTGGAAGGATGGGATGAAGCTCGGCTATCAGGACGCCGGCTCGCTGACGCTCCTGAAGTCCACCCCGCCGGATCGCCGCAAGGCTGCCTGGCTCTACCTGCAGTTCATCGTCTCCAAGTCGGTGTCCTTGAAGAAGAGCCATGTCGGTCTGACGTTCATCCGCGAGTCCGACATCTGGGACAAGTCGTTCACCGAACGTGCGCCGAAGCTCGGCGGCCTGATCGAGTTCTACCGCTCGCCCGCCCGCGTGCAGTGGACCCCGACCGGCAACAACGTGCCCGACTATCCGAAGCTCGCGCAGCTGTGGTGGCAGAACATCGGCGACGCGTCGTCGGGTGCGAAGTCGCCGCAGCAGGCGATGGACGCTCTTGCCTCGGCCCAGGACTCGGTGCTCGAACGCCTGGAGAAGTCCAAGGTGCAGGGCGACTGCGGTCCGAAGCTGAACAAGAAGGAAACGGCCGAGTATTGGTTCGCCAAGGCCGAGAAGGAAGGCCACATCGCGCCGCAGCGCAAGCTCGCCAACGAGAAGCCGAAGGGTGAGACCGTCGACTACGACACGCTGATCAAGTCGTGGCCGGCTTCGCCCCCGAAGCGCGCCGAGGCGAAGTGAGCTAATGCACTTCGCTGTCATCGTCCGGGAAGGCGGACGATCCAGTACTCCGCCGCGGTCGTGAGGACCACTGAATTCTCGGAGTACTGGAGGCCCCGCCTGCGCTGGGCATGACGGGCCGGGTAAAAAACGAAAGGCCGGGAGCAATCCCGGCCTTTTTGCTATTGCCGCCGTCATTGCGAACGAAGCGAAGCAATCCAGTCCTGCCGCCGAGGGAGTCTGGATTGCTTCGTCGCGTTGCTCCTCGCAATGACGCGGAGAGGGCCTCGGGACTATTCCGCCGCCTGCGCTTGCTTCAGTGTCGGATAGTCGGTGTAGCCCTTGGCGCCGCCACCATAGAACGTGTTCTTGTCCCATTCGTTCAGCGGTGCGCCGGCCTTCAGCCGCTCGACGAGGTCCGGGTTGGAGATGAACGGCTTGCCGAACGCGATCAGGTCCGCGGCACCGGAATCGATCGTCTGGTTGGCGAGCGCGAGGTCATAGCCGTTATTGGCCATGTAGGCGCCCTTGAAGCGCTTGCGCAAGGAGGCGTAGTCGAAGGGCGCGATGTCGCGCGGGCCGCCGGTCGCACCCTCGATCACATGGATATAGACGAGGTTGAGCGCGTTCAGCCCATCGACGATGTAGTCGAACAGCGGCTGCGGGTTGGAATCGGAGACATCATTGGCAGGTGTCACCGGCGAGATGCGGATGCCGGTCCGCTCCGCGCCGATCTCTGCCGTGACCGCCTTGGAGACTTCGAGCATCAGCCTGGCGCGATTTTCGATCGAGCCGCCATAGGCGTCCGTCCGCTTGTTGGTGCCGTCCTTGGCAAACTGGTCGAGCAGATAGCCGTTGGCGCCGTGGATCTCGACGCCGTCGAAGCCAGCCTCGATTGCGTTCGCAGCACCCTTGCGGAAGCCATCGATGATGCCCGGAATCTCCGACAGCTCCAGCGCGCGGGGCGGCGAGACTTCGGTGAAGGCACCACCGACGAAGGTCTTGGTCTTGGCGGGAATCGCCGATGGCGCGACCGGCGCGCCGCCGCTCGGCTGCAGCGAGACATGCGAGATGCGGCCGACATGCCAGAGCTGGAGGAAGATCCGCCCGCCGTTCTCATGCACGCGGTCGGTGACCTTGCGCCAGCCGGCGACCTGCTCCTTGGAATAGATGCCGGGAGTGTCCTGGTAGCCCTGGCCCTGCTGCGAGATCTGGGTCGCCTCGGAGATCAAAAGGCCGGCCGAGGCGCGTTGGCCATAATACTCGATCGCCAGCGGGCTCGGCACCAGCCCTGCGACGGCGCGGTTACGGGTCAGCGGCGCCATCGCGATGCGGTTGGCGAGCGTGATCGGGCCAAGCTGGTAGGGCTCGAACAATCTGGTCGGTCTATTCATGCTCTGGTTTTCCAAAAAGAGGACAGCCCAGAGCAGATGGCGATTGTTACCGATGCAACAATGTCGGCTGCCATTCGAATTGCGCAGATGAGCCCAGCGTCGAAAAAAGAATTCTGCGAAATGACTGATAAATGGGCGAAACGGCCGCCGACCGCGGCGACGCGTGCAAATTTGTGACCCGGCGGCGCCGCCGCCGTTCGAGCGTTATCGTGAAGCGAGAAGGGATGCGCATGGACCGGAACGGCGCTCGCGCGCCGTCCGGTCTGAACCCTATGCGATCCCCAGGAAGTCGCGCTTGCCGATCTCGACTCCATTATGGCGCAGCAGGCCGTGGGCGATCGCGGCGTGGAAATAGAAGTTCGGGAATGAGACGCGATTGACGAAGTCCTGGCCTTTCAGCGTCGTGGTGGCGTTTGGTCCGCTTGGGAAGGTGACGTCCTTGGCATCGCCGCCCTCGAACTGCTCGGGCTTGAAGGTCTTCAGGTAGTCGATGGTCTTGGCGACACGCTGGCGCAACTCGGCGAAGCTCGTTTCGGTATCCGGCGTGCTCGGCACCTCGCTATGGGAGAGCCGCGCAGCGCCCTTGGCTGCGAAATCGCAGGCGAGCTGGATCTGGCGGGTGAATGGGTACATATCCGGGTAGAGCCGCGCATTCAGCAGCACTTCCGGCTGGATTTTCTTGGCCTCGCAATGGGCCTCAGCCTTGGCGAGCAGGCCGGAAAGGCTGGTGAGGATCTGGAGATAAGCGGAGACGGTTGCGTCATAAAAGGACATGGGATGCTCTCGTTGGCTGGGGGCGCCGCAATGAAGCGCTCCACGCCGCACGTAGGGCGGCGCCCAAGAGAATGCAACTGCATCTTTCTATGGATTTTTTGCGCTCGGCCGTCTTGCCTATCGCTTCAATCTGGAGGGTGGGCAAGCGGCTGCCATCAGGCGTCCTGTGCCCACCACCATATCCCGTCCGAAGGTCGTCATTGCGAGGAGCCGCAGGCGACAAAGCAATCCAGACTTTTCTCTTTGGCGCTGGATTGCTTCGCTTCGCTCGCAATGACGGCTCGCGCGGTCATTGCACCGGTCCCGCCTGCGCGCGTGCGCCTCCGCGCATCCGCGCCAGCAAGTCCGCGGTCGGCCAGGAATCGGCCGGCAGTCCATATTTCAGCTGCATCGCCTTGATCGCGGTGCGGCTCTGCTGGCCGAGCACGCCGTCGACCTTGCCGACATCGAAGCCGGCGCGCACCAGGAGCTGTTGCAATTCCTTGATCTCGTTGAATGGCAACTGCGCCACTGGACCTGCCGGCCGCCGCATCGGCGGCGCGCCGGCGATGCGGCTCGCCAGATAGCCGGCGGTGGTCGAATAGATCAGCGAGTTATTCCATTCGGTGTAAGCGGCGAAATTGGCGTAGGCGAGAAACGCCGGACCGTTGCGGCCCATCGGCAGCAGCACGGAGGCTTGGAGATTGTCGCTCGGCAGCTGCCGCCCGTCCGGATAAATGACGCCGAGGCTGGTCCATTTGCTGCGCGGCGCCTTGATGGTGAGGTCAGCCTGCTCCCAGGGGAAGTCCTGCGGCAGCCGGATCTCTTCCAGCCAGGGCTCGCCGCGCCGCCATTTCAAGCCGCTCGCGATGTAGTTCGCGGTCGAACCGATCACGTCCGGGCCACTGCGCAAAAGATTGCGGCGGCCGTCGCCGTCATAGTCGACCGCGTAGTTCACGTAATGCGTCGGCAGGAATTGCGTCTGGCCGAGCTCGCCGGCCCAGGAGCCGATCATCTCCGATGGCGATAGGTCGCCGCGATCGATGATCTTCAGCGCGGCAATGGTCTCGCCCTGGAACCGCTCGCTGCGGCGGCAGTCATAGGCCAGCGACACCAGCGAGCGCAGGGTCGGCAGGTTGCCCATGTTGGCGCCGAAATCGCTCTCCAGACCCCAGAACGCCGCGATCACCGCCGGCGGCACGCCATACTCCTTCTCGGCGCGAGCGAACGCCGCCGCATAGGTGCGGATGTGCTGCTGGCCGTTCTGCATCCGGTAGGTCGCGGCCATGCGGCCAGCAAACTCGGTGAAGAGCTGGCCGAACACGCGCTGGCCGCGGTCGCGGTTGACGATGCCCTGGTCGTAAACCAGGTAGGGCGAGGCCTCTGCGATCGCGCGCTGCGACACGCCCTCTGCGGCGGCTTTCTGCTTCAGATCGGCAAGGAAGCGCTCGAAGCTTTGGCCGTTGTGGCAGGATCCCGCGCGCGGCGAGGGCACTGTCGCGACGTGGGGTGCCCGGGTGATCGGCGCGGGAGCGGGGGCGAACTGCGCCTTCGCGAGGGATGCGAAGCTGAAGGTTGCGGCAATGGCCGCCAACGTCGCTCGTAAGGCAGGCAAGGAGCTTCGCATTCGGTCTCACCAATCAGCGGTTTGTGCTCGAGGAATCATGGATATCCGAAGCGCTGCGAAAAGCAAATCAGCCGCCGTTCGGTCAAGATCGGGGCAGGGCGCGCCCGCGAATGGGCCTTCGCGCGGCGCGATCGTGATCGGGATGCGTCACGCTCCGGCTCGATGAGGACGGCAGCCTCGCCGCTTTCGCGCCGTGCGGGCATGGAATCGATGACCGCCGTCGATATCGTGCGACAGATCGTCGCTCGCATGCACATTCGCTTCGTATTTGTGCCGCATTCCCGTGCGCGCGACCGCGCCTTGGCTGTTTCAATCTGTTTCCGGCGCGGCCGCCAAATGGCCGATGTTTCTGACGCTTAACATGTCGCGCTCGACTATGGGCGAGCCACCTGATGGGTGCTTCGCGCTGGATCAATCGCAGTTAGAACATCTCCAAAGTCGGGCTGCGACGACGCACCGCAAGCAGCGCCACTAATCAGTCGCTCTGTGACCGCCTTCCAGCATTCACTTCGCGCGCAAGGGAAGGGTTTTTGCCTCGCTCTTCTCCTGCGCTGCGTTTGTTACTTGCGAGCAACGGCGGATGGCGCGTTCACAGGGAGGCTCTTAGTTGGGAGAGTACGAATGCCGAGATTTCACATGCTGGATCACCTGCTGTCTCACAATCGCGAATTCCAGGATTTCTTCGCCTCGCTGACCGGCGGCACATCAGGCCATGATCATCTGAACGGGACAGAGAGCAGCAATATGCTGTTTGCCGGCCGCGGCGACGACGACGTCACCGGTATGGCCGGAAACGACATGCTCGACGGCGGCAACGGCAACGACATGATGTGGGGCGGCTCTGGCAACGACCGCCTGTCGGGCGGCAGTGGCAATGACATGCTGACCGGCGGCTTTGGCGCCGACCACCTGAACGGCGGTACTGGCAATGACGTGCTGCTAAGCCGCTCTGATGCCGGCGAAATGGTCGCGGCGCAGGACGGCACCACGCAGATCTTTGCCGACGAGACCGCTGCGTTCACGTCCCACGATGACGTGCTCACCGGCGGCAAGGGGGCCGACACCTTCCGTTTCGAAGGCCTCGTCAACGCCAAGGATGAGATCGTGGCCAAGCACGTCAACGCCGACGGCACCATCGACTGGCACGGCGTCACCGGCGAGAACAACAATGTGCATGACCACTGGGTCGACGGTTTCGGCAACGACACCATCACCGATTTCAATCGCGCCCAGGGCGACAAGATCGAGATCGCGGCGCACACCGCCGAGGTCAAGTCGATCGAATATCTCGATACCAATCACGACGGCAAGAACGACACCAGCGTGATCACCGTCATCAGCCAGCAGGGCAATGCCGGCGCGCATGACGAGGACCTCTTGGGCACCATCACCGTGCATGGCGACCTCGTGAAGCAGAGCGACATCAAGGTCGATAACATGGCGGTCTACGGCGCATACGAGAAGGTCGGCCAGCTGCCGGCCGGCACCCACTTCCAGATCGAGGATGACGGCGTGCTGCCCAACGGCGCCACCGACGGCGGCCATCACGACGAAGCTGCGATGGCGATGAATGTCGCCATGGCGAATCATATGTAGGCGAATAGCGAATAGCGAATAGCGAATAGCGAGTGGCGAATGGGGAAAGAATCAATTCTCAACCATTCGCCATTCCCTATCCCACCTTCGCCAGCGCTGCCTGCGCCTCGCTCTGGATCCGCTTTAGATGCGCCTCGTCGCGGAAGCTTTCCGCGTAGAGCTTGTTGACGTCCTCGGTGCCGGAAGGACGCGCGGCGAACCAGCCATGCTCGGTCTCGACCTTGACGCCGCCGAACGATTGGCCGTTGCCGGGCGCCGTGGTGTGCACGGCGCGCACGGGATCGCCGGCAAGCTCCTTGAGCCCGAGTTTTTCCGGCGTGAGCCCCTTCAGCGCGGCCTTCTGTGGCGGGCTCGCCGGCACGTCGATGCGCGCATAGACCGGGGCGCCGAGCTCGGCGGTGAGCTCGCGATAGAGCTCGCTCGGATCGCGGCCGCGCTTCGCCATGATCTCGGCCGCGAGCAGGCCCAAAATGAGTCCGTCCTTATCGGTGGTCCACACGGTGCCGTCGCGCTTCAGGAACGAGGCGCCGGCGCTTTCCTCGCCGGCAAAGCCGAAGCCGCCGGAGCCGAGCCCCTCGACGAACCATTTGAAGCCGACCGGCGTCTCCACCAGCTTGCGGTTCAGCTTGCGCGCGACGCGGTCGATGATCGAGCTCGAGACGATGGTCTTGCCGATCGCAGCATCTGCGCGCCAGTCCGGGCGATGTGCAAACAGATAGGCGATCGAGCTGGCGAGGAAGTGGTTCGGGTTCATCAGCCCGCCGGAGCGGGTGACGATGCCGTGGCGGTCGGCGTCGGTGTCGTTGGCGAAGGCGACGTCGAAGCGCTCGCGCATGCCGATCAGGCTCGCCATTGCATAAGGCGAGGAGCAGTCCATCCGGATCTTGCCGTCCCAGTCGACGGTCATGAAACGGAAGGTCGGATCGACGCGCTCGTTCACCACGGTCGCATGGATGCCGTAGCGCTCGATGATCGGCTGCCAATAATGCACGGCGGCGCCACCGAGCGGATCGATGCCGATTTTGACGCCGGCCGATTTGATCGCATCGAGATCGACCACGCGGCCGAGGTCTTCGACATAGGGCGTGACGTAGTCATAGGGATGCACCGTGCCCAGTTTGCGCGCCTGCTCATAGGTGACGCGCGCAACACCGGCGAGTTCATTGGCGAGATAGACGTTGGCCTGCCGCTCGATCTCAGCCGTCGCGTCGGTGTCGGCCGGGCCGCCATGCGGCGGATTGTATTTGTAGCCGCCGTCCTCCGGCGGATTGTGCGACGGCGTGACGACGACGCCGTCGGCGAGATGATCCTTGCGCCCCTTGTTATAGGAGATGATCGCGTGCGAGATCGCCGGCGTCGGCGTATAGCCGCGGTGCTGGTCGACCATCACCTGAACGCCATTGGCGGCGAACACCTCCAGCGCGCTCACCAGCGCCGGCTCCGCCAGCGCGTGCGTGTCGATGCCGATGAACAGCGGCCCATCGAGGCCCTGCTGCCGGCGATAGTCGCAGATCGCCTGCGTGGTGGCGAGAATGTGGTTCTCGTTGAAGCTGGTCTTGAGCGACGTGCCGCGATGGCCCGAGGTGCCGAATGCGACCCGCTGGGTCGGCTCGGCCGGATTGGGCTTGAGTGCGTAATAGTCCGTGATCAGCCGTGGAATATTGGCAAGCGCAGCGTCAGCGACCGGCTTGCCGGCGGCGGGGTCAATCGTGGCCATGGGACGTCCTCAAGCTCATTCCAACATTGCGGGCGGCACTTCGTTCCCCGCCGGCAGAGATCGAATGCCGCTCGCTTCCAAGCGGCGATCGCAGATGGTTACCATGCCCCGGCACGGCAGGGGCGATCAACGGAGAAACGCATCATGGGAGATCAGCCGCCCGCGCCGAGCGGCCCTGCGCGCGCGGCTGCGTCAGCAGCGCATCGGCTCAATCGTTCATCTCATAGATGAAGTGCCCAGGGCCGGTCAGGCGGGCCGTGAAGCTGGCGGTCCTGCCGGCGAGCGAGGCCAGGCTGCCCGAGGCCAGCTTGAACGTGACCTTGCCGCTCGCCTGCGAGATGGCGGGTGT
Organism: Bradyrhizobium sp. STM 3557; assembly: GCF_045571465.1. NCBI lineage: Bacteria > Pseudomonadati > Pseudomonadota > Alphaproteobacteria > Hyphomicrobiales > Nitrobacteraceae > Bradyrhizobium > Bradyrhizobium sp. STM 3557. The sequence continues at coordinate 2,452,776 of NZ_CP120697.1, forward strand.
CCCATCCTGCATGCTGACTGTGCCTGTCCCCTCCACAAGCTGGATCACGGCCAGGCCGTCGGTCATCCGGTGAATGCCGGAGCCATAAAGATAGATGCCCTTCTGGTTCTCCCATTCGCTGGCAACTGACGCGGTGTAGAGCGCCCCCTTGAGCCGGCCATCGACGCCGTAACAGGAATATTGAAAGCTGACGAGCATGTGCCCTGGCCGGTCGCCGATCGGCTCCTGACCCAATGTGCCCACTACGTTGCATTCGTAGCGCCCGATCAGCTCGGCGTGAGCAGGGCCGGCCACGGCCGTCAGGCTGGCAGCCGCACCAAGAGCCATGACGATGGCGGCTTTCCTCATGCGCCTCTCCCCCAACCAGCTCGGGCACTTGGTGCCTCGCGAGAGTCCGCGGGTTTGCGTCGTCTTGCCACGTGCGCCGGCTGTTTTCTCATCTTGCAGTAGCAGCGTCCAGGCCTTGCGAGCGGCGATCGGCAGTTAGTCCTGCTCAAGCGGCCGTTTTGTCGGTGCGGCATTAACCATCGCCAGCCTCTGCGTCCTGCAATGCCTGACATTTAAGTCTGAGTTTAACGGTTGTCCGCGGAAATGGTGGCCAGCAGACCGGCGCTGCAAACCGGACTTTGCGCGCCCCAACCTTGCAGGAGCAATATCGTGAGAGCGCTTCACTTCAGCGCACTGGCCCTGGTCGCGGCGCTCGCGCTCGGCGGCTGCAGCCGTCAGCCACCCGTGCAGGCCGTCGCACCTTGCGTCGACCTGACCGGCGCGCCTTGTGCCGTCAGGCCGGAGGTCGCTCATCCCGGGCCGTCATTGTCTGGCCGGGAGGCGGGCATCCGCCGGCACAGATCGGCGGTGCGACACAAGCGACGCCACCACCATGTCGCGGAGCACCACAAGGTGGCAGCGCCTCCGCCGCAGCTGTCGGAAGCGACGCGAATTCCGGCAGATCCGGCGATTCCGCTCGCCAAATGGAAAGCAGCAACGGCCGCACCGGCCGAACAGCCCGAAACGCGTCCGGCCGCTGCGCCGCCAAGTTCATCGAGTCCCTCCGGCGCATCGGTTCAGGAGCAGGTCGCGGTCGCCACCGCGCTTGCCGAGCGCATCACCGCACTATCCGCGCTGCCGGCGCCGAATGCCAAGCCCGACGCGGCCCCGCGCAGTGAGGCCGTTGCCGCTGCGGCGGCCTCGCGGCTCGTCGCGGTGCTGATGGTCCGGCCCAGCGTGCGGGCGATCTCCGACCTGCGTGGCCGAACCGTCGCGATCGACGAACGCTATGCGGGGGCCCATAACAAGGTCACGGCCGCAATGGCGGCCGCGGGTGCTTCCGAGGTCCAGCTGATGCAGGGGCAGGGCACCGCAATCAACCGCCTGACCAACGGCGAGGTGACGGCTGCCATCGTGGCGCTGGTGGTGCCGGAAGCCGCGGAAGCGTTCCCGGAGATTGCGGGCTACAAGACCTTCCGCGTCCCGCTGCCGACGATGTAGCTCGCAGGACAACAGGGCAATTCAGCTCAGGAGCCGGCCTTCTTGGCCGGCTTCTTTTTGGCTTTCGAGCTGCTCTTGCCCGAATTGGCCTTGCCCGCTTTGGCCCTTGAGGCCTTCGGCGAGGCCGCCTCTGCCGGTGCCTTGTCGGCCGGCTTCTCGGCTTTCTTCTCGACCTTCTTCGGCAACTCGGCGGCAGCCGCCTGGCGCATGGCGCGCGCGTAGCTGTCGGCGGCATTGTCGGCCGAGAGCAGCAGGCGGCGCGCGGCGGCGCCAGCCTGCTCGAACGCTTCCCGCGCCAGCATCTTGAAGCGCTCCTTGGCGTCCTTGTCCTTGGCCTTGACCGCCATGCCGTTGAAGCGATCGCGCCGCTTCTTCGCCGCCGCCAGGATGGTCTTGTTCTGCTGTTTGGCCAGTTGCCGGATCACGGCATCCAGGTCGGCGTCAGCCATGGTCACCCCTAAAGAATCGTCATCAGCGTTTGAAAAAGGCGCGCGACTATGCAGTCGCGCGCCTTGCTTGGCAATCGTGGCTCTTACGATGCTGCACCTTTGAAAAAGGTTTACGTCGCCGCGCTGTCGTTCGCTACGGTTCGCCTGCGGCCGCGGCCGATCGTCAGCACCAGGAGGCAGCCGACCGCGGAGATCGCGGCCAGCGGCAAGAGCCCGAGCGGATAGCTGCCGGTCGCATCCTTGATGACGCCGAGCAGCCAGGTGCCGATGAAGCCGCCGATATTGCCGATCGCGTTGATCTGCGCGATCCCGGCGGCGGCCGAGCCCGCCGACAGCCATTCGGTCGAGAGCGCCCAGAACGGCCCCTTGACGATGTAGGTCGCGGTGACGGCGACGCAGAGGATCAGGATGGTCGGCGCGAGGCTGTTCGTCGCAACCGACGCGGCGAGGCTCGCTGCGAGCAGCGCCAGCGGAATCGCGGTGTGCCAAATGCGCTCGCCCGAGCGGTCCGAGGTGCGGCCCCAGATGATCATCAGCACCGAGGCGATGCCGAACGGGATCGAGTTCAAGAGGCCGGTCTGCATGTTGGTGAGGCCGAACGACTTGATGATCTGCGGCTGCCACAGCGACAGGCACTGGCTGGCGCCGGACGCGCCGGCATAGATGAAGGAAGCCGCGAGCACGTATTTGTCGCGCATGATCGCCCATAGCGAGGCATGACGCGTCGTCGTGGTGTCGTTCTCTGCCTCGGCCGCCAACTCGCGCTCGACCAGATCGCGTTCTTGTGGCGAGAGGAAGCGCGCGGAGGAGGGGCGGTCCGGCAGCACGAAAATGGTGGCGAAGCCGAGCAGCACCGCCGGCACCGCTTCGAGGATGAACATCCATTGCCAGCCGCGCAGGCCGAGTAGGCCGTCGGTCTGCAGCAGCGCGGCCGAGATCGGCGAGCCCAGGAAGCTCGACACCGGAATGGCCACCATGAAGATGGCGACGATGCGGGCGCGATAGGCCCGCGGGAACCAGTAGGTCAGATACAGGATCACGCCCGGGAAGAAGCCGGCCTCCGCCGCGCCGAGCAGCAGCCGCACCGCGTAGAACGAGTTCGGTCCGGTCACGAACGCCATCGCCGCGGAGACAAGCCCCCAGCTCACCATGATGCGCGCGATCCACAGCCGCGGGCCGACCTTCTTCATGGCGAGATTACTCGGGATCTCGAACAGCACATAGGTGACGTAGAACAGGCCGCCGCCGAGCCCGAACGCGGCCTGCGTCAGCCCGATGTCGTGGTTCATCTGCAGCGCCGCGAAGCCCGCATTGACGCGGTCGACGAAGGCGATGAAGTAGGAAACCATCAGGAATGGCACGATCCGCCAAGTGATCCTGCTCATGATCCTGGTCAGCGCGGCCGGATCGGCACTGCTCGTGGCCTGTGGCTGGCTGATGGATTGGGCCATGCGGACGCGTCCCCCTTAATTGATGTCGTTGCTTTCAGGGCCGTTGTAGTCATATAAATGACTGCATGACAACCCTATCCTCCGATGCAAGGCTGCCGCTGTACCAGCGCCTGCGCGACCATCTCGCGGGCAGGATCGCGGCCCAGGACTGGAAGGCGGGTGATCCGATTCCGTCGGAAACCGAGCTCGCCGACGCCCATGGCGTGTCGATCGGCACGGTGCGCAAGGCGATCGATTGCCTGGTGGCCGAGGGGCTATTGGACCGCCAGCAGGGCCGCGGCACCTATGTGCGGCGTGCCCGCTTCAACTCCTCGCTGTTCCGCTTCTTCCGTTTTCAGTCCGAGAGCGGCGAGCGCAAGGTGCCGGAGAGCCGCATCCTGCAGCGCAAGGTGCTTCCGGCGCCGTCCGCGGTGGCCTCCGCGCTGCGGCTGGCCGAACGCGAGCCGGTCATCAACCTGTCGCGGCTGCGCCTGATCGATGGCGTGCCGCTGCTCTCGGAAGAGATCTGGCTTCAGCGGTCGCGCTTCGCCGCCATCCTCGACCTCGATCCCGGCGACTTCGGCGATTTGCTCTATCCGCTCTATGAGGCGCGCTGCGGCCAGATCGTGGCCTCCGCCGACGAGACGCTGACGGTGGAGATCGCGGGTGCGATGCAGGCACGGCTGCTCGGCCGTGAGCCGGGCGAGCCGGTGATCGTGATCGAGCGTCTCGCCTTCGATCCCGAACGCCGGCCGATCGAGTGGCGCCGCTCCCGCGGCCCGGCCGACCGCTTCCGCTATCATGCGGAAATCAGGTAGGGCGTTCGCCCAAAGCGATCGCGGTGTGCCAGCCCATGAATGGGTGAGGACTGCTGCTTGATCGAAATCGCGGAAGATAGCAGCTTGATTGCGCTTCCTGCGCCGTCACCAACGTAAACCCGATGTGTCGCATACTGTTCAGATGACGGCGGCTGATGACGCACGCGAGGTGCAAGCGCCTCAGTGCAGACGCCCGCCTTCGGCTACGTCGCGGCAGGCACTAACAAACAAATCATGGGAGGATTTCGCGATGAAATCGCTGGCCTATGTAACTCTATTTGCACTCGCCCTTGCCCCGAGCTACGGCTTCGCTCAGGAGCGAAGCGGCCACAAGATGAGCGATGAGGAGCTGATCAAGCTGTCGCTGTCGGCTGCGCCCGAGGCCATCGCCAAAGACGCTACGGTCGTCGCCATGGATCACGGCGGCAAGATGAGGACATTGCGCCAAGGAACGGGGCAGTGGACGTGCATGCCAGGTCACGCCGATCCGGCCAACCCCGACCCGATGTGCGGGGATAAAAATGCGATGGAATGGGCCGCGGCCTGGATGGAGCACAAGGAGCCCCCAGCGAACAAGGTCGGTTTCATGTACATGCTCCGCGGGGACGGCGGTGCGAGCAACACCGACCCGTATGCAACAAAAGAAGAGCCTGGCAACAACTGGATCAAGACCGGCGCCCACGTCATGATCGTCGGTTCGGGCGCCAAGATGTTGGATGGTTATCCGCGCGAGGCGAAGGCCGATCCAACGAGGCCCTATGTGATGTGGCCTGGCACACAGTACGAGCACTTGATGCTGCCGGTTCGATGATCTCGCGCTTCTCGACGGTTTGCGATCGCGACCGGCGCGAGGGCCGGTTCTGCCCTCGTCAGATCATAGCCGACTGCAGACCCAACGGAGGGACCTTGCCATGAAATCCAGATTTCGAACTGCAATGGTCATGCTCGCCGGCGCCGCGCTTGGCGCTCTTGCGGCCGAGGGAATTCACGCTCAAGGCGCCAAGCTGAAAGCGTATGTCGTCAGCGAGAATGAAATCCTCGATGCTTCAGCTCAGGCCGCTTACCTGCCTGTAGCTCGCAAGCTGATAGAGGAGGCACATGGTCGTGCCTTGCGCACGGCAGCTGGTCGGGTGGTTCCAATAGAGGGCGGCGCACCTCCAAAAAGCGCAGCGCTCACTGAATGGGACAGCGTAGATGATGCTGTCGCATTCTACAAATCGAAAGCCTGGATGGACCTTGCTCCGCAGCGTGAGAAGGCGGTCAGGGTCATCAGAAGATATGCCGTCGAAGTCGAGAAGCAGTGAGAACGCTTGAAGATGCAGGAGGGGCGACGAAACAACGATGTCAGCTGCGCCCTTGCCCCTGGAGGCCGGCTGAAACGGGGGACCCGGACGCCGCCGCAGCCTGGCGGCTTCCTTTTAAGGTGTTGAGAGGCGGCTCGCTCGGATCCGCCAAGCCGGCGCGGCTTCACCTCAACGCTGGTCCCTGGCGGGGCCGAACCTGCGCGGATTGAAAGCTTGGGCAATGATCTGTCCTCTGCTAAAATCTCTGAAGCAACCAAAGAGATGGACATGCCCGGACAAGAGCGCAGGCTCGCGGCGGTCCTTTCCGCTGACATGGTCGGCTTCAGTCGGCTCATGGAGCTCGACGAGACGGGGACGCTCGCGCGCCTCAAGACCCATCGGATCGAGCTCATAGATCCGGCCATTGCCAGAAATCGCGGGCGCATCATCAAGACGACCGGCGACGGTATGCTGGTGGAATTCCGCAGCGTTTTCGATGCTGTGTTGTGCGCTGCCGAGGTTCAGCGCCGGATGGCTCGGCGCAACGCCGACGTTCCCCCGGCACGCTGGATCGAGTTCCGCATCGGTATCAATCTCGGGGACGTCATCATCGAAGAGAACGACATCTTTGGCGATGGCGTCAACATCGCGGCACGCCTGCAAACGCTTGCCGAGCCGGGCGGCATCTGTGTCTCAGCGGCAGTGCGGGAGCAACTGGGCCAGCGCCTGGAGGACGTCCAATTCGAGGATCTCGGCGAGCAGAGCGTCAAGAACATCGCAAGGCCGATACGCACCTTTCGGATCCGGCTTGACCAAAATCCTAAAAAAATGCCGGACGCCGGCAGGGACTCTACAGCCGCGACGGCCATCGCGAAGAAGCCGTCGATTGCCGTGCTGCCGCTTGCCAACATGAGCGGCGATCCCGAGCAGGAGTTCTTCGCCGACGGTCTCACCGAGGACATCATCACCGAGCTGTCGCGCTTCCACGATCTGCTCGTCATCTCGCGCAATTCCACCTTCGTGTACAAGGGCAAGGCGGTCAAGGTACAGGACGTCGCGCGCGAGTTCGGCGTCGACTATGTGCTCGAGGGAAGCGTGCGAAAAATCGGTGACCGCATCCGGGTCACCGTGCAATTGATCGACGCAGAAACGGACCGGCACATCTGGGCTGAACGTTACGACCGGGAGCTCAAGGACATCTTCGCTATTCAGGACGAGATGACCCGTGCGATCGTCGCGACGCTGCCCGGCCGCGTCGAGGCTGCAACCCACGACCGCGCGAAGCGCAAGCCGACCGACAACATGGTGGCCTATGAATGCGTGCTCGCCGCCAAGGTGCTGCATCACCGCTCCAGTCGCGCCGACAATGCGGAAGCGCAGCGCCTGCTCGACCGGGCTCTCGCGCTCGATCCCAACTATGCTCATGCGCACGCCTGGAAGGCGTGCGTGCTTGGCCAGACATGGGTTTACGATTGGTGCGAGGATCGCGATGCGACGTTCCAGCAGGTCGCGGCCGAGCTGGAGATCACGTTGGGGCTGGATGATAATGATAGCGACGTGCACCGAATTCTCGCCGCGCTGAACCTCAATCGTGACGATCATGACAAGGCCGCGTACCATCAGGAACGGGCATTGGCGCTGAACCCCAACTACGATCTCGTTGTTGTGCAGCAGGGCGAGCTTCTGACCTGGCTCGGGCGGCCGGAGGAAGGCATCGACTGGATCAAGAAGGCGATGCGCCTCAACCCATATCATCCGGAGCGCTTCTGGAGCCACCTCGGACGCGCCTGCTACTGCGCCGAAAGATACGCCGAAGCCGCCGAGGCCTTTTCGCGGATCACGCGGCCGGACCACACGCATCATGCTTTCCTGGCAGGTACATTCGCTCAAATGGGCAATGCGGTCGCGGCCGAGGCGCATGCCGCAGAGGTATTGAAGCGCGAACCGAAGTTCTCTGTGGCCGCGCACCTGGCCACCCAGCACTACAAGCACGACGTCGACCGCCGGCGTTACGAGGCAGGCCTCCTCAAGGCAGGCTTGCCGGCCTGACTTGAAACGGCCCTGGAGGCCGAAATTTTGGTCATATTGGAGCGCCCACGTTGGATATCGGCCGATGAGCAAAGTGGCGACGGCCCGCTTTGTGTCTGCTCGAGGCAGGTCAGCGGAGTGGAACGGTTCGGGTTGCGATACCGGCTCTGCGCTGGCAAATGAGATCCTGGTCTACTTCGGTTGGTTCGACCCTGCTTAGGCTTCCTCCGCCAATTTGGACGTTGTTCTATATACTGCTTTGCGTGACGCTGAGCTGGTGGCTGGGCTGGCCAACGATGCCCGGCCTGCCGCTTCCGCTGCTGGGAATAGTCTTGGTGGCGTTTGCGTTCATCCTGCCCGTCTGGGCTTTCGTCCTGTTCCGGCGCGAGGACACCGAAATCAACCCGACGTCGCCAGCCAATCGCAAACTCGTCACTCTTGGTCCTTACCAATTCACCCGTAACCCGATGTATCTGGGACTGGTTACTCTCGCGCTGGGCATTGCGGTATGGATCGGCACCTGGCCGATGTTCATGGCGCCTCTCGCCGTCTTTGCCACTGTCAATTGGGGCCACATCCCCTTCGAGGAAGCCAAGATGCGCCGCCAGTTCGGCGCGGCTTATGAGGAGTATGTAGCGCGGGTGCGGCGCTGGGTATGAGAAGGCGGCATCGGCGCCTTTGTCGGTTATTGGCCCGATCTCGGACCTTCCGGCGGCGCGAACGATGTCCGCTCCCGGATTCAACCGGAGGTGGGCTAGCCGAAGACATCAAGGCCACCTTTGGCCCATTAGCGAAGCGGCGATCCGCCGCTTGGAGGTCCGCTCTGGGGCGGTCAGCGGACCGGAATTGCTCAGGTCGAGTGTTTCGCGTCTTGACCCATGGCCGACATCGCTGTGTTGAGCTATATTGGCGCAGGAGCCAACGTCGCTTCGCGATTCACCAGATGAGTCAGCAAGGACGGAGGCAGGTCGGCGCTAGTGCGCCCGAATTCTACCAAAAGTAATACTGACAGGACCTATTCCTCGAAACCGGGCGACCGCGCGATCGACGTTACTTAGGGGGACGGAAGTAAGCCTTGCCTCCATCCTCTATTCCAGGAAGCATCAACAGCAGGGAGGTAACATCATGCGCGCATTTGGAGCTGTATGTTTCTCGCTATTACTGTCAGCAGTTCCTGCGACTGCGGCAGATCAAAATCTCAAGGAGGAAATTGGGAAGATAGCTTCAGCATACGAGCAGCACTTCGACAAACAAGATGCTGCCGGGATTACGTCACTTTATACCAAGAACTACCTGCGTGTTACTCAGAATGGAATTGAGCCAGATAATACCAAGTTTTACGAGGACGGTTTCAAATCTGGACTGAATCGCCTCGAGGTCAAGGTGACCGAAGTTCAGCCATTGTCAGAAAACATGGCTCTATCAACTGGCGAAGCGCACATTACTGGAAAGAATGAGAAAGGCGATCCTCTGGATATCGATGCTATTTGGACTGCTCTTGATGTTCGTGAGAATGGGCAATGGAAGATTCGTATGCTGACGTCGGCTCCTAAAGCACCGCCGCCGCAGCCGCAACAAGCGGGGACCACGGCCACTACGACGGGGAGCGCGCCGAGTGGGAAATAGCCCCTCCCGGGAGTGGTTCGTGGTGACCGGCTTTCGCACCCAAACGGGCGGAGGCAACAACTGAAACTTAGGTCTTTCGGCCACGGAAGTTGACTCGCTTCCGCTGCGTGAGATCAAGGGGCCTCGCCTCTCAAAAATGATAGGATGGCGCGGCTCCTTGATCGGACCGAACATCAGCTTCTAGTGAAGACCGGACTGCAGCAAGGACAGCCCTGCAGGACCGAGTCTGGCCCTTCTAGCACCTTCGGGCCGGAGCCGAAGAGGTCCGCGGCCTGGCCGGAAGTCAGCAACCCGAGGACCGATAGGCCGCGTGTGACCCAGAGCAGAGCTGATTGCGCGTGAGGTCAAGAGAGGTGTTCGTTAGATCGAAAACCGGGCGTTCCGTCTCGGACCGCCCCCTTCGCCGATCAGTTCCATCAGCCACGTAATGGCGGCATCCATCATTGCGGCCTTGGTCGCGACGGCCTGGATCGGATCGGACTTGCGCTTGAGGGGAAGTTCGACCACAGCGAGGGCGAAGCGGGCCGCGTGTTGCTCGACCAGCCGGCGCGGCAACGCCGCAATCAGATCGGAGCTTGAAAGATGGGCAAGTGCCGTCATGAACGTCGGCACGGTCAGGACAATGCGGCGCTGTAGTCCGCGCTTCGCCAACAGTTCATCGACGAAGCCGTGTGGATTACCGTCGAGTGATACGAGGAGATGTTGAGCGCTGCAGAATGCGGCGAGCGTCGGTGTGCGGGCGAACACGTGGCCCTTGCGATCGCGACCACGAAATCCTCCTCATAGAGCTTTTGCGCCTCGAAGCGGGCCGGCACTGTGCGCATGGGCAGTATGGCGACGTCGATCTCGCGCTTTTCCAGCTTCTGCAGGCTCGCCTGCCAGGGGTGCTCCTCCGAGCCGGCGTGCCGCACGGGCATCAAGTGGATTAGGCTGATGTCGACGCGCGGTGCCTTCCTGCTGAGGCGCTCCAACAGCGGGACCATCGCCGACGCCATGATGGCATCGGGGGCGCCAATCACAAAACGGCGGCTGCTCGTTGCCGCGTCGAAGGGGATAGCCGAGGCGATCACGCGTCCGACGCGCGCCAGGATGTCCGCCACGGGCTCGCCAAGCTCCACGGCGCGCGCTGTCGGTACGACGCCCTTCGGCGTCCGCAGGAACAGCGGGTCATTCAGAAGAGATCGCAGCCGTCCGAGCGAGTGGCTCACGGCGGATGGCGTAAGGTTCAGCCGGCCGGCCGCGCGCCCCACATGCCCCTCCTCCAGGACAGTCTGGAAGAGCACGAGCAGATTCAGATCAATCCTCGATAGAGAAACCTGGTTCAGCATATTCGTGAAATCATATCACTGGCTTCACGTACCACAAGGCTCCATGGTTGGTCGTTGCGAAAGTTGCTGAACCCGGAGACTCGGAAATGCCTGAGCAAAACAGCTATACGCCAAGCACATTATCGCGGCGGGCGGCAATCACGGCGGTCGCTGCGGTGCCGCTGTCAGCCCGGACTTCGGTCGGCCTTGCGGCCGCAGGCGACGAGGTTACCCAACTTATCAAGCGTGCCGCCGAGAAGAACGCGGCTTTCATGCGCGGCGACATGGATCGGTGGTTCAGTCTCGTCCATATTGCGCCGGACTTCACGCTGATGCAGCCTTTCGGTGGACCGGCCAGCCACGGGTTCGATGCCAGCCCTCACCGCTTGGCGGAGCTAGCGCGGTTTTTCAAGAACGGCGAAACCAGCCTGGAAGTCGCGCAAACCTACGCGTCGGATAGGTTCATCATTCTCGTCATGGTCGAGCGGCAACAAGCAGAGGTTGGCGGCTTACCCAATCAAGACTGGTCGCTCCGCGTCACCGAGGTTTATCACAATGACGGCTCCGATTGGCAGCTGGTGCATCGTCATGCCGACCCGCTCGTCCGTCGCATTGCTTTGCAGCAGGCGGCGACACTTGCCCGCGGCGGTCGCGTAAACGAATGATGGTGACAGCGCCAACGGCGAATTGTCTTCAGGCGAGACTGCTCGGAGAGATCGCTATGGTGCCAGCAGGTCGCTGCGCACTATCAAGAAGGGTTGGGATCTGCATATGTGAAGGGCTTCGGACGCCGGCCGCCCGATATGCTGCACTGTCACGCCTGCGGCCGGCATCCGAAACCCTTAACAAGAGGCGACATATCGCCTCAGCAACTTCCGCTTTTGCCACAGCCGACGTGCCGGCTGACTGGCCGGCGGAATCACTCTGGAGCGGGCACTGAGTGATGCTCGTGCGTAATGCGCCAATTGCCATCGACTTTGCGCAACCCCACAGTGAGCCTGAAAAGAAAACCGTCCTTGTCCATGGGGTTGCTTGACGAATCGGGTCCACACCACATGATGGCAACTACGAACGCGACCTCGGCGCCCGCAGTAATGGCGAGTTCTCTGAAGTCAAAGGCTGCGCCGGGTTTGTGATAGCGAAAAAACAGGTCCCACGTCTGGGCGTACGCTTCGACGCCTCTGCATTGAAGCGGCGGCGGCACATCGAACATCACCATGTCGCGATCATGATGTGCGAGGATCGCAGGAAGATCGTGACGGCGGACGGCGTCTGCCCAGCCCTCAAGCAGGGCTCTGATCAGGGTTTCTTCGGCTTTCGCCTGTTCTGGCATGAGTTGGTCTCCTTGTTGCGAACCTGAGGACGCATGGAGGTCAGGCGATCCGACATCGTCTGTTAGATTTTTTTCTCCAGTCGTAAGCTTTGACCACGGGCATCTCCAGGCTTGTGATGACGGAGATCAACATGGAGGGTGAGCGCCGTCGAAATCAATGGTCCGGCCAAACTGGCGCTTTTGACCCGCGGCAGACATTGATGCGTCGGGCAAGGTCCCGTGCTTCGCCCCGAACTCGGATGCGGATGGTGTACCTAGCTGGACGTCAGCGCTAACCCCGGACCATCGTCGCGTACTGCGACGAGAATCCCGCCTGAGGCATTCGCGGACGTGGTGATGTGCAGCTCCCGCGGCCCCCCGTCGAGGCTGCTCATCGCTTCGACGGCGTTGAGGATCAGTTTGAGAACGAGCTGTTGCTGCTGAACTCGGGTAGCCACCGTTGCTGTCGGGAGGCGGGCAGTCCTCTTCGCTTTGCGCCTAAAAACTAAGTTTCTTCATGTTTTCAATCTGATCGTCCGTGTCTAGATCTCTGCCTCAAATATTCCGCTTGGCATGTCGGGCAAATCAGTCGCATCTTTTCGCACATCCCGCCCTGATCAAGAGGGGCGCTTCGCGGGTCGTCACGAACGTTGGGTGCGGGATGCGGTGGGCGTGTCGGGCTGCAGCGTGACAGCATGATCCGGAAAAGTGCATAGCGGTTTTCCGATAAGATCATGCTTAATAGAATAGAGTTTGCGCGGACGAGCAGCACGATACGCACGGCGAAATCGTGTAGTCCTGACCTCCCGGTGCTGAGGTCAAGGTCGCGGCATTCGACGAGCGCTGTGACCGACGGGGGCAATCAAGCCGGTCCCCGGGGAGAGTACGTATAAGCCGTAAAGCCATCGCGCAGGGAAGGCCGGGATGTCTTGGCCGAACCTGTGGTTCCTGCCCCGTGCATTTCTTACGCACGGGGGCCATGGGGGCGGCGAGCTCCCGGCCTTCCCTGTGCCCTCTGCTTGATAAGAGGGTGAAACGAATTGAATAGCTCGGGCGCGAATGCGCCGCGAGAAGGCGATCGCGCATGTCCCCGCGTCATTGCGAGCGAAGCGACTTGTTCGCCATAGCCCGAAGGGCGACGGCGGAAGCAATCCAGAGTCGAATGCATGCCTCTGAATTGCTTCGTCGCGTTGCTCCTCGCAATGACGGCGGAGAGGGCGTGCGCTCACAGCTCCCTTGCATTGCTGAACGCGAACGAGCTGACCCGTCTTGTCGTCTCGTCCAATATCAGGCTGCGTGTGATCGGCGGCTCGGCCCGCTGGGCGCAGTTCTCGCGCTCGCAGAGCCGGCAGTTGACGCCGATCGGCGTGCCCTCGGTCGTCTCCAGATTCATGCCGGCGGCATAAGCGAGCCGGCTCGCATGGCGGATCTCGCAGCCCAGCGCGATCGCAAAGCGCGGCTGCGGATAGGGATGCAAAGCCACCGGCCGCCGCACCGCCTGCGCGATCGAGAAATAGCGCGTGCCGTCGGGCAGCTCGATCACTTGGCGAAGCAGCCGGTCCGGCGTGTCGAAAGTCGAGTGCACGTTCCACAGCGGGCAGGTGCCGCCGAACTTCGAGAACGGGAAGGTGCCCGAGGAGAAGCGCTTGGAGACGTTGCCGGCATTGTCGACGCGCAGCATGAAGAACGGGATGCCGCGCGCATTGGGCCGCGACAGCGTGGTGAGGCGGTGGCAGACCTGCTCGTAGCCAGCCTGGAAGCGCTGCGCCAGCACGTGGATGTCGTAGTTGAGGGCCTCCGCCGCAGCGAGGAAAACCGGGTAGGGCATCATCACGGCTGCCGCGAAGTAGTTCGCCAGCGTGATGCGATAGAGCCTGCGTGCGGTGTCGTCGAGCGCGCCGGCGCGAGCCAGGATACTCTCGAAGTGCGGGCCGCACTCGGCCATGCCGAGCTGGAAGGCGAGCTGGAAGGTCCGGCCGGGCGCGTCGATCAATTCGGAGATGAGAAGCTGCCGGCGATGGCGGTCGAAGCGCCGCAGCGTCTCGCGCATCACGTCGACCGGCATGATGCGACTGACGATCGCGTGCTTCTCCCGCAGCCGCGCGGCGAGCGCAGCATACAGCTCCTCGGCCGGCACGTTGAGCTCGTCGCGCAGGGTCTCTGCGGCCTGCTCGAGCTCGGCGAAATAGTTGCGGTTGGCCTCGATCAGGTCGCGCACCCGCTCGATCGGGTTGGCCTCGAAGCGCGCGCCCTCATTGCGGTCGGCCATCTGCGCCGCGACAAGCGTCTCGCCGCGCCGCGCCTCGGTGTAGGCGGCATAGAGCCGCTGCAGCGCATGGGTGACGCCGGGGCAGAGTTCGGCGAGGTCGCGCAGCTCCTGCTTTGGAATGTCGATCTGCCGGAACAAGGGGTCGGCAAAGATCTCGTTCAATTCGGCGAAGAAGCGGTCCTCATCGGCGGTGGCGAGGTCGCGCAGATCAAGGTCGTAGCTCTCCGCAAGTCGCAGCAGGATCTGTGCCGTCACCGGGCGCTGGTTGCGCTCGATCAGGTTGACATAGCTCGGCGAGATGCCGAGCCCCTCGGCGATCTGGGTCTGCGACAGGCCGAGCTGCTGGCGGATACGCCGGAAGCGCGGACCGACGAAGAGTTTCTTCCCCTGATCGCTCGCCATGACCTCTCTCCGAAGGTCAGTCATGCTGACCTTTATGTTGACAAAATTTACAAAGTTACATTTATGACAAGTGCATATGTTACATCGCATCACCATTTGAAATCAAGGCATCTATCCGAACGGCTGAGATTCGCGTTTAGCTTCCGACACGCATTTCGCAATGCACTGTCAAAATTGTCGACATTGCGAACCGATTGTCGAAAGGATCAAGCACATGAATTACCAGCCACGCGGGATCAGTGAGAAGGCTGTCCAGGGGCCGGCTTCTTATTCGAGCGAGGTCGCGGCCGCCGAAGCGCTACTCAAAGCCAACCCGACCTGGAACGGCGTCACCGCCGAGGCCGTGGCGCGCATGCGTCTGCAGAACCGATTCAAGACCGGCCTCGACGTCGCCCGTTACACCGCGGCGCTGATGCGCGCCGACATGGCAGCCTATGATGCCGATCCCACCAAGTACACCCAGTCGCTCGGCTGCTGGCACGGCTTCATCGCGCAGCAGAAGCTGATCTCGGTCAAGAAGCACTTCGGCACCACCGATCGCCGCTATCTGTATCTCTCGGGCTGGATGATCGCAGCACTCCGTTCGGAATTCGGGCCGCTTCCCGACCAGTCGATGCACGAAAAGACCGCGGTGCCGGCGCTGATCGAGGAGCTCTATACCTTCCTGCGCCAGGCCGATTCCCGCGAGCTGAACGATATTTTCCGTGCGCTCGACAAGGCGCGCAAGGAAGGCGACAAGACTAGGGAGAAGGAGCTGATCGAGAAGATCGACAACTTCCAGACCCACGTCGTGCCCGTCATCGCCGACATCGATGCCGGCTTCGGCAATGCCGAGGCGACCTATCTGCTCGCCAAGAAGATGATCGAGGCGGGCGCCTGCGCCCTGCAGATCGAGAACCAAGTCTCCGACGAGAAGCAGTGTGGTCATCAGGACGGCAAGGTCACGGTGCCGCACGAGGTGTTCCTGGCGAAGATCCGCGCCTGCCGCCATGCCTTCCTGGAGCTCGGCGTCGAGGACGGCATCATCGTGACCCGCACCGACTCGCTCGGCGCCGGGCTCACGCAGCAGATCGCGGTCAGCCACAAGCCCGGCGATATCGGCGATCAGTACAACAGCTTCCTGGACTGCGAGGAAGTGACGGCCGCCAATGCCCGCAACGGCGATGTCATCATCAACCGGAACGGCAAGATGATGCGTCCGAAGCGGCTGCCCTCCAACCTCTATCAGTTCCGACCCGGCACCGGTGAGGACCGCTGCGTGCTCGACTGCATCACCTCGCTGCAGAACGGCGCTGACCTGCTCTGGATTGAGACCGAGAAGCCGCATATCGAGCAGATCGCCAAGATGGTCGATCGCATTCGCGAGGTGATCCCGAACGCGAAGCTCGCCTACAACAACTCGCCATCGTTCAACTGGACCCTCAACTTCCGCCAGCAGGTCTACGACGCGATGAAGGAAGCCGGCAAGGACGTCAGCCAGTACAATCGTGCCGAGCTGATGAAGGCCGAGTATGACAACACGCCGCTGGCGATCGAGGCCGACGAGCGCATCCGCACTTTCCAGGCGGATTCGGCCAAGCGCGCCGGCATCTTCCACCACCTGATCACGCTGCCGACCTATCACACGGCCGCGCTGTCGACCGACAATCTCGCGAGGGAATATTTCGGCGAGCAGGGCATGCTGGGCTATGTGAAAAACGTGCAGCGCGCGGAGATCCGTCAGGGCATCGCCTGCGTCAAGCATCAGAACATGGCCGGCTCGGATATCGGCGACGACCACAAAGAGTATTTCGCAGGCGAGGCCGCGCTGAAGGCGGGCGGCGTCCACAACACGATGAACCAGTTCGGCTAGCAATCCCCTTGGCTAACAGGAGACTGACGATGACGACAGGCAGCAATTTCTGGGTGATCGGCGGCGAGTTCGGCTCGATGAACTTCCACAAGCTGGTGGAAGGCTCGGCCCAGGTGAAGGGTCCGTTCAAGACCCGCAAGGAGGCCGAGGACTGCTGGCGCGAGGTGTCGGAGGAGAGCCGCCACAAGGCCGGCGTGCGCTTCTCGATCGTCGAGGAGCCGCAGCGCGCGCCA
Organism: Bradyrhizobium sp. STM 3557; assembly: GCF_045571465.1. Classification (NCBI taxonomy): domain Bacteria; kingdom Pseudomonadati; phylum Pseudomonadota; class Alphaproteobacteria; order Hyphomicrobiales; family Nitrobacteraceae; genus Bradyrhizobium; species Bradyrhizobium sp. STM 3557. Next base: position 2,469,273 of record NZ_CP120697.1, read on the forward strand.
GCCACTTAAAAAGCGTTGCCGGGTATCTCATTTGGTCCGTCTCGGTAGTTCCGGTCGGACCACGTGCAAGAATAAGCCCAAGGACGAGGCGGTCTCATCCGGTTGCACCGGGTGGGGCCGCTTACGTCTTTGGCCGGTAACCAATTGGAAAATGGGGGATTTGCGGAAAATAGCCGAGCTGATAGGCTGCCGGGGCGAAAGTCCGTCGAAATGAAGGCCGATCCATGTCCGAGGCGTCCAACGGCCCGATCGATCCTACCAATGAGCCCCGACCGATGCGGTTGCGCGAGGCTTTGCGGCAGGCGCGGATCGAGGCCGCCGACCGCACCGGCGTCGTGGTCGACCTGCGCGATGCCGAAGTGGCGCGGCTGGAGATCCTGAACGAGGCGCTCGATCCTTTGTTTCGCGAGATCCCGGATCAGATCGATCTGTTCGACCGCGGCATCAGCCAGGGCGAGACGCCGCGGCTGTGGCTCGACGTGGTGGCCCATGTCGCGATGGGCCGCGACAAGCGGCAGTACCGCTTTGTGCAGGACACCCGCAACGGCCGCATCGTGATCGCGGAATCGCACGATGTCGGCGCCATCGTGCAGGCGGTGACCGACTATGTCGCGCGGCGCATGGTCGAGCGTGAGCGTGCTTTCAGCCCGCCGCGCGAGGCCGTTGCAGCGCCGATCGCCGAACCTCCGAAACGCCGGCGCGGCCGCGGCCTGTGGCTGTTCCTGCTCGGCTTCCTGCTCGGCGCGCTAACGCTGTTCGGCGCTGCGCTCTACGCGGCGCTACAGCAGGCCTGACGGTGCGCTCGGCCAGGCCCGCAAAGCCGCGGCCGCCACGGCGCGAAGCTCAGTGGCTGTCGCGCCATCCAAGGCCTGAACAGACAGGCCCTGCAGGATTGTTGCGAAAAACCGCGCCAGCGCAGCTGCATCCGTCGCTGCCGGCAGAACGCCCGCTTTGACATCGCGCGCGATGCGCCGCTCCAGCGCCTTGCGCGATGCCGTCCGGATCGCCTTGAGCTCTGCCGCGAGGCCTGCGTTCTCGGCCGATGTCATGAGCATGCCGCTCGACACCATGCACCCCAGCGGCTTGCCCGACGCGGTCACGGCTGCGATGCCGCCGTCGAGCATCCGGCGGACGGCCTCAAAGCTGGATGGCGCGCTCGCAATCTCCTCCAGGCTGATGCTGCCGCCGGAGCCATAGCGGCGCAGCACCTCGCGGTAGAGGTCGGCCTTGCTGCCGAACGCGTGATAGAGACTGGCGGCAGCGATGCCCATCGCGCCCGTCAGATCGGCAATGCTCACGCCGTCATATCCGTGGCGCCAGAACAGATCGAGCGCTGTATCCAGCGCCTCGTAGCGATCGAATGTCGGTTGCCGGCCGCGGGACCGGCATGATGGTTCGCCACGTTTGCTCGGGGATGCAGCCATGTTCGTCAGATTAGGCAGTTGACCTCCAACCGCAAGCGCTTAATGTTTATCGATCGCTAAACAAATGGAATGACAAGATGAGCTCGCGGAATTCGATCGATCGACGACGCCTGCTGCTCGGCGCAGGAGCCACCGCTCTGGCCGCTGCCGGCGCCCCGCTAAGGGCTGCCGAGCCGCGGAGCGGACGCGAGACTTTCTCCGTCCGCTCGACGGACGGCACGATGCTGGTGGGCGAGGCGAAGGGCGATCCACAGGCGCCGGAGATCCTGTTCATCCATGGCCTCAGGCAGAGCCGGCTGAGCTGGGACAAGCAGTTTGCCGACGAAACGCTGGCGGGCTTCCGCCTGGTCCGGTTCGATTTGCGCGGCCATGGCGACTCGGACAAGCCGGCAGCGCCAGAAGCCTATGCCGACGCGGACCGTTGGGGCGACGACGTCGCTGCGGTGGTCACAGCGGCGAAGCTTCGCCGTCCCGTGCTCGTGGGCTGGTCGCTTGGTGGTTTCGTGGCCGGCGGCTACCTGAAATCCCACGGCGGGGCGCAAGTCGCAGGCCTCAATCTCGTTGATGCTGTGACCAAGCTTGCGCCCGAGCTGCTGACTCCGCTCGCGGGCACCTTTGCGCGAACCACCACATCGCATGACCTGGCCGAGAGGACGGCCGAGACAGCGAAGTTTCTTGCGGCCTGCTTTCATCAAGCGCCGACCGGTCCCGAGCTTCAGCGCATGCTGGTCGTCAACGGCATGACGGCGCGTGCGGTCGGCGAGGGCTTCGTGAAGACGGCAACGCCGGATCTCGAGCCCGTCTTTAAGGCCTACGCCGGCCCGATCCTGCTGACGCATGGACGTCATGACCGGCTGGTGCGCGTGGCCATGTCCGAGCGGATCAAGGCGCTGCATCCCGGCAGTCGTCTGTCCATCTTTGCCGAGAGCGGACATAGTCCGTTCTATGAGGAGCCGGCGCGCTTCAACCGTGAGCTCGCCGCGTTCGTGACAGAAGTGGCGCGGGGCTGAGGATCAAGATGGCAGAAGCGCCCGCATTCTTTCCAGGCTTTGAACGTCTCGACATCGATGCCGGCGGGGTGCGCTTCGCTGGCGTGACCGGCGGCGCCGGTCCGCCGCTGCTGCTGCTTCACGGCTATCCGCAAACGCATATCGCCTGGCGCAAGGTGGCGCCGGCGCTCGCCCGCGATCACACGCTCATCATTCCCGATCTGCCGGGCTATGGCGCAAGCCGGCCGGAGACGATGCTGCCACGCTGGACCAAGCGGCGAGTCGGCAAGGCTCTGGTTGCTTTGATGCGGGCGCTTGGCCATGACCGCTTCGCTCTCGCGGGGCACGATCGCGGCGCGCGCGCCGGCTATCGTCTTGCGCTCGATCATCCCGGCGTGGTCAGCCGGTTTGCCTCGTTGACGGTCGTTCCAACGCTCGATGCGATGGCGGCGGTCGACTACAACTTTGCGCATCAGGCCTATCACTGGTTCTGGCTGGCGCAGCAGGCAGATCTGCCGGAGCGCCTGCTCGCTGCGGCACCTGACGCTGTGCTCGATCATGCCCTCACGCTCATGGAGGCAGGCAGTGACAGCGTGATCGAGCCGCCGGCCCGAGAGGCTTACCGCCTCGCTTTTCGCAATCCATCGGTGCAACACGCGATCTGCGAGGACTATCGGGCCGCGCTGGATGAAGATCTTGCTTGTGATCAAGCCGATCGTGCGGCCGGCCGCAAGCTTGATTGCCCGATTCTCGTCATCTGCTCAGGCTCCCAGAACCTTGCCGATCGCATGGCGATCTGGGACTCTTGGGCCGACAACGTGACGGGCCGCGCCACGAGCGGCGGCCATCTTCAAGCCGAGGATTGTCCTGATGAGGTGATCGCGGCGCTTGTTCCGTTCTTCTCGGACGATGCACCTGCCGGTACGAAAAGCCGCTGACCGCTGTGCATTAGCGATGGGGTCGGTCAGAACAGTTGGACTTGCCGGATCTCGCGCATTCGCAGCGCCTCGTTGACCGCGCGCACGGTCTGCTCGCAACGCCAGCCGTTGCCTTCGCGGCGAATGGCAAACAGGTTGTAGGCGGCTGCCGGATGATGGCCATGCGCCACTGCGGAGGCCGACGGCACGCCGATCACGGGAATCTGCCGCTCCGGGCCGTCGATCCAGATCGTCGAATGGACATGGTCGTGGCCGTGCAGCACGAGCTCGACGCCATAGCGCTTGAGCAGTGCGATCAGATCCGCTGCGTCGGTGAGCCGCTTCATGTGCGACGTCGAGCGCAGCGGATGATGCACCAGCAGCACACGGAAAGCGTCGCCGGCGGCGAGTTCGATCAGCAGCCGTTCCAGTGCCGCAAGCTGGTCCGCCCCCAGCGTGCCCGTCGCCATCAAAGGCAACGTCGGCACCGCCGAGGACAGGCTGATCAGTGCCAGCGGGCCGCGGCGGCGCACGGCAGGGAAGACCGGCAGGCCGGGCAGGCTGCCGTCGCCGTCGATGTAGCTCGCAAAGCTCTCGGCAAACAGATGGCTGGTCGCGCGCACATAGGCGTCGTGATTGCCGGGAATCGCGGTGACCTGATCCGGCGGACCAACACCCTCGAGCCAGGCCGCGACCTCCGCGAACTCCGCTTCAAGCGCCAGATTTACGAGATCGCCAGTCACGGCGATCTGGTCCGGCACTTGGGCCCGCAGGTCGGAGACCAAGAGGTCGAGCACCTCGCGGCGGTGATATTTGTGCCGGTTGCGCGTCCAGTTCAGATAGCCGAGCGCACGCTTGCTGGCGAGTTCGCGCAAGCTGGGCCTCGGTAGTGGCGGCAGATGCGGGTCGGAGAGATGGGCGAGGGTGAACGCCGCCATCATTCGTTCCCGTCGCTTACGATCCGCAGCGTTGCCATCAGGGCTGTCCTTCCGGGTTCGATCCTGTATTGGCAAGGCAGGCGCGCGAGCGCAAGGTTAACGAGAGCAGGACGCATGACGGCAGTTCAGGACGGTTGGCGATCGAGGCTCGAGCCCTGGTTGCGCCACGTCTTCCACCTCTATTGGCGCTTTGCGCGCGGTATGACCCTCGGCGTGCGCGGCGTCGTGCTCGATGCCGAGAATCGCGTGTTCCTTGTCAAGCATAGCTATGTCGCCGGCTGGCATCTGCCGGGCGGCGGGGTCGAGGTCGGCGAGACCTTTGCCGAGGCGTTGAGGCGCGAGCTGGCCGAGGAGGGACGCATCGAACTCGCCGGCGAGCCGGTGTTGCACGGCATCTTCCTCAACAGCCACGTCTCACGGCGCGACCACGTCGCTGTGTTCGTTATCAAGGCGTTTACGCAGGACCGGCCGCCCGAGCCCAACCACGAGATCATCGCGACCGGTTTCTTCGCTGCCAATGCGCTGCCGGACGACACCACGCTCGGCACCCGCTTGCGGATCGCGGAGGTGTTACGCGGCGTTAAGCCCATCCCGACCTGGCGGTCGCCATAACAGCCGCTCGCCGGTACGCGTTATGACTTTTTGCACCGAATGAGTGCAGGTTCTGACGGGGGAATCGGGTCATGATACCGTCGTCGCTGCGCATTGCCGTTCTGGTGCCCTGCTACAATGAGGAGGCGGCCGTTGCCGCCGTCGTGAAGGGATTCAAGCAGGCGCTGCCGACCGCGACCGTTTACGTTTACGACAACAATTCGAAGGATCGGACCATTGCGGTCGCGCGCGAGGCCGGTGCCGAGGTGCGCAGCGAGCGGCGACAGGGCAAGGGTCACGTGGTTCGCCGCATGTTTGCCGACATCGACGCCGACGTCTATGTGCTGGTCGATGGCGATGCCACCTATGATGCGCCGAGCGCGCCGCGCATGATCGAGCGGCTGGTGGACGAGCATCTCGACATGGTCGTGGGCCTGAGGGTCGACCAGGAGCAGGCCGCCTACCGCATGGGGCACCGCACCGGCAACTGGATGCTGACGCGGTTCTTGGCCGAGGTGTTCGGACAGGCCTTCAAGGACATTCTCTCCGGCTACCGGGTGTTCTCGCGCCGCTTCGTCAAATCCTTTCCCGTGCTGTCGGATGGTTTCGAGATCGAGACCGAGCTCAGCGTGCATGCGCTGGAGCTCGCGCTTCCCGTTGCCGAGGTCGCGACGCCCTATTACGCGCGTCCCGAAGGCTCGGTGTCCAAGCTCAACACCTGGCGCGACGGCTTTCGCATTCTGGGTACCATCCTGAAGCTCTACCGGTCGGAGAAGCCGCTGCGCTTCTTCACCGCGATCGGAATCTTCCTGGCCCTGCTCTCGATCGGCTTCGCGGTCCCGATCTTCGTCACCTTCATCGAGACCGGGCTGGTTCCGCGGCTGCCGACCGCGGTGCTGTCGATGGGCCTGATGATCGTTGCGCTGCTGTCCGCCTCATCAGGGCTGGTGCTGGACACCGTGACGCGCGGCCGGCGCGAGATGAAGCTGCTCGCCTACCTCTCGCAGCCGCGCCTCGGCGGCTGATCCGGTTTTGCCCGGATGACGGCGCGAGGGCTTGACTGCGCGATGGACCGCGCCGCCCGCAAATGCTAATCCGCGCCTCAGTCATGAGCGATCTCTCCATCACCATTGCACCCGAAAAGCCGTCCGATGCGATAGCGATCGAACGGCTGCACGAACGCACGTTCGGGCCCGGTCGCTTTGTGCTCAGCGCCTATCGCGTGCGCGAGCATGTCGACCATCTGCTCGACCTCTCCTTCACCGCCCATATCGGCACGCTGCTGGTCGGCTCGGTGCGGCAATTGCCGATCTGCGTCGGTGACACCAAGGCGCTGCTGCTCGGACCGCTGACGGTCGAGCCGCCGTTCCGCAAGCACGGCATCGGCCGCACATTGCTGGAGCGCTCCATCACTGGTGCCAAGGACAAGGGCCATCGCCTGATCCTGCTGGTCGGCGATCTCGACTATTACAGCCGCGTCGGCTTCAAGAAGGTCGAGAAGGGCAGGGCGATCATGCCCGGCCCGGTCGATACCAATCGCATCCTAGTCGCCGAACTCGTCGATGGCGCTTTCGACGGTGTTTCGGGCGCAATTCGGCCGGATTGGGATTACGCGCGGTAGGGCTGGGCACTCGGAGGTCTAGTTTTATCAGTTGCGTCCCGGGCCAGCCTCGACGGCGCATAGCGCCGGAGGGGCGCCGACCCGGGACCCATAAACACCGCAATCGATTGTTGCGAAGGCTGGAGCTCCAGCTCGCAAACCGATTACCACTAGGGATTATGGGTCCCGGCTCAAGGCCGGGACGACACCGAATCTGTAGCGGCGCTTCTGCGCCTCATAATATGTGCACCGGACAATTACCGTCCCTCGCGCAGCCATGTCGCGGCGAAGGCGCCGAGCAGGAGCAAGAGGCCGATGATGCCGGCGAACATCGGCAGCACGCCGACGCCTTTCACGACGCTTGCATCGCGCATCCGCACGCCCATCCAGCCATCGCCGCGGAACACCGAGGAGGAATGCACCGGCACGATGCGCGGGATCTCCACGCTCGATCCGTCCGCCACGCGGCGCGCATCGCCGCCGGTGGCCTGTGCCAGCGGCTTCAAGGTGTCCGTGGTCGAGGTGACCTCGGAAAACTCCTTCGGATTGGTCGGTCCGACATTGATCAAGGCTTTCAGTGTGCCGTCGGAGGCCTGCCACAGGCCGAGCTCGTTGGCCGGCAGGCTCGCGCGCCATTCGCCGGGCTCGCTTTGCGTCAGCGTCAGCTCGCGCGTCGCACCCGATGGCGACGTCACCGTCACCGGCGGAACGGTGTCGGCCATGGTCTGCCTGATCACGACGAGATCGTGGCCCTGCACCTGCAGCCGCAGCGCCTCTTCATCGAGGTCGGGCTGCTTCATCAGCCAATGCGACATCCGCCGGAGCAGATCGAGATGCGGACCGCCGCCCTCATAGCCGCGCGCCCAGAGCCAGATGTGATCGGTCAGCAGCAGCGCCACGCGGCCTTCGCCGAATCGCGAGAGCAGGAGCAGCGGCTTGCCGTCGGCGCCGGTCATGACCGGCGGGCTGGTCGCATTGCGCGTGTCGACTGTGCGGAAGAAGCGGCTCCAATGCGGCGGCTCGGCCTCGGCGCCATCGAGCCCGCGTGTGACCGGATGACGTTTGCCAGCATCCGACAGATGCGCATAGAACGGCTTCTCGGTGACGCCGACCGGCTCGGCCGGCAGCACCGAATCGAGCGGCGTGCGCCAGATGCTGGTGTTCGACGCATAGTCCGGTCCCGCGGAGACCAGCACCGCGCCGCCATTGCGCACGTAACGCGCGATGTTGTCGAAATAGGCGATCGGCAGCACGCCCTGGCGGGCGTAACGGTCGAAGATGATCAGCTGGAATTCGTTGATCTTCTGCTGGAACAGCTCGCGGGTCGGGAAGGCGATCAGCGACAATTCGTTGATCGGCGTGCCGTCCTGCTTCTCCGGCGGCCGCAGAATCGTGAAGTGCACGAGGTCGACGCTGGCGTCCGACTTGAGCAGATTGCGCCAGGTCCGCTCGCCCGAATGCGGCTCGCCCGAGACGAGCAGCACACGCAGCTTGTCGCGCACGCCGTCGATTGACACCACGGCGCGGTTGTTGACCGGCGTCAGCTCGCCCGCGAGCGGTGCGGCCTCGATCTCGACGATGTTCGGCCCCTCATGCTTGATGTCGACATCGACCTTCGAAATCTGGCCGCTGGTCAGATCGCGCTCGCTGATCACCTCGCCGTCCCTGCGGATCACCACCTTGGCATGCTCGCCGCTGACGCCCTGGTCGTCGAGCCGGAAGGTCACGGTCTGCGGCTGGCCGACAATGCCGAAGCGCGGCGCCGCGGTGATCGCGATGCGGCGGTCGCGCTCATTCGGCTGACCGGTAACCAGCGCCTGCAGCGGCGCCTGGAAGCCGAGCGCGGCCGTATTGGCCGGAATGTCATGCACACGACCGTCGGTGATCAGGAAGGCGCCGGCGACCCGATCGACCGGCACGTCAGACAGCGCCGACGATACCGCGCCGAACAGATGCGTGCCGTCGGTCTCGCCATCGGCCTGACCGGCTTCGACCACGCGCACCTCGAGGCCCTTGATCTTCTTGAGCTCGCCGACCAACGCCTCCTGCGCCTGCGCGGTCTGCTTGTTGCGGTCGCCGAAATTCTGGCTGGGGCTCCTGTCGACCACGACGGCCGCGACCGAGGTCAGCGGCTCACGGTCCTCGCGCGTGAAGGAGGGATTGGCGAGCGCCAGCGCGATCAGCGCCAGCGCCGCGACGCGGACAGCAGCCCCGCGCGAGCGGCCGAGCAGCAGAACCGCTGCGATCACGATGATGGCGCCGAGCGCGAGCCACAGCACGAGCGGCGGGACGAGAGGCGTGAACGCGATGCCGTAGTTCATGGTTTGAAACCTATTGCCCGAGCCGCTCGATCAGCGCCGGCGCGTGCACCTGGTCGGCCTTGTAGTTGCCGGTCAGCGTGTACATCACGATGTTGACGCCGGCGCGGAACGCGAAGTCACGTTGCCGCGGCTCGCCGGGCACCAGCGGCAGCATGGCCTGGCCGTCGGGACGGATCGCCCAGGCGCCGGCGAGGTCGTTGGAGGTGATGATGATCGGCGAGACGCCGTCACCGCCGCGGGCCGGCCGCGAGGCGCTCTCATCCTCGTCCTCCTTCGGCAGCGCCTCGACCCAGGTCTGGCCCGAGGTGAAGCGGCCGGGGAAGTCGCGGAGCAGATAGAACGTCTTGGTCAGCACGTGCTCGCGCGGCACCGGCTCCAGTTCCGGCACGTCGAGCGCGGAAAGGATCTCGCGCAGCGACTGCATGCCCGGTGTCTGCTGCGCGCCATTGTCGCCCGGCCCGGCTTCGATCGCGTCGCGGGTGTCGAAGATCACGGTGCCGCCTTGCTTCATGTAGGCGTCGATCTTATTGATCGCGTCCTGCGGCGGCTTCGGCGCGCCGGGCACGATCGGCCAATAGATCAGCGGGAAGAAAGCGAGCTCGTCATGGGCCGGATCGACGCCGACGGGATCGCCGGCCTCGAGCGCAGTGCGCTGGGCGAGATAGAGCGTGAGCCCGGTCATGCCCGCCTTGACGATCGAATCCACGTCGGCATTGCCGGTGACGACATAAGCGAGCCGGGTCTGCGACACCGCGCGCATGGCGAATTCATCACTAGCCTGGTCAGCTCGAACGGGGGCGGGCGCCCACAGCGTCATGCCGCCAAGGATCGCAAGGGCGACGAGCGCCGCCGTTGCCGCGCGCCGCCGCACCAAGGCGGCCAAGGTGCCGCCGAGCAGGGCGACGATGACGGCATCGATTAGGAACAGCAGCAGCGCGGTGGAGAGCAGGATGCCCCGGAGATCGCGCGGCTCGGCATTGCTGTAGCTGGCACGATTGGCGCGCAGGCTGGAGGTGTCGAGTGCAGCAATGCGATCGGTGGGAGCAAGCGTGTTCACTGCGATGGGTCCGTCGGCGGGGCCGTAAAATCCGGGTGGATGATCGAGCGAGGCGCGGTCGTTGAAGTCGGCGGGCAGCGGCTTGGCGGTGGAGGGTGGCGGGCCAAAGGCGCCGAAACCATCGAGGATGTGCAGCGGCGCGACGGTGGCCTTTGCGCTCTGGCCGGCAGGTCCGGCACCGGGGGTCGAGGTATAGCCGGACATATCGACGAGGCGGCGGAGCATCTCGACCATCGCGCCCGACATCGGCAGGTCCGACCAGCGCATGTCGGCGCTGACGTGGAACAGGCTGATCACGCCCTTGCCGCGACGCTCGCCGGTGACGAGCGGCGTGCCGTCCTCCAGCGAGGCCCAGCTCTTGGTCGCGAGCACGGCGTCAGGCTCGGCCAGCACCTGGCGGCTGACGGTGACATCCTTCGGCACGGCGAGGCCTGCGAACGGTCCGTCGGCGGTGAAGGCGGCGAGATGCTGCGGCTTTTCCCAGGTCAGGCTGCCGCCGAGCGTGCGGCCGCCGCGACGCAGCTTCACCGGCACGAGATCATCATCGCCCTGCGCCAGGCGCGGTCCGGCGAAGCGCACCAGCACGCCGCCATTCTCGATCCAGGCGTTGAGCCGCTCGCGGATCTCCGGCGACAGCGTGCCGACGTCGGCCATCACGATCATCGGCAGCTTCTGATCCAGGAACTGGGCGATCACCTGCTGCGGCGCCCCGCGGTCGCCGAGGCGCAGGTCGGCGAAGGGCTGTAATGCGCGGGTCAGATAGAAGGTCGGCGCTAGCAGCGGCTGCGCGGTGTCGCTGGTCGCACCGGTGACGATGCCGACCGCGCGGCGCCGCCAGCGTTTGTCGAGCAATTGCACCGCGCCGGCGGAGCGCTGGTTCGCGATCTCGAGCCGGCTGATATCGTTCCGCAGCTCGACCGGCAGATCGAAGCTCGCCTCGGTGTCGTGCGCGCCGGCACCAAAGGCAAAGCGCGCCTCGGCGATCGGCGAGCCCTTGGCGTCCAGCGCACGGACGACGCCGCCCGGCACCGACAGGTCCGCGCGCAGCACCTTGACCGTCATCTTGGCCGCGGCGTTCTCGGCGCCGGCAAGCGCCAGCGGCGACAGCGTGCCGCCGTCATAGATCGTCAGGCTGCGATCGCCGATGGTCTTGGCGAGACCGGTGACGAACTCATTGCCGTGGCCAGGATCGACGCCATCCGACAGCCAGACGATCTCGGCATCGCCGGTCGCCTTGAGGAAGCGCTCGAGCAGCGCCAGCGCCTCGGTCCGGTCGGTCGTGAACGGTTTGGGCGCGAGTTGGCGCAGCGCGACGCGCGCCGCACCCGCCGGCATCAGGGTGATGTCGCGGTTCGGCTCCAACAGCGGCACGAGCGCGACGCCGCGGCGGTCCGCGTCGGCATTGGCGATCATCTCGTCGGCGGTCTTGATCCGCTCGTCCCAGCTCGCGGCCGCGCTCCAGCTGTCGTCGAGCAGCAGCACCAGAGGCGCCTTGCTGCCGGCCGCCTGGCTGCGCGGATTCCAGATCGGACCGGCGGCGGCGAAGATGATCAGGGCTGCCGCGATCAGTCGCAGCAAAGTCAGCCACCAGGGCGAGCGCGATGGTGTCTCTTCCCTCGGCGCGATGTCGAACAGCAGCTTGGTTGGTGGAAACTCGATGCGCCGCGGCCGCGGCGGCATCACCCGCAGCAGCCACCACAGCACCGGAAGGCTGACCAGTCCGATCAGCAGCAGCGGCTCGGCAAAGGACAGCGGCAGACCCATCATGCGCCAATTCCCGATCTACCAAGCCCCGCTTTGACATTGCTGTGCGTGCCCCTGCTGGTGGTCATGCCGGCATGCAGGAACAGCAAGAGCTCGGCGGCCGAGCGGCTGGTCGTATGTGTCGTGAACAGCCAGTCGAGCTTGCCGGTCTCGGCGCGGATCTGGTCCCTATGCAGCGCCACGCGGGCGACGTAGTCCGTGGCCCAGCTCTCGGCGCGCCCGGCCGTGATCATCTCGCCACCCTCGGGCTCGACGAACTCGACGCGGCCGGCATAGGGGAAGCTCTCTTCCGCCGGATCGACAACCTGCACCAGTTCGCCATGCGCGCCCGAGGCCGAGAGGCCCGCCAGCATGGTGCGGATCTCTGTAATCGGCGACCAGAAATCGGACAGCACCACGATCTCGGCCAGCGCCGACGGCACGAAGGAGGGCGGCAGGCTCGGCCGCGCAGCATCATCATGCAGCATCGCCTGCGCGATCTTATCGATCACGCTGCGGCTCGCAGTCGGATTGAGCAGGCCGGGAATACCGACGCGCTCACCGCCGGCGACCAGGAGCTCGGCGAGTGCAAAGGTCACGATCAGCGCGCGCTCGAGCTTGCTGTCGCGTGCACCCTTCGAGGCGAACGCCATTGATTGCGAGCGATCCGGCCACAGCCACACCGTATGCGCGGCCTCCCATTCCTGCTCGCGCACATAGAGATGATCATCGCGCGCCGAGCGCCGCCAGTCGACGCGCTGCGACGGCTCGCCGGAGACGAAGCGGCGATATTGCCAAAAGCTTTCGCCGGCGCCGGCGCGCCTGCGGCCGTGCAGGCCGTGGATGACGTTCGCGGCGATCTGGCGTGCTTCCAACACCAGGCGCGGCAACGATGCGGCGAGCGTTCGGCTCTCGCCGTCGGCACGCCGGATTGCGATGATCTCCTTGTCGGCGTGCGCGTGCGTTGCAGCCATCAACCGATCCGACTCTTCAATTGCCGGATCACGTCCGGAACGGTGCGGCCCTCGGCGCGGGCCGGGAAGGTCAGCGCCATGCGGTGCTTGAGCACGGGCTCGGCGAGGTCGAGCACGTCGTCGATCGACGGCGCGAGGCGGCCATCGAGCAGCGCGCGGGCGCGCACCGCGAGCATCAGGGATTGGCTGGCGCGCGGGCCAGGGCCCCACGCGATCAGCTTGCCGGTGTCGCCGGCTTCCTCGCCAGGACGGGCCGAGCGCACCAGCGACAGGATTGCTTCGACGACGGAATCGCCGACCGGCAATCGCCGCACCAGCCGCTGGGCCGCGATCAGTGCGTCCGCGCTCATCGCCGCCTTGGCCGTGTTTTCCTCAGCGCCGGTGGTCTCGAACAGGATGCGCCGCTCGGCATCGCGATTGGGATAGTCGACATCGATCTCCATCAGGAAGCGGTCGAGCTGCGCTTCCGGCAGCGGATAGGTGCCTTCCTGCTCCAGCGGGTTTTGCGTGGCGAGCACATGGAAGGGCTTCGGCAGATCGTGGCGCGCGCCGGCGACCGTGATGTGCTGCTCCTGCATCGCCTGCAGCAGCGCCGACTGCGTGCGCGGGCTGGCGCGGTTGATCTCGTCGGCCATCAGAAGCTGCGCGAACACAGGACCTGCGATGAAGCGAAACGATCGCTTGCCCGCCGTGCTCTCATCGAGCACCTCGGCGCCCAGAATATCTGACGGCATCAAGTCCGGCGTGAACTGGACCCGCTTGGCGTCGAGCCCGAGCGTGACGCCGAGCGTCTCGACCAGCTTGGTCTTGGCGAGGCCGGGGACGCCGATCAGAAGCGCGTGGCCGCCGGAGAGGATCGTTACCAGGGTATTTTCGACCACGCGCTCCTGGCCGAAAATGACCGCGGAGATCGCGTCGCGCGCGCTGCGGATCTGGCCCGAGACCTGCTCGGCCGAGCGGACGATCGCATCTTCCAGCTTTTCGGCACTGTCAGCCATTCCTGTCACTCCTTCTGCCCTCGTGCTTTGCTGGGCAACGTGCACACATAGGTTGAACCGTCGAGCCGTCGCCGCCTACCGGCTCTGCTGCATACGGGTCCTGCGCCCTATATAGACGCCGCGCAGGAGAATTCGCTCCAACTTACCTTGACGCCGATGCTAGACCCGGGCCGAAGCACTTGTATTCGTTGAATTAAACTATCCCCATCTTATCGGCATTCCGGGCTGTCGGCGCCATTCACGATGTGGCGACCATCCAATTCCCGCGCAATGATGTCGCGGAACTTTGACAGGCTCCCGGCGATGAGGGCGTGCACCAAACGTGCCAAGCTGAGACTCGGGGTAAACAATGGCGAAGCAAGGGCAAAGCACCAATCAGGGCCTCGATCGGCTCACGGCCGCAGCAAAAGATGCGGCAACCAAGGGCCTGCCGCCCGTGCATCTCTGGAATCCGCCGTTCTGCGGCGATCTGGACATGCGAATCGCGGGCGATGGAAGCTGGTACTACATGGGTACTCCGATCGGCAGGCCCGCGCTGGTCCGGCTGTTCTCGACCATCCTGAAACGCGAGGATGGCAAATATTTTCTGGTCACGCCGGTCGAGAAGGTCGGCATCCGCGTCGATGACGCGCCGTTCATGGCCGTAGAAATGCGGAGGTCCTCCGCCGCGCATGGCCCGCTACTGCAATTTCGCACCAATGTCGACGACTGGGTGGATTGCGATGCCGCGCATCGGCTGCGATTCGAGCGCGGCGAGGCCGGCGGGCTGACGCCCTATCTGCATGTCCGTGCCGACCTCTGGGCCAAGGTGACGCGCCCGCTCTACTATGAGCTGGTTGACATCGGCGAGGAGCGGATGGTCGATGGGCGAACGATGTTCGGGGTGGAATCGGGCGGCGAGTTTTTTGCAATGGCGGATGCGGACGAGGTGAGGGCGGCGCTTTGAACGAGCCCATTTTGAACAAGCCGATGATGAAGACTGGCGTTGCCGCGCTCGGCGCGGCGGAGTTCTTTCGGCGCGGCCGAGCGCGCCTCGGCTTCGACGTCCCGCCTGCGCTGATCGATCCCAACATCATTCCCGCGAGCGGCGATTCCGGCACCGACCGCATGCTCGAGATCGTCGCCCGCGAGCAGCCGGTGCGGCCCGCCGCCGTGCTGATCCCGGTGGTCGATCATTCCGAGCCGACCGTGCTGCTCACGCAGCGCTCGCCGCATTTGTCCAATCATGCCGGGCAGATCTCCTTTCCCGGCGGTAAGATCGACGCCACCGACGCCTCGCCGCTCGACGCGGCGCTGCGCGAGGCCGAGGAGGAGGTCGGGCTTAAACGCAGCTTCGTCGATCCGATCGGCTATCTCGACGTCTACGGGACAGCGTTCGGCTTTCGCATTCTGCCGACGCTGGCGCGGGTGAAGCCGGGCTTTCAACTGACGATCAATCATGACGAGGTCGACGACGCCTTCGAGGTGCCGCTGTCCTTCCTGATGAATCCAGCCAATCATCAAATCCACGCCAAGGAATTTCGCGGCATCGCCCGATCGTATTACGCGATGCCGTTTGCCGAGCGCTACATCTGGGGCGCGACCGCAGGCATCCTGCGCCTGCTCTATGAGCGGATCTATCTGCCATGAGCCGCCAGCGCGTGTTGACGGGAAGCGGAATTTCTCCCATTCCTTACGCCGTCGACGCGTTGTCCCTGATGGCCATGTTTGCCGAGTTGTTGAGCGTCCCATCTCGATCCATTTTCGATCCCGCACATAGGCCTGTGGAAGGCCGCAAGCCCGTTTCCGGAGCAGGACATGACTGATGCGCGCCGTCTCGACGCGCCCTGGCTTTCGTCCGGTCCGGCCGCGCGCGTGCTGGCGCTGCTCAATGGTGATGGCGAAGAGGCGCGCGTGGTCGGCGGCGCCGTCCGCAATGCGCTGCTCGGCATCCCGATCGGCGACATCGACGTCGCGACCACGGCAGTCCCAACCGAGGTGATCCGCCGCGCCAAGGTCGCCGCGATCAAGAGCGTGCCGACCGGCATCGAGCATGGCACCGTGACGCTGGTGCTGGACGGTCACCCGATCGAGGTCACCACCTTGCGCGAGGACACCGAGACCTTCGGTCGCAAGGCCAAGGTCGCCTTCGGCCGCGATTGGGTGGCGGATGCGCAGCGGCGCGACTTCACCATCAACGCGCTGTCGGTCAGTCTCGACGGCATCGTGTCCGATTATGTCGGCGGGCTGGAGGACATCGCGATCCGGCGCGTGCGCTTCATCGGCGATGCCGCCCAGCGCATTGCCGAAGACTATCTGCGCATCCTCAGGTTCTTCCGCTTCCATTCCGCCTTCGGCGTCGGCGCGCCCGAGCGCGAGGGTTATCTCGCGTGCATCGCCGGCCGGGCAGGGCTGGCGACGCTCTCGGCCGAGCGAGTGCGGATAGAGATGCTGAAGCTGCTCGTCACCCAGGGCGCGGTCGGCGCAGTCGAGGCGATGATGGATGCCGGCCTGATGATTTCGATCCTGGGCGGCGTCGCCTATCTCGGTCCGTTCACGGCCATGGTCACGGCCGAACGCGAGATTGGCCTGACGCCCAATCCGATCCGCCGGCTCGCCGCGCTGGCGGTTGCAGTCACTGAGGATGCGCGGCGACTCGCGACGCGGCTGAAGCTATCCAATGCGGAGGCCAAGGCGCTGGATGCGATGGGGCATCGCTGGTGGCGCCTCGCCTCCGCCGACGAGGCGCGGGCGCGGCGGCTGCTCTATCGCCTCGGCGAGACCAACTATCGCGATCGCCTGCTGCTCGCCTGGGCGCGCGCCGGACATGAGCGCGACGCGCCGCGCTGGTGCGAGCTGGCGCAACTGCCCGAACGGTTCACGCCGCCGAAATTTCCGCTGAAGGCGGCCGACTTCATCGCCCGCGGCGTCGCAGAAGGGCCGTTGCTAGGGCATGTCCTAACGCTCGCCGAAGACGCCTGGCTCGCGGCGGATTTTCCGCTCGACCAGTCCGCGCTCGATGCGATCGCCGACCAGGCCGCGGCACGCATCCTTCAGAACGGGCGGTCGTAAGTGTCGAGGCTGCAGCGGCTCATACGAAGAAAGAGCTCGAGCGACGAGCACTGGGCGATCTGTCGGCGCGCGGCGAAGCCGAGATCATCGGATAGGCGCGATTATCCGCTCGCCTCCGATCCGCCGCTCGTGAGCATGCGGTCCCAGTTCGGCATGTCGCCGAAGCTCGCGCTCAGATGCGCAATGAACCGGCGCAGCTTCAACGACACATATCGTTTCGTCGGATAAACGGCATGGATCGCCAGCTCGGAGGTCTTATGATCGGGCAGCAGAAGACGCAGCTTGCCATCGGCGATCGACTGCCCGAACACGAAGCTTGGTCCGTAAGCTACGCCTGCTCCGGCCAACGCGCCAGCCAGCAGCATTTGCATGTTGTTGGCCGCGAGCCGAACGCCACCATCGATGACGTGTGTGGTGCCATCGGGAGCCGTGAGCGTCCAGTCGCCGGCAGAAACCGCCTCGCTGAAAGCGAGCCGCGGTGCCTTGCGGAGATGCTGCACGGTTTTCGGCTCGCCGTGTTGCGTCAGAAAAGATGGCGCTGCGCAGAACACCATGCGGCACGGAGCAAGTCGTCGGGCCACCAGATCTGAATCGTTCAACTGTCCGATGCGAATGGCGATATCGATTCCGTCTGCCAGCAAGTCGACATAGCGATCGCTGAGTGTGGTCTCGACCGTGACTTCTGGACAGGCAGCAAGATAGCTCGCGATCACGCCGCCTAGATGCATGGCGCCGAAAGTCGTGGGTGCAGCGACCCGCAATGTGCCACGCACCGCCTGCTGAGCGTCCTGCGCCTCCCTGTTCGCGTCTTCGTAGTCTTCCAGAATATGCTTGCATCGCGCGTAGTAGGCCTGCCCGATCTCGGTCAGCTTCAGCGTGCGTGTGCTGCGTTGAAGCAACCGCACGTTCAGTTGCTCTTCGATCGCAGACACGTGCTTGCCCGCCATCGAAGGCGAGAGGCCGAACCGCCGGGCGGCACGCACGAGGCTACCTTCCTCGATCGCGGCGACGAACACCGCCATGCTGATCAACCGGTCCATATCCCTCCGCCTGATAGCGCCGTTATTAGGTCTTGATAAGAGAAATGCGATTATCGAGCAATATGATCGGATCTATCTCCGATGCGTGTCCAGCCGATCCAGGCTGGCGCCAGAAGAGGGAGGTTGCGATGAAAGTCGCGTCGAATGGCTTGGGTATCCACGTCGAGGAGCACGGCGACGGCGATTTGTCGCTCGTCTTTCTGCACTATTGGGGAGGCTCGTCCGGGACCTGGAGGCATGTCACGTCCAAGCTGGTGCCCGCTTTTCATACCATCGCCATCGATCATCGCGGCTGGGGCCAGTCCGACGCGCCAGCGGATGGCTACGGCTTGGCGGATCTTGCGGCGGATGCGGAAGGTGTGATCCAGGCGCTGAACTTGCAGCGCTATGTGCTGGTCGGGCATTCCATGGGCGGCAAGGTCGCTCAACTCATGGCATCGCGTCGGCCGCCCGGTCTGGTTGGCCTGGTTCTTGTCGCGCCTTCGCCGCCAACGCCGATGGCGATGCCGGCGCAGGCGCGAGAAATGATGGCGGGCGCCTATGCCAGCCGCGAAACTGTGGAGGCGACCATCGATAACGTGTTGACCGCCAGGCCGCTGTCCGCAGGCGACCGCGAGCAGGTCATCACGGACAGCTTGCGCGGAGCGCCGCCGGCAAAACGCGCGTGGCCGCGAGTCACCAGCCTGGAAGACATTGGCAGGCAGGCTGGCTCCATCAGCGTCCCCACCGCCGTCATTGTCGGCGAGTTCGATAAGGTCGATACCGTCGAGGTGCTCAGGAACGAACTCCTGCCACGTATTCCGCAAGCCGTTCTGCATGTCATGCTAGGCATCGGGCACCTGCCGATGTTGGAGGCGCCCGATGCGTTGACGTTGCTGATCGAAAAATTCTGCGTCTCGTTGAGCGACAGTCGCATGAATTTGACCGGTCGGCGGTAAAGCGCATCGAGCGGCCGTTGTGTCTGCCGAGCATGCAGCGCGACCGAGGTGTTCCGCATGGGCGATGTCTGCAGGAATTGCATGCACGTCCGACGTTTGCGGCATATTACTTCGCCGTCGAACCATGTATCGTCGTGTCCGTCACCTCGCGCATTGGCCTTCACACAGCGTCTGCCTTCATTCCGCCGCACCCGCACGGCGCCCGTGTACGCGGAGTAAGCAGGCTGCGGCACATCCGCTACGTCGGTTTCCTTCGATTGGATAATGCAGGTTGACGATCGAGTCGGCGGCGCGGGTGAGGCCGATATTCGCATTGCATTCCGAAGGCGCGACCGTTGCGCAACGCAAGATCGCGAGCAGGGCCCCCGCCGGGCGTTGTCGCGACGATCTCATGCATGTCGCAGCCGCGTCATATGCACGTTAGGCAAGCCTGATAGTTGGCGGCCCGGCTTGATAAGACTCGCAGAAACTGTGATGCGAGCATTTGGGGGCGTCCATATGAATGCGAAGGGTTTTTTCGCCGTGGTCTCGGCGATGTCGCTTGCTGTCTCTCTGGCCGGAGTTGCGACGCCGGCGCGTGCGGATGGCGATGACCGCGAACAAGTCTTCAATGATGTTCGCGATCACGATCATCATCATGACGGAGACCATGATGGCAGCCATCATGGCCGCAAGTCGCCGCGGGTGGTGCTGATCTCGCTCGACGGCGCCAAGCCCGATTTCATCCAGAAGTTCATCGCCGAAGGCGTGCTGCCGCGTGATGGTGGCCTGGCGCGGCTGAGCCGCCACGGCGCGATCGCGGTGCAGAACGTGACCGCGTCGCCGTCGCTGACCGCGGTGTCGCATATCGCGATCGCGACTGGCTCGACCTCGGTTCACAACGACATACCGTCGAATACCTTCCAGGCGGTCGTTGGGCCGATCTCATCGAGCCTCAGCGGCTTTGCGGCACCGATCGGCGGCTATCGCGAGAGCCCGCTCGGGCCCTCGCAGCAGCCGACAGCGCTGCCCCTGTGGGTCCAGTTGCGCCAGCAGGGCAAGAAGGTGGTCACCGCGACCTGGCCGGGTGGCGACGGTGCCGACATCTCAATCAACGGCGCGGTGGTGCAGCCGGCCCAGCCGATCCGCACCACGGACTACACCGTGCCGTTCGGCGCGTTCGGCGGCCTCTCGGCCCAGGGCTTCTCGCTGTCTCAAGCGAACTTCGCGCCGGATGCGGCTGTCGTGGCGGCACTGCAACAGGCCGGCCGTCATTCGTTCAGCCCGGTGCTGGCGACCACGGCTCCGATCGAGACATTCTCCTGCTCTTCGGCGCAGACAGCGACCTGCTCGAGCAACGCCGCGACGTTCGACGTCAAATATGCGATCCGCGTGGCGGCGCTCGACACCACCAACGACAACAAGGTGAACTACGACACGCTGGTGTTCTTCGATGCGACGCGTGGCATCACCGCGGGACCCTTCTCCGCGCCGTCGACCGGGCCGGCCTACGCCAAGCTCGGCGGTGAGAACGCGCCGTTCTTCTTCGAAGGCAGCGGAGGTAAGGTCGGCGCGGCGTATTTCGTGTCGGCGCTGACGCCCGATCTCTCCGTGGTGCGCTTCGCCCGCTATGGCGCCAACTTCATTCCGCGCAACACGCCGGTGCTGGCCGACGTCGACGACATCAACGACAATATCGGCTTCTGGCGTCCGCAGGCCGACTTCCGCATCACCGAGCGGCTGAGCGCAGGCTTCACCAACTTCCCCGATATCGAGATCGAGACGATGTTCGAGGACATGGTGAAGACCTTTGTTCGCTATCAGGCCGATGTCGCCGTGCGCGCGATCAGGAATCATCCCGACGCCGACCTGGTGATGGCCTATATCGAGCAGCCCGACGGCTCGGAGCATCAGTTCCTGCTCACCGACCGCCGACAGGGCACCAACCCGACCGACCCGAACTCGATCGGTGCCAACCAGGATCCCGCCAAGGTCGCGCGCTACGCGTACTATATCCGCTTCGCCTATCAGGCCGCCGATAGGGCGGTGAAGCGGATCGCCGACGCTGCGGGCAAGGACAGCAACATCATCGTGGTGTCCGACCACGGTTTCGCGCCGTTCCACACCTCGGTCAGCATGACCAACATCCTGCGCAATGCCGGCATCGACACCAGCAAGCTGGCGATCCGCACCTCGGGTCCGGCCGCCAACATCTACGTCAACCTGCAGAACCGCGAATCCGGCGGCACCGTCGATCCGGCGATCTACAACGCGCTGGTCACGCAGATCGCCAATGCGGTGAAGAACGCGGTCGATCCGAACCCGAAGTTCAACTACTCGCTCGCGGGCGGGCGTATCTTCACCGTGGTCGAGAGCCGCCCGCTGCAATGTGACGCCGGCACCGGACAGTGCACCAGCAAGACCATCGGCCAGGATTTCGGCGATGTGTTCGCGCTGATGGCGCCAGGCTATAACTTCGACGGCATCCAAAATCCCGGCGTCGCCCGGTCCGGCGATGCACCGTTCAATGCGGCGACGTCAGCGCTGTCGATGCCGAACTTCTACGGCGCCCATGGCCACGATCCCGAGCTGCCGGTGATGAGCGCGACCTTCATCGGCGCCGGCCCGCAGATCCGCGAGCGCACCATCATTCCGCGCATGCGCAATGTCGATGTGGCGCCGACCATCATGCAGCTCCTCGGCGTCCGGCCGCACCATGTCGATGGCCAGGTGCTGCGCGAAATTTTGCGCTGAGAATCGGCGCTCCATCCCGAAGGCTCGACCGATGGACGCCGACGAGCGTCCATCGGTTTCGGCTCGTCTGTGTGGATCAGCCCTTATCCGAAACCTTGCTTGGGGCTTAGCTGGTCATCTTGGCAGGTGTTTTTTCCTACTGACGGACGAATCCGACTTGGGCCGGATGACAAGGGTGGATGGCGTCATCGCGGATCTGCAGCAATGGGTTAGGTAAGCGAGCGATATTTTGGTATGCGCCGTTCCCGATCACCAGGGCGACGCGCGTTTCGGCGAAGGCGGGCGAAATCACGCAATTGAACAGGATAATAGTAGCGATCGTCTCAAATACCGTCAGCAGGCGGCGCATTGCCCCCTCCTGGCCTGGCTATCTCTATTGGACGCCTCACGTTTCCCTTGGTACGACGCCCTGAAATAATTCCAGGACTGTATCATCATCGCTCCCTGCGGTTGAATAGAAGTCGCGGCGGTCTCAATGGAATTGATCCCGCTGTTGTACATTCGGCACCAGCCCGGTCAGCGAGCGGATGATGCGGTGGGCCAGACCGTCGAGCCTTGCGACACGCCGTTTGGCATTGATGTCGGTGGAAGCCAATCTTTGAGAAACTGGACATCGAATGATGGCCGCCCGACGGGCGCGATCCGGCGTGATGCGCTCGGTCGCACGGTTGTGCTGGCCGAAGTGCCTGATCAGTAGTAGAATGAGCCGTTTCTGGCCGAGCAGGGCAACACGGACATCGAGATATTGTTGAACCCGGAGATCGTTTCGGAGCAGGCCCTGTAGGCTCTTTGAGGAGCTGCTGCGCTTCCGGAGCGTGGGCATCTGTGCCGAGGAAGCCCGGGATTGGTCCAGCCCTCAACGATTGAGGAGCTTTTGACTGAGGGACAAGTCTTTTCAAGCAAACGTGCTCCCGAGGGAGCGCAGCTAGGAATTTTTTTTAGATTTTGGAGCTCGCTATGAGGCAGCTTTTTCAAGAAGAGCGGAAGGAAGTCTGGAGAGGTGTAAGAGTTGTTTTGGCGCTGTTATTCCTGGAGTTCATCAACGAGCAGGCGAAAGGCGCCTCGTTTGTTGACGAGTTCGCGGCAGCTCATGGCTTTGAACCAGAATACATAAAAATAGCATTTCGGATCTTTGTGATCGTATTCGTCGTGGTCCTGCTTGGCCTATTGGAGATGGTCCTGCAGCGCAAGGCGGCGAAGATGGGACGAAATCGATCTCACCTCAAGATGTTTGAGGGAGCATGGGCCCAGAGAAGTTCCATCGAAGAGCGGCCGTATAGTCTGAGCTTCATAAGCTTTTCCGTTACCAACGGTCGCTGGGAGTATTTTGGCATCGGCTTCGACAAAGATTGCAAGCCGGCTGCGGAGTGGCAAACCCATAGCCTATTTTACGACGATCTAAGACATGAGTGGATCTTCGGCGGCTCGGCTTGGCTACGTACTTATGATACGAAAATGGGTGATTTCCCTCGAACCGGAGGTCAGGGATCGGTGACGCCTATTTTGCGTCTGCCCATCAAGACGAAGAGCACGGATGTCAAGAAGCTGGCAGGCGTCGTCGCGGATTTTGACGTCGGCTCAACGCGCGGACCGTTCAGGATCACTCTGTTCTCGGTACCTGAAAAGCATAGAGGTGCATTCTCCGATCTCGACACCCTGCTGGAGTTGGCGCCAGCCAAAGTGAAAGAGATACTCAGTGACTCCGGAGTTCAGTTCGCGTGAACAATACGATAGCGCATGGCCGAATGACTGCTGTGACCTACCATATCGATACCGACATGGGCGTGGATGACAGCCTGGCACTGATGGTCGCCGACGCTTTATTGCCTGATATCTCGGCCATCTCATGTGTGTTTGGCAATGTGCCCGCGGCAATCGCGATACGCAACGTCCTTCTGGTTCGCGAGTTGCTGGGCAGAAGCAGCCGCTGGCGCGTGCTCGGTGGCGCTGATGGGGTTGCCAATCGCGAGCAGCTGAATGTTCGCCATGTCCATGGAGATGACGGTCTCGGAGGCGCGACCAGGAATGTCGATCCAGCCATCCTGGAAAGGATTTCACATGCAAAGATCGCCAACCTTGAAGATGCAAGGTTTGACAGCGCCGACGGAAAGCCGAAGCAGGCTGTCACCATCATAGGGCTTGGTCCCGCCACGAACATTCCAAAGCTTGTCGCGCTTTATGGCAGCACCAATGTCGTGAAAATAGTTTTGATGGCTGGCTCGTTCTTCGACATTGGCAACATTACGCCTGATGCCGAGTTCAATGCTCTGGCCGATCCCGACGGCTTAAAGGAAACGCTTGAGATCGGCGTGCCAGTGACCATGGTCCCGTTGGATGTTTGCCGCAAGGTTCAGCTTAGTCGGACCGCAATGCAGGATTACGGCCGCAAGTCCAAGGCAGCAATTGCCAAGTTGCTCACAGATGCGCACATGACGTACATGGATTTTTATCAGGATTGGGAAGGTATTGATGGGTGTTTCCCTCATGACACGGTGACCGTCTTGGCGACCGTTCATCCGGAGCACTTTTTCTCTCTCCGAGGCGTCGTTACGATCGATAGGACGGGACGCACCACATTTGAGCGCGATGAAAATTCACATGTCGAGATTTTTACCGGAGGAAATCTCAAATGGGTGCGGGAGACGATAAAGACCTTGCTTTCGTAATGCGCGATCGGTTCTGGTGGCGATGAGCGGTGGTGCCTTCCCCAGCGGGAAGATGTATCAGCGTGCGCCCGGCACCAGCTCGGTCAGTGAGCGGATGATGCGGTCGGGCCTCACGGTCGAGCCCGGCGGCAGTCCGTCGCCATGGACGTCGATCCAGATGGCATAGATGCCGAGCTTCTGCGGCGCCACGATCTCCCATTCCAGATTGTCGCCGACCATCCAGGTGTCTTCAGGCCCGACGCCGAGCGCCGCCATGGCGTGGCGATAGGCCTTCTCCTCCGGCTTGCCGAAGCCGTGCTCGCCCTCGATCTGGATGTGGTCGAAGCGATGGGTGAGCGCGAAGCGCTCGATCTTGGCGCGCTGCATCTCGGCGGCGCCGTTGGTGACCAGCGCGAGCTTCACGCCCCGTGCCTTCAATTCGTCGATCGCTTCATGCGCGCCGGGGAAGACGAAGATCTGCTCCTCGCGATAGGCGGTGAAGCGGTCGCCGATCCGCACCGCGAGTTCGTCTGGCAGCGCGCGGCCGCCTGCTGCCGCGAGCGCCGCAAAGCCGCCCTTCACGACGAGCTGGCGTGCCTCGATCAGCTTGATCCGCCATTCCGCGCCGGCTTTGGACCAGAATTCGCGCGCCGCCCCGGTGATCGCCGCGGCGACCACCTGCGGCTCGTACGGCGCGAGCTCACCCGCGAATTCGGTGGCGATGATGGTCCAAGCGAGCTCCGGCTTGCTGTAGGCCGACAGGATGGTGTCATCCATGTCGATCAGCATGGCGCGGGGCAGGGCAGGGGTCGTGGTCATCGTGTCCTTGTTCTCGACATGTCGTCGGGTCACGGCCATTTCACCTCGGGCGGCATCGACGACAGGATCGCCTCGACATTGCCGCCGGTCTTCAGGCCGAACGTGGTACCGCGGTCGTAGAGCAGATTGAACTCGACATAGCGGCCGCGGCGGATCAACTGCTCGTCGCGATCCTCTGCTGTCCAGGGCGTCGCGAAATTGCGCCGCACGAGCTCGGGATAGATCTTGAGAAATGCGCGGCCGACATCCTGCGTGAAGGTGAAGTCGGCGTCCCAGTCGCCGCTATCATGATGGTCATAGAAGATGCCGCCGATGCCGCGTGCTTCGTTGCGATGAGGCAGGAAGAAATATTCGTCGCACCATTTCTTGTAGCGCTCATAATCGGCGACGCCATTGGCGCCGCCGCAGGCTTCCTTCATCGCGGCATGGAAGGCGATCGTGTCCGGGTCGTCCTGCGTGCGCCGCCGGTCCAGCACCGGGGTCAGGTCGGCGCCGCCGCCGAACCAGGCTTTGGTGGTGACGACGAAGCGCGTGTTCATGTGCACGGCCGGCACATGCGGATTGCGCATGTGGGCGATCAGCGAGATGCCGGAGGCCCAGAAGCGCGGGTCTTCGTCGGAGCCGGCGATCTGGCCGCGGAAGGCCGGCGCGAACTCGCCATGCACGGTCGAGCAGTGTACGCCGACCTTCTCGAACAGCCGGCCGTGCATCATCCCCATCACGCCGCCGCCGCCCGGCGCACCGGTGTGATCGGTGCGGTCCCAGGGCGTGCGCACGAAGCGGCCGGCCGCGCCGCCATAGAGCTCGGCCGGCGCCTCGTGCTCGAGCCGCTCGAAACTTGCGCAGATGTCGTCGCGCAAGCGTTCGAACCAGGCACGCGCGCGGGCCTTGCGATCTTCGATTGAGCCTGTGTCCATGGATTTCCCCTGCGCTCGTTCGGCCCCGACTTAGAGCCTACCCCTGTGGCCCAAAATAGGTGCAGCTCTCGCGGCAGGAGTCATATGCCGCCTCGAAGGTGAACGATCGGGTCAATTCCCACATCCTTGAAACGTCTCGTCCTTATCGAATTCCGATCATCTTGTGCGTCTGCAGGCTGAGCCGCCATTGCGGATGCGTCAGGCAGTATTCGATGGCGCGCGCGGTGTTGGCGACCACGTCCGGACCGTCCATCGGCTGCAGCGAGAAGCGCTCGAAGGCAAGGCCTTCGAAATCGGCAGGCTGCGCGCCCTCTTGCGGGTAGATCAGCTTCAGCTCGTGGCCGTGCCGCAGCACGAGTCCGGCGCCCGCCTTCGGGCTGACGCAGATCCAGTCGATGCCCGGGGGCGGGATAAGCGTGCCGTTGGTTTCGATGCCGATCTCGAAGCTGCGCTTATGCAGCGCCGCGACCAGGTCATTATCCACCTGCAGCAGCGGCTCGCCGCCGGTCAGGATGGTATAGCGGCTGCTGGCGCCGCCTGTCCATTGCGCGGCGATCGTCTCGGCCAGCGCGTCGGCGCTCGCGTAGCGGCCGCCTAGCGTGCCGTCGAGACCGACGAAATCGGTATCACAGAACTGACATATCGCGGTGGAGCGATCCTGCTCGCGGCCGGTCCACAGATTGCATCCCGAGAAGCGGCAGAACACGGCGGCACGGCCCGCATGGGCGCCTTCGCCCTGCAGGGTCATGAAAATCTCTTTCACCGCGTAGCTCACCGTCCATCCTTTTCTTGAGCTGCGTCATCACAGCGATCTCGGAACATCCTGATCACGTCTCGGTGCGCGGAGCCGCATGCCGGGTCTGGCGCAGCGCCTCGCCTGCCGCCATCGCAGCCGCCATGGCGACATTGAGCGAGCGCATCCCCGGCTGCAACGGGATCAGCAGCCGTGCATCGGCCGCTTCTGCCACGGCCTCGGGCACGCCCGCGCTCTCCCGCCCGAACAGCAGGATATCGGTCTCTGCATAGGCGAAATCCAGATAGGATCTGGCGCCTTTTGTCGTGAACAGCAGCAGCCGGTGGCCGCCTTGCGCCCGCCATGCCTCAAAGGCCGTCC
Organism: Bradyrhizobium sp. STM 3557; assembly: GCF_045571465.1. Classification (NCBI taxonomy): domain Bacteria; kingdom Pseudomonadati; phylum Pseudomonadota; class Alphaproteobacteria; order Hyphomicrobiales; family Nitrobacteraceae; genus Bradyrhizobium; species Bradyrhizobium sp. STM 3557. Next base: position 2,496,082 of record NZ_CP120697.1, read on the forward strand.
AGGAATCGTGCCGCTGCCAGCGCACGCGGCTCAGATAGTCCATCCCGGCGCGCCGGAACAGCCGGTCGGAGACCGCAAATCCCGCCGGCTCGATGATGTGGGCGGTCACGTCGAGGCAGCCGCAGAGCCGCAGGATGGTGCCGGTGTTCTGGGGAATATCGGGCTGATACAGCGCGATCTGCATGGCATTGCTCGAAACATGGTGCCGAAAATCCGCGCCTCCTGCGGAATTGGTGCATGGCACCCGCGCGGGCCGATAGCGGGCTTGCGCTCGTTCCGCAAGGGTGCCAATAGAACGATTCTGGACTGCTTATTCCGCCAGGGGCGGTGGAATGGGCGGTTTTCTGCCGCCGCGGGGGACGCGGGCGCCGGCAGGGCATCTCTCGGTCACGTGATTTCAAGCGTCGAGCGGGGCGGTTCCTCCGGCTGCAACTATGAAAGGGTTGGAATCGTGACAGCGTCTACTGCGGATCAACCGACACGTCGGGACTTTCTCTTTGTCGCCACGGGCGCGGCTGCGGCGGTCGGCGGACTGGCCACCCTCTGGCCGTTCGTGTCCCAGATGAATCCGGATGCCTCGACAATCGCGGCCGGCGCGCCGATCGAGGTCGATCTGAGCCCCGTCGCCGAAGGGCAGGACATCAAGGTGTTCTGGCGCGGCAAGCCGATCTATATCAGCCATCGCACCAAGAAGCAGGTCGATGAGGTGCGCCAGGTTCCGCTGTCGAGCCTGCCCGATCCGCAGACCGATCAGGCCCGCACCAAGGATGGCCACGAGCAGTGGCTGGTCGTGATCGGCATCTGCACCCACCTCGGCTGCATCCCGATCGCACATGAGGGCAATTACGACGGCTTCTTCTGCCCGTGTCACGGTTCGCAATACGACGCTTCGGGCCGCATCCGCCAGGGGCCGGCGCCGCTGAACCTCGCCGTCCCGCCCTATCAGTTCGTTTCCGACACCAAGATTCAGATCGGTTGAGATCGGGCCCCCGTTGGGGGCCTGCCTCACGACTGGCACGCCATAAATATTGCTTCAGGAACGCATCATGAGTGGACCTTCCGCCTATCAACCGAGCCATCCAGCGCTGAAGTGGCTCGAAGAACGACTCCCCATCATCGGCCTGGTCCACTCGTCTTTCGTTGCCTATCCGACCCCGCGCAACCTGAACTACTGGTGGACCTTCGGCGCCATCCTGTCCTTGATGCTGGGCGTGCAGATCCTGACAGGCGTCATCCTGGCGATGCACTACACGCCGCATGCCGATCTCGCCTTCAAGTCGGTCGAGCTCATCGTGCGCGACGTGAACTACGGCTGGCTGCTGCGCAACATGCACGCCGCCGGCGCCTCGATGTTCTTCTTCGCCGTCTACATCCACATGCTGCGCGGCCTCTACTACGGCTCCTACAAGGCGCCGCGCGAGGTGCTCTGGATCCTTGGCGTCATCATCTACCTGTTGATGATGGCGACCGGCTTCATGGGCTACGTGCTGCCGTGGGGCCAGATGAGCTTCTGGGGCGCCACCGTCATCACCAATCTGTTCTCGGCCGTGCCCTATTTCGGCGAGAGCATCGTCACCTTGCTGTGGGGCGGCTATTCGGTCGGCAACCCGACCCTGAACCGGTTCTTCTCGCTGCATTATCTGCTGCCGTTCCTGATCGCCGGCGTGGTCGTGCTGCACGTCTGGGCGCTGCACGTCGTCGGCCAGAACAACCCGGCGGGCGTCGAGCCGAAGACCGAGAAGGACACGGTGCCGTTCACGCCCTACGCGACGATCAAGGACTTCTTCGGCGTCGCCTGTTTCCTGATCTTCTATTCCTGGTTCATTTTCTACATGCCGAACTATCTCGGCGATGCCGACAACTACATCCCGGCCAATCCGGGCGTGACGCCGGCGCACATCGTGCCCGAATGGTACTACCTGCCGTTCTACGCGATCCTGCGCTCGATCCCGAACAAGCTCGCGGGCGTCATCGCGATGTTCTCGGCGATCATCGTGCTGGTGTTCCTGCCCTGGCTCGACTCGGCCAAGACCCGCTCCAGCAAGTACCGGCCGCTGGCCAAGCAGTTCTTCTGGATGTTCGTCGTGGTCGCAATCGGCCTCGGCTATCTCGGCGCGCAGCCGCCGGAGGGCGTCTATGTGGTGCTCGGCCGCATCCTGACGGTCTGCTATTTCGCTTATTTCCTGATCGTGCTGCCGCTGCTCGCTCGCATCGAGACGCCGCGTCCGCTGCCGAACTCGATCGCCGACGACGTGTTGGCCAAGACCGGTAGCAAGCGCGCGCCGATGGTGTCCACGATGATCGCGCTGGCGCTCGCCGGCAGCCTGCTCGCCGCCGGCATCCAGGACGCCCGTGCCGAGGAGAGCGCGACGCCGCCGTCGCAGAAATGGTCGTTCGCCGGCCCGTTCGGCAAGTTCGACCGCGGCGCGCTGCAGCGCGGCCTCAAGGTCTACAAGGAGGTCTGCGCGAACTGCCATTCGCTGAACTTCGTGGCGTTCCGCAATCTCGCCGATCCCGGCGGTCCCGGCTATTCGACCGCGCAGGCCGCTGCGTTCGCCGCCGAATACAAGATCAAGGACGGCCCGAACGACCAGGGCGAGATGTTCGAGCGGCCAGGCCGCCCGGCCGACTACTTCCCAGCGCCGTTCCCGAACGAGCAGGCGGCGCGCGCGTCCAACGGCGGCGCAGCTCCGCCGGACCTGTCGCTGATCGCCAAGGCCCGCTCCTACGAGCGCGGCTTCCCGAAGTTCATCTTCGACTTCTTCACCCAGTTCCAGGAGCAGGGCCCGAACTACGTCGACGCGATCCTGCAGGGCTTCGAAAAGGACGTGCCGGCCGGCGTCAGCATTCCGGAAGGCTCGTACTACAACAAGTATTTCCCGGGCCATGCCATCAAGATGCCGCCGCCGCTCTCGGACGGGCAGGTGACCTATGATGACGGCTCGCCGGCGACGGTGGCGCAATATGCCCACGACGTCGCGACCTTCCTGATGTGGACCGCGGAGCCGCACATGGAGGAGCGCAAGCGCCTCGGCTTCCAGGTGTTCGTGTTCCTGATCATCTTCGCCGGCTTGATGTACTTCACCAAGAAGAAGGTCTGGGCCGCCGCGCACTGATCCTTCATCGGTGATGTGAATACGAAAAGCCCCCCTGTGCGGGGGCTTTTTTGTTGGACCCCGAGTCCGCCGGGTGGCCCGAATGAGCGAAGCGATTTCCGGGGGAGCCCCGCATGTCGCTGTCGCTCATGCGGGCTACGACATTTCTGCCGGGTGCTCTTGCAGCGCTCGTCACGTGACGCATTTGGTGGAGAAGGCCGAGTCAGATAGCAAGATGTAATCCAGCACCGCCTTGGATCGTTCGGATCGGCATGAAGACCGTCTCCCTCACCGTTGCGCAGGTTTTCGAGATCGCGCTCAAGCAATATTCGGATGGCAAGCTCGGCCAGGCCGAGAAAACCTGCCAGAAGATCCTGTCGGCCGATCCCGTCTCCGCCGTCACGCTCAATCTCCTCGCGGTGATCCACATGGCGCGCGGCCGCAAGACCCTGGCGCTGTCGAATTACGACCGCGCCGTGAGGCTGCGGCCGGACTTTGCCGAGGCCTGGAGCAATCGCGGCATGCTGCTGAAGACGCTGGGACGCCGCGCCGAAGCGCTCGAGAGCTTCGACCGTGCCTTGGCGCTGCAGCCGGATCATGTCGGCCTGCTCAACAACCGCGCGGCGCTGCTGCAGGAGGAGGGCCGATATCAGGACGCACTGGCCGATTATGATCGCGCGCTGGCCCTGCAGCCGGACTATCCTGAGGCGCTGAACAATCGCGGCATCGCGGCCTACGAGCTCGGCCGCCTCGAGCAGGCCGTTGCGGATTATGACCGCGCCATCGCATTGCGGCCGGACTACGCCGCCGCGTTCAGCAATCGCGGCAACGCGCTCGGCAAGCTCGGGCGTCATGAGGAGGCGCTCGCGAGCTACGACCGCGCGTTGGCCCTGCAGCCCGACCATGTCGATGCGCTCAACAATCGTGGCATCACGCTGCGCGGGCTCGGCCGGCTGGAAGACTCGCTTGCGAGCCACGATGCCGCATTGAAGCTGCGACCCGCTGATCCCCACGCCCTGGTCAGCCGCGGCCTCACGCTGCACGAGCTGGACCGGCTGGACGAGGCGTTGGCGAGCTATGATCGCGCGCTGGCGCTGGAGGGGAACCACGTCAAGGCGCATGTCAATCGCGGCGCGGTGCTGCATGCGCTCGGGCGGCTCGACGATGCCATGGCGACTTTCGAGCGCGTGCTGCGCGAGCAGCCCGACAACGTCGAGGCCCTCACCAATCGCGGCACGGTCCTGCACGATCTCGCGCGCTATGGCGAGGCGCTGGCGAGCCATGAGCAGGCCATCGCGGTGCGGCCGGATGATGCCGTGGCGCTCGACAACCGCGCCGTGACGCTGCACAAGCTGCAGCGGCTCGAGGAGGCGCTGGCATGCCTCGATCAGGCCATCGCGGCGCGCCCGGATTATGCCCCGGCGTTCTCGAACCGCGGCGTCACGCTCTGCGATCTGCACCGCTTCGATGAGGCGCTGGCGAGCTACGATTCCGCCATCGCGCTGCGCCCCGACTACGCCGACGCGCACTTCCTGAAGAGCCTGACGAGTCTCGTCACCGGCGATTTCGCGCAAGGCTGGCTTGGCTACGAGTGGCGCCACCGGGCGCCGGTCGCGCGCCTCAAGCCGCTGGAGCGGCCGCGACCACGCTGGCGCGGCGATGAGGACATCGCGGGCCGAACCATCCTGCTGCACAGCGAGCAGGGCTTTGGCGATTCCATCCAGTTCTGCCGATACGTGCCCCTCGTCGCCGCCCGCGGTGCGCGCGTGCTGCTGGAGATGGACGCGCCGCTCTGCGGCTTGATGGCGACGCTGGCCGGTCAGGCGCAGATCATCGCCAAGGGCGATGCGTTGCCGGACTACGATCTGCATTGCCCGCTGCCGAGCCTGCCGCTGGCGTTCGCGACTCGGTTGGAGACCATTCCGGCCGATATGCCCTATCTGCATGCGCCTGATAGCGCCGTTCTGCGGTGGAAGCAGCGGCTCGGCGATGTCAGCGCCTTGAAGATCGGGCTGGCCTGGTCCGGCAATCCCAACCATGTCCGTGATCGCGAGCGCTCGATGCAGCTTGCACAACTCGAACCGCTGCTGGATGTGGATGCGACCTTCGTCAGCCTGCAGAAGCAATATCGGGCCGGCGACGTCGAGCAGCTCGCACAGGCCGGCGTCCGCGACGTCAGCGCGGACTTGCATGATTTCACCGACACGGCGGCGCTGATCGCGGCGCTCGATCTCGTCGTCACGGTCGACACCAGTGTGGCGCATCTGGCGGGCGCGCTGGGCAAGCCGGTCTGGATCATGATGACGCACGCGCCGGACTGGCGCTGGCTGCTCGACCGCGACGACAGCCCCTGGTATCCGACCGTGCGCCTGCTCCGGCAGAGCGAGAACCGCGACTGGAGCGACGTGGTGGCCCGCGTGTACGCGGCGCTGTGCGAACTCGGCGGAGCGGCGGCTGAGAAGGCCGTCGCCTGACGAGGGTGTAGCCCGCGTGCCTGTCCGCCGAAGCCCAACGGGCGAAGGCGGAAGCGCAGCGATATGCGGGGATGCTGATCCCAGATGTCGCTCCGCTCATCCGGGCTACTGGACCAGGCGCTGTTTTCGGCCTGTCGTCCGGGAAGGGTAATCCGCGCGAGGACGTGACCGTGCGTGCGGTTGCCTCGGTCACGGACAGCGGCCACAATGGCCGTCAAACCGTACCCTCGAAATAACCGGAGGACATCCATGGGCACCCTCATCACCTTCAAGCGTCCGGATGGCAAGGACGCGACCGGCTATCTCGCCAACGCCGCCGGCGGCAACGCACCGGGCGTGGTCGTGATCCAGGAATGGTGGGGACTGCAGGATCAGATCAAGGGGATGTGCGAGCGCTTTGCGCGCGCCGGCTTCGATGCGCTGGCGCCCGATCTCTACAAGGGCACCGTGGTGCCCTATCACGACACGGAGGCCGCCGGCCGCGAGATGAACTCGCTCGACTTCATGGATGCGACCACACAGACCGTGCGCGGTGCCGCGCAATATCTGGCGCGCAACGGCGCGAAAGTGGGACTGACCGGCTTCTGCCTCGGGGGCGCGGTGACCATCATCGGCGCCACCAAGATTCCGGAGCTCACCGCCGGCGTCGTGTTCTACGGCATTCCGCCGGAGCAGGCGGCGAGGCCCGCTGACGTGAAGATCCCGCTGCAGGCGCATTTCGCGAACAAGGATGATTGGTGCACGCCCGAGCTCGTGAGCGGTTTCGAAAAGGCGATGAAGGACGCCGGCAAGTCACTCGAGCTCTATCGCTATGACGCCGAGCATGCCTTCGTGAACGAGCAGCGCATGACCGTGCACGACCGCGCCGCGGCCGAGCTCGCCTGGAGCCGCGCGACGGAGTTCTTCCATAAGCATCTGGGATGATTGTGGCGGAGCCCGGATGAGCGAAGCGACATCCGGGGCTTGGGCCCGCATATCGCTGCGCTCATGCGGGATAAGATCCCCCGCCGGCGCGACAGTCTCCGCCGCGCCGAGTTCGAAGCCCTTATGAGTGTAGCGACATCCGGGTCCGCGAAGATGAGGTCCCGCATGTCGATTCGTTCGTGCGGGACACTTCACTGCGTCACGCTGCGCGCGAAAGTTTCTCCGCGGGCCTCCGCGCGCCCCAGTCGGTCACGATCTTCTCCGAAAGCCGGTTCTCACCTTTCCCGATCAAGCTCTCAGTCGCGCGGACCGACAGCAGACCGCGCCGGCCAATCATTCACTCGGCAGGTTCCTCGTCAGCCATGTTGGGCTCCGCCGTTTCTTGGCTGGGCGATGTTTGCCGACAGGCCATTTCGGCTCCTGGCGGCCGCCGGCCGAGCCGCTTGGCCTGGGCTTCAAAGAAGCAATCGAGAAGGCTCTGCTGCTTCGGGAGCGCATGCGACACAGGAGGCTGTTTGCCGCGAGCCATGATGGAAATTCGGTATCAAATTACGGTTAAGAATTTATTGCTCGGTGCGGCGCCTGCCGCAATTCTCGTGTCTTCCCGCCAACCATGCCATCACCTCCCGGCCGACCCGTGCCCTAGCCGGGTCCGGCTCTCGAGTTCACGAAGAGCGTGCACTTGCCACGCCGTCGAAATTCATGCTGCGCGCGAAATTCTGTCTTCGGCGGGCTGCTCGGCGCGCCTCGGCCGATCCGTCGCGAGCGACACGCCCCAGATGACGAGCCCGCAAAGCGCCAGCGCGACGCCGACCCAGCCGGTCGCCGGGAAACCGAACCCGGCGGAAAGAACAAGCCCCGCAAGCCAGGGTCCGAGTGCATTGGCGGTATTGAAGGCGGAGTGATTGAGCGCAGCCGCCAGGGTCTGTGCATCCTCGGCGACATCCATCAGGCGGGTCTGCAACACGGTGCCGAGCCCACCCGTGCAACCGATCAGGAACACGACCGGTGCCAGCGTCCAGACGCTGCCCGTGGCGAACGGATAGAGCGCGAGCGCGACGATGCTCCACACCAACGTTGCGCCGGCCGCCCGCATCACGCCGCGATCGGCAGCCCAGGCGCAGACGAGATTGCCGATCGTCAGGCCGGCGCCGAAGATCGTCAGCATCACGGGAATGCTCGCTGCGCCGGCGTGCGTCACCTCGAGGAGGGTCGAGGCAAGATAGGTGTAGACCGCGAACATGCCGCCAAAGCCGATCGCGCCGGTCGCCAAGGTCAGCCACACCTGGCCGCGCCTGAGCGCACCGAGCTCGCGCAAGGGGCTGGCGCCCTGCAGCGGCGCGCCATAGGGCGCAAACAGTCGCACGAGCGTCGCGGTCAGCACGGCCAGCAGCGCGGCAAAGCCGAAGCTCCAGCGCCAGCCGATATATTGGCCGATCAGATTGGCGAGGGGCACGCCGACCATGGTCGCAACCGTCAGTCCGGCGAGAACACGTGAGACTGCCTGGCTGCGGCGCTCGCGCGGCACAAGCGAGGCGGCCACCAGCGCGGCGACGCCGAAATAAGCGCCGTGCGGCAGGCCGGCCACGAAGCGGAACCCGACCAGAAAGCCATAGGTCGGCGCGAGCGCCGAAAGCCCGTTACCGAGGGCAAACAGCAGCATCAGGACCACGAGCAGGGTCCGGCGCGCCATTCGTGCCGCCAGCACCGCAATGACGGGTGCACCCACGACCACGCCAAGCGCGTAGGCACTGATGACGTGGCCGGCGGTCGTTGCGCCGATGCCGAGATCGGGCGCGAAATAGGGCACCAGGCTCATCGCCGCAAACTCGGTGGTGCCGATGGCAAAACCGCCGATCGCCAAAGCGAGCAGCACGAGGCCGGGGTGATGAGGCGTGGGGCGGGCAGCAGCCTCGAAGGCCGCGGGATCAGCGATCTCGTTCATGGTCAGGCGCGCCGGTCAGGACGGAGGGGAAGCGTTGTGGGGTCCACGCACGGCGGAGTGGCCGGACGCGTCGGTCGGGAACAGGGCATCCGGGATCCTTCCGGCGAGAGGTATGAAGCAGCATCGCTCCGCACCGCTGATGCTGCATTGCAATAGTAGGAGGGAGATACCGCTCTTGGGAGCCCCGAATGGCGGACTCTGCTATGCGCCGACGACGGTTCTGGATGATACCCTTGCTGTCACCGGATCGTCACGTGAGGGCAGGCGCGGAAAAGCGATCGCTAAGTGGCGACCCGTCAGGCAAATCAATGTTCACCTGACACGCGATGGGGCCCGCTCGAAGCCGCGGCTGGCGGCAAAAACCGCCTGCGCCGAAAAACTCACTTCATGCGCATCTTCAATCTGATGGCGGCCTTCTCCTCATCCTGCGCAAAAATTTCACTTTCGCTTTTTCGGAAATCGTGCTTTTCTTCGCGCGTCCCGCCTCGGCAAAAGGGGCGTATCGCGATCGTCACGAGACGCGAGGTGGGATGCGATGGCCGCGACATGTCGCAGCATGTGCTTCACATGTGGACGAACGGCATGGCGCGGACGGCGAAATCGTGTGGTCCTGGCGTCCCGGTGCTGACGCCAAGATTGCGGGGCTGATGATTCCGCGATCGACAGGGGCAAGACAGCCGGTCCCTGGGGAGAGCACGTATAAGCCGTAAAGCCATTCGTGCAGGGAGGGCCGGGATGTCTCGGCCGAACCTGTGGTGACTGCCGCCTGCTTTTTTTCTGCAGGCGGGCCATGGGGGCGGCGAGCTCCCGGCCTTCCCTGCGCCCTTTTGATGAGGGCGGGTTTGAACAGCAAAGCTCGGACAGGTCGTGTCGCGAGAACGTCGATGCACATTCTGATGTCATCGTCCGCGAAGGCGGACGATCCAGTAGTCCGAGGCGGTTATGATCGAAACGAGACGTCTCGGCGTACTGGATGCCCCGCCTGCGCGGGGCATGATGATGGTGGGAGCTACCCGCGTAACCATCCCGCCCTTGACCCGGCGGCCCCGCCATGGTCTTTAACCGCCCATGCGCACCGCGAACCGCCCAGCACAGCTCTGGTGGCCCACCTGGTAACGGGTGGCCGGCGCGATTTTCATTCATTCAATCGCCAGAGGCCGCCACGCAGCGGCGGCCGTCTTGTGTCCTGTGTGGCGTTTCCTCGGCAAGTTTCGTAAGAGGGGCCACATGAACAGGACAGTTTTCGCACTCCCGGCGCACAGCGAATACCGCACCCGGGGCGGGCTTGCGATCGCGCGCGCGGTCGAGCAGTTCACCGGCGGCGCTAAAAGGCTGGACGATCTGATCGATCTTTTGGACCGCCGCCGGGGTGTCGTGCTGTCCTCCGGCACGACGGTGCCCGGCCGCTACGAGAGTTTCGATCTCGGTTTTGCCGACCCGCCGCTGGTGCTGGAAACGAGGGGCACCGATTTCGCCCTGCAGGCGCTGAACAAGCGCGGCGAGGTGTTGATCGCCTTTCTCGGTGCGACGCTGCGCGACCCGGCCGTGGTCGTCACCGAGCACACGCCCGCGCGGCTTGCCGGCCACATCATCCGGGGCGAGGCGCCGGTCGAGGAGGACCAGCGCACCCGCCGCGCCAGCGTGATCTCGCTGGTACGCGCGCTGATCGCGACCTTCTCGGCCAATGACGATCCGTTGCTCGGCCTGTTCGGCGCCTTTGCCTATGACCTGGTGTTCCAGTTCGAGGACCTGAAGCAGAAGCGAGCGCGCGCCGCCGACCAGCGCGATATCGTGCTCTACGTGCCGGACCGGCTGCTCGCCTATGACCGCGCCACCGGCCGCGGCGTGATCCTCTCTTATGACTTCAGTTGGAACGGCCAGTCGACTTCGGGCCGGCCGCGGGCGACCAGCGAGAGCACCTATCTCAAGGAGCCGCGGCAGGGCTTTGCCGATCACGCACCCGGCGAATATCAGGCAACGGTGGAGCTGGCGCGCGCGGCGTTTGCGCGCGGCGACCTGTTCGAGGCGGTGCCGGGGCAGTTGTTCGGCGAGCCCTGCGAGCGCTCGCCGGCGGAAGTGTTTCAGCGTCTGTGCCGCATCAATCCGTCGCCCTATGGTGCGCTGATGAATCTCGGCGAGGGCGAATTCCTGGTCTCCGCCTCGCCGGAGATGTTCGTGCGCTCGGATGGGCGCCGGGTCGAGACCTGCCCGATCTCGGGCACCATCGCGCGCGGCCGCGACGCGATCGGCGACGCCGAGCAGATCCGCCAGCTCTTGAACTCGGAGAAAGACGAGTTCGAGCTCAACATGTGCACCGACGTCGACCGCAACGACAAGGCGCGGATCTGCGTGCCCGGCACCATCAAGGTGCTGGCGCGGCGGCAGATCGAGACCTATTCGAAACTGTTCCACACCGTCGATCACGTCGAGGGGATGCTGCGCCCGGGCTTCGACGCACTCGACGCGTTCCTCACCCACGCCTGGGCGGTGACGGTGACCGGCGCGCCCAAATTGTGGGCGATGCAGTTCGTCGAGGATCACGAACGCTCGCCGCGGCGCTGGTATGCCGGCGCGATCGGAGCGGTCAATTTCGACGGTTCGATCAACACCGGTCTGACCATCCGCACCATCAGGATGAAGGATGGGCTCGCCGAGGTCCGCGTCGGCGCTACCTGCCTGTTTGACTCCGATCCCGCTGCCGAGGACCGCGAATGCCAGGTCAAGGCGGCCGCCCTGTTTCAGGCTTTGCGCGGCGATCCGCCGAAGCCGCTGTCCTCGACTGCGCCGGACGCCACCGGCTCGGGCAAGGACGTGCTCTTGATCGATCACGACGACTCCTTCGTACACATGCTGGCGGACTATTTCCGCCAGGTCGGCGCCAACGTCACCGTGGTCCGCTACGTGCATGCGCTGAAGATGCTGGAGGCACGGCGCTGGGATCTCCTGGTGCTGTCGCCAGGGCCGGGCCGGCCGGAGGATTTCAAGATCGCCACCACCATCGACGCCGCGCTTACGAAGAAGCTGCCCATCTTCGGCGTCTGCCTCGGGGTACAGGCGATGGGCGAGTATTTCGGCGGCAGGCTGGGCCAGCTCAGTCAGCCTGCGCATGGCCGGCCGTCGCGGGTCGCCGTGCGCGGCGGGCGGCTGATGCAGGGCCTGCCGAACGAGATCGTGATCGGCCGCTACCATTCGCTCTATGTCGAGCGCGACGGCATGCCCGATGTGCTCGACGTCACCGCGGCGACCGAGGATGGCGTGGCGATGGCGCTCGAGCACAAGACGCTGCCGGTCGGCGGCGTGCAGTTTCATCCGGAGTCGCTGATGTCGCTCGGCGACGAGGTCGGCTTGAAGATCGTGGAGAATGCGTTCCGGCTCGGCGTGCCGGGGAATTGAGCAAACTCGTCATCGCGAGGAGCGCGAGCGACGAAGCGATCCAGCCTTGCTTTTTGAATGTCCTGGATTGCTTCGCTTCGCTCGCAATGACGAAAACCTCGAATGGCGGCCAACAGAGGCAATGAGAGTACGATGACGTTCGAGGTAGACATCAAGTCAACCGTCCGCACCATCCCGGACTATCCGAAGCCGGGCATCCTGTTTCGTGACATCACCACCTTGCTCGCCGATGCGCGGGCTTTCCGCCGCGCGGTGGACGAGCTGGTGCATCCCTGGGCCGGGTCCAAGATCGACAAGGTCGCGGGCATCGAGGCGCGCGGCTTCATCCTGGGCGGCGCCGTGGCGCATCAATTGTCGGCCGGCTTCGTGCCGATCCGCAAGAAGGGCAAGCTGCCGCACAAGACCGTCAGCATGTCCTACTCGCTGGAATACGGCACCGACGAGATGGAAATGCATGTCGACGCGGTGCAGGCGGGCGAGAAGGTGATCCTGGTCGACGATCTCATCGCGACCGGCGGCACCGCGGAAGGGGCGGTGAAGCTTTTGCGCGGCATCGGCGCCACCATCGCCGCCGCCTGCTTCATCATCGACCTGCCGGAGCTCGGCGGCGCCGCCAAGCTGCGCGAGCTCGACGTGCCGGTCCGCACGCTCATGGCCTTCGAGGGGCATTGATCAAGTGCGATTGCTGATCGCAATGTGACGTAGCGTGAGATCGCACGGCGATCTCCGCTGTACCCTCTCCCACAAGGGGAGAGGGGGAGCGGGGCTTGTGGTTGCAGATGTGACGCAAGTGGGCAGAGCTAGGGCGTGCAGACGCGATTCACGACCGCTGCGGAATCAGACCGAGCTCCAGCTCCCGCAGCGTGTAGTAGTTGTGCCGGATCCACTGGTGCAGCTCGGTCGAGGTGTCCTTTTCGCGCCGGAGATAGCCGGTGAAGGAGAACGAGAGACGGTCGATATAGGTCTTGAGAAACAGCGGCAGGGCCGGGATGCGCAGCAGCCGCCCTTGCTTGATCCAGTCGGGCAGGTCGTCGCGCAGCACGTGCTCGTTCTCGACGGTGATCAGCTGCGAGCGCGGAACCTGGCGCTGAAGCGCGTCATAGGCGCGCAGCGAGACGCGGTCGGTGTCGGCGCAGAACAGCACGACCGGGGCGACATTCCGCCGCGCGGCCTCCTTCAAGAAGCCGATCTCCTCCGACATCTTGAAGAACTCGTCGTAGGAATAGTAGCCGAGGTCGATGACCTTGGCGACGCCGTCATCGATGATCACCCGGTCCATCAGCTGGATCTTGCCGTAGGTGTCGTCGATCTCAGCCGTCTCGGTCAGGTCAGGCAGGTAGTCGATCAGCGACGGCTCGCGAATGGCGATGTCGAACGCCAGCACCTCCCCGTTCTTCAGGAGCAGGAACTCGCTCAAAAGGCGCGCGAGCAACGTCTTCCCGACCTGCGGTCGCGGCGAGCAGACGATGTAGACGGGAGTCGCGGGCATCAGACCTATATCAGGTCAAATGCCCCGCCGATAAAGCCCCCAAATTCCCGGAGATCTTATTTTTCCCCTGCCTGCCGCGGCGCCGCCGCCTTGGCAGCGGAGCCGACGATGTCGGTCAGCTTGATGCGGTCGTACTCGCTCCAGACATTGGCCAGCCAGTGCCGGACATAGCCGCGCAGCACGAAGGAGTAGTTGGCGGCCTCGTCATGGGGGCCCTTGTTGGCAACGAATTTCAGGAACGGAACCGAGGCGACCTCGACCTGCTCATAGGCCATCTCGTTGAGCTTGGGGATGGTGAGCTCGGTGGCGTCCTTGATGCGGTTGAAATAGGAGGCGTAGGTCGACTGGTCCCACTCGAAAAAGCTGGTGTTGTTGATGAAGTTCTTCACCAGGAAGTACTTGGCGCCGACCATGTAGCTCGCGGTCTCGGCGATTTCGTCGAGCGAGGCGATCGACGAACCCAGAATGTGGAAGACCGCAAAGGTGATCTGGCCGGAGCGGGCGGCGTCGAGGAAGCCGATGTCGCGCAGCGCGGCAAGCGTCGGCGACATCAGCCCGGCGCGGACGTCGATCACGGTCACCGAGGGCGCCACCGCGCTCAGGGTGTCGAAGATCTTCATCTGGTCCGGCGTCGAGTTCATGTCGACGATCTCGGTGATCTCGGGATGGAAGCGCTTCAACGTGCCGCGCGGATGCTCGGTGTCGAACGCCCGGGTCGGCACGTTGTTGGCGCTGAAATAATCGAGCAGCGTGCGCGAGACCGTCGTCTTGCCGACCCCGCCCTTGTCTGCGCCCACCACAACCACTGCCGGTTTCGCCATGGAATGTCCCTGAAAGAGTGGCCGGCCGGAAGCCGGCGAATTGCATGCTGCAGTCGGCGCGAACATGGCAGAAACAGGGGAGAATTGAAATTCATTGGCGCACTGCACCCGGGAAATTTTAAGGCGGTGCCGCCGAATGCCGGGGATTTCACCGCTTTTCGCGCCACATCTGGGTGCGACACGAGCGGGACCGACCGCGGCTGCAGCCGAATCAGCCGTGCAGCCGGAAAAGGAACTTCAGCGCTGACCCCAAGGACCCGAGGACCGACCCGAAGGAGGGCCTGGCGAGTCGCGCGCAGGATCAGACCACGGACCCTGGCGCGGCGGATCCGCCGCAGTTGGCTGGGAACCGCCCCACGGCCCGGACGGCAGCGGCGGCGGCGAATCGGTGTCCGGCGTTGGCTCGCTCTGCGTTCCGGTGGGCGCGTCCGGTTCGGGCAGGGCCAGCGGACCCGGATCGCGACCACCGGCGAACTTCACCAGCGCCTGGATGCGCTGCTCGACCGACGGGTGGGTCGCGAACAGGTCGGCAAAGCCCTCGCGCGGATTATCGACGCACAATTCCATCACGGCCGAGGTGGCGCCCGGCAGTTCGCCGCGGCCCTCGATCTTGCGCAGCGCCGAGATCATGGCGTCCGGGTTCTTGGTCAATTCCACGGATCCGGCATCGGCGAGATATTCGCGGGTGCGCGACAGCGCGAGCTTGACCACCTGCGACAGCAGCCAGGCCAGCACGATCAGCACCACCGCGATGATGACGGCCACGAGCGCGCCGCCACCGGAGCCCTTGCGGTCGGAGTCCGAGGAGGACGAGCGCCGGGACGAACCTCCGGACCAGCCGCCGCCCCAGCCACCACCCCAAGACATGTTGGTCAACAGGCGGAAGAACAATTCGCCGAAAAAGCCGACCACGCCGGCGATGATCACCGCAACCACCATCATCTGGACGTCGCCATTGCGGATATGGGTGAGCTCGTGGCCGAGCACGGCCTCGATCTCCTGATCGTTCAGCGCCGCGAGCAGGCCGGTGGTCACGGTGACCGCATATTGCCGCTGGTTCAGTCCGGTCGCGAAGGCGTTCAGCGCCGGACTGTCCATGATCTTCAGCTTCGGCATCGGGATGCCGCGCGAGATGCAGAGGTTTTCCAGGAGATTGTAGAGCCGCGGCTGCTGCTGCCGGGTCACCGCTTCGCCGCCGGTCACGGCATCGATGATCGACTGGTGGAAATAATAGGCGATCACGATCCAGGCAGCAGTGCCGAGCGTGGCCCAGGGCAGGGCCTTGATCAGATCGTTGAGCGCGGCGCGCAGATAATAGCCAACGGTCGCATCGGAGCGGATCATCACCTCCGCGATCAGCGCGCCGGCATAGACCAGCACGTAAATCAGCACGAACAGGCCGCCGAGCAGCAGCGTCGAACGGGTCTTGTTCGATGCAATGTGCGTGTAGAGACCGTAGGCGGCCATGCAACGCTGCCCGTGACCGTGGAGGACCTAAGCTTAGAATCTCACGCTGGGCGCGGCCTCGACCTCGGTGCGGCTGGTGCCGAGATCGAAGAAATCCTTGCGGGTGAAGCCGAACATGCCGGCGAACAGCACCGCCGGCATCTGCTGGATGCCAGTGTTGTACTCCTGCACGGCATTGTTGAAGAAGCGGCGGCTGGCCGCAATCTTGTTCTCGAGGTCGGAGAGCTCGTTGGCGAGCTGCTGGAAATTGGCGTTGGCCTTGAGGTCGGGATAGGCCTCGGACAGCGCGATCAGTCGGCCGAGCGCGCCGGACAGCTGGGCCTCCGTGGCCGAGACCTGCGCCGGTCCTTGCGCCGACATCGCGGCGTTCCGAGCCTTGATGACGTCGTCCAACGTGCCGCGCTCATGCGCGGCATAGCCTTTCACGGTCTCGACCAGGTTCGGGATCAGATCGTGACGCTGCTTGAGCTGCACGTCGATGTCGGCAAAGGCTTGGTTGACCCGCTGGCTGAGCGTGACCAGCCGGTTGTAAGCGCCGATGGCGAACAGCACGACGACAACGATGATGCCGAGGATGATCCAGCCGGACATGGAGGGCTCCGAAGAGATGCGGGAGGGACGGGACGCGGCAGGAGGTTATCGGCGCCGCCAGCCAGCTTCAATCACGCGCCGGCCGCGCCCGTTGGTCGCCGCAGCGGGCTGACGCGTTCAATGGCCCCTGATCGTCCGGACCCCGGGTATCGGCGCGGAAAGCGGCAGGCGCCTTCCTCAATAGGGCCGGGCGATGTGCCAGAGCTGGGTGGGATCATCGCCGTTGGTGTCGCCTGGCGCGGTGTCCTTTTGCGACGTGTAGAGCGGGCGATAGCGATAGGCCCACATCTTCTTGCCATCGTTGCGGGTGATCACCGTGAAGTCGCCGGTGGCGATGGCATTATCCGCGGCGGCGAGCGGCGGGCGCTTCTCTGCGCAGGCGTCATTGCAGGCCGATTTGTTGCCGCTGTCGTCGCGTTCGAAATAATACAGCGTCATGCCCTTGGGATCGACCAGCACCGGGCCGTGCTTCCCGACGATAGCCTTGGCCGGCGGACCTTCCTGTTTGGGCGCTGGCGGCGGCGCCGACGACTCATGCCCATTGGCCAGCGCACTTCCGGCCGAGAGCAGCACGGCGGCTGCAATGATCGCGATCCTGAACATCCTGTTCCCCAACCTGCATCTAATGCGACGCACAATGGCGAAGAGGACTTAGCTTCAGGTTGCAGATCCGGGCCGCAAAATGCGGAAAATTGCGCACCGGCGTTAACCAGGCGCGGGAATCTGCTGCAGGCCGGTACCGATCCGAACGTGAATCGGTATCGCAAAACCGAAGCCGATCTACCCTTTGGTAACCACGCCATCACCCCAATCCCAGCGGCGAGCGGCGGCAAAGGCCTGCTTGTCGCGGCGAGGCACGCTGGCGATCTGCAACGTGCCATCGGCACAACAAAGCTTGGCCGTCGCGGCCACCTTGGTGATGACAGTCGGCGCCAGCACCCGGGCCGCCGGTCGATCGATAGGGGCTCGTGTCAGCGCGACATAGATGAATTTCTCGTCTTCGAACGGGACGTCCACTTCCTTCACCTGCTTATGCGCGCGCGAGCGGGCCAGGCGCTGCGCGAAATGGCACCAGTCGGGCGCGATGAGCGGACAGGGCTGGTCATGCGGGCAGGGTGCCGCGACATGCGCGCCCGCTGCGATCAGTTGCGTGCGCGCAGCGATGATGCGGGCATAACCCGCCGGCGTGCCAGGCTCGATGAGCAGGAGTGTGTCGGCCGTCTTCGCCCACAACGCATCGACAAGGGCGGCTCGCTCAGCATCGGGAAGCTCGCCAATCATGTAGCTCGCGATCACGAGATCCGCGGGATCGGTGCGCGCGATCTGCTGATGTGCCGGACCGAGCGTGTAGGTCAGATGGCCGAGCCGGCTTGTGCTGTCAGCCAGCTCCAAGGCGAGCGTTCGCAATACCGGATTGGCGTCGACTGCGGCGACGGATGCGAGCAAGGGAAAAGCTTCCGCTGCAGCAAAGCCCGCCGTGCCCGGCCCGGCGCCGACATCGAGCAGCGCCGTCGGCGCAAGGTCCGGCCGCAGTTCGGTGAGCGCATTCAGGCAGGCCGCGACCGCAGCATAGGTCGCGGGCATCCGCACCACGGCATAGGCCAGCGCGTCAGCCTCAGTCGTGATGGTGCCCGAGGTCCCACCGCCGCGATAGGCCTGCGAAATGCGCGCCGCCCGTTGCGCAGCGTCCTGGCGCGGCAGGCCATGGAGCTTGGCTTCGAGCATCGCCTTCAGCGCAGCGGGAAGATCGGGAGGGATCACGGCTTACCATCCTCCCGCGTCACCATCCCGGGTTCGACGCTGACGCGTCGCCCCGGAATGACGGCCTGCAATTACGCGACCTGCTGGTCGAGGATCTTCACGGCCTCGTCGAGTGCCACCGACACCAGTTGCGACACGCCGCGCTCGGCCATGGTGACGCCGAACAAGCGGTTCATCCGCGCCATCGTGATCGGGTTGTGCGTGATGATGATGAAGCGGGTCTCGGTCGAGGCCTTCATCTCGTGCAGCAGGTTGCAGAAGCGTTCGACGTTGTGGTCGTCGAGCGGCGCGTCGACCTCGTCCAGCACGCAAATGGGCGAGGGGTTGGTCAAGAACACCGCGAAGATCAGCGCCATCGCCGTCAGCGCCTGCTCGCCGCCCGAGAGCAGCGACAGCGATTGCGGCTTCTTGCCCGGCGGCTTGGCGATGATCTCGAGGCCGGCCTCCAGGGGATCGTCGCTCTCGATCAGGTGCAGCGCGGCCTCGCCGCCGCCGAACAGCTCGGTGAACAGGCGTTTGAAGTGGTTGTTGACGCTCTCGAACGAGGCCTGGAGGCGCTCGCGCGCCTCCTTGTTGAGGCTCTGGATACCCTGGCGCAGCCGCTTGATAGCCTCGACCAGGTCGTCACGCTCGGTGGTCAGCGCGGTGTGCTGGCCCTCGACCTCGGTTAGCTCCTCCTCGGCGCGCAGGTTGACCGCGCCCAGCCGCTCGCGGTCGCGGCGCAGCTTGTCGAGGCTGTCCTCGATCTCGTGCAGCGGCGGCAATTGCGTGTCCGGCCCGATCTCGGCCATGGCCGCCACGGCCTGCGGCTCGACCTCGAGCATGTCGTGGATCTCGCGCTCGACATCAGCAAGCCGGCGCTTGGCGCCTTCCAGCCGTTCCTCCGCGCGGGCCGCGGCCTCGCGCGCACGCGACAGCGCCTCCAGCGAGGCCTTGGCGGCCCGATCGGTGTCGCCCATCTCGGTTTCGGCCGCGGCCAGCGCATCGGCCGCGACCTGGCGCTCGCCCTCGGCGATGCCGATCTCATCGATCAGCGCGCTGCGCTTCTCCGCAAACACTTGCGGCGCGTTCTCCAGCTCCGCGCGCTCCTCGCGCACCTCGGCGATGCGCTCCTCGATGGTCGAGATCTGCGAGCCGGCGCCGTGAATGCGCCCCAGCCAGTCGTTGCGCTCCTTGATGATCGCCTGCACGCGGCGATCGGCGAGCTCGGCCTCGCGGGCCAGCGCCTGCGCCTCGGCACGCACCTGGGCGGCGGCGCGGCGCTTGGCCTCGATCTCGGCGCGCACCGCCGAGAGCTGGCCCTCGGCCTCGGTTGTCGGCGGCAATTCCTCGATCGCCTCGATTGCGCTCTGATGCGCCTCTGCGACTTCCTCGCGGTCGAGCGCGAGGCGGCTGTGCGCCTCGGTCAGTGCCGACTTGCGCGCCGCATGGCGGTTGATCTCGCGCTCGGCATTGGCGTGGCGCTCGCGCGCGGCGTTGACCTCGCGCTGCGCAGCGCGCCAGGCCTCGCGCGCGGCGCTTTCGGCGGCACTGGCGGCCTGGACGTCCCGCTCGGCGGTCTCCAATTCCTGACGGCGGTTCGCTGCATCGATGCGAGCCTGCTCCAGATCGGCCTCGATGTCGATCAGGCGCGCACGCTCGGCAAGGCGCCGCGCTGCGCCGGTCGGGGCATGCGCGGCGGCGATGAAGCCGTCCCAACGCCAGACGTCGCCCTCGGGCGACACCAGCCGCTGTCCGGTCTTGAGCTGCGATACCAGCTGCGCGCCGCGCTCGCGCGGCACCACGCCGATTTGCGCCAGCCGTCGCGCCAGCTCCGGCGGTGCCTGCACATGCGCAGCGAGCGGCTCGACGCCCTCGGGGAGCGCGGGATCGGTCCCCTCCGCGCCGGCGATGGTCCACCGCATCGGCGCCGACGGATCGACCGGCGCGTCGAGATCGTCGCCGAGCACGGCGCCGAACGCCTTCTCATAACCCTTGGCGACGGTGACGCCGTCGATGATCGGCGGCCACAGATTCTTGGTCTCGCTGTTGACCATCTTGGAGATGGTCCGCGCTTCGGTCTCGAGCCGCTGCACGCGCTTGTCGGCTTCCGCCAGCGGCGCGCGCGAGGCCTCAAGCTTTTGCCGGGCGGCCACCTGCGCGGCTTCGCTCGCTTGCGCCGCCCCTTCGGACACGGCCACGGCTTCCTCGGCGGCCTCAAGCGCGGCGGCGAGCGCATCAAGGTCGCCGAGATGCGCGGTCTCCTGCACCAGTCGCTGTTCGTCGGCCTGAACGGAGGCGATCTCCTGGTCGAGCCGCGCCAGCCGGTCGCGATGGCCGCGCACATTGGCTTCGAGCTGGTTGCGCTTGGCGGTGAGGTCGGCGAGTTGCGTGGTCAGCTCGGTGAACCGGCGCTCGGTCTCAGCCAGGCTGGCTTCGGCCTCGGCGACGCGCTCGTCGACGCCGCTGCGCATCTCGACGCGCGCCTTGATCTCCTCCTTCAGCTCCGCGTCTTCGCTCTCCAGCCGCTGCAGCGCGACCTGGGCATCCTGGGTCTGCTGCTGCTCGCGCGCGACGTCAGCGGTCAGCTGCATCAGGCGGCGGTCGAGCTCGCCGGTGCGCTCCTTGGCGCGCTGCTCCTCGCGGTCGAGGATGTCGCGCGCGCTCTTCAGCCGCTGCAGGGTCGCCGCTGCGCGGGCTTCGGCATCGCGCAGGGCGGGAAGATGCGCGGAGCGGATCGCCTGGATACGTGCGGATTCAGCCTGCTCGCGGGTTCGCTCCGCCATCTCGCGGACGCTGACATCGTGTGCGTGGGCGGTCTCGTTGAGGTCGGCATGGGCGCCGATCCAGCGCAAGTGATAGAGTGTCGCTTCGGCCTTGCGCACCTTGGCGGCAACCTCGCGATAGCGGATTGCCTGCCGGGCCTGCTTCTTCAGCCCTTCCATCTGACCGGAGAGCTGGCCGATGACGTCCTCGACGCGGGTGAGATTCGTCTCGGCTGCCTTCAGGCGCAGCTCGGCCTCGTGGCGGCGCGCATGCAGGCCGGCGACACCGGCCGCGTCTTCCAGCACGCGGCGGCGCTGCTCCGGCTTGGCCTGGATGATCTCGCCGATCTTGCCCTGGTGGACGAGGGCCGGCGAGCGCGCGCCGGTTGCCGCGTCCGCGAACAGGATCTGCACGTCACGCGCACGCACGTCGCGGCCGTTAATGCGATAGACCGAACCCGCCTCGCGCTCGATCCGGCGCGAGATCTCCAGAATGTCCTTGTCGTTGACGGCGGCCGGCGCGGTCCGATCAGCATTGTCGATCGTCATCACCACTTCGGCGTGGTTGCGCGCGGGACGGGTGTTGGAACCGGAGAAGATCACCGCGTCCATGTCGGCGGCGCGCAGCGATTTGTGCGAGGTCTCGCCCATCGCCCAGCGCAGCGCTTCGACTAGATTCGACTTGCCGCAGCCGTTCGGACCGACCACGCCGGTGAGGCCCGGTTCGATCACGAAATCAGTCGGTTCGACGAACGTCTTGAAACCGTGGAGACGAAGACGCGTGAGTTTCATGCACAGATTCTCTGTTGGCGGGAAACGAATCTCCCTGCCGTGACAATACCATGGATGGTGATGTCAAAGTGGCCGAGTCGCTTTCGGGCGCCTCATCTGGCCGCGACAATGGCGACGGCGGCGCTTCAGGGCAACCCGCCGGAACTGCTTTTCCAAGGCTTTATCGGGAACTGTGGCCCGCGAGTCGCGCGGAACCCGAATCAAGTAAACGGCCCGCAACATCGCTGTTCGAGCCGCTTTGCTTTGGCATTTTTATCAAGGCCTTATGCCGTGCAACGTGCTAACCGCGCGATCGGCGCATCAGCTCTTCAGAAGCGGGTTGATCTTCTTCTCGAACTCTTCGATCGAGGTCTCGCCCTTGATCTTCTCACCATTGATGAAGAAGGTCGGCGTCGAATCCACTTTAAGAACGTCGCTGGCGTATTTCTGGTCGGCGGCGATCTTGTCGAGCAGGGCCTGATCCTTCAGGCAAGCCTCGACCTGCTGCTGGCTGAGACCGGCCTGCTTGCCGATTCGCGTCAACGTCTCGGTGGTGTTCTTGACCACCCAGTCGTTCTGCGAGCGGAACAACATGTCGGTGACTGCGAAATATTTCTGCGGGTCGCCATTGGCGATGCAGCGCGTCAGCATCGAACCGGCCGCGGCTTTGATGTCGAGCGGGAACTCGCGGAAGATGTAACGGATCTTCCCGGTGTCGATGTATTCGGACTTCAGCTTCGGGAAGACCTCCTTGTTGAAGGCCGCGCAGTGCGGGCAGGTCATCGAGGCATATTCCGTGATGGTCACGGCTGCGTCTGCCGGGCCGAGCGCCATGTCCGGCAGCGACACCGGCTTGGCAACGTCGGCGGCACTCTGCGCCATTGCTTCCGTGATCAGCCGCAGCGGCGACAGGCCGGCCAAAGCGGCAAGACCAGTCAGGGACAGGGCAGCAGTGAAGGCGCGGCGGGTGATGATCAAGGGTTCTCTCCCGGATTGGCGCTTTTCGCGCGCAAAACACTCAAAAGGCGGGCATTTGGCTAGCTTGAAACCGAAGATGTGGCAATGCCGGCCCGCAACAAGGACCGTATGGGCCGTCAATTTCGCTTGATGGAGGCACCGAGTCGGGCGAGCGCGTCGCGCAGCGCGTCATCCTCGACCGCCGAGAGAGTTTTGGCGACCTTCGCCACCGCTGCCGGATCGGGCGGCGTCGGCCGTTTCGGCTTCGGCCGGCGCGACAACGGACCCTGTCGCAAGGCGAGCCGGCCCACCGCATGCCAGCCGAAGAAGCGATTGACCCGCTCCAGGATAACGTCCGAGGAATGCTGGATCTCCAGCGCCATCGGCCCTTCGACCCGCAGCACCAGGGTGGCCGGGTCTTGTGGCTGCCCGTCGACCGGACGGGGCCATTGGATCTTCAGGGGCTCGGCATGCGCCGCGATCTGCGGACCTGCGATCTCTGACCAGCGCGTGACGAGCTCGCGGGACGCGAATCCCTGCTTGGCATAGGCGGCCGTGAGCACGTCGCCCATCATTACCGAGAGGGGCTTGGCGCTGATCGGGCCGGGCTTGGACATCGTCAACCCTTGTTGCATCTCCGGACGCGCCGGAACTTGGTCGGCGCGCGCCGAAGAAAGCCGTGGATGCCCACGCCAGACGCGGGCAAGACGGTGATCATGTTCGGCTTGACGTACTAAATTGCAAGAATGGTGTCACCCGCCCTTCGTACGAAACGCAAATCTCCCGAGAATGACACGGCGAGCGCTGACCGCCCCGCACGGCTGCTCGCCTGGTACGATCGGCATCGCCGCCGGCTGCCGTGGCGCGCGGCGGCGGGCGAACGGTCGGACCCATACCGGGTCTGGCTGTCGGAGATCATGCTGCAGCAGACCACGGTCAAAGCGGTCGGGCCGTATTTCGAAAAGTTCATCACGCGTTGGCCGGATGTCGCGGCGCTCGGCCGCGCTGCGCTGGACGATGTGCTGCGGATGTGGGCCGGGCTCGGCTATTATTCGCGGGCGCGCAACCTGCATGCCTGCGCCGTCGCGGTGCTGCGCGATCACGGCGGCAGATTTCCGGACACCGAGGAGGGGCTACGGGCGCTGCCGGGGATCGGTCCCTATACGGCGGCTGCGATCGCGGCGATCGCGTTCGACCGCCGCACGATGCCCGTAGACGGCAATATCGAGCGCGTTGTGTCGCGGATGTTCGCGGTCGAGGAGACGCTGCCGCGGGCCAAGCCGCGCATCCAGGAGCTGGCGCCCACGCTGCTCGGGCCGACCCGGGCGGGCGACAGCGCGCAAGCGCTGATGGACCTGGGCGCCTCGATCTGCTCGCCGAAGAAGCCGGCCTGCGCACTCTGTCCATTTGCTGAGGATTGCGCGGCGCGGGCGCGGGGGGATCAGGAAACCTTTCCGCGCAAGGCCCCGAAGAAAACCGGTGCGCTCCGGCGCGGTGCCGCCTTCGTCGTCACCCGCGGCGATGAGCTGCTGGTGCGCTCACGCCCGGAGAAGGGCTTGCTCGGGGGCATGACCGAGGTGCCGGGCTCGGACTGGCTGGCCGCGCAGGAAGATGATGCGGCGTTGGCGCAGGCGCCCAGGCTGCCAGCCATGACACGTTGGCATCGTAAAGCGGGCGTCGTCACCCACGTCTTCACACATTTTCCGTTGGAGCTCGTGGTCTACACGGCGCAGGTGCCCGCGCGAACCAAAGCGCCTTCGGGCATGCGTTTCGTGCCCGTCGCAACCCTCGCGGAAGAAGCGCTGCCGAACGTGATGCGTAAGGTGGTCGCGCACGGGCTGATGGTGGATTGAAGCCCGGATAATGCGGCGTCGGTTGGCGCGGCTTGGCGAGCGCTACTGACATCACGTTGGCAGCAGCAGGGAATTAGTATCAAGGACGGATAGGGAGGACGTCCATGATCAAGACGGCACTCGACGGCATCGAAGCTCCGCCAAGCGCCAAGCTGCTCGGCTGGCGTGTGCTGGATGTGAAACCCGCGGAAGGCTGGATTTGCGTTGGATTCGACGGCAGCGCGGCGTTCTGCAACCCGGCTGGATTTATCCAGGGCGGCATCCTCTCGGCTATGCTCGACGACACGATGGGGCCCGCCGTGTTCGCGATGACGGACGGGCGACTTTACACAGCGACCATCAGCATGACCGTGAACTTTATCTCCCCCGCCGAACCTGGTCCGATCATCGGCGAGGCGCGGGTGATCCAGCTCGGCCGGACCATCGCGTTCATGGAAGGACGGCTCGACCGCGCCGACGGTCAACCGATCGCAACCGCAACCGCCAATGCGCGGCTGCTCGAGAGTGCACGGGCGCTGCGCTGAGCAGTGATACACTTCGCAGTCGCAAAGGGCTGCTCCTCAGCAGTGCGCTATGGACGGCGGCACGGAGCGTCGCTAGTTTGACGGCGTTCTCGTAAGGATCGCCGCCATGCTCAAGCTCTATTTCGCGCCAGGGACCTGCGCGCTCGCATCGCACATCGCGTTGGCCGAGGCCGGCGCCGACTACACGGTCGAGCGGATCGACTTCAAGACCAACCAGCAGAACAGTCCGGATTATCTCGCGATCAATCCGAAGGGCAGGGTGCCCGCGCTCGCGGCCGACGGCGGTATCCTGACCGAGACGCCGGCGATCCTCGCCTTCATCGCGCAGAGCTTCCCGAAGGCGAGGCTCGCGCCGGTGGATGATGCGTTCGCGTTTGCGCAGGTGCAGTCGTTCAACAGTTATCTCTGCTCCACGGTCCATGTCGCCCATGCGCACAGAGTGCGCGGCAGCCGCTGGGCCAGCGAGGAGAGTTCGTTTGCTGACATGAAGCGCAAGGTGCCGGAGACGATGGGCGCCTGCTTCACGCTGATCGAGAATAAGATGTTCAAGGGCCCATGGGTGATGGGCGAGCAGTATACGATCTGCGATCCCTATCTCTACACGATCGCGACCTGGCTCGAAGGTGACGGCGTCCAGATCGCCAAGTTTCCGAAGCTGGCCGATCATCACCGGCGCATGGCAGAGCGTGCGGCGGTGAAGAAGGCGCTCGCGGAGCAGACCTAGACGACCGTTTCCAGAGTCACGGTCCATATATAGGCTCCCGCTATATAGGCTCCCGCTATATAGGCTCCCGCTGCCATCGTCCGCGAATGCGGACGATCTGGTGCGCCGTAACGTTCGGTTCCATCTCGTCTGTCGCGGACTGCTGGGTGCTCCGCCTGCGCGGAGCACGATGGCGTTGGAGATGGCGAGAGCTCAACCCAGCCATCGACAGCCGATCTCAAGGAAACGCCCGTCTAGTTTCGCCTGCCGCGATCAAGCTCGCGGCCGGTCTGCAGCATCAAGGTCCGTAGCCAGATAGAGCCTGGGTCCATCTGCGCGCGGGTCGGATAGAACATGTACTGCTCATCGATTCCGGGATCGAGCGGCGGGGTGACGGTTGCAAGCGACAGTTGCCGCGCCAGGGCTGCAATCAACCGGCGCGGCACGAAGGCGACGAGATCGGTGCGCGCCGCTACATGCAGCGCTTCGATATAGCTCGGCACCACCAGCGCGATCCGCCGCTCTAGTCCCTTGCCGCGCAGCCAGGTGTCGATCAGGTCCTCGGCCTGGCCGCGCAGAGGATGACCGCGCCGGATCGCGAGCGCATCGCTGTCGGTGTAGAGCAGTTGCCGGTGAAAGCCTTTAAACGCGTTGCCGATCGAGATCACCATGTCGATGGTGCGAGCGAATTCGGCGTGAAAGATCGCGGGCCCGCGCCAGGGTACCACGTCGATGCGGATGTTGGGTGCGGCCTGCGTCACCTTCGCCATCAGGGGAGGCATCAACAGCTCGACGGTGAGGTCGGGCATCATCAGGCGGAATTGCCGCTCGCTGTTGGACGCATCGAAGGCATCGGGCACGAACAGCCCGCGCACCTGGTCGAGCGCCTCCGCCAGCGGCGCGCGCAGCGCCAGCGCCCGCGGCGTCAGCTCCATGCGTGCCCCGGTGCGCACCAGAAGCGGATCCCCGATCAGGTCGCGCAGGCGTTGAAGCGCATGGCTGGTCGCGGGCTGCGACAGCCCGATCCGCATTGCGGCGCGGCTGACATTGGTCTCGCGCAGCAAGGCGTCGAGCGCCACCAGCAGATTGAGATCGAGCGCGGCTAAATTCATCGGCCGAATAGATATCATATTCTTTATTGATTAGAAGAATGATGCTGGCGGCGTCAGGATCGTCTAGGCCTTAAGGAGGAGAGACACCATGACCGCCGCCGCCAACAAGCAACTGATGCAGGATCTTCTGGGCCGGGCCGCCGCCGGCGACCGCGCCCCTTACCTGGCTGCGATCGCCGAAGACGTCACGATGACCGTGACAGGGCAATATTCCTGGTCGCAGACCTTCAGAGGCAAGGAGGCATTGCTGCGCGATCTCTACGGCCACCTCGCAACGCTCCTCGCGGAGGGCCGGCGGACCATCCCGCTGCGCTTCATTGCTGACGACGACCTCGTCGTGGTCGAGGGCAAGGGCGACATGCGCACCAAGACAGGCGTGCAGTACGACAACGACTACTGCCTGATCTATCGGCTGCGCGAGGGGCGGATCGTCGAGATCAGAGAATATTGCGACTCGGTGCTGACCGAGAGGGTGCTCGGGCCGTTTCCGGCATCGCGGACGCAGCCGAATTGAGCCAAAGAGGAGACACATGATGGGCCCGACCGAGAACACCATCGAGAACAAGAGACTAGTCCAGCACGTCTTCGACGAACTGGCAAAGAGCAATTCGCAACCGCTGCTGGACCATCTCGCGGAGGATTTCCGCTTCGTCATCATGGGCACGGGGGCGTGGTCGCGCAGCTATGATGGCAAGGCGGTCGTTTTTGCCGAGTTGTTCGCCCCGCTCAGGGAACGGATCGCAGGCCGGATCACCACCATTCCGGTGCGCCTGATCGCGGAAGGCGATCTCGTCGTGGTAGAGGCACGCGGTCGCAACACGACCAGTGACGGCAAGGCCTACAACAATACTTATTGTAATGTGCTCCGGCTCGAAGCCGGGCGGATCGCGGAATGGATCGAATATTGCGACACCTTGCTGATCGAGACCGCGCTCGGTCCTCCACCTGCCGTTCGAACGAACTAACAACCGCTGCGGCATCGCGATCAACGATCGGCGTCGCGGAGTGCTGGGTCGCCCGGTCAAGGCCGGGCGACGACATCTCATGCGTGGAGCGGATCGCGCTCACGCCACCTTCATCTTCTGATGACCGAACATGAAACCGCGCGCTTCCTCGTCCAGCTCGGCCTTGAAGGTGAACTTCTCCTTCAGCGCGAGCGCGCGGGCCGCGGCCGGCCGCGCCGAGATCTCGTCGACGAGACGCTTGAGATTCGGGTACCTCGTGAGCGCGTCATCGCCGAGCGCGAACGGCGCCAGGCGCGTCCAGCCCCACAGGGCCATGTCGACGATGGTGTAGGTGTCGCCGACCATGTAGTGGTGCATCGCCAACTGCGCGTCGAGGATCTTGAGATGGCGATGGCCTTCGTACTGATAGCGATTGTGGGCGTAGTCGTGGTCCTGGTCCTTCGGCGCGAAATGCTTGAAGTGCACGGCCTGGCCCATATAGGGACCGACGCCGGTCGCGACGAACATCAGCCATGACAGCAGCTGCGCGCGGTTCTTCGCCGAGTCCGGCGGCAGGAATTGGCCGGTCTTCTCGGCGAGATAGAGCAGGATGGCATTGCTGTCGAACACGATCGTGCCAT
Organism: Bradyrhizobium sp. STM 3557; assembly: GCF_045571465.1. Lineage (NCBI taxonomy): Bacteria > Pseudomonadati > Pseudomonadota > Alphaproteobacteria > Hyphomicrobiales > Nitrobacteraceae > Bradyrhizobium > Bradyrhizobium sp. STM 3557. The sequence continues at coordinate 2,524,291 of NZ_CP120697.1, forward strand.
CGTCGTCGATCACCGGCACCTTGCCGTTTGGATTGATCTGCAGAAATTGCGGCTTGAACTGATCGCCCTTGCGGGTATCGATCGCGACCGCCTGATAGGCGATGCCGGACTCCTCCAGGAACAAGGCCACTTTGGTCGGATTGGGCGAACCGTTGAAATAAAACGTGAGCATGGCAGCGTTTCCCGAATCACGGTGTTGCATTCGCGGGGGCGGCGAAGGTTGGCCGCACCTTTCGCCGAAGGCGCGCATCGTTAGCGGAACCCGATGGAATTTCAATTGCCGCGTTCGTCGATCGGCCTCGCACGCGATGCGGAGATACAGGGATGCGACGATGCGTCGCTCGCGCATCAGCTCTGCAGTCTCAGTCGATACAACGCTATCGCTGTTGAAAGCAGGGGAACATGGCGCGAAGCGGATTAGAACCGATCAAATCAGGCGCGATATCGGCGCGATTGGCAAAAATGGAACCGGCGTAGCCTTATTCCGAACCAAGTCATCGTCGAAACGGCGTTTTGGGGGCCGGGTGAATCGTCGGAGGTTTTCATGACGCATCGGGCGATGGCGATTGCGCCGCGCATTCTTCTGGCTGGCGTAGTTGCGGGTGCTGCTGCGGCAACGTTGCATGTCCACCCAGCCAGCGCTGCCGACGACTGCCTGACCAAGCCGAAGGCAACGGCACCGGCCGGCCAGCACTGGTACTATCGCAGCGATCGGGCCACCAAGCGCCAGTGCTGGTACCTGGGCGATGAGGCGTCGCACGGCGCTTCGCTCAACGAACGCAAGTCGGCAGCCGTGGCCGCGCATCGGCGTCATCAAGAGCTGTCGCCAGCGGCTGCCGACGCGCATGCCGAATTTGCATCGCCCGCCGCACCGGCGACGGATGCGAAGAACGCCATCGTTGCAGCTGTCGCGCCGACGCCGGTCGAGCCGGCACCAATGACCACAGCTTCGGCCGCGACGATGCCCGCTTTGGCTGCGGACAGCAGTGCAGTGACGCAGCGCCCGTCGGACGGCGGCGCTGCGGCGGCCGATCAGTCGGCCGTCGCGTCGCGCTGGCCAGACGCGAGCGACGCGACACAGCCGATTGCGGCGCCGTCGCGCAATTCCTCGACCTTCGCCGTGGCCGCGGCAGATCCGGCACCGGCCTCGGCGCCCGCCGCGAGCGTCGATTCGAGTACGGCTGTGGCCGCGGCAGAGCCTTCCGTGACCGAGAGTGAAAACGCGAGCACGTCCTCGGTCGCATCGACGATCGATTCGTCGCGGACCCGGCTCGCCGCATTCCTCGGTGCGGTGGCGCTCGCCGGCTTTTCGACCAGCGTGTTGCTGGCGCGCGCGCGTGCGCGGCGCCGGATCCGCCTCGAGCCCGTGGGAGGACGGCGTCGGCAGATCTGGCCGGCCGATGCCGAGATCGACGACATGCAACTGCCCGATGTCGGGAATGAGCGTCCGGCCTTCGCTTCGCGCAACGAGCCTGCGCCGCCGCGCACGGCCCGTTTGTCGGTCGTGCCGCACGACGACGTTCGCTATGACGAGCAGTATGAGGTCGAGGACCTGCTGGCGCGTTATGGCGGCCAGGGCCGCTCCACGCGCTAATTAAGTGGGGCTGGCGCCTAGCCGGCCGCCAGCTCGGAGCGGATTTCGGCACGCAGCTCGTCGATCAGCTTCAAGCCGCCTTTGGTCTCGATGTGCCAGAAGGTCCAGCCGTTGCAGGCCGGCAGCCCTTGCGCCACCGCGCCGATGCGGTGGATCGAGCCGACCTTGTCCCCGAGCATGATGGCGCCGTCGGCACGCACCAGCGCGCCATATCGCCGCTTGGAGTCGACCAGCTTGGCGCCGGGCGCGATCATGCCGCGTTCGATCAGCTCGGAGAAGGCGACGCGCGGCGCTTCGCGCGCCGTCATGAACGGCGCCAGCGTGGCCTCCGGCAGCGGTTCGATCGCGGCGATCCGCTGCTCCGCCGCCTTGGCATAGCTGCGTTCGCGCTCGAAGCCGACGTAGCGCCGGCCGAGACGTTTTGCCACAGCACCCGTCGTGCCCGTGCCGTTGAACGGATCGATCACGAGATCGCCCGGCTTTGACGACGACAGCAGCACGCGCGCGAGCAGGCCTTCCGGCTTCTGGGTCGGATGGACCTTCTTGCCGTCCTCGTCCTTCAGCCGCTCCTCGCCGGTGCATAGCGGGATCAGCCAGTCCGATCGCGCCTGCACATCCTCGTTGGCAGCCTTCAGCGCTTCGTAGTTGAACGTGTAACCCTTCGCCTTTTCGTCGCGCGCGGCCCAGATCATGGTCTCGTGCGCATTGGTGAAACGACGGCCGCGGAAATTCGGCATCGGGTTGGACTTGCGCCAGACGATGTCGTTGAGGATCCAGAAGCCGAGATCCTGCATGATCGCGCCGACGCGGAAGATGTTGTGATAGGAGCCGATCACCCACAGCGTTGCGGACGGCTTCATCAGCCGGCGCGCGGCGAGCAGCCAGGCGCGCGTGAAATCGTCGTAGGCCGCGAACGATGAGAACTTGTCCCAATCGTCGTTGACCGCATCGACCTGCGATTCGTCGGGGCGCTTCAGCTCGCCCTTGAGCTGGAGATTGTACGGCGGATCCGCAAACACCAGGTCGACCGATGCGGCCGGGAGTTTCGACATCTCGGCGACGCAGTCGCCGACGATGATGCGGGATGATTCGAGTGTCTCAAATTTAGTGCGGGGCGCCCTTGCAGACGCCCCGCGACGCGACACAACCATGACTCAAGAACTCTGACTCAGGCGACGCTGTCGGCGACGCGGGACCTAACAACCGACTGCCCACACCATGAACGGGCAAAGTAAAAATCGACTTAACCGGGAAAATCTTTCGCATCGCTGCGCGCAGTTTGATCACGCCAGGTGATCTCGCGCGGCCGCGATCGAACGACGCAGCATGTTTGGTCATGCCGTCGATTTTCATGCTGTTTTGCCGCTGATGCGCGGCGCGGAAAGTCCACAGACGCAGCTCGCATTGCACGTCAATTCGGCGCACTAGGCATTTTTTGCCGGCCGGGTTATTGATTAATGCGCTGGAAATTTTACGTGTCTGCCGTGTTAGGCAATTCGCGCTTTGTTCGTGCAAGATCGATTGAGGAAGGCCGCCATGCGTTACGATGATTTCCGTCGCAGCGACGACATCGAAGACCGTCGCGACGAAGGCGGAATGGGAGGCGGTGGCATGGGTCTGCCGATCGGCGGCGGCGGCCTTGGCATCGGCACCATCATCGTGCTCGGCCTGATCGGTTATGCCCTCGGCATCGATCCGCGGATCCTGATCGGCGGCGCAGAAATGGTGAGCCATGGCGGCGCGCCCTCCTACCAGGCCGACCGGCGCACGCCCGGCAAGACCGGCGCCCCCAAGGACGAGATGGGCGACATGATCTCGGGCGTTCTCGGTGAGATCGACGACCGCTGGAGCGAGATCTTCCAGGCCAACGGACAGCGCTACACCGGCCCGAAGATCGTGCTGTTCCGCAACAGCACGAATGGCGGTCGCTGCGGCATGGCGCAATCCGCGATGGGCCCGTTCTATTGCCCACCAGACCGTCAGATCTTTCTCGATACGAACTTCTTCCGTCAGGTCGAGACCCGCTTCCATGGCTGCTCGGGCAACGCCTGCAAATTCACTGCGGCCTATATCATCGCGCATGAAGCCGGCCATCACGTCCAGAACCTGCTCGGCATCCTGCCGCGCGTGACCCGGCTGCAGCAGCAGGCGGGCAGCAAGGCCGAATCCAACGCGCTGCAGGTGAAGGTCGAGCTGCAGGCGGACTGCCTGTCGGGCGTCTGGGTCAATCGCGAGGCGAAGAAGCGGCCGGGCTTCCTCGAGGAAGGCGATATCGATGCGGCGCTGACGACAGCGTCGGCGATCGGCGACGACACGCTGCAGCGCCAGGCGACCGGGCGCGTGGTGCCGGATTCGTTCACACATGGCTCCGCGGCGCAGCGCAAGCACTGGTTCATGGTGGGCTATCAGCAGGGCACGGTGCAGGCCTGCAATACGTTCGGTGCGGATCAGCTGTAAGGAGCGCGCGATGGCGTCGATTGACGAGTCCAAGAGCTTCATCCCGCTCAACATCGCGGTACTGACGATTTCCGACACGCGTTCGCTGGCCGACGACAAGTCGGGGACCACGCTGAGCGATCGGCTGACGGCCGCCGGGCACAAGCTTGCGGCGCGCCAGATCGTCACCGACGACATCGAGGCGATCCGGGACGTGGTGAGGACATGGATCGCGGATGCCGGCATCGATGTCGTGATCACGACCGGCGGCACCGGCTTCACCGGCCGCGACGTGACGCCGGAAGCGATCGAGCCGCTGTTCGAGAAACGGATGGACGGCTTCTCGATCGCCTTTCACATGCTGAGCCACGCCAAGATCGGAACGTCGACGATCCAGAGCCGGGCCACCGCCGGTGTTGCCGGCGCGACCTATATCTTCTGCCTGCCGGGATCGCCCGGCGCCTGCCGCGATGCCTGGGATGGCATTCTGGCCGCGCAGCTCGATTATCGCACGCGGCCTTGCAATTTCGTCGAGATCATGCCGCGTCTGGACGAGCATCTGCGCCGGCCGAAGGCGCAGGGCGCGACGATTTAGCGATTTCCATGGCTGTCATTCCGGGGCGCGCGTTAGCGCCCCGGAATCGATCTGTCCGCTTGCTCAGACGATGAATGGATTCCGGGCTCGCCCGTTCGGGTGCCACGGACTGACAGCACGGTGGTCACAGCTTCAGCTCCCAGGTCTCGCCGACGAGATCGACACCGAACGAGCGGTGCGGCTCTTCCGCGGTGAGACGGAAGCCCGCGCGTCGATAGATGCCGCGCGCGGCAATGAGGATGCTCTGCGTCCACAGCACGATCGTCTTGTAGTTCTTCTCGCGCGCGAAGCGGACGCACTGCTCCACCAGTGCGCGGCCGACACCGAGTCCGCGGGCCTTTTTGTCGACCAGCAGCAAGCGCAGCTTCGCCACCTCATCGGTGCTCTTGACAAGAAAGATCGATCCCACCGGTTCGCCATCGATCTCGGCTATCCAGCAATGCTCGCGGTCGGGATCGAAGGCACGAAGGAATTGCGCCGCGATCTCCGCGACCAGCGCCTCGAACGAGATGTCCCAGCCGTATTCCTGTGCGTAGACGGCGCCGTGCCGCGAAATCACCCAGCCGATATCGCCGGGACGATGGCTGCGCAGAAGGAAGGCCGGCCGCGTCGCGTTCGCCGGCGCCAGGATCTGCTCGATCGCTCCCATAGCGCCGACCAGGCGGTTGCGCGCGCCATCGTCCAGAACTTGGAGCATCGCTGCGACCTCGCTGTCCGAGCTGCGGTCAAGCTTGGCGAAAGCCTGGCGACCCCTGGCGGTGAGACCAAGCTGCTGTTGCCGCCGGTCGGCGGCGAGCGGCGTGCGGGTGATGAGGCCCTTGTCCTCGAAGCCCTGGACGATCCGGCTGAGATAGCCGGGATCGAGCCCGAGCACGGCACCGATCTCCTTTGCCGCGACGGTGTCACGCTGTGCCAGTTCGTAGAGCACGCGCGCCTCGGAAAGAGAGAATGGGCTTTGCAGCAGATGCTGGTCGAGCACGCCCAGCTTCTTCGTATAGAAGCGGTTGAAGGCACGAACGGCGGCAACGGGACTGTCGGCTTGGGAAACGGTCTGGGGACGATTGAGCATGGCACACCTCGATCTTTGCCATTGTCAATTAATTGGTTGACCATGGCAAGTATCTTGTGAGCGCTCAGATCATCACGATGCGGCTGCGCAGCAGCGTGCGGGAGCGGCCGAGCTGGCGCAGCAGTTGCGTCTCGGCGCGGCGGGCGTTCGGCTTGTAGCCGCCGACCTGCCGGTAGTGATCGCGCGCGATCAACAGGCCTTGGTCCCCGAGCGGACCGGTCAGCATGCGCACGACCGACCGCAGCCGGTCGCGGATGCTCACTTCAGCATAAGGCGAGCGCGCATAGCGAAAGACGCCGGCACGCGGCCGTCCGCTCGCTGAGACGCTCTGGATGAATTGCGTGGTCTCGTCGATCCAGCCGGGATCGAGCACGGCTCCCGCGGGCAAGAACATCAGCCATGGCGCACGCGCCTGCGCGGCGCCGGCCGCGAGCGCAGCCGCCTGCGAGCCGGCGAAACGAAGGAAGCCGCAGCCGGCAACGTCGGCGACGCGCTCGATCGCGCTGGTATCCGTGGCGCGATCGACAAGCAGCACCTCAGTGATCACGCCTGCGGCCGCGCCCGGCACCAAGGCGGACAATGTGGCGACCGCAGGCTGCTCGGCGCCTTCGGTCGGAATGATCACGCTCAACATGCAATCGACATCGTCGGTTCAGGCGCCCAATTCGGGGTTTCAGCGCGGGCCACTGTTACCACTTTGTCACAATCAACGCACCCCGCTGCGCTGCGGAATTTTGCGGCAGCTGACTCTCGCCGCAGCGCTGGCGGTCAGTCTCCCGGTTCTCGAGGCGTCGTGCCGCCCGCGCTATTGGGCCAGACCCAGTCGCGGATCTCCGGCATGTCCTCGCCATGTGCACGCACGTAGCGCGTATGCGCGATCAGGCGGTCGCGGAATTGCTGCTTCACATGCGCGGCCGACACGGCAAGGCCGGGCACACGCTCGATCGCCTCGATCGCGAGATGGAAACGGTCGAGCTCGTTCAGCACCACCATGTCGAACGGCGTTGTCGTGGTACCTTCCTCGATGAAGCCGCGCACATGCATGCCGGAATGGTTGTGGCGGCTGTAGGTCAGGCGGTGAATAAGGTAGGGATAGCCGTGATAGGCGAAGATCACCGGCTTGTCCTTGGTGAAGATGCTGTCGAAGTCGCGGTCATCAAGGCCGTGCGGATGCTCCTCCTTCGGCTGCAAGGTCATGAGGTCGACGACATTGACGACCCGGATCTTCAGGTCCGGCAGCGATTGCCGCAGCAGGTCGACCGCGGCCAGCGTCTCAAGGGTCGGGATGTCGCCGGCGCAGGCCATCACCACGTCGGGCTCGCTCTGGGCCGGCTCGGTGCCGGCCCAGGTCCAGATGCCGATGCCGGCATCGCAATGTGTCGCGGCCTCCTCCATCGTGAGCCATTGCGGCGAGGGCTGCTTGCCGGCCACGATGACGTTGATGCGGTCATAGGTGCGCAGGCAATGATCGGCGACCCACAGCAGCGTGTTGGCATCCGGCGGCAGATAGATGCGAACGATGTCGGCCTTCTTGTTGGCGACGAGATCGACGAAGCCGGGGTCCTGGTGGCTGAAGCCGTTATGGTCCTGGCGCCAGACATGCGAGGTCAAGAGATAATTCAGCGACGCGATCGGCCGGCGCCAGGATAGCGCGCGCGACACTTTCAGCCATTTGGCGTGCTGGTTGAACATGGAATCCACGATGTGGATGAAGGCCTCGTAACAGGAGAAGAAGCCGTGCCGCCCGGTCAGCAGATAGCCTTCGAGCCAGCCCTGACAGAGATGCTCGCTGAGCACCTCCATCACCCGGCCTTCATGGGCGAGATGCACGTCGTAAGGCTCGATATCCTCCATCCAGATCCGATCGGTGGCCTCGAACACCGCATCGAGCCGGTTGGAGGCGGTCTCGTCCGGCCCCATGATGCGGAAGTTCTTCGTCTCAGCGTTGAGCTTGACGAGGTCGCGCAGGAACTTGCCGAGCTCGCGCGTGGCTTCGGCGATCACGGCGCCGGGTGAGGGCACCTCGACCGCATAGGCGTGATAGTCCGGCAGCTTCAATTCGCGGTTCAAGAGCCCGCCATTGGCGTGCGGATTGGCGCCCATGCGACGCGGGCCCTGCGGCGCCAGCGCCTGCAGTTCCGGGATCAGGCGACCGTTGCCGTCGAACAGCGTCTCGGGCTGATAGCTCTTCATCCAGGACTCGAGCAGCTTCAGATGCTCGGGCTTGCCACGAGGATCTGAAATCGGCACTTGATGCGCGCGCCAGAAGCCTTCGACCTTCAGCCCGTCGACCTCCTTCGGCCCGGTCCAGCCCTTTGGCGAGCGTAGCACGATCATGGGCCATCTTGGCCGATGTAGCCTGGCGCCCGGTTGCCGTGCATCCTGCTGGATCGCGCGGATGCTGGCGAGCGCAACGTCGAGCGCATCGGCCATGACGCGGTGCATCGTTTTCGGGTCGTCGCCTTCGACGAACAGCGGCTCATAGCCGTAGCCCTGGAAGAGCTGCTTGATCTCCTCGTCGCCCATGCGGCCGAGCACGGTCGGATTGGCGATCTTGTAGCCGTTGAGGTGCAGGATCGGCAGCACCGCGCCGTCATGGACCGGGTTGAGGAATTTGTTGGAGTGCCAGGATGCCGCGAGCGGGCCGGTCTCGGCCTCGCCATCGCCGACGACACAGGCGACGATCAGATCTGGGTTGTCGAATGCCGCGCCATAGGCGTGCACAAGCGCGTAACCGAGCTCGCCGCCTTCATGGATCGAACCCGGCGTTTCCGGCGCGGCGTGGCTCGGGATGCCGCCAGGGAAGGAGAACTGCCGGAACAGCTTGCGCAGACCGTCGGTGTCGCGACTGACATCCGGATAGATCTCGCTATAGGTGCCTTCGAGATAGGTATTCGCCACCATGCCGGGCCCGCCATGGCCGGGGCCGCAGATATAGATGACGTTGAGGTCGTGCGCGCGGATTGCCCGGTTGAGATGGGCATAGATGAAGTTCAGTCCCGGCGTCGTGCCCCAATGGCCGAGCAGGCGCGGCTTGATGTGCTCGGGCTTGAGCGGCTCAGAGAGCAGCGGATTGTCGAGCAGGTAGATCTGGCCGACCGACAGATAGTTGGCCGCGCGCCAGTAGCGGTCGAGCAATTCGAGATCGTCGGCAGTCCTGTTCTGTGGGGGGGCGTTGACGTTCATGAGACCTCGCTTTGAAAGCTGAGACGTCCGTTCACATGGGAGAGTAGAGTGGAGCCGCCCCCTCCGTTCCACCGCGCGCGATCATAGAACGGGATTGTGATGGTCCCTGTTGCGCTGGATCAGAGGTCGCATTGCGTTCCGGTTTTCTGTTTTTGTTCTTGCTTTGTTCAAAGGGTATGATATCGCTTTCGGCATGAGCCGAGCATCTTCACATGCCCTCAAGCGCCCGCCGGTCCAGGTGCCCTCCGAGCCGGCGGGCGCGCCCGATCCTGCAAAGGATTTCCCTGAGCTAGCGGTCGCCATCGAACGGGGCCGGCGACGCGGCCGGGGCGCACAATCCAACACGAGCGGCCGCTTTGAGGCGGAGGCACGCATTGCATTCGACGACGGGTGGCAGAGCCTGGACGATCTGCCGCCGTTCAAGACCACGGTCGCGACCGATACCTCGCGCAAGGTGATCACCCGCAACGATTCGCCCGACATCGGCTTCGATCGCTCGATCAATCCGTATCGGGGCTGCGAGCACGGCTGCGTCTACTGCTTTGCGCGACCGACCCACGCCTTTCTCGGCCTGTCGCCCGGGCTCGATTTCGAATCCAAGCTGTTCGTCAAGCCGGACGCTCCGGCGCTCTTAGAAAAGGAGCTTTCGGCGGCGGGCTACGAGCCGCGCATGATCGCGATCGGCACCAACACCGATCCCTATCAGCCGATCGAGCGCGAGCGGAAGATCATGCGCCGCATCCTCGAGGTGCTGGAACGGGTTGGTCATCCCGTCGGGATCGTCACCAAGTCGGCTCTGGTTGTGCGTGACGCCGACATCCTGGCGCGGATGGCCAAGAAGAACCTCGCCAAGGTGGCGATCTCGGTGACGACGCTGGACCCGAAGCTGGCACGGGCCATGGAGCCGCGCGCCACGACCCCGCCGAAGCGGCTGGAGGCGCTGAAGGCGCTGGCCGAGTCGGGTATTCCGACCACCATCATGGTGGCGCCCGTGATCCCGGCGCTGAACGACAGCGAGATCGAGCGCATTCTCGATGCAGCGGCCCATGCCGGCGTCAAGGAAGCCTCCTATGTGCTGCTGCGGCTGCCGCTCGAGGTGCGCGACCTGTTCCGGGAATGGCTGCTGGAGCATTACCCGGATCGCTATCGCCACGTGTTTACGCTGATCCGCGACATGCGTGGTGGGCGCGACTACGACTCGCAATGGGGCACGCGGATGAAGGGCACCGGGCCGATGGCCTGGATGATCGGCCGCCGTTTCGAGATCGCCTGCGAGAAGCTCGGCTTGAACAAGCGGCGCTCGAAGCTGACGACGGATCATTTCGTGCGGCCAAAGGGCGGCGGTCAGCAGCTCAGCCTGTTTTAGGTGATCCCGGCTCGCTCGGCGTGGAGTCGAAGCTTCGATGATCGATATTGGCAGCGTGGGGTGTGCAAATGAACGAGCAAGCCATTATACCGCGTTTCACTGTGATCACGCTCGGCGTCAGCGAGATGCGGCGGAGCATCGCGTTCTATACGTCGCTCGGCTTCGCCAGGAAATTCCACGCGACGGGCGAGGCCGTGGCGTTCTTCGATACCGGCGGCACGGTGATCGCGCTGTATCCCTGGACGGAGCTCGCGCGTGATGCGGCGCTGCCCGATACGCCGCCTCCAGATGGCTTTCGGGGCGTGACACTCGCCTGGAATTGTCACGCGATGGAAGAGGTCGATGCCGCGCTGGCCTTTGCGCTGTCGAAGGGGGCCAGGCTCGTCAAGCCGGCGGAGGCCACAGACTATGGTGGCTATGCCGGCTATTTCGCCGATCCTGACGGCCATGTCTGGGAGATCGTGGTCGCCCCGGGGATCGACGTCGGGGACAATGGGCGGGTGCATCTGCCGGATTAAGCCTTGCGCTGGGAATTTGGGCTGGGAATAACTTTGGGCTGGGAATAACGGGGAATTGCGCACGGTTCCTGGTTGCGCCAGCGGGATCGGTTGCGCACGATCCCGGCCATGATTCGGGAGGCTAAAAAGCCGGCGAAGTCTACGAAGGCGCCTGCTAAGGCCGCGAAAGCCATGGCAGAGAAGGTCTCCGCAGAGAAGGATACCGTCGCAAAAGCCATGGCGAAGCTGGGGAAGGGCGTGATTGCGGTCGCGCCGCCGAGCTTCCGCCGCGAACGGGCGCTCTTGAAGCAGGGCATCTGGCCGGTCGCCGGCTGCGACGAAGCCGGGCGCGGGCCGCTCGCCGGCCCCGTCGTCGCCGCCGCCGTGGTGCTCGATCCCAAGCGCATTCCCAAGGGCCTCGGCGATTCCAAGCGGCTGACGCCGGAACAACGCGAGGAGCTGTTCGAAAAGATCTGCAGAACCTCCGCATTTGCGGTTGCCTTTGCCTCGCCTGCGCGCATCGATCGCGACAACATCCTGCGCGCCTCGCTGTGGGCGCTCGCGCGTGCCGTGCACGCGCTTCCCGAGGCCCCGAAGCATGTCTTCGTCGACGGCCGCGACCGCATCGACGTGCCATGCAACTGCGATGCCGTGATCGGCGGCGACGGTCTGGTGATGTCGATCGCAGCGGCCTCGATCGTCGCCAAGGTCACGCGCGACCGGCTGATGTGCGCGCTGGCGCAGGATTGCCCCGGCTACGGCTTCGAGCAGCACAAGGGCTATGCCGTGCCGGAGCATCTCGCCGCGCTCGACCGGCTCGGCCCGTCGGTGCATCACCGCAGCCTGTTTGCGCCTGTGGTCGCGGCCCGCGCCAAGCATCATCCGGAGCTGGTCCTGCCTGAGCCCGACCTGTTCGCCGAGACGACAGTGATCAGCTCGGCGGAAATCGCCGCCGAGCTGTGATGCCGGTTGCCTCGGTCACGACACCGCCTTATGGCTTCTACAGTCAACCAGCACGAAGCGTCACTCCTTGGGGCGCTGGAGGCGCGGTCCTGCAGGCGTCTTGATTTTGCAGTTTTGATCCAAGGCGCGTGGACGACCGGCCTCTGGCGGATGAGCGACCGTTTTGCCAGTCCTGTCGAGCATCACCATTCATGCGTTTCACGTCCCTGGTTGTCGAACTGATCCGCGCCCGGCCGCGGCTGGTCGTGATCATCGTGCTGCTGTGCCAGGCCGCGCTCTGGCTGGGAACAGCGCTGCTGTTCTATCGCAGCCCGCCGCCTGATCTCGCCACCGCGCTTGCATTCGGCAGGGAATACCAGGTCGGCACCGATCTCGGACCACCGCTGTCGTTCTGGCTCGCCGATATCGCCTATCGCCTGAGCGGCAATCACATCTTCGGTGTCTATCTGCTGGCGGTGCTGGCGTCGTCCGCGACCCTGTGGCTCGTCTATCTGCTGGCGCGCATGATCGTCGGCGGCCAGCAGGCGGTGCTCGCCGTGCTGCTGACCACGACGATCACCGCCTTCGGAGCGCCGACGCTCGAATTCGGTCCCGAGGTGCTGGCCAGGCCGCTTTGGGCGGCGCTGCTCTTACATAGTTGGCAACTGCTTGGCCAGGCCAGGCGCAATGCCTGGTTCGCCTGGTCGATCGAGGCGGGGCTTCTGCTGCTGACGACGCCATCGGCGGTCGGGCTGTTGCTGCTCCTGATCGGCTTTGCGCTCTCGGCTCCGCAGGGCAGGCGGATCATGAGATCGTTCGATCCCTTGCTCGCGCTGTTGGTCGTGCTGGTGCTGGCGCTGCCCTATCTGATCTTCGTGCTGCGCGCCGACAGCGTCGCCCTGCCGCCATTGCCTGATCTGGCCGGGCTCGGTGCGCGGGCGAGGCATTGGCTTGGCCTGGTCGGCGGATTGCTGCTGGCCATGGCCGGGATGATCGTGCTGGTCGTGCTCAATTCGAGCTGGCTCAGCCGCGGAGAGCGGGACGCGCCAATCATCTACCGGCCGCCGGTCAGCCCGCTGGCGCGCGATTTCGTCTATTGCTTCGCAATGGCGCCGGCGATCGCCGGAAGCCTGATCTCCGCGCTGTTCAATCTCGACACGGTGCTCGGCGGCCCCGGCATCGCGCTCCTGATGGTTGGGCTCGCCATGGTGGTGGCGAGCGGGGACGTGATCCAGCTGCGGCATCAGCGGGTGTTGCGCGCGGTATGGGCCGCCACCGTCGCGATCCCTGCCGTCATCGTGGTCGGCGCGTCCATCGTGCTGCCCTGGACTGCGAACGGCGAGGTCGCAACCGCGATGCCGGCGCGCAACATCGCGCAGTTCTTCATCGACAGCTTCGAGCGTCGCGCCAATCAGAAGCTGCGTATCGTTGCCGGTGATCCGCAGCTTGCCGAACTGGTCGCGTTGGGACGAGGCCGTCCGCATCTGTTCCTCGACGCGACGCCGCAGCGAACGCCGTGGCAGACTCCAGCCCAATTCGCCGAGAGTGGCGGGGTCGTGATCTGGCGCGCCAACGACACGGTGGGCGCGCCGCCGCCCGACATCGCGCAGCGCTTTCCGGGCCTGGTGCCGGAGGTGCCGCGCAGCTTCGATTGGATGATCAATGGCCGCCAGCCCGTGCTGCGGATCGGCTGGGCCATCGTCCGGCCGAAGGGGCCGTAATCCAAGCCGCCGTCATTGCGAGGCGCGCAGCGACGAAGCAATCCGGAATTCTCGTGCAGTTCTGGATTGCTTCCGCCGTCGCCCTTCGGGCTATGGCGGACACGTCGCTGCGCTCGCAATGACGGCAAGGAGTGTTCAGCGCTTCCTCAACTCGCCAGCACCTTCGCGATCGCCCGCAGATCCTGCCACGACAGCCGCTTGTAGGAGGGCGAGCGCAACAGATAGGCCGGGTGGAAGGTGGCGATGGCGCGGATGGTGCGCTTGCCGGTGTCGTAGTCGAGCCAGCGTCCGCGTGTGCGCATAATGCCCTCGCGGGTGCCAAGGATCGCCTGCGTCGAGGGATTGCCGAGCGTGACCAGCACGTCGGGGTCGACCAGCTCGATCTGGCGTTGAATGAAGGGCAGGCAGATCTGCGTCTCCTGGGGCGTCGGCGTGCGGTTGCCCGGCGGCCGCCACGGAATGACATTGGCAATGTAGGCCTTGGTCCGGTCGAGCCCGATCGCGCCGATCATCCGGTCGAGCAGCTTGCCGGAGCGGCCGACGAAGGGCAGGCCCTCGATGTCCTCGTCGCGGCCAGGTGCCTCTCCGACGAACATCACCCGCGCCTGCGGATTGCCATCGGCGAACACCAGTCGCGTCGCGGTCTGCCTCAGCGCACAACCGTCGAAGGTCTCGAGCAGCGCGCGCAGCGCCTCCAAGCTGGGCGCGCTGCGCGCGGCCTCACGCGCCGAGGCGATCGCGGCATCCGGCGGCGGCGGGGGTTCGCCGCGGGGCGGAATAATCGCAGGCGCGCCACGAACGGGTTGCGGCGGCTGTGTCTCGCGCGCTACAGCAGACGCCGCCGCAGGCGCGATTTCGGGCTCGATGAGCCGGTTCACTGGCTCGTCCGAGAGCGCGCAGTCCACACCGGCCTCCAGATAGAAGGCGAGCAATTGCCGGATGTTGGGGAGAGGCTCGGGGATCATGCAGGGCCAGTTTACGCTGCATTGCCTCATGACGGAATGCATTTCCGTGGTTGTCCTGTCCGGAAAAATCGGAAACAAGAGGACGTAACAGGGTTCTAAGCAAGAAAAGCTCGAAACCGGGCCGAGATCGAAAACATGAGCACCGAAGAATTACCCCCGCGCGAATCCATGGAGTTCGATGTCGTCATCGTCGGTGCAGGCCCCTCGGGCTTGACTGCGGCGATCCGGCTGAAACAGCTCGATGCCGACCTCAATATCGTCGTCGTCGAGAAGGGGTCCGAGGTCGGCGCGCATATTCTCTCCGGTGCGGTGATCGATCCGAGCGCGCTCGACAGGCTGATTCCGGACTGGCGCGCCGATGACGACTGTCCGCTGAAGACGCAGGTCAAGAGCGACAAATTCTACTGGATGAGCGAGAGCAGCGCGATCTCGCTGCCGACCTTCATGATGCCGCCGCTGATGGACAATCATCATTGCTATGTCGGCTCGCTCGGCAATGTCTGCCGCTGGTTGGCGCGCAAGGCCGAGGCGCTCGGGGTCGAGATCTATCCCGGCTTTGCGGCGACCGAGGTGCTCTATGACGAGCAGGGTGCGGTGCGCGGCATCGCCACTGGCGACATGGGCATCGCCAAGGACGGCTCGCACAAATCCTCTTTCACCCGCGGCATGGAGCTGCTCGGCAAGTACACGCTGTTTGCGGAAGGCGCGCGCGGCAGCCTGTCGAAGCAGCTGATCGCCAAATTCTCGCTCGACGCGGACCGCGAGCCGCCGAAATTCGGCATCGGCCTGAAGGAGGTCTGGCAGATCGATCCAGCCAAGCACCAGAAGGGCCTGATCCAGCACTCGTTCGGCTGGCCGCTCGACAACAAGACCGGCGGCGGCTCGTTCCTCTATCACTACGACGACAATCTGGTCGCGGTCGGCTTCGTCGTCCACCTCAACTACAGCGATCCCTATCTCTCGCCGTTCGACGAGTTCCAGCGCTTCAAGACTCATCCGTCGATCCGCGGCGTGTTCGAAGGCGGCAAGCGGCTCGCTTATGGCGCGCGCGCCATCACTGAGGGCGGCTATCAGTCGGTGCCGCGGCTGTCCTTCGCCGGCGGCGCGCTGATCGGCTGCGCGGCGGGCTTCGTCAACGTGCCGCGCATCAAGGGCGTGCACAACGCGATGGGCAGCGCCATGCTCGCGGCCGATCACGTTCATGCCGCGCTGGCGGCCGGACGCGCCAATGACGAACTCGCCGAATATGAGAGCGCCTGGCGCGCCTCGCCGGTCGGCCAGGACCTCTACAAGGTCCGCAACGTCAAGCCGCTCTGGTCGAAATTCGGCACCGTGCTCGGCGTGGTCCTTGGCGGCTTCGACATGTGGTGCAACACGCTCGGCTTTTCGCTGTTTGGGACCCAGTCGCACGCCAAGCCCGACCGCGCCACGCTCGATCCTGCCAAGGCGCACAAGCCGGTCCCGGCGGTGAAGCCCGACGGCAAGCTGACTTTCGACCGGCTGTCCTCGGTCTTCCTCTCCAATACCAATCACGAGGAAGACCAGCCGGTGCACCTCAAGGTCGCCGACATGGCGCTGCAGAAGAGTTCCGAGCACGATGTCTTTGCCGGCCCCTCGGCTCGCTATTGTCCGGCAGGGGTCTATGAATGGGTCGAGGAGGGGACGGGTCCGCGCTTCGTCATCAACGCGCAGAACTGCGTCCACTGCAAGACCTGCGACGTGAAGGACCCGAACGGCAACATCACCTGGGTTCCGCCGGAGGGCGGTGGCGGCCCGAATTACGAAGCGATGTGATGTACGCACGATTGCGTGAGCCGGTTGAACCGAGAAGGATGACCGGCCACGATAAGGCCATAGTAAATCGCTTACAGGCGGGTTAGATGACCGAAAGGGTCCCCGTCTGACCGAATCGCCTGCCATCCTTGCGATTGGCCGCCAAAAACGGCATTGTCGGCGCCTTGACGCTGCCGAATGGTTCGTGTTCGAGACGATTTCCGCCATTTCCAACAACCAGAGCGAACCGTGATGTTCTCAATCCGTTGCAACCGTTGGACCGCCGTCGCTTTCGCCGCAATGCTGCTGCCCGGCACGGTCCTCGCGCAAACGCCCGATCATCCGGCTGACACCGCTGTTCAATTTCCGACCATCCACGACCTCAAGGCGCTGACGACCTCAGGCAGCTACCTCGCCGCCCGTCATGCCAGTGTGGAGCGCGACGCCGCCTCCGCGGCCGCGTTCTACCGCTCGGCGCTGCGCACCGATCCGAAGAACAGCGAGCTGCTAGACCGCGCCTTCATCTCCTCGGTCGCGGACGGCGACGTCGACGAGGCGGTCAAGCTCGCCGAGCGCATCCTGACCGTCGACAAGTCCAACCGCATCGCCCGTCTCGTCGTCGGCGTGCAGAACATCAAGCTGAAGAAATACGCAGCGGCGCAGAGCAACATCAACCAGTCGGTGCGCGGCCCGATCACCGATCTGGTCGCGACGCTGCTGTCGGCCTGGGCGGCCTATGGCGCCGGCGATTCCAAGGCCGCGGTCGCGAGCATCGACAAGCTCGCCGGCCCGGAATGGTATCCGATCTTCAAGGACCTGCATGCCGGCATGATCTATGAGCTGGCGGGCAAGGAGAAGGACGCCGGCGTCCGCTTCGAGCGCGCCTACAAGCTCGACGATTCGATGCTGCGCATCACGGAAGCCTATGCGCACTGGCTGTCGCGGAACAAGGATGCGGCCGCGGCAACCGCGATCTATGAGGCGTTCGACAAGAAGCTCGCCCGCCATCCGCTGGTGCAGGAGGGTCTGCGCGAGACCAGGGAAGGCAAGAAGCTGCCGCCGCTGGTCGATTCGGCGCAGGCCGGCGCGGCCGAGGCGCTCTACGGCATCGGCGCCACCCTGACCCGCCGCGGCGGCGAGGATCTCGCGCTGGTCTATCTGCAGCTCGCGCTCTATCTGCAGCCGAACCATCCGCTGGCGCTGCTTTCTCTCGCCGATCTCTACGAGACGGTGAAGAAGCCGCAGATGGCGATCAAGATCTATGAGCGGGTGCCGGCGAGTTCGCCGCTGAAGCGCAACGCGCAGATTCAGCTCGCGACCGACCTCGACAGCGCCGACCGCAGCGACGAGGCGATCAAGATCCTGAAAGACGTGATCGCGCAGGATCCGAAGGACCTCGAGGCCATCATGGCGCTCGGCAACATCGAGCGCGGCCGCAAGAAGTTCGCCGATTGCGCAGTAACCTATTCGCAGGGCATCGAGTCGCTGCCGCCGAACAACGACAAGGCCAATAGCGTCTATTATTATTATCGCGGCATCTGCGAGGAGCGGTCGAAGCAATGGCCCAAGGCAGAGGCCGACATGCGCAAGGCGCTGGAGCTGCAGCCCGAGCAACCGCATGTGCTGAACTATCTCGGCTATTCCTGGATCGACCAGGGCACCAATCTCGACGAAGGCATGAAGATGATCAAGCGCGCCGTCGAGCAGCGTCCCGACGACGGCTACATCGTGGATTCGCTTGGCTGGGCTTACTATCGCATCGGCAATTACGAAGAGGCGGTGAAGAATCTGGAACGCGCGATCGATCTGAAGCCCGAGGATCCGACCATCAACGACCATCTCGGCGATGCCTATTGGCGCATCGGGCGCAAGCTGGAAGCCAAGTTCCAGTGGGCGCATGCCCGCGACCTGAAGCCGGAGCCGGAGGAGTTGCCGAAGATCGAGGCCAAGATCCAGAGCGGCCTGCCGGACGATCCGGCCGGCGCTGCCGCAGCCTCCGCCGACCGCGATTCGTCTCCCGACAAGAAGAAGGACGATGTGAAGGACAACGGTGGCAAAGAGGAAGGCAAGGGCGGCTGATCGACAACGGCGTCGGGGGGCGCGACGTCGATGTTGACGTCCAATACGAGCACGCGCGACGAGATCGGGCGTGCGAAAGTCAATCTGACCTTGCGGGTCGTTGGCCGCCGCGCCGACGGCTACCATGATCTCGAAAGCATCGTCGCCTTTGCGGACTGTGCCGACCGCCTGACGCTCGTGCCGGGCGGCGAGCTCAGCCTGCGCACGATAGGTCCGCTGGCGGACGCCTGTGGCGAGACCTCGGACAATCTGGTGCTCAAGGCGGCGCGGCTGCTCGCCGAGGTCGTTCCTGACCTTCAGGTCGGCGCGTTCACGCTGGAGAAGGTGCTGCCCGTCGCCGCCGGAATTGGCGGGGGCTCGGCCGACGCCGCGGCCGCGCTGCGGTTGCTTGCGCGGTTGAACGAGATCGCGCTTGATGATCCCGCCCTGATCGCGGTGGCACTGAAGACCGGCGCGGACGTGCCTGTCTGCCTCGCCTCGCAGGCCTGCGACATGACCGGCGTCGGCGAGAAGCTGTTGCCGCTGAATCTGCCGCAGCTTCCTAGCGTGATGGTCAATCCGCGCGTGGCGGTCGCGACCAAGGACGTATTCCATGCGCTCGGCCTGCGGCCCGGCGAGCTGCGGGTCGGCGTCACCGACGTGCTGCGGGCTCCGGCCTGGCCGGATGCCGGCGCCTCGATTGGCGACTGGATCAGGGTGCTCGAACGGGTGCCGAACGATCTCGAGCCGCCGGCGCTGAAAGTGCAGCCGGTCATCGGCGACGTGCTGGCTGTGCTCGGCACCTGCGCCGGCGCGCTGCTTGCGCGGATGTCCGGCTCGGGCGCGACATGCTTTGCGATCTTCGGCAGCGATGCGGAAGCCCAGGCCGCCGGGCGCCAAATCGCGGCCGATCACCCCGAATGGTGGGTGCACGCTGGGACGCTGAGTTGAGCTAATTCATTCGTCATTGCGAGGAGCGTCAGCGGCGAAGCAATCCAGGCTGCCGTCGCGACTCTGGATTGCTTCCGCCGTCGCCCTTCGGGCTATGGCGGACACGTCGCTTCGCTCGCAACGACAGAAACTGCTAATGCGACCGCGCCAGACAGAACGCGACGACCTGCTCCAGCGCGGTCTTCATCGGCGAGGCTGGAAACAGCGCCAGCGCATCGACAGCCATTGCGCCGTAGTGATGGGCGCGGCTGATCGTGTCCTCCAGCGCGCGGTGCTTGTTCATCAGCCCGATCGCGTGATCGAGATCGGCATCGGCAATCTCGCCGCGCTCCAGCGCCTTGACCCAGAACGCGCGCTCGCTGTCGCTGCCGCGCCGGAATGCCAGCACCACCGGCAGCGTGATCTTGCCCTCGCGGAAATCATCGCCGATGTTCTTGCCGAGCTTGGCGGACTTGCCGCCATAGTCGAGCACGTCGTCGACCAGCTGGAAGGCGATGCCGAGATTCATGCCGACCGAGCGGCAGGCGGTCTGCTCCGCCTTCGGCCGATTGGCCAGCACCGGTCCGACCTCGCAAGCGGCGGCGAACAGCTCGGCGGTCTTGCCGCGGATCACGGCGAGATATTCATCCTCGGTGGTCGCGGTGTTCTTGGCGGCGGCGAGCTGCATCACCTCGCCCTCGGCAATGGTGGCGGCCGCTGCGGAGAGGATGTCGAGCGCGCGCAGCGAGCCGACTTCGACCATCATCCGGAAAGCCTGGCCGAGCAGGAAGTCGCCGACCAGGACGCTGGCCTCATTGCCCCAGAGCATGCGGGCGGACAATTTGCCGCGGCGCATCTCGCTCTCGTCGACCACGTCGTCATGCAGCAGCGTCGCGGTGTGCATGAACTCGACCGCGGCGGCGAGCTTGACATGACCATCGCCGGTGTAGCCGGTGAGACCCGCCATCGCCAGCGTCAGCATCGGGCGCAGCCGCTTGCCGCCGGAGGAGATCAAATGATTGGCGACCTCCGGGATCATCGTCACTTCAGAGCCGGTCCGCGACAGAATGGTGGCATTGACCCGTTCCATGTCGGCTGCAACCAGCACGACCAGCCCATCGATCGAAGCGCCCGATGGGCTCTCGAAAGGTACAATAACCGCCACGCTGGTCTCCGCTTTTGCTATGGTCCGGCCGGACAATAGAAACTGTGGCGCAATGCGGCAAGGGTTGAACAAGGCTCGACAGGACCTTGACATTGGCCTTGCGCGACAGGCCAACACGGAGAACTCACGTTTGCGGGAATTGGTCCGAACCAACGACATGGTGCTGGTCTCGGCGATCGAGGCCTTGCTCGACGGCGCCAACATTCACCATCTCGTGCTCGACCAGAACATGAGCATCATCGAGGGCTCACTTGGCATCCTGCCGCGACGGATCCTGGTGCACGAGGACGACAATCGTCAGGCGCGCCAGTTGCTCGCCGATGCCGGTCTTGCTCATGAGTTGCGTCCCGATGTGTGATGCGGCGGCCGCCATTTCCGAGGACGCGTTTCTCGGCGGGCGGTTGCTTCTGCGCCAGCCGCGATCGGGCCACCGCGCCGGCCACGACGCAATGCTGCTGGCGGCCGCGACCGCTGCCCGCCCGGGCGACCGGGTCGCCGATCTCGGCGCCGGGGTTGGCGCCGCCGGCCTTGCACTGGCACGGCGTGTCGAAGGAATCGCGCTCACCCTGGTCGAGCGCGATTCCGGCCTTGCCGAACTGGCGCGCCGCAATGCTGCTGCCAACGCGATACCTGCCGACGTTGCCGTACTCGACGTGGCCGCGGGCGCGGCGGCCTTTGCCGCGGCCGGCCTCGGTCCTGACAGCGTCGACGTCGTGCTGACCAATCCGCCCTTCAACGACGGCGGGCGTCATCGCGCTTCGCCCGATGCCGCCCGCGCCAGCGCGCATATGGCCACGCCGGCGACCTTGGAGGTCTGGGTGCATGCAGCACGGCGCATTCTCCGGTCAGGCGGGGGGCTTACGATGATCTGGCGGTCCGATGGACTCGCCGAGGTACTGGCGGCGTTGTCGCGCGGCTTCGGGAGCTTGATTATACAGCCGGTTCACGGCGGGCCGGCTAGGCCCGCGATCCGCATCCTGGTGCGGGCCGTGAAGGGCGGCCGGGCGCCGACCCAGATCCTCGCCGGGGTGATGCTGGCTGATGCGAGCGGAGCGCCGGACCGCGAGGTGACGGCCGTGCTGGCCGGGCAGGGGGCGTTGGCGTTGGCCGATGCGCGCTCCTGAACGCTTGATCGGGGCTGTGCGTTACTGAGGCTGTGTTTCCGAGCGACGCTCCGGTACAGCGGTGAGATGGATCGCGGTGAAGAGAGCACCGATCAGCAACATCAGCAGGTAGATCTTCATGGGACTCCTCCGCCGCCCTTCCAATTTTGGTAACGAGCTAAATGCAATGACCGTTCCAAGCCTTTGAATGGCAGTGGCAGGATAAAAAGTGGTTAATTCGAGGTAAGGGAATGGCGGACAATTTGACACAACCCGGCGGCGAGCCAATGAGTGAGCCGGGACTGATCGAGCGGTGGAAGGCGATGCTGCCTGCGCGACTGCGCGGCGTGCCGGTGGTGCCCGTGGTCCGCCTGTCCGGCGTGATCGGGGCGGTAACGCCGCTGCGGCCGGGGCTGACGCTCGCCGGCGTTGCCAGGATGCTGGAGCGGGCGTTCTCGATGCGCCACGCCAAGGCGGTGGCGATCGTGATCAACTCGCCGGGCGGCTCGCCGGTGCAGTCACGCCAGATCTATTTGCGGATTCGCCAGCTCGCCGCGGAGAAGAAGCTGCCGGTGCTGATCTTCGTCGAGGACGTTGCGGCGTCCGGCGGCTACATGATCGCCTGCGCCGGCGACGAGATCTTCTGCGATCCCTCCTCGATCCTGGGATCGATCGGCGTGGTCGGCGGCTCCTTCGGGATGCACGAGCTGATCAAGAAGATTGGCGTCGAGCGGCGGCTCTATACGGCCGGGGAGCACAAGGCCATGCTCGATCCGTTCCTCCCAGAGGACCCGAACGACGTGGCGCGGCTGAAGAAGATCCAGCGCGAGATCCACGCGCTGTTCATCTCGCTGGTCAAGGAGAGCCGCGGCGCGCGGCTGGCAGGCACCGACGACGTGCTGTTCTCCGGCGAATATTGGGCCGGCGAGAGCGCGATCTCGCTAGGTCTTGCGGACGCGATCGGCGATCTCCGCTCCACCCTGCGCACCCGTTTCGGCGACAAGGTCGCCATGCCGGTGGTGACGGCGCCGAGCGGCTTGCTCGGCGGCCTGTTCGGACGGCGGGCGCCCGGGGCAGGTTCGCTGGCCGGTACGCTGGGTGGCCTCTCCGGCTTGCCGGAGGAGCTGATCTCGGCGCTGGAGACCCGTGCAATATGGTCGAGATACGGATTCTGATCGCGTTTGAAGCGCGTTATTTCGCCACAACAAAGCCGATTGCCCCGCGGCGGGCAATCGGCGAAAATGCTTTCTCGGGGTGGCGCTTCCGGACGGAGAACGAGGATCGATCGATGCCGCCGTTTATCGCATTCGCGGGTGTTCTGGGCGGGCTTGCTGCGGTCCGCTGGGCGTATAAGACCGCGCAGCGGATCAACCAGGAGCTCGAAGAGGCGCGGCTGTCGCGCGTGGCCGATGCGGTGCGCGCCGGCGACATCCCGACGCTCCGCCGCGATCCCGTCACCGGCGCTTACCGGCCGGGCTGAAACCCGGCCCTCGTCTCGATCCGCGGGCGATTGGCTGCGTCTCGCGAGACGGCGGCAAGGTCTATCGCGCCTAAGGATTTAAGCTACCCGTCGCCTTGATTCCCGGCCCTGCCGCCGATACGGTCCGCGCGCTTTTTCGCTTCCCAGCCACCGGACCGATCTCGACGATGGATTCGCTGCCTCTGCATATGCGCCCGGAACGCTCGTTCCAGGGCTTCATCCTGGCCCTGCAACGATTCTGGGCCGAGCAGGGCTGCGTCATCCTGCAGCCCTACGACATGGAGATGGGCGCCGGCACCTTCCATCCGGCCACGACCTTGCGCGCGCTCGGACCGAAGCCGTGGAACGCGGCCTATGTGCAGCCCTCGCGCCGTCCGAAGGACGGGCGCTATGGTGAGAACCCGAACCGGATGCAGCACTACTACCAGTTCCAGGTGATCATGAAGCCATCGCCGCCGAACCTTCAGGAATTGTACCTGAAGTCGCTCGGCGCCATCGGCATCGATGCCGCCGTGCACGACATCCGCTTCGTCGAGGACGATTGGGAGAGCCCGACGCTCGGGGCCTGGGGGCTGGGATGGGAGTGCTGGTGCGACGGCATGGAAGTCTCGCAGTTCACCTATTTCCAGCAGGTCGCCGGATTCGAATGCGCGCCGGTTGCGGGCGAGCTCACCTACGGGCTCGAACGGCTCGCGATGTATGTGCAAGGCGTCGACCGCGTCTACGACCTCAACTTCAACGGCCGCGAGGGCGCCGAGAAGGTGACCTATGGCGATGTGTTCCTGCAGGCCGAGCGGGAATATTCGCGGCACAATTTCGAGGTCGCCGACACCACGATGCTGTTTGAGCAGTTTCGCATGGCCGAGGACGCATGCAAAAAATATCTCGACGCCGGCTGGCGCGATGGCAAGCGCGAGCAGCACCTGATGGCGCTGCCGGCCTATGACCAGTGCATCAAGGCGAGCCACGTCTTCAACCTGCTGGACGCGCGCGGCGTCATCTCCGTCACCGAACGGCAGAGCTACATCCTGCGCGTGCGCGAGCTCGCCAAGGCCTGCGGCGAGGCCTGGCTGCACACCGAAGCAGGCGGGGCGTGAGCCGGTATGAGCGCAAAGGCTGACTCTTCACCCTCCCCTGGAGGGGGAGGGTCGGCACGCGATCGAGCGAAGCGAGATGCGTGCCGGGGTGGGGGTGATCTCTCGGCTGGAATACTGTTTATGATGGATAGACTGTCACCCCACCCCGATTGCTCATGCGTTCGCACGAGCAATCGACCCTCCCCCTTAAGGGGAGGGTGGGCTCTGCGCTTGTGGATGGAAGAGATGATCACCCTCCCCTGGAGGGGGAGGGTCGCTCGCACGCGAAGCGGGCGAGCGGGGTGGGGTGCGGGTGCCAGGTGGGCAAACGGCCGATCAGCGATTTCAAACGCCGAACCGCGAAACGACTGCGTGAAAACGCGACGGCGGCCGAAGACATCTTATGGCGCCGACTGCGGCGGCTCGAGATCGACGGGACTCACTTCAGACGACAGGTGATCATCGGTCCCTACGTTGCGGATTTCGCCTGCCTGGCCCGACGTCTCATTATCGAAGTCGATGGGTCGCAGCACGGAGACGATGCGAACATCCAGCGCGACGAAATCCGGACGCGTTGGCTCAATTCGGAAGGCTATCGCGTTTTGCGATTTTGGAACAACGACGTTATGACCAGGACTGAGGCGGTGCTCGAAGCCATTCACACGGAGATCGCGGTCACCCCACCCCGCCTGCCTTCTGCAGGCGACCCTCCCCCTCCAGGGGAGGGTGGTTCTTCGTGCAGAGAGACTTGAGATATGCCCGACCTCCTTCTCGAACTGTTCTCCGAAGAAATCCCCGCGCGCATGCAGGCGAGGGCGGCGGAGGATCTGCGCCGCATGGTCACCGACAAGTTGGTGGCTGAAGGCCTCGTCTATGAAGGCGCCAAGGCCTTCGCGACGCCCCGGCGGCTTGCGCTCACCGTGCACGGGATCCCGACGCGCCAGGCCGACCTGAAGGACGAGCGCAAGGGGCCGCGCGTCGGCGGGCCTGAGGCTGCGATCCAGGGCTTTCTCAAAGCCACGGGGCTATCCTCGATCGAGGAGGCCACGATCCAGCGCGACCCGAAGAAGGGCGATTTCTACGTCGCCCTGATCGAGAAGCCGGGCCGTGCCACCATTGACGTGCTGGCCGAGATGCTGCCCGTCATCATCAGGACCTTCCCCTGGCCGAAATCGATGCGCTGGGGCAAGCGCTCGGAGAAGCCTGGCGCGCTGAACTGGGTGCGGCCACTGCACGCCATCACTGCAACCTTCGGTCTTGAGACCGAGGAGCCCGACGTCGTCAGCTTCTCGGTCGATGGCATCGAGGCCGGTCAGACCACCTACGGCCACCGCTTCATGTCGCCCGCGGCGATCTCGGTGCGCCGCTTCGAGGATTATGAGGCCAAGCTGCTCGATGCCAAGGTCGTGCTCGACCCGCAGCGCCGCAAGGACTCGATCGTCACCGACGCCAAGCAGCTCGCCTTCGCGCAAGGCTATGAGCTGGTCGAGGACCAGGCTTTGCTCGACGAAGTCGCAGGCCTCGTCGAATGGCCTGTGGTGCTGATGGGCTCGTTCGAGGAGGAGTTCCTCAAGACGCCGGCCGAGGTGATCCGCGCCACCATCCGCAACAACCAGAAATGCTTCGTGGTGCGCGACCCGAAGACCGGCGGCCTGGCGCCGAAGTTCATTCTCACCGCGAACATCGAGGCGAGCGACGGCGGCAAGACCATCATAGCAGGCAACGAGCGCGTGATCCGCGCCCGGCTGTCGGATGCGAAATTCTTCTATGAGACTGATCTGAAGACGAAGCTCGAGGAACGCCTGCCGAAGTTCGAGCAGATCGTGTTTCACGAGAAGCTCGGCACACAGGCCGAACGCATCAAGCGCATCGAACGCCTCGCGGCCGAGATCGCGCCGCTGGTGGGTGCCGACGTCGAGAAGACCACGCGCGCCGCGAAGCTCGCGAAAGCTGACCTCCTGACGGAAGTCGTCGGCGAGTTTCCGGAGGTGCAGGGCCTGATGGGCAAGTACTACGCCCTGGCGCAGGGCGAGGACGCCTCCGTCGCCGCAGCCTGCGAAGATCACTACAAGCCGCAGGGGCCGAACGATCGCGTGCCGACCGATCCGGTGTCGGTCGCCGTCGCGCTTGCCGACAAGCTTGATACTCTGGTGGGCTTCTGGGCAATCGATGAGAAGCCGACCGGCAGCAAGGATCCCTACGCGCTCAGGCGCGCCGCGCTGGGCGTGATCAGGCTTATTACCGACAACGCGCTAAGGATGTCGCTGCGGCAGGTAGCGAAGTCGGCTCTTACGGGTTTGCAAGGCAAAGGTGCTGACGATCCGGACAAGCTCGCAGCCGATCTCCTCTCCTTCTTCGCCGATCGCCTCAAGGTGCAATTGCGCGAGCAGGGTGCGCGGCATGACCTCGTCGACGCCGTATTCTCGCTTGGCGGTCAGGATGACCTGCTGATGGTGGTCCGCCGCGTCGAGGCGCTCGGCAAATTCCTCGACTCTGACGACGGCAAGAACTTGCTCGCCGGGACCAAGCGCGCCAATAACATCCTGTCGATCGAGGAGAAGAGGGACAAGCGCAGCTTCGACGGTACGCCGGATGCGGACCTCTACACGCTCGATGAGGAGAAGGCGCTGGCCAAGGCAATTGGCGAGGTGAAGGCGGAGGCGAGTGCGGCCGTGGCGAAGGAGGACTTTGCTGCCGCGATGCGAGCGATGGCCAAGCTGCGGCCTGCGGTCGACGCGTTCTTCGACAAGGTCAAGGTCAACGACGACGACGCGAAGATTCGCGAGAACCGGCTGAAGCTCTTGAACGAGATCCGCAGCGCCACGCGCGCGGTCGCGGATTTCTCCAAGATCGAGGGCTGAGCTGTCATTGCGAGGCGCGAAGCGCCGAAGCAATCCAGAAGGCCACAGCAAGATTCTGGATTGCTTCCGCCGTCGCCCTGCGGGCTATGGCGGACACGTCGCTTCGCTCGCAATGACGGGAAGATCCGGGCTGAAGGAGCCGCCAAAAAGAAAGAGCCCCGCCCGGCGGGGGGGACCGGGCAGGGCCTTCACACTCGGCCGCTAGCGGGGGCGTCGGCGACCGAATGCAGCGCAAAGCATGATCCAATGGGGGACCGCTTTTCACCTGCGGGCGTCGGGGGAAGCGCCCGCAGGTAGATCATGCCAAATCAATCAGCCGGAGCGGGATGACAATTCCACAAATCGTTGTGATGCCATCACACCCGGAACTTGCCATCGATACCTACTCGATCACCTGAACAATCCGCCGTGTGCGCGGCTCGACCAGCACGGTCTCGCCGTTCACCACCGTATAGCGGTAGGGTGTCGCGCCGAAGGTCTGGGGCACGTCGTAATAGGTGACACCGGTCTCCGGCAGCACGGTACCGACGACCACACGATCCGGGATCGCATAATTCGGCACGCGCTCGCGGATCACATATTCGCGGAATGCCGGGCGCTGTTCCACCGCGATGCCTGCGTCCTCATCGACAACAACTGCACCACGCGACACGCCCGTCGTGTAGCCTTGCGCTTGCGCCGCCACCGGCGTCACGACCGCAGCCATCAGGGCCGCGACGATGAGATGGTTTCGCATGGGACCGAACTCCTTCATTCCTGCAAGCCGGCTCGCGCCGGCACACGGTCCCCAATGCGCCGCACTCTCCATCGTTCCGCAAAAACCGCGGTCGCAAGCGTGACAATTTTAGGCAATTGTGGTGGAAGCGGGAACCCAATCCCGCCATAGGCGTCTCCTATGTCGCTCGGCGAGTTCCACCCCTGCGCATCCCGCCCTCCAACTCCCGAGACAGAAAGTCCAAGCGAGTCCTCGATGCACCTCACCATCGCCCATGTGTCGCCGATCATGTCGCTGATCGCCGGAGTCCTGATCCTGATCATGCCCCGCCTGCTTAATTTCATTGTTGCGATCTTCTTGATCCTGAACGGTCTGATCGGCCTCGGCCTGTTGAGGTGGCTTCACATCTAGAGAGCCTGGATTTCGTCCCAAAGCCTTGGATCGGGAACCGTTTTGCTTGCGCCGCCCGCACCGAAATGGTGTAAGGCGCGCGATTTCTCCTCCCCACTCGCGGATCGAAGCACCTCATGGCCAAAGCGGTAGCGAAGTCGAAGAAAGTTGCAGCGAAATCAAAGCCGTCGAAGCAGGCCAAGAAGGCTGCGCCGCCGGCTTCCGCGCGCAAGGCGCTGAAGACGCCGGCGCGGCCGGCCGCGAAATCCGCTGCAAAAGCCGCCCCGAAGCCGGCTAAGGCGTCTCCCAAGAAAGCTGCCGCGAAGACCGCAGCAAGGGCCAAGCCGGCGCCCGCCAAGAGTCCCGTTAAGAGCGCGGCGGCTGCGATCAAGCCGGGCAAGTGGGTCTATACTTTCGGCGACGGCAAGGCCGAGGGCAAAGCCGGCCTGCGCGACCTGCTTGGGGGCAAGGGTGCCAACCTGGCCGAGATGGCGAATCTCGGGCTGCCGGTGCCTCCGGGCTTCACGATCCCGACCTCGGTCTGCACCTATTTCTACGCGCACGGAAAGACTTATCCGAAGGATCTCGAGAGCCAGGTCGAGAAGGCGCTCGCTCATGTCGGCAAGCTGACTGGGAAAACCTTCGGCGATTCGACGAATCCGTTGCTCGTTTCGGTGCGCTCGGGCGCGCGCGCCTCGATGCCGGGCATGATGGACACCGTGCTCAACCTCGGCCTCAATGACGAGACGGTGGAGGCGCTGGCAAATCTCTCCGGCGATCGCCGCTTCGCCTATGACAGCTATCGCCGCTTCATCACGATGTATTCGGACGTGGTGCTCGGCTTCGAGCATCATCATTTCGAGGACATCCTCGATACTTTCAAAGACAGCCAGGGCTACACGCTCGACACCGACCTTACCGCCGAGGACTGGGAGCAGTTGGTCGGCAAGTACAAGGAAGCGGTCGCCAACGAGACCGGCAAGGATTTCCCGCAGAATCCGCACGACCAGCTCTGGGGCGCAATCGGCGCGGTGTTCTCATCCTGGATGAATGCGCGCGCAGTGACCTATCGCAAGCTGCACGACATTCCGGAATCCTGGGGCACCGCCGTCAACGTGCAGGCCATGGTGTTCGGCAACATGGGCGACACCTCTGCGACCGGCGTCGCCTTTACCCGCAATCCCTCGACCGGCGAGAGCAAGCTCTATGGCGAGTTCCTGATCAACGCGCAGGGCGAGGATGTCGTCGCCGGCATCCGCACTCCGCAGGAGATCACCGAGGAAGCGCGCCAGGAATCCGGCTCCGACAAGCCGTCGATGGAAACGGCGATGCCGGAAGCGTTCAAGGAGCTGACGCGGATCTACACGCTGCTCGAGAAGCACTACCGCGACATGCAGGACATGGAGTTCACGGTCGAGCGCGGCAAGTTATGGATGCTGCAGACCCGCAATGGCAAGCGCACCGCGAAGGCCGCGCTGCGCATCGCAGTCGAGCTCGCCAATGAGGGCCTGATCTCGGAGCAGGATGCTGTGCTGCGCGTCGAGCCGGCCTCGCTCGATCAGCTGCTGCATCCGACCATCGATCCCTCCGCCAAGCGCGACGTGATCGCGACCGGCCTGCCGGCTTCGCCGGGCGCCGCATCGGGCGAGATCGTGTTCTCGTCGGACGAAGCTGCCAAGCTGCAGGCGGATGGCCGCAAGGTGATCCTGGTCCGCATCGAGACCTCGCCGGAGGACATCCACGGCATGCACGCTGCCGAGGGCATTCTCACAACGCGCGGCGGCATGACCTCGCATGCGGCGGTGGTCGCGCGCGGCATGGGCAAGCCCTGCGTCTCGGGCTGCGGCAGCATCCGCGTCGACTATGGCCGCGGCACCATGAGTATCGGCCATCGCACCTTCAAGACCGGCGACGTCATTACGATCGACGGCTCGGTCGGCCAGGTGCTTGCCGGCCGGATGCCGATGATCGAGCCGAAGCTGTCCGGCGAGTTCGGCACGTTGATGGGCTGGGCCGACGACGTGCGTAAGACCGGCGTGCGCGTCAATGCCGACACGCCGGAAGATGCGCGCACCGCCATCAAGTTCGGCGCCGAGGGCATCGGCCTCTGCCGCACCGAGCACATGTTCTTCGAGGAGACCCGCATCCGCACCGTGCGGGAGATGATCCTCGCCGAGCAGGAGCAGGAACGCCGCGCGGCGCTCGCCAAGCTGCTGCCGATGCAGCGCGCCGACTTCGTCGAGCTGTTTGAGATCATGAAGGGGCTGCCGGTCACGATCCGGCTGCTCGATCCGCCGCTGCACGAGTTCCTGCCGCATACGCAGGCTGAAGTGGAGGAGGTCGCGCGCGCGATGAACACCGATCCGCGCCGGCTGGCCGACCGCGCCCGCGAGCTCTCGGAGTTCAACCCGATGCTCGGCTTCCGCGGCTGTCGGCTGGCGATCGCCTATCCGGAGATCGCCGAGATGCAGGCGCGCGCGATCTTCGAGGCCGCGGTCGAAGCGGAGAAGCGCACCGGCGAGGCGGTCGGACTCGAGGTGATGGTGCCGCTGATCGCGACCAAGGCCGAGTTCGACCTAGTCAAGGCGCGCATCGATGCGACGGCGCAGGAGGTGAGGCGCGAAACCGGCGTCGAGCTCGACTATCAGGTCGGCACCATGATCGAGCTGCCGCGCGCTGCGCTGCTGGCCGGCGAGATCGCAGAGACGGCCGAGTTCTTCTCGTTCGGCACCAATGACCTGACCCAGACCACGTTCGGCATCAGCCGCGACGACGCCGCGAGCTTCCTTGGCACCTACATCTCCAAGGGCATCCTCGAGATCGATCCGTTCATCTCGCTCGATCGCACCGGCGTGGGCGAGCTCGTCAGGATCGGCGTCGAGCGCGGCCGCAAGACGCGGGCCGGCATCAAGGTCGGCATCTGCGGTGAGCACGGCGGCGATCCGGCCTCGGTCGCGTTCTGCCACCAGATCGGCATGAACTACGTGTCGTGCTCGCCCTATCGCGTGCCAATCGCGCGGCTCGCCGCGGCCCAGGCGGCGCTCGGCAAGGAGATCGCAAGCCAGGCATGATGCATCGCGCATCGATCGAGAGACGAAAGGCCGGCAGGTGTTGCCGGCCTTTTTCATTATCGAGTGAGGAACTCATTTCTCAGAGGTCGGCCAATTCGACCTAGCGTGTACGAGGTGCGAGCGCACGAATTCGGCAAGCCACAAAAACTTTCTTCGGCATCCTCATTGACCGGATGTTTACCGTTTTCGTCGCGCCCCTGTTTACCAAGCCTTTTGATAGCGGCTTCCGCTACGACCTGGCGACTTGCCTGTCTCACGCCTGCAACGAGGGTTAACTCCCCGGCAACCTAAACAGATTACCAAGGGAGCCGATCGAATTGCACGGATGCACTGCGTTCGATTGTTCCGAAGTAAGCGTTGCGTTGAGCGT
The DNA here is from genome assembly GCF_045571465.1 of Bradyrhizobium sp. STM 3557. Classification (NCBI taxonomy): domain Bacteria; kingdom Pseudomonadati; phylum Pseudomonadota; class Alphaproteobacteria; order Hyphomicrobiales; family Nitrobacteraceae; genus Bradyrhizobium; species Bradyrhizobium sp. STM 3557. The sequence continues at coordinate 2,555,654 of NZ_CP120697.1, forward strand.
ATCGATGTTAGTTATGCGTCCCGGTCCGAAGGGCGCGCGGTTCGCGTCCTTCGGATTCGGTCTCTGCGTCTTCGCATTGATGCCGACAGAGACCGGATATCAAGATATCGCTTCGCTGCTTGCCCGCCAGCCCGGGGTTGCCGAACGCTGGCAGAAGCGCGTGTTCTCGGCCGCGGCCTCCGTCCAGCTCGCGACCTACAGCTTCGCTCTTCCGATCGGAACGTCGGCGCCGCAGAGCGCGAACTATCAGCTCGCAAGCTTCAACGTCACGCGCTCCGACGTCACCGTCCCCCGCAATCCCGTGCTGCAGGCGCCGCCGCGGTATCAGCCGTCCGACTTTCCCACGGTCGATCGCACCCTGAAGGGTGATCGTCTGGTGATCACGCCGCCTGCGCCGGCCGCGACTGGCGAGCCGACAGCGCCGGCCGAGGAGACGCCGGCGCAAGCGCCTGCGAACTCCAATATCTCCGTGTTCGGCGCCAAGACCGCGGATATTTCCGCCGAGATTCCGGCTGCAACGCCGAGCGATGCGCCGGCGAGCGCGCCATCAGCGCAGGCCACCGCGCTCGATCCGGAATTGAGCGAGGCGTTGCGGTCGCCGCCGCTACCGCAATATCAGTCCAACGCGGCGCCGTCCGATAGTGCCAAGGCAGATGACGGCAAGCCTGATGACGTCAAGGATGCTGCAACTGGCGGCGATGGTCCGGTGTCGTATGACGGCCTCGATGTGAAGACCGCCACCCTCTATTTCGGCACCTCGTCGCTCGGCGGCGTCGCCGGCAGCATGGAAAGCTGGCAGCCCGGCGAGGCGCCGCTGATCGTGCTGCCTGATCCGGATCTGAAGCCGGTGCGAGTGACGCCATCGGCTTCTGACGATGTCGCAAAGGCGGGCGAGGGCGGTTCGAGCATCGCGCCGAAGGGCGAAGTCAATGCCGACAATCAGCGTGCGATGACGCCGGCCGAGCGGCTCGGCCTCACCGAGGCGAAGACGCGGGCGAAGTCCGAGAAATGTCTCGCAGAAGCGGTGTATTTCGAGGCGCGCGGCGAGGCCGTGCGCGGCCAGATCGCGGTCGCGCAGGTCGTGCTCAACCGCGCCTTCTCGGGCTATTATCCGACCACGGTGTGCGGCGTCGTCTATCAGAACAAGTACCGGCACTTCGCCTGTCAGTTCACCTTCGCCTGCGACAATACGCCGGACGTGATCCGCGAGCCCGACATGTGGGATCGGGCCAAGAAGATCGCCAAGGCCATGCTCGACGGCCAGATCTGGCTGCCGGAAGTCGGCAAGTCGACGCACTACCACGCTTATTGGGTGCGGCCGTCCTGGGTGTCCGAGATGAAGCGGATGTATAAGTTCGGCGTCCACACCTTCTATCGCCCGAAGGCCTGGGGTGATGGCAGCGACGCGCCGAGCTGGGGCTCGCCGGCGCAGACCGCGGCGCTTTCGGCAGAGCTTGTTGAGGAAGCCAGGAGCTCGGCCGAGCTCAACTCGAACTCGGTGAGACGGTAGATCGCACCACGAACTCCTCCGTCGTCCCGGCCTTGAGCCGGGACCCATAACCACCGGCGGGAGTAATTCGCAGGTGCTGTGGCTCCAGAGTGTTCAAATCATCGGCAGCGGTGGTTATGGGTCCTCGCGTTCGCGAGGACGACAGCCGTGCGCGTGGCGCCGATCTTAGTCCGAACTCGATTCGGCGCCAACTGTTACGCCTCAATATCTATCGCGACATCGAAGTTGGGTGCCGAGTGGGTCAGTGCGCCGGACGAGATGTAGTCGACGCCGGTGGCGGCGATCGCGGCGATCGTGTTCCGCGTGATGCCACCTGAAGCCTCCAGCACGAGACGGCCTTGCGTGCGCTCCACGGCCGTTCGCAAGCTCGCGACGTCCATGTTGTCGAGCAGCGCGGCATCAGCAAGGCCGCTGTCGAGCACCTCATCGAGCTGGGCCAGCGTATCGACCTCGATCTCGATCTTGACCAGATGGCCGGCAAAACTGCGCGCGCGCTCGAGCACCGGGCGGATGCCACCGGCAACCGCGATGTGGTTGTCCTTGATCAGGATCGCATCGTCGAGCCCGAAGCGGTGATTGAAACCGCCGCCGCAACGCACGGCATATTTCTCCAGCGCGCGCAGGCCTGGCGTGGTCTTGCGGGTGCAGCAGATGCGAGCTTTGGTGCCCGATATGCGGCCGACATAATCGGCGGTGAGGGTCGCGACGCCGGAGAGGCGGCCGACGAAATTGAGCGCGGTGCGCTCGGCCGTGAGCAGGGCCCGCGCGGGTCCGAGGATCGTCAGCAATTGCTGGCCGGCAGCAACGGTCGCGCCGTCGCGGGCATGCGCCGTGATCTCGATGCCGGGTGAGAGCATCTGCAAGGTCGCGATTGCGAGCGGCAGGCCGGCGATCACACCGCCTTGGCGCGCCACCATGAGGGCTTGCGCGCGCAGAGATTCCGGTATCGTCGCGATCGAAGTGACGTCGCCGGCGCGGCCGAGATCCTCGTCCAGCGCCCGCCGCACCGCCTCATCGACCGCGAGCGGCGACAGGAACGCATCCGGATGCAACAGCGAGCTTGGCGTCATCGTGAACCTCGATCATCTCGGGCGGTCATCCACCGCCTCAGGCGGTCATGGACCGCTGCGGGCGCGGGCGCGCCGCGAGCTCGTCCGCGACCTGTCGTGCGGCATCGAGCGTCGTCATGGTGCGATGGGCAAGCGCAGGGTTCTCGGCGGGATAGTCCGCCCGACAATGCGCGCCACGGCTCTCGCGCCGTCCGAGGGCGGCGGTGGCAACGAGCAGCGCCGCGGTGGCCATGTTGCGCAAGGCAAGGCTGGTGCTCTCGCGCTCCAGTTTCGCCAGCGCGATCACGGCCTCCGCGAGTCTTTCTTCGTCGCGAACGACGCCGACCTGCGCGCTCATGAGATCGCGCACCGCCTTTTGCGCAAAGGGCGGCACGGCGCCGCCGGGCTCCGTGACGAGGCCGGCGGGAACGGGCGTCGCGGCTGCGATCGTCTGGCCCGCAATGTCCTCGGCAATCCGCGCCGCATAGACCACCGCTTCCAGCAGCGAGTTCGAAGCGAGGCGGTTGGCACCGTGGGCGCCGGTCGACGACACTTCGCCGGCCGCCCACAGGCCCTGCAGCGAGGCGCGTCCACGCGCATCCACCGCGATGCCGCCCATATGGTAGTGCGCGGCCGGCGCGATCGGGATCGGCTGTCGCGTCGGATCGATGCCGGCAGCGATGCAGGATTCGTACACGGTGGGGAATTTCTCCGCGAAATCGTCGCCGAGCGCCTCGCGCGCATCGAGGAAGGCGCCGCGGCCGGCAGCGATCTCGGCCGCCACGCCGCGCGCGACGATGTCGCGCGGCGCAAGCTCGGCCAGCGTGTGCCGCGCCAGCATGAAGCGCTGGCCGCGCCGGCTGACCAGGATGGCGCCTTCGCCGCGTAGCGCCTCGGTGACGAGCGGCGCCGGATCGCGGCCGACCATCATCGCGGTTGGGTGGAACTGCACGAATTCCGGATCGGCGATGATGGCGCCGGCGCGGGCGGCGATCGCAAGCCCGATGCCATTAGCTTCCTGCGGATTGGTCGTGACCGCGTAGAGATGGCCGATGCCGCCGGTTGCCAGCACCACCGCGCGCGAGGCGATCACGACGGGCTTGGCATCAGGTTCGCCGGCCTTGCGAAGCTGCAATCCGATGACCGCGCCGCTATCGGTCAGCAGCGCTTCCACCGCGTGACCTTCGATGACCTGGATCGAGGGCGTGTTGCGCACCGCTTCTGTCAGAGCGGCGACGATCGCCTGTCCGGCCATGTCGCCGCGCACGCGCACGATGCGGCGGGCGGAGTGTGCGGCCTCGCGGGAGACGGCAAGCTGGCCTTTTCCGTCGCGGTCGAACGGGACGCCGTAGTCGAGCAGGTCTTCGATCCGCGCAGCCGCCTCGCGCGCGATGCCGAGTGCGATATCCGCATCGACCAGGCCGCCGCCGACCGCTACCGTGTCGGCCGCATGCGCCTCAGCACTGTCGCCCTCGGCGACCGCGGCGGCGATGCCGCCTTGCGCCCAGGCACTGGAGGCGCCCTGGCCGAGCGGCGCGGCCGAGATCAAGGTAACCGGCTGCGGAGCCAGCTTCAGTGCGCAGAACAGTCCCGCCAGACCGGCGCCGACGATCACGACATTTCCGCGGGTGTCGATCAGATCATGAGGGTCCTGATCCATGGCTGTATCCGTCTCGTTGTTCCCGGTCGTTTGGCAAGATGCCGTTCGTCAGATTAAGCAGGCGCGGGTTAGTCTTTCTTCAGAGACATAGATCGTTGTTTATCTGTCTTTGGCGATAAATCGCCGCTGTCTTCGCGGTCGCTCTCGCCATGGCTGTGTCTCGTGTCCTGTTCGCGCGGCCTATGCCTAACGAGTTGTGATTAGTTCCGTAAGTTGATCATCCGCTCGATCGGTTGTCGCGCGCGCGCTGCGATGGCGGGATCGATGATGACCTCCTCACGAAGTTCCAGCAGGCTATCGAGGATGCCGGCGAGCGTGATCCGCTTCATGTGTGGGCACAGGTTGCAAGGCTGCACCATCTCGATGTCGGGCAGCTCGGCCCGCACATTGTCGGCCATCGAGCATTCAGTGATCATCATCACGCGCCGCGGATGTTGCCGCCGGACCCAGTCGATCATGTGCGCAGTCGAGCCGGTAAAATCCGCTTCCGCCAGCACGTCAGGAGGGCATTCCGGATGCGCGATGATCTGCACCGAGGGATCGGCCTCGCGGAAAGCGCGCAGCTCATCCCCGGTAAAGCGCTCATGCACCTCGCAGGCGCCTTTCCAGGCAATGATCTTCACGTCGGTCTTCGAGGCGACGTAGCGGGCCAGATACTGATCGGGCAGGAAGATCACTTCCTTCGCGCCGAGGCTCTCCACCACCTGCACAGCATTGGACGAGGTGCAGCAGATGTCGACCTCCGCCTTCACCTCGGCCGAGGTGTTGACATAGGCGACGACGGGAACACCCGGGAAGCGTTCGCGCAGCAGCCGCACATCGGCGCCGGTGATGGAGGTGGCGAGCGAGCAGCCGGCCCGGGAATCCGGGATCAGCACCCGCTTGTCGGGATTGAGCAGCTTTGCGGTCTCGGCCATGAAGTGCACGCCGCACTGAACGATGATATCGGCCTCGACGCGCGTCGCCTCGATCGCGAGCTGCAGCGAGTCGCCCTTGATGTCTGCGACGCAGTGAAAGATCTCCGGTGTCTGGTAGTTGTGCGCAAGGATCACCGCATTGCGCGCGGCTTTCAGCTCGTTGATGGCCGCGATGACGGGCGCCATGACTGGCCATTCGACGGGCGGAATCACCGTGCTCACCCGATCATAAAGATGCGCCGTCGCCCGCCTGACCTCGGGCGTCCATTGCAATGATGGCCGGGGCGGGGAAGACGTAGCGGCACGCCCACTAGCTGGCCGTTCCTGAACTGCAGAGGGGCGCAAACCACCTGATGCGATGTCTTCGGGACCATAGAGCGCTGTGATCGGCATGTGACCTCCCGGCTCGGTTAATATACTCAAAATGAGTATATGTGGGTCGCAGAGAACGCCTGGATCGGATTCATCCGCATTCTCGGGGATTTGAAGCTCAGATGCTGGCGACTCGCCGCCGAACCGCCGTCTCTTATTCTCAATAAGAGCAAATCGAATATAGCATCGTCGCGCCAAAGTCGCCAGGGGACTCATGTCAACAAATCGTCAAATCGCACGGCCGCTTTCGCGCCACCGCGCATCAGGAGCCATCGATTTTTTTAATTCGCCTGTTTGGGCTTTTCATGCAAACGCATTAAACGGTCATGAAATTCAGCCACTGGCGAGAAGCTGTGCAGCACGGGAGAGGACGCATGTCGATACAAGCAACGCAACCGGGCGCGTCGTCATCCGTCCTCGTGAACTGGCGCACGCCGGCCGTCATCATCATCTGCGGCTGCGCCATTGCGCTCCTGAGCTTCGGGCCGCGGTCCACGATCGGCTTCTTCGTGCAACCGATGAGCCGGGAGTTTGCCTGGGGCCGTGACGTGTTCGGCCTCGCAATCGCGGTTCAGAATCTGCTGTGGGGCCTGGGCCAGCCGCTGGCGGGGGCGATCGCCGACCGCTTCGGCGTGCTGCGCGTGGTCTGCGTCGGTGCGCTGCTCTATGCCGCGGGCCTCCTGATGATGCGCTATTCGGCAACGCCGCTGTCGCTCAATATCGGTGCCGGCGTGCTGGTCGGCTTCGGCCTGTCGGGCTGCTCGTTCAACCTGGTGCTGTCGGCCTTCAGCAAGCTGCTGCCGGCAGAACGGCGCGGGCTGGCGCTCGGCGCCGGCACGGCGGCGGGCTCGCTCGGCCAGTTTCTGTTCGCTCCCTTCGGCGTGGCGCTGATCGACAATTTCGGCTGGCAGAGCGCCTTGATGGTGTTCGCCGCCTTGATGCTGTTCATCGTGCCGCTGTCGCTTGCGATTGCAACGCCGGCGGCGGCGCCATCGAAGCTGACCGATGCCGAGCATCAGTCGTTCACGACCGCGCTGATGGAGGCGTTCGGCCATCGCTCCTACGTGCTCCTGGTGCTCGGCTTCTTCACCTGCGGCTTCCAGCTCGCCTTCATCACCGTGCATCTGCCGGCCTTCCTGGTCGATCGCGGCCTCACCGCACAGGTCGGCGGCTGGGTGATCGCGGCGATAGGCCTGTTCAACATTATCGGCTCGCTCAGCGTCGGCTGGGTGCAGGGCCGGTTGCCGAAACGCTACATCCTGTCCTTCATCTATTTCACCCGCGCGCTGGCGACGCTGGCCTTCATCTCGTTTCCGGTCACGGCAGCATCCGCCATCGCTTTCGGCGCGATCTCCGGCCTCGCCTGGCTGTCGACGGTGCCGCCGACCTCGTCACTGGTCGCGCTGATGTTCGGAACGCGCTGGATGGCGACGTTGTATGGCTTTGCCTTCGTCAGCCATCAGGTCGGCGGTTTCCTCGGCGTCTGGCTCGGCGGCATCGTGTTCGAGCGCTATGGCTCCTACACGCCGATCTGGTGGCTCTCGATCCTGTTCGGCGTACTGTCGGCATTGATCAATCTGCCGATCGTCGAGAAGCCGGTCGAACGGGCCGTTGCGCAGCCGGCCTGATGCGATAAAACCCCTGCAAGCCTAAGAGTTCAGGGAGGTTGTCGTGGCGACATTCAAGGCGATCAGGATCGACAAGGCGGACAAGGGCACGACAGCCGCGCTGACGCAGTTCGACGAGGCCGAGCTGATGGACGGCGACGTCACCGTGCGCGTCGCGTGGTCGACCCTGAACTACAAGGATGGACTGGCGCTGACCGGCAAGGCGCCGGTGGTGCGCCGCTTCCCGATGATTGCCGGCATCGATTTCGCCGGCACCGTCGAGCAGTCCAGCCATCCGGCCTGGAAGAGCGGCGATCAGGTGATCTGCACTGGCTGGGGCATGGGCGAGACCCATCTCGGCGGCTATGCCGAGAAGGCGCGCGTCAAGGGCGACTGGCTGGTCGGACTGCCGGACGGCCTTTCCGCGCGCGAGGCGATGGCGATCGGCACCGCCGGCTTCACCGCGATGTTGTCGGTGCTGGCGCTGGAGAAGCAGGGCGTGACGCCGCAGAGTGGCCCGGTGGTCGTCACCGGCGCCGCAGGTGGCGTCGGCTCGGTCGCGACATCGGTGCTCGCCAAGCTCGGCTATCACGTCATCGCTTCGACCGGCCGTGCGGCGGAAGCGGACTATCTAAGACATCTCGGTGCGGCCGAGGTGATCGACCGCAACGAGCTGTCCGGAGCGGCCAAGCCGCTCGCCAAGGAGCGCTGGGCGGGCGGGGTGGACAGCGTCGGCTCGACCACGCTCGCCAATGTGCTGTCCATGACGAAGTATGGCGGGGCGATCGCAGCCTGCGGGCTCGCCGCCGGCATGGACCTGCCGGGCTCGGTGGCACCTTTCATTCTGCGCGGCGTGTCGCTGCTCGGCATTGACTCGGTGATGTGCCCGCTCACCGCCCGCAAGGCGGCCTGGGCGCGGCTGGCACAGGACCTGGACCGGCCAAAACTATCTGAAATCACTCACGAAATCGGATTCGAGCAGGTGATGGAGATGGCTCCGCAGATCCTGGCCGGCCGGATTCGCGGCCGGCTGGTGGTAAAAATATCCTGAGGACGTTCAGACTTTCCCAACCAACCTGCTCCAATCTTGCCATGGTTGGTATGGTAAGCATCGGGTAAAAGGCCTATTGGCTTGGCGATTGCTGGGTTTGGGGTTGGAGTAACAGCATGCTTGCGCGTTTTCTGTTGGGGACCGTCACCGCCGGCGCAATGATCGCCCCAGCGCTTGCAGGGTCGATGACAGCCGAGGAGGCGCGCAAGTTCGTGGCGGGCAAGGTGTTCGCCTTCACCTGCTTCGATGGCACCCGCGGCGCGGGCCGCATCCTCGACGATATGGGCGCGGCCGGTGCCGTGCAGTTCTCTGGCTCGGGCCCGATCCGCCACGTCCGGCTGCCCGGCAACACGCTGCAGATCCGCGGTGAAAATGTCTGCGCCTCGCTCAAGGGGCTGCCGTTCGAGCCGTGCTTCAACATCGACAAGAAGGACGACCGCAGCTTCCGCGGCTCCGTCTCAGGCCTCGGCTTCGCCTATTGCGATTTCCAGCATCAGGGCGGCGTGACCATGCTGATGGCCCGCGCCGTCGCAAGGCCGCATGGGTCGCGCGGACCTCGGGCGGCTGCCGAGACTTCGCACACTGAGATTGCGAACCGCGTGGAGACGCCGCGCGTCGACAGCGCAAAGATCGAGCCGATCAAGTCCGAGCCCGACAAGACCGGATCGATCAAGACCGAAGCGGCCAAGACCGAAGCTGCACGGGCCGAAGCTGCGAAAGCCGAAACTGCGAAGGCCGAGAGCAAGCCGGCCGAGCAAAGCGCGCCGGAGCTGCGCCGCTCGACGGACTAAACGCACTTCATCATACATAGCAGTAAGCAAATCTCACGATCGCGCGGTGGTGCCGTTGCGCCGTAATCCTACGGTCGCCTGGATTTAAGGCATCGGTAGCGACTCCCATTGCAGTCTGAGCGAGGGAGGGGTGGCCCATCGAGAGGGTCAACCATGTCGCTTTACTTTTTTCGCATCAGCCAGGGCCGTTACTCTGGCGCCGCTGATCAGCCGTATGAATGCGCCAGCCGCGAGTCGGCCTGGAGCGAATTGACGGCGGTCTGCGCCGATCTGATCGGAGGCATCTCGCGCAGCCTGCAGAAGGATGCCGAGTGGCGGATGGAGCTGCTGGACGAGGCCAAGCAGCCGGTTTTCCGCATCCGCCTCGTCGCCGAGTCCGTCGGATAGCTTGCTTTCCATCCAGCACGGCGCGCGGCGGACGGTCGGGAGACTCCTGACCGGCCGCGCGCTCGTGCGCGTCGGCGAGCTGGCACTTCAGTCTTTGCCATGACGGCCCCGTACTCATACGGGCCGCACGCTTAACCATGGGTTTGCTTGTTCCATACCATGGTTCCAATCGAAAATTCTTCTCGCGCCATCCAATCATTGAATGCGGTCGTCGCCTTCGACCGCACCGTCCCGCCGCGGGACTCCGCTTGAGGGGCCGACTTACGGAGATTAGCCAGTGGCCACGCTCTCCATTCGCACCAAGATCATTGCCGTCATCGTCCTCATGCTCGCGATGATGTCGGGCCTCGGCGTTCTCGCTATCTACAACATGCGTTCGATCAACGCCCACACCGTAGAGATCGCAGATAGCTGGTTGCCGAGTGTCCGCGCCATCGGCGATCTGCGGGCCGACATCAATCTGCTGCGCGTCGCGCTGCGCGCCCATGTGGCGGCTGAGACCGTGGAGGCGAAGCAGGCTGCCGACAAGCGGATCGCCGGCGTCCTCGATGCGATCGCCAAGGATCGCAAGACCTACGAGCCCATGATCACCTCGCCCGAGGAGCGCGCCGTCTACGACAAATGGGCGCAGGCCTGGGACTCCTACATTGTCGGTGTCCGGCAGGTCATGGACGAGTCGCACAAGAGCATCGGCCGGATTCCTCATGAAGCCAACGAGCTTCTGGACAAGTCGGTCGCCGTGATCGCGCGCGACGCGGACAAATATTTCGTCCAGGATACCGAGCTGAACGACAGAGGTGCAAAAGAGGCGACGCGCCAGGCCAGAGAGGGTTACGACAGGGCATTCTGGCTTGTGCTGGCGATCATCGGAGTCGCCATGACGATGGGCATGGCGATCGGGGTCTCCCTGGTGCGAAACGTCTCGCACGGCATTGCGGCAATCGTTAAGCCGATGCAAGAGCTCGCCGATGGCGATCTGTCGGCCGAGGTCATGCATCGCGGCGAGCCCACCGAGATCGGCATGATGGCCGACACGCTGCAGGTGTTCAAGGAGGCGCTGATCGCCAAGAAGGCGGCCGACGATGCCGCGGCGCGTGACGCAGAAGCCAAGCTCGAGCGCGGCCGACGCGTCGATACTATCACCCGGCAGTTCGAAGCCGTCATCGGCGACATCATCCATACCGTGTCGTCGGCCTCGGTCGAGCTCGAGCATTCCGCGGGCTCGCTGTCGTCGACGGCGACCCGCTCGCAGGAGATCTCCACCGTCGTGGCAGGCGCATCCGAGGAGGCCTCCACCAACGTCCAGTCGGTGGCGTCGGCAACCGAAGAGCTGTCGTCGTCGATCACAGAGATCAGCCGTCAGGTTCAGGAATCCGCGCGCGTGGCCAGTGAGGCGGTCGAACAGGCGCGCACCACCAATGATCGCGTCGGCGAGCTGAGCAAGGCCGCCGCGCGGATCGGCGATGTGGTCGAGCTGATCAACACGATCGCGGGGCAGACCAACCTGTTGGCATTGAACGCGACCATCGAGGCGGCGCGGGCGGGCGAGGCCGGCAAGGGTTTTGCGGTCGTCGCGACCGAAGTGAAGGCGCTCGCGGAGCAGACCGCGAAAGCAACCGACGAGATCGGCCAGCAGGTGTCCGGCATCCAGACTGCGACCCAGGACTCGGTCAACGCCATCAAGGCGATTTCGGGCACCATCGGAATGCTGTCGGAAATCTCCGCAGCGATCGCTGCCGCGGTCGAGCAGCAGGGCGCCGCGACGCAGGAGATCTCGCGCAACGTCCAGCACGCGGCAGCCGGCGCGGAGCAGGTGTCGTCGAGCGTCGTCGACGTGCAGCGCGGCGCGACCGAGACCGGCAGCGCCTCCTCGCAGGTCCTGACCGCTGCGAAGTCGCTCGCGAAGGACAGCGATCGTCTGAAGCGCGAGGTGGCCCACTTCCTGGAGTCGGTGCGCGCCGCCTGATCGTCACGGCGTCGGGGTGGCGGTCGCCGGTGGCGGGCGCCTGCGGAACAGGATCTTCTGGTACAGCCAGCCGATCGCCACCAGCACCAGGCCGAGGCAGATGAAGGACAGCGCGCGGTAGACGCCCTCCAGCGTCGACATGTCGACCACGAACGCCTTCAGGATGGTGAGCGCAATCACTACCGCAGAGGCGAGGCGCGCGCGCTGCGACTGCACCAGCACGCCGACTCCGAGCAGGATCACGCCGGAGGCAAGCCAGGCGATCGAGTAGGTGTATTGCTCGGCGCCCGTCGTCGGTCCTTCGGTCAGGACCGGTCCGTGATACAGCCTACGGATCTCCAACGTCACATAGGATAGCGCCAAGACGAGCGCGCCCGCCGCGAGGCTGTTGGCATTAAGGACGCTGCGCCGGCCGGCGACCGCGTAGGACAGCAGCAGCATCAGCACGGCCGGGAATGCATAGGCGAGCACCAGCAGGTTGATGACGCTGCCGCCGACCTCGACATAGGAGAGCATCGGGTTCTCCAGCACCAGCAGTACGCCGACGGCGCCCAGGCCGGCGAGCACGGTCAGCACCACCGCGCCGATATCGTGCACGAGGCTCCCGCTGCGCAGGCGCAGCCGCTCCAGACCGATCGCCATCGCCAGCCAGACGCAGACATCAAGCCCGGCCTCAGCCAGTGACGGCACCGCGAGCATGTCGCCGCCATTCACCGAGTGGCGGATCTCGAGGGCCGCGAGTAGTACCGTGAACAGGATCGCGGCGGCCTCGACCGCGCGCAAGGGAGCATCGTCGCCGCGCCGGCGCATCAGATAACTCGCGCCCCAGAACGATGCGGCGGGCACGCCATAGCCCCACAGCAGCCAATTGAAGATCGGCGTGGTGCCGACATCGTTGCCGACGATGCGCGGGTCGTAGCCGATCCGCGCCGCCACGATGCCGGCGAGGAGTGCCGCGAGCGTGCGCAGGAACGGGATCGGTCGCCGCTCGGAGATCCAGGCGGTGCCGAGTGAGGTGAGGGCGAGCGCGATGGTCAGCCAGCCCTTCTCCAGCGCAAACGTTAAAGCGAGCGCCAGCGCGGCCAGCGTGCCGGTCGCGAACAGCGCGACCGCAATCGCAACGCCGGGACGGTCCTCGCGCCGCGTCAGCGCCTCGGTCGCGGCCGCGAAAGCTGCGGCGAGCAGGACCGCGAGAATGGCGAAGGGGATCGAGCGGTCGAGATGGGCAATGCGCGCATAGAGCGCGACCAGCAGCGCCAAAGGTGTGAACACGCCGGCGGCCGACCACACCACGGGAACGACGGGATTGTGCGATCGTCCTTGCGCGAGGAAGCCGGCACCGCCGAAGCCGGCCGCAAAAACGCCCGCAGCGATGAGATGCGAGGCCTCGGATTCTCCGGTTGGACTGGGACCGATGCCGGGCAGCGGGCCCGGCAGCACCAGCATGTCGGGATTGGCGCGCATCGCCCATTCGACGAACACGGCGAACACCATCGCCGCCGCGGCGCCGACGCTGCCGGTGGCCGCCGGCGCACGCCAGGACACCACGAGGCTTGCGGCGACCAGCACGGTGAACGCGATCAGCGCGATATCGTCATGGACGCTCGCGAGCACGATCAGCATCGCGCCGAGCAGATAGGCCGAGAGCGCGGCCGAGGAGACCGGCTCGATGCCGTCGTCAGCGGCGTCGGGTCCGAACAGGAAGCCGCAAACAACGATCATGGCCGCCAGCACGAAGCCCGCGAGCACATGGAAGGCGTGTGGCGCCACCATCGACAGACCGCAATCGAGGCAGGGCAGCGTCCACAGGAACGCCAGCACGATGGTGGTGATCGCAAGCCAGCGCCACAGCCGCACCCGCGCCAGCGTGAAGGCGGCGCCTGTGACGACGGTGAGATAGATATAGAGCGCCCAGTAGTTCGGCTCGTTCGACGAGACCAGCACCGGCGTGACGAAGGCGGCGGCGATACCAAGGCCGGCGAGGGCCGGCCCGTGCAGCAGGCTTGCTGCAAGCGTGCCGAGTGCGACGAGGCCGAGCAGCATGAACGCTGCCGGCGGCGGCAGGAATTCGTAGAGGGCGTAGGCCGCGTAGACGGTGGCAAAGGCGACCGCTGTGCCGGCTGCGGTCAGCATCGCCGGAATGTTGGCGATCGGGAGAGCTGCGATTTGCGCGATGCTTTCACGGCGCCGGGTCCATTCGCCGACCACGAGCAGGCTGGCTGCAAACAGCGCGCCCAGCGCCACGCGCACCTCGGGTCCGATCAGGCCGGCTTCGATCGAGTAGCGCACCAGGAAGAAGCCTCCAAGCGCGAGCGTCAGCCCGCCGATCCAGACCACCCAGCGGGTGCCGATTCGCTCCTCGAATCCCGGTGCGGCCGGCGGCGGCAGCGGCGGGGCAGCCGCTGCCTCGGTGGTATCGGCAGCCGCAGCAACAGGAGGCGCGTCCGGTGCTGCCGGCGTGCTTCCGCTCTGATCCGGCGTCGATGGCGCCGTCATCTCCGGCGCCAGGTGAGTTTCGATCGGCAGCGGCGGCGGCGCCGCAATGGGCCCTGCGGCATCGCTGAGGTCCGCCTCGCTCCTGCGTGCGGCCTCCAGCCTGTCGAGCCGCGCGCGCAACTGCGCCGTCTGCTCGGAGCTCTTGCGCGCGAAGATCAGCGCGGCGATGGCGATCACCAGCGCAAGCAGATCGAGCGGCGAGTCGAACATGAAGGCCTGCTTTCGAAATCGACCCGATGGGGCGTCGGGGAGCAGCCGGGGAGGCCGCGTCAGATGTGTTGGTTCAATGGCGCGCGCGCACGCGCAGGCCTGGCGCCGGCCGTTCCTGGAGCACCTCGCGGCGGAAGCGGAACAGCGCGGCCGGCCGCCCTCCGGTTTGTGTCGATGTCAGCCCTGTCGGTTCGACCAGCGCATTGTTTTCCACCAGGCGGCGGAAATTCTGCTTGTGCAAATGCCGACCCGAGATTGCTTCCACGGTGTGCTGCAGCTCGGTGAGCGTGAATTCGCCCGGCAAAAGCTCGAACACCACGGGGCGGTATTTCAGCTTGGCGCGAAGTCGCGCGATTCCCGTGGCAAGAATGCGCCGGTGGTCGAAGCGCATGGAGACGCCGAGCGGCGGCAGCGTCCGGCGCGCCAGCGCCGCGGGCCGGCCGTCGCGGCGGGCTTCCTCGACCAATCCGGCCTCGTACATCAGCTCGTAGCGGTCGAGCACGCGCTCCTCATCCCAGGGCGCGCCGTCGGTGCCGAAATACAGCCGCACGCGATCCCTCCGCGACAGCGCACGCGGCGGCGCATCGGTCTCGCTTTGGGCGGCCCACGCGGTCAGCTCCGGCAGGATGTCGCGTGCGATGATTTCGGGCGGGTCCTTGCGCCAGTCTTCCCAGGGAAAGAAGCGGTACCAAGGCGCGAAGGTCGCGCCGGGCGCGCGGATCGCCTCGTCGGTCACGCGCGTGAGCGCCAGATAGCCGATCGAGGCAACATGCACGTCGGTATCGCCGGGCTGAGCATGACGGCCGCGGTCGCCGAAGGTGTAGAGCTGCTCGACATAACCCAGCCGCAATCCCGTCTGCTCCGCGACCCAGGCGCGCAGGCCGATCTCGAAGGTGCGGTGGCGCAGCGCATCGAACGGGCCGAACGGCAGGCCGGTCAGGCCGTCATCGCCTGCCGCGGTGAGGATCAGCGGCTCGTTGCTGCTGATCTGGCCGTTCGCGCAGCCGTTGACTTGCCCGCTCACCGCGACGATCGCCGCAGTCAGGCCGATCTCGATCGGCGTCAGCGGCTGGTTGCTCATTCCAGGTCGATGCGGAAAGGCTGGCCCTCGGTCAGCATGTTGCCGGGACCGATGGCATCGAGCGCACGCAGCATGCGCCCCTCGCGTCCGAGCGCCTTGTCGGCGAGGCTGACGATCAGGCGGTTCGGGGATGCGATCGGCGAGGCTGCACGGATGGCTTTCGCGATCATGAGCTCATCGCGGTGCGGATTGAGCGCGCAGGCCGCAGCGAACGCGCTCGCGGTGGAGCGGCTGATGCCGGCATAGCAGTGCACCACCAGCGGCGCGCCGCGGTCCCAGCTGCGCACGAATGCCAGCACCTGCGCGACGTGATGCTCGGACGGCGCGACAAAGCCCTCCAGCTCCTCGGTGATGTCGTCCATCGAGACCTTAAGATGGTTCTCGGGCAGGATGGTCTCGGGCCGCGCGACCTGCTCGACATTGGCCATCACGGTCAGCACGTGGCTGGCCGCGGTGCGGCGGACGGTCTCTGGCAGAGCAGCGAGCGAGCAGACGTGAATCATCTGATATCCCTTAAGCGCGGCGATTATAGGCCCGCGGGCAGGGCGGTGAAAGCGGGTTGGTGTTCTCCATCTTCGATGAGAAGGCACCGCTCTGGCTCGGCACGGATAGTGGCCCTTCTCCCCTTGTGGGAGAAGGTGGCGCGAAGCGCCGGATGAGGGGTCTGCATCCGCGGAGACAGACCCCTCACCCGGCTCGCCGTCGCATCCGCGCCGGCGATCCACCCTCTCCCACAAGAAGGGGAGAGGGTACACCGCGTTCTGCGCGATAATTCGATCCCTATCTAACAGTCCTCACACCTGCAGCGCGTTGAAGCGGTCGAGAAACCGTTTCTCTGCTTTCGCCGCGGTCCAGGGCGTCAGGTAGTCCTCGCGCACTTCGTCCGGCAGGCCGGGATCGCGGCCGAACAGCCGCTTGGCCTCGCTTTCCGAAAAGCCGGCGAGCAGCGTTGCTTCGAGATAGGCGGCGCCCCGATCGGCAGCCTTGATCTGCTTCTCGATCTCGGGTGCGAGCACCGGCGGCAGCGAGAAGCGGATATGGATCGCGGCCAGCAGCCGCTTCTCGATGGACTTGTAGCCGTCGCCGAGTGCGGCCTTGAACGGCGAGATCATGTCGCCGATGACGTATTCCGGCGCGTCATGCAGCAGCGCGGCGAGTCGCAAGCGGTCGTCGACCTCATGATCCTGCGCGCGCATGATCGTCTCGACCAGCAGCGTGTGCTGCGCCACCGAGAAGATGTGCGCGCCGCTTGTCTGGCCGTTCCAGCGCGCCACACGCGCCAGCCCATGGGCGATGTCGGCGATCTCGACGTCAAGTGGCGAGGGATCGAGCAGATCGAGCCTGCGGCCCGACAGCATGCGCTGCCAGACACGATTTTGGCCTGAAGCTTTGCGCACGGTCATTTGGTCGTGAGGCCGGTAGTCTTAAGCCTTGGCGCCCGGCGCTTGCCGCTGCAGGTCTCATGGCAGAAGCAAGTGACGAGATGGTCGTTGACCATGCCGGTCGCCTGCATGAAGGCGTAGACGATCGTCGGGCCGACAAATTTGAAGCCGCGCGCCGAAAGCTCCTTGGAGATCTTGATCGACAGCGGCGTCGAGGCCGGCACGCTGGCCGTGGTCTTGAACTGATTGACCACAGGCTTGCCGCCAACGAAATCCCACAGGAACTTTGAGAAGCCCGGCCCTTCCTCCTGGATCTTCAGCCAGCTCTTGGCGCTGAGGATCGTGCCCTCGATCTTGGCGCGGTTGCGGACGATGCCGACATCGTTCATCAGCGCGTGGATCTTCTTGTCCGTGTAGCGCGCGATCTTCTCGGGCTGGAAATCATCGAAGGCGCGGCGGAAATTGTCGCGCTTGCGTAAGATGGTGATCCACGACAAGCCAGCCTGGAATCCGTCGAGGATCAGCTTCTCATAGAGTGCGCGGTCGTCATATTCAGGGACGCCCCATTCGGTGTCGTGATAGGCGACATAGAGCGGGTCCTCGCCGGGCCAGGGACAGCGCGTCAGCCCGTCGGCATGGAGACGTGCGGAACGGCTCATGCGACGGTCTGCTTTGCCAGAGGCTGCAGGATGGCGGGATCGGCGATGCGCAAGGTACGGCCGCCTGTGGTCAGCACCTGACCTGCCGCCAGCGCATCCGCGACGCGATCGATCCGGATCAGCGCGATGCCGGTCTCGCCCACCGCCGCGCCCATGGTGCCAACACTTTTGTCGCCGGTTGTGATTGGCGTGCCGGGCGCGGGGGGCGGGCCGTCCAGCAGCACGCGCGCTGCGCGGGTGCGGGCGGTGCCGCGATGATGCATCCGGCTCACCACTTCCTGGCCGACATAGCAGCCCTTGCCGATATCGATGCCGTGCAGCAGGTCCATGTTGGTCTCGTGCGGAAAGGCATCGCCATAGGCGAAATCGACTCCACCGCGCGGGATGGTATGCGCGATGCGCTGCGCGTCATAGGCGTTGGCATCGACCAGCTCGGCGCCGATCGCCGCCGCGATCTTCGATGCATCCGCCTCCGGTGTGAGGATGCGCCAGCCCAGCGCGGCCTGCCGCGGATCGGCAAACGCAAGCTCCGGCGGATTGACGATCTCGCCATCCCAGGCCGCGAGCACACCGATCCGATCCGAGAGATTGTTGATCGCGACCTTGGCGCGCAGCTTGTAGAGCTTGAGCTTGTCGGCGAGCGGCTGTGCCAGCGTGCGCGGGCAGTCGAGCAGGAACCGCTCGGGCGCGACAGCATCTGCTGGCGCCTGCAGAATCAGGAAATCGGCGATGATTTTGCCCTGCGGCGTCAGCAGCGCGCCGAATCGGGCCCGCCCCGGGGTGAGCTGCGCGACATCGGTAGTCAGCAGCCCGTTCAGGAACTTGCGTGCATCCTCGCCGCTGACCTCGACCACGCCGCGGTCGGGCAGAAACGCCGCTTTCATTTGCGAAAAAACCTCTTGCGACACGTTCTCACCGAACGTAAGCCGCCTGGGCAGAAACGACAAGGTCCGCGGGCCCGCGGGGTACGGAACACGACATGAGCCAGCGCTTCGACGTCCTTCTGAAATCCGGCACTGTGGTCAACCAGGACGGCGAAGGGGTCCGGGACATCGGCGTGACCGACGGCCGGATCGCCGAGATCGGCAATCTCGGTGAGGCGTCGGCCGCCGAGGTGATCGACTGCAAGGGTCTGCACGTCCTGCCCGGCGTGATCGACACCCAGGTGCATTTCCGCGAGCCGGGCCTCACCCATAAGGAGGACCTGGAAACCGGCTCGCGCAGTGCCGTGATGGGCGGCGTCACGGCCGTGTTCGAGATGCCGAACACCAATCCGCTGACGGTGACGGAGGAGGCCTTTACCGCGAAGGTCGCGGCCGGCCGTCACCGCATGCACTGCGACTTTGCCTTCTTCATCGGCGGTACGCGCGAGAATGTCGATCAGCTCCCGGTGCTCGAGCGCGCCGAAGGCTGTGCCGGCGTCAAGGTGTTCGTCGGCTCCTCGACCGGCTCGCTGCTGGTGGAGGATGACGATAGCCTGCGCCGCATCTTCAACGTGATCCGCCGGCGCGCCGCCTTCCACGCCGAAGACGAGTACCGCCTCAACGAGCGCAAGGGGATGCGGATCGAGAACGACCCGCGCTCGCACCCGGTGTGGCGCGACGAGGCTGCCGCGCTGATGGCGACCGAGCGCCTCGTCAAGCTCGCGCACGAGACCGGCAAGCGCATCCATGTGCTGCACATTTCGACCAAGCAGGAGATCGCGTTCCTGCGCGACCACAAGGACGTGGCCTCCGTCGAAGCCACACCGCATCACCTGACATTGGCTGCGCCCGAATGCTACGAGCGGCTCGGCACTTATGCGCAGATGAATCCGCCGGTGCGCTCGGTCGATCACCGCGAGGCGATCTGGCGTGGCATCGAGCAGGGCATCGTCGATATCATTGGCTCCGACCATGCGCCGCACACGCTGGAAGAGAAGGCCAAGGCCTATCCCGGTTCGCCCTCGGGCATGACCGGCGTGCAGACGCTGGTGCCGGTCATGCTCGATCACGTCAATGCCGGCCGGCTGTCGCTTGCGCGGTTCATCGATCTCACCAGCGCCGGCCCGGCGCGGCTCTACAACATCGCCTGCAAGGGCCGCATCGCCGCCGGCTATGACGCCGATTTCACGGTGGTCGACCTCAAGCGCAGCGAGACCATCACCAACAAATGGGTCGCCTCGCGTGCCGGCTGGACGCCCTATGATGGGATGCGCGTGACCGGCTGGCCGGTCGGCACCTTCGTGCGCGGCAAGCGCGTGATGTGGCACGGCGAGCTGCTGACGGCCTCGACCGGCGAGCCGGTGCGGTTTCTGGAGACGCTGAAGGCGTAGTCAGGAGTGCTGGCAGCCATACGCACGCTTTCGTAACCGTCATTGCGAGCGAAGCGAAGCAATCCAGGACGACAACGAAATCCGGATTGCTTCGTCGCCTTCGGCTGCTCGCAATGACAGCCGCTATTCCCCTGAACCATTCAAAAATATTCCCGTTCGGACGATTGCCTGCCGCATTGATGGCAACGTAGCTTGCTCTCTCTGGGACAAGCACGCAGGCGTCGTGCGTGCCCAAACAAAAGAAGAATCGACAGGGAGGTCTGCAATGAAGAAGCTCGCAGCCGGGTTGTGCGCGATGGCGCTGGTCGCCACCGCCGTGCAAGCGCAGACGGTGAAGGATTTCCTGGCAGCGGTCATGCCGAAATGGACCACGCCGTTCGCGCCGTTCCAACTGATCGGCAACATCTATTATGTCGGCACCGACGGCATCGCGGTCTACGTCATCAAGACCTCGGACGGGCTGATCCTGATGGATACGCTGGTCCCGCAATCGACCGGCATGATCAAGGACAGCATCGCTAAGCTCGGATTCAAGCTCTCCGATATCAAGCTCATCCTGAACAGTCACGCGCATTTCGACCACACCGGCGGCTTTGCCGAGTTGAAGAAGGAAACCGGCGCCCAGCTCGTCGCCGGCGAGCGCGACAAGCCGCTGCTCGAAAGCGGCACCTATCCGGGGGACGAGAACGATGCCGACCTCAGCTTCACGCCTGTGAAGGTCGACCGCTCGGTCAAGGAGGGCGACAAGGTCACGCTCGGCGACACCACGCTCATTGCGCACTCTATGCCTGGCCACACGCCCGGCTGCACCAGCTGGGAGATGACGGTGAAGGACGGCGATCAAGATCGCGACGTGCTGTTCTTCTGTTCAGGCACGGTGGCGCTGAACCGGCTGGTCGGCGAGCCGACCTATCCGGGCATCGTCGACGACTACCGCGCGACCTATGTCAAGGCCAAGGCGATGAAACCCGATGTGCTGCTCGGCCCGCATCCGGACGTGTATGGCATGCAGAACAAGCGCGCGCAGATGAAGGACGGCGCGCCGAACCCCTTCGTCAAGCCCGGCGAGTTCGCCACCTATATCGCCAGCCTCGAGCAGGATTTCGACAAGCAGCTCGCCAAGCAGACTGCGGCGCTGAAGAAGTAGTTCGCCGCGCGTTCGCCACGCGCTCCGCTGTCATCGCCCGGTTCAACAGGGCGATCCAGTATTCGAGAGACGTCAGAGATTGAATGGAGAAACCGCGGCGTACTGGATGCCCCGCCTGAAGCGGGGCATGACGGCGGAGTTTGAAGCCACTACTGCGTCGAGCGCGTCAGCGAGAATTCGCCATTGCGCACGCGCGTCGGCAGGCCTTCGACGAACTTGCCGACGGCATCCTCGCCGTAAGTACCGACCAGCTCGGCCAGCGCCGCGAACAGGCTGGCCTGTGCCAGGCAATCACCATCGACGCCGTCGTGACGCGCCTCGGCCCAGGCCTCGTTGAGATAGCTGAGCGCGGCCTGCTTCTGCTCGTGATCGGGCAGGGCGTCGCGGACGAAATGGGTCACGTGATGGCTCATGAATACGGGCGAGGGACCAGTGATGCGCAGAATCCGGAGCGGCGCACCGGATTTGTGCAAGGTTTACCACGCGGAACGGCGGCGACTAGGCAGTTCTTTAGGAAAGGTTAACGAGATCGCACAAACACCAGCGGGCTGTGGATGTCTGCCATCGCGATCGTCAATTGGCGTAGCGCGCGGTGAGGTCGCGCGAGATCTTCGCGCCCTCGTCGACGTAGCGGCGGATCGCCACCAGCGCCGCCGGCGTGCAGGTGCGGTAGGTCTGCTGGAAGCCGTTATAGCCGCGGTTGAAGCCGGCGATCATGCGGGCGCGGCGCTCGCCCGAGGGCGTCTCGGCATCGATCAGCGCCTGCATCTCGTTACGCCACTTGCTGCCTTCGTTGTTGCCGCAGATGCCGCGGAGGTAATGGAGGGTTCCGAGAATCTCGGCGAGGCGCTGCAGGTCGCCGTCGAACGGGGCGGCCGCGTCCTCCGCCCGCGCCGGAACCAGCGCGCAGGCCGCAACGAGCAGAACGACAGCCGGAAGGCGTTTGAACATGAGGGGAACCACAACCCGTCGTATGCGCTTCCCGCGTGCAGGATGCAAGGCGGAGAGCTATATCAGCCTGCGGGCGGCGGCAACGATTTCGGGCAGCCCATCGGTCAGCGCGAGGCCATCAAGCGCATCGGGCGCACGCCACTGGAAATCATCGAGCTCGTCATTGAGCCGGATCTCGCCGGCCCGCCAGCGCGCCGCAAACGACAGGATCACGTAATGGCCACCGCGGCCGGAACCGTCGCTGGCGGCGGGCAGCACCTCGCGCCAGCCCGCGAGGCCGATGATGTCGACCGCAAGGCCGGTCTCTTCGTCCACCTCCCGCGCCAGCGCCGCATGCAGCGTCTCGCCGAATTCGACCCGCCCGCCCGGCAGCGAATAGATACCTTTGGCCGGAGCGCGCGCGCGCCGCACCAGCAGGATCTTTCCGTCACGGAAGATGGAGGCGCTGACCGCGAGCTGGGGACGAGTGGGCGCGGCTTCGGTCATGACGATGCTCCGGTAGCAAATGGATGCCGGAACAGTAGCAGCTCGGAGCATGATCCGGACAAGCGGGAGCCGGTTTTCCGAACAGATCATGCTCAAACAGGAGACGAGATCATGGTCCGATCGGTCAGATCGGATCATGATCTACAGCCCGCCCGACATGATGACGTCGACGGCGTCGACCGGATCGACCTCAGCCTGGTCGGGAATCGGATCGATTTCAATATCGCCATTGATGATCCCGCCGACCTGTGCAACCAGCGGCTTCACCCAGCCGGCGGCCTGCTCGGCGAGCCTGGCGCGGGTCTTGTCCTGGGTGGCTTCCTGCATCGCGGCGCCCACCGCGAGCAGGATGTCGGTCATGGTCTTGGTGAGATGGTCGAACCGGACGCGGATGTCCGGATCGGCCTGTCCGTAGGCCTCGATGACGAGATCGCGGGCCTTGAAATTGGTGGCCGTGAAATGCTCAGCATAGGACAAGGGTTTCCAGGCCAGGAAATCCTCGGCGCATTCCGGAATATCGGGAATCATCTCGAGCAGCATGACGGCTTCGTTGAAATGATTCAGATAGTCGGTGGCGAGCCCGGTGCGCGGATTGATGTTGGCCGCACGCAGCAGCGCGGCACGGGCCGGATCAACGGCACCATTCGGTCGCGAGAGCGTACGATCGGATTGCACAAGTTGTGAAGCCGCTGCGGTCATCGGCTGCAGTGTTGGCATTTGGGGTTAAAAGGGGCTGAACGTCAGCAGGATTTGAGCAAGATTATGTGTGGTCGTTTCGTCATCACTTCACCACCGGAAGCTTTGCGACAGATATTCGGCTATGAGGAGCAGCCGAATTTCCCGCCACGCCATAACATCGCGCCGACACAACCGATTCCTGTCGTCATTCTCGACTATGGCAGGCGACATTTCCGTCTGATGCGCTGGGGCCTTGTTCCGGCCTGGGTCAAGGATCCCCGTAATTTCACGCTGCTCATCAATGCGCGCGCCGAGACCGTGCGCGAGAAGCCGGCGTTCAAGAATGCGATCAGGCGGCGGCGCGTGCTGATTCCTGCTGATGGCTACTACGAGTGGCAGCAAGCGGAGGGAAAGAAGCGGCCGTTCTTCATCCATCGCCGCGATGGCGCGCCGCTCGGTTTTGCAGGGGTTGCCGAGACCTGGGCCGGTCCGAACGGCGAGGAGGTCGACACGGTCGCGATCGTCACCACGACCGCGAGTCCTGATCTGGCGCACCTGCATCACCGCGTGCCGGTGACGATCGCGCCTGGTGAGTTTGCGCGCTGGCTCGACTGCAGCGCGGACGATGCCGACGAGGTGATGGATCTGCTCGGCAGACCGGAAGAGGGCGTCTTCGTCTGGCACGAGGTGTCGCGGCGGGTCAATGCCGTCGCCAACGACGATGCGCAACTTGTGCTTGCGATCACCGATGAAGAGCGCGCGGCGGAGGAGGCGGGTCTGTCAGCGAAGAAGGCCGCGAAGCCAGCCGCGCCGCGCAAGGCCTCACCACCGCCGGATGACGGGCAGGGCAGCTTGTTTTAAGTCTCGAATTGTGTTGGGTGGATGGCGCAACAACAAAGATCGTCATCCCCCGCGCATGCGCGGGATCCAGTACGCCGCGGCCTCTCGGTCAACCGCAGCCGTCTCGGAATACTGGATCGCCCGGTCGAGCCGGGCGATGACAGCGGAGTGTTCGGCTAGACCGAGGGGTCGGCACATGTTGACCAAACAAATATCTTCAGCGCTGCGTGCTGCAGCAGCATGATCGTCTTGGCATCGACGATGCGGCCGTCCGAGATCATCGCAAGCGCCTCGTCGATCTCAAGCTCCAGCACCTCGATTTCCTCGCCCTCGTCGGCGAGCCCGCCGCCGGCGCTGATGCGCATCTCGGGTTCGTATTCGGCGATGAAGAAGTGGATCTTCTCCGTCACCGCGCCCGGGCTCATGAAAGCCTCGAACACCTTGTGCACGTCGTGCAGGCGGTAGCCGGTCTCCTCCTCGGCCTCGAGGCGGATGCGCTCCTCGGGCGAGGCATTGTCGAGCAGGCCGGCGGCGGCCTCGACCAAGAGATCATCGTGGCCGGCAACGAAGGCTGGGTAGCGAAACTGCCGGACCAGGATCACCGTGCGCCGCTCGCGATTGTAGGGCAAGAGCGCCGCCGCGTGGCCGCGATCATAGGTCTCGCGATGCTGCGTCTGCCACGTGCCGTCATCACGGCGCCACTGCAGCGTGGTGGCTTTCAGCGTGCCGTAGTTGTCGGAGAGCAGGCGAACGTCCTGGACGCGGATGCGGTCGGAGATGCTCATGCGGCTCTCACTCACGTTAGGGTGTCGGCTCGCGGCCATCGAGCCATTTGGCGTAGATGACGCGGTCCTGCTCGACATAATCGAGCGTCTCGTAGAAGGCCTGCACCTTGGTATTGTCCGAGCGCACCAGCAGCATCACCTTGACGACGCTGCGCTGGCGCAGCCAGTCCTCCGCTGCCGCCATGATGGTGCGGCCATAATCCTTGCCGCGATGGTCGGGATCGACGGCGACGTAATAGACCCAGCCGCGATGCCCGTCATGGCCGACCATGACGGAGGCGACGATGCTGTCACTATGGCGGCCGACCAGGACGGCCGCGTTGTCGCCGCGCCGCGCGAACGCGATGTCGCCGGCAGGATCGTTCCACGGCCGCGTCAGGTCGCAGCGCTGCCACAGCGCGATCACGGCTTGAATATCGTCGTCGGTGATCTCTGCGATGACGAGACTCGGGGTACTGTCCATTTGGGAACTCATGCGTTTTCTCGGATTCGGCCCGCCTGCGTAGCGCGGTTTTATGACGGCCTGCTGTCGCAGAGAGTCGGCCGGTTTACAGCACCTTGCCCGGATTCATGATACCCAGGGGATCCAGCAGCGCCTTGAATGCGCGCATCAGTTCGATCGCGGTCTTGTCCTTCACCTCGGGCAGTTCGTCGCGCTTCAGCACGCCGATGCCGTGCTCGGCCGAGATCGAGCCGCCCATGCGCAGCACGATTTCGAATACCACCGCATTGACCTCGTGCCAGCGCGCCATGAAGTCGGCAGTGTCGCCGCCGACCGGCTGGCTGACATTGTAGTGCAGGTTGCCGTCGCCGAGATGGCCGAACGGGACGGGGCGCGCACCCGCGATCAGCTTCACCACCGCCGCATTGGCCTCAGCGATAAACTCGGGCACGGCGGCAACCGGCACCGAGATATCGTGCTTGATCGAGCCGCCTTCGGGCTTCTGCGCCGCCGACATCTCGTCGCGCAGCTTCCAGAAGGCCTGGCGCTGGCTCAGGGAGTCCGCCAGAACAGCATCGTCGACGATGCCGTCTTCCAGGCCTTTTTCCAGGATCGCTTCCAGCGTCGCGCGTGCATCCTCGCGCGGCGACGACAATTCCATCAGCACGTACCAGGGATGCCGTTCACTCAAGGGATCGCGCACGCCGATGCCGTGCTTGACCGAGAAATCGAGCGCGATTTCGGCCATCAGCTCGAAGCTGGTCAGGCTGCCTGCGGCCTCGGCTTGCGCAATCGAGAGCAGCTTGAGCGCCTGTGCCGGCGACTGCAGCCCGACAAAGGCGGTCTCGATCGCGCGCGGCTTCGGAAACAATTTAAGCGTCGCCGCGGTGATGATGCCGAGCGTGCCCTCGGCGCCGATGAAAAGGTTGCGCAGGTCGTAGCCGGTGTTGTCCTTCTTCAGCTTCGACAGCGCGTTGAGCACGCGTCCGTCGGCGAGCACGACCTCGAGCCCGAGCGCCATCTCGCGCGCGACGCCATAGGCCAGCGCCGCGGTGCCGCCGGCATTGGTCGAGAGATTGCCGCCGATGGTGCAGCTGCCTTCGGCGCCGAGCGACAATGGGAAAAGCCGGTCGACCTCGGCCGCCTTCTGTTGCGCCACCTGCAGCACCACGCCCGCCTCGCAGGTCATGGTGTTGGAGGCTGTATCGACCTCGCGAATCCTGTCCAGCCGCTTCAACGACACCACCACCTCGCCATTATGCGGCGTCTGGCCGCCGACGAGGCCGGTGTTGCCGCCTTGCGGCACCAGCGCGATTCCGTGCGCGCTGGCGAGCTTGCAGATGGCAGCGACCTCGGCGGTGGAGCCCGGGCGCAGCACCAGCGGCGTGCGGCCGTGGAACAGGTTGCGCTCCTCGGTGACGTAGGGCGCGACGTCCTCGGCCGCGGTCAGCGCCTGGCGTTCGCCGACGACGGCGCGGAATTTCGCGATCAGGTCCGGCGATAGCGGTGGCACGGCGGGCTGGTTGATGTTCATTGTCGTCTCTGTCCCGGTCTTCAGTCTTTCGGCGCGGCGGCACGGCGCAGTCGGTCGTTGATGGCCTCGCCGAGGCCGTCATGAGGAATCGGCATCACCGCGATGGTGCGCGCAGCCTTGGCGTCGAGCGCGCGAAGATAGCCGAAGAGATGCGTGGCCGCCTCAGTGAGATCGCCGCGCGCGGAGAGATTCATCACGGCAGTCGCATGCTCGGCGCCGGGCAGCGCGTCTGGACCGAAGGCGAGCAGCGCCTCGTCGGGGCGCACGGAGGTCGCCTCGAGCCGCACCGCGGCGCGCGGCGCATAATGCGAGGCGAGCATGCCCGGTGCCAGCGGCTGGTCGTCGCCAGCGGCGGGCTCGGGTGCCCGCCGCGCGAGCGGCGTCCCCAGCACGGCCTCGATCGCCTCCGACGGCACGCCGCCGGGCCGCAACAGGACCGGGGTCCCGAAGCAGCCGAGAATCGTCGATTCGACGCCGACCTCGACCGGACCGCCATCGACGATCAGGTCGATGCGACCATTGAGGTCGGCGTGAACGTGGGCGGCCGTGGTCGGCGACACATGGCCCGAGATGTTGGCCGATGGCGCGACCACGGGCCTGCCGACGGCGCGCAGCAGCGCCTGCGTGATCGGATGGGCGGGCACGCGGATCGCCACCGTGTCGAGGCCCGCGGTGGCGAGATCGGCGACCCGGCAGTCGGCGGTTTTCGGCAGCACCAGGGTCAGCGGTCCCGGCCAGAACGCGGCTGCCAGCCGTTCGGCGGTGGCATCGAACCGACCGATCAGCCGCGCCTCCGTAACGCCAGCGACATGCGCAATCAGCGGATTAAAGCTTGGGCGTCCCTTGGCCGCATAAAGCCGCGCGATCGCGCCGGTACAGGTGGCATCGGCGCCCAGGCCATAGACGGTCTCGGTGGGGAACGCGACCAGTCCGCCGTCCCGCAGGCAGGCCGCAGCCGCGGCAATCGCGGCGTCAGATGCCTCAAGCTGCCTGGTCTGGCAGGCCATGGTCTCGGAGATGGGCATGATCGGCTGCGATCGGGCCGGCGCGCCGGCGCTGTCCGTTGGGGTGAAAGGGGGCTGGTTGGCGGGACCGTAGCCCGTAACGCCGGCCGATCCAATAAGCTGGCGGCAAAGCTTCGATGCGGCAAGGGCTTGGCTCGTTTTCCGAAGAAAAAGCCGGAGACGGCATTTCCTTGCGATTTCGTGGTCCCGGCGCCCTTGCAGAGGGCGAAACCCGACGCTATAAGCCGGCTTCCCAAGTCGGAGCGTGGCTCAGCCCGGTAGAGCACTGCGTTCGGGACGCAGGGGTCGCAGGTTCGAATCCTGCCGCTCCGACCAGATTTCCTTAGAGTTTTTCTCCTGCGTTCGATCCTCCGTGAGGCTGGCCACCGTTTTGGCCATCGAAACATAGAAACCTTTTTGACCGATTGCAGCCGCGGCGCCCTGTAGGTAGTCGGGGTGGTGGTGGCCATAGGTGTCTTGCAAGACCTCCGGGGACATTCCAAGGAACCCGGCCGCTTCCCAGATCGATACGCCCCGCTGCATCAGCCAGGTCGCGGCGGTATGGCGCAAGGTATGCGGGGTCACCTTGCCGGCTAGGCCAGCCAGCCCGACGGCTCTGCTGAACCCCTTCTTCACCGATACGACTGGCTTCCCGTTGAACTCGACGAAGCACGTGGCGATCAGCTTGCGGTCTTTCCACCGGCGCAAGTGGGCGAGCAGCCGCGGAGGGATGGGCGCTGGAGTTTGGCGCTTCTTGGTCGCACGCTTGCCAATCGGCTTTCGGTAAAACATCCCGCGCTCAAGGTCGACGTAAGAGCGGCCAGGCTCAGCATAGGGCGAGGCCGACGCAATGGCCCCAGCCCGAGTGCCGGTATAAAGGCCGATCAGAATAAATCTGGCCACATGCCTCAGCGGCCGGCGGTTCGTGCTGACCGGATCACCTTTGGACGCTCCTGAATGGATCGTCTGCTTCTCTCGATGCGGCCAGCAATGCCAAATAAGCGCCGCGGCTTCCCATCGCGTAAGCCATCGGTCGCGCGGAGCTCCCTTCGGAAGCGACACGCGTACTAAGCCACGGTGAAAGCCTTCTTTCGCATGATGGTTGATGGCGGCGCGAAATGTCTCCAGGTCGCGGCGTGCACCGCCGCGGTTGCCGCGACGCCTGACATATGCGGCGCAGGTCTGGGCATTGACCGCGGACAGTTTCTTGCCGCCCCAGAATTCGTTGAGGCGTTCAATCCTGGCGCCAATCTCGAACTGATCGTTCGGCTCGCCGATATCGGTCAGATAGATCGACAATACGTCAGCGCAGTCGATGTCCTCGATATCCTGCCGGCGGCGTTCGGGCTGATACTTTTTGGCGATGTAATCCGCTAGGGCCTGCTCTGCCTCGCGAGACGGTTTCGTTTCAGTCGGGCTCGCAACGCATCCTGTGGCGATATGGCGGTCTCCGTTTAATGATCCAGACCGCCTGGTGAACGAGCTTTCTGTTTCGGTATCGGGCTTTTCTCTTATAGAGTCTGACCCCTTTGCTTGGACGCGGCATAACTCCCTCATGGCCCTGATCGCCTCAAGGGTAGTATAGTCCTTGTTCGCGATCCGTTCGAGAGTCAGTCGACCTCTCGCTCCTTCTCTTCGCAGGCCCGAAGCGGTCATGGATCCATCTGGAAAGGCGATCTTAGCAGCAACATCTAAACGCAGCGGCGCTGACGGATCGATCGTGTCAGCGGTAGGCTGCCTGACTTGTTTTGACATCAACAGCCTCAACCTCGACAAGTCGTGGCAGTCGTATGGATGCGGCGCGCAGAGCGTCGGCTCGTCCGGGAACGGGCGACTGACATCTATCATCGTCACACTTCCCGAATTAGAGACGAACTTGCGGGGTCGAAGCTTGTCGCAGATTTTCGTGTGCAAAGGACTGGCAATTTTGATTAAGGGCCCGAGGGGAGAAGCATTTTTTTGCCCCACGCGCACAGAGGCGCGACACTAGCAGCTGATCTCGACACAGCTCGTCTTGGCCCAAAGACTCCAACTGACTGCGCAATTCAACTGCACGCTAGCCGTGCGAGTCGATTTTTTCGCGACCACCATGCGGCTCATCAAGTTGCCGGCCGAAGCTCGGTAAGGATTGATCGCAGCTCAATAGCCAGTCTCAAGGCCAGTTCAGAGAGCTCATTGTTGCGATAGCAGCCGGAAGACTATCGGACGCCGGCAAGCGGCGCGTCATTGCTCAGGCACCCATCAGCGACAACCCTTCCTAACGGCGGGCGCTAGCTGTCTTCTTTGGACGACGCCAATTTGGGCTTGAGCAGAACTCACCCGCTGGACAGCGCCCGACGGGTGGGCGAATATCTTGCTGATCCCATGTGGAGCGTGACTATGAACGTCCGCGAATGGCTTCGCGGTCGCGGCCTGGGTCAATACGAGGAGCAGTTTCGGGATAATAAGATTGATCTGGATGTGCTCGCCGACCTCAGTGATGGCGACCTCGAAAAGCTTGGTATCCCGCTCGGTGACCGCAAGCGACTATTGAAGGCGATAGCGGAGCTTGCGCCCCGAGAAGCGCTTCCAGGCCAAGGGCGGCTGGCGGCGGCCGCTACCATTTCACCGGCGCAGTCCTTTGCTCAAGCTGGTGCCGCCGAACGCCGTCCGATCACCGTGATGTTTTGCGATTTGGTCGGCTCGACCAGTCTTGCCTCACGGCTCGACCCGGAGGACTGGCGCAATATTGTCAAGGCCTATCTCGACGAGGCGTCGAATGCAGTGACTGGGCTCGGCGGCCACGTGCTGAAGAAACTCGGCGACGGCCTGATGGCCTTGTTTGGCTATCCTCAAGCCGAGGAAAACGACGCGGAACGAGCTGTACGTGCTGGGTTGGCGATACAGCGCGGGCTTGAGGAACTCAACTTGCGCAACGCGGCCGCCGGCCTTCCAGAACTGGCCGCGCGCGTCGGGTTGGAGAGCGGTCCCGTCATCGTCGACGCGGGAGGCGAGGTGTTCGGTGAAGCACCCAATATTGCCGCGAGAGTTCAGGCTGCAGCCGAGCCGGGAACCGTGCTTGTGACGTCCACGGTCCAGCGGCAGATCGCCGGCCTCTTTATCGTCGAGGAGAAGGGCGCGCACGAGTTCAAGGGCGTGCCGGCGCCGCTGATGCTCTATCGGATCTTGCGCGTAAGCGGCGGACGCCGGAGGAAGAGCGCCCGGCTTCTCACGCCCTTTATCGGCCGGGATGAGGATATCGGAGTCCTGGCGCGCCGTTGGGAACGGGTCCGGGCGGGCGAGGGACAGTTTGTCTTGATCGTCGGCGAGCCCGGCATCGGCAAATCCCGGCTGGTTGAACAATTTCGAGGGCAGCTGGGCGAGACGCCGCACTCATGGATCGAGTGGAGCTCGTCACAGCTCTTGCAGAATACGCCGCTGCATCCGCTTCTGGGTTGGGGACGGGCTCGGTTTGGAGGTCCGGAAGTTGCGCCGGAGCGCCGGTTTGCTGAGCTCGAAGCCGTCCTTGCCCAAGTCAAACTCGATCCCGCGGAGCACTCGCCGCTCCTCGCGCCGCTCCTCGATATTCCGGTTCCACCTGAGCGCTTGCCGGGCCTTCCGCCTGATGAGGTCCGCAGCAGGCAGTTGGCCGCAATGGTCACTTGGGCGATAGCCGGCGCGCGAGCGCAACCGCTTATTCTCGTGTTTGAGGACTTGCAATGGTTCGACCCGAGCTCGCTCGATCTCTTGAGTGCGCTAAGCGATCGTGGCGCGCAGGCGCCCCTCCTGATTCTAGCGACGGCGCGGCCTGAATTCCGGCCTCCTTGGAGCCTGCGGCCGCACCACACGGTTATTTCGCTGGCGCCGCTTGAGGACGCGCAAGTTGAGCGCATGGTTCTCGAACTCGCGTATCAACGCTCACTCTCAACGGAGGTCATCAAGGAGGTGAGCGAGCGGGCGGGCGGCGTGCCGTTATTCGTCGAGGAGGTGACCCGCCTGCTTCTCGAGCGCGGGATGCAAGGAGGCCCGAAGGCGATCCCGCCGACTTTGCGACAGTCGCTTACGGCCCGCCTGGACCGCTTAGGATCAGGGCGCGAAGTTGCCCAGTTCGGGTCAGTGTTGGGGCGGAGCTTTTCGTATGGCGTTCTGCGGAAGGTCGCTGCTCATGCGGTCACCCTCGATCCTGGCCATGCCGGACTTGGCGAATCCAGCGAGCAGATTTTCGATGAAGATTTACTCCAGATCGCTTTAAGTCGTCTTCTGGACGCGGACCTTCTCTTGGTCGAGGGCGTCCCGCCGGAGGCGGTCTACCGTTTCAAGCATGCACTTATTCAGGACTCGGCATACGACAGCCTCTTGAAGAGCCGCCGCCAGACACTCCACCGTCGTGCAGCGGAAGCTCTTATTGAGAATAACGAAGAACCCGAGGCTATCGCTCGTCACTTTACTGAGGCCGGGCTGGACAGTCTCGCCATCGACTGGTGGAGCAGGGCGGGTGAAGATGCGCTGCGCCGCTCGGCCTATAAAGAGGCCATCGCTCACCTCGGCACGGCAATAGCGATCGCCGAAAAAGCGGAGCGAGGTGTTACTCGAGGAGGTGTCGGAGACGCCGGTGATGCCAGCCGACTTCTGAAATTGCACACCGACTATGGCCATGCAGCGATGTGGTTGAAAGGCTTCGCCGCAGACGAAATGAGCGCCGCCTACGCGCGCGCCAACGAAATCGCGAGTTCGGAGCACGGAGGTGATGCGCGCTTCGTCGCTTATTACGCGCGGAGTTTGACGGAATTCATGCGTGGCCAAAATTGCCAAGCCCGTGAAACAGCTGAGGCCTTCCTTCGGGAAGCCGAAACAGAAAGCCGCCCCACAGAAGCGGGGGTGGCCCGCCGCGTTCTCGGATTTGTCTTGCTCAAGCTCGGCGACTTGCAAGACGCGCGATCTGTCCTCGAGCAAGCCTTGGGCGATTACAATTATGAACGAGACGGGAAAACGCTGTTTCGTTTCGGCAATGACACTCAAGTGAGCGCGACGAACTTCCTCGCATTGACGGAATGGCATTTAGGCGAGCTCGAGCACGCCCGGCAGCTGATTGACAGCTCGACCCAGCGCGCCTCCGAATTGGGGCACGTCGCAGCGATAGCCAGCGCGCTTTTCTTTAAGGCCGTTCTCGAAAGCCGGCGCGACGACGTCTTGTCCACTCGCCTCGCCGTGGAGCCTTTGCTCGCACTGACGGAAGAGCACCACTTGAGAACTTATGCGGACGTGGGTCGGGTATTGGCCTATTGGATTCGTGGCCGACAAGTTGATCCTGAGTCGGGGGCGGTTGGGCTGAGGCTGGCGCTCGAATCCTATGTAGGCCTAGGCAACAAGAGCGGCGCTCCATCTTTCTACGGAATGCTTGCAGAACTTGAGACCATGATCGGCGACTACGGCAGGGCACTAACGCAGCTCGACCATGGGTTGGCATTGGCGGAGGAGACAGAGGAGCATTTTACAGATCCTTATCTTCATCGGCTCCGCGGCGAGTGTCTTCTGAAGAGTGAACCTGAGAACTTCCCGCCGGCCGAAGAGGCTTTCCAGACGTCGATCGCAGTCGCAAAGCAGCAAGGCGCTCGTAGTTATGAGTTGGTCGCCGCGCTTTCACTCGCCAAGCTCTACCAATCGACCGGCCGGACGGCTGAAGCCTGCGCCATTCTCTCGCACGCCCTCCATGGCTTTGCGCCAACGGCGGAAATGCCTGAAATCGACAGGGCTCGGACGTTGGTTGAGCGGTGGAGGTACGACGCATAAAGCCGGGGTGTCGGCGTCGGCAGCTTTGCGCGGCCCGCCCTCGCGATGATTAGGCTGGCGGCGAGACCAAGGCCAACGCCCCCGGTGCAGCGAACGGAGCTCATCTAATGATTTCGATAATTGAGATCGTTGCGCGGAAGGTCATCGAGATCGGCGCAAGCGGAGCTAATGAAGCCGCAGCCATCGCGGAAATGGCGTCGAGGCAGCTTTCGCCAGATCGTTCCTGCTGAACAAGGTTAGGTGCCGAAGCCAAGTGTGCACAATGCCCTTTCGGAGGGATGTCCCCTTTGGGTCTTGGGCGTGTAAAAACGGCCTTATGGGTGTCCGTCCTGACCACGAGCACGCGGGCGTTTCTCAGGCTACGATCGCCGCGATCAGCGGCTTGATCCCCATGATGTTCATGACCCGCGTCAGATTGTAGGCCAGGACAGAGAGTGCCATTTCGGCGGCTACTTTCGGAAGCGTTTTGGTCAGGAAATGCGTCGCCCCCATGCGGGCCTTCATCGTGCCGAACGGATGCTCGACTGTCTCTCGGCGCAGGCGCATGGCTTGTGGATTCGCATCGAGGCGCTGCTGCACAGCTTCGAGCAGATGCTCATGCTCCCATCGCGGAATCCGCCGCTCTGGCCCCGTCGTGCACTGGGATTTGAGTGAACAATTCTGGCAGGCAGTGGTCCAATAGCGCCTAATCCGCTTACCGTCTTCTTCGCCCGTAAAGCGATATGGCAGTTGCTCTCCAGCTGGACAGCGATAGGCGTCCGCCTCTGGTAGATAGACAAAGTCCTGCTTGCCGAAGCGGCCATCTGATTTGGCTCCCGACGTCTGCGGCTTGGGCAGAGTTACCGTGATGCCGGCCTCGTGGCAGGCGAGGATCTCGGGGCTGTTGAAGTAACCGCGATCGGCAACGGCGGTGAGCGCATCGGCCTTTAGAACAGCCTTCGCCTGCTTGGCCATGCTGGCAAGTTGCGCCCGATCCGAGCCGCTGTTCGTCACCTCGTGCGCCACAATCAGATGATGCTCGGTATCGACGGCGACCTGCACGTTATAGCCGACAACGCCGGAGCCACGGCCGCTCGTCGCCATCGAGCGGCTGTCAGGATCGGTCAGCGAGATTTGCTGGTCGGGCGAAGCAAGCATTCGTGTCTCGTAGACAGCGAGCTTGCCCATTTCCTCCTTCAGCTTTGTCAGCTTCTCGCTAAGTCTCGTCACCTTCGTCGCCAGCGCCTCCGTCGGCTCCTGCCGGTCCGCCGTATCAAGTTGGCTTAGATAACGCGCGACACTCTCCTCCAGCTGATCACGGCGTCGTTGCACCTTCGCCCGCGTGAAGTTCTTGTCCCGGTTGTTCACGGCCTTGAACTTGCTGCCATCAATGGCAACACTCGCCGTTGCGAGAAGACCCATCTCACGACAGAGTTCGACAAAGCGCGCACAGACCCTGCGAAGCGCCAGGCCATTGTCCTTGCGGAAATCCGCGATCGTCTTGTGATCAGGAGCGAGTCGACCCAGCAGCCACATGACCTCAACATTACGTCCGGCTTCCCGTTCGAGCCGACGGCTCGACTGCACTCGGTTCAGGTAGCCGTAAATGTACAGCTTCAGGAGAACCGAGGGGTGATACGAGGGCCGTCCCGTTGCCGCTGGCTCAACCCCGTCGAACCCAATCTCGGCCAGATCGAGTGCGTCGACAAACACGTCGATCACGCGAACGGGGTTACTCTCGTCAATGAAATCATCGAGGCATTCGGGCAATAGCATCCATTGCCCACGATCCGCCTCTTCAACGAAGCGCTTCATCGACTCCCCCAAGAATCACAGGAGAATCTTAACAGAAGCACAGCGTTTTCACACAGCCAGGGTCAAGAGCTGCCCTATAGTCATTCGAGCGCTCGCTTCCGGTTGCGCCCAAGAAGCGGACATCACTGCGGATGACCGGAAGGTTCGCGATGGGCTAACAGCAGACTACGCGCCCGCTGGCGAACGACGGTGCGCCAGCCAATAGTCGATCTGCCACGCTTCGTAGCCGAGCAATTCGCCAAAGCGCCGTTCGCGACGGTCGGACCAAGCCCCGGGCTCATTCAAAAGTGCAAGCATGGCGTCAACCTGCCACTCGTGGCCCGGTAAGGCGTAGAAGAGCATCCGATATTCAAGCTGCGGTGCGCCAGGACATACTTCAATCACTTCGCGTCTTACCAGGCGACCCAAGGCAACGTGTCTATCGAACATCCGCCAATATCGAATGCAGATGTCTGGCTCTTGCCCAATGATGTCCATGAAATATGAGAGGGGCTTGATGCCCCTCAGCATCAGGCCAAGTTCTCTGTTGGTGTGAACCAAATAGGCCAGCTGGCGAAGCCATTCGGATTGCATGTGCGACATGTTGATCGCACAAAGTTAATTTCTGCTAAGGGTCGATTCCGTTGAAAAAGTCGGCAGTAGTTTCGTCGCGAAAGACCGCTGTTCCACGAACGAATTTGGCTTGGTGGGGTTCACGCGGGCGTCGGTGCAGGCATCGGGATCAGCTTGGCCATCTTACGAAGGTTCTGAGCGGTGGCCGCGAGGGTGAACTCGTCGCGTGCGCCGTTCGGTCCTCTTAGGCGCAGCCGATCCAGCTTGAGAATGCGCTTGAGATGCGCGAACAGCATCTCGATCTTCTTGCGGAGCCGGCGTGAAGTGCGGCCTTCCCATGAGCTTGCGATCTCGCGCGCCATGTCGCGAGCGCCCTCGTAGATCGAGCGTGGAACTTTCCGGGCCGG
This sequence comes from Bradyrhizobium sp. STM 3557, assembly GCF_045571465.1. NCBI lineage: Bacteria > Pseudomonadati > Pseudomonadota > Alphaproteobacteria > Hyphomicrobiales > Nitrobacteraceae > Bradyrhizobium > Bradyrhizobium sp. STM 3557. The sequence continues at coordinate 2,591,495 of NZ_CP120697.1, forward strand.
GGTGTTGGGGCAACACCTGCTTTTCAGAGAGCATGCTTGACAATCGTGCTTGCTCGCGCGGTAGAGGATCGTCCTATGGTCGTTCACCGGCCTCCCTGTGGTGGTGAGGGTTTTGCCATCGGGGCAGCGATAGACGTCCGCAGCATAGTCGTAGGTGAAGGCCTCGCGCGAGAAAGTCCCGTCGGTGCGGGCCGACTTGTCGAAGACGGTCACGTGCGGCTCGATCCCCTGCTGGTAGACCAACCACCCGAGCATCTCAGCGGAGCCATAGGCACTGTCGCCGAGAAGCCGGCTTGGATAAAGATCGAACCTTTCGAGTGAACGCTCAATCATGCGCTTGGCGGCCAACACTTCTGCTTGGCGGATCGCCGTGGTCGCCTCGACATCGACGATGATCGCATTCTCGACGTCGACCAGATAGTTCGTCGAGTAGGCGAAGAAGGCTTGGCCGCCGTGCGCTCCCGTCCAGCGTGCCGCTGGGTCGGAGGGCGACACAAACTTGGGCGTGACCTCCGTCGCGGCGCCGAACGCGGCATCATCAAGAACAGCAAGATATTCATCGATCGCTCGGCTGGCAGCCTCCGGTGGAAGCCCCTTGTCGCCTTCGATGCCCTTCTGCCGATTGGCATCCGCCTTGATCAGGCTCGCGTCGACCGCGAATCCTTCGCCGCCGACCAGGCGCTCCCGGATGCACCGGCGCAAGACGGCCTCGAACACGCGGCGGAAGAGATCGCTCTCACGGAAGCGGCCGTGCCTGTTCTTCGAGAACGTCGAGTGATCAGGGACAGTCCCGTCCAGACCCAGACGGCAAAACCAGCGGTATGCCAGATTGAGGTGGACTTCGTCACAGAGCCGCCGCTCCGATCGGATGCCGAAGCAATAGCCGATCAGGAGCATCCTGATCATCAGCTCCGGATCGATCGAGGGCCGCCCGATGTTGCTGTAGAACGGTGCCAACTCCCGTCGCAGGTCCTCCAGGTCGACGAACCTATCGATCGACCGCAGGAGGTGGTCGGCTGGGATGTGCCTTTCTAGCGAGAACTCATAGAACAACGCAGCCTGTTCGACTTGCCGATGCCCCATCATGATCTTCAGTCCTGCCCAATTAGACAGACTGAATCATCGATATCTCTGCGTCGCAACTGCCGACTTTTTCAACGGAATCGGCCAAGAGCGGTCGTTAGTCGCGACGACTACCCATGCCGCTGGTGGCCTCATGTGAGCTCGTGCACGTTTGGGGCCTGGCAGGAGGCTGACTGGGGCCGCAATGGTCATGACTCTCAATGCGGCCACGCTCACGCTCCAACCATTTGCGCGCTTCACGCCGCCATGGCGGTTTCACTTGATCGCCCCGAGTTACCTCTCGGCGCCCTGGTATTAATCCCGACCGGTCGCGCGGCCGACGGTCTCCGTCGGATAACCTACGTAGTAGATTCCAATAACGTTTTGCGACGAATCACGTATCGGCTTGTACCCTGTGATGTAAGGTTTGCCGAGGATGTCCACCTCCCCATAGAACGCTTCATCTTTCCTGATGGACTCAATCGCCTTGCCTTTGGGGTCGAGAATTGTTCCGGTTGCTCGCGAACCGTCGTCCCTTTTCACGTTGGTGGCTACGCGGACATACTCATCACCGCTCTTCACGAAGATCGTAGCGGTGCCCTGAGCTTGCTTTACGACCTCGTCAACCAAGTCGAAATTGTTGTTGATCTTGGTTGAACCAAAATAGATGGCAGGCACTTCCTTACCTGCGACGGCATCGGTCCCCTCGAGCCTTGGCGGACCTAGTGTGTTCGCCATTGACTCCAGGATCTCCATCGCCTTCTTCACGTTCGTTTCCTGAGCTTGGCCAACGTTCGGCAGAAGCATCGCGGCCACGACGAGGCACGCGACTGTCGATATATGGATAGCAGTTTGCTTGGGGGTCATGAGCTTTCCTCCCCTTGAAAAAACGCCTGTATACGTCGGGGTCCTCACCTGATTTCGGTGACGGCTCAGAGGATGAGGCTGTGGCGGTTTGGGTTTAATGTCACGCGACGACCTCGCAGTGGTAGGCGTGACGACACGTGTCTCGACCAGTCCGGCATGCTCATGGTCGGTGGCTTGCTTGGATCAACTGAGTTGTAGTCTAAACTTCTTCAACGAATGCAGCGCGCGGTTTAGCAACCGTGCACAGTTAATCTATATCACGGAGCGACAACACGGCCATTGAAAACTGGGACAGCAATTCTGCCTTTAGAAGGGCGCTCGCGGCATGCCGTGCGGCCTGCCCTGATGTTGGGTGGCACTGCATCCATGTCGCATTAGGGTCCAAAGTCCGAAACACTCAACCGGAGCAATTCCGGTCCGCTGACCTCCCGGGAGCAGACCTGAAAGCGCGGCTCGCCGCCTCGGCTAATGGGCCAGTAGCGGATTGCGTCAATCTGTCGCTTCGAGGATATCCCCAATCGTCTCCAGAGATGGCATGCCCGTGGGGTTCTATACATTCGTAATTCCCGATCGCTCCGCGGAGTCTCGGAAAAAGCTGGCTACCAATCGCGGTGGAGGAAGCCGTGATAGACCCGTCAGACTACGTTTTTGCTGGTGCATTAGCACTGGTCGTAGGCTGCAACACCTTTTTGGGTACGCGCCTAATGCGCGAAAGCACCAACATGGATTGGAGCTTGACGGGCAAATCCAGGTCGGTCTGTACCGACTTGGCTCGCAGTTTGGGGCGGACCGATCCTGATGATTGGCGTGCGTTTTTTGATCTGGTTAGGTCGATCTTCACGCCACCTGCTGATCTCGGCGTTCAGATTTCGATTATTGTGTTCTGGGTGATATTCGTGACGGCTCACATTTCGATGTTGCTGAAAGCACGTTAGGCCGACATTGCGGCTTCGTGGCAACGTTGGATTTGTTGTCTGCCACGGCGTCGTCTGCTGCAGAAATTGTGCGACCGTGAATGCAGACGCCCCAGGATTTGGCCGCTTCTTAATGTATCCACGTCCTAGAACACCGGCACCAGGCTGTCGCGCAATCCGCACGCGATGATCTCGCAGCCGCGATCGTGATCGGCGCGCCAGGTATCGGCATAGCCGCCGTGTCTAACGGCAAGCCAGCCCGCGTCGCGGTCATCGCATGAGCGAGCGCCACCGCGTTCACCGCGCGTAGCAGCCAGTCCGATCGCGCGAGATACCGCGCCTGCCAGTAGATCGCCGCTTCCATCCGCGTCACGTTGGAATAGCTTGGCAGCGGCCGCACCGCGCCCGGTTTTGCGTGCGCATGGTTTTCTCCAGCTCGCCCGTTCCTGCTGCGCGAGCAAATCAACGAATTCGCAACAATAGGCCGGCCAGGCCGCGCTATAACCAGCGATCGTGCGCATCGCCAGCAGGCGCAGCGTCCGCATCGCCTCGGCCAATCGCTTCCCGACATAAGCTCGACTCGTGGCGCTGGGCGAAGCTTGCCGCCCGTGTCCTTGAACAGCGCGCCAACAAAGCTGGTGCCTTCGCGCCATGCTGCCTCGTCGTCCGGCAACTCCTCGACCCGATCATCAAGAGTCGCGGATGGCAGATTACACTCCGCTAATCCAGCTACGAGCTAAGTCTGCCAAGTTCGTACCGTCAGGACCGCCTCGGTGAAAGCGCCTGGCGCTTCCTGCGGAACGTTATGCCCGACCGGCAGGGTTCGATGCTCATGAGGGCCAGTGAACAGGCGTGCGTGATCCAGGGTGCCGCCCGGCTTGAGAGGGTCGGCGGCACCATCGATCGTCACGGAAGGCACCGTGATTGGAGGACGTCCCGCAAGTCGGTTTTCAAGCGGCTCAAACATGGGATCACCTGCGGCGTGGCCGTGCATGCAGCGGTAGGCGTGGATCACGACTTCGACGAAATCGGGGTTGTCGAATGCGCGGGCCGTCCGGTCGAAGGTGGCCATATCGAACGTCCAGCCAGGTGACCATTCGCGCCACAGCAGCCGACTGATCTCCACGCGGCTTTCTTGCAGGCAGGCTCGGCCCCGCTCTGATTGGAAGAGGTGCTGATACCAGCAGACGCGCTCGAGCGAGGGTGCGAAGGCCGACCTCTGCTGCTCCACATCGATAATGTCGTAGCTGGCGTATGAAACGAGACCGCCGACCTGCTCCGGCCAGAGCGCGGCGACGACGCAGCATGCATTGCCGCCCCAATCGAAGCCACCAAGGATCGGGCGGGTCAGCTGCAGGGCGGTTATCAATTGGACGACATCCAGCCCGCGGGCGGCCTGCTGGCCGCTCCTTATCGTTCTGTCGGACAGAAAGCGGGTGGGGCCGTAGCCGCGAACATACGGTCGAATGACCCTAGCGCCGATAGCGGCCAGGCGGTGCGCGTCGGCCTCGAACGCGTGCACGTCATACGGAAAGCCGTGAACGAGGACGACTGGCCAGCCGTCCGACGGCCCGTCTTCCAGATAGGCGACGCGGAGGAACTCGGTATCAATCAGTCGAGGGGGGTTTTGGGACATCATAGGTCTCAAGGCAACTGATATCGCGAAGCAACGCCAGGGCGGGCATGTGGGTCCATCTCCTCGTCCCGCTGCCGCCTGACCCCGAGCCGCGCTCCGTCAAATGTGAACAAACTCCGTGGCGTCACTCCATGCCGCCGGGCGGCGTTGCAAGCGTTGCTGGTCGCTGCGTAGCTCTCGGCCAAGATCGCAGCCTCCTGTTCACGCTCCACTCGCGTCGTCGGCCTGCGCCAGTGAACCAATCCGCCGCAAGGCGTCGGCTCCAGGCTTGGATAAACGGTCATCGTCATGTGTCGAAGCTCCTCATTTTCCGACCACCGACAATGATCCCTGGCGGAAGATGGCGTCAGGACGGCGCTTACGATCGGCAGCTTCGGGCCAACAAGAGACGTCGCTATGAGAACGTTGTCGGGAATCCAAAGAAAATACTTCGATAGGCGTTCTGCCGAGCTCCGTTAACGAATGTCGTGCTGCGATCAGGTCAAGCTCGCAGCGCGTGGGATCCAATGTCTATTCGCCAGATTGTTTTCGCCGTCGTACTGCTCGGCGCTTTGGTTCGGTTCGGGCCTGCGACAGCTGAAGATGGCTTCCCAACAGCGGAGTGGGGGCGCGTCACCCCTGCAGAATTGGGCTGCTCAGAGACCGAATTGGCCCAAGCGCGATCCTTTTCGGATCAGATTCGCTCGAGCGCGGTTGTGATCGTTCGGCACGGAAAGGTAGTGGCCGAGTGGGGCAATAGGCCGCTGTGAAGCGACGACGTGGGATGCGTGGCGGGCGGTTGGGGGTGGTTGTGCGTTATGTCTCTCTATCGATCTCTCGCTTTCGGTCGTCTCCTGCCTCCTATCCTCGCTGAAGCGCAAGCTCAGATGCCCTCGGCGTCTCCCGGCCAGGCAGCGATCTCGCTGCCGCCTGTTACCGTCGATGCGCCGCGGCGGCGACGAACGGCGGGATCGGCGGCAACATCCAATTCGCAAAGGGGCCCCGTCTCTCGGACAGACCAAGCTCCGCCACCCTGAAACACAGCCGAAGCGTCACCGCAGTCGCAGGGGCAAGGGCAGGCGCCGGCGACGCCGCTGAACACGAACGTGGTGACGCCGAGCGCGAGCCGGCTGGGGCTGACTCCGCGGGAAATCCCGGCAACCGTCGAGGCGGTCGGGCGGAAACAATCCGCGAGCAGGGCTACCACACCACGATCGACACGGTGAAGGGTGCAACCGGCGTTAGCGCTGGCGATGCGCCGAACGACGTGTCGTTCGCCATGCGTGGTTTCCAGGGCAACCAGATCAATGCGACTTATGACGGCATCGGCCCAACCGGCTTTACGGCCCTGACCATGGAAACGTTCAACCTTGATCGGGTGGAATTCCTGAAGGGACCGTCGTCGGGCCGGCCGATCACCGGGATCGAGACGATGGCCGTCCACCTGCCCAGTCTGGAGGCGATTGCGCCCGCCTGCTTACGCGAACTCAGCTAAGTCGCGCAAAGCGCTTTGCAGGGTTTCTAGGCGATAGGGCTTCTCGATGAGTCGCAGACCCTCGTCTGGATCCAATTCGCGAAAGGCGTCTGAATACCCAGAGGTCAGCAGCACCGGTAGTTCGGGCCGGAGCCGCTTCAGCTCGCGCGCGAGATCGACACCGTTCATGCCCCCGGGCATCACAACGTCGGAGAATACGAGGTCCACGCCTCCCCGGTTGGTCGCAAGCTTAGCGAGAGCTTCTCTTGCGTTGGCAGCACGCGCGACAACGAAGCCGAGGGTCGTCATCATCTCCATCGCGAGTTCGGCGACATCGTCGTTGTCCTCAACGACAAGCACCTTGCGCCCGCCGTGAGAGAGGCGCTCGCTTGCCGCCGGCGACCGCTCCGGCAGGGTCTCGGCGGAAGTCGTAGTAGCCCGCGGGAGGCGCAGGATGAAGGTTGCACCCTGTCCTAGATCACTCTGGACTTCGATGTGCCCGCCCGACTGGCTGGCGAACCCGTAAACCTGGCTTAGGCCTAGGCCCGTACCCTTGCCGACCGCCTTGGTTGTGAAAAACGGGTCGAATATGCGATCGATGATGTCCGGCGGAATGCCTGTGCCGGTGTCCCGGACTTCGATCCGCACGAACTCGCCCTTTGTGCCGTTCGCGCCTGATTCTCCAAGCCGCTCATTGCGGGCGGCAAGGGTGAGCACGCCGCCGGAAGGCATCGCATCCCGTGCGTTCACAGCCAAGTTAAGCAGCGCAAGTTCGAGCTGCCCGGGATCGGCCAGAACCGGCCAGAGCTTAGGCTCCAGATCCACCTCGACTGTGATATCGCCGCGAAGCGCACCGCCCACCAGGATGCGCATGCCGTCGATCAAGCTTCGCAGGTTGATCGGCTCAGGAGCCAAGGTCATGCGCCGGGCAAATGCGAGCAACTGACGGGTCAGCGCCTCGCCCCGCTTGGCTGCTTGGCGCATGGCTGTGATCAGCTTTCGCCGTCGCTCTGGATCCGCCGATCGCTCGATCATGTCAAGGCCGCCGCTAATGACCATCAGGAGGTTGTTGAAGTCGTGGGCAACGCCGCCGGTCAGCTGGCCGATCGCCTCCGTCTTCTGTGCCTGAGCGAGCGCGCGCTGAGCCTCCTCACGTTCATGCATGGCTTTCTGAAGCTCTTCCAAAGCCTGCTGCAGTTCGCGCGTGCGCACCTCGACGCGCTGCTCCAGGGTCTCATTCAGGCGGCGAAGCTCCGCTTCCTGCCGGGCGCGCTCCAACAAGTGATCCCGGATCTCGTACTGACGCCGGCGCGCCGTCAGCGCCGATTGCAGGGCACTGATGAGTGAGGCCGAACGCAGCGGCCGCTCCAGCATAACAATGTTGCGATAATCGCCGATCCGTTCAGCCGCGGGCCGGGTCGGGCCGCGCCCGGCGGCCTTGGCGATCAGCAGGACGGGAATTTCAGACCAAGCGGGTTGCTCCGCTAGGGCGCTATGAAGCCGGTCGACGGTCTGTTGCTCCCTCAGAGCTTCCTCGGCTACCAGGATGGCGCCGGCCCCATCGGCAATGTGGACGCAGAGCGATTCCAGCGTCGGGCACGTCTGCGGGAGCATGCCGGCTTTGGTAATGACGTCGGCCACTGTCGGCGCGTCCCGGCCAGAGGGAGCCAAGATCAAGATGCGCAGCGTAGAGCGTTTAACGTCGCTGCTCATCATCACTGGACTCTGCAAGGGCTTCGCGCTGTCCGACAAACCTGGGCGCCCCCGTGAGGACGCCTTGAAAAGCGCGCAGCGGCTCGCCCACTGTTACGCCGGTCTTCGATGACAGAGTATATTCCCGGATTGTACTTTCGTGCTCGCCGGCCCTGCTCTTCAGGACCGATACCGCTTTTCGAACTTGGCCTTCGGCTTCGAAATAGCGCAGCAGCACAAGCGTATCCGCCATGAAACTGAGATCCAACGGAACGTGCGTCTCGCCGACCAGTCCGTGCTGGGCGAGAATCAGGATCGTCACGATTCCCTGATTTCCCAGATAGGTGAGCAACTCGTGCATGTGCAAGATGAGTGCTTGTTCCTGGGGCATCGAGGCGATGTAGCTGTTCAGGCTGTCGATCACGACGACCCTAGCGCCCGCGGCGACCTCGCGCTGGACGTCCGAAACGAACTCGCCGGGGGACAATGTGGTTGGGCTGAGGTCGGTCCAGGATAGCCGGCCGGCTTCCCTGGCAGCGTCAAGGTCCAGTCCAAGCCGCAGTGCGCGGTCCGCAGCGGTGCGGTAGCTTTCGTCGAACGCGAACAGGGCGGCGCGCTCACCGCGTTTCGCCGCAGCCAGCGCGATCTGGATGGCGAGGGTGGATTTCCCGACGCCTGACGGGCCAATCAGCAGCGTGCTCGTCCCGCGACGAAGCGCATCACCAAGCAGGGCATCCAGTTCCGGCTTTTCGCTGGAGATCGGCTCGTGGGGAAAGCTCGCCTTGTGCTGGGCCGCGAGCAAGCTGGGAAACACCCGCAGGCCTCCCGTTCGTATGATGTAATCATGATAGCCGCTGCGGAAATCGACGCCGCGCAGCTTGATGACCGAAAGCCGCCGGCGCACCGCGCCGTACTCCATCCGCCGCTGTTCCAGGCTAAACACGCCATGGACAACACTGTGCAGGTGCAGCCCTGGAACGGTCTCGGTGAGATCGTCCAGCGCCAGCACGGTGCAATCGCGCTCCGAAAAGAAGCGCTTCAAAGTCAGGATCTGGCGCCGGTAGTTAAAAGGGTCCTCAGCAAGCAGCCGAAGCTCCGTAAGCGCGTCAATCACTAGGCGCGCCGGCTTCTCCTGGTCGATTTTGTCCATTATCAGTTTGATGGTGTGGCCGAGCTCCACCTCCGACGGATGGAGTAGCCCCTGCTGTTGGTCGGGGTCCGCTTCAAGCGGCGTGACCTGAAGAATGGTGACTCCGTCCAGCGACCATCCGTGACTTGCGGCGGTTTTGCGAAGCTCCTGCTCGCTCTCTGAAAGCGTGATGTAGAGTGTGCGTTCGCCATGGCGGGCACCCTCGATGAGGAACTGCATCGCCATGGTGGTTTTGCCAGAACCTGGCGTACCCTCGATCAGGTAGAGGTTCTCTCGCTCGAGGCCGCCAATCAGGATGTCGTCCAGCCCCGGCACGCCCGAACTTGCCTGTCGTTTAGATGCGCCTTCAACAGCCATCGCAGTTTTCCAACTCTTGATCAATGCGCTAAAAACGAGGACCGCGGCCAACGGTATCTGGGCCGTCGATGTCCGGATCCTGGGCGGGCGCCTGCCGTATTCCGTTCCCATCCGCGCCGCTATTTGCGAAGCGCTTATGGCCAAGCAGCTCGGCCGCTTTCGTTTCATATTCCTCGGCCATGCGGCTCAGTGCATCGGCCGCAAAATCGTCCGCCACTGCATTGGCCAGTCGCCGGCAGCGACGGGCCTGGGCCTGGAAATCCTCGGCGCGTGCTTCGTCTGTCACATCTTCGAGCAAGTTCACCGCGCCTGCGCACTTGCCATCTTTGTCGAAAATCGGAGTTGGATAGGGCCGGAAGACCACGCGCGTGCCATCGGGCCGCTCTGCCACCGCTGTCACCCCGCGGATCGGCCGCTGGGTGTTGATCGCGACCGCCATGGGGCATTCGGCATGGGGCAGAAACTCGCCGGCGTTGGTGTAGAGGCGCCAAGTAACGCACCAGCGGTCCGCCCCGACTTCCGGCCGCCGCCCTGTGAAATCGATGCACGCGGGATTGAAATAGGTGATCACCCCATCGACGTCGGTGACGTAGATGGCGGCAGGGAGTTCGTCGAGCGCCTCACGCAGCGCTTGGTCGCCCGCCAGCGCGGCGCTCAGCGCGCGCTCCAGCATAGTCTCGATCGCGTCTGACATGGCTTACCTACTTTCATGATCACCCTATCAGGTAAGGTGAGCTCGCAGCGTAAATATCGCGATTCTTAGAGCTGATCATCGAGCACATCCCGAATTCTGGCGGCCAGGTCAGCGGAACTGAATGGCTTGGTGATCAACCGCACGCCCTTGTCCAGCCGACCCTGGTGGATAATTGCGTTGCGAGCGTAGCCCGTCGTGAACAAGACCTTCAAATTAGGCTTCAAGTCGCGGGCCTGCTCGGCCACTTGGGCACCTGTCATGCCGCCCGGCAGCACGACGTCCGTGAACAACAGGTCCACGCGGCCTTGCCGTTCCAGCAGACGAAGCGCGGACGGTCCATCATGAGCTTCGACCACGCGATAGCCGAGCTCCCGCAGGATTTCAACGGAATAGGTCCTGACGTCGTCGTCGTCTTCAAGGACCAGGATAGTCTCCTCTTCATCGCCATCGGGGATGGTCTCATCGATCCCGCTCTCGCTGTCGGCGGCGGCAGCGATAAGCCGCGGAAGGTAGATTTTGACCGTCGTTCCTTGGCCGAGCTCGGAATAGATTTTCACATGACCAGCGGATTGTTTGACAAAGCCATAGACTTGGCTGAGGCCGAGACCCGTGCCTTTGCCGACCGGCTTGGTGGTGTAGAAGGGCTCGAACGCTCGGCCCAAAATCTCCTCGTCCATTCCCTTGCCAGTGTCCGAGATGGAGATGGACACATACTGGCCGGGAGTCACCTCGGCATAGTTCGCGGCGTACGCCTCGTCGATGTGCGCGTTGGCGGTCTCGATGGTGAGGCGGCCACCGTCCGGCATGGCGTCCCGGGCATTCACCGCCAAATTGAGGATCGCTGCCTCGAGCTCGTTGGCATCCGCTTCGACCTGCCACAGGCCGGCAGCCAATACGGTTTCGACCGCGACAGTTTCACCTAGCGTCCGGTGTACCATCTCTGAGAGGCTAGTCACCAATCCGTTCACGTTCAGCGGCTTCGGATCGAGCGGCTGACGCCGCGAGAAGGCCAGCAAACGCTGGGTGAGGGCGGCGGCGCGCCGCGCACCATTGAGCGCTTGATTGGCGGCCCGCTTCAGTCGAGGAGCTTCATCCGAAACGTTGCGCAGGATGGTGTCGAGGTTGCCGATAATCACTTGCAGCAGGTTATTGAAATCGTGGGCCACACCGCCGGTTAGTTGGCCGATCGCCTCCATCTTCTGCGATTGACGCAGCGCCTCCTCATTCATCCTAAGCTGAGCCGTCCGTTCGGCGACCTGATGCTCCAGAGTAGCGTTTAGCTCACGCAACGCTTCTTCCACGCGACGGCGCTCAGTGATTTCCCGTTGGGCCGCCTGAGAGAGCCTTGCGTTGTCGATCGCCACCGCGGCTTCCGCCGCCAGACCCGCAAGTCCTCTCTCGGAGCGCTCGTCGAATACGCCCGGCGTGGCATGGCCGAAAAACAGTCCGCCCAACACTTCTCCAGTTCGTGAGACGACCGGGACGGCCAGATAGCTACGCACAGGGAGGTGGCCCTCGGGCATCCCTGTGCGAGGCGCGTTCTTGCCGTAGCGCGGGTCTTTGGTGATGTCGTCGGATCGGACGATACCCTCGCCTTTGAAGGTGGGCGCGAACACCGCGGTGTTGCGGGGCATTGGGAATTTCGAGAAGGCCTCCATCGGCACGCCGGACAAGGTGTAGAGCATATAGCTCTCGCCCTGCTCATTGAGCACATTGTAGAAGAATGCACCGAACTCGGCGCCCGACAGCTCGACGCCGGCATCGGTGACAATCTGCACCAGCTTGTGGAGGTCCGTCTCGGCCGCGAGCGCGGAGCCTGCTCGATTGAGGATTTCGAGGGCCCGACGTTCTGCGGCGGCTTCTTCCTCGGCTGCCTTGGCCCGCGTGCGGTCGCGGACGATCTTGACGAAGCCCTTGATTTCGCCATCCGGATTGCGAATGGGCGTCATTTCGCCGACTGCCCAGAGCCGGCCGCCCCCTTTCTTGAGTCGCCAACCCTCAGTACCGCCACCCACGCCCTGGTTGCGGGCTTCCTCGAATTCACGCTTGATCTGGCTTGCATCTTCGAACAAGCGGTCGAGCGTCCGGCCCAGCATTTGTTCCTCGGTCCAGCCGAGCAGCCGATAAGCGCCCTGGTTCCAACTCGTCACCAGCCCGGCCTGGTTGGTGGTGATGATTGCCGTGTCGGTTGCGCTCTGGACGATCTGCCGCCAATCGGATGCGCTAATGGCCTCCGGCCTGAATTCCGAGTTGGCGTCGTTCATGTCGATAGGTTCCGGGGATGCTCTCCCGGCGCACGCGTCCGGCGCGAAATCCTGTTGGACACTGGTGGAAGGCCCCCAAAGCGAATCCCGCATAAACGTTCCAAGCGGGCGTTGGTTCCATTTTGATAGGTTCCATGGCAAAACGCGTAAGATCTTGGCGCTGCGTTTAGGCGACCAACGCACCCGCCGCTGCCCACCGCTCGGTTCCGATAAGCGAAGCGACCCCGATGCCGCTCAAGGCTAACGAGAACCCTCCGCCCACCTCAGGCCCGAAACTTCGATGGCCACAGCCTTTGCGTTTCGGAGACGAACGCTGCCTCCGCCGGCAGACTGCGACGCCGCATCGGTAGACCGCCTCGATCTCGGCCGGCATCTGGACGTAATAGGCATGTCCTTTCAGTTTGGCCGTTGCCACCCCCACAAGCGGGCAAACCTTATCCCGCTATGAGCGAGTAGTAAATTGACGTGAAAACCAACGCGCCGCGATCGGCTCCTATGCCGACGATCAGCGCTCCCGCTCCAGATGAGAGCGCTCACAAATCCGGTGCCGCCCGAGAGATGCATTGATGTGCCTGCGAAGCGGAGCAGCACAGCACCGCAACTTGCATCGTTTTCAGTACAACCTGATGACAAGCTCACCTCCGCGCCGATCCACAATGCCGATAGCTGGGCCGACACTTGCAGAATAATGGACGGGCACTCGAAATTATGGCGCCATAAAAGAGTTCGTTTCGATTGCGAAATGGTCTGCTGCTTAGGGCCGAGCGGAAGTCACTCACTTGCGTACAAAATCGAGCTTTTGACCCATTTCCGACCATGGGCTTTCCAGCGGCAACGACGAGCAATCAGAGATCAACTGCAGGTGTGCGGTCTGTCTAAGGCGTCCTGGTGAGCCATCACGATAGCGACGAACTCATCTGCGGTAACATCAGCAAGATAGGTACAAACCGCCGCTACCTTTGTCGCACCCAGCGCTGCATTGATCTTCAATTCGTATTCGATGAAGCTTTTGGTCTGCTCCGTTCCGGAAACCCAGCCGGTATCTCCGGCGGCACGCAAGAACTTGAAGCCTTAGGCCAAGGCTCGATCTTGCCTATCGAGCAAGGCTTCGTTGATTTTCTCGAACGACTTGAGGTCTCCCGACGTGTCAAGATACCAGTCAGGATGCGACAGCATCTCGAGCTGTCCGCGGGCAAAGTAAGGTTCGACGTCCTCCTCCACTTAAGGCGTCAGCGCGACGCAAGCCGCTTTTCTTGTCACCGCCTTCGGCATCACCCATAGGCAACCTTCACCGTTCTTCAGACCTTCGGTGACGTAGGGCGCGACCATACGGAGAAGCTGGTCGAAGTCCCGATAGAACTGGCAGAAGTGCCAGCCCGGTTCCACCTTCTTGACGGCGGTGGGCCCGGTTGCTCCTGGAACGGAGATGATCTTCTTGTCGGTCAGGTAGATCAGAACGTTGGCTATATCTTCGGCGCTCATTCCTGTCGCCCCGATGTTGAACTCACTGGGAAACAAGCTGGCTAGGCCATCGGCGCCATGTTTTGCCGCGGGGTATCCCCAGTGCCAGAAGCGGAGCGCGTACGCGTTCCGGGATAAAATGGTCGTGTTGATTCATCGGATCACCATAACAATGCTTGAAGCTACTCCGTGGCGTTTCGTAGTGCCTCGTCACATTCGACATCGCCGCTTTAGCATGGTCCGCCGTACCGATCTTATCGTCGGACGTCGTCATCGGCCATAGACGGATTGCACACATCGTGGAGCCGCGCTTGATGCAAAGCATCTCAAACTCAGCGACGATAATGCCACTCGTTTGTGACGTGGATCGCTGGCCAAGTGCTTGGGCCAAGCGCGGATTGTCGATCACGATAGAGACGTCTGCAATGGCCGGCCGACGAGAACATCAGCGAATGCGACCGCCAAGAGCGAACCAGTAGGGCGTCGATCATTGAGAGGCGCAAGGCGGATCGAACTCGACCGGCGAGATGCTGCCGTGAGCTGTTGCAACGGTTGGGCGCTCTGCAGTGCTACGGCGCAAGCCAGGAGCCGACAATATCGGGAGCTTTGGTAAGAAGTACTTGTATTAAGGGTAACTCGTTCCCAGGATGTGCACCTTCAGTTCGATCGACCCTGAGCGTCAGAGTTCGCCTGGTTTGAGGTGCCTGATCGGATCCGCGTTCTGTGTTGGTAGGACGCCGCCGCTCTGGCGGACGCCGCAGATGCTTGGCGCAAAAGCTGTTTGGCCTTCACCGCAGCGTTATTGACTGCCACAACCTCGGAGCGCAGTCTCTCAAGATTTTCCCGAAGATCCTGCCTGGGTCCTTTCATGCCTTCGATCGTTGATTGGCTTTCCCTTCTACGGGCGCGAGCTCGCGATATCGCCGTCGCAGTTCGATCCAAAAGATCGGACCGTTTCTCAAAGTCCGGGCGGGCCGCAGCGCTACCGCACAGCAGCAGGAATAGAGCGCGTTCGGCCTTGTAGCGTGCCTCGGCACGCCTCGCCTCCAAGCCGCACATCATGGCCTTGCCCTGGATCGTACAGACCGACCACTTCCATCGGTGGCGGCCGCATCTCTTCAGCACGACTTCGAACTCAGAAAAACGGCGACCGATCTTGTCATCTTCTGGAGGATTCAGCACACAACGGCCCCTTCGATCGTTCGTCCTGGGAATATTGATGTATTGTCTTATGGGCTAGAACTTCCGCCAGCTTTGCTGCAGGCCTTCGTCGCTTCTCTATGTACTAAGAGCCCTCTACGCCGCGAGACTATTTGAACAACCATTTCTAAGCTCTTTCAAGAACTGTTGCTCGTGTTCGATCCGCGACAACAGAGCTGGCGCTGCTCTAGGTTCCGGCACTCGGCGATAGTAGGACAATAGTACCCGACAATCATTGGCTATGTCGGAAAAGAAGATCGCGGATATCGCTCAGTATGGACCCATTTTGACGCGCTGTTTCGCAAAAGTTGTTGCGCGAGCAGGCCAGGCAGGGGAGCAGCTGGCCCTATTGCAAACTCTGCCTGGTTCCGCAGGGGGGAGTCGGTTTGTTTCTCCGGCAAGAGGACTAGCTGCATGCACAGACGACGGCATACCAAGCAGAGAATACCGTTAGAGACCATCTTGCTTCATTGGCGGTCGAAGCGCGTGGTAAAGCAACATCCTCCCCGTCCGGCCCGAGCGGTTGACGACCATTGAAGAAGGTTCGTCAGGCCGAGACTGCATCTATGATGGCGAATTGGGCAGAATTGCAGAAGTCCTCCGCTTCCCAATGGGGACGATAAACCCGTTACTGCACTGTGCATTCAAAACAGAGCTCGACCACCAAACGATGGCAAACTTGGCGCTGTGCTTGAAGAAGCGTGTCGATCGCTTCCCCACGGCGGCGATCAGACATGAGGAGAGAAAGCAAATCGCGGAAAGGCTATTCGACAGCGCGAGCAGTTCGCCACCCCGTGCGGTGACTGGAACGGCCAGATAGCTGCGGACCGGTACATTACCGGGCGGCATTCCTCGATGAGGTTCGATCTTGCCGTAGCGCGGGTCGGCGAGGATATCAGGAGATCGGATCACGCTCTCTCCGCGAACGTCGGTCCGAACACTGCCGTGTTGCGCGGCATCGGGAAGTTGGCAGAGCTTCGCCGCGCGTCCCTGACATGAGCTGCTGCGCAAGGCTTCGAAAAATAACGGTCGCTTTTCTCGCCCGCTCCCCTTAGGCGCCGATCGCTTTCGCAGCAAACATATCAGTCGGCTCAGATCTGGGCTGGCCATGCGTGAATTGTCGGAAACTGTCGATCGCGGCGGGGCGTCCGAGCAGATATCCTTGAACCTCATCACAGCGTTCAGCCTGCAAGAATTGCAGTTCGGCCTCGGTCTCCACACCCTCGGCGAGGACGGGAAGTCCGAGCCCGCGACCGAGCCCAAGTACCGCTTTGACTATTGTTGCGGCCTGGCCATTGGAGTTAACGGATTTGACGAACGACCCGTCGATCTTGATCTTGTCGAAAGGAAACGCGCGTAAGTTCGAGAGCGAGGAATAGCCTGTCCCAAAGTCGTCCATTGCTATGCGAACACCCATGGCCTTTATCTGCCGAAGCGTAGCTAGTGCCCGGTTGAAATCCCGGACCAGCGCTGTTTCGGTGATCTCAATCTCGAGGCGGCGCGGCGCAAGACCCGTCTCCAGCAGAATTTGATGAAGTTCCTGTACAAAATTGACATTATAGAGCTGCACGGCCGAGACGTTGACAGCGACGGTCAGCGGCTGCGGCCATGCTGCGGCTTCGAGGCATGCTGTCCTCAGCACCCAGTCACCGATCTCCCGAATTGCGCCCGTCTCCTCAGCGATGGGGATGAACACGGCCGGTGAGATTGCGCCACGTGTTGGATGCGTCCAGCGCAGTAAGGCCTCAAAGCCCGTAACAGCTTGAGACTGAGTGCCTCGTTGAGGTTGGAATTCCAGTCGTAGCTCGGCACGCGGAAGCGCGAGGCGCAGATCGTGTTCAAGCATGCGGCGTTCGCGAACTGCAGCACCCATCTCCGCCTCGAAGAAGCGATAGGTATTACGGCCTTCGGCCTTTGCGCGATAAAGGGCGGTGTCGGCGTGGGTCAAAAGTGTCTGACGATCTAATCCATCATTTGGACATAGCGCGATACCAATGCTTGTGGAGATACCGCTGGCCTCCGGCGCTTCGCTTGCAATGCGTAGGGTTTCCAGGATTTTCTCCGCAAGGCGGCTTGCCGCGGTTGGACTAGTCAAACCAGGAACTAGAATCGCGAACTCGTCGCCTCCAAGACGCGCCATGATTTGCTGTTCACCCAGTGCCGAAGTTACACGCGAAGCGACGGCTCGCAACACCTCGTCGCCAGCTGCGTGGCCGAACAGATCGTTCACCTCCTTGAACTTATCCAAATCCAGACAGAGGACCGCAAGACTTTCGCCTTCAGCCAGGGTGGCGATTTCCTGGTCCATCCGCGCATTGAAGTAACTACGATTGGGAAGTGATGTTAGTGCATCGTGATGTGCGAGATAATGGATGTGCCGTTCGGCCTCCTTACGCGCCCGGAGGTCTCGAACTGCGATGACATGGTGTGGGCGTCCGGCGAAATTGATCGGACGCAGGATCAGCTCTACCGGCGTGATCAGATCATTAACATGTTGCAGGCTGGTCTCTACTGGATGATCTGGCTCAGACAGCAGCTTGGCACGCGCAACATTGTCCGGAAAGCAATCAGCGAGATTTGAGCCAACGAGAGTCGCCGTCGGCAGTCCGCTCAGGTTAGCAAAGCTGGTATTGACAGAGACGATAGTCTCCCCGTCACAAACAACAAGCCCCTCAACAGAGGCATTTGCAAGATCGCGCATCCGATCGACCTCGAGCTCTGAACGGCGATGGTCGCGGATATCTAGCACTACACCTGCGAGAGCCAGCCCGATGATGGCGCAGCTCGCGATTGCAACCCCCGCCGCAAGCCATTCGGCCGGCAGCGCCGATTGCGAAATCTCTATGGTGGGATCGGGGATGATCGACACGGCACCCATTGCAGTGAAGTGGTGGCTGCAGATCGCGAGCGTCAGCAGCACGGCACCGCCAATCTTCCATTTTGCATCCTTGCCAAGACCGACAGGCAGCGCCACGGCGCCGACTACCGCTCCGAGGATGATTGATGCAGCAACGAGAGCGGTATCCCAGAGAATGATGCCCGCGATCTCGAACGCGGCCATTCCGGTGTAGTGCATTGCGGCGATGCCACCCGCGATGATAGCGCCACCTGTCCACGGGCCGAAACGCCAGTCCGGGGTTAGTGATATTGCAAGGCCCAAGCCGGTGAGTAAAATGGCGAAGACAAGCGACAATAGGCTTAATGCAATATTATAACCGCTGGGGATTCCCGGCGTGAACGCAAGCATTGCGATGAAATGCGTCGCCCAGATACCGAACCCGGTGGATATCGCAGATACCAGAAGCCAAACTGCTCGCATACGTCCGGTGGACTTGCGGGCGTGGTGGAGCAAATTGATCGCCGCAAATGATGCTAGCAGACATACGAGCGCTGCCAGACCAACCAGTCTCAAGTCGTGGGCGTCGGCAATGCAGCTATAGACTTTGAGCATATTGTTACCGTGAGGCGGATCTACCGCGATTAACCGAAAACCTTAGGGGTGAGTCTGTAAAATGCGGTAAATGCAGCCCTCGCGCTGCTAGTGCGAGCCGAGAGCGCGTCAAGGTTGCGAATTGCGTCATTTAATAGAGGGAGCCGAACAGCGTACTATTCGGTAAGGTGACTTTAAGATGTCCCGCAGCTGTAACCGATCGGTGTGCGTTCGCCGACGCTCTGAACGGGATTTGGCCGCTTCGGTGAGTGGAAAGACCGCAGAACGGGCGGAATGGTACGCGCATGAGGTTCTCGCCTGCGACTTCGCGGAGCACAGCGCCCTTAAATCGAGTCCTCAGGTAGCATGCCGACCAACTCCGCCGCCCAAGGCTCTTCTTGACGCTGGCTGAAGCCCTCACGCGAAAAGCAATCGATCTTGCGAAGGCTGGCGATTTGACGGCGCTGCGGCTGTGCTTTTACCGAATCATCCCGTCGCGAAAAGATCGGCCGCTTTCGTTCGCGGTGCCGGCGATCACCTCTCCCGCTGAAGCGGCAAGTACGGTTGCGCAGTACTGACTGCAGTGACGGATGGGAATCTTAGGCCAACCGAGGCAGGTGAGGCTAGCAAGATCGTTGACAACTACTTCGAGGCTGTCGAGGCGTCCGAGCTTGTGGCGCGCATCGAGGGCCTGGAAAAGATGGGGGGCGAGATGAAGGGGAGCCTTGAAGCCTGGGTTTCCAAGCTGGAGCAATTCCGGGCTCCGCGGTCTTCCTACGTGGTGCGCGTGAGCCACCCCCAGACGGATGCAGAGCTGGACGAACTAAAGGCGGCTCGCGTGGAGGCGCCATTCTCCTGCATGTTTTTCGCGACAGCTGAGGAGTGATGGCCAAGATGATTGCAAGCGGCCATGGGGCATAGATGCAGAGCCGCAGTATTAGCGGGAGGATTGGAAAGTTGGAGGCGCAGCACAGGCGCCGTCCTGGTGAGATGCTCCGATCTGGAGGCACCTGGTCAGAACTGAGTCGATTACGCGCTTGAGCTCTTCGGGCGTGCAGGGCTTCCTGAGGACGGGCCTGCTCTTAAATGAGTTCGGAACGCCGTCCGAGCCATAGCCGCTTAGGAAAAAGAAGGGCAACCCTCGACCCGCAACCATCTCGGCAACGGGCTGCACGTTGAAGCCTTGCAAATTGATGTCGAGGATTGCGAGGTCGTACTGCTCGATCCCGGCAAGAGAGCAGCCGTCATCGACGCGCCCAGCCTCCGCAACAACCTTGTGCCCGAGTTCTTCGACCATTTCGACGAGCATCATCCGAATGAGGGCCTCGTCTTCGATAAGGAGTATGGATGCTTGGCTCACGTCGCTTGCCCTACAGGTATCGGCCAACCGCTGAACCTCCCGCGTCGTCGTCTTCGATGACCAGGATGGTCGGAAGTTCCACCAATTTTCTCCCGAGCCAATTTTGGCACGACGGTACAAAGTGCACACAGGGAAAAAGGTTCCCGATCTTGACACAACGTCGCGTATCGGCTTCTGGCGCCGCGGAGCAAACAAGGGCCATCGCACCAGCCGCAGAAGACCACCCCCGAGAACGATGACCTTGGACGGTGAGCGCTGTTGCCGTGGTGCATCGTGAGCTTTGCCGTCCTCGCCGAGACCTGAAGCGGCGCTCCAGGCGCGCCCCTCGCAGCGAAACTCAGCCCGCCTCCGGCTCCCGCAAGACCCTCGACGCGATCACGGAAGCAAGATGTGGTATATCGACGTCGAAACTCGCACGTTCGTGCCACTGGGCCTGCCACAATCCGGGCCGGCGACCTCAGTCGCCCATTTGAGCCATGGAAAGTCCAGACCAGTTGATCTCGTGCAAACGATGGTTTTTCGACCAACTAGTCGAGCGAGCGGAGGAGACGAGATCATGGGCTACAAGCCGATCGAGTCCTACGGCGTCATCGGCGACCTGCACACCGTTGCCCTCGTCGGCATCGACGGGTCCATTGACTGGTGTTGCCTGCCGCACTTTGACTCGCCGAGCGTCTTCGCAGCGATCCTCGACGACCAGAAAGGAGGCTCATTCCGCATCGCCAGTCTTTATGAGGCGCAGCACAAGCAGATGTATCTGCCTGACAGCAACGTCCTGGTCACACGCTTTCTCGGCGACCAGGGCGTCGGTGAGGTCGTGGACTTCATGCCGGTTCAAGGCCCGCGCGAAGTCAGAAAGATCCACCAGATCGTCCGGGTGGTGCGGGCGGTGCGCGGGTCGGTCCGCTTCCGCCTCGATTGTCGGCCGGCTTTCGACTTTGCCCGCCGACCCCACCAGGTCGTCCTGGAGGGCCGGGGAGCGATCTTCGAGGCGCAAGGGATGAAAGTCTCTCTGGTCAGCCGCTTCCCGCTCGGCCGGCAGGGCGACGGCGTCGCTGCCGAGTTCGTCCTCAACCCCGGCGAGACGACCACGTTCATCTTCCGTCAGGTGGAAGAGAATGGCGACAGCGCTCGTGACGGCACCCTGCTCGAGGCGCGGCTGGTCGGCACGGAGGCCCTGACGCAGACCCTGGCCTTTTGGCGGCAGTGGCTGAGGAAATGCAACTATTCAGGCCGCTGGCGCGAGATGGTCCACCGCTCGGCGCTGGTGTTGAAGCTGCTTACGTTCGCGCCGACCGGCGCGATCGTTGCGGCGCCGACCTGCGGCTTGCCGGAAGAGATCGGCGGGGTGCGCAACTGGGATTATCGCTATACTTGGGTGCGCGACGCCGCTTTCACCAATTACGCCTTTCTGCGCCTGGGGCTGACGTCGGAGGCAGAGCAGTTCATGGCCTGGTTGGAGCAGCGGGCCATCGAGGGCGCCCGGGGCGACCCGTTGCAGACCATGTATCGCATCGACGGCGGGCACGAGCTGCCCGAGGAAGTTCTCGGTCACCTCGATGGCTACCGTGGCTCGCGTCCCGTGCGGGTCGGCAACGCTGCTGCAGAGCAGCTGCAGCTGGACATTTACGGCGAGCTGATGGACGCCGTCTATCTATACGACAAGTACGGGACGCCGACCGCCTATGACTTCTGGAGCCACCTGCGCAAGATCCTGGATTGGGTGGCGAACAACTGGGAGCGAGCTGACGATGGCATCTGGGAGGTACGCGGTGGACAGCAGCAGTTCGTCTACTCCAAGGTGCAGTGCTGGGTGGCGCTGGACCGAGCCATCCGACTTGCCCGCAAGCGGAGCCTGCCACTGGACCGCACTCGCCTGGCCGCGGAGCGGGACCGTATCTACGAGGCCATCATGACGCGCGGCTGGGACGCGGAGCGGCAGACCTTCGTGCAGCACTTCGCCACTGACGCGGTGGATGCGTCCAACCTGATCATGCCGCTCGTCTTCTTCCTGTCGCCGACCGATCCCCGCATGCGCGGGACGCTGGATCGGATCATGGCGGAGCTGGTGTCCGACAGCCTTGTGCACCGCTACGAGATCGGCAAAGGAGCCGGCGACGGCCTCACCGGGAGCGAGGGAACGTTCAATATGTGTACGTTCTGGCTGGTGGAAGCGCTGGCCCGGGCCGGCCGGGTGGAGGAGGCCCGCTTCATCTTCGAGAAGATGCTGACCTACGCCAACCACCTCGGCCTGTACGCCGAGGAGACGGGTCCACGCGGCGAAGCCCTGGGCAACTTCCCGCAGGCATTCACTCACATCGGGTTGATAAGCGCCGCGTTCAACCTGGACCGCCGCCTCGGTGTGGGGACTTGAGCAGGATCAGGCCATGAGCGTGCAGGTCGCTTATCTAGGGACTTCCGTCCCAGACTGGGTGAGGGAGCTTTCGAGCAGCGATCCGCTGCAGCGCCGCCTCGGTGCGTATGCTCTGGGCGAGATCGGCCCCGCGGCAAGTGCGGCAATGTCCGACCTCGCCGCTGCCCTCCAGGACCCGGTTGGATTCGTGCGCGTCTGGGCGGCGGCAGCCTTGGCCCGGGTGGCGCCATCGGGTGAGGAGTCGGTCGCCGTTCTCATTGCGGAGTTGGGCAACGAGCTTGCCTTCGTCCGCAGCTTGGCGGCCTGGCACCTCGGTCGCCTCGGTCCGACTTTTCCGGGGATCGAACAAGCCCTCCTTCCGCTCCGACAGCTGGCGCGTGATGAGGATCCGAGCGTGCGGGTGGAGGCCGCACTGGCACTGGGGATGCTCGAGGGGAAGGGCGCTCCGCCGCCGGAGCTGAGATCCTTGTGCCCTTGAGCTGAACTCACGTCGATCCGCTCCGCAGGCCGAGATGGTCGAGCAGATTCGTCGGGAGCGGAAACACGACGGTCGAGGATCGTTCGCCCGCGATGTCATGCAGCGCCGCGAAATAGCGAAGCTGCATCGCCTGCGGCTCCTGGGCGAGGATGCGGCCGGCCTCGACGAGCTTTTCGGCGGCCTGCTGCTCGCCCATCGCATTGATCACCTTGGCACGCCGCAGCCGTTCCGCTTCGGCCTGCTTGGCAATCGCGCGCACCATGGTTTCGTTGATGTCGACATCCTTGATTTCGATCGCGGTCACCTTGATCCCCCAGACGTCGGTCTGCTTGTCGAGGATCTCCTGGATGTCGGCGTTCAGCCTGTCTCGTTCCGCGAGCATCTCGTCGAGTTCGTGCTTGCCGAGCACGGACCGCAGCGTCGTTTGCGCGAGCTGGCTGGTGGCGGACATGTAATCGCTCACCTTGATGATGGCGCGTTCGGGATCGATGATCCGAAAGTAGAGCACAGCGTTGACCTTGACCGAAACGTTGTCGCGCGAAATCACATCCTGGGGCGGCACCACCTGCACCATCACCCTGAGATCGACCTTCACGAGCTGCTGCACGACCGGAACGAGGATGATGAGGCCCGGCCCCTTCACACCGGTGAAGCGTCCGAGTGTGAAGACGACACCGCGCTCATATTCCCGCAGGATGCGAATAGCTTGGGTGAAGAATATGATGACGATCAGGGCAATCGCCGCATAGGTCAGGTAATCGATCATCATCATTTCTCTCCCTTGCTGCCGGCGGCTGGTGCGCGCCGTACGACCAGCGTCAAATCGACGATGTTGGACACTTCGACGACCTCGCCGGGCTTGAAGGCTTCGACACTGCGCGCCTGCCAGCGTTCGCCATGCGCAAAGACGTGTCCTTCGTTCTCGTTCCAGTCGAGGACCTCTGCAGCCAGGCCGCGCATGGCTTGCGCGCCAACTCTTGCCGGGCTGCTGCGAGCGCGCCAGATCGAGCCGAGAACGACAACAACAAAGCCGGTCGACATCGCCGTGACGATGGCGATAACCGACCACGACAGCCTGTAGCCGGGCGCCTCGACCCTGAAGAGCATCACCGCTCCCAGGATGAAGGCGATGACTCCTCCGAGGCCGATCACCACGGTCGGGTTGAAGGCCTCGATAGCGAGAAGCGCGATGCCGACCAGCATCAAGGCAAGGCCGGCGTAATTGATCGGCAGCAAATTGAGTGCGTACAGACCCACCAGCAGGCAGATCGTGCCGACGACACCTGGGGCCACCGCGCCGGGAGACATGAATTCGAAGATCAGCCCGTAGGTGCCGACCATCAGGAGAATGAATGCGACGTTGGGATCGGTGATGACCGCGAGGAATCGGGAGATCCATCCGGGGTCGATGACTTCGATGACGGAGCCCTTCGTCGCGAGGCGCTGCGTCTTGCCACCTGCAACTTCGACGGTGCGCCCATCGACCAGGCTCAGCAATTCGGCCGGATCGCGTGCAATGAGCTCGATGACACCGGCCTGCAACGCGCCGTTGGCCGAGAGCGTGGCGGCCTCACGCACCGCCTTCTCGGCCCAGTCGGCATTACGGCCACGCAGTTCGGCGAGGCTACGGATGAAGGCGACGGCATCGTTTGTCGCCTTCGCCGTCATGGCATCCTTCGGCTCGCTTGGGTGGTCGCCATCCTTCTTGTTGTCCTTGCCGTCCTTGTCCGGGGCACCGCTCGGCAGACCCGGTATCGGCCCGCCGATCTGCACCGGCGTCGCTGCGCCGATATTGGTGCCCGGCGCCATCGCCGCGATATGAGTCGCATAAAGGATGTAGGTGCCGGCGCTTGCCGCGTGCGCGCCCGAGGGCGCGACGTAGCCGATGACAGGGACAGGCGAAGCGAGCACATCCGCGATGATCTCGCGCATGCTGGAGTTGAGGCCGCCCGGCGTATTGAGACGCAGAATGACGATCCCGGCGTGTCGTTCGCCTGCCTTGGCCAAGGCGTCCTTCACGTAGCTGGCCGAGGCAGGTCCGATCGCTCCATCGATGGAAATCGTCAGCGCAAGAGGACCGCTCTCCTCCGCCAAACCGGGCAGGAGGGAGACGATCAGAGCGACGATGGTGATCGCCGCAACGACGGCCGCCTTGACGGTCTGCACGGCAACAACTCCCTTGTCGAGAACATGGTGTTCCCGTTCCGGAACCTCAATGCCCCCGTCAATTACGGCAGCGCGTTCCGAAAACCGTTGTGCAATGCGATGGCTCGTCTGGCGTACGACGGCCTCGGCGCGTCTTGATAGTTGCGCCCGTGCGGAGAGCAACCAGACAGCCCCTTTGCACCCATGGACGAGAATTCTGAAAGGCGGCGCCGTTTACTGAACCGCTTCCGGCGTCGCGGCCATACTCAGTCATCTTGCGAGTTGGTCTCGCTCACGAGGGCGGCAACGATGATCGGGAAGTGACACGCCAACCGCACCGAGAGCATCAGTCGTCATGGCTGAGATCGGCGGGCTTGCGCGGCAGTCCCAGAGTGCCGCCCTCGCCATGCTCGAGGTCGCGATCGCGACCGTCGCTCTTGCCGGCATCTTCGATGGCTTGCTGCAGCTCGCGTGCTTTATCGCTTCGGCGCGAGGAGCCGCCATGGGTTGACGTCGAGGGCGTGGCATTCGGTCTGGGCATCGCCGCTTTCCAACCGTGATTCCAACCGCGAGTGTGCAGGCGATCAGGAGAAGCAGGAGATCCGGCGGCCGGCATGGCGGAACGATTAAGGTCAGGCGCGGCGATCCCTGCGCAATGCAGGGATCACCATTGTTCTCATTCCGGCAATGGAGCCGATCGCCGCCACATGTCGCGTCGGCGGCTGAACCGGTTCGCATGCTCCATCCAATCGGACAGCGGCGCGCCATCGCGATGTCGCCCGCCGCTCTCGGCACCGAGCCAGGCGGCGACGGCGCCGAGCAGCAGCGCGGTTGCGACCGAGAACGCCAGGATGACCGTGCCGGCGCGGGCATGCTTGATCGCAGTCCTGGCGTCGCCGATCACGGTGTCGACACGGCGCTCCGCGTCCGCACCTGTAAGCCCCGTGGTGGCCGTCACCAGCTGGACCAGATAGGCGCGGTCGTCCGTGCTGACGCCGCTGTGGCTCGATGATGTCAGCAGAATACGTCCGGCCTCGGCGCGCGCGGGCGCGAGCTCTGTCGTCGGCGCCCGGCGCGCGGCGCGGAACAGATGGTCGATCTCGTAGCTCAGGACCGAAGGCTCCGTCGTTGTTGCCGGCGGCGACAGCGCGGTCTGACGGCTGGCCGCGGATGCGATCATCGCCGACAGCACGATGCCGAGCACGATCGCCAGCGCCCATGCGGCGATGCCGTGCATGCCATCGCGCCGCTCGGTGTCCTCGGATGCGGCGCCGTAGGGCGCGCGCACGCGTCCGGCGACATAGCCGCCGCAACCGAAGCTGATCAACGCCTGCAGCACGAGATAGATGCCGGAGAGCAGCCACAGCGCCACCGAGGCATCGCGCCAGGTCGGCGCCGCCGAGCTCACGCCGAGTCCGATCGTGGCGCCGAATGTGATGAGGATTGACGAAATGGCGGCGGCCGTCAGGGCTCCCGCCACGATCGGTGTCCAGCGCAACGTCCATGGGTCAGGCGCGTGCGTCCTGACCACCGGCGTTGCCTCCACCGGAGGTGTTTCGATGTTCATGGGCCTTGCCTCACCGCAGGCCGAAGAACGAGAGAATGGCCATGATGACCACGATGAGTCCGATCAGATAAATCAGTCCGTCCATGTTGTCCTCCTCCTCCTCGAGACTGTGTGCCTCGATAAGAGACGTCGGACCTCATGGTTCCCAAACTTATCAGTCCGGGGGGAATAGACATGGTCAGCTTGCTGCAGTGCCGTCCGAGTCCCCGATAGCGCTCTTATCCAAATTGTCTCACTCGCCTGGAACCAGACGCATCTCGGCCTGGTGCGCGAGGCGGCGGTGACGTCGGCGCGACACATAGAGCAACAGGCCAGTGACGGCGAACAGCGGCATCGCCGCCGCTGCCAGCATGAACACCAGCTTGCCCGGCCAGCCGAATATGCTGCCGCGATGGATGTCGAGGACGCGCATCAGCATCCGCTCGCCAATGGTCTTGTCGGCGTAAAGTTCCGAGGAGACGAGTTCGCCGCTCGCCGCATCGATTCGGAATTCATCGCGAGGCCCTTCCGTGGAGTCCTCAGCCCATGCCCTGACCCGCACGATTGTGGCGTCGCCGGCAGGCAGGTTCATCAGCACGGTCCTGAAGCGGTTGCGTTCCAACTGCTGGAACGTGGCCCAGACCCGATCGAGCGCCAGCGGTCTGCTCTCCCGCTTGGTGCCAGCTTGGACATCGCTCTTGGCGGCGCGCGCACCGCGCGGCGCTTTTGGCTCCAGCTCCGCATCGGCAGCCCGCGGTCGCGACAGCAGCCAGACCGCACCGTTCTTGTACCAATCGAACGAGTACCAAAGCCCGGTCAGCGTCATCACCAGATAGATCGGCAGCACCCAGGTGCCGATGACGGCATGTAGCGAGCGGTGCAGGCCGCGGCCGCGTAGGCCGAAATTGGGCTTCAGCCACATCTTCGCGCTGGCGGCGCGATGGGGCCAGCGCAGCACCAGCCCCGAGATCAGCAGCACGAGCAGGCTGATCGTCGCGATCCCGGTGATCTGCCGGCCATAGCCTTTGGCATCGCCCGGTATCAGCAGCCAGCGATGCAGCCTGCGAACGGTGGCGAAGAACTCCTCGCCGCGGGGTGTGCCCAGCACATGCGCATCATAGGGATCGACAAAGACCGAGGTCGGCCGCGATCCGCCATGGCTGGGAGCAAAGCGGATGCGGACCGCAGAGGTGGGGTCGCTCGACAGCATGATGGCGGCGACCCGGCCATCGCTGGGCGGTAGCCGCGCGATCAGCTCGTCCGGTGTCAGCAGCGGCGCCTGCCGGGCCTCCACATGGCTCATTCCGGCGTTCAGGCCGGCCTGGATTTCTTCCTCGAAGCTCATGGTCACGCCGGTGAGCGCGACCACGGTCAGCAGCAGCGCGATCACGAGGCCGATGATGGAATGGATCTGCAGCAGCGCGGCTTTGATCGCGGGCTTGAACATGAATGGAAGGGGCATGCGAAGCGAGCATCTCGGGCGGTGAACTGAATTTCCCGTCAATGTCGGCCGCGCACTTCAAGCCCGGAGCGCAACGCGTTCATTGACTGCCGCTGCTCATAGCGAAGTCCGCCACGCTCTGCCAATCAACCTGCGCGGCTGCAGTTTGTAATAGCTCTACATTGGCGGGGAACATCACGCGTCAGAACTTCACCGTGGCCGAAAGCGAGAAGCGCCTGGGGTCGCCGATCGCCACGTTCAGGCTGCTGCCGGTGGTGGATGTGTAATAGGTCTTGTCGAACAGGTTCTTGACGTTGAATTGATAGACCACCGGCAGTTTGTCGTACTTTGTTTCGTAAGTCGCAAAGATATCGGCGACGGTGTAGGCCGGCATGAAGAACATGTTGTGCGCATCCCCTGGCCGGTCGCCGATGTAGCGTGCGCCGCCGCCGAGCCGCAGACGGCCGGGCAGGGCATCTCGGAAATCATAGACGAGGTAGAGCGAGGCGGTGTTCATCGCGGCGTTCAGCAGCTTGGCATTGCCGTCGATGGGATCGTCGACCAGTCGCGCGTCTGTGTAGCCATAACTTCCGATCATGCTCCAATTGTCGGTCAGCTTGCCGGTCACGTCCAATTCCACGCCGCGCGAGCGGGCTCGGCCGGCCGCCCGCCCCGTCGAGGTGCCGTTGCCATTGTCCTGCAGCACCAGGACGTTCTTCTTGTCGATGTCATAAAGAGCAAACGTGCCGGACAGGCGCTTGTTGACGTCGAACTTGATCCCGGTCTCCCATTGCGTGCCTTCTTCGGGCGCGATGGTGGAATCGACGACGAAGCCGCTGGCGAACGCTGCTATGGTTGAGGTCGGCTTCAGCGACTGCGTGTAGCTGGCGTAGAGCGAGACCTCGTCGGTGAGCTTAAAGATGACGCCGCCGAGCGGCAGCGCCTTGTTGCCGGAGAGATTGGTGTTGGTGACGAAATTGGTCAGTCCCTTGCCGGCAAGTTGCTCATATTCCATCCAGCGCACGCCGCCGACCAGCGCTAGCCAGTCGGTCAGATGCAGCGTGTCCTGGAAGAACAGCGCATTCGTGCCGAGCTTGTCGGTCTGGGCGCTGTCACTGTCGCCAATCGTCGTGCCGGGCTGCACCAGCCCGTAGACAGGATTGTAGACATTGAACACCGGCCTGGTGATCGGCTGACGGAGCAGATATTGGCGGTAGATGGTGCGATACTGCGCGTCGCCGCCAAACAGCACCTCGTTCTTCATTCCTCCGAGCTCGATGCTGCCATTGATATAGGACGTGCCATAGCTGACATTGCTGAGCGCTCCGAGCGTGCCGTCATCGCTCCGCGTCTCGTTACCCTTGGTGTCGATCTTGGTGATGCGGAGCTGATAGGCGTCGTAGCTCTCGGTGTTATAGCTGTAGGCCGCGGTGACCTTCCAGTCCTCGCTCAGCTTCTGCTCGACCGAGGCCTGCATCAGGTCGGAGGTGCCCCACATATTGTTGAAGGGCTCGTCAAGCCGGCGGGTCGGTGGAACGGCCAGCGGCGCGCCGTTGACAAAAGCCGTGCCGCGGTCGAACGGGGTGATGAACTCGCGGTGCTCGTAATTGAGCTGGACTGTCGTGGTGTCGCCATACCACGCCAGGGACGGCGCGATCAGCATCTCGCGATGGCGGCCGAAATTGCGCCAGTAGTCCTCACTGACTCCGTAGCCGATGAACCGATAGGAGAGGCCGCCATCGCCGATCGGCCCGGTGATGTCGATGGTGCCGTCGGCGCCGCTTCTGCCATGAGCGTAGGTCGAGCCGAGCAGCGTGACCGAGCCGTGCTGGTCGAGCTCTGGGCGCTTGCTGATGGTGTTGACGATGCCGCCGGGGTCCATGATGCCGTAGAGCAAAGAGGCTGGCCCCTTCAGTACCTCGACGCTTTCGACCGCGGCATCGAGGCTGCGGCCCTGCACCAGCGGCATGCCGTTCCGCATGATCGAGCCGTCGCGGTTGTCGCCGAAGCCGCGGCGGATGATGGCGTCCTGGGTGCCGGCGAGCGTGTTGGTCTGGGTGATGCCGCTGACATTGACCAACGCGTCGTCGAGATTGCGCGGCAACTGGTCCTTCAGCACCTGCTCCGGCACCACGTTGACCGATTGCGAGGTGTCGAGCGGGGAGGCGCCGGTGCGCAGGGTGTTGGCGCTCGGCATCGCACGATAGGCGAGCTTGGCTTCATTGATCGCCGCTGCCGCGGCGGCGCGTTCCGGCGGAGTCGGAGCAACGGATGCTGCGGCAATTCGAGACCGCTGTTGCGCGGCGGCTTGTGTACTTGTCGCTGTAGTTGTTGCCGCGCGCACCGGCTTCTTCCTGCGTGCCGGCGCGTCCACCGTCACCGGCGGCAAGTCGACCGCGGATTGCGCAGAGGTGATCGTACTGGAGAGAGAAGTATTGCCGAGGAGCACGGCCGCGCCGATCAAGAGCTGCGCGTAACCCCTGCCGGCTCGATGTTGCGTGTGGGTTGCGAGTCGGCAGGAAGCATCGGTCGTCACGTCGGCGCACTTTCAGAAAAACGAAGGCAGAGATTCACATCCGTGCGTCTATCAGCGATGGCCCATGCTGAGAACATGATGGGACTTGAATCCCTCTAAGAAGGGATTGGCTTGCGCGAGCCTTGCGCGATCATCGCGCGAATTAGTTCTGCGGCCAAGGCATGCGGCCGCTTGCGATGCGCGCAGGCGGGCTGCGCGATGCCGCGGGCCAAGTCAATTGGCACATGAGTATGGTTCGTGATGCGCCGGGCAAATGTCGTACATCCGTCACGTGAACTTCACTTGTCCGCGCCCGCCGGGATTGCCAGCTTGCGGCTCGTTGCAACAGGAGATCGATCATGCGCCTGCCCATTGTCAGCCCAACGGAATTGACCGACGAGCAGAAGCCGCTCTACGACGACATGAAGAAAGGTATCGAGGCTCACTTCAAGGGCTTCATCAACATCCGCGACGACGGCGCGTTGCTGGGTCCATGGAATCCGTGGATTCGCGAGCCGCGCTTCGGCAAGCCGGTCTGGGAGCTGGTGAAGGCGATCGCCTCCAATCCATTGCTGCCGGCGGCGGTGCGCGAGGTCGCGATCCTCGTCACCGGCGCGCATTTCCGCTCCGGTTATGAGCTCTACGCCCACGTCCTGGTGGCCGAGCAGCGCGGCCTCTCGGACGCGAAGCTCGCCACCATCGTCGCCGGCCAGCGGCCGGTCGATCTGACCAAGGACGAGGCCGTTGCCTATGATTTCGCTTCCGCGTTGGTCAGTGGCGGCGTGCTGCCGGAATTGACCTACAGGGCGGCGGTCGCGCAATTCGGCGCGCATGGCGCGGCCGAATTGTCCTATCTGATCGGCATCTATTGCATGGTGTCGGTGACGCTGAACACCTTCGACGTGCCGGTGCCAGAATAGGCGGCATGCCGTGATGCGGCGGGCTCGCGGAGGCCCCACCCGAGCCCGCATCGATATGTTTCCGGCAAAGATCGTGCGAAGTTGAAAGAAGATCGATCGCGTCGGGACCCTATCTCCATCATCAACCGATCGTGAGGTGACATCCGTCATGGACATGAAATGACGTATGTCATATGAAGCGCGACCGCGCGGTCGCGTGCATGGCGGATGATCGCGCGTGACGCTGTGGGCGGTGGGGTTCGAGAGGTACGCATGGCGACGACACTGACGATCAATGGCGAGCAGATCTCGGTCGATGCGCCGCCTGACATGCCGCTTCTGTGGGTGCTGCGCGACGTCATCGGCCTCACGGGCACGAAGTTCGGCTGCGGCATCGCGCAGTGCGGCGCCTGCACGGTGCATGTTGACGGCAAGCCGGTGCGCTCCTGCGTGCTGCCGGTCGCCGCGGCGCGCGACCGGCCGATCACCACGATCGAGGGCATCGGCGCCACCCAAGCGGGCGCCCGGGTGCAGAAGGCCTGGCTCGATCTCGAGGTGGTCCAGTGCGGCTATTGCCAGTCGGGCCAGATCATGGCGGCCGCGGCGCTGCTGGCAACGACGCCGACACCCGACGATTCCGATATCGACGCGGCGATGGCGGGCAACATCTGCCGCTGCGGCACCTATGTCCGGATTCGCGCCGCGATCAGGCAGGCCGCGTCCGGCCGGCAATCGTGAGGCGCGCGCGATGAATCTGTTCGACACCTTTTCCGACCTCGCGCGTCCCGACGTCTCGCGCCGCAGCCTGCTCAGCGGCGGCCTTGCCGCCGGCGTGCTGCTTGCCTTCCATCTGCCGGTGCGCGCGGCCAACGAGCCGGTGCAGCCGCCTGATGTGACCGATGGCAAATTCGCGCCCAACGCCTTCATCCGCATCGACACCCACGGCCGCACCACGCTGGTGATGCCGCAGGTCGAGATGGGGCAGGGCGTCTACACATCAATCGCGATGATCCTCGCCGAGGAGCTCGATGCCGATATGGCCCGGGTTGCGCTTCAGCATGCGCCGCCGAGCGACAGGCTGTACGGCAATCCGGCGTTCGGCATTCAGGCGACCGGCAATTCCAACTCGATCCGCGCCTGGTGGATGCCGCTGCGCAAGGCGGCGGCGAGCGCGCGCGCCATGCTGGTGCAGGCCGCAGCCAGGCAATGGCAGGTCGAGCCCGCAAGCTGCACGACGGCGAAAGGCGAGGTCTCGCATCAGCCGAGCGGCCGGCGAATCGACTATGGCGCGCTCGCCGATGCCGCACGCAGTGAGACGCCGCCGAAGGACGTCGCGCTGAAGGACCCAAAGGACTTCGTCTATATCGGCCAGCCGCTGAAGCGGCTCGATACACCCGACAAGGTCAATGGCAAGGCGGTGTATGGCATCGATGCGATGCTGCCGGGCATGAAGTTCGCCACGCTCGCCGCCTGTCCGGTGCAGGGCGGCAAGGTCGCCAAGGTCGATGACACGGCCGCGCGCAAGCTGGCGGGCGTGCGCCAGATTGTCGTGCTCGACGATCTCGTCGCTGTCGTCGGCGACCACATGTGGGCGGCCAAGAAGGGCCTCGATGCGCTCAAGATCGACTGGGATGAAGGCGCCAACGCGGCCGTCAGCTCCGAGCAGATCTGGCGCGAGCTGCGCGCCGCGAGCGAGCAAGGCGGCGCTATCGCCAAGTCCACCGGCGACGTCACCAAGGCGCTCGCGGCCGGCGAGCGGATCGAAGCGTCCTACGAGATGCCGTTCCTCGCGCATGCGACCATGGAGCCGATCAACTGCACGGTGCATCTGAAGGCTGACAGCTGCGAGATCTGGACCGGCACGCAAGTGATGACACGCGTGCAGTCGGCGGTCGCGCAAGCGGCCGGGCTGCCCATCGACAAGATCATCGTCAACAATCATCTGCTCGGCGGCGGCTTCGGCCGCAAGCTCGAGCCCGATATGGCGGTCGCGGCGGTGAGGATCGCGGGGAAGCTCGATGGCCCACTCCAGGGCGTTCCGCTCAAGGTGGTGTGGACGCGCGAGGAGGACATGCGCCACGACGTCTACCGCCCGGCCTATCGCGACACCATCGCGGCGACACTGTCGGACGGCAAGATCGCCGCCTTCAAGTACAAGGTGGCCGGCTCCTCGGTCATGGCGCGCTGGTTTCCGCCCGCCTTCCAGAAGGGCATCGACATCGACGGCGTCGACTGCGCCGTCGACCAGCCTTACGACATTCCCAATCTCGAGGTGGCCTTCGTGCAGGCCGAGCCGCGCGGCGTGACCACAGGCTTCTGGCGCGGTGTCGGTCCGAACAACAACGTGTTCGCGATCGAATGCTTCATGGACGAGCTCGCCCGCAGGGCCGGCCAGGACCCGGTCGCGTTCCGCCGCGCCATGCTCGGCAAAAATCCGCGGATGCGCGCTGCGCTGGATCTCGCCGCCGAAAAATCCGGTTGGGGTCAGCCGCTGCCGGCGCGCGTCGGCCGCGGCGTCGCCGTGACGCCGGCCTTTGCGAGCTTCATCGCCACGGTGGTCGAGGCGGAGATCGATGACGCCGGCGAGGTGCATCTGCGCCGCATCGTGTCCACGGTCGATACCGGCATCGCGGTCAATCCGGATACTGTCATAGCGCAGATCGAGGGCGGGCTGATCTTCGGCCTGACAGCGGCGCTCTATGGCGAGATCACCATCGCGAAGGGCCGCGTGCAGCAGTCCAACTTCAACGACTACCGGATCTTGCGCATCGACCAGGCGCCCAAGATTGAGGTTCACCTGATCAAGAGCGGCGAGGCGCCCGGCGGCATCGGCGAGGCGGCCGTCACCGTAGGAACGCCAGCGCTGCGCAACGCGATCTATGCCGCGACCGGTGTCGCCTTGCGCCGCATGCCCGTCGACCGCAGTCTCATCGCCGCAGGGAGGAAGGCATGAGCAGCCTCTGGCGCATTGTTGCTGCGATCGTCGTGGTTGGCATCATCGCCGTCGCGGCTGCCGTGTGGTTCGTCCGCGGCCCGTCGCCCCTTGCTTTCGCACCCGGCAGCACCGTCGCGCTACCAGACTATCATGGTGCGAATCCGACCGGCGTGCCGGCCTCGCTCGCCCAGGCCGACCAGGTCACGCGCGGCGAATATCTGGCGCGCGCTGCCGACTGCACCGCTTGCCACACCGCGCCCGGAGCCAAGGAGCTGGCCGGCGGACTCGGCTTCAAGCTGCCGTTCGGCACGCTGTATTCGACCAACATCACGCCCGACAAGGACACCGGCATCGGCAACTACACCGATGCGGAGTTCATCGCGGCCGTTCGGCAGGGCATTCGCCGCGACGGCGCGCGGCTCTATCCGGCGATGCCGTATACGTCCTACAGCTATCTCAGCGATGCAGACGTGCTGGCGATCAAGGCGTATCTGTTCAGCCAGCCTGCGGTGCATGCGGCCGTGCCGGCGAACACG
This sequence comes from Bradyrhizobium sp. STM 3557, assembly GCF_045571465.1. Classification (NCBI taxonomy): domain Bacteria; kingdom Pseudomonadati; phylum Pseudomonadota; class Alphaproteobacteria; order Hyphomicrobiales; family Nitrobacteraceae; genus Bradyrhizobium; species Bradyrhizobium sp. STM 3557. The sequence goes on from NZ_CP120697.1 coordinate 2,625,904, forward strand.
CTGGCGTTCCCGTTCGACCAGCGCTGGGCGATGGTCGGCTGGGCGATGGTCTTCAACCGCGACACGCGCTTTGCGCCGAACGCGTCACAATCGCCGGAATGGAACAGAGGCGCGTACCTCGCAGAGGCGCTGGCGCATTGCGGCGAGTGCCACACGCCGCGCAACATCGCCTTCGCGCTCGATGGCCGCAAGAAGTTTGCCGGCGGGCTGACGGCGGGCTGGCGCGCCTTCAACATCACCTCGGACAAGGCGACCGGCATCGGCGGCTGGCGTGATCAGGATCTCGCCGATTATCTCGCCATCGGCCATGCGCCGGGTCACGGCACCGCATCGGGTCCGATGGGGGAGGCGGTCGATCACAGCTTCCGCTATCTCGCGCCGGAGGACATCAAGGCCATTGTCGCATACTTGCGCAGCGTGCCGGCGATCGCCTCGCCCGACCAGCCGGCGACGCCGGCGCCGGTGGCGCCCGCATCGCATCGCGAGGGTGTGATGGCGGATGCGCGCGGCAAGATGGTGTTCGAAGGCGCCTGCGTCTCCTGTCATGGCTGGAGCGGCGAAAGCGCGATCTCGCCGCTGGCGACGCTCACGGGCGCCGCCGCGGTGAACGATCCCAGTGCGGTCAACGTCGCGCAGATCGTAATCTCAGGCACCAGGCGCTCGACGCCGGATGGCGCGCTCTCGATGCCCGCGTTCGGCAATGCCTATTCGGACACCGAAATCGCGGCGCTGGCGAACTACGTCACCGGTCGCTTCGGTGCCTCCGCCTCCCGCATCACGCCGCAGGAGGTCGCGGAGCTGCGCAAACAGGCCTCCGACTGAGCGCCGTCAATTAGCGCGGCGGAGCGCGATGTCCGCGCTGCCGTGCAAACGCGTAGCGCGGATTGATCCCGCAGGTGGCGTTGGTGCCTCGGGCGCTGGCGCGGCACTGCTCCAAGGTGGCGAACTGGCAGTTGCCCGGGAAGCCCCAGTGGCGGCCTTGCAGACAGTAGCGGCTTGCGCCGGCAGCCGGCGATAGCGTGCCGAAGCCGGCCAGGATGCAGGCGGCGGACGCGGCAGCGAACATCAGATGGCGCATGGCGGACCTCCCGAGCGATTGAACGCGACATGAACGCAATCGCGCAACAGACGTTCCGATCATCGCACGCAACCAGACGGCGAGCCAGTTCGATTGTTCGTGAGCACGCGTCCAACCGGAGCATGATCCCGATCGGTGGAGGCCGGTGTTCCCGCGCGACAAACGTCAAAGGCGTTTGCGCGGAGATCATGCACAAAGCGCCGGGTCAGTAGCGCGGATAGGGCGCAGGGTAGCGACGATATCCGCGCTGCTGACCGTAAGCGTATCGTGGGTTGATGCCGCAATAGGCGTTGGTGCCCGACGCGCTGGCCTGGCACTGCTCATAAGTGGCGAACTGGCAGTTGCCGGGATAACCCCAGATGCGGCCCTGCAGGCAGTAGCGGCTTTCGGCTGCAGCCGGCGAAAACGCACTGAGGCCGGCGAGGAGGCAGGCGGTAGACGCGGCGGCGAGAATCAAATGGCGCATGGGGAGCTCCGAGGTTGGGTCGCCGAATGAACGCGGTCCCGATGCGGAACGTTCCTGCGATCCACCCTCTGCTGTCGTCCCGGCCAAGCGAGCGGCGCGAGCGCGAGCCGGGATCCATAGCCCTCACGCTTCGTTGCGTGAAGGCTGGAGCTCCGGCTCGCTTCAACATAGTCGCGCGTTCACGGGGCGACGCTGTTACTTCGGCCGGGCTCACCTCGGCCGGCGCACCGCGCGCACCTTGCCGCTCTTGCCGCCGCCGCAGAAGAAGCGGTCCTTGCCGTCGGACTCCAGACCCGAGACGCCGATGCCTTGTGGCATCTCCAGCCGCTCGAGCACCTCGCCGCTCTCGGGATCGATGCGCCTCAAGTCGCTCTCGTCGTTCTCCCAGGTGCCGTGCCATAGTTCGCCATCGACCCAGGTGACGCCGGTGACGAAGCGGTTGCAGGGCAGGGTGCGCAGGATCTTGCCGGTCTCGGGATCGATCTGATGGATCTTGCGCTCGCGATAGACGCCGACCCACAGCGTGCCTTCGGCCCAGGCGAGCCCGGAATCGCCGCCGTCGCCGGGCGCAGGGATGGTGGCGAGCACGCGCCCAGAGCCGGGGTCGATCTTGTGGATCTGCTTTTCTGCAATCTGAAACAGGTGCTGGCCATCGAATGCGGTGCCGGCATGCGCTGGCGTCTCGATTCGGCGGTTCAGCTTGCCGGTCCTGGGATCGAGCGCCTCGATGCTGCCGCCGGCAGCAAACCAGATCTGCTCGCCGTCAAAGGTCACCCCGCCGACTTGGTCGACGCCTGGAAACGGGCCGTATTCCCTGATGATGTCGGCTGCTGACTTTTTCATGTGGTTATCTTGCCCGATGCTGGATGCAATAACGTGCTGCTGCTGGAGCGATCTGGTGCAGCGAATTCGGTCCACCTCTCCCCATCGGGGAGAGGTCGCGCCGCTAGGCGCGGGTGAGGGGGCGCGGCTTTCTCGATGGACCGTAACCCCTCACCCGGATTGCATCTTGTGATGCAATCCGACCTCTCCGGACGGGAGAGGTGGACCTGCTGCGATGCGCCAGGCCAATCCAACTCTCGGACTCTAGTCGCTCGCGAGCGCCGCCGGGAGTAACAAGGCGGTCGTGAATCCCGGCGCCGCCGGCGTCATCCAGCGCCTTGCGCGGCCGCGGCCGAACGATTGCACGCGGCCATCGGCTGCGAGCTCGTCGAGCGCCCGCTGCACCGTGCGCTGGCTGACATCGAGCGCCAATGCCAGGCCCGAGCTCGACCAGGCCTCGCCATCGGCGAGCAGCGCCAGCATCTCGGCATGTTCTTCGTCGCGCGGCTGCGCCAGCACCACGACCTCGCGCCTCCCCCGGGGCGCCAGCACAAATCCATCGCGCGTCGCGTTGATTGCGGCGAGCGGCGCGACCTTGGCGCGCAGCCGACCGATCTCGACGCGCAGCCGCGCCCGGTGCGTCTCGTCCGCGGCCTTGGCACGAAAGGTGCGTGCCAGCAGCGTCGCCCGGCTCACGTCGCCCGGCCAGGCCTCGGCGAGCGCACGCGCGAGCGCAAACAGCACCGGGCGGGTGGCGAGCGCGACCGTATGGCGCGCATCGCGCACGACAGAGCGGCAGGCATCGACGACGATGGCCTTGGACGCCTGCAGGGCTTCGACCTCCTCGATCAGCAGCGGGCGGGTCTCGCCGCGCGCGATCAGGCGCGCCGCAGGCTGCTCCAGCGTCCGCCGCATGGTCTCGACCTCGACTGTCAGCGCCGGGATGCGCGCCTGACGCGCGGCCTCCGCCGCGCGCGCGAGCGCCGTCCGCGCCGTCCTGCTCTGCAGACGACGGATGGCAAGCCCGGCCACGACCAGCTCGTGCAGCGCGCGCGTGGCCGGCGGGAACGGCGTCGGATCGAGCATGGCGAGCTTGCCCTCGGCCTCCTCGATGCGGCCGATCAAAAGCAGACGGCGGATGTCGAGGTGGCGTGCATAGGCGGCGTTGACCACATCGCCGTGCCGCGCGAGCACCGCTTGCGCGGCGTCGAGCGCGGCCGGAGGCCAGGTGAGGTCGCGGGCGGCGAGCGCGATCTCGGCGTCGGCCACGATGCAGCGCGCGCGGGCCACCGCCTCGCCGGCACCGAAGCCGCGCGCGGCCCGCCGTAGCAGCAGCTTCGCCCGATCGAGATCGCCGAGCTGCGCCATCGCGGTGCCGCGCAGCGCCAGTGCCGGCGGATCGTCGCGCAGGGCGATCCGGTTCAGCGCGCCCAGCGGATCACCCGCTGCAAGCGCACGCGCCGCAGCCGTGATCAACGAATCCATGGCATTCCCGACACGCGTGTCACTCTCTGCTGCCGACCTGCCGTCCTACGCCATCCGGCGGTGGCAGGCCAGGATATCGCCGCTCAGCCTTGCTCGGCCGGCATCTCCTCGGCGTTGGGGTCGCCGGGGGCAGTCGCCCAAGCGAGCTCGACCAAGGTCACGATCCGCCGGCCGGCGCCGTCGAGCTGGGAGACGATCAGGCCCTGATCCTCGATATAGGTCAGCAGGCGCTGCGCTCGGCGCAGCGAATGCGAGCCATAGGCGCGTGCGATCGCTGCATCGCTCGGGCACGGCCAGCCTTCCTTGGCGGCGCGTGCGATCATCATGAACACGCCCTGCATGTCCTCGGGCAGCAGCGAGGCGCGAAGCGTGACATCTTGCCAGGCCTCGTCCTCCAGGTCGGAGCCGAGCCCGGCGCGGGCGCGCGTCAGCATGCGGCGGAATTCGGTCAGGTCAGGCACGGCGGCGCCGAGACCCTCGATCCGGCAGCGGACCACGAATTCCTGATAGAGCACGCCGACGGCGCGGAATCCGGCATCGGGCTCCGCCAGCAGGGCGCCGAGCACGCGCTCGACGCGCGCGCGCCGCTCGGCGAGTTCCTCGGCGCTCGGCGCCTGCTCGGCAGCTTCGGGACGAACCTCCAGCGCGGCGGACTTCGCCGCCATCAGCTGTTCGAGCAAATCAGGTGCCGGCCGCCGCTGCGGGCGGGTGGTGGTCTCCGGCGGCGGTGCAGCCAGGATGATGGCGCGCGCGTCTTCGAGGCTTGCTTCCGGCAGCGGCGTCAGCCGCGGCGTCGCATTGCGCGGCTTGGTCTCGGTCGGGCCGATGCGCAGACCCAGCGGCCGGCGCGACAGTGCAGGGCCCAGCGCCATGAACTGGCCACGCTCCAGATCGCGGAAGGCCTCCGCCTGGCGCCGCTCCATGCCGAGCAGATCGGCGGCGCGCGCCATGTCAATGTCCAGGAAGGTGCGGCCCATCAGGAAATTGGAGGCCTCGGCCGCGACGTTCTTGGCAAGTTTCGCGAGCCGCTGAGTGGCGATCACGCCGGCGAGGCCGCGCTTGCGGCCGCGGCACATCAGGTTGGTCATCGCGCCGAGCGAGAGCTTGCGCGCCTCGTCGGAGACCTCGCCCGCGATCGCGGGGGCGAACAATTGCGCCTCGTCGACCACCACCAGCATCGGGTACCAGTGATCCCGGCCGATCTCGAACAGCCCGTTCAAATAGGCGGCCGCGCGCCGCATCTGATTCTCGGCATCGAGCCCTTCGAGATTGAGCACTGCCGAGACGCGATGGATGCGCGCACGCTCACCCGCGACCTGCAGGGCGCGCTCGGTATGGTCCTCGGCGTCGATGACAAGGTGGCCGAATCGCTCGGCCAGGGTCACGAAGTCGCCTTCGGGATCGATGATGGCCTGCTGCACCCAGGGTGCGCTCTGTTCCAGCAGGCGCCGCAACAGATGCGATTTGCCGGAACCCGAATTGCCCTGCACCAGCAGGCGCGTCGCCAGGAGTTCCTCGAGGTCGAGCGCCGCAGGCGCGCCGGCGGTCGTCTGCCCCATCTCGATCGCAACGGTCATGTCTCGGCTCGAACGCTCCTTCGCGGGAGAGCGACTTATCAAGCCGCGCGCGGCGCGTCGAGCACGCCGCGGTGGTTGTCCCGTGTTCCACAGGCGCTCCTGAATCCTTCTTGGCGTCTCGTAACGCTCACGATTCGCCGTGATCCGAATCTTCGTCGACGTGGATGACAGAAAATATCGGCGGATGCTTCGAGATCACGTCAAGGCAGGTCCATCCGGTAATGAAACAATAGTGCTTCAGGTCCGGTATAGTGAGTTTCAGCGCCTCGGATTGTGAGCGCCAGAAATGAGCGTCGGTAACCTCATAGGCGAAATGTTCGGATTGCAGACCGACCCACTTCTCCGTTTCCTCGGTGCTGAGAGGCATCTCGTCCAACGTCCTGATAATCTCGACATCGGCGAAGCTGACGCGCAGCCGTCTGCCTGTGTCTTCAGGAATCAGGAAGTCGGCTTGCAACGCGCGGCCGTCGAGCACCAGACGCTGCAAGGTGCTCAAGGAGGTCTTCAAGGCGAGGCCGCAGTCGAGCGGACGGAAGATGGGCATGATGTCGAAACTCGCATAGCGACGCAGCGCCGGCAATCTCTTGATGTGCATCACCGGGATTGCAGCGAGCAGCCCGCATGAGCGAAGCGAGATGCGGGGATGCGGTCCCGGACCTCGCTGCGCTCATCCGGGCTCAAGCTGCTGAAAAAGCGCCTGCGCCAAAACACGAAGTTCGCTCATGTTTTCAATGCGATCTCCGTGTCCAGCCCTCGCGCGAAAAATATTCTTGCTTCTATTTTTCAGAAATCGTGCTTGTCTATCGCATCCCGCCTCAACGAGAGGGGCGTACGCGTCGTCACGATACGTGGAGTGCGGGGAGCGGTGGACGCGGGTCGCAGCGCCAGACGAGCGCAGGCGAGCGCGGACGTGAAATCGTGTGGTCCTGGTCTCCCGGTGCTGAGATCAAGCTTGCGTGCTTTGACGAGCGCGTGGGCGACGGGGGCAATCAAGCCGGTCCCCGAGGAGATCGCGTATAAGCGTTAAAACCATCGCGCAGGGAAGGCCGGGATGTTTTGGCCGAACCTGTGGTTCCTGCCCCGTGCATTCTTCACGCACGGGGGCCATGGGGCGGCAAGCTCCCGGCCTTCCCTGCACCCTCTTCGCGAAGAGGGTCATCGATCGCCAAAGCTCGGGCGAGCGAAACGCCGCGAGGCCGCGGTCCTGTGGCCGCCGAATTGTCTGCGTGATGGTCGCGCTTACACCCAATTTGATCTATGACCGCGCACGACAGGCTGCCGCCCGCATCGATAACAGCGGCGGAATCGACACTGGAGCTTTCACCATGTCCGCGATCTCAACGTCTCATCTCCCCACCGAAGCCACGAAGCTGCTGAGCGCGCTCGGCGTCGCCGCGGAGCGCCTCACCGGCGGCACGCGCGCGGCGCGCACGCCGATCACGGGCGAGGTTATCGCGCATCTGCATGACAGCACCGCGGAGGCCGCGAAGGCCGACATCGAGAAGGCGCATGCGGCATTCCTCGCCTGGCGCATGGTGCCGGCACCGAAGCGCGGCGAGCTGGTCCGGCTGCTCGGCGAGGAGCTGCGCGCGAGCAAGGCGGCGCTTGGCCGCCTGGTGTCGATCGAGGCTGGCAAGATCACCTCCGAAGGGCTGGGGGAGGTGCAGGAGATGATCGACATCTGCGACTTCGCCGTCGGTCTGTCGCGCCAGCTCTATGGGCTCACCATCGCGACCGAGCGGGCCGAGCACCGGATGATGGAGACATGGCATCCTCTGGGCGTCACCGGCATCATCTCGGCATTCAACTTTCCCGTTGCCGTGTGGGCCTGGAATGCGGCGCTGGCGCTGGTCTGCGGCAACAGCATCGTCTGGAAGCCGTCCGAGAAGACGCCGCTGACGGCACTTGCGACGCAGGCGCTCCTGGCGCGCGCGATCGAGCGCTATCGGAGCGAAGGCGGCAGCGCACCGGACGGACTATCTGCGGTGCTGATCGGCGGCCGCGAGGTCGGCGAGGTGCTGGTCGATCATCCCAAGGTGCCGCTGGTATCCGCCACCGGCTCGACCGCAATGGGCCGCGTGGTCGGCAGCCGGCTCGCCGGGCGTTTCGCGCGGGCCATCCTGGAGCTGGGCGGCAACAATGCCGCGATCGTGACGCCGTCGGCCGATCTCGATCTCACGCTGCGCGCGGTGGCGTTTGCCGCCATGGGCACTGCCGGCCAGCGCTGCACCACGCTGCGCCGCCTGTTCGTGCATGAGGAGGTTTATGGCCGTTTTGTCCCGCGGCTGCAGCAGGCCTATCAGTCGGTCGCGATTGGCAATCCGCTGGAGAGCGGCACGCTGATCGGTCCGCTGATCGATGGCCAGGCCTACGAGGCGATGCAGAAGGCGCTCGCGGCGGTGCGAGAGCAGGGCGCCAAGGTCTCGGGCGGCGAGCGCGTCAGGGTCGCCGGTTACGACGAAGCCTACTACGTGCGGCCGGCGCTGGTGGAAATCGCCACGCAGGGCGATGTGGTCGCGCAAGAGACCTTTGCGCCGATCCTCTACGTGATGCCGTATCGCGATCTTGATGCCGTGCTGGAGGCGCACAACGCAGTGCCGCAGGGCCTGTCGTCGTCGATCTTCACCAACGATCTGCGCGAGGCCGAGCTGTTTCTATCCGCGCGCGGCTCGGATTGCGGCATCGCCAATGTCAATATCGGCCCGTCCGGCGCCGAGATCGGCGGCGCGTTCGGCGGCGAGAAGGAGACCGGCGGCGGCCGCGAATCCGGCTCGGATGCGTGGAAGGCCTATATGCGCCGCGCCACTAACACCGTGAACCATGGCCGCACCTTGCCGCTGGCGCAGGGCGTCACCTTCGATATCGGGTGAGGCGAGACTTGGCATCCCGCTGCTTGCTCATTGCCGAAGATCATCGTGCCGGAACTGCTCGGCTGATTCGCGCGTTGCGCGATCAGCATGGGCCAAAGGAGGACGATGATGGCAGTCAAGAAGAAAGCACCGATTGCAAAGACCGCGCGCGGACGGAAGCAGGATCGTTCGCGTGTCGCAAGCGGACAGGACTACGAGGTGCGCTACGAGGCAAAGAAGAGCGGCCGTTCGGCCAGCGCGGTCAAGAAGGCCGTGAAGAAGGTCGGCAACAGCCGCAAGAAGGTCGAGCGCAAGCTCGGCCGCTGAGCCTGCCGGGTCCGGCAAGCCTATGGCGCCCGCTTCGGCGGGCGCAGCCAGCTCTTGGTCCAGCCGATCGCCTTCGGCGAGTGCAGCGGATCAGGCCCGTCGCAGGCCGGGCAATACAGAGCGGGCCGGGTGTCCTTCCCCTCGTGGGCGATGAGCGGTTTGCCGCAGCTCGGGCAGAGCTTCCGCTGCGGCGGTTCGATTGGTTTGGTCACGGCGAAGTCTCCCCATCAGCTCTGGAGGCTAAGGGAGCGCGACCGAACTGTGGAATCACTTATGTGAGTAATCGCCGCTCAATATTCCGAGTGGCGGATGCGCTGGCTCGGAATCGCTCAGTCCGTCTCCGCCGCGCAGTCAGGACAGGTGTCGCCAATTCCATCCAGCACGTCGGCGATCGCGGCGCCGGCCTCATCGGCGGAGAGGCCCGGCGGCGGATCGTCGCGCCCGATGCGCAATGCCCGGGAGCGGGCATCGGGATCGGCGCGATCCTGCATCCAGCCATGGTGCTCGCATTCGCGGATTGCGCCGGCCTCCATCAGCACCGCGATGGCCCAGCCTCGTACGGTGCGGATGGCATCGCGGCGCTCTCTGGTGGTCAGCATGAATAATTGCTCCGCCAAGCACGGGGAATCCGCACGGGGTACCTTCCGTTCCCGGCTGTTAGCACAGGTCAGGGATTCTGAAATGGGGGAGCTGGCACGATCGACGGTAAGGCCGCGATCCGGCTTGAGGTCGACGCACAGAGACGTCATGCTCGAATCGAGATTTCAGGCTCGGTGTGGGGGATATGATGCAGGTGCGCGCCGAAGAAGACGTGTTGCTGGTCATCGACGTGCAGAACGATTTCTGCCCGGGCGGCGCGCTGGCCGTGGCCGATGGCGACGCGGTGGTGCCGGTGATCAATCGGCTGGCGCGGCAGTTCGCCCATCTGGTGCTGACGCAGGACTGGCATCCCGCCGGCCACAGCTCGTTCGCCTCGCAACATCCGGCCGCCGCGCCATTCCAGAACATCGCTATGCCCTATGGGCCGCAGACGCTGTGGCCGGACCATTGCGTGCAGGGCACGCCGGGCGCGACGTTCCACCCCGGGCTTGTCGCCGACCGCGCGGAGCTGATCATCCGCAAGGGCTTTCGCCGCGAGATCGACTCCTATTCGGCGTTCTTCGAGAACGACCTGACAACGCCGACCGGGCTCGCCGGCTATTTGCGCGAGCGCGGCTTGGAGCGGCTGTTCCTGGTCGGCCTCGCCACCGATTTCTGCGTGCATTATTCGGCTATGGACGCACGGCGGCTCGGCTTCGAGGCGATCGTGGTCGATGCCGGCTGCCGCGCCATCGATCTTGCGGGCTCGTTGGCGGCGGCGCATGCGCAGTGGGCGGAAGCCGGCGTGCAGCGCATCGCCGACCTCGCGTAAGTGGGTCAAGCCGCCGCGTCGACCTGCGGATCGGCGATCGCGCCCGCGACCCGCACGCGCACGCGCAGCGCGTTGCCGGGCAGATAGGCGATCGGCATGTCCTCGACGTCGACCGTCTTGAGGCTGCCGCGCTCGGCGCCGGCCTGCACCGCACGCTCCTCGGCAATGCCACGCGCGGCGGCGATCGCCTCGTCGCGGGAAAGGTCACGGAAGACCTGGTCGGCCTCGCCGGAGACCTGCGCGATCGCGGCGCCCACGGCATTGGCGCAGTCGCCATGCGGCACGCGCACGATCTCGGAGATCCCGGGCAGCCGGTCGGGGACCAGGAAAGCGCCGCCGCCGACCGCGAGCAGCGGCACATCGCCGGCCTCGGTCTTCATGCGGTCGATGTCCTCCTCCAACTGGCTGTGCGCGTCCGCCAGCGCCGCGTCGATCAGGCTCTTGGGCAGATGAGCGACGCGCGACTTATCGCCGATGTCGACCAGGCCGGCCGCGACCGCGATGTCGGTCGCGGTCAGGCGACTGCCGCCGAACACCAGGGCGTCGGAGGTCAGGCGATAGCCGACGCTGAGCGGTCCGACACGCACCGGGCCTTTGTCGACATGGCTGCCGCCGCCGAGTCCGAACGACAGCAGGTCGGGCATGCGGAACAGCGTGCGCACGCCGCCGACCTCGACCACGGCATTGGCCTCGCGCGGAAAACCGTGGCGGAGCTGGCCGATGTCGGACGTGGTGCCGCCGACATCGACGACCATCGCATCATCGAGGCCGGACAGATAGGCGGCGCCCCGCATCGAATTGGTGGCGCCGGAGGCGAAGCTCATGACCGGGAAGGCGGTCGCGATCTCTGCCTGCATCACGGTGCCGTCGTTCTGGGTCAGGAACAGCGGCGCGTCGATGCCGGAATCGGCGATCGCCTTGCGGAAGGCGGCGACCGTGGTGACGGCGAGATCATGCAACGCGGCGTTCAGCAGCGCCGCATTCTCGCGCTCCAACAGGCCAATGCGCCCCAGATCGTGCGACAGGGTCACCGCGACATCCGGGCAGATCTCGGCGAGGATCTCCCGCGCCGTGGTCTCGCAGCTCGGATCGAGCGGCGAGAACGACGAGCTCACTGCGACCGAGCGCAGGCCCTTGGCCTTGATCGTGCGCGCAGCGGCTCTCAGCCCATCCGTGTCGAGCGGCATGAACGGGCGGCCGTCATAGTCATGGCCGCCTTCCAGCATGAAGATCTCGCCATTGACGAGGGCGGCGAGATCGGCCGGCCAGTCGCAGAACGGCGGCAGCGAGGCGGAGGCCGGCATGCCGATGCGGATCGCGCCGATCTTCTGCACGTGACGACGCTGCACGACGGCATTGATGAAATGCGTGGTACCGATCACGACCGCATCGACCGGCACCGCGGCCGCCGGATGAGCGCGTAGCGTCGTCAGCGCATCGAGGATGCCGGAGGTGACGTCCGCAGTGGTCGGGCATTTCACGGAATGGATGACCTTGTCGTCCGCAATGAGGACGGCGTCGGTGTTGGTGCCACCGACATCAATACCAATACGCTTCATCAATCAGGCTCCTGCGGGCGCAAACAGCGACCGGTAGTCGAGGTCATAGCCAAAGGCGCGGGGACCGACGAAAGCGAGGCCGCGTTCGCTGGTCAGGACAGATGGCGCCGGCAGCGCCACCACGGTGACGCGCTGGCCATAGCGCACGGTCTCGGTGCCGATGCCGTGACCATTGACGCTATCCAATACGCAGATCAGGTCGGGCGACATCGCGATCGCCTCCTCGTCACGCCAGGCCACGATCCATTCGTTCTGGAACGAGAGCTTCAGCCGGGTGCCGCGGTCACCATCGGTGCCTTCGATGATGGCGCTGCCACGCAGGAAGCCCTCGGTGGTGCGGCGCTCGACATCGACGATCTTGCCGGTGAAGAGCTTTTGGCCGCCTTCGCATTTGAGGATCGCCGCGATCGGATCCTCGTGGCGCCGATTGGCATCCTGCACCGCGCGGCCGATGCCGATCGCCTTGGTGGTGGTGAAGTGGATGCCCCAGTCCTTGACCTCGCGCCCCGTCCGCGGCGCCTTGCTGGTCGAGGCGATCGAGCCCATCTCGACGCAGATCTTGCGGCTGGCGCGCTCCATCCATTTCCAGCTCGGCACCTTGGTGACGACGGCTTCGATGCCGCGCGGATCGTACAGCGTGCAGGGGTAGGGACGCAGGTCGCCGATCGCGACCGATGTCATCTGCGCCTCGGGAAAGGCACGGCCCATGCAGTCGGCATCGACGACGGGAATGCCGAGATGCGCGGCCGCCATCAGCGCCTGCACGCCGTTGCCGCCGCCGATCTCGACCGACATCACCGCGCGGAATGTGATGTTGTTGACTTCCTCCTGCATCCGCACCGCGCGCGCGATGCTGCGGCTGTCGGCGAGCCGCTCCTGACCCACCAGCGGCGCGCCCATGTTGGAGACGACGGCGACCCAGTCGTCGTCGGCGAGGTCGAGCGGCGACATCAGCTGCACGCGATGGCCTTCCGCATAAAGCCGGCGCAGGTTGAGCAGGCCGAGATAGGGGCTGCCGCCGCCGCCGGTGCCGAGAATCCAGGCGCCGACCGCGAGCGCCTCGATGTCGTCGAGGCTGATGGTCCTGAGCTCGCTCACGATACGAGCTCCTCGATGACGCGGGCTGCAGCCGCGATCGACAGGATCACGGGGCCGGAAAAATGCTGGCGCACGCGCGCTTTGTTAGCGCTGGTGTAGCTCATGCAGTCGAGCACCACGAGATCCGGCTGCTTGTCCGCCATCGCGCGCGCGGCGTCGTCGACCGAGGTGTCGTCGGAGCCTGGCTGCAGCGTGATGCCGACCACCTCGACGCCCTCGCGCTGCCACTTGTTGGCGATCAGCGCGGTCTGCTCGGCAAGCGGAGAGAACACCCCGAGCCGCCCCTTCGGCAGCACGGCCTCGACCATCTTGTGCAGAACGGCGGATGGCAGGATCACCAAGCCATCGGGCGTGAGATTGGGGAATTTGCCGGTGCAGGCGAGCATCGCGACATCGATGCCGTCCTGCTTGAAGCGCGCGAGCTGCGCATTGGCGCGGCCCTCGACCGCCTTCTTGCTGATGCGGACGTTGTCGCCATTCGGGAGCAGCGTGAACAGGGCATCGGCACCATCGACCGGCGGGATGGCATCGATCTCGGCGCGGCTCATGCCGTCGAGCGCGCCGCGCAGCTCTATGCTGACGCCGGGCGAGAGCACGGCCGCGATCTCGGCTTGCATCGCGGGGCGGGGGCTCTGCCCGATCACGACGACGCCCATGCGCCTGACTTGTAGAGGCTTGTTCATTGCACGCTTAGTCCTTCAGAACAACGAGGTCCGATGGCGACCAGCCGAGTGTCACGGTACTGCCGGGCGCCTGGAGCCGGTCTGCGCCGGCATTGGGTTGCTGGGCCAGCACGTGCTGGCCGCTGTCGAGGGCGACGCGGTACAGCACGGCGCCGCCGAGGAAGTTGGTGCTTTCGATCGTGCCCTTGGCCGACGTGCCATCTGTGATGGCGGAACGAACGGCGCCCGGCGTCAGCCGGATCTTCTCGGGCCGCAGCGCGACGGAGAGCGCGGTGTTGTCGGACATCCCGAAGCCAGGCGGCAGCGCCAGCACCAGGCCATTGCCGACGGCGATGCCGGCGCCCTTGTCGAGCGTGACGCGCTGGCCGCGGAAGATATTGGTGTCGCCGATGAAGTCGGCGACGAAGCGTGTCTCCGGCTTGTCGTAGATCTCGACCGGCGTGCCGACCTGCTCGACGCGGCCGGCATTCATCACGGCGATGCGGTCGGACATCGCCAGCGCCTCTTCCTGGTCGTGGGTGACGAAGACGAGCGTCAGGCCGAGCGTCTTCTGCAACTGCTTGAGCTCGAACTGCATCTGCTGGCGCAGTTTCTTGTCGAGTGCACCGAGCGGCTCGTCGCAGAGCAGGACGCGCGGCTCGATCACGATGGCACGGGCGAGCGCGACGCGCTGCTGCTGACCACCGGAGAGTTGCGCCGGACGACGCTCGTCCATACCCGACAGTTCGACCATCGCCAGCGCCGCCTTCACCTTGGCGGCGATCGTCGCCTTGTCGATCTTGCGCATGCGCAGGCCGAAGGCGACGTTCTCTGCCACGGTGCGGTGGGGAAACAGCGCGTAATTTTGGAACACCATTGCCATGTCGCGCTTATGCGCGGGCACATGGGTGATGTCGGTGCCGTCGATGCGGATCTCGCCGGTGCTCGGCGTGTCAAAGCCGGCGATCATGCGTAAGGTCGTGGTCTTGCCGCAGCCGGACGGGCCGAGCAGCGAGAAGAACTCGCCCGGTTTGATATCCATCGCGACTGCATCAACGGCGCGGACCCCGCCGTCATAGATCTTGCTGACCTCGGCGATCTCGATCGCTGCGCTCATGCCCGGAAGATCCTGTTGACACGGCTGTCGATCGCATCCTTCTGCGCGTTGTACCACTTCCAGTCGACCTGGATCAGCTTGGCGACCTTCTCCGGCGTGGTCAGCAGCTTGGCATCATATTTGGCCTCTAACTTCACATTCTTGTTGGCCGGCGAATACCACACCGTCTCGGCCAGCCGTTTCTGCACGTCGGGGCGCAGCATGTAGTTCACGTAGGCGTTGGCGAGTTCCTTCACCTTGCTGCCGGGTGTGATGGTCAGCACCTGCTCGAGCGACAGGACGCCTTCGTGAGGGGTGATGAAATCGATCGGCTGGTTCTGGCCGTCATAGCGATAGATGCCGGAGTCATGGATCACACCGAGACAAACTTCGCCCGACAGGAACATCTTCTCCATCGCGCCGGTGAAATCGACGAGCTTGATCGGCTTCAGCTTCTCCAGCGCCGCATAGGCGGCGTCGAGATCGGTCTGCCCCTTGCCGTAAAGCGTGCCGCACATCATCAGGAAGGCTTGGCCCAGGCTGTTGACCGGGATCACATAGCCGCCGCGCACGCCGTTATATTTTGCGTCCCACAGCTCCTTCCACGAGTTGATGCCGCTGTAGCCCTTGTCGGTCCGCATGCCCAACCCAATGGCACTGGTGAAGATGCAGACGCCCACGATCTTGTCGCTGACGGCGTAGGGGTAGACGTCAGCCATGTTGGGCACGAGCTTGGGATCGATCTTGGGTTCGACCAAGCCCATCTCGACTGCGGCCCATTGCTCGTTGGAATTGGTGTGCAGCACGTCGTAGATCGGCGCCGAGCGCGAGCTCGCCTGAAGCTTCGGCAGGAATGGCAGCGCCCTGTCGGTGTTGAGCTTGCACTTGAACTCCTTTTCGAACGCCGGCCCGATCTCGGAGCTCATCACGTCGCCCCATTTGCCGCCCCAGCCGGTGACGTTGAGTACCGGCTCATCGGCCCGTGCAACATAGGGCGCGGCGATCAGGCCCGCGCCGAGGGAGGCGCCGGCGGCGAGAAGGCGGCGGCGGGAGAGATGGAGGCGCGACGAATGGGGCATATTCGGAGACTCCGTTTACAGCTTGACGGTGGTGCGCAGGCCGACGGTGCGGTCGAGCGCGATGACGACGAGAAAGGCGAGCAGGATCGAGACCACGGAGGCGGCGCCGATGGTGCCGTCGAGATCGAATTTGAGATAGTTGAACAGCGTAATCGGCAGCGTCTCGCTGTTTGGCGAGACCAAGAACAACGACACTGGAAACTGATCGAAGGAGACGATGAACGCGAAAATCCCGCCGGCCATCACGCCCGGCTTCACCAAGGGCAGCGTGACCTCGAAAAAGGTGCGGGTCGGGCTGGCGCCGAGATTCTGTGCGGCCTCTTCCAGGCGCAGGTCGAAATTGTGCAGCACCGCGAGCGTGGTGCGGACCACATAGGGAATCGTCACCAGCGTGTGGCCGGCAACCAAGCCCCAGAGCGGGCGGCCGACATCGAGCAGCACGTAGGTCTGGAACAGTGCAAGGCCGGTGAGGATCGCCGGCAGCATCAAGGGCGAGAGCATAGTCGCGAGCACGAGGCGGCTGCCCGGCAGATTGCCGCGGGCGATCGCCAGCGCGGCGGACGCGCCGAGCACGGTCGCGGCGACCGTGGTCAGCACGGCGACTTCGAGGCTGAAGGCCAGCGCATGCATGAAGTCGCGCGCCGAGAAGAATTTCTCGAACCAGCGCAGCGATATGCCGACTGGCGGGAACTGGATGAACGGTGTGGGATTGAGAGCGAACACCACCACAATCGCGATCGGCGCCAGCATGAAGGTCAGCGTAGCGATGTTCACCGCCAGATAGAGCGATCGGCCGATGCGGCGCGGCGACCGAGGCGTGTGAGCACGCGCGGCGCTCGGACGCGACGTCGCTGAGCCCGTCTCGGCCAAATGTTGCGACGAGGAGCTGGAGGTGACCGTCATCGCACCGAACTCACTGCAGCTCGCGCTGGCCGGAGACCAGACCCAGCATGTGATTATAGGCGATGACGAGCGAGAACGAAATGACGAGCAGCACCATCCCAAGCGCGGCAGCGAAGCCGATGTTGAAGTTCGCCGAGATCTGCTGATAGATCAGGATCGGCAAGGTCATGATCTGGAAGCCGCCGAGCAGGATCGGCGTGACATAGGCGCTGATCGCGAGCGCGAAGACCAGCAGCGAGCCGGCGAGGATGCCGGGCAGGCTGAGCGGCAGGGTCACCTCGACGAAGGCGCGCAGCGGGCTGGCGCCGAGATTCTCCGCTGCCTGCTCCAGCCGCTCGTCGATGCGGCCGATCACGCCGGTCAGGGTCAGCACCATGAACGGCACGTAGATGTGGACGAGGCCGACGACGATGCCTGCCTCGTTGTACATCAGCTGCAGCGGCTTGGTGACCAAGCCGAGCGAGAGCAGGATCTGGTTGATGACGCCCTTGTCCGAGAGCAGCGTCATCCACGCGAAGGTGCGCACCACGATGCCGGTCAGCATCGGCGCCAGCACGGCCATCAACAGCAGCGCGTGACCGGTGCGGCTCTTGATCCGCGCCATCCAATGCGCCAGCGGATAGCCGATCAGAAGCGCGATCAGCGTGGTCCACAGCCCGATCCGGATCGTGGTCCAGATCACCTCGAGATAATAGCTGTCGTCGATCAGGCGCTGATAGTGGCGCCCGGTGAAGGCGACATGCGGCATCACCACCGGATTGCCGGTCAGCACGCTCATCACCGCCATCAGCCCGATCGGCAGGAAGAAGAACAGGACGAACAGCAGCACACTCGGCAGGATGAACAGCGCCAGGCCGTTGATGCGGGCCGCGGTCGCGCTGTTCATCAGGATGCGGTCCCGGTGCGCAGGTCAGCTGCCTGTGCAAGCGGATCACCGGTGATCCGCCGCAGCTTGTCGGCCGTCGCGGCGAGCTCGCGGCGGACATGGGCGCGCTCGGCTTCCGTCGTGTGCACGGAATAGGAGACGGCAACGCCGACCAGCTCGCCAGTCTCGCCGCTCGCTACCGCGAAGCCTTGCGAGGCGACGCCTTCGATCGCCTCGTCGGCGGCGTCGGAGACGCCAGTGAGGCGGATCTCGTTCAGCCGCGCGATCAGCTCGGCGAAGTTCTGCGGCGAGTTGTGCGGCACTTTGGGGTATTCGACCGGCACGCGCTTGCGCACCTCCTCATCCGACAAGCGCGCCAGCATGGCACGGCCGTTCGACGTGATGATGGCCGGCGTCCGTTGCCCCGGCGGATTCACGACGCGCAACGGGTTCGAGCCCGGCACGATGCGCAGCACCACCTGCTGATAGCCGTCCAGCACCGCGATGTAGCCGGTATGGCCGGTCCGTGCGCACACTTCCCGAAGCTCACGCTCGACCAGCGCGATCAGATCGTCATGGGCGCGATGCAGGCGCCCGAGCTCGAAGGTGAGCAGGCCCGGCCGGTAGCGGCGCGTGTGCCGATCCTGCTCGAGCAGGCCGCAATCGCGCAAAGAGCGCAACAGCCGCGAGGTCGAGCTCTTCGGCTTGCCGGTGAGCGCCTGCACGTCGGCGAAGGAGAGGTCCGGTCGTGCACTGGAAAAGCAGCGCAGGATGTCGATGGCGTTGTTCAGCGCGCTCATGGTGGCCTCTTGAGTTCCAAAATACGGAACGTAGTTTCAAATTGTAAGATCAGCGAAGAGCTCCCCGCAAGGGGAAATATCCGGCACAGCCTGCCGCAGAGTTGCGCAGGCTGGGATATCGTCCTGCAGAATGCGTTCGGAGATCAGGGGATCTAACGAGCGTTTCCAAAGTCACGGCCTATGTATGGGCCCCCCGCTGTCATCGTCCGCGAAGGCGGACGATCCAGTACGCCGTGACCTCTCGGTTCGATCTCTTCTGCCGCGGGGTACTGGATACTCCGCCGGAGCCTGTCATCCGGCCGGCCGAAGGCCGGACCGGGTGGCGGAGCATGACAACCTTGGAGATGGCGAGAGCTCAACCCATCCACCGACAGCCGATTTCAAGGAAACGCCAGTCTAGCTAGTTGCGGCCGGCGTGTCGGATGCGAGCGATGGCGCCTCTGATATTCGTCCATACCGGCTTGTCGGGCGCGAACTGCTTGCGCAGATACGCGACCAACTCGGCAAGCTGGTCGTCGCCGAAATGGTCCTTGAACGCCGGCATGTAACCGAGATCGGATGTGGCGGGTGTGGCGATGCCGTGCAGGATGACCTGAATCAGGTTGTCGGGCGTTACGCTATGCAGATTGCTGTTCAATGCCAGCGACGGACGGCTGCCGAACAGCGGCAGGCCGCCGACCTCATGGCACACGGCGCAGGCGCCGAGATAGAGGCGCGCGCCGTTTGGTGCTGCGGACGTGACTTGCGTCTTGGTTTCCAGCGCGGCGGCCAGCTTATCCAGCGTGGCGGCGTCCGGCTGCGTCTCCTGAAAGGAGGCGAGATAGACCGCCATCGCGCGGATGTCGGCGTCCGGTAGCTTGGCGAGATCCTTGACCACAGGCGCCATCGGACCGGCCGCGACGCCATGGTAACGCGAATGGCCGGAGCGCAGATAGCTGAACAGCTCGTCCTCGGTCCATGGGATCGGCGCCGACGACAGCGACGTCAGCGCCGGTGCCTCCCAGCCATCGGCGATGCCGCCGGCAAGATAGGCGTCCTTGCGCTCGGCGCCGAGCGCGTTGCGCGGCGAATGACAAGCGCTGCAATGGCCGAGTCCTTCCACCAGATAGGCGCCGCGATTCCATTGCGCCGACCTGAGAGGATCGGGCTTGAGCGTGGTGCCGTCGTGAAACAGCGCATTCCAGCCGGCGACCAGCGGCCGCAGGTTGAACGGGAAGCGCAACGCGTTCGCCGGCGTCTCCTGTCGCACCGGCGTCTGCGCCATCAGCCAGGCGTAGAGCGCCTGCAGGTCGGCCTCGTCCACTTTGGCAAAATGCGTGTAGGGAAAGGCGGGATAGAGCTGGCGCCCATTGCGATGCACGCCCTCGCGCATCGCACGCTCGAAGGCGGGGTACGACCAGGCGCCGATGCCGGTCGTCACGTCGGGCGTGATGTTGGTTGCGTAGATGGTGCCGAACGGCGTCTCCAGCGCGCGGCCGCCGGCATTGATGAGGCCGCCGTCCGCCGTGTGGCAGACCGCGCAATTGCCGAGCGCCGCAAGCTGCTCGCCGCGCGCGATCGTCGCTGCGGAATAGACCGATGGATCGGGCGGTAAGATCGGCGCAATCGCCCGCCAGGGCAGGGCAGCGGCAGCGATGCCGATCGCCGCCGCGCAGGCCGCAACGGCGCTCGCAACGAGTCCTGACCGCTTCGCGAATGGCTTGATCCATTTGGTGCGCCCCGGCATCGATGCCGGCGCCTCGAGGGTAGTGGGGGCCGGCGGCTGCTTGCCGCGCAAGCCCTCAAGAATACGTTCGGGCGTGAATGGCGGCTCGCGGAAGCGGACCCCCGTGGCGTCATAGATCGCATTGGCGATCGCAGCTGCGCTCGGCACCGAGGCGGATTCCCCGACGCCGAGCGGCGGCTGGTCCGGCCGCGGCAGCATCAGCAGGTCGATCTCGGGAAGCTCTGGAAAGGTGATGACCGGATAGGCGCCCCATTCACGCGCCGCCACCTTGCCGCGCTGGAATGGCACTTCCTCCATCAGAGCCCGGCTGGTGGATTGGATCACGTTGCCTTCGATCTGATGGCGCACGCCATCCGGATTGATCATCAATCCAGAGTCCTGTCCCGCGACCACGCGCGTGACGCTGACGTCGCCCGTGGCGGTATTCACCGCGACATCCGCGACCCAGGCAGACCACGCCGCGCCATAGCCGGGAAACTTGCTGTGCACATAAAGCGCATAGGCGAAGCCGCGGCCGCGCACGACGTCATTCTCGGGCGTCTTCTCCTGCCTGACCGGGCGCGGCACCCAACCGGCGCGCTCAGCGACGGCCTTGACCAGATCGACCGCGCGCTCGTCCTTCAGGTAACGCAGCCGGTATTCGATGGGATCGACGCCGGCCTCCGCCGCGATCTCGTCGATATAGGATTCATGCGCGAACGTATTGGGGAGCGCGGAGACGCCGCGAAACCAGGACGCGCGCACGATCGGCGGCATGTCGTGCGCCACCACGCGCATGTGGTCGTAGTCATAGGGCGGGATCGCGGTGCGATCGCCCATCTCGAACACGGCCGCATCAGGCGGGATGCGGCCGGTGAGAAGCAATGCGAGCGTTGGCGCGCCGTTGGATGGATAGCGCGTGGCGAAATCATAAGCGGCGACCGAGCCGTCCGCGTTCAGCCCGCCATTAACGTCCATCAGCTGCGCGGCGCCCTTTGGCTCCCAGACATGCTCCTGCGCGCGCGTGAGCTGGACGCGCACGGGGCGGCCGACCGCACGCGACAGCAGGAGCGCATCCGCAGTGACGTCGTCGGCGCAGTTGCGACCATAGCAGCCGGCGGCCTCCAACCGGATCAGTTCGATCTCGTGCTCGGGACGGTCGATCAGCAGCGCCAGATCGGCACGCAGGAGATGCGGGTTCTGCGTACCCGACCAGACCCGGATGCGGCCTTCGTTGTAGTCGGCGACCGCGCAGGACGGCCCGATCGAGCCGTGCATCTGATAGGGCCAGGTATAGGTCCGCCGCATCGGCTTGGCTGCGCTCTCAATCGCAGCATCCGTATTGCCTTTCTCCAGCAGCGTGCGCGGCTGCGACGGATTGGCGCGCAGGGCCGTTTCGAGATCGTCGAGATCGGGCAACGCGGGCGTTGGCTTCCAAATCAGCTTGAGCCTTTCGGCCGCTTTGATCGCATTCTCTTCGCGCTCGGCGATGACGCCGACGAAATCGCCGATCGCGACCACATCGACCAGTCCCGGAATGTCGCGCACCGATTCCCTGTCGACGCCGAGCAGGCTGGTGCCAACGAAGGGGCCGGCGTCGACGCCGGCATAGGGCGGGCGGATGACGCGGCCATGCAGCATGCCGGGCACGCGGACGTCGTGCACATAGGTGAGCTCGCCGGTCGCCTTGGCCGGCAGGTCGACGCGTGGCACCGATTTGCCAACGATATTGTAGTTGTCGACGGCCTTGACCGCGACGTCATCGGCGAGCACGAGCCGGATCGTGTCGTCGCCGATCAGCTCTCCGTAACTCAGCGTGCGGTTGCCGGGGCCGCGGATCAGCCCGTCCTCGATGACGAGATCGGCGGCGTCGACACTCAGTCGCTCGACCGCCCGTGCCACCAGATGGTGTCGGGCCTGCGCGGCTGCCTTGCGCAGAGGCACCGCCGTGATCTGAATGGTTTCACTGGCGATGGTCGCGCCCTGGTTGGGAACCACGGCCGTGTCGCCGAGCACGATGACGACGCGGGCAAAGGAGACGTCGAGCTCCTCCGCGACGATTTGTCCAAGCGCGGTACGGATGCCGGTGCCGAGATCGACATGGCCGTTGAACGCCGTGATCTCGCCGCTGGCCGTGATCCTGATGAAGGTCTCGAAGCCGTCGTTGCCGGCCGATGCCGATGGTCGCACCACCGACAGCGAGCCGCGATGGACAGGGCGGGGCTCCGAGGGCATGGCCGTCATTTGCCGGCAGCCTCGAGCGAATGGCCGGCCGCGCGCATCGCCGCTCGCAGGACCTCGATATGGGCACCGCAGCGGCAGAAATTGTAGCGCAAGGCCGCGCGGATCTCATCCAGCGATGGATGCGGGTTGATGTTGAGCAGTGCCTTGGTCGTCATGATCATGCCGCTCAGGCAATAGCCGCATTGCGCGGCCTGCTCGGCGATGAAGGCCTGCTGCACGGCGTCCAGTTCCGCGCGCGAGCCCAGGCCTTCGAGCGTGGTGATCTCGCGGTCCACGCAGCCTTGAATCGGAATGACGCAGGAGCGCGCGGCCTTGCCATCGATCAGCACGGTGCAGGCGCCGCATTCACCGAGGCCGCAGCCATACTTCGGTCCGTTCAGTGCCAAGTCGTTGCGCAGCACGTAAAGCAGCGGCGTATCCGGCGCCGCGTCGACCTCGTGCGTCGCTCCGTTCACAGTCAGGCGGATCGTCGGCGGCGTCATCCCAGCTCGGCTTGTGATGCAAACATTAAGGCGGAGCGTATCGTTTGTATACTAACATGCAAGTGCCACGTTTCGCGCTGCGGCGCATGCTCGATTTCTGGACATTGTGCAGGGCAAACTGATCGTTTATCCGGCAAAGGCAGGTTTCTCGCGCAGCGCCGCTTGACAGTCGCGGGCGCGGAGCCTCATCATTCGTATACGAACGATATCGCCGTGCATGGCGGTTCGATCATCCGCTGGCAACATCAGCTAGCATGGGCTTGCACATGACGAATGAGACCGCGAGCGAGAGTGCAGGCGACAAGATCCGCTGCGATGCCTGCCCGGTGATGTGCTACATCAAGCCGGGCATGGCCGGCGCCTGCGACCGCTATGCCAACCAGGACGGCCAGCTCGTGCGTGTCGATCCGCACATCGTGCTGCAGCGCACGGTGTCGCATGGCGGAAGGCTGGTGCCGTTCCAGGCCAGCGGCGACTGGAACGGCCGCATCGTCCAGCAGGGCGATCTGTTCGTCACCGCGATCGGTGCCGGCACCACTTACCCGGATTACAAGCCCGCGCCGTTCATCGTCTCCTCCGATGTCGATGGCGTCGACATGGTCACGGTCGTGACCGAAGGCATCTTCAGCTATTGCGGCGTCAAGGTGAAGATCGACACCGATCGTTATCTCGGGCCCGAGACTGCCACGGTGCGCGTCGACGGCGAGGCGATCGGCCACGTCACGACCAGCGAATATGGCTCGCAGATGCTGTCGCTCGGCGGCGTGCATCATCTGACCGGCGGCTCGAAGAAGGAGGGGCGCGTCACTTGCGACGCGCTGATGGACCTCTCCAACTGCAAGCCGGTGGAGCTTGCGATCGAGGGCGGTGCCACTGTCGTGGTGCAGGCCGGTCGGCCGCCAGTCGTCAACGGCGTCAAAGAAGAGCGCATGCGGGTTGGCTGCGGCTCGGCCACCATTGGCATGTTTGCCAAGCAATGGCAGGGCAAGGTCGACGAGGTGGTCGTGGTCGACGATCACATCACCGGCGTGCTGTCGGAGCACCAGGCGGGCAAGCTGCTTGATATTCCATCTACCGGGATCAAGATGAAGGGCCGGCGTTCGACGCCCGGCCGGTATTTCCAGGTGGCGCAGCCGGGAACGGGGTGGGGCGGCACCGACATCTCCGATCCGCTATCGATCCTTGGCCCCTTTGACCCGAAGACCGCGCGCCCCGGCATGAGCGTGTTGATGGTCTCCACGACGGGTGAGCACGCGGGGTATTACGTGCTCGACGAGGCATTGAGGCCGATCGCCCAGGAGATGCCGGCCGAGCTGCAATTCTCGGTCGAGCGCATTCAGGAGAATTGCGAGCCGGCGCTGTGCACGGTGCTGTTCATGGCTGGCGCCGGTGGCTCTCTGCGCGCAGGGGTCACCGACAATCCGGTGCGGTTGACGCGTTCGGTGAAGGACGCGCTGACGCGGGTCACGAGCGGCGGCGCGCCGGTCTATGTCTGGCCCGGCGGTGGTATCACCTTCATGGTCGATGTGACGCAGATGCCGGCCGGCGCCTTCGGCTATGTGCCGACGCCGGCGATCGTGGCGCCGATCGAGTTCACCATGAAGCTCAGGGATTACGCGGCGCTCGGCGGCCACATGGATTATGTGCAGCCGCTGTCCTCGCTCAAGGATGTCAGTCGCGACATGCGCGAGCTGCCATGGCCGCTGAAGGGGCAGGGCGCATGATCCGACCGCCGCAGATCGCGTTGTTCGACGACGGGCGGCTGCATCTGCAGGACGGGCCGATCGATTTGATCATCGGTGCAGACGGCACCGAGGCCCATGTCCGCGCGGCCTACCAGGCCGCAGCGCGGCGCTTCACCGGCCTGCTGGACGAGCTCTGCAGCGAGCTTACGGAGCTGCGCAGGGCGGCCGATCCTGCGGCCAGTGCGTTGGAGGGCGTCGTCGCGCAGCGCATGTATCGGGCCGTCGCACCTTATGCGCGCGAGACGTTTATCACGCCAATGGCGGCGGTGGCGGGCGCTGTGGCGGAGGAGATTCTCGGCACGATGCGTGAGGCCGCGCCGCTGCGGCGCGCCTATGTCAACAATGGCGGCGACATCGCGCTGCATCTGACCAGTGACGCCAGCTTCTCCGTAGGGCTGATGGATCGCCCGGATGCGCAGGGCGTGCTGCGCACGATAACCATCCACGCGGATGATGCGATCCGCGGTGTCGCCACCTCGGGCCGCCATGGCCGCAGCTTCTCGCGCGGCATTGCCGACGCGGTCACCGTGTTGGCGCGCACGGCGGCGCAGGCCGATGCCGCCGCGACCATCGTCGCGAACGCGGTGGACCTGCCGGGCCATCCAGCGGTGATCCGCCAGCCGGCCTGCGATATCCAGCCGGACTCCGATCTCGGTGATCGTCTCGTTACGCGCGAGGTCGGTGCGCTCTGCGAGGCTGACATTGCGGAGGCGCTTTCGGCCGGCGAGGCGCACGCGCAAGCGCTGCTCGCGGCGGGTTTGATCGAGGGGGCCGTGCTGCAGCTTCGCGGCGCTCTGCGTATCGTCGGCGCGCGACAGCTCGACAAGGCCACGCCGCCGCTGTTGCGGGCGGAAGCGGCGTAGGGTTTGATGCATGTGGGACGGGAACAGGCAGGGCAGCGAGAGATGAGCGCCAACATCCGCAAGATCGTCACTGTGGTCGAGGAAGTCCATTCGGAGATGGGCAAGGCGGTGTCGCCGCCGACGCGGCGGGCGGCGGCGGTCGCGGTGATCGAAAATCCCTTCGCAGGCCGTTACGTCGAGGATCTCTCGCCGCTGATCGCGATCGGCGAGGAGCTTGGCGAGATGCTCGCCAAGCGGGCGGTGGCCGCGCTCGGCATCGAGGGACCTTCCGCGCACAGCTACGGCAAGGCGGCTGCGGTGGGCGCGGATGGCGAACTGGAGCACGCGGCCGCGATCTTGCATCCGAAGATGGGCGCGCCGGTGCGGAAAGTGCTGGGCAAGGGCGCGGCTCTGATCCCGTCGTCCAAGAAGCGGGGCGGCGTCGGCTGCACGCTGGACATTCCGCTCGGGCACAAGGATGCAGCGTTCGTGCGCAGCCATTTCGACGGCATGGAGGTGCAGATCAATGACGCGCCGCGTGCGGGCGAGATCATGGTCGCGCTCGCGGTCACTGACAGCGGCCGGCCATTGCCGCGCGTCGGCGGCCTCACGGTCGCGGAGATCAAGGGCGATGACGGGTTGCGATAATCTATTCATTGGAGGCTGAAGGGATGCGACGGAGATATCTGCTTGCGGCGGGCTTGGCGATCGCCGCAGCCGGCATGACAAGGACGGCGTTCGCCGAGGACGTCATCAAGATCGGCGAGATCAACAGCTACTCGCTGCTGCCGGCGTTCACCGAGCCCTATCGCAAGGGCTGGCAGCTCGCGGTCGAGGAGATCAATGCCGCCGGCGGTGTCAATGGCAAGAAGATCGCCGTCGTCTCCAAGGACGATGGCGGCAAGCCGGCCGACGCGCAGACCGCCGCCAATGAGCTGGTGTCGAGTGAGAACGTGGCGATGCTCACGGGCACCTTCCTGTCGAACATCGGCCTGGCCGTCAGCGACTTCGCCAACCAGAAGAAGGTGTTTTTTCTCGCCGCCGAGCCGCTGACCGACGCGGTCACCTGGTCGAAGGGAAACAAGTACACCTTCCGCCTTCGTCCCTCGAACTACATGCAGGCGGCGATGCTGGTGGAAGAGGCGGCGAAGCTGCCAGCCAAGCGCTGGGCCACGATCGCGCCGAACTACGAGTATGGCCAGTCCGCGGTCGCCGTGTTCAAGAAGCTCTTGTCCGAGAAGCGTCCCGACATCCAGTGGGTCGACGAGCAATGGCCGCCGCAGGGCAAGATCGATGCGGGCCCGGTGGTGCAGGCGGTCGCGGCCGCCAACCCGGAGGCGATCCTCAACGTCACCTTCGGTCCCGACCTCGTCAAGCTCGTGCGCGAAGGCAACACCCGCGGCCTGTTCAAGGGACGCCAGGTGGTGAGTTTCCTCACCGGCGAGCCGGAATATCTTGATCCGCTGAAGGATGAAACGCCGGAGGGGTGGATCGTCACCGGCTATCCCTGGTACTCGATCAAGACACCGGAGCATGACGCGTTCCTGAAGGCCTATCAGGCCAAATACAACGACTATCCGCGGCTGGGCTCGATCGTCGGTTACCAGACCATCAAGTCGGCAGCCGCGATCCTGGCCAAGGCCGGCTCGACCGATGTCGAGAAGATGATTGCGGCCGCCGAAGGCATTTCGCTGCCGTCGCCATTCGGTGAGATCACCTTCCGCAAGATCGACCACCAGTCGACGCTGGGCGCCTTCGTCGGCAAGACCGCGCAGAAGGACGGCAAGGGCATCATGGTCGATGCGGCCTATCGCAAGGGCTCGGACTATCTGCCTTCTGATGCCGAAGTCGAGAAGCTCAGGCCGAAAGATTGAGGCACGCTGCCTCGCTCCCTCGCCCCGTTCTTACGGGGAGAGGGACGGGGTGAGGGGCAGACGCACGGGCAGTGCGAGCGGTTGGACCTGTACCCCCTTCAGCCGGAGCGCTTTGCGCTCCGACCTCTCCCCGCAAGCGGGGGAGGTGACGACAATCTCGACAGCGTCCTCGTGGCGCGCACTTCTTTGAATCTCACTGGACCGCTTCATGGCCTTCTACATCGTTCAGTTCCTGACCGGGCTTGCCAGCGCGGCATCGCTGTTCCTGGTCGCCTCGGGGCTGTCGATCATCTTCGGCGTGACGCGGATCGTGAATTTCGCGCATGGCGCCTTCTACATGATGGGCGCCTACATTGCCTTCACGCTGACCGAGCAATGGTCCGGCGCGCTCGGCTTCTGGGGTGGCATCGTGGCGGCCTCGCTCGTCGTCGCGGTGATCGGCGTTCTCGTCGAGATCGTGCTGCTGCGGCGGATCTATCACGCGCCCGAACTGTTCCAGCTGCTCGCGACCTTCGGCCTGACGCTGATGGTCGAGGATCTTGTCGTGCTGACCTGGGGTCCGAGCGATCTGGTCGGGCGCCGCGCGCCAGGCTTCAAGGGCGCTGTGGATTTCTTCGGCCAGGTGATCCCGAGCTACGACTTGTTCCTGATCGTCCTCGGGCCGCTGGTGCTCGGCGCGCTTTGGCTGCTGTTCCAGCGCACGCGCTGGGGCGTGCTGGTGCGCGCCGCGACGCAGGACCGCGACATGGTGGCAGCCCTTGGCGTCAATCAGAAATGGCTGTTCACTTCGGTATTCGCTCTCGGCGTCTTTTTGGCGGCCCTCGGCGGCGCGCTGCAGATTCCGCGCGATGCCGTCCACCATGCGCTTGACCTGCGCATCATCGTCGACGTCTTTGTCGTCGTGGTGATCGGCGGCCTTGGCAGCATCCTTGGCGCCTTCGTCGCCGCGGTGCTGGTCTCCGAGCTCAACGCCTTCGGCATCCTGATCTTCCCCACCATCTCGATAATCCTGGTATTCGCTGTGATGGCGGTGGTGCTGATCGTGCGGCCGTGGGGACTGTTCGGGCGCAAGGAAGCGCCGGCGCGCCGCACGCCGGGTCTCACCATCATTCCCTGGCGAGCGCTGACGTCCCTCGAGCGGCTCGGCGCGGCGGTCGTGCTCGCGCTTGCGGCGCTGCTGCCTTTCGTCGGCGGCAATTACGCACTGACGGTCGGCGCCGAGATCGCGATCTTCGTGATCTTCGCGGCCAGCCTGCATTTCCTGATGGCGGTCGGCGGGCTCGCCTCGTTCGGCCATGCGGCCTATTTCGGGCTCGGCGCCTACGGCGTCGCCTTCCTCGCCAAGCTGGCGGGGCTGCCGATGATCGCCTGCCTCTTGCTGGGGCCGCTGCTCGGCACGATCGGCGCGATCGTGTTCGGCGTCTTCGCGGTCCAGCTCTCCGGCGTCTATTTCGCGATGCTGACGCTCGCCTTCGCGCAGATCGTCTGGTCGATCGCGTTCCAATGGGTTGGTGTGACCGGCGGCGATAACGGCATTCTCGGCGTCTGGCCGGAGAAATGGGCCGGCTCGCCTGCACACTTCTATTGGCTGGCGCTCGGCATCACGGCCCTCATCGTTGCAAGCCTGCGCGTCATCACATTCTCGCCATTCGGCTTTGCGCTGCGGGCAATGCGCGACTCGCCGCTGCGCTCGGAGGCGATCGGCATCGACGGCAAGCGCATCCAGTGGATGGCCTTCGTGATCGCTGGCACCGCGGCCGGTATCGGCGGCGCGCTGTTCGCTTATCTCAAGGGCAGCGTGTTTCCGGACAGTCTCGGCATTTCGCTCTCCGTCGATGCGCTGGTCATGGTGCTGCTCGGCGGTATCGAGACCGTTTCGGGCGCCATCATCGGCGCCATCGTCTACAAGGCGCTGAGCATTTGGCTGGTCAGCCAGACCGATTGGTCCAAGCTCGTGCTCGGCATCTTCATCGTGCTGATCGTCGTGGTGTTTCCCAAGGGTATCGTCGGCACGTTCGAGACGCTTACGGCGCGCCGCAGGAGGCCGCCGTCTGCCGAGCCTGCCGTGCTGTCGGCCGAGATGGAGAGCGCGCGATGAATATGGCGGTCTCATTGCTTTCGGTCGAAGGCCTGACGAAATCCTATGGCGGCATCCATGCCGTGCGCGGGGTCTCCTTCAGCCTGCAGGCCGGTGAGATCCTGGCGCTGATCGGCCCCAACGGTGCAGGCAAAAGCACCTGCTTCGACATGCTCAACGGTCAGAACCGGCCGGACAGCGGGCGCATCAGCGTCGCCGGCGAGGACACCACGGGCAGGAAGCCGCGCGAGGTGTGGCGGCTCGGCGTCGGACGTACCTTCCAGATCACCGCGACCTTTCCAACCATGACCGTGCGTGAGAACGTGCAGGTGGCGCTGGTGTCGCATCATAGGCGGCTGTCGAACCTCTGGTCGGCGACGCCGAAGCTCGATCGCGCCGAGGCCGACCGGCTGCTCGATCTCGTCGGCATGGCCGCATTCGCGATGCGTCCGTGCGGCGAGCTTGCCTATGGCGACCTGAAGCGGCTGGAGCTTGCGATCGCGCTCGCCAACCAGCCGCGCCTGCTCTTGATGGACGAGCCCACCGCCGGCATGGCGCCGCGCGAGCGCATCGCGCTGATGCGGCTGACCGCGAAGATCGCCCGCGAGCAGTCGATCGGCGTGCTCTTTACTGAGCACGACATGGATGTGGTGTTCGAGCACGCCGACCGCATCCTGGTGCTCAATCGCGGCAGCCTGATCGCGCAAGGGCCTCCGGCCGAGGTGCGGGCCAACAAGGAGGTGCAGGCGATCTATCTCGGCGAGGGCCTGGTCTATGACATCAGTCATCGCGAGGGAGCCTCGGCATGAAGCTCAAGGTGTCCGATCTCAACAGTCATTACGGGCCGGCGCATATCCTGTTCGATATCGGCCTCGAGGTCGGCGAGGGCGACGTGGTGGCGCTGCTCGGGCGCAACGGCGCCGGCAAGTCGACCACGTTCCGCTCGATCGTCGGCCTGGTCGCGCAGCGCACAGGCCAGATCGTGTTCGAGGACAGGGATATCTCGGCGGCGCCGACCCATGAGATCGTGCGCGCCGGGCTCGGCTATGTGCCAGAGGAGCGGCGCATCTTCACCGAGCTGTCGGTCGAGGAAAATCTCGAGGTCGGCCGGCAGCCGAAGCGGGCCGGCGCGCCGCATTGGACGCAAGAAAAGCTGTTCACGCTGTTTCCCAATCTTGGCGAGATGAGAAATCGCGCCGGCGGCCGGATGAGTGGCGGCGAGCAGCAGATGCTGACGATCGCGCGTACGCTGATGGGCAATCCGTCGCTGGTGCTGCTCGACGAACCGTCGGAAGGCCTGTCGCCGAAGATCGTCGAGCAGATGGTCGAGGCCATCCTGACCATGAAGAAGGAGGGCGTCTCGATGATCGTTTCCGAGCAGAACCTGCATTTCGCGCGGCTGATCTCCGATCGCGCCTATATCATCGAGCGCGGCCGCATCTGCTTCGAAGGCACCATGGCCGAGCTCGACGCGCGGCCCGATATCCGCGACGCGCATCTATCGATTTGAGTCGGGTAGGGGAACGATGGCCAAACGCGCAGCCAAGAGCGCATCGCTGAACAGAAGCGCGACACTGAAGCGGTCGGCGACGACGCAAGCGAAGGCCCCAGCCAAGCCGCGCGCCTATGTTCTCGACGATCAGATCGGCTTCATCCTGCGCCAGGTCTGGCAGCGCCACACGATGATCTTCGCCCGCGACATCGGCTCAGGCCTGACACCGACGCAATGGGCGGCAATGTCGAAGCTCGTCGAAACCGGCCCGTGCTCGCAGAATCAGCTCGGGCGGCTGACCGCGATGGATGTCGCGACCATCAAAGGCGTGATCGATCGTCTCACGGCGCGCGGGCTCACCGAGACCAGCAAAGATCCGCAGGACGGTCGCCGGCTGCTGGTCCGCCTCACCCGTGCCGGCCAGCAGCTCGCGGAGAAGACCGCGCCGCATGCGCTCGCCGTGTCCAGGGAGACACTGGCGCCACTCGACGCGAAGGAACGCGAGACGCTGCTGATGCTGCTGAACAAGCTGCGTTGACGTTTCACTTCGTCATTGCAAGGAGCGAAGCGACGAAGCAATCGAGACTTCTCGCGTGGTTCTGGATTGCTTCGCTTCGCTCGCAATGACGGTCCCCGGCGTTAGATGGTCAGCACCAACGCGATCACGCCCACCAGAACGAGACTGACGGCCCAGAGCGTCTCCAGATTGAACCAGCTTCGCGAGACGAATGTGAGGCCGAGATAGCGATAGACCAGCCACGCTGCGCATCCGCCGACCGTGATCATAGCAGCGGCATGGACGGTGGAGACCAGGACGGCCATGCCGAGATTGGCATTGACCAGCATGCTCGCGGCCGTGTGGCCTCTGTCGAGATCGGGGCCGCAGAGCCCGAGATAGATCGGCACCAGCATCAACCCTGCGCCATGCGCGATCGCGACCACGAAGGACCACAGCGCCAGTTGCGTCGGTCTTATTCGCGCGATGAAGCGCGGATGACGTTGATTGATGAGGCGGAAAAGGCCGAACCCGATCACGAGCAGGCTGGCGCTGACCTGAATCTCGCGCTGCCATTGAACGAGAAGGATCAGGAGCGCGAAGGGCAGGATCACAAGCAGCATCGCGAGCAGATGCCCGGCCGCGAGCGGCCCGAGCGCGGCAAACAGCGCGCGCGGGCTCTTCTCCATCAGGCCGGCCGACACTGCGAGCGGCCATCCCATTCCCGGATTGAGTCCGTGATAGGCGCCGCTCGCGATCACAGCGAGCCAGAGCCAGGCCGTGGTCGAGCCGGCTCCGCTGAACATCAGACCGAGGGATAGCAGAATGAATCCGTCGAGCAGTCACCGCCCTCCAGCCGGATCTGATGCGCGCGATAGCCGTCCGGGAAGCTGACCCAATAATCCCTTTCGAGCTCAAGGCCGCCATTGGGCCCGACCTTGGCCATGACCTCGGCGCCCGGCACACCCTCCGGGTAGAACTGGTCGTCCCAGGTCGAATAGAGCGAGTTGGTCCAATATACCCGCTTGCCGTCGCGGCTGATCTCCACCATCTGCGGGCCGCCCGTATAGGCCTTCCCGTTCGGGTGCGGCGTCCGGCGAGCGATGCCGCCGATATGCACCGAGCCGGTGAGCTTGGGCTTGCGCGGCTCGCTGACGTCATATTGACGCATCTCGCCGGTGCCCCAGCAGGAGACGTAGAGATATCTGTCGTCCATCGAAAGGTCGATGTCGGTCACCAGCGGCGGCACCGCGCCGAAGCCTTGCAGGAGCGGCGGCAATTTCTCCTTGGGCGCCCCCTCCGGCGGAATGGTTGCGGTCTTCTCGATGTGGAACTTGCCGTCCTCGCGCCACCAGGTCCAGATCGAGCCTTCGAGGTTGGTGGTATCGACCACCACGCCGAGAAAGCCGTGCTCTCTGATAGGGTCATGGGCGGGACGCACCTCCAGCGCCATCTGGTGGTTGGCGCCGAGATCGATGGTCTGCACGTTGCGCCGGGCGCGAAGATCCCAGAAATGAACCCGATGGCCATATTTGTTGGCGAGCAGATCCTCCGGCACGATGCCATTCTCGAACTGCGGCGGCAGCGCCCATTCGCTCGTCACCATGTAGTCGCGCGGCAGGTTCCACCAGAAATCATAGTGCAG
Organism: Bradyrhizobium sp. STM 3557; assembly: GCF_045571465.1. Classification (NCBI taxonomy): domain Bacteria; kingdom Pseudomonadati; phylum Pseudomonadota; class Alphaproteobacteria; order Hyphomicrobiales; family Nitrobacteraceae; genus Bradyrhizobium; species Bradyrhizobium sp. STM 3557. Next base: position 2,658,583 of record NZ_CP120697.1, read on the forward strand.
GGTCTGCGGGCCGCGATCGAGCTCCCAGCGGCCGAGCACGTCGAAGGTCTCGCAGTCCATGATGAACACGCCGGGTGGTCCCTCGGTGCCATCCTTGCCGCCGCCGCCAAGCGTGCTGACATAAATGCCTTCCGGCCCGCAATGCACCGTGTGCGGCCGCGAGTAGCCGGTCTTTTTGAAGATCTCCTCCGGCTCGATGATCTTGTGAATCTTCGCTTTGGTCGGATCGGGCTTGGTATCGATGATGTAGATCCGGGACGACCGGATGCCTGGGATGATCAGGTAGCGTCGCTCGAGGAAGGCGTGGCCGGCGAGCGGGGAGAGGGAAGACGAGCAGGCATTCCAGCCAAAATGGTGAAACTCGTCGCCGGTGTGGGGCATCGTCACGGTGTGGACGATCTGGCTGAAGGTCGGCGAGCCCGGCTTGACGTCGATCACCGCCAGCGCATCGGGCTTTGAAAAATCGGGACTGAGCAGCAGCGTATAGGCGAAGGACTCCGGCGGAGCTTCCATCGCCAGCTTTGGCGATGCGTAAAAGGTAGGATCTGGCCTGATCGTCATCGAACTGCCTCCCAGCTTTGTTGAGCCGCACGCACGAGGTTCAGCGTCATGCAAGAAGAACCGGCTTGACTTGAGTGTTATCGTCTCCCTTGCAGGCGCTGCCATTTGGGCTTGATCGGCGTCATATCGCCATCAAGGCTGTCGCAAAATATCACGTAAATCATGGTCTCGAAACCGCAAGAAGGGTGCGTCCGATACACGCGGCATCACCAATTCGCCAGAGGATGCGGGCCGTTGCAAAGGCACGAGGTGATGCTCCGGTGGCCGAAGATGAACTGCGCGGATGCTACACGCATCGTCGTCATTCCGGGACATCGCGAAGCGATGGGCCCGGAATTCATAACTACGACCGTGAGTATGGATTCCCCGATGCGCAATTGCGCATAGTGGCTCGCCCTCCGGGCGCCCCGGAATGACAGAGCGTACGGTTGAAGAGCTACTTCGCCACGATCTCCGGAATCCGTGTTGCCGGCGGGGTGTTGCGGCTGCGCTGGGTGCGGACGATGCCATCGATGATGGTCATGCCGACGCCCGGCAGGTCGCCGAGCTGCACGCTGTCGAGCAGTGTCTTGGCCGGCGAGTGCTGGGCCTTGTCCATGAGCACGAAATCGGCGGAACGGCCGACCTCGATCAAGCCGCAATCAAGCTGGCGCATTCGCGCGGTGTTGCCGGTGGCGAAACAGAACGCAATCTCGGCCGGCACCTCGCCGAGCGAGGACAGCATCGAGATCATTCTGAGGATGCCAAGCGGTTGCACGCCGGAGCCGGCCGGCGCGTCGGTGCCGAGGATGATGCGACCGAGATCACCCATCTCGCGGGCCGTGCGCAGCGTGAACAGCGCCGAGCGCTCGTTGCCGTTGTGCACGAGTTCGAGCCCACGCTTGCAGCCCTCGCAGATGCAGCGGATCTGATCGTCGGGCAGGGCGGTGTGACCGCCATTGATGTGTCCGACCACATCGGTGTCGGCCTCTAGCACCACGTCCTTGTCGATCAGGCCGGAACCGGGGATCGACGGGCCGCCGGTATGGATCGTGCTCTGGATGCCGTATTTGCGCGCCCAGCCGACCATCTTGCGCGCGGTCGGGCCATCCTTGACGCCGCCGAGGCCGACCTCGCCGAGCAGCTTGACGCCGGCGGCGGCGAGCTCCTTGAAGTCATCCTCGACCATCTCGCATTCGATCACGGGCGCGCCGGCATGCACCTTCACGCCGCCGGGACGCAAGGTCCAGAACGCGCGCTGCGCGAAGATCGCCATCGCCTTTAAGCCCACCACATCGCGCGGGCGGCCGGGCATGTGGACTTCGCCGGCCGAGATCATGGTGGTGACGCCGCCGTGCAGGAAGCTGTCGATCCAGCCGATCTGGTTCTGGCGCGGTGTCCAGTCGCCGGCGACGGGATGCACATGGCTGTCGATCAGGCCGGGCGCCACCGTGGTGCCGTGCGCATCGATGATCGTGGTCGCGTCCGAGGTATCCACGTCCTTGAAGCGGCCGATCGCGGTGATCTTGCCGTTCTCGGCGACGATGGTATCGGCATCGAGAATGGGCCGCTCCAGCGCGCCTGAGAGCATCAAGCCGATGTTGCGGATCACCAGCTTGCTGGGGCCGGTTGCTTGCGGCGCATCGTGGGCCATCGGGCGGTTCCTCCTGTCTTCGCGAAGCGATTGGCCCGAAGTCTGCGCCGAGGAGCAGTGCAGCATCAAGCCGGATTGATCATTCGTACACGAATGATAGGCTTGGGCAAGCAGGCGGGCTGCACGAAGAACGGGCTGCGTCAGCCCGCGTTGTCGGCACCTAGCATGTAACGCGGCATGTCGCCGTCCTTGCGCCGTGCTAGCGCCGTCGTGATGTTGCGCTCGGTGAGGTCCATCAAGCGGTGCATCGCTGCGCGCGCTTGCTCGGGATGGCGCGCCCAGATCGCGTCGAGCACGGCGCGATGATAGGGCAGGCTCTTGCGCGGCGCCCCGGGATTGCGCGTCGAAAGCGCAAACGACACGCGCAGTGCGGCTTGCACGGTGGCGCCGAACGCCACCAGGAAATCGTTCGCCGTCGCGGTCAGGATGGCGCGATGGAAACGCAGATCCGGCTCGGTATAGGCGCGCGCATCGCTGCCGGCCGCCTCCATCTCGCGATAGGCGCGCTCGATCCGCGCGAGGTCCGCGTCGGTCCCACGCGCGGCGCAGATCGCGCACGCCTCCGGCTCGATGATGCGGCGCACCTGCAGCAGCTGGCGGGCGAATTCGGCCGCCGGTCGCAGTGTCCAGGTCCATTCCAGAAGCTCGGCGTCGAGCATGTTCCAGTCGGCGCGCTCGCGCACGTGGGTGCCGGCTTTCTGCTTGGCGGCAATCAGGCCCTTGGCTTTCAGGATCGACAGCGACTCTCGGATCGAGGTGCGGCTGACATCGAAATGCGCGGCAAGCTCAATCTCGCGCGGCAAGATCTGTCCCTCCGGCCAGGCGCCGGTCACGATCAGGCGCGCGATCTCGCACGCGACGTGGTTCTGTGACGGGCGGGGCGGGCTGATCGACGACACGCACAATCCTTTGGCTGTGTAAGAATATTGTCTGCTTTATTGCGCTGCGATGTCAAATATCCCGAGCCGGCCGCGCTATTTGGAAGTGCCGGCTTTTGACAGTCAATTTTATGTCGGTCATATTGCGCATCAAAACGACGTGGGAGGACATCATGCCAGGGGCGCGCTCGCATCATCCACTGACGGCGGTGAGCCGCCGCAAGATCTTGAAGGGCAGCGCAGCGGCGCTCGGCATGGCGGCCTTTCCGCTGCCCGCGATCGCGCAGACCAAGCCGTTCGCGGGCGTGACCCTGCATGCTGCCTCGTTCCAGCATCGCTTCTTCACGCTGCTGCAGGGCTACATTCCCGAGTTTGAGGAACGGGCGGGGATGAAGGTCGACCTGCAGCTCTCGGCCTTTCCGGTCTACAACCAGCAGGCCAATCTCGAACTGTCCTCCGGCGGCTCGGCCTTCGACGTCGTCAATGTCACCTTCATTCTCGCCGCACGCTGGGTCGCAGCCGGCCTGCTGGCCAATCTCGAAGAGTTCACTTCCGATCCGAACCTGACGCCCGCGGAGTGGAATCCGAAAGACTTCGTCGATGGCGCGCAGGTGCCGTACCGGGATGCGAAGGGCGGTACCTACGGTTACTCCTGGGAAGGCGGCGCGATGCTGATGGGCCTCTCGCGGATGGACCTGATGGAGAAGAAGGGCCTCAAGGTCCCCACCACATTCGCCGAGCTGCAGCAGGTCTGTGCCGAGATCAACGGCGCCGACAATGTCAGCGGCCTGGTCTCGTTCCAGCTGCATCATTGGTGCCTGCCTCCGTACATCCAGGGTTTTGGCGGCAACGTCTTCCGCAATCCGCCCGCGGACATCATGCCGGCGCTGAACACGCCGCAGGCGATCCAGGGGCTGGAGTACTATGCCAATCTCCTGAAGAATTACGCGCCGCGCGGCGTGCTGACCTACACGGAGGATCAGGCCCGGCAGGCGCTGCTCACAGGCCGCTCCAACATCTTCATCCACTCCAGCGCCTGGGTGACGCCGATCCTGCTGTCGCCCGACAGCAAGGTGAAGGACACCTCGCGCGTGGTGCGGATGCCGGCCGGCCCGGTGCACGACTATCCGGCCTCCAACAGCCAGGGCCTCGGCATTCCCAAGAACGCCAAGAACAAGAAGGCGGCGTGGGAGTTCATCAAATGGGCGCTGAGCCCCGAGATCTCGCTGCGGCTGGTCAAGGAGCACGGTCATTCCTCGGTCTGCCGCCGTTCGGTGATCACGAGCGAGGAATATCGCAAGCTCAACACGGTCAACGGCCAGGATCTCGGCGCGCTGTATCTCGAGGTGCTGGAGCTGCCGGCCAAGGGCGAGAACTACATGGCCTATCGCACGGTGAAGGAATTCCCCGTTGTCGGCGACGTCATCAACAAGGCAGTCGAGCAGACGGTGACGGGCCAGCTCACCGCGAGCGCGGCGCTCACGGCCGCGCAGGACCAGGCGGTCGCGAACCTGCGCAGGGCCGGAAGCGCGCTTTGAGCAGTGGGGACGTGATCGAGGACGGGCGGCGCAGCTTCAACCGCGCCGCACTGGCACCGAGCCTTGTGGTGCTGGCGGCGGTCGCAGGCCTGCCGGCACTCTATCTGCTCGTCGTCAGCCTGACGCCGTTCCAGCTCGCCAATCCCGGCTCGGTGAGCGATTTCAGCGCGCCGCTGCGTAACTATGCGCTGCTGCCGGGCGACCCGCGGTTCGTCAATTCGCTGCTGGTGCAGGCCAAGTTGTCGTTCTGGAGTGTGCTGCTGCAGGTGATCCTGGGCACGGGACTGGCGCTGCTGCTGAACGTGAAATCGCGAATCGTCGAGTTCGCGCGCACCTTCTTCCTGATCCCGATGGTGCTGCCGCCGATCGTGGTCGCGGTGATCTGGAAGCTGATCTATACGCCGGACATCAGCCCGCTCTATTACGCGGCGAGCCTGCTGCATGTGACGCTGCCGGCGCTGACCTCCGACGTCAGCTTCGCGCTGTGGTCGATCATCATCGCCGATACCTGGGAATGGCTGCCGTTCACCTTCCTCATGGTGCTGGCCGCGCTGCAGACCATACCGGACGAATATGCTGAGGCGGCAAGAGTCGACGGCGCCAGTCCCGTGCAGATCTTCCTCTACGTCACGCTGCCGTTCATCGCGCCGATCCTGATCGTCTCGGCGATGTTCCGCCTGATCGACAGCGTCAAGGCATTCCCGCTGATCTTCCTGCTGACCCAGGGCGGCCCCGGCGACGTCACCGAGGTGACGAATTATTACGCGTATCTGCTCGCCTTCGACAACAACGAGATCGGCTATTCCGGCGCGGTCACGGTGGTGATGCTGCTGCTGGTCTCTGTGGTCAGCCTCGGCGTCCTCTGGATGGGCCGCCGCCGCGAGGCGATGGCATGAGCATTCGTCCAAGCGGGCAGGCGAGCACGCGACGGCGCATTGCGATCGTGCTGGTGCTGCTCATCCTGCTGCTGCCGTTCCTGTGGCTGCTGCAGATGAGCTTCAAGACCAACGAGCTGATCCTGCAGTTCCCCCCGCCGCTGGTCTTTACGCCGACGCTGGAGAACTACCGCGCGCTCTGGCACAGCGCCTTTTCGGCCTCCTTCGTCAACAGCCTGTTGTCGGCGTCCTTCTCGACCTTGTTCGCGCTCGTGATCGGCGTGCCCGGCGCCTATGCGCTGTCGCGCTGGACCGGCCGGGGCAAGGGCGGCTTGCGCTTTGCCATCCTGGTGACGCGCATGGCGCCGCCGATCGCCTTCACCATTCCATTCTTCCTGTTCTATCGCTGGATCGGGCTGCTCGATACCGTCACCGGCCTCGTGCTGGTCTACACCAGCTTCAATCTGCCGCTGGTGATCTGGATGATGCAGCCGTTCTTCGAGACGGTGCCGGCCTCGCTGGAGGAGGCTGCGCTGGTCGATGGCGCCAGCGCCCGCGTCATCTTCACCCGCATCATGCTGCCGATGGTCGCGCCCGGCATCGCCGCAACCGCGATCCTCTGCTTTCTCTACGCCTGGAACGATTTCTTTTTCGCCCTCATCCTGACCCGCACGGCCGCGCGCACCGCGCCGGTGGCGGTCGTCAACTTCATGAACTATGAGGGGTGGGAATGGGGCAAGATCGCCGCCGGCGGCTCGCTGGTGATGGCGCCGGTGCTGGTCTTCTCGCTGGCGGTGCGCCGCTATCTCGTCAGCGGGCTGACCGCCGGCGCAGTGAAGGGATAAGGTGATGAAGCTTCCGACCGGCGCGTCCAAGGTCGTGTTTATCCTGGCGCATCCGGCCGACCATGTCGGGGCGCCCCGGCACTACACGCCGTATTTCGAGGCTCAGGGCCTGGACTGGCACATGGTGCCGCTCGATGTCGCGCCCGCGTACCTCGCCGACACCATCCGGGCGCTGGCGCGATCCAGGAGCGTCGCGGGCGTCAACCTTACCATGCCGCACAAGCCGGCCGCGTTCGCACTGTGCGACGACGTCGGTCCGGCGGCCCGGTTCGAGGGCGTCGTCAACACGATCGCCATCGCGCCTGATGGCCGGCTGATCGGTGAATCCTTCGATGGCGGTGGCTTTCTCAATGCGGCCCGCGAAGCCGGGGTATTCGATCCCGGCCGGCGTATCGTCGTCATCGGCGCTGGCGGGGCAGGCCGCGCGATCTGCCATGCTCTGGCGGCTGCCGGCGCGACGCAGCTTCGCATTCTCAACGAGCATCCGGAGCCGGTGGCCTCGCTCGCCGGACAGCTGCTTGACGGCTTTCCGGACCTCGACATCGACCTCGAGGCGCGCTTCGACGATGCCGGCCTTCTCGTCAACGCCACCTCACTCGGCCTCCATGAAGGCCAGCCCCTGCCGATGGACCCCAGGCTCCTGCCAGAAGACTGCGCGGTGTTCGACATCATCGCCGCGCGTCGCACCGAATTGATGCAGGCCGCGGCCGCACGCGGCTTGCAGGTGGTGGACGGCGTCGCCATGATCCGCCATCAACTACCGCTGCAGACGGCGTTCTGGCGCGGTGAGACATGACCAACGATATCCATACGTTCAGCGCAGGTGGCCTCACGGCGAGCATCAAAGCCGACGGCGCCGAGCTGTGCTCGCTGAAGACCGGTGGTGGACTTGAGCTATTGTGGCAGGCCGGCCCGGCCTGGCCGCGCCATGCGCCCTGGCTGTTCCCGATCGTCGGCCGTCTTAAGGACGATCAGCTGCGCCATCGGGGCAAGACATATCCCATGACGCAGCACGGCTTTGCCCGCGATCTGCGCTTTGAATGGCTGGAGCGAACGGCGCAGTCCTGCTCGCTGCAACTCACCGACGGCGAGGCCACGCGGGCGCGTTATCCCTTCGCTTTCCGCCTGACCATCGCCTATCGCGTCGCGGCGGACAGGCTGGAGGCCAGCATCGAGATCGCTAATCCCGGCACCGAAGTGTTGCCGGCCTCGTTCGGCGCGCATCCGGCGTTCAACTGGCCTCTAATGCCCGGCGAACCGAAGAGCCAGTATCGCCTGGTGTTTCCGCAGGCCGAGCCTGCGCCGATCCGGCGCCTCTCCGGCGGGCTGCTGCGCGAGCAGCCGGAGCCCTCACCGGTTCAGGCCGCGAGGGTGCCATTGTCGGAAGACTTGTTTGCCGGCGATGCTGTCATCCTTGACAGCATCAAGAGTCGATCGGTGCGCTATGAAGGCGAGCGCGGGCCATCGATCGAGATCGGCTGGAACGGCTTCCGCGAGCTCGGCATCTGGTCGAAGCCGGGCGGGGCGCCGTTCCTGTGCATCGAGCCGTGGCGCGGCTATGCCAGCCCGCTTCACTTCGATGACGAATTCACCGACAAGCCCGGGCTGATGCACATCGCGCGGGGTGGTGCGGAGATCCTGACACTCCGCATCCAAGTGCACGAAGCCGTGTGAGCTCAGGGATGACCGCATCTCCCTTCCAGATCCGCAAGCTTGAGGCGTTCTGTTATCGCTACCCGCTGGCCACGCCGGTCGTCACCTCGTTCGGCAGGATGCTGAACCGGCCCGCGGTATTCGTGCGGGCAGAGGATGAGGACGGCCTGGTCGGCTTCGGCGAGGTCTGGTGCAACTTCCCTGCGCCCGGCGCCGAGCACCGGGCGCGGCTGATCAACGAGGTGCTGGCGCCGGCGTTGGTCGGGCGAGCTGCGACCCTGCCAGGTGAGATCTACGATTTCCTGACGCAGGCGACCGGCGTGCTGGCGCTGCAGAGCGGTGAGGCGGGGCCGTTCGCGCAAGCCATCGCCGGGATCGATCTTTCCGTATGGGATCTGTTCGCGCGGCGGCAAAGCAGCCCGCTGTGGCGGCTGCTCGGCGGCGATGCGCCGACCATCAAAGTCTACGCCAGCGGCATCAATCCGGCCGGCGCGCGGCACACCGCGGAGGCGGCGCTGGCCCGCGGCCATCGTGCGCTGAAACTGAAGATCGGCTTCGAGCCGGCGTCCGACTTCGCCAATCTCGCCGCGCTGCGCGAGCTTGTCGGCAACGGCCTGCTCGCCGCCGACGTCAACCAGGGTTGGTCGCTGGAGCGGGCGCTGCAGCTCGCGCCACAGCTCGCCGAGTTTAATCTCGCCTGGCTGGAAGAGCCGATCCGCGCCGACCGGCCCTGGGAGGAGTGGAAGACCCTGCGCAAGGGCGTAGCCCAGGTCCCGCTTGCCGCCGGCGAGAACATGGCGAACCGTGCCAGCTTCGATCAGGCGATGTCCGACGACGTGCTCCGCGTGGTGCAGCCTGACATTGCCAAATGGGGCGGGCTGTCGCAATGCGCGGCAATCGCGCGCGATATCCTGAAGGCGGGCAAGACCTTCTGTCCGCATTATCTCGGCGGCGGCATCGGCCTGCTCGCCTCGGCACATCTCTTGGCTGGCGTCGGCGGCGGCGGTCTCTTGGAGGTCGACGCCAATGACAACCCGCTGCGCGACCGTTTCGCAGGCGCGGTTGCCGATGTCAGGGACGGCACGGTGACGCTGGACGAGACGCCTGGCATCGGGCTGGTGCCGGACCTCGCCGCGATCGCGACGTATCGCACGGTGTGAGCGGCGCCTGATCTCTGCAGCAACGGCATTCCTGATCATACATTTATACTTGCACCAACGCCCGTCTCGCCTCTGGATGAAGCGGGTAGTCGACGCCATCTAGTAATGAGATGGCGGGCAGGGGCCGGTCGGGCGTGGTGATCTGAGCCGGCGCCGGATAGTTGGCGTTCACAGTACATCTGCGCGTTGAGCGAAGGGACGGCGGATGGCCGAACCATCGAATCTGTTGGGCGTTTCTTGAGGGACGAAAACGGCGTCTGGGCGGCGTCGTGAGACGGGGTCGCGTAGCTGGGTACGCGATGTCGGGAGATTATCATGGTCCGGAAGTTCATTGCTCCGATCGCGCTGGGAGCGGCGCTGATAGGGGGCACCTCGGCGCTCGCGGCGGATTACCGCGCGGACGAGTTCTTCACGCTCGATCTGTCCAAGGCGGTGCTGTCACCGAAGCCGATTGGACCCGTCTCGCATTTCGAGCCGGTACCGGTCGAGGCCAAGGCCGATCAAAAGGCTGATCAGAAGGCCGACCGCGGAGCTCATCAGAAGCAGCCTAACCGGACCATCGCTGCGACCCGGCCCGAGGCCAGGCCGGATGTGCCGCGCCGCATGGCGATGCCGCGCGTCCACGTCGCCAGGCCGATCGAGAGCGCGCGTGGCGCGGCGCGGACGAAACTCGCGCATCGCCATGGCAATCCGCTGGATGCACAGGCGATGGATACAAGGATCCAGACCTGGCCATGCAGGCCGGGCAGTGGCGGTATCTGCAACTGGCGGTGAGAAAGTCGCTGGGCGGCCCTGAGTGGAACCAGCCTCAAAGCTTATTGTTAGTGCATGCTGGCGCCTGACTTGATCTCGCAAGGCGCCTGCAGTCAGATGCAAGCTCGTCCCGCCAACCCTTTGATTTTCAAGCCTGTCGTCATTGCTAGCTGCATCGGTCTCGGCGCGGCGAGACAGGTCTCCTTAAGGAGATTACATGGACCCTCTCCAAACCCAGGGCATCAGCCTGCCGCGGCTCGGGCTCGGCACCTTCCGCATGCAGGGCGACATCTGCCGCGAGGCGGTGGAGAGCGCGCTCGCGCTCGGCTATCGCCACATCGATACTGCCGAGATGTACGCCAATGAGGATGCGATCGGCGCCGCGCTGAGCGCGGCCAACGTGCCCCGCAGAGAATTGCATGTCACTTCAAAGGTGTGGCCGGAGAACCTTGCACCGGACGCGATCCGCCGCGCGTTCGACAACAGCATCAAGAAGCTCAAGCTCGACTTCGTCGACCTCTATCTGATTCATTGGCCGGCCCGCGGCATGAATTTGCCGGCGGCGCTGGAAACCATGCTGAAACTGAAGGAGGAGGGGCGCGCCCGCGCCATCGGCGTTGCCAACTTCACTGTGGCGCTGCTCAAGCAGGCCGTCGAGGAGATCAAGGCGCCGATCGCCTGCAACCAGATCGAATATCACGTCATGCTCGATCAATCGAAGGTCATGCGCTACATGGCGGAGAAATCGATTCCGCTGGTGGCCTATTGCCCGCTGGCCCAGGGCCGCGCCGCGTCCGACCAGACCTTGATCGCGATCGCAAACAAGCATGGCGCTACCGCTGCGCAGGTCGCGCTGAAATGGCTGCTGGATCAGAAGGACGTGGCAGCGATTCCGAAGGCATCGCGGCGAGAGAGCCAGCAGGCCAATCTGGACGCGCTGACACTTCAACTGGATGACGAGGATCGCAAGGCGATCGCGGCCCTGCCCAAGGACAAGCGCTTCGTCAGTCCCGCCTTTGCGCCGGCCTGGGACTGATCAAGCCACCGCGTCGCATTGACGCAATTGACGCACATCCGATTGACGCACAAGAGAATGGCCCCTTGCGGGGCCATTCCTGTGTCGGCTCTTCACGCTTGATTACTCTTCACGCTTGATCAGTAGCGGTGGCGCTTCACGATCACCACGCGATCGTGGTGACGGTGGAAGGGGTGCCAGTCGCGATGCATGCGGTACTCAGCACGCGCGCCGTCCCAGTGGTGGTGACCGCGCTTGATCACGACGGTCTCGGCGTTCGCGATCGACGGAGCTGCAATGACGATGGCGCTCAGCGCCGCAAGGGCAAAACCAATCTTCTTCATGTCGTTCTCCTCCAGACACTCAGTAACAGTCAAACGTGGATTCTGGAGGAACGTTCCGCAGTGTTAGCTAAGAGAATTCTGAACCGATGTTCAGACTCGCGCATCCGTTGGCGTGTCGAACGGCGTTCGCGTGAAAGAGGACGTGGTAGTTGCACGCATCACTCTGCGGCGCCGGCCTTCGCCACGTTCGCCGAGCGCAGCGGCACGCCGAATTCCTTGCGGCAGACGTCGGCAAGCACCGCGATGCCCTCGCGGATCTGCTGATGCGTCGGGCTTGCGAAGCACAGTCGCAGTCGGCTTTTCGAATGGACCTTGTTGGTTGACCATTCAGGGCCCGGATTGATCGAGACGCCGTCCTTCAGCGCCGCCTGATAAAGCTTCAGCGTATCGACATTGTCGGGCAGCTTCACCCACAAGAAGATGCCGCCCTTCGGTGCCTCGAATTCGGCCGAGGTGCCGAACTGCGCGTTGAGCGCCTCGACCAGCGTGTCGAGCTTGGCATGCAGGCCGCGGGTCAGCTCCGGCACATGGGTGGAGAAATGCGGCGGGCAATATTCCGCCAGCACCATCTGCTCCAGCGCTCCGGAGCCGGCGTCGGTCTTCAGCGCCAGCATCTGCGCCATGATCTGCCAGGGCGCGACGACGAAGCCGACGCGCAGCGCGGGTGCGATCGACTTCGAGAACGAGCCGATATGGATCACATTGCTATGCTCGGCCATGGCGTGGATCGCCCGCGGCCGCTTGCCGTCCCAGGTCAGGTCGGCATAGCAGTCGTCCTCGAAGATCGGCACGCCATAGGCGTCGGCGAGCCGCAGCATTTCGGCACGGCGCGCCTCCGGCATGATGGTGCCGGTGGGGTTTTGCACGGTCGGGATGGTGTAGATGTATTTCGGCCTGACGCCGCGCGCCTTGAGATCGCTGAGCGCGGTGGCCAGCGCATCCATCCGCATGCCCTCCTGGTCGAGCGGGATGCCGACCACGTTGACGCCGAGCCGGGAGAGCCGGGTGAGCGCGCCCTGATAGCTTTCCTGCTCGACGATGACGGTGTCGCCGCGGGCAAGTAGTGCCTGGTTGACGAGGTCGAGCGCCTGCAAGGAGCCGGAGACGATCATGATGTCGTCGGTATCAGCGGTGATACCGGCGTCGCGCGCGAGCTTGGTTCTGAGGAAATCGCGCAAGGGGCGGTAGCCCTGCGGGCCATGGGCGAGGCCATAGGTGGCGAGCGACCTGCCTTCACGCCTGAGCACGGCGTTCACCGCAGCCGTCAGGCCCTCCACCGGCACCGCATCAGCATCATTGTTGCCGCCGACGAAGCTGAATTTCGCAAGGCCGGTCCAACGGGCCGCAGGCGCCGGTAATCCGGCTGGCAGGAGCGGTGCGAAATCGAATGCGGCCATGATGGGTGCCTCCCTTGTTCTTGTTTGCCGGCGATCTTAAACAGATACCAAGCCCTGGTGCAGCGAATTTGACGTTCCGCCCCGTGGAAGGAGGGGCCCCGAGGGGGATTGGCATCCGCCCCGGAACAAGGCTAAAGCACCCGGCAAAACCAGCGAGAGCATTGATGGCCGATTCAATTCAGGACGTTCTGCAGGCCTTTTCCAAGGGAGAGCTCGTTGTCGTGACCGACGACGATGATCGCGAGGGTGAAGGTGATCTCATCGTTGCCGCCTCGCTTTGCACCTCCGAGCAGATGGCGTTCATCATCCGGCATACCTCGGGCATCGTCTGTGCACCGGTCACGACCGAGGATGCGCGGCGGCTGCGGCTCGATCCGATGGTCGCGCACAATGATTCCAGCCACACCACGGCCTTCACGGTCTCGGTCGACTACAAGCCGGACGGTGGCACCGGCATCTCCGCCGATGAGCGCGCGTCCTGCTGCCGGGCCCTGGCCAATCCCAATGCCGGCGCCAGCGATTTTTCCCGGCCAGGCCATGTGTTTCCGCTGATCGCCCGCGATGGCGGCGTGCTCATGCGCTCCGGCCATACCGAGGCAGCGATCGATCTCTGCCGGCTCGCGGGGCTGCCGCTGGTCGGCGTGCTCTCCGAGCTGATGAACGACGACGGCACCGTGATGAAGGGGCAGCAGGTCGCGGACTTCGCCGCTGCGCACAAGCTCAAGCATGTCACGATCGCCGATCTGATCGCCTATCGGCAGGCGCGTGAGAAGCTGATCGAACGCGTCTCGACATTCGTAACCGACAGCCCGATCGGACCGCTGCAGGGCTATGCCTACCGCTCGCCTTTCGATGAGATCACGCATGCGGCCTTCGTCTACAACGGCGTCGGCGACGGCAAGAACGTGCTGACGCGCCTGCACAAGCCGAACATCGTCAAGGATCTTTTGACCGGCCCGCAGCGGGTGCAGGACGTGCTGCAGCAGTTCAAGAAGGCGGGCCGCGGCGTGCTGATCTATTTGCGCGACGGCGCGGCGGGTGTTCCCGTCGAGCCGGTCGGGCAGGCCAGGTCGGCGGAAGCCGATCGCAACAGGCAGTGGCGCGAGGTCGGCGTCGGCGCGCAGATCTTGCGCGACCTTGGCATCACCTCGATCCGAAACCTCACCTCGTCGGTGCACGACTACAAGGGACTGTCCGGTTTCGGCATCGAGATCGTCGCCAATGAACGCCTTGAAGGCTGATCTTCAACGTTTTAATTTGCCGCGCTGCGGACTTTAGGGATGCGAAAGGATTTCTCATGAGCGTGCGCCCTCAGGCCAAGGACAAGCCGTCCCAGGCGAGCTTCCAGTGGGACGATCCGTTCATGCTCGACGAGCAGCTCACCGAGGATGAGCGCATGGTGCGCGATACCGCCCGCGCCTATGCGCAGGACAAGCTGCTGCCGCGCGTGACCAAGGCCTATCTCGAAGAGAAGACCGATCGCGAGATCTTCAACGAGATGGGCGAACTCGGGCTGATCGGCATCACCTTGCCGGAGGAATATGGCTGCGCCAATGCCAGCTATGTCGCCTACGGCCTCGTCGCGCGCGAGATCGAGCGGGTCGATTCCGGCTACCGCTCGATGAACTCGGTGCAATCGTCGCTGGTGATGTATCCGATCTATGCCTATGGCGACGAGAACCAGCGCAAGAAATACCTGCCCAAGCTGGCGAGCGGCGAATGGGTCGGCTGTTTCGGCCTGACCGAGCCGGACGCCGGCTCCGATCCGGCCGGCATGAAGACCCGCGCCGAGAAGGTGGCCGATGGCTACCGTCTGATCGGCAGCAAGATGTGGATCTCGAACGCGCCGATTGCCGACGTGTTCGTGGTCTGGGCCAAGTCGGCCGCGCATGACAATCAGATCCGCGGCTTCATCCTCGAGAAGGGCATGAAGGGCCTGTCGGCGCCCAAGATCGGCGGCAAGCTCTCGCTTCGCGCCTCGATCACCGGCGAGGTGGTGATGGACGGCGTGGTGGTGCCGGAGAGCGCGCTGCTGCCCAATGTCTCCGGCCTCAAGGGGCCGTTCGGCTGTCTCAACCGCGCCCGCTACGGCATCTCCTGGGGCGTGCTCGGCGCGGCCGAGGACTGCATGCACCGCGCGCGGCAGTACACGCTCGACCGCAAGCAGTTCGGCAAGCCGCTTGCCGCCACCCAGCTGGTGCAGAAGAAGCTCGCCGACATGCAGACCGAGATCGCGCTCGGCCTGCAGGCCTCGCTTCGCGTCGGCCGATTAATGGACGAGGGCAAGATGGCGCCCGAGATGATCTCGATCGTCAAGCGCAACAATTGCGGCAAGGCGCTCGACATCGCGCGGACCGCACGCGACATGCACGGTGGCAACGGCATCCAGATCGAATACCAGGTGATGCGCCACGCCGCGAACCTCGAGACCGTCAACACCTATGAGGGCACCCACGACGTGCACGCGCTGATCCTCGGCCGCGCCATCACCGGCATCCAGGCGTTCGGATAGTTGTTGCCCCGCTCTTTTGGGGCCATTGCGGGGGCGCCTTACCACCCTCGCTGTCATCGTCCGCGAAGGCGGACGATCCAGTAGACACCGGCATATCGAGTCTCACGACCGCCACGGCGTGCTGGATCCCCCGCATTCGCGGGGGATGACGACGGAGAATGAGGCGCCGATTTGCCCATTGCTGAGAAGAGGCATCCGATGGCCGAGAACGACGACATCCCGTTTAACAAAAACTTTCCACTGAAAACGGGGGTCGTCGAGGAGGTCCGCCCCGGCGTGCGGCGCGTGCTCTGCGGTAATCCGAGCCCGTTCACCTTCACGGGCACAGTGAGCTACATCATCGGCACCGGCAAGGTCGCGATCATCGACCCCGGCCCGGACAACGAGGCCCACGCGGCAGCACTGCTCGACGCCGTGCGCGGCGAGACCGTCACACATATTCTCGTCACCCATACCCATAATGATCATTCGCCGAACACCGGCCGCATCAAGGCTGCGACCGGCGCGCCCGTGTATGCCGAGGGGCCGCATCGCGCCTCGCGGCCGCGCTACGAGAGCGAGAAGCATAGCCCCGAGTCCGGCGCCGACCGCAATTTCGTGCCCGACGTCAGGATCGGCCATGGCGATGTGATCGAAGGTGAGGGCTGGCGGCTCGAGGCGGTGGCGACGCCGGGCCACACCGCCAACCATCTCGCTTTCGCCTGGCCGGAGCGCAAGCTCAGCTTCGTCGGCGATCACGTGATGGGCTGGTCGACCTCGATCGTGGCGCCGCCGGACGGCTCGATGCTCGACTACATGGCCTCGCTGGAGCGGCTGGCGGCCCGGGACGAGGATTTGTACTTCTCCGGCCACGGTCCGGAGATCCCCGAGGGCCCGCGCTATGTGCGTTTCCTGATCCGCCATCGCCAGGCGCGTGAGGCCTCGATCCTGCATCGCCTCGCCAAGGGCGAGGCCGACATCCCGACCATGGTGCGTGCGATCTATATCGGCATCGATCCGCGGCTGATGCGGGCCGCGGGCTATTCGGTGTTGGCCCATTTGGAGGACCTTGTCGCCCGCGGCATCGTCGCTACAGACGGCGATCCGGTCATCGAAGGGCGGTATCGGTTAGCGAATGGCGAATAGGGAGTAGCGAATAGGGGGAGCTATCGACGACGCGGACCCGACCTTTGCTATTCGCTATTCGCCACTCCCCATTCGCCCCTTTACCTCTTCACCGTCTTGGCCTGTGCCTTGGCGGGCGGCGGCGGCACCACCTTCTTCACCGGCTTCTGCGCTTCAGCCTCGCCGGCGGCGTTGAGATCGTCGATGAATTTGTTGACGCGCGCGGCATTGCTGCCGATATCGCTATCGAAATAGCGCGAGGCGGAGCGGATATCGACCCGTGA
Source organism: Bradyrhizobium sp. STM 3557 (assembly GCF_045571465.1). NCBI lineage: Bacteria > Pseudomonadati > Pseudomonadota > Alphaproteobacteria > Hyphomicrobiales > Nitrobacteraceae > Bradyrhizobium > Bradyrhizobium sp. STM 3557. Next base: position 2,675,135 of record NZ_CP120697.1, read on the forward strand.
ATCCTCCCCGTCGGGCTGCACCCGGATCGAGACGTCCTCGCGGAAACCCATGATCGGCGTGCGCGCGATCGCCTCGATGCGGCCGATCCGGCGCGGCGGCTGCGGGGCGCGCTCGTCGACGATGAACCATTTGCGCCGGTTGACCAGCTTGAGCGCGATCGCATAGGCGCGGTCGGGCGGAAGCTCGAGCTGCACCGGCTCGATATCGGGATAGGCCTTCTGCTGCTGCTCGGCCGAATAGAGCCCCGCGTAGACGGCCGTGTTGGTGCCGTCGCCGTTACGGAGCGCTGCCAGCGCCTCGAAGCGCGGCGGATCGATTGGATCTGTGGTGATGTCGTAGATCTTCGGCAGCTTGCGGTATTGCAGGGCGAGATAGGCGGGATAGGCCAGCACCGCCGCATCGATCAGGAAGGCGAGCAGGATGCGGCCCATGCCGCGGCTGCCATTGCGCCAGATCGCGACGAAGGCGGCGAGCCCGACCAGGATCGACAGCACCGAAAGGCTGAGCGCGCCGAAGAAGGTCATCAGCGCCGGCTTCATCTCCAGGAAATCGAAGCGCAGCACCAGGATCGAGACGAGCACCGCCACCACCGAGAACACGGCGAGATTGCGGGCCCAGCTTGCAAGGCTGGAGACGGGCTCCGACAGATAGGGAGCGTGAAACCTGCGGGCCATCGGGAGCGGAACTACCGGGTTGGGCCGCGAAAGAGGGCGGCCGGTTCGATCCGTCTGACCATGGCGATGCGGTAAATTCAAGGGGCATCGACGCGAGAAAGCGGCGGTTCAGCCGTACCTTGCGCGGCGTCGTCGCGAGACAATTGCGGTTGGGCTGGAACTGGAGTCCAGAACATCACGGCCTCTCACCGCTTGCGCGGGAGAGGCCGTGGCGCAGCGCGATCAGTGTCGCAGGCGCGAGCTTGCCCGGGCGAGTTCAGTGCCCCTTCGCCAGCGGGCAGGCCGAGTCGGAGAGCTTGCCGAACGCCTCTTCGCCCGACATGGTCTGCACCAGCTTGTAGTAGTCCCACGGATATTTGGACTCCTCGGGCTTCTTCACCTGCATGATGTACATCTCATGCTCCATCAGGCCGTCGGCGCGGATCTTGCCATTGTCGGTGAACATGTCGTCGATCTTCATCTTGTGCAGCTCGTCCATCACCTTGTCGGATTCGGTGGTGCCGGCCGCCTTCACCGCGTTGAGATAGGTCAGCGTTGCCGAGTAATAGGCGGCCTGGTTCATGGTGGGCTCGCGCTTGGTCTTTTCATAATAGCGCTTGGCGAAGGCCCGGGTCTTGTCGTTGAGGTCCCAATACCAGCCCGTGGTGAGGTAGAGGCCCTGAGAGGATTTGAGCCCCAGGCTGTGGATGTCCGAGATAAAGGCGAGCAGCGCCGCCGGCTTCATGGTGTTGGCGATGCCGAACTCGTCAGCCGCCTTGATCGAGTTGGTGAAGTCGTTGCCGGCGTTGGCGAGACCCAGCACCTGCGCGCCGGAGTTCTGCGCCTGCAGCAGATAGCTGGAGAAGTCCGAGGTCGACAGCGGCACGCGTACCTCGCCGAGGACCTTGCCGCCGGCGGCCTCAACCACCTTGGAGGCGGCCTCCTTCAGCTGGTAGCCGAAGGCGTAGTCGGCAGTCAGGAAGAACCAGCTCTTGCCGCCCTGCTTCACCATGGTCTTTGCGGTGCCATTGGCGAGCGCGGTGGTGTCATAGGCGTAATGGACGGTGTAGGGGGTGCAGTCCTTACCGGTCAGCGAGGCGCCGGCGGCGCCGATTGCGATGAACGGGACCTTCTTCTCCTTGGCCACGTTGCTCATGGCCAGGCTGACGCCGGTGTTGGAGCCGCCAAGGATCATGGTGACGCCATCGCGGTCGGCCCATTCGCGGAACTTCTGCGCTCCGACGTCGGGCTTGTTCTGATGGTCGGTCTCCATGAACTCGATCTTGTTGCCGAGCACGCTGCCGCCGAAATCCTCGATCGCCATCTTGGCGGCCTCGACGCCGCCCGGGCCAATGACGTCGGCATAAAGGCCTGACATGTCGTCGATGTCGCCGATCACCACCTTGTTGCCGGCGGCATGCGCGGCGGTTGCGGCGAGCGAGGCGCCCACGAGCCAGGGCAGGATGCGGGTCAATTGAGTCATCTTGAACGTTTCCTCGTCTTGGAATGCATCTTTTCGAATGCGTCTTCTCGAATGCAGCCGGACCTTAAAAAGCCGGCTAGGGACTTCCAATACGCCTTTGGTCGCGGCATCCGATCACGATGCCGCGTTGAGCAATGGGCAGCACGCCGCTCCGGTCTCCCGCCCGCGCCTTACGCGGCCGCGTTCGGGAACCGGTAGCTGCTGAACTGCTCGCGCAAGGCGGTCTTGAGGATCTTGCCGGTCGCGGTGTGCGGGATCCCATCGACGAAGGCGACGTCGTCGGGCATCCACCATTTGGCGATCTTGCCTTCCATGTATTTCAGGATGTCCTCGCGGCTCGCCTCGTGGCCCTGCTTGAGCTGCACGATCAGGAGCGGGCGCTCGTCCCATTTCGGATGATGCACGCCGATCACGGCGGCTTCGGCGACGGCAGGGTGGCCGACCGCGAGATTCTCCAGATCGATCGAGGAGATCCATTCGCCGCCGGACTTGATCACGTCCTTGGAGCGGTCGGTGATGCGCATGTAGCCGTGCGGATCGACGGTCGCGACATCGCCGGTATCGAAAAAACCTTCCTCGTCGAGAATGTCAGTGTCGACGCGATAATAGGCTCTTGCCACTGCCGGACCCGACACTTTGAGCCGACCGAAGGTCTTGCCGTCCCAAGGCAGATCCTTGCCGGCATCATCGGTGATCTTCATCTCGACCCCGAATGGCGGATAGCCCTGCGTCTGCAGCACATCGAGCCTGGCATCGCCTTCTGCGCCGAGGAACGGCGGCTTCAGGGTGGACAGCGTGCCGATCGGGCTCATCTCGGTCATGCCCCAGGCATGGCGCACACCGATGCCCATATCGAGGAACGCTTTGATCATCGAGCGCGGCATCGCCGAGCCGCCGCATACGACCATCTTCAGGTGCGGCAGCGTCAGATTGTTGGCCGCCATGTGCTGCAGCAGCATCAGCCACACCGTCGGCACGCCGGCCGTATAGGTCACCTTCTCGGTGCTCAGGAGCTCATAGACCGAAGCGCCGTCGAGCTTCGGACCCGGCATCACCAGCTTGGTGCCCATGGATGGCGCCGAAAACGCGATGCCCCAGCTGTTGGCGTGGAACAGCGGAACCACCGGCAGCATTGTATCCGCGGCGGAGGTACCGAGCGAATCCCTCGAATTGGCCATCAGGGCATGCAGGACGTTGGAGCGATGCGAATACAGCACACCCTTGGGATCACCCGTCGTGCCCGAGGTGTAGCACATGGCGGCGGCGGTGTTCTCGTCGAAGGTCCCCCAGGCGAAGTCGCCGTCGCCTTGCGCGATCCATTCCTCATAGGCAACCGCGTTCTTCAGCGTGGTCTGCGGCATATGCGCAGCATCGGTGAGCACGACGTAACGTTCGACGCTCGGCAATTTGTCGGCAATCTTCTCCAGGATCGGTACGAAGGTCAGATCGGTCATCACGATGCGGTCCTGCGCATGGTTGACGATCCAGGCGATCTGCTCCGGAAACAGGCGCGGATTGACGGTGTGGCAGATCGCGCCGATCCCCATGATGCCGTACCAGACCTCGAAATGGCGCGCGGTGTTCCAGGCGATGGTGGCGACGCGGTCGCCGAGCCGGATGCCGTCGCGCGTCAGCATCTGTGACACTTGCAGGGCACGGTCGTGGATTTGCCGGTAAGTGGTGCGAACAATCGGACCTTCGACCGACCGCGTCACGACTTCCTGCGCGCCGTGGATTGTCGCCGCGTGCGCGATGATCCGGTGACAAAGCAGGGGCCAGTCTTGCATCAAACCCAGCATTGGGGCGTTCCTCCGATCGGTAATCGCTTGTTGCAGCGACCTATTTTGCAAAGTTTCGATAACTCTAGCGCGCGCCGCGCGGCGCGCAAATGGGCTTGTGGAAGCCTTGATGCCGCGGCACGGGCCATGGTTACCACGGCGGCTGTTCTTGCATTGAGCGGGATCATGGCGCCGGAGCCGCTCGCCGCCCGGTCGCGTCACGATCGCAGCCACACGGCACCCGTCGAGAAGACCGCTGCGAAGCCGAAGAGCGCCGCTGCCGCATCGCAGGTGCCGTTGCCGCAGCCGCGGCCGGCCGAGGCGCCGTCACGCTCCTTGGTCGAGGCAAATAGCGCGCCGGGCAAAGGCGATGGCAAGGATAGCGCCAAGGATGAGGCGGCTGGGCCGCCGCCGCCTTCGGCCTGCCGGCTGGCGCTGACCGACGAGATCGCGATCGCGCCGTCGATCCCATCGATCCATGGACCGGGCGCCTGCGGCGGTGACGATTTGGTGCGGCTCGAGGCGGTGGTGCTGCCGGACAAGTCGCGGGTGGCGCTGACGCCGGCCGGGATCATGCGCTGCACGATGGCGACTGCGGTGGTGAACTGGATCCGCAACGACGTCGCGCCCGAGGTGGCCAAGCTCGGCAGCCAGATCAGGGCGCTGGACAATTTCGATTCCTATGAATGCCGTGGCCGCAATGGCGACTCCAGCGCGCACCTGTCCGAACATGGCCGGGCCAATGCGATCGACGTGCACGGCTTCAAGCTCGCCGATGGCCGCATGATCGAACTCACCGACCGCACCCAGCCCCGCGAGTTCCGCGAGGCCGTGCTGCGTTCGGCCTGCACGCGCTTTCCGACCGTGCTCGGTCCCGATTCCGACTGGCATCATGAGGATCACATCCATCTCGACCTGATCGAGCGGCGCAGCAATTACCGGATCTGCCAATGGGACGTGCTCGATCCCCTGCCGAAAGTGGCGCCGCTGCTGCCGGAGGCGCGCCCCGGCGAAGCGCCGCCGCGCGAGGTCGCCGAAGCGGCCGGCCCGGCCGACAAGGTGAGGGATCAGGTGAACGCCAAGAGCGGGGACGCGAAAGCAGCCGCCATCAAGAACGGCAAGGCCACGAACAGCGAGCCGAAGGCCGATGGCGCCGGCACCACGAGCAAGGTTGGCAACGACAAGACGCCGGGAGGTGCCAGGCAGGATACCCGAGCGCCGAGCGGCAAAGCGGCGACCGCAGAGCCGTCAACTTCGCCAAGTCCTGCAGTTGGTGCCGCGCCGGCGGTCAAGACGCCTTCGGAGAGCGCCGCCAAAGACAAGCCGGAGAGCAGGTCCGCTGCCGATTCCAAGACGGCAGGGGCTCGGGCCGCTGCCGACAAATCGTCGACCGATAAGCCCGCGGCCGCGCAAGCGTCCGCAGACAAGACCGCGACAGGGAAGTCATCGTCGGAGAGAGTGACATCCGATAAGGCGACCGAGAAGGCCTCGCGCAAGAAAATCGCGGCCGACAAGCCGCGGCGACACCGCCACCGCACGCGCATGTGGAATCCGTTCGCCGCGTTCTTTTGACGACGAGGCCGCGAACATGAATCGCCAAGGTGGCGCCCAACAAACAAAAAAGCGCCGGCATGACCGGCGCTTTGACGAGGATGACCGACGCGTTTCTCTGAAGGTATCTATTATTGCAGTGCCGCAACGTTGCCGCCGCCCTGCAGGGCCATCTGCGGCGTGAACGGCGAGTCGCCCTTGTGCGGCTCGAGCACCACGACGATGGCGCCGATCTTGACGCGGTTGTAGAGGTCGATCGCGTCCTCGTTGGTCAGGCGGATGCAGCCTGAGGAGATCGAGGCGCCGATATATTCCGGCTGGTTGGTGCCGTGGATGCGGAACAGCGTGTCCTTGCCATTGGCATAGAGATACATCGCCCGCGAGCCCATCGGATTGTCCGGACCGGGCGCCACATAGGTCGGCACGCCAAGCCGTTCGATCTCGCCCTTGGTCGGATGCCAAGCCGGCCATTCGGTCATGGCGCCGACCTTGGCTACACCCGACCAAGCCATGGCTTCCTCGCCAACGGTAATGCCGTAGCGGATCGCCTTGCCGTTATCGAGCACGTAATAGAGGTAGTGGTTGTCGGAATCGACCACGATCGAGCCCGGCGCCTCCTTGCGATGGTAGTCGACAATGGCGCGGCGGAAGGGCTCGGCAACCGGCGTGTTGGTATAGCGGATCTTGGCGAGCAGTTCCTTGTCCTTCGGCTTGAAGGCCTGAGCGTTCGTCGCCTCATAGTGCGTGCCCTGCATGCAGCCCGACAACATCAGGCCAGCGGCCAGCAGTCCCAATTTCACCTTCAGCGACGACATGGCACCCAATTCCAGTTGAAAGCTTTACGTTGCAGGAGCGTGTCAGCACAGCCCTGGCGCTACGATTCAGTTGGCTTTCATTATCGTGGAAACCGGCCACAATTCCAGCACTGACCGACCGGCGGCGTGCTGCGACGCGGCGGTTGTGGCTTTTTTGCCGCAAGCTTTCAGCGAGAACGCTGTGATCTGTGACATTCCTGCCGCCCGCATCGGTCCTAAATGCCCATAGCAGAGACATGGACGGCAAAAGCCGATGGACCGGGCCTGAAAGCTGCGTCACAAGGCGAATGCGAGAGGCAGATAAGATGCGTCTCGACTCCGCTGAAATCCAGCAAGAGCCTCGTTCCGTCCGGAGTTTCGCATGCTGTCGGTGTTCGTTCCTACAGACTCCCAGCTCAAGAAGACCACGCCGGGCGACTCTGCTGGGTTGCCGGATCAGGCGGTCTGGATCGACCTGTTCAATCCGACCTCGGCCGAGGACAAGATGGTCGAGAACCTTGCCGGCATCGCGGTGCCGACCCGGGAGGACATGCAGGAGATCGAGATCTCCAGTCGGCTCTACCTGGAGAACGGCGCTCGCTACATGACGGCCACCCTGATGTGCCACTCCGACACCGACATGCCGCGGACCACGGCCGTGACCTTCATCCTGGCCGGGCACCGGCTGGTCACGGTGCGCTACGACCATCCCAAGCCGTTTTCAGTGGTGGAGGCCAAGCTCGCGCGGGCCTGTGCCGCCGGACTCACCGGCGAGATGGTGCTGATCGAGCTGCTCGACGCCGTGATCGACCGCTGCGCCGACATCCTGGAGCGGGCCGGTGCCGATGTCGACCAGGTCAGCCATGAGATCTTCGAGCCGGAGAGCAAGCGCCAGGGCCACGCCAAGCAATATTCCCAGATCCTGATCGCGATCGGCCGCAAGGGCGATTTGACCTCGAAGGTGCGCGAGAGCCTGGTCTCGATCGGCCGGCTCGTTACCTTCCTCTCCGCCGCGGTCGATGGCGTGAAATGGTCCAAGGACATGCGCGAGCAGCTCAAGACCATGCAGCGCGACGTCGCCTCGCTGACCGATCACGCCTCCTATCTGTCCAACAAGATCACCTTCGTGCTCGATGCGATGCTCGGCGTCGTCAATCTCGAGCAGAACAACATCATCAAGCTGTTCTCGGTCATGGCCGTGGTGCTGATGCCGCCGACCCTGATCGCCTCGATCTACGGCATGAACTTCAAGGTGATGCCGGAGCTCGAATGGACCCACGGCTACCCGATGGCGCTGTTGATGATGATCGCGGCGGCGATCGTTCCCTATTATCTTTTCAAGCTGAAGAAGTGGTTGTGAGGCGGCTGCGTGCAGGCCTCGTCCCGGCTAGCTGAATAGTTAGTTGAGCTGACGTTCGGTTCTCTGCGGCATTCACGATTTTGTGCGCCGTAGATCCCCTCATCGTCACGTTTTTCACGATGATGATTCATGTTCGCTTTATTTGTGCGCGAAACGCGACTCTTCTGCGCCATCATTCCTTGTCAACAATGATTTCCGATGCAATGCGGCTGCAAAGCTGCCCCATTTCCTCCAGTAAAATTTGAGCGGTGGGCTGAACGTTTGAAAGAAACTTCTCTGCGATAAGGCCCAGGAAATGCGGCCCAATGCCATGTTCATGCATCGGTCGCCGTTTCAACAGTGGAAGGCGCGTCTACCCGCGCCTTAGCCAAGAGGCAGCAATGGTTGAAAAACGCATAACGGCATCGGAGAACGTGGTCGAGCTCGCCGCCTATCAGCGCGGTCGCGTCGCCGTTGCGGCGCTTGCGTTGTCGCCACGAACCTGCCGTTACTGCGGCGCCGAGCTCGGCGACGACGAGCGTGAGGAGGAATGCTCCAGCGCGCTCAATGTCGACACTGCGCGCCTGCGCTGGCGCGCCGCCCAGATCCTGCGCGGCCTGGTGTGATTGATCTGGCAGGGCGGCCATTGTTGCCGCCCGCCTGATTTTCCTGCATCGCTTCATCTTCTCTTCATCATCGCGATCCGCTCCAAGGCGATGGCTCGCGGGCTCTCTCCGTGAAGATGATGAGAGATCACTGATCAACTACAAAGTGATTGTGGCGTCTTCCGCGCGCTTTGACCCGTTTGGGTCATGCCGCTGATGCGCATGATCGCTACCCTGCACGGCATGAACCGGCAGTGGGGAAGCGGATTATGAGCGCGCAGGTTTTGCCGTTTTTAGGGCGCCCCGATGGCGCCGATGATGCATCCGAGTTGTTCGACGAGGTGATGGATCTGTTCTCGCAGCGGACGGCGTCCGAGGCGATGACCCGGCTGGTGCAGGGGCTGCACGGATTGCGGCGGACCCTGAGCGCGGGCGCGTGGCGCGCGGTGAAGAGCGACTGGATGCAGCATCCGCTGGCCCGCATCGTCCATCAAGATCCGCTGACGAGCTGGTCCTACCGCAAGCCGCGCGGCTACCCCGGTGACGCGAGGCTGCTCGACTTCGTCGACGGCGGGCCGTGCGTTGCCGCCGACATTGCGGCCGCGACCGAGCTCGGTCGCGCCATCTACGCCTGCACCAGCCGGTCCAGGGTCGCGGTCGGTCTGCGCGAGCGCCGGCATATCGTTGCCGATACCGTCGATCGCGTCGCGCGCAAGGCAGCCGGCAAAATCTCGGTGCTGTCGTTGGCCGCGGGACATCTGCGCGAGGCGGATTGCTCGCAAGCTCTGACCAACGATCGTGTCGCGCGCTGGGTGGCGCTTGACCATGATCCCGATAACCTCGCGCTGCTTCGCAAGCGTTTTGCCGGTTCGGTTGTCGAGGTCTGCGACGGCACCGCCTGTGGCCTGATCGAGGATGACCATAAGCTCGGTCAGTTCGACCTGATCTCGGCTGCAGGGCTCTATGACCACCTCGAGGCGACCTTTGCACGGCGGCTGACAGAGGCCGCGTTCCGGAAGCTGAAACCGGGAGGCACGCTGCTGTTCTCGAATATTGTGTGCGGGATCGAGACCGACGGTTTCATGGAAACCTTCATGGGCTGGCCGTTGATCGATCGCAACGAGGATGCGATGGCCAAGATCTGGTCCGATCTGCCAACGGACGAGATTGCCGTGCGCTGGCTGTTCACGGACGCCAACCAGGCCATGATCTACGCGTTGGTGCAGCGGATTTGAGCCGACTAACGTCGAATATCCAAGCGGTGAACCTCGCGCGGTAGTGTGAGACCAAACGATATTGCCGCCTCCGTCGCATCGGACGATGGGCGGATTTGATGGTCGCGGCCGCCTGATGAGACATTGGAATTTGCACAAGGTCGAGGAGGCCTTCACCGCCGCGGCCCTCGATCCGGCACGCTGGACCGATGCGCTCGGCTGCATTTCCGCAGAAACCGACTCGACCGGCGCGCTGCTGCTGCCGGTGAGCGGTGGTCATATGCCGAACGTCCCGGCCACCGAAGGACTCGCGCGGGCCACCGAGACCTATTTCCGCGATGGCTGGCACCTGCAGGACCAGCGGTACCATGGCGTACCGAAGATGCGCCAGGTCGGCGTCGTCGACGACCGCGATTGTGTGCCGGCCGACGAGATCGAGCGGCATCCGTTCTATCAGGAGTTCCTGGCACCGCTCGGGCTGCGCTGGTTCGCCGGCGTCAACATGCAGGCCGGCGATGATGTCTGGTGCGTCTCGGTCAACCGCAGCATCGCACGCGGGCCGTTCTCGCCAGGCGAGAAGCGGCAACTCGGGCAGCTGTCGCGCAAGCTCGCCGGCGCCGCGGCGCTGGCGCGGGCGCTCGGCCTTGCGGCATCGACCGCGACGCTGGAGGCGTTCGACGTCAGCGGCACGGCGGTCGTGCTGCTCGACCGCCAGACGCAGGTGATCAGAACCAATCGCGCGGCGGACCGGCTGGTGCGTGAGCACGGCGTCCGGATCGTCGGCAGGTATCTCACTCCGGTCGATCCGGCGGCGGCGACCGCACTGAACCGCGCGCTGCATCAGCTCTTGTGGGCTCGCACCGGCGCAAGCCTGATGCCGGCGATCGCGCTGCCGCGCCCCGCGCAGCCGCCGATCCTGGCCTATCCCTTGAGGCTGCCGAGCCTCAGCGCAAATCCATTAGGTCCGGCGCAGGCGGCGATCGTGCTGGTCGATTCACGGGCAAAGGTCACGACGCCGGAAGCCAGCCTGCGGCAAGCGTTTCGGCTCACCCAGGCCGAGGCGCGGCTCGCCGCGCGCATGGCGGCGGGCGAGGCGCTGAACGATGTCTGCGACCGTCTCGGCATCGCCAAGGAGACCGGCCGCAACCAGCTCAAGAGCATCTTCGGCAAGACCGGCGTCAACCGCCAGGCCGAGCTGGTGCTGCTGATGTCACGGATGTTGTGAGGGCAGGGCGCGATAGGCCGCTTGCTTATCGGTGAGACGCGGTCGGTGCTCGCACCAAGCTCCGTTGTGGTCCCCGGACAGGCGAAGCTCCCGTCTGCTACTGAATAGAACTAAATCAATCGCGCGAGCGCGATCCGGGACCCACAATTACAGGATCGAGTTGGTGCAGAAACTGTAGACCATAGCCGTCTTGTCGACCGTCACTGATGCCGCCGCGGCTGCAACGGCGTACCGTCGTAAATCCGAGCGACCGCACAGCGCAATCCAAAGCCCGGCAGGTTCAATTCATCCGCAGGGCCAGCGTCCGCGTAGTCCAGCCTGGCTCCGCTCTCACATCGACACGGACCTCCATCCGGTCCTGCTCAATCATGAGTACCGCCTCGCATGCCGGATGCGCCAGATAGATCGAACGCTTGACTTCGCTCCATCTTGCGCCGGTTTCGGGGACGCGCATATCGTCGGATGACGAAACGATCTCAGCGAGCAAGTAGGCCTGCTCGACGAATCGCTGGCCCGGCGCGAACGCGGCATCGATTCCAGCTATGTCCGGCTCAGGCCTGAATTCGCCGGAACCGAGCTCAATGCCTGGACGCTGCAGGGCAATGCGATCCGGCGCCTGCGCCGCCAATGCGTCGTTGAGCAGCCGTTCTAGATTGCCCGCGATGCGATTGTGCGTGAGGGTCGGCGGCGTCATCATCATGGGGACACCTGCGACCAGCTCCCAGCGCTCGTGATCCGGACGCCCTTCCTGAAAAGCACGGAAATCCCTCCCGGACATCCGTCCGGCCTGGGCAGGCTGTTCAAGTTCGATGCCCATCGGCTTCTCCGGCGGTCGTGAAGGCGAGCTTATCCGACCTTCGAAGCCTTACATATGGTTCCCCGATCGACAAGCCGCCACCTCACCTCTCACACGTGCTGGCCGCCATTGATGTGGATCTCGGCGCCGTTCACGTAAGAGGAGGTCTCCGTGCACAGCACGTAGATGATCTTGGCGACCTCGTCAGGCGTGCCGAGCCGGTGCATCGGAATCTGCTCGGCGACGATCTTCTCGGTGCCGGGCGAGAGGATCGAGGTGTCGATCTCGCCGGGCGCGATCGAGTTGACGCGCACGCCGATCCGGCCGAAATCGGATGCCATTTCCCGCGTCAGTGCCGCCAATGCCGCCTTGGAGGTCGCGTAGGCCGCACCGGCGAACGGGTGAACGCGCGATCCTGCGATCGAGGTGACATTGACGACGGAGCCTTTCACCGCCTTCAGCTCCTCGATCAGTCCGCGCGCCATCATGATCGGGGCAAAGAAGTTGACGCGGAAGACGTGATTCCAGGTGTCGAGATCGGTATCGACGCTGCCGAGCCGCGAGCCGCCCGGGCCCTTCGGCGAGATCGCCGCGTTGTTGACCAGCGCGTGCAGCGCGTTGCCGTCGAGCCTGCGCTTGATCTCCTCGATCGCGCGCAGCGTGTCGTCGGGATCGGCGAGGTCGACCTGGATGTGGTCCTCGGGCCCGCCGTCCCAGGGGCATTCCTCGGGAAACGGGTGCCGCGAGCAGGTGATGACGCGCCAGCCGGCGGACGAGAAGCGGATCACCGTGGCGTGGCCGATGCCGCGGCTGGCGCCGGTCAGGATCATTGTGCGTCGTGGCTGGTTGGAGGGCATCGGACTTTCTCTTGTTCTCTCGGTCTCCATCATGGCCGACCGGAGCGCGTCTTGATTGATTGCATCTTCATTCCGGGGCGACCCGCTAGCGTCGAGCCCGGAATATCGAGATTCCCGATGCGCAATTGCGCATCTGTGGTCCGGTCCTTCGGACCATCCCGGAATGACCGGGTTTACGGATACATCCGCACTTTCTCCCACGCGCCGTCCGGCACGTCCCGGCGGAATTCGATGCGGTCGTGCAGGCGGAACGGGCGGTCGTGCCAGAACTCGATCCGCAAGGGCGCGACGCGCCAGCCGCTCCAGCCCGGCGGGCGCGGCACCTCGCCGATGATGTATTGCGCAGCGACCTTGGCGATCGCCTGCTCGAACGCAAACCGGCTCTCGAGCGGCTCGGATTGCTTGCTGGCCCAGGCGCCGAGCTGAGCCTGTTTCGGCCGAGTGGCGAAATACGCGTCGGCTTCGGCATCGGTCACCGGTGCGACCAGCCCGCGGATGCGCACCTGCCGACGCAGCGATTTCCAATGGAAGAGTAGAGCCGCCTTGGGATTTGCGGCGAGCTCGCGGCCTTTCTGGCTGGCCTTGTGGCTGTAGAACACGAAGCCCGCCTCGTCATAGCCCTTCATCAGCACCATGCGGACGTCGGGCAGGCCGGTCTCGTCCACCGTCGACAGCGCCATGGCATTGGGATCGTTGGGCTCGCTCTTGGCCGCCTCCGCAAACCACTCGGCAAAAAGTGCAAAGGGCTCCCCGGCCGCGGTGAAATCGCCGGAGTGACCTGATGTTAAGGTTGTCTGGTGTTTGATGGTCGTGGGGTCGTTCATGGAGGGGAGTCCAGGTTTTGCGTTCACCCGCGGCCAAGAGCGCGCTGCAGTGCCGTTCCGTTCCGGTCCTATATAAGGCATCGGGTCGGATTGGCCTATCGGCGATCGGCCCCGCCGGCACCGCGCTTACACTTATTCTGATCGCCCTGTCGGGGGCGGGATGCAGCATGTCCCGCTCGGAGAATTCGTTTGCCAGCATGCTCGATGGCGAGGCGACCGGCTCGCTCGCCCCGCACCCGGCGGTGTCCACGCCGACCGAGGCTGATCTCGCCTTCGCCCGCAATGCGGCGTCCGATGTGCTGACCCGCGGCGACAAGGATTCCAGCCAGCCCTGGCACAATCCGCAGAGCGGCGCGCATGGCTCGGTGACCCCGATCGCCAATTCCTATGCGGATGACGGCGGCCGCTCCTGCCGCGATTTCCTGGCATCCTATGTCAATGGCAGCACCGAGCGCTGGCTCCAGGGCTCGGCCTGCCGCACGCGCCGCGGCCATTGGGAGATTCACATCATGAAGCCGTGGAAGCAGGGCTGAATCCCGCTCCGTTCGAGGGTCTGGAACCCGTTGCAAAAATACAACGGCGTCCCCAGATGAAATGCAAAGCGGGCGGGGAGCCCTTAGGTTAGTATCTGACTTTCTGTAAGGAGACGTGACGGATGCGCGACCCCTATGAGGTCTTGGGGGTGCCGCGGAGCGCAAGCGCTGCGGCCATCAAGAGCGCCTATCGCAAGCTTGCCAAGAAGCACCACCCCGACAACAACAAGAACGACCCGAAGGCCGCGGCCAGGTTCGCCGAGATCAACTCGGCGAACGAGATTCTCGGCGACGAGGATAAGCGCAAGCAGTTCGATCGCGGCGAGATCGACGCCGAGGGCAAGCCGCGCTTCCAGGGCTTCCCGGGGGGCGGTGGCGGCCGTGCCTCGCCGGGTGGCGGCTTCGAGAGCTATTCGTTCCGCACGGGCGGCGGGCCGGGAGGTTTCGGCGGCACCGGCTTCGAGGACATCCTCAACAGCATGTTTGGCGGGGCTGCCCGCGGCGGCCGGCCGGGCGGCGGCAGTCAGTTCGACTTCGATGCCGGCGGCATCGGGCTCGATCTCGATCTCAACGTCTCGATGTCGGTGACGCTGGAGGAAGCGGTCGCCGGCGGCGAGAAGCGGGTGCGGCTGCCGAACGGCAGGGAGCTCAACGTCAAGATCCCGGCGGGCATCACCGCCGGCCAGCAGATCCGTCTGAAAGGGCAGGGCGAGAGCGCGCCCGGCCACCGGCCCGGGGACGTCCTGATCACGATCCAGATCGCGCCGCATCCCTACTTCAAGGTCGAGGGCAGCGACATCAAGCTCGATCTGCCGATCACGCTGTATGAGGCGGTGCTGGGCGGCAAGGTGCGGGTGCCGACGCTCAGCGGTGCAGTGGAATTTCCGATTCCGAAGAACACCTCGAGCGGCCGCACCTTCCGCCTCAAGGGCAAGGGCCTGCCGAAGGCCGGCGGTGCCGGCGATCTGTTCGTCACCACCCGCATCATTCTACCGGATGGCAATGACGCGGATCTCGAGGCCTTGATGCAGAAGTGGCGCGACCGCCACCCCTACAATCCGCGCAGCAATCTCGGGTAGATGAGGCCGATCCCAGGCGGCAGCGGAGGTTCACCTCTTCCCACCGGGGAGAGGTGAACCGACATCGCGGATGCGCTCTGCTTCAATCGAAACGCCTCCCACGCAGCGACGAGGGAGCGCAGCGATGAAAAAAGTGCGGCCTCGAGAGGGGGACCAGCGCGGTACCAAACCCCAATCGAGGCCGCGGTGCGTGTCGATCGGCGGATCGAACGCTACTCATTTTTTTGTGAGCATTCGGTGCGATATTGAGACGCGCCGGTGACCTGATTGAAGATTTTCGATGACGGAATTGGGACATTCGCGCTCGGCGTGTTGTCTCAGCAGAGCACGCGTCGGCGGGGCTGTGAGTTGCCCCGACGATGAATTTGCCGGCAACTGCACTGGAATCATGGGTTTGCCCGCGTCCTTCGGCTGCCATCCCAGCGCGATATGTGCAACGCACGCGTGTCAGCCACCGACCTTCTCGGTCTGGTCATAAACAAGGCGCGCAACCTGTGTTAGGCGCTCGCGGTCATTGCCGCCGCTCACGACATAGCCCACGCCGCGATCGGCCCAGAACAGTGCGCCGGTACCGCCCTCCGTTGTGTAACGCATCTGCGTCGCGTCAGTGGCGGCCTTGGCTGCGTAGACGGTGAAGCGCTCGCCGGATGAGCCCTCATACATCAAGAACGAGGCGGGGCCGCGCGGCCCGGGGAGCAGGCGGCCGCCGACCAGCTTGAGCCCGGCAGCTTCCAGCTCGGGCGCATGCACCGCTCGGCCGCAGCGGCGGGTCAGCCATTGCTGCAGGTGAGTCTTCTCGTCGCCGGGGACCTCGACGGGATGACGCACCTCGACGACATAGAGCCGATGCGCATCCAGCGCATCGTTGGTGAGGTTCTGAAACAGGGACGGTGCGGCAGCAACGCCATGCGCGATCCAGCCGGCCGCGCCGCCGGCGATGAAAGCGACGAGGCTGGCCGCGACAGCGCCGTAGATCCAGCGGCGCGGCTGCCGCACCAGCCGCTCCAGCTCCAGCCGCTGCGGCACCGGCTCGTTGACGACGGCGTCGTAACGCGCATGCAGGGCATCGGCCATCTCTCGCCAGGACTGCACGCGCGCAGCGTCATCGGGATGCGCCGCCAGCCAAGCCTCGACATCGCCGCGGCGCTCGGCCGGCAGCTCGTTGTCGACAAAGGCGTGCAGCTCGTCCTCGGTGACGGGAATTTCCGGATGTGTCATTGCTGTCGTCTCACTTCCCAGGGATCGCCCTGCATGGACATGCGACGGGTCGAGCATGCCACGGCGGTATTGTCATCACGTTGCTGGCCATCGTTCATTTCACTCTCCGCAGTGCAGGGCGGGCGCCTTCGAGGGCGGCGCGGACATGCGCGCGGGCGCGGGCGAGGCGGGACATCACGGTGCCGATCGGCACGCCCTGGATGTCGGCGACCTCGCGGTAGCTCAGTCCCTCCAGCATCACCAGCAGCAGCACCGCGCGCTGCTCCTCCACCAGCGTCGCCAGCGCCCGCTCGATGTCGCGTCCCTCCGCCTCGGTGCCGCTGGCATCCGGATTGTTCTCGGCAAGCGGCACGAATTGCGGACGCCTTGCCAGCGACCGGCGGCGGTTCTTGTTGAGGTTGGTCAGGATCGTGTAGAGCCAGCTCCTGATATCGCCGCCCAGAAACAGCCGCTCCGAGCGCAGCGCCCGCACCAACGTGTCCTGCACCAGATCGTCGGCAGCGTCGCTGTCGCGGGCGAGCGCGCGGGCATAGCGGCGCAGCGCCGGGATCATCGCTTCAACGCTCTGGCGAAACGCACTCATCTGCCGCCTCTCGGCTCTCAGGTTTGTCCGGATGGCGCGATCGCGCGAAGCGCCCCTTGAGCCCAACATAACACCACGGTGTACAGGGCTATTCCGCGGCGCCATAGTGGGCAACATCGTGCCCGCCAAAGGCAGTTCAGCGGGCGTGGAACAATCGCATACCATTTGGGGCTGTACCGGAATGAACCGGTGGTGTACGTCCATTCCTCAACACCTTGGATGGGAAAGCGGATGTCGCAGAATTCAGGTTTGATGCAGGGCAAGCGCGGGGTTGTTCTCGGCGTCGCCAATAACCGCTCGATCGCCTGGGGCATTGCCAAAGCGGCGCGCGCGGCCGGTGCCGAGATCGCACTCACCTATCAGGGCGACGCGCTGAAGAAGCGCGTCGAGCCGCTGGCCGCGGAGCTCGGCGGCCTCGTGCTCGGCCATTGCGACGTCACCGATCCCGCCAGCATCGACGCGGTGTTCGAGGTCCTGAAAGAGAAGTGGGGCAAGATCGATTTCGTCGTGCACGCCATCGCCTTTGCCGACAAGGACCAGCTCGACGGCCGCTACATCGAGACCACGCAGGACAACTTCACCAAGAGCATGCTGATCAGCTGCTACTCGCTGACCGCGATCGCGCAGCGCGCCGAGAAGCTGATGACGGACGGCGGCTCGATCATCACGCTGACCTATTACGGCGCCGAGAAGTGGATGCCGCATTACAACGTGATGGGCGTCGCCAAGGCGGCGCTGGAGGCCAGCGTGCGCTATCTCGCCGCCGATCTCGGCGAGAAGAACATCCGCGTCAATGCGATCTCGGCGGGACCGATCAAGACGCTGGCCGCCTCCGGCATCGGCGATTTCCGCTACATTCTGAAATGGAACGAGTACAACGCGCCGATGCGCCGCACCGTGACCATCGAGGAGGTCGGCGACAGCGCACTGTATCTGCTCTCCGACCTGTCGCGCGGCGTCACCGGCGAGGTGCACCATGTTGATTCCGGCTATCACGTGGTCGGCATGAAGCGGCCGGACGCGCCGGACATCGCGCTCGGCGGCTCGGCCTCCAAGGACTGACGCATCGACTGCAATGCCCGCGCCGACCATCTACTACATCCGCCACGGCGAGACGGAATGGAACGCGCTGGGCCGCCTGCAGGGCGCGCAGGACATTCCGCTCAATGATCTCGGCCGCGTCCAGGCCACCCATGCCGGCGGCGTGCTGGGCCAGCTCGTCGCGCGCGACGGTCGCGACATCAAGCGGCTTCCCTTTGTCGCGAGCCCGCTGGGGCGGGCGCGCGCGACCATGGAGCTGGTGCGCAAGACGGTGGGCCTGTCCGCTGACGGCTACGCGCTCGACGACCGGCTGCGCGAGATCGGCTACGGCAAGTGGGAGGGCGCCACCTTGCCGGAGATGCAGGCCGCCGATCCCGCCTTCTACGCCCGCCGCCAGACCGAGAAATGGACGCTGGCGCCGGAAGGTGGCGAGACCTATGCTGACGTCGAGCGCCGCGTCCGCGCCTGGTATGACACGATCACGACAGACACCGTTGCGGTCGCCCATGGCGGCACGGCGCGGGCGCTGATGGTGGCGCTGGGCTTCGAGACGCCGCAAAGCGCTGTCGATCTGCCGATCCAGCAGGGCGCGGTCTACGTGTTCGGCGAGGATGGGCTGAAGAAGTATAGTTAATTCGCACCGCCATTCCGGGGCGAGGCGCAGCATCGAACCCGGAATCTCGATATGGGTCCGACAATCCTGAGATTTCCCCGATGCGCAATTGCGCATCTGAGGTTCGCCGCTGCGAGGCGCCCCGAAATGACAGTTCCTGGTTGGTAGAAAACGCACCATGTCCTTCAACACCTTCGGCCATATGTTCCGCGTCACTACCTTCGGCGAGAGCCATGGGGTTGCGATCGGCTGCGTGGTCGACGGCTGCCCGCCGCGGATTCCGCTGCTTGCGGAGGACATCCAGCGCGATCTCGATCGCCGCCGCCCCGGGCAGTCGCGCTTCACGACCCAGCGCCAGGAGCCGGACCAGGTGAAGATCCTGTCCGGCGTGATGGCCGATCCCGACAGCGGCGCACAGGTCACCACCGGCACGCCGATTGCGCTGCTGATCGAGAACACCGACCAGCGCTCGAAGGACTATTCCGAGATCAAGGACAAGTTTCGCCCCGGCCATGCCGACTTCACCTATGAGGCGAAATACGGCCTGCGCGACTATCGCGGCGGCGGCCGCTCCTCGGCGCGGGAGACCGCGACCCGCGTCGCCGCCGGCGCCATCGCGCGCAAGATCCTGACGGGCGTCAAAGTGCGCGGCGCCTTGGTGCAGATGGGCCCGCACAAGATCGATCGCGCCAACTGGGACTGGGACGAGGTCGGCAGCAATCCGTTCTTCTGCCCCGACAAGGCGAAGGCGGCGTTCTTCGAGGAATATCTCGACGGCATCCGCAAGAGCGGCTCGTCGATCGGCGCCGTGATCGAGGTGGTTGCCGAGGGCGTGCCGGCCGGCCTCGGCGCGCCGCTCTACGCCAAGCTGGACGCCGATCTGGCGGCCGCGATGATGAGCATCAATGCGGTGAAGGGCGTGGAGATCGGCGCCGGCTTTGCGGCGGCCGAACTGACCGGCGAAGAGAATGCCGACGAGATGCGCTCGGGCAATGACGGCACGCGCTTCCTGTCCAACAATGCCGGCGGCATTCTCGGCGGCATTGCCACCGGCCAGCCGGTGGTGGTGCGCTTCGCCGTGAAGCCGACCTCATCGATCCTCACCCCACGGCTGACCGTGGATCGCGAGGGACACGAGACCGAGATCCTGACCAAGGGACGCCACGACCCCTGTGTCGGCATCCGCGCGGTGCCGGTCGGCGAGGCGATGATGGCCTGCGTGCTGGCCGATCATCTGCTGCGCCACCGCGGCCAGGTTGGCTAGGCGAGGCCGTCGTTGCGAGGCGCGTCAGCGCCGAAGCAACCCAGACTTCCTTTTGGACTCTGGATTGCTTCGCTGCGCTCGCAATGACGAGACCGCAATTCGGTCGCGCTTTCGCTATTCAGGTAAATGAAACTCGCGATTTGATCGCCGCCGCTCCGGTGGCATAGTACGCACCATGGTGGACACTGCCAAAATACGCGATCTCGCCGGATGGCTGGTCGACGGTGCGCGAACCGCGGCGACTCCGGCTGAAATGATGGCGCAAGCCTGCGAGCGGCTGGTCGAGGCGGGCGTGCCGCTCTGGCGCGTCGGCGTTTTCGTTCGCACGCTGCACCCGGAAATCTTCGGCCGCAGTTTCGTCTGGCGATCGGGCAGCGATGTCGAGATGGGTACGGTCGGATTCGACTTCATGGACTCGCCTCAGTTCACGCAGAGCCCGCTTGCGACTGTGGTGACCGATGGCGTCGAGGTGAGGGCCAATCCGCTCAGCGCCGCCTCCGAGCCCTTTCCGATTCTGATGGATCTACGCGCGGAGGGAGCGACCGATTACGTCGCGATGCCGCTCACCTTTCTCGACCGCCAGATGCACGCCTCGAGCTGGACCACGAAGGCGCCCGGCGGCTTCACGGCTGACCATCTGCAGGCGATCCGGTCATTGATCCCCGCATTGTCTCGCTACACCGAGATCGTCGGCCTGCGCCGCACCGCCTCGATCCTGCTCGACACCTATGTCGGCAATCGCGCCGGCGAGCGCATTCTCGGCGGCCAGATCCGGCGCGGTCACACCGACACCATGCATGCGGCGATCTGGTTGTCGGATCTGCGCGGCTTCACGCAATTGTCGGATCGGCTGCCGGCCGAGATAGTGGTCGAGATCCTCAATCATTATTTCGACTGCCAGGTTGCAGCGATCCGAAGCCATGGCGGCGAGGTGCTAAAGTTCATGGGCGACGGATTGCTCGCGGTGTTTCCGATCCCGGAGCAGGGGGGCGACCCGGCCGAGATCTGCGGCCGCGCGCTGGAAGCGGCGCGGCAATCCCGTGCCAGCGTCGATGCGCTTGAATATCGCGTCGGCGAAAAGACCGAGCGCTTCCGCTTTGGCGTGGCGCTGCATGTCGGGCAGTTGCTCTACGGCAATATCGGCGGCGCCGACCGGCTCGACTTCACCTGCATCGGTCCGGCAGTCAATCTCGCCGCGCGGCTGGAGAAGATCGCAGGCCGCCTGAAGCGCACGGTGGTCGCATCCGAGGCGTTCGCGCGTGGCTGCGCCGGCGGCTGGGCCGATCTCGGTGCGTTTCCGATCGCGGGCTTTGCCGGAGAGCAGCGAGTGTTCGGGCTGCGCGACGAGGCGGCATTGGGGTAAAGCGTTTTCAAGCGGCGTGGAGACCGTTCAAGACCAAGCGTCGGAACAAAGCCGCTACTCCTCCGGCTCGGTGGTGAACAAGAGTGGATGTCCCTTGGCGCGGCCGGCATCGGTCGCCCGCGTCGCCTTGGTCTCGGCGACATCCCGGGTGAACACGGCGACGACGCAGACGCCGCGCCGGTGCGCCGTGATCATCACCTTGTAGGCCTCGTCCTCGGTCATCCGGAACTCCGCCTTCAAAATCATCACGACGAATTCGCGCGGCGTGTAGTCGTCATTGACCAGGATCACCTTGTACAGCCGCGGACGCTGGACCTGGGTCTTCACCTTGGATCTGGTCTTCGTCGCGGGCTTGGTCACGGAGTCGTTCATGCGGCTCCTCCGATCGTGTTCCTGCCATGGCAATGGAGCCATATCAGGATACAGCGTCGCGACGTATCGCGAAACCGCATCGTCGCCGGCTTTGTAGCCGGAGCGCGGCGGCACTGGGCGATGCTCGCGCCCGGCTAACCTGAATGTGAATGGGAGCGGCGCTTCCCGCTTTGCCTGCTCCGGATTGCATGTCACCATCACGTCACACGATGGGAGGGCAGCTCATGCGCTGGTGGATCTCGATCGGAGCGGCGTGCCTGGCCGGTATGATTGCCGGTGACAACGTTGCTGGTGTGGCCGCCGCGCCGCCCGCCAGAACAGCCGCACAGATGAGCGATAAGGAAGCCTCGCCATCGGTCGATGTCGAGCTCATTCTCGCGGTCGACGTGTCCTACTCGATGGACCTGGACGAGCTCGCGATCCAGCGCGAGGGCTACGCGCAGGCGATCGTCTCCAGGGAGTTTCTGCAGGCTTTGAAGAACGGCCCGAACGGCCGCATTGCCATCACCTATTTCGAATGGGCCGCCTCCGGCGATCAGAAGATCATCATTCCCTGGCGTCTGATCGACGGGCCGGAGACTGCGGATGCGGTCGCGGCCGAGATCATGAAGACGCCGGTCCGCCGCGCCTCGCGCACGTCGATCTCGGGCGCGATCTACTTTGCGATGCCGCTGTTCGACGAGGATCCTTATCGCGGCCTGCGGCGCGTGATCGACATCTCCGGCGACGGCCCCAACAACAGCGGCTCTCCCGTCACGATGGCGCGCGACACCGCGCTCTCGAAAGGTATCACCATCAACGGCCTGCCGATCATGGTGAAGGAGCCTTCCTACTCGACCATGGATATCGAAAATCTCGATTGGTACTACGAGGATTGCGTGACCGGCGGCGCCGGCTCCTTTGTCATCTCGATCAAGGGGCGCGATGAGTTCAAGGAGGCCATTCGCACCAAGCTCTTGATGGAGGTGGCTGGCCGCACGCCGCCGGGACATATCGTGCGTGTCGCGGACGAAGCCAAGGAGCCCCGGGTGTCCTGCATGGTGGGCGAGAAGATCTGGCAGGACCGATGGGGACGGTGATGCCGACCACGATCGGAGTGGATAACGCACACCGTCGTCGCGGCGAACTGCCGGGACCTATGACCACGACTGGTCATCACGACTGAGCTTTGTTGAAGCGAGCTGGCGCTCCATCTCGCTATAACGATGACCGACGGTGGTTATGGGTCCCGGCTCAAGGCCGGGACGACGGCAGAGCTCGTGGCGGTAGACGGCTCTCAATGACCATCTGCTCGTCGCGATGTTGCAGTCTGTGAGATCAACATTCAGTGTCGTCCTGGCCTTGAGCCGGGACCCATACGCCGCGGCCTCACGATCACGAAGACCGCGCGAGACCTGCGAAAACGATCAGGTACGTCGTTAACGAGGCCCAGCGCTGTGGCGCCAAAACAACACTCAAAGCAAAACTAGCGGTTGCGGCCCGTGTGAGTTCGCTCGTGCCACGGTTCTGCCGCCATTGCCCGGCGAGCTTGCTGCAGCTTGGGCGGAGGCGCACAGAACATGCGTTCCATCGGCTGTATTAGTCCATCTCGTCGCGCGACCGGACTGGATCAGTCCGCTCGTGTCGCTCCGGACGCCGCGGCACACGGCTGTCGTGCCTTCATTCGAACGACAGGGATTATCCTGATAGCGGCGTCGCTGGGCGCCTGCGCACAGACCTCGGTGGTCTCACAGCGCACGAGCCACATCGCGCCGACCCGGGAGGCTGCGCTCGAACCGCGGCACGTGCTTAGGCCTGTGCGCAGGCCGGTCTCCGTGGTCAGGCTGCGCGAGCCCGAGCGCGGCGAGCCGGCCAAGCGCGTGTCGCTTGCATCGACAAGCGGCTCGCGCGGGGTTGCCAGCTTCTACAGCGAGGGACAGGAGACCGCGAGTGGCGAGCGGTTCGATCCGCATGAGCTGACCGCGGCGCATCCGACGCTGCCCTTCGGCACGCGCCTGCAGGTGACCAATGTCGCGACCGGCAAGTCGGTCATGGTCCGGGTCAATGATCGCGGCCCGTTCGTGAAGGGCCGCGTGGTCGACGTGTCGTATTCGGCCGCGCAAGCGCTAGGCATGGTGCATTCCGGCGTCGCCGACGTGAAGGTCGATGTGGTGCGGTAGCTTGCGGTGTCCGTCATTGCGAGCGAAACGACGTGTCCGCCATAGCCCGAAGGGCGACGGCGGAAGCAATCCAGAGCCAAGCAGAGAGTCTGGATTGCTTCGTCGCTGACGCTCCTCGCAATGACGACGTCTATGAGCACACGTCGGGCAATCACGATTGAGGCGCACTCACCGCGCCAGCCTCGCCACCAGCTCCACATGCGGGGTGTGCCTGAACTGGTCGACCGGCACCACCGCGTCGAGCTTGTAGCCGCCGTCGATCAGCATCCTGATATCGCGCGCGAAGGTGGTGACGTTGCAGGACACCGCGATCACGACCGGCACTTTGCTCGCCGCGAGCTGCTTCGCCTGCGCCTGTGCGCCCTGCCGCGGCGGGTCGAACACGATGGCGTCGAAGTCGCGCATTTCCTGCGGCATCAGCGGGCGGCGGAACAGGTCGCGCATTTCGGCCTTCACCGGCTTCAGGCCCGATGTGGTCGCCACCGCCTTCTGCAGTGCTGCGACGGCGCCGGCATCGCTGTCGAGCGCGGTGACGCGCGCGCGCGATGCCAGGCGCAAGGCAAAGGGACCGACGCCGCAGAACAGGTCGGCGACGTGCTTGGCTTTACCGACGCGCTCGTTCACCAATGCAGCCAGCGTTTCCTCTCCGGCGACGGTGGCCTGCAGGAACGAGCCGGGCGGCAGGACGACGCGCGCGGCGCCGATGGTGACGTCAGGCGCGCTGCGCATCAGCACCAGCTCGCCATGGCGCGTCAGCCGCGCCAACCGGTGCTGCTCGGCGATCACGGACAATGCGGTGATGCGCTGCGGCGGCAGCGGACCGGAGCCGCGGATGTCGATATCGAGGCCGTTGTTGGCCGCGGTCGCCTGGATGTCGAGCGCCTTGCCGGTCGGCTTCAGCGCTTCCGCCAGCGCCCACGCGGCCTCAAGCGCCCCCTTGAGACCAGGGTCGAGGATCGGGCAGCGGTCGATCGGAATGATGTCGTGGCTGGCCGCCGCGCTGAACCCCACTTTCAGGATCTCATGCGTGCCCATGCGCGCATGAAAGGTGGCGCGGCGGCGGCCGGCGCCATGCGCATCGATCAGCGGCGCCACCTCGCAGTCGATCTTGGCCGCGCGCAGCGTCTCGACCACGATGTTGCGCTTCCAGTCCTGATAGCCCTCTGCCTGCCAGTGCTGGATCGCGCAGCCGCCGCAGACGCCGAAATGCGGACAGAATGGCGCGATGCGCTCCGGGCTCGCTACGTCCAGCGCGAGCAGCTTGCGCCGATCGGGATGGCCCGGCACCGCGGCCGCCTCGACGGTCTCGCCGCCGAGCGTGTAGGGCACGTAGCGCGCCTCGCCCGATGAGAACGAGACGCCGTCGCCGCGATGGCCGACATGATCGATCAGCAGGCGCTCAACCACGGCGGCGCGCTCCGAGGAAAAACTCGGCATTGCCGTCGCCGCCCTTGATTGCAGACGGAAATACTTTGATCTCGGTGCAGCCGAGCGAGCCCGCGAAGGCTGCGATGTCGTCGCAGACTTGGCTGTGCACGGCGGCGTCCTTGATGATGCCGCCCTTGCCATGCGCACCTTGCGCCTCGAATTGCGGCTTGATCAGCGCGAGCAGGCTCATCGGCGAGGCGGCGAGCGACAGCGCGACCGGCAGCACGGCCTTTAGCGAGATGAAGCTGACGTCGATCACGACGACGTCGGGCCGCTGCGGCAGGCGCTTGCCCTCATAGGAGCGGATGTCGGTCTGCTCCATGGAAACGATCCGGGGATGGCCATGCAGGGACGGATGCAACTGATCACGGCCGACATCGACCGCGAACACCAGCGCCGCGCCATTCGCGAGCAGCACCTCGGTGAAGCCGCCGGTCGAGGCGCCGACGTCGAGGCAGACGTGATCCTCGATGTCGATCGGGTACTGCTCGAGTGCGGCCTGTAGCTTCACGCCGCCGCGCGAGACGAAGGGATGCGCCGGCTCGGCCTGCAGCACCGCGTCCACGGGAATGGTCTCGGAGGCTTTCGTGACCTGCTTGTCATTGGCAATGACGAGGCCGGCCTCGATCGCAGCCTGCGCCCGCGCGCGGCTTTCGAACAGGCCGCGTTCGACCAGCAGGATATCGGCGCGTTTGCGAGGAGGGGGCATGATCAGGTCAACAATTATTCTTCATACTTGTTTGGGTCCGGATGTCGTCCCGGGCAAGCCCCGACGCGCCCAGAGCGTTGGGGCGCAGACCCGGGATCCATAACCACAGGATGCTGTTGATGCGAAAGGTCTAACCACTCGTCTGCCACAAACGACTTCCTGTGGTTATGGGTCCCCGCTTTCGCGGGGACGACAGCGGAGTTTGGCTCAATGGCAGAGCGTCGGAAACGCGCCTCGCTGGTTACGACAGTTTCCTCTCACTTCGTCAGCAGCCTCTCCGCCGCCAACCGCACGCAGGTCTCGAACGCGGTGAGATCATGCCAGATGTCGGCCGGCGGCTCGCGCGGCGTCACCAGTGGGCAGCCGTGCAGCTCCAGCGCGTGGATGATCATCAGATTGTCGGATTGACCGAAATCCTCCACCGTCAGGCCTTCTGCGTCGATCAGCCGGCCGTTCTCAGCGCGTACCGCGGTGAAGCGGCGCGTGCGATCGGCATAGGTAGAGGGATCGTTGGAATAGCCAAGGCAGAGCTTGCCGCGGCCCGCCATATAGCCGAGCTCGTAAACGGTGCCGGCATCGGCGCCGGGGCCGCGGAACGGCGTCAGATTGGCGATAATCGCATCCGCCATGTCCATCATCGCCTCGTTGCCGCGGAAGATGTCGAGCGATGCCGTGCGCGAGGTCAGGTCGACGGTGTTGTCGAGCGGGTAGAGCCCGCCCAGATCATATTGCGCGCAGATCGCGGCTTTGCGGCGGCCGATCTCAAGCGCATCCGGCAGGAACACGTCAGGACCTGCCAGATACACTTTCTTCATCGTTCGTGACCGCGGCTCAGGCGAGCTTGACGACCTCGGCCTTGTAATCCTTGCCGAGCGTCTCGAACACCTTGGCGACGATTCCCTTGGCGTCCAGGCCGGCGCGCGCATACATCGCCGCCGGTGTATCGTGATCGAGGAACTCGTCGGGCAGGACCATCGAGCGCATCTTGAGACCGCCGTCGAGCATGCCCTGATCGGCGAGGAACTGCATCACATGCGAGCCGAAACCGCCGATCGAGCCTTCCTCGATCGTGATCAGGATCTCATGATCGCGCGCCAGCTTCAGGATCAGTTCCTCGTCCAGCGGCTTCATGAAGCGGGCGTCCGCGATCGAGGCGGAGAGGCCGTGCGCGGCGAGCTCGTCGGCCGCCTTCTCGCATTCGCCAAGACGCGTGCCGAAGGAGAGCAGGGCGATCTGCTTGCCTTGGCGGATCATGCGGCCCTTGCCGATCTCCAGGGGAATGCCGACTTCCGGCATCTCGACGCCGCGGCCTTCGCCGCGCGGATAGCGCACCGCGCTCGGGCGATCGTTGATCGCGACCTGGGTCGCCACCATGTGCACGAGCTCGGCTTCGTCGGACGCCGCCATGATCACCATGTTGGGCAGACAGCCGAGATAGGCATTGTCGAACGAGCCGGCATGGGTGGCGCCGTCGGCGCCGACCAGGCCCGCGCGGTCGATCGCGAAGCGCACCGGCAGCGACTGAATCGCGACGTCGTGCACGATCTGATCGTAGCCGCGCTGCAGGAAGGTCGAGTAGATCGCGCAGAACGGCTTGTAGCCTTCGGTCGCAAGGCCGGCTGCGAAGGTCACGGCGTGCTGCTCGGCGATGCCGACGTCGAAGGTGCGATCCGGGAAGGCCTTGTTGAAGATGTCGATGCCGGTGCCGGATGGCATCGCGGCGGTGATGCCGACGATCTTGTCGTCCTTCTCGGCTTCCTTGACCAGGCTCTGGCCGAACACGTTCTGGTAGGCAGGCGCATTCGGCTTGGCCTTGGCCTGGGTGCCGGTGGCGACGTCGAATTTGACGACGGCGTGGTACTTGTCGGCGGAGGCTTCCGCGGGCGGATAGCCCTTGCCCTTTTGGGTGACGACATGGACCAGGATCGGCCCGGTCTCCATGTCGCGGACGTTCTTGAGCACCGGCAGCAGGTGGTCGAGGTTGTGACCGTCGATCGGGCCGACGTAATAGAAGCCGAGCTCCTCGAAAAGCGTGCCGCCGTCCATCATGAAGCCGCGGGAATATTCCTCGACGCGGCTGGCGCGGTTGGCGATCACCTTCGGCAAATGCTGGCCGAGCTGCTTGGCCGCATCGCGCAGGGTGCGGTAGGTCTTGCCGGAATAGAGACGGGACAGATAGGCCGACATCGCGCCGACCGGAGGCGCAATCGACATGTCGTTGTCGTTGAGGATCACGATCAGGCGCGAGTTCATCGCGCCGGCATTGTTCATGGCCTCATAGGCCATGCCGGCGGACATTGCGCCGTCGCCGATCACGGCGATCACATTGTTCTTGCCGCCCGAGAGGTCGCGAGCTACCGCCATGCCGAGGGCGGCCGAGATCGAGGTCGAGGAGTGTGCCGCGCCGAACGGGTCGTAATCGCTCTCCGAGCGCTTGGTGAAACCGGAGAGACCGCCGCCGGTGCGCAGCGTGCGGATGCGGTCACGCCGACCAGTGAGGATCTTGTGCGGATAGGCCTGGTGGCCGACGTCCCAGATCAGGCGGTCGCGCGGGGTATCGAACACGTAATGGATGGCGGTGGTGAGTTCCACGACCCCCAGACCCGCACCGAAATGGCCTCCCGTCACCGAGACAGCGTCGATGGTCTCCTGGCGCAGCTCATCGGCGACCTGCCGGATCTGCTCGACCTTGAGCCGGCGCAGATCGTCCGGTGTCTTGATGGTGTCGAGAAGCGGCGTTTTACTAAATGTGGTCACGGCGATATTCCAATTTTGCAGGTCGGGTTCAAGGGCCGACGTCAGAGAGGTTCATCGTAACGAGCGGCGAAACCTTAATCATTTAAGGTGTCGTCGGCTCGGACCAAAGCCATAGAAGATAGGCCAACTGCGGCTTAAGTCTGTCTATGTGATGTAAATCACCCTTGGCGGCACCCATCCAGGCCGTTCGCCAAGGGGTTTTGACAAGTTGTTTGCAGGGATCACGTACCAAGTCATTTCGTCAGCCTTTGCAGACAGTTAACTCGGTTGCGTCCTCGCGGATCGCGTGCCTCCAAAGCCCGTAGTTCCCGAAAGCTTTACACCAAAGTGCGCCTTAAAGCCAACCCAACGGAATATGGCAAGCCCGGGGATCGCGGCCGGCAGGCCGCGGCTTCAACCGCGGCGGCGCGCGGGTTGTTCCTTCGCGGTGGCCAGATCGGGGTCCGCGGACACCCGCGCGGGCCCGGATACCGCGAGTGCGGACCAGGCCAGCTCGCGCTCCGCGCCGTCGGGCGTGGTGACGACGGCGAGTGCGGCGGCAGGGTGAGCCATGCGTTCGCGGAGGGCCACGGGTCCGCAGACGATCATGAAGAAGTCGTAGGCGTGTGGCCGTTCGTTGGCCATCACGAACTGGAAATGCACCCGGAAGAACTGCCAGCGGAACAGGTTGTAGTGATCCGGACGAATGATTTCCCGGAAGCGCACCGGCACGATGGTTGGATTGCGCTTGGCGCTGCCGACGTCGATACCATGCGAGGCCACGGGATCGAGCTTGAAGAAGTTCATCACGTCCTTGCGCGCCTGGCAGTCGATCCAGTCGATCTGGGGCTCGACGGCAAGCTGGGCGAGATGATCGCGGAAGTCGGCTGCCGCCCTGTGGAAGCCGACGATCGGGAAATTGCCGCCGAGCGTCAGCAACATGATGCGCGGCCCGTGGCGGCCGAGCGACGGATCGCGTTTCAAGGCCCGCGCCAGCATCTCGGCGGCCAGGAAAGAGCCGGAGCTGTGGCCGACGATGACGATCTCGTCAGCATCGCTGACGCGTGCCACCTCGGCCAGATATTGGGCGAAACGGTCGATGCGCTGGTCCCATTCTGGCCGCTGGCGGTGCGCGAACTGCCAGGTCCAGATGGTGTCGCAGAGCAGGTAAAGAACGTAGGTCTGGTTCTCGAAATAGCGCAGCGCACCCCACAGCAGCACCATGAAGATCGCCGATCCCGCGAGCCAGCTCAGAGGTTGGGGCGCGCCGAGCGCGTCGAGCCCCTTGCCGAACACGAAGCCCGCGCCGGCCGCGACCAGCGCCTCCAGCAAGAGGATGATGTGCGGCCAGGTGATGAAGGTCGCAAACCGCCAATTGGCGCTCCAGAACCGGCCGATGGTGCCGCGGAAGATCAGCCGCCAATAGATCCAGACCGCCTGTGCTACCGTCCGCCAGATCGGTGCGGCGAGGTCGTTCTGGATGAAGTCCTCGAAGCGGAGAAAGTCGTAAGTCGTTCGGGTCTGCCAAGCTTGTCCGCTTGCCTGGGCCTTCGTCTCGATCGACCAGGATGTGATCTCGTCGTCGGACTTGCTGTGCGGCCGGCTGATCGTAGCGGAAAGCTGGTACAGCCGGGCGAACTTGCGCAATTCGGTGCGGAACATGCGGTAATATTGCGCAAGCCCTCGCGGGTCGTAGCCCTGCACGTAAATGATATGTCGATTCGACACGCGCACGCGCTTATGAGATCCCCAAGCGTTCCGTGAGACCGAGGCGGGCGAAGACTTAACCGTTCCATCGCCCGATGCTCGTGAGAACCTGACAATGTGACAGCCTCTGACCCCGGGCTCCCCCGATGCGGACTATAGCAGGAGCGGGCGGAGGCCAAGCCGCATTTGCAAAAGATTTCAGCAGCTGTGCACGGTCGGGCGCCGCGCTGCGGCCGATCGGCGTAGGCGTTACGTCAGGAATCGCGCATCTGCGCGTTATCGTGCGTTGCGACGCCCGGTCGTCGGGCCATCCTTCCAGGCGCGAGCGCTGTCGTCCACGCGCCTTAAGCTCGCCTCCAGCCCTACTGCACGTCGAGCGGCTCGACGCCGGCGGCCTGGCCGCTGGCATCGGTGGTGATCTTCTCGACCCGCGCCTCGGCTTGGCGCAACAGCTCCTCGCAGCGACGCTTCAGCGCCTCGCCGCGCTCGTAGATGGTCACCGATTCCTCGAGCGGCACTTTGCCTTCCTCGAGTCGCTTCACGATCGTCTCCAGCTCCTCGATCGCGCGCTCGAAGGACAGCTTCTTGACGTCGGTTACAGGGGTGTCCGCCATACGATGTTCCTGCGACTCTCTCGACCTTCCGGCCGGCTTTTACACATTGCGGCCGCCGCTGTCAGGCCCCCGCAGCGTCGCAGCGGTGGGGAACCGGAGCTTAAGGAACCTCAGGCGCCGGTCAGGGCCGCGACATGGGCCGCCACCGATTCCTTCAAGCCCTGCAGGTCGTAGCCGCCTTCCAGGACCGAGACCACGCGGCCGCCCGCGCTCTTCTCGGCGAGCTCCATCAGCTTGCGCGTGACCCAGCCGAAATCCTCGGCACGCAGATTCAGCGACGCCAGGGGATCGCGGTAATGCGCGTCGAACCCGGCCGAGATGATGACGAGCTCGGGGCTGAACTTCGTCAGCTGCGGCAGGATCAGATTCTCGAACGCCGAGCGGAATTCCAGGCTGCCGTCCTCCGGCGAAAGCGGCGCGTTGACGATGGTGTCGTGATCGCCGCGCTCGCCGCGCGCGCCGGTGCCGGGAAACAGCGGCATTTGGTGCGTCGAGCAGTACATCACGCTTCTATCGGCCCAGAAGATGTCCTGCGTGCCGTTGCCGTGATGGACGTCGAAATCGACGATCGCTGCGCGCGCGATGCCATATTTGCGCTGGGCGTGGCGGGCGGCGATCGCGACATTGTCGAAGAAGCAGAAGCCCATCGGCTTGTTGGTCTCGGCGTGATGGCCGGGCGGCCGCACCGCGACGAAGGCATTGCGGTGGCTGCCCGACATCACGGCGTCGGTGGCCTTCACCGCGCCGCCGACGCCGCGCATCACCGCCTCCCAGGTGCCCGGCGACATCGAGGTGTCGCCGTCGAGATAGATGATGCCGCTGTCCGGCGCGATATGCCTGAGTTCGGTGACGTAGTGCTCGTTGTGGCAGAGCAGGACCTGGTCGAGCGTGCCTTCCGGCGCCTCGTCGCGATCGAGCAGGGCGAAGCGCTCCTCGGTCATCGCCTCCTCGACCGCGCGCAGGCGGTCGGGACGCTCGGGATGGCCGGAAGGGGTCGCATGATCGAGGCAGGCCTGATGGGAGAGATACAGCGTCGTTGACATAGATGCCCGCCACTCGCGCGTTACGGTTGAGGTCGTAACTTAAGCGCTCGGCACAGGCTCGGAAAGGGCCATGACGGCGGGATCAGGGGTTTCCTCCACCGCTTCGCGCATCGCTAGCGTGTCGTGATGCGATCGCGCGGCGACCGAGAGAACGCCCTCAATGCTTCTTGCGGTCGACGAAGGCCTTGAACGCGGCGATCGCCTCTTTCGAGCCCATGCGCTCGCCGAAGATATGCGCCTCCTGATCGATGCGGCGGGTCAGCTCGTCCGGCGGTGTCCGCAGCAGCTTGCGCGAGATCGCGACCGCTTCCGCCGGCAGGCGGCAGAGCTCGCGCGCTACCTTGTGCGCCTCGACCTCGGTGTGGCCCGGCGACACCACGGCGTTGACGAAGCCGGCAACATGCGCCTCGTCGGCGGTCATGGTGCGGCCCATCACCAGCATCGCGAACGCCCGCTGGTGTCCCATCGTGGCCGGCATCAGCAGGCTGGAGGCGCCCTCCGGCACCAGGCCGAGCTGCATGAAGGGCGTGGAGAACAGCGCGGTCGTGGAGGCCAGCACATAGTCGCAATGGAACAGCATCGTGGTGCCGATGCCGATCGCCACGCCGTCGACCGCGGCGATGATCGGCTTGGTGTTATGCGCCAGCGAATACAGGAACTTGGTCATGTCGGAGGCGCGCGCGGCCTCGCTCGACAGCGCGCCGGCCTGCAGGAATTCCTCGAGGTCGTTGCCGGAGGTGAACACGCCGGAGCCGCCGGTGATCATGAGGCAGCGGATGTCCGGGTTGTTCTGCGCGGTGTCGATCGCATCGCTCATCCGGCGATACATCGCCTGCGTCAGCGCGTTCTTCTTCTCCGGCCGGCGGAGCTTGATGACGCGGGCCCCGCCCTCTTCGGTGACGATCACGTGGTCGGTCATGCCCAGTCCCTTGCGCGTCATTGCAATGTGAGTCCTGCCGCGCCTAGCGTACATCATCCGCGCGGAAGACCAAGCGGTGGAATCGACAGCACGCTCCACGCGCGTCGCCAAGACGCACCTCAGTGGTTGAGGCCCGGTTGGGATCTCCTGATAATCCCTGCGAATTTGATCCGCGCGCTTGCACGCCGCACCTGAGCGACGCGCGAAAGCTGCTTCAGCAGCCGCGACAGATACTGGTGGCACCGCGGCGCAGCAGGCGGTCGTTCTCCTTGACCGCGGCGCGCTCGAGCTTCTCCCGCTCGCGCTTCGGCAGGTGCCGCCAGCCGTGGCGGTAGCGGACGCGCGGCGTGTAGGCCGGCTGGGTGGAGGTGAGCGGCACGTTGCCCGGCACGCGCTGAACGCCGGGCTGCTGCGGCAGCGGCGGCATGCGTGCCGCGTTGCCGATCCCCGAGGGATCGCGCACCGAGCCGATCGGGCCGTTGGCGTTGGCCGGCCCAGGCGGAATGCCGCTGGTGCCGGTGTCTTGCGCGAATGCCGGCAGTGGGAGCGACAGCACCAGCAGGGCGGCGAGGCTTGTGCGCGTGATCATGGTCCGGCGGCGCGCGCGTTGCCGCTGCGCCGGGTTCATCGATGAGGTCATGCCGCTGATATCTCGTGTGATGGCGAAAGGGAGAAGCCCCATGGCGGAACAAAGTTCCGTGACCGCTGCAATCCCTTCAGTTGATGCGCCTGCGGCACACGGCAGAATGGCGCCACACTTGTTACTCACCCGGATTCCGGCCTGCGTGCCAAAACCTGTCTCACGGCCAGCAGAGGGCGAGGGCGCGGACAAGTGCGGCTCGGCCCGTGGTGCTGGAGCTCACTCATAGGAGGTTCGAGAGCCATGACTACATCAGCAGCGCAAAACAGTGGAGCCGCCATGCAGACACCGCCGGTGGTCTCGCCGGAAGAATGGGAAGCTGCGCGGCAGAAATTGCTCGTCAAGGAAAAGGCTCATACCCGCGCCCGCGATGCGCTTGCCGCGGAGCGCCGCCGCATGCCGTGGATGGCGGTGGACAAGGCCTATGCGTTTGAAGGGCCGGCGGGCAAGGCCAGCTTGGCTGATCTGTTCGACGGCCGCCGCCAGCTGATCGTCTATCGCGCCTTCTTCGAGCCCGGCGTGTTCGGCTGGCCCGAGCATGCCTGCCGCGGCTGCTCCATGGTGGCCGACCAGGTCGCGCATCTGTCGCACCTCAATGCGCGTGACACCACGCTCGTCTTCGTCTCGCGCGCACCGCAGGCCGACATTGCAAGGCTGAAGGCGAATATGGGCTGGACCATGCCGTGGTTCACCATCACGGATGAGTTCGACGTGGACTTCGGCGTCGACCAGTGGCACGGCACCAACGTGTTCTTCCGCAATGGCGGCCGCATCTTCCGCACCTACTTCATCAACAACCGCGGCGACGAGCAGATGGGCAGCACCTGGAACTACCTCGATATCACGCCGCTCGGCCGTCAGGAGGTCTGGGAGGATTCGCCGGCGGGCTATCCGCAGACGCCGACCTACAAATGGTGGAACTGGCACGACAGCTATGTCGAAGGGGCAGCGCCCGACAAGCGCTGGGTCGAGGTCTCCGACGCCGGCGAGAAGGCGTTCCGGAAGCAGAGCTCGTAGTACTGCCTGATGGCGTGATGGCCTCGGTTGAAGGGGAGGCGAATGTTGCTCGGCCGGAGGTAGGAACAAAGCCCGGGCCCGTCCGTTCGGACTCGAGCTCCACCCCCGCCAACCTCCCGAGGCCATCATGTATCACCACGTCAAGAAGCTGATGTTCACCGTTCGCGTCGACGAACCCGATCCGCGGTTCGGCAACATGCTGCTGGAACAGTTTGGCGGCGCGAATGGCGAGCTTGCCGCGGCGATGCAATATTCGATTCAGGGCCTCAACTGCGAGGACCCGGATCGCAAGGACCTGTTGATGGACATCGGCACCGAGGAGCTGAGCCATCTGGAGGTCGTCGGCACGCTGGCGCGCATGCACCTGAAGCCGGCGAAGTTCGACCGCGAGGCTGCCGAGGCCGATCCGCTGATCGCGATCGCCGGTGGCGGCGGCGTGAACCTGTTCAATTCGCAGGGCAATGCATGGACCGCCGATTACCTCAAGATCACCGGCGAGCTCGACGTCGATCTGCGCAGCAACATCGCGGCCGAGGCGCGGGCCAAGATCGTTTACGAGCGGCTGATCAACTTCACCGACGATGCCGGCACCAAGGACGCGCTGCAGTTTTTGATGACGCGCGAGATCACGCATATGAAGGCGTTCACGCTGGCGCTCGAAAGCATGAAGAAGCCGGCCTTCAGCATCGGCCGCATCGCGCCGACGCCGGGCCTCGTCGACCAGTTCTTCAACGATTCCACCGGGGCGGGCGATCACGGCGAGATCGACACCCGCGGCCCCTGGAACGAGGGCG
Source organism: Bradyrhizobium sp. STM 3557 (assembly GCF_045571465.1). NCBI lineage: Bacteria > Pseudomonadati > Pseudomonadota > Alphaproteobacteria > Hyphomicrobiales > Nitrobacteraceae > Bradyrhizobium > Bradyrhizobium sp. STM 3557. The sequence goes on from NZ_CP120697.1 coordinate 2,710,087, forward strand.
GCGATTGGGTCTTTACCGAATCGCCGGCGCTGCAGGACGGTGAGCCCGGAGCTGCGCCCTCGATCGTCGCCGAGAGCTCGCCGCCGGCAGACGAAGCGGGCCTGAGCGATCTCTTGATCGAAGAGCTGCGCGATCTCCTTCATGCCGAGAAGCAGCTCACCAAGGCGCTGCCGAAGATGGCGGAAGCCGCGCGTTTCGATCAGCTGCGCGAGCTGTTCGAGCAGCATCTGGTGGAGACCGAGAGCCAGATCGAGCGCATCAACGAGTGCTTCGAGCTGCTCGGCAAGACCGCGCGCGCCAAGCCCTGCAAGGGCATGATGGGTCTCGTCGAGGAAGGCCAGGAGGTCATGGAGGAGGGGGAGGACAAGGAGGATGCCGCGGCGGATCTGGCGCTGATCGGCGCGGCGCAGCGCGTCGAGCATTACGAGATGGCGGGCTACACCACAGCGCGCAATCTCGCCCAGCAGCTACGCCACAGCGCCATCGTCGCGCTTCTGTCGAAATCGCTGGCGGAGGAGGAGAACGCCGACCAGTTGCTCAACCAGGTCGCCCGCTCGCTGATGTCGGTCGCCAAGATGCCCGCCGCGATCGAGCAGGCGTAAGCTCCATCCGTGATGGCTGCCACGCGAAGCGCGACTTCGCGCAGAAGGCGCGGCCATCGACGTGCTTTGTGAGCCGATCCGTAGCCGCATTCTCCGCGGTCGTCCCGGGCAAGCCCGACAACGCGTCAGCGCGGTCGGGCGCCGACCCGGGACCCATACTCCCAGAATCATCGGGGAGAAAAGATCGGCGCAACCTGCTTTGGTGACGCCGGGATCGCTAGCCGCCCCGTCCTAGAGCGTCCGCGGACCGACCTCCAACAGCCCAGCCTGTTACTCGCTATAGATCCGCGACCGGTCGGCTCGCCGGAAATGGTTGACCATCAAGCACCGGCGCGCCCGATTGATCTGGGCGTCGGTCGCACCCTGACTGCGCGCGTAGCTTTCAGCGACTGCCGCCGTATATTTCTCCACATAATACCGAACCTCCGAACAGGAGATCCGGTCTCCCGGCCCTGGCTCGTTCGCCTGCAACGCCGAGCCCATCGCCAGGACCAGCATTCCCGCGCCAACCACACTCCGCAACATTGACTTCCCCCGCTACGTCAAAACGCATCGGACAACAGGTCAGACTCGGGCGGCTCGTGCAAATTAACAATGCTGTTCCCGCGAAGTCTTAAGGACACTGTTGCTTCGCAGTGTCACCAATAGGCGCAGCAACCTGCGACGTGCCAAGCGCCTTGCAGTTCGTTGGTCCCGGCTCATCCGTGCCGCACCGGCATCCACTGCCCGACGACAACTGGTATTTACCTACTAATAGTTGCGCAAGTCGGTTCCGATCTGGGAACTTGCGGCTTATTAGCTCGAGGCCGCGTTGGTGCTGCTGCTCGCGCCGCTGGTTAGGCCCTGCGCATTGTAGGTCTGCGGACCCTGAGTGTTACCCGATGCGCTCGCGCCCTTGGCGCTGCCGCTCGTCTCCGTTTCGGTCGTGCCGTCGGAATAGGTGATCGTGGTGGTGGTGATGCCGTCGATCGTGAAGGAGATCTCGCTGACCACGGTCTTGGCCGACGAGGAGCCGCTGCCGCTCGCGCTGCTGCCGGCGGACGATGACGAGGAGGAGGTCGACAACGTCGCGTCGGTCTGCGAGGCGGCCAAGGTCGACGAACTGGCCGAGGTCGACTGGGCAGCTGTGGGCGAGAGGAGCGAACTGACAGAGATGATCGACATGGAAGGGCTCGCGTTGAGAATTGGATGATCGCCGATTGGCTATCGCACCCCTTCAACGCGACTGCCGGTCGGAGCAGGCGCCGCGATGTGTTTCTGATCGTTTCAGGCTGAGGTGTCGGGATGGATCGTGGTCGCGGGGCGGATTAGCGTCGGCGTCATCTGCCGCTTACGTCAACGACTGCAGGCTGCGCACCAGGCCTTCAGCTAAACCGCCGACTCGCTGATGCCATGCATCAGGCGGGCACGATGGCCAAATCATGCCGTGTCCTCAGGCCATCTATTTCAGCTGAAATCAAATAATGGCCCGGTCGACGTTTCGTCGCCACGAACTGGGCAGGGGAGCGAGGTATCTAGCGCACGAGCTCACTTTTGAAGTCCCTCGCAACTGTCTCCATCCGCATTCGCAAGTCATCCAACCGAGCCGAACTGTTGGACCGTGTCTCGTCAGACAACGGAACGACTCCGGCTTTCCAATCGAAGAGGAGACCCTTGGTGCCATATCCAGCAGATCTGGCGGAAAAGTATCTTGATTACCAGATCGATCCCGGCAGGACGATGATCGGAGGCGGGGCCCTGGTGGATGGCCTTCTGCCGCGTGAGACGACTCCAGCAACGGTTCAGGTCTACATCGGTCAGGCACCGAACCCGCAAGGGGTCATTTCCATGGTGACTCACAACCCGCCATGGACGTTCACCTTTCTGAGATACGTCGCGGGCGCTGTGACGACTGCTCCGTTGACGGGTCCCGTTCTGACGGGCCCGATGAGCGGGTGCTATCTCTGCAAATACACGCGTCTCGGCCAGCAGAACCTTGCTCATATTGGGACATCCAACACGGATACCAGCAGGGAGTCCATTGCGGCAAAGACTGCCTGGAAAAGGTTCGTCACGCAGCCCGACGTCAATGGGCTCACGGGCGTCAGCCTGGTTACAGGCGGCAACGCGTCCGACTACTTTGTAGAATCGGAATACCACGCCGCGAAGATCGGTGGAAAGTTCGGAAGGCCTCCGCAGGTCGTGGGCTATTTCGATGCTGGATCGGCATATGCGATGTTGCTGGCTCCGCTTTCCCCACATGAGAACTCGCTCGGCCGTCCGATGTTGAAAGTCGCCGCCATCAAGCCCATGACGCTGCAGCCGTGGAGCACCATCGCGGCCATGCGTACCTGGCGATAAGGTCGGCGGCCCTTTCGTGCGGCATAATGTGTGAATGAGATAGTCGAGCTGAACAGCGGACTTCCGATCGTGTGTCGGGACGAGTCGTAGGGCGCATTTAGCGTTAGCGTAGTCAGCCATTGTTCGTTGCTGACAGGAGCATGGCGGCTTACGCCTGCGCTAAGCCGCCCTACTTGCTCACGTGGATCGCGTCCCGTCGGGCAAATCGCCTTGCTTCTGCAAAACCCTGTCAATTCCTTCTGAAAAACATAAATCGTTTTGCGCCTGGCCCAAATCAGATTTATGGTGGGCCCGTTCCGTTCCGCCGGAGGGGCGTATCGCGATCGTCACGGACGTGGGCAACGGAATGCGATGGACGCGGCAGCGCGCAGCGGAGCTATCACTTCGCGGACGAACGGGCTGATGCGGACGGCGAAATCGTGTGGTCCTGGCATCCCGGTGCTGATGCCATGCGCAACGCGCTAGCGTTGTCGCAACCGCGCAGCGACGTGCGCGCGGTGACGGGGGCAAGAGAGCCGGTCCCCGGGGAGAGCGCGTATAAGCCGTTAAAACCGTCGCGCAGGGAAGGCCGGATGTTCGGCCCGGACCTGTGGTGACTGCCGCCTGCTTTTTTTCTGCAGGCGGGCCATGGGTGTGGGCAAACACCCGGCCTTCCCCATAGGCGTTAAGATAATGCGGGCATCGATTGATATCGTCGTTTTCGAGGTGGCTCGTAGAGGTGCCGGTCCAGTACCCGTTTGCTGTGATGGAGGCGGCGGATGGTTGGTTGTGGAATGATTGCTTGTAGCAAGGACGCAATGAGTTGCTGCAAGACACGCCAAGCGCCAGGTGTCGTCAGGCGGCCTGCGTCCAGTGGGGAGAGTCCTCGAACTCGCGGACAAGCGGTTCGAGCAGCAAAATGATCAAGAGATGAGCCAGCAGGTAGGGCTTGGCGGAGCGCGGATCGGTTCCAGGCGGTGTCTTGAGGCCGATCAAACTCTTCAATCGCTTGAAGCCGAGTTCGATCCGCCATCGCAGTCTGTAAAGCGCAAGCACATCTTCGACGGTGAACTCGTCCGGCGCTAGCGAGGTGACCAGGATGACCCAATCCGCCGCTTCCAAAGTTTCTTTAGAGATGGTGCGGTTTTCGTCTTGGGCGTCTCGCCGGGCTTTACGACGCGACGCGGCAGCCGCATCGGCAGACTTCTTGACTGCGATCAGACGCATAGCCAGAGGCGCGCCGGCCTTGCGTTTGATCCAAATCGGCCGATCGATCAGTCCGCGGGCGTTCCCCGCCCGTAATTCGGCTATCAGATCGAGCGGACAGCCTTTGGCATCAAGCCAACGTGCGTTCTTCCAGCCCGCTCGGATCAAAACATCTGCACCAGCTTCGAGCACTGCCGAGATCCGATCAGGTTGTAGATAGGCGCGGTCAGCAATACGGATCTCACCCTTGACCACTGGTATGCGGTCAAACGTCTCGCCCTCTTGCTGATCTGTCAGTTCGAAATGGCCAAACCGCTCATATGGCAGATCAAATGCACTATGAATGCGCCAAAGCTCGCTGTTCTTGCGCGCAGCCGGCCCTGCCTGAGGCACTGTCGTGGCATCGATGATACGGATCAGACGGCCTCGGCTCGCCTTTGGCGCCGCCGCCGCGAGCAAGCGCTCCACAAGCACGGTAAACCAATCGCCACATTGACGCAGGCGGTAGAACAGCGCCACGCTACTCAGATTGGCAAGGCCAACAGAAGCAGCCCACGCGGCCGTCGATCTTAACCCTCTTTCACCCAGACAATAAGCCAGCATCAGCCGAAGCAACGCCACCGCATCAGGGATCCGCCGTTGCCGCACGAAAGCTTTCGTCTGGCGCGCGCTGCTCTCGAGCTGCGCAGCCCCACCTAGCTGCGTAACGACGCTCGCCCAGTCTTCGTTCAAAAGCGAATCTCGTGTCATCCCATGTTCGAATCACGAACGATTCCAACACGCAAGACTAAACTTAACGCCTATGCGGCCTTCCCTGCGCCCTCCACCTTCGAAAGGGCGATGTGAACGCAAAGCTCGGGTGCGGATCGCGCCGCGAGAGGGTAGTGCTGTGTCTCCAGACCGTCATTGCGAGGAGCAACGCAACGAAGCAATCCAGACTGTCGCCCAGGCGGGATTCTGGATTGCTTCGCTTTCGCTCGCAATGACTGGGGATTTGGTGGGCTGCGCGCCTTCCCCTCGGCGGTCATCGTCAGCGAAGGCGGACGATCCAGTACGCCGAGACGTTGGTGATCGACCGAGAGGCCTCGGCGTACTGGATACTCCGCTTTTGCGGAGTATCACGGCTGAGTGGATGACGGCCGTCTTGCCTCACCCGATCAACACCGCATCCGCCGCCAGCACCGCCTCGGCGCCGTCGGTTATGGTCTTTTCGAGAGACAGCGCCTGCACGGCAAAATTCTCGGCGAAAAATCTGGCGAGCGCGACATGACGCGCGCCATCTGCCTCGCTCTCGCCGCGCGCGGCGAGAGCCTCGTTCGCAAGCATGCAGCCGCCGAGCGCGGAGCCGAACAGCCGCAAATAGGGCGTGGCGCCGGCCAGCGCATCGTTCGGCGCGGAGGCGAGCTTCTCCAGCAGCCAGCGGCTGGTGCGATCGAGGCTATGAAGCGCATCGCGCAGCTTGGGTCCTGTCGTGCCGAAGGCCGGATCGTTGGAGGCCTCGACCCTGCGGACGATATTATTGAGCTCGTCGAGCAGCTTGAACACCGAGGCGCCGCCGCTCGCCGCCAGCTTGCGGGTGACGAGGTCGATCGCCTGGATACCGTTGGTGCCCTCATAGATCGCGGTGATGCGGGCGTCGCGCGCATGCTGCGCGGCGCCGGTCTCCTCGATGAAGCCCATGCCGCCATGGACCTGCACGCCGAGAGAGGCGACCTCATTGCCGATGTCGGTCGAGAACGCCTTTGCGATCGGCGTCAGCAGCGCGCCGCGCGCGGCGGCATCTGCGCGCACTTTTTCATCCGTGGCGCGCGCAGCGACGTCGAGCGCCACGGCCGTAGCGTAGCAGATCGATCGCGACGCCGCGGTCAGCGCGCGCATCTGCAGCAGCATGCGCTTGACGTCGGGATGATTGATGATGGCATCAGGTCCGCCGCTCGTGCGCCCGACCGCTCGGCCCTGTTTGCGCTCTTGTGCATAAGCGAGCGCCTGCTGGAAGGCGCGATCGGCGATCCCGACGCCTTCGAGGCCGACGCCGAGCCGCGCCTGGTTCATCATCGTGAACATGCAGCGCATGCCGGCGTTCTCCTCGCCGATCAGGTAGCCGATCGCGCCGCCATGATCGCCCATCGTCATGGTGCAGGTGGGGGAGGCGTGGATGCCGAGCTTGTGCTCGACACCGGAGGGATAGATGTCGTTGCGCGCGCCCAGCGAGCCGTCTTCATTGACCAGGAATTTGGGGATCAGGAACAGCGAGATGCCCTTGGTGCCGGGAGGCGCATCCGGCAGGCGCGCGAGCACGAAATGCACGATGTTATCGGTCATGTCGTGGTCGCCATAGGTGATGAAGATCTTGGAGCCCTTGATGCGATAGCTGCCGTCTCCTGCGCGCTCGGCGCGGGTGCGGAGCGCGCCGACATCGGAGCCGGCCTGCGGCTCGGTGAGCTGCATGGTGCCGGTCCATTCGCCGGAAATCAGCTTGGCGAGATAGATGCGCTTCAGTTCGTCACTGCCATGGGCATCGAGCGCCTCGATCGCCGAAAGCGTCAGCAGGGGGCAGAGGCCGAAGGCCATGTTGGCCGCGCTCCAGATCTCGGTGCAGGCGGCATTGATGGCGAGCGGCAGGCCCTGGCCGCCGAACGCTTCCGGGCCGGAGACCGCATTCCAGCCGCCCTCGATCCAGCGACGGTAGGCCTCCGGCCAGCCCGGCGCGGTGGTGACCTTGCTGTCCGCAAGCTTGACGCCATTCTGGTCGCCGATCCGGTTGAGCGGGGCCAGCACGTCGCTGGCGATCTTGCCGGCTTCGTCCAGCACCGCGGCGGTGATGTCGGGATCGAAATCGCCGTAATGCCCGGCCTCGACCGCGGCCTTCAGGCCAGCGCCATGATTGAGGGCGAGCAGGATATCGTTGATCGGCGCGCGATAGGTCATGACGCTTCCTCGGCAGTCTCTGGGATTTGGCTGCCGTCTTCCCATGAAACCGACCTGGCCTCAACTGCTGCGCGCATGTCCAGCCGTGACCGCAAGGCGCAGCAGCGGCTGGCGGTGGCCGGCCGGGTGGGAGGCAGGCAAGGGCAGAGCAAAATTCAGCCTTCGCGGCGGTTGAAATGGGGGGCCGCGGTCTGTAGACCACGGCAGCCGGACCGGAATCGGCGCGCCCGCCAGGGCGCCCATCCGGTCCGCCTGATGGGGCGTAGCCAAGCGGTAAGGCAGCGGATTTTGATTCCGCCATTCGGAGGTTCGATCCCTCCCGCCCCAGCCATCGGTATTATCATGCCTCCTCAATCCTCGTCCCGTCTCATCCCTCCTATCGCGCGTTTGACGGCAACACCTTGTTGGTGCTGCACTTTTGTTTTCAATTCATGTCTTGCATTCGCAGCTGTCATCACCCGCCTCGGGCGCCTTGAATTAAAAACGGAATCAAATTAGATAGTCCCTTGAAGGGTGAGTGGGCAATACGCCCAATCGAGCTCGGTCCCAAAATTATGACCAAGTTTTTCAACGCCAATAATCTTCGCTCCCTGCCGGACGGCGGGCTGGACGAGAAAGGCAAGCGCAAGCAGAAGCTCTATACCGATGAACACCATCGGAGCTTCAAACTGCTCGTGACCGGCAACTCGCGTCTGTTCTATTCGCAGTGGGAGAAGCCCAAGCACATGCTGAAGGAGAGCCAGAAGCGCCAGCCCAAGCTCACGCCACTCGGCAGCGTCGAGGATTTTTCTTACACCGCCGCGCTGGCCGCGCATCTCAAACTGCAGGATGACATCAAGCAGGGCATCTATCCTGAGGCCAAAGGCGTCGGCCGCCCGAAGACCGGCCCGACCTTCGAAACCTATGGCACGAAAGTCGTCGCAGGGTGGGCTGACAAGCGCAAGAACGCCAAGGATGCCGCAGGGATGAAGCGTATCATTCCGATCTATTGCGCGGCGATCAACAAACTGCCGATTGAGAAAATCGGCACGCCCGAGGTGCTCGAGGTCATGCGTCCGATCTGGGACGCCAAGCCGGCGATGGCCGAGGAAGTGCGTGCGCTGGTTGCCCGCGTCCTGAAGGCGGCGGCGAGGGAAGAACTGCGTCCCATGGGCGATCCGGCAAGCGTGGAGGCTATCGTCGCGGTGCTCGGCAAACCCGTCAAAAAGCGCGGGCGGATTCGCGGACCCATGAAAGCGCTCAACGCAGAGAAGATGCCTGAGTTCATGGTCGAGCTGCGCGCCATCAAGAGCCAGTCGGCACGCGCGCTTGAAGCGCTGATCCTCTCCAACCTGCGCACCAATGCGGTGCGCTATCTGCACATCGACCATCTCGATCTGGAAGGCGATGCAGACGATCCGTTGCGGCCGGGACCGAAATGGACCGTGCCGAACGACCTGATGAAGGTCGATGACGACGGCCATCCGTTCATCCTGCCGATGGTGCCGCGTCTCGTCGCCGTGCTCAAGGAGCAGATTGCGTACCTGCAAGAAACCTTCCCTGGCCAGCCGGTCGGGCTGTTGTGGCCGGGCGATGCCAGTCAGCTCAAAAATCCGTTCGAGCAGCCGATCTCGGAAAACACCATGCGCGATCTGCTTGTGGATACGCTGAAGAAGAACGCGACGCCGCACGGCATGCGCGCCACCTTCCAGACGTGGGCGGAAAATGAGCTGCAGGACGACGGCGAAACCATGAAGTTCAATCCCGATGCCATCGGCTACTGCATGGCGCACAATCCGGGCGACAAGGTCAGGCGCGCCTACCGGCGCAATCGGCTCTGGAAGCCCCGCATGGGCATCATGAACGCATGGGAGCGCCACCTTGCGCGGCCGAGGCCGCAGCTCAAGACGGTCGCCTGAATACGCGGCGTTGGAGACGCAATGGAAGGCTCGTAGCTGAAAATTAGTCTTCACCGCGCGCCACGAACGGCGCGCGGTTGTACGTCGGGCCATTGTTCGATATAGCGCGTGATCTCGCTCGCCATCACCACCACCGAGTGTCCGTGCTTCTTGGCCTTCAGTTCGCCGCGCGCGATCACGCGGTCCAGTTTTGCCAGGGACATCCGCAATTCGATGGCAGCCTCCCGGCGCGTCAGGAACAGCCGCTGCGTTGGCGATGGCACCTCTCGTTGCACCTTGTGCATTCTCGTCATGGCCCGTCTCCTCTTTATCGGCGCTCCAGCTATCGTCATTCGCGGGCTTCGATCTCCCAGATGTAGCGGATAACGTTCTCGCTGAACCCGTCGATGTGGGTCCATCGTCCACAACCAACGCCGTTCCTGTTGGAAGCGAAAATCTCTCTCACGGAGGTCGGGCGACCCATCACGGTCGCAGAGGGCTGACCCGAGGTGAACAAGTTAATGCTGAGGTCGTTGAATCGGCGGCTAAGTCGTGCAGATAGGTGGATTGTTCCGAACGTCGTTTAGCCCAACCCCGGCTGCGCGAGCCGCCAATCTGAGGGCCAGATGTTCGAATCGTTCCGGGCGCGCCAGCTACCATCGAGCCCATCATCGGCCACATGAAGAGCGACGGGCACATCGGCCGCTGTCATCTCAAGAGCCGCGGCCATCAACGTCATCCTCACCGCCGTCAGACACAACCTCCGCCGCGTCCTCGTCTGGCTGGGGGCTTTGCTGACCTCAATCCTGATCGCTCTCTGGCGGCAAGCCGTCCTCTATCCGGCCGTCAAGCCGGCTTCTTAACGGACGATTTGTCGTAGCGTGTCGCGACCCAGCGACATCGCCTTATTTGGTTGAGAACACCGCGGTCAGACTGGCATAACTACAAGGCCAGCAGCACGCCAGAAAATAGCAACATGGTGAGGATGATCCGCCGGAATGATCCTTCATTGACACAGCGAAAAGCGAAAATGCCCAGCGCCGCGCCGGCAAGCAGTGCCGGAATACTGGCGACGAACTCAACCAAGACCTTCGACGACAAATCATTTTGCAACAGCATCAGCACGAGCGCGAAAACCTGCATGGCAGCAATGAAAGGCTGAACCAGCCCGCGCTGCTCAGTTTTTGGCACGCCGTGGATGTCACACCATATGGTCGGTATTGCGCCCGGCATTGCCGTCAACCCGCCGAAAAGGCCGCCGCCGAAGCCGATTAATGCATTGCGCCGCACATTCATCTGCAGGCGACGAGAAAGCACCGGCCGGAACAATGTGTAGCCTGCATAGCAGGCGATGGCGAGACCAAAGCTCTCTCTGAAGATCCGCGCGTCTGCAGTCTGCAGCAACCACACGGCGATCGGAACGCCAAGCAATCCGCCGAAGACCAGTGCCGAGCTCTGCTTCCAGCGGATGTTTTTTCTCAACGCCCAAAGGTTCGTGGCCTGCACTGTGATGCTGCAGGCCATCATCAGCGGGACGGCCTCGAGAGGCGGGAGAACGTGAAGTAGAATCGCGCCGGCCACCGCCGAAAAGGCAAAGCCCGCGAGGCCCGAGACGAAGGCGCCGCAAAACACGGCGATACTGAGCAGGCAAAACGACGCAATGTCGCCCATGAGCTAACCCTTTCGGCCGATAAAATCATGGAATAGCGATTTGGGGGTTAGTCCCCGGACAACAGTCCGGGCACCTCAGGCGCTGCCCTGGTATCGCTCAGATGGGCGGAGGTCATTATTATAGCCGCAAGGATGTGCAGAATGACAAAGCAGATGGCGATCGTTGCCAGCAGCCTATTCTCGCTCGGTGCCCAACTCTGAAATCTGCGTTCGGACGCCTTTTCACTGAGCGACATTGTCACGTCCTCCAACATCTGACTGAGAGTCAAACTGGTGCCACTTATTGTCGATCAGGTGAGGATACCGGCGAAGAGTGCGCTCCGCCTGCAGCCGTCGCGAATCGCGCAGCGCTTGAAAGAGGCGCCCAAACGAGCCTTCCTTTCGGTAAGAACTCTCGGAGGCGACAAACGAATTCGCTGAAAGCGACGCATCACTCCTCGGTGAGGCTTTGCTGTCAAATAGTGGTGCGAAGGATGTCTCGATCGACTGAAATATCTTGTGAAACATCAACGCATAGTACACGCGAGTGAGAAGCCGTGCCTTCTCTTCCATCTGCATTACGGGAACACCGTGTGTGATTGGCTGGATGCGGCTGGAAGTATCGAACCGGACGCTGCCCCACGCTTTAACGCGAGCTCAATTTGTCCTTATCGTTTCCTTGATTTTTGAAGGCTGTCCTTGATTTCGGGCCCGCGTGCCGGTTGAATATCCACCTCGCCGCTTCTGCGAAGGCATTGTTTTGCTGTACCTATTCGAAAATTTTATTCTGGACACCGACCAGCGGGAGTTGCGCCGCGACGGATGTCCGATTCCTTTGCAGCCTCAGGTTTTCGACCTCCTTGAATATCTGATCCGCCACCGAGCCCGAGTGGTGACCAAGGACGATCTGATCGGTGCAATTTGGGGCGGTCGCATCGTCTCGGAGTCAGCGCTCACCACACGCATCAATGCAGCCCGCACGGGAATAGGCGATTCCGGCGAGACGCAGCGGCTGATCAAGACCTTGCCGCGCAAAGGCGTCCGCTTTATCGGCACGGTGCGCGAAGCAGCCAGGGAGGTCGAGAGCGTGGCCGCACCTCCGAAGGCCGAGGTATCCAACCTGGTCGTCGGCCGGACAGCCCCCTTGGAGAGGATCGACCAGATGACGCGGCACGTATTGTCCGGTCAACGGCAAATGGCCTTTGTTACGGGAGAAGCCGGGATTGGCAAGACGGCCTTCATCGCCAAGGCGATCGAGCTATTGACGGAACAGGGCTTCGACCTGCTCTATGGGCGCTGCACCGAACGGTTTGGAACGGACGAGGTCTTTCTGCCACTCATCGATGCGCTGGTGAACCGCTTTCGGACGAACGGCCAGGAACTGATTTCGGCCGTTCGCGCGCACGCGCCTGCCTGGATATTGCATTTGCCAGGTGCCATCGACGCATCGGAACGCGCGGTTTTCCAGGATGAAGTATTCGGGGCGACGCGCGAGCGGATGTTGCGGGAGTTCTGCGATCTGCTGGAGGCGCTGAGCGCCGGCCGTCCCTGGGTCCTCGTTCTCGAAGATCTGCATTGGAGCGACTTCGCTACGATTGACGTGGTGTCTCGTTTTGCACGGGGGAATGGTAGGGCGCGCGTGCTGGCCCTTTGCTCCTACCGTCCAGCCGACAGCGCCGCCGACGCGCATCCGATCCGTCGCCTGCATCGTGATCTTGAGATTCATGGATGCTGCAGCGAGTTGCGCCTCGATCGATTGTCGCGCTCGGAGCTCGAGCGCTATCTCGCGCTGCGCTTCCATGACGCGGAATTGGCTTCTGCTCTGTCAAAGCCAGTATTCGAGCGAACCCTGGGGCATCCTCTGTTCGTTGCCTCGCTGCTCAAACACCACATCGACCAGAAGTCGATCATCGAAATGGACGGCAGATGGCACCTCTCTTCACAGGCGGCATTTGCTCAAGATCGTATTCCGGACAGCCTCTTGAACATGATCGGCCATGAGCTCGACCGCCTCACCGATAACGAACGACGTCTGCTTGATGTCGCCAGCGTCGCCGGCGAAGAGTTTTCTGCGGCTCTCGTTGCAGCCGGCCTGTCCGATGATGCGATCGACGTTGAAATGGATATCGAAGCGTCGATCCGGAAGGATCAAATCCTCGTTCGTTCGGGCGTTTCCGAATGGCCCGATGGAACATATTCGGGCTCCTACGCTTTTCGTCACATTCTCTATCAGAACGTCGTTTACCAGAATCTGCCGCCGGGGCACCGGGCACAGACGCACAAGCGCTTGGGCAAGAGGCTGGAGCAGGCCTATGCCGGCCGCACCCGTGAAATAGCACCCGTCCTCGCACTCCACTTTGAGCGGGGTCGCGATTTTCCGAGCGCGTTGCGCTACCTCCAGGAAGCGGCAGAGAACTCGACGAAACGCCTCGGCCATGCGGAAGCCGCAAGCTATCTCACTCGTGCGCTCAGCATACTTGATCGTTTCGATGCGGCCGACAAATTATCAACCCGCATCGCTCTTCTGCGGCAGCGAAGCTGGGCTCTTCGCTCGTGCGGTGACCTCGTCGGCTCGATCCGCGATCTGCGAGAAATGATTGCCTGCGCAGAACAGGCCGGCGAAATCAAGCAACAGCTCAACGCCCTTACGGCGGTGAGCAGTCTCTGCCTGCGCGTGGATCGCCACGCCTGTCTTGAGGCCGCTGAAGATGTTCTGTCGCGAAGCCAGGCGCTTGCGGACGACACATTCAAGGCCCTGGTCCAGGGCAGTAGCGCGAGCGTCAACCTATTCCTCAACGGATGGCGCAAACAGGACGCCATGCTCTGCGACAGGGCGATCGAACTGAGTGCCAGTGCCACGAACTATGGCATCTTGATCAGGCGCTATGGAATATCCGGTATCGTTGATTGCTGGAGGTCGCGGTACCACGAGTGCCGCCGCGCCGGCATGGAGGGAAAGCGGCTGGCGCGTCTGGCTGGCGACGTTTACACTTTTGTTCTGTTCAACGTTCTTGAGTCAATCGCGCTCATTCATCTGGGCAAATGGCGGGAATTGCGACGTGAAATCACGGCCGGCCTCGAACTGGCCGTCAGGAACGCCAACGGCCCCAGCAGCGCATTGTGTCGACTGACGCTTGCCTGGTTGCACGTCGAAGCAATGGATTTTGATGGAGCCCGTGAGCTCTGCGAAAGCGTCGACGATAGTCTGCTGGTCGGCGATCAGTCGACGTATTTCCACAAGCGGGCCGTCCTTGCGAAGGCCTGCGTCGGCCTGAACGACCCGTCGGGAGCTCGGAGGCAATTTGACGATATTGAGCGCCGCAGGCTTGAAGAAGGCATCGACATCGAGTTTACCGCCGCGACCCAGGTGTATCATTGCCTCGGCGAATATTACTTGCAGGTTGACGACTTTACGCAGGCTCAGAGCTGTGCACGCCAACTCCACGACTATGTGGCATCCGCGCCAGATCTCAATCACCTGGCCCAGGCTCACGGACTGCTCGCGCGCACCGCGCTTGCTTTGGGCGATTCAGCGGCGGCGCAGTTGCACGTATCCCGTGCGCTGGAGATCGTCGACAATGCCGACTTCCCGATCGCTTCTTGGCGGGCGTACCGCACCGCCGCCGAGATCTTCGCGAAGTACGGAGACCTTGACAGGGCCGCGACGTACCGCTTGCGATTTGTCGAGACCATCCAAAGGCTCGCGCAAAATTTCGAACCCGACGATCGCCTGTACAAGAGCTTGCTCGCCGGGCTGGCAACGCGAACAGCGCAACTGGAAGCGGTGACCTCCCTGCCGTCGCGGGCTGGTTAGCTTTTGGTCGCTAACCGGAGGAAACGGGAATCGACTGCAGGCGGAGCCAACTGGCGCTAAGTAAACGCCCTAGTGTCGCCCATGAAGAACGCAGAAGCCGCTGATCCGAAGGCGATTTCTCACGTAATTGCGGTTTTGGGATTTGCGGGCTTTGGAAAGGCTGTGGGTCGGAAGCCTGCAATTTGTCGATTGAGATTCCGTCGTATCGTCAGCTCTGATTCAGTGGCCGCGTCGGAGGGGCCGATGCGACCGAAGAAGCCGAAGGCGACAGAGAAAGGCGGGACGGCGCCGTTCTATGGGCGGTTCCCGTCGTGACCGCTGAGTTGCTTGCTCGGCATCAGGCCATCCAAACTGCACTTCCCGATCTTAAGGTTCATGCGCATTATCGACCGAGAGCTTGGGTGCCTCACGTAACGCTGTCGGGTGCCCTGTCTGACCCGGGCCCGGCTCTCAAGGCTCTTCTATCCAGGTGGGAGCCAATCACAGGCTTTCTCGACCGGGTGGACTTGGTGAGCTTCCGTCCAGTCGAAGTGCTGCAGAGCTCGGCGTGCGGTCGGAGCGATTCATAGACTTCACTTCGAAGGAATCGCCGGCTACATATCAGCCAACAATTCAAGCTGTTGCTGTGAAGGGAAACTGATGACCCTTTCGCTTGAACGTACCGCCGCTATCTTACCTGCGGACTTTCCCGAATTGGAGGCGGATGCAACAGCGGATGGTCATCGGCATATGACCCGGTTGGCCGCCGAGTTCGCGCTTAACCGGACCATATTTCACGCGACGTACACGTGTCGTGTGAATGGCCGATTGGCTGGGGTTGGAGCAATTACGGACGAGCCTGCGATGACCGTGCAAACCATGTGGCGGATGCGGCGGCTTTACGTGCATCGTCAATTCAGACGGCGCGAAGTTGCCCGCACCATAGCGAGCGCGCTGCTGCTTGAAGCGACAAGTAAGGTTTCCATCGTGACTGTGCACGCGGGAAACGATGGGGCTGCCAGGTTTTGGGAGGCGATAGGATTTAGACCGGTGGAAGATCAAGAATGGTCGCACGAAGCACAGGTACTAGCAGGTCCTGAAGTCCGGTAGTGGCCGATTCCGTTGAAAAAGTCGGCAGTAGTTTCGTCGTGAACGTCCGCTGTTCGCGGACGAATTGGCTTGGTGGGGTCACGCGGGCGTCGGTGCAGGCATCGGGATCAGCTTGGCCATC
The DNA here is from genome assembly GCF_045571465.1 of Bradyrhizobium sp. STM 3557. Classification (NCBI taxonomy): domain Bacteria; kingdom Pseudomonadati; phylum Pseudomonadota; class Alphaproteobacteria; order Hyphomicrobiales; family Nitrobacteraceae; genus Bradyrhizobium; species Bradyrhizobium sp. STM 3557. The sequence goes on from NZ_CP120697.1 coordinate 2,725,693, forward strand.
TTACGAAGGTTCTGAGCGGTGGCCGCGAGGGTGAACTCGTCACGTGCGCCGTTCGGCCCTCTTAGTCTCAACCGATCCAGCTTGAGAATGCGCTTGAGATGCGCGAACAGCATCTCGATCTTCTTGCGGAGCCGGCGTGAAGTGCGGCCTTCCCATGAGCTTGCGATCTCGCGCGCCATGTCGCGAGCGCCCTCGTAGATCGAGCGTGGAACTTTCCGGGCCGGGGTGTTGGGGCAACACCTGCTTTTCAGAGAGCATGCTTGACAATCGTGCTTGCTCGCGCGGTAGAGGATCGTCCTATGGTCGTTCACCGGCCTCCCTGTGGTGGTGAGGGTTTTGCCATCGGGGCAGCGATAGACGTCCGCAGCATAGTCGTAGGTGAAGGCCTCGCGCGAGAAAGTCCCGTCGGTGCGGGCCGACTTGTCGAAGACGGTCACGTGCGGCTCGATCCCCTGCTGGTAGACCAACCACCCGAGCATCTCAGCGGAGCCATAGGCACTGTCGCCGAGAAGCCGGCTTGGATAAAGATCGAACCTTTCGAGTGAACGCTCAATCATGCGCTTGGCGGCCAACACTTCTGCTTGGCGGATCGCCGTGGTCGCCTCGACATCGACGATGATCGCATTCTCGACGTCGACCAGATAGTTCGTCGAGTAGGCGAAGAAGGCTTGGCCGCCGTGCGCTCCCGTCCAGCGTGCCGCTGGGTCGGAGGGCGACACAAACTTGGGCGTGACCTCCGTCGCGGCGCCGAACGCGGCATCATCAAGAACAGCAAGATATTCATCGATCGCTCGGCTGGCAGCCTCCGGTGGAAGCCCCTTGTCGCCTTCGATGCCCTTCTGCCGATTGGCATCCGCCTTGATCAGGCTCGCGTCGACCGCGAATCCTTCGCCGCCGACCAGGCGCTCCCGGATGCACCGGCGCAAGACGGCCTCGAACACGCGGCGGAAGAGATCGCTCTCACGGAAGCGGCCGTGCCTGTTCTTCGAGAACGTCGAGTGATCAGGGACAGTCCCGTCCAGACCCAGACGGCAAAACCAGCGGTATGCCAGATTGAGGTGGACTTCGTCACAGAGCCGCCGTTCCGATCGGATGCCGAAGCAATAGCCGATCAGGAGCATCCTGATCATCAGCTCCGGATCGATCGAGGGCCGCCCGATGTTGCTGTAGAACGGTGCCAACTCCCGTCGCAGGTCCTCCAGGTCGACGAACCTATCGATCGACCGCAGGAGGTGGTCGGCTGGGATGTGCCTTTCTAGCGAGAACTCATAGAACAACGCAGCCTGTTCGACTTGCCGATGCCCCATCATGATCTTCAGTCCTGCCCAATTAGACAGACTGAATCATCGATATCTCTGCGTCGCAACTGCCGACTTTTTCAACGGAATCGACCCATTGCAGACATCTTGCGGCGGCTGTACTGGCCTCTCTTCGGACAATTCCCCTCAAGGTCGTGTCGATGACGATTGGCTTGGCACTGCGCCCTCAGTTCGGTTTCGTGACAAAGTGCGTACAGATAGTCCTGCTCATTGCCGTGGGCTCGACGGTGCATTTCGAGCCTGTGCAGGCTGCCGAGTTGTGGGACTTTATCCGCGTCGGAAAAGATTTGAGGGCAGCGCCCAGATGGGATGCCCGGGTGGGTAGGGCGGACGTTCAAATTCGCGGAAGCCAAATCGAGATTCTTGCTTACTACAGACCTGATGGCGAGAACACAGCGGCCGAAACTGGGGACCATCCCGACATCGCAATCAGCGGTAGGCTGTCCGCGGACGGTTCTGTATTCGCCAAATGCAAGTTCCTAAACACGGATGCCAACCCGGTCCAACTGACCGGTCGCTATATCACGCGAAGCGAAACGCAAATCTGGGGTGATCGACATAAGAAGATCACCTACAAGGAACTCGTTTTTCCTCGCCCGCCCAATGCTGATTTTTGGGGATTCATCAGCCGAGACGTCGCGGATCATTGATGTAACACCTCTTGCGACGTTCGTCGGCTTGTGGGCCCATAGCCGAAGATCGCCTCGAAGCCGCGAATGTCCGGTTTCAGGGACGGAGCGGAGGTCGCGCGATCGCTGGAGGGGCTACCGCTTGTGACCCTGGTTGTGTGAAAACACGAAAATCGGCGAAGCGTGGAGAACGTACTTCTCACGTTCCGCGTTACTGAAGCTCAATATGCGCTCCGCAATCTCAAAAGGGGCGGCAAAGAAAACGCTTTTCTCCTGCTTTTGAGCAACGTCGCGTTTTCACGCAGCCGTCGCCGACCTTTTCCCATCCATAAAAATTTAGTGTTTGGCCGGCTTAACAGTTCACATCCCCCGAACACATCACGAGTCGAGCACTCGACACTCTCGATACCATCGGCGTGCATGTTCAGGAGATACCAACCGGGATAGCCCGGAAGGGCTTTGGTGTATTAACTAAAAGCGGAATGAGATTAGGCTGAATCGATTTGGGATTCCCAAATCGGCATGTTTCTGATTCACCGTGCTGGCTGGGAAGGAGGCCAGCATGGATGGGAGCACCGTATTCTCTGGACCTTCGGAGGCGGGTTGTGGCGGCGGTCAAGGGTGGGATGTCGCGCAATCAGGCCGCCAAACAGTTCAAGGTGGCGATCAGCACAGCGATCAACTGGACCAGACTCGAGGCTGAGACCGGCAGCGTCGAACCTGGCCAGATGGGTGGCCACAAGCCCAAGGCGATCTCGGGTGAGTATGCCGTTTGGCTGCGACAACGCATCAGAGAGAGCGACTTCACCTTAAGAGGGCTGGTGGCCGAGCTTGTCGAGCGCGGGTTGAAGATCGATTACCGCTCGGTGTGGGAGTTCGTCCACGTCGAGAAGCTCAGCTTCAAAAAAAAAGCGTGGTGGCTGGCGAACGCGATGGTCCTGACGTGGCGCGGCGACGAAGCCAATGGACGAAGTATCAAGATCGCGTCGACGCCGCGCGCCTTGTCTTTATCGACGAGACCTGGACCAGGACAGATATGGCGCCCTTGAGAGGATGGAGCCCACGTGGCTGCCGACTGATCGCCAAAGTTCCTCACGGGTGCTGGAAAACCATGACCTTCCTGGCCGCATTACGCCACGACCGCATTGATGCCCCATGGTTCATCGAAGGGCCGATCAACGGCGAAAGCTTTCGCACCTACGTCGAGCACGTTCTTCTGCCGACCCTTCGTCCTGGCGACATCGTGATCCTCGACAATCTCGGTAGCCACAAAAGCAAGGCCGTCCGCCAACTGATCCGCTCGGTCGGAGCCAGGATCTTCTTCCTGCCAAAATACTCGCCCGACCTGAACCCAATCGAGCAGGTCTTCGCCAAGCTCAAGCACGTTCTCCGGAAGGCTGCAGCGCGAACCGCCGACACTGTTTGCGCCGCAATTGCCGCAGTTCTCGATGCCTTCACCTCTGAAGAATGTGCCAATTACCTCAAAAACTCGGGCTATCGAACCTAATCTCATCATGCTTTTAAGAGGCTTTGTCATCAGCGCAATTTTCCACGGCAGGGAATTTCCAATGATCGATGCACCGCCGCTCTATGCTCTTCTTGGGGCTCTTATTGTTGGCGCCATTGCGCTAGGTGGCGGCCTTTATGAAACGATTCTGATTGATCGTTCATGGCCGCGAATGCCGGAAATGATTCAGCCGCAGCGTGGCGGCATTAATCGCGGCATGTTCTGGGGTCCCGTGCATGGGCTCTTCGAGGTTACGCTCTTGGTCGCGTTATGGCTGGCTTGGACCGCATTACAGGCACGCCCATGGATCATCGCAGCGCTCGTCGTACATTTCGCAACCCGCGTCTGGTCCTTCATCTACTTCATTCCGCTCGCGATAAAATTTCAGAACGTCGATACGGCAAACCAGCCGCACAACGAGAAAAAGTATCAATGGGTGAAATTGAGCCGCTGGCGGGTTCTGTTGGGGGCAGGTGTCCTGCTTATGCTGGCGATAGCCATCGTGAAGATCGTCGGATGACACCAAGCTGTGGTTTGTCGTTGAGTGTTTTGCCCATTAGCGAAACGGCGACTCGCCACTTAGAGGTCAGCTCCCGGGATTAAGCGGACCGGAATTGCTCAGGCCGAGTGTTTCGCATTTTGACCCGAAACCGAAGCCGAAGTAGACGGGACAGCCGATCAACGAGTAGACAACTTGGTTGGCGTGAATTTGACCTGGTGGGCGGCTCAGTGATGGAGACGTGTGATGTCGCAACAAAAGGCACTGTTGCGCGAGATTGCCCGGGCAATCAATGAGAATGAGCCCTATCGGATAGACGAATGGTTCACTGAGGATTTCAAACTCGTTGAGCCAACTAAACCGGATTGGCCCCGCGGACACGAGGGTGCCAGTAAGCTGCTTGCGCTTTTCAGGACGCTCACGCCTCCTCTGAACTATGTTGCACTTGATATGGTCGAGGAGGCAGATCGGGTCGCCGTTCGCTGGCAGTTGCGTCGCCTGGAATCCGGATGGGCGATCTTTGTCGAGGCGCAACGCCATTCCGCCGGCAGCTATCCCCCGAATACGTTTCCCGATGTGGCTTCAGCACTACTCGATGCAGAGCGGCGAGCGCAATTCGAGGAAGCCGGAGGACACTATGAGTCGAGCTATTTTCTGACATTTCTCTATCTGCCGCCGGCCGAAGGGACGGCGAAAGCTGAACGGCTGCTCTACGAAGCCACCCACTGCACATAGAATGACAGACGTGCGAGCGATCACTGCGCGCCTTCGGTGTTGCGATCGGAATAGCCTTCCTCCGGCCGCACCGATTGCGCGGTTAGCTGAAACACCGTCACCGACGCGACACGGTCGGCAATGGACGGCACAAGCTGCATCGAGGTGGCCTCGGTGCCAATCACGGCAACGCGCTTGCCGTCGAGTTTGACTTCGTTGGACCATAGTGCCAAATGCAGAGTGAGACCGCGAAACGCCTCCCGGCCCTCGAAATGCGCGCGCAAGGGATCGTTGAGCCGGCCGATGGCGCTGACGAGTACCGTCGATTCAAAGCGCTGTTCGCGATCTTTTGTCTTGCGTCGAAATCCCAGGGCCGCTTGCTCTCATTCCAGCGCGACGACGTCAGCCGGGTATCGAGGCGTAGAGGCTGGCGATGCCGTACTCACCGCGACCTTCTTCAGGTAATCGAGCAGCTGCTCGCGATGGCAGAAGTAGCGGGTCCAGTCGTTACGCGGCCTGAACGAATAGGAATAGGAATGGTTCGGCGTGTCGACGCCGCAACCAGGACAGCGGTTGACCCACCAAGTGCAACCGAGTTCGGCATTCTTCTCGACAATGGTGTAGGGAATCACCAGATGGCCGAAGGCAACGCCTAGCGCAATGACACAGAGACAGACGCCGGCACCCACGATGAACACATGATGCTGGGCAAGAGCTTGGTCCGGCGAAGGCCGGCTCCAGCGCGCTTCAGCGCGGAACAAATCCCATCTGTTCGCGCATGAGCGGCACGTATTCGCTCGCGACGTTCTCGCCGAGGCACCCGCGCATCATCTTCAATATCAGCTCGTCGCCAGGATCGGCGATGGCGGGCTGCGCGTTGCCTTGAGCGAACAGTTTCACGACCTAGCGCGGATTTCATTCGCGGTCACGCCGGCGTCGGGACCGGGCATCAGGCGCACGTCGCGTTTGGGCTTGTACGGGGGCTCCAGCCAACGTTGGTCACCGGTCATGTGCACCAGCACCATCAAGAGTCAGCGAATATCAGCCTTAGCAATGGCGGAAGAGAGGTCGAGTTCTCGGCGGGACAGTTCGACGTTCATGATCCGGTGTCCTCGAACTGAACCGGGTAGAGTTTCGCAAATGCAAGCGCCGTCCTGACTGCTAAATGGCAAGATAACGCCGGCGAATATCGTCATTCCCAGCAAGACCGGCCGTATCCTCGCGGTGCACCACCTTACCTTTATCAATGACCACGGCCATCTCCGCAATTCGCAGGCAGAAATGCATGTTCTGCTCGGCAAGCAGGATGGTGGCGCCGCTTGCTCTCAGCTCGCGGAGCATTCTGCTGATAGTGGCGACCACGATGGGAGCAAGCCCTTCACTCGGCTCGTCGAGCAACAGAACCAGAGGATTGCCCATCAGGGCCCGGGCTATCACCAGCAGCTGTTGCTCGCCGCCGGATAGGCGACCCGCTTGGCGCGCGCGAAGGTTTGCGAGCAGCGGGAAGGCGTCCCAGATCCGCGGCAGCGTCCAGTCGCGCCGTCCATCGGGACCGCTCTTGGCCGCGATCAGGAGATTGTCCTCCACCGTGTGCTCGGGGAACACCTGGCGATCCTCGGGCACATAGGCGAGGCCGAGCTTGGCGCGCGCATGGGGCGGCGCGTGGGTGATGTCGCGCCCGGCGAGGACGATGCGGCCGCTCCCGGCCGGTACGATCCCAGCAAGCGTCTTCATGGTCGTGCTCTTGCCCGCCCCGTTGCGGCCAAGCAGCGCCAGGGTGCACTTTTCTTCGAGCACGAGGTCGATATCGAACAGGATTTGGCTGGCACCATAAAAGGCGCTCAATCCGTCGGCGCGCAGGAGCTCCGTCATGCCACGTGCTCCTCCCTGCCGAGATAGGCGTCGATCACCGCCTGGTTGTTACGGATCTCGTCCGGCGTGCCTTCGGCCAACACGCGGCCGTAGCACAGCACGCGAATGGTGCTCGCGATCTGGAAGACGATGTCCATGTCGTGCTCGATGAACACCAGCGTCAGCTTTCGCTGGTCCCATAAGCCCCGGACGCGCCCGATCATGCGCCAGCGCTCGTCGGGGCCCATGCCGGCCGTCGGCTCATCGAGCAGGAGTACCTTCGGTTCGAGCGCAAGCGCAATGGCGATATCGAGCAGCTTCTGGTCGCCGTGGGAAAGGATCGCGGCCTCGACATTGGCAACGTGAGTCAGGCCTACCAACTCCATCACGTTTCCAGCGCGCTCCCGCACGCCGGGCGGCGGAAAGCGGCGGGCGAGATTGCCCCACTGGCCGAGATGGGCGGTGACGGCGGCCATCAGATTCTCCGCCACCGTCATGCTCGCAAAGCAGCTCGCCACCTGAAATGCCCGCCCGATGCCAAGCTGCATGCGTTCGGTCTTGGAGCGACGGACGACGTCCTGGCCATCGAGCAATACTTCACCGGCATCGGGTGCGAAGGCACCGCTGATCAGGTGGAAGAAGGTGCTCTTGCCGGCGCCGTTCGGTCCGATGACCGCCGAAAGCGAGCCTGACGGAAAGGCCAGCGAAACATCGTCGATCGCCCGCACGCCACCGAACGTCTTGGTGAGATGTCTGACCTCGAGCTTCATCGTAAGCCTTTCGGCCAGGCAAGTCGGAGAAAATCAAGCACGCCGCGGCGCAAGCCAAGGGCGAAGATGAGGATCACGCTTCCCAGCACCAGGCCCTGATACTCGGTGACGCGCGCCACCAGGTCGTTCAGCGCAAGCAGAATCGCCGCGCCCAGAGCCGGGCCAAGAAAGCTGTTGATGCCTCCCAGCATAACGGCAAAGATCGCTTGGCCCGAATTTGGCCAGTCGGCGAATTCCGGATAGGCCCCCGACACGAACAGCGCGGCTAGTACGCCGCCGAGCCCTGCAAACCCGCCGGCGATGGTGAAGGCCCCCAGCCGAGCGCGCCACAGCACCACGCCCAGAAAGCCACTGCGGCTCTCGTTATCGCGAATCATGCGCAGTGTCTGGCCAAACGGGCTCGCAGAAATGTGGCGCAGCGCAAGCAGGCCGAACACCGCGACAACCGCGCAGAACTGGTAAAGGTGAAGCTGGGAGGCGAGCTCGAAACCGAAGATCTCGCGGCGCGGCAGGCCACCGCGCAGCCCTTGGTCGCCGCCGGTGAGGCTCTGCCAGGAGATGATGATGCTGTAGATCAGCATCTGAAACGCCAACGTGATGAAGGCGAAATAGTCGGTGCTGAGCCGGACACAGATGGCGCCGACGCAGAGCGCGGCAAGGATTGTGACCAGCACCGCGAGCAAGGCGGCGAAGGCCAGTGGGAGCTCCGTCATCTGCATCATCAATGCGAAGGCGTAGGCACCCAGCCCATAGAACATGCCGTGGCCAAACGAGACCATGCCGGTGTTGCCGACCAGCAGGTTGAGCGAGGTCGCAAACAGCGCCATCGCACTCAATCGGATGACGAAATCCTCGAACGCGGGGCTGCGATGGACGAGCGGAATGGCCAGCACGATAATCAAGGCTATTGCGGCAATCGCTGCATCGCGCTTGGCCGTACTGCGATTGTTCTTCATAGCCGGCGACCGAACAGGCCCTGCGGCCGAAGCAGCAGGATGGAGATCATCACGACGTAGATCAGCCCCTCGGTGAACTGGGGGAAGCCGATGGTGCCGAAGCCGCGGACGAGCCCCACCAAAAGCGCCGACACCAGCGCGCCGGCGATCGAACCCATGCCGCCGATCACGGTGACAATGAAGCTCTCGATCAGGATCGAGAAGCCCATTCCTGGCGACAGCGAACGCACGGGGGCTGCGAGCGCGCCCGCGAGCCCTGCGAGCCCGCCGCCGACGGCGAAGACGATCGCAAACAGCAGCGTGGTGTTGACCCCGAGCGCCGACACCATCTGGGCGTTGATCGCGGCGGCGCGCACTGTTTTGCCGAGCCGCGTCATCGAGAGCCCGAGCCCGAGAACGATCGCGATCAGCGCAGCGATGCCGATCAGCACGGCGTAAAAAGGTGGCACCACGCCGCCCGCGATGAAGAGCGGTGGCACTTGAAAGGCCGTCGGCATGCCCATGGCGTGGAACTCGGGTCCCCAGATGATCTTCACGAGATCATCGAAGATCAACACCACGGCGTAGCAGATTAGAAGTTGCATCAGGACGTTGGAGCCATAGACGCGGCTGATCAGCGCGCGCTCGAACACAACCCCGAACAGCGCCATTGAGAGCGCGCCCGACAGCACCGCAAGCGCATAGCTGTCGGTTACGCCGAGGACCGTATAGGCAACGTAGCCGCCCAGCATGTAGAAGGTGCCATGGGCGAAATTCACGATCTTCAGCACCCCGAATATCAGAGTCACGCCTGCGGCGACAAGGAACAGCAGCATGCCCACGATCAACCCGCTGGTGGTTTGCGTCACCACACAGGCTGATGTCATCAGACAGGCGCCGAGCGCGTCGAGGTCCATTGAGCTCAGATGTACTTCTGCTGCTTCTTCCACTCCGTTTCGAGCTCGATGATCTTGCTCCAGTCGGCGGCCTTCACATCGACGATGAACGGCTCCTTTGATATGGTTTGGCCCCAGCCAATGGCATAGCCGATCGTGGTGTGGTCGTCGCGCATGGTAATCGTACCGTCGACGCCGAAAGGCGTTTTGATCTTCATGCCGGTCAGCGCAGCGGCCAGGGCCTTGCCGTCCAGCGTGTTGGCCTCCTTGATGGCCTGCTCGTAGAACGTCATTGCGACCGTGTTCTGCCAGGACCAGTTGGTCGGCCGCTCGTTCCACTTCTTCAAATAGGCCTGACCCCATTCCTTGTTGGCCGGCGTATCCGGGAAGGTCTCCAGGTAGCGGGTCGCCGACTGGATGCCAGCCGGCAAATTCTTGATCGCGGCCAGCACCGGATAATCGACATTGGGCGTAGCCACGGCTATCTGCGAGAACAGCGCATATATGTTGCCCTGGTTCACGAAGGCCGAGAGGTCGCCTGCATAAAGCAACGTGAACAGCGCCTGCGGCTTCGCCTGGATCAGCTTGGTGATGACTTCGGTGAAGTCGGGCTGCCCGAGCTTGGGCCAGGCCTCCGTGATCACCTCGAGGTCCGGCTTGAATTGTTTGAAGAACTGCAGGTATTGCGCGGTGGTGTCGCGGCCGTAGGCGTAGTCAGGCGAGCAGGTCGCCCATTTGTTCAGCTTCTTGGCATTGGCGTATGCGGACAGATAAATGCTGCCCGCGATAGCATCGTGCACGCCCTGCCTTGCGACGCGGAACGCGGTGGGCGCGCGGATCTTGGGATCGGCAGTCAGCGACGAGGTCTCGCTGTTAGTGTGGATGCAGGCGACGACGCCGAGATCGCGCACGACTTCCTGGACGGCGAAGGAGGCGGACGACGCCTCGGCATCGATCAGGAGCTCGCAACCTGAGCTGTTCACCAGCTCGCGTGCGATGCGGGCGGCCTCCTGCGGCTGGCCCTTCGAATCGCGGTAAACGATTTCGATCTGTCGGCCAAGGAAACCGCCGGCAGCATTGATGCGATCCTGCTCCATCATCAGCGCGTTGCGCGACGACGTCCCGAGCAGCGCGATTGGCCCCGACAGGATGCTTTGCATTCCGATACGCAAGGTGTTCGCCTGTGCCCTGGCCACCCAGGGAGCCGTCAGCAGGCTGGCGGTACCACCGGCCAGCACAGTGCGACGCGTGAAGACTGCGCTCATGGAACCGCACCTCCCAGTGAACCTGTTACTGTCGCCTGTCTTGAAGACGGCCAGCTATTCTTATTCAGGCGGCCGACTGTAGATCGGCGACAGCTTTGTGATCAACTGACATTTGCGACTGACCCGAACCAGCGAGGGCGCCGCGGTCATCACTACTGTCATTATGTCGAGCGACGCGGCCGTGATCGAAGGCGGGTAGATCGTTGATGCCGACTATCAGGCGAGAAATACCGGTGACCGCGGCTCCAATAATATCTCGCCCTGTGAAATAGGCTCGTGCTGCGGAGGCGGCCAGAGGACCGTGATCTTGCTGCCGCGCAGCAAAGCCGCTCGCGCAATTTCATCGTGTGGGTCGGGCCAGGAGCTGCACAACCGACACCGTTTGTGGTATGAACCTAACGTCCGACAAACGCGGAGAACGACCAAGTCAGACGCAAACACAGAAATACAAAACAAAATGATCAAACCGGGAGGGCGACATGCTGATGCGCGGTGCGAGGGTCCTTGGCTTGTTGATCGTAGGACTGATTTCGACAGCCGCCGAGGCGGTGGCGGCGGACGCTCCGAAGGAGATGAAGCTCTACGTGTTCAGCTCGGGAGCGCTGAACCTGGACAAGTCGATCATCCAGAACGGTGCCAGCGGCAAGGTCCAGATCCCCGTGGGCTTCTTCCTGATCCGCCATCCGAAAGGCGACGTGCTGTTCGACTGCGGCAACAACGACAAGATCATTACCAATCCGGACTACTGGGGGCCATTCGTGAAGGCGCTCGATCCGGGCCGCTCGCCTGATATCGCCATCGACACTCAGCTGAGCAAGATCAACGTCAAGCCGTCCGACATCAAGTACGTCGTGCTCGGTCACTTCCATGTCGATCATGCCGGCAATATCGGCAAGTTTCTGGAATCGACCTTCGTTTATCAGCGCGACGAGATCAGGAACGCGTTCTGGCCGGCGCCGGGCTATGCCACCTTCTTCATCAGCGATGATTTCGCTATGCTGCGCAACGACGTCGGGGGCCCGATGCCGAGCAAGTACAAGACGATAGAGCTTGACGGCGACCTCGATCTGTTCGGCGACAACAGCGTCTACATCCATCGCACAGTGTCCCATACGCCCGGCAGCCAGATCATGGTGGTACGGCTGCCGAAGACGGGAACGGTCGTGCTCACCAGCGACGCCGTCTATCTGCAAGAAAATCTCGACAAGAACATCCTGCCGAGCATCGGCAGCGTCTATGATCCGGTCGGCATGCTCGACGCCTACGCCTGGGTCAAGCGGTTGCACGACGCCGAGGGTGGCGACATCATCTTCGCGCATGATCCTGACGTCTACAAGGCGCACAAGCACTCGCCCGAATATTACGAATGATCGAACGGGGTCTCATAAGCGGCCGGCGATCCCGGACCGTGCCTCCGGGATCGTGTTGGGGTGGTTCGGGGCGCGCATCTGTTTGCGGCATCTCAGTCTGGTAAGTTGATGTCTCCTCTCGTAGAGGCGCGGCAGGTCACGAAATGGTACGGGCCGCGCCGCGCCGTTAATGACGTGTCTTTTGCCATTGAGCCGGGCGAGGTCGTCGGCCTGCTGGGGCCGAACGGCTCGGGCAAGAGCACGATCTTCCGCATGCTGGCTGGATATCTCGTGCCGTCCTCCGGCCGCATCGAGATCGCCGGCCATGACGTCGTGGCAGACTCTCTCTCGGTGCGCCGCGTGATCAGCTATGTGCCGGAGGACGCGCCGCTCTATGATCACATGCGGGTTGGCGAGTTTCTGCACTTGATGGCCAATCTCAGAGGATTGCGCGGGCAGGCCGCAAAGGCTGCGGTGCATACCGCAGCCGAGCGGCTTGACCTCACCGGGGTCTTGAAACTGCTCACGGCGAAACTCTCCCGCGGCTTCCGCCAGCGCGTCTCGATCGCGCAGGCGCTGTTGGCAAATCCACAACTGCTGGTGCTCGACGAGCCCACCAGCGGGCTCGATCCGCATCAGGTCATCGCCGTTCGCGATCTCGTCCAATCGCTGGCGGGAAGCCATACGGTGCTGATCGCCTCGCATATCCTGCCCGAGATCGAAAAGATCGCCTCTCGCGTCATGATTCTGCTCGATGGCAGGCTTCTGAGCGCCGACGCTCTGAAAGAGAAAGCCCAAGGGACGATGTTGCGTGTTGGCAGCTTGACTGCAGAGGGGACCTTCCGAAGTCTCGTCTCCGCCATTCCCGGAGTGCGCGATGTCGTAGTCGAATCCGGCGCCGGACCAGGCCCGAGGCGTTATCTGATCATGGTCGAGCCGGGTGCCCCAGTTGCAGGGGAGGTCGCCGCGGCGCTAGCCGGCGCTGGCGTCGTGATCTCCGAACTGACCGAAATCCGTCCGGATCTTGAGAGCGTGTTCCTCGATCTGACCCGGCGATCGCCGAGGGTAGCGGCATGAGGAGCTTTGCAACTCTGTTGCGCAAGGAGGAGATGGCGCTGTTTTCGTCTCCAATCGCTTATGCTGCAATGACAGTCTTCCTGTTGATCATGGGCTACAGCTTCACGCTCACCCTGTTCATCAGTCACCAGCCCAGCATGGTGCATGTCTTTTTCCAGATGTTCGTGCTGTTCATGCTGACCGCGCCGCTGATTACCATGCGGCTGTTGGCTGAGGAGCGAAAATTGCGCACCCTGGAGGTGCTGCTGACCTCCCCAGTATCCGAGGTTGCCATCGTGTTGGCAAAGTATTTCGCCAGCATGAGCCTGATCGTCGTCATGCTCTTGCTCTCGAGCGCTTACGCGGCGGCGCTGGCCTGGTTCGGCGATCCCGATTTCGGGCCGATCTATAGCGGCTACCTTGGGCTGTTGCTGTTAGGCTCAGCCTTGATCGGCACCGGGCTCTTGGCGTCGGCGCTCACGGCCAACCAGGTCATCGCCGCGTTGATCTCGCTCAGCATCTTCCTGCTGTTGTGGATCATCGATAATTTCGGTTGGCTGCTGCCGAGCCCGGCGGACACGCTGGTGGTGAACCTCTCGCTTGCGGTGCACTTCCGCCCGTTTGCCGTGGGCTCGATCTATCTCTCTGACATTGGCTTTTTTCTGAGCGTTACCTTATTGACGCTGCTGTTGACCGTACGGGCGTTGGCGCGGCGTTAGGGGGCACAGAATGTCGCGGCTCGCCCGATTCGATCTTATCGTCGCAGCCCTGATCGCCGCCGCTGTCGTGCTCGGCGCACTCGGCTTTGCGGGGTTTGCCGCGCGGATCGCAAACAGCCTCTTGTTCGCGGCATGGGCGCTGATCCTGCTGACGCTGTTCGCGCTGGCGGTGCGCCTGCCGCTGCGCGGCCGCGGCTCGTGGTGGACCGCTTTCGCCGCGAACGCCCTGATCGTCAGCGGCGCGCTCGGGGTTGTCGTTGGTGCCAACGTGGCTCTCTATCGCCACGACGTGCACTTCGACGCAACCCGCGAAGGACTGAACACGCCGCCGGCGCAACTGACTGACGTCGTCGACGCGCTGCGGTCGCCGCTGTCGCTGGTTTATTTCTATAATACCAGCGACCCTAACGCACACCGCGTGCGGGACATGATCCAGGCCGCGGCACGCAACCATCCGCTGCTAACCTTCCGTGCCATCGATCTCGATAAGGAACCAGGGCTTGCGCGCGATATCGGCGTGCATGCCTATAACACCGCGGTGCTGCAGGCTGCCGATCGCAAAGTGCTCGTGGAAAATGTCACCGACGCGGCGGGACTCGGCTACGCCGCGCTGCGGGTGCTTCGAGAGCGCGCCGAGACGGTCTGCTTCGTGACCGGCCATGGTGAGACATTCCGGCCGACACCGGACCACTATCATTTCAGTCATGTCGAAACGCTGAGAGGGCACGATGTGCCGGGCGCGGGCGACGTACTGGTCGCCCAGCCCGAGCAACTCGACCGCCTGCAGCTGGCGCTGAACGAGATTGGCTTTGCCATGCGCCCGCTGGTGATGGCGACGGCGAATGCCATTCCGGACGATTGCGCCGTAGTCGCTGAGATCGGTCCACGAACGGCATTTGCCGCGGGCGAAGCAGATCTTCTGGCCGACTATCTAAGCCGCGGCGGACGGCTGCTGATGTTGATCGATCCGCAGTTCCCGATCGAAGCGGATCTGCAGAGCCGCTTGCTGACCCCACTCGGCCTATCAAGCGAGCCCGCGATCGTCATCGATCCGCTAAATCATTTTCGCACTGATCCGGACAAGGTGGCGGTACCTTATTATCCGTCGCATCCGATCACGGCACGACTGGCGCTCACAGTGTTTGCGCAAGTGCGGCCGATTCGTTTCAGCCGGCCACCGGCGACGGTGATGGGCAGCGTCCTTGCCGCCAGCACCCAGGACAGCTACCTGCGGCCGGCTTCCGCTGCAGGCGGCATGATGGTCCCAGCGAGCGTGGCGGCTCCTGCTGAGGTCGAGCACGGCGCGCAGGCGCTGGCGGTCGCGATCGAGGGAAGTTTTCCCGGCGCCTCTCCTGACAAGCATTTCCGGCTGGTGATATCGGGCACCAGCAAATTCGCGACCAACGAATATTTTTCCTATGTTTCCAATGGCGAATTGGCCATCGGCATCATGCGCTGGCTTGCCGAGGACGACCCGTCGCCGAACATCGCCCCGCGAACATACAATCTGCCCGAAATCGTGCTGACCAGCGCCCAGATGCGCAACACCTTCGTCGTGCTTGAGATGGTGCTGCCGCTCAGCACGGCGCTGTTCGGTCTGGCAATGTGGTGGAGGCGGCGGTGAGGGCGGGGACGCTGCCGGCTGCGCGATGGACAACGCCGCTCGCGCTCGCCGTGCTGCTTGCGCTTCTTGTCGCCTTGGTCATGTCCGGGCAATGGCCGGGCCTGCACGGCAATCCAGCGTCCGCGTCCAAGGGGCTGGTTGGCATTGCGCCAACCGAGATTGAACGTATCGCCATTCGCTCCGGCGCCGAAAGCGTCGCATTGTGGCGCGGGCCAAACGGGTGGGCCATGGAAGGGGTGGACGACGCGGCGCCGGCCGAGCTTGCCGCGCACATCGAGACAGCGTTGAAGTTCCTCAACATCAGCGAAGCGTCGCGCGAGATCTCCGCTGCCGAGCTCCGCTCTGAGAGCTTTGCGGCGTTCGGGCTTGATCCACCGGCCGAGGTTGCCGTGATCGAGACCGCTGCCGCGGTCGCAGCAACCGTGAACTTTGGCACGCCAAACCCGGCCGGCACGTCGCATTATATCAGGCTCGCTGGCGCTCCGACGGTCTACCTGATGCCGCGCCATGTCGGGGAGGAGTGGCGTCTCCTGTTCGACATGGCACGGCGGCTGCAGGACAGGGCCGGCTCCGCCGCCGCGAACCGTAGCACGGCTCTCTTATTGCCCATCTCGATGGCGCAGGTGTGGGCGATCGAGATCGTGACGGGTGGCAAGCTTACTCGCTTCGAGCGTGACCCTGCCGGAAACTGGTTCAGGCACCTCGGCCAGCACACCCATGGCCTCGGCGGCAACGCTCATATCGCCGATCCGGCTCAGGCGAGGATCATCGATGCTGTCTTCAGCGGCTTCGATCCGGCCGTGGCCGAAGCGCACGTCGCGCCGGGCGATGCAGCGCACCTCGCCCGATACGGCCTCGCTTTGCCGACCATGATCGTACTGTTCTATGCGCGCGATAGCTCGACAGTTCTAGCGCGGCTTGAATTCGGCGCGCCTGCCGACCGGCTCGATCGCTATGCCCGGCTGGCGCCCGGTGGCGCGATCGTCACCGTGGCGGAGTTCGAGCCGAAGCGTCTTACGGAGCTTCTCAAGACCGTCGGAGCAGGCTCGTGAGACTGCGGCGCGTGCTGCTGGAACTGGCGGTTGCACTTGGTGTGATGGTTGAGGCCCGGGCACATCAAGTCAATCTCTCGACTGCACGCGTCACATTGGGAGACAATCGTAGCGTCAGTATCGAGGTGGGACTAAAGGGCAGCGATGCCGACCGCCTCGCCGGGACCAGGATTTTCGATGCGCCGCGCGATCAGGTCGATCCGGCGCTGGTTCAGGCGTCGGCCGCACTCATCATCGCCTACGTCGCTGCGCATATTGCCGTGGCCACCACCGACGGCAAGGCTTGCGTGCCGGACGAGCCCGCGCTCGTGCCCGATGGCGACGGCGTGATCTTCCGCAACCGCTTTGGGTGCGGCGATGTCGACGGCGATATCGTCTACCGGTCGACGGTGTTGACCGACGTCGATGCCGCAGCGCGCCAGGTGGTGCTGATCGGGACGGGCGACAATGCTCAGCAAGGGCTGCTTGACGCCGCCAATACCACGGTCACGCTATCAGCGCCTGCGCCGTCACTGCTCTCGACGATGGAGCGCTATCTCCTCGCCGGAATCGAGCACATCTTCTTAGGTTATGACCACTTCGCTTTTCTGGTCGCCGTCGTATTGTGGGCCCGCCGGCTCGTGCCTGTGATCAAGGTCGTGACCGCTTTTACGGTTGCTCATTCCATAACTCTTTCGCTTGCGACGCTCCAGATCGTCGTCATTCCCAGCTCCGTCGTCGAGCCCGCCATCGCCGCGTCCATCATATTCGTCGCGATGGAAAACTTCTTCACCCGCGATATCGACGGCCGCTGGCGGGTTACTCTTGCATTCGGGCTCATTCACGGCTTCGGCTTTGCTGGTGCGCTTCGGGAAATCGGGCTGCCGACCAACGCTGTCGCCCCGGCGCTTGCCGCCTTCAACATCGGCGTCGAGATCGGCCAGGTTGCGATCGTCGCAATGGTCGTTCCCGTGCTGATCGCCCTTGACCAGCTTACGGCGGTCGATAGGAGCAAACCGGTAAGGGCCGCAGGTTTGGTTTACCTGCTTTCGGCGCTTATTGCTGCGCTCGGCAGCTATTGGTTCTTCACGCGCGTGCTCGATGCATAGCAACTCGATCAACGGAGCAGCAGATATGAGCCTCCCTCAGCAATCCATTCGATCCCGCGCGTGACGGCCTCCACGAAGGCGCGGGTCACGATCCTGGCGCACTCGCAATAGCTAATCGCAGCTCCCGCCGTGGCGGATTCGGCGGCAAGGACGGCCTCAGCGAATTTCGCAGCACGCCGACATCGTTGGCATCGTCTTTGGTTAGCGCCTGCACGGCGCGGGCCCGTCCGGCAACTGCCAGTCGTGGACCAAGTCGGCAGGCAGGCTTTCCGTTGCAGTCGGTTGGGCCAAGAGCGTCTTTTCGAAGGCGGTCAAGATCGTAGTTCAGGGACGGCACGATGGCGGCATCCGCCCTTCGACGAACCTCAGCCGACGCGCTTGCCACCTGGTCGAGTTGCGAGGCGACGGTGCGCGCATTGTCCGCAGCCTCGCCATTCGCGCCGGCCGCGACCCTCGAGAGCGCTTGCGCAATAGCCAGCACCATCCCACCATGCGGCCTCGCGACGATGCCGCAGGAGGCCTTCGAAGACGAGGCACTTTAGCGCTCGCTATTGCCGTGACGCAGGCGTAAGGTTACGCCCATCACCGCACCTCCAACGGCATCGATCGATGACTGAGGGGCGCGTGTGCTCCCGCCGAAAGCTTCGCAGGAGCGTTCGATAGCGCGTTTTCGCATCTCGGAATGGATCGTGCCGCCAGTGATCGTACCACTGTTTCTTTTGCTTCTCGTGTGCGCATCGGCCGTCCTTAATGGCTAGGTCAGCCCGCGTGCCGTATCTGTCAGCGGGACCGACGAATACGGTGCGGCAGCCAATCTGGGCCGCGGCGCGATGGTGCTTCGCCTCGCCAGGAACTGCTGCGCGAGAAATATGAACGTCAGGGTGTGCACGCGGCGGACGGGTGCTTCAGTTGGATGAATTCGACGAACGCAAATCAAAGGAGAGCGACATGGCGAAGGGCCAGCAGCGCGGCAATCGGGAAGCCAAGAAGCCGAAGAAGGAAAAAGCCAAAGTGATCGCCGCAGCTCCGAACCGCAAGGAAGCCGCCTGGCAGCCGGATTTTGGACCGGCAAAGAAGAAATAGCTGGGAGCGGACGCCGAACAGGCCTTGCGAGAGTTCGAGGCGAAGGCGACTGACCTTGTGCTAATCACGTGGCGGCCTCATGTCGCGTGTTGGCCTCGTTTCGGACCTCCTGGTCTGTGCCAGCATGTGCGCTTACGGATCAACCAGAGTGGGCAGTCCGAAGTCCGAAGGCCGCCTTTGGACCGATTCCGTTGAAAAAGTCGGCAGTAGTTTCGTCGCGAAAGACCGCTGTTCCACGAACGAATTTGGCTTGGTGGGGTTCACGCGGGCGTCGGTGCAGGCATCGGGATCAGCTTGGCCATCTTACGAAGGTTCTGAGCGGTGGCCGCGAGGGTGAACTCGTCGCGTGCGCCGTTCGGTCCTCTTAGGCGCAGCCGATCCAGCTTGAGAATGCGCTTGAGATGCGCGAACAGCATCTCGATCTTCTTGCGGAGCCGGCGTGAAGTGCGGCCTTCCCATGAGCTTGCGATCTCGCGCGCCATGTCGCGAGCGCCCTCGTAGATCGAGCGTGGAACTTTCCGGGCCGGGGTGTTGGGGCAACACCTGCTTTTCAGAGAGCATGCTTGACAATCGTGCTTGCTCGCGCGGTAGAGGATCGTCCTATGGTCGTTCACCGGCCTCCCTGTGGTGGTGAGGGTTTTGCCATCGGGGCAGCGATAGACGTCCGCAGCATAGTCGTAGGTGAAGGCCTCGCGCGAGAAAGTCCCGTCGGTGCGGGCCGACTTGTCGAAGACGGTCACGTGCGGCTCGATCCCCTGCTGGTAGACCAACCACCCGAGCATCTCAGCGGAGCCATAGGCACTGTCGCCGAGAAGCCGGCTTGGATAAAGATCGAACCTTTCGAGTGAACGCTCAATCATGCGCTTGGCGGCCAACACTTCTGCTTGGCGGATCGCCGTGGTCGCCTCGACATCGACGATGATCGCATTCTCGACGTCGACCAGATAGTTCGTCGAGTAGGGCGAAGAAGGCTTGGCCGCCGTGCGCTCCCGTCCAGCGTGCCGCTGGGTCGGAGGGCGACACAAACTTGGGCGTGACCTCCGTCGCGGCGCCGAACGCGGCATCATCAAGAACAGCAAGATATTCATCGATCGCTCGGCTGGCAGCCTCCGGTGGAAGCCCCTTGTCGCCTTCGATGCCCTTCTGCCGATTGGCATCCGCCTTGATCAGGCTCGCGTCGACCGCGAATCCTTCGCCGCCGACCAGGCGCTCCCGGATGCACCGGCGCAAGACGGCCTCGAACACGCGGCGGAAGAGATCGCTCTCACGGAAGCGGCCGTGCCTGTTCTTCGAGAACGTCGAGTGATCAGGGACAGTCCCGTCCAGACCCAGACGGCAAAACCAGCGGTATGCCAGATTGAGGTGGACTTCGTCACAGAGCCGCCGCTCCGATCGGATGCCGAAGCAATAGCCGATCAGGAGCATCCTGATCATCAGCTCCGGATCGATCGAGGGCCGCCCGATGTTGCTGTAGAACGGTGCCAACTCCCGTCGCAGGTCCTCCAGGTCGACGAACCTATCGATCGACCGCAGGAGGTGGTCGGCTGGGATGTGCCTTTCTAGCGAGAACTCATAGAACAACGCAGCCTGTTCGACTTGCCGATGCCCCATCATGATCTTCAGTCCTGCCCAATTAGACAGACTGAATCATCGATATCTCTGCGTCGCAACTGCCGACTTTTTCAACGGAATCGACCGGGAGCAGACACTGCTCACTTGGCACAAAAGAGGCCGTCCACTGAGGCGGCCTTACGAGAACCGGCCCATCGCCGAACGCGTCGGGCGAAGCCCCGACCCGGGTGGCACGGGGGCCGGAACCTGTTGCCAGTAATTGACCTGAATGGCAACACCCATTTGATTCGCCTTGCGAAGAAGTTCGTCGCGATAGATTCCTTCCCGCATGCCCTCGGCCTGCTTACGCAAATTGCTTGCTTCTTGCGACAGACGATACTCAAGCTTTGGCAATTGCTTCAACATGGTGGTGCTCCTATTTTCGGCGGAGCGCAACTAGCGTTCTCATCACCGATAGAAGCCACGAGCAGCGCGGTGGCCTCCTAAAAGTGGGTACTCGGCCGACACATAACAAGCCCACGCAGATATTGGATCAGGAGACTGCACAACCTAAGTTAGGATGATAGGGAGCCTCTGGGACTCTGCAGTTTTGCCTTGAAGGCCGCGATGCTGCAGTTTCCACAATGCGGGCTTGCACGATGCAGCCCGCGTCAGGCGGTGCTGTTCGCTCGATCACCGATTGCTGTCGGCTGTAGCAAGGCCTCTTGCGACTTGGCGGATCGAATTCGCACCATGCGCCGTGATGGAATGCCGTTCAGTTAAACGATCTCGGCGACCGCGCTACCGCTACCCCTGCGAGGCGCCCACTTTTCCTACGAATGCTGCAGCCACTGTGAGCGACCCATTGGCGATTGCGAGCCGAAGCGCCGCCAGACGGCGGGGCGCCGGTCCGAACACGACTTGCGCGCTTTCTCGTGGAGTGAATTCCGAGTTGTGACATGGACATTTCAAAATATTCTTTGTCGCCTTCTGCTGCCTTAACCCACTGCGAGACCGGACAGCCGGCGTGAGTGCAAATCAGCGAATAGGCGACAATGCCGTCGGCCGATCGCGATCGAGACTTCTCGTCGAGTTCGCCCGGATCAAGCCTTATGAGAACAATCTCGTTGAGCCGCGAGCCCCTGCGGATCACTGACGATTTCGGGTCCTTCGGCCAAGCGTGCACAGGCGGCCCGCCGACTGTGAGATCGCTCGGAGTGATGATTTCCGCCCGCATGTTCTCCTTCAAAGTGAACGAGAAAGTCACCCTTTTGCGGTCGCTCGTTGCTGCCAGGCTGATCTTCTTCAGCAGCAACAGATTTTGCAGCCAGACTTGCTCCTGCTGCTAGAGCTGCGAGTAGCAGCGAGCGTCGAACCGAGCTGGGCGGCGCTCTGGTGCTCGGCCGGCGTAGCAGCTGCAGAAACCGTTGCGCTGATGCCTGCGTAACCCGGGAGGAGGCATGGCTCTGCTGTTCCTGCGTGAGAGCGTCCGCTAGCAATGACGCGCATCTGATCGAAGCTCCGGCCAACCTCGAACCCCAGCGCCCTGGCCTCAGTCTGCCAATGCTTGATGAGCTCGCCGAGCTCGGGGTCCCTCGGACGGCGCGTGCGTAGGGTCGCCAGCTCCATGCCGTCTGGCGTGTTGTAGCCATGAACCTTTGCGGCTTCCTCGATGGCTTTGTCCGCGTCGGCTACGAGATCATTTGGGCCGATCGCCCGGAGGATCTGGCCGCGCACACCGCGCCGGATGAGAACGGCAACCAGGCGCCGATTCCGCCGAAGTCGCTGACGTTCATCCCGGCAAAGGTCACGGAGAACCGCGCTTTGATGGCTGCGGATCCCGCTACATTGCCAATCTGATGGCGCTGCCGCTGGTCGAGCGCGAGCGGCTTCTCGGCGGGAACTGGAAAATCCTCGCCGCTGCAGGCCTGCTCTTTCGCCGCGAATGGTGCCAGGTGGTCGACGCGATCCCGAAGGGGACGCAGTTTGTTCGCGGCTGGGACTTGGCGGCAACGCCGAAGACGGAAGGCAATGACCCGGACTGGACGGTCGGCACGAAGATCGGCCGTATGCCGGACGGTCGGTTCATCGTCGCGCATTCGGTCCGCATCCGCGGCACGCCTTCGGAGGTCGAATGGCTGCTGAAGAACACCGCCTCGCAAGATGGCGTCGCGTGTGTGATCGCGCTGCCGCAGGACCCCGCGCAGGCCTGCAAGTCTCAGGCCGCGCATCTGCTCAAGCTCTTGGCCAGCTACCGTCAACAGACTGCAACCTAAGAGGGTGACCGCCTTCTCGCCCAGGAACGAAGCACGCTGCATCTACTTGATGACCTTGACCAATGAGCCCTGGCCCCTCGGAGAACTGAAATGGCGGTGCGTAGGATGATTGCGATGCTCGACAGCGAGCACTTCTTTGAATATCCGATCAACGATCTTGAGCTCGACCGGGGTATTGCAATGGCCTTCAACGAGTTCCGCCGGCTCGTGCCCGAGCAGTCGATATTCGACCGCCGCCTGAGTTTCAGGTTTGTGGAGGACGATCCCAGCATCACCGTGGCTGATGCACAGATCAAGGATGGCCTTGCTGAACGTTAGATCCCACGGCGACGGGTCAGCCGGCGAACGGCAATGCTCCGGGGCGACCCGGTCGATAACGACGAGTTGGTACGTCTCTCCTCGACGGCCAAACGGCTTCTGAGCACGTTTCAGGCCAGAGCGGCGCGCGCCGCAAGCCGAGCGGTCCCCACCTTCTCGCCGAATACATGGCCCAATGCACGCTGGAAAACAGAGCCGCCAAGCGAGGCGGCCTTACTCTCGGCTCGCGGTCCATGTTTGCTCGCCACACGGGCACATGTATATGCGAAGAATGGTCCCCTGTCGGGGGTCTAGCATCCTCGTTAAGAGCTTCGGCTGAGCGCCACAACGATCGCACTTGATCGTTGGCGCACTTGCCGTTGGAATAATGATTTCCCTGGTATCGACTGGCATGCGCTTACTCCGAGCAGGCGGGAGCGCAGTAGCGTCTCTCTGTGCGATGGACGCCCATAGCCGCGCGGTGATGACACCCCTCTAAACCCCGGCCACAAGAACGGAAAGTAGGACGAGTCTAAACTAATTGCCGGAGCTTGTGGGAACACATTGGCTACTACTTATAGCCGCAAAGCTGACATTTTTCAGTTAGGTGTGGCTGCTTGGGGTGGCGCATCATGACATTCGCTGTCGCGATGATCGGCCCCGTGCGGATGCTGGGGGCAGGGGACCGCACAGGGCCTTACGCGCGCGCTGCCCCGTGGGGGCGGGGCAGTTAGCCGACGCTTCGGATTTAATTTAGTTCCTACGGCGTGGCGATCAACGAAGGTCTGTGCCCGAGGGCGTTAAGCTTGACATGTGCCGCTCTCACACTTCCACTGCCAGGCGTTCTCTAGGTCGCCAGCGCGCTGCTCGGCGCGGCGAGAGCCGGCCCATCACCAGACGCGCGCATCCGACGACGGGCCGTCCCGGGTGGATGGCGGGAAGCTGAAGTCGAGCTATCCAGCCACAGACCAGTATTTCAAAGAGTAGAACCTGCAATTCGTTCCTGTCGGCGGGCATGACCGCTGTTGACGTGATCTGCGGCTTCGTTACTTCGGATCGGCGCTACACAAAAGAAAACCCCGTGCACGCAGGGTATGATGCACGGGGTTAAGGGCGAGTGCCCCTTATGCGGTCGGGGCGAGCTGGCGACGCTCCACCGATCAATTCGTTCCTAAGTGGCGTCGTTATCCGTCTGCGATTTTGGTCGCTGTGGATGCCAAACTCTCGGCAACCGGAGACGCAGGAGCGCCTCCGATACCTGGAATCGCTCATACGACCGTTGCAGCATCTTTGTGTGAGCTCGGCGCCGCGTCCGGTGCGCCCACGCACGGGCTCGACCTATTGTTCGATCCACACCTGCAGTTTGACAGCCATCCCGAACTCCGGTCTGACCAGCCCCTCCGCTAGTATAATGTAGGTTAGGCCGGCGCGTCCTGCCGCTCGTGCCAGGTCAGGTGGCCGCAGTCGCCGCAGGCATAGACCCGCACCGGCCGGTTCGCTTTGGGATCGAAGATGGGGGCGACCGCCAGCCGCGCCGACGTCCCGCAGCGCTCGCAGGTTAGGGGGCTTGGAGTTGTTCCAACCGGCGATGGTTGGATCTTGTTGGTCATTGCAGGCACAGTCCTATCGAAATTGCTCCAACCCCTCTTCGATCGCTCGCAGATCGTCATAAATGTCTTTTAGAGCGTGGCGTGGATCGATGCTGGCCGCGGAGTGCACGTTTTGCAGCAACTGGCGCCGAAGTTCTCTCATATTCTCTAGCGCTCGCCGGTTCTTCATACGTACATGAGCGGAAACGAGCGGTTCAATGGTGGACGGCATTGGGGCCCCTCAAGAGAAAGCATGCATGCCCTGGCTGCCGAAGTTTCCCGAACCGCTTTGTTCCGACAATCTCATATGATAACAGCGGATTTCGAATTCCCTCGTCAATTATCAACACCTTGAGTGCACGGCCGCTGATTGGTGCGGACCGGACGAGGAGATCATCGGCGAATTGGAAGGGCAGCTTTCGGTGGAGAGCCGCTCTCGCCTTCCGAGTTGCGGGTTAGGTCTCAACGCGGACGTCTGATCGCGCTCTTCCTGCGCTTCGGATGTTTCCGCACCGGCTGCACCGCCCATCCTGCCGAAAGCCTGATCAAAGGTCTCTGTTTTTCGATTTGGCAATTTGTCAGCGAGCTCCGGCATGAAGAGCTCAACGATCTCGCGTGTACCGTCGTCGATCCATTCGACGTCGTCGAAGTCGGCGATCTGGTCGTGCAGCTCGCGAAAATCAGCATCGGTCATGGGGCGGCCGTCAGGCGCTTCGGTGGTTGCGGAGGGCGGATGCGTCTCATCGAACCGGTCCGAAAAAGCGGCCTCGCACGGGCGGGGGGTGCTCTGCGAGGGCCGAGGCTTATATGCCCCGGACGCGAGCCGAGGCTATATGTCCCGGACAACCGGGACAATGGACCGACGCTTCGCGCTTTTTTTGTTCCTAACCCGCTGGGCAATCAGGCGAACAGGTCTTTGCCCGTGTCTGTGATGCGGTAATGGGTGCCGCTCTCATGCGGCCATAGCCAACCGTTCTCGACAGCGCGATCACTGCCGCGGCGCCACTCAGCAGGCATAGCGCCGAACTCTCCCAGCATCGGCCAATTCAGCCTTTCGACGAAGAGCCGACCGCGTCGACCGCCTCTGACACGTGAGCGGACATCCTCAATCGCAGCTTAGACTTCGCCTTAGGGCCCAGAAGCGGACAACCCGCTAACTTGGGGTATAAGTCACTGGTTTGGCCAAGGACAGTCCTTGACTAG
Organism: Bradyrhizobium sp. STM 3557; assembly: GCF_045571465.1. Lineage (NCBI taxonomy): Bacteria > Pseudomonadati > Pseudomonadota > Alphaproteobacteria > Hyphomicrobiales > Nitrobacteraceae > Bradyrhizobium > Bradyrhizobium sp. STM 3557. Next base: position 2,750,965 of record NZ_CP120697.1, read on the forward strand.
GGCGTGTCCGATGACCTCGCGAAGCAACCTGTCGTACGTAATTGCCTGGTTGATCGGGATCGGACTTAGGCCGTAGTAAGGTCGAAATCGATAGCTCACACCGACGCCGGGATATACCGCGTAAGCAACGTCACAGTGGCCGATGGCCGCACTCAGAAGATTAGCACCACAGTTGATGACAAACGGCTTGCCGAGTGGCGTGGCATATTTTTCCGACTTAGCTATGTAGCTCGCGGCCCAATCCTCCTCGCGCTCATACGGTGGTTCGGCTGTTCTGATACGGCAAGCGACAAGGCCGCTCTCCAAGTCCTCATGAATTGTGGTCCTCTCGCATGTGTGCTGCGCTATTTGCCGCTAGGACAGCTCTCCCGGCCAACTCTTCATTTTTTCTGTCCGAGGCGGCGCCTCGACGATTAAGATTGTAGAGAGTTAAAAGATCAGGAACCAAGCGCTTGTGCCGGCCTGAAACGGCTTCTTCGACAGCAATAGCGTCGAACAGGCGTCGCTATTTGATTCAAAGGGATTTCCGAAGCACCCTTTTGGCTCGCCTGGGTCCGGCACTTTTAGCGGTATCGAGCCGGAGGCATCCTCTATCGGGTCTATTAGGACATTCGCCCTGCCTGCGCCCTGCTGCGCTAGCAAATCCTCGAATTCGTAACAATAGGCCGGCCAGGATGCGGTATAGCCAGCGATCGTGCGCATCGGCAGCAGGCGCAGCGTCCGCATCGCCTCGGCCGATCGCTTCCCGACATAAGCTCGACTCGTGGCGCTGGGCGAAGCTTGCCGCCCGTGTCCTTGAACAGCGCGCCAACAAAGCTGGTGCTCGCGCCATGCTGCCTCGTCGTCCGGCAACTCCTCGACCCGATCATCAAGAGTCGCGGATGGCAGATTACACTCCGCTAATCCAGCTACGAGCTAAGTCTGCCAAGTTCGTACCGTCATTACCGCCTCGGTGAAAGCGCCTGGCGCTTCCTGCGGAACGTTATGCCCGACCGGCAGGGTTCGATGCTCGTGAGGGCCAGTGAACAGGCGTGCGTGATCCAGGGTGCCGCCCGGCTTGAGAGGGTCGGCGGCACCATCGATCGTCACGGAAGGCACCGTGATTGGAGGACGTCCCGCAAGTCGGTTTTCAAGCGGCTCAAACATGGGATCACCTGCGGCGTGGCCGTGCATGCAGCGGTAGGCGTGGATCACGACTTCGACGAAATCGGGGTTGTCGAATGCGCGGGCCGTCCGGTCGAAGGTGGCCATATCGAACGTCCAGCCAGGTGACCATTCGCGCCACAGCAGCCGACTGATCTCCACGCGGCTTTCTTGCAGGCAGGCTCGGCCCCGCTCTGATTGGAAGAGGTGCTGATACCAGCAGACGCGCTCGAGCGAGGGTGCGAAGGCCGACCTCTGCTGCTCCACATCGATAATGTCGTAGCTGGCGTATGAAACTAGACCGCCGACCTGCTCCGGCCAGAGCGCGGCGACGACGCAGCATGCATTGCCGCCCCAATCGAAGCCACCAAGGATCGGGCGGGTCAGCTGCAGGGCGGTTATCAATTGGACGACATCCAGCCCGCGGGCGGCCTGCTGGCCGCTCCTTATCGTTCTGTCGGACAGAAAGCGGGTGGGGCCGTAGCCGCGAACATACGGTCGAATGACCCTAGCGCCGATAGCGGCCAGGCGGTGCGCGTCGGCCTCGAACGCGTGCACGTCATACGGAAAGCCGTGAACGAGGACGACTGGCCAGCCGTCCGACGGCCCCTCTTCCAGATAGGCGACGCGGAGGAACTCGGTATCAATCAGTCGAGGGGGGTTTTGGGACATCATAGGTCTCAAGGCAACTGATATCGCGAAGCAACGCCAGGGCGGGCATGTGGGTCCATCTCCTCGTCCCGCTGCCGCCTGACCCCGAGCCGCGCTCCGTCAAATGTGAACAAACTCCCTGGCGTCACTCCATGCCGCGGGGCGGCGTTGCAAGCGTTGCTGGTCGCTGCGTAGCTCTCGGCCAAGATCGCAGCCTCCTGTTCGCGCTCCACTCGCGTCGCCGCCCCGCGCCAGTGAACCAATCCGCCGCGAGGCGCCGGCTCCAGGCCTGGATAAATAGTCATGTCATGTGTTGAAGCTCCTCATTCTCCGACCACCGACAATGATCCCTGGCGGAAGATGGCGCCAGGACGGCGCTTACGATCGGCAGCTTGGATGCCGCGCACGACAGCATGCCTTCCGGGCGGTCGTGATCACTGTTTTGCACAGAGCGATCAGCATTGACTGCGTTTAAACATGGATGCGGACATAGCTCCTTTCATGCTTAGGCCCAAAGTTAGCTTGCATTAAGATTTTCGCATATCGCAACGACATTCGTATCTCCATTTACATGAGTCAATGCGCCGACTCATCGCGGCATCCAGAATGCCGGCATGTGGGCCGTATCTGGCGAACCGATCAGTCACACGATCGAGTTTTGTAGAGGCCCAAAAATGTAGTCATCCTTGAGGATGACGTTCGGTCGTCGTTGCCGAACTGGAAGTAACCGAACTCCTCAGATAGTTGAAGTGGAGACAGCATGATTAGGTTTGTTGGAAACTCCGGAAACATCTCCGAGCCCGCAACCGCTCGCGGCGAGTGTGGACAGCTGCAATCAAGCCCGACGGAGGGGGCGCGCGGGGGGACTTCTTCGGAAGCGGGCCGCGTGGAACGTGCTTTCGTGCAGGATGCCATTCAGGGCGATCTGGCCGAGATCCAGATCGGCCAGCTCGCGGAGCAGAATGGCAGCTCGGCGGCGACCAAGCAGTTCGGACAAACGCTCGTGACTGACCATACGGCCAATCTTCAGCAGGCCGAGGCGCTCGCGCAATCGTTGGGGATAGCGGCTCCTTCGCAGCCAAACGCGGAGCAACGCGCGATGCTCCAGCAGCTGAGCGGTTTGTCAGGAAGCCAGTTCGATGTGCAGTTCGCACGGGACATGGTTGTCGATCACGTCAAAGAGATCGTCCAGTTCGCATTCGAGGCTTGGAAAGCTGATCCAGTCGGCGATTTTGCACGGCAATCTCTCCCAGTGCTCGAGCGGCATTTGCAGTCCGCTGAGTCGCTCGCCGCGAGCGGCGGAACGAGCTCGGCTGCTACCTCCGATTCCAACAGTGCGAGCGGCACGTCGGAAGCGGGTACGAACACCGCAGGTGCTGGCGGCACCACAATGGGAGCGACCGGCACTAACACGAGTGGCGGCGCGAGCGGGGCGGCCGACAGCCCAGGCGTGGGTGGGAACGCCGCAGGCGCTGGAATCACAACGGGAGAGACCATGATCATGGGAGCTGGAGACGGTACGAGCGGGGCGACCGGCACGTCGGGCACAAGCACGAACACTGCAGGCGGTGGTGGCACGCCGACGGGGGAGACGAGCACCGAAAATGCCAAGGTCGACGCCGCATTCCTGCGCGAAGCCATTCGGGGTGATCTTGCGGAGATCCAAGTGGGACAGCTTGCGGAACAGAACGGCGGTTCGGAGCAGACCAAGCAGTTCGGTCAGACACTGGTGGCGGACCACACCGCCAATCTTCAGGAAGCTGAGGCCTTGGCGCAATCTATGGGAATAGCGGTTCCAAGCCAGCCGGACGCGGAGCAGCGCGCAACGTTGCAGGAGCTGAGCCGATTGTCGGGAGCTCAGTTCGACACCCATTTCGCGCGCGATATGGTCGTCGATCACGTGAAGGAAATCGTGCAATTCGCGTTCGTCGGTCAGGAGAATGATCCCGTCGGCGCTTTTGCCAGGCAATCACTCCCGGTGCTCGAGCAGCATCTGCAGGTGGCTGAGTCCCTTGCCGCGAGTGGCGGATCAAGCTCCGGCTCGTCGACGTCCAGTTCTGGTTCAGCCGGCACTTCAGACACCGGTACCAACGACGCCGGCTCCGGCGGCACCACCACGAGCCCGACCGCCAGCACGGGAATCGCAGGCGCTGCCGGCGGCAACAGCGGGGCCTCGGGCACGGGGGCCAACGAAACAAGCTCGAGCGGGACCACGGTTAGCACAGGCGGAAGCTCCGGAAGCCCGATCCCAATTCGTACGGCGGACGTCTGTGGTAGCCTCGAGCATCTGGGTTTTCTCCAACGCGGCCTCGCCGGTGAAAATCCTGACTCAGCATTCCCTCAGCGGTTGTGGAGTAGCGAAGTTCGAAGTGTGCTGAGCGGTTCGGGTTCGTTGGTTCCCTCGCAAGTCAGCAACCAACGCGGCGCCGCGACTGATCAGACCCAGAACAGCACCGTTGGAGCGGCCACGAACAGCCTCGACGGTACCTCTCACACCATGCCGATAACGCAGCTTCAGCATTCCTGATGACTATTGGGAGGCGGCCGATGGCCGCCGCCCGTTCGTCCGAGCTGAGCTGGCCAAGTAACGAAATGCGCACGGAGCGGAGCGCAAGAATGAATTCGCATGAGATGGTGGCGCCTGACTCCCCGCTGGCCGCGACAATGCAAGCCGCGCGCTATCACGGCATTGAGCTAGACGAGAAAGAGTTCCGCAGATCTGACAACGTGACTGCCGCCGCGCTGTCGGAGTGGGCCCAGGCCGGCGGCCTTTGGTCGCGCGCCGTCCGGATCCGTTGGCGCAATCTGTTTCGCCTCGGCGAGACAGGGCCGGTCGTGCTGGTATTGAACGACGGAAACGCTGCGCTATTGACCGGCGTAGACGCCCAACGACGGCTGGTTCGTCTGAAGAATCCATGTTCGAGCGAGCCTGAAGTGCTGGTCGATGAGCTCCGCTTGACCCGGGTGTGGGACGGCGAGGCGGTGTTGTTGCGCGCCTGCCGCGAGCGCGCCGAAGATGCGCCCTTCAACCTGAGCTGGATCCTTAAACTCGTCCTGCAGCAACGGCAGCCGCTCCGCCTGATGGCGCTTTCATCACTCGTCATCAGCCTCCTGACCATTCTTCCCCCGCTGGTGGTCATGGCTACCGTCAACAAGGTTCTGCAATTCCAGAGTGTCTCGACGCTCATCCTGCTTGCATTGTTAATCTCCACGGCCATGGTCTATGAGACACTTCTCGGATACGCCCGACGCCTGATCGTCGCCGTGGTCAGCGCGCGGCTCGACGCCAAGCTCAATCTGCATGTTTTCAACCGTTTGGTTCGCCTGCCGCTGGACTATTTCGAGCGGCATCCTGCCGGCGAGATCCTCTACCAGATTAGCCAAGTCTACCGCATCAGGGAGTTCTTGACAGGCCGGCTGCTCACGACGTTGCTCGATCTCGTTACGCTGGTCGTTCTTCTTCCCTTCCTGTTCTATCTCAATGCGATTCTCGCCTCCATTGTGCTGGCATGCGCGGCGGCGATCGCGCTGATTATCATGACTTATCTGAAGCCGATGCGGGCAATCTACGGCAGCGTCGCCAAGGCTGAAACGCGCAAATCGGCAGCACTCGGTGAGACGATCGTCGGCATCAAGACCGTCAAATCTTTGGCTCTGGAACCGCAACGTAGCGCGCTCTGGGACGAGTGCGTTGCCGAGACCGGATCATGGCGGATCGCGTTTTCCCGAATGGCAAACTGGCCTCAGACGTTGGTGATGCCGCTGGAGCGCTTCATGGTGCTCGGCACGCTGCTGATCGGTGCTTCCATGGCCATCAGCGGGCCGAGCGGCTATCTCGTGGGGACCCTGTTTGCGTTCTACATGTTGAGCCAGCGCGTGGCCCAACCGCTGGTCGGTCTGGTCCGGCTGCTGGAAGATCTCGAAGAGGTCGGAGCGGCCATTGGAGAGGCGGCGCTCGTGCTCAATCAGTGTCCTGAGGCGACGGCAGGCGTGGTCGGACTGCGGCCGCAGTTCATCGGCGAGGTCAGCTTCAAAGATGTGACCTTTTCATACCCGAACGTGGACCGCCCGGCCGTCAAGGAGATGAGCTTCGCAGTGGCGCCGGGGACCACGCTCGGCATTGTTGGCCGCAGTGGATCGGGGAAGTCGACGGTCACCCGCCTGCTGCAGGGCATCAATCGAAACTACCAGGGGCGCGTCAAGATCGATGGCGTTGACCTTCGCGATATCGACTTGAGGCACCTGCGTCGGAATATGGGGATCGTCCTGCAGGATAACTTTCTGTTCCGCGGCTCGATTCGCGAAAATATCATCGCCGGTCGGCCGGGCTTCACGCTGACTGACGTCATCGAGGCAGCCCGGCTTGCTGGCGCCGAGGAGTTCATCGAACAGATGCCCGGCGGGTACGAGACCTACATCGAAGAGGGGTCGCCCAACCTGTCCGGCGGGCAGCGCCAACGCCTGGCAATCGCGCGGGCTCTGATCCACAAGCCTGCGATCCTCATCCTCGACGAGGCGACTAGCGCGCTCGATCCCGAAAGCGAAGCGATCGTCAACGCCAATCTGCTGCGCATCGCCAGCGGGCGCACAATGATCGTCGTTTCACACCGGCTTTGCTCGATCGTGCAATGCCAGCAGATTATGGTAATTGACGACGGCAGTGTCGTCGACGTCGGCGAGCACGCCGAATTGCTGAGCCGCTGCGGCCTTTATCGCCAGCTCTGGGCTCAGCAGAACCGCTACTCCGAATCCGCCGCTCGTGGTATCGCCGTGCCGCGCGTGGCCGCCACAGGAGGGCGCGCATGACAGGTTCTCGCACCGTTCCGGCCCGCGAGCCGTCCAGCGCAGACGCAATCTTGCTGCATTTTCAATCGCCGTCCGCGGCCGTCGTTCATGCTCCGGTCCCGACATCGGCCGCGCGCCTCGTGTCGCTTATCTGCAGCATGGTAGTAGTGCTGATTGCCATCATTGCGCTCGTCCCGATTGATCGCGTGGTGAGCGCGCGCGGGTTGGTCGTTTCACAGGCGCCGACTATCCTGGTACAGCCGCTGGAGACCGCGATCGTGCGCTCTATCGACGTTCGAGAGGGCGAGGTCGTCAACACGGGGCAGGTGCTGGCGCGGCTCGATCCGACATTCGTCAGCGCGGATGCGGCGGCCCTCGAGGCGCAGCGCAATAAGCTCCAGGCCGAGGTTGCGCGGCTGACTGCGGAGGCGTCTGGCGCGCCATTCAGCTATGAAGGAACAGACCCGAGCTGGTCTTTGCAGGCCGCCATCTATGCCGCCCGTAAGGCCCAGCACCAGGCGAAGCTCGATAACTACAATCATCGAATCCACGAGCTTGACGCGACCCTGGCCCGTTCACGCGCGGCTGCTGCCACATATCGCGAACGACTTGGAATCGCGCACGATCTTGAGCAGATGCGAAAGCAGCTCGAAAGCCTGCATGCGGGCACCCACATCAATACTCTTGCCGCAGTTGACTCGCGTCTCGATGTCCAACGTTCGCTGAGCGATGCCGAAAACACCGCGGAGGCAACCACGCGAGACCAGGATGCCCTTGTGGCCGAACGTGACGCCTTCCTGCGGGGCTGGACTGCCGAGACCTCTCAGACCCTTTCGGAAACGAGGGCCAAGGCCGAGGACACGCAGGAGCAGCTGACCAAGGCGGCGCACCGGCGCAAACTGGTCGAACTGCGGGCTCAGACGGACGCCGTGGTTCAATCGGTTGCCAGAGTGTCCATCGGCTCGGTCATGCAGTCGGGTCAGCAATTCCTGACGCTGGTGCCGATCGGCTCGCAAATGGAGGTCGAGGCCAATATTCCGGCGCGCGAGAACGGGTTCGTTCACGTGCGCGACCCGGCGTCGATAAAGTTCGATACGTTCCCTTATGCGCAATACGGCGCCGCAGAAGGCGCCGTGCACATCGTCAGTCCCGACAGCTTCAGCGCCCAGAGCGAAGCGCGCAATCCGACCGGCCCCGTGGTGAGCACGGACACCGATGCGTTCTACCGTGCCCGTATATCGATCGACAAAGTCGGATTGAGAGATGTCCCCGAGCAATTTCGAATGATACCGGGTATGCCTGTGAGCGTCGACATTAAGGTCGGAAAGCGCACTGTGCTGAGCTATCTGCTCGGTTCGACGCTTCCCGTGTTCCATGAAGGCATGCGAGAGCCGTGAGCTGAGCATGCGGCTGCCCCATCATCTCGCAACCGCCTTCTCCAATCATTGCGTCCGCCGCGCAAATCGCCTCATCCAACGCGACAAGCATTCCGCGGCGGTCAAGTTGCTGGTGCGTGCCGTGAGGGCTGGCAACGCGGCCGCAGCCTATCGGCTCGGGTGCGGCTACCTGCACGGCGGCTATCTGCCGGCCTGTCAGGCCGAGGCCCTGCGCTGGTTGGACCTCGCGGCTCGCCGCGGTATCGTGGAAGCGCAGACACGGCTTGCGGCACTTCACCTGCTTGGCGTCGCACCCGTGCCAGAGCAGGGGAGTACAGCGCTCAACGCGCTGTTCGATGTCCGCGCAAAGTGCGAGCCGGATTACGAGTCCGCATTGAGCTGGGCTCTTCGAGCCGCCGAAGCCGGCTGCGGCGAAGCTCAGGCCCTCGCCGCTTACATTCTCACCTTCGGCCCAGGATCGATGGTTGATCTGGAATCTGCGCGGGAGCTCTACACGCAGTCCGCAATGACCGGGTGTCCACAAGGCATACTCGGGCACGCGCTGACTGAAGCCAGACATGCGGCAACTTTCCAGGATTGGGGAGTCGTGCGAGCTCTGCTCGAGCGCATCCAAGACATTCCCGCGGCCGCCTATGTTCTCGGGCTCATGCATCAGGACGGCAGAGGCACTTCGCGCAATCTCGAACTTGCAGTCTCGTATTTCCAACGCGCGGCTGAGAAGGGTCATCACGGCGCCCAGACATCCTTGGGAGCTTTGCTGATCGAAGGCATCTCCGGCAGGCGTGATCTCATTGGGGGCGAAACGTGGCTCCGTCGCGCGGCTTGTGCCGGCAATCATGATGCCGCGCGACGGCTTGCCGACCTCTACCTCGGCTCTGGCCTGCTACCGTCGAATTATCCCGAAGCGGCCAACTGGTTGCGCCGAGCGGCTCAAGCCGGAGACGGTACGGCGGCGCGAAGCCTGGCCCAGCTCCATCTCACAGGGAAGGATTTGCCCTGTGATCCCAAGGAAGCTTTACAATGGCTTTTGGTCTCAGCCGACGCCGGCAATCAGATGGCCAAGGCTGAGGCCGGCAATCTTCTGCTCGCAGGTGTGCCGGATCCGACGGCGGCCAAACACCTTAGGCAGCAATGGGAGAAGCAAGCGCATGAGGGTGACGCCGCAGCAGCCTTCAACCTGGCTTTATGCTGCGGCCGATCTCTTGGGATAGAGCTGGACGAGACAGCTGCGGCGGTGTGGTTTCGGCAAAGCGCGGAGCGTTTGCCAGAGGCGCAATATGCCTATGGCCGCATGCTCGCGGACGGGCGTGGAATGCAGCCCGATCCGGCTGGGGCGCGCATTTGGCTGGCTCGCGCGGCCGACGCCGGGCTTGCGGACGCGCAAGTTGCGCTCGCCGAAATGCTGGTCAACGGGCGAGGCGGTCCCGCTTCACCGCCAAAGGCCAGGGTGCTGTTCGAGCAAGCGGCTGCCAGCGGGCATGTCGGGGCGATGTTTGCCCTAGGTGCAATGTATTGGGGTGGCCACGGTGTTCCCGCCGACTTCTGCCTTGCTCGCCGCTGGATCGGAGCTGCTTCTGAACGCGGGCACGCGCGAGCTCGCGCCCACATGGCCACGATTGAAGCCACTGACGCGTCCGCCTGATGCCGCTTGCCGAATGGGCGTGCGATAGCGATTCTGATGAGGTTGGGAGCAGGCGGTGACAACCTGACCAGAGCCTCCGGGACCCTGAGTTCGAGGACTCCTTACAAACGACAGTCGCTTTCGAACCTAACTTGAGTATCCACGAGGGCTTAGCCACTGACGAACATTTGATCGAGTTTTAGCACCATGCAAAGCAATGCGGCGAAAGCCGTCATCTCATCCCAGTGGTTCAGGTCGGCGCCGAACAACGGTTCACGCCTTATCGCGGCTACCACAGCACAGATGATGATCGCCAGCCACAGTAGAGCTGCTAGGCCTCGACCATAGCTCAGTGTGCCAAAGCCTGCAAACATGGCGAGCATCGCCGTACGCAGTGCAAAGCGGCGCAGGACCGCAGGGCCGTAGGTCTTCGAGCTTGCGGATGGCCTCAAGACTGCCTCGTCCTGATAAAGATGTTCGGCCGGAAAGCGTCGATTTTCTCGTGGTGAGCGTCTTCTCGTATAACGAAGTAATAACCTGACCAAAGGTTGTTACCTGTGATCCTCCTGATGTGCCCGTGGCGAGCCGGCTGAGCGGTGCGGGCCCTCGTCATGGTACAAAAGACGAGGGGAGCGCTTTCCCGTGTTGGCAGGCAGCCTCCGCGCGCTAGCGACATTCCAGACCTTACGACCCACGCCGCGCGGCCCCAATTAGGAACGAAGCGTCTCTGGGTGCCGTTGATGCGCCAAACCAACGGAGACATCCATGAAAGCTGCAGACAAGACTCTCAACGACCTGTTTACCGAGATTCTGAAAGACACCTATTCGGCGGAAAAACAAGTTCTTCGCGCCCTTGGTAAGATGAGCAAAGCGGCTGAATCGGAAAAGCTCGCCGTGGCGCTAGACGCGCACCGGGCGGAGACAGAAGGACAAATCGACCGGTTGCAGCAGATTTTCGAAATGCTCGGAAAGCCCGCCCGTGGCAAGACCTGCGAGGCTATTAACGGCATACTTGAGGAGGCTAACGAGATCGCGCAGGAGTTCAAGGGCAGTGAAGTGCTGGATGCAGGCATCATCGCTGCGCAGCAGGCGGTCGAGCACTATGAGATCACGCGCTATGGCACGCTCAAGAGCTGGGCCGCGGAACTTGGCCTGGAAGAGGCAGTGCCGCTCCTGGCACAAACCCTGGAAGAGGAGAGAAAGACCGACGAGATCCTCACCAAGCTTGCTGAGGAGCGCGTCAACCAGGACGCTGCCGAGGCTGGAGCGGAGGGCGAATAGAGGCGCACCGTTGTGATCGCGCAGGTCGAAAAAACGGCGAGGGCTCCCGCACCGGCTGGCGATGGGTACAGCGTGGACCGCAAGCGCCTCGGCTGAGGCGCAATTGGCGCCGCCGATGCGCCTGATGGCTGTCAGAGTGGACCCATCATTGGTGTATTCGGCGCCAGGTGTTTTTGGAGGTTCAATGGTCGAATTCAGCTTGCCGAAGAGATCCCGCGTTGAGAGTGGCAACGCCTGGCCCAAGCCAAGCAGCGGATCCTTGCGTGCATTTCTTGTCTATCGCTGGAATCCAGAAGATGGGCGCAATCCGCGCCTGGACACTTACTTCGTCGACACAGACGATTGCGGGCCCATGGTCCTCGACGGATTGATCTGGATCAAGAACAACGTCGATCCGACGCTGACATTTCGCCGCTCTTGCCGCGAGGGCATCTGCGGCTCATGCGCGATGAACATCGATGGCCAGAATACACTGGCGTGTACCAAAGCCATGACCGATCCGGTGACCGAGCCTCTGCGCATCATGCCGTTGCCGCATCAGCCCGTACTGAAGGATCTCGTGCCGGATCTCACCAACTTCTACGCACAACTGACGTTGATCGAGCCCTGGCTGCAGACCAGCTCACCGACACCGCAGAAGGAATGGCGGCAGAGCCACGCAGACAGGGAGAAGCTGGACGGGTTGTATGAGTGCATACTTTGCGCCTGCTGCTCCACATCATGCCCGAGCTATTGGTGGAACCCGCAACGATTCCTGGGGCCGGCGGCACTGATCCAGGCGGCGCGCTGGATCAACGACAGCCGCGATGAAGCCACTGGAGAGCGCCTCGACAAGCTCGAGGATCCTTTCCGCATCTATCGCTGCCATACGATCTTGAACTGCGCAAAGGCCTGCCCAAAGGGCTTGAACCCGGGCGAAGCCATTTCCAACCTGCGCTTCAAGCTGGTGACACGAAAGCTCTAAGGCGGTTGCGAAGGCCAAGGCCGCGCTCGGGCCGACCTCATAGATGGCGCGGTCCGTGGGCGGGATCAAAAGCAGGAACGATCAACGCCGCACGAGATTGATCCGCAAGCCACCCACCCAGGAGCGAACTCCAAAATGTCCGCTTGCCAGCCGAACAAAGGACGGGTCAGATCTGACCGCACTAGGAAGCCGAGGAGCGGACACACGGTCGCGAGCCGCAGGTGTGTTGATCGCCAGGGAGCAGGGTAGGGAAGTCGACGGTCGATAGAAGCCAACCAGGAGAACGGACGTGACAGGGTTGGCGAAACAGTAAAGCAGCCATTTTCTTAGGTCCCTTTCGCCTCTCGTTTTTGGATCCTTCTGTGAGCGTACTCGACCTTGTTCTCGGCAGACGGTTAGCCAATCGGGAGTTCAACGAGCGGAAAATCGGTGCCTTCGAAGGATTGCCAGCGATGGGACTGGACGGGCTCGGCTCGTCCGCATATGGACCCGAAGCCGCGCTGTCGATCCTGATCCCATTGGGAGCAGGCGCGACATCCTACATCGGCTGGGTCATGGTGCCGATAGTGGCCCTGTTGGCGATACTTTTCGCCTCATACTGGCAGACCGTTCGCGCCTACCCCAGTAATGGGGGCGCATACATCGTGGCGAGAGACAATCTGGGCACGAACGCCAGTCTCCTGGCCGCCGCCGCGCTGATGGTGGATTATGTCCTCAACGTCGCCGTGGGCATCGCCGCAGGCGTTGGCGCCTTAGTATCCGCCGCTCCAGCGCTGCACCCCTACATTCTTCCCCTTTGTTTGGCCATCCTCGTCATCGTCACGGTCGTGAATCTGCGCGGTACCTTGGATGCCGGCCGCGTGTTCGCGCTCCCAACCTACCTCTTCATTGTAAGCTTCGGCTTCGTTCTTGCTCTAGGTGCCTATCGGGTGTTCTCGTCCGGCGGTAATCCACAAGCCCTGGTGGCGCCGCCTGCAGCGGGGGAGGCAACGGAAGCGGTGACGCTGTGGTTGCTTTTGCGCGCGTTCGCCAGCGGCTGCACCGCCATGACCGGGGTCGAAGCGGTCTCCAACGGCATGACCGCCTTTCGGGAGCCGACGGTGAAATATGGCCATCGAACGCTGACCGCCATCGTAGTTATCCTGGGCACCTTATTGCTTGGGATCGCGTTTCTAGCACATACTTACGAGATCGGCGCGATGTCACAGGAGCAGGATGGATATCGCAGCGTCCTGTCCCAGATCTCAGCAGCGGTGCTCGGGGAAGGTGTCCTCTATTACACGACTATCGGGTCGTTGCTCTGCGTGCTAGCCTTTTCGGCCAATACCAGCTTCGTCGATTTCCCTCGCCTGTGCCGAGTTGTCGCGGAAGATGGTTTTCTGCCGAAATCATTCGCCATCGCGGGCCGCCGTCTGGTTTTTGATGTCGGGATCCTCTACCTCGCCGTGACGTCTGGCGTTCTCTTGATTGCGTTCGGAGGGATTACTGACAGGTTGATCCCGCTCTTTGCGATCGGTGCTTTCCTAACCTTCACGATCTCGCAAACCGGAATGGTATGGCATTGGCGCAGGTCCATAACGGCCGGAAGCTCCAACAGAGGAAATAAGACCCATCTTGCCCTGAACACGGCCGGAGCGCTTACGACCGGAGTAGCTCTGATTGTCATCGTGGCTGCTAAGCTTCTTGAAGGGGCCTGGATTACAATTGTGGTGCTTCCGATTGTTATCGTTCTGCTTAAAAATATACGAAGCTATTACGACCGGCTTTTCGACGAGCTTCGCGTTCCAGCACCAATCAAACTGAGTGACTTGAGTGCGCCGATTGCCATGGTCACCTTAGAGAGCTGGACCAAGTTAAGCGAGAACGCCCTTACATTCGCGATGAGCATCTCGCCGGATGTGATAGCGGTCCATCTGCTGAAGCTCTCGAGACCGGATCAGGAAGAAGAGCGGCGGAAGCTGGAGGAGCGCTGGCGAGCTGAGGTTGAAGAGCCTTTGGCCCGAGAAGGGTTATCGCCGCCCCGACTGGTCATTCTGCAATCCGAATATCGAAACCTGCAGCTGCCCATGATGAAGTTGATCGATCAGATAAAAGCACAACATCCGAGCAAGCGCATTGCGGTTTTGATTCCCGATGTGGTGAAGGATCGATGGTACCAGCATCTTCTGCATACGCATCGGGCGGCCCGCCTACGCTCGCGGCTGCTTCGATTACGGGACGAAGACCTGACAGTGATCAACGTTTCTCTGCGCATAAAGCAGAGGGCGGAACATCCGCAATAACGTGCTAAAGCACCGAAAGCCGGAGTTGCTGTGGCCTAGCAGTCAAGTTCTGTCGCAATCGCTCCTTGCGTTCGGGCTGCGTGGGTCCCGTTCGCGCGCTGGCAACTTACGAACGCCTGGTACCGTGAAATGTCATAGTGCTCCACGGCCTCGGCCGCCGCGTCGTGGTCCGATCAGAATCAATCACGCGAAAGCGCACACTCCGCTGATGTCGCCAATCGAATGGGAAGTCGTACCGGATGCGGCACCTGCACAACATGTCAATGCCGCTCGGGGTCCGCGCAACGGAGCGCGTGACGGAGATCCTTCAGGAGCAGTTTCGGGCTTTGACGGCTTTCCTAGATTAAGCCCATCTCGGAACACTGGCTCCGCGTGCAGGTCGAGCGCGCTGTAGCCGCAGGCTGGAATAAACGGCGATCGACTTCGCCAAACACGATGTCCAGGGAGCCGAGAATGACCGAAACGTCCGCGAGCAGATGTCCGTTGCACAGGAAGTCCATCGCCTGGAGATGGGCAAACCCCGGCGAGCGTATCTTGCACTTGTAAGCCTTGTTGGTCCCATCGGAGACGTGGTCCGCTATACGGCAGCGCGGGCGAGCGGTGGTGGTGAGATGGTGAGGCTCAGCGCACGGCGGTCTCGAAGGGGGAACTTTACAGGCAGATCGCTCAGCGCTACGCCTTCATCACGTCGTTGACATAGTACCCGCCTTGCCGAGAGCGTTCCCGAAGATCGACATCGGAGCTTACCAGCCCGGCGTCATCAACGTGTTCCCGATCGTCGTAGAGAGCAGGTATCTGAGCGGCGGACCCGGTCAGGTTTCCACAATCGTCGATATCCTATATTCTCCGTGGGTCAATCAACGCTGATGCGTCTCAAAAGGGAGCTGCGGCTGAAGATGCATGCGATGAAAGCGATCGCAATTATAGTGATCCTGCTCCTGGTCGTGGTGAACGCTCTGGAATTGCTGCCGGCGGCCAGCGCATTCCAAATGTATCTATCGGGCAGTGCCGTGGTGCTGAGCCTTGTCGCCCTGATAGCGATCCTGGTCGGGCGCGGCCTGCCACGAGATAACCGGACTGGGGCCGAGGCGGCCCGACCGACGCCTGTTACGACTCGCGCAAACCAGTCGGACGCCGAGATCGTCAGGTTTTTGGCGATGCTGCAGGCAAGGGGCCGTCTGGTCGATTTCCTGATGGACAACATCAACGCGCATGATGACGCTCAGGTTGGGGCAGCCGCGCGCGTGGTCCATGCCGGATGCAAGACCGTGCTGCTGGAGCACTTCAGAATCTCCCCCGTTCGCACAGAGAGCGAGGGATCGACGGTGCAGGTCGCCGCCGGCTATTCACCCGACGAGTACCGACTGGTGGGCAAGATCAGCGGCCCGGGGCCGTTCTCGGGAGTGCTTGTCCACCACGGCTGGAAAACGGATGTAGTGAATCTACCGCGCGTTTTGCGGAGCTCGAGCGATCGACTTCCGGCAATCGCTCCGGCGGAGGTCGAGCTGAGATAAGCGAGCTCGCATCTGTCCGGTTTGGACGCCGAGTCGGATCACGTAACCGGCGCTTTGCAACCCGCGCGGCTATTGACACGAATTGAGAGTACGCCCCAGGACAATCCTTATGAGCGCTCGTTTCAGTCTTGCTATCGACCTCGGTACCAGCAACAGCGCAGTCGCGATCGCCGATCTCGAGAGTGGTGAGACCAGGATTATCGAAATCGCCCAGACTCTCGGACCAAATCAGATCGGCGAGATGCCGACACTGCCGTCCGCGAGCTACATTCCACACTCCGAGGAGTTCCCGGAGAACGCGTTTCCTCTGCCCTGGAGTGATGCCGCGCAGCGCGCGGTTATTGGCCAGTTCGCGCGCGAACGGGGGGCGCTCGTGCCTGATCGCGTCGCGACCTCCGCCAAATCCTGGCTGTCCAATCCCCACATCGATCCGAAGCAGCGGATCCTGCCCTGGCGGTCCGAGATCGAGGAAGACAAGCTCTCGCCATTCGAATGCTCACGCCTTTACCTCCAACACCTCAGGGATGCGTTCCTGCATGCCGAACGGGCGCACGGGAGAAACTGGGATCTCTCTGAAGGCGAGATCGTCGTAACCGTTCCTGCCTCCTTCGATGAGGTCGCAAGAAGCCTCACAGCCGAGGCCGCTAGGGCTGCGGGGCTTGGAGACGTCACGTTGCTGGAGGAGCCACAGGCAGCATTCTATGCCTGGATGGCGGAGACGCAGAGAGAATGGCGAAACTTGATTGCTGCCGGCGATATCGTGCTGGTCTGCGATCTTGGCGGCGGGACCGCCGACTTCAGCTTGATCGCGGTCACAGATGTCGAAGGCCGCCTCGAACTTGAGCGTGTCAGCGTCGGGGAGCACATTCTGCTAGGTGGCGATAATATGGATTTGGCGCTCGCATATGCGCTTAACGCTAAGCTTGAGGCCACGGGCAAACGGCTGGATTCCTGGCAGTTCCTGGCGCTCGTGCATGCCGCCTCCAAAGCCAAGATCGCTCTGTTTGGTGATGACGGGTTGGCGCAGGCACCCATTGCGGTCCCTTCGCGCGGCTCCAGCCTGCTTGCGAAGACCATCTCAACGACTCTGGACCGCGAGACGCTGGAGCAAGTTGTTGTCGATGGTTTCTTCGCCAAGACCAGCCTTGAGGACCTGCCGCGCGAGAACCATATGGCAGGACTGCAGGAATTCGGTCTGCCCTATGCTTCCGATCCGGTCGTCAGCAAGCATATCGCCCGGTTTCTCGCCCAGAGTCTGCAGAACGTGAAGGGAAGCGAAAAGCTTTCCGCGCTGGTGGGAGCGACGGCTGGCGCGCAGGTGCTCATGCCGACCGCCGTCTTGTTCAACGGAGGCGTTTTCAACGCTGCGCCAATCCGCACCCGGGTGCTTGATCTGCTGGCCTCGTGGAATGGAGGCCAGCCGGTCCGCGAATTGGAGGGCTTCGAACCAGATCTCGCTGTCGCACGTGGCGGCGCAATCTACGGACGTCTCCGCGCCACTGGCAAGGGCATGCGCATCAAGGCCGGCGCGGCGCGCTCCTATTACATTGGCCTCGAAACGTCGATGCCCGCCATTCCGGGCTACAAGCCCCCGCTGAAGGCATTGTGTGTTGTCCCGCAGGGCATGCAGGAAGGCACCGAACTGCTGATCGAAGGACGCGAGTTCGGCCTTCTAACCGGCCGGACGGCTGAGTTTCGGTTTTTCTCCTCCTCGGTACGAAGCGGCGATACGCCGGGACAGATACTCCCCGACGCCGAACGTGAGCTTGACGACGCTGGCCTGCTCGAAGTCGCGATCCCGGCACTGGACTTCCCGGTGGGGCAGGTGGTGCCGGTCCGCGTCAGCCCTGTCGTCACCGAACTTGGCATCCTTGAGCTTTGGATGAGGCACACGAACTCCGATCGGAGATGGAAGGTTGAGTTCCAGGTCCGCACGGAATAGCTGCCGGACCGCCTCCGGAGATACTCATTGACAAAAGACCGCGCCCGTTTCGCCATTGGAATTGATCTCGGCACGACCAACTCCGCACTCGCATACGCGCCGCTGGTCGGCGAGGGGATGCCGGAGGTTCTTCTCGTCCCGCAATGGGAAGACCTGGCAAGTCTGACCGCGAAGCCAACGCTACCTTCTTTCCTGTACCTGCCGGAGGAAGCGGTCGCGGCACACTTGCGCGGTGAGGAGGCCGGCGCAGGGCAATGGATCGTCGGTCTTCTTGCACGCATGAAGGCAAGCCAGGCGCCCGGACGGGTCGTCCATTCCGCGAAGTCGTGGCTCTGCCATCACGCCGCCGACCGGTCGGCCCCCTTTCTGCCATGGGGATCGACGGTTCTGGCACGTGAGCAGAAAATCTCACCGGTACGCGCCTCGGCACTGATTCTGAATTATTTGCGGGGGACCTGGAATAGCCGCTTTGCGCAGGCCGGGTTTGCGTTCGATGATCAGGACATCACGGTTACCGTCCCGGCTTCCTTCGATGCAGCGGCGCAGCGGCTGACGATTACCGCCGCCGAGGAAGCGGGCTTCGTCGGCGATGTGCGACTGCTCGAAGAGCCACAGGCGGCATTCTATTGCTGGCTGGAAAGTCACGACCCAGCGCGCGCATTATGGCAGCGGGCCGACAACGGCGATGCCGGGCTGCGACACGTGTTGGTCATCGATATCGGCGGCGGCACCTCGGATTTTAGCATTTTTGAAGTTCGCCTGAACGAGCAAACGCAGGACCCTGACATCAGGCGCGTGGCCGTGAGCGAGCATACCCTGCTCGGCGGCGACAATATCGACCTTGCCGTCGCCCATTTCCTGGAGCCACGGCTTGCCGGGGCGGGCGGCCAACTCTCCGGCCCGCAATGGGATCAGCTCGTCGCCGCCTGCCGTCAGATGAAAGAAGACGCGCTGGCCGCTACGGGGCCGCCGGATGAGCGCTTCGTTATTGCACTGGCCGGTCGCGGGTCGGGGATGGTCGGCGGCTCGCAAGCGGCGACGGTGATGCGGACGGAAATCGAGAGCCTGTTGCTGGACGGATTTTTTCCCTTCTGCGACGTAGCGGCGCGGCCGTATCGGACGCACGCGGCACTAAGGGAATGGGGGCTTCCTTATCCTGCCGACAGCGCGATAACCCGACACCTTGCGGAGTTCCTCAACGATCGCCCGCGCATTGATGCCGTCCTGTTCAACGGCGGATCCGTTCGACCGTCGCTGGTGCGCCAAAGACTGCGCGAGCAGATCGGAGGCTGGCAAGAGGGCTTCGTACCGCAGGCTTTGGAGAACGAGGAGCCGGACCTGGCGGTGGCGCGCGGAGCCGCACGATTTGGTGCCCTTCTCCACCAACGTTCGCGTCGCATCGCCGCCGGCGCGGCCGCTGCGATCTTTCTTGAAGTGGAGGGGATACAGGCAACGGATCGCCATACTGTGCATCCGCCCCTCGTATGCGTTCTTCCTCAGGGTGCAGCACCGTCCCAGCTTTTTGAGATCGCTGATCTTGGGCTTAAGCTCCGCACTGATCAACTGGTGCGTTTCCAGGCTTATTCCTTAACCCGGAAGAGCGTCAGCCGGGCCGGAGACATCGTTTCCTGGTCCGAAGGCGAATTTCACCCGTTGCCGCCACTCCAGACCATCATCAGGACGGCTGAGCTATCCGGTCCGGAAGTGGGCGGGATGTTGCCCGTCGCTCTGACGGCGCGGATGAACGCGCTGGGGCTGCTCCAGATCTCGTGCGTCAGCGCCGACCCCGCGATCCAGCAATCCTGGCCGCTGGAATTCAACATGCGCGAGCACGTCCAAGGCGTTGCGGGCTCGCCTGGAGCACGGCGGGGGCGGGAGGCAAACGCTCCGAGCGAACCGAACGCTTCAGCAGACGCGCTGGAAAAGGCACGCAAGCAGATCGGGATCGTGTTCACCCAGCCTGCGACCAACGGCAAAAAGAACAAGCTGACCGCTGCCGCGATCCTCAAGGATATGGAGCGCATCCTCGCGTCTGCCAGAAGTGAATGGAACGGGCCCCTATTGCGCGCGCTTTGGCCTGCGCTCGAGGAGCGGTGGGACGACCGACGACGTTCGGCGGACCACGAAGAGACCTGGCTCATCATGGCTGGATTCCTGCTGCGCCCGGGCTTCGGCGTTCTCAGGGATGACCTTCGGATGGATGCCCTGTGGCGGGTGCACGACGATGGCCCGTGTTTTCCCGGTCGGCGCATCAAGAGCCAGGAATACATTCTCTGGCGCCGAGTGGCGGGCGGGCTCACGCGGGAACGCCAGACCAAACTTATGGCCCGCGAGATCGACAGGATCCGCAGCGGCAAGGCGCCCGACGAACTCGTCCGCCTAGCTGGATCCCTGGAGCTGATTGAGCTCGACACCAAGGCGGATCTGGTGCGTTGCTTCTGCGACACCGCGGTGACACTTGCGCAGGCCAAGCGGCACTGCGCTCCTTATCTTGCGGCACTCGGGCTTCTGCTCAACCGAACTCCGTTCTACGCAGGGCCGGAGACTGTCGTCTCGCCCGACCTCGTCGAGTACGCGTATCAGGCTTTCCAGCACTTGGATTGGACTACGCCGGAGTTGCTCGACTTGCAGAAAATGTTCATCAGGGCCGCGCGGGTCGTCGACGATCGGAGCCTTGATCTACCCGTTCCTGCGCGCGGCCTGATTGCCAACAAGCTGGAGAAATCCGGCGTCGCCGCGCCACAGACTGCAAAAATCAAAGGGTTCGTTCCGATCGGACGATCCGACCGGGCCGGCCTATACGACGATTCACTCCCTCCCGGTCTGATCCTGATCGAATAGACATGCGCACGGACTGCGCAGCCAGCGGCCATGGCATATCCAATGAGAAATACTTGCTTGAAGGGCGGAGCTGATCATGATGCTGCCCAAGCCCAAGTGGGATGCAAGAAAGTTTGGTTTTCTTTATTCGCAGGAGGTCTTGCATTTGCTCCAGAAGCCCGGCGCGATCGAAGTGCGGGAGCGCAACCCTAACGTTGGCGAGTCTTTTTTGCTGCGGACCGTAGCCACGAACTTTTCGGCCACATTTTTGTGTGAGCGAGCTTCTTGGCTCGGTCAAGATAGACGACTTCCACGGGAGGGCAGATTGGCCGCCCAGTAGGCAGCCTTTAGTTTGGTCCAGCGCCGGCTTCGGCGGCAAGATCAACTTCTCGCGCCAAGACGGGCCTTAGGCGGGACAGCTGACGTCAACCGAGATACTGTCCAGCGATAGCCATGAACGCCGGCAAGTTTGGGCGGACCAACCAATCGGACCACCATGTCCTCTAGCTCTAACGCCAGTATCGCCAAGAAGGCCTGGACGAAGGCCGAGGCGGATTTTGCCACTTGGCTTATGATGGCCAAGCTCGGCGGTTTCGATGACCTTCCACCAAACGCGCAGAGCTTTCTGACCAATTATCGAACCCGACTCGAGACCATGACCGAGGCCGAGTCCACGGCCCTGGCTGCTCGCGAGGTCTACAGCGCTTATTACAACGAGATGGGAGGCGTCGGCGCGGCACCCGAACCAAAGCCTCGCACAGCAACAACAGCGGACAAGGTCGAGAGAAGGCCTAAACCTCAGCCTAGTCTGTCCGCTGCGCGCCACTCGACGAGTCCAGTGATCCGAAGATCACTCCCGGCACTGCTGATATTTGCCTGCATGGTGGCGTTGATCGTCGCATATAGAATTTTGACGCAGTAATACCGCCCGCGGGTTGTGCGCGGGGAGAAGAAATACAGCTCAAAGCAACCGCGCGAAACTTAGGCGGCTCGCCGCTGTGCCGCGCCACTTCGATCAGCGGCGCCGCCTCCTGTGACTTTTGCATCGACAAAACGCGAAGTCTGCTCTTTCTATGATGTGAGCCTGTCAGTCCGTATTTCTGACCGCTTCAGCTAGCACGGCGTAAAGCTGGCGCTTACTGAATTCCTTGGGCTGCCTTCCGACTTTTCCCTGGGACACTTCTTTAGCATCGGACGGGCACAGGCGGCCAACAACGCCGGCCTTCGCTTCGGGACCAGCATTATCTTGGGCTTTGCTGTTGGCGGCTTGCGACCACGCTTCAAGCTCAAACGAGTTAGCCTACCGCAGACCGTGTTGCAGCTACACACCCCAGACGGCGAGCGATCTGTGCGGCGCTCTGTGACATGCCGATCCGCCGCCCGATGGAAGGGCAATACAGCCGGCCGGCGCGCATCGTTGCGATCAACACCGCCGCCGGTTGGTAGCGGGATGTCACCGAGGAAATCATCCGCGAATTGCGCAACCTGCAGCCACGACGACTTGCCACCCTCGCCGCAGGCCTTCCTCGATTGAAGCATCAAACGCTGCCGAGTTGCTCCAATCCTTCTTCGATCGCTCGCAGATCATCATAGAGGTGCTTTGGCGCATGGGGCGAATGGATGCTGGCTGCGGAGTGCAGGTTTTTCAGCAACTGCCGCCGGAGTTCTCGCATATTCTCAAGCGCTCGCCGGTTGTTCAAACGTACGTAAGCGGAAACGAGTGTTTCAACGGTAGACGGCATTGGCTCACCAGAGAAAGGATTGATACGGCCTAAGCCGACTGCCGAGTTTTCCCGAAACAGTTTGTTCCAGCGACGTCATATGTTATTCGCACTCAGAGAGTCGAGTTCTGCATAATGACCCCACTAAGGTTCCGCTCATCGTGAAACCGGTTTAGATTTCCGGTCGCGTTCTGGAGCAACTCCAGACTGAGGCGCTGTGTCATGTTCCTTTCAGCCCACTTGATCCTGAGATCGAACGGACCCTTGGAGTATCCGAGCGGTCCGGCGATTTGATCGACCGTGACGTTCGGGCGGGTGTCATAATAATTTAGCATGTAGGCTTCCATGCTATCGCCAGTAAAGCGGGATCGGCCGTCCCCATTGCCAAGCCCGAGGTGCCAGCCAGCGCTGATGATGCCCTTTTCGAAGTTGATCATTTTTTGCCGAAAATCGCCATCGAAGCCATAGAAACGAGTGACCTGGAGCGTGCAGCGATGGGCATAGCCTTCGCTTCTCATGAAGTTGTTTTCGCCGCTATAGCAGACGTCGTGTTTCGATTCCGCGTAATGAGAAACGTCCATATTGGTGATGACGCGCTGAAAGGCGCCATCAAGGTCGGCTTCCAACGTTGCCCTATCTCGTTTGATGCCGGGATTTTCAGGGTTTGCCTCGGCGTCATCCGCAGTATCGTGCCGTGAATTCCGCCATTCAAAAAGACGTAAAAGAATATCACCGCCAGAAGTGGGAGGGCAACGATAGCGGCGCCGAGAACAATCATCCACTTTGCGGGCTTTCCCATGGCTTCAATTGATGACGTTGTTACACATTTCGCGGCCTGCGCATCGATCACCAAGATCGTGGGGTGTGTTGGACAAGCCGCAAGTGCGGCATGAATGCGTACACGCCGTTGTCATCAGCCATTTGCTATCCCTTGTGTTGCTGAATCCCGACTCGACGAAGGACGTGGAGCTCAGAGCAACCTGGGACAGCCTGGCGAGCTTGTTCCAATGCCGTCGGCCGGCGCTACGACGTCTTGCCGCGATCGAGCAGCCGCTGAACCTCCATCAGGTCCTCAACTTGCTGGACAAGATCTCAAAAGCGCGGCCCAAGGGAGGGCGCTTCTCTCCGCGAGCATTCAGTCAAAGAGCTCACAATCTAAAGAGGGGCCTGCGGCTCCCGGGCCGTCAAGGCCGAGGCAAGCGGCGGCGGGCTGTATCCCGGGTCTTCCTGCGCTGCGCTCCGTGCAGACCCGCTCGTTCCTCGTTCGGGCGGGCGATTCCCCTCAACCCGCCGCCGGCCTGTGACGGCCGACCCCCGCTCATCGGCGCTCGCCTAGTCCCGGTCGCATGCGCAACCGGCAAACCAGAGGCAAAGATGAGAGCGGACATCTATCAGAGGATCACGGATCAGGTTGTTGCAGCACTGGAGCAGGGCGTCAGGCCGTGGCAGCGGCCTTGGTCGGACGGAGGGCGCGACGGATCACGCGACCTTTGCGAGCGAACGGCACGCCCTATCAGGGCATCAACGTTCTGACGTTATGGGCAGCAGCGTTGGAGAAGGGCTACGCCGCGCCAATCTGGATGACGTTCAGGCAGGCAGTGGAACTGAACGCCCATGTCCGCAAAGGTGAGCAGGGTAGTCTTGTCGTCTATGCCGACAAGATCATCCGGACCGAGACGGACGCCAGGACCGGCGAGGACCAGGAGCGCGCCATTCCCTTCATGAAGGGCTACGTTGTTTTCAACGTCGCGCAGATCGACGGGTTGCCCACGCACTATTACAGCCAGCCGCAAACACCCCAGAACGACGTCGAGCGCATCGCCCATGCCGAACGCTTCCTGGATGCGACCGGCGCACAGGTCGTGCACGGCGGTAACACGGCCTGTTATCTCGTCACAACCGACACCATCCACATGCCCTGCATCGAGTTCTTCCGCGATGCCGAGAGCTATTATGCAACCCGAGCTCATGAAACGGTGCACTGGACACGACATGAGAGCCGTCTGAACCGGGAGTTTGGCCGCAAGCGGTTTGGCGACGCGGGCTACGCCATGGAGGAGCTCGTCGTCGAGCTTGGCGCAGCCTTCCTCTCTGCCGATCTCGCGCTGACGCCTGAGGTCCGCGAGGATTATGCCGCCTATCTCGCATCCTGGATCAAGGTGCTGAAGGCCGACAGCCGCGCGATCTTTGCCGCCGCCTCCCGTGCCCAGCGCGCCGCCGACTTTCTGCACGGGCTTCAGCCGAATTCCTGCAACGCGGTGGAGGCGGCCGATGTCGCTGCCTAGCAAGCAGACAGCCACTGGCTGGCACCCCGACCCGGAGTTCTGGTCGGCCCATCGCGCCGAACATTGTTTTGTCGAAGGCTACGAATTGATTGCCTTCGACCTGCCGGCCGCCAACGGATTCCCGGCCGAGATCGGCTGGGAGTTGTTCGGAGCCGAATACGCGACGCTCATCGCCACCGGCTTGGCCGTGACCTTCGATGCCGCCAAAGCCGCCGCTGAAGCCGCCTTGGCCGAGCACGCTAGCCGGTCGCTCAGCGACAGCGGACCCGTTGTCTGCACGCCACGCGAGGCCGACGAGCCAGCCGGTAGGGGGGCCCTTGAATGATGGGCGAGCTGTTCCGCAAGGAGCAGCCCTTTTGCTCATTCCGTTCGCCGAAAGCTCAAGCAATGCCATTTCTCCCGTAGGGCCGTGTCCAGCGATCCCTCCGGGTTGAAGCGTCGGAGCACCTGATCCAGGTCGAGCACCTGGCACTGGCAATCCGCGTCTTGCTGACGGTTCACGGGCGAGAGCTCTTCTGGAGTCTGTCAACCGGTCGCACAGAGCTCCAGGGAGTCAAGCAGCTGGCGCGGTATCCGTGAAATGTGCGCTCATGCCGCTGCGTCCGCAATGATAACAATTTGGCGTTGGCGCGCTTTGTTCGGCCATTGCACGGACGGGAAATGCCAACCGGCTTGCAAAGAAACTGGGCCGGGATTGCTCTCCTGGTGCCGCAACGGCCGCGCATTTCTGCCGGTCAACTTGCAAGACTTCAGCGCAAACTAGACAAACCAAACGATGCCGCCTCGCATGTCGATTACTGTCCATTCTGAGCCCGGCGCGCCCAACGTTTCGCCTTAAGAACGTTCGCGATCAGGCCCTGAAGCGGATGCTATGATACTGAGAGCCGAGCTGATAGGCCAAACAAGAAAGCAAGGTCTTTTTTCAAACCCTATGCACCTCCGGTGCTGACGCTTCGCGGGCCGCATGCGGCTATCTCGTTGGGGTGAAGCCAGCAATTCCGCTGAAGGCGTGTTTACACAGGAGATCCTGAGTGAAGACAGCAGTCTTGCCGAACGATCGACAAATCGAGGCATGTCAACAGCTTGCCAGCGTTTAGGCGCGTATACGAACGAAATTTCTCGTTTCGCCCTCGCGACAGGGTGAGTTTGCTTCGGTTTAGCTGCTCCAAGGCTCTCGGCTCTT
Organism: Bradyrhizobium sp. STM 3557; assembly: GCF_045571465.1. Taxonomy (NCBI): domain Bacteria; kingdom Pseudomonadati; phylum Pseudomonadota; class Alphaproteobacteria; order Hyphomicrobiales; family Nitrobacteraceae; genus Bradyrhizobium; species Bradyrhizobium sp. STM 3557. Next base: position 2,776,554 of record NZ_CP120697.1, read on the forward strand.
GCGATCTGACGTCAAATTGCAGACCGCTTTCGAGAGCCGCAGATTCGAGGTAGCTGAGTCGCGAATCCTGCTGCGCGATGAGAGGCTGTTACAGGCTCGGCGATTAGCGCTCCAATCTCTTTGCCGACTACCAGTGAATTCCCGCTCATCGTCCCACTAACGGAGCGGGCTTCTGGCGGCAGATATGCCGACCAGTCGATCCAACGCGCGGAGGACTTGATCGAGGCGAGAGCAGAGGTGGGTGGCGCTTTGGCAGTCGCCTGGCCTAGAGGCGGTCAAAGCCATTGCCGGTGGTGCCTGCGGGACCGGCGAGGGGACTTGGCCACGCTCCGCCGGGAAGCGCCCGCGCGAGAGCCTCCGCTCGCGGGCGGCATGCATGCGTTCCGCGACTCCAGCCGATCGTATACCCGAGCGCCTTCGGCTCAGTTTCCCATTGGCCGATGAGTTCACAAGCTTTGCGCTTCAAACGGCGCAAGCGCCTGTTACATCGAGCTTCTTATCTCCGGAGACGCTCCCAATTCAGAAAATCGATCTGGTCCAAGACGCGGCGTGGCGCGCCAAGAATGACGACGAGCCGCAGGCCGTCGGTCAGATAGGGATCCCCTCCAAGGTTCACGCGCTGGTTCTGCGCCGTCGATGCGCCGACGCCCTGCACATAGCCGAAGCGCGATACGGATCCGGACATGATCAGGTCCTGCAGCAAATAGAAGCGGTCCTGGTCGACGTCGGGGCTAATCCGGTGGGTCGTGAGGTACCAGACATCGGTCGTCAGCTTGATGCCGATGTCGCGGCTGATCTGGCCGATCCAAACCTGCATGCCATCGAGCCGGTAGGGTGTGAGCCAGAGGCGCAGATGATTGCGTAGGCTGATGTTGTTGCGGGCCTTCTGAAGCGCGACCTCTTGCGGGCGTCCGAAGACATGCAAAGGGCTCACGGGCGCGTTGAGATATTCGTTGCGGAACATAAATGCCCCAACAGTTCGGAAGATGCTGTGAAGATCGAACGGCTCGTCCAGCTTCCATCCGCGGCCGATGAAGGAAAACAAGCCGTCGAGCCCGCGGGCGACAATCACAATATTCAGAGGATCGCCATTCCGATCGCCTCTTTTGTTGGTCGTGCAGCACGGCAGCTGCGCCAGCTTCTGGCGTAGCGTCGGAAGGTCAACCTCTTCGATCGCGCTCTGCGGATAAATATTTCCGAAATCAACCTTCTGGATGGCGTACGAGATGCCGGCGATGGGCAGAGCGAACCGGAACAGCAGCTCTTCAGCGCCCGTTTCGAACCCGACGGTGAACAACTTGGCGCCGCCTTCGCGATGCGTGAAGACGACGCCGGTGACCGTCTGCTTTTCGCCGACGACCTCCGACATGCGCGCGCGTTCGATTGCCGCAGCGATGGATGCATTTTTGCTTCCGCGCCACCAGGCGCTCAGCAGCCTTTCCACTTCGGCCTCGGAAAAGAAGTTCGGATCCGTGACGATCGGCAAAAATATCAGCGGAGCATCACCGCCATTTTTCCACGTTCAACCAGATAACCTGAATGCCGTGGTCCGCCAGCGATGCGCCAAAATAGCGCTCACTTTCATCATCGGTCAGCACCGTGGCACGGACGGTGACGGCGCCCCGCTCGCGGACTTCGGCGCGGGAGAGAAAGGACGCCTCGCCGCTGGGATCGGGATCGGAGGTCCCGGCGCGATTGATTGCGACGAACAATGCAAGCACAGTTGCCGCGAGCCAAAGCCACCTCCATCGCACAAGCGCTTCCAATCGTTGTGCCGTTTTGGGCATGGCTAGCCTATGGCCGGACAGACGCCGAATGAGTCTATCGAAGCTTCGCAAGCTTGGCGAGCGCCACCGCTTCAGCATCGGTCCCGCACCCATTGCAGCACGTCGGCACTCATACCGTGGGCCCGAGCGCCGGCTATGCTGCGCTGCGGCTTGCCGATCTCGTTGGCAAGCAGCAGTCGTTCCTGGATAAATGTGCCGATAAGCTATTCAAGTGAAGGCGTCCGTCACGGAAGACGGAACTGGGGGAGGCCGAGCGGGAATATCGACCAGATCCCGGAGGCAGAGCTCGAAAGGTATTCCGCGGGGGACTCCGAGGTTGGCGAATGTGCCGCTCCGGCTCTGGCGACGCATCGCCTCGAACGCCTCATCGGCCAGCAGCGAGTGGCACTAGCCCAGCGCTCCAAGACAGCCGTTCACGCTGCCGGCAAGAAGCACTTTCAGGCGGAATAATCCTCGCTCTTTTTGCTAATAGATCCTCACGTTTTCGGCTATTGTGGGGCAATCCTGCTCGTCATCACTCAAGGGTTGCATCACGATGCGAGCGCCGATGTGGGCGCGCCTGAACGCGTTCAGAAGCTTGCTGTCGGAGCGGGGACGGAGTCTTTGGCTTGCGGTGAAACGGCCAAAGCTCAGCGCGATCATGGCTGGCTTATTTGTATGTCTCAGCATTCCCGTCCTGATTTTTATCCTGCTTTATAACTACTATCGAAATTCCCAGATCATTATTGCGACGCTGCACGAGGAGGTGGCCAGAACGAGCCGGGCCAGCATCGAGAACGTCGAGGCGATGATCGGTGGCGTCGGGACGACGCTCCGATTGCTCGCGGTCGTGACGGCGGCCGACTCCGCATTCTTCCGAACCGAGGGGAGTCGCGACATCCTATTCCGAGTTTTGACAACCGCCGAAGAGATCGACGCCGCCTTTGTCAGCTTCGAAGATGGATATCACCGGGTTGTGACACGGATCGACGACGACCGCAGGCGCTCCGACCCAAGGATCCCGCGAACCGCGAATTGGCATTCGAGCTTCATCGACGACTTTTCACTGGGCGAAAACCGTCGGCGCCACCGGACGTTCTTTGATACATGGGGACATTTGGTCGGTGAATACGCGGTTCCGACGACGACTGACTATCGCCGTACGTCGGGGTATCCGGAGGCGAAGCAATCAAGAAACCTCGCCGTCGTCGATCCGCAGATCAATGCAGATACGGGCTACCCCATTATCAATCTCAGATACCCGATCCTGCAAAGTTCGAATTTCATCGGCTGCGCTGGCGCCAGTATCACCATTAACGTCTTATCGGAGTTCCTGGCGACCCACCGCGCGAGTGCGAACAGCGAGACCATCATAGTCAATCCGTCAGATAACAAAGTGATCGCCGCGTCTGATCGGCGAAAGAGCGTTCGCGCGGTCGATGGCCGGCTGGAGGTCGCAAAGCTCGACAACATTGAAGACGAGAATACCCGGGAGGCCCACCGTCTGCGCCGGCAAGGCGGCGAGGACAAATTCCTGTTCCGATCACCTCGTGATGGTCAGGAGTGGAGTGCGTCATTCACCCGCTTTCCGATCAGCTTTGGGCATCAATGGGAGGCCATCGTGCTCACGCCGGCCGATGATTTCACCGGAGAGCTCAAGCGGACGAACCGGCAGATCGGGATCATCATCGTTGCGCTCTCGATCGCCGAACTTGTCTTGATCTACTTTGTCACCCGACGGCTTTCGCGGCCTATCGAAGGCGTCTCGCGGGAGCTGAAGTCGGTCGAAGGGCTGGCGTTCGACCAGCGCGTTATGGCCCCGTCCCGGGTCCGGGAAATCGATCAGCTTCAGTCTGCCGCCGCGCTGCTGCGCAATTCTCTGCAGTCGTTCTGCTCGTTTGCACCGGTCGATGTGGTCCGTGGCCTCATCGCGTCTGGAATTCCGCTGCATCTTGGGGTGGAACGACGCGAGATGACGATCCTGTTCGCCGATCTCGAAAATTTCTCGACCCACGCCGAGCAGTCGGCGCCGGATGCGCTGCTCGAGCAGATGTCGGTCTATTTCGAGCAGGTTACGCGTGCCATTTCGGAGGAGCAGGGGACCGTCGACAAGTTCATCGGCGACGGCATCATGGCGTTCTGGGGCGCGCCGGTGGTGCTCGCGGATCACGTGTTGCGCGGCTGCGCCGGCGCCTTGCGCGCGGTGCGGCGAATGCAGGCGGTCAACGACGAGTGGAGCGGGCAGGGCAAGCCGACGTTGCGGATCCGGATTGGGTTGAATTGCGCGGAAGTCTTGGTCGGCAATATCGGATCGTCGGGACGCTTCAGCTATACGGCCATAGGCGACGGGGTCAATGTGGCAGCGCGGCTGGAAGGCACGAACAAGACGTTCGGCACCTCGATCTGCATCAGCGACAGCGTGTTCAATGCCGCCTCATCGGGGATCGTGGCAAGGCCGCTGCGCCACGTTCAGGTCAAGGGACGAAAACAGCAATTCATGATCTACGAGCTGATTGGATCGACCGGCATCGCCGATCCCGAACTCGAAGCCCGTCCCGCTGACCGGACACTGGCTGAAATGACCTGGGCAGCATCCGCGCTCTTCGAAGCCGGAGACCTGGACGGCGCTGTCCGCAGCTACCAGGAAATTCTTCGCCAATTTCCAAATGATGGTGTCGCAAGCTCGATGATTGCGGCTTGCCGCGCAGGGCAGCGCGAGCCCAAAGCAAAGGCGGTCATGGCGTCAGCGAATGGGCCATAGCCGGAAGATGATGCATCACAGGCCGGTTGTCACAGGGCTGGATTGCAAAACGCGCTTGCAGGTTGCAAGCGCTCCGCGCAACAATGGAGTGCGCGGATCTGGGTAGGGAGGACATCGTGAGCGAACAAATTCATCCGGCAGCGCCTCATCATCTGCCGTTCTTCGTCAGCGGGCCGAATGAGGTAGACGGCCTGACTATCTTCACGGGCCTGCTGCTTGTGGCGGCGGTCTTTTCGGTCGGCATCCTCTATTGGAAGCTGCACAGTCTGCCCGAACGTATGGCGCACAGATCACACAAGCTGCAGTTCGAGATCGTCGGCGTCCTCTGCCTGATATCGCTCTTCACCCATCTGCACATCTTCTGGATCGCGGCGCTGCTGTTGGCCTTGATCGATCTGCCGGATTTCGGCACGCCGCTGCGCAGCATTGCCGGCTCAGTCGAGAGGATCGCTGGCGCCGCACAGGGGAGCGATGTGACGATAGCGCCATCACCTCCACGGGCCGAACGCGTCGCGCCGAAAGTCTCTGGCGGGAAGCAAGAGGAGGTGAAGCGCCATGCTTGAGCTCATCCTCTGTTCGCTTGTAACAATCCTGCCCGATTATCTTTACCGCCGCTATCGGCAGGGCAAGCGGTTCGGCAAGGAAATCACCTTCTTCTCGGTGTGGTACGAATTGCGCTGGGGCATCACCGGTTGTCTGATGCTCACCATCGCCTTGATCACCATGATCTTCTACTACCATCCCTCGACGACGAACGCGGCGCTGTACTTCCGGACGGTGCCGATCCTGCCGGAGAGTTCGGGCCGGGTCGCCCAAGTCAATGTCGGACTCAGTCAGGATGTGAAGGAGGGCGACGTCCTGTTCAGGCTCGACAGTTCGAGGCAGGAGGCCGCGCTCGAAGCTGCCAAACGCAAGGTCGCCGAGGTTGACGCCGCGCTGCACGCCGCTCAGGCCGACATGCTCAAGGCCGAGGCTCAGATCAACGATGCCAGGGCTTCCTACCAGCAGGCCAAGGACGAACTTGATACGAAGACGGAATTACAGCGCCGCAATCCGGGCATCGTGCCGCAGCGCGACATCGAGAAGCTGCAGGTTCTCGTCAATGGCAGGCAGGCCGGCATCGATGCGGCGATGGCCACCAAGGAATCGGTGACCGCCCAGATGTCCACCATTCTGCCGGCTCAGAAGGCAAGCGCCGAGGCTGCGCTGGCACAGGCCCAGGTCGACCTCGACAAGACCTATATCCGCGCCGGCGTCGACGGCCGGGTCGAGCAGTTCGCGCTCCGCGTTGGCGATGTCGTCAATCAGGCGATGCGGCCCGCCGGAATCCTGATCCCGGCGGGGGCCGGCCAGCAATCTCTGCAAGCAGGGTTCGGTCAAATCGAGGCGCAGGTCATCAAGCCTGGCATGGTGGCGGAAGCGACCTGCATCTCAAAACCCTGGGTGATCATTCCTATGGTTGTCGTCTCTGTGCAGGACTTCATCGCCGCAGGTCAGTTCCGGTCCGGCGAGCAGTTGATCGATCCGCAGAGCTTGCGCCAGCCGGGCTCGATCGTCGCCTTCCTGGAACCTCTCTACAAAGGCGGTCTCGAACAGGTCACGCCGGGTTCACGGTGCATCGTCAACGCCTATACCAGCAACCATGACGTGATCAACGCCAAGGAGACGAGCGCCGGCAAGGCGTTTGCTCTGCACGTGGTCGATGCGACGGCGGTCGTGCATGCGCTGCTGCTGCGCGTCCAAGCGCTGGTGCTGCCGGTCCAGACGCTGGTGCTGAGCGGGCATTAGCCGCATGAAGCGCACGAACGACCTGCTGATCGCGATTGCTCTGTCTGCAATCGGGATCCTGATCGGAGCAGCTAGCGCGTCGGCGGCTTGCCATTGCGCCTGCTATACGGCGGCGGGCGGACGCTGCACCGTGAGCGTGCCGAACTACCTGTGCGGCAAGGCGGGAGACTCGGTCTGCACCAAACCGCTGGAGCGCTGCCATTATGACTGCCGCGAGCAGCAGGTCGAGCGGCCCACCAGCTGCAGTCCCAGGCGGCGGTGTAGCGTGCGCGAATAGAAAAGGCGCCGTCGGAATGAGCATCATTATGGAATCACACTCATGATCAAGGGCTGAAAATGAAAGCATTAGGCAGCCCGTGGTGGGCATGGACGTGGCCGCCATTGGCTTGGCTCATTTTGCTGTTGGCTTTCGTTTTTGAGAATGCCGGGCCGGTCATTGCACTCGCCGGCATTACGCTATTAGGCACCGTGTTCACGGCCGTATACCACGCAGAGGTGATTGCACACCGCTTGGGCGAGCCATTCGGTACGTTGGTGCTGGCGTTGGCTGTGACCATTATCGAGACCGCGCTGATTGTCTCCGTAATGATCGCAGCTCCAGCCGATAAAGCTGGTCTGGCACGGGACACGGTATTCGCGGCAGTTATGCTTGTATGCAACGGAATTGTCGGATTTTGCTTGCTCCTTGGTGGCACACGCCATCGAGAGCAAGGCTTCCAGCTGCAGGGCGCAAGCGCAGCGTTAGCCGTGCTCACTGCGCTCACCTTCCTTGCGCTGATCCTTCCGAACTACGCGGCAGCGGAACTCGGATCGGCATATAGCACACCGCAGCTCGTGTTCGCCGGGGTGGTCTCGTTGGTGCTCTATGGCGCGTTTCTTTTCGTCCAGACGGTCCGACATCGAGATTTCTTTCTTCCGGTCAAGATCGAGGATGAGGAGAAACATGAGTCTCCGCCGTCTGGTGTCGCCGCTGTTTCTAGCGCGTGCCTCCTCTTTGTGTGTCTGCTTGGTATCGTTGGTCTTGCCAAAGTCTTGACGCCAACCGTTGAATTCGCTGTCGCCCAGCTTGTTATGCCGAAGGCGGTGGTGGGCGTAATTATCGCCGCTCTAGTGTTGTTGCCTGAGGCTTTGGCGGCTTCACGGGCAGCCCGTCTGAACAGGTTGCAAACCAGCTTGAATTTGGCTTTGGGATCCGCACTGGCCACGATCGGGCTGACGATTCCGGCCGTCGCAGCCGTTTCCATTGTACTCGGGCAGCGTTTGCAGCTTGGCCTCGACACGAAAGATCAGGGATTGTTGGCCGTCACGCTAATTCTCAGCGTGATTACGCTAGGCACCGGGCGAACCACCGTGCTGCAAGGTATCGTGCATTTGGTGATGTTTGCCGCGTTCATGTTTTTCGTTGTCAATCCCTGAAGCCTCGGCTGCATCCGGCGGCGCGATTCGGTACGCCGACAGCATAGCTCCGCTGCGCGCGATTAAGGTGATAGCTCTCGCATATGTGATTTGACCGTCGAATTGCTGCAGCCTGGAGTAGTAGAGTTCTTGCATCGATATCAAATCGACCGTAGTCCGAATTGGAGTGGCGCGATGCGTTCTATTTTGGCTTTAGGACTGTTGATCATCTTAAGCGTTTCGGCCAATGCCGCGACGTACCATCATCACTCCGGCATGCACCATCACCATAGCCACAGCGGCTATTACCATGGCAGCGGGCACCATGCGCATGGCGGCCAGCCCAGGTGACCAGCGCATCAGGAGCTGATGCCGATCGTAACGATGCGCGCCAGCAATCGTTGCGGTCTCCACTCTGCCTGTGCGTGAGCTGAAACATGGCGGTATCAAAGCCCCGGGCCGTAACAGCCTTCGGAGAAGGCCTCGAACGCCCAGCGCCTCTGCCTTTAGCTGGCTGAGGGCGATTGCGGGGTGAGGCGTCAAATACGATAAGGCAGTCGACTCCTTGATCCAGAACGGCTTAGGCGCTGTTGGCCTTCTGTGACCTTCAGGCCGCGCAGTGCATGCATCTACGCACGACAAACGCCATCGAAAGCTTGTTCGCGGCGGTGCGTCCTCCTATCGTGTGCTCCAAACGATGCGTCTCGCGCCGAGCGTCGCCTGCAGTGCGTTGAACGCGTCGCACAAGTTGTTTGTTTGATGAAATCTTACCAGGAACGCCGATCATAGAATCGTTTACGCTTTAGATCGTTTGAGACAAATATATGGAGAGGAGGTCGCCGTGTACCAGAAGTCAGGACATCACAAGGATTGCAATTGTTTGGATCGGCGCAGTCTTCTCAAGCTGGCAGGCGGAGCGACCGCAGTCGGAATCAGTGGCGGCAGCCTTCTTTTCGCGGCCGCGGCACGCTCAGACGCTCTTACGAAAGAGCTGCGGGACAAGTTGACCCCGGATCAGATCATTCAGGCCATGAAGAACGGAAACGAACGATTTCGGAAGGGCGAAAGGAAGGAGCGAAACTATCTTCGTGAACAGGAGGCAAGCGCCGCCGGACAATATCCTGCAGCTGCCCTGCTTACTTGCATCGACTCGCGCGCTCCGGCAGAGGTCATCATGGACCTCGGCATCGGGGACATCTTCAACGCTCGGGTCGCCGGAAATGTCGAGAATGCTGACATTCTAGGCAGCCTCGAGTTCGCCTGCAAACTCGCCGGCGCGAAGGTCGTACTGGTCATGGGGCACACCGCCTGCGGCGCAATCAAAGGGGCTATCGACAATGCCGAGCTGGGCAATCTCACCGGATTACTGGCCAAGATCAAACCTGCAGTGGAGGCGACAGATTACAAGGGGGAGCGCTCGGCCAAGAATTACGATTTTGTGGATGCAGTCGCGCGCAAGAATGTCGAACTGACCGTCGCGAACATCCGGAAAGACAGCCCGGTTCTTGCCGAGCTGGAATCCAATGGCGCAATCAAGGTCACCGGCGCAATGTACAATCTCAAAACCGGTGCAGTGGAGTTTTTCACTTGAGCGTCAGGACAGCAGTGATCACGCCGGGCCGCGGAAGATCGCCACCATAGCCTCACGGAATGCTTGCAACGCTTGCTACGAACTTTCCTCGGATGCAACCCTCGAAACGAGGACAGCTATGACGGCCGGCCCGCGCAAGAGGAGCGGGCCAAGCTATGGACGACCGCGGAGGATGTCTCGCGTCTCCCTCCGCAGACTGGCATACCTGTATCGAAGCCAGCAATCCGGATCCATCCTAGAGAATCCGCGTTGCGCCCGGGATTCTTCGCAACGCCTCCGTCACAGCCCAGCTAATGACAACCGTGAGCACGAAAGCGATCAGCGCCTTCGCGATGGCGGGTATGTCAAAGTCGAACAGCCAATATTGCAGCCACAGTACAATCGGATAGTGCACAAGAAACATGCCGTAGGCATCCGGCTGCATGGGATCGAGGATGCTCCGCCCTGATTGCTTGAACCTCAGAAAGTAGGTCAGGATCACGAACATGATCGCGACGCTGAAGGCGGCAAAGCAGAGACCATACGCCCCCTCGTACCAGGCTGGCAGCCGCACAGGATTCCCCAATATTCCGCGCTTGATGTAGATCAGCCCCCACATCAGGCAATACGGAATGAACGCGGCAATCACCCAATCCGAGCTGCGCTTCGCCAGCTTGCCGTCGGCGCTCAACAGCCCGCGATTGAGGTTGGCCAATCCGATGCCTGCGCCGAAAAGGAAGTAGGTTGCGTAGAGCAGGAAACGGCCGTGCTGCACCGAGAACGGCCCGAACGCGAACCAGCTGCCTCCGCCCCAGTAGATTCGCCGGGGGACGTAGACCACGATCGTGACAGCGAGCATGACCAGGAAGAAGTCCGCTGGACGCTCGCGGGCCCGCAGCGAGAGGCGATTGATCGCATCCAGCAGCCGGGGTGAGAGCCAGTACAAAAAGCTGGCGATCAGGTCGAAGGTGAACAACACCCACAGAAACCAGATCGGTCCGCTCGGCCAAGGCCCGACGGTAATGGTCTTCCACCAATACGTCGCAAAGCTCACATCCGGATTCTGGCGCAGCGAGATGGCGTAGTAGGCGAGCGGAATGATCGTGAACGCGCAGATCACAAACGGCACGCCAAGCCTGAGCAGGCGATCGCCCAAATAGTTCACGGGTCCTTTGCGCGCCAGACCAGGCCACACGAATAGCCCCGACAGAAAAAAGAACATCGCCATGAAGAAGCTGTCGGTGGCAAGAACGATCATGTCGAAGCCGATGAACGACTTGGGATCGGTATGACCGAAATGGGTATAAGGGATGACGGCATGGTGCAGCAGCACCACGAGCGTCAGGAAGGTGCGGATGCGATCGAGCGAGGCGTCGCGCGCTTTGGCCTGAGGCGCTGTCTGCACGTCGGCGGGCATAGCCGCTTGGAAAGTCATTGTCATGAGGACCCTCCAATTGGGTGATCGTCGCAGAGATGTTGCCACCAACAGATCGAGCGGCAATCAGGTAATTAGATGAGTGACCGACAAAATCCCTCTTCCGGAGGGGCGTGTTTAACCGTGTGATCTTTCAGCATTTGCCCAAGCCGCGTCTGGACAGAGCGATATTGGCGCGCGGGATACGCCGCAACCCCACGTCCGCGCACGGCTCCAAGCGAGCGCCAGCAATCAGAACACTGGCCGATCAATTCCGGTGATCGAGCCATGCTCTTGAGCTAGTATAGCGCAATCGAGCTCATTGTCACCCATGGTTGCATGCCATGAGAGCGTCGTTGCGGTCACGGCTGAGCGTATTCGGGAGCTTGCTGGCGCAGCGAGTGCCCTCGTTGGTTAGAGGGATTTGCCATGATCCTTAGACGCCACAGCCGAGATTGATCGCAGGCAGCGTTGGCGCTTTATAAGGGAGGCTCGCATCATGCGCTGGATATACTTTGTCATCATCGTCCTGTTCGCCGTCGCAATCGTAACATTCGCTGTGCAGAACATCGAGGTCGTCACGATGTCGTTTCTCGGCCTTAAGGTCCGCGCACCGCTCGCGCTTCAGATCACCGTTGTCTACCTGCTTGGCGCGGCAACGGGTGGCAGCCTGTTTGCGTTGCTCCGACGATCCTATGAAGGTTCGCGGCTAAGTGCGCTGGGTCGGCCTTAGAGTCGCGCGCTCTGTCTGAAGTTATTTGAACAAAAACTAATTTTCGGGGCTCACGGAGGAGCGCATTCTGATTTGAGAGAACGGCTCCTGACTCACATCACGCGAGCCGCTTGCTCACGCGTCAACGTTAAAATGGCGTGGTTGAAAATGGTCGCTAAACCGATATGATCGATCTTGCGCTCCAGGCCGGTGGCGCCCACCGGGCTCTTACGTGGGGCGTATTCGATCGCCTTTCTTGAGGAGCGTTAGCTCCACATCTCAGCGATCTCAGTTACATCGACGAAGGACGCCGAACGGTAAGCGACTTCTTGAATACGAACGCCGACGCCGTTGGTAAGCGCTCCACCTGGGAATATTTGCTGGAGCGAGCATCTATCCCTCCCTACACTCAGCTCTTCACCAGATCACCCAGCGAGTTTGCCGCTACCGTTAGCTTGGCGAGCGTTAGGCCACCGGCAGCGATCTCGTCAACCGAACGGCGAGTGCGCGTTGCTTCAGGATGGGCCGCAAGCCAATGCTCGGCGGCCTCTTCGCCAGACTGGCCGTTCGCCAGCATGTCCGCGACCAGTCTTCTTTCGGCCGCTGCGATCTGGTCAATGGCCCGATCGATCGCGAGACGTTCGAAATAGTCGTTCGCCGGCACGCTGCGTGCGGCGGCGACAATGCGGTCCAGACGGAAATCGGCCTTGGCGGTGAAGAAGGTCGTCGCGGTATCGCCGATCGCGCGCTTGGTGCGCTCGGCGACTTTCACGATGTCGGGGCCGAAAACGAGGACGTCGAGGTCAGCGAGTTCGCCGGCAAGCTCCGCGGGGACGGCGCCGTCGACCAGGTCCTGCCGGCGCCTGTTCCGCTGGGCCCGCATCTCCTCCGGCAAATCATCGTCGAGCGCGGCCGCGATCTCACGGATTCCGGAGCCATAGCGCGATATCACCGCATTCAAACCCGCGCTGAAATCGACATTGCGCACGTACCAGACGATGCGGGAGTGCAAAAGATCCTGAATCGAAGCGTAGAGGCCAAGCTGCAGCTGACCGTCGATCTTGTTGTCAAGCGCATCAATCGCGTCGTTCAGGCGTTCGAGGCCGTAGGATTCATTCACCGCCTCGAAGGCCATGGCGATGGTGGACAGGTCGGCACCGGTTTCGTCGATCAGGCGTACGACGAAAGCCGGGCCGCCGCGATTGATGATCGCATTGGCGAGATTGGTGGATATGATCTCGCGCCGAAGGCGATGGTGCTCTACCGCATCCTCGAATTTGTCCCGAACTTGGTGCGGGAAATACTGATACAATTTGCGGGCGAGATAAGGATCGTCCGGCACACTAGTGACGAGTAGATCATCATAGAGCGTCAGCTTGGCGTAAGCGAGCAGCACGGCCAGTTCCGGTCGCGTGAAGGGCTGCCCGCGCAGGCTCCGCTCAGCGATCGCCGCATCGTCGGGAAGATGCTCGACGCTACGATCGAGCAGGCCGCGCCGCTCGAGCGATTGCATCAGGCGCGCAAGGAAGCCATTGCCTGCTGTCCCGCGTCGTTCGGCGAGCGACAACACCAGTGTTTGCAAGTAGTTGTTGCGTAGCACCAGCGTGCCGACCTCCTCGGTCATCGCGACAAGCAGGTTGTTACGATCATTCGGGCTAAGTCGCCCGTCGCGTTCCGGACGTGCAAGCGCAATCTTGAGATTGACCTCGACGTCGGAAGTGTTGACCCCGGCCGAGTTGTCGATCGCGTCGGTGTTGAGCTTGATTCCGTTCTGCGCCGCCTCGATGCGGCCGCGCTGGGTGGCCCCGAGATTGGCGCCTTCGCCGATCACACGGGCGCGCACGTCCGCGCCCGTGATACGAACTGGATCATTGGCACGGTCGCCGCACTGATCGTTGCTTTCCCCGGAAGCGCGGATATAGGTGCCGATGCCGCCAAACCAGAGGAGATCGACGCGCGCTTTCAGGATTGCCCTCATGACCTCAAAGGGTGTGGCTTGTGGCTTGTCGAGATCGAGCAAGATCCGCACTTCCGGCGCAAGCGGGATCGCCTTGAGCGAGCGCGAGAACACGCCTCCGCCCTGCGAGATCAACGATCTGTCGTAATCTTGCCAGCTCGACCGCGCCAGGTTGAACATGCGCTGGCGCTCGGCATGGCTGATCGCCGGGTCGGGTGAGGGATCAATGAAGATGTCGCGGTGATCGAAAGCTGCGACGAGCTTGGTAGCCGGTGAGAGCAGCATTCCATTGCCGAAAACATCTCCCGACATATCGCCAACGCCGGCAACGGTGAAAGGCACAGTCTGGATATCGGTGCCGAGCTCGCGGAAATGGCGTTTGACGGCTTCCCACGCACCGCGGGCGGTGATGCCCATTTTCTTGTGGTCGTAACCTTGGCTGCCGCCAGAGGCGAACGCATCGCCGAGCCAATGCCCTTTCTCAATGGAGATCGCGTTGGCGGTGTCAGAGAAGGTGGCGGTACCCTTGTCGGCGGCGACGACGAGATAGGGGTCATCGCCATCGTGGCGCACGGTGTCATCGGGCGGCACGATCATGTCGCCATCGAGATTATCGGTGAGTTCGAGCAGCGAGCGAACGAAGATCCGATAAGCCTCGGTGCCTTCCGCCATCCAGGCATCGCGATCGAACGGCGACGGCAAGCGCTTGGGTACGAAGCCGCCTTTCGCGCCGACCGGCACGATGACGGCGTTCTTGACCTGTTGTGCCTTGACCAGACCCAGGATCTCGGTACGGAAATCCTGTGGTCGGTCGGACCAACGCAGGCCGCCGCGCGCCACCTTGCCAAAGCGCAGATGAATGCCCTCCACGCGCGGTGAATAGACAAAGATCTCGTAAAGCGGCCGGGGTGCGGGCAAATCCTCAATCTTGCCCGCTTCGAATTTGAACGAGATCACTGGACGCGGATGCCCGTCGTCGCCGATCTGCCACAGATTCGTGCGGATGGCGGCCTGCACCAGGTTCGTGAAACGGCGCAGAATGCGGTCTTCGTCGAGTGCGGCGACGGATGTGAGCTGCTCCTCGATCTCGGCGAGAATGGTCGTCTCGAGTGCCGACCGCTCGGCAGTGGTGGCGGCGTGGCGCGGGTCGAAGCGAGCCCGAAACAGGGCGACGATGTTGACGGTAATCGCGCTATTCTTGCGCAACGTCTCCCACATATAGTCCTGGCTGAACGGCGCGCGGATCTGGTGCAAATAGCGGGATAAGGCCCTGATGGTCGAAATTTCACGCCAGCTCAGGTTTGTCCGCAGAATGAGGGCGTTGTAGCCGTCGGATTCGGCGCGATCGCCCACCACCGCCATGATCGAGGTTTCAAGGCGTCGGTTGAACTCCGTTCCGATGATGACCGGCTGGCCGTCATTGGCATCGAGCGTCATGTCATGCAGCCATACCGGTGCGGGCGCCGGAGTGGCGCTGGGCACGATCTTGTAGGTGCGCTCGTTGACCACGCGCAGGCCGTGATGTTCGATCACCGGCACCCGATAAGACAGCGACAACGGCGCGCCGCGCGAAAAGACCTTCATCGCGAAGCGCGCTGCATTGTCTTCGCCCTCGGTGCGGTAGACCGAAATCGCGACCGGATGAGTCGGAGTGAGTTTTTCGATAATGGCGATATCGGCAATCGCCTCCCTCGTATCGAAGAGTTCAGTGTAGCCGCCGGTAAAGGCACGGGCATAGCGGTTGGCGAGCATGCGGGCGCGCATGCCGTCAGTGGAGGCGGCGAGCGCCGCCTTCAGCCTGTCGGCCCAGGTCGCGGCGATGGCCGTGATCCCGGCTTCCAGCGTGCCGCGATCGATCAGTGGTGTCTCGCCTTCATAGCGTCCTATGATGTAGTGGATGCGGGCGAGTGAGCCTTCGGGGAAGGAGGCGTAGGAGGCCGACAGGGTGCCCTGATAGACTTGGGCCAGAAAAGCCGCGACCCTTGTACCCACATCGCTATCGTATTTCTCGCGCGGAATGAAGACGAGGATCGAGACGAAGCGGTTGAATTTGTCGGCTCGTGCCAGCGCCCGCACGCGAGGACGCTCGTAAAGCATGAGGACTTCCATGACGAAATTATAGAGCGTCTCGGGATCGACCTGGAACAACTCGTCGCGCGGATATTCTTCGAGAATGTGCTGGAGCGCCTTGCCCGAATGGCTTTCCGGGTCGAAGCCGGCGCGATCCAAGACCAACGCCACCTTGTGGCGCATATAGGGGATCTGCCGCGCCGAACGGGTGTAGGCGCCCGAGGTGAAGAGGCCGACAAGTCGTAGTTCGCCCTCGAGCCGCCCGTCCGGGGTGTAGAGCTTGATGCCGATATAGTCCATGCGGACGCGTCGGTGAACGCGGCTGCTCACATTGGCCTTGACCACGATCAGAAGGGTCGGTTCACGCATGAACTCGCGGATTTCCTGTGTCATCACCACCATTTCGGTGCCACGGCGGAGGACCTTGACATTGGGATCGCGCAGGATACCGAGGCCTTCACCGGTGCTGACTTCGTCCGACGCATCGCTGTCGGACGAGAAGCGGTATTCGCGCAGTCCGAGGAACGTAAAATTATCGGCGCACAGCCATTGTAGAAATTGGTTGGCTTCGGCGACCTCGTCTATCGGCAGCGGCGGCGGGTTTGACTGGAAACTCTTGATCGCCTCCTCGATGCGGGCGCGCATGGGCCGCCAGTCGGCAACGCTAGCCCGCACGTCGTCGAACGTCTTGGTGAGGCCCTCAATCAACTTCTGACGGTCGGCAGCGGCGTCGAGGCGGGCGACGTGGAAGTGGATCAGGCTTTCACGTGCGCCCTTGGTACCGTTGGTCAACGTTTCGCCGTGGAAACGAAGGAGCCGGCCTTGCTCATCGCGCTCCACCGCAATGATCGGGTGTGCAACGAGTGTGACTTCGATGCCCTGCTCGGCGAGCTCCGCCATGGTCGAATCGATCAGGAACGGCATATTGTCGTTAAGAACCTCGAGCACGGAAATCTCGCGCCCGTCCGGCATGATCGGATTGGTGACGCGGATATCGGCCCTGCCGGTCGTGCGTTGCTGCACGTGCTCCCAGGCCTGTCCGGCGAGGAAGGCCAGGGAGGCACTATCGTAGTTGGCGAGGTCCTCCAGATTGGTATGGCCGAACAGAAGTTCGGCAAAGGCCCGGGGCGTTTTGCCCGGCTGGACGCTTGCCGCTGCCTCCCGGACCAGGCTGGCCCGGGCCTTGTCGTCGCGCCACGCCATAACGTCCTCCGTTTGCCGCGCCGTCTGACCGCAGAGATTGGTCTCTGCCGCGTATTGCAGTGCAACTGTAGGAGTATCCTTAGCTTAACCGCAATTCACGGCGTCCGCAAAGCTTCTCAAAGCCGGCGCCGATAAAGCCACTCGTTTGTGCCATGGCCCGCTGAATTGGCTGCTCGGTCCAATTTGAGCGAGAGTACTATCGCGACTTCGGAAAAGGCCGCTGGATCCCGTCAATCAACAATTTGGCGACAGTCAGACGCGCCCTGGAGGCTGCGGGCGTTCAATTCATCGACGGCGACCAGCCCGGAGTCCGATTGGCGCGCTGATAGGTTGCTCCGGTCGTGACCACTTCGTCTTAATGTCCGCTGAATTCCTGCTCCAAAAATACTCCCTTTCAAAGTAGCGCGCTCGCGTCTTCGACCTCACTGCAAGATCACTCTCGTGTCAAAAGCGAACCGTTCTCGTTGGGAAGTCCAGACGAAATCACAATAACTAAACGACCGTGAACAAAGCGGAAGGAATGTGGTGGTCGAACCAGAAAAATCAGTATCTTAGAAGATGCACATCGCGTGCGAGACGCAGTCAAGCATCGCTAAGTCAGGCTACCGCTTGAAACAGCAATTTGAGATGGTTGCAGGTCCGCGCAACCAATACCCACGACGATGTGAGGTGCGGTCCCTCAGTTTGTCCGTGGATTAGACCGTGGCTATCAACGTCCAGTTGGAAAATGCTATTGTTTCTCGATGGGGCTTGACTGACACTCTCTCCCCGCAACGTCGAAAAGCAACCGAAACACACCAACAATCTCTCAGCTCTGATCATCGAGGCGAGATCCTGAATGGGGCTGTTTGATGTCTGTTTCGAGTTCGGCCGTGCGTTCAATCATGCTGTGGACAATCATTTCACGATCGAGTTGGGTTAGCCCGCGGATGCCACGGTCTCGCAACTCCTCTTCGAGGATCGCGGCCATGATCGACACAACGCCCATTCGCTCCACTCCTTCCATCGGCAAAGCTTGAACAGCAGCGTGATTTGTACGACGCGACTATTCGTCTTCATCTAAGTTCGACTCTAACGAAAGTGGTATGCAGGCCATGTCGCAGACTGCTTCAATCAAGGAACGAACGGCTCGAGCGTCCCAGTCGATCTGACCAATCGGCGCATCCCAATGTTCGGAAATGACGTAGGCTGCATGGCGAGCTTTTACGCCCAGACCGGCAATAGTCCGTGCCGGTATCGCCATGATGGCCTGTTCGATAGGTTCAAGGCTCACTAGCATGGATTCAATTAGCTCGAGATGGCTCTCTGGGGACGCCGAATCGTACAATCTTCGGATTTTTGTTACGGCCTCTTCGAGGCTGTTTGCCTAATGCGATCAGATTCGAATCGCCGTCCGTTGCCTCCGTCCGCAAATCGACGCGCTCTGCGGGCCGTGGCCGGTAAGCTTTGCCGGCACAGTTACCGTCCTGGAGGTCAGGGGAAGAAGAGAGGCTGGTCTGAGCCTCGTTAAACGGCGGGAATGAGGAGGTGTTCATTGCTGACGCATCCTCTCAAACGGCATCGCGCGCCGAAAGATCGCTTGGAAGGGCTCGGCTTGGAAACTTTCAAGGGTTGTCCACATAAAGTCTCATTCTCTTACGGGTATATAATACCCGTAAGAGGTGTATTTATAACCTCATAGTGGCGCTTTTGCTAGAGGTGTCGATGGTGATCGCATGGTCACCGCTCGACAGATCCGCGCCGCCAGAGCCTTGCTGGGCTGGTCCCAACAGCAACTCGCGGACAAGGCAATTGTGTCCCTAAACGCCGTCGCAAGGCTTGAGGGTGGCATCGTAGATTCGCGGATCAGTACGGTGCAGGCCGTCCAAAGAGCGTTGGTTAAAGCCGGGATAGAATTTCTCGATGCGGACCAAAAAGGGGAAGGGGTGAGGCTCAAGAGCCCGAAGTCGTAGCCAGCCCGAACCACTCCTCCAATAGTCCGTTTGTTTACGAGCGGCAGATCAATAATCTAAGTTCGCGAGATGCGAGCCCTGCGAGGGCGAAGCCGGACGACCGCCGAGGCCGTGTTGCAGGCTGATCCGTCCGATGGGTTGTGGTGCGTTTTTCACGCGCGCTTCCCTATGCACGACCTGAATGAAACTGCTGGCCCACCCGACACGATTCGAACGTGTGGCCTTCGCCTTCGGAGGGCGACGCTCTATCCAGCTGAGCTACGGGTGCCTGCGCTGCTTACGCGGTGCTTACGCGGAAACTTCGTGGCTGTGAAGCGATCCGCGCGGGTTTACTAAGTCTCTGAAACTGCAGTCTCTTTTTTGCTTCGCTCTCGTAGGAATCAGCTTGACATCTGCCTTCGGAGGGCAATGCTCAAACGATGTTGCGGACCAGTGACTTGTGCCCCAACGCGTCGTTGGCGCGCTGGTCGCGGAGCTGAATACGCAAAGGCTCTTTCTTTCGACTTGACACTCGCCGCGGGTGTTCTCATTATGTTCTATATTCGCAATTTTCTCCGAAACACCACGGGCGAACGATCGGGATGGCAACGACAGCCACCATCCTGCATGCGGACCTGGATGCCTTCTACGCCTCAGTAGAGCAACTGCTTGACCCTGGGTTGCGCGGCAAACCAATCGCAGTCGGCGGTGGGGTTGTGCTTGCCGCGTCTTACGAAGCAAGGGCCTTTGGAGTGCGCGGCGGCATGCCGGGACGGCAGGCGCGCGAGCTCTGTCCGCAAATCATCTTTGTCAGTGGGCATTTCAGGGAATACCAACGGCTGGGCGACGCCGCTATCAAGGTGGTCGGCGACTTCACGCCGCTAGTGGAGCGGATCTCGATTGACGAGGCTTTTGCCGACGTTGCGGGCTGCACCAATCTGTTCGGCTCCCCTGCCGAGATTGCCGTTGCAATCCGCCGGCGTGTGCGGGCCGAGCTTGGAATTCCGATCTCGGTCGGTGTGGCGCGCACCAAGCATCTGGCAAAAATCGCCTCGCAAGTGGCCAAGCCGGACGGGCTGATGGTGGTCGATCCCGACACCGAGCTGGACTTCCTTCACCGTCTACCCGTCGAGCTGATGTGGGGCGTAGGGCCGGTTACAAAGGCGCGGCTCGCCGAGATCGGTGTGCTGACGATCGGGCAGCTGGCAAAGACACCAGAATGGTCGCTTGATCGCTTGCTTGGCCCCGCGGCGGGCGAGAAACTTGCGGCGCTCGCGTGGAATAGCGATCCGCGGGAAATCAAGACACGCCGACGGGCCCGATCGGCAGGCGCGCAATCGGCAATTGGAAAGAAACCAGCCGTGGAGCAAGCTTTTCGACCAACCCTGCTTCACCTTGCTGACCGGATCGGGACTCGGCTCCGCGCCAAATCCAGGCCTGGTCGAACCGTGACGGTCCGCGTTCGCTTCGCAGATCTGAATTCGGCCACCAGGTCGGTGACACTCGATGCCCCAATCTCCGCGACCGTGATCCTTGCCGAGATTGCTGGGGATCTCGTGCGCGCCGTGCTCGCGGAACACCCCGACGAGAAGACAATCTCGCTCCTGGCGATCTCCGTGTCGCATCTCGAAGAGCATTGGGATCTCGAACTCGAACTTCCGCTTGGGCTTGAAGATGAGCGCCACCGCCCCGGCAGCAGGATAGGCCTGGCGCGATGGGCGGCCGACCGTGCCGTCGACAAGATCCGCGATCGTTTTGGATGGGACGCAATTGGATACGGTTCGGTGGCGCTGGTCTCGCGTTCCGTTCCTGACGAGTTTCGCGAGCTCGCCGAAAAGGAGCTGTGACCGTCACCATCCGAACTTCATCCCGTGGTCCAAAGTTGGGAATAGCGCCCGCAGTTTTTCCCGAGAACGCCGCAACGAAATCGCAATGAATTGGGTGAAACGAGCGTGAACTAAACGCGATGGTAATGGTCCCCACACAAAAAAAGATCAACAACTTAGAAGATGCTCATTGCGGTCCCAGGCCTTTCGGTCGAACGCTTCAAATTCTGAGTGACAGAAAGATACCCATACCACAGGCAATCGGACGAGTTGCCAAGCGCCTCCCCTGGCAGGCGTCTGTCTGCTGGGCAGCCTGGGCAGCTCGGGTTTGTTTTCAGCTCTTGGTGCCCAAGGGTTTTAACGCCTCCCAGGCGGCCTGATTGGCTTGATCGAACGCCTTGCGGGATTCAGCAAGTGCTGCGCTGAGCACCGTCCAGGACTCGCTGCCGGCCTGTTTCAGCCTCTGCAGACGAGCCTCTGCCTCGGAGGCGGCGGATTTCATCTGCTTGAGCACGGCGTCGAAGTCGCCGGTGTGGGCAGCGGCAACCTTCCCGGCTGCCTTGTGAGACTTCTCGGCCGCCTCTCGCCATGCCCTTGCCTGCACCGCTGCAACATCTTTGAACGTGGCCTGCTGCTGCTCAAACTGCTTGCCGGCGCTTTCGAAGTAGGTCTTCATCTGCGCCTCGAACGTGTTCCACTGCTTTTCCGCCTTGCCCCGTGCCCAGGCGGCTTCGCCGACTTCCGCCTGCGTCTTGAGCTGCGCCTGAAATTCGTCGCGGCGCTTCTTTAGATCCGCGATGATCTGGTCGGCCTTGATCTTGGACTAAGCTTTGGCCTCATCGGCCTTGATCTCGAACGAGGTGAGCGCGGCGTCCATCTCGTCGATGCGCTCCTTGGCCCAGTTCAGATAGAATGCGTGCTGCTCTGCTCTGACCTGACCGTCTCCGTTGACCAGCCGACATTGAAAGATTCCCGACCCTGCTTTGCTCGTGTTGACTTGGGTCAATGGTCATCGCTTTTGGTGCTCCCGTTCCCTCGAGTCCACACGAGGGAGAATCCCGTTCGTCCTCAATGCTGTCGCTTCGGCCGCTCCTGCTTCCACGCGCACGATGGGCGGCGTGCGGAGACGAGAGAAGCGGAGAACTCTCGCGCGGAGCACGGCATCGCCCGGCAGAACGTCCTCGTTGAAAGCGTCCTCGCAACCGCGCAGCGCCTTGCTCAAGCTCGCGTTTGCGGTCAGGTCCAACCGAAAGTTCCTTCTCGGTGCGTCGGGTTGGGAACGGCGGCTCGAATGTTCAAGCCGGTTGCTTGCTTTGAAAAATCCCATTCTTTCAGCCTTCGTTGTACATTGCTGTTAGCGCGGCCGCGTGGCGTGCCGCCTGAGATGCGTTGGCCAGGGTGAAGTGCCCTCAGAAGACCAAAGCTCGCTCATTGGCAGCCCGAACGGAGCGTCCGACCGGCTGGTGCAGATAGTCGTGCACCACCTTGCCGAGACCGAGTGTGAGGTCTGCGCGGATGTGGACAGCGGAGACGATCTCCAGCACCGGCAGCTCGGCGACGGGCGCCAGGGCGTGGGGTGTCAACGCGAGCGCCGCCGGGCCGGTCCAGGCTCCCTTCAGCGCGATGTCCTCGAGGTGGTATTCGATGAGCTCGCAGATGCGTGGAGTGCCGTCGACGTGCGGGATGATCTTGAGCAGGAAGTTCGGCTCGTTGAGCGCGGCCTTGATCTGCGCCAGATCGGCCGGGCGGTGCTTGTAGCCCATCGTCCCGGTGGCGACGCGCAGCGGGCCGTAGTCCAGCGTGCCGATCAGGGTGTCGATCTCGGTTCGCAAGGTTGGCTGCGCGAGCTTCTTGGGAAAGCCCCAGAGCTCGCGTCCGCCGGCAATGGGCCCCTCGTCGTTCAGGAACATGCAATGCGTGTAGCCGCCCCTGCGTCCGCGGAACGAGACCGGAATGACCTGCCCGCTTTCGGTGTAGTCGCCAAAGCCGTTGGAGTCGGGCATGCGAATGAATTCATATTTGACGAGAGCGTTTCGCTGGTCGATCTCCAGTGGCTCGGGAACGACCGCCCGCAGCTTCGCCGGGTCGGTGCGATAGGTGATGATCAGGTATTCGCGGTCCACGAACCGATACGGCCCTGGCGGATAGGCCGGGTTGGTGAGCGGCATGGCAAAAGCCTTTTGTTTCACGTCAGTCTCGCGCATTTGCGTTCTCCATGGGGTCAGTGGCCGCTCGCGTCTACTCGCGGCCATCGTGTTCGAGATCGAAGGTGAAGACGCCGTCCGGGGTCGAGGGGCGGGCGAGCACCTCGGGATGGCGGAGCGTGCGCAGTGCATCGTGATAGCCCGCGCGCCAATGGTCCTGCATCGACAGACGGGAAAACTCGTAGTCCTTGGAGTGACCCTCGTGAGTCCGTGCCCGATAGATCAGGTGGACGATGTTGTAGACGTTGCGGGATACGGCCGTGCTGAGCAGCTTCACGTCCTCGTGCCCGGCGAGATCGTCAGGCAGGCGGCCGAGCAGGTCGGTGAGCGCGCGCCGCAGGCGCTGCACGCGCTTGAACTGGTCCGTGCTTGCGCGCGTCCGGCTGGAATACTGGATCTCCTTATGGCGCGTGATGACCTCGGCCATGTTGCGAGGCAGCTGACCGCGCGCGTTCCAGAGGTCGACCTGGAACGCCAGCGTGTCCTGGGGGGCACCCCATTCGATCACCCACTGCAATGGCGTGTTGGAGACGAGGCCGCCGTCCCAATAGTGCTCGCCCTCGATTTCGACGGCCGGAAAGCCCGGCGGCAGCGCGCCGCTTGCCATGATGTGCTCGGCGCGGATCGTATGAGTCGTGTTGTCGAAATAGACGAAATTGCCGGTTCGGACATTGACCGCGCCCGCGCTGAAACGCGTCATCCCGGCGTTGAGGCGATCGAAATCGACCAGGCGCTCCAAGGTGGTCTTCAGCGCAGAGGTGTCATAGAAGCTCGTCGCGTCGCTGGTCCCGCCGGCTTGCAGCCAGGGCAGCATCGGACGCACCGAGAAGAACCCAGATGCACCGCAGGTCAGGGCAAGGCCTGCGCTCATCTGATTGATCAGGTTGCGCGCGTGGTCGCTCCGCGTCCAGTCGAGGAAGGGATAGGCCGACCAGTCACTGGATGCCGTCGAGGTCACCTGCGTCCAGAACTCACGCAGCCGATCGACGCGCGATTCCGGCGCATTGCCGGCGATGATGGCAGCGTTGATCGCTCCGATCGAGATTCCCGCGACCCAGTCGGGATAGATCTCGGCCTCCGCCAGGGCCTCATAGACGCCGGCTTGATAGGCGCCGAGCGCGCCGCCGCCTTGTAGGAGCAGGGCGATGCATTCAAAGGGCAGCTGCCGTTGCGCGGTCGAGAACTGTGAGCGGGGCTGGAAGTTCATGAGTGATGTGCCTTCGGTTGTGCGGCGAGGCGGGGCTGACGGTCTGGCTCTCGCGCGGGAGCGTTGATCAGGATGGGTGAGAGAGGCATGGCGCGGACGGGTGCCGGGCGCGGAATTGCTGCGCATGGCTTGCTGTCTGCGGCTGTTTTTCGTCGGCCACGACGTACGTGGCTCGCTTGTTCGGTGAGCGCCGACCTCCGGCATGGCAGGCCCGTTTGCGGTCACCCGCGCGGTCCGAGGCGGAGCCTGGGAGGGCGCGGCCATGTGTCGAACTCGCAAGCAAGCTCGCGCAGGCAAGCGTGACGGTGACGACGAGGCTGAGGCGCGCGACCCATGGCTCCGGTCTCAATCCATGGTGACGAGCTCTATTACGAACGATCAGCATTCTCTGAACTCTGGGGCCGAGCGGCTAGTGGCGGGTTGAGCTTTGCTTTCCGACCTTCGGAGGCTCGAGCATGACTTCCTTGAGATGGTCGCCGCTGGCGACGAGGACCACGAAGCTGAGCCTGCCGTCCTGTCTCATCAGTCCTCCGGCGAGCGCGCTGCCTTCGGCGGCTTTCTCGGCGACTTGGACGGCATCGGACAGGTCCTGCTTGATCCACCTGAGGGCGATGATGTTGGCGAGATCGTCCCGGTCCAGCTCCTTCAGCGAAGACTCGATCTCCTTGCCGGTCGGGCTTCCCGTATTTGCATCGATCACGTTCTCCCACACGCGCGCGTTCCTGATCGTGCGCACCCGATAGACCGGCGGTCCGGAGCTCTCGAAATTGATGTCGGTGGTCTTCGAGCCCTCATGCAGATGATCGGCGACCGCTATGGCGCGGCTCATGGAGACGCGCGTGCTGCGAAATTGCTCGAGCACGCGGCGGATTGCGGCCTGATCTTTGTCGGCTTCCGCTGCTGCGGCTGGGCCGCCCACATTGAGCGGCGCTGGGCGACATCGGCGGCTGCTCCGGTCGCGGCGAGCGCCGCGGACCAAACGATGAGGGCAAATAGATGTTTCTTCGACATCAGGCACATCCCGTTTCAGATTGTCAGTTGTCTACTAGGGTCGAAAGAAAGCGAACGCATCGCCACAACGGCCGCTGGCTTCGTTGGCTTCCAATGTCGGACAGGCGGTGACCGCTTTGCGGCTCGAACGCGAGAGGACTTCTGCCCAACCTTCGGCGTGGGCTTCTTGTGAGCGATTCCGGCAACCCGGTCGGGAATGGACTGCGCCAGGCTGTCGGGCGCTTGCGCAGTCAACGCTGCCACAGAACGATGCTCGTCCGAGTCGAGCGGGGCAGGGCGCCCCTGCTTGCTGAGCGGCATCCGGTGCGTCAAGGCTGCCTGGCTGCGATGCGACCATGACGACCTCATCCGTATGAGCCGGCAGCGGCTGATTGGTATCGATCGACACCGCTTCCGGTCCCTTCACATCGGAGTGGATGCGGATCGGCGGCAGCGCCGGATTGGACTCGTCGAAACGGCCTGGCAGCGGCGCGGGCAACACCCAATCGGCGGCCAGGAGCAGCAAGAGCAACGCGCCAGCGACGGCGAGTAAGTAGCCCCGCAGCGGAAGGACGGGATCGAGCGATCCGCTTACGCGCATCGAGAGAACGGATCGCCTGCTCACGACAAATTGCTCCTGATCACAAAGGGAAGGTGGCGCATCGTCAGACCCCCCAGCGGCTTGGATGCGCGCGCGCGAGCTCGGCGTCGAGATAGCCGCGCTCGTCGAGCCACGCGCCGGGACAATAAGCGGCCGCTTTCGGGTCGATCATGATCCCGCCGCGGTGGAGCGCACGTCGCGTCCCCGTGACCCCGGTCCACACGGCGCGTCCGGTGACCGCATCCGTTTCCATGACGTCGAAGACCTCGACGAGATTCAGCATGTCAGCGCCGCTCGCCGTCATGGTCAGATCCTCTGCGGCACGCGGTCGTCGGCCCGGTCAAGCGCTATTCCTCTCCGCACCAGGGCCGCTTCGATCAGGTCGAACACGCATTCGACCGGCGCCAGCCAGACATTGACCGAGCAGATGATGCAGTTGCGGGACAGCAGCAGCGGCGTCATGCGAAGGTCCTCTGCCTGGCATGGTGCGTCACCGGCGCCAGCTCGCGCTCAGCAAGCGCATGCGCCCAGCTGAGAAGCGAAATCGTGACGCCGATCAACAGGCTCAGAGTGACGAGCGACAGCGCCACCACCAGGTCGAGCGACGCGAGTGCCAGCCCCGGGAGCGGATTTTCTCGCAGGAGCAACAGCAGGGTTGACATTTCCGGCCTCCTTAATAAACTACACCGTATATTTCGTATACACCACGGAAGCGCGGGACGTGTCAAGGCGAGGGCCTCACAAGCGCGTGTTCGGGATGTTCGGGGGGCGGCTGGTCGTCTCCCATCAAACGATGCTCAACCGAAGATAAGGATCCGTCATGATCAGGTACGTGCCGTCACTCGCTGCAGCCGCGATCGTTGCACTTGTCAGCTCAATGAGCTTCGCGCAGGACAATCAGGGGACTCCGGAGGAGAGGGCAGCGTGCACTCCGGACGCCTTCCGCCTGTGCAGCGCCTACATTCCCGACGCTTCGGCTGTCGAGGCCTGCCTCCGGCTCCGCAAGCCGCATTTGAGCGAAGCCTGCAGAGCGGTGTTCGAACACGGAACGACTGGAGCGGCCAGAGCCCGATAGGGGGATCGTTGCGGTTGGTCCAACGGGGTTCTGCATCAAAGACGCCGTTGTCACGTCCCTGACTGCAACGACAGACAGGAGCGATCACATGACTACTATGTATATCCCCGCTCTGGCCGGGTTCGGGGGCTCGGCGTTCGGAGCGATCTCGACTCTCGTGAGCGGATGGCTCGGTCGGCGCCGCAGGCTGCGCGAGCGCCACCACGCGCGCTCGTTCTCGAAGCGGGAAAGACTTTATCGGAGCTTCATCGAGGAGGCATCCCGGCTCTATGCCGACGCGCTGGTCAGCGACCGGGCGGAAATCCCGCAACTCGTCAACCTCTATACGCTGGTCGGCCGCATGCGGATCTTGTCGAGCGACGACGTCGTTCACGCCGCGGAAAGGACCGGCCGTTTGATCATCGAAACTTACCTGTCGCCGAACCGGGCCTTCATCGATCTGCCGGCGTTCATCGACGAAATCGACCCGTTACGCGACTTCGGTCACGCGTGCCGGCGCGAGCTGTTGGATCTTTCGCCGCATTGAGGAGGCGACCATGCCAAGACCGATCGAAGTCCGGACCAAACCGGCGCGCACCCGCCGCAGCATCTTGCAGGCGGCAATTCATCTATATCGCGAGATCGGGCATAAGAAGACCACCGTCGCCGATATCGCGCGAAGCTCGTCGATGTCTTCGGCGAACATCTATCGCTTTTTTGCATCCAAGCAGGCGCTCGAGGATGGGGTCGTCGCGGAGTTGCTCGAAGAGATCGCCAAGGCGGCGACGGAGGCGGCACGCGCCGGCGGCTCGGCCGTATTGCGTCTGGAAGCGACCCTCAGATCGATCGCAGAGCTCAATCAGGAGCGGTCAGCGCAGGATCCGAGGCTCCACGCGCTGCTGGTCGCGGCAGTTCGTCAGCGCTGGCCCGCCACTGTCCATCATGCGGATCGCATCGGCGGGCTGATACGATCGATCATCGGCGCTGGACAGGCCAGCGGCGAGCTGGCCGCAGGCAATCCGATGGTGTTGACGTGCTGTCTGCTCGACGCGATGGATGCATATCTCAATCCGTCGCGGCTCGAAGCGGGCGGGATTCGGCCGAGCTTCGCGGAGATGATGCATTTCTGCGCGGATGCGCTGCGTCGCGCTCCGGCGCCCGTCGGCGCGGTGCCCGACGTCCGATTGCGGGCCGTCGGAGAGTAAGTCGCAGCCGCCGGCGGCAGCGCCCGCAGGCAGCGAGCGCATATCGGCGCGAGCGCCGCGCGAACGGTGTCCTTTTCGGACGGCGCTCCTCACGTGATGGTCTCAGACCCGCTGCAGAACGCGAGGCCGCGATTCAAGTGGGCACGGCTGCGAGCGCCCGAAGTTCAGCGTGCCCCTAGCCGGTCCAATCCGTTTCACAGGCCGCAAGAAAGAAGCCGACCCGCTCGCGCATGAAAGCCGGCAGCTCTCTTTCCAGTTCTTTCGGCGTCTCGCCGAGGAGAGATCTGAAGAGCATCGGAAGCAGGATCAGATCAAGGAAGATCTGTGCGGTGGCAAGGCTGCGCTTGGAGCTGAAAGGGCCTTTGGGGGTTCGGGGGAGCTTCTGTGTGGCCGAATCCAGGATTCGCGAAACGGACTTCATCGAGCGCTCTCTCGCGGCCTGGTGCACGTTCCGGCTCAATTCCGGAAAGCGCTGGGCTTCCGCGATCGTGGCGCGCACCATCCCGAGCGACTCCTCGATGAACTTTTCGACGATCACCGTTCCAAGACTCATCAGCTTCTCGCGGGTCGTGCGGCCTTCCGGCGTGAAGCCTTCGAAATCCGTCAATTCGCTGATCGTGCGTGTGACCACGGCCGCGAACAGCGCCTCCTTGCCGGGGAAGTGGGCATAGATCGTCGGCTTGCTCGCGGGAGCCATTTCGGAAATCTCGTCGATGCTCGCGCTTCGGTAGCCCTTATCCTGAAACAGCTGCTGTGCGGCGTCGAGGATCCGGGCCTGGACGTCGCCGGCAAGATCCTTGGGCGGTCGGCCCCGCTTCGGGGTGCTCCTCTTCTTCATTGCTGTCTCCCAATCACGAGTCTGTGCGCATTTGCTTCCCACTTGACATGGTCGGCGGAAAAAGGCAAGGAAAAGAAAATATACGGTATAGTTCATTACCGAGCGGCCGGATCGGGAGCCCCAGACGCGGCCGCTTTCCGGATTATCAGAAGCCATTGAGGAGGTTGTCGTGACAGTGTTCACCCGTGACCCGCCAGCTTTGCAGGAAGGTGTCCTGCTCCGGGAGCTGCATCACAGGGTTTCCAACAGTGTCGCCGCGGTCGTCGGCCTGGTCTCGGCCGCGGCCGTTCGGGCCGAAGGCGAGGAGGCCAAGCGCGCTCTGGGCGAGGTCGTCGAGCTGCTGCAGGGCTGTGCAGAGGTGCATCGGACCCTGGAGCAGCCCAGCAGCGACACCCTGATACACGCCGCGTCCTACATCCACAAATTGGGTCACGGCATGCGCCGGGCGCTGCTGGACCCGATGAACATCCAGCTGACATTCGCCACTCAGTCACTCGCGCTCCAGCCCGAGCGCTGCTGGCGGCTCGGCCTACTCCTCCACGAGCTCGTGTCGATCGCGGCAAGGCACGCCTGCTTCGAAGCAAAACTCGGCCGGATAGAGGTCAGGCTGACGCGCGTCGGCGCCCTGGTCAACTGTATCGTCGCCGACAATGGCTGGCGCTCGGCCCGCAATGTGTCGGATCGCGAGTTTCGCGTGACGAAGGATCTTGTCAAGGCGCTCGGCGGCCGCCTCAAGCACGGCTTCGGCGACGAGTTCACGTCGATGATCGTGTCTTTCCCGCTGACAAAGCGCGAGCGCGCCGTGAACTGGACGATCGCGACGCGTCAGATGAAGACGCGGCGTCCGATGCGAGCGCTTGCTTCGAATGACACGCCGCGTCCTGCGAGCGCAGCCGCCCGCGATCGTCGCCGCCGCGCGACCGGCACACCCCATCGAAAACCGTCTCTGCCGCGCCGGCACGATCTGGCTGTTCCATACCAGGCCTTGAGCGTGCCCGGCGAGCTGTCGTCATCCTTCCATCCCATGGACGCCCAATGAGATCCCGATCATCGATTTCGCCCCAAGACGTCCGAGTCCAGGCTGTGCCGAAGGTCCTCGTCGTTGCGGTCGCGCTTGTCGCGACCACGCTCAGCGGCTGCAAGCAGGAGGCGGCACCGACGGCCAGCCGTGCCGCAATCGTCCGCACCGCGGTCGTGCAGCCGCGCGACCGGCGGGATTCCATCACCTTGACCGGAGAGGTGCAGGCGCGCTTCCGAGCCGATCTCTCATTCCGCGTCAGCGGCCGCGTGCTGGCGCGCTACGCCGACGTCGGCACCCATGTGAAGACGGGCGAGGTGCTGGCCATCCTCGACCCCGCGGAGCAGCAGGCGGATCTCGACGCTGCAAGCGCAGCAGTGAGCTCAGCGGAGGCGCAACTGCGCGTGGCGAAGGCCACCTTCGAGCGGCAGAGCACGCTGATCAGGAACGGCTTCACCACCCGCACGGTCTATGATCAGGCGCAAGAGGGCTTGCGCACGGCGGAGGGCGCGCTGGAGGCGGCACGCGCGCAGCTCGGCACCGCGAAGGAGGCGCTCGGCTACACGACGTTGCGGGCCGAAGCCGACGGGGTCATCACCGCGCGCAATGTGGAGGCCGGCCAAGTCGTGCCGGCCGCGCAGCCGGTGTTTTCGATCGCGCAGGATGGAGAGCGGGATGCCGTGTTCGACGTCTACGAATCCGTCTTCCTCGGTCAGACCGACAGTCGCCGCGTTGCGCTGTCGCTGGTCTCCGATGAGGGCGTGACAGCCTGGGGGCATGTCAGGGAAGTCTCGCCGGTCATCGATGCGAAGAGCTCGACCATTCGCGTCAAGGTGTCGATCGAGAATCCACCGGCCGCGATGACACTCGGCAGCGTCGTGGCAGGCACGGTCCAAGCGAAGGTGCAGACGCAGATTGCATTGCCTTGGAGCGCGTTGATGGCGAGCGCCGAAAAGCCGGCGGTCTGGACCGTCGATCCGGCGACCCGGACGGCCTCGCTAAAGCCCGTGACGGTCGGCGGCTACGAGGCCGGCGAGGTCTTGATCAAGGCAGGGCTCGCGCCCGGCGAGCGCGTCGTGATCGATGGCGGCAAGCTGCTCAGCGTCGGCCAGCCCGTGACCTATGAGGGAGACCGGTCATGAAGATACAGCTCACGATGTTGGCCGGCGTCGCGGCCTCGACATTGCTGCTCGCCGGCTGTCAGCAGGAAACGCAGGTGCCGGAGCCCGTCCGGCCCGTGTTGTCGACGCTGGTCGAGCCCGGCAAAGGCGAGAGCGCGGTCGCCGTCGGGGTCATCGAACCCCGCTACAAGAGCGATCTCGGCTTTCGCGTGCTGGGCCGGTTGACGTCGCGTCCCGTCTACGTCGGCGATTTCGTCAGCGAAGGACAGATTGTCGGCGCCATCGATCCGATCGCTCTCGACCTTGCTGTTCGTTCGGCGAGAGCACAGCTTGCCAAGGCGCAAGCGCAGCTTGCGACGGCCAAGGCCAACGAGGCGCGGCAGCGCACGCTCATCACCAGCGATGCTACGACGAAGCAGACGCTTGATAATGCCGAGCAGGCGCGCGCCGGTGCCGACGCAAATGTCGCCCAGGAACAGGCGAACCTCACCAAGGCGATCGAGCAGCTCGGCTACGCGCAGATCAAGGCGGACTTCGCCGGCGTCGTTACGGCGGTCGGCGCCGAGGTCGGTCAGGTGGTCTCGCCCGGTCAAACCGTAGTCACGGTGGCAAGGCCGGACATCCGCGAGGCCGTGGTCGACATCGGCGAGGATTTTCCCGTACCGCTCGAAGTTGGGCTGCCCTTTACGGTCGCGCTGCAACTCGTCCCCGAGGTTCAGGTCGAAGGCAAGATACGCGAGGTCGCGCCGCAGGCCGATCCTCTGACCCGCCTGCGCCGGATCCGGACCACGCTCGACAATCCGCCTGAAAGCTTCCGCTTGGGTGCAACCGTTACTGCAAAGCTCGGCAAGGACCAGACGCCGATGCTGCGCCTGCCCGGATCGGCCGTCCTCGACGAGGATGGCGCCCATTTCGTCTGGGTCGTCGATCAGCCGAGCGGCACCGTGTCGCTCCAACAGGTCGATGGCGTCGCCGACGAGGCCGGGATCCGCATCACCGGCGGACTTGCTCCCGGCGCCCGTGTCGTCACCGCCGGCATTCACAGCCTCAAATCCGGACAGCACGTCCGCATCGCACAGGATCAACAGCCATGAAGTCGTTCAACCTTTCCGACTGGGCCCTCGGCCACCGGTCGCTGGTCTGGTATTTCATGATCGCCTTCATGGCGGCCGGCCTGTTCGCCTATCTTCAGCTAGGGCGCCAGGAAGATCCTGATTTCACCATCAAGACCATGGTGATCCAGGCGCAGTGGCCGGGCGCCTCGCCCGAGGAGATGACGCGCCAGGTCACCGACCGCATCGAGAAGAAGCTGGAAGAGCTCGAATCGCTCGACTACACCAAGAGCGTCACGGTCGCGGGTCAGACCACCGTCTTCGTCTACCTGCGCGACTCGACCAAGGCCGCCGACGTGAAGCCGACCTGGGTTCGGGTCCGCAACATGATCGCCGACATCAAGGGCGATTTTCCGCAAGGCGTGATCGGACCGGGCTTCAACGACCGCTTCGGCGACGTGTTCGGCAACGTCTATGCCTTCACCAGCGACGGCTTGAGCCAGCGACAACTGCGCGACCAGGTGGAGGACATCCGCGCCAAGGTGCTGACCGTGCCCAACGTCGGCAAGGTCGACATTCTCGGCGCCCAGGACGAGGTGATCTATCTGGAATTCTCCACCCGCAAGATCGCCGCGCTCGGTCTCGACGTCCACTCGATCATGAACTCGCTGCAGGGCCAGAATGCGGTCGCGCCGTCCGGCGTGTTCCAGGAAGGGCCCGAGCGGATCAGCGTCCGCGTCAATGGTGCGTTCACGTCGGAGGCGAGCCTGAAGGCGGTCAATCTGCGCATCAATGACCGCTTCTTCCCGCTGACCGAGGTCGCGACGATCACGCGCGGCTACGTCGATCCGGCGAAGACGCTGTTCAGGTACAACGGTCAGCCCGCGATCGCACTCGCGATCGGCATGAAGTCCGGCGCCAACCTGCTGGAGTTCGGCGAGGCGCTGAAAGAGCAGATGAACAAGGTCATCGCCGACCTGCCGATCGGCGTCGGCGTTCACCTTGTCGCCGATCAGCCCGTCGTGGTCGAGCATGCCGTGTCCGGCTTTACCGAGGCGCTGTTCGAGGCGGTCATCATCGTGCTCGGCATCAGCTTCCTGAGCCTCGGCTTGCGCGCCGGACTCGTGGTTGCGATTGCCATTCCGCTCGTGCTCGCGATCACCTTCGTGGTGATGGCCTATTGCGGGATCTCGCTGCAGCGCATCTCGCTGGGCGCCCTGATCATCGCGCTCGGCCTACTCGTCGACGATGCCATGATTGCGGTCGAGATGATGGTGGCCCGGCTGGAGATCGGAGATCCCCTCGAGAAGGCGGCAACCCACGTCTATACGTCGACCGCGTTTCCCATGCTGACCGGCACGCTGGTCACCGTGGCCGGCTTCATCCCGATCGGGCTGAACAGCAGCAATGCCGGCGAGTTCACCTTCACCCTGTTCGTGGTGATTGCGGTGTCGCTGATCGTGTCGTGGATCGTGGCCGTGCTGTTCACGCTGCTGCTCGGCGTGACCATCCTGCCGGCCAAGATGAAGGGACATCACGAGCACAAAGGCCGGATGGCGCAGATGTTCGCGCGCCTGCTCCTGTTCTGCATGCACCACCGCTGGAGCACCATCGGCGTGACGGTCGCGGCCTTCCTGCTCGCCTTGTTCGGCTTGCAGTTCGTGCAGCAGCAGTTCTTCCCGTCATCAGACCGCGCCGAGCTGGTGATCGACTGGAACCTGCCGCAGAACGCCTCGATCGCGGATACCAACGCGCAGATCGCGCGATTTGAGCGCGAGCAGCTGCAGGGCAACGGTGCCGTCGAGCACTGGTCGACCTATGTCGGCACAGGTGCGCCGCGCTTCGTGCTCTCGTTCGACGTGCAGACCGCCAATACCTGGTTCGGCCAGCAGGTGATCGTGACGAAGGGCGGCATTGCCGCGCGCGACAAGCTCAAGGCGCAGTTCGAGGACTACCTGAGAAAGACGTTCCCGGGCACGGACACCTACGTCAAGCTGCTCGAGGTCGGGCCGCCCGTCGGACGTCCGGTGCAGTATCGTCTGAGCGGGCCCGACATCGACAAGGTCCGGAACCTGTCGCAGAAGCTCGCCGGCATCGTCCGGAGCAGCCCCGACCTCGGCAACGTCGTGTTCGACTGGATGGAGCCTGCGCGAGTCGTCAAGGTCGATGTCCTGCAGGACAAGGCGCGCCAGCTCGGGGTGACCTCGGAGGACATCGCCACCACCTTGAACTCGGTGCTCGAAGGCACGCCGGTCACGCAGGTCCGTGACAGCATCTATCTCGTCAATGTCACGGGACGAGCGACCGCGCCGGAGCGCGCCTCGATCGATACGCTGCGCGATCTTCAGTTGACCGGGCCCGGCGGCCACTCCGTGCCGCTCGGGGCCGTCGCCAACCTGCGCTACGAGCTCGAGCAGCCGACGATCTGGCGTCGCGCGCGGATTCCGACCATCACACTGAAGGCGGGCGTCATCAGCAACGTCCAGCCGAAGACGATCGTGGATCAGCTCGCGCCGAAAGTGGCCGAGTTCAGCAAGGCGCTGCCGGCCGGCTATTCGGTGCAGATCGGCGGCTCCGTGGAGGAGAGCGCGAAGAGCCAGGCGCCGATCATCGCCGTCGTTCCGCTCATGCTGTTCGTGATGGCGACGGTGCTGATGGTGCAGCTGCAGAGCTTCGCCCGCCTGTTCCTGGTGTTTGCGGTCGCGCCTCTGGCCCTGATCGGCGTTGTCATGGCCATGCTGCCGAGCGGAGCGCCGTTGGGCTTCGTCGCCATTCTCGGCGTGCTCGCGCTCATCGGCATTCTGGTGCGCAACTCCGTGATCCTCATCGTGCAGATCGAGGATCTGAAGAAGGAGGGGCGGCCAGCCTGGGATGCCGTGGTGGAGGCGACCGAGCATCGCATGCGCCCCATTCTGCTGACAGCGGCGGCCGCAAGTCTCGCGCTCATTCCGATCGCGCGCGAGATCTTCTGGGGGCCGATGGCCTACGCGATGATGGGCGGCATCATCGTCGGCACGCTGCTGACCTTGCTGTTCCTGCCGGCGCTCTATGTCGTCTGGTTCAGGATCCAGCCGGAGCAAAACGGTGGAACACACGCACCTTCGATTGAGGGGCCCGAGAGCGAGACGGCGGCAGCGGAGCCCGTTGTCGCTGCCCAACATCCAGCCGAGCCGGTGCTCGAGCTGCAGAACTAGGAATCAAGCATCATGACGTCAAAGATCTCGTCGACCGTCTCTGCAGGCATGGTCCTCGCGGCCATCTCGCTCACTCCCAGCGTAGCCACCGCGCAATTCCTCCCGCCGCCACCGATGGCTCCTCCGGGGCCGCCTCCTGCGGCTGTTGCGGGGCTGCAGCGAAGTGATCGGCTTATTAGGCGGGCGGACCGCAGCGCCGAGCAGACGTTGCAAGTAGGCGTTTGACTCACAAGAGAACGGCCGACACCGCCATCCCACATCGAGATGACTGGTGAGAGTGAACCTAGTTGGAGAACGGAAACTCTAACGCGGCCGCTACCGACCCGACCCATCGTGATTCAGGCCGGACCTCGTCGGCCAGCAAAATTTGAGCTCGCGGGGCAAGTCGGTCGGCCAAACCGGCTGAAACGCATAGACATTTGGTCGGAGGTAGACACCGAAACAAGTTGTCTGCGTTTGGCAGACAGCAAAGAGGGCGCTTCTATCCGTCCAATCGGACTCCCCGTTGTCGAATTCATAGAAGCTCGGCGAAACCAGAAGGTTGGCTCCTATGTCTTTCCTGGGTATGGGGACGACAATGCGTTCGGTAGCTTCGCGAACCATTGGGAGCAGCTCTCCAGAAAATCGCCCCTCCCCGACGTAGCCCCCACACGTTCTACGTCATAGCTTCGCCAGCATCGCGAACGATCTCGGTTTTACCGAGGTGACGATTGCGGCTCTGGTCGGTCATTCGAAGGGATCCGTTACCAGCAAGTACATCCATAGGCTTGACACAGCGCTCATCATGGCAGGCCGACACGATTTCCGGCTAATCCAAGGCGTCCTGGACGGCGTCAAGTTTAAGCAGAGCGAATACGCGTTGGATCGCAAGTCTCATAAAGCGGCGTTGGCGCAATTTCTTAAGTCCGGCAATTGGTGAGCGTCTCAGGGGGCGCTGAGGACGTTCAGAGTCTTGCCGCCTAGAGAGACGACAAGATGAGCGGAGTGTTAATCGTGGATCAGACCTTCGACGTTGTGGAGGAGAGTCCTCCCTGATCGGTGTTTAGGCGCATATACGAGTTGACATGCCGGTTTCCCCTGTTGATCCGGGGCGCGTTTGCTCCAGTTTTGGGTCCAACCAAAGCTGCGGCTATCGCGATCTGATTTGAAGCTCGCACGTCGTTTCCTGAGGACGGAAGATCGATTGCGAAGCGCGCAGGGCTTGCACGGCCAGCAATCCCGTTGTGCAATCAGCCATCGCAGCAGGCCCGCGAAGCAACGTCCATTTTGGCTTCCCAGCTCTCAGTCGCTCCTGCTGTGCTCGCGGTAGCGTCGGGCGTCAGACGAGCTAACGCTCGCTCAGTGGCGGATTGCCGCCTACCATTAACGATCTGTTAACCATCGCAGCCTAGCTTGCGGTTACTTTTCGGTTAACAGACCGCCCGGTTCGTTCCAGGAGAACAACCGATGCCTGCTGAAACGCTGACATATGCCGCACTTGGCGACCGCCTCACAATCTCACCAAAGGCGGCTCGTTCCCTTTCCAGACGGCTCGGGCTGCCCCGCTTACTTTCGGAGGATGGCAAAGCATTGGTGAGAGTGGATCTCGGGGAAATACGGCATACGCCACGGCCACCAGGTCATCGCGAGGCAGGCAACGTCGCCCTGGCGACAAAGATCACGGCGTTGCAGGCGGAGATCGCGCGGCTGGAAGCAACTGTAGAGCGCCACGGGGCCGATCTTGAGCGTGAGCGCGAGCGGGCCGATGGGCTGATGATTGAGCTGCTGCAGGCGACTGCCGAAATTGTGGCGGCTAAGGAGGTGATGGCGCGGGTGGAAGGTTTTCTGCGGATCGATGGCCGGACTGGCGGCCCGGCTGACAGGCACGGACTAGCCGCACGCCGACCCGCGCAACTAGCCGCGGAGTTAGTGGCGGCAGACCGCAAGGCCTCTGGTTAGCATCTCTCATTCCTGGGCTCGCCGGAGAAATCGTGAGGCAAAAAATGACCACCATCACCGATATTCGCGGGATGAAGGCGCGCATTATCGTGTTTGGGGTCGGCGGCGCTGGCGGAAACGCCGTCAACAACATGATCGCGTCCGGACTGCAAGGCGTCGAATTTATCGTCGCTAATACCGACGCGCAGGCGCTCACCATGTCGAGGGCTCAGCGCGTCATCCAGATGGGCGCTCAGGTAACCCAAGGCCTTGGCGCCGGCTCGCAGCCCGAAGTAGGGCGCGCTGCCGCCGAAGAGGCAATCAATGTCATCCGCGACCATTTGAGCGGCGCAAACATGGTCTTCGTTACTGCCGGCATGGGCGGCGGTACCGGCACCGGAGCAGCGGCGGTTATAGCTAAGACCGCGCGTGAGCTTGGCATTCTTACCATTGGTGTTGTCACTAAGCCATTCCACTTCGAGGGCCAGCGCCGCATGCGCTTTGCCGAAGCAGGCATCGCGGAACTGCTCAAGGCGGTAGACACCCTGCTGGTCATCCCAAACCAAAACCTGTTCCGGGTGGCGAACGAGAAGACCACGTTCGCCGATGCATTCGCGCTGGCAGATCAAGTGCTTTATTCGGGCGTGGCATGCATCAGCGACCTTATAGTCAAGGAAGGTCTGATCAATCTCGATTTTGCGGACGTTCTCTCTGTAATGCGCGAGAAAGGCAAAGCCATGATGGGCAGGGGCGAAGCTTCCGGCGCGAAGCGCGTGCTCAATGCCGCCGTGGCCGCAATTTCCAATCCATTGATCGAGGACCCCTCGATCAAGCGCGCTAGTGGCCTCATAATCTCCATCACTGGCGGAAAGGACCTCATGCTGTTCGAGGTCGACGAGGCCGCATCCCGCATTCGCGAAGAGGTCGATGAGGACGCCAACATCATCGTCGGCGCCACTTTCGATGAAAGTCTGGAAGGTATCGTTCGCGTCTCCGTGGTGGCGACCGGCATTGATAATCTTGGCTCGACGAGCCAGACGCAACCAGCGAGCTCACTCATCGACGTTGCCAGTAAGCTACGCAACGACAGCAATCGCGGCGCCGAGCCTATCGAGCGCACTGCACCACCGCCGCAATTAAGGAGGCCTGTGCTCCCCCCGACGCCCCGCCACCCTGAACGGGTGCCGACAAAGCCGATTCCGGAATATGCGCGCTACGCGGCTCCGCGGAGCCTCGTGCACGGCCGCCTGTCCGCTGTACGCAATTCCATCGAGCAAGCAGTTCTCGATATCCCGGCCTTCCTGGGCCGCAAGGCTAACTGAGCCCTCGTAAGAAACCAATTGGCTCGTTTAAGAGTGCGCCGGCGAAAGCTTGCGGCCGATCGTCCGATTGATCGAGCGATTGTTTGATCAGCCCACAACTGCTGAACAGCTTTCCGCGCCAGCAGCGTACCCCTCCGGTGAGAACCGCCTTGCGCTGATGCAGGGAGGCGCGAAGACATAGTCGTATGACTGAGCATACGACTATGCCGAAGGTGTCGCGGCTTGAGGTGATCCAGACCGGGTCGCGGCGTCGCTGGACGCTGGAAGAGAAGCGGCGGATCGTCGCCGAGAGCGATAGCGGCACGCGGCAGGTCTCGGCAACCGCCCGGCGGTATGGCTTGTCGACCGGTCAGTTGTTCACCTGGCGTCGGCTGGCACGCAAGGGGCGACTGGGCGGGAATGCCGAGCCCGTGTCGTTTGCCGAAGCGGTGATTGCGGATGGAGGATCGGCCGCGGCGGCATCGCCGCCTCCCGCTGGTGGGTGCAGACGCATGGAGATCGTGCTTGCGGATGGGCTGCGGGTCATCGTCGAGCAAGGCGTCGATCCCGGTGCGCTGGCGCGGATGATCGGCGCGCTGGAGCGGCGATGACGATCCCTATTCCGAGCGGGGCGCGGGTGTGGCTGGCGACAGGCCGCACCGACATGCGCAAGGGGTTCGATGGGCTGGCGCTGCTGGTGCAGGAGACCCTCAAGCGCG
Source organism: Bradyrhizobium sp. STM 3557 (assembly GCF_045571465.1). Taxonomy (NCBI): domain Bacteria; kingdom Pseudomonadati; phylum Pseudomonadota; class Alphaproteobacteria; order Hyphomicrobiales; family Nitrobacteraceae; genus Bradyrhizobium; species Bradyrhizobium sp. STM 3557. The sequence continues at coordinate 2,815,368 of NZ_CP120697.1, forward strand.
ATCCGCATGGCGGCCACCTGTTCGTATTCCGCGGCCGGCGCGGCGACCTGATCAAAGTGCTGTGGCACGATGGCCAGGGCATGTGCCTGTTCTCCAAGCGCCTGGAGCGCGGCCGCTTCATCTGGCCGTCGCCGGCGGACGGGACGGTGGCGATCACGCCGGCCCAACTCGGGTATCTCCTGGAAGGGATCGACTGGCGGCTGCCGCAGCGGACATGGCGGCCGGAGGCGGCGGGCTGAACGCGTTGGAGCGCGATAGGAAGGGCATACAAACCGCGCGCCCTGTGATTCCATCATTGGCGATGAGCCCCAGTGATTCTCCCCGGATGAGATCGAGAGATTGACGCGCCTGCTGCGCGATCGCGACGCCGAGATCGCGCGGATGCGTGCCGAGGCGACTGGCGCGGAGGCTCTGATCACGCATCTGCGTCTGACGATTGCGAAGATGCGGCGCGAGCTCTTTGGACAGCGCAGCGAGCACAAGGCGCGGCTCCTTGACCAGATGGAGCTTCAGCTTGAGGAGCTGGAAGCAACTGCGGCGGAGGACGAACTTGCGGCCGAGAAGACAGCCGCTGCTGTTGGCGAGACGCCGCCGCTGTCTGCGTTCCCGCGCAACAAGCCTGCGCGCAAGCCGTTCCCGGCGCATCTGCCGCGCGAGCGGGTCGTGCTGCCCGGTCCCGATGCCTGCGCCTGCTGTGGCTCGACCCGGCTCGCCAAGCTCGGCGAGGATGTTACTGAGACACTGGAGGTGGTGCCGCGGCAGTGGAAGGTCGTGCAATACGTGCGCGAGAAGTTCACCTGCCGGGACTGCGAGAAGATCACGCAGGTGCCTGCGCCGTTCCACGTTCTGCCGCGCGGCTTCGCCGGGCCTTCTCTGTTGGCGATGATCCTGTTCGAGAAGTACGGGCAGCACCAGCCGCTCAATCGCCAGTCGGAGCGCTACGCGCGCGAGGGCATCGCGCTGAGCCTGTCGACGCTCGCCGACCAGGTGGGCGGTTGCGCGGCGCTGCTGCGGCCGCTGCATGATCTGATCCGTGCGCACGTGCTCGCGGGCAACCGCGTCCATGGCGACGAGACCCCGGTGCCAGTGCTTGCCAAGGGCCAGACGGCGACTGGACGGGCCTGGGTCTATGTGCGCGACGATCGCCCATTCGGCGGCCACGATCCACCAGCGGCAGTGTTCTTCTACTCGCGCGACCGCGCGGGCGAGCACGCCGAGCGTCACCTGCACGGCTATGGCGGCATCCTGCAGGCCGACTGCTACGCTGGCTTCAACCGGCTGTACGAGGCCGGCCGCAAGGGAGGGCCGATCACCGAGGCCGCTTGCTGGGCGCATGCTCGGCGCAAGTTCTTCGTGCTCGCCGACGTCACCGCCAAGGCGCGTGGCAAACTCGCCGTCATCGCGCCGATGGCGTTCGAGGCGGTGAAGCGCATCGACGCGATCTTTGACGTCGAACGCAAGATCAACGGCCGGGTGCCGCTCGAACGGCTCGCCGAGCGCGCGCTGCGCGTTGCGCCGCTGGTCGCTGATCTGCAGATCTGGATGCGCACCGAGCGCGCTAAGCTGTCACGGCACTCCGAGGTCGCCAAGGCCATGGACTATATGCTCAAGCGCTGGGAGACGTTCGCGCGCTTTCTCTCCGACGGCCGCATCTGCCTGACCAATAACGCCGCCGAGCGCGAGTTGCGCGGCATCGCACTCGGCCGCAAGGCGTGGCTGTTCGCCGGCTCCGATCGCGGCGGCGAACGGGCCGCCGTGATGTACACGCTGATACAGACCGCCAAGCTCAACGACGTCGACCCTCAGGCTTGGCTCGCCGACGTCCTCGCTCGAATCAACGACCACAACATCCGCACGCTTGACCAGCTTCTGCCTTGGAATTGGAAGCTCTCAGCCCAGAAGCTCGTCGCCTGATCCTTGGACTGGCGGGGCGGCAATCGACTAACCCGCGGTCTTCACCGGATACTTACCCAGCAGCCTGTGCTCAGGTTCTTGCTGTAGTCGCATACATATGGTTGAGCCGCAGTCGGGACGGCCCGTGTTCGCGGCGCAAACTACTCCCCATTTGCTCAACATCTTGGTGCAACTCAAGACAGCTATTGCCCGGTGACTCGAGTTACGTTGCTATCAACGTTCGCACGCTTGTCTTGAATGTAGTCTTGGCGGCGGGTTTGTTTATCCGGCTTTGGACAGACGTCCCGTCCCTAGTGCCGCCTGATGAATTCCGGCTGGCACTTGTGGTGACTATCATGTCGGGCGAAAGCTTGGACCATTCGGAGCGACAGGGACGGGGCGTCTCAATGCGAATGCCGGAGCCGCGCGCCTCGTCTAGTTTGAGGCTATGTCGTATTGGAATAAAGTCCCCAGAGGACGGCGAAGCGGGTCGTTAGCGGGATCGCCAGTAAGGCCTTTGATAACAATTTCTGCACTACTATCTCCTTGGATCTATCCATCCTACGTCGCGCTGTTGGTTTGACCTTGCGAGCCATACGCGAAGTGAAATATTCCGTCCCTTATCTTGCCCGCGAACTGGTAAGTATCCGCGCGCCAGATTCCTCTCTTTTCGCAAATCTCTCTGATTACCCAAACTCCATCGAACTTGTTTGGGCGGCCGAGCTCGGTTGCTCGAACCAGGCAATTCTGGACTTGGCAAGTCCCGCAAGTGCGCAAGTCGGAAACCTAGCAGTGTGTTCCTTAAAAGCAGCCTTTGTCCCAACGCTCTCCGCATTTTTTCCAATGTTCCGAAGCGCCAGCGCATGGATCTGTTGCCGCATAGCAACGCTCCTGGCGCGTCGATCAGTATCTGTCGGAATGTGGAAAATGCAAGCAGTCGCGAGTAGCGAGCCGGGCTGCCATCGGCCGCGACAGCGTGTTTGCGACAGGTATTGCTATAGCGATTTTTGGGGGAGCATCAGATCAAGTCTCGGCTGCTATTTGCTACTTCGGTCAGCATGGCTACCCTAAACGACGAATGGATAGCGTGAGAATAAGCGCATCAGCCCGCGACTGAAGGCGTCGAAGCCGATTCGAACGGAAGATACTGCGCCCGCTCGGGTGCCACCAAATGCAGTCTCTTCTCAGCCACGAATCAGCTCCGGATCGGCGTCGTTCACTGGTTGGTGTAGCCCCGAGCCCATCGTTCTCTCAATAGCGAGACAGCACAGGCTTCCCGAAACGCGCCGCTCGAGCTTAAGATTGCGACAACTCCAAGGACCATCAGCAGCAAGCCCACCCAGCTTGCCATCCAATCTGTTCTCTGGTCGCTCGCCTCCGCAAGGCGCATGCCGGCAGGCACAGCCGAACGCGCGGAGGTCTTCTCGTCAGCGTCGCGTCCAACCGATAGGAGCTTCTCCACGTCAACTTGCGGCGACACGAACTGCTCGAGCGTGAGCTGGCTGGGCGGAAGATTTGTAATCGGTGCTGTCCGCATCGGGTCGCTCGTGCCCGTACTGAAGACGGACGCGGCATCAGCTACCTTGATTTGGCCTGCAAGTGGCGTGGGCTGAACCCCCTCGGCTGGTGCGGAGCGCGGCAACTCGGCGCGCGCATCAGCCACGGAGCTTCGTCTGCGCCGGGCCTTGTCGGTCTCGTTGGGACCGGCGCCGCGATTGACTGCGCGGCGATGAACCGGCCTTTGTACCGTCGCAATCCCCTCTGCTAGGAACCAGCATTTGCGGTGGCCATCGCGCCGATACACCCAGCGCTGCCCTTCTCCGGTTGAGTTGCCCGGCTGCGGTAGGCATTCCTCTTGCGGGGAAGAAGTTGTTGCAGCGTCCTCGTGGGGAGCGTTTTTAAAAAAGTCTACAAAAGGGTTGGAGAACGCAGGCGTGCTCGAAAGACCTCCAACAAGAGCCAAGCCGGCGAAGCAAATTCGCAAATGACCGGACATCGAAAACTCCCGGCGCTGCGCCCCCTCTTGGCACGACCCTTCGCGGCGACATGGGCCGCCATGCGGCCCAAATCGGGCGGCATGGTGAATTTATTGTGCTTCTGAAGTGAGATCCGGGTTCGAATTGAAAGTACAGTCCAGCAACTCGCGGTCGCGAAATAAAAATTGCGCTCTCTCCGGTCGAGCCAGTCGATCGCCAGACATCGTTCGCTGTGAGGCGAGGCCTTATGCTTCGGTTTCGGTGGTGTTCGCCGTTCGCGCGGCCGTTTTGCGCTGCTACAGCTGTCGAGCGACCTCGGCTTGAGTTCCGAGGTCGCCAACCTTTAGGGAAGTTTGCTCTCGACCTCAAAAGCGGGATGAGCACCGATGGGCGCTAGTGCGGAAGCTGTTCCGCGGCCCATCATTAGAATGGCCGAAGCGTTTTCGCGCTGGCCGTCTCGTTTCCATGTCCGACCTCACTACAATTCTGAATCGTCGAAGCCACTGTGGTCCCGAATAATATCCTATCGGCCAAGCGCTGCGGCTGAACGCCAGCGCTCGTGAGCGGCCGAAGTGTGTTGCACGCAGTTGGGCACCAACTTGCCGGTTCTTCACCGTGGCGCTGATGGGTTGCGCGGCTACACTGCAGCAAACCAAGAACTATCGGACGAGCCCGGTTTTGCCAGCATCGCTGCTGCGGAGATTGCAACGGACTCGAGATCTTGGCGTAGAGCGTTGGCAAAACCTTATTGAGTGAGTCGAGGCCGTGCCTGGGTCAATCGCCTATATTGCTCTTTACGGTGCCCTGTACGCCGCATTCGGCGCGGCGTCGCCATTCTGGCCAAAGTTTTTCGAGACGAGAGCGCTGACGCCCCAGCAGATCGGTTCGATCGTGGCTGCGGCAATGTTGATGCGGCTTGTCTCCGGCCCGTGTGTTGGAAGGCTCGCTGATGTCCTCGGCTCATTGCGTCTGGTGCTCGCAAGCTGTGCCATGTGCGCTGCCTGAGCCGCAGCTGCCTTGATCTGGGCAGATGGGTTTTGGTTGCTGCTTGTTGTCGCTTTAGCTCAAGCCGCGGCACTTGCTCCGACGACCTCGATTGCGGATGCGTTGTCGGTGAATGTAGCCATATCCCAGGTGGCCGGCAGGCCCTTTGAATACGGCTGGATACGGGGATCGGGCTCGGCGGCCTTCGTTGTGGGCACGATTGTCGTTGGACGACTCATCGGTCCGGCTGACCTCATCCCCGTTGTTTGGATGAATGCGAGCTTACTGATCGTGGCGGCCTGCGCGACAGTGTTTGTCCCCCTGCTATTCCTCGGGCCGCTTTACATAACCATCGTTGGTTTGCTGTGGGTGAGGTGCACGCCCTTCTGGCGATTCCGCGATTTCGGATCCTGATTCTGGTCTCAGCCTTGGTCTATGGCAGCCACGCGATGCATGACGCATTCGCGGTCATTCGGTGGAGCGACGCTGGAATAGGCACTTCGGCTATAAGCTTCCTGTGGTCAGAAGCGGTGGCCGCGGAAGTTTTCGTGTTCTTTGTCGTGGGTCCTGCATTGATCGACCGGTTTGGCGTCCGTGGCGCGGCTACCTTCGCCGCCGCAGCCGGGATCATACGTTGGCTGATTGCGGGCGTGACGACCTCCATTTTACTTTTATCATTGATACAGCCCTTGCACGGACTGACCTTTGCATTGCTCCATCTCGCTTGCATGCGCATGATGAGGGCATTTGTCCCCCAAGGACGGCCGCCACCGCCCAAGCGCTTTATGCGTTCGGTTCAGGCCTCGTTACGGCTACGCTGATATCGTTGTCCGGGATTCTTTATGCTCGATATGCGGGAGCGGCATTCTTGCCGATGGCAACGCTCTGTGCAGTAGCGCTTCCGTTTGCCTGGCATGGCTTTGCCGATGAACGAGATCGATGCGGGCTTTCTTAATAAAGCTGCCGCTCGCCGGCATCCAGCCGGGCGGTGGCAAGGCCGCCATCACCTCGATTTCGTTCTAACCGGCGACGAGGGCATCCGGTGGTCCTGGCCTGGTGCGAAGACGGAATCGAGGTGATGGCACCTGGTACCCGACGGCGTCCTGTCAAACCGAGGGAGGACACAGCAGTCGAGCTTTGTCTTCAAGCGTCATGGTCGAGGGATTGGCTGCGGTGTCGGCGAGGCTTGAGGCGCGGCGGGCTGCGGAGACAATAGTGTAGGAGCGGGTTCCTGCCGAACGGCGGCGGTGGGCGCTTGATCGCCACCGCCATGAGGGATGCATGTTCCTGTGTTGCCAAGAAGTCGTTTGGCCTGCAGGTTACGGGCCTTGGAATAGTCACGTCGTCGTTCGATGTTGGCTGCTGCCCATCGGTCCCAGGCATCGAAAGCGTCGGCATAGTGTACGCATCTGCTCTTCGGCGGCCAGGCAATCGGTGAACTTGTCAAAGACCAGGTCGGTGTTGACCGGGCTTATGCCACTCACCAGGACCACAAGCATCCACTTCATCGATCACCCCCATTGGCACGCTACAACGCACACGGGCGCTCGCTGCGCCGATCTTGCGCGAGGCGTTGGGTGCGAGTTCGCTTCCTCCACAGAGGTCCCAACGGTTGATAGAGCAACAGTGACCCGAGGTGCTGGTTCCATCCGCGAAGATCCCGCGCAGAGCGCAATTGCTGCGACTGCAGCGGAACGGCAATTCCCGTCCGCGGTTTGGAGTGCATGAACCGGCTATATCCGTTGGTGCTGGAGCACAAGCTTCCGCGCGTCGTGCGATATTGCATTTCCGCCTGCATTATGATGGTTTGCGCCGTACTCCAAATGGCGCTTCAAATGCAGACGGGGGCGCCTGGATACTTCCTCCTGCTGCCTGGCGTGTTTCTTTCGGGTCTGATCTTCGATCGCGGCTCTGGGGTCTTCGCTGCCGTGATCGCTGTTGCCGTGGGGGCTTATCTCAGCTACGCGGGCAGCCCAGGGCCCAATTACCTAGCAACCAACGGGTTGTTCGCCATTACCGCGGCCGGCACAGCCTCGGTCGCCGAGTTCCAGCGTGCCGAGCTCGGGCGGGTCATGCTTGCGGACAAAACCAAGGCGGTGCTGCTGCAAGAGATGGCGCATCGCACGAAGAACAATCTGGCTATTCTCAGCGGCATGATCCGGCTTGAGGCAAGGCACGGTGGGCCCGAGGTCGCGGCAGCGCTGGAGGCGACTGCGCGCAGAATACAGGTGATGGCCGAAGTCTACGACCACCTCGCAGTCAAGCAGGAATTGCGCACCGTCAATATGCGCTACTTCCTTAATGATGTCGTCCACAAGGTCTTCCAGTCCTTGGCGCCATCCGCGCCGGTTGCCTTCCAGGTGCTTTGCGAAGAGTTCTCTCTGCCGCATGCTACCGCATTGGCGATCGGTATCATTGCCAACGAGCTCGTCACGAACTCGCTGAAGTACGGGTTTCCCGACGAAAGGGCAGGGCACATTACCGTCGAGCTTTCGAAGACAAATGAAATCGAGCTGTCAGTGTCGGACAATGGCATCGGTCTCACTGCGGCAGCCGAACCCGGTGGATTGGGTTCGCGGATTGTCCAACTCCTGACGCAGCAGCTAGAGGGAGAGATCGCGTACGAACGGCTGAATCCCGGATTGCGCGTAAGGGTACGCACGCGTTCCAGTTAGACCGTTGCCACCTCGACGCCGGCTCTCATTCCGGCGTCTCAGTTGATACTATCAATCCGATGGCGGCCCGCGATTTCTCGCAAGGCCCTGATGACGTCGTTGGGATGGTAGGGCTTCTGTAAGGTCAGGCTGCCGGGCACCGGCCGGACGGCGACTGGCGAGAAACCGCTCGCATAGGTGACCGGAAGGTCGGGGGCGTGCTCGCGGTAGCATTCGGCAATCTGCCAACCGTCGGGCCGGGCAGCTTGATGTCGGTGACGAGCACGTCTGCGATCCGCCGCTCCCACCAAACAAGCGCCTCTTCCCGGTGGACGCATGGATAACCTCGTAGCCTTCATCGCGCAGTGCTTCGACCACGAGCTCTCGAATAAACGGATCGTCTTCGACGAACAAGATTCGCACCGGCGGCTCCTCGGCAGCCGATTATCACAGGTTAAAATTGAACTGAGAATGAGGCAAACCGTTTGCCCGGTCCAATTCGCCGAGAGCGTCAACCATGATTCCTGCTGCCCGACCAGCAACTCTGCAGGATCTTCCGGCGATCGTCGCATTGTTGATCGAGGATGCCGGGGCGCGAAACTCACTGGACCCTATACTCTGGCGCGTTGCTGGAAATGCTTCCACGCGGATCGAAACAGCGGCTGGTGCCGTCCTCAACGGATTGCAGGCCGTAGGGCAGGAGCTGTGGTTCGTCGCCGAGCAAGCGGGCCGAATTGTCGCTGTCATGCATGCGATGCTGGTTCCGGTTCCCCCGATCTATGATGGGTCGGCTGGGCATCCCGGATTGCTCCTCGATGATTGCTTCGTATCTCCCGATGCCCCTTTAGGCACGGGCGAAGCTTTGCTGGCCGCAACCGAGGCTGCGCTGACAGCGGCCGGGGCGCCGCGGCTGATTGCGTCCTGTCCGGCAGCGGCTCCATTGCGCACTCTTTACGAGCAGCGCGGCTATGAGCCCGTCACCCTGTACATGGCGAAGCATGGACTAAAGGCTCAGGCCACCCCTTCGGGCGTGCGGTCGGCCAGCACAGACGACATCTCCAGCATCGTTAGGCACAGCTCGCAACATCGGCGGACGCTTGCGGAGATCAACTCTCGCTTCTGGCACATTCATCCTCAGGCCGACACGCGCTTTGGCGCGTGGATGCACCGGAGCTTGAACTTCAAAGACCGCGACGTGCTTGTCGCGACCGCCGGAGGCGAAGTGCGCGGCTATGCCGTCGCGCAGCCGATTGCGCCTCTACTCGTTCCGATCGCACATGAGATCGAGGCCATCGGCGTCATCGACGACTTCTATGACCTGGACTTCGCCGAAGTCTCGGCATTGGCGACGAACGGGACGAGTGGAGCGAGCTTGCTGGCCGCGGCAGAAAGCGCATTTGCGCGGCGCGGCATACACAGCGCTCTCGTGGTCTGCCCCGCGGGCTGGCCATCAAAGATTTCTCTCTTGAAGCAGAGGGGCTACAGGACCGCCAAGATTTGGATGCTGCGGCGTTGATGGATGCTTCTGGCGGCTCGCCGGTGAGCAACGAGCTACAGAGGTCCATGCGAGTCGATTCGTCGGAGGATCTCATCAACGACGTGCGCGAGCGGTGCTGCGGCGTCGATCAAGATACCGTTTTTCGGAAGGTCTTCTTTCGTCTGATGCAGGCGCACAGCGAGCTCACGTTCCTCTGGTTTTCCGCCGAAGTCTGTCGGGTCCAGTACCACCCGCTCATCGATCCGCCGGTTCATGGTGTCCACGTCGACATCGAGGATAAACACGCCGTCGAGGAGGTCGACGAATTTCGCAAAATTCCTCGAGCCGCCGCAGAAGAACGTAAGCGCCTCCGTCTGGTCGACGATATGGGCTTGTACTTTAGCTAAATCCCAGATCTGGTGCTCGGACATCCAGATCGCCGTCGGAGGATCGGTTTCCGGAGCCATCGGCTGGGCCGTATCTGGATCGCCCCGATACACCAACTCCCGATCACCATGAATGGCTTGGTAGCCGCGCCGCCGCAATTCTGTACAAACCGCCGTCTTGCCGGCGCCCGAAACGCCGTCGATCAGATAGTTTCGTCTGCCCATGGCTCAATGATACTCCTTTCGCATGGGACGGTGAATCCACCCAGATTATCCGGAACAACTCGGCTGAAGTAGCGAGGCCTGTGGGGCTGTTCACGATGTGTGCAAATTGAATGGCGCGCAACAAACGTTCCCAGGAAATCGGACTGGCTGGCGTACACGAAGACCATAGGCTGTCTGATCGTCGGTATGTCACTGCGGCAGCTTTTGGCCTATCTCCGACCTTCCGGTCGACACTAGCGATGTCTGCTCCCGGGGCTCAACCGGAAGTAACCCACGGCGGGTCCGAAAGGCGGCTTCTGGCCGATTCCGTTGAAAAAGGCAGCAGTAATCGGCGGTACAGAGGTCGACGCCGAAGCAGCCGAGCCGACTTCACCGATGCTATGCGGGCTTCGGGATCAGCTTCGTCATTTTGCGGAAGGTTTTGAACAGTGGCTGCGAGGGTGAACTCGTCACGTGCACCGTTCCGCCCTCTTAATCTCAACCGATCCAGCTTGAGAATGCGTTTTGAGATGCGCGAATAGCATCTCGATCTTCTTGCGGAGCCGGCGTGAAGTGCGGCCTTCCCATGAGCTTGCGATCTCGCGCGCCATGTCGCGAGCGCCCTCGTAGATCGAACGCGGTACTTTTGGGGCCGGGGTGTTGGGGCAACACCTGCTTTTCAGAGAGCATGCTTGATAATCGTGCTTGCTCGCGCGGTAGAGGATCGTCCTATCATCGTTCACCGGTGTTCCTGTCGTGGTGAGGGTTTTGTCCCCGGGGCACCGATAGACGTCCCTGGCATGGCCGTAGGTGAATGCCTCACGCGAGAAAGTCCCGTCGGTGCGGGCCGACTTGTCGAAGACGGTCACGTGCGGCTCGATCCCGGCTGGATGTCGACGGCTAGTCGCATCGCATCTTGCTGGTGTCACCTTCGACGAAGCGTTTCGGCGCACACTCGGCGGCGCCGCGCAGATCCTATCGGGAAACGGAGCGCCGCAATAGCAATCGCGCTTGCTGCATCGCGACTGCGACAATCCGTGCACGGAACGGCGCGTTTTTTCCTGAGTTCCTCCTTCAAATGAGGAGGTTGTCATCATGAGTCTGAAGACATGTCTCGCTGCAGCACTTGTGGTGGCAGCACCCGTCTCCGCATTGGCCGCACCGGGCTTGGTCCGCAACTCGGCCACGCTGCGCGCCGGACCCGGGTTCGGCTTTCCAGCCGTCGACCGCATTCCAGCCGGCGCCCGCGTCAACATTCATGGCTGCATCCGTGGTGGCGCGTGGTGCGATGTGAGCTATGCGGGAGAGCGCGGCTGGGTCGCCGCCACCAGGCTCGCTTATCTCTATCGCCATCGCTACGTCTATCTGCCTGACTATGCTGATGACGTCCCGATCGTGCCGTTCGTGCTGTCCAGCTATTGGGACAGCTATTATGTCGGCCGGCCCTGGTATCACCGCCACGCTTATTGGGACCGGTACTGGCACCAGCATCCGCCTGCAGTGGCATATGGCTCGCGCCCGCATGCGCGTTTCGCCGGGCGACCCGACGTTGGTGTTGCGCCGGGACCGGCGGTGGTCGGCCGCGGATGGCATCGGCAAGGGCAGGGCGGTTTTGCGCAGCATCAGCGCGGCCCGAGCGGCCCGATCGCGATCGGGCACCAGGCCGGCCCACATCGCTTTGGCGGCATGCAGCCAGGCGCCGGGGCCCATGTTGGCGCGCGCTTCGCGCCCGGCCCCGTAGCCCGTCCTAATCTGACGCCACACAATGTGGCGCCACACATGGCGCAACCCAATTTCGCGCGGCCGAGCGGGCCTCCGATGGCAGCCCACGCGCAGATGGGCGGCGCGCCGCACGGCCCGATCGGTGGTGCCCCGCAGACGGGTGGCGCACCGCACGTCGGTGGTGCCCCGATGGGTGCTGCACCTCATATGGGTGGCGGAGGTGGTGGTGGCCCGCGGGGCGGTGGCCCCGGTCATCCACATTGATCTCGCCCGGCTTATCAATCAGGCAGGAAGCTCGGCATCGCGCCGGGATCGGCTGGATCGAAGGCGCCGAGCTGAACTTCTTCGGCGGTGTGCTCGGTGTCGATCTGCGCAGGCCGGCACACTGAATTTCCTGGTGTCGGTCGCCCCGGCGTGCCGGTGGCGTAACCCGATCGATTGAGCCTGGCGCTGTGCGTTCAGCGCTTCCGCTCGGCGCGGCTGAAATTGCTCAAATGGCCTTCCCGGGCCGCCTGTGCCCGCGCGGCCTTCTTGATGCCGGCGCTCTTAACTCCCGGCATGCCGAGAGACGAAGATCGAGGGATGAAGATGGTGCTAGCGATCTGAGGCGGCGGCAGCTCTTTCGCAAAGTACGGAGCACAGGCGCGCGGTGGATGAACTTACCAGGAGATCCTTCGCCGCTCGCGCGAGCAGCTATCCACCTCGGAAAGAACTCCTCCGAACCCCTGGTACGTCTGGCGTCCCAGCCAGAATGGATGAGTTACCAATTCGCTCAGACGAATTGAGCAACCAGAGCGCACACGAAGCTAACTACCAAAATCAATCCCGCCCCACAGCTGATAAGATCAAGGGTCCAAGTTTTGGCGGCGCCGCCAACGAGGTCTAGATGGCAAGCGTGGGTTTCATCGCGGTATGTGTGAAAGCGCATTGAACTCTCCCGATCATCGACATGCTCAATGGCTGCGCGTGTGGCATGTTCCTGGGAGACAGGCATGTCTCCTGAAAAATCTGCCGCCGTGGCAACGCCTCAAATGCCCCACTTCTAAAGGCGGCACGGAGTCTGCTACGTCGCCATTGTTGAAATAAGCGACCTTGGGGGCGTAGCGAGCGGCGTAACCGCCAAGAAAGATGCCGGCGATCACTAGCCATTCGAGCAACCCTAGAGATAACTGCTGAAAGCTCATTTGCCGCTCCGCACTCCCCGTCGGCTCTCGCGCGAAGGTTGCCACTAAATTGCCAAACGCTTCAGCATCACGACAGTCACTTAAACGTCAATTCCCGCTCAATGGCGTGTTCCAATGTATTGTCTCTGGAATAAAAATCTCTGCTCCGCGTCGGCCCCGCCGGGGCCGACGTGTGAGCTGCTTCATACCTGAGGGCGCGGGTGTTGCTTGAGGTGCCCTGCGTCTCTCGGCCACATACACGCGGCGCGTCCTGCCTTCACCCGGCGCGCCCCCGGTCGGGCTTTTGTGGTAACGCGTCTCAGCGGTCACAGGATGAACAACAGCCGTTGCTGCGCACCCCTAACCTCACCGGCGGCGCAGAAAAGGCGGCGGAGCCGATCATCGTTTTGCGCCGCAGAGCACGAGCCACTGATGCGATCAAACCGGTTGCTCCAAAACAGACTGCAGAAACCAGCAGCGCCTGTGCCGCTCTAGTGAACTTAGCTCTAAGCGCGAGTCCGATTGGCGACAGTTCGCCCCTAGAGGGCGGACACGTGACCGCACCCGACCAATCCTGCAAGACGTCAGAGAGAGTTCTTGCCAGAGCGCCGTCCACACGTGACCCGAACCGGAAGTCGACCCTGGGTAACAGCGCGCTTGTGAACGCGAAGATCGGTAAGCTGATCGGTAAGCTCGAAATAAACAGTCTCTGAACTGCCCGTTCGGCTGGGGTTCAGATCAATCTTTTAAGGTCTCCGTCCAGGAATCGAAGGTTAGTGAACACATAAACGTAGTTCCCAGCCGTGGATCCGACTCCACACCGCTTCGTAATCTACGCATAACGAATCTACGCACAATGGAGGAGACGCTATGAGGAAGTTTCGTATCTCGGCTATGCGCAAATATGCGTTCGGCGCCGCAGCAGCAACCGCTCTTTTCGTAATTCCGATCTCCGCCTTTTCCCAATCCGTTGAGTTTGGACCGGGAGGCGTCCGAGTGTACGACGGTCGAGGGGGTCGGCAATGCGAGGAGTTGCGGCGTGCCTGCGAAAACAAGGACATGCTAGGCGAGCGAGGCGAAGGAAATTGCCGCAGATATCGGGAGACTTGCCAAAGACCAGTTCGGAGGGATGTGTGCGGCGAACTGAGACAAGCCTGCCTCTATAAGAACGAGTTGGGCGAACGAGGGGAAGGAAATTGCCGTAGGTATCGCGAGACTTGTAGAGGTCGCATGTAAGGTCGGCGATCTTCGACGTTACAGAGCGATCGGCACCGCTCGGCACCGACCCGTGCACCTGTCCTCCCGAGTGCCGCCACAGTTGGCGGCCTCGTTCATGTCCGGCTGAGATGTCGCCTGTTGGCCGATTCCGTTGAAAAAGTCGGCAGTTGCGACGCAGAGATATCGATGATTCAGTCTGTCTAATTGGGCAGGACTGAAGATCATGATGGGGCATCGGCAAGTCGAACAGGCTGCGTTGTTCTATGAGTTCTCGCTAGAAAGGCACATCCCAGCCGACCACCTCCTGCGGTCGATCGATAGGTTCGTCGACCTGGAGGACCTGCGACGGGAGTTGGCACCGTTCTACAGCAACATCGGGCGGCCCTCGATCGATCCGGAGCTGATGATCAGGATGCTCCTGATCGGCTATTGCTTCGGCATCCGATCGGAGCGGCGGCTCTGTGACGAAGTCCACCTCAATCTGGCATACCGCTGGTTTTGCCGTCTGGGTCTGGACGGGACTGTCCCTGATCACTCGACGTTCTCGAAGAACAGGCACGGCCGCTTCCGTGAGAGCGATCTCTTCCGCCGCGTGTTCGAGGCCGTCTTGCGCCGGTGCATCCGGGAGCGCCTGGTCGGCGGCGAAGGATTCGCGGTCGACGCGAGCCTGATCAAGGCGGATGCCAATCGGCAGAAGGGCATCGAAGGCGACAAGGGGCTTCCACCGGAGGCTGCCAGCCGAGCGATCGATGAATATCTTGCTGTTCTTGATGATGCCGCGTTCGGCGCCGCGACGGAGGTCACGCCCAAGTTTGTGTCGCCCTCCGACCCAGCGGCACGCTGGACGGGAGCGCACGGCGGCCAAGCCTTCTTCGCCTACTCGACGAACTATCTGGTCGACGTCGAGAATGCGATCATCGTCGATGTCGAGGCGACCACGGCGATCCGCCAAGCAGAAGTGTTGGCCGCCAAGCGCATGATTGAGCGTTCACTCGAAAGGTTCGATCTTTATCCAAGCCGGCTTCTCGGCGACAGTGCCTATGGCTCCGCTGAGATGCTCGGGTGGTTGGTCTACCAGCAGGGGATCGAGCCGCACGTGACCGTCTTCGACAAGTCGGCCCGCACCGACGGGACTTTCTCGCGCGAGGCCTTCACCTACGACTATGCTGCGGACGTCTATCGCTGCCCCGATGGCAAAACCCTCACCACCACAGGGAGGCCGGTGAACGACCATAGGACGATCCTCTACCGCGCGAGCAAGCACGATTGTCAAGCATGCTCTCTGAAAAGCAGGTGTTGCCCCAACACCCCGGCCCGGAAAGTTCCACGCTCGATCTACGAGGGCGCTCGCGACATGGCGCGCGAGATCGCAAGCTCATGGGAAGGCCGCACTTCACGCCGGCTCCGCAAGAAGATCGAGATGCTGTTCGCGCATCTCAAGCGCATTCTCAAGCTGGATCGGCTGCGCCTAAGAGGACCGAACGGCGCACGCGACGAGTTCACCCTCGCGGCCACCGCTCAGAACCTTCGTAAGATGGCCAAGCTGATCCCGATGCCTGCACCGACGCCCGCGTGAACCCCACCAAGCCAAATTCGTTCGTGGAACAGCGGTCTTTCGCGACGAAACTACTGCCGACTTTTTCAACGGAATCGGCCCATCTCGGTCCTTCCGACCGGCGCTGAGGTCGTCCGCTTTCAGGATGATTGTGTTGCAAAACTCCCATTGAGACGACTCACGAACCGTGATTCCGTCAACTTAAGGCGGCATTTGCGGGAGCGGCTGATGTTAGGGCGACAGGAGAGCGGACAAGGCCAGTTGTTCTACTCCTTTGACCTCGACAGGGTCGTGCCGAGGAATCACCTGGTACGGCAAATCGACGGCTTGCTTGATCTGAGTTGGGTTCATAAAGAGCTGGCGCCGTTTTATTCGCACACTGGCCGGCCTTCGATTGATCCGGTGCTGATGATCCGGATGCTGATCGTCGGCTACGTATTTGCGCTCCGTTCCGAGCGGCGGCTCTGCGCTGAGGTCCAGGTCAACCTAGCCTACAGGTGGTTCTGCAAACTCGGGATCGAAGACAATATCCCTGATCATTCGGTGTTCTGCCGGGCTCGGCGCGAGCGCTTTCGCGAGAGCGATGCCTTGCGCAGGGTATTTGAGAGTGTGGTCGCAACGTGCATCTCGGCAGGGTTTGTCGGAGGTGAAGCGTTCTCGATCGATGCGAGCCTGATCAAGGCGGATGTGGACAAGATGAAGCGGCTGCCCGGCGATCAGCCGACCGCATGGCCCAAGGCGGAAGAGGCTTCCCACGCGGTTCGCGAGTACATCGCTGCGCTTGATGGGGCGAGTGACGACGAGAACGGCGGTGACTACGGCGGCGGTTCAGGTGAAGGTGGTCGTCGACGCAAGCCTCCCAAGGAAGTCTCGCTCACCGATCCGCAAGCAACGTGGGTAACCAGACCCGGCGTGGATCCATTCTTCGCTTATGGCGCGAACTATTTGATCGACAACAAGGCCGGAATTATCCTTGATGCGGCCGGTACGCGCGCGACCGCGCAGTAGAGATCGCTGTCACCCAGACCATGGTAGACCGCGTTGAGCGTCGCTTCGATCTGCGTCCCCAAAGACTCGCAGGTGACACGGCTTACGGCGCGGTCAAACTGCTCAAATGGCTGGTGGATTGCAACATCACGCCGCACATTCCAGTGTGGGACAGATCGGCCCGTCCCGATGGCACCTTTAGCCGAGCCGACTTCGCCTTCGATCGGGAGCGCAATATCTACGTTTGCCCGGGCGGAGCCCAGCTGACCAGTACAGGCAATATCGATCAGGGACACATCGTCTACTACAGAGCCAGCAAAGGCGACTGTTCAAGCTGTTCATTGAAGCCAAAGTGCACTTCGGCGGTTGCGCGCTAAATCACCCGGGATCTCGATGAAGACGTACGGGACGGCGTTCGTGCGTTAGCCGATACGGAAGCCTTCCAGCAATCGCTCCGCGAGCGCAAGAAGGTCGAGATGCGGTTTGCCCATATGAAACGCATTCTCAAGCTCGACCGGCTTCGGCTACGGGGCTTAAATGGGGTTAGGGACGAAGTGCTGCTGACAGCAACCGCGCAGAACCTCAGGCGGCTCGCCAAGCTATTCTACCGTCTCCCGCCGGCCATCTCGGCGGTCACTTGAACACGATAAGCAGCCCGCAAAGCGCCGATACCGCTAGAACTGAAGGACAACCAAAATAGGAGCCCCCGCAATCCCAAAAACGGTCGGAAGAGTTCCGCACCAAGGCCGAAGCCGCGGAACACAAGCAAGTTAAGGACGCCATGATCAAGATCGCACAGACCTATGACGATCTTGCCAAGCGCGCGGAGAAAATCCGAACCGCCAAAGATTTAGCGGAGTAGGGCCGCCTCAGTTGGCGGCCTCTTTCATTTCCAATGTCGCCCGCTGGCCCCGTTCGGGACCTTCCCGCCAAACCAATGCGACTGACCCAAAGCCGAAATGGCGGCTCCCGAGGAACTCTGCCAAATTCAATGCGTCTCCTCTGAGGAGGTGGCCCATGTCCTACACGCGCTTTTTCGCAATGATTGCGGTCTCGTCCATCGTGATGTTCGTGTTGATGTATCTCAACACCTACGCCTTGGAGCACGTGCGCTTCAGCGAGACAAGAGTCTATATGGCCCTGCTTATGGGAGCGGCGATGGCGATAATCATGCTCAGCTTCATGCTCAGCATGTACAAAAATCGTAGGCTGAATGCCGCAATTCTTGCCGTCGCTCTGATTGTATTCGGGGCTTCGCTGTGGCTTGTGCGCAGCCAGCAAACGATTGGCGACGTCGCCTATATGGAAGCCATGATCCCCCATCACTCGATAGCAATCATGACGAGCGAGCGGGCGCACATCAAAGACCCAGAAGTGAGGAGGCTTGCCGACGGGATCATCGATGCCCAGGTTCGCGAAATCGTCGAAATGAAGCGCAACATCTCCCGATTAGAAGCCAACCCACCGACAGCAAATGCGTCCGATTTGCCGTCGTACCGTAAGCGTGACGAAAAACCCCCTCCTGCGGAGACCGACGAGAGCACTGGCATCCACACTAGCAAAATCCCACGCTGATGTCATCGTTCTAGGCGGGTCGATGATCTTTGTAGTGCGTCGCTCATTGCGTCTGAGCGCCTGAGCTCCTGAGAGGAGTGAAAGCGGGTGAACGTCGGCTGTTGACCCTGGCTGTGTGAAAACGCTGTGCTTCTGTTAAGATTCTCCTGTGATTCTTAGGGGAATCGATGAAGCGCTTCGTTGAAGAGGCGGATCGTGGGCAATGGATGCTATTGCCCGAATGCCTCGATGATTTCATTGACGAGAGTAACCCCGTTCGCGTGATCGACGTGTTTGTCGACGCACTCGATCTGGCCGAGACTGGGTTCGACGGGGTTGAGCCAGCGGCAACGGGATCACCCCTCGGTTCTCCTGAAGCTGTACATTTACGGCTACCTGAACCGAGTGCAGTCGAGCCGTCGGCTCGAACGGGAAGCCGGACGTAATGTTGAGGTCATGTGGCTGCTGGGTCGACTCGCTCCTGATCACAAGACGATCGCGGATTTCCGCAAGGACAATGGCCTGGCGCTTCGCAGGGTCTGTGCGCGCTTTGTCGAACTCTGTCGTGAGATGGGTCTTCTCGCAACGGCGAGTGTTGCCATTGATGGCAGCAAGTTCAAGGCCGTGAACAACCGGGACAAGAACTTCACGCGGGCGAAGGTGCAACGACGCCGTGATCAGCTGGAGGAGAGTGTCGCGCGTTATCTAAGCCAACTTGATACGGCGGACCGGCAGGAGCCGACGGAGGCGCTGGCGACGAAGGTGACGAGACTTAGCGAGAAGCTGACAAAGCTGAAGGAGGAAATGGGCAAGCTCGCTGTCTACGAGACACGAATGCTTGCTTCGCCCGACCAGCAAATCTCGCTGACCGATCCTGACAGCCGCTCGATGGCGACGAGCGGCCGTGGCTCCGGCGTTGTCGGCTATAACGTGCAGGTCGCCGTCGATACCGAGCATCATCTGATTGTGGCGCACGAGGTGACGAACAGCGGCTCGGATCGGGCGCAACTTGCCAGCATGGCCAAGCAGGCGAAGGCTGTTCTAAAGGCCGATGCGCTCACCGCCGTTGCCGATCGCGGTTACTTCAACAGCCCCGAGATCCTCGCCTGCCACGAGGCCGGCATCACGGTAACTCTGCCCAAGCCGCAGACGTCGGGAGCCAAATCAGATGGCCGCTTCGGCAAGCAGGACTTTGTCTATCTACCAGAGGCGGACGCCTATCGCTGTCCAGCTGGAGAGCAACTGCCATATCGCTTTACGGGCGAAGAAGACGGTAAGCGGATTAGGCGCTATTGGACCACTGCCTGCCAGAATTGTTCACTCAAATCCCAGTGCACGACGGGGCCAGAGCGGCGGATTCCGCGATGGGAGCATGAGCATCTGCTCGAAGCTGTGCAGCAGCGCCTCGATGCGAATCCACAAGCCATGCGCCTGCGCCGAGAGACAGTCGAGCATCCGTTCGGCACGATGAAGGCCCGCATGGGGGCGACGCATTTCCTGACCAAAACGCTTCCGAAAGTAGCCGCCGAAATGGCACTCTCTGTCCTGGCCTACAATCTGACACGGGTCATGAACATCATGGGGATCAAGCCGCTGATCGCGGCGATCGTAGCCTGAGAAACGCCCGCGTGCTCGTGGTCAGGACGGACACCCATAAGGCCGTTTTTACACGCCCAAGACCCTGAGCGGACGTTCAACAGAGGCCTCGAAATTCCGTATCAGAACTCTGGCAAAGCGCGCGCAGCGTGAGCCCGGAACGATCTTTACCGAAGGTTGTTAAGCCAAGTTATCTGAGATCGCTCCATCCTGGCATGAGGCTAGCAAGGAGCGCACTTCGTCCACCTTGAGGTCTCCGAGTCTCTCGAAGAGCTATGGTCGGCCTTTTGTTCCGTCGAACTCCAAGAGGAAACATGGCATGACTAAAAGCACGCTCGATCTGGCACGTGCCAGGCTAAAGGCATACGTCGATAAGAATCGGACAGCGATCGAAGCGCTTCTTGCGGAGGATTATCACTTCTCAAGTCCGGTCGACAATGAGTTGGATCGTGCGACTTATCTGCGCCGCTGCTGGCCCAACAGTGAAAAGACCAGTTCGTTCGATGAAGTCATCGCGGCCGAGGCCGGAAACCGAGCAATCATCGTCTATGAGGCAGCTGCCGCAGGAGGCCACAGGTTTCGGAATTGTGAGGTAACCACCACTCGCGGAGACAAGATCGTTCGGGTGGAAGTCTACTTCGGATGGGATATGCCTCACAAAGCTCCGAAGGGCGGCTTTATCGAAAAATGACAGCGATGGTCACGCTTAGCCGGATGCTGGTCCAACTACCATCAACAACACGACTGCATCCGGAGTGCGGTCAGCCGCCCTGCCATTTCGTTGTGCAATGAGCCTGCGATGCGCTCCCTCTTGAAGCGGAGCCTGCAGTATTCCGTACGTCCCCTCGTGGGCCCAAAGCGGAATTGCGGAACTTTGCCAAACCTCCGTGAATTAACTGATTGATGGCGCCTCAAGAAGGCGTCCTTTCCAGCCATCTTTCCGAGGTCCGACCATGGAACTGGCGGAGGAATTTTTCTACCGCGTGAAGACGACAGGTCCGTTAAAGACTACGAAGGGCTCGCCGCATGGCGAGCGAAATTATTGGATTGTCAGCGATGCGGAGCTCGACGGTCCCAGGATCAAGGCCCGTATTGCGGCACCTGGAAGCGATTGGATGCGGGTATCGGACGACGGCTTCTGGCGGCCGGATGTACGCGTTCCGTTTCAAACCAGCGACGGCGACACTGTGCTGATGCACTATACCGGCCTAGTTCAGCAAACGACCGCTTTCAAGCAAGCAGCCGCAGCAAATCAGTCAACTGACTGGAAGGACCAGTATATGCGTCTGACACTGCGCTTCGATACAGGTGCGGAGCGCTATGCTTGGCTGAATACGTCACTGTTCGTGGCCAAAGGCCGTTTGCTCGGTACCGGGAGCATCGAGTACGCCGTCTACCGCATAACGTGAGGCTGCCACCACCAGGCCTACGGGCGGGCATATCTTGCAATGTCACCTTTTGGCCCCGTCTCGGACCTTCAGGTCGGCGCCGACGATGTCCGCTCTCGGGGCGATTGTGTTGAAAAAGTCGAAATATTGCGTCAGTAAAAATCGGCACAAAGCGAGTAGATCGCCGACTTCAGCTGGCGATGCCCTTTTAGAGTGCGTAGGAAGACGACCGAACGACTCTGCTCGGGTGAGGCGATCCCCCAGGTCTGAAAACCTGAAGCGCACCGGCGGCGCTTGGAAAGAGGTCTAAACGCTGGAGTGGACTTTTTCAACACTATCGGCCTCGAACGGCCACTGGGCGCAGCAGCAGCGGGTCGAAGAGAGGGCGACATAGGTTGCCGCCCCCCAACTGTCGCGGCTTGTGATTGGTCTACTTGTAGTATCCGACGCCGCAGGCGAGTTCACCGACCTTGGTCACGAAGCTAATCTTCGAGAACATTGGCTCGGTGGTGCCGGGTTTGGGAAACTTATAGTTCTTAATCTCAGTTATTTCGCCCTCCGGCTTTTGACCAGCGGCGTAGAGTTCCAGTCCATAGTTATTGCCGTCTGAGTCTTTAAGAGATTTGACATCAGTCCCAGCCTTGACCGCCTTGGGAGTAGCAAGTGCTTTTCCATCGGCAATTCTAAAGCAGAATGGATAAAGATCACCGTCTAAAAATCCACCTTCTCCCTTGACGAACATGATCAGTGCCAAGGTCTGATCGGCCTTGACGGCGGCAACGGCCTTCTGAAGCATAGCTTTCGCTTCTTCTGGACCTTGTCCGCCCGCGAAAGCGGTGCTTGAGAACGCGAGAGCCGCGCCCGACACTGCGCTAATTATTAGCGTACGAAGCATGGACTTTCTCCTTGGTTGGCTCGCGCTCCTTGGTTGGCTCGCGGGGCATACAGCACCGGCACGCTACGAATCGGTCAATCTCAGCGGATCCAGCCCCGGACATCATCCGGGGCTTTTTTCTTGGCGTTCACAGGGCGCCGTTCGATCGGATCACGGGATTGAGGATCGTCCGGTGGCCTACGGCTTGTTTCAACGACCCTGGCCGACGGTCATCCTCGATTGCATGTCGTCTGCAATCCGGTCCGCGATCCTGTCCGCAAGGTCGGTCCTCACCGCATCCGCGAGCTTCTCCCGGATGGCGTTGCGGACGGCATCGCGCTGCTCGGGCGTGAGCTGCTGGATCGCGGCGGCTACGTCGTCGCCAACCCTGGGTGCGATCCTGCTCTGGATTGCGTCCGCAAGCCGCTCTCTGACGGCGCTGCGAAGAGCATTCCGTTGCTCGGGCGTGAGCGCTGCCCCGCCACCGGTCGCCGCACCGACCGTACCTGCCGCCGCCGTCCCTCGCATCCGCTCCGCAACATTGTCGGCAAACCGATCCCCGATCGCCGTCGAGGCCTGGTCTGCAAGCCTGTCCCTGATGACGTTGCGAATGGCATTCCGCTGATCCGGCGTGAGCTGAGTGGAGCCAGCCGCCTCCTCGCCAATTCGGTCCGCGAGTCGTCCTCGCATCTCGTCCGCAAGATTGTCCCTGACGGCGCTGCGGATGGCGCTCCGCTGCTCGGGTGTGAGCTGGCCGGCCGCCAAGGCGCCGATGTTCCCTCGCTGCTCGGCCAGCCCGTCCACGATCCTGTCCGCAACCTGCGCCCTGGCCGCGTCCGCAAGTCTCTCCCGGAGGGCGCTGCGGATGGCGCTCCGCTGCTCGGGTGTGAGCTGGGCCGCGCCGGCCGCATCGTCGGCAAGCTGGTCGGCGACCCTTTCTCGCATCGCGTCCGCAAGCCGCTCTCTGACGGCGCTGCGAAGGATGTTGCGCTGCTCGGGCGTGAGACCTGCTGACCCACCGCCTGTCGCTGCACCGACCGTGCCCGCACCCGCGGTGCCACGCGTTCGCTCCGCGACCCGATCCGCGAGATTGTCCGCGACCTCGGCCCTCACCGCGTCCGCAAGCCGATCGCGGATCATGCTTCGGATGGCGCTGCGTTGTTCGGGCGTCAGCCGCGTCGCGCCGGCCGCGTCCTCGCCAACCCGATCGGCAAGCCTGCCTGTCATCTCGTCCGCGAGCCCCTGCCTGATGGCGCTGCGAATTACGTTCCTCTGGTCAGACTGGGGTCCGGCCGCGCCGGTCGTCCCCGCGGCTTGCGACTGATCCGAAATGCGGTCCACAAGGTTGTCGGCAATCTCCCCCCTGACCTCATTCACAAGTCGCTCCCGGATGGCGCTGCGGATCGCGTTCCGCTGCTCGGGCGTGAGCTGGGTCGTGCCCGCCGCATCATCGGTGAGCCGATCCGCAACTCTGTCTCGCATTTCGTCCGTAAGGTGGTCCTTGATGACGGCGCGGATTGCGCTGCGCTGCTCGGGCGTAAGCCCGGTCGTGCCACCCTGCGACTGCGCCGATGCCGTCCCGACGCTGAGCAGCATGATTGCGACTATCGCAGAGGTGACGAGCAACGTCTTCGTATACTTCTTGCTGGACTCTGATCTCATTGACTTCCTCCTTCTTTCTTCTTCACTCCTTACATCTGTTCTGATCGATAGCAGGCCGACCCGGTTCGGGCTGGGTATGGCTTGGCATTTTCGAAAGGCGCTTCATTTCTGCGGACGATCGGCAGCTACCTTTCAAAACTGTTAATTGGCTCGGTTGCCTCCGCTTGATGGAATCTCCGGGCCCGGTCGCTGCCCTCACGGCCATCAACCAATAGTGGCCCTTATCGGATGCAGAAGCGGCGCATTGCATGCTCTGTTCGGAGCTATGACGGCAATGCTCGTAACCGCAACGTCAGCCAACGCCGCGTCGCAGGATTGATCTGGATCAAGCTGGCGCCGTTGCGTCGCTCGGCGCAAGCGATATTGGCCTCAGGGAAAGATTGACCTGACCGGCGATTGGTAAAAGCTGTTTGATATACGTCAAATTGAACTGCCGAAATCTGCTCATCGTGCACAGCCGCAAGGGAGCCGATGCGATGCTTGCAAGGGAGCCGATGCGATGCTTGTCAGAATTCATGAATATGCGGGCAAGAGGTCAAGATCGTCGAAATAGATGCTGTAACAGGCACGAACGTGATCTGCAGTGAGTTCGGATACGACCGGACGCTGAAATGTCTTGGCATGGACAGTTAGCAGAATACACATATCAGGTTAGCGAAGCCGCCGTTCGGAGCTACAAGCTACTTCCCGATGGTCGTCGCCAGATCAACACGTTTCATTTGCCAGGTGACGTCTGCGGCGCATCGGTTACCACCGAGGCTATCGTCGACACCACAGTTCGGCTCGCAAACCGGAGGAGCTTGTTTGAAGCGCGGGCGAGTGGCAACTTGCCACTGACGAATAACGTCCTAAAGCTCGTCGCCAAAAACCTACAGCACGCCAATGATCGCCTCTCCCGCGCGCCCTTTCGGCGTGGCCCACGCCGGGGCGCCACCAAATTCAGTGAGGCCACCCTGGTTGGCAGGCTGATGTCGGCTGATTGCCCATAGCCGAAGATGGCGTCGCGGCAGACTGTGTTGTGCGTGATCGCGTGGGGACGCCGGGTCTTTGGAGTTTGGACGGCGGTGCTAGCGGAAGCGTCGCCAAATGTCTGAAGCAGAACTCGGCCGGAATGGTTGCGTTGAGCGGATCGAGGAACCGGACGCTACGATCGGGCCGTGACGCGATAGACGCGTGCATTGCCCTCGACACCGCGCAGCGGCGCGTCGAACTCCTCGACATCGTGGCCCGCCAGCAGTTGGCGAACGCCGGCTGCCGTGTAGAGGGCTTCCGTCAGACAGATCTCGCCGGCATCGGCGAATGCCTGCACCCGAGCGGCTATGTTCACGGTCTGACCGAAATAGTCGAGATTCTCGTTGAGGGTCACGGCAATGGATGGCCCGCAGTGGGCGCCCATCTTGAGAATGATGGCGGGCTGGCCGTGTTCGCGGTTGAACTGGCCGATTTCCTGCAAGATGTGGAGCGCCGCCGCCACGGCGTCGACCGGTCGCGAAAACGCCGCCATGACGGCGTCGCCGATGGTCTTCACGATGGCGCCGGCATGCCGATGGGCGACTGCGTCGAGCAGCGCGAAATGCTCCCGGACCAGCGCATAGGCATTGAGATCCCCGAGATGCTCGTAGAGAGCGGTCGAGCCTTTCAAGTCGGTGAAGAGGAGCGTCACTTGCCGGATGCCGAGGCCTTCCTCCTCGTCCACGCGCTCGGAGCGGAAGAGCTTGCGGAAAGTCTGCCGCGTCAGCAGCATGCCTCCGGAGACGTAGGGGTCGAATTCGAGAGTCGGCTTCTCTGGCATGGCCACGACTTCAGGTGGCCAGTTGATCAGGAGTAGCGAGCCGCGCTTGGGGCCGGTGTTGCTGATCTCGAAGACCGCGGCCCCCGACGGCACGGCCGAAACGGCGGATGTGAAACGCTGCCCATCGTAGGTGATGCGAACGATGGTCGGAGTGTCGGGTGTCAGTCCGGCAGCGGAGGAGTCCACGACCGGAAGCATGAAACCAGCCTGCGTCTGGACGTTGACGCCTGAGAGGGCGCCGGGCCCAACCTTCGCCTGCAGCGTCGTTGTCACGCCAGGTGGCAGATATGTCATGCCGCGCACGAGGGTTCGCAGGACGTCAACAAACCGGGTTTGTCCGCCGGGCAGCCGCCCGCTGTCGGCGAATTTCAGCTTCCAGTGCAGGTCTTCGATCGAGAGGTTGTCGACGTCGTGCAACGCAAGACGCCGGACTTGCGGCGAGACGGAGAAGGAAACCTCGATGAAGTCGTCGAGGTCCGTCTCACCGTCGATATCGCACAGTCCGCAGACGAAATGGCTCCGGAGCGCGCGCAGCTTGCCGAAGCTTTCCAGCACCAGGCCGGAATGAGGGCAGAGAATGTCCCAATGCAGGTCGACCAGTCCGGTGCGAGCAGCGTGAAGGAACAGATCGATCGACTCCGGCTCAGCCACACCGCGATCGCGAGCGAAGGCCAGGGGATTGGCGCGGAAGACGCTGACCTCGTCGCCGCTGCGGATCAGCGCTTCGAATTTGGAGATGACGCGCGGGCTCCAGGCGCGGGCCTGCTCGATCTCGGTCATCTTGATCTCGAGAAGCCGTTCGTCAATGGATGTCATCGCCAGCTCCTGACGGCAACAATCAATCAGCTTCGCAGAGCGACGCGGACTATCCGCCGCCAGCCCGGCTACAAATCATAACACAGTGGCAGCACGTCCTGCTGCACCAATCCGGTCATGTCGCACATGATCAGGTACGAGGGTGTGGTGGCGTTCGGGACAGGTCCGGTCTGGCCTTCTCTGCGGAGGTGCCAGAGCGATTGGACCACTTCGGCCTCCGTCCAATTGCGGACTAGCTCAGGCTCGTCGACTCTGCTCGTTTGCCCTCGCGTCGGTAACATCAGCTTCAGCTGAGCATCACTCTCGAATCAATTAGCTTCGGCACTAAAGCCCGATCTGGAGAGGAGTGGCGAGCGCGTTGTCTATCGTGATCTGGTAGCCGCAAGTCTGACGCTTCTTGTCCTTTGTCTACGCCACTGGGACGGCATTGCTCAGCGCGGCCCAATTGCTGTCTGTCCCAGGTCGGGATACTCAAGCTGCATCGCGACCATATAGGCCGTGGGCATGCCGTAACGCAGGCCGATGGAATGAAGGGCTTCGTCCAGAGTTCCTACAGGGTGGCGATCAGTAATCGCCAATAGACGGCGCTCTTCCGGCCTCCCGGTCGCAACCCGGTCGGGCAGGACGCGGACGCCATTTCGGGTCTCAACTGCTTCGGCCGTGGCGGCGAAAGTCTCCGCGCTCGACCGGTAGGTCCGCGACCAGGCATCCGCTATCAACGCAAGCGACACCTCGTCCACACCCGGCTTCAGCCAAATGCCAAATCTTTCCCAGTTCCAGAAGGTGAGCGTGTTCAGAAGTGCGGTCATTGCGAATGGACGCGTGAACTTGAACGCGGCACTCGCATGCCGCGCGTCCCAGTGGTCGAGCCCGAGGTCGCGCGCCACCGCGTCCGCCTTGTCCCGGCCGGCAATCGCCTCGATCAGCGTCAGCATCATCGGCATGCTTGCGGTGATGCCGGTGGTCGTCGTCACTCCGTCGTCCGACACCATCCGCCGATCTGCAACGTACTTGATCGTCGGGTTTCGTTTCAGCATCTCGCCGACGTAGTACCAATGGGTTGTGGCCCGGCGGCCGTCGAGCAGTCCCGCCGCCGCGACCACTTTGGCCCCGGCGCAGACGCCGATGATCTTCGCGCCCTTCTGCGACTGCGTCCGCAGCCAAGCGAGCACGGCCGGATCGTCGTCGCGGCTCATGGCCGGCACGATGACGTAGTCGGCGCCTTCCGGGTGCGATGCGTCGAACGCGGCAATGCTCGCATCGGGCTCAACCCTCAGCACAGGGTAGAGCTGCACCGGCCCGGGGCCCGTCGACAGCATCATCACGTTGGCCACGTCGGCGCGCCGCAGGATTCCCGTCGGCATCAGGTAGTCATTGGTTTCGGTGGCGTCGTTGATGCCCACGACGACTATCAGGGGCCGATCCCCCTTCGGCGGCCTGAGCGCTGCGAGCATCGCGTCCTCCTCGGCTTTTGGGACCGGCGTCGCCTGGGGGGCGGTCGGAAGCGGCAAGCTGCTCAGCCAGAGGCCAAAGCCTGCTAGCGAGAGTGTTGCAAACGCCAGTCCACCCCACATGACGTATCGCAGCAGCACCATCGGATTTCTCCGGACAGGGTAGAGGGCCCTACCAACATATTCGACGGCGCCTTCTGGCGGAAACGACAAAAATCTCGTAATTTCTGCCAATGCATCGTGTCGTGTTCGCCGTCTATCCAGCGTTCGAAATCCTCGATGTGTCGGGGCCGAGTTCCGCGTTCAACAGCGCCAACCGCGCTTTGGGAGTCCTTGGGAAAGCGCGCTTCTACGAGATTGAGCTGGTTTCCAAGTGTGGCGGACCCGTCGCGAGCAGCAGCGGGATCGTCATCAACACACGTGCCATCGACCAGCTTTCCTCCAAGCCGATCGGCACCTTGCTGATCCCAGGTGCCGAGCGGGAACCGCTTCTCGACGCGATATCGGATGCAGCTATGGGACAAACACTTCCGCAAATCGCAAGCAAAGCCAGAAGATTCGGCTCGGTCTGTACCGGCGTCTTCTTCCTGGCCGCACTTGGACTGCTTGATGGCAAGCGGGTCGCCACCCACTGGGACGCCTGCACATCGTTGGCTGAAGCCTTTCCTTCGCTGAACGTCGATCCCGCCGCTCTTTATGTCATCGACGGGCGGCTCTGGACGTCGGCGGGGGTGACGACTGGCATCGACATGGCCTTAGCGATGATCACTCACGATCTTGGCGCGACCATTACCGGTGAGGTCGCGAAACGGCTCGTCCTCTATGCACGACGACCAGGCTATCAATCCCAGTTCAGCTCATTGCTGCAAGCGCAAGTGAAGGCCGACAGCCCGTTCGCCGATCTGCTCGGATGGATACATTCTAATCTCGATGCACCGCTGGACGTACCGGCGCTGGCAACACGCGCGGGACTGACCGAGCGAACGTTCCATCGCAAGTTCGCTGCGGCGACCGGGGAGACGCCGGCCCGCTTCGTCGAAATTGTACGGCTGGACGCGGCGCGCATGCTCCTTTCGCGCGGTCTGTCGCTAAAGGCCGTGGCCGCGCAGGTGGGACTGTCTCCGCCGGCAAGACTTTCCGAAGCCTTTGAGCGCCGGTTCGGTGTCTCTCCGCGTCTGTTCCGCGAGATGCACGCCGAACCCTGATCAGCTGCCACAGCGCAGGAGCATCTCTATTCTATCTCCGGGCCGAGCGTGCTGACGGTGGTAAATGGGCGTTCCTGCGCGGATGCTGCCGCTTGTTACCCTGCTCTCACTGATTGCGAGCCCCGCTTATGCTCGCCCGAGGTGAGAGGCTCTTTGCGGCACTGGGACAGTCGATCGGACAGGGAATGCGACAAGAGCACATCCCCTCACTCGCAATCGCGATCGTCGGACAGGACGGGGCAGTATGGAGCAAGGGCTTTGGCTTCGCGGATCTCGGCAGGACGAAGGCGATGACGCCCGACACCATCTTCCCGGTCGGCTCGATCAGCAAGCGATGGGCGCGGACGGGCGAACTCGGCTCAGAAGAGAGGAGTCCTATGGCCGTCCCGACCCCCTCGCCGGCGGAGGAAGGCGTTCGCCCGCTTGCGCGCGGATTGCCTGGCATGAAAGCAGACTCGAGGCTGAGACCGGCAGCGTCGAACCTGGCCAGATGGGTGGCCATAAGCCCAAGGCGATCTCGGGCGAGTATGCCGTTTGGCTGCGACAACGCATCAGAGAGAGCGACTTCACCTTAAGAGGGCTGGTCGCCGAGCTTGCCGAGCGCGGCTTGAAGGTCGATTACCGCTCGGTGTGCGAGTTCGTCTACGCCGAGAAGCTCAGCTTCAAAAAAGGCATGGTGGCTGGCGAACGCGATCGTCCTGACGTCGCGCGGCGACGAAGCCAATGGACGAAGTACCAAGATCGCGTCGACATCGCCTCACCCACTGCTGTGACATCATCGAAACGGGAACGATAGTTGGCGCTTCAAGAGTCGCGAAGACGATCACGTACCAACCCGCGCTCGCGGCGTCTCCGCAACCCCGACCAGCTCCGACGCCGCGAGCGCTACCGCCGCACGCGTGGCCGGAGGGGGCAGAATTGGATGCCGATCGGGGGTCATTTTTGAACGCCGATTGACACATCGGAACTGGCGTGAACGCCGGAGCGGGGTCTCAAAAAGCAACCATGCGGGATCGTCACGACGCGCTGCCCGGATGGGCAGGCACTGTGAAGTGGAAAATCGCGCCATGGGGTGCATTGGCGGTCACCCACAAGCGCCCGGCATGCGCTTCGATGATCGAGCGGCAGATTGACAGTCCCATCCCCAGACCGCCAGGTTTCGTCGTGTAGAAGGGGTCGAAGATGCGCTTGAGAGTGTCCGGGGCCAATCCTGGTCCCGAATCCTTCACCGCGACGATAATGCCGTCAGATTCGGCCCGAGCGGTCGTAATGAGCACGTTTCGCGATCCCCTCGCGACCGTGCCCATGGCTTGGATGGCATTGACCATCAGGTTGAGGATCACTTGCTGCAATTGGACGCGATCACCTTCGACGAGTGGCAAACCGTCTCCGAGTTCCGTCTGCACCGCGACGTCGTTCTTCACCGCTTCGCTCCGGACGAGCTCGATCACGTCCCTGATCGCCTCGTTGATATCCAGGCGATCCTTCACTGGCGGTGCTTTTTTGATGAGATCACGTATTCGCCCGATGATGTCGCGGGCTCGATCGGTGTCGTTCACAATACAACCGAGCGTGTCCCTGGCTCTGGCAACATCTGGCGGGCTTCTGTCCAAGAAATGCAGGGCGGCATCGGCATTCAACGATGCGCCAGCGATCGGCTGGCTTACTTCATGGGCGATCGAGGCCGTGAGCTCACCCATGGTGGCGAGGCGGTTCGCATGCGCCAATTCCCTTTGCATCTCCCGCAAGGTCTCTTCGGCCCGCTTGCGCTCGGTGGTGTCCCGTCCGACGCCGCGATAACCGATGAAGCGCCCTGCTTTGTCGAGGACCGGCAGTCCCGAGATGGACACGTAGCGTTTGCCGCCGTCAGGCGTAGGCCGCGCCAGCTCGAAATCACGGAACGGCAGGTGGGCATCGAGCGTCTCCCGGTGCTTGCGCCAGGCCTCCGCATCAGGCTCCAAATAGGGCACTTCCCACCACGTCTTCCCAATTTCAGAGCCAGGCGCCGGCGCGTCGGGAAGACCTTCGCCGAACTCCTGGCGGGTGAAGCGATGCCGTGCATCGGATTCCCAGTACACGTCGAAGGAGAATTGTACAAGAGTGCGAAAGCGCTCCTCGCTTTCCCGCAGTGCCTCTTCCGACCGCTTGCGCTCCGTCAGGTCGACGACAAAGGAGACGCCGTAATCTCGTTGCTCGTCGAATGCAGCCATGCCGATCAAAACGGGCACGCGGCTGCCGTCCTTGCGGAAATATTCCTTCTCGAACGGCTGCACGCTCCCCATCATCTTTAGCTCCGGGATCCACAATCGCACGTGGCGGTCGAGCCACTCCGGCGGTGTAAGGTCAGTCCAGCGCAGGCAGCCCGAAATGAGATCCTCGCGATCGTATCCTACGATGCGGAGAAACGCATCATTCGCCTCCAGAATCCGACCTCCAAGCTCCCAGATGATAATCCCGATGATGTTGGCCTCGACCAGGCGCCGAATCCTAGCCTCGCGTTCTGCGAGATCCTGGTACAAGTGGGCATTCTCCAGCGCGATTGCCGCCTGCGAGGCGAGCAGCTTTAGCACCGCGATCCGACCCGGCGCGAAGACATGCGCAGCCAGATTGTTCTCCAGGTACAGCACGCCGATGAAATTCGCATGAGCGATCACCGGCAGGCCGAGAACAGAGCGCGCTTGGCGCTTAATGATGTAGGGATCCGCTGAAAACGGTTTCTGGGCTGCGGCATCATCGAGAATGATGCTCTCCCGCGTACGCAAGATGTAGTGGAGGATCGCCTCCGGCAGGAGCGCTGCGGTCACGGGCTCGTTGCGCAGCTGCACGACGACCGTGTCGCCGTCGGTGGTCGCTTCGGCGGCAATGCGCAACTCGGCCCCGTACGACAGAACCAACAGGCCGCGCTCGGCGCCCGCGTGCTCGATAGCGGTGCGCATGACGGTGGTGAGCAGCTTCTCCCGGACGATTGCGCCCGAGACCGCTTGCGACAACTTGATGACGGTGGCGAGGTCGAGCTGCTCCAGGGGGGTCCCGATCGTGCTCGTCGGGGTGGGCACCGCTGTTTCCTCTGCCAGGTGGGCATAGACGCGATCGAGTTGCCGCACCTTGCCATCAGCCCCCCACCGCAAATAAGCACGCCGAGCGTCGGCCAAGTACGCACGAGCGATCCTCTCAAACCCGCGCGCCGCATAGAAGCGTGCGGCGAGTTCGTTGGCAAGCGCGTCGTTTTGAACAAAGCCATTGGCGCGGGCCGAGCGGATAGCGTGCTCATAGAGACGCTCGGCATCGAGTTCGCGGCCCTCCAAGCGGGCGACCTCCGCCTCGACAAGCGCAGCGCGATTCTCGAAATTCTCCGGACAATTCTTTGCCCAGATTTGGATCTGTCGCAGGTGCGCCGCCAGTGCCGCGAGGTACTCCCGGCGCTGGGCAGGCGCGGCGGAGGCGCAGGCCATCGCGAGGGACAATGCACCATAGAATTCGTATTCGGCAGTTTCGAGCTGCGATATAGACGTCCACAGCAGCCGCTGCGCCCTTTGTGACGCCTCAATCGCAGCCGCGTAGTCGCCTGCAAAAAAGCGCGCCTGCTGCTTTCGGATCCAATACCAGCAGTCCGCTCG
Organism: Bradyrhizobium sp. STM 3557; assembly: GCF_045571465.1. NCBI lineage: Bacteria > Pseudomonadati > Pseudomonadota > Alphaproteobacteria > Hyphomicrobiales > Nitrobacteraceae > Bradyrhizobium > Bradyrhizobium sp. STM 3557. The sequence goes on from NZ_CP120697.1 coordinate 2,847,542, forward strand.
CATGAGGTTGGCATTCTCGGCGAACCGGCGCTCAGTCTGAAGCTCTTCAAACTGCTCATCATCGAAGGAGCCGAATTTCGACGTCAGCCCCCGCAGGGTCCGGATGAGCTGCAGTTGGCTGACGACAACGTCAACGACCAGCCCGAACTGTGCCGCTTTCGCAAACGCGAGGCCACTCTCGACTTCACGTTGCACCTCGGCGAGCGGGTCACCAGCCGCGAGCAGATTCGAATTCAGATTGACGCGGGCGTACGCGGCGAACGTGAGATCGCCGGTCTTGTTTGCGACGTCGAAAGCACGAAGCAGCGAATCACGCGCACTCCGGAGATGTCGCGTCCATGGCGCGAGGTGCGCTCCGAAGAGCATGTAGCTCTGCGCATGAAATCGCGTCAATCTGCGCCGTTCGACCCATTCATATCCGAGCAGACCAAATCGAAATCCCGCCTCGTAGTCGCCGAAGCGAGGACCGGCAATCATCCCAAGCCTCATATAAGCAACGCACGAGGCATCGCAGTTTCCGTGCTCAAGGCTGAGATTAACCGCTCGACAAACGGCCAAGGAAAAGAGGTTTAAATCCGTAAATAGTGCAGGCGGCAGCAGCCTGGTCAGCACGCTCAAAGTCGCGAGGGACACCGGATCACTCATTAAGGGCAGATCGATCAGAGCCTCGATACGGCGCCCGCCAAGTTGGGACCGAACGCGGTCGTATTCACCTCGCGCCTCCTCCTCTGTCGGATGGGGTGGCCAGTCGATGGTCAGGTGGCGGAGGTAATCGAGAGCAACAGCAATTGCATCGCTGCTCCGATCGAGCCTCGTGTACAGGTCGATGCGCAGGCACGAGACCGTGGCTAACTCGACAGGGCCGGCCGCACGGGCTGAGAGAGCCATCAGGCGTCGCTCCGCTTCCGCCAGCGCGCCAGTCAGGAACTCGCATTCTGCCCGGTTGATCTCCAGCGAGAAGGCAAGTTCATGCCTGCTATCCCAGCAATCCTCCGGCAACAGGGCCGCGCCGGCATTGAGATAGGTCAGAGCCGAGTCATAGGCGGTGGACGCTTTGGCGCGCTTGGCTGCGAGCAGGTTGAGCTCGGTCAGCTTTGCTTGTTCGTCTCGTGAGGTGATCAACGCAACGCCGCGGTTGAGCTGATTGACAATGTCGAAGATCACGTCCCCGTGCTGTTCTGTGGGAGTATTCGCCGCGAGCAGCCGGCCGATGGCGAGATGGGCTTCCGCACGCTCGGCTTCCGGTTTGCTTGAATAGGCGGCTTCCTGAACCCGGTCGTGGGTGAATCTGTAGTAGCCTTGCCGTTGCTCGACCAGCTCCTCGTGCGCGGCTTCCCACAGCGCTGCGTCGACTTCAGCCGCCGATCTTCCCAGAACGAGGGCCAACAGCGTGATCGTGGCGGTATTACCGAGACAGGCGAGCTGCTGCAACGCTGCCTGCGTGCTGGCCGGAAGGCGCGCGAGTTTGCCGACCATGAGGTCCACCACATTGTCGGTATAGCCCTTGGCGCGAATGAGATCGAGATCCCACGTCCAGCACGACGACGTATGATCGAACGCAAGCAAATGCTCCTCGACGAGCTCGTAAAGAAACTGGATGGCGAAGAACGGATTGCCGCCCGTTTTCTCCTGCACCAACTGCACCAGGGACGCGGCATAACTCGGCTCGCAACGCAACGAGTCGGCGATCAGCTGCCCGACATGCTCGGTGGCAAGCGGCGCCAGCGCGATCTCCTCGACGATGCCGCTGCGGTTCTTGATGGCGGCGATCTTGCGCCGCAGCGGATGCGCGGCGTCGACCTCGTTATCGCGGTAAGCGCCGATCAGCAGCAGATGGCTCACATCCGCCTGAGTCAGCAGATCCTCGAGCAGGTCCAGCGTCGCCGAGTCGAGCCATTGCAGGTCGTCGAGGAATAGCGCCAGCGGATGCTCCGGTTGCGCGAAAACGCCGATGAACTGCCGCACCACTTGATGGAAGCGCCGTTGCGCATCCTGCAGAGCCAGGTCGGGTACCCGCGGCGGCTCGCCGATGATGAGCCTCAGCTCGGGGACGAGGTCCACCAACAGCCCGCCGTTCGGGCCTAACGCCTTGTGCAGGGCATCGCGCCAGGGCGCCAGCTCGACCTCGCTCTTCGCCAGAAAGCCCCGGAGCAGGCTGCGGAACGCCTGCGCCAGTGTGGCATAGGGAATGTCGCGCTTGTATTGGTCGAATTTGCCGTCGGCGAACAGGCCGCGCGAGGGCACCAGCACCTTGTGCAGCTCGTTGACGACAGCTGACTTGCCGATGCCGGCGTATCCCGACACCAGCACCAGCTCAGGCGTACCGCTCTGGACCATGCGGTCGAAGACCGCGAGCAGGACTTCGATGTCTCGCGCGCGCCCATAGAGCGTCTCGGGGATGAGCAGCCGGTCCGCGATGTCGCGCTCGCCCAGGGGGAAGTCGTCGATCGCCTGCCGAGCCTCCCAGGCGGCGAGGCAGCGCCGGAGATCGCTCTCCAGACCGGTCGCGGTCTGATAGCGCTCCTCGGCGGTCTTGGCGAGCAGCTTCATGATGATGGCCGAAAGGATATTGGGCACTTGCTTCCGACGCTCGGCAGGCGGCACAGGCCTCCTGGCGATATGGCAGTGCACCCATTCCATCGGATCGGCTGCGGTAAAGGGGGGCGCGCCGGCGAGCATCTGATAGAAGGTGACGCCCAGCGCGTATAGATCACTGCGCGCGTCGATCGAGCGGTTCATTCGTCCGGTCTGCTCGGGTGCCATATAGGCGAGGGTGCCGGCGATGGTTTCAGGCGGTTCGGGTGATTGGCGCTCGCGCGGGAGTCGCGAGGCAATGCCGAAACCCGTGAGTCTGACTTCGCCGGTCGCGCGATTCACGATGATGTTGTGCGGCTTGATGTCTTTGTGCACGAGCCCACGCTGATGGACCTTGCCGAGAGCCGCCGTGATGTTGACGGCGAGATGCAAGAAAGTTCCCACTTGCATGGGCGCTTGGAGCTGGCGCTCCAGCGGCTCGCCGCCGGGATCCTCGAGCAGCAGCACGGGCCGGCCGCCCTCACTGACAAGTTCGAGTGGCCGCAAGGTCCAAGCGCTGTCGAGTTCGTCCTTTAGTGCATATTCCTGAGCCAGGCGATCCCGGCTCGTCGATGGGGCGTGCTCGGCGGGAAGCACGGCCAGCACAGTTTTGCGGCCACCATCGGAGCCCTGGCGCGATGCCCGGCAAAAGATGTGGTCGTCGTCCTCCCATAACACCTGGAAGTCGCTGTCCATGCGCGCCGAACCGGAAGACTGGGTTCAACTGCTGGCCTCTACGGCACCCGATGTCGGATGGCGAGATACCCTGTTGAGCTCGTTGAACAAAATCAAGTCTGCCACAGATGGAGCGGTGTGGCCAGCCGAGCTAAGCTCGAGTACCAAAAAGCCTAGTAGATTTTTGCAGCTTCGCATTGGTCATGGTGACTGACTAAGTTCACGCATAGTCGTTGACTTGACAAGGTCGAATAGAGTTCCGGTTAGGGGCAAAGCGGCCTTTCGATTCCGCATGGAAGGCAGGAGCCAGGCGCCATGCGCCTCGGGGACCGGTCGAACTCGTAGGATGGGTTGAACGCTTGCGAAACCCATCAAGCACGGTCTCGCTGCATGCTGCGCGAGACATCGACGAAGGCCCGCAACGCGGCCGGCATCTGCCGCCGCATCGGATGATACAGAAACATGCCCGGAAAACGGGGGCACCAGTCTTCCAGCACGCGGCTTAGGCGCCCAGCGCGCAACAACGGCTGGGCCTCTCTCTCGAACACAAACGCGATGCCGACGCCGGCGGTTGCGCATCGAAGCATTAAGCCGGCATCGTCGAGCGTCAGCTGGCCCGGTACATCCACGTCGAGCGGCGCCCCGTCCTTCTCGAACTCCCAGCGAAAGATTGCCCCACTCTGAATGCACGAATGCCGGTGCAAATCGTGCGGCGTCGTCGGCGTCCCGCGTCGGTCAAAATAGGCGGGCGCGCCAACCACGGCGAAGCGTTGCTCCTCGCCGATCCGCACCGCATCATATCCTGGGCCAGATGCTCGCCGAAGCGGATGCCGGCGTCGAAGCCGGCGGCGACAATATCGACCAGAGCATCGTCCGTAACGATCTCCAGCTTCACGTCGGGGTACTGCTGCACGAACGCGGTGACGATCGGCGTGAGCAGCAGCACCGCCGAGCGCGGCACGTTGAGACGGAGCACGCCGGCCGGGCTGTCGCGGAAACGGTTGATCGATTCCAGCGCGGCGTCGATATCGTCGAAGGCGTTGCGCAGTTGCACCACCAGCTGGGCGCCTGCCTCGGTCAGCGTGACGCTCCGGGTCGTGCGATTGAGCAGGCGCACGCCAAGGCGCTCTTCAAGGCCGCGGATCGAGTGGCTCAGCGCGGATGGCGAGACGCCGCGGTCCACCGCCGCGCGTCTGAAATTCAACCGCGCTGCGACTGCGGCAAAGGCGGCCAAATCCGAAAGGTTGTCCGGCATGTCGATTGATGAACTCAGCTCAGTAGACCGTTCAGATTATATGTATTCCGAAACAATCTGCCAGACGCACATTCAGCTCCACCAACCAAGGAGACCTGAATGTCGAATCTTCCTCTTCGCAAGCTGGGCGCCCGTAGCGGCGTCGCTGTGTCCGCCCTCGGTCTTGGCTGCATGGGCATGTCCCCGGGTATCTATGGCGCTGTCACCGACGATGACGGCATCCGCGTCATCCACCGCGCGCTGGACCTCGGCGTCACTTTCCTCGACACCGCGGAAGTCTATGGTGGCGGGCATAATGAGACGCTGGTCGGCAAGGCGATCGCGGGGCGGCGCGACAAGGTGTTCCTCGCAACCAAGTTCGGTATCATGCCGCCGGCTGGACAACGCGGCTATGCCGCGCTCGAAATCAACGGCAGGCCCGAGAACGTAATGCGCGCGGTCGAGGGATCGCTCCGCCGGCTCAACACGGATCACATCGACCTCTATTATCAGCATCGCATCGATCACGACGTCCCGGTCGAAGACACGGTCGGCGCGATGGCAGATCTGGTGCATGACGGCAAGGTTCGCTTCATCGGCCTCTCCGAGGCGAGCGCGGACACGATAGCGCGGGCCCATGCCGTGCACGAAATCGTCGCCGTTCAAACGGAGTTTTCGGTGTGGTCTCGCGATATCGCGTCGAACGGCGTCTTAGACACGCTCAATCGTCTCGGCATCGCACTGGTGTCCTACAGTCCGCTTGGCCGCGGTTTCCTCACCGGCCACATCGCCGGACCCGAGACTCTGCGCGACGACGACTTCCGCCGCACCTTGCCGCGTTTCCAGCCCGCCAATCTCCAGCGAAACGCGGAGCTCGTCGAACACATCCGAGAGATCGCGACGCAGAAGGGCGTGACCCCGGCCCAGATCGCACTCGCCTGGGTGCTGGCACAGGGGGAGATGATCGTGCCCATTCCGGGAACGACAAAAGTCGAGCGGCTGGAGGAAAACGCTGCAGCAGTATCGATCACCCTCGACGCGGCCGATCTTGCAATGCTTGACCGTCTCGCAGACACGGCGGCGGGCGAGCGTTACCCGGATATGAACTGGGTTAATCGGTAGCTGAGGCGAAGTCCGGCTCGTATCCGGTCGGTATTGCGATGACAGAACTCGTGGGAGGGGTTGAGCGCTTGCGAAACCCCTCAAGCACCGTCTCTGCTAGAGTCATGATGGGTTTCGCCTTCGTTCTACCCATCCTACGTACTGCCTATGCGCAAGATTGGATGAGGTATCGTCTGGTTGGTGTGAGGAAAAGCGATAGGGCTCCAGCGACTCGAACCCCCGACGTTCTGGAGCTCTCCGAGAGGACTGCGACCGGACCATTCCGACAAGTGAAAACCTTTTGCGGGTTCAATGCGCGTTGAACGATCCGTTTGTCGGATCGCCTTTGATTTTCCTCGAAAACACACGCCTCTTGATTAGCCCCTCTATCGGAAAATTTGAGATGCTTGCGTCAAGACACTCTCACGCATGATGGCGCGAGCGCCGAAGACCATGGCCACGCCCCGGGGAGATTGGCATAGAAGCCAACCTCGACAGCCGCCGCCCGTCAACAGCACGTCAACAGCAAATGGCGTTTCGTTCCGATCTTGTTCTTACTCCGTTTGCACGTCTACTGGCCTTTTCGCTTTGATTTTGCGCGAGAATTCGTGTTCCGGACTACCTTGACATTGTAGTGGTCGCAGCTTCGATGCCTGACCGTCGGCGCATCGGTGGCTCGGAAAAGCTCGGGCTGAGCAAAACGAGTCCGCATTACCCCGCAGCGGACATGAGTGCAGATCTGCAGGAAATCGGCTTCGGGCATGGCGGACCTCAAAGCTCTGGCGTTTGATGCACAGAAGGGATGCTCTCGGCTCGGCAACGACGCTCGCTTTCCAGCCCCTGGCCTCGATGTACGCCGCTTCGTCGTTGGTCATTCCGACGAGGGCTTTTGCTTTGGAATCAAAGATGGAATCAAACGGGCGGGCCGGAGTGGAAAAATCCTTGGACGGCAACTGATTATTGCAGGGTTCGATCCCTCCCGCCCCCGCCAGGCTCAAGGCATTGAGCTGCTTGCAAGATCTCGTGGGATTGGGCCCGGCTTCCGGCTCAGCATTGTTGCGGCAGCATCGGCGATTTCAGCGAGCAGCCCACGATCTCCGGGAACGACAGTTCGCAAAACAGTCCTTCCGCCCGCCACTGCCGGGTAATCGTTCCCCGCAGGTTACGGATGACGCCGTCGATCGCGCCGACGCCAAATCCCTTGCGCGTGGGCTCCCTGACCCCAGGCCCGCCGCTCTCCGACCAGCGCAACACGAGCGGCTCCGTGCCATCGGCCACCCAGCTGATGTCGAGCCGACCAGAAGGCGTCGACAACGAGCCGTACTTGGCGGCGTTGGTCGCGAGCTCATGGATGGCGACCGCGATCGCCTGGGCCAGGGTGGCCGGCAGGCGAATGTCATCTCCCGCGATGCTGATCCGTTTGCCGTCCTCGCTTGCGTATGGCCGGAGCTCCTCCTCGACGATGGTCCTGAGGCTAGCGCCGGTCCAGCGCGACGCGGAGAACAGTCTCTGCACGTGCGCGAGCGCGCTGAGCCGGCCTTGAAACGAGGCCTGGAACTCCTCGGCGGTGTTTGCCTTGGTCAGCCGAAGCATCGCCTGGATCACCGCGAGCAGATTGTTCGAGCGATGATCGACCTCGGCCGTGAGCAGCATCATCCGCTGCTCGGCGTGCTTGCGGGCGGTGATATCGACCAGCATGTTGACCGCGCCGATCAGGCGGCCGTCGCCATCGCGCAGCGGGGTCGGGTAGGGCATGAAGCAGATGCGCGAGCCGTCCGGCCGCTCGGCAACGGCCTCGACATCGCGCACAGGCCGGTTCTGCTTCAGCGCGATCGCCATGGGACATTCTTCGTGCGGCAGCGGCGTGCCGTCCGGCAGATAAAGCTTCCATGTCACGCACCACATCTCGCCGATCCTTGGCGTGCGTCCGGCGAAATCAATGCAAGCGCGGTTGAAGAAGGTGATACGCCCTTCGGCGTCCGTGGTGTAGATCGCGGCCGGCAACGCCTGAAGCAGCTCGCGGAACTGCTTCTCGGACTCCACGCCGCCGCCGCGAATGGCCGCATGCCGGGCCGCGATCTCGCCAATGGTGGCCTCGTCCGTATGTCCAAACAAGTCCAGCATCGCGTTCCTACAGACCGGGGGGTAGCTAGCTAATCCATGATGGCGCCGATGGTTCCGAGACGATGGCGTGGGACTGCACGCATTTCGTTACAGGTTGCGCAAGCTCGGCGGAACTTGATCCTGGTCATGGCCGGCGATGCCCGTTGCGCGAAGGTCGCGCATGAGCATCATCACCTTCCGATGTCCGGGCACTCGGCAATATGTGCAGCACCTTATCGCCGACGAGGCGGAGGGCGACCGCGACGCGTACGTGATGGTGGACTGCCCGGCATGCGGCAAGCTGCATTTCGTGAACCGCAGCACGCACAGGCTGCTCGGCCACGAACGGGAGTGAGCAGGCCGAGCCGGCAGGACGATCATGATCGCCTCCGCAGCCCGGCCGCTTCACGCCCGAAGCAGGCGCTCAGGGATGTCTTCCGCCCGCTGTCAGCGCCACCAATTGTTGGCGGCGGCGACCGTCTGGAAGTGAACCGCGACGACGTGGGATGTCGCGATGAATTACGCAGCGTCTTGCTCGTATGCCGCCCGCAACCGGGAGCGGACGTCATCAGATGGCTGGGTGATCTTCACTCCCATTCGCGAGAGCTTTCCGGAGCGCTATCAGAACCGAAGCCCTCACTGCTGGCTGAGTTTGACGGGCGCCTTGTCGAAGGTGTGCAGGTAGGCGATCAGATCCTTGATCTTCTGCTCGTCCTTGATGCCGGCAAACGCCATCTTGGTGCCCGGGATCTTGGCCTTCGGATCCTTGATGTACTCGCTGAACGTCGCCTCATCCCAGGTGATGCCGGATTTCTTGTTCGCATCGGAGTAGTTGTAGCCCTCGACCGATCCGGACTTTCGGCCGAACAGCCCGTTGAGCACAGGGCCGACGGCATTCTTTGCGCTGTCCCCGACCTGGTGGCAGGCCTTGCAGACGGCGAAGACCTTTTCGCCTGCGGCGGCATCCTGGGCGCTGGCCTGCCCGAGCCCGGCCGCCAGAAACAGGGCTACAAGTGCAGTTCGTTTCATCCAATTCTCCTTGCTTTGGTTTCGAAAGACGATGACTTCACGCGACGAGGTCGACCTGTTTGCCCGCAGCGTCGACGAGATGAACCCGCTCGATGTCCACCTGTGGCAACAGCGATTGGATCTGTTGTTTCTGCATCAGGCTGAAGGCCGTGGACAACGCGTCGGCGGCCGTCGCGTTGCGGGACACCGTGGTCACGCTGCGGTAACGGTCGGCGCAGGCGCCTGTCCGGGGATCGGAGAGATGATTGAAGCGGCCCGCCGCATCGAACTGGAAGCCATAGGCGCCCGAAGTCGACACGGCGCGGTCGACGATCGGAAGCACCGCTTCCGTGCGTCCCGCGACGACCGGATCGACGACGCCGACCTCCCACGGACGCCCGTCCGGACGCGACCCGATGGCCCGGGTCTCGCCCATGTCGACCAGGCTGTGGGCGACGCCGCGGGCCCGCAGCAGGAGTCCGGGCCCCGCTTCATCGGGCATCCTGAGCGCCAACACGCCCGATACCGTGAAGAGGCTAGAGCGATGTCTGCGGCGCGCCTTGATTCAGCTCAAGAACCGCGCCGCGTTCGATGCCGACCAGCGGCATGCCGCCGAAGTCGCGCCTCATCCTATGGCGCGATCGTGAGCGTTGCTTTCATGTTGGGATGGAAGCGGCAGTAATATGCGATGTTGCCGGCCTTCTTCAGAACCAGCGTCATCGTCTGCTTTGGCGGAATCGTCACGTCGAAATCGCCATTTCCGGCGGTTGCGGTGTGGGCCAGGATATCCTTGTTGATCCATTCGATGGTATCGCCGACCTTGGCCGAGGCCGCGGCCGGCGAAATCACCAGATTCTCCATGACAATCTGGATCGTCGCCGCATCCGCCGGGACGGCCGTCGCGCCGATCACGATTGCCACGATGATCGGGCGAAGGCCGCCGGTCTGCATGGTCGGCTCCTATTTCAGCTCGGCCGCGACGTGTTCGGCGTGCTGCTCGTGACCCTGGAAGATCTTCAGGCCGGTCTTCAGCAGGTCCTTCAACTCGCCATTGCTGGCTGATGGAATCAACTGCTTTTCCAGCGCGGAATTGACCGTCTTGTGATAGGCGACCTCGTTGGCGACATAGGCCTTGTCGAATGCAGCGCCGCTGAGCTTGCCAAGCTCGGCGAGCTGGTCGGCAGCCTGCTTCGACAACGCCTTGCTGGTGTCGTTGTCCTCAGGCGTGACATTGAGCTTCTTGACGAGGTCGAGCGCCTGCTTGTTCACGGCTTCATGGTCGCGCACCATGTCATCCGCGAACGCCTTGACGTCCTTGTTCGAAGCTTTGGTCTGCGCCTGCTTGGCGGCGGCGATGTCGATCGTGCCCGCCGTGTAGGCGATATGGGCGATCTGCGGATCGGTCAGCTTGGCGTTCTCCGCAAGCGCCCCGCCGCTCAAGAGTGTCATCGCGGCGAGCGCCGCACCAAATCGAATGGACATGCCTTGGTCCTCCCTGTGCTGCGCCGTATCGGCGCGTTCGACCGTTACAGCCGTTGGATGAAGGGAGGCGCCGGAGGTTCCCGGAAATTTGCGAGGATGGACCGAAGCCCGTCAGACGGTCTGGCCGTAGCCGAGGCGCGTCATCACGGCATGGGTCAGCCCGGCGCAGCGCCGGCCTGCAAACGGAAACGCGTCCATGACCACCGGTCCGATCTTCTTTTCGACATTGGCGCGCAGCATGGCGCGGGCGCGGTGCAGCCGTGTCTTCACGGTCTCAGCCTTGAGCGCGAGCAACTCGGCGGTGTCTTCGACACTCATGCCTTCGACCATGCGCGCGATGAAGACGAGGCGGAATGGTTCGGGCAATTCGTCGATCGCAGCCTCGACGACGTGCTGGATTTGGCGCTGCGCCATGGATCTTTCCGGATCTTCAGTCGATGCGGTGGGAAACCGGATGACCTGCGCTTCCAGCGTGCCTTCCGGCAAGGACGACAGCTCGATGCCGGGCCGTTCGCGGCGGAGCCGCCCCAGCGCCTCGTTCATGACGATCCGCGACAGCCAGGTCGACAGGCTGGACTCACCGCGGAAGTCGGCGAGATGAGTGAAGGCGCGAACATAGGTTTCCTGAACGACGTCCTCGGCTTCGTGGTCGCGCCGCAGGATGCCGCGGGCCAGCCGATAAAGCCGCCGGTTGTTCGTGGTGATGATGGCGCGAATCGCCGTCTCGTCGCGCGCGAGCGCCCGGCGCACGAGCTCGATGTCGCCGATGCTGCCGGATGCTGCCTGTACTCGCGGCATCATCGCCCGTTCCATGGCCACCTCGCTTGCAAGGACAAGAAGCGTTTCAGGCTTGGATGCGACAGCGGCGCAAAGGTTCCCGGAAATCGACCGATGACGCAAGCTGAAGGAAGAACGTCCAAAGAGCGACGGCCGCGAGGGCCGCCGCTATGTGCCCGGTGGACGGCTTACTTCGCCGCCACCACCATGATCTCGACAGTGAATTGTGGTGCTGCGAGCTTGGCCTCGACGGTGGCGCGGGCCGGCGTGTTGCCGGGCGAGACCCAAGCGTCCCACACCGCGTTCATCTCGCCGAACGTCTTCATGTCGGTGATGTAGATGTTCGCCGAGAGCAGCTTCGACTTGTCGGTGCCGGCCTTCGCCAGGTGACCGTCGATGATCGACAGGATCTCTTCGGTCTGCTTGGTGACGCTTTCGCCGGCGGTCTTCTGCGCGACGACGCCGGCGAGATAGACGGTGTTGCCGTGCACGACGACCTGGCTCATGCGCGGGCCGGTTTCGAAACGCTGGATCGACATGGAGAACTCCTCGAGGCTTGAATTGAGAGCCTCTCCTAGCGCGTCGGACGCCCCCGCGCCAGCTTTGCCGTCCGCTCGAACGGGATCGCCTGCGTAATCTCCAGGATATGACGTAGCGCGTCGAGTGCATGCTCCCGCATGCCGTCGCGGTCGGGAGACGATCCCCGGCCGGATCCAGCGTGCTGGCGGTCTGATCCGCGAGGGCGCTGCCGGACCTGCGGCGACCACATCGTGTTTTCCGCGCTTGCGCAGCTATTTGAGCCATGAAAGATTTGGCCCTTTCCCGGTTTCAGGTGGAGGGGCGGAATGCGGACGTTCTGGGGTGTGGCGGCGATGGCAGTGGCCGCGGTTGCGGCGAGCGCAGGTCCGTCCCTGGCGCAGCAGACCATCCGCGTCGGCTGGACGATTCCGGCCGAGGAATCCAAATACTGGATGATGAAGCGGCCGACCGAATTCCCCGATCTCGGCAAGACCTACAATGTCGAATGGACCCAGTTTCAGGGCACGGCGCCGATGACGCAGGCGCTGGCCGCAGGCGCGCTCGATTGTGCGACGCAAGCGCCGCTGTCGCTCGCCAACGGCGTCAAGGGCGGCAACCTCAAGGCCTATATCGTCGCCCAGCACGTGTTCGAGAAGCCCGGCGGCTTCTCGGTGTATTGGGCGGTCAAGGATGACTCGCCGATCAAGACCATCGCGGACCTGAAAGGCAAGACCGTCGGCATCTCCGTGATCGGCGGCGGCACGCAGGGTCCATTCAACATGCTGCTCAAGCAGGCCGGGCTCGATCCGACCAAGGACATCAAACTGGTCGAGGTCGGCTTCGCAGTGGCCGAGGATGCCTTGCGGCAGGGCCGCGTCGATGCCGTCAACATGAACCAGCCGTTTGCAGCCCGCGCCGAGGCGAAGGGCGGCACGCGCAAGCTGTTTGCGCTGTCGGAGGCGATGCCGAACATCGTGCATATTCTGGAGGCCTGCCGCGCCGATTTCGTCGACAAGAATCCGGATCTCGTCAAGGCCTATGTCCGCGACATCACGCTCGGTATGAAGAAGGCGCTCGCCAATCGCGATGAGACGCTGAAGGTCGTCTCCGAAGTGATGAAAGTGCCGGTGCCCGTGATCGACACCTATCTCCTGAAGGACAATGATTTCGGGCGCGATCCCGGCGCCGCGCCGAATTTCGCGGCGATCCAGAAGATGCTCGACATCTATGCCGATACCGGCATGCTGCCGAAGATGGATGTCGCCCAGTTCAAGCATCCGTCGATCGTGGCGCCGCTTCAGTAAAGGCACACGAACGGACGAGCGCGCGCTCCGGTGAGGCCGGAGCGCTTTGCGGAGATATCGACAATGAAGAAGCTGCGGTCGCGCGTGACGACGGACGGGCTCGATCGCGCGCCGCATCGCGCCTTCATGCGCGCCATGGGCCTGGACGATGCCGATATCGCCAAGCCGATGATCGGCGTCGTCAGCCAGAAGGGCGAGCAGACTCCCTGCAACATGACCCACGACTTCCAGGTCGATGCCGCGAAGACCGGCATATCGGAAGCAGGGGGTGTGCCCCGGGAATTCGCTACGATCTCCGTCTCCGACGGCATCAGCATGAATCACGAAGGCATGAAGTTCTCGCTGTTCTCGCGCGAGCTGATCGCCGATTCGATCGAGGCGGTGGTGCATGGCCTTGCCTATGACGCGCTGATCGGCTTTGGTGGCTGCGACAAGACATTGCCTGGCGTGATGATGGGCATGGTCCGCTGCAACGTGCCGTCGATCTTCATCTATGGCGGCAGTGCGCTGCCGGGCAAGCTCCAAGGCAAGACGCTGACCGTGCTTGACTCCTACGAGGCGGTCGGCAGCTTCATGACCGGTGAGATCGACGAGGCGACGCTCAAGGATATCGAACTCACTTGCCTGCCGACCATCGGCGCTTGCGCCGGCCAGTTCACCGCCAACACGATGGGCATGCTGTCGGAGGCAATGGGGCTGTCGATGCCCAACGTCTCGATGGTTCCCGGCGTCTATGCCGAGCGCGCCCATGTCGCGCGGCAGGCCGGGCGGCTGATCATGCAAATGCTGGCGCGCGGCGGCCCGCTACCGCGCGAGATTGTCACCCGTAAAGCGCTGGAGAACGGCGCGGCGATCGTCGCCGCCACCGGCGGCTCGACCAACGCGGCGTTGCATTTGCCGGCGATCGCCAACGAGGCCGGTATCCGCTTCACGCTCGACGATGTCGGCGAGGTGTTTGCACGCACGCCGCTGATTGGAAACTTAAGGCCGGGCGGCAAATACACCGCCAAGGATGTCTATGATATCGGCGGCGCGGCGGTGGTGATCCGTGCGCTCATCGAGAGCGGCCATATCGATGGTTCGTCTCTCACTGTTACCGGCAGGACACTCGCCGACGAGTATGGCTATGCCAATGCGCCCGATGGCGAGATCGTCTTCCATCCGCGCACGCCGATCATGTCTGACGGCGGCGTCGCGGTGCTCAGGGGCAATCTCGCGCCCGACGGTGCGGTGATCAAGGTCGCCGGGCTGAGGAATCTCGTTTTCGAGGGTACCGCCCGCGTGTTCGAGGATGAGGAGGCCTGCGTTGCCGCGGTGCGCGACCGCAACTATCGGGCCGGTGAGGTGCTGATCATCCGCAACGAAGGTCCGGTCGGCGGCCCCGGCATGCGCGAGATGCTTGGCGTCACCGCGCTGATCTATGGCCAGGGCATGGGCGAGAAGGTGGCGCTGATCACCGACGGCCGCTTCTCCGGCGCGACGCGCGGCATGTGCATCGGCTATGTCTCGCCCGAGGCCTTTGTTGGCGGGCCGCTCGCCCTGGTGCGCGATGGCGATCGCATCCGCATTGATGCCAAGGCGCGCCGGCTCGACCTGCTGCTGGACGAAGGCGAACTCGCTGCACGGCGCGAGGCGTGGTCGCCCCGCGCCCCGCGGCATCGCGCCGGGGCGCTCGCCAAATATGCGAAGCTGGTTGGGCAGGCGCCGCTCGGCGCGGTGACCCATGAGGGCCCTGCGGAGTGGCCGTGGTTCGACCAGGAGATCGAGTAGACCTTTCCGGGCGATTGGCAGGAAGTTTGCTAAGCTTTCGCGGAAGCGACCTCGTAGACGAGACCTTGGATGAGCGTGACGCCGATACGATCTGATCATCGCATGGAGCCTGCGCCGGCAGCGCGGGCCAAGCCGATCATTGCGATCGAGCACGTCTCCCAGCGATTCCAGACCAAGGCGCGCCGTGACCATCTGGCGCTGTCGGATATTTCGCTGTCGGTCGAGGAGGGCGCCTTCGTCTCGATTCTCGGTCCCTCAGGCTGCGGCAAATCCACGCTGCTCTACATCGTCGGCGGTTTCGTCAGCCCGACTGAGGGCGCCGCGACGATGAAGGGGCGTCCGATCAAGGGACCCGGCCCCGAGCGCGGGCCGGTGTTTCAGGAGTTCGCGCTGTTCCCTTGGAAGACAGTGCTCGGCAACGTGATGTATGGCCCGCGTCAGCAGGGCGTAAAGCCGGCCGAGGCCGAAGCACAGGCGCGTGCGCTGATCGAGATGGTCGGCCTCAAGGGCTTTGAGACCTTCTATCCGAAGGAGCTGTCCGGCGGCATGAAGCAGCGCGTCGCGCTGGCGCGCACGCTCGCCTATCACCCCGAGGTGCTGCTGATGGACGAGCCGTTCGGCGCGCTCGACGCGCACACCCGCACCAGGCTGCAGAACGACCTGCTCAACATCTGGGAGCGTGACCGCAAGACCGTGCTGTTCGTGACCCATTCGGTGGAGGAGGCCGTCTTCCTGTCCGACAAGGTGGTGATGATGACGCGCTCGCCCGGCCGCATCCGCCAGGTGATCGACATCGACCTGCCGCGACCACGACGACGCGACGAGCTGCTGCTCGATCCGCGCTACCAGAAATACATCGTCGACATCGAGCGCATGTTCGACGATGCCGGCGACGTCGAGCTCCCGATATGAAGCCGGCCCTGACACGACTGGCGCCGGTGCTCGCCTGCCTCGGCCTGCTGGTGATCTGGCAGCTCGGTTCGCTGGGGCTCGGCAATGAGAGCTTTCCGACCGCGTTGGAGTCATTGCGCGCGATTCCCGCGATTCTCACTGAAAAGGAATCCCTGCTCAACATCGCGGATTCGCTGCGGCGGATGGCAATTGGGCTGGTGCTCGCTGTCGCCGTCTCGATCCCGCTGGGTCTTCTGATGGGCCGCAGCCGCGCGATCGCCGCGTTCTTCAATCCGCTCCTGATGATCATCTATCCGGTGCCGAAGGCGGCGCTGATGCCGATCATCATGCTCTGGCTCGGTGTCGGCGATCTCTCCAAGACACTGGTGATCTTCCTCGGCGTCAGCCTGCCGGTGATCTATCATTCTTTCGAGGGCGCCAAGGCGGTCGAGGAGAAGATGCTGTGGTCGGGAGCCGCAATGGGGCTGACGGCGGCCCAGCGGTTAGTGCGCATCGTGTTCCCGGCGGCATTGCCGGAAATCCTCACCGGCTGCCGCACCGGGCTGGTGCTGGCGCTGATCACGATGGTCACCAGCGAGATGATCGCGCGCCAGTCCGGCGCCGGCAACATCCTGTTCAATGCGCTTGATATGGGCCAGTACGACACCGTGTTTGCGATGATCATCATCGTCGGCGCGATGGGTATCTGCTTCGATGCCGCGTTCGAGGTCGCCCGCGCGCGCCTGGTGCGCTGGTCCGAGCCGCAATTCGATATTCCGCTGAGCTTCTCATGACCATGCGCGGCATCTCCGAGCTTGTGTTGGGCCTGCTGCCGATCGTGCTCGTGCTGCTGCTCTGGCAGGCGCTGATCTCGTTCGGCTGTGCGCCTGCAACCTTGCTGCCGCCGCCGGGGCAGGTGTTTGCCCGCATGGGCGAGCAGTTGCTCGACACGTCGTTCCAGCAGGACATCGCGGCGACACTGTTCCGGCTGTTCGCGGGCTTTGCCATCGCGGTGGTGCTGGGCGTCGCCATTGGCATTGCCGCCGCGGTTAGTCCGCCTGTCAATGCCGCGGTGCGGCCACTGGTTCGCGTGCTGGCGCCGCTGCCCAAGGTCGCGCTCTATCCAGCCTTCCTGCTGCTGCTTGGCTTCGGCCATGAATCCAAGATCACGCTGGTCACGGCCGATGCGCTGTTCCCGATCTTGCTATCCACTTACTACGGCGCCTCGATCGTCGAGCAGAAACTGGTCTGGTCGGCGCTCGCCGCAGGCACGCCGCCGCGCGAGGTGTTGTGGAAGGTGGTGCTGCCGGCCGCCATGCCGTCGATCCTCACCGGCTGCCGCATCGGCCTCGTCATCTCCTGCATCGTGGTGTTCCTGGCCGAGATGATCACCTCGACGGACGGCCTCGGCCACGTGCTGGTCGCGGCGGCACGGCAGTTCCAGGCCGTCGACATGTTCGTCCCGCTGATTACGATCTCGGCTCTTGGGCTGATCCTCAATGGCCTGCTTGGCGCGCTGCGTTCTTACCTGCTGCGCGGCTTCCCTGAAGTCTGATAGAACGCCGAGAAGACATTTGGAGGAAGAGCATGTTCGCGGATCGCATTGAGGCGAAATGGATTGACGCATTTTGCGAGATCTTCGAGCGCTGCGCGGTGAAGCCGGGCGATATCGCGGCGATCCTCTCCGAGACTCAGTCGCGCGCGCTCAATGTCCACCTGTCGGAATTGGCGCTGTTGCGCATGGGCGCACGGCCGTTTCATCTCGTGGTGCCGACGCCGCGCAACCGGCATCCGGTGCCGGTGCGCTCGACCGGCGCCTCCGAGGCGATCGGCCGGCTTGCGCCGGTGGTCGGCGCGCTGCAGCAGGCCGGCTTCGTGGTCGACTGCACCATCGAGGGCCTGATGCATGCGGTGGAGACGCCGGAAATCCTGAAAGCGGGTGCGCGTATCCTCGTGATCTCCAACGAGCACCCCGAGGCACTCGAGCGCATGGTGCCGGATCCGGCGCTGGAGAAGCGCGTGCGCGCCGCAGCCAAGATGCTGCGCGCAACCAAGCGCATGCGCGTGACCTCGAAGGCGGGCACCGATCTCAACGTGATCATGGAGGGCGCCTCGACCGTCGGCGTCTGGGGCTGGACCGATCGGCCGGGCACGCTGGCGCACTGGCCGGGCGGCATTGTCGTCAGCTTTCCGAAGAGCGGCTCCGTCAATGGCACCTTGGTGATGGCGCCCGGCGACATCAATCTCACCTTCAAGCGTTATCTCACCTCGCAGGTGAAGATGACGCTGAAAGACGACTACGTCACCGAGCTGGAAGGCGAGGGGACGGATGCCGCGATGATGCGTGCTTATCTGGCCTCCTGGGGCGACCGCGAGGCCTATGCGGTGTCGCATGTCGGCTGGGGCATGAATCCCGGCGCGCGCTATGAGGCTCTGTCGATGTACGACCAGCGCGACACCAATGGCACCGAGCTGCGGGCCGTGCCGGGCAACTTTCTGTTCTCAACCGGCGCCAATGAATTCGCCGGCCGCTACACGGCAGGCCATTTCGACCTGCCAATGATGGGCACCACGATCGAACTCGACGGCACCGTCGTGATCAAGGACGGCGTGCTGCAAGACGTGTTCGGTTAGCAGGTCTTGCGGAGCGTCATTGCGAGCGAAGCGAAGCAATCCAGAGTCAGGAAGGAAGTCTGGATTGCTTCGTCGCTTCGCTCCTCGCAATGACGGGTGACCCTTCAATCCACGACCGGTGGCCTTGCCAGCTTGAAATGGCGGAGCATGTCGACCAGCGCGGCGAGGCGCTGCTCGCGATAGGCCTCGACATCCATGCCTGTGTAGTCAAGGAAGCCGGCCCCGGTGCGCAGGCCGATGCGGCCTTGCTCCATGTTGCGCGCGATCACCTCGGGCGCGCGGTAGCGGTCGCTGCCCAGCGCGCCTTCGAGATAGCGGCTCGCATAGTAGAGAATGTCGCCGCCGCCCCAGTCGATGAACTCGAGCAAGCCCAGCACCGCGTAGCGAAAGCCGAAGCCGTAGCGGATCGCCTTGTCGATCTCCTCGGCGCTGGCAACGCCTTCACTGGCCATGCGCGCGGCCTCGTTCATCGCAAGCGCCTGGATGCGCGGGACGATGAAGCCCGGCGTCGCCGCGCAGACGACCGGCACCTTGCCGATGCCTTCTAACAGCGCCTTCAGTTCGGTGACCACGTCAGGATCGGTCGCGCTGCCCGGCGAAATCTCCACCAGCGGAATCAAATAGGCCGGATTCAGCCAATGCGCGTTGAGGAAACGCCTGGGATTGACGACCGCGCCGGAGAGGTCATCGACAAGGATGGTCGAGGTTGTCGATGCAATGATCACGTCAGACCTGACGGCGCGCGAGGCCGCGGCCAGCACCTCGCGCTTGAGATCCACGATCTCGGGTACGCCTTCGAACACCAGGCCGGTCTCAGCCAGCGCGGTGCTGCTCTCGCGCGCAGGCACCACGGCGACACGACTCATCACGATCTCGGCTTGACTGTCCCTGAGCATGCCGAGTCTGGTCATGGTCGCAAGCGTCGCCCTGACCTCGCCGAGCGCGTCGCTTTTGAGCTTGGCGAACTGTTCTGGCGTCCTCTCCTTGACATCGATCATGGTGACGGGGTGACCGGCATAGGCGAAGGCGACCGCAATGCCCCGGCCCATGCGGCCGGCGCCGAGACAGGCGATGGGCGTCCGCGCCGTCATGCCGGGAATCCGTCGCGCAGCAGCTTTTGCAGCGCGGTGCGGTCCAGGGCGCCAAGACCGAGACCCGCCAGCGTCCGGCCCGTCGCGGTGAAACTCTCGCCGCAGATGGCGCCCCCGATCGCAAGAAAAGCGCACGCCAACGGCGTCGCGGTGCCTGTGAGCTCGGCGGCCGAGATCAGGAACGAGAGGCCGAGCCGCAGATCCTCGCGCATGTAGCGATGCTCGGTCAGCACCAGATGTTCGCGCCAATCGCCGGAATCGGTCAGGCGATCATGCGAGCCACGGCCATACATCCAGATCTCGCCTTCGCTGGCATAGTGATGCGCGATCGGGAAATGCGGTGGGCCATAGCCCAGTGCTTCGCGCACGGCGATGCGCTCGGCATCGAGCGCATCGGTCACGCGGCGGATCGCGCCTTGCGTGCCTTCCTTGTGGATGTCCCAGCGCTCGAAATGCTCGATCGGGCCCGCATTCATCACGATCAGCGGTGGGTGGATGATGCAGCCGGCATTCATCAGCGCGCCGGACAGCGCATCACCACAGGGTTCGATGACGCCGGGAAAAGCGCGGCCGATCACGTCGAGCGCGTGCTCGGCGCCCACCTCTGGAAACACCCCGATCGGCAACCGCTTGGCGCGGACGGTGATCGCGACTTCGAACGGACCGTGCTTGCGGGTCAGCCACGGCAGGGTGCCGGTCTCGGCAAAGCTGACCTTGGCCTTATTGCCGGCGTCGCGCGCGGCGAGCGCGAAGATCATGCTGCCAAAGGTCGCCGGCGGCAGGAATACGACCTGACCATCTTTCAAGTGCGGTGCAAGACGGCGTGCGATATCAGCCTGCGCAAAGGCGGGCGCGGGGCAGAGGATCAGCTCGGCACCACCAACAGCTTCCGCGATGTCGGTGGTGACGAGATCGAGCGTGACGTCGTGGCAGCCATTGACGTCCTTGACGGCGATCGTCGAGCCGGCGGCCTTATGCTGCGCGACCAGCTCTCTGTCACGCCGCCAGAAGCTGACGTGATGGCCCTGGAGTGCAAGATCACCGGCCGCTGCGAAGGAGCCGTTGCCGCCGCCCAGCACTGCTATCTTCATGGCACTCTCCGTGATTCAGCGCGACTGCGCGGACATCGAGCGCATATGTTCATGGCGCGTTTTTGTCGAGCTGCCGCAGCACATGATGCTGCACCTTGCCGAGCGCGGTGCGCGGCAGATCGTCAACGAAGATGATCTCGCGTGGCAGCTTGAATCGGGCGAGCTGCGTTTGAAGATGCAGCTTCAGGCTTTCAGCGTCCAGCGATGCACCGCGACGCTTGACAACGAAGGCCACTGGAACCTCGTCCCAGCGCGGGTCCGGCCGGCCGATGACCCCACAGTCGATGACATCGGGATGCTCGATCAGCACGCGCTCGATCTCGGCGGGGTAGACGTTCTCACCGCCCGAGATGATCAGATTGTTCTTGCGCTCGAGCACATAAAAATAGCCATCGGCATCGCGGCGGGCGATATCGCCGGTGCGATACCAGCCGTCCTGCAGCGCCTTCCGTGTCGCATCAGGGTTGCCCCAATATTCGGTGAGCACGTTGGGACCGCGCACGACGATTTCGCCCGGCGTGCCCGGCGCCACCGCATTGCCGTCGCCATCGACAATCGCAGCCTCGCAGCACAGGCCGGCCAGGCCGGTCGAACCGTCACGCGACAGGTCGCCAGTGATCCGCGTGTAGATCGCGATCGGACAGGTCTCGGTCGAGCCATAGACCTGCAGCACCGGCACGTTGCGTGCGGTAATGCGGTCGATCAGCGCCGGCAGCACGATGGTCGAGCCGGTGGCGATCGCCCTCAGCGAGGAGAGATCGGTGTCGGTCCAGGCCGGATGCTCGGTCACAGCCTGAATGGTCGCGGGCACCAGCACGGTGAGGGTTGGGCGGTCGCGCGCGATCGCGGTGAGCGTCGCGTCCGGCGTGAAGCGGGAATGCAGCGTCACGGTCGCGCCGTGATGCAGCGCGGGCGTGGTCTGGATATTGAGGCCGCCGACATGAAACAACGGCAGCACCGTCAGCACGTGGTCATCAGAGGTGAGACCATGCATGTGCTGGCTCATCACCCCATTCCACAACAGCGCTTCCTGGCGCAGCACCGCGCCTTTCGGCCGGCCGGTGGTGCCGGAGGTGTAGACGATCAGCAGCGGGCAGGAGAGGTCAGCATCGGCATCGGAGACGTCGTCGTGACCGCGCGCGATCAGCGCATCGAAGGCGAGGCCGTGCTCCGGTGCGAAGTCGAACCCGACGAGGCGGGTTGCGGGCAGCCGTTCCGCGAGCGTTGGGAGCACCGGCGCGAACGCCTGCTCCAATACCAGCGCCTTCGGCGAAGCATCGGCGAGAATGAACGTCTGCTCGGCAACCGCGAGCCGCCAGTTCAACGGCACCAGGATGGCGCCGAGCCGTGCGCAGGCATAGAGCAGCACCAGATAGTCCGGCCGGTTCAAGCTCAGGATCGCGATGCGATCGCCGCGCCCAATGCCGAACTGTGAGCTCAATGCGCGCGCTGTCTGCGTGATTCGTGCGCTGAGCGCAGCGTAGCTCAGCGTCTCGCCTTCGAAATGGATCGCCGGCTTGTCGGGCGTGAAAGCCGCGTTACGCGCGATAAGGTGAGAGAGATCCACGGGTCAGTCGTCCGTCTCGCCGGGCTCATACAACGCCTCGCGGCCGATGCGGTCGAGGCAGAGCTCGGCGGTCCAGGGCAGCATCAGCGAGCCGCAGCGGCTGTCGCGATAGATACGCTCCAGCGGCAGAGATTTCAGCATCGATTGTCCGCCGCAGGTGCGGATCGCCAGCGCGGCCAGCTCATTGGCGCCTTCCATGGCCGAATATTGCGCCGCATAGGCGCGCAGCACCTGCTCCTTGGTCGGATTGGCGCGGGCTTCGGTCACCGCCTGGAACCAGATGCTCTTGATCTGCTCCAGCTTGATCTGCATCTGTGCGACAGCGATCTGCTTGGTCGGATACATCCGCCGCTTAACCGGCGGCATGCCGGGCACCTCGCCCCGGAGGTAACGCACGGTGAAGTCGAATGCAGCTTGCGCGAGACCCATATAAGTCGGCGACAACGTCAGGAACATGTGCGGCCAGCGCTGGGCGGCTTGGAAGTAGACGCCGCGCGGCATCAGCGCTGCGTCCTCGCCAACGAATACGTCCTTGAACAGCAGCGTGCGCGAGACAGTGCCGCGCATGCCCAGAGGATCCCAGTCGCCGACCACCGAGACGCCCGCGGTGGTCGCTGGCACGGCGAGGTAGAGCGTGTTGCGGCGCGAGGCTTTCTCGCCCTCGGCCACCTCGGTGCAGAGCACGCCGTAATAGTCGGCGTGTCCGGCGAGCGAGGCGAAGATCTTCTTGCCATTGACGAGCCAGCCGCCCTTCACCGGCTTGGCCTCGGTGCCGAACGCGACGCCGCCGGCGGCCGCCGCACCGCCTTCAGAGAACGGCTGCGAATAGATCGCCCCATCCTCGATGATGCGCTTGTAGTGAATGGCACGCCGGCGCTCGTGGTCTGCGCGCGTGGCCTCGTCCATGTCGAGATCGTCGGCAAGGGGACCGGACCACAAGGTCGAGCACACATGCATGTTCCAGGTGAGCGCAGTGGCGCCGCAATAGCGGCCGATTTCGGCGGCAGCCAGCGCGTAGGTCTGGTAGTCGGCGCCGAAGCCTCCATGCGCCTTGGGGATCGCAATGCCGAGCAAGCCGGCGCGATGCAGATCCTTGTAGTTCTCGGTCGGGAAGATCGCATCGCGATCATAACTCGCGGCGCGGCCAGCGAACACGCTCTGGCCAAGCTCGCGGGCGCGCGCAATGATCTCGGCCTGCTCGGCGGTAAGCCTGAACGCGGCGGGATCGAACATCGGTGCATCGAGTGCCTGGCCTGATGCCGTGGCGCTTGTTTTGACTTGAAGCGTCATGTCACGTCCTCGCCTCTGCTGTCACGCGGCCTCTGAGGAATTGGTCGAGCGCGGCATTGAAGACGGCCGGCTGCTCGAGATTGACGAGGTGCCCGGCACGCTCGAGCTCCACATAGCTCGCGCCCGGAATGTAGCTTGCCATCTTCGCCATCATCGGCGCCGGGGCGTTGTTGTCCTTGGAACCGGAGAGCACCAAAGCCGGCACCTTGATGTCCTTCAGCGCGTTACGCTGGTCGAAGCCGAGCAGCGCCAGCATGCTGGCGCGATAGCTGGCCTCGGGAACGCCGGCCATGCAAGAACGCGCCAGCTCCAGGCCATCCGGATCCGGGTCATCGCCAACCAGCTCCTTGACCAGCGCGGGCGCGAGCTCGGCCATGGTAGCGCCGCGATCGAGCGGGCCGAGCCGCGCCGCGATGAAGGACCTTTGCCAGTCACCGTCCGCTTTGCCAAAGGCGGGGCTGGTCTGCGCCAGCACGACCGCGGCGGCATCCTTTGGATGGGCCGTCAGCCATTGCTGCACGATCATGCCGCCGATCGAATGGCCGACCAGGATCGTCCTATGCGCGTGGAGTTGCGCGAGGAAGTCTTGCAGCGCATCTGCCAGAGTTACGATGCTGACCGCAGTGAGAGGTTTCGACCGGCCATAGCCCGGCATATCCCAGGCTATGGCATGATAGCGATCGCCGAAGGCTTCGAGCTGGCCGCGCCAGGCCCGCGCCGCACCACCTATGCCGTGCAGGAACACCAGGGTCGGTCGCGCCGGATCGCCCGCCGCTTCGTAACCGAAGCGGCGATCCGCTGTCGTCATGATCTTGCTGGTGGCGCGCATCTGTCCCGGACCGGCCTTTCGAGCGACGACGCTATCTGCGGTATCGCGCCTGTCAAGCACATCGCATGCCATCTGCCGCCTGTGTTGCATAAATTTGAAGGTTAAAATATCTTCGGTTCAACATGGCGTCGATGATGAGGAGCCTCGTGCATGTCCGGATTGCCTGCTTCCGCGCATGCGCTGGTGACGGGCGGTAGCCGCGGCATCGGCCGCGAGATCGCGCGTGCGCTGAAACGCGCTGGCGCGACCGTGACGATCGTGGGCCGCAATCGCGCAACGCTCGAGGCTGCGATCGCGGGCGGCTGTGCCGACCATATGGCCGTGGCCGACGTTGCCGATCAGGATGCGCTGACCGCTGCGATCGGCCTGGCCGCCGCGCGGCAGCCGATCGATATCCTGGTTGCCAATGCCGGCGCTGCGGAGTCCGCTCCGTTTGTGAAATCAGATGCGGCGCTGTTCCGGCGCATGATGGACATCAATTTCATGGGTGTCGTGCACACGGTGCAGGCGGCGTTGCCGGCGATGAAGGACCGGCCTTATGGCCGCATCGTGATGGTTGCCTCGACCGCGGGCCTCAAGGGCTATCCCTATGTCTCCGCCTATGTGGCGGCCAAGCATGCGGTGGTCGGTCTGATGCGCTCGCTGGCGCTGGAGCTCGCGTCCACCAACGTGACCGTCAATGCGGTATGTCCCGGCTTTACCGACACTGATCTCGTCGCCGGCAGCATCGATACCATCATGAACAAGACCGGACGCGGCCGCGAACAGGCCGCGGCCGAACTCGCGAAGCACAACCCGCAAGGTCGTCTCGTCAGGCCGCAGGAGGTCGCGGACACCGTGCTCTGGTTGTGCGGCGCGGGCGCCAGCGCAATCACAGGCCAGGCGATCGCGGTCGCCGGCGGCGAGGTATGATCTCAGGCTTCTAAACGAACGAGAAGCCAGAAGGGAGCTTCCATGTCGAGCCCTGCCAATCCCGTGACGGTACCGCTGGCGAACTACAAGCCAAGCCACTTCCTGCTGCAGGTCTCTGACCGCGTCGCCACCGTGACGCTCAACCGGCCCGAGCGGAAGAATCCGCTGACCTTCGACAGCTACCGCGAGCTCACCGATTTCTTCCGTGCTTGTGCGTTCGATGATGACGTGAAGACCATCGTGGTGACTGGTGCAGGCGGCAACTTCTCGTCCGGCGGCGACGTGTTCGAGATCATCGGTCCGCTGGTGAAGATGGACACCAAGGGACTGACCGCCTTCACCCGCATGACGGGCGATCTGGTGAAGGCAATGCGCGCCTGCCCGCAGCCGATCGTGGCCGCGGTCGAAGGCATCTGCGCCGGTGCCGGCGCCATCGTCGCAATGGCCTCGGATATCAGGCTCGCTGCAACCGGCGCCAAGGTCGCATTCCTGTTCAACAAGGTCGGGCTGGCCGGCTGCGACATGGGCGCCTGCGCCATCCTGCCGCGCATCATCGGGCAATCGCGCGCCTCCGAGCTGCTCTACACCGGCCGCTTCATGAGCGCGGAGGAGGGCGAGCGCTGGGGCTTTTTCAACCGGATCGTCGCGCCTGGCGAGGTGCTGCCGCAGGCCGCGGCGCTGGCGCGTGAGATCGCCGACGGACCGACCTTCGCCAACACCATGACCAAGCGCATGCTGGCAATGGAATGGGCGATGTCGGTGGAGGAGGCGATCGAGGCGGAGGCGATTGCCCAGGCCTTGTGCATGACAACCGAGGATTTCAAGCGCGCCTTCGAGGCTTTCGCGGCCAAGAGCAAGCCGGTGTTCCAGGGGAATTGAGGCCGCGCGCGGCGTGGGGCTTGTCAGGAGATATTTTAGGTTTAAAA
Organism: Bradyrhizobium sp. STM 3557; assembly: GCF_045571465.1. Classification (NCBI taxonomy): domain Bacteria; kingdom Pseudomonadati; phylum Pseudomonadota; class Alphaproteobacteria; order Hyphomicrobiales; family Nitrobacteraceae; genus Bradyrhizobium; species Bradyrhizobium sp. STM 3557. Next base: position 2,873,320 of record NZ_CP120697.1, read on the forward strand.
TATTTTCGCCTGGCATCTTCCGGAGGCTCTCATGAAGATCGCGATCATCGGCGGCGGACCCGCCGGCCTCTATGCGGCGATCCTGCTGAGGAAGCAGCGGCCGCATGCCGACATCGCGGTGTATGAACGCAATCGCGCCGACGACACGTTCGGCTTCGGGGTCGTGTTCTCCGATGCCACGCTCGACAATTTCGAGACATACGATCCGCCGAGCTATCGCCGCATCACCCAGGAATTTGCCTATTGGGACGATATCGCCGTGCATTTCCGCGGCACGGTGCATCGCGTCGGCGGCAACGGTTTCTGCGGCTGCGCGCGGCGAACCCTGCTGACGATCCTGCAGGATCGTGCCCGCGAGCTCGGCGTTGTCCTGCATTTCGAGATCGAGATCGAGGACGAGTCGCGCTTTGCCGATGCCGATCTCGTCATCGTCGCCGACGGCATCAACAGCCGCTTCCGCGAGAAATATGTCGATCACTTCGCGCCCGAGGTTGACCTGCGCAGCAACAAATTCGCCTGGATGGGCTCGACCAGGCCGCTCGACGCCTTCACCTTCATCTTCCAGGAGACGGAGTGGGGCCCGTTCATCGCCCATGCCTATCAATATGAGGCGGGGCATTCGACCTGGATCTTCGAGACCGATCCGGCGACGTTCGAACGTGCCGGGTTGACCGGTCTCGACGAGCGGCAATCGGCCGAGCGCATGAAACAGATCTTCGGTTGGTTCCTCGGCGATCACCCGCTGCTCACCAACCGCTCGATGTGGCGCAATTTCCCGATGATCCGCAACAAGCGCTGGGTCAAGGGCAACATGGTGCTGCTTGGCGATGCCAAGGCCAGCGCGCATTTCTCAATCGGCTCCGGCACCAAGCTGGCGATGGAGGATGCGATCGCGCTGGCCGAGGCCATGCAGCGCGCGCCCAACGTGGCGTCCGCGCTTGATGCTTACGAGCACGGCCGACGCGAGGAGGTGGAGAAGACGCAGCACGCTGCCGACGTCTCGCTGGTATGGTTCGAGCATGTCGATCGCTTCTGGCGGTTCGATCCGGTGCAGTTCGCGTTCGGCGTGATGACGCGGGCGAAAGCGATCACCTACGACAATCTCACGCTGCGCGCGCCGGACTTCGTTGCCGAGGTCGACAAGGCTTTTGCCCGGCAGGTTCATGCTGAGGGTTTTGACGTCGATGTCGACAAGCCCGTCGCGCCGATGTTCCAGCCGCTGCGGCTGCGCGAGATGACTGTGAACAATCGCGCGGTGGTGTCACCGATGTGCATGTATTCGGCGGAAGAGGGCGTGCCGGGCGACTTCCATCTGGTGCATTACGGCTCGCGCGCGATCGGCGGCGCTGGCCTCATCTTCACCGAGATGACCTGCATCAGTCGCGACGCGCGCATCACGCCGGGTTGCGCCGGCCTGTGGAACGACGAACAGGAAGCCGCGTGGAAGCGGATCGTCGACTTCGTCCATGCCAATTCGCGGGCCAGGTTTGCGCTGCAGCTCGGCCATGCCGGCCGCAAGGGCGCGACCAAGCTGATGTGGGACGGCATGGACCGGCCGCTCGAACAGGGCGGCTGGGACGTGGTGTCCGCGTCGCCTTTGCCGTACTTCCCGGACAGCCGGGTGCCGCGCGAGCTCGATCGCGCCGCGATGGATCGGATCAGAGACGATTTCCTCGCAGCGACCGAGCGCGGTGAACGCTGCGGCTTCGACATGCTGGAGCTGCATTGCGCCCATGGCTATCTGCTCGCGAGCTTCATCTCGCCGCTGACCAACCAGCGAACGGACGACTATGGCGGCCCGCTGCAGAACCGGCTGCGCTTTCCGCTCGAAGTGTTCGCGGCAATGCGCGCCATTTGGCCGGCGCACAAGCCGATGTCGGTGCGCATCTCCGCGACGGACTGGGCCGAGGGCGGCATCACCGGGGATGACGCCGTCCTGATCGCGCGCGCCTTTGCGGAGGCCGGTGTCGACCTCGTCGACGTCTCCACTGGCCAGACCGTGCGCGAGGCGCAGCCGATCTACGGCCGCATGTTCCAGACGCCGTTCTCCGACCAGGTCAGGAACGAGGCGCGCGTCGCCACCATGTGCGTCGGCAACATCACCACCGCCGATCAGGTCAACACCATCCTCGCCGCCGGCCGCGCTGATCTCGTCGCACTCGGCCGCCCGCATCTGGTCGATGCGGCCTTCACCATAAAAGCCGCAGCCTGGTATGGCGCCGAGGTGTTCTGTCCACCGCAATATCTGCCGGGCAAGGAGCAGATCTTCCGCAACAGCGTGCGGGATCGGCAGGATTTCGAGGACCTCAAGATCAAGGCTAAGCCGAAGACCCGCGCCGAGTTGAAGGCGGAGGCTGCCAAGCCGCTTGCGGCAGAGTAAGGGGCCATGCGACGCTAGCGGCAACCGGCAGCGAGTGGAGTACGGGTGATGAAGGCGATCATTGTCGGCGGCGGTATCGGCGGTCTGACCACGGCGTTGATGTTGCGGGCGCGCGGCATCGATTGCGAGCTGTTCGAGCAGGCGGATACGATCCGCGAGCTCGGCGTCGGCATCAACACGCTGCCGCATGCGATCCGCGAGCTGGCGCAGCTCGGGCTGCTCGATAGGCTGGACCAGGTTGCGATCCGCACCTATGAGCTGTTTTACCTGACCCGGCACGGCCAGCAGGTCTGGCACGAGAAGCGCGGGCTGGACGCCGGCCACGAGGTGCCGCAATTCTCCATCCATCGCGGCCGCCTGCAGGGCGTGATCCATCAGGCGGTGGTCGAGCGGCTGGGCGAGGGCGCCATTCACACCGGCTGCCGGCTGGGTGCGTTCACGCAGGACGAGGGCGGGGTGACCGCCTATTTCTTTGACCGCTCCGGCGCGCATGTTCGCACGGTGCGCGGCGACGTGCTGATCGGTGCCGACGGCATCCATTCCAAGGTGCGCGAGACGCTGTTTCCGAGCGAAGGCCCGCCCTGCTGGAACGGGCTGATGCTGTGGCGCGGCGCCATTGACTGGCCGGCCTTCCTGACCGGCCGGTCCATGATCATCGCCGGGGGTCTCAACGCCAAAGCGGTGGTGTATCCGATCGCCGAAGGCTCGAGCCCGGCGAGCCGGCTCACCAACTGGGCGGTGCTGGTCCGGCTCGGCGATGGCAGCGCCCCGCCGCCACGGCGCGAGGACTGGTCGCGGCTCGGCCGCGCCGAGGAATTGATGCCGCACGTCCAGGGCTTCTCGATTCCTCAGGTCGATTTCGGTGCGCTGGTGCGCGCCACGCCCGAGTTCTGGGAATATCCCTGCTGCGATCGCGATCCGTTGCCCTATTGGACCTGTGGCCGCGTCACGCTGCTCGGCGACGCGGCGCATCCGATGTACCCGGTCGGCTCCAACGGCGCCTCCCAGGCTATCCTCGATGCGCGCGCGTTGGCCGATGCGCTGGCGCGCTCGGAGCATCCGCGCCAGGCGCTCGCCGCCTACGAGCAGCAGCGGCTGCCGATGACGAGCGAGATCGTCGCAGCGAACCGGCGGGGCGGTCCAGAGGGCGTGATCGACGCGATCGAGCAGCTCGCGCCGCAAGGGTTCACCGACGTCGACACCATCCTCAACTACGAGGCCCGCGAGGCGATCGTGCGCGGCTACGCGACGCGGGCCGGCTTTGCCGCACGCATGGTGACCCGGCAAGCGTCGTGACATCATCTTGCTGCTGCTAGTGCATGCGCGCACCTGCCGCGGCTTGCTCAGTCTTACCTCGCCCCGCTTGCGGGGAGAGGTCGGATTGCATCGCCAGATGCAATCCGGGTGAGGGGGTACAGGTCTAGCAACGCCCACCGATCGTGCGTCTGCTCCTCACTCCAACCCTCACGGCGCGGGCAAAGCGCGTCGCGACCCCGCAAGAACGGGGCGAGGGATCGCACCGCATCCTGGGCGACAGGTTGTACGCCAACGTTTTCGTCGTTTACTGCGGCGGGGGCGGCAGGAAGTGGATGTTGTGCTCGGCCGCGAGCTTGACCACATCGTCCGGGTTCTGCTCGCGCATGTTGTGGATTGCCCAGAACAGGTCGTAGAGCCGGCGCGTCGGCGACACCCAGAACAGCGTCTTCGCGGTCTGCCCCGACTTGTTGAAGATGCCGTGCGGCTTGCCCATCGGCAGCCGCACCGTGTCGCCTGCGGTGGCATATTCATCGACCCCGTCGAGCATGAAGTCGAGCCGACCCTCCAGAATGTACAGATATTCGTCCTGATCGGGATGGATGTGCGGCGGCACGAAGGTGCCGGTCGGGAAGGTCGCGTGCCAGGAGAAGCTGTGCTCGGTCCGGTTCTTCGGCACGTAGGTCTGGCCGAGAATGTTCCAGGTGATGCCCTGAATGCCCTCATTGGCGCGGGTGATGCCGGCGATCTCGGGGTGGCTCATCGAGTATACTCCTTGAGGTCTACTTCCGATTTACTTGTCGGGTTCACTTGGCCGCGCAGTCCTTGGCGTAGCGGTCGCCGTAATTCTCGAACACCTTCTGAACGATCTCGGTCTGGAATTTGCCGTCTGGACGCTTGGCGACCTTGGTAAGATAGAAGTCCTGGATCGGGTAGCCGTTGGTGTTGAACTTGAAGCTGCCGCGCAGCGAGGTGAAGTCGGCCTTCTTCAGCGCCGCCGCCACCGCGTCCTTGTTGGCGAGATCACCGCCCACCGACTTCACCGCGCTGTCGATCAGAAGCGCGGCATCATAGGCCTGCATCGCGTAGGTGCCGGGCACGCTGTTATAGGCGGCTTCATAGCCGGTGACGAACTTCTTGCTGGCGGGATTGTCGAGATTGGGCGCCCAGTCGGCGCCGCCGAACATGCCGACCGCCGCGTCCTGCTGCGCCGGCAGGGTGGATTCATCGACCGTGAAGGCGGAGAGCACCGGAATGCTGTCGGCAAGGCCGGCCTGCCTGTATTGCTTGACCAGGTTCACGCCCATGCCGCCTGGCATGAACGTGAAGACGGCATCGGGCTTCTGCGAGGCGATCTTGCTCAGCTCCGGCTGGAAGTCGAGCGTGTTGAGCGGCACGTAGGATTCTTCCACGATCTCGCCCTTGTAGTCGAGCTTGAAGCCGGCGACCGAGTCGCGGCCGGCCTGATAGTTCGGCACCAGGAGATAGACGCGCTTGTAGCCGCGGTCTTGCGCCACCTTACCGAGGATCTCGTGCACCTGGTCGTTCTGGTACGACGTCACGTAGAAGAACGGGTTGCACTCCTTGCCGGCGTAGCTCGATGGCCCCGCGTTCGGGCTGATCAGGAAGGTTTTGCTCTCGGTCACCGGCCGATGGATCGCCTGCAGCATGTTCGAGAAGATCGGCCCGACCACGAAATCGACCTTGTCGCGTTCCAGGAGGCCTTTCACTTTGGTGATCGCCGCATCCGGCTTCAGCTCGTCGTCGGCAATAACGACCTCGACCTCCTTGCCGCCCATCTTGCCGCCGAGGTCCTTGACCGCGAGATTGAAGCCGTCACGGACCTGCTGGCCGAGCGCGGCCGCCGGTCCCGACAGCGTGACAATGACGCCGATCTTGATCTTGTCGGCCGCCAGTGCCGGCGTCGCCGCGATGCCGGCGAGAAGTGCAAGGCCCACCAGCTTCGAACTCGTTCTCATGACAACTTCCCCAGATTGACGCTTTTGCACGGTGCTGTTGCACTCGGCCAGATAACCGCCGGCGGCTCAAGCCTAGTCCGATGCAGCCCTTTGCCGCAAGCGACAGACGTGTTGCGCCTGCGGCGGGGACCGGCGCATGCAAGCGCCGCGCCAATTGCTTGAAGTCTAAAAGAATTGCTCGGGAGCGCCAGGGCGGCTCGCACCATCATGTTTTTCCTTGCCCGGTGAACTCTTTGAAGGTCAAAGTCATCGCTTCTCTTCCCTTCGCGCGTATGATGCCGTTATGACCCTCGATTCCGAAACCAAGGCCGTCGAGCAGCCCGAGCACCATGCCGAGGAGCTGCGGCTGTGGCTGCGGCTCCTGACCTGCACGACCCTGATCGAAGGCGAGATCCGCAGCCGCTTGCGCGAGCGCTTCGACGTGACCCTGCCGCGCTTCGACCTGATGGCGCAGCTCGACAAGGCGCCCGACGGCATGACGCTGTCGGATGTCTCCAAGCGGATGATGGTCTCGAACGGCAACGTGACCGGGCTGGTGGAGCGCCTGGTCGAATCGGGCCATCTCGACCGCCGCACCTCCGACACCGACCGCCGCGTCCAGGTGATCCGGCTGACCAAGCTCGGACGGGCCGAGTTTCGCAGGATGGCGGCCGAGCACGAAACCTGGATCGCCGACATTTTTGGCGAGCTGACCGAGAAGGATGTGCGCGACTTGATGCGGCTGCTCGCCAAGACAAAGGGCTCCGCGCAAAAGGCCGTGCAACGCCGGGAAGGGTGAACGTGAGCAGCACGGATACGATCGACTACGAGGCCGAGTACAACAATCGCGCGCGGGTGCCGGAGCACGCGCAACTGATGGCCGGCTGGGCGCGGGATGCTGCGGCCTACCGGGAGCAGAAGGCGCCACGGCGGCTTGCTTATGGTCCGGGTCCGCGTCACATCATCGACCTGTTCGAGGCGGATGGTGATGGTGCGCTCGTCGTCTTCATCCATGGCGGCTACTGGCAGGCGCTGGATGGCTCCTCCTTCAGCCACTGTGCGCGCGGCCTGAACGCGCATGGCGTCACCGTCGCCGTGCCGACCTATGATCTCTGTCCGCAGGTGACGATCGACACAATCATCGGGCAGATGCGGGGGGCCGCGCGCGAGCTGGCGAAGCTCGGCAGGCCGCTCGTCGTCAGCGGCCATTCCGCCGGCGGGCATCTGGCGGCCTGCCTGCTGGCGACCGACTGGCGTGCATTCGATCCGTCGGTTTCGCGCGATCTCGTGCGTGCGGCCTACGCGATCTCCGGCCTGTTCGAGCTCGAGCCTTTGGTCGGTACCTTCGTCAACAAGGCAGTCGGCATGGACGCGGCGTCGGCCCGGGCGGCTAGCCCGCTGTTCTGGGCGGCGCCCGCGGGCAAGAGTCTTGACGCCGTGGTCGGTGGCAATGAGAGCGCGGAATATCTGCGTCAGAGCCGCGTCATCGCCGACCGCTGGGGCGCCGCTGGCGTCGCGACGCGCTATGATGAGGTTGCCGGTGCCAATCATTTCACCGCGATCGCGCCGCTGGCCGATCCCGGATCCGCCATGGTGTTGCGGCTGAAACAGTTGGCTGACCGCTGAGATCGGAAGTCGGCGCCTAGAGAACGAGCGCGCACTGCACAATGTTCGGATCTTGCGCCGAGATGTTTTAGGTCTAAAATATTGAGACTTGAAACGTGCCAGGCGTCCTTTCCAGACGAGGAGCGTGCGATGGCCAATGCCGCCAAAGCCGGGGGTCCACAGAATGCGGCGTCGATCGCCGCGACTGCTCATGTCGACACCTTCGCGCAGGACAATCTGCCGCCGCGCGAGCTCTGGCCGGACTTCATCTTCACCCGGCCGGAGCTGCAATATCCGCCCCGGCTGAATTGCGTGACGCATTTCCTCGACCGGTGGGTGGCGGAGGGCAGGGGCGATGCGCCCTGCATCATCAGTCCTGATATCAGCTACTCCTATCGCGAGCTGCAGGCCCTGGTGAACAGGATCGCCAACGTGCTTGTAACCAAGCTTGGCCTCGTCACCGGCGGCCGGGTGCTGCTGCGCTCCGCCAACAACCCGATGATGGTCGCGACGTATCTCGCCGTCATCAAGGCCGGCGGCATCGTGGTCGCCACCATGCCGCTGCTCCGCGCCAAGGAACTCGCCTATCCGATCCAGAAGGCGCAGATATCGCTGGCGCTGTGCGACGGCAAGCTGGCTGACGAGATGGAAAAAGCCAAGGTTGCGGCGCCGGCACTGCAGCGCGTGGTCTATTGGGGCACCGGCAAGCCGGATTCGCTGGAAGCGCTGATGGCCGATGCAAACCCTGAGTTCACCGCCGTCGACACCGCCGCCGATGATCTCTGCCTGATCGCCTTCACTTCGGGCACTACAGGCGACCCCAAGGGCACCATGCATTTCCACCGCGACATGCTCGCGGTCTGCGACGGCTATGCCCGGAACGTGCTGCGTGCGCGCCAGGACGACCGTTTCATCGGCTCGGCGCCGCTCGCCTTCACCTTCGGCTTTGGCGGCGTGCTGTTCCCGATGCATATCGGGGCGTCCTATGTCGTGCTGGAAAAGACCGTGCCGGACGAACTGCTCCCAGCAATCGAGCGCTACAAGGCAACCGTCTGCTTCACCGCGCCGACCGCCTATCGCGCGATGCTGAGCAAGCTCGGCGGTTGCGACATCTCCTCGCTGCGCAAATGCGTCTCGGCCGGCGAGACCCTGCCGAAGGCGACGTTCGACGCCTGGCAGAAGGCGACAGGGTTGAAGCTGATGGACGGCATCGGCTCGACCGAGATGCTGCACATCTTCATCAGTGCGACCGAGGACGAGATCCGGCCCGGCGCCACCGGCAAGCCGGTGCCGGGCTATGAAGCGAAGATCGTCGACGACGAGGGGCGTGACGTTTCGCCGGGTACCATGGGACGGCTCGCGGTGCGCGGGCCGACCGGCTGCCGCTATCTCGCCGATGAGCGACAGCGCAAATATGTTCAGAACGGATGGAATATCACCGGCGACACCTATGTGATGGATGCCGATGGCTACTTCTGGTACCAGTCGCGCTCCGACGACATGATCATCTCGGCCGGCTACAACATTGCGGGGCCCGACGTCGAGGCGGCGCTGCTCAGTCATCCGGCCGTAGCCGAATGCGGCGTGGTCGGCGCACCTGACGAGGCGCGGGGCACCATCGTCAAGGCCTATGTGGTGCTGGTGTCGGGCACAGAGGGCAGCGACGCGCTGGTTGCGGAGCTGCAGGAGCATGTCAAGCGCGAGATCGCGCCATACAAATATCCGCGTGCCATCGAGTTCGTGGCGCAACTGCCGAAGACCGAGACCGGCAAGCTGAAGCGCTTCGCGCTGCGTCAGCTCGCGGCGGCAGGGGCCGCGTCGTCGGGTCTCGCTGCGGAATGAGATGAAGGAGTGATCATCGTGAGCACGCCCAAAGCGCCGACGCTGGCGGTGCTGCCATCGGCCAAGACCAATGATGCGTCCAGCGACGCAGCGACAGGCTTGCGCGTGCTGCAGCCGAGCGGCTGGCCGATGCCGAAAGGTTATGCCAATGGCATCAGCGCCGAGGGGCGCATCGTCGTCACCGGCGGCGTGATCGGCTGGGATCAGCATGAGCATCTGCCCGACGGCTTCCTCGCGCAGGCGCGCCAGGTGCTGGAAAACATCGCGGCGATTCTTGCGGAAGGCGGTGCGCGTCCCGAACATCTGGTGCGGCTGACGTGGTATGTCGTCGACATGGACGAGTATCTCGCCAACCTCAAGGAGCTCGGCCGGATCTATCGCGAGATCTTCGGCAGCCATTATCCCGCGATGGCACTCGTGCAGGTGGTGCGCCTGGTCGAGAAGGCGGCACGGCTGGAGATCGAGGCGACGGCGGTCGTGCCGGGGTAGGCGACTGCGTCTTCGGCCGGTCATCGGGAGCGAGCTCTCACCACATCGTCATTGCGAGGAGCAACGCGACGAAGCAATCCGGACTCACGCGCAGCGCTGGATTGTTCGCTTCGCTCGCAATGACGTATTGCACAGCATTGTCTTTTCCCGTCGTCGTCGCCCGGCTCGAAGGTCGCGGCGTACTGGATCGCCCGCCTTCGCGGGCGATGACATCCGAATTGGGGCGCGTCTCGGCGCCGCCAAATCAAAGACCAGAGATCGCCATGCGAGGGACAGAAAGCCGCGCGACGGTGGCGGCGTGTGGGCGTGAAGAAAATGGGGGACGAGATCGTGGATTGGAAGTCGGCCGTGGTTGCTGCGGTGGCCGCCGGCCTTGGTGCTGTCATCGGCACGCTCGCCGTGCCGTCGCTGGGCGGTGTGGTTGTCGATCATCAAGCCGATGCGAAGCTGCTCGAGATGAGCGTCGGCATGCTGCGTGAACCGGCCAAGGCGGACGACGATCCGCTGCGATCGTGGGCGATCAAGGTGGTCGAGAAGAAATCGGGTGTTGCCTTCACCGATCAGCAGCGGGCAGCGCTGTTGAAGCGGACGTCCGGGGGGCGGTAGGCGCTGCCGTTAAACAAGCAATAGGTGTCGTCCCGGCCTTGAGCCGGGACCCATAACCACCGCCGTTTGTGTTGCGGTGAGCTGTTGCTCCAGCGCGCCACCTCATCACTGCCGGTGGTTATGGATCCCGGCTCGCGCTCGCTACGCTCGCTTGGCCGGGACGACCGCGGAGACTTACTCTCAAGAGCGTCGGGTGCCTCAACGTCACCCATACGTCGCAACGATATCGCTCACCGCGCGTTCGAGCTGCTGCGCGGTCGCGCATTGGCGCACGACGTTGCAGAAGGTCTGGTAGCGTGGCATCTCGGAATCGCCCCAGCCCCAGGTCATGCGGCCCTCGGGATTGAGCCAGACCAGCCGCTTGGCGCGCTCGGAGATGCGCTTGACGATGTCGGCACCGGGATCGAGATTGTTGCTGCGGGCATCGCCCAGCACGATCACGGTGGTCTGCTGCGTCACCGAACTCATGAACTGCTTCTCGAAATCGACGAAGGACGAGCCGTAATCCGACGAGCCGAAGCCGACCTTGCCCATGATCTCGGCCATCGCTTCCTCGGGCGGCTTGCTCTCCAGGATGTCGCTGACCTCGATCAGGTGCCCGGAGAAGGCAAAGGAGCGGACGTCGCTGACCACCTCATGCAGGCTGTGGATGAGAAGCAGGAAGAAATCCGAGACGCGCGCCACCGAGCCTGAGACGTCGCAGAGCGCGACGATCTTCGGCTTGTCGCGATGCCGGCGCTTCCAAGCTGTGAGGAATGGCACGCTGCCCCAGGCGGCGTTGCGGCGGAGCGTGCGGCGGACGTCGAGATGGCCGCGGCGTTGTCGTTTGCGGGGCTTGGCATAGCGCTCGCGCAGGCGGCGCGCAATCTGCCGGATCAGCGCGCGCATCTCATCGACCTGCCGCGGCTCGATCCGCGACAGCGGCGCGTTGCGCAGCACCTCATGGCGCAAATTCTCGGCCTCCTCGCGGCCATAAAGCGCGAGCGCCTGCGCCACCGTATCGCGCACGGTCTCACGCAGGGCATCAAGCGCGGCCTGCAGCCGCTCGGCGAGCGCAGGATTGGCTTCGGTCAGCGCGTCGAGATCATCGCGCAGCCGCTGGATGCCCATCGCCTCCAGCATGCGGTTGGAGAATAGCCCGCGCTGGGTGAAGTAGCGGATATCAGTTAATCCGGTGGCGCTTGCGGCGTTGGCAATGGCGGCCGAAATCTCGTTGCGGTCCTGCGATAGCAGCATTTGCGCCAGCGGACCGAGATTGCTGCTGGTCTGGCCACCGGCGTCCTGCGAGGGTTGCGAGGAAGCTGCTGCATCTGCTTCCGCCGTCTCATCCTGCGCGCTTTGCGGCTGTGCAGGGTCAGGCTCGGGCTGCGCGAAGAACAGATCGAAGCAGGCACCGAGCACCTTCTTCTCGTCCTCGCTCTTGGCCAGCGTCAGCAGCAGCGCGTCGCGCAGGACGCTCCGGTCGGACAAGCCGACCGCGGCCACGGCCCGCATCGCATCGATGCTCTCGGCCGGCGAGACATGCACACCGGCGCCGCGCGCGGCCCGAAAGAAGCGATGCAGGTTCTCCTGCATGAGGCTTACCCGAAGATGTTCTGGCGCTGCGCCTTGGCGACGAATGTCGTTACCTGCGGGAGCGCCACCTCGATGTCGGACTCGTATTTCAAGAGCACGTTGAGCGTGTCGCGGACCACCTCATGGCCCAGCTCGGCGGCCTGCAAAAGCACCAGCACGCGGGCCCAGTCGATGGTCTCGCTGACGGAAGGCTGCTTCTTCAGGTCGAGCGTGCGGATGTCGTGGATGAAGCCGACGAGCTGCCGGCGCAGAACTTGCGAGATGCCGGGCACGCGGCTCTCGACGATGCGCTCCTCCAGCCGCTGCTCGGGGAAGCCGATATGCAGATGCAGGCAGCGGCGCTTTAGCGCGTCGCCGAGATTGCGCTCGGAATTGGAGGTCAGGATCACGGTGGGCGCGCTGGCGGCGGCGATGGTGCCGAGCTCAGGAATGGTGACCTGGAAATCGGAGAGGATTTCCAGCAAGAGCGATTCGAACTCGGCATCCGACTTATCGATCTCGTCGATCAGGAGCACGCAGCCTTTCGGCTCCAGCATCGCCTGCAGCAGCGGCCGCGGCTCGACGAATTCGCGGGAGAAGAACACGTCGCCGAAATCATGCAGCTGGCCCAGCGCCGCATGCAGCGTCGCGGCGCCGCTCAGCACTTCCCCGAGCTTGTCCTTCAGGATCTGGGTGTAGAGCAGCTGCTTGGCATATTTCCACTCGTACAGCGCCTTGGCCTCGTCCAGCCCCTCATAGCATTGCAGGCGGATCATCTTCAGGCCGCGCCAGGCGGCGATCGCTTTCGCCAGTTCGGTCTTGCCGACGCCGGCCGGACCCTCGACCAGGATCGGCTTCCCGATCGCCTGGCTGAGATATACCGCGGTCGCGATCTGGCGGCTGGCAATATAGCCCTGCGCCGCGAGACCGGCTTCGACGGCCTCGATCGAGGCCAGAGGCGAGGGCTTGGTATCTGCCAAGGACGAGCTCCGGATATCCAAGGCCTGACACGCAGATCGCAGCGTTTCCGGCCCACATGTATTGTTCGTAAAGCCCTGACTTCGATCGGCTTTGTGTTATGACCTCGCTACGCGCCCAAGGCGCGAAAGTCCAGTGCGAGTGACGCCGAGCCCCATGCGGGGCGAGGCGCGTGCCGCAATAACGCCGAGCGGAATATGAACCGGTCCATCCAGCATCTGATCGTCTTCCTGGTCCTCGTGGTCGGAGGGGGATGGATCATCGGCGCCACGAACCTGCCGGGCCCGTGGTATGCCGCTTTGCAAAAGCCGCCTTTCACGCCACCGAACTGGCTGTTCCCGGTCGCCTGGACCGTGCTCTACGTGCTGATCGCGGTCGCGGGCTGGCGCACCTATGAGCGCGTGAGCGATGGTGCCGTGATGCAGGTGTGGTGGGCGCAGCTCGCGCTCAATTTCGCCTGGTCGCCGATCTTCTTCACCAAGCATTGGATGTGGCCGGCGCTGGCGGTCATCGTCGTGATGCTGGCGTCGATTGTCACGTTCGTCGTGATGCAGTGGCGGAAGGATCGCATCGCGGCGCTGTTGTTCGTGCCCTATGCGGGCTGGGTCGCGTTCGCGTCGGTGCTGAATGCATCGCTGAATGTGTTGAATTGAGATGAAGGATTTTGGCCGGACGAGCTGCGTAGGGCGGGCAAAGGCGCAAAGCGCCGCGCCCACTGTCGTTTGGGCTCGCGGATTGATGGTGGGCACGCTTCGCTTTGCTCACCCTACATCGTGCTCTCAAATTCCGTCATTGCGAGGAGCGAAGCGACGAAGCAATCCAGACCTTCTTCCCGACTCTGGATTGCTTCGCTTCGCTCGCAATGACGCGCGGACACCCCACCCATGAACCTCAAGCAGCTCGAATATTTCGTGCAGGTCGCCGAGCTCGGCTCGTTCAGCAAGGCTGCGAGCGTGCTGGAGGTGGCGCAGCCGGCGCTGTCGCGGCAGGTGCGGGCGCTGGAGACCGAGCTGAAGCAGCAGCTGTTCACTCGCAACGGCCGTGGTGTCGCACTGACCGATGCGGGAAAACGGCTGTTCGATCATAGCGTCGGCGTGCTGCAGCTAGTCTCGCACGCGCGCGAGGATCTCGGCGCCAGCCGCGACGCACCGGTCGGCCGCGTCACCATCGGGCTGCCGCCGAGCATCGGCCGCCAGCTCACATTGCCGCTGATCGACCGTTTCCGGAAGGAGCTGCCCTCGGCGCGGCTCGCGGTCGTCGAGGGACTGTCGACCCATATCGTCGAATGGGTGACGACCGGGCGCATCGATGTCGGCTTGGTCTACAATCCCGAGGCGCAGCCCGGGCTAGAGATCACGCCGTTGTTGCAGGAGGCGCTCGGCCTGGTCAGCCACGCCCCGAAGGGCAAGCGGCGGATTACCGCGCCGCTGCCGATGGTCGAGCTGTCGCGCTATCCGCTAATCGTGCCGGAGCGGGTGCACGCGATGCGGCGCCTGCTCGAAACCCAGGCGGCGCTGGCCGGCGTCAAGCTCGACATCGCGTGGGAGGTGTCGAGCGTGCCCTCGATCATCGATCTCGTCTGCGCCGGCTACGGGCATGCCGTGCTGACTGCGAGCGGGGTGGCGGCATCGGGCCGCGCGGCGCAGCTCGCGATCCGCCGGCTGACCGAACCGACCCCGACCAGCGTGCTCTGCCTGGTCACCTCGGCGCACAAGCGGCCGACGCCGCTCGCGGTCCGCACCATGAACCTCGCCTCCGCGCTGATCCGCAAGCTGCCGCGCTAACGCGATCATCAGGCATCCCGGCGGGCCCATTCGAACCGTTCCAATTCAGCATGGCTGCCACGCGGTCCCATGCCCTTCCGGAATAGCTGTTATAGGAGGCGGGCGCTGGCGGGAATGGGCCGAACACGTCAGAGTGCAGTTTAAAATCACCCACATCCAGGGCGGAGACGTCTCTCGATGCGATGCCCGTCGCAGACCGGACACAACGACATGCGACGTCTCGCCGGAGCCGCGGGACCGGCTGGATCGTGGGACCCGCGTCCGCTGGTTGAGGAGACTGCCAAGTGATCATCGATGTGCACGGCCACTATACAACCGCGCCGAAGGCGCTGGAGGATTGGCGCAACCGCCAGATCGCGGGCATCAAGGACCCCGCCGTGATGCCGAAGGCCTCCGAGCTCAAGATCAGCGACGATGAGTTGCGCGAGAGCATCGAGAGCAACCAGCTCAAGAAGATGAAGGAGCGGGGCAGCGACCTCACCATCTTCTCGCCGCGGGCGAGCTTCATGGCGCACCATATCGGCGATTTCCAGGTGTCCTCGACCTGGGCCGCGATCTGCAACGAGCTCTGCTATCGCGTCAGCAGGCTGTTTCCGGACAATTTCATCGGCGTGGCGATGCTGCCGCAATCGCCCGGCGTGAACCCTGCGACCTGCATTCCCGAGCTGGAGAAATGCGTCAAGGAGTATGGCTTCGTCGGCCTCAACCTGAACCCGGATCCCTCCGGCGGGCACTGGACCTCACCGCCGCTCTCGGACCGGCACTGGTATCCGATCTACGAGAAAATGGTTGAGCTGGATATTCCGGCAATGATCCACGTCTCGACCAGCTGCAACGCCTGCTTCCACACGACGGGCGCGCATTATCTCAATGCCGACACCACGGCCTTCATGCAGTGCCTGACCTCGGACCTCTTCAAGGACTTCCCGACGCTGCGCTTCCTCATCCCGCATGGTGGCGGCGCGGTGCCCTATCACTGGGGCCGTTTCCGCGGGCTGGCGCAGGAATTGAAGAAGCCGCTGCTGAAAGATCATCTCTTGAACAACATCTTCTTCGACACCTGCGTCTATCACCAGCCCGGCATCGACCTGCTGACGCGCGTGATTCCGGTCGACAACATCCTGTTCGCATCGGAGATGATCGGCGCGGTCAGAGGCATCGATCCCGAGACCGGCTTCTATTACGACGACACCAAGCGCTACATCGAGGCGGCGAATCTGACGGCCGAGCAGCGTCACCAGATCTATGAAGGCAACGCGCGGCGGGTCTTCCCGCGGCTCGACGCCGCGTTGAAGGCCAAAGGCAAGTAGTTGGGGTAGGCGACCATGAGCACACCGATGAACGATCTCGGCATCGTCAAGAAGAATATCGCTCGCGCCGATAAGGCCGCAGTCGAGAAGCTCGCCAGATTCGGCGTCGCCACCATCCACGAGGCAATGGGCCGGGTCGGTCTGATGCAGTGCTACATGCGGCCGATCTATCCGACCGCGAAGATGTGCGGCACAGCGGTCACCGTGCTGCTGCAGCCCGGCGACAATTGGATGCTGCATGTCGCGGCCGAGCAGATCCAGCCCGGCGACGTCGTCGTTGCGGCCTGCACGGTGGAGAATACCGACGGATTCTTCGGCGACCTCTTGGCGACCAGCTTTCGCGCCCGCGGCGCCAAGGGCTTGGTGATCGACGGCGGGGTGCGCGACGTCGCCGATCTCACCGAGATGCAGTTTCCCGTGTTCTCGCGTGCGATCTCGGCGCGCGGCACCGTGAAGGCGACGCTCGGCTCAGTCAACATCCCCGTGGTCTGCGCCGGTGTTGCGGTTAGTCCGGGTGACGTTGTCATCGCCGACCCCGATGGCGTGGTGGTGGTGCCAGCCGCGATCGCAGATCAGGCTGCCGAGGCGGCGGCGGCGCGGGAGGCCAACGAGGCCGAGAAGCGCGAGAAGCTTGCCTCGGGCGTGCTGGGCCTCGACATGTATAAGATGCGCGAGCCCTTAGCGAAGGCCGGGCTCAAATATATCGATTGAGCGCCATGATGACGGCTTCCAACCAGTGGCATGTCGGGCTGATCGGCTACGGCGAGGTCGGCAAGATCGTTGCCGAGGACCTGCGCAAGGACGGCGTGCGCGTCTCCGCTTACGATATCAAGCTCAGCGATGAGCGCGCCGCGCCGTTGCGCGAGCACGCCGCCAAGATCGGCGTCACGCTGGCGACTTCGCATGCCGAGCTGGCATCGCAGGCCGATTTTATCCTCTCCGCGGTGACGGCGAGCCAGGCGGTGCCGGTGGCGCAGGCCTGCGTCGGTGCGATCAAGCCGGGGGCCTGGTTCCTCGATTTCAATTCGGCCTCGCCCGGCGCCAAGCAGCGCGCTGCGGCGTTGATCGACGGGGCCGGCGGCCGTTACGTCGAAGGCGCTGTAATGACCTCGGTGCCGCCATACCGGATCAAGGTGCCGCTCTTGCTCGGCGGCGCCGGCGCGCGCGAACTGGCGCCGCTGCTCAACGATCTCGGCTTTGCGGCAAAGCCCGCGAGCGACAAGCTCGGTGTCGCCTCGGCCACCAAGATGTGCCGCAGCATTATGATCAAGGGCATGGAGGCGATGGTGATCGAGGCCTTCACCACCGCGCGCGCCTATGGCGTCGAGGATGCGGTGCTCGCCTCGCTGAAGGAGACCTTTCCCGGTATCGACTGGGAGAAGCAGGGCGCCTATTTCTTCCAGCGCGTGATCGAGCACGGCCGCCGCCGCGCGGAAGAAGTGCGGGAGGTCGCCGAGACCGTGCGCGAGGCCGGGCTGACACCTTGGTCGGCTTCCGGTACCGCCGAACGCCAGGCTTTCATCGCCGATCTCGCCGATGAAGGTTTGTTCGGGATCAAAGGATCGAAGGAATTTGCGCGTAGTGTGGACTGGCGCATCGAGGCCGACCGCATCCTCGCGAACGCCAAATCCAAGAACAAGTCCGGGGAGTGATGGACGCGATGGAGTTTCAGAAGACACCCGGTTGGCTGGACTGGTATCAAGGCCCGTCGAAACCGCGCTTCAAGGTGCCGGCCGGCAGCGTCGATGCGCATTGCCACGTGTTCGGCCCCGGCGCGGAGTTTCCCTACGCACCCGAGCGCAAATATACGCCCTGCGACGCCTCCAAGCAGCAGCTTTATACGCTGCGCGATCATCTCGGCTTTGCCCGCAACGTCGTGGTGCAGGCGACCTGCCACGGCGCCGACAACCGCGCCATGGTCGACGCGCTGATGAATTCGAACGGTCGCGCGCGAGGCGTTGCGACGGTGAAGCGCAGCGTCACCGACGCTGAGCTGAAGGCGATGCATGAGGCCGGCGTGCGCGGCGTCCGCTTCAACTTCGTCAAGCGGCTGGTCGATTTCACGCCGAAGGACGAGCTGAACGAGATCGCAGGCCGAGTTGCAAAACTCGGCTGGCATGTCGTGATCTATTTCGAGGCGGTCGATCTGCCCGAGCTGTGGGATTTTTTCACCGCGCTGCCGACCACGGTGGTAGTCGACCATATGGGGCGGCCTGACGTGACCAAGCCGGTCGATGGCGAGGAGTTCGAGCTGTTCGTGAAATTCATGCGCGAGCATCAGAACGTCTGGTCAAAGGTGAGCTGCCCGGAGCGGCTGTCGGTGAAGGGACCGCCGGCGCTCAACGGCGAGCAGAACGCCTATCGCGACGTGGTGCCGTTCGCAAAGCGCATCGTCGAGACCTTCCCGGATCGCGTGCTGTGGGGTACCGATTGGCCGCATCCGAACCTGAAGGACCACATGCCCGACGACGGGCTGCTGGTCGATTTCATTCCGCACATTGCAACCACGCCGGAGCTGCAGCACAAGCTTCTGGTCGACAACCCGATGCGGCTCTACTGGCCCGAGGAAACCTGAAGGAGAGGATCGATGTCGCTCGACAAGCCCTACATGAACGTTCCCGGCACGACCATCTTCGACGCCGACATGTCGCGCCAGGGCTATCATCTGAACCAGTTCTGCATGTCGTTGATGAAGGCGGAGAACCGCGCCCGATTCAAGGCCAATGAGCGCGCTTATCTCGACGAATGGCCAATGACCGAAGAGCAGAAGCAGGCGGTGCTCGATCGCGATCTCAACCGCTGCATCGCGCTTGGCGGCAACATCTATTTTCTCGCCAAGATCGGCGCCACCGACGGCAAGAGCTTTCAGCAGATGGCGGGCTCCATGACCGGTATGACCGAAGAACAATATCGCGAGATGATGATCAAGGGCGGCCGTTCGATCGAGGGCAACCGCTACACCGGGGAGAAGAAGTGATGGCCCGTATCACGGCAAGCGTTTACACCTCGCACGTCCCGGCGATCGGCGCCGCGCTCGACCTCGGCAAAACGCAGGAAGACTATTGGAAGCCGGTATTCGCAGGCTACGACTTCGCCAAGCAGTGGGAGAAGCAGCAGAAGCCGGATGTCGTGTTCCTGGTCTTCAACGATCACGCCACCGCGTTCAGCCTGGAGATGATCCCGACCTTCGCGATCGGCACTGCGGCCGAATACACCCCGGCCGATGAGGGTTGGGGACCGCGTCCGGTGCCGAAGGTGATCGGACATCCGAAGCTCGCGGCGCATATCGCGCAGTCGGTGATCCAGGACGATTTCGACCTCACCATCGTCAACAAGATGGATGTCGACCACGGATTGACCGTGCCGCTCAGCCTGGTGTTCGGTCAGGTCGATGCCTGGCCGTGCCCGATCATCCCGTTCGCGGTCAATGTGGTGCAATATCCGGTACCGTCCGGCCGGCGCTGCTTCATGCTCGGCAAGGCGATCCGGAAGGCGATTGAATCCTATGACGAGCCGCTGAATGTGCAGATCTGGGGCACCGGCGGCATGAGCCACCAGTTGCAGGGACCGCGCGCTGGCCTGATCAACCGCGAGTGGGACAATGCCTTCCTCGATCAGCTCATCAACGATCCGGAAGGCCTGTCGAAGATGCCGCATATCGACTATGTGCGCGAGGCGGGCAGCGAGGGCATCGAGCTCGTCATGTGGCTGATCGCGCGGGGGGCGATGAGCGACGTCAATGGCGGCCACAAGCCGAAGGTGCTGCATCGCTTCTACCACGTGCCCGCGAGCAACACGGCGGTCGGTCACCTGATCCTGGAGAACACCTGATATGGCAAAGACCATCAAGGTCGCGCTCGCCGGCGCCGGCGCGTTCGGCATCAAGCACCTCGACGGCATCAAGAACATTCCTGACGTCGAGGTGGTGTCGCTGGTCGGCCGCAGGCTGGAACAGACGAAGGAAGTCGCCGACAAATACGGCATCAAGCACGTCTCGACCGAACTCGCCGACAGTTTGAAGCTGGGCGAGGTCGATGCCGTGATCCTCTGCACGCCGACGCAGATGCATGCGGCGCAAGCGATCGCATGTCTGAACGCCGGCAAGCATGTGCAGGTCGAGATTCCGCTGGCGGACTCACTGGAGGATGCGCAGGCTGTGGTTGACCTTCAGAAGAAAACGGGCCTGGTCGCGATGTGCGGCCACACAAGGCGCTTCAATCCCAGCCATCAATGGGTGCACAAGAAGATCAAGGCGGGCGAATTCCACATCCAGCAGATGGATGTGCAGACCTACTTCTTCCGCCGCACCAACATGAACGCGCTCGGCCAGCCGCGGAGCTGGACCGATCATCTGCTCTGGCACCACGCCGCCCACACCGTCGATCTGTTCGCTTACCAAGTGGGCTCGCCGATCGTGAAGGCCAATGCCGTGCAGGGTCCGATACATCCGACGCTCGGCATCGCGATGGACATGTCGATCCAGCTCAAGGCGGCCAATGGTGCGATCTGCACGCTGTCGCTGTCGTTCAACAATGACGGCCCGCTCGGCACCTTCTTCCGCTATATCGGCGACACCGGCACCTATATCGCGCGCTACGACGATCTCGTGAACGGCAAGGAGGAGAAGATCGACGTCTCCAAGGTCGATGTCTCCATGAACGGAATCGAGCTGCAGGACCGCGAATTCTTCGCCGCCATCCGCGAGGGCCGCGACCCCAACGCCTCCGTCGCCCAGGTGCTGCCGTGCTATCAGGTGCTGCACGATCTCGATCAGCAGCTGGCAAAGGGGTGAGCGTCGCGCGCTGACTCGTAGGGTGGGCAATGCGAAGCGTACCCACCTTTTGCAGTCGTGACGACGAAAGAAGGTGGGCACGGCGCGGTGCGCCTTTGCCCACCCTACACGCTGATCATGAATCGTCATTGCGAGGAGCGAAGCGACGAAGCAATCCAGACTTCCTTCGCGACTCTGGATTGCTTCGCTTCGCTCGCAATGACGGATGCTGTAATCACTCCCCCCTCACCACCTTCTCACGAAATCGCCGCGGCGACAGCCCGGTCGCTCCCGCAAACAATCGGCTGAAATAGGCCGGATCATTGAAGCCGAGCGCGTAGGCGATCGTCGAGACCGGCAGATTGGTGTAGACAAGATTGCGCCGCGCCTCGCGGATGATGCGCTCCTGGATCAGTTCGGACGCAGCGTGCCCGGTTGCGCCCTTGGTCAATCGGCTGAGATGGGTTGGGCTGACCGACAGCGTGGCCGCGTAATCTGCCACAGCCCAATGCTCGAGAAAATGCTGCTCCAGCAGCGTCTCGAAGCGACGGAACAGGTCGGTGGCCCCAGTGCTGTCGGCCGCAGTCTTGTCCGCCAGCTCGCGCGCGACCAGGCCGAGCAAGGCCGATGTCAGCGATCGCAGCACGTGGGCACGGGCGAAATCCCTCCCGCCATATTCGGCATGGATCTGGGTCATCAAGGTCCGCATCTGCGGCGTCGCGCGGCTCACGCGCGACTCTGCAAGCGCTCGCCATAACCCTTCTGCCGGCGACAGTGCCTCATCCAGCATCTCTGTCGCGATCGTCAGCACGAAACCCTGCATGCCCGGGACGAAGGCGAAGCCATGGACGTGGCCGGTCGGCACATTGACCACGCGCATCGCCTTGAGCGGGTACACCTGTCCTTCGAGCGTCGCTTCGCCCGCGCCTTTCTCCACCAGCAGGATCTGATGCAGCCGTGCATGGCGGTGCGGCGTAAAGCGCCATCCCGTCAGCTGGGATCGCGCCGCAATGGTCTCGCAATGCACGACGTCAGGCAGATCGCCGGCCTCGCCGAACAGCGGATAGGTGCGGATCGTGGACTGGCTTTCGGTCGGGCGGGGCATGTTCGATTTGTACAAGATAAAGCGCAGTCGATCCATTCATCAAAGGCTGAAACGGGCTAAATTCGTCCAATAGCCAAAACTGCCCGCGGAGGAAACCATGCGCGTTCAGGTCTGCATCATCGGCGGTGGACCGTCGGGCCTGCTGCTGTCCCAGCTTCTTCACCTGCAGGGCATCGACACGATCGTGCTGGAGAGGGCGAGCCGGGATCATGTGCTGTCGCGCATCCGCGCCGGCGTGCTCGAGCACGGCTTTGCCGAGCTGATGCGCGAGGCGCAGTGCGGCGAGCGGATGGACCGTGAGGGCGAGATCCATCACGGCTTCAACATCGCCCATGACGGCGTGCTCGACCGCATCGATCTCTACAAATATTCCGGCGGCAATTCCGTGCTGGTCTACGGCCAGACCGAGGTGACGCGCGATCTCTACGAGGCACGCGACCGGCTCGGCGGCAAGGTGGTGCACAATGCAGCCGACGTGCAGCCGCACGACATCGCCTCCGGTCAGCCGTTCGTCACCTACCGCAGCGGTGACCAGACCATCCGGATCGATTGCGACTACATCATCGGTGCCGACGGCTTCCACGGCGTCAGCCGCAAATCGATCCCGAAGGACAAGCTTAGCGAATACGAGCGGGTCTATCCGTTTGGTTGGCTTGGGGTGCTGTCGCGAACCAAGCCGATCAACCCCGAGCTCATCTATGTCAAGCATGAGCGCGGCTTTGCGCTGTGCTCGATGCGCTCGCAGGTGCTGAGCCGCTATTACATCCAGGTTCCGCTGTCGGACAAGGTCGAGGACTGGAGTGATGACGCGTTCTGGGACGAGCTGAAACGACGCCTGCCGCCCCATGTCGCGACTGAGCTGATCACCGGACCCTCGATCGAGAAGAGCATTGCTCCCCTGCGCAGCTACGTCGCCGAGCCGATGCGCTACGGCCGGCTGTTCCTGGCCGGCGATGCGGCGCACATCTTCCCGCCGACCGGCGCGCGCGGGCTGAACAGCGCTGCGTCCGACATCTATTACCTCTATCACGGGCTGGTCGATCACTACAAAAAGAGTGACGACAAGGGGCTCGACGATTATTCGCAGCGCGCCTTGGCGCGGATCTGGAAGGCGCAGCGCTTCTCCTGGTGGATGACGATGCTGCTGCATCGCTTCCCCGATCGCATCGCCTATGAGGACAGACTGCAGGACACCGACATGGCTTATCTGTTCTCGTCGGAAGCCGCACAGAGATCGCTGGCGGAGAATTACGTCGGCCTGCCGTTCTAGTTGAGCAGATGATAAGCTCACGCTATCGACCTGCTGTAGGCGCAGGAATTGAGATCCTGGACAACGGGACCAAATGGCGAGGAAACGGAAATGACACGATATATCAGCGCGACGCATGCATGCGGCGCGGGCTTGATGCTGGCGATGGTGGCCTCTCCAGTGTTCGCAGATGGTCTCGTCGGCGATGCCGCGCAGACCTGCAGCGGTCTCGCAGGGGCTGCGCAGAACGGCGTGAAAATCGATTCCGCCGCTTTGCAAGCACCATCCGCGCTTGCGATCGCCGAAAAGGCTGGCTCGCCGGCCGCGCGCATCGCCCCGGCCAATCCAGCCTTCTGCAAGGTGCTCGGCCATATTGATCCCCGCGATCCCCAGGCGCCCCCGATCAAGTTCGAGGTCAACCTGCCGGCCGACTGGAACGGCCGCTCGCTGCAATATGGCGGCGGTGGCTTCAACGGCGTCCTGATCACCGGTCTTGCCTTGCCGCCGGCCTATCCGTTCGACAAGCCTTCGCCATTGGCGCGCGGCTTCGTCACCTATGGCACCGATTCCGGCCATGAGGCCAAGCCCGGCGAGCCGCCGCAGGTGTTCGCGCTCAACGACGAGGCGTTCGAGAACTTCGCGCATGTCGCCTACAAGAAGGTGCGCGATGCCGCGATCGAGCTGATGCAGCGGGCTTACGGCAAGACGCCGAGCAAAATGTACTTCATGGGCTCGTCGGAAGGCGGGCGCGAGGCGCTGACCATGGCGCAGCGTTATCCGGAGGATTTCGACGGCATCTTCGCCCGCGTGCCGGTCATCAATTGGGCCGGCCTGCAGCACGCCGGCACGCGCAGCGGGCTCGTGACCATGGGCGCGGGCTGGATCAATCCCGCGCAGGTGAAGCTGGTCGCCGATGCCGTCCGCAAGACCTGCGACAAGGCCGATGGCGTGGAAGACGGGCTTGTCGAGAATCCCGTCGGGTGCAAGGCGAGCTTCAAGGCTGAAACACTGCGCTGCGCGACCGGGCAGAGCGGCGACGAATGTCTGACCGATGCCCAGATCAAGGCGATCGACACCTTGCATGCGACCTACACGTTTCCCTTCGCGCTCGCCAATGGTCTTGACGACTATCCGGGGTGGGGCGTGTCTGGAGAAGACACGCCGGCCTTCGCCGCGGCGGGCGGCTGGATTTCCTGGTGGCTCGGCAAGGCGGCGCCGACGCAGCCGCCGAGCCCGGCAAATGGCATCGCATGGATCTACGGCGCCGGCGGTATCCAATACGTCTTCGCCCGCGATCCGAAGCTGGATGTGACCAGCTACAAGCCGGAGGAGCACAGAACGCGGGTGCTCGAAGTTTCCAAGCTGATGGATTCGACCGATCCTGATCTCAGCAAATTCCGCGCGCATGGCGGCAAGCTCGTGATGCTCGAGCACATGGCTGATTACGCGCAGAGCCCCTATGCCGGCATCCGCTATTTCGAGAATGTCGAGCGCAAGCTCGGTAAGACCGAGACGGCGGAATTCGCGCGCCTCTACACCGCGCCGGGCGTCGATCATGTCGGCTCCGGTGCGCCGGCGAATGTCGATATGCTGAGCGTGCTGGTCGACTGGGTCGAGAACGACAAGGCGCCCGGCGACCTCGAAGTGGTGGAGCAGAGGATCGAGGCGCCGTCCTTCACCACGACACGCAGCCTGCCGCTGTGCCGTTGGCCGGCCTGGCCGCACTACAAGTCGGGCCCGCCCAGCCAAGCCGCGAGCTTCACCTGCGCACCATAGCGCTGAGTGTTGAGCGCTGAGTGTTGAAACCTCAAAAATGAGTTGCGTACCTCAAGATTTCGGCTAGGCTCCCCCCAACGAAAGGGGAGGAGATGGACGCGCCGCTGACATTGCGGGACATCGCGCGGCAGGCAGGCGTGAGCCTCGCCACCGTCGATCGCGTGCTGCACAACCGCCCGGGTGTGCGGCCCGACACGGTCCGCCGTGTGAAGGAGGCGATGGAACGCAGCGCCTTCCAGCCGCATGCCGCCGCGTCCGAACTGGCGCGGGCGCGGTCGCGGCGCTTCGTTTTCGTGATGCCGTCCGGCGTCAATCTTTTCATGCAGCAAATCCAGACGCATCTCGGTGAGATGGCGAGCTGGCTCTCGGCGCGACGGCTTGCCGTCGAGATGCTGGAGACCGACGTGTTCGATCCAGCCATCCTGTCGGCGAGGCTCGAAGAGCTCGTTGGTCAGGTCGACGGCGTCGCGGTGGTCGCGCTGGATCATCCCAGCGTGCGCGCCGCGATCAATGATCTCGTCGATGGCGGCGCCAAGGTGGTGACCCTGGTGTCCGACGTGCCGTCGTCACGGCGACATCATTATGTCGGCATCGACAACATCGCTGCCGGCCGCACAGCCGGTGCGCTGGTCGGCCGCTTCGTCGGTGGACGGCAAGGCAGTGTCGCCATCGTCGCCGGCTCGCAGGCGTTGCGCGACCACGCCGAACGTATCTTCGGCTTCAATCAGGTGCTTTCCTCGGAATATCGGCACCTCAAGGTCTTGCCGGTCGTCGAGGGCCATGACGAGGATGACCGCTCGGAGCGCTTGATGGCGCGGCTGCTGCAGGAACATCGCGACATCGTCGGTCTCTACAATGTCGGTGCCGGCACATCGGGTGTGGCCAAGGCGCTGATCGACTCAGGACGCGCCGGCGAGATGATGTTCGTCGGCCATGATGTGACGGTGCTGACGCGCAAGCTTTTGTTGAACGGCGTGATGGATGCCGCGATCTCGCAAAACCCAGGGCACGAGGCGCGGGCGGCGGTGCGCGTGCTGCTGGCGCTCGCCCGCGGCGAGCCCATCCTGAGCGAACAGGAGACGATCCGTATCGACATCGTGATGCGGGACAATCTGCCGTGAGCCGCTAGCGGCGACGCGGAAGGAGGGCGATGGGACGGCGACAGACCGTCCGTCGTCCGCGCGAGAGTTAGGGAGGAGCGAGGCGTGTATCTCGGATTGGACGTCGGGACGTCCGGCGTGAAGGCGGTGCTGGAGGATGATGCGGGCGCGATGGTCGCTGCCGCCTCGCGCGCGCTGTCGCTGTCGCAGCCGGCCCCGCTGTGGTCCGAGCAGGATCCGGAGGCCTGGGTCTCCGCCACGATCGGCGCGGTCGACGATCTCGCAAAGAGCCATCCGCGCGAGACCGCGGCCGTCCGCGGCGTCGGACTGTCGGGCCAGATGCACGGCGCGACGTTGCTCGGCAAAGACGGGTGGCCGCTGCGTCCTGCGATCCTCTGGAATGATGGCCGCTCGCACGGAGAATGCGCCGAGCTGGAGCGCCGCTGCCCGGAGCTGCACGCGATTGCGGGCAATCTGGCGATGCCAGGCTTCACCGCGCCGAAGCTGCTGTGGGTGGCAAAGCAAGAGCCGGACGTGTTCGCGAAGCTCGCAAAGGTGCTGCTGCCCAAGGCCTATGTTCGCTACCGGCTGACCGGCGAGATGGTCGAGGACATGTCGGATGCGGCCGGCACCTTGTGGCTCGATGTCGGCCAGCGCCGCTGGTCGGAAACCGTACTTGCCGCGACCGGACTTGATCTCAGCCACATGCCGCGCCTCGTCGAGGGCAGCGAACCCAGCGCCGAACTCCATGGCGATCTCGCACGGCGCTGGGGCATGACCTCCCGCGTGGTCGTCGCCGGCGGCGCGGGTGATTGCGCCGCGAGCGCGATCGGGCTCGGCGCGATCGCGCCGGGTGATGCGTTCCTCTCGCTCGGCACCTCCGGCGTGCTGTTCCGCGTCACCGACCGGTTTGCGCCGCAGCCGGCGTCGGCGGTGCATGCGTTCTGCCATGCGCTGCCAAACCTCTGGCATCAGATGGGCGTGATGCTGTCTGCGGCGGCCTCGCTGTCGTGGCTCGCGCGCATCCTGGAAACATCCGAGGCCGATCTGCTGGCGCCGCTCGGCAATGCCGTCGCACGTCCAAGCCCGGTGCAGTTCCTGCCCTACCTCGATGGCGAGCGCACGCCGCACAACGATGCGGCGGCGGCGGCGTGCTTCGCCAATCTGCGCAGCGCGGCAGGACGGCAGGATCTCACGCAAGCCGTGCTCGAAGGCGTCGCCTTTGCCGCGCGCGACATGCTCGTCGCGCTCGGCGCCAGCGAACGGCCGATCACTGAGCTCGATTTCGTCGGCGGCGGGTCGCGTTCGGCGCTGTGGGCACAGATCGCGGCCGACGTGCTCGGCATCGTCGTGCACCGCGTCGAGGAGGGTGAGGTCGGCGCGGCCATGGGCGCGGCGCGGCTCGGCCGCTTGGCTGCGACCGGCGCCACCCCGGCTGACGTCTGCCGCCGGCCGCAGCGGCTCGCCAGTTTCGCGCCGCGCGCCGCGCTGGTCGATGCCTACAACGAATCCTATGCGCGCTGGCGCAAGCTCTATCCTGCCTTGAAGGAGTGCGCACAATGACCGCATCCACTTCGTTCTTCCAGACACCAGCGCCAATCGCCTATGGCGGAGCTGAGGCGAACAGTCCGCTCGCCTTCCGTTGGTACGACAAGGATCGTATCATTGCCGGCAAGCGGCTGGAGGACCATCTGCGCTTTGCCGTCTGCTACTGGCATTCGTTCTGCTGGCCGGGCAGCGATCCCTTTGGTGGCGAGACGTTCCTGCGGCCCTGGCAGCACGGCAGCGATCTCATGGCGATGGCGCGTGCCAAGGCCGATGTGGCCTTCGAGCTGTTCCGGTTGCTCGACGTGCCCTTCTTCACCTTCCACGATGTTGATGCGGCGCCGGAAGGCGCGACGCTGAAGGAGTCCGTCGCCAATCTGAACGCGATTGGCGACCTGTTCGAACAGAAGATGGCGTCCGCCAAGGTGCGGCTGCTGTGGGGCACCGCGAACCTGTTCTCGCATCGCCGCTACATGGCGGGGGCCGCCACCAATCCGGACCCGGACGTGTTCACTTACGCCGCGGGGCAGGTGCGCGCCGCGCTCGAAGTCACGCACCGGCTCGGCGGAGCGAACTACGTGCTGTGGGGCGGCCGCGAGGGCTATGAGACGCTGCTCAACACCGATATCGGCCGCGAGCTGGATCAGCTCGGCCGCTTCGTTTCTCTGGTCGTCGAGCACAAGCACAAGATCGGCTTCAAGGGCCCGATCCTGATCGAGCCGAAGCCGAAGGAGCCGACCAAGCACCAATATGATTTCGACGTCGCGACCTGCTACGGCTTCCTGAAGCGCTATGACCTCTTGAACGACGTCAAGCTCAATATCGAGCAGAACCACGCCATCCTCGCCGGCCATTCGTTCCAGCACGAGATCGCGCTGGCGCAGGCGCTCGGCGTGTTCGGCTCCATCGACATCAACCGCGGTGACGATCTGCTCGGCTGGGACACCGATCAGTTCGCGATGAACACGAGCGAGCTGGCGCTGGTTTTCCATGAGATCATCAAGGGCGGCGGGCTCGCCACCGGCGGGCTCAATTTCGATGCCAAGATCCGCCGCCAGTCGATCGATCCGGATGATCTGATCCACGCCCATGTCGGCTCGATGGATGCCTGCGCGCGGGCCTTCCTTGCCGCGGCCGACATGCTCGACGCCGGCGCGCTGACAGGGCCGCTTGCCGAGCGCTATGCCGGCTGGGATGGCGAGGAGGGCAAGGCGATTCTGGCCGGTCAACGCTCGCTCGCCGCACTTGCCGACCGCGCGATGGCGGGTCTCGATCCGCAGCCGCGCTCGGGCCGGCAGGAATATCTAGAAAGTGTGGTGAACCGCTATCTATAGTAGTGCTATCCATGACGCATAAAACGACGGTCGAACGACCGCGGCCAACGACAAGAGGGGAGGACCGCCATGAGCATCACGGCGGCGACAGGGGTACCGGTCATCGAGCCGGCCAGCGTGCCGGTGCTGGAGTTGAAGGGAATCGGTAAGCAGTTCGGCGCTATCCGCGCGCTGCACGGCGTCGATCTCACCGTTCGCGCCGGCGAGGTGATCGGTCTGATGGGCGACAACGGCGCCGGCAAGTCGACGTTGGTGCGGATCATCGCCGGCAATTTTCCGCCGAGCCAGGGCACCATCCGTTTCGATGGCCGCGAGGTGCATTTTCATCGCCCGGTGGATTCCCGCGCCGTCGGCATCGAGGTCGTCTATCAGGACCTCGCGCTCGCCAACAATCTGACGGCGGCCGCCAATGTCTTCCTGGGGCGCGAACTGAAGCGTTCCTTCGGCCCGATCAGGCTGCTCGATCACCGGGCGATGGAAACGCGGGCGCTGGAGCTGTTCCAAGAATTGCGCTCCGAGACGCGGCCGCATGACCTCGTCAAGGACATGTCCGGCGGCCAGCGCCAGGCGGTGGCGATCGCCCGGACGCGCCTCTCCAACGCCAAGCTCGTGATGATGGACGAGCCAACCGCGGCGATCTCGGTACGCCAGGTCGAGCAGGTGCTGGGCCTGATCCACCGGCTGAAGGAGCAGGGGATTGCTGTCATGCTGATCTCGCACCGCATGCCCGATATCTTCGCGGTCTGTGACCGTGTCGTCGTGATGCGCCGCGGCGAGAAGCGGGCTGACAAGCCGATCGCCGAGAGCTCGCCTGAAGAAGTGACTGCGCTGATTACCGGCGCCAAGGAGGCGGCGTGATGGCACAGCTCACGGATCATCCGGTCTCGTTCGCCAATATCGGCAAGACCCGCTGGTGGCATCGGGGCCTGTTCGCCTCGCAGACCGGCTATGTGCTGATCGCGCTCATCGCGCTGATCATCATCATGAACTTCGCCAGCCCTTATTTCTTTACCCAAGGCAATCTGCAGAACGTCGCCAAGAACTTCTCCTTCATCGCGATTGCGACGCTCGGCATCACCTTCGTCATCATCACCGGCGGCATCGATCTCTCGGTCGGCTCGCTGATGTGCTTTGCCGCGATGGTCACCTCGATGGTGATGACGGATCTGTCGACGCCCGGCGAGCCGCTGGCCTCGCTGTTCGTGCATCTTGGCGCCGACGGCAAGACGGTGGTCGCTAACGTGCCCGGCCTGATCCTGCTCGTCTCGGTGCTGTGCGGGTTTGCCGTGTCGCTCATCGTCGGTATCGTCAACGGCTTCTGCATCGCGGTGCTCGGCCTGTCGCCCTTCGTGACGACGCTCGGCATGCTCTCGATCGTGCGCGGGCTCGCCTATGTGATCTCGAACGGCAGGGGCAGCTTTCCGGGCGGACCGGACGCAGACTATTTCTACGCGCTGACGTCGGGCGACCTGTATGGACTGCCCGCGCCCTTTATCTACCTCATCGTGCTAGCGCTCGTGATGGCAGTAGTGCTGCATCATACGAGCTTCGGCCGCCACGTGTTTGCGCTCGGCGGCAACGAGAAGGCGGCCGAACTAACCGGCGTCGCGGTGACGCGGGTCAAGATCGCGGTCTATGTGATCGGCGCGCTCGCAGCCGGTCTGCAGGGCATCATCGTCTCCGGCTGGCTCGGCTCGGCGCCCGCCAACATGGCGACGTCCTACGAGCTGAACATCATTGCAGCGGCTGTCATCGGCGGCGCCAATCTTGCCGGCGGCATCGGCGGTCCGCTCGGCGCCATCGTCGGCTGCGTGCTGCTCGAGGTGATCCGCAACGGCCTGGTGCTGGCGCAGGTCAATTCCTACTGGCAGCAGACGCTGGTCGGCGTGATCATCATCGCAGCGGTGCTGGTGGATCGCATCCGCGCGCGCATGCTGTAAACGACCTGGCCGGGATGTGACAATCACGTCTATCCGATCCCGGCGTGGACAATGAACAGGGATAGACATGGAGGAGGGAAGGTAATGAAGAAGCTGTTGTTTGCCGCCGCCGCGCTTGCCATGCTGGTGGCGCCGGCCCAAGCCGAGACCAAATATCGTTTCGCAGTCGTGCCGAAAGCGATGAACAATCCGTTCTTCGATGTCGCGCGCGACGGCTGCATGAAGCGCGCCAAGGAGCTCGGCAACGTCGAGTGCATCTACAAGGGCCCGATCGAGCATGAGCCGGCGACCCAGGCGCAGATCATTCAGGACTTCATCACCCAGAAAGTCGATGGTCTGGCGATCTCGGTCGCGGACGTCGCCGCGATGACCAAGTCGATCGATGCGGCGACGGCGGCCGGCATTCCCGTCATCACCTTCGATGCGGACGCGCCAGGCTCCAAGCGCATCGCCTATATCGGCACCAACAACAAGGATTTCGGCCTCGCGCTCGGCAAGCAATTGCTGCAGCTGAGACCGGAAGGCGGCAAGTATGCCATGGTCTCCGGCGGACCCGGCGCCAAGAATCTCGCCGAGCGCGTCGACGGTGTGCGCGAGGCGCTGAAGGGCTCTAAGTGGACCGAGGTGGCGGGCTCGCCGACCTTCTGCAACGACGATTCCGCGCTGGCCGTGCAGCAGATGACCGACCTGCGCACCGCAACGCCGGATCTCGCTGCCATCGTGCCTGTCGGCGGCTGGCCGATGTTCGCGCCCGAAGGTTACAAAGCCTTCGTCAATCGCTACAAGAAGGACATCGACGCCGGCAAGCTCACGCTCGTTGTCGCCGACACGCTCAAGATGCAGCTCGAACTGCTGCGTGACGGCTATTCCAACGCGCTGACCGGTCAGCGTCCGTTCGAGATGGGCGAGAAGGCGATGGACACGCTGCTCGCGATCAAGAAGGGCGAGAAGGTGCCGGAGGTGATCTACACCGGCCTCGACCTCGTGACCAAAGACAACGTCGCACAGCTTCTGCACTGACAACGGTTCCTCCTGAGGAAAACTGGCGGTCCGGGCACGGCTTCGGTTGGCGTCCGGATCGCCGCT
The DNA here is from genome assembly GCF_045571465.1 of Bradyrhizobium sp. STM 3557. NCBI lineage: Bacteria > Pseudomonadati > Pseudomonadota > Alphaproteobacteria > Hyphomicrobiales > Nitrobacteraceae > Bradyrhizobium > Bradyrhizobium sp. STM 3557. The sequence continues at coordinate 2,904,986 of NZ_CP120697.1, forward strand.
TTTTTGAATGAGGGGGGCATGCTTCCGCGGTGGATCATCCGATCCACGGTTTCAAACCGCTGATCGTCGAGAGCCTTTTCCGTTCCGATTGAATCGGAACGGGGCTCTAGCTTTTTGGTCGCGTTTTCTTGACGTGAACCGGTGTCACCTTCGCTTGAAAACGCTTTATGCTCCGCTGTCATCGTCCGGCTCGACCGGACGTTCAGTATTCACCGGCAGCATCGATTGAATCGAAAGGCCGCGGCGTATTGGATCGCCCGCCTGCGCGGACGATGACGCGCGTAGTTGGCGCTTGGCTCGCCATCGCTCCGATCTTCCGATTCCGGCAGCCGAGCAGCTACGGCTTCGCCTTCTCGCGGCGCATGTCGCCCGAGTGATGCGCTTCTCACGTGCCCTTCAAATAGTGACGAGACGGCCGCCATGCGCTGACGTGGGTCATCTCAAGCCACCGGCGAATCCGACCTGATTTGGTCTCTCGCGAACCAATCCGGGCTCTTAGAACGAGAAGACCACGACGGCCATGAGCGCGGTCGTGCCAATCCCCGCCAGCGCTATGAGAGCAAAGAACAACCGCTCATTGTTCTGCATGATACGCACTCACGCTAATTGTACTAAGATTAAAATACACGCTTCACGGGATGTTACAAGGGCAGACTCCAGGACGGTTGTTGAGCCACGACCCGGCAACGTGGGTTCCTGCTCACGTGGCCGCGCCACTAGGGTGATTGGCGAACTGGCGCGAGGCGGGATCGATGACAGCAGGCTGCCCGACAGCAATTGGGTGACGGAGCGTATCGCCTGGGCCGTCGGAGCGGGACAGACTCGAATCGGATAACCTCGCTGCGATCGGAATTTGCACCGGTTCTCGGTGTTTCAACCGGCGCAAGGTCGAACGCGCGTGGGGAGGATACGATGAAGAGTGCGATAAGCCCGGCTGCCGCCGCGGTCGTCGGCGTTGCAGTGTTGCTCGTGGCCACAGCTGCCCGCGCTGAGATGGTCAAATTGCAGGCCGAACTCAAGGGCAGCAATGAGGTGCCGCCCAATGCCAGCACCGGCTCCGGCACGGCGGAGGCGACCTTCGATACCGACACCAAGTTCCTGACCTACACCGTCACCTATTCGGGCCTGACCGGACCGGCGATGGGTGCGCATTTCCATGGGCCGAGCGAGGCCGGCAAGAACGCCGGCATCGTCCTGCCGTTCAAGACCGTGCAAAGCCCGATCCAGGGCACGGCGACGCTGACGGACACGCAAGCTGCCGATCTGCTCGCCGGCAAGTGGTATGCAAACATCCACACCGCGGCCAATCCGGGCGGCGAGCTGCGCGGCCAGATGACGAAAGAGTAGCAATCGTAAAGACGCGACTTCCAGGTCGTCATTGCGAGGAGCGGCAGCGATTAGAACGCGATCATGGCGGCACGTCATTGCGAGCAAAGCGAAGCAATCCAGAGCCAAGAAGGAAGCCTGGATTGCTTCGTGCGCTTCGCTCCTCGCAATGACGAGCGCCAGTAATTGTGGATGGTACGTGCGAATGGGTCGGATGATCAGAGCTTTGAAACACTACTAAGCGACCAGCGTAGCCTCCGCCGCGGCGTTGCCCGTCGTTGCCGCCGATCGGCGCGTCTCAAGCAGCGCGAGGAATTTGGGCAAGGGCAGGGGCGGTGCGACGAGATAGCCCTGGCCTTCCTCGACGCCGCAGGCGATCAGCGCCTTGGCCTGCTCCTTGGTCTCGATGCCCTCGGCGACCACCGTCATCTGCAGATCGATGGCAAGCCCCACCAGCATCTCGATAATCGCCGTGGTCGAGGCATCGACCGTGACGGTGTCGACGAAGAACTTGTCGATCTTGATCGTGTTGGCGCCGAGCCCCTTCAGGCGCGACAGCCCGCTGTGGCCGGTGCCGACGTCGTCGATGGCGACGCGGAAGCCGTGTTCGCGCAGCTCGCGCACCACACTTGCGGCGCGGGTGAGATCGTCGAGCTCGTCGCGCTCGGTCACTTCGACCACGATCTGACGCGTCGAGACCTTGGCCGTCAACACGACGCGGCGCAGCGCCTCGACGAAGCCGGGGCTCAAGAGATGCTTCGGCACCACGTTGAACGACAGCTTGAAATCCTTATCCTGCCTGAGCAGCGGCTGTAGGCCGGAGAGCGCGCGCTGCAGGATCTGCCAGGTCATGTTCTGGATGCGGCCGCTGGACTCGGCGAGCGGGATGAAGCTCATGGGCGGAACGACCGAGCCGTCGTCACGCAGCCACCGCGCCAGGATCTCGCAGCCCTTGATCTGGCCGGTCCTGAGATCGAAGATCGGCTGAAAATAGGGTGCGAACTCGCCGCGTGCGAGCGCACGATCGAGATCGGCGACCGGGCCCTGGCTGCGAAGCGACCGCGCCAGGAGACCACCGAAGACCACGCCAAGGGTGAGTGAGACTGCGATCGCCGGCCAATAGGTCTCGCCGTTCCAGCTCGATAGCGCACTGCGCTCGACATCGATGGCCGCGCGCAGCGGATAGCGTGCGGAGCTCATGGCAAATTCGGTCGGCTCTCGCAGCGGCTTATCGGCTTCGGACCTGAACGCGCCGAGCGTCTCGCCATTGCTCAGCGCGAGCACCACCTTGCTGTGGGCGCGCAGTTCGGCCGGCATGATGTCGAGCAGGCTGTCGTTGATGCCGATGACGGCAACCAGCGCCTTTTTGTGATTGATGTCCCTGAGGACGCCGAGCGCGTCGCCGCCGAACTGCTCGACACGGAAGACGAACAGCCTGCCGTCGCGTGATGCCAGCATGTCGGAGCGCGAGACCCAGCCATTGTCGAACTCCAGCGTCTCGGAATAGGCTGAGCAGATCACCGAGCCATCGGCGTTGGCGAGGCGGATGTCCTTCACCGCGGAGCGCTGGTACACATGCAGCCGGATCGCCTGCAGCGAACCCGGCTCGCAAGTGGTGAGGCCCCGGCTTGCCAGCTGGTCAAGACTGGCGGCGCCGAAATCGACCGCGAATTCCGCGCGCCGCAGCACGATTTCGGTGAGTTCAAGGATCTGCCGCGCCTGCTGGCGATGGATCAGGGTCGTCGCGGTGAGGTGGCCCGCCAGTCCAAAGACCAACGTGCTCGCAAGCACGAGCGCCGGGAAAGCGAATTTCGGCCGTCTTGGACTCATCCGGCGCATCGTGGTTAAGGAAGAGTGACCTCCATCTTACTCGGCAGGCCCTAAGATAAGGTGTAAGAGCATCGCGCATTATTCAGTATTGAAGCTGCGCCATGCGTGATGACGCGCACAACGTCGGGAGTGGAATATCGAATGGCCATCCATGAAGCTGCACAGCAGGGGTACTCGAACGAGTCCTCGACCTATCAGCGCGGGCGCCCCGAATATCCGGCCGACCTGCTCGGCTGGCTCGAGCGTGATCTCGGCGCGAGCGCGGGCGCTGCGGTCGTCGACCTCGGCGCCGGGACGGGAAAGTTCACCAAGCTGCTCGCGCGCCTTGGCGCCAGCGTCACCGCCATCGAGCCCGTCGATGCCATGCGCGAGCAGCTGGTCCAGGCCGTGCCCGGCGTCCGCGCGCTGCCGGGTAGCGCCGAACGCATGCCGCTCGAGGACGCTTGCGTCGATGCGGTGGCCTGTGCCCAGGCCTTTCATTGGTTTGCGAACGAGGCCGCCTTGCGCGAGATCCACCGCGTGCTGCGGCCGCGCGGGCGGCTGGGCCTCGTCTGGAACGTTCGCGACGAGACGGTCGACTGGGTTGCCGCGATCAGCAAAATCATCACGCCCTACGAGGGCAATGTGCCGCGCCATTACACCGGCCGCTGGCGACAACCGTTCGAAGGACAGGACCTGTTCACGCCGCTGCAGCGGACTGTCTTCGCGCACAGCCATGTCGGCGGCTTCGACCAGGTGGTGATCGATCGGTTCATGTCCGTCAGCTTCATCGCGGCCTTGCCGGACGAGAGGAAGCGCGACGTCGAAGCGCGCCTGCGCGAGCTGCAGGAGGTCTTTCCGGAGCTGCGACAGGAGAGGGTCGCGTTTCCCTACCAGACCGAAGCCTGGCTCAGTGAGCGCAGGGGATAGCAGGCCCGTGGCCGCCATGCCGGAAGAACCGATCGATCTCGCTGGTCTGCTCACGCATCTGCGCCGTACGCAAGGGTCGGCGCGCAGGCTGGTCGCCATCGCCGGTCCGCCCGGCGCGGGCAAGAGCACGGTGGCCGGGACGCTGTGTGCGCAGCTCAATCAGCACGAAGCCGCCTTCGCGCGCATCCTCGCCATGGACGGCTTCCATTTCGACGATCGCGTGCTGGAGGAGAGGGGCCTGCGCGCCCGCAAGGGCGCGCCTGAGACGTTCGACGTCGACGGTCTCGCCGCCATGCTCGACCGTCTGCGCGCCGATGACGGCCGCGATATCGCGGTGCCGGTGTTCGATCGCGCGCTGGAAATCGCGCGCGCCGGCGCGGAGATCGTTCCTGCCGCCGCGCGCATCGTGATCGTCGAAGGCAACTACCTTCTGCTGGATGATCCGGCGCATCCAGCCTGGGCTGGTCTTGCGCCACGGTTCGATACCACCGTCATGGTGGAGGTGCCGCGCGGGCGCCTCGCCGAGCGGCTTGCCGCGCGCTGGCGCGACTTCGGCCTTGATGACGCGATGGTGAGAAGCAAGGTGGAGGGCAACGATCTCGTCAACGCCGACCTCGTCATCGCGCGCAGCCGTGCGGCCGATTTCCGCTTGCGCAATGACGATGCGCCTTGACTATTTCTGCAACTGGACAAGTTCGCCCGTGCCCGCGCATATGCGGGCGGCGTCAGCTTGATGATCGGGACGGGGCCTAAAGGACGACATGGCCGGACAAGCAGACCACATCATGATTATCGGGGCTGGCGCTGCGGGCCTGATGGCCGCGCGCGAGCTTGGCCGCGCCGGCAAGCGGGTGACGATCCTGGAAGCGCGCGACCGTTGCGGCGGTCGCATCGCTCCGCTGTCCGCGGACGAGTTCGGATACAGAGCGGATGGCGGCGCCGAGTTCGTCCATGGTGAGGCGCCGGTCACGCGGGGCCTGCTGGGCGAAGCGGGCTTGTCGCTGGCGCCGGTGAACGGTGCGCGATGGACTGTACGGAACGGCACATTTGCACGCGACGAGATGCCGGAGCGCAACACCGACGCGTTCTACCGGGTGCTGTCGGAGCTGACATCGGACATGACGGTCACGGCGCTGCTCGATCGCTATTTTGCCGGTCCGGACTTCGCGTCCCTGCGACAGTCGGTCGTCAGGACGGTCATGGGCTATGACGCGGCCGATCCGGATCGGGCCAGTGTGCTGGCGCTGCGCGACGAGTGGATGCATCCGGGGCGCGGCGAGCTGGGGCGCATCGTCGGCGGCTACGGCGCCTTGATCGACTTTCTGCTCGCGGAGTGCCGCGAGCACGGCGCCGATATTCGCTTGCAGTCGTCAGTCATTGGCATTGAGACAACCGATGACGGCGTTCTCATCCGCTGCGCCGAGGGCAGCAGCCATCGCGCCGATGCCGCGATTCTGGCCGTGCCGCTGCCGCTGCTGCAGGAGATCGCGCTGCCGCGCCCCATGCGCGACAAGGTGACGGCCGCGGCGCAGATCGGCTTCGGCAATGTCATCAAGCTGCTGCTGCGGTTCGAGAGCCGCTGGTGGACCGGCATCAAGGCTGCGGATCTCTCCGATCTGCTGTTCGTCCTTTCGGATGTCGCGGTGCCGGTGTGGTGGACGCAGCGCCCGACCGAGCATGCGGTTCTGACTGGCTGGCTCGCCGGTCCTCCGACCAGCAGCGCGGCCCAGCTGGACGAAAGCCAGCTGATCGAGACCGGGCTTGGCTCGCTCGCCCAGATTTTCGGCCTGTCATTGCCGCAGCTGAAGGCGGAGCTCGTCGCGGCGCGTGCCATCAACTGGGGCAACGATCCCTTCTCGCGCGGCGCCTATTCCTACGCGACGCTCGCGACGCGCAGGGCCCAGGCCGAGCTCGCAAGCTGGGACGGCGGCGCGATCCTGCTGTCAGGCGAAGCGCTCTATCAGGGGCGTGACATGGGCACGGTCGAGGCCGCGCTGTCGAGCGGACTGGACACGGCGCGGATGCTGCTTGGCGATTGAGGAAACCGGCTTAGAGCCTTTTCCGTTCCGATTGAATCGGAACGGGGCGAGACGCGTCGCAAGAGCGACGCTCCTCACCATGAGGGATGCGGGTCCGCCGCGATAAGACCCTCATCCTGAGCTCCACGCTCACACCGACGCGCTGCCATCGTCGTCTTGCGCCTCACCCTCGATCTCGGCGATGGCGCGGTTGAGAATGTTGCTGACGCGCCTCGCCTCGTCCTCGCTCCAGCCGCGCTGGTGCAGCGCGAGCGCTGTGCGCAGCGTCTGCACCGCCTGCATCACTTCCTCCGGCGGGCGCATGCCGCCCATGCTGCGCGCCATGATGCGCATGCGGCTCAGCATGCCCTCGATCGCGGCCGCGTCATCCTTGAGCGCCTGGCGGCCGGCCTCGGTGATCGCGAACAGCTTCTTGCCGCCTTCGGAAGGCGCCGCTTCGATCTGGCCGATGTCCTCGAGCAGGCTGAGGATCGGATAGACCGAGCCCGGGCTGGGCGAATAGGCGCCGCCAACCAGCTGCTCGACCGCCTTGATCAGCTCATAGCCGTGGCGCGGCTTCTCGCCGATCAGCCACAGCAGCAGGGCGCGCAGATCTCCAGGACCGAAGAAGCGTCCGCCGCCACCGCGGCCGAACTCGTCGCGACCGCCACGCCGGCCGCGCTCGAACAGGCCGTGTCCGCCGCGATGCCCGCCGAAGCCGCGTTCGCGGCCGCCGAGCCTGACGTCCTCACGGTCGTCCTCGAAGCCGCGCCAGCGACCATGATGGCCACGGCGGCCCCAGCCCCGTTCGTCATTGTCCTCATCGACGCCCCGATGATCCCGGCAGCGCTCGTCGTGATGGTCGTGTCGGCCGCCATGGCCAAAACCCCAGTGATCATGTCTCATGCGATATGATCTCCATTTCATACAAACGATATATCGTTTTGTTGTTTCGTTTGTCAAGCAGAAGAGCCGCGGGATGCCGCGGCTCTGTATAAGGAGCTGAATTCCGAGGGGTTATTTCGGCGTCAGGCCGCGGTGTCGACCGCTTCGCCTGCGTCGAGCACCTGCTTGAGTCGCACGTGGTCCAGCGCATTCTCCCAGCGTGCGATCACGATCGTCGCGACCGCATTGCCGATCAGGTTGGTCGGTGTCAGGCCCTGCGACATCAGGCGGTGGATGCCGAGCACCAGCGCGACGCTGGCGACGGGAATGGTGCCGGTGGCCGCGAGCGTTGCGGCCAGCACCACGAAGGCGGCGCCGGCAATGCCGGCCGCGCCCTTCGACGTCACCAGCAGAATGATCAGAAGGCCGACCTGGTGCTCGATATCGAGATGCGTGTTGGTGGCCTGCGCCAGGAACACCGCGGCGGTCGCGAGGTAAAGGCAGGTGCCGTCGAGATTGAAGGAATAGCCTGTGGGGATCACGAGGCCGACGATGCTCTGCTCGCAGCCGGCCGCCTCCATCTTGGCGATGATGCGCGGCAGCACCGTTTCCGACGATGTCGTGGCGATGCAGACCAGGAGCTCGTCGCGGATGTAGCGGATCAGCTTCAAGAGGCTAAAGCCGGAGAGCGCCGCGATCGGGCCGAGCACGAGCCCGATGAAGATGATGCAGACGATGTAGAAGCCTCCGACCAGCTGGCCGAGCGAGGACAGTGAGGCGATGCCGAACTTGCCGACGGTGAAGGCGATCGCGCCAAAGGCGCCGAGCGGCGCAGCCCACATGACGATCGTCACGATGCCGAAGATCATCTTGCCGCCGGCATCGACCACGTCGACGACCGGCTTGGCGCGCTCGCCGAGCCAGATCAGCGCGAAGCCGCACAAGATCGAGATGAACAGCACCTGGAGGATGTTGCCTTCGGCGAAGGCGCCGACGAAAGTCTGCGGAATGATATTCATCAGGAAGGGCACGAAGCCGACTGCGGAGGTCTGCTTGACATAGGGCTCGACGACGCTGGCGTTGATCGTGGCCGGATCGATGTTCATGCCGGCGCCGGGCTGCCAGATGTTGACGGCGAGGAGCGCGATGATCAGAGCAACAGTCGTGATCACCTCGAAATAGATCAGCGCCTTGATCGCGACGCGCCCGACCTTGGCCATGTCGGCCATATGCGCGATGCCGCCGACCACCGTGCAGAAGATGATCGGCGCGATCAGCATGCGGATCGCCTTGATGAAGGCATCGCCAAGCGGCTGCATCGCAGCGCCGAGATCGGGCCTCAGCGCGCCGAGCGCGATGCCGGCCGCCATCGCGATCAGCACCTGCACCCACAGCTCCTTCCACCAGGCGCGGCGACCGCCGCCCTTGGTCTCAGCGGCGATGCTCGAAACGGTCATGACGGGTCCTTGTCCAGATCAGCTTCACGGGCATGGAGCGCCCGCGCCGAGCCGAGTTCACCCGCTTTCTTTCCAGCTTGAAACCGGATCGTCAAACCCGATGCGCCGATGCGTGGCGGCGGTTTCAGAGAGGGGCAGGGGAATTGCCCCGCCGCGGGAGAAATTACATCCCGCGCCTCATCGGATGCCGGCACCGCGACGGCGATACCGCCGGCCCCGAGCGGGGATATGGTGCTCGGCCCGGTTCCGCCGTTCCGGGGGCGCAGCTCAGGCGAGCTGCTCGATTTCTTTGACTCGCAAGCTCTTCTTTTCCAACGGTAAACCACCTTTGCGGCCATAGCCGGAGATGATGCTTGTCGGGGGCAGAATGTCGGGCTATGCGACCATGACCCCGGACTTTTCATCCAAAGGTCTCCCGTGCTGTCGACGCTCGCGCACATCATCGATCGAAAGGGCTCGAACCGATTGGTGATCAGGCTGCGGGCTCTGCTGCGCAGCAACGAATTCTACCTGATCCCGCTGGCGCTCGTGATCGGCATCATCGCCGGCGCGGTCGTGACGCTGATCAGCGAGATCGCGCAGATCGCGCATGTTCTGATCTTCGGCATTCCCATCGACGTCCGGCTGAGCGCTAAGGATTGGGTCAATCCGGTCGTCGCGGTGCTGGCGCCGGCCCTCGGCGGCCTGTCGCTCGGGATCATGGAGTGGCTGCGGCGCCGCTGGAAGATCGCGGCCGCCGTCGACCCGGTCGAGGCCAATGCGCTGCGCGGCGGCCGCCTGTCGCTGCGCGACAGCATCGTGGTGAGCTGGCAGACGCTGGTGTCGAACGGCTCGGGCGCGTCCGTTGGCCTTGAGGCCGGCTACACCCAGATCGGCGCCGGCGCCGCCTCGCTGATCGGTCAGTATCTCACGCTCCGCCGCAACGATCTTCGCCTGATCGTCGGCTGCGGCGCCGCCGCCGCCATCGCAGCCGCCTTCGGCGCGCCGATCACCGGCGCCTTTTATGCCTGCGAGCTGATCGTCGGCGTCTACGCGGTCGGCAGCGCGGCGCCGATTCTGGCCGCATCGCTTGCCGGCGCGCTCACGGCGCAATGGCTCGGTGGCGCGCCCTATCAGCTGGATGTCCCCCGCGTCGGCGCGGTCGGGCTCGAGCAATATCTGTCGCTGATGGTGCTGGCCCTGATCGTGAGCGGGATCGGCATCGTGGTGATGCGCGCGTCCTCCACCGTCGAGCGCCTGTTCGTTCGCAAATGGATCCCGGTGTGGTTTCGCCCCGTGATCGGCGGGGTCTGCGTCGGCGCGATGGCGATCGTGACGCCGCAGGTGCTGGCGGCCGGTCACGGCGCCATGGTGCTCGATCTGCATCGCGACATGCTCGCGACCACGATCGCGCTGGTCATCGTGCTGAAGCTCGCAGCCTGTCTGATCTCGCTGGCGTCCGGCTTCCGCGGCGGTCTGTTCTTCGCCTCGCTGTTCGTGGGCAGCCTGCTCGGCAAGCTGTTCGCGGCGCTGCTCGCGATGACGCTGCCGTCCTTCGCGGTCGATCCGCTGGTCGCGATGCTGACCGGCATGGCGACGCTCGGCGTCGCCATTGTCGGCGGGCCGCTGACGATGTCGTTCCTGGTGCTGGAAATGACCCGCAATGTCGACGTCACCGCCGTCGTGCTGGCCGGCTGCATCGTCACCTCGATCTGCGTCCGCTTCATGTTCGGCCATTCGTTCTCGACCTGGCGGTTGCATCTGCGCGGCGAGACCATCCGCAGCGCCAACGATGTCGGCTGGCTGCGCAATCTCACCGTCGAGCGGATGATGCGCTCCGACGTGGCCAAGTGCCCGACCACGACCACGATCGCGGCCTGCCGCCATGAATTCCTGCTCGGCTCGCGCCAGGCGGTGGTGGTGGTCAACAACAGCGACGATTATTGCGGGCTGGTGTCGTTGCCGGATCTGTACTCCGGCGAGCTCGATTCGATCGCCGACGAGATCCAGGTGGTCGAGCTCGCCAAATATATCGACGTCGCGCTGCTGCCGGAGATGAACGTCAAGACCGCGATGAAGATCTTCGACGATTCCGGCGCCGAGGTGCTCGCCGTGCTGGAATCCGAGAACAGCCGCAAGGTCGTCGGCTTCCTCACCGAATCCTTCGCGCGCCGCCGCTATGTCGAGGAGATCGACCAGGCCACCCGCGGCGTGCTCGGGGCGCTGTCCTGATCGGCTCGCCGCAGCCGTAGGGCGGACCAGCGAAGCGTGATCCGCCGTTCTCGTTCGCGCCGTCTCCGCACTCGATATTGCGAGGTCGACAGTTCGCTGCGGGCATTGCCGTTTACGAGGATTATAACGGTGTCGATCATGGGACCGCACCATGGATCTTTGAGCGCCGAGGGCGTCTAGCGGCCCTTTCTGCGAACTGGCGGCCGCCGCCGAATTGGTCTTCTCGCACGCGAAGGCCGCGTAGCGGTGCCCCGGGGAACCACGAGCGGTGTTGTGCGTTAGCGCGCTGTTTCTCAAAGTGCACGCCCGTGCACGGATAAATACCTGTAACGGTTGTTTGGGCGGGTTACAGCGAGATGTCGGGGGAAGTGCCCATGCGTCGCGTCCGACTGGTGATAGCAGATCGGCGTCCGATCGTCCTGCAGGGCTTTGCGTCCCTATTTGCAGCGCAGACCGACTTCGAGGTGGTGGCGTCCTGCCTTGACGGTGCCAGCTGCCTTGAAGCCGTTCGCAATCTAATACCCGATGTCGTGCTTGTAGAAGACGGTTTTTCGGACGTGACCGCATCTGAGATGCTCGCCGTCGTCAATGCCGAAAACCTTCCCACCCGGCTGGTCTTTTTTACCGCATCCGTCGCACGTGGCGATCTCGCTGCCGCAATCGCGGCCGGTGCTTGCAGTGCGATTTCGATGCGCGAGAGGCCCGAAACCTTGATGCAGTTCCTGAGGCTGGTGGCACCACGGCGTCACCGGGCGCCGGCCGGCAAGCACGAAAACGAGGCGTTTAGTGGAAATTTGCTGGCGGTGCTGACGGGCCAAGAGCGCAAGATCACCCGTTTGGTCGCCCAAGGCTTGTCGAACAAAGCGGTTGCGCGCCAACTGAACGTCTCCCCAGGCACCATCAAGGTGCACCTCAATCACATATTTCAGAAACTTGGGATCAACAACCGGACGCAACTAACCTCCCTCGCCCTATCGCGGCGATACGGCGGGATCGGCGCGCTTGCCGCTTTCATTTTCGCAGCGATGGAGGACGATCATGCCGCGAGCGCGAGCGCAGTCAATGCTGGCCATACGGTGACCGGCACTTTTGCGGTAACGGCCCCAGACGGCACCGTTGAGGTGGTAACTATCATCATTGACGGTCCCAAAGAATCGGCAGGTGCTTCTGGCACCAGGGCTAGAGCCGTGATCAAATCCCGCGGCAGCTCCAATGGCGCAACGGGCACGTCGATAACGACTGCCAAACTCGTCGATTTCGGTGGCGACATTGCCGTCAGTACATCCCGGTGGGCGGCATTCAACGCTGCAAGGCCGAACTCGGGCAGCTATGGCACTTTCATGTTGCTGGCTGCCGCAGTCTGGAGTTACATGGTCGATATTATCTATAGCGCCGCCAAGGCGTTCGATCTTCATGATAACTTGCCTGATGTCATCACATCAGCGACCGCAAGCGAAACCAAGGAATTAGTAGCCCACAATATTCCTAGCAGCGCCGATGCGACCCTCGATGGTTCCAACAACTTGGCCTTACCACGCGATAGCGTCGACAGACGTGGCGATGAATTTCAGTTTTTCGATGTAGACGCGGGGCAAGATAGCGCCAACGGGAAGAGCAAAGATAACGATCCTCACGGAGGATCAGGGTCCATCAACGCTCTAATCGATCATGGCGGCTTCAGAGAGGCAGCCGCAACCGACGCGTCGACGCATGGCGAGCATGGCACAACACAGGTGAGCGCGGGGAGCGATTCCAATCGTGGGCAATCGCAACGTGATTTGCGCGCCGATGAAGACGGCTCCGCGGCCGCCAAGCAGCATGCTAGGCACGATCCACCGGGACACGACGCCAATCACGGGCAAGAGCAGCGTGATTTACAGGCTTCTGAAGACGGCTCCGCAGCTGCCGAAAAGCATGCCAAGCACGACCCACCGGGACACGACTCCAATCACGGGCAAGAGCAGCGCGATTTACACGCTTCTGAAGACGGCTCCGCAGCTGCCGAGAAGCACGCCAAGCACGACCCACCGGGACACGACTCCAATCACGGGCCATCGCAGCACGATTTACACGCTTCGGAACACGGCTCCGCAGCTGGCGAGAAGCATGCCAAGCACGACCCACCGGGACACGACACCAATCACGGGCAATCGCAGGGCGATTTACATGCTTCTGAAGACGGCTCCGCAGCTGCCGAGAAGCACGCCAAGCACGACCCCCCGGGACACGACTCCAATCACGGGCCATCGCAGCGCGATTTACACGCTTCGGAAGACGGCTCCGCAGCTGCCGAGAAGCATGCCAAGCATGACGCGACACCGGAGAATGAGGCCAATCGCGGCCAATCGCAGCGTGACGGAGGCAAGGGCCAACCTACCGATGACGCTGGTCATGCAGAAACGACAGCTGCGCCCGCGTCTGGAGATTCGTTTCATTTCAAGAAGGAGATGGGACCTTCCAAAGCTTCAGATGCCTCTGAGCTACATGTAAGCCATGCACCGGATTCGACTGAGCATGGCCACCTGCCCACTGCCGGACATGACGGACTGGCGCCGATCCACGATCCAGACCTAGTTGGCCTTTCACTCGCGGAGCAAAACGCCATTGATCACGCAAAAGGCGCCGAGCACCATCTGACGCACGATTTGTTCGTGTAGCAACCTGAGGCTGACGTTAATTATTGGTAGTAACCAGTTCTCGAGTCTGTGAGAGGAGTACTGTCTGGACCTGATACCCTATGTTTCTCCTCTCGTTGGGCCTTTTACTTGTTGAACCAAAATGGAGGACAATCGATCCCGCCCGCGAACGGCAAGTCGGTCCGCCCGCCCTGAGTGTCCGCCGGCCCCCATCACATCAAACGCCTGCGCCGAAACGCCGATTTGTCGTGCGGCTTCAATGCGAATCGCCCTGTCCAGCCCCTCCTGAAGAAATATTCGTGTTGCTGTTTTTCAGAAATGATGATTTGATCAGCGCATCCCGTCCCAACGAGGGGGCGCTTCGCGGGTCGTCACGAACGTCGGGTGCGGGATGCGGTGGGCGCGTCGGGTCGCAGCATGGTCTTTCATGCGGACGAACGATCCGATGCGACGGTGAAGTCGCGTGGTTCTGGCATCCCGGTGCTGATGCCAAGTTTGCGACGATGCTGGCGCATCATCGCAGACGACGGGGGCAAGACAGCCGGTCCCCGGGAAGAGCGCGTATAAGCTGTAACACCATCGCGCAGGGAAGGCCGGGCGTGTTCGGCCAGACCTGTGGTGACTGCCGCCTGCATTTCTTTCTGCAGGCGGGCCACGGGCGCGGCCAGCGCCCGGCCTTCCCTGCGCCCTCACGATCAAGAGGGCGGCATCTTCGAACAAGACTCGGGCGCAATGCGCCGCGAGAACAAGAGCGCATGCGGGGCGAAATCGCGGCTGGCTGTCAGATATCGTGAAGTTCTTCACGCTCCGGCGGCTGTACAGGAATTTCGACCTCGTGACGTGCGATATATACGCGATGACCATAGCGCGATCAGAGAAAGTGATCCCGCGTACTGGAACGACCTCATAATGTGTGCGCTTGAACGACGCAGCTATTGGCGAGGACGACATGACCAAAGGCGAAATGACGGCTCTCGCAATGGCGGCTCTCACGGCGGCGCCGTTCTTGGCAGGCGGCACGGCAGCGGCCGAGTTGAAGGGCAAGGAGGCTTATGGCAGTTGGCAGAGCGATGCGCCCGGCACGGTTCGCCTGATCCGGCCCGAAGATCTGCCGCGGCCGGGCGCAACGCCATCGGCGGCCAACGTCTCGCGCGTGGTGCCGCGGCCTGACAACGCGATGCCGAAAGTGCCCGCGGGCTTCGAGGTCGCGCTGTTCGCGCAAGGCTTGAGCGGCCCGCGCGTTCTCCGCACCGCGCCGAATGGCGACATCTATGTCGCCGAGACCCGCGCCAACCGCATTCGTGTGCTGCGGCCGAGCGAGGACGGCAGCAAGCCTGTCACGAACGAGATCTTCGCCGAGCGTCTCAATCGTCCGTTCGGCATCGCGTTCTATCCGAGCGATGGCGACCCGCAGTGGATTTATGTTGCGAACACGGACAGCGTGGTCCGCTTTCACTATCACGCGGGGGACCTGAAAGCCTCGAAGCCGCCGGAGACTGTTGTCGCCGAGCTGCCGCACGGCTACGGCCATTCGACCCGCGACGTCGCCTTCACCAAGGATGGCAAGCGCATGCTGGTCTCGGTCGGCTCGGCCGGCAATGACGGCGAGGGCATCGGTCAGCCGCCAAATGGCCTCACCGCGTGGGCGAGCGCGCACCCGCTCGGCGCCGCCTGGGGCGAGGAAACCGATCGCGCCGCGGTGCTCGCCTTCGATCCCGACGGCAAGAACAAGACGCTCTATGCGACCGGCATCCGCAACTGCGTCGGCCTTGCGATCCAGCCGGAGACCGGCACGCCCTGGTGCTCGACCAATGAGCGCGACGGGCTCGGCGACGATCTGGTGCCGGACTACGTGACGCGGGTGAAGGAGGGTGGCTTCTATGGCTGGCCCTGGTTCTATATCGGCGAGCACCAAGATCCGCGGCATCAGGGCGCGCGGGCCGATCTGAAGGGCAAGGTGACCGTGCCGGACGTGCTGCTGCAGCCGCACTCGGCCTCGCTCGGGCTTGTCTTCTACGAGGCGAGCCAGTTTCCGGCCGAGTACCGAGGCGATGCCTTCGCCGCCGAGCACGGCTCCTGGAATAGGTCGAAGCGCACCGGCTACAAGGTGATCCGCATCCGCCTCAAGGATGACGTGCCGACCGGGGAATATGAGGACTTCGTCACCGGCTTTGTCGTCAACGACCGCGAGGTCTGGGGGCGGCCGGTCGGCGTCACCGTCGCCCGCGACGGCAGCCTCCTGGTCTCCGAGGACGGCAACGGCACGATCTGGCGGATCAGTCACTGACTCAATGCCTGCCCTGACGCCATTGTCGCGGCGATTTGTAGGCCATGTTGGAACCGTAATGCACATCTGGCGATTGCAGGGCAAGGCGCTGGAGGCCCCCGTGACCGACATCTGGGCGCGCAAATCCACCGACGAGCTGATCCGCCAAGCGAGCGCGACCGGCGAGGGCGACCATCGGCCGATGCGACGGACGCTCACCGCGCTACAATTGGTGGCGCTCGGGGTCGGCGGCATTATTGGCGCCGGCATTTTCGTCCTCACCGGGCATGCGGCCGCTGCCAGCGCCGGTCCGGCAGTGGTGCTGTCCTTTGCGCTCGGCGCGATCGCGTGCGCCTTCGCCGGTCTCTGCTACGCCGAAATGGCCTCGACCGTGCCGATCTGCGGCAGCGCCTACACCTATGCCTATGCGACGCTCGGCGAGCTCGTCGCCTGGATCATCGGCTGGGATCTGATCCTGGAATATGGAGTCGGCGCGATCACGGTGGCGATCGGCTGGTCCGGCTATGTCGTCAGCTTCCTGCGCGACTTCGGCATCGATGTGCCGGAGCGGTTTGCATCGGCGCCGCTGGCCTTCGACGCCGCGACACACAGATGGAGCACGACGGGCGCCATTCTCAACGTGCCTGCGGTCGCAATCATCATCCTGATCAGCGCGCTGCTCGTGATCGGCATCCGCGAATCCGCGCGTTTCAACAACATCATTGTCGCCATCAAGCTCGTGGTGATCTTTCTCTTCATCTTCCTGGCGCTGCCGGAGGTCACCACCGAGAATTGGGTGACATCGAGCAATCCGCAAGGCGATTTCATTCCGCCCAATACCGGGACCACAGGCATGTTCGGCTGGTCCGGCGTGCTGCGCGGCGCCGGCGTCGTGTTCTTCGCCTATATCGGCTTCGACGCGGTCTCGACCGCGGCCCAGGAGTCAAAGGACCCCAATAACGACATGCCGATCGGCATCCTTGGCTCGCTTGCGATTTGCACCGTGCTCTATATCGCCGTCGGCTTCGTGTTGACCGGTATCGTGCCGTTCGATCGTCTCAACGTGCCGGATCCGATCGCAGTCGGAGTCGATGCCGCCGGGATCGGCTGGCTGTCGCCGGTGATCAAGCTCGGCATCATCTTCGGTCTCACCTCGGTGATCCTGGTGCTGCTGCTGGGGCAGCCGCGCATCTTCCGTGCGATGGCCTATGACGGGCTGCTGCCGGAAGCGGCGGCGCGCATTCACCCGCGCTTCCATACGCCCTATGTCGCGACCATCGTCTCTGGCGTCGTGGTCGCCGTGCTGGCCGGGCTGCTGCCGATCGGCCTCGTCGGTGAGCTCGTCAGCATCGGGACGCTGTTTGCGTTCGCCGTTGTGTCGATCGGCACGCTGGTGCTGCGCATCACCCAGCCTGATCTGCATCGGCCGTTCAGGGCGCCTGCGATCGCCATCGTCGGGCCGCTGGGAGCGCTCACCTCGATCGCCCTGATGCTCGGACTGCCCGTCGATACCTGGCTGCGGCTCGCGATCTGGCTCGCCATCGGACTTGCGATCTATTTCGGCTATGGCGCAAGGCACAGCCACATCGCTGTGGCGGGTAGTTCGTGATGAGAGAGGGTGCATCGCCGACGATGATGGCGATCCGATTCTTCAAACGCACGCTGGTCCTCCCTGCATCCTCTTCTGAGTCCGGTGAGCGAGCATATGTGGTCCTCATGACCGCGAGTGCGAAAAGATCGGCTGATCAAATCCATTGCGGGCGAGGACCGCCCACAGCCCTGCCATGTGCGACGCAAAATGAAATTTGCGTGGTTAGCGATGCATTTGCCGCAGAGCAGAAAATATTTTGATGCAGTGCAATGCAGTCTTTGCGCGCGCGGCAATTCGGCCTAAAAGCGGCCCCGCGATTCAAAAGCGCACGGCTCGATCAGACAGATGCGTCAGGGATCGTAGTTCCCCAGAGAGGAACGGGCGGCGTCCGCACACGTTGTGCGGGCGGGCCTCACCGCGCGGATTGATGCCACGATGAACATACTCGACCCGCAGGGGCCGATCGCTGCAGCCGAGAAGACGATTCTGATCGACTCCATCGCGATCATGCTGGCGATCGTCATCCCCACGATCATTGCAATCTTTGCTTTCGCGTACTGGTTTCGACAGTCGAACACCAGGGCCGAGTATCTCCCCGACTGGGCCTATTCGGGCCGCGTCGAGATGGTGGTGTGGTCCATCCCGGCGCTCACAGTCATCCTGCTCGGCGGCGTTGCCTGGATCGGCTCGCATGATCTCGATCCGGCCAAGCCCGTGCCGGGGACCGGCATTCCGATCCGCATCCAGGTGGTCTCGCTGGATTGGAAGTGGCTGTTCATCTATCCCGACCAGCGCATCGCCACCGTCAACAGCTTGACTGTGCCGGCCGGCGCACCGCTGCGGTTTGATCTGACCTCGGGCAGTGTGATGAATGCGTTCTTCATCCCGCAGCTCGGCAGCCTGATCTACACCATGAACGGCATGGTGACTCATCTCGAGCTGCGCGCCGACGAGGAGGGGACCTACAAGGGAATCTCCGGGCATTTCAGCGGCGACGGTTTCCCCGACATGATGTTCGACACCCATGTGGTGTCGCAGGTTGCGTTCAGCGACTGGGCCACTTCGACCGCGAAGAGCGATCAGGTCCTGAGCGCCGACACCTACAAGAAACTTGCAGAGCAATCGATCGAGAAGACTCCGATGACGTTCCGCCTGGATGATCCCGAGCTGTTCGGGAAGATCACCAGTCAGCAGATTCCTCCCGCTCCAGGACCGAAGCTGACGACCAACGAGGCCAGGCCGGAGACCGGAGTCCATAATGTTCGGTAAGCTTACGCTTTCTGCAATCCCGTTCGACCAGCCCATCCCGCTGATTTCCGGTGGCGTCGTCGTCGTGCTCGTCATCGCGGTGCTCGCCTGGGTCGTCATCAGGGGCCATTTGCCCTATCTCTGGAACGAGTGGATCACCAGCGTCGATCACAAGCGGATCGGCGTCATGTACATCTTCCTCGCCATGCTTATGCTGCTGCGCGGCTTCGCTGACGCACTGATGATGCGCGGCCAGCAGGCGGTCGCGCTGCATTCGGATGGCTATCTGCCGCCGGAGCATTACAACCAGGTGTTCTCCGCGCACGGCACCATCATGATCTTCTTCGTGGCGATGCCGTTCGTCATCGGCCTGATGAACCTCGTGGTGCCGCTGCAGCTCGGCGTGCGTGACGTCGCCTTTCCTACCTTGAACTCGGTCGGCTTCTGGCTGACCGCAACGGGCGCGCTGCTCGTCAACATCTCGCTCGTCGTCGGCGAGTTCGCCCGCACCGGCTGGCTGCCTTATCCGCCGCTGTCGGAAATGAACTACTCGCCTGGCGTCGGCGTCGACTACTATCTATGGGCGCTGCAGATATCCGGTGTCGGCACCTTGGTCGCAGGCGTCAATCTGACGACGACGGTGCTGAAGCTGCGCACCAAGGGCATGACGCTGCTGCGCATGCCGATCTTTTGCTGGACCACGCTCGCGTCCAACCTCCTGATCGTCGCCGCGTTCCCGATCCTCACTGCGACGCTCGCGATGCTGATCCTCGACCGTTACCTCGGCCTTCATTTCTTCACCAATGAAGGCGGCGGCAACGTCATGATGTTCATGAACCTGATCTGGGCCTGGGGACATCCCGAGGTCTACATCCTGGTGCTGCCGGCCTTCGGCATCTACTCCGAGGTGGTGCCGACCTTCTCCGGCAAGCCGCTGTTCGGCTACCGCTCGATGGTGCTTGCCACCATGGCGATCTGCGTCATCTCCTTCATGGTGTGGCTGCATCACTTCTTCACCATGGGTGCGGGCCCCGAGGTCAATGCGATCTTCGGTATCGCCAGCATGATCATCGCGGTGCCGACCGGCGTGAAGATCTACAATTGGCTGTTCACGATGTATGGCGGCCGGGTGCGCTTCACCTCGCCGATGCTGTGGTCGCTCGGCTTCATGGTCACCTTCATCATCGGCGGCCTCACCGGCGTGCTGGTCGCGGTGCCGCCGGCCGATTTCCTGCTGCACAACAGCCTGTTCCTCGTCGCGCACTTCCATAACGTGATCATCGGCGGCGTGCTGTTCGGCGCTTTTGCCGGCTACACCTACTGGTTCCCGAAGGCGTTCGGTTTCCGCCTGCATGAGGGCTGGGGCAAGGCGGCGTTCTGGTTCTGGCTGGTCGGCTTCTATGTCGCCTTCATGCCGCTCTATGCAGCCGGCTTTCTCGGCATGACCCGCCGTATGCAGCACTATGACGTGCCGGAATGGCGGCCCTGGCTGCTGGTCGCCGGCTTTGGTGCGATCCTCATCCTGATCGGCATCGTCTGCCAGGTGACGCAGCTCGTGGTCAGCATCATGCTGCGCGAGAAATTGCGGGATCGCACCGGCGATCCCTGGGATGGCCGCTCGCTGGAGTGGGCGACCGCCTCGCCGCCGCCGGTGTTCAACTTCGCCGTCATGCCCGATGTCTCAGGTGAGGATGCCTATTGGCAGATCAAGGCCCATGCCAAGCAGCAGAGCCTGGATGCCAAGGCGCCGGACTACAAGGATATCGAAATGCCGCGGAATTCGCCGACCGGATTCGTGTGCGCCTTCTTCGCCACGATCATGGGCTTCGCGCTGATCTGGCACATCTGGTGGATGGTGATTTTGGGGCTGATCGGTGCGTTCGCGACCTTCGTCGCCTTCGCCTGGCGCGACCATGATGAATACCTGATCCCGGCCGCCGAGGTCGAACGGATCGATCGGGCCAATATCGAGGAGCGCCGCGGCCTCGTGACCATCGCAGGAGGTGCATGATGTCGGCAGTTGCAATGGCGCACGGCTACGCCGATCCGCATCACCTGCATGCCATCGAACATGAGGGACCAGCGCCAAAGCGGATCGTGACCGCCTACGGCTTCTGGATATTCCTGCTCTCCGACATTGTGATGTTCTCCTGCTTCTTCGCGACCTACGCGGTGCTGGTGGGGGAGACGAACGGCGGCCCGAGCGGAGCGCAGCTGTTCGACCTGAGGAATGTCGCGATCGAAACCGCGCTGCTCCTGCTGTCGAGCTTCACCTGCGGCATGGCGAGCATCGCGGCCGACATGCGCAACAATCTTTGGTTCCAGATCTCGATGGCGGTGACCGCCTTGTTCGGCGCCGGCTTCCTGGCGCTCGAGGCGATCGAATTCATCGATCTCGTCGAGCGGGGCGCTGGCCCCAGTCGCAGCGCGTTCCTGTCGGCCTTCTTCAGCCTGGTCGGCTGCCACGGCCTGCACGTCTCCGCCGGCATCCTCTGGCTCCTGACCATGATGGCCCAGGTTGTCGCCAAGGGCTTCCGCGCCGACATCCAGCGCCGCATCCTGTGCTTCGCGCTGTTCTGGCACGCGCTCGACATCATCTGGGTCGCGGTATTTTCCGTCGTCTATCTGTTGGGGAGCGCCGTATGAGCGAGCAGGTCCACGGAGCGCACGATCACCACCTCGATGTTGCACCGGGCGAAGAGGAGCACGGCACGCTCGGCTCGCGGGTCCTTGGCTATCTGCTCGGCCTGGGCCTCGCGATTCTGCTGACGGCGACGTCGTTCTTCATCGCCGGCACGGACCTCGTCTGGCAGCCGTCCATTCCGGTCGCAATCGTCGTGCTTGCGATTGCGCAGATGGGCGTCCACATCGTGTTCTTCCTGCACATCACCACCGGTCCCGACAATACCAACAACGTACTGGCGCTGGCCTTCGGCCTCTTGATCGTGTTCCTGGTGGTCGGCGGCTCGATATGGATCATGGATCACCTCAACCAAAACATGGTCCCGATGGATCAGTTGATGCAGATGCAGCGGTGAGGCGACGTTTGGCTACGTAGACCTGTAGGAGCCATTAGCGCAGTCTTAATCGTCCCGTCATTGCGAGCGAGGCGAAGCAATCCAGAGCAAGAAAGTAAGTCTGGATTGCTTCGTCGCCTTGGCTCCTCGCAATGACGGAGAGAACGGGATCGATCACTTCCCCTTGCGCGGCCGGCAATTATAGGCCCGGCGGAAGCCGGCGGCGCGGGCGTCGTCCTCCGAGCAGAACCAGCGCTCAGGCTCGGTGATTCCCGGATAGCTTGGGCAGCCCTGCAGATGATAGATGCCGATATTGCCGGTCACCCGCGCGCGCAACGCGAGCTTGCCCTTGATGGCGCAGCCGGGCGGCGCGGACGGCGAATCGGGAAACAGCACGGCGCGGATCTCGCTGTCCCGGTCCGAGCGGCAGGAGGCGCCGAGCAGCGGGCCATCCTTCTTGCCGATGCGGAAATCGGCGGGTGCCGCGAAGCACCCCTTCCAGATGCCGTTCGCTGCGTCCCTTGCCGCCGCGGCATCATCCTTGACGTGGACCTTGATCGCCGGCTCGACGCTGATCGCAATGCCTGAGCGCGCCGCCTGCTGGTTGAGGCTGACCTTGTCGCCGTCAGCAGTGCAGACCCCGAGATGCCGGCCGCCGCGTCCCTTGTCCGGCCCGAGATCATCGCATCGGACCGATCGGCCGCCGATCAGCTTGCTCAG
Organism: Bradyrhizobium sp. STM 3557; assembly: GCF_045571465.1. Classification (NCBI taxonomy): domain Bacteria; kingdom Pseudomonadati; phylum Pseudomonadota; class Alphaproteobacteria; order Hyphomicrobiales; family Nitrobacteraceae; genus Bradyrhizobium; species Bradyrhizobium sp. STM 3557. The sequence goes on from NZ_CP120697.1 coordinate 2,927,100, forward strand.
GCCATCGCGGGCGTCGATGCCGCAGCTCCAGGGATCGGCCTGATCATTGATGCAGAGCTGATCGAACTCCGGCGCGTCGATGCCATCGAGATGGTAAACTGTGTCGCCAAGCTGAATCGTATCGCCGTCTCGCACGACGGCGCTCGCGGCGTCGGCCGATGCTGCCGGCATCAAGAGTCCGAGCAGCGATGTCGCACAGATCGTCAACAACGTATTTCGCAATCGCATAGATGAATTTCCCCCGCCGGACGAGTCCCGGACTCTCCCTAGCATACCGACCCCTCGCCGGACCAATCCCTTGCATGGACCTATGCCTTTGACGTCCGATCCGGTCTGCCTCTATCGTCATATCTGCCCGCGTTCTCGTCGGGCCAACGTTCTGACCGCGAAGACGCGGCGGCTAAAGGGAGACATGCCCGGAAATGAACGATCCCGTCGACGTCCTGATCATCGGCGCGGGCGCCTCCGGCGCCGCAATGGCTTGGTCCTTGGCCGAGACCAAGATGCACATCCTCTGCCTCGAGCAGGGCGGCTGGATGAATCCGGCCGAATATCCGAGCACGGGACGCGACTGGGAAGCGCGCTTCTACGGCGATTACTCGCCGAGCCCGAACATCCGCGCTAGGGCCGAGGACTATCCCATCAACGACGACCACTCGCCGATCAAGGTCGTCAATTTCAACGGCGTCGGCGGCTCGACGGTGATGTACACCGCGCATTGGCCGCGCCTGCATCCATCCGACTTCCGCGTCCGCACGCTCGACGGCGTCGCCGACGACTGGCCGATCGATTACGACACGCTGGCGCCGTTCTTCGCCGAGAACGACCGCATGATGGGCGTCTCGGGCCTCGCCGGCGACCCGGCGTTTCCGCCGACGCAGCCGCCGATGCCGCCGCTGCCGCTGGGGCGCTCCGGCACGCGGTTCGCGAAAGCCATGAACAAGCTCGGCTGGCACTGGTGGCCGTCGGATACGACGGTCGCCACCACAGACTACGAGGGCAGGGCGCGCTGCATCAATCTCGGCCACTGCACGCCGGGCTGTGCGCAAGGTGCGAAAGCCTCGACCGACATCACCTACTGGCCGGCGGCGCTGCGTGCCGGCATCGAATTGCGCACGCATTGCCGCGTGCGCGAGATCACGGTGAACAAGGAGGGCATGGCGAGTGGCGTCGTCTATTACGACAAGGAGGGCGTCGAGCAATTCCAGCCGGCCGAGGTGGTTATCATCGCCTGCAACGGCATCGGCACGCCGCGGCTGCTCTTGAACTCGACGTCCCGTCGCTTCCCGAATGGGCTTGCCAACTCTTCCGGCTTGGTCGGCAAGAACCTGATGTTTCATCCCTACGCGCAAGTCTACGGTTATGTCGACGAGCCGACCGACAGCAACCGAGCGCCGCCGACTTGTTTGTGGAGCAAAGAGTTTTACGAGACCAATCTCTCCCGCGGCTTCGTGCGCGGCTATGCCTTCCAGTTCGGCCGCGGTGTCGGCCCGATCTTCGAGGCGGTCAGCAGCGAGGCGAGGGGGCTGTTGCCTTGGGGCGCCGAGCATCATGCGGTGTTCCGCAAGCTCAACGGACATCGCCTCGCGATATCGGCGATTTGCGAAGATCTGCCCGAAGAGCACAACCGCGTCACGCTCGATCCGGTGCTGAAGGACAGCAACGGCATTCCGGCGCCACGCGTCGACTACACGATCGGCGAGAACACCGCGAAGATGATCACGCATGCCGTTGCGCGCGCGAAAGAGATTCTGGAGGCTGCGGGCGCCACCGACATTTGCATGAATGTGCCGATCCTCTATGGCGGGTGGCACCTGCTTGGCACCGCGCGCATGGGCACGGATCCCGAGCGCTCTGTCGTCAATGAATGGGGCCGTACGCACGACGTGAAGAACCTCTTCATCGTCGACGGCAGCCTGTTCGTCACCTCGGGCGGCGTCAATCCGACCTCCACCATCCAGGCCATCGCGCTGTACATCGCCGACCAGATGAAGCAGCGCCTCGCCAACCTCTTTGATTGAGGCTCCCATGCAGTCAAACGATCAGCTCACCGCTTTGCAACGCGACGACTTGCGCACGATTGCAGGCATAATGATCCCGGAAAGCGTCGAATACGGTGTGCCGGGTGCGGACGACGCGGCGATCCAGGCCGACATCATTGCAACTCTCGGTCGAGATGCGACTGCCATTCGATCCGCACTCGATCACCTCGCGCGGCTTGCGGGAAAGCCGCTGTCGATGCTGACTTCCACGAAACGCGACGCTGTTGTAGCTGAGTTCCGTACAACTGGCGGTGTAGCAGCCGCAACGCTGAGCCGTGTCATCCTGCAGTGCTACTATCGTGATGATCGCGTGCTGAAGTCTCTTAATTTGGAACTACGCGCGCCGTTCCCGAGGGGATATCAGCTCGAGCAGGGCGATTGGTCGCTCTTGGATGCGGTAAAAACACGCGCCCCGATGTGGCGCAGGGCGCCATGATCGATTTGCATTCGATCGGCAACGGATTTGTTTACGAATCTGTCTAAGAAGACTTCCAGATCGGATCATTCGGATTCGGCTGGGGGTCAGAGATGCAAACCGACGATCGCTCGGCGATGCGCGCCAAATTCGCGCCGCCGACAGAGAAACCCAAACATTCAGGCATGTCGCGGCGCAGCCTGCTCGCCACCGCCGCGCTGTTGATCACGACATCGGGGGCGACGGCCAAGGTCGTCACCAAAGTGCTGCCTTGGCGGCCGAACGAGGTGTATCCGGCGACGCCGGTCGTACCCGGCGGCTGGTTGTTCTTCACCTCCGACGAGGCGGCCGTTGTCGACGCGATCGTCGACCGGCTGATCCCGACCGATGAGCTCGGGCCGGGCGCCAAGGATTCCGGTGTCACCACCTTCATCGATCGTCAGTTGACCGGTCCCTATGGCGGGCACGACTGGCTCTACATGCAGGGGCCGTTCTCCGATAAGCCATTGCCTACGCAGGGGTTGCAATCGCCGCTGACGCCGCGCCAGCAGTATCGCCAGGGGCTTGCTGCGCTCGCCGCGTATTGTAAGGCCAATTTCGGCGGACGCTCCTTCATCGATCTCTCCGGCGAGGAGAAGGACAAGCTGCTCGCCGGCATGGAAAAGGGCGAGGTGAAGTTCGAAGGCTTCCCGAGCCGCACGCTGTTCAGCGCCATCTATGCCAACACGGTCGAGGGCTTCTTCGCCGACCCGATCTATGGCGGCAACAAGGATATGGCAGGCTGGAAGCTGATCGGCTTCCCAGGCGTTCGCTACGACTTCCGTGACATCATCGACAATCCGAACAAACCATACACGCTGCCGCCGGTCGCCATGCAGGGCCGTCAGGCCTGGGGAGAACGCTGATGGCCCGCCGTCTACCACGCAAGGATGTTGTGATCGTCGGTCTCGGCTGGACCGGATCGATTCTCGCTCTCGAGCTCGCCCGCGCAGGCCAGGAGGTCGTGGCGATCGAGCGCGGCCCGTGGCGCGACACCGCCACCGATTTCAACATCGGCACCGCGCCTGACGAACTGCGCTACGCCGTGCGTCACGACATCTTCCTGCGCCCGCGGCAGGAAACGCTGACCATGCGCAACAACTCGTCGCAGACCGCGCTGCCGATCCGCCGCTGGGGCAGCTTCCTGCCGGGCAACGGTGTCGGCGGTGCTGGCTCGCATTGGAACGGCCAGACCTGGCGCTTCCTGCCGGACGACTTCCGCCTGCGCAGTCACATGATCGAACGCTACGGCGAGAAGATCATGCCGGAGGGGCATCAGATCCAGGACTGGCCGATGAGCTATGATGAGCTCGAGCCGTTCTATGACGAGTTCGAACGTTGCCTTGGTATTTCCGGCAAGGCCGGCAATCTCAAGGGGCAGATCCAGCCCGGCGGCAATCCGTTCGAAGGCCAGCGCTCGAACGAATATCCGACCCCGCCGCTGAAGCAGGGCTATTCGCAGGAGCTGTTCATGAAGGCGGCGAGCGGAATGGGCCTGCACCCGTTCCCGCGGCCCTCGGCGAACATCTCCTCCGCCTACACCAATCAGTACGGCTGCAGCATGGCGCCGTGCACCTATTGCGGCTTCTGCGAGCGCTTCGGCTGCTCGAACTACTCGAAGTCCTCGCCGCAGACCTGCGTGTTGCCGGCCCTGGTGCGCGAGCCGAACTTCGAGGCGCGTACCGAATGCGAGGTGACCAAGGTCAAGCTGTCCGGCGACGGCAAAATGGCGACCGGCATCATCTATATCGATGCCAATGGCGAGGAGTGGGAGCAGCCCGCCGATCTCGTGCTGCTCTGCGCCTACGGCCTGTTCAATGTGCGGCTGATGCTGCTGTCGGGCATCGGCAAACCCTATGACCCGAACACGGGTGAGGGTGTCGTGGGGCGCAACTACGCCTACCAGACCGGCTCGGGTGCGACCGCGTTCTTCGACAACGTCAATTTCAACCCGTTTGCGGCGGCCGGCTCGCTGGGCGCTGCGATCGACGACTACAACAGCGACAATTTCGATCACGGTCCGCACGGCTTCGTCGGCGGTGCGTCGATCACCAATGCTTACACGAACGGACGGCCTATCATGTATCACCCGACGCCGCGGGGAACACCGACCTGGGGTTCCGCCTGGAAGAAGGCGGTGCGCGACACTTATCAGCGCGTCACCAATGTCGGCGCGCAGGGCAGCGTGATGAGCTATCGCGCCAACTATCTCGATCTCGACCCGACCTACAAGGATCAGTACGGACGCCCCTTGATGCGCATCACGTTCGACTTCCAGCCGAACGAGATCAAGATGGCCAACTGGATGGCCGAGCGCTGCGAGGAGATCGCGAAGGCGATGGGCGCTAAGACCACCCAGCTCAACCGTCTCAACACGCCGTGGAACGTGGTGCCTTATCAGAGCACGCACAATACCGGCGGCACGGTGGCCGGCACCGATCCCAAGACCAGCGTGCTGAATCGCTATTTGCAGTCCTGGGACGTGCCGAACGTGTTCGTGATGGGTGCGTCGACCTTCCCGCAGAACGCCGGCTACAACCCGACCGGCACGGTGGGCGCGCTGACCTACTGGGCGCTCGACGCCATCAAGACCAAGTATCTGAAATCGCCTGGGGCATTGGTGCAGCAATGAGGTCGATCGTGACGAAACAACCGACCGGTCGGGGTGTCCGGCTGCGCCATCTGCTCGCGCTCGCGCTCATCGCTGCGCCCGGCGTCGTGCTCGCCGATTCGGACAACGTCATCGAGATCCAGCGCGGCAAGGCGCTGGCCACCTCCGGTGACTGCGTCGCTTGCCACACCGCGCCGGGCGGCGTGCCGTTCGCCGGCGGGCTCGCGCTACAGACGCCGTTCGGCGCCATCATGACGCCGAACATCACGCCGGACAATGCAACCGGCATCGGCAGCTGGAGTGCGGACGACTTCGCCCGCGCCATGCATGAGGGCAAACGGCCGGGCGGCACGCGGCTCTATCCGGCATTCCCGTACACCTACTACACCAAGGTGACGCGCGCGGATTCCGATGCGATCTACGCTTACCTGCGTTCGCTCGATCCGGTCTCGAACACCGTTAATCGGAGCACGCTGCCGTTCCCGTTCAGCATCCGAACCTCGATGGCCGCCTGGAATGCGTTGTTCTTCACGCCGGGCGCGTTCAAGCCTGATCCGAACAAGTCGGAGGACTTCAACCGCGGCGCCTACCTGGTCGAGGGCCTCGGCCATTGCGGCGCTTGTCACACGCCGCTGAACGCTTTCGGCGCCAACAAATCCGACAAATATCTGCAGGGCGGCGTGGTCGACAACTGGACCGCACCTGATATCACCAACGACGCGCAAGCGGGCCTCGGCAAATGGTCGGTCGACGAGGTCGTCCAGTACCTGAAGACGGGACAGGCGCGCGGCGTGATCGCCTCGGGTCCGATGAAGGACGTGGTCGAGAACTCGACTGCGAAAATGCCGGATGCGGATTTGAAGGCGATGGCGGTCTATCTGAAGGAGCGGGGCGCGACCGGCACGCCGGCGCCGAGCCCAGTCTCGGCGGACGATCGCCGGATGAAGGTCGGCGAGGCGATCTTCGTCGACACCTGTATGGCGTGCCATACCCGCAAGGGCGAGGGCATTGCGCACGTGTTCCCGAAGCTCGCGGGCGCCACGATCGCAACGCAAGACGATCCGTCGTCGCTCATCCATGTGGTCATCACAGGTGCACAGGCGGCTGCGACGGCGAGCCATCCGACCGCGCCGACGATGCCGTCATTCGGCTATCGGCTCAACGACGAGCAGATCGCCGCCGTCGTCACCTATGTCCGCAACAGCTGGGGCAACGCCGCCTCGCCCGTCACGGCCGATGCAGTCAAGGCAGTGCGCGCCAAAGTGACCGGCGCGGTGGACTAGCCGGCTCGGCTGCTCCCTTGCACGGCAGGGGACAGCTACCCATCTGACGTGGCAAAGGAAATCGCCATGTTGGATTTTACCTCTGATTTCGCCGGCGACGACCTGTCGCCGGCGCAAACGTCTGAAGCCTCTCCCGTCGATGACCGGGCTCTGCTCGACGCCTATTCCAACGCCGTCATTGCGGTGACGGAGCGTGTCGGCCCGGCTGTCGTGCGCGTCGAGACCGGCCCGAAATCCGGCCACCGCGGTGAGCGCGGCGGCCTCGGCTCCGGCATCGTCATCTCGCCGGACGGACTGGTGCTGACCAACAGCCATGTGGTCGGCACCTCGAAAGAGATCCGGCTGCGCGACACCGAAGGTGTCGTGACGGATGCACATGTGCTCGGCGTCGATCCCGACACCGATCTGGCGCTGCTGCGTGCCAATGGCTCGCGTGACCTGCCTTATGCGTCGCTCGGCAATTCCAAGACCTTGCGGCGCGGCCAACTGGTGGTCGCGATCGGCAATCCGCTGGGATTCGAGTCGACGGTGACCGCCGGCGTGGTATCCGCGCTCGGCCGCTCGATCCGCTCGGTCTCGGGGCGGACCATCGAGGACGTGATCCAGACCGATGCCGCGCTCAACCCCGGCAATTCCGGCGGCGCGCTGGTATCGTCGGCGGCCGAGGTGATCGGCGTCAACACCGCCATCATCCAGGGCGCGCAGGGCATCTGCTTTGCGGTCGCCAGCAACACGGCGCAGTTCGTGCTGTCGGAGATTATCCGGCACGGCTATGTCCGGCGCGCCTATATCGGCGTGTCCGGGCAGACCGCGCCGATCCCGCGGCGGCATGCGGTGCTGGCCGGCGTCGAGAACAAGATGGGCGCGCTGTTGATGCAGATCGAACCGGACGGTCCGGCGGCGCGCGCTGGTCTGTTGCCCGGCGACGTCGTGATCAAGCTCGACGGCGTCGATATCAACGGCGTCGACGACCTGATCCGGGTGCTGGACCGCGACCGCATCGATCGCAGGCTGTCGATGGACGTGCTGCGGCTGGGCCGCCTGCGCGGCATCGACATCCATCCGATGGAGCGCAAGCCGGCGCCGCGACAGGCTCAAGCGTCGTAATCCCTGCGCAATCCGATTTGACACGCGAGATGCCGCCTCCGGGCGGCATCTTCCGTCTAGGGGCCGCGTACCGTGCGACGTTGTATACAATGGCATGGTGCTTGCTTCATTCTGCAGCGAGCGAATTCTCGCAGGGGGAAGTCGGCCATGACGGACGTAACGCCAGCAGTCGGCGTGGTGATCGCCGAGCCCGATCCGATCGCGCTCGATTGGGGGAAGACGGCGCTCGTCATCATCGACATGCAGCGCGATTTCATGGAGCCGGGAGGCTTTGGCGAGACGCTCGGCAATGATGTCTCGCTGCTCGCAAGCGCGGTGGCGCCGATCGGCAAGGTGCTCGCGGCTGCGCGCAAATCAGGCATGCTTGTCGTCCACACCAGGGAAGGGCACCTGCCTGACCTCTCCGATGCGCCGCCGGCAAAGATTGAGCGCGGCGCGCCGTCTTTGCGCATCGGCGATCCCGGGCCGATGGGGCGTATCCTGATCCGCGGCGAGGCCGGCCATGACATCATCCCCGAGCTTTATCCATTCGCGGGCGAGGTCGTCATCGACAAGCCGGGCAAGGGCGCGTTCTACGCGACCGAACTCGGAAACGTGCTGAAGCAGCACGGCATCGAGAACCTCCTGGTCTGCGGCGTCACCACCGAGGTCTGCGTCAACACCACGGTGCGCGAGGCCAATGACCGCGGCTACCGTTGCGTCGTGATTGCGGACGGCTGCGCATCCTACTTCCCCGAATTCCACGAGATGGGCCTCAAGATGATCAAGGCGCAGGGCGGCATCTTCGGCTGGGTCGCGGACTCCGTCGCCGTGCTCAAGGCCATGAGCGCGTAGAGCAGGGCGGGTGCGGAGCGATCGGCGATTCCGCGATGCTAAGTCTTGCTGAGGCTCCTTCAGTTTTCCTTGCTTGAGATGCGAGGGGCTTGAGCCATAGAACGAGCCATCGCATCACGACGACAAGGTTGGCGCCATGGTCTGGAATCCGCAGCAATATCTGAAATTCGCTGGCCAAAGGTTGCGGCCGGCGCTCGACCTGCTGGCGCGCATTCCGGATTTGCCGGCGCGGGCCATTGTCGATCTCGGCGCCGGCGCGGGCAATGTGACGAAGCTTCTCAAGGAGCGCTGGCCCGAGGCGACCGTGACCGGCGTCGAGGGCTCGGCCGAGATGGTCGCTGCAGGACGCAAGGCCGCCCCTGATGTCGAATGGCGGCACACCGACCTCGCATCTTGGCAGCCGCCAAAGCAGTATGACCTCGTCTACTCCAATGCGGCGCTGCATTGGCTGCCGGATCACTCCACGCTCTTTCCGACTCTCATGACGAGCGTCGCAGCGGGCGGCTTCCTCGCGGTGCAGATGCCGCGCAACTTTACCGCGCCTTCGCATGTGTTGGCCGCCGAGACCGCGCTGAACGGGCCATGGCGTGCGAAGCTCGAACACCTGCTGACGCCGCCGCCGGTGCATGAGCCGCAATTCTATCATGGCGTACTGGCGCCCCATGCCGACAATATCGACATTTGGGAAACCGAGTATCTGCAGGTGCTCGAAGGCGAGAACCCGGTCAAGGAATGGACCAAGGGCACCTGGCTGACCCGCTATCTAGATGTGCTGGATGGCGACGAGAAGGTGGCCTTTGAGGCGGCCTATGGCGAGCCCGTCGCCAAAGCCTATCCGCGCAATGAAGCCGGCAAGACGCTGTTTCCGTTCCGCCGTCTGTTCATGGTGGTGCAGGCGAAGGGGTAGGTTCCGAAAGAAATTTCATCATTGCGAGGTCAGAGGTACTGGATGTCGCCGCGCAATCAGTGTCGTCCCGGCGAACGCCGGGACCCATACGCCGCGGCGGGAGCGTTGTGAGGACAGTCTCCACAACCATCTAGCATCAAACTGCAGCCTGTGACTATGGGTCCCGGCTCAAGGCCGGGACGACAGCAGAGATTGTGGATGGCTCTTACGGGCGCACCGCCGGCGTCTCGATCGGCATGCCGCGCGCACGCGACATCAGATAGAGCTGGAGCGCGACCATGTCGAGCGAGCCGAAGTCGTAGGCTTGCGCGCGGATGCCGGTCATGCAGCTGCGGATGCGCCGTTGCAGCGAGCCCATGGCCTGCCATTCCAGCCGATATTCCGGATAGCCGTTGGGCTGGCCTTGCGTGATCGGAGCGCCGGCGAGATGCTTGTCCCAATTGTCATCGTGGCAATTGGTGCAGGCGAGGTTGAGCTGTCCCTGCCGCTGCATGAACAGCTCGTGGCCGCGCGCGACGAATGGCGCGAGCGCGTCGTCGTCGCCCGATGTGATCGGCAGTCCACGCGATTGCCTGCCGATGAAGGCGGTGAGCGCAAGCAATTCGCGGCTCTCATTGGCAAACGGGCTGGCCTGCTGATGGTCTTTGCGGCAGAGATTGATACGCTGCTCGATATCCACGGGGCGGCCAAGCGGCTTGTCGAATGCCGGATAGCGCGCCGCGACCCCCTTCATGCTGACGCTCGCATCGCCGTGGCAATCGGCGCAGGACCTGTTGGCATCCCCGACCTTCGCATTCCACAGCGCTTCGCCGTCCATGACCGCCAGCATGCCCGGATTGGCCGTGTCGTCATCCTGCATCGCCTTGGTGTCTGGTGCCATGAACGTATAGCCCGACCGCCGTTCGGCGGCTGGGATCTCCGACGCCAGCGCGGGCAGTGCGGTCAAGACCGCGATGCCCAACAGCAGCCGGCGCAGGCGCATCATGCTTCGACCGTAATCGCAGCAGAGGCGTTGGCGACAAAGCCGTTGTCGCCGATCCATTCGAACTCGAACCTGCCGCTATCGGTTGCGACCGTGAAGAAGGAGAGGAACGGATTGGCCGCGATCGCCGGAAACAGGTCGGCGCGAAAGATCTCCTCGCCGTTGAAACGGCAGGTGAAGCTGGTGATGATGTTGCGCGGCACGAGATCGCCCGCGGCCGTCCGGCGATAGCCAGGCTCCATAATGTGCGACATCAACGTGCGGATCTCGATGACCGCGCCTCTCTTCGCTTTGGACGGCACATTGACGAGGGCAGACGCCATCACGGCACCTCCTCGGTGCAGGCGGCCAGCGTAACGATGACGTCGACGCTGCCCGACCAGAACGAGCCGTCGGAGAGCTGCGCGATCGCGGTCACCTTCTGACTGTCGGCAAGCCGGATACGGGTCGTGACCTTGGCGCGGCCGGCCCGCGGGCCGAGATGGAAATTGCCGATGTTCGGCTGCGGGTTCTTCTCATTGAAGACATGGATGCTCTTGACGTGATCCTCCGCTGTGATCCGGCTGTCCACGCTCACCGTCATCGGCACGGTGTTGCCGTTCTCGACCAGCGGCGGAATCTCGAGCTTGACCTTGCCGACCTTGACCGCGGCTTCGCCAACGAGATCACGGATTGCCGAGGCCAGCATCGCCGGCGTTGCGCTGGCGGGGCGCACGGTGACAACGGGCAGCGCGCCCGAGAGGGCGGCAGTGCCCGCAAGCTGCAGGACGTGGCGGCGCGAGATGTCTGATGCGTTGCGCATAGGGGTCATATGATCTCAGTCGCGCAGGGTTGCGAGGTAGGCCACGATATCCTCGATCTGTTCCGCTGTGAGTATCGGCTTGCCCTGCCAGGTGCGGCCGACGCGTTCCAATCCGTCCGTGCGATAATAGGACGGCATGATGGTTGCTGGATTGAGGCGCGCAGCATCGACCAGGCGCAGGCGCAATTGCGGAACGCTCCAGCGACTGCCGGCGCCAGCTAGATTTGGTGCCAGATCGCCCTGGAACCGGACCTCCGGCAGCGGCGCGGAATGGCAGAGAATGCAAGTCGAGGAACGCTCGGCGACCAGCGCCCGCCCGCGCGCCGCATCTCCTGGCATGTCGGTGAGTGGCTGTTCGATGCCGTCGCCTGAGACGGTGTAGGACGCAAGCGACTGCGCAACCGCGGGCGAGGCGAGGGCAGCGAGGCACGCGGTCACGGGGAGCAGCTTAGCCAAAGGCGTCCACCGTCAGTTTCTTGTACCAGGTGGTGGCCGCTTCCGCCTCCTTGGCGCGGGTCTCGCGGGGCGCATCGAGCGGGCTGGTGCCGCCGCCTTCGACCTCGCCGAAAATGTCGCCCTTGGGCTGATAGACGCCTGCCAGCGAGAAGCCGTAGCCGGGCGAGACAATATTGTAGCAGACGCCCGTCAGCGTCGGGCTCTCCGGGGTCTTGCCCGCGAGCTGCGCGGCGACAATCGTCGCGCAGGCCTTGCCTTGCGCCTGTGCAGCCGCTGCCGATTTCGGAATGCCGCCGCCAAGGCAGGCGTCGCCGATGACGTGGATATCAGGCACCAGTTTGGACGCGAAGGTCGCGGGATCGATCGGGCACCAGCCGGTGTGATCGGTGGCGCCGGCGAGGGCGGCGATGCTTCCCGCCTTATGCGGCGGGATGACGTTGGCGACGTCTGGATTGTAGTTGCCGAATTCCGTGATGATCGTCCGATCGGTCGGATTGACCTCGGTGACGCGGCCACCTTGCGACAGGGGAATGCGCTCGATCAGGCCGCCATAGAGTTCGCTCCACGCACGTTCGAACAGCCGCTGCTGCGAGAACTCATCCTTGGCGTCCAGGATCAGCACCTTCGAGCGTGGCTTGTTAGCCTTGAGATAGTGCGCGATCAGGCTGGCGCGCTCGTAGGGCGCCGGCGGGCAGCGCATGGGATTGGCCGGGACCACGATCGCGACCACGCCGCCATCGTCCATGGCTTCGATCTGTCGCTTCAAGAGTAGCGTCTGCGCGCCGGCTTTGTAGGCATGCGGCATCTCTTCCGCCGCGGCCTCGTCATAGCCTTGCACGGCCTTGAAATCGAGATCGATGCCGGACGACAGCACCAGCCGGTCGTAGGCGATCGCGCTGCCGTCGGCGAGTGTCACCTTTCTTGCCTGCGGATCGATGGCGCTCGCAGCCTGCGCGATCACGCGCACGCCTTCGGCCGCGATCTTCTCGTAGGTGAACTGCTGGGCGGCGATGTCACGCAGACCGGCGATGACTTCATTGCTCAGAGGACAGGAGGTGAAGGTGGCGTTCGGTTCGATCAAGGTCACGTCGAGCTTCGGGCTCACCTTGCGCAGCGCCCGTGCGCAGCTCGCGCCGCCAAAGCCGCCGCCGACCACGACGACGCGCGCGGCGGATTGTGCCCGCGCTACATGCGGCAAAGCAAGCGTGCCCGTGGTCGCGGCCATCGCGGCAACAACCTGCCTGCGTGTCAGTGCATGTTTTGGGTCAGTCGACATGAGTTCAGCTTAGCACGGCGGCGGTCTCTCCGATGAGACCGCCGCCGGAGTGTCAAGCAAAGCTGATGTTCTGGTCGCGCAGCGGCACCGAGCGGATGCGCTTGCCGGTTGCGGCGAAGTAGGCGTTCAGCACCGCAGGTGCGGCGACGCTGATGGTCGGCTCGCCGACGCCGCCCCAGAAGCCGCCGCTCGGCATGATGATCGACTCCACCTTCGGCATCTCGCTGATGCGCATCGAATTGTAGGTGTCGAAGTTGGTCTGCTCGATGCGGCCGTCCTTCACGGTGCAGCCGCCATAGAACAGGCCGGAGAGGCCATAGACGAAGGAGCCCGCGATCTGCCGCTCGATCTGCGCCGGGTTGACGGCGTAGCCGGGATCGGTGGAGGCGACGATGCGGTGCACCTTGATCTTGGTGCCCTCGGTGACCGAGATCTCCGCGGCTGCCGCGACGTAGCTGCCATAGGAGTGGAGCTGCGCCAGGCCGCGATAAACGCCCTGCGGCGCCTCGGTGCCCCAGCCGATCTTCTCGGCCACCGCATTGAGCACCGCGAGATGCTTCGGATGGTCCTTCATCAGCTTGCGCCGGAACTCCAGCGGGTCTTGGCCCGCCGCCTGCGCCAGCTCGTCCATGAAGCATTCGAGATAGATCGCGTTCTGGTTCACATTCACCCCGCGCCAGAAGCCCGGAATGATGTGCGGATTGCGCATGGAGTGCTCGATCAGCAGATTCGGCACCGAATAGCCGATCGTCGCATCGCCCGAGGCATTGAACCCCGCAAAGGTCGCCGGGTCCTTGCCATTGACCAGCGCCTCCGGGCGCAGGCTGAACAGGATCGATTGGCCGGAGATGCGGATGTGCAGCGCAGTGAGGTTGTTGTCGGCATCGAAGCCGCCGGTCAGCTTGCATTGCGTGACCGGATGATAGCGCCCATGCGTCATATCCTCCTCACGCGACCACAACAGCTTGACCGGCGTGCCCGGCATCTCCTTGGCGACGAGCACGGCCTGGCGGACATAGTCGGTCTGGCCGCGCCGGCCGAAGCCGGTGCCGAGCATCAGCTTATGCACCTCGCATTTGTCGGCAGGCAAGCCCGTCGCCTCCAGCACGGCGGCGAACGCCGCCTCGCCGTTCTGGGTGCCGCACCAGACCTCGCATTTGTCGGGCGTGTAGAGCGCGGTGGCATTCAGCGGCTCCATATTGGCGTGGTTCTGATAGGGATAGTTGTAGACAGCCTCGACCTTCTTCACAGCACCTGCAAGCGCGGTCTTCACGTCGCCGTTCTCGTTGCCGACATAGGCGGGGCCGGAGTCGAGACCCTCGGCGAGCCATTGCGCGATCGAAGCCGAGGAAACCTTGGCGTTCGGGCCTTCGTCCCAGGCAATCGGCAACGCGTCGAGGGCGGTCTTGGCGTGCCACCAGGTATCGGCGATGACCGCGACGGCCGTATCGCCGACCCGCACCACCTTCTTGACGCCCTTCATGCCGGCGATCTTAGCTTCGTCAAAGCTCTTCAGCTTGCCGCCGGTGACCGGGCAGTCCTTGATCGCGGCATTGAGCATTCCGGGCAGCTTGAAATCGATGCCATAGATCATTGCCCCCGTGACCTTGTCGGGCGTGTCGAGCCGCTTGACGCCCTTGCCGATCAGCTTCCAGTCCTTCGGGTCCTTCAGCTTGACGTCCGCCGGCGGCGTCAGCTTCGCCGCGGCTTCAGCGACCTTGCCATAGGTTGTGGTGCGGCCGGATGGCGTATGGGTGATGACGCTGTTGGCGGCAGAGCATTCGGAAGCCGGCACGCTCCAGTCGTTCGCCGCGGCCTGGATCAGCATCATGCGTGCGGTCGCGCCGCCCCTGCGCACATAGTCCTGCGAGGTGCGGATGCCGCGGCTGCCGCCAGTCGAAAATTCGCCCCAGACGCGCTTGCGGGCGACGTTCTGGCCCGGCGTCGGATATTCCGTCGTCACCTTGCTCCAGTCGCATTCGAGTTCCTCGGCGACGAGCTGGGCTAGTCCAGTGAGCGTGCCCTGGCCCATCTCCGAGCGCGCGATGCGGATCACCACGGTGTCGTCCGGCCGGATCACGACCCAGGCGTTGACCTCTGGCGTGCCATCGGCGGCGCGAACGGGCTGCGGGCCGCCGAAGGGGATGTCGAGGCCGAGCGCAAGACCGCTGCCGAGCGTGGCCGCACCGATCACGAAAGCGCGGCGATTGAGCTTGGGCGTCACAACATGCTTATTCATGGACGCCCCCTTCACGCGCTCGCCGCGGCATGGATCGCTTCGCGCACCTGCTGGAAGGTGCCGCAGCGGCAGATATTCGTGATGGTGTCGTTGATGTCCTGATCGGTCGGCTTGGGATTGTCCTTCAGCAGCGCCGCCACGGCCATGATCATGCCGCTCTGGCAGTAGCCGCATTGCGGCACGTCGTTCTCGATCCAGGCCTGTTGCACCTTGTGCAGCACGCCGTTGGTGGCGATTCCCTCGATGGTTGTGATTTGCTTGCCGCTCGCCTCCGATACGGAGATGCCGCAGGAGCGCATTGCGACGCCGTCGATATGCACGGTGCAGGCGCCGCATTGTGCGATGCCGCAGCCATATTTGGTGCCGGTCAGTCCCGCGTTCTCGCGGATCGCCCACAGCAGCGGCGTATCGGGCTCGACATCGAGATCGAAAGTCTTTCCATTGATCGTCAGGTTTGCCATCGCATATCCCCGGTTCGTTCAACTCGCCAGTTGAACTGCAGGGCGCGAATTTGGACCGGGCGCTGGAATCGTTCAAATCAAGAATCTGCGTCTGTGGCGCGCAAAAAAAGCTTAGGCCATAGCGGAAGATGCTTTGCCGTGCGGTGTTGCTGCGACGATTAGCTGCCGCCCGGCGGCGCGACGGCGAGCCGCAGGAAGCTCATCACGCTGCCGAGCGCGGCAAAGCCCGCGCCGAGCGCGAGCGCCAGTGTTGCACCCTCGCGGCCCGCGAGCGTAAAACAGAGCGCGGCCAGCGCGGCGCCAGTGGTCTGTCCCGTCAGGCGCGCGGTCGCGACGATGCCGCTGGCGCTGCCGCTGCGGTGTGGCGGCGCGCTCGACATGATCGCTCTCAGATTCGGAGTCTGGAAGAAGCCGAAACCGATGCCGCACACGACCATGCGCCAGACGATGTTGACGACGCTGGGCTCGGCCGGCAGCAGCGCCAACAGGGCCATGCCAGTGCAAAGCAGCACGAGCCCAGCGCCGCAGAGCAGTCCGGCGGGATAGCGATCGGAGAGATGGCCGCCGATCGGCGCCATGATCGCGACCACCAGCGGCCAGGGCGTCAGGAAGAAGCCTGTCTCGACCTGTGAGCGATGCAGTATGTCCTCGAAGTAGAACGGCAGTGACACGAAGGCGAGGCCCTGCACGGCAAAGGAGCAGACCGCGGTTGCAGCCGACAGCGCGAACAGTGCTCGGCGGAACAGGTCGATCGGCAGCATCGGCGCCGGATGGTCGGCATGTCGCCGCTGCAGGAAGAAGCCGAGCAAGAGAGCTGCGGCAAGCTCGATGATGACGGTGATGGCGGTGGCGCCATGGGCGGCGCTGCCGATGCCGGTGATGAACAGGCCGAGGCAGGTTGCAGCGAGCAGGGCGCCGGGAAAATCGAAGGAATGGCCGGTGCGCGGTGTCGGCGGCAGCATGCGGGCACCGATCAGCATCGCTACGACGCCGAACGGCAGGTTGACCGCGAACAGCCAGGGCCAGGGGCCGAATGCGAGAATGCCGGACGCGATGGTCGGACCGAAGGTGAAGGCGACGCCGACGACGAGCGCGTTATGGCCGAAGCCGCGACCTGCCATCCGGCTCGGATAGACGAAGCGGACCAGTGCCGCGTTCACGGCCATGATGCCGCTGGCACCCAAGCCCTGTAGCGTCCGGGCGACCAGCAGGCTCGGCAGCGACCATGCCAGCGCGCAGCCGACCGAGGCCAGCGTGAACAGCAAGAGGCCACCCAGATAAATGCGCTGATGGCCGACGATCTCGCCGAGCGCGCCGAGCGGCAGCAGAGTCGCGACCAGCGCGATCTGATAGACATTCACCACCCAGACCGCTTCCGCGGGGCTGACATGAAGGTCGGCCGAGATCGCGGGCAGCGCGATGTTGGCGATCGCGGTATCGAGCGAGGCCATCGCCAGCGCGGTGAAGATCGCGGCCACCGCCCAGCGGCGCTGCTCCCAAGGCAGGCCATCGCTCGCGGCAGCGCCGGGCGCGGCATCTCTTACCGCGTCCTTGGCGGCTTGCTGGCGGTTGGACATTCCGGGCCCTTCACTGCGCGTGGCGCGCCTATCCGAGGCATATACTACGAACCGGCATGTCTCCCAGTGAGGCCAGCGCATGGGCGTATGCGCGATCCGCCCTTTTGCGTGCGGGACAGCTCACAATTCGTCCGCTAACAATCGCGTGACATCGTTGCTGTGCGCATGCTCGACCAGCGTAGCCATCCAGCAAGGGAGTGACCTCATGCGTATCGTCGTCCTGCCCGGTGACGGGATCGCGCCCCGAGATTCTCGGCGGCCACCTCGCAGGTGTTGCGCGCGGCCTCCGAGCAGTTCCAACTCGGGCTGGCGCCGACGAGCACACCGTCGGCGCGCAGCCTGATGATCTCGACCGCGGCAGCTTGATGGTCGCGCAAGGCGGCGCACTCAAATCCCCAGATACGCCGCTTGCACCTCCCTGTTGCCGGCAAGCTCGGCGCTGGTGCCCTGCAGCGTCACCTGGCCGCTTTCCAGCACATAGGCGCGCTGCACCAGCGCCAGCGCACGGCTGACGTTCTGCTCGACCAGCAGGATCGCAGTGCCCATCTTGTGGATCTCGCCGATCTTCTCGAAGGTGACATCGGTCATGACGGGAGCTAAGCCCAGCGACGGCTCGTCCAGCATGAGCAGCCGCGGCCTGAGCATCAGCCCGCGGCCGACCGCGAGCATCTGCTGCTCGCCGCCGCTCATGGTGCCAGCGAGCTGTTTTCTGCGGTCGGCGAGGTGCGGGAAGATGCCGTAGACCAACTCCATGGCGCGCGCGCGCTCGGCCTTGGCCTTCGGCACGTAGGCGCCGATCTCGAGGTTCTCCTGCACCGTCATTTCCGGAAACACCTGGCGGCCTTCCGGCACATGCGCGATGCCGAGCTCCGGAATCCGGTAGGGAGCGCACGCCGTTAGGTCGGCGCCGTCGAACGTGATCATGCCCGCCGTGAGCCGGATCAGGCCCGAGATCGCACGCAAGGTCGTGCTCTTGCCGGCGCCGTTGGCGCCGAGCAGGCCGACGGCCTCGCCAGCGTCGATCGTGATCGAGACATCTGATAGCGCCGGGACCGAGCCGTAGGCGGCGCTGACGCCACTCAGCTCAAGCATGTCCGCCTCCTGTCGTGGGCGGATGCGCATAGCCGGAGCCGAGATAGGCACGGATCACTTCGGGGTTTTCCACGATGTCCTTGGGCGCTCCTTCCGCAATCTTCTGCCCGTGGTCGAGCACGACGATGTGCCGTGCCACCGCCATGATTGCGCGCATGACATGCTCGACGATGACGATGGTGAGGCCGCTTGCCGAGAGCTTGCCGACCAGCGCCACCGCCTGATCGATCTCGGCCGGGTTGAGGCCGGCCATCACCTCGTCGAGCAGCAGGATCTTCGGCTGGGTCGCCAGCGCCCGCGCCATCTCCAGCCGGCGCTGGTCGATGGTGGTCAGGTCCTTCGCCTTGGTGCGGGCGCGCGCTGAGAGCCCGACGAACTCGATCACTTCGAGCGCCTTGTCGCGGGCTGCGGCGACGCGGCGGTCGCGCAGGAAGGCGCCGGTCATGACGTTGTCGAGCACCGTCATCGCGCCGAACGGTTTTCCCACCTGGAAAGTGCGCGCCAGCCCATGGGCGCAGACATCGTGCGGCCGCAGGCCGACGATCTCCCGTCCGAAGGCGCGCACCGAGCCGGAATCGGGGCGGTGGAATCCGGTGATCAGATGGAAGCTCGTGGTCTTGCCGGCGCCGTTGGGACCGATCAGCGCCAATGTCTCGTTCTCCCGCACGGTGAAGCTGACATCCTGCACGGCGCGCAGGCCGCCGAAGCGCTTGGAGAGTCCGCTGATGACGAGCGCATCGGTCATGGCGCAGCCTTGGCGGTCTTTATCGGATGGCGCTGCCGATGACGCTCAAGGATGTCGTGGAGCACGCCCATCAATCCGGTCGGCCGCCACAGGATCACTGCCATCAGGATCAGGCTGTAGACGGTGAGCTGCACGCCACCGGTCGAGGAGCCGAGCCAGCTCTGCAGCAGCGCCGATGTCGTCTCCAGGAGCACGGTGCCGATGACGGGTCCCCACAGCGTGCCGATGCCGCCGACAATCGAGACCAGCGCGGCCTCGATCGAGATGTTGAAGTTGAAGGCGGTCGCGGGATCGATAAAGTAGATGTACTGGACATAGAAGGTGCCGGCGAGCGCGGTCAGGAATGCCGATATCATATAGATGTCGCGCTTGATGCGCGGGGCATTGACGCCGATCGCCTCCGCCGCATCCTCGTCCTCGCCGATCGCGACTAGGTAATAGCCGATGAAGGAGCGCTCGATCAGGAAGGTGACGAGAAGACCAAGCGCGAGCAGGCCGAGCGCGACGTAGTAATAGGCGGCCTTGCCCTCGAACTGCAGCATCAGTGGCGCCGAGCCGAGATTCGGGATCGTGGTGCCCTCGGCGCCCCAGGCGAAGTCGCGGAATTTGAGGAAGATCAGCATCAGCGCTTGCGCGGTCGCAATGGTGGCGATCGTGAAATAGGGGCCGCGCAGGCGGAAGCAGAGCCAGCCGATCGGCAGGCTGGCAAGTGCAGCCACCACGCCGCCGGCGACCATGCCGATCCACGGCGAGATGTCGAAATCGATCTGCATCAGCGTCGAGGTGTAGGCGCCCAGCCCGAAATAGGCGGCTTGACCGAGGGAGAGTTGCTTGGCATAGCCGCCCATCAAGTTCCAGGCGACGCCGATGAAGGAGAATAAGAGGATGCGGATCAGGATGTCGAGCGCGAACGAGCTGGTCACGAGCTGCGGCAGGACCAGCATGACCACTGCGAGGCCGACGAGTAGGATTGTCTTGGTGCCGCTCATGAGCGCAGCCTCCCGCGGCCGAGGCCGTTCGGCTTGAAGGCGAGCGTCAGCAGCAGCATCGCGAACACCACGATCAGCCCGGAATCGGCGCCGACGAACTGAATGCCGAGCGATTCAGCGACTCCCATCATCAGGCTCGCCATCAGTGCGCCCGGCACGTTGCCGAGTGTGCCGAGCACGACGGCGACGAAGGCCATCAGCACGAAAGTCTGGCCGACAAAGGGATAGGCGGAATAGAACGGCATCAAGAGCGAGCCGGCGGCGCCGGCGAGCGCCAGCGCCGCACCAAAAGCCACCGCGAACACCCGGTTCGGGTTGATGCCCATCAGCGTTGCGACGTCACGGTTCTGCGAGGCGGCCCGCATCGCACGGCCGAGATCGGTGGTGTGCAGGAACAGCCAGAGCGCGCCGCTCAGGCCCATCGCCACGACAAAGGCGATCAGCTTGGCCACGGGAATGTAGAGCCCACCGAGATGGAAGGCCGCGTCGGAATAGGAGGTGTGGACGGTGCGGTAGTTCGCCGTGAACAGCATCAGCGCCAGATTGAGCAGCAGCAGAGACAGCGCGAAGGTCAAGAAGATCTGCGGCATGTCGTTCGGCCCGAGCACGCGTCGGATCAGCACATGCTGGATCGCGACACCGACGGCGAACAGCACTGGCATCGAAACCACCAGCGATAGAATGGGATCGACGCCGAATTGGCTGGCAAGATAGTACGAGATGTACATCCCGAGCATCACGAACTCGCCCTGGGCGAAATTCACGATCTTGACGACGCCGAAGATCAGCGTGACGCCGATGCTGACGAGCGCATAGATGCCGCCGATGAGCAGGCCGTTGATGACGGCCTGGACGATGGTCTCGAACATCTGGACCCGCCGGCGATCAGGTTTTCAGGAGCGGCGCGCGGGCGTCGTCCTTGGGAAAGACGCTAACGAGATCACTCTTCTGCCATTGCACGCCGACGGGACGCCCGTAGATGTTCTTGCCGTCGGGACCGAACTTCACCTTGCCGCCCGGCGCCATCGCGGCGTAGCCGGAGGAGACATCGAGGGTCGACAGGGCCTCGCGCACTTTCTGCGGATCGGCGGAGGCGGCGCGCTCGAGTGCATCCGCCAGCATGAAGGTCTGCGCCACCAGGCCGCCGGCATATTCGAAGGCGAACTCGCCGGTGCGCTTCTTGAATTCGGCGTTGACCTTCTGCGCGTCCTCGCTGACATCGTGATTCCAGTGCGCCACGCCTTGCAGGCCTTCGGCCGCTTCGCCGACATTCTTGTAGAAATCCGGCATCACGAATCCGCCGGAGCCGCCATTGATCGCGATGTTGAGGCCGACCTGCCGGACCGTGCGTACGATCAGGATGAGATCGTTCAGATAGGAGATCGAGAACAGGGTGTTGGCGCCGGAGGCCTTCACCTTGTTGATCAGTGGGCTGGCATCGGTGAAGCCGGCCGAATACGGCTCGAACATCACGATCTCGACTCCTTCGCCGGCTGCCTGCTCCTTCAGACCGTTCGACGTCGAGGTGCCGAAGGCGGTGTTCTCGAAGATCACGGCGACCTTCGGCTGTTCGCTGACCAGCCTCGCCATCTGCAACTGCGTCTTGGCGAATTGTGAAGCGCGGGCGAACGGCGTGAACGTGAAGCGGCGACCCTTGTTGAGCTGATCGGAGCTTGAGCCGGTGATGATCGGCACCTTGGCGCGCTCGCAGACCTCGCTCGCGATCAGCGTCAGCGCGCTGGCATAGCAGCCATGGATCGCCGATAGCTTGTTGCCGGTGATCAGCCGGTCGGTCTCGGTGCGAGTGACCGTGGTGTCGCTCTGCACGTCTGAAACGATCAGGTTGAGCTTGGCGCCGCCGAGCGATTTGATGCCGCCGGCTTCGTTGACCATGTCGACCGCGAGCTTGGCTGCGGCGACGCAGCCGACGCCGATCTGCGCCATGCTGCCGGTGGTCGGATAGAGCGCGCCGATGTTGATGGGATCGGCGGCCCAGCCGCGCAGCGGCACCGCACCAAAGGCGCCCGCGGCGATCGCGCCGCCGGCCTTGAGGAGGAATTCTCGGCGGCTGGCCCGCTCCGGTCCGGTTCGCCGCGTATGGCCGGCCTTGCGCGGAATGGAATCCTGACGGTCCCCGGTCATGCCGCTTCCCCCTTTAATGCATCCGGCGCCGGTGCTTTCGTCCGTGCGTCCGTTCGCTTGTTGATTGGGAGGGATGCTAGCGGCGTCGGATGACGCTTACAATATGCGGTGCAATAGAAGGTGACGGCGGACCTTGCTCATCTCGCAAGCCCCGGGGAGGGCTTGCGAGATTGCATGCGAGCGGAAGCTCCGATTACTCGGCGCTACTGACCAGCTTGATGCGCGGCTCGGCGGCCTCCATCAGGCTGCGATAGGCGGCGAGGTAGTCCAGCGCCATCCGCCGCGCGGTGAAGCGGGTCTCGAACCGTTCGCGGACGCGTGCTCGGCTCAGCTGCGACAACTGACCAACTGCGGCAACCGCGCTAAGCTCGTCCTCCACGACAAATCCAGTGATGCCGGGGTCGATCACCTCCGGCACCGAGCCGCGGTTATAAGCGATGACAGGCGTGCCGCAGGCCATCGCTTCGATCATGACGAGGCCGAACGGCTCCGGCCAGTCGATCGGCAGCAACAGGCCGATGGCGCCGGAGAGAAACTCCGACTTCTCGTGATCGCTGATCTCGCCGATATATTCGACCAGCGGATTGCCGTTGATCATTGGGTAGATGAGCTGGTCGTAGTAGTCCTGGTCGGCGCGGTCGACCTTGGCGGCGATCTTGAGCGGGATGCCGCAGCGCATTGCGATCTTGATCGCACGGTCGACGCCCTTTTCAGGCGCGATGCGGCCGAGCACGGCAAGATAGCTCGGCGTCGCTGGTTGCGGCATCAGCAGCTTCTCGGGCAGGCCGTGCAGGACAGTGCGGACCCAATTGGCGTTCGGAACCGGCCGCCGCTGGGCGTCCGAGATCGACACAACGGGCACATCCGAGAATACCGAGAACACGGGCTGATGCTCCGGTAAATCAAGCCTGCCATGCAAAGTTGTGAGGAATGGCGTGGGCTGACGGTAGAACAATGACCACGGGTAGTAGTCGAGATGGAAATGCAGGAAATCGAACTCCTCGTCGTCGCATTTCTGTCGCACGTTCTCCAACATCACCATATGCAGCGCGTTGGGATCACGCACCGAGCCGTCGAGACGCAGGGCTTTCGGCCAAGTCGCGCACAGTCTTGCCGAAGTTTGGGAATCACCGCTCGCAAAGAGCGTGACGTCGTGGCCGAGCGCCACGAGCTCTTCGGTCAACCAATGTACCACCCGCTCTGTCCCGCCATACAGCTTCGGTGGCACAGCCTCCGTCAATGGAGCAACCTGCGCGATGCGCATCTCACTGTCTCCTATCTGTGATTATTTGGATGGAAGCCCCCTGTGGCACCGACACGCCAAAGCTGGAACGTTCTCGCATTTGCGAAGTTCCTTTCAACAATTGTTGTTTCTTTGACACACGGTTTCGGACTGAGGTCTCATTGATGCCATCTGGTGCTTCCAAGCCTACGCCGCGGTCGATGTTGGATAACGGTGGCGCTTCGATGGTGATGAGGTGGGAACCGAACAAAAGAGTTCGTCGTTCAATCGAGCGAATGGGTGCCGGTAACAGCAATTCTCCCACATAACGGAAGTCACATGGATCAGCTTTCAGGCTACGCGCACCGGCCTTTTCCCTTCGTCCTGCGCTATCTGCGCCAGCGCCCGGTCTCGCATCTCATCATCTTCTTGGCCGTCGTCGGTGCAGTTGGCTGTTCAGTGGGCACGCAATATGGCGTCAAGTTTCTGGTCGATACGTTGTCAGCGGGACCTGGCGGCGGCGGGAACGTCTGGACGGCGTTTGCGGTGCTGATGGTGCTGATCGGCGCCGACAATCTGCTGTGGCGCGTGGCGAGCTGGATCGCGAGCTTCACCTTCGTCGGTGTGACCGGGGATCTGCGCCGCGACATCTTCCGGCATCTCACCGGTCATGCACCGAGCTACTTCGGCGATCGTCTGCCCGGCATGTTGTCGAGCCGCATCACGGCCACATCCAACGCCGTTTTCACGGTGGAGAACATGTTCGTCTGGAACGTGTTTCCACCATGCTTCGCCACGGTCTCGGCGATCTGCCTGATCGGGACGGTCAGCATTCCGATGACCTTCGGACTGATCGTGATCGCAGGCAGCATGGTGGTCGCGATGTTCCGTCTCGCCGCTGCGGGCAAGCCGCTGCACGATGATTTCGCCGACAAGGCGGCTATCGTGGATGGCGAGATGGTCGATGTGATCTCCAACATGCCGCTGGTACGGGCGTTCTGCGGACTCAGCCACGAACATGATCGATTTGACGCAACCGTGAATCGGGAACTGGTAGCACGCGGCCGCAGCCTTCGTTATCTGGAGAAGCTCCGAATCCTGCACGCATCCGTCACTATCGCGCTGACGATCGCGTTGATGGCATGGGCCATCTCGCTGTGGCAGAAGGGCGGTGCGACCACCGGCGACGTGGTGCTGGTATGTACGCTAGGCCTGACCATCCTCAACGCGACGCGCGACCTCGCGGTGGCCCTGGTCGATGTCACTCAGCATGTCGCGCGGCTGAGCGAAGCCATCGCGACGCTGCTGCAGCCGCACGAGCTGCGCGATCACCCCGAAGCCGAGCCGCTGGTCAAAAGCGGTGCCGCGATCGCCTTCAACAACATCAGCTTCCAGTATCCGGGCGGTCAGAAGATCTTCGATCGCTTCACGTTGCGGCTCCATCCGGGGCAGCGCGTCGGCTTGGTCGGCCAGTCCGGTGGCGGCAAGTCGAGCCTGTTTACGCTGCTGCAGCGCTTCTACGACGTGCAGTCCGGCAACATCACGATCGATGGGCAGGACATCGCCAGGGTCACGCAGCAGAGCCTGCGCGAATCCATCTCCGTGGTCCCGCAGGACATCTCGCTTTTCCACCGCTCCATTCTGGAGAACATTCGCTACGGCAGGCCGAGCGCGACCGACGACGAGGTGCTGCGGGCGGCGATCGCGGCGCGCTGCGATTTCGTCGAGAGCTTGCCGGACGGGCTCGACACCATGGTCGGCGACCGCGGCGTCAAGCTGTCGGGCGGCCAGCGCCAGCGCATCGCGATCGCGCGCGCGTTCCTGAAGGACGCGCCGATCCTGCTGCTGGACGAGGCTACTGCGGCCCTGGACAGCGAATCCGAGGAGGCGATCCGCGAAGCGCTCAGTCGGCTCATGCGCGGCCGCACCGTGATCGCGATCGCGCACCGTCTCGCCACCTTGCGCAATTTCGACCGCGTGGTGGTGCTGAAGGCCGGCAAGATCCTCGAGGACGGCCCGCCGGATCGCTTGATGCAGGGCGAGGGTCCGTATCGCGAGCTCGTCACCCAGGAAATGAGCAGGCTGGCGAAGTTCGCGGCATAAGCGGGGGCAGGGCATGCCGCGCCAGCGGCAAGGGGGCGTCTGACTGAGTATCAACGGGTTGAGTTGCGTCCCCGAAGCGCAATCAGACAACGCACGAGGTCCACATGGCGGCCGAAGTCGCAACCCAGATCGCATTAGCATCACGGCCGGACGAACCGGTCGCCGAGCAGCCGTTCTACATTCCGATGACCGGGCCCGCGGCGCGGCCGCGGCGCTCGCTCAAACATGACGATACGTTCATCGTGCTCGACGGTCATGGCGATATCGGCGCCTCGGCCGGCGGGCCGGACGGCCTGTTCAATGCCGACACACGCTATCTCGCCCGCCTGGAGCTGATGCTGGATGACGTCCAGCCGCTACTCCTGGGATCGAGCCTGCGCGACGACAATTCGGCGCTGACGATCGATCTTACCAATCCCGACATCTACCAGCATGGCCGCCTGGTGCTGCCCAAGGACATGCTGCACATCGTGCGCACGATCTTCCTGTGGCGAGGCACCGCCTATCAGCGTATCGGTCTGCAGAATCACGGCGAGCATCGCGCGAGCTTCGACCTGCGGCTGATGTTCGACAACGACTTCGCCGATCTGTTCGAGGTGCGCGGCTCGACCCGTCCGCGCCGCGGCGTCGGCGCGAGCAGGCTCGAGGGACCGTCCGACGTGATGCTCGAATATCGCGGGCTCGACGGCGTCACGCGCACCACTGCGCTCAACTTCGATCCGCGACCGACGCGTCTTGCCGTCAACGTCGCGACCTATCATTTCGACCTGGCGCCGCACGAGACTGCTTCGCTGTTCGTCGCCGCCTCCTGCAATGCGCCGGAAGGACAGAAGCCTGGCCGGTTCTTTCGCAGCCTGCTGGCGCATCGCCGCGAGATGCGCAAATCCGCCATGGGCACCGCCAGCATCGAGACCTCCAACGACATCTTCAACGAGGTGCTGTGCCAGGCGATGGCCGACCTCAACATCCTGATGACGCAGACGCCCCAGGGACGTTATCCCTATGCCGGCATTCCCTGGTACTCGACCACGTTCGGCCGCGACGGCCTGATCACCGCGATGCAGATGCTGTGGGTCGATCCGCGCATCGCGCTCGGCGTGCTGCGCCGGCTCGCCTTTCACCAGGCCAAGCAGACCGACCCGCTAGCGGACGCCGAGCCCGGCAAGATCCTGCACGAGATGCGCGGCGGGGAGATGGCCGCGCTGCGCGAGGTGCCGTTCGCGTGCTACTACGGCAGCGTCGATTCCACACCGCTGTTCGTGCTGCTCGCCGGTCTGTATTTCGAGCGCACCGGAGACATCGAGGCGCTGAAGCAGTTGTGGCCGGCGATCGAGGCGGGGCTGCGCTGGATCGACGGTCCCGGCGATCCCGATCACGACGGCTTTATCGAGTATCAACGCGCCTCCGAGCAAGGATTGGCCAACCAGGGCTGGAAGGATTCCTACGACGCCGTCTTCCATGCCGATGGCCGGCTCGCCGAAGGCTATATCGCGCTCGCCGAGGTGCAGGGCTACGTGTTCGCCGGCAAGCGGCTGGCGGCGCGCTGTGCCCGCGCGCTCGGCAAGCTGGACGTTGCCGACAGACTCGATGCCGAAGCCGAGCGGCTGGCTCAGCAATTCGAGGACGCCTTCTGGTGCGAGGATCTCGGCACCTATGCGCTGGCGCTCGACGGCAAGAAGAAGCCGTGCAAGGTGCGCAGCTCGAATGCCGGCCAGCTCCTGTTCAGCGGCATGGTGCGCGAGGACCGCGCGCGCAAGGTCGCAGCCGATCTGCTGCGCCCGCATTTCTTCTCCGGCTGGGGCATCCGCACCATCGCCTATGGCGAAGCGCGCTACAATCCGATGTCCTATCATGACGGGTCGGTCTGGCCGCACGACAATGCGCTGATCACGCTCGGGCTTGCGCGCTACGGCCTGAAGCGATCAGTCGGGCAAGTGTTCAAGGGCCTGTTCGACGCTGCGACCTATATGGATCTACGACGGCTGCCCGAGCTGTTCTGCGGATTCCGGCGCGAGAAGCATCGCGGGCCGACGCTCTATCCTGTGGCCTGCGCGCCGCAGGCCTGGGCCAGCGCGACGCCGTTCACGCTGCTGGAGGCTGCGCTCGGGCTCGAGTTCGACGCCGTCAAGGGCGAGATCCGGTTGAAAAATCCATATCTGCCCGAATTCCTCGACGAAGTGATCCTGCGCGACCTGCAACTGGGCGCGTCGACCGTCGATCTCAGGGTGCGGCGGCACGGTGACGATGTCTCGCTGGAAGTGTTGCGCCGCCGCGGACAGATCCAGGTCTCGATCGTCCTGGCACATTGATTCCGATTGTGGCGTAAATTGTTGCGTGAGGAGAGCGCATGGGTGTCGGACGCCGACTGGTCTTGCTGTTGCCGATGCTTGGGCTAATGGCGGCTTCGCAGTTGCGCGCCGACGAGCAGCAACAATCGCCGCCGCCGGCAGCGAAGGAGACTCCGGCACCGGCAGCGAAGGAAACGCCGGCACCGGCCGTCAAAGAGCCGGCGCCGCCACCGTCGGTGACCATCATCGGCGCGCAGGAAGCCCATGGCGTGCTGGGGCGACACGTGCGCAGCACGACCGATCAGGACATGGGCAATATCGTCGATGTCATCGTTGACCGCACGGGCATGGTGCGTGCGGCCGTGATCGATTTCGGCGGCTTCCTCGGCGTCGGCAGCCGCAAGATCGTCGTCGATTGGGACGCGCTGCACTTTGCCCATATCGCCAACAAGGGCGAGAGCATCACGCTCGATCTCACCAAGGAGCAGGTCATGGCGGCGCCGGAGTATCAGGAAGACAAGCCGATCGTCGTGCTCGGCGCGGCGGGAAAGCTGTCACCCTGGCAATTCGATCATTGAGAATGTGCTGACAGAGGGACCGGCTCCCGCCGATGCATGGAGTCGGAACGGGGCGTTGACGCTCCTTTGGACTGGAGATGACGGAAGACGCGGAGAGGCATCCTGATTGCGCGCCTGTCGAAGTCGGCTGACCGGTTCGATTCCGCTTCCCATCACGAAGCGGCGGAGGAATTGCGTGCCGTGCCGCTGACGGAACCGCGCCCAGATCCCGGCAAGTCGACACCGTCGCAACAAAGCCTGCGCGGCCTCGACTGGTTCATCTTCTTCCTGGCCGATGTCCAGACCGGCTTCGGTCCCTTCATCGCAGTGTATCTGACGACGCAGAAATGGACCCAGGCGCAGATTGGCCTCGTGCTGTCGATCGGCGGCGTGGTCGGCCTGATCGGGCAGATGCCGGGTGGTGCGATCATCGATGCTGCCAAATCGGAGCGGCTCGTCGCCGCATTCGCAGTCGCCACGATCGGCTGCAGCGCACTTGCCTATGCCACCTGGCCGATCTTTCCGGTGGTCGCGACGGCGGCGACCCTGCACGCTGCGGCGAGCTGTGTGCTTGGTCCGGCGATCGCGGCGATCAGCCTTGGGCTGGTCGGACCGCGTGGCATGGCCCGGCGGCTCGGGCGCAATGCTCGCTTTGCCTCGCTGGGCAACGGCGTCGCCGCGGCCGTGATGGGCACAGCCGGCTATCTGCTCTCCAGCCGCTCGGTGTTTCTGGTCACCTTCATCCTGGCATTTCCGACCCTGATCGCATTGTCGCAGATCCGCGATGAGGAGATCGACATCCCCCGATCGCATGGCATCGCGCGGCGTGACAATGTGGAGCAGTCGTCAGCCAGCGTGCTGAGCCTGATCAGTCAGCGGCCGCTGCTGATCTTCGCCTGTGGTGTGTTCCTGCTGCAGCTCGCCAACGCGGCGATGCTGCCGCTGATGGCAGGCGTGGTGACCACGCGATCCAGCGAATGGGCCACCGTGCTGATCGCGTTCTGCATCGTGGTGCCGCAGGCCATTGTGGCGCTGGCCTCGCCGTCGGTGGGCTCGGCGGCGCAATCGTTCGGCCGGCGGCCACTGCTGCTGCTCGGCTTCTCGGCCCTTGCGATCCGCGGCCTCCTGTTCGCGGTCGTGCACGATCCCTACCTGCTGGTCCTGGTGCAACTGTTCGACGGCGTAACCGCCGCCGTGTTCAGCGTGATGATCCCGCTCACGGTCGCCGATGTCGCGTTCGGCAGCGGCCATTTCAACCTCGCGCAAGGCATCGTCGGCACCGCGACAGGAATAGGCGCGTCGCTCTCGACCGTGCTCGCCGGCTATGTCAGCGACAAGTTCGGCAGTGCCACCGCCTTTCTCGGCTTGTCGGGCGTGGCGGTCGTGGGTCTTCTGTTGATCGCGCTGCTGATGCCGGAGACGCGGCAGCGCGAACAAGCCGATTGAAACAAGGATCTCCTTATTCGGGCATGATCTCCGCGCAAACGCCTTTGGCGTTTGCGCGAGGGAAATCTGGTTCCCACCTTTCCGAAACACGCTTCAGGCATCCATGTTGTGCAGCTTTTGCCGGTTGCGCAGCACGATCTGGCGCGCGCCGGAGAAGCCAAGGACGCCCTGGCTGTGCAGCTGCGAAAGCGCGCGCGAGACGGTCTCGAGCGTCAGTCCGAGATAGTCGCCGATATCGCGGCGGCACATCGGCAGCGCCATCATGCCGGCGACGGCAAGGCGGCGGTCCATTTCGAGCAGGAACGTGGCGACCCGCTCCATCGCGGTCTTGCGTCCGAGCAGCAGCATGTGATCCTCGGCGTGGCGGAGGTCGCCCGCTGTCATGGTCCAGAGCTTGCGCGCGACCGCGACGTCGGTGCTGGCGGCCTGCTCGAGATTGCGGCGCTTGACCAGGCGAACCGTGGTGTCGATGATGGCCTCAGCGGCGAGCCGGTGCGAGGCACTGGATTCCAGGCCGAATACGTCGCCCGGCAGATGGAACGCGCCGATCTGGCGGCGGCCGTCCGAGAGCAGCTTGTAGCTGCGCACGGCACCCCTGACCACCTGGTAGACATAGTCGGCCGGCTCGTCCTCTCCGTAGATCTCTTCGTCTTTCTTGTAGGTGTATTCGGTGGCGATCAGCCCGGCATGACCGGCAATCTCCGCAAACGTGTTCGGGATGGCGGGGCGGGGGACCGGGCGGCCGACCTGGCCGATAACCGAAGGGCTGAGTGAGGGGGTGAGCATGACCATCTCCTTTGCGGCGGATGGTAATGTCGTACACGCCGGGGCCCGGTTCCGATATTTCGCGCGATCGCTTAAGGGGGACCACGTAAGTAGAAATACGGAGGCCTAACGTGGGCCGTCAGTATGCTCCGCGATGGCGCTGCGGATGCGCTTCGCTACATTGTCGTCGAGCAGGGGCTTGAGCAGGAAATCGTGAACGCCGGCGGCGGCGGCCCTGGCTTCGAGCCTGCCATCATAATGGCCGCTGATCATGATGACCGGGGCCGTCACGCCGCGCTTGCGCAACTCCTCCGTCAGCTCGACACCGTTGATTCCGGGCATCCTGTAATCGATCAGGAAGCAGTCGATCGGCGTCTGATCCAGCGCATCCAACAGAGCGGCGCCGCTCTGGAAGGCGCGCACCTCGAAGCCGTCGGTCTCCAGCAGGAAGCGCAGCGAGCCGAGCACGTCGGCGTCGTCATCTGCGACGTAGATCGTGGACCTTGGCGAGGAGGGCGCAGCGCGCGATATGGATGGGGGCTGGACAGCCATCTCACGACCTTGCCCCCGAATCGGGCGGGCCGACTTGATTCAGCTCAATCCTTGAGAACACCGGCGCGCATGGCGAGGCGCACCAGCTCCGAGAGGCTGTTGGCCCCCATCTTGGTCATCACGTTGGCGCGGTAAACCTCGATGGTGCGGGGGCTGATCTCGTATTCCCGCGCGATCATCTTGTTCGACAGGCCCGCCATCAAGCCATCCATGACCTGACGCTCGCGGGGACTGAGACTCTCCACACGTGCCAAGATCTCCTGCGTGACGGCCTCGCTCCTGGCCACGGGCTCGGCCTGCCGGATCGCGCTTTCGATCATCGTCGTCAGCCGCTCGTCCTCGAAGGGCTTTTCGAGAAAGTCGATCGCGCCGAGCTTCATTGCCTCGACGGCCAGCGGCACGTCGCCATGGCCCGTCATGATCACGATCGGGAAGCGGTTATCGGCCGCTTTCATGTGCTTGAGCAGCTCGATCCCGTCAATGCCCGGCATCCGCACGTCGGAGATGACGCAGCCGAAGGGAAGGCCGGACAACGCATCGAGAAAATCCTGCGCCGATTCGAACAATGTGACGTCGAAGCCGGATGAGTCGAGCAGGAATTCAAGCGAATCCCGCATCGCGGTGTCGTCGTCGATGACGTAAACCTTTGCCTTCTGGCCCATCAGAATTCTCGGTTGTCCTGCGGTGCGGCCGGCAGGGTCAGGCGGAAGGTCGCGCCGCCGGCGCTGTTGTTTTCCGCCCACATGCGGCCGCCATGGGCCTCGATGATGGACCGGCTGATGGAAAGGCCCACGCCCATTCCGGTATGCTTGGTGGTGAAGAAGGTCTTGAACAGGTTCGGCAGGACGTCGTCCTGAAAGCCTGTCCCGGTATCCGACACGACGATTTCGATCAAGTCGTCGCCGACCCTGCGGTTGGTGACCGCGAGCTCACGCCGCTGCGACGGCGCCATCGCCTCCAGCGCATTGCGGAACAGGTTGACCAGAACCTGCTGGATCTGCACGCGGTCCGCCAGCACCAAATCGGCGTATGGATCGAGATTGAAGCGGAGCTGCACGTTCTGCTCGCGCGAACCGGCCAGCCCCAGCGCGCCGGCTTCCTCGATCAGCTTGGACAGGCTCTCGACGCGCTTCTCCGATTCGCCGCGCGCGACGAAATCGCGCAGGCGGCGGATGATCTGGCCGGCGCGGATCGCCTGCTCGGCGGCGCGATCCAATGCAGATTCGATCTTCGGCGTGTTCGGATCGGTGCTGCCGGCGAGCAGCTTGCGCGAACCCTTCATGTAGTTGCTGATCGCGGCAAGCGGCTGATTGAGTTCGTGCGCCAGTGCCGAGGCCATCTCGCCCATCGCTGTCAGGCGCGAGACATGGACGAGCTCGGACTGCAGCTCACGCAGGCGCGCCTGGGTCTGCTGGTGTTCAGTAAGGTCGTGGGCAAAGCCGGTGAAATAGGGCTTGCCGCCCGACTGCATTTCGCCGATCGACAGATGCATGGGGAAGGTCGTGCCGTCGCGCCTGCGACCGGTGACGATGCGCCCGATGCCGATGATGCGGCGCTCTTGAGTCGCGTGATAGCGCGCGAGATACCCGTCATGGCGGGACCGGTCCGGCTCGGGCATCAGCTCGCTGACATTCCGCCCGATCGCCTCCTGTTCAGTAAAGCCGAACAGCCGTTCTGCGGCGGTGCTGAAAAACTGGATGACGCCACTGTCGTCGATCACGATCATCGCGTCCGGCACGGTGTCGAGGATGGAGCGGAAGTGCTGTTCGCGGGTCCGCAGCGCCCGCTCGAGCTGCTTTTCCTGGTTGATGTCGAGGGCTATGCCGCGCAGACGCCGCGGTTGCCCGGCCTCATCGGGCACGATGCCGGCCAGGACGCGAATCCATTGGCTGTCCGATGCGGCCCCACCGGGCACCTGGAGCGATATGTCGAAACTGGTGCCCTGCACGCGGGCACGATCGATCCCCCTTTCGACCCGGGCGCGGTCCTCCGGCCCGAGCAGGGACCAGAAGGTCGCGAGGGTCACCGGCTGATCTGCAGCCACCCCGAACAGCTTCCGGGTCGTTTCCGACCAGTACATCTCCTGCGTCGCGAGATCGAGGTCCCAGGCTCCGAAGCCCAAGGCTCCGAAACCTGTTGCTCCTGAATCCTCAGGCCGCATCGAGGCATCGGGAAATGGTTGAGGTACGCCGCGCACGAGTCAGTCGTTCCGGCTTCCGCTTATGGTCGCGCCCGCGACCGGGTCGAGTTCCCGCAGTGTATAGCAGACCATACCCATCCATCCAGCCCATGGCCGCAGCGCAATGGGATGAGTGCCGGAGCCCCATCCGTCATGATGCGGAAGGCTGGGCTTTCTGGCCCCTAGCTTGATTTCGATCAATTCACCGTGCGCGGGATTGTGGTTGCTGGGCTCGTATCCTTGCAGCGAGAGTCCGCATGAGCCCGTCCCCAGCAGCGAAATCAATGACAATCGGCGAAAGTGGCCTGTCGCTCACCTTCGCCGTCACCGCGTTCCTGTGCGTCATCGGCGCGGCGAAGGCGCTCGATGCGGCCTTTGCCTTTCATGCCTGGCTTGCGGCCGCCGCCAGCGTCGCGGCGGTGTTCGTGATTCTCAACCGCTACTTCGAGCGATCTGCGGCGCTGCCGCCGCAGGAGATCAACGGCCGCCCGAACTACAATCTCGGTCCGGTGAAGTTCGCGTCCTTCATGGGAATGTTCTGGGGCATCGCCGGCTTCACGGTCGGGCTCATGATCGCTTCCCAGCTCGCCTGGCCCGCGCTCAATTTTGATCTGCCCTGGACCAGCTTTGGCCGGCTGCGGCCGCTGCACACCTCGGCGGTGATCTTCGCCTTCGGCGGCAATGTGCTGATCGCGACCTCGTTCTACGTGGTGCAGCGGACCTGCCGCGCCCGTCTGGCCGGCGACCTCGCGCCCTGGTTCGTGGTCGTTGGCTACAACTTCTTCATCCTGATCGCCGGCACGGGCTATCTGCTCGGGGTGACGCAGTCGAAGGAATATGCCGAGCCTGAATGGTACTCGGACCTGTTGCTGACCATCGTCTGGGTGACCTATCTGCTGGTGTTCCTCGGCACGATCATCAAGCGCAAGGAGCCGCACATCTTCGTGGCGAACTGGTTCTATCTCGCCTTCATCGTCACGATCGCTGTGCTGCATCTCGGCAACAATCCGGCGCTGCCGGTATCGGTGTTCGGCTCGAAGTCCTACGTTGCCTGGGGCGGCGTGCAGGACGCGATGTTCCAGTGGTGGTATGGCCACAACGCGGTCGGCTTCTTCCTGACCGCCGGCTTCCTCGCCATCATGTACTACTTCATCCCCAAGCGCGCGGAGCGCCCGGTCTACTCCTATCGGCTTTCGATCATCCACTTCTGGGCGCTGATCTTCCTCTACATCTGGGCCGGCCCGCACCACCTGCACTATACCGCGCTGCCGGATTGGACCCAGACGTTGGGCATGACCTTCTCGGTGATGCTGTGGATGCCCTCCTGGGGCGGCATGATCAACGGACTGATGACGCTGTCGGGCGCATGGGACAAGCTGCGGACCGATCCGGTGCTGCGCATGCTGGTGGTCTCGGTCGCCTTCTACGGCATGTCGACCTTCGAAGGTCCGATGATGTCGATCAAGGTGGTCAACTCGCTCAGCCACTACACCGACTGGACCATCGGCCACGTGCACTCGGGCGCGCTCGGCTGGGTCGGCTTCGTCTCCTTCGGCGCGCTGTATTGCCTGGTACCGTGGGCCTGGAATCGCCGCAGCCTCTATAGCCTCAAGCTCGTGAACTGGCACTTCTGGACCGCGACGCTGGGCATCGTGCTCTACATCTCGGCGATGTGGGTCTCCGGCATCCTGCAGGGTCTGATGTGGCGCTCCTACACCGCGCTCGGCTTCCGCGAATATTCTTTCATCGAGACCGTCGAGGCGATGCATCCCTTCTACATCATCCGTGCCGCGGGCGGTGCGCTGTTCCTGATCGGCTCGCTGATCATGGCCTACAATCTCTGGATGACCGTGCGGGTCGGCGAGGCGGAAGTCCCGTCGCCTGTCGCGCTGCAGCCGGCGGAATAGGAGCGATCGACAATGTCCTTCTGGCAACGACACCAGATCTTTGAGAAGAACTCGATCATTCTGGTCATCGGCATTCTGCTGGTGGTCGCGATCGGCGGCCTCGTCGAGATCGCGCCGCTGTTCTACCTGAAAAGCACGATCGAGGCGGTCGACGGCGTGCGCCCCTATACGCCGCTCGAGCTTGCCGGTCGCAACATCTATGTCCGCGAGGGCTGCTATCTCTGTCACTCGCAGATGATCCGTCCGCTACGCGACGAGGTCGAGCGCTACGGCCATTTCTCGCTCGCGGCCGAGAGCATGTACGACCATCCGTTCCAATGGGGCTCGAAGCGCACCGGGCCTGATCTCGCCCGCGTCGGTGCCAAATATTCCGACGACTGGCATGTCACCCATCTGACCAATCCACGCGCGATCGTGCCGCAGTCGGTGATGCCTGGCTATCCCTTCCTCAAGGAGACCGAGCTCGACACCAGCAACATCGCCGACCACCTGAAGACGCTGCGCGCGGTCGGCGTTCCCTATACCGACGAGCAGATCGCCAGCGCGGTCGCGGATCTCAGGGCGCAGGTCGATCCGGACAGCCCGGACGCGGAGGCGCTCACCAAGCGCTATCCGAAGGCGGTGGTGCGCAACTTCGATGGCAAGTCGGGCGCGCCGACCGAGATGGATGCACTGATCGCCTATTTGCAGATGCTTGGAACTCTGGTCGATTTCAAGCTCTACAACGAAAAAGCCAACCTCCGCTGAGGCCTCAGAAGGCAAGCATCATGAACCCGATCATCACAGTTCAGAACGTAGCGTCGTCACTGGTGACGACGCTCTGGACCCCGGTCTTCGTCGCGATCTTCATCGCGATCGTGACCTACGCCGTCTGGCCACGCAACAAGGCTGCGTTCGACGAGGCTGCACGCATGCCGTTGCGGGAGGAGTGATTCACCATGGCCGAGCATCACGACATCGACACCGTCACAGGCACGGCGACCACCGGCCATGCCTGGGACGGCATCAAGGAGCTCAACACACCGCTGCCGCGCTGGTGGGTGATCTGCTTCTATCTCACTATCGTCTGGGCCGTCGGCTACTGGGTGGTCTATCCGGCCTGGCCCTTGATCTCGAGCAACACCAGAGGCCTATTCGGCTATTCATCGCGCGCCGATGTCGGGGTCGAACTCGCCAATCTGGAGAAGATGCGCGGCGACAAGATGGCGGCGCTCGCGACCGCCTCGCTCGCCGATATCGAGAAGGATCCGGCGCTGTTGGCACTGGCGCGGGCGCGCGGCAAGACGGTGTTCGGCGACAATTGCGCCGCCTGTCACGGCACCGGCGCGACCGGAGCGAAGGGATTCCCCAATCTCAATGACGACGACTGGCTGTGGGGCGGCACGCTCGAGCAGATCGAGCAGACCATCCGCTACGGCGCACGGTCCGGCCATGCCAAGGCGCATGAGGGCCAGATGCTGGCCTTCGGCAAGGACGGCGTCCTGAAGCGGGATGAGATCGTCGCCGTGGCGAACTATGTACGGTCGCTGTCGGGACTGTCGACGCGGCAGGGTTACGACGCCAAAGCCGGCGCCAAGATCTTTGCGGAGAATTGCGTGGCCTGTCATGGCGGCAACTCCAAGGGCAATCCGGATCTCGGCGCGCCCAACCTGACCGACCAGATCTGGCTGTATGGCTCAGACGAAGCGACCCTGATCGAGACCATCACCAATGGCCGCGCCGGCGTGATGCCGGCCTGGGAGGGACGGCTCGATCCGGTGACCATCAAGGCGATGGCTGTGTACGTCCACTCGCTCGGTGGCGGAAAGTGAGGCAAGTCAGACGGAACCTTCTTTCTGTTTGAGCTGGATCAATCGAGCGGCCGGAGGTGAGCTTACCTTCGGCCGCAAACGCGAGATGAGTCCCCAGCCATGAACCAGACGGTAAAGCCGCAAGACCTGAAACCGGAAAGCCATCTGGAGACGGGTGACGATTGCGGTCCGCTCTACGTGGCCCGCAAGAAGGTCTATCCGCAAAGCATCTCCGGCACATTCCGCCGCATCAAATGGGGGCTGATGGCTGTCTGCCTCGGCATCTATTATTTCCTGCCCTTCCTGCGCTGGAATCGCGGTCTCGACGCGCCAGACCAGGCCGTGCTGATCGACTTTCCGAATCGGCGGTTCTACTTCTTCTTCATCGAGCTGTGGCCGCAGGAGGTCTATTACTTCACCGGCCTTCTGATCATCGCCGCTGTCGCACTGTTCCTGATGAACGCGATCGGCGGCCGCATCTGGTGCGGCTATCTCTGCCCGCAGACGGTCTGGACCGATCTGTTCTACGCTGTGGAGCGGCTGGTCGAGGGCGATCGCCGCGAGCGCATGCGAAGGGACGCGTCGGGCAGCAGACTGACGGCCAGGCGCATCACCGAGATCGGGCTCAAGCACACGATCTGGCTGATGATCGCCTGGTGGACCGGCGGCGCCTGGGTACTCTATTTCAGCGACGCGCCGACCCTGGTGAAGGATCTCGCCACCTTCCATGCGCCCGTGGTGGCCTACGTCTGGATCGCGATGCTGACCGCGTCGACCTACCTCCTTGCAGGTCACATGCGCGAGCAGGTCTGCGTCTACATGTGCCCGTGGCCGCGCATCCAGGCGGCGCTGACCGATGAATGGGCGCTCAACGTCACCTATCGCTACGATCGCGGTGAGCAGCGGACATCGGTGAAGAAAGCGGCCGAACTGCGCGCGCTCGGCCAAGTGGCCGGCGACTGCGTCGACTGCCGGCAATGCGTCGCGGTGTGCCCGACCGGCATCGACATCCGCGACGGTGCGCAGCTGGATTGCATCCAGTGCGGCCTGTGCATCGACGCCTGCGATGCCGTCATGACCAAGATCGGTCGGCCGACACGCCTGATCGGCTACGACAACGACATCAATATCCATCGCCGTCAGGAGGGCAAGCCGCCAATCTATCGGCTGGTCCGGGCCCGCACCGTTGCTTACGCGGCGATCATCGCCGTGGTCGGCGGCTTCATGATCTATACGCTGGCGACCCGTTCGCTGCTCGATGTCAACGTGCTGCACGACCGCAATCCGATCGCCGTCAAGCTGTCCGACGGCTCGATCCGTAACGCCTACACGATGCGCGTGCTCAACAAGCACGGCTTCGGCCGCCTCATCGCGATCGACATCGAGGGCCCGGCCAACGCCACCGTTCATGTGGTCGGGGCCGATTCCGTCACCCCGGACCGCCCGATGATCGTGATCGGCCGCGACCAGACCGAGGAACTGCGCCTCCTGGTCACCGCGCCGGCAGCGAGCAACCAGGAGAAGTCGGTGCCGGTGACATTCCATGTCACC
Source organism: Bradyrhizobium sp. STM 3557 (assembly GCF_045571465.1). Classification (NCBI taxonomy): domain Bacteria; kingdom Pseudomonadati; phylum Pseudomonadota; class Alphaproteobacteria; order Hyphomicrobiales; family Nitrobacteraceae; genus Bradyrhizobium; species Bradyrhizobium sp. STM 3557. Next base: position 2,965,459 of record NZ_CP120697.1, read on the forward strand.
GATATCGGGCTCGGCGTGGTCGCCTCCACCACCGACAATTTCGTCAGTCCTTGATGTCCTGAGCAGGAGCCGATCGTGCCCAGCCATACTCATTCGAAGAAGCTGACCGGAGGCATGGTGCTCGCGATGCTGATCGCGTTCTTCGGCACCGTGATCGGCGTCAACGTCGTCATGATGAGGCTCGCGATCTCGACCTTGCCGGGCACCGAGGTCGACAGCGCCTATAGCGCGAGCCTCGGCTACGCGAAGGAGATCGTCGCGGCGCGCGACCAGAATGCTCGTCACTGGCAGGTCAATGCGCATATCGAGCGCGGCGAGGGCGGCGCCGCGGTTCTGCAGGTGAGCGCACGCGACGGCCAGGGCAAGCCGCTTTCTGGCCTGACCTTTCTGGGCCGGCTGGAACGGCCCGCCGACAAGCGCGACGACCAGGCGGTTGCGCTCGCCGAGACCGGCAGCGGCATCTATCGCGGGACCACCAGCGCTGTCGCGCCGGGGCAATGGGACCTCGTGCTCGAAGGCGAAGCGCGCGGGCAGCGCATGTTCCTGTCCAGAAATCGCGTGCTGCTGAACTGAAGGAAGTGCGACCATGCAGGTGACGCGTGATTTCTCGCATTACGTGAAGGATCTCGGTGCGGGCGTGAGCCACATCGATCTCGCGGTCGAGGGCGTGAGCTGCGCCGGCTGTATGGCCAAGATCGAGCGCGGGTTGTCCGCGATTCCCGACGTCACCCTGGCGCGCGTGAATCTCACCGACCGCCGCGTGGCGCTGGAGTGGAAACAGGGCTCGCTCGATCCGGCGCGCTTTATCGATCGGCTCTCCGAACTCGGCTACAAGGCCTATCCGTTCGAGACGGCGAGCGCGGAGGCGGCCGAGGTCGCAGAGTCGCGCTTTCTGCTGCGCTGCCTGGGCGTCGCGGCCTTTGCCACCATGAACGTGATGATGCTGTCGATCCCGGTCTGGTCGGGCAATGTCAGCGACATGCTGCCGGAGCAGCGCGACTTCTTCCATTGGCTCTCGGCCGTCATCGCGCTGCCGGCGGCGGCCTATGCCGGCCAGCCGTTCTTTCGTTCGGCCTGGCATGCGTTGCGCTCAGGCAATGTCAACATGGACGTGCCGATCTGCATCGGCGTGATCCTGGCGCTCGGCATGTCCGTGGTCGAAACCTTCCACCACGCCGAGCACGCTTATTTCGACGCCGCGATCATGCTGCTGACCTTCCTCCTGGTTGGCCGCTATCTCGATCAGAACATGCGCAGGCGCACCCGGGCGGTGGCCGGCAATCTCGCCGCACTGAAGGCCGAGACCGCGACCAAGTTCGTCGGCACCGACGAGATTTCGGAAGTGCCGGTGGCGGCGATCCGCGCCGGTGACATCGTGCTGCTGCGCCCCGGCGAGCGCTGCGCGGTCGACGGCACCGTGATCGACGGCCGCTCGGAGATTGACCAAAGCCTGATCACCGGCGAGACTCTATACGCGCCGGCCGAGCCGGGCACCGCAATCTATGCCGGATCGCTCAACGTTTCCGGGGCGCTCCGCGTCAAGGTCTCGGCTGCGGCCGAAGGCACGCTGCTTGCGGAGATTACGCGTCTGCTCGACAACGCGCTGCAAGCCCGCTCGCGCTATAGGCGGCTCGCCGACCGCGCCTCGCGGCTCTACGCGCCGGTGGTGCATGCGACCGCAGCGCTCACGGTGCTGGGCTGGTGGCTCGCGGGGGCGAGCTGGCACGATGCCATCGTCACCGGCATCGCCGTGCTGATCATCACCTGTCCTTGCGCGCTCGGCCTTGCGATCCCGACCGTGCAGACCGTCGCCGCAGGCGCGATGTTCAAAGCCGGCGTGCTGCTCAATGCCGGCGACGCGATCGAGCGCCTTGCCGAAGCGGATCACGTCATCTTCGACAAGACCGGCACCTTGACCCTGCCGGAGCTCGAAGTGTTTGGCGCCGCCGATATCCCGGCGGAGATGTTCGCGCTCGCCGGCCGGCTGGCATTGTCGAGCCATCATCCGGTGGCTGCCGCTGTCGCGCAGGCGGCGAACGCGACGTCGCCGCTGATAGGCGCCATCGAGGAGGCGGGGCAGGGCGTCCGCGCCATCGTCGACGGCGTCGAGCTCAGGCTCGGCCGTCCTTCCTTCTGCGGCGCCGAAGCTTTGGCTGCGCAGAATGCGAGCCTCGATCCCGAAGCCTCCCTCGTGGCCTTCAGCCGGGGCGACGAGACATTCCTGCTCTCGGTGCGGCAGGGCTTGCGCCCGGATGCGGCCAAGATCATCGCGGCGCTGAAGCGGCGCGGCATCGCAGCCGAGATCCTCTCCGGCGATCGCGAGGCGGCGGTGCAGGCGGCCGCGGCAGCGCTCGGGATCGGCGAATGGCATGCCAACGTCACGCCCGCTGACAAGATCGCGCGGATCGAGGCCCTGAAGCGCAGCGGCATCAGGGTGATGATGGTCGGCGACGGCATGAACGATGCCCCCTCGCTCGCCGCGGCCCATGTCTCGATGTCGCCAATCTCGGCCGCGCATCTGAGCCAGGCCACCGCCGATCTGGTGTTCCTGGGACGGCCGCTGGCGCCAGTGCTGTCGGCCATCGACTATGCCCGCAAGGCGCTGCATCTGATGCGGCAGAATCTCTGGCTCGCCGTCGGCTACAATATGCTGGCCGTGCCGCTCGCGATCAGCGGCATGGTGACGCCCCTGATCGCGGCCGCCGCAATGTCCGGCTCCTCGATCCTGGTGATGCTGAACGCGCTGCGCGCCCGCTCGGTGACGAAGGAGTAGGCACAATGGAAGTCATGATCATCCTCGTGCCGCTGGCGCTGGCGCTGGGCCTCGCCGGACTGCTCGCCTTCCTGTGGTCGCTCAAGAGCGGCCAGTACGACGACCTCGAAGGCGCCGCCTGGCGCGCCATCGCCGACGATGATGAGCCGTCGGCGGCGCTGCAGGAGCAGCCACGCCGCTCCTGAAGCCTATCCGGGCGCCAGATTGACGATCTCCCTTCAGTGTGTATAAATACACACTGTGAACAGCGCGAGCGTCATCGCGGCACTGCATCGGGATGGATGGTTCGAGGTGGCCCAGAAGGGCAGCCACGTGCAGTTCAACACGCCACAAAGTCGGGACGTGTGACCGTTCCCCATCCCAAGCGGGACATTCCGCTCGGAACATTGAAGAGCATCGAGAAGCAGTCGGGGCTCAAGTTAAGGTAATCGACGATGCGTCACTACATTGGTCTCATCCATAAGGATGCCGACAGTGATTTCGGCGTCTCGTTTCCCGATTTGCCGGGTGTAGTCACGGCCGGGACGACCCTCGATGAGGCGCGCGATATGGCGGAGAAGGCTCTTGCTCTGCATATCGAGGGACTGGTCGAAGACGGCGAAGCCATCCCGGAGCCTTCGACCTTGGAGCAGGTGATGGCCGATCCGGATAACCGCTCCGCAGTCGCCATTCTTGTTTCGGTCAAGAGCGATCAGCCGAAAGTGGTTCGGGTCAATGTCACGTTGCCCGAAGATGTCTTGCAGCAGATCGACACATACGCCGAGGCTCACGGCTTCACACGGTCCGGTCTGCTGGCGCAAGCGGCCAAGAAGCTCATCGCGGAGGTCGCCTGAGGCGGGCCTGACCTGAGCGTTAGGCCAGGTCGCCTGGTAACGAAACGCTCCGGCCAACGAACTCTTGGACGGGCACTCCGTGCGGGATCAGGACATGACTCAAGTTGAACAGAGCGGCGGCACGACCGATCATGGCGTGCTGCCCGGGCAGGTCGTGCTCGAGCTGCAGGGCGGCGGCGCGCTGGGTGCCTATCAGGCCGGCGTCTATCAGGCGCTTCACGAGGCCGGGGTCGAGCCGGACTGGGTCATCGGCACCTCGATCGGTGCGATCACTGCCAGCCTGATTGCCGGCAACCCGGTGCAGGCCCGGCTATCTCGGTTACGCGAGTTCTGGCAGCGAATGGAGCAGGATCCATTTTGGAAGTTGAGCACCGACTTTCCGGAGCTGGGCGAAAGGCTCTCCTACTGGGCGACGATCACCCATGGTGTTCCCGGCTTTTTCCGGCCGAATCCCATGGCGCAGGCCGGCGATGCCTATCCGCTCGGCGCGGAACAAGCGGGCTATTATTCGACGGCGCCGCTGCGGCAGACTCTGCGCGAGCTGGTCGATTTTGATCTGCTCAACGCGGGACGGCCGCGGCTCACCGTCGGCGCGGCGCATGTCCGCACCAGTCAGATGCGCTATTTCGATAGCCGCGATGGTGTCATCGACATCAGGCACATCCTGGCCTCCGGCGCGCTGCCGCCGGCTTTCCGGCGGTGCGCATCGACGGCGAACTCTATTGGGACGGCGGCATCCTCTCCAACACGCCGACCGAAGTCGTATTCGACGACAATCCGCGCAAGGATGCGTTGATCTTCGCCGTGCATCTCTGGAATCCGCTCGGTGCGGAACCGACGACGATGGCAGAGGTGCTGAGCCGGCATAAGGATGTGCAATATTCCAGCCGGGTGGCGACCCACATCGTCCGCCAACAGCAGACGCATCGGCTCCGCCACATCATCAACCAGCTTGCTGCGCGACTGCCTGAGAGCGAGCGCAACGACCCGGCCGTCCGCGAGCTCGCCAGCTATGGATGCCAGACCCGGATGCATGTCGTTCGCCTGCTGGCGCCGCAGCTCGATCGGGAGAGCCACACCAAGGACATCGATTTCAGTCCGAGCGGCATCCGGATGCGCTGGGAGGCAGGCTATGCGCACACCAGGGCCGCGCTGGCGCGCAAGCCCTGGATCGGCGAATTCGATCCGCTGTCCGGCGTGATCCTGCATGAGCCGGCGGAGTGGACGTCCGGCGTGGTCGAGTAGTTGCCTCGCCAGCAATAGTGCGGAGCTGCGCGCTCGCGGATCGCTTTTCGCCATTGGAGTACCGTTCTTCGCTGCAGACCGGAAGATGTGGCCCATCCGCTTAAGGGAATGGTGGGACTTCCTCGTCCATTTTCGCTGCAACGCGCTGTTCTGCGCGCCTATGCGGCTGCTCCGGCGGGAGCGCTGCGGCGCGCGCCAGACGCGGGAGAGGCCGTCGCAGGCCGGTCTGCCTGCTCGTAGCTGGGATAACGAATGTCCGAAATTGTGAAGTCCGATCAGAATATGCCCGTGCAGGCCGAAAGCAGCGGCATGAGCCTGCGATGGAAGATCTGACCACCGGCCTGTTGGCGCTGGTCTTCGCCGTCGCGCTGGCGTGGAGCGGGTACTCGGATCTGCGCAAGCGGGAGACGGCAGCAAGGTCGCTCGATGCCTTCGAGCAGTTGATGAAGGCGGCAAGCCAGGTCCCGGTCGAGCGCGGCGCCTGGAGCCCACTCAGCAAGCCGGCCCCGGTCCCCGCCGATGAGCTGGCTGCGCTCGACAAGAGCATCAAAGCGACCGATGCCGCGGTGAGCGCCGCGAAGGCCGCGATCGAGGCCGCCGGACTACCCACCCAGACCATCGAGAGCGCGCAGCGGGTGCTGCAGCAGACGCGCACCGCCGGCCGTCAGGCGGCGCTGCTGCCGAACGATCAACGACCTGCCAACAGCTTCGCGACCACGATCGACGGTCTGGCGCGCGGCGTCGATCAGTTGACCGCCGCGACCAACGAGACCCTGGTCAGCCTGTCCTCGACCGGCAGCGATATCGAGAACGTGCTGCCCTCGGTCGAGCTGGCCCAGCTCGCGCAGACCATGCGCACGGTCAACGGTACGCGGTCGGCGGCGCTCGGGCTGCATGTCCGCAACCAGCCCTTGACGCCCGCCCGGGTGGTCGAGGTTACCGAGCAGACCGGCCAGGTCGCGCTGATCTGGCAGCAGATCGAACAGGCCGTCCGCAACATGGGCAATGCCTCGGACCTCACCGCGGCTCTGAACCAGGTGCGCTCAAACCTCATGACCGAGGGCGAGCGTCGTTATCAGGAGATCGCGGCGGCTGCGCGCGATGGCCGGCCGAGTCCGGTGACGGAGGAGACCTACCGGTCCTGGAGCACGCCGATGCTCAACAATGTGCTCGTGCTGCGCGACGCCGCGCTCAGATATGCCCATCAGGCGAACGACGCGGCGATCGAGCAGTCGCGGATGCGGCTGCTCGGCGCGCTTGCCGCACTAATCTTCGTTGCCGTTGCCCTCGGCGTTGTCGTGATCGCCGTCGTCCGTCAGGTGATCCGGCCCCTGGTGGGACTGACCGCGGTGACGCTCCGCCTGGCCGACGGCGAGCTCAATGCCGACATTCCCAATGAGGGCCGCAAGGACGAGATCGGCGCGATGGCGCGCGCTCTGACCATCTTCAAGGAAGCGTTGATCGCCAAGAAAGCCGCTGACGAGGCCGCCGCCCGCGACGCCCAGGTGCAGATCGAGCGCGCGCGCCGGCTCGATGGTATCACCCGCGGCTTCGAGGCCGCGATCGCCGAGATCGTGAACACGGTCTCGGCCGCGGCGAGCGGTCTCGAAATGTCCGCCGACACGCTGACCACGACGGCGGATCGGTCGCAGACGCTGGCGACCGCAGTGGCATCAGCCTCCGAGGAAGCCTCGGCGAATGTCCAGTCGGTCGCCTCGGCGGCGGAAGAGCTCTCGTCCTCGGTGAACGAGATCAGCCGCCAGGTGCAGACTTCGGCCAGGATCGCGGGCGAGGCGGTCGAGCAGGTTCGCCGGACCAACAGCCGGGTGGGGCAGTTGTCAGAGGCTGCGGCCCGGATCAGCGACGTCGTCGAACTGATCAATTCGATCGCGGGGCAGACCAACCTGCTGGCGCTCAATGCGACGATTGAAGCAGCGCGCGCCGGCGATGCCGGTCGCGGCTTCGCGGTGGTCGCCTCCGAGGTGAAGGCGTTGGCCGAGCAGACGGCGAAAGCGACTGACGAGATCAGCCAGCAGATTTCCGGCGTGCAATCGGCCACCCAGGAATCGGTCGGCGCCATCAGGGAGATCAGCGAAACCATCGAGAAGCTGTCGGAGATCGCCTCCACGATCGCCTCGGCCGTCGAGGAGCAGGGCGCCGCGACCCAGGAGATCTCGCGCAATGTGCAGCAGGCTGCGCACGGTACCCAGCAGGTGTCGGATAATATCGGCTACGTGCAGAAGGGCGCGCAGGACACCGGGGCCGCGTCGGCGCAGGTGCTGTCGTCGGCGAAATCCCTGTCCGGCGATTCCAACCGCCTCAAGCGCGAGGTCGGCAATTTCCTGGAGGCGGTGCGCGCGGCTTGATCGGGATCTGGCCCGTCATTGCGAGCGAAGCAATCCATCGCCTGGAAGGAAGTCTGGATTGCTTGGTCGCGGAGCCTGCCCTCGGGCTCGCCAAAGCCGAGACCCGGGGGGCTCTTCGCAATGACGATGTCGCCGACTTGTCACGCCGCCTTCGAGGTCAGACCGATCGTCTTCTGATACAGTGCACTGTAGCAGGCGGCCGACAGATCCCAGCTGAACGAGCGGGCCATTGCGGAGTGACGCATCGCGTTCAGCCGCTCCGTGCTCATGAAAGCCGAGAAGGCTCGCCGCACGCCGCCCAGGAACGATTCCGCGGACGGCTGCGTGAACAGGAAGCCGGTCTCGCCGTCGGTGATGGTCTCCGCCAGCCCTCCGGTCTGATGGCCGATCGGCAGCGAACCGAAACGTTGCGCATACATCTGGCTGAGGCCGCAGGGCTCGAAGCGCGACGGCATCAGGGTGAAGTCGCTGCCGGCGAAGATGCGCCGGGCCTGCGCTTCGTTGAAGCCGATCGCGACGCCGATGGAGTCCGGACGGCGGCGATGCGCGTCCATCAGCGCGCGCTCGATCGCAGGCTCCCCCGAGCCGGTCACGACGATCTGCCCGCCGGCGTCGACGATCTTGTCGGCGGCCTCCAGCACGAGGTCGATCCCCTTCTGGTGCACCAGGCGCGCAACCAGCCCGAACATCGGTCCGCGGGACACTGCGAGTCCGAACTGCTTGCGCACATAGTCGGCATTGGCGCGCTTGCCGGCCCAGTCGCCGGCGGCGAAGGGTTGCGCGAGTTGCTGGCAGTAGCGGGGGTCCCAGCTTTCGTCGATGCCGTTGAGGATGCCGGTCAGCTCATGGGCGTTGGAGCGCCCGCGCAGCAGGCCCTCCAGTCCGCAACCGAGTTCAGGCGTCGTGATCTCCTTGGCGTAGGTCGCGCTGACTGTGGTCAGGTGCGAGGCGTAGATCAGGCCGCCCTTGAGGAAGGAGAGCTTGTCGTAGAACTCCAGCCCGTCGATGTGAAACGAGGATTCCGGCGCGCCAATCCGGCGCAGCGACTCGCGCGGGAAGAGGCCCTGATAGGCGAGGTTATGGATGGTGAGAATCGAGGGGACGTCGACACCTCGCCAGGCGAGATAGGCCGGCACCAGCGCCGCCTGCCAGTCGTTGGCATGGACGAGGTCGGCTGCCCAATTCCTGTCCAGCGTTCCTGCGGCGAGCTCCGCCGCTGCGGCGGCCAGGCGGCCGAAGCGGATGTCGTTGTCAGGCCAGTCCTGCCCGTTCTCGTCGCCGTAGGGATTGCCAGGCCGGTTGTAAAGCTGATCACAGAGCAGAACATAGACCGGCAGCCCGTCGCGGGTCGCCGAGCGTCCGAGCGAGCAGGCCGGCATCTCGGCCAAGGCTTCGCATTGGCCGACGATGTCGATGTGAGTGAGTTGCTCGACCACGTCCCGATAGCCGGGCAACATGATCCTGACGTCGGTGTGTGCGCGAAGCGCTCTGGGAAGAGCGGCAGAAACGGCGGCAAGTCCGCCCACCCGGACGAAGTCGTCCATTTCGGTCGTAACGAACAGAACCCTCAAGAGATGTCCTCGATCAAGCCCCATGGAATACCTATGCAAGAAAAGGTCCAAATCTAACCATCACCTGAAGGCGAGCGTGTGCTCGGGAGGACGGCCAGGGGAAAACGCTTTTGGCACGCAAAGGTTCGATTTAGGGTCGCGCGCCATCGGACCCAAGAGGGCGGGTGCGATTGCGCGAATCCGACGTGTCGCCGCGAGGTAGGCCTCGCAGGGTGCGCGGTAGGAATGAGAAAACTCCGAAGGATCAGTGGGAGGTATGTTGGTGACCATAGGCCATGTCGATGAGAAGAATTTGACAGGCAGCCTTGCCGGACTGCGCGTGCTCGATTTTTCGACCACCATTGCCGGTCCCCATTGCACGCGAATGCTCGCGGATATGGGTGCTGAGGTGATCAAGATCGAGTCAGCGGAAGGCGAGACAATGCGCAGCCGTGCGCCGGTGCGCAGCGGTTGCTCCACCGCTTTCGGTCAGCTCAATGCCGGAAAGAAGAGCGTCGTGCTCGATCTGAAATCACCGGCGGGTTTGGAAGCCATCAAGAAACTCATCGTCGGCACCGACATCCTGGTGGAGAATTTCCGTCCGGGTGTCATGCAGCGGTTAAGGCTTGGTTACGATGATCTCGAGGGTCTCAATCGGCGACTGATCTATTGCTCGATCTCGGGCTATGGCCAGACCGGCCCCTCGGCGACTCTGCCTGCCTATGCGCCGGTGATCCATGCTGCCTCCGGTTACGACATGGCTCATCTCGCCTATCAGCCCGGCCGCAGCCGGCCCGACCATTGCGGCATCTATCACGCCGACGTCGTCACCGGCACTTACGCCTTCGGCGCGATTGCGTCGGCGCTCTATCAGCGCGAGCGGACCGGCCGCGGCCAGCATATCGACTGCTCGATGCTGGAATCGATGCTGACTCTCACTTTGAACGAGATCCAGTGGTCGCAATTCGAGGTCGCGCCGGCGCAGCGGCCGATGTTCAGCCCGGTGGCTACCTCGGACGGCTATGTGATGATCGCGATCGCCAGTGAGAAAAGCTTCCAAACCCTGATGAACGTGATCGGCCGGCCCGACTGGGTCATCCATCCCTTGTTTGCAAGATATTCCGACCGGCGGGCGAACTGGGCGGCGCTGATGGACGGCGTGGAAGTCTGGTCGAAATCGCTGACCACAGCGCAATGTCTGGCGGCGCTGAATGACGCGGGTGTGCCAAGCTCGGCCTACCGGACGGTGGCCGAGGCGCTCGACGACCCGCAGCTCGCGCATCGGGGCGCGCTGGCCGAGGTTGAGGATGCCGCCGGCACTTTCCGGGTGCTCAACCCGCCGTTCCGGATGTCCGCGGCCAAGGTCGCGGCCGGACCGCGAGCCGCCGCGCTCGGCGAGCACACCAAGGAGGTGCTCGCGGAGGTCGGCCTGTCCAAGACATAGCTGCGACATTTGAGGAGGGGAGGCATGATGCGCCGACCTTGCCGCGCCCAGTATTTCCCGCCAATGTCTTTCGCAGACAACGAGCCTGTCCGGACAATCGGACACGATGGGGAAACGACGATGGAGCGGGGGCGTGCAAATCTTGCGCGCCGTGCAGCACGTTTCCCTTCGTTTGCATTGCCTGCGCACGGCCATCGCGGCGCGCAGGACCGAGCGGAGTGAGACATGAAGAGCTTCAAGGTCACCGATTTCAACGCGCCGCTTGCCGAGGTCGATGAGCCGACCCCGAGCCCGGCGGGCACCCAGGTCCTGATCAGGGTCAAGGCGGCCGGCGTCTGCCACAGCGACCTGCACATCTGGGAAGGCGGCTATGATCTGGGCCATGGCCGCAAGCCGCTATCGCTGAAGGATCGCGGCGTGGCGCTGCCGCGGGTCATGGGCCATGAGAGCGTCGGCGAAATCGTGGCGTTCGGCCCCGATGTCACCGAGGCCGACAAGCACGGGCTCAAGGAGGGCTCCGTCGCGCTGGTCTATCCCTGGATCGGTTGCGGCAAATGCGCCACCTGTCTCGCCGACGATGAGAACATGTGCTTGAAGCCGGCTTCGCTCGGCGTCTATTGCGACGGCGGCTACGCCGATCACATGACGGTGCCGCATCCGCGCTATCTGCTCGACCTCAAGGGGCTCGATCCCGTCACTGCTGCGCCTTACGCCTGCTCGGGCGTCACCACCTACAGCGCGCTGAAGAAGGTCGAGAAGGATTTCGACACCCCGATCGTGATCTTCGGCGCCGGCGGCCTCGGCCTGATGGCGCTGTCGCTGCTGAAGGCAATGGGCGGCAAGGGCGCCATCGTGGTCGACATCGATGCGCGGAAACGCGAGGCGGCGGAAGCCGCCGGCGCGCTCGCCACCGTCGACGGCAAGGCGACGGATGCGCTGGAGCAGCTCGTCAAGGCGGCGGGTCAGCCGATCCGCGCCGTGATCGATTTGGTCGGCAATGCCGCCACCGCCCAACTCGGCTTCGATTGCCTGAGCAAGGGCGGCAAGCTCGTCATGGTCGGCCTGTTCGGCGGCGGCGCGCCCTGGGCGCTGCCGCTGATTCCGATCAAGGCCATCACCATCCAGGGCAGCTATGTCGGCAATCTCAGGGAGACGCAGGAGTTGCTCGACCTCGTGCGGTCGAAGAAGATCGCGCCGATCCCGGTCACGACCATGCCGCTCGCCAAGGCCAATGACGCATTGCTCGATTTGCAGAAGGGCAAGCTGGTCGGCCGCGCGGTACTGACGCCGTAGATCACACGCCGTCATTGCGAGGAGCGTCAGCGACGAAGCAATCCAGAATCTTGACTACGGCGCTGGATTGCTTCGCTTCGCTCGCAATGACAGCTGTCTTCCTTGTCTTGCGAAAGAGCACCATGCCCACCACGAACGCCCTCCACATCGCAGTCTTGCCCGGCGACGGCATCGGCCCCGAGGTGATGCAGCCGGCGCTCGAAGTGCTGCGCAAGATCGAGACCAAGGCTGGGCTATCGTTCCGCTTCAGCGAGGCGCCCGCCGGCGCCACGCATTATCTGCAGGCCGGCGTCGCGATGCCGGAGACGACCATCCGGCTGTGCGAGGAGGCGGACGCGATCCTGCTCGGCGCCTGCGGACTGCCATCGGTGCGCTACCCTGACAACACCGAGATCGCGCCGCAGATCGAGCTGCGCTTCCACTTCGATCTCTATGCCGGCGTGCGTCCGGCGCGACTGATCCCAGGCGTGCCGAGCCCGATCGTCGGCGCCGAGGCCAAAGGTATCGACCTCGTCGTGATCCGCGAGTCGACCGAAGGCCTGTTCGCCTCGATGGGCAAGGGTGTTGTCACCGAGGATGAAGCGCGTGAGACGCTTCTCATCACCCGCAACACTTCCGAGCGCCTGTTCAAGTTCTCCTTCAAGCTCGCCGAGCGGCGGCGGGCACGCGGCCGATCCGGCACCTTGACATGCGTCGATAAGGCCAATGTCTTCAAGGCCTTCGCGTTCTTTCGTGAGATCTTCGACGAGGTCGCCTCGCATCATCCGGACGTGAAGGCGGAGCGGCTCTACGTCGATGCCTGCGCGATGATGCTCGTGAAGCGTCCATGGGATTTCGACGTGCTGGTGACCGAGAACATGTTCGGCGACATCCTGTCGGACCTCGCCGCGGGCCTGATCGGGGGCATGGGCATGGCCCCCTCTGCCGATATCGGTGATCGCCATGCCGTGTTCCAGCCATGCCATGGCACCGCGCCCGACATCATGGGGCAGGGCAAGGCCAACCCGACCGCGATGATCCTCTCCGCCGCGATGATGCTGGACTGGCTCGCCGATACGCATGGCATCGAGAGCGCCGCGGAAGCGTCTGAGCGCATCACGGCAGCTCTCGACCAGGTCTATGCGTCTGGTCTCAAGCCATTCGAGTTCGGCGGCCAGGCCGGCACCGTCGACGTCACCAAGGCCGTGCTGGACGCGCTGTGAGCCGCTCCCTCAGAAGATCTGCGCGGTCACGGCGGCATAGGCGATAAAGACGACGCCGAGGCCCCAGACGATCGCGTTGATCCGGCTGCCGCGGCCAAAGGCGAGTTCGAGCGCGATGTAGCTGAGCGTGCCCAGCGCCATGCCGTTGATCAGGTTGATGGTCAGGACGGTGACCAGCAGCATCAGCACGACCGGCACGGCGGTGGCGAGGTCGGTCATGTCGATACGGGCGAAGCCCTGCATCATCAAGACGCCGACCAGCACCAGCGCCGGTGCGGTGGCCTGCGGCGGGATGATGACGAAGATCGGCCAGAAGAACAGGGAGAGGCAGAAGAAGGCTGCGACTGTCAGCGAGGTCAGGCCAGTGCGACCGCCGGCCTGCACACCGGTGATCGACTCGATATAGGCCGTCACCACCGAGGTCCCGAGCACCGGGCCGACAATGGAGGCCGTCGCATCGGTTGCGAACACCGCCGTGGCGTTGGGGATCGAGCCGTCAGGCCGCCTGAGATTGGCCGCGCCGGTCACGCCGATCAGCGTGCCGAGTGTCGAGAAGAACTCGGCGCAGAGGAAATAGAACAGCAGCGGCAGAGCGACGAGGAAATGGCTGACGAGATAGCCGACATCCATTGCCATGAAGGTGCTGCTCGGCCAGCGCGGCCAGGCCAGAAACGCTGATGGCAACGAGGTAACCATCTTGCCGCCAGCGCCGGGCACCACCAGGCCGATCGCGGTGAGCGCCGCGATGGAGATGATCAGCGCGCCGGGAATGCGGCGCGCAACCAGGACCGGCGTGAGCAGCAGACCGGCCAGCGTCAGCAGCACAGGCGGGCTGCGCAGCGAGCCCATTGCGACATAGGTCGACTGGTTTTGTACGATGAAGCCGGCGCCGCGCAGCGCGATGAACACGATCAGGGTCCCGACCGCCGCCTGGATACCGACCTTGAGTGTCTCCGGCACGTCCTTGGCCACGCGCTCGCGCAGCTTCGACAGGCTGAGGACCAGGAATAGTACGCCAGTAAAAGCCACCATCGCGAGCGCGCCCTGCCAGGGCATGCCCATCTGCTTGACGATCACATAGGTGAAGATGACGTTGGAGCCCATCGCGGGCGCGACGGCGAGCGGCAGATTGGCCGACAGCCCCATCATCACGGAGCCGAAGATCGCCGCCAGCGCAGTAGCGCTGACGAGGTCGGCGCGGTCCATGCCGGCGTTCGACATGATGGCCGGATTGACCGCGATGATATAGGCCATCGCGGCGAAGGTGGTGGCGCCGGCCATCATCTCGCGCACCGTGTTGGTGCCGCGCTCGGTCAGGTGGAAAAAGCGGTCGAGCCGGCCGGGCGAGGGGGCTGAAGCGGCAGTTGCGGAGGCCGGTTGCGCCTGGGTCAGGTCCTGCATTGCAAATTCTCCGCCTGCCTCACCAGACCACCGGATGGGTCTCGCCGGTCTGCACGTTGATGAAACCGAGCGGGGCTTGCTCGCAGGGCGCGACCAGCACCCAGCTCCAGGGCGCGCAGGTCAGGGTCGCAAACATCAGCCGCTCGGGAAATCCGGGATACCAGCGCGGGCGGAAGGTCGGCTCGTACATCCAGTCGACCTTGCGCCCCTCGGCGTAGAGCGCCTGCATCTCCGCGTCGAGCGCCTCCGCCGGACGGCAGCTCATCAGGCCGCCGACCTCGAAGCGGACCGTCGCTGCGAGCTCGCCCTCGCGCACGAGCGCCCAGCCGCCCTGTTGCGCGACCAGCGCATTGACTGCCTTAGCCATCGCAGCGTCGGACGAGCCGACCACCCAGATGTTGTGCTTGTCATGGGCGACCGAGCAGGCGAGCGCGGTCTCCGGCGTGCGCGGCCCGCAGCCTTTCCAGAACATCTTCGATATCAGGCCATCGCCGGAGAAGCGGTCGACGATCGCGAATTTCGTGATCGCCTGGCTCTCGTCGCGCTGCACGGCGCCGTCCCGCACCGCCAGCTCGAAGGTGTAGAACTCCGGATGCCAGTGGAATGGGCGGATCACCGCCGCCTGCATCGTCGCGCGACCGGGCGCGGCTGCAAGCGCGAAGTCCTCGGGCACGATCGTCCGCTGGATATTGATGGTCCGGGTTGCCCAGTCCGGCCAGCGGATCTCGGGGACCTTTCCGAGATAGCGCGTGCCCTCCGACACCTGGGCGCCGTCGGCCCAGACCTCGGCAATGTCGAGCTTGCTCACGTCCGACAGCAGCACGACCTCACCGAACCGTCCGGGCGCAAGGCTGCCGACAAACGGGGTGAGGCGCATGTGCCGGGCCGGATTGATCGTGAGGCACTGGATCGCGATCTCAGGCGCGAGGCCCGTCTCGATGGCGACGCGGGCATTGTGGTCGCTGGCGCCAAGCGCGAGCGTGTGGCTGGCGCTGCGGTCGTCCGTGGTGAAGGCGATCTGCGACCAGTCCTGCAGGCCCTTCTTGAGCAGCCAGGCGATGATCTCGGGCATGGCATAGATGCGCAGCTCGACGAACAGGCCGCGCGTCAGCTTGTCCCAGGTCTCCTCCGGCGTCTGCACCTCGTGGTCGGAGGCGAGGCCGGCGGCGGCGAACGCGTTGATCGAGGGCAGGTCGCGCAGGCCGGAGGCGTGGCCCTCGACCACGCCGCGGCCTGCGAAAGTCGCTTCGATCATGCCCCATAGCCGGTCATAGGAGGGGTTCTCGGGATTCCACACCGCCGGCCAATCCATCACCTCGTCGAGGCCGGGGACCATCAGGCTGTCGCGCATGAATCGCGCCTGCTCCTCACGGCCGTACCAGCCGCCGCCCCATTCATAGGCCGTCGGCGGCACCGCCGAGCCGGGCTGCGGAAAGATCTTCAACGGCGAGCCGCGACGGCGCGCCTCGAACCAGAATTCGAGATTGCGCGCGCCATTGACGTTGGAGAATTCGTGGCTCGCCTCGCAGGTCCAGGTATTGCCGCGCGGCAGTACCAGCGCTGCCTCCCATTCCGGTGTCAGATGCGAGCTCTCGATGTGCTTGTGCACCTCGCCGAAGCCCGGCACCGCTGCAAGATCCGGCCGGTGCACGCGCTCGCGCACCTCGCCCGGATAGCTGCCGGCCGGACCAACCCATGCGATCCGCCGGCCCTTGAAGACGATTTCCTGATCCTCGCTCCAGCTGCGGCTGTGCACGTCGAGCAGGCGCCCGACGCGAAGGGCGCGATCGGCGGGCCGATGACCAAGCGCGGTCAGCACAAGATCCTGCCGGATGCGGACCTCGTCGGCGGCATTGATCATGAGGTCGTCAGGCAAGGAGCTTGCGATGTCCATGATTAGTCCCTGACTGGTGCGGACTCACAATGATGGCGGGCCACGAAGTCATCTCGCAACACTGGCATCCGCCGCGCTGTCGCTACAAGGCGATTTTGCAAGCATGCTCGATGCAAAATGATGCGGGCCGCAAAAGGCGCAGGCTGTCAGCGTCCTTTGAACACCGGCTTGCGCTTCTCCATGAAGGCGCGGCGGCCCTCGCGGAAATCCTCCGAATCCATGCAGGCAATGCCGGCCTGCCTGATCGCCTCCATGTCACGGCGGCTTTCATCCTTCAGCACTTCGGCGATCGTCAGCTTGGCCGCGTGAACGGCGAGCGGCGCATTGCCGGCGATGGTGCGGGCGATCTCCAAGGTCGTAGGCATCACCTCGTCATCGGCCATGACGCGGTCGACGAGCCCGATCCGCAGCGCCTCCGCCGATCCGATCCGCAATCCCGTGTACATCAGAAATCGCGCCTGCGACGGGCCGACCAGTGACACCAGATGCTTCAGTCCATCATAGCCGTAGGCGATGCCGAGCTTCGCCGCGGGAATGCCGAACTGGCTATCCTCGGCGGCAAAGCGCATATCGGTCAACATCGCGATCTGCAGGCCGCCACCGAGGCAGAAGCCGCGGATGCAGGCAATCGTCGGCTTCGGGTAGCCGGCCAGCAGAGCGCGCTGCGCGGCGCTTCGCTTGGAATATTCTTCAGACGCTGCCGCGTTGTGACGGTTCTTCTCGAACTGGCTGATATCGGCTCCTGAGACGAACGCCTTGTCACCAGCGCCGGTCAGCACGACCACGCGGACGTCATCATCGTCACACAGCTCAGTCAGCGCATGGCCGAGCCCCTCCCACATGTCGAGCGAGACCGCATTGCGCTTCCCGGGATTGTTGAAGGTGACCACGCCGACCCCGCCGGTTGTGCGTTTGAGGATCTTGCCATCGGCGAAGGACGTTTCGGTCTCGGACGTGTGCGACATGACGATGCTTGGTCTGCGGGGAGGGACGGGGAAAATTCCTCTCATCGTTCACAGCGTCGGAGCTGCCGTCAACGGATCCTGGATCATGTCATCCGATCGGACGAGGCCTGCGTGGATCTCCGCGCGGCTCGACAAGGCGGCTTCAAAGCCGTGGCAGCAGAATGCGATCTGGTTCGCACGAAAACCCGCATCGGTTGTGCCGGGGCGCAGCAGATCGGGTCGAGGATGAACGGGAGAAGTCAGGGATGCCGCCACTTCCTATGGCGGCAGTAAGCGCCGCGGCGATGCCAGTGCGGACCACCGGATCGATGCTGGGCCGGACATCGGGCCCAGAGTAATCGATCGGCGCGGCGGCAACAAAGTGGGCTCGCCCGAGTCGGCAGAACGCCTGGCGCCCCAAGATGCGCCTCGAGCGAAGTTGTTGCACTTTGACAGGCGGCGTGTCTGACAAGGCGAAAGCCGCGAGGTCAGACGTGCACGATCCTATTCTTCGTTGGCTGCAATCGATTCCATCAAGGACACCAGCTGACGCTGTACGGTCTGGTCCTTGATCTTGCTGTAGGCGCGCAGCAACCGCAGGCTGAAAGCGCTGTCGAGGAAGAGCAGGCTCTCGACTTCACGCGCCTTGTTGTCGCCGTCGTAAAAGAAGGTCACGGGCACGTCGAGCGCGGTGGCAATCTGCTGCAGACGCGCAGCGCCAACGCGATTGACCCCCTTCTCGTATTTCTGAACCTGCTGGAAGCTGACACCGAGCTTCTCGCCGAGCTCAGCCTGCGAGATCTTCTGTTCGACCCGCCGCAGACGGATGCGCTTGCCAAGCTCGATGTCGGGCTTGCCGGCACTGCGCTGCTTCATCTTCTTTGCTGCTGATTTGTTCATCCTAGTCCTTACCGTTCTTCGGTCGAAAATCCCCCGAACAGATGGGTCAGGGGTTCACCCATATATACTGTTTTAAGTTGCTGTGGATGAATGAATTCGTCTTTAAACCAGGGGTATTTCCCAGGGTTAAAAGCCTCCACCAGCCAATCGATCATGTGCCGCACCCTGGGGATGCGGCCGCTGGTCGCATGATAGGACAGCCAAATATCGTATGACCAGCGCAAATCAACCTCAAGAGGTATGATCTTCCCCCCTAACGCACAAGCGTAAGTCGGAAATACACCGATTCCGGCCCCATGGGCGACCGCCCAGTAGTTCGCGCTCGAAACATTGGTCCGCATGACGACCAGATCGCGCTGGTCATGGCCAGGGAAGAAGCTTGCGAACGCCTCGTTGGCGGCGGCTTCGTCGGCGACCTGCATCACCAGACGATGCTTGGCGACATCCTCGACGGTCTTCGGCGTGCCATGTGCGTCCAGGTATTTCTGGCTAGCGAAGAACATCAGGTGCATACGTCCGAGACGCACCAGCTTGACGTCGAGCGCTGCGGGACGCGAGAGGTGGATCGCGACGTCGGCTTCGTGCCGCGACACATCGGCCGAGCGCATCGCGCAATAGAGGTCGATGAGGATATTCGGAAACGACTGCTGGAATTCCACCAGACGTGGTGCCAGCCAGAACGTGCCAAGGCCCTCGGTGACGGCGACTCTGACCTCGCCGGAGGCGGCATTGGCCAGTCCATCACCAGCGCGCAGCAACTCGAACGACGCCGCTTCCATGCGTTCGACTGCAGAGACGACGAGCGCGCCTTCATCGGTCAGGCGAGCGCCATGGACGTCGCGCGTGAACAATGTCGTGCCGACCTGGCGTTCGAAATCGTCGATTCGCCGGCGCACGGCATTGATCGAGAGGCTGAGCCGTTCGGCCGCCGAGCGAAAGCTTCCTGAGCGCACTACTTCGAGGAAGATGCGCGCCGAGTCCCAGTCCGTCAGGTTGGCGAGCGCCGGCTTGGCGGCGAGAACCTTGCTGCCTGCCAGTTTCGTCGGCGCGGGATTGGCGAGGGTCGATTTGCCGGCCGGTGGTGACCTGTCCGGAACTTCCCCCTGGCGTTCCTCCTGAGGAACGCCCTGTTCCACCGCAACACGCATACAAGCCCTTTCCGCCTGCTAATGTATCACCGTCAAATTACGGCCGCGGCGGATTCGGCGCCACGGAATTTCACAGCTATGCCTATCGATACCACA
Source organism: Bradyrhizobium sp. STM 3557 (assembly GCF_045571465.1). NCBI lineage: Bacteria > Pseudomonadati > Pseudomonadota > Alphaproteobacteria > Hyphomicrobiales > Nitrobacteraceae > Bradyrhizobium > Bradyrhizobium sp. STM 3557. The sequence continues at coordinate 2,984,548 of NZ_CP120697.1, forward strand.
ATGTATCCCATGCAACCCAGCTACCCGAAGCCGCAGGTGGTTCCACCGTGCCGGTTGCCGCTGCGTGCGTGGGATCGCCGGGGCGGAAAACCGTCGGATCCGCGCGAGGCGCCGGGCGTTTTTGGCCCGATCACAACCAAATGGTATTCGAAGATGGCTGCAGCTCGTGCTATTCTGATAGGTGGTTTGTCGGGCCGGCAGATGGGGATGGTGCTGAGCAAAAGCGGCGCCGGCAGCCAGCGATGGGGACGGCGGACCCATGTGTCCGTTGGAGCCAGGTGCGATGGACTGGGGGGAAACGACATGATGCATCTGCAAGCCATGCGCGCGCCGGGACAGTCCCGTCCGCACTTCGTCGCAAGCTAGAACGGAATGACGCCTGTGGCCAATTCAGACGACCAGATGCTTGCGGTTCTTGCCACCCTGGAGCAGTGCCGGGCAGCACTGCTGGCGGCCGGCAACAAGGAGACGGCGCAGCTGATCTCCGTTGCCGTGCTCGAGCTGCGCATGAAGCTCAATCACATTGACGACGACGATCTGAAGACCCTTTGCGACGAGATGCTGCACGCCGACAATCCGGAGCGGCTCCGCGACGCCAAGGTGCAGCCGGGACAGCGGCGACCGCCACTGCTCCGACTGGTCAAGTAGGCTCCTCCGGACCGCTCCTCTCAGATCTTCGTGCGCAGCCTGCGCAGCAGGATGGCGCATTTGTGATCGGCGCCATCACGCGAACTCGCGACGCGCGGGCGTAACTTGTGCGCGCTCCATTGCGTATTGTCGTCATCCGCTGCAAGAAGCTGACAGGGTGGACCTCTGCGGCGGGCCGGGCGGATCGACATTCTTCCTCGGCGCCGCGAGTTTCCCCTGGCGAATGCCGGATCGGATGGTGCACCGGAATCCCTTGTCCTGCCGGTGCCGTGCGGTGCTGACATCCGCGATTGCCTCGAAGAGGGCGAGCGTCAGAACCAGGACATTAGCGGTCAAGCTTCATGATTCAGAATGTGTCGATACCGGCAGCGCTGATCGCCGGCCTGGTCAGTTTCCTGTCGCCTTGCGTGTTGCCACTGGTCCCGCCCTATCTGGTCTATCTCACCGGCGCCACAATCGAACACATCGAGAGCGAGGAGAAGCTCTCCTCGTCGCGGCGCGCGGTGATGCTCTCGGCATTGTTGTTCGTGCTCGGCTTCTCCACCGTGTTCGTGATGCTCGGCGCCAGCGCCTCGCTGATCGGCGGGCTGATCCGCGCCTGGTCCGAGCAGCTCTCGATCCTGGCCGGCATCGTCATCATCATCATGGGCCTGCACTTCCTCGGGCTGACGCGGATCAGCCTGTTGATGCGCGAGGGGCGGCTGCCGATTCCAAAGCCGGTCGGGCTCTGGGGCGCCTACGTCATGGGGCTCGCCTTCGCCTTCGGCTGGACGCCGTGCATCGGTCCGATCCTGGCCGCGATCCTGTCGATCGCTGCAGCGGAGGCGACGGTCGCCAAGGGCGCGGGCCTGCTTGCCGTCTATTCCGCCGGGCTCGGGATTCCTTTCCTGATCGCCGCGTTCATGATCGAGCAGTTCTCCACTCTGCTCAAGCGGATGCGCGGCCATCTGGTCAATGTCGAGCGTGCGATGGGCGTGCTGATGATCGTAACCGGCGTCGGCTTCCTCACCGGCGCAGTTTCGACCTTCTCGATCTGGCTGCTGGAGACCTTCCCGTCGCTGCAGTCGTTCGGATAGGGTGATATGGCAAGCTGATTGAAGCCAGGACGCATCAGCGAATTCGGTCCATCTCTCCCCGGCGGGGAGACGTCGATCGCGCAGCGATCGGGTGAGGGGCTCGTGTCAACGAGGGATCGCAACCCCTCACCCGGATCGCATCTTGCGATGCGATCCGACCTCTCCCAATGGGAGAGGTACACCTCCGTTTCGAACCTGATCGAGCTAATAGCCGTCGCTTCAGCTCGGCTCCTCGAGCGCGCAGGTGATGCTGTAGACCACGCCGCGCGGCAGGAAATCGACGGTGGCCTCGCCGCCGAGCTGATCGCGGGCGCTGCGCTCGATCAGGCGCGAGCCGAAGCCGCGCTGGATCGGCGCCGTCACGACCGGGCCGCCGCTCTCCTGCCAGACCAATTTCAGCTTGGCGACCTTCAGCTTGGTGCCCTGTTCCTCGGCGATCACGCTCCAGGCCAGGTCAACCGTGCCCGTATCGTTGGACAGCGCGCCATACTTGGCAGCATTGGTCGCGATCTCGTGCACGATCATCGAGAGCACCACCGCAAGGCGCGGCGACAGCGGCACCTTCCGGCCGGACACCCTGATGCGATCCGGCGCGTTCAGCCGATAGGGCGCGAGCACGCGCGCGATCACATCGTCCAGGTCCGAGCCCCGCCATTTCTCCTTGCTGAGCAGATTGTGCGCCTCGGCCAGCGCGCCGAGCCGTCCTTCGAATTTCTCGCGCTCGAGCCGGCTCGCGCTCTTGAAGGTCTGCACCGCGATCGCCTGCAGAATCGCCAGCGTGTTCTTGACCCGGTGATTGAGCTCCTCGATCAGGAGATCGTGCAACATCTCGCCGCGCGCGATCGTGGTTGCCATCCTGACCGCGAAGGCGAGCCCGATCGTCAGCAGGATGCCGCCGATCAGGCTGGTGATCGCGAGGTTTCGCCACAGCGGTGCTACCAGCGAGTTTTCGGCAATGCCCGCCGCGACGATCCAGCCGGTGAGCTCCGAATGCGTGAAGCTCGACATCAGCGGCACGCCATCCAGCGACACCGTCGACAGGATCGCTTCATCCTGCCGCATCATCTCCTCATAGACGGAGGGGGAGGCACGCTTGCTGATTATTTCTTCCGGATTGGGCACGCGCGCGAACACGACGCCCTTACGATCCAGCATCGAGAGCGTCCAGTCGCTACTTGGTCGCTGCTTCTCCAATATTGTCTGGAACATCGTCATTGGCGGGCTGAAGCAGATCTCGTAGGTCACCTCGCCGTTACGAAACACCGGCGCCTCGACAGTGACGATCAGGCGATTTTTCAGGACGCCGATAAAGAGGTCGGAATATTGCGGTTGTCGGGTCCGAAACACCCGATCGACGATCTCGCGATTGTTGCGTAGCGGCAGGCCCGCAGTATCGGTCGAGTTGGAGGAGAACACCAGGTGGCCGTCACGATCGGCGACCAGGACCGTTCCGTCCTTGCCGTACTGGTCGAGAAAGCCGAGCGCGATCGGCCGGAAGCGTTCGAAGTCGCCGGCCTTGAGCGCGTCGGTCAGCGCCAGCACCTGCAATCCGCCGGTCATGCGCTGCATTTCGGCATCCAGCGTCAGGCGGACGCTGCGCACAGTGTCGATGACGCGCTGCCGCGCTTCGTCGCGATCCTGCATGTAATAGTGAAGCACGATGCCCACCGCGAAGACGATCAGCGGCAGCATCGTTCCTGCGACCAGGAGGGCGAGCCGCACCGGCAGGGAGAGTCTCGGTGACTGGCGCTCCTGTTCGGTCGCTCGATTCATCACTCAATCTTCGGACGCGGAGGTCCGAACCAAGGGCACCTGCGGTTCCGGCACGAACATTCGCCCTTTTCGGGCCACTTCAGCGAATGTTGTTGCCGGAACGGCAGGTGTCGGGAAGACCGGCACGCGCACGAATACCGGCGATGGGTGATATGTCGGACTGGCGCGGCCGTCTCCGCAAGACGGATTTGGCGGCAGCCGTTCACATCGGCGTCAGCATGTGGAGCCGGCGATCATCGCCAAGCCGTTTGCAATGAGGCCCTTTGCGAATTCGCGTGACGGTTCCGGCCGCTGCGCCGCGGCAAATGGGGGTGCCGCGTGCACAGCCGGTGCGCGCGCTTCAAAGATTGCTCTCGGTGATCGCGGAATAGACCATGGTGCGCAACTCGCGGCGGACCGGGTAGGTGCTCGACGGCATCACCTGCGTCATGAAGATCATGATCAGCTCCTCAGTCGGATCGATGAAGAACGAGGTCGAGGCCGCACCGCCCCAGGCGTATTCGCCGGCGCTGCCGGCAATCAAGGTCTTGGCCGGATCCAGGGTGACGGAGAATCCGAGCCCGAAGCCGACGCCGTGATAGGCGACTTCCGAGAACATCGAGCGCGACATCGCCGGCAGGTCGACGCCGCCAGGCAGGTGGTTCGACGTCATCAGCTTGAGCGTCTTCGGCCCGATCAGGCGGACGCCGCCGAGCTCGCCGCCATTGATCAGCGCGCGGCAGAAGGTGAGGTAGTCCGCCGTGGTCGAGCACAATCCGCCGCCGCCCGAGACGAAGTCCGGCGGCGCCAGGAAGCTGCTGGTTGCCGGATCGTCCTGCAAGGTGAGGCTGGGCTTGCGGTCGGTGGCAAGGAAGTTCAGGGCGCCGCCGGCCTCGACCGAGTAGCATGCCGCGAGCCGCTGCGCCTTGGCCGGCGGCACGTGGAAATCCGTGTCGTTCATGCCGAGCGGCTCGAAGATGCGTTCTTTAAGAAATTGCTCGAACGGCTTGCCGGAGATCTTGCCGATGAGATAGCCGACCACATCGGTGGAAACCGAGTAATTCCAGGCCTCTCCGGGCGAAAATTCCAGCGGGATCTTCGCCAGATCGTCGATCATCGACTGCAGCGTGCCGGCTTTCTCCACCGCGCCGATCTTGGCTTCGCGATAGGCGGCATCGACGTTGGAGCGTTGCTGGAAGCCGTAGGTGAGCCCGGATGTATGGCGCAGGAGGTCGACGATCAGCATCGGCCGCGCTGGCGGCCGAGTCAGGAACGGGGGCGCAGTGCCGGCCACGAAGACACCGAGATTCTTCCACTCCGGAATGTATTTGGCGACCGGCTCGTCAAGCGCGACCTTGCCTTCCTCGACCAGCATCATGAAAGCGACCGACGTGATCGGCTTGGTCATCGAGTAGATGCGGTAGATGGTGTCGTCCTTGACCGGCACCTTGCGTTCGATGTCGGCAAGCCCGAGCGAGCTCGTGTGCACGACCTTGCCACGGCGATAGATCGTGAGCTGGGTGCCGGGGAAGCGGCCGGAGTCGATATAACGGTGCTTGAGATGCGCATCGATGCGTTCGAGCGCGGCCTTGGACATGCCGACGGAGTCGGGCGAGGCGGGAGTGGGGGCGAGCATCGGGCGGTCTCCGTGGCTTGGCGCCTTGTATCGGCACCTTTCATATTGGCTTGTCTGGTCCCTGTTACCGTAAGTGCAGGTGCTCTGTCAGGGACTGTCTCAGGCCGAGCCGGAGGAAAGCTAAAGGTGCGCTTGTCCCTGCCGCCCGCGAGCGCCCGGATTGCTCACTTTTTGCGCAATGCACAGAAAACGGGCGGTTTATCACGACGCGGCCGCCGGCTCCGTTGCGACACCTCACGTTGCGTCGGCCCCGACCTGAAGCGCGCGTGTCGGCCTACCAGCCGCCCTGCCGCGCCGCGAGCAGGAAGAGGACGGTCATCGCTAGCAGGGCGGTCGCGGCCTTCCAGAACAGGAGCGGGTTGCGCTCGATCAGGGGCGCCGATCCGCTCTTGAGATAAGCCGGATTGGGATGGCGCAGATCGAACACGAACTCCGACAGGCTCTCGTAGCGCTTGGCTGCAATCGGGTGGACCGCGCGCCGGAGCGCGCCGTCGACCCACACCGGGATGGCACGATCATTCGCGCAGGCCGAGCTGTAGCGAAGCTTGCGCAGCTGCGCGCGCGTTCTCGCCCGGGCGACCTGTGCGCCGTATGGCAGCTCCCCGGTCAGCATTTGGTAGGCGATCACGCCGAGCGAGAACTGGTCGGAAAGATCTGAGCTACCCTCGCCGAGAAAATATTCCGGCGCCGTATATTGCTCGGTGCCAAGAATGCGGCCCGGCTCGGCGGCCGGATCGGCCTCGACGACGCCGCTCACATGCACTGCCCCGAAATCGATGATCTTCACCGTCCCGCTGCGGTCGATCATGATGTTCTGCGGCCGGAGATCCTGGTGCAGCATCTCCATGCGATGGAACGCCTGTAGCCCGCTCGCGATCTGCTCGATGATGCCGCGGACTGTCTCGAGATCTGCCTTCGGATTGTCGATCATCCATTGCGCCAGCGTTTGGCCCTCGATGAATTCGGTAACGACGTAGAGATGGTCGCGGCGCCGCCGCGGCGGGCAGGCCTTGAGCAGATGAGGATTATCGATCCGCCGCGCGATCCATTCCTCCATCATGAGCCGCTTCAGATAGGCGGGATCGTCGCGCAGGTCGATCGAGGGAATCTTGATCGCGACCGGAAGCTCCGTCTCGATGTCGATCGCGAGGTAGATGTGGCTGCGGCTGCTGCCATGGATCTCGCGCACGATCCGGTAGCCCTCGAAGACCATGCGCGCCTCCAGAAGCGGAGGCGGCGGCAGTTGCTCGGCCCGGATCGCGATCTCCTGGGCGTCGCCGCCAACGATCTCCTCGATCCGCACGATCTGCATGGTGAGATTGTCGGGGCTGCCTTGCGCCAGTGCCTCGTCAACGATGATGCGCGCCGCCGCGTCGAGGTCGCGCGAAGTATCCCTCAGCACGTCGGCGACGAACCGGGGACCGACATGCTCATACACGCCGTCCGTCGCCAGCACGAAGACATCACCGCTGTCGATCCGGACTGCCTGATAGTCGATCTCGACCTGCGGATTGACGCCGAGCGCGCGCCCCAGATAGCTCTGCACGGACGAGACGGTGACGCGATGATCTTCGGTGAGCTGCTCGAGTGAGTGACCGGCCAGCCGATAAATGCGGCAATCGCCGATATGGAAGAGATGGGCTGTCGCGGCCTTGAAGACGATGGCGCTCAGCGTGCAGACATAGCCCTTGTCGCGATCATAGGCGTGCCGGCCGGCCCGGGTCTGGGCGTGCAGCCAGGAATTGGTCGCCGCGATCACGCGCCTCGCCGACGTTTTCACCGACCAGGAATCCGAGGTGCAGTAGTAGTCGGTAAGAAAGCTTTTGACGGCGGATTCGCTGGCGATGTGGCTGACGTCGCTGCTGCTGATGCCGTCCGCGATGGCAACGGCGATGCCCTTCAGGCCGAGCACAGGCTCGTCGGGGATCAGGGCGCCGTGGAAGTCCTGGTTGCCCGGCTTCTGCCCTTTGTCTGAATGCGCTCCGATCGATATTCGTAATGGCATTCGGGCTATCGCGACGGAGTGATGGAGCCCGGGCTGATGTGCCGGGCTCCTGATGCTAGCAGATCAGGCTGCGATGCGAGCCGCCGCCTTTGCATCGCGCTTCGGCTGGGTCCTGACATGGGTTGCGTAGAGCGTCAGGCCGGTGAAGGACAGGCCGCCGACCAGATTGCCGAGCACGGTCGGGATCTCGTTCCAGATGAAGTAGTCCATGATCGAGAACTTCGCATGGAGCATCAGGCCCGATGGGAACAGGAACATGTTCACCACGGAATGCTCGAACACCATGTAGAAGAACACCAGGATCGGCATCCACATTGCGAGGACCTTGCCCGGCACCGTCGTGGAGATCATCGCGCCGACGACACCGGTCGAGACCATCCAGTTGCACAGCATGCCGCGGATGAACAGCGTCGCCATGCCCGCCGCGCCATGCGCCGCATAGCCCAGCGTCCGGCCTTCGCCGATGTTGCCGATGGTGGCGCCGACCTTATCCGGATCCTGCGTGAAGCCAAACGTCGTCACGAAAGCCATCATGAAAGCGACCGTCAGCGCCCCGCCGAAATTGCCGATGAAGACGAGGGCCCAGTTGCGCAGCACACCAGCGATCGTCACGCCGGGGCGCTTGTCGATCAGGGCGAGCGGCGAGAGCACGAACACGCCGGTCAGCAGATCGAAGCCGAGCAGATAGAGCATGCAAAATCCGACCGGAAACAACAGTGCACCGATGATCGGCTGACCGGTGTTGACGTTGATCGTGACAGCGAACCAGGCCGCAAGCGCCAGGATGGCGCCCGCCATATAGGCGCGGATCACCGTGTCACGGGTCGACATGAAAATCTTGGACTCGCCTGCGTCCACCATCTTGGTGACGAATTCCGAGGGCGCGAGATACGACATTCAAAACGGTCCTTCTGGTTGCTCGGGAGTATCGAACTGCGCGCTGCCCTTGCGACGGACATCGCATTGTGTGCGGAGCCCGGATCGGACGTCGGTACGACTGAAGACGTGGGAGGGCATCACGACGACCGCGCCGAGCAACTCGGCGGAGTGCCTTGTCCGTCCCAGACGTTCAGCCGGAATCTCGGCCTCAACAATCCGGCGAACCGCAGTCATCGTTGACTGAGCAGTTTCGAAGCAACAGGCGTGCCAATTTTCGCCGCATTCAAAAAAATCGTTGCAAGCCCGACAAAACGGCTTCTCGAAGCGCAAACGGGATCGTTGTCCCTTCGTGGACCTTTCCTGATGGCAGGGAAGCATCATGTTCTGCTTATTCCTTGTGCATCGCACAAGATGTGAGCGAATCGCAAATTTTAGATGCGGGCTGCAACGCCTGATCAATTTGCGACCAGGTCATAACGTATTGATCCGGATGGATATTTGCAGGTTTTTCGGTTGGCACGAAGCTTGAATAGCCATTGTCAGACGCCATCGACGCCGTCGCCCGAGCTCGCATCACCAGACATTGAAACCGTCAGCCTGGGGCTCCCCAGAAGCGTGCACCCCCGCGTGCGCGCATGAGAAGGACATCTCGCAATGAGAGAGCAGAATCCGACCTGGATTTCGGATTGGAATCCCGAAGACCAGACCTTTTGGAATACGACCGGCAAGGTGATCGCCCGGCGCAACCTGATCTGGTCGATTGTCGCCGAGCATATCGGCTTTTCCGTCTGGCTGATCTGGTCGATCGTCGCGACCAAGCTGCCACAGGCCGGCTTCCATTATTCGACCGACGAGCTGTTTCAGTTGGTGGCGCTGCCCGGGCTGATCGGCGCCTTCATGCGCTTCCCCTATACTTTCGCGGTCACCACCTTCGGCGGCCGTAACTGGACCATCTTCTCGGCTTCGGTGCTGTTCGTTCCGACGCTGGCGCTTGCCTATTTCGTCAGCCATCCGGAAACGCCGTTCTGGCTGATGCTGCTGGTCGCCTCCACCGCAGGTCTCGGCGGCGGCAACTTCGCCTCCTCGATGACCAACATCTCGTTCTTCTATCCTGACCGGATGAAGGGCTGGGCGCTCGGGCTCAACGCGGCGGGCGGCAATATCGGCGTCTCCAGCGTGCAGCTCTTGACCCCGATCCTGATGGGGCTCGGCCTCATCAACCTGTATCAGGCCAGCCCGGTTGGCGGCGTCTATCTGCAGAACGCCGGCCTGATGTGGGTAGTGCCGATCGCGATCGCGGTGTTCGGCGCCTTCTTCTTCATGAACAACCTGACCTCGGCCAAGGCCTCGATCAAGAACCAGCTCGCGATCGTGAGGCGCAAGCACACCTGGGTGATGTCGTTCATCTATATCGGCACGTTCGGCTCGTTCATCGGCTATTCGGCGGCGTTTCCGCTGCTGATCAAGACGCAGTTTCCGGCGGTGACGATCTCGATCGCCTTCCTCGGGCCGCTGGTCGGCTCGCTGTCGCGTCCGCTCGGCGGTCTGCTCGCCGACAAGATGGGCGGCGCGATCCTGACGTTCTGGAATTTCATCGCGATGGTGGCGGCGACGGTCGGCGTGCTCTATTTCGTCGGCGCCAAGGACTTCACCGGCTTCCTGGCGTCGTTCCTGGTCCTGTTCGTCACAACGGGCGTCGGCAACGGCTCGACCTATCGCATGATCCCCTCAATCTTCCGCGAGGAGAATCTGCACAAGGTGAAGGGCCAGGGCGATGTGGCGCGCGCGGCTGCGCTCAAGACCGCGAGCGTCGAGAGCGGCGCAGCGGTCGGCTTCATCGGCGCGATCGGCGCCGTCGGCGGCTACTTCATTCCGAGCGGCTTCGGCAAGTCGATCGCCGCGACCGGCGGTCCGCAGACCGCGCTCGTCGTCTATCTCGCCTTCTATGCGATCTGCCTGGGACTGACCTGGTGGTTCTATCTGCGCCGTAGCGCGCAGACCGCAGGTACGCCGAGCCTCGCGGAGGCGCGCATCTGACCACGACCTCGCGCGGTGCGGATGGCGGCGCTCGCCGTCGTCCGCACCGCGTGACCGAAGGCTTTCCCCGGCAAGCACAAGGATCGCCCACATGACGCCGTCTCAAATCAAGCTGGTTCAGGACTCCTTCGCCAAGGTCGCGCCGATCTCGGATCAGGCCGCGATCATCTTCTATGACCGCCTGTTCGAGGTGGCGCCGCAGGTCCGCGCGATGTTTCCCGACGATCTCACTGAACAGCGCAAGAAGCTGATGACGACGCTTGCGGTGGTCGTGAACGGGCTCACCAATCTCGAAGCCGTGCTGCCAGCGGCAAGCGCGCTCGCCAAGCGCCATGTCGAGTACGGCGCCGAGCCCGAGCACTATCCGGTGGTCGGCGGGGCGCTGTTATGGACGCTCGAAAAAGGTCTGGGCGACGCCTGGACGCCCGAAGTCGCGGCCGCCTGGATAGCAGCCTACGGCACGCTGTCGGGCTACATGATCTCCGAAGCCTACGGCTCGGCGCAGGCCGCGGTGTAGGGAGGCAAAGCGGTGAGCGAACCACTAGTCATTGTCGGCAATGGCATGGCTGCCGCCAAGCTGGCGGAGGAGCTGTCGAAGACGGCGCTCGGCCGCTATGCGATCGCCGTGATCGGTGCGGAGCCGCGGCTCGCCTATAATCGCGTGCTGCTGTCGTCGGTGCTGGCCGGCGAGGTCGCCTCTCATGACATCGAGCTGAAGCCGGCATCGTGGTGGCGCGACCACGGCGTCACGCTGAAATGCAACACGCTGGTCACCGAGATCGACGTCGGCCGACGCGAATTGAAGATCGAGAACGAGGAGAGCGTCGCATTCTCCAAGCTGGTGCTTGCCACCGGCTCGATGCCGCTGCGGCTCAACGTGCCTGGTGGGGACCTTGCCGGCGTCTACACCTTCCGCGACAGCCGCGACACCGATCTCATGCTGACGCTCGCCGTCAAGCGGAAGCGCGTCGTCGTGGTCGGCGGCGGGCTGCTGGGACTGGAGGCTGCCTATGGTCTGGCCAAGGCCGGATCGAAGGTCACCTTGCTGCATCTGATGGACCGGCTGATGGAGCGCCAGCTTGATGGGCCGGCGGCGGCGCTGTTGAAAGCGCTGGTCGAGCGCAAGGGCGTCGAGGTCCTGCTCAATGCCAATACCGCCCGCATCCTCGGCAAGACCAGAGTCGAGGCAGTCGAACTCGCCGACGGCCGCATGATTGACGCCGAGGCGGTGATCTTCGCCGCCGGAATCCGTCCGAACGCGACACTGGCGAAAGACGCCGGCATCAGCGTCAATCGCGGCATCGTGGTCGACGATCACATGCAGACGAGCGCGCCCGACATCTACGCCCTTGGCGAATGCGCTGAGCATCGCGGCACCTGCTACGGTTTGGTCGAGCCGGCCTATGAGCAGGCGCGCGTGCTGGCGCGTCACCTTGCCGGCCGCGAGGCCAGCTATCGGGGCAGCGTGGTCGCGACCAACCTGAAGGTCTCCGGTGTCAGTGTCTTCTCGGCCGGCGACTTCACAGGAAGCGAGGGCAGCGAAGCCATCGTGCTCAATGATACAAGGCGCGGTGTCTACAAGAAGCTGGTGATCGCTGACGGTCGCCTGGCCGGCGCCGTGCTGATCGGCGAGACCCAGGAAGCACTCTGGTATCTCGATCTGATCCGCACCCGGCAGCCGATCGCCGCGATCCGCGCCGAGATGATGTTTGGCCGTGCGCCTGCGAAGGCAGCGTGACGAGGAGCTGACGACACGATGACTGCGGTCGCCCCGAACCTGCGCACCATCCGGACCACTTGCGCCTATTGCGGCATCGGCTGCGGCGTGCTCGCGACACCCGACGGGCAGGGAGGCGCTGCGATATCCGGCGATCCCGCCCATCCCGCCAATCTCGGCCGGCTGTGCTCGAAAGGTTCGGCGCTCGGCGAGACGCTGGGAGTAGCAGGGCGCCAGCTCTATCCAATGATCCGTTGCAAGGGCGCTTTGGAGCGGGTCGACTGGAGCGATGCGCTCGACCATGTCGCGCACCGGCTCAAGCACATCGTCGCGCGCGACGGCGCCGATGCAGTCGCCTTCTATCTCTCCGGCCAGATGCTGACCGAGGACTACTACGTCGCCAACAAGTTGATGAAAGGCTTCATCGGCTCGGCCAATGTCGACACCAATTCGCGACTCTGCATGGCCTCGTCGGTGGCCGGCCATCGCCGCGCTTTCGGCGCCGATACCGTGCCCGGCACCTATGAGGATCTGGAGCAGGCCGATCTCCTGGTGTTCGTCGGCTCCAACGCGGCCTGGTGCCATCCGGTGCTGTATCAGCGCATGCTTGCGAACAAGCAGGAGCGCGGCGCGCGTTTTGTGGTGATCGACCCGCGCCGCACCGATACGTCCAGCGAGGCCGATCTGTTCCTCGGCGTCCGGCCCGGCACCGACACCGCACTGTTCTCAGGGCTGCTGGTGCATCTCGCTGACACCGGCGCGCTCGACCAGGACTATATCGACAACTACACCTCGGGCTTCGATGCGGCGCTGGCGCGCGCCCGCTCCATCGCTGGCAGCCCTGCAGCGACCGCGCTCGCCACCGGTCTTTCGGAAGCCGACGTCGCCGCCTTCTTCAAGCTGTTCCGCGACACTCCGCGCGTCGTGACCTTGTACTCGCAAGGCGTCAACCAGTCGGCGCAGGGCACCGACAAGGTCAACGCGATCCTCAATTGCCATCTCGCCACCGGGCGGATCGGCAAGGAGGGTTGTGGACCATTCTCGCTCACCGGCCAGCCCAATGCGATGGGCGGCCGCGAGGTCGGCGGCCTGGCCAACCAGCTCGCCGCGCATATGACCTTCACGCCGCCGGACATCGATCGCGTCAGGCGGTTCTGGAACGCGCCGGATATCGCCACCCATGAGGGGCTGAAGGCGGTGCAGATGTTCGAGGCGATCGCGCGCGGCGAGATCAAGGCGTTGTGGGTGATCGGCACCAATCCGGCGGTGTCGCTGCCGGATGCCGATCTCGTGCGCACGGCGCTGAAGAAGCTCGAGCTGTTCGTCGTCTCGGAGAACGTCCGCTCCAACGACACCGTCGATGCTGGGGTGCATGTGCTGCTGCCTGCGCAGGCCTGGGGCGAGAAGAACGGCACGGTCACCAATTCCGAGCGGCGCATCTCGCGCCAGCGCGGCTTCCTCGCCGCGCCCGGCGAGGCCAAGCCCGACTGGTGGATCCTGAGCGAGGTCGCCAAGCGGCTCGGCTTCGGCGCTGCCTTCAACTACACGTCCGCCGCGGACGTGTTCCGCGAGCATGCGGCCCTCTCGGCATTCGAGAATAATGGCAGCCGCGATTTCGACATCGGCGCGCTGGCCACGATCTCCGACGAGGCCTATGACGCGATGACGCCGGTGCAGTGGCCGCTGCGCGAGGGTGCTCCGCCGCTTCAGCGCTTCTTCGCCGAAGGGCAGTTCTACACCAATGATCGCAAGGGCCGCTTCGTCGCGCCTGAGGTGCCGGTGCTCCGCAGCGAAACCAGCGCTGCGCGGCCGCTGCGGCTCAACACCGGGCGCATCCGCGACCAGTGGCATACTATGACGCGCACAGGCCTCAGCCCGCGTCTCGGCGCGCATCTGCCGGAGCCCTATGTCGAGATCCATCCTGACGATGCGCTGAAATACGGCATCGTCCATGATGGCTTCGCGCGCCTCACCACCGATCACGGCCAGTGCATTCTCAAGGTGGTCGTCAGTGAGCGGCAGCAACGCGGCATGCTGTTCGCGCCGATCCACTGGAACGCCAGCAACACCTCTCATGGACGGGTCGGCGCACTGGTCGCGTCCCACACCGACCCGTTCTCCGGCCAGCCCGAGATGAAGGCGACGCCGGTTGCGATCGCGCCGTATGAGTACGTCTTCCGCGGCTTCGTGTTGTCGCGCACCGAGCTGGAGCTTCCACAAAATCTGTGGTGGGCGCGCGCCACGATCGAGGGCGGCTTTGGCTATCTGTTCGCCGATAATGGCGACCTGTCGCGCTGGCCGGCCTGGTTGCAGGCGCACGGCTCTGAGGATGTCGCCGAATACAGCGATGTCGGTGGCGGTGTCTACCGCGCGGCGTCCTTTGCCGGCGAACGACTTGAGACCTGCGTGTTCGTCGGACCCGGCCATGATGCGGGCGACTGGAACGTGGTGAAGGGCCTGTTCGCGGCAGATAGCCTCAGCGACGATCAGCGGCGGATACTGCTGTCGGGCCGCGCGGTCGAGGGCGGCGCGAGCACTGGGCCGATCGTCTGTGCCTGCTTCGGCGTCGGCCGCAACACCATCTGCGATGCGATCGCAGCCGGCGCGCGGACGCCGGCCGCCATTGGCGCCAAGCTCAAGGCCGGCACCAATTGCGGCTCCTGCATTCCGGAGATGAAACGGCTGATCGCGCAGTCAGAGGCGGAGCGGACGGACCTCGCAGAGGCGGGGTGATCTTCCGTCATTGCGAGCGAAGCGAAGCAATCCAGAGCTAAGACGAAGATTCTGGATTGCTTCGTCGCTTCGCGCCTCGCAATGACGGCAAGACGCGGTCGACGCCGCGCGCCATCTCTTCTATGCTTCCCCCATGAAACAGAAAGCATTCGGAACCGGTGGCCCGAACACCTCGGTCATCGGGCAGGGCACCTGGTATCTCGACCGCGGCGATCGCAAACGCGCGATCGCGGCGCTCCAGCGCGGACTCGATCTCGGCATGAGCCATATCGACACCGCCGAGATGTATGGCGACGCCGATCCCGTCATCGCCGAGGCGATTGCCGGCCGCCGCGACGAGGTCTTTCTGGTCTCAAAAGTGCTGCCGAGCAATGCCTCGCGCAGCAGTACCATCACCGCCTGCGAGCGCTCGCTGAAGCGGCTGAACACGGATCGGCTCGACTGCTATCTGTTGCACTGGCCCGGCTCCTATCCGCTCGAAGACACGGTTGCGTCCTTCGAGGAGCTGAAGCGTGCCGGCAAGATCCGCAGCTGGGGTGTCAGCAATTTCGATGTCGATGATCTCGATGAGCTGCTCGACGTCGCCGGCGAGGGCAAGATCGCCTGCAACCAGGTGCTCTATCACCTCAAGGAGCGAGCGATCGAGCACGCGGTGATGCCCTGGTGCGAGCGGCACGGAGTCGCGGTGGTCGCCTATTCGCCGTTCGGGCATGATGATTTTCCGGCCCCCGACAGCGCCGGCGGCAAGGTGCTGCAACGCTTCGCCGAGGCCCATGCAGCGACGCCGCGGCAGGTGGCGCTGGCCTTCCTCACGCGTGCACCGTCGGTGCTGGCGATCCCCAAGGCCGCGAGCGCCGAGCATGCGGCGGAGAATGCCGCCGCCGGCGCGCTGGAGCTGACGAAGGAGGAGATCACGGCGATCGACCAGGCGTTCCCGCGCGGAGCGAGGCCGCGCGGCCTGCCCATGCTGTAGAGGGGCGCCCGACCCAGGAACTTTACGGGCAGCCGGGTGCCCGCAGCGCATATCGGCTGCCCGATTTCAGTGGGTTGTCGCGACCGGCCAATTCAAGTTTGGTCGGGCCTCGCCTTGAGTCGTCGCCATTTCTGTTCTCCGAGCCTGACCGTGACCCCGCCACCACAAGGTGCTGCCGCACGGCGCGTCAGTGCGCCACTAGCCTTGCCCAAGACCAAGCCCGCAGCACCGCGGCCGCGGCGCGCCGCAGCCCGTGCCGACCAGCCGTTCCGCGGAATCGCGCTGATCCTGCTCTCGACCGTCTTCCTGGCGACCTCCGATACCTCGGCCAAATTCCTTTCCAAGTCGCTGCCCTCGATTGAGATCGCCTGGGTCCGCTTCGTGATATTCGCGCTGATCATGGTGCCGGCGATGGTGCCGGGCTCGCCGCTTTATGCGATGCGCACGGCCCGACCGAAGCTGCAGCTGTTCCGCGGTCTTGCGCTGCTCGGTTCCTCCGTCATGTTCATCACCGCGCTGCGCTATCTGCCGATCGCCGAAGCATCCGCCACCAGCTTCGTGGCGCCACTGTTCGTCACCGCGCTGTCCATCGTCTTCCTGAGCGAACGCGTCGGGATCCGGCGCTGGATCGCCACTGCAGTCGGGCTGACCGGCGTCATCGTGATCCTGCGTCCCGGCACCGGCGCGTTCCAGATTGCGGCGCTGTTGCCGATCGCCTCGGCCTTCGCCTGGGCCTGCACGCTCGTCATGACGCGCGTGATGAGCGGGCGTGAGCACGCCGTCACCACCATGACCTATTCCTCGATCGTGGGCGTCTGCGTGATGTCGGCGATTGTGCCGTTCGCCTGGGTGACGCCGAGCTGGAACGAGGTCCTGATCGGGCTCCTGGTCGGCGTCGCCTCCACGACCGGGCAGTGGATCGTGGTGCTGGCGTTCCGCTATGCCGACGCATCGGTGCTGGCGCCGTTCTCCTATGTCCAGCTGTTGTGGGTCTCGATCTTCGGATTCGTGATCTTCGGGGAGGTGCCGGACGCCTGGACCATCGCCGGGGCCTCCTTCATCGTCGCCAGCGGCCTCTACACCGCCCATCGCGAGCGCGTCCGCCAGTCGCAGCTGCTGCTCGTCCGCGGTGAGACCTCGCCGAATCCGTGACGGGCCTTTGCATCGTCATTCCGGGCGCGCGTAGCGCGGGCCCGGAATCCATAGCCACCAATCGGTGTTACGGATTCCGGTCCCGAGCCTTTTCAGGCGCATCCCAGAATGACGAGAGGGGCGTGCCCTGACTCTTCATCGACGCTTGCGGCTTGGACCCGCCGCGCCGCAATGCTACGGCTTTCCCGACAACAAACCTGCCGGGGAGAACACCGCCATGATCACGCTGACCGCCAACGACGTGCTGCCGGACGACGGCACCAAGGGAACACTTGTTGGCCGCGTCTGGCGGCCTGATGTCGATGGGCCGGCCGTGGTCGCGGTGCGCGCCGACGGCGTGTTCGACGTCACCGCCGCTTTTCCGACCGTCAGCGTGCTGTGCGAGCAGGACGATCCAGCCAAAGCGTTGGGCGGGGCCAAGGGCGAGCGGATCGGCGATCTCGAGGCCATTCTCGCCAACACGCCGCCCGATGCGCGTGATCCGCGCAAGCCCTGGCTGCTGGCGCCGGTCGACCTGCAGGTGCTGAAAGCGGCCGGCGTCACCTTTGCGATCTCGATGCTGGAGCGCGTGATCGAGGAACGGGCGCGCGGCAATCCGGCTTCGGCGGAAGCAATCCGCACCGAGGTCGTGCGGCTCGTCGGCGACGATCTCTCCAAGCTCAAGCCGGGTTCCGACGATGCGGCACATCTGAAGCAGGTGCTGATCGAGCAGAACGCCTGGAGCCAGTATCTCGAGGTCGGCATCGGTCCCGATGCGGAGGTCTTCACCAAGGCGCCCGTACTGTCGTCGGTCGGGTCTGGCATGGATGCCGGCCTGCACCCGAAATCGACCTGGAACAATCCGGAGCCCGAGGTCGTTCTGATCGTGTCGAGCGGCGGCAGGATCGCCGGCGCCACGCTCGGCAATGACGTGAACCTTCGCGATTTCGAGGGCCGTTCGGCGCTGCTGCTGTCGAAGGCCAAGGACAACAACGCCTCCTGCGCCATTGGTCCGTTGCTGCGTCTGTTCGACGACAGCTTCACGCTGGATGACGTCCGCAAAATGGACGTGGCGCTGACGGTGAAGGGTGCCGACGGCTTCGTACTCGAGGGCCATTCGTCGATCTCGAAGATCAGCCGCGACCCGACCGACCTGGTCGCGCAGACGGTCGGCCATGTGCATCAATATCCCGATGGCTTTGCGCTGTTCCTCGGCACCATGTTCGCGCCGGTGAAGGACCGCGATGCGCCGGGGCAGGGATTCACGCACAAGCGCGACGACATCGTCACCATATCGGCGCCGCAGCTCGGCAGGCTCGTCAACCGCATGCGGCCGAGCGACGAATGCGAGCCGTGGACCTTTGGCGTCAGCGCGCTGATGAAGAACCTGGCGAAGCGGAAGGTGATTTGAGGCACATCGTCATTGCGAGCGAAGCGAAGCAATCCAGGGCCAGGAAAGAAGGTCTGGATTGCTTCGTCGCCTTCGACTCCTCGCAATGACGGCGAACTAGATTAAGCGCTCCGCGCCGCCGCCGCCGGATCACGCGGGGCTCCGGCAATCGTCGCGCGTCGCTGGGCGATTGCCTCGTGTAGCTGTGTCAGCAGCAGGTGCAACGCGGCAAGATCGCGGTCCTCGATCGCGCCATCATCGTACCAGGCGAGTGTTTCGCGCAGAATGTCGTCGGCCTCGAATTGCATCGCGTCGAGGTCGTCCATTGACTTTGCGCCGCGAGCGGCGGTGATCGCGCTCAGCAGCCGCTCACGATGCTCGGTCGTCTCGCTGCGCTCGTCGCGTTTCAGGGAATGGCGCAGCCAGGCCGCGGCCGAACCCAGGACCGAGAGCAGCAGCACCGCGCCCCATAGATAGTCGCTGTATTTGTCCAGGAAGCTCCGCTCGGTGCCGTCGATATAGGCCGCCGCGCCCGGATGCGCCGGGAGCGCCGCATCCTTGTCGGTATCCGGCTTCTGGATCTTCTGCGCGCTCGGCGTGGTCCGGGCGAGCAGCGGCTTTGCTGCGAACAGCTGCCGCGTAAACGCGCCGACCGTGTCGTCGGACAGCGAGGCGCGCGCAATGATGAGATGATTGATGCCGACCGTCTCGATCTTGTCGTCGGGACGTTGCGGCGTGGTGCCGAACGTGCCGATCGGGATTTCCTCGGATTCGTAGAGCGGATGGCGCTCGGCGATCGCCTCGGACACGTCGATCGGAATGAATTTCGGTTCGCCCCGCAGGCGCGCTGTCGCAGCGATGGCATCAGAGATGGTCTTGTCATCGAACGCGCCGACCATCGCGAACGCATCGAGCGAAGTGTCTGCGATCATCTCTCCGATCTGCTTGGTGCCGAACTGCGTCATCGTGACCTTGTCCGGGCTGACGCCGGATTCCTGCAGCACGACCCGAAGCAGCGAGACGTTGGCCGCGCTCGTGCCGACGACGCCGAGCCGATGGCCGGCGAGATCGGTGATCTCCTTCACCCGCGGCGCGGCTTTCGCGGCCTTCGACCGCGGCGCCGACCAGAGCACCAGCACGTTGCGGCGCAGGATCGCGACCGAGCGCGCGCTCGCCGGCAATTCGAGATCACCGCGCGTTACCGCGAGATCGGCCTGGCCGGACTTGAGCAAAGTGGTGTTCTGGAGTTGGCCGTCCGTTCCGACCGCAGTCAGCCGGACCGGGCTGTCCTCGCTGTCGAAGGCTGCCACCAGCGCCCGCACCAGCGTGTCGTCGTCGCTGCCGGCCGGGCCGACCGCGATCCGCAACGTGACCGGCTGCAACGCCCAAAAGGCGACGGCCAGCGCGACCGTCAGCAGCGACAGCAGGCTCGCCACCGCGAGCAGCGCTGTCAAGCGGCGGCGGCGTGGCGTCGAGCGGTCGTTGGCGGCATCAGGCGAGCGCATCGATTTTCCAGATTGGCGTCAGATGACAACAGCGGTCATGATTATCGCACTTCCGACTTTACTGCAGATTTGTGACCATTGCGGGAGAGGAGCTACGCACATCCTGTTGAATGGTGCCATCTTGCTCGAGCGCCGGCGTCCGCCGACGAGAGCAGGGCGCAAGGCGGATGTCTGCATCACTCGCAACGGCACCCACCAATGTCGTCCAGAGCAGCGAACAGCTCGCATCTCACACCGGCAGTGCGGGCGAGTACTTCACTTGGCTCAGCGCAAAGCTGCTCTCGATCGAGGCAATGCCGTCGAGCCGTGTCAGCTTGGTCTTCAGGAACGCCTCATAGGAGGACAGATCGGCGGCGACGACGCGCAGCAGATAGTCGCGATTGCCGGTCATCAAATAGCATTCCATCACCTCGTCCCATTTCGAGATCGCCTTCTCGAACCGCGCGAGGTCTTCTTCCTTCTGCCGCGCCAGCTTGATGGAGATGAAGACCGAGACATGCAGCCCGAGCGCCTTCTGGTCGACAGTCGCGATGTAGCGGGTGATGACGCCGCGCTCTTCCAGGAGCTTGACCCGGCGGTGACAGGGCGAAACCGACAGGCCGACCTTGTCGGCGAGCTCCTGCATGGTGATGCGGCCGTCGGCCTGGAGGTAATCAAGGATCTTGCGGTCGATGGCGTCGAGATCGGGCATTGGAATGAAATCCGGCTGGTGCACTGCGTTGTGGTAAAATATCCTAATACTAGCGTTCTATGTGTAAAGAATTGAGAAGTATGGCCGCGCCAACAGGACTAGCATCGGCTGGTTGAAAGCCCACGCGAGGGAACGCCATGGCGACGTCGTCAGCACAGTCACAACGTCTCGACCTTCTGAGCGCGCTGGCGCGCAAGGTGCTGTGGCTGTCGTCCTGGACCATCCACCATGCCAACCATATCAGACCCAATGTCGACGGCCTGAAGGTCGGCGGGCACCAGGCTTCCTCAGCATCGCTCGCCACCATCATGTCGGCGCTCTATTTCTCGGTGCTGCGGCCCGAGGACCGCGTCGCCGTGAAGCCGCATGCGAGCCCGGTCTTTCATGCGATCCAATATCTGTTCGGCCGTCAGACCCGCGACAAGCTGGAAAACTTCCGCGGCTTCAAGGGCGCGCAGTCCTATCCGTCGCGCACCAAGGACACCGACGATGTCGATTTCTCCACCGGCTCGGTCGGCCTCGGCGTCGCGCAAACTCTCTTTTCGTCGTTAGTGCAGGACTACGTGAAGGCGCATGGCTGGATGAAGGACCGCCGTGAGGGCCGCATGATCGCGCTGGTCGGCGATGCCGAGATGGACGAGGGCAACATCTTCGAGGCCTTGGCGGAGGGGTGGAAACACGGCTTGCGCAACACCTGGTGGATCGTCGACTACAACAGGCAGAGCCTGGACGCGGTGGTCCGTGAAGGGCTGTGGGAGAAGTTCGAGACCATGTTCCACAATTTCGGCTGGGACGTGGTGATCGTGAAATACGGCTCGCTGATGCGCGAGGCGTTCGCGGAAGCCGGCGGCGAGGCGCTGCGGCGCTGGATCGACAATTGCCCGAACGCGCTCTACGCGGCGCTGTGCTTCCAGGGCGGGGCGGCGTTCCGCAAGCATCTTCTGGATGACATCGGCGATCAGGGCGATGTGACGCGGCTGATCGAGAAGCGCAGCGACGAGGAGCTGCTGGCGCTGATGTCCAATCTCGGCGGCCACGACATGGCCAGCATGCTGGAAGCGTTCGAGGCGATTGATCACGATCGCCCGGTCTGCTTCATCGCCTACACCATTAAGGGCGTCGGGCTGCCGTTCCAGGGCCACAAGGACAATCACGCCGGCCTGATGACGGTGGCGCAGATGGAGAAGTGGCGCGGCCAGCAGAACATCCGGCCCGGCCACGAGTGGGACAAGTTCGAGGGACTGGCGCAGGACGAGCACGAACTCGAAACGTTGCTTGCCGAAGCACCGTTTAATCGCGGCGGCCGGCGGCTCGATGATGCCGTGCTCGATGTGCCGGAGCGGCTGACTTTTACGGCGTCCGCGCAGATGTCGACGCAGCAGGGCTTTGGCCTGGTGCTGAACGATCTCGCGCGCACCGACACGCCGCTCGCCTCGCGGGTCGTTACCGCGTCGCCCGACGTCACCGTCTCGACCAATCTCGGCGCCTGGGTCAATCGCCGCGGCCTGTTCGCACGCGCCGAGAAGGCGGACCTGTTTCGCAGCGAGAAGATCCCCTCGACCTACAATTGGGACGCTTCCCCGAAGGGCCAGCATATCGAGCTCGGCATTGCCGAGATGAACCTGTTCATCCTGGCCTCGGCGCTCGGCCTGTCGCACGCGATCAACGGCGCGCGGCTGTTGCCGGTGGTCACGCTGTACGATCCCTTCATCGAGCGCGGCCTCGATGCGCTGAACTATGCCTGCTACCAGGATGCGCGCTTCATGGTGGCGGCGACGCCGTCGGGCGTGACGCTGGCGCCGGAAGGCGGCGCGCATCAGTCGATCGCGACGCCCCTGATCGGAATGGCGCAGGACGGGCTGGCATCGTTCGAGCCCGCCTTCGTCGATGAACTCGCCGTGATCATGAAGTGGGGCTTTGGCCACATGCAGCGCGCGCCGGGCGAGGGCGGCTCGGTCTACCTGCGCCTGTCGACGCGCACCATCGAGCAGCCGCAGCGGATCATGACGCCGGAGCTCGAGGCCGGTATTGCCGAGGGCGCCTATTGGCTGCGCAAGCCCGGGCCCAATGCGGAGGTGATCGTGGCCTATACGGGCGCGGTGGCGCCGGAAGCAATCGAGGCGACGGGCTTCATCGGGGAAGGCAGCCGCGATGTCGGCCTGCTCGCGATCACCTCGGCCGACCGGCTGCATGCGGGATGGACCGCCGCGCGGAATATGCGCCGTGCGCGACGGGGCGTGCAGCATCTCAGTCACATCGAGAAGCTGCTGGCGCCGTTGCCGCGCGATTGCGGTATCGTCACCGTGCTCGACGGGCATCCGGCGACGCTCGGCTGGCTCGGCAGCGTGCGCGGCCATCGCGTCGAGGCGCTCGGCGTCGAGCGCTTCGGCCAGACCGGCACCATCAATGATCTCTATCGCTTCAACGGCATCGACGCCAACGCGATCATCGATGCGGCCGAAAGCCTCACCGGCGCGCCAGTGCTGCATCGCAAAATGGCGGTTTGAGTGAAGATGTCGCGGCAAACACGTGTGTCGCCCTGCGAAAGCAGGGGCCCATAACACAGGAAGGAGTTGTTTCGGGGACTGCTAGTTTAGGATTTCAGGAGGACGGGCAGCGAGCGAAATAGTGACATCACGCTGTATGGGTCCCGGATCTGCGCTTCGCTTGTCCGGGACGAGAGCGTGAATGTGGCGGCCGTCTTGCCAGCATCACGATCCCGCTCTTATATCTTCGGCAGCCGCAACGCTGGCCCGCATGTGGCGGGTTTCAACCCGCAAGGCTTTCGTGCAAGGATGCTTGCCACGAACGCCCTCCATTTTGCTCTCCCGACTGAAGAGGTTTTCCGATGGTCAACCGCATGCAATTCTACATCGATGGCGCCTGGGTCGATCCCGTCGTCAAGGGCAAGTCCGCGCCGGTCGTCAACCCCGCGACCGAAGAGGCGATGTATGAGGTTGCGCTCGGCTCCAAGGCCGATGTCGACAAGGCCGTCGCTGCCGCCAGGCGCGCGTTCGAAACCTATTCGCAGACCTCACGCGAGGAGCGCGTGGCGCTGCTCGAGAAGATCATCGCGATCTATAAGGGCCGGATGAAGGAGATCGGCGCCGCCGTCTCCGACGAGATGGGCGCGCCGCTGCCGATGGCGGAGAAGCTGCAGGCGGGAGCCGGCCTCGGCCACCTGATGTCGACCCTCGACGTGCTGAAGAAATACGAATTCGAGGAGACGCTGCCCTCGGCGGTGGTGGTGCGCGAGCCGGTCGGCGTGGTCGGCATGATCACGCCCTGGAATTGGCCGCTGAACCAGATCGCCTGCAAGGTGGCGCCCGCGCTCGCCGCCGGCTGCACCATGATCCTGAAGCCCTCAGAGTTCACGCCGACCTCGGCGCTTATCTTCGCCGAAATCCTGCATGAGGCCGGCGTGCCGAAGGGCGTGTTCAACCTGATCAACGGCCTCGGTCCGGAGGTCGGCGCCGCCATGAGCGAGCATCCGGACATCGACATGATCTCGTTCACCGGCTCGACCCGTGCCGGCGTCGACGTTGCCAAGCGCGCTGCGCCGACCGTGAAGCGCGTCAGCCAGGAGCTCGGCGGCAAGTCGCCGAACGTGATCCTGGAGGGCGCCGACCTGACCAAGGCGGTCACCGGCGGCGTGATGCACATGTTCAACAATTCCGGCCAGTCCTGCAACGCGCCGTCGCGCATGATCGTGCCGCTGTCCAAGATGAAGGAGGTCGCTGCGATTGCGAAAGGCGTCGCGGAGAAGACCAAGGCCGGCGATCCGCGCGGCGAGGGCACCACGATCGGCCCGGTGGTGAACCGCGGCCAGTGGGACAAGATCCAGGCTTTGATCAAGAAGGGCATCGATGAGGGCGCGACGCTCGTCGCCGGCGGCCCGGGCCTCCCCGAAGGCGTCAACAAGGGCTTCTATGTCCGCCCGACCATCTTCGCCGATGTGACCAACGATATGACGATTGCGCGCGAGGAGATTTTCGGGCCGGTGCTCACCATCATCGGTGCCAAGGACGAGTCCGACGCAGTGCGCATCGCCAACGACACGCCCTATGGTCTGGCCGGCTACGTCTATGGCCCGACGCTGGAGGACGCCCGCCGCGTCGGCCGCCAGATCCGCGCCGGCAACGTCAATCTGCAGGGCGTGCCGAATGATCGCACCGCGCCGTTCGGGGGCTACAAGCAGTCCGGCAACGGCCGCGAATGGGGCCGCTATGGTCTGGAGGAATATCTCGAAGCCAAGGCGGTCGCGGGCTACAACGCGGCTTGAGTTGGTCGCCACAAACAACGATGTCGTCCCCGCGAAGGCGGGGACCCATAACGACCGGCCGGCGTTCTGGTGTAGAGCGTCGGCCACTCGGGTTCATCGCGAGATCACGCGGTATGGGTCCCGGATCGCGCTCGCTACGCTCGCTTGTCCGGGACGACGAGTTACCCCCCGAACGCCCCCTGCGTGTTCACATACAGCGCGTAGATCGACTGGCTGGCCGCCATGAACAGCCGGTTTCGCTTCAGCCCGCCGAAGCAGACATTGGCGCAGCGTTCCGGCAGCGCGATGCGGCCGATCGGCGCGCCATCGGGCGCGAACACCATGACGCCGTCGAGCTCGGGCGCTCCCATGCCCCAGCCGCACCACAGATTGCCCTCGATGTCGCAGCGCATGCCGTCCGGCGTGCCGGGCCCGGCGTCGATCAGCACGCGCTTGTTGCTGATCGTGCGACCGTCGGCCGAAACGTCGTAGGCCAGGATCTTGCGGTTCGGCACTCCGCGGGATTCCACGATGTAGAGGATCGTCTCGTCCGGCGAGAAGCACAGCCCGTTCGGCCCCAGGATGCCTTCGGCGATGATAGTCGCTTCGCCGGTGGCGCCGTCGATGCGATACACGTTGGCGTCGATCTCGGACTCGGCCTTGTAGCCTTCGTAATTGCCGAGCAGGCCGAAGGTCGGGTCGGTGAACCAGATCGAGCCGTCGGACTTGACTACGACGTCGTTCGGGGAGTTCAGCCGCTTGCCGTTGAAGGAGTCCATCAGCACCGTGATCGAGCCGTCATATTCGGTGCGAGTGACGCGCCGCCCGCCATGCTCGCAGGTGACGAGCCGGCCCTGCCGGTCGCGGGTGTTGCCGTTGGCGAAGTTGGATGGCTTGCGGTAGACGCTGACAGCGCCCGTCTCTTCCTCCCACTTCACGATGCGCTGATTGGGAATGTCGCTGCACAGGAGATAGCGGCCGTCGCCGAACCACACCGGACCCTCGGCCCAGCGCATGCCGGTCCCGAGCCGTTCCACCGCCGACAATTTCAGCCAGTATTTCTCGAAACGTGGATCCAGCGCCTGGATCGCGGGATCAGGATAATAGGTCGCCGGCCGCCAGCCAAGCGCATGATTTGCATCGGACATTTACTGATCTCGTTGTTGCGTTTCCTCGCGATTTCTCTGCTATCATTGTTGTGCACTGACCGCAAACCAGTGGTTGGAATTGAACCACGAGCGGACCGAACACGAGGGACGAAATGCCACGCATATTGATGACCGGCACGAGCGGAGGAATCGGCACATCCTTGCGCAAGCTCTTGCCGCCGATCTATCCCGACCTGCTGTTGAGCGATCTGAAGCCGCCGGCCGACCTGTCGAGTCAGGAGACCTTCAAGGCGGCCGATCTCGCCGACCTTGCCCAGGTCGAGGCAATCTGCGAGGGCGTCGACGGCATCCTGCATTTCGGTGGTTATTCGGTCGAGGGACCGTGGAACGACATCCTGCAGGCCAACATCATCGGTTGCTATAATTTGTTCGAGGCGGCACGCCGCAAGGGCGTTAAACGCATTGTCTTCGCATCCTCCAACCACGCGGTCGGCTTCTATCCGCGTCATCATCGGATCGGCAATGATGTGACACCGCGGCCTGACAGCCGCTACGGCGTCAGCAAGGTGTTCGGCGAGGGACTTGGCGCACTCTATGCCGACAAGCACGGGTTGAAAGTGACGTGCCTGCGGATCGGCAATTTCGGCGAGAAGCCGCTCGATCATCGCAGGCTCTCGATCTGGCTTAAGCCCGAGGATCTCGTGCAACTTTGCCGGATCGGGCTCGATCATCCCGACATTCATTTCGAGATTCTCTATGGCGCGTCCTACAACGAACGATCCTGGTGGGACAATCACCGGGCCTATGAGCTGGGATATCGGCCGACCGGGCGCGCGGAGGTGTTCCGTGAGCATGCGATGGCCGAGCAGGCCAAGATGCAGCCCGACCCCGTCGGCGATTACTACCAAGGCGGCAGCTATTGCAGCATCGAATATGACGGCGATGCAAACCGCATCATCGATTGGGGTTGAGAGCAATACCAGTCATTCCGGGGCGGGGCCGGCAGGCCTCGATCCCGGAATCCAGACGTGAGAACATACGCAAGACAACCTCTGGATTTCCGGGTTCGCGCGACGCGCGCCCCGGAATGATGAGCAAAAATAAGAAGTGAGACGACCATGACCGACGGATTGCGCAAGGGACTGACTTCTTACGGCGATGCCGGATTCTCGCTGTTCCTGCGCAAGGCCTTCATCAAGGCGATGGGCTATTCCGACGATGCGCTGGATCGGCCGATCGTCGGCATTACCAACACCTATAGCGACTACAATCCCTGCCATGGCAACGTGCCGCAGATCATCGAGGCGGTGAAGCGCGGCGTGATGCTGTCGGGCGCGATGCCTTTCGTGTTTCCGACCATCTCGATCGCCGAGAGCTTTGCGCATCCGACCTCGATGTACCTGCGTAACCTGATGGCGATGGAGACCGAGGAGATGATCCGCGCCCAGCCGATGGACGCCGTCATCGTGATCGGTGGCTGCGACAAGACGCTGCCGGCGCAGATCATGGCCGCGGTCTCGGCGGACCTGCCGACCGTCGTCATTCCGGTCGGACCGATGGTGGTCGGTCATCACAAGGGCGAAGTGCTAGGCGCCTGTACGGACTGCCGCCGACTGTGGGCGAAATATCGCGCCGGCGAGATCGACGACAAGGAGATCGAGGCGGTGAACGGGAGGCTTGCGCCGTCGGTCGGCACCTGCATGGTGATGGGTACCGCCTCCACCATGGCCTGCATCACCGAGACGCTGGGTCTGAGCTTGCCGATGAGCGCGACCATCCCGGCGCCGCATGCCGAACGCTTCCGCTCGGCCGAGGCAAGCGGTCGTGTCGCCGCCGCCATGGCAAAGGCCAAAGGACCGCGGCCGAGCGAACTCTTGACGCCTGCATCATTCAGGAATGCGCAGGTGGTGCTGCAGGCGATTGGCGGCTCGACCAATGGCCTCGTGCATCTGACGGCAATCGCCGGCCGCACGCCGCACACCATCGACCTCGATGCGTTCGATAAGATCGGCCGCGAGGTGCCGGTGCTGGTCGACCTGAAGCCGTCCGGCGAGCACTACATGGAGCATTTCCATCATGCTGGCGGCGTGCCGAAGCTGCTGAAGCAGCTCGGCGACCTGATCGATCTCGATGCGAAGACCGTCACCGGCGAGAGCCTGCGCGATATCGTTGCGAGAGCGGAGGAGGTGCCGGGGCAGGATGCGATCCGCGGGCGCGACAACCCGATCAAGCCGGAAGGCGGGCTCGCGGTGCTGCGTGGCAATCTGGCGCCGCGTGGCGCAGTGATCAAGCATTCGGCCGCAAGCCCCAGACTGCTGCAGCATACGGGTCGTGCGGTCGTGTTCGAATCCGTGGAAGACATGACGCTCCGGGTGGATGACCCTGATCTCGATGTGAATGCCGACGATGTGTTGGTGCTGCGTAATGCCGGGCCGAAGGGCGCGCCTGGGATGCCGGAGGCGGGCTATCTGCCGATCCCGAAGAAGCTCGCGCGTGGCGGCGTCAAGGACATGGTGCGGATTTCGGACGCGCGCATGAGCGGGACTGCATTCGGAACCATCGTCCTGCACATCACGCCGGAATCCGCCGTCGGCGGCCCGCTGGCGCTGGTGAAGACCGGCGACCGCATCAGGCTCGATGTGGCCCAGCGCAGCATCGATCTATTGGTCGACGATGCCGAGCTTGCCAAGCGTCGCGCCGCGCTCAAGCCGGCCGCGACCCCGGAATGGGCCGAGCGCGGTTATGCTCATCTGTTTCACGAGACCATTCTGCAGGCCGATGGCGGCTGCGATTTCGACTTCATGCGCCGCAAGGGAAAGGACTAGCCGGACTGCATCGTCCATCGCCCGCTCCCCAATGCTCAATTGACAATCCTCCAACCCCGATGGGATGATCGAAAAAAAATAAAGAGCAGGGGGAGGACGATGAAGAGCCGATCCAAGATCGCCCGCGGCCTTTTTGCCGCCGCGCTGCTGTTGGTGGCCAGCGCCAGGGCGCAGGACGTGAAGCATTACCGCTTCGCCTATGATCAGCCGCGCAACACTGGCTATTCCATCGCCGGCGATCTGTTTGCCGACAAGCTCAAGGAGTTGAGCAAGGGCACCATGCTGATCGACCAGTATCCTGGCGCGCAGCTGGGGCAGGAGCCGCAGCTTCTGCAACTGGTGAAGGCCGGCGATATCGACTTCGCCATCATCTCCTCGGCAAACACCGCAACGATCTCGCCGCAGGCCGGCGTGATGTCGCTGCATTTCCTGTTCCGCAACGAGGCGCATGTCATCAAGGCGCTCGCCGATCCCAAAGTGTTCGAAGCGCTCAAGACGATGATCGACGACACCGCCCAGGGCCTACACGTGATCGGAACAGGCTCGCAGGGTGTGCGGCACATCTACAGCAAGAAGGAGATCCACAACGTCGGCGACATCAAAGGCATGAAGATCCGCGTCCAGGCGACCGCGACCGAGGATACCATGTTCCCAGCCTATGGCGCGCAGACCGTGCACATGCCGTTCGGCAGCGTTTATACCTCGCTGCAGACCGGCGTCGTCGACGCCGCGGAAAACAGCGTCAATGTCTATCTCGTCAACAAGCATTATGAGGTCGCGCCCGTGCTGTCGCTGACCGAGCATGAGGCGAACAATGCGTTGGTCTTCATCAGCGACAAGCTGTGGCAGAGCCTGTCGGCCGAGCAGCGCCAGTGGGTGCTGGCGTCGGCGGCAGAGGTCAGCGCCAAGGAGCCGACCAAAGCGTTCGAGCTGGAAAAGACGGCGGCCGTGAAGCTCAAGTCACTCGGCGTCAAGGTCGTCGGGGACGTCGACAAGGCGAGTTTCACTGCGATCGCTGATCCCTATCTTGACAAGCTGGCCAAGGAGCTCGGCCCGCACGCCGAGAAGATCAAGGACCTGATCCGCGCGATCAATTAGGCGAGGCTGCGTGTTCGGCCATAACGGAAATGCGGGCTCGATCAAAGACCAGCCAATGTCCATCGCCGACAAGCTCGTGTTGCAGCGACAGCGTCACCTGAAATGGCGCGCATTGGACCGTCTCGAACTGGTGCTGATGATGCTGTGCGGGGCGCTATGCTTCGGTTTCTCGATGTCGGTGACCGCCGATATCGTGACGCGGACCATCGGCCATCCATGGCTGTGGTTGCAGGAGGTCACCTCGACGCTGTTCATCTATGCGATCTTTGTCGGGGCCGCCGTGGCTACCCGACGCAACGATCACCTCTATCTCACTGCGATCGCGGAGGCGATGCACGGTCCAGCGCGCCTGATCGTGGAGATCGTGATCCGGCTCGTGGTGCTTGGTGTTGCGCTCTGCCTGATCTGGTTCGGCTACCTTAATTTCCTCCGCGGTTTTGGCAGCTTTCGCCTTCCCTCCGGCACGCCGATCGCCTCGCTTTACATCATCATTCCAATCTCCGGTGTGCTCATTGCGCTGTTCACGCTCGAGCAGTTGGTCAACGGCATTGCAGGCGGTTTCGATCGTCCGGAGCCGGCAGATCCGGAGTTCGCGGGTTCGCCGCTATATACCGCTGCTGATCGGAGGCCGCCGACGTGAGCGCGCCCGTCATTCTGGCGTTGATGTCGTTCTGCTTCCTGTTCTTCGGCTATCTCGGCGTGCCCGTGCCGTTCTCGCTTGTGGCCGGCGTGTTCGTCGGCGCGTTTCTCGCCGACGTCTCCCTCGCCGCGATCGTGCAGAAGATCTTTGATGGTGTCGATTCCGAGGCGCTGCTGGCAATACCCTTCTTCCTGCTGGTCGGCGAGCTCATGAGCTCGGCCAATGTTGTGGTCCGGATCGCGAACTTGTCTGTTTCGCTGGTTGGACATATCAGGGGCGGACTATCGCAGGTGGTGGTCGTCTTCAGCATGTTCTTCTCGGAAATGTCCGGCTCGACCACCGCCGATGTCGCGGTCATGAGCCGTGCGCTCGGCGGCCCGATGCGGCGCGAAGGTTATGAGCCTGCCTTCATCGCGGCGATCATCGCTTCGGCCTCGACCATTGCAGCGTTGGTTCCCCCCAGCATCACCGCCGTGGTCTATGGTGCCGTAGGCAATGTCTCGATCGCCGGCCTGTTCATGGCAGGAGTTGTGCCGGGCTTCATGATCGGCGTCGGGCTGATGATCTATTGCTATTTCTTTGGCCCCTCCGGATTGCGCAAGCCACGCGCGCCGCTGCGGCAGGTGGCTTTTGCAACTGCTGACGCCGCGCTACCGCTGATGATTCCGGTCATCCTGCTCGGTGGCATCCTGACCGGTTGGTTCACGCCGACCGAGGCTGGGGTCGTGGCGGTGGTCTGGATCATCCTTGTCGTAATTCCCGCGCTCAATCGCGGCCACCTCAAGAAGATTCCTTACGATTTCTGTCTGGCCGGCCTCATCTTCTCGCTGCCGCTGATCACGATCGGCGCGGCAAATGCGTTCGGTTGGATGCTGGCCTATCTGCGCGGGGCGAGCTTCATCGCCGACTGGATCACGACCGCCGCCGGCAACGATCCACGCTATATCATGCTGCTCATGGTCGCGCTCTTCACCGTGATCGGTGATTTCATCGAGCCGGTGCCGACCATCATCATCTTCATGCCACTGGTCAACGCATTGACGCAGGCCGGTGATATCAATGGCGTCCATATGGGCGTGGTCCTGATCGCGACGCTTGCCTTCGGCCTGATCACACCGCCCTATGGGCTCGTGCTGCTGATGGCTTCCAAATTCGTCGGCATCAGTTTCGGCAAGGCGCTCCGCGCGGCGCTGCCGATCTATGTGGTATTTCTGCTGACCATCACCTTCACGATCTTTTTTCCAGGCGTCGTGCTCTGGCTTCCCAAGCACGTCATTCCCGAATCGGTCGGCTGCTTCAGGTCGCCTGCGGGGATCGGATATATATGTCCGAATTGACGCCGCTGTCGTGCCCACAAGCGGCAGCGAGCAAAGGCCGGGGAGCGTCTACTTTCCCTTGCTGGTGAACTTCTTCACCGCGGACCGGAATTCGTCGCTGTGCATGCAGGCGATGATGGCATCGCGCTCGGCGTCGAGCTGCAGCTCGACAGAATTTATCGGCGCGCCGTGGATCAGCGCCTTGGTGGCGGCAAGACCGGCCGGCATGTTCTGCGCCAGCCGCAGCGCCAGCGCGCGCGTCGCAGTCGCCAGCTCGGGGCCCGGCACCACCTTGGCGACCAAGCCCCATTCATAGGCCTGCTGCGCGGTAAAACTGTCCTCGGCGAGAAAGATCTGCAGCGCGCGGCGGATGCCAACGCTGGCGACCACGCCGACCGTGCCGCCGCCGTCGGGCGAGACGCCAAGCTTGGCGTAAGCCGGAGTGAAACGGGCGTCTTCCGCCGCGATGCAGAGATCTGCAGCGAAGGCCAGCGACAGGCCGGCGCCTGCGGCCGAGCCATGGACGCTGGCGAGCACGATCTTGGGCATGCGCCTGAGCGTCGCGATGAAAGCGTGGTAATGCTGCAGCAGCTCGCCGACCACAGGCGCGATGGTACCGGCTTCCGCAGCGGCGCCGATGGTCTGAAGGTCACCGCCGGCGCAGAACGCGCGGCCTTCGCCTCGGAGCACCAGCACCCGGATGCCGTCGACGGCTTCGACCTCTGCGGCGAGTTGCTCCAGTCTCTTGGCAATCGCGAGGTTAATGGCGTTGAAGGCGGCCGGGCGGTTGAGGGTGATGGTGGCGATCGGACCGTCGATCGAAAGCAGCGCGGGGTCGGCTGCAGGCGCGGTGTCGGTCATTGATCCCTCCCAGGACCTCTCATCTGACCGCATTTAAACCGCAGACCATGCGAGGTGACAATCCCGCTGGGGTTTGCGACAAGCGGTTCCGGCGGTATCGGCGATGAGCTACTGTTTCGCCGGCCCGCGTCGGACAAGGTGAGTGGATGCGATGAGCAAGGGTTCGGTGGTCAAGGGACCGGTGGTGATCGTGGGCGCGGGGCATGCAGGCTTTCAGGTCGCGGCCTCATTGCGCCAGGCCGGCTATGGCGATCCGATCCATTTGATCAACGACGAAGCCCATTTGCCCTACCAGCGGCCACCCTTGTCGAAGGCGTATCTGAAGGGCAGCGGCGGCCCTGAAACCCTGATGTTCCGGCCGCTGAAATTTTATGTCGATCAAGGCATCGAGCTCGTCTATGACCGCGCCGTCGCGGTCCAGCGGCAGCAGCGTCAGGTGATGCTTGCCTCGGGTCAGACTCTGGACTACGGCCATCTCGTCTTCGCCACCGGCGCCCGCAACCGGCTGCTCGATCTCCCCAACGCCAATCTGCCTGACGTGCGTTACCTGCGCATCCTCGATGACAGCGAGGATTTGCGCGCGCGGCTCGCGAGGGCCAAGCGCGTGGTGGTGATCGGTGCCGGCTTTATCGGCCTCGAATTCGCCGCGACCGCGCGGCTCAAGGGACTGGAAGTCGACGTGCTCGAGCTTGCCAGCCGCGTGATGGCGCGCGCCGTCACCGCCGAGATCTCCGACTATTTCCAAAGGCAGCATGCGGATGCTGGTGTGCGTATTCACCTCGGCGTGCAGGCGACCAGCATCGAGGCCGATGGCGATAAGGTGACGGGCGTCTCTTTGAGCGATGGCCGGCATATTCCGGCCGATCTCGTCGTGGTCGGCGTCGGCGTGCTGCCAAATGTCGAGCTTGCGCGCGATGCGGGCCTTAAGGTCGCTTCAGGCATCATCGTCGACGAGCATCTGTCAACCTCCGACCCGCATATCTCCGCGATCGGCGACTGCGCCTTGTTTGCCAGCCCGCGCTTCGGTGGCACGTTGCGGCTTGAATCGGTGCAGAACGCGACCGATCACGCCCGCTGCGTGGCGGCGCGACTGACCGGTGAAGTTCAGGCCTATGATGGCCAGCCCTGGTTCTGGAGCGACCAGGGGAACGACAAGCTGCAGATCGCGGGACTGACCACGGGCTACGACCACGTCGTGCTGCGCGGCGATCCCGCGCAAAAGGCCTTCTCCGCCTTCTGCTACAAGGAGGGCCGGCTGGTCGGCATCGAGTCGGTCAATCGCGCCGGCGACCACATGTTCGGCCGGCGCTTGCTCGCGGCCGGTGGCACGGTCGCGCCGGACAAGGCGGCGGACTTGAGCTTCGATCTCAAGAGCGCCTTGAGCTAATTAGACCCGCACCTCGAACTCCTGCTTCACCGCATCGATATCGGCGAGCGTCGGCAGCCCGGCCTCATTGCCGAGGCGCTGGATCTTAAAGGTGGAAGCGGCACGCGCGAACTCGAAATGCTCGCGCCAGCGCGCGTCGGGATTGGCGAGATAGGAATAGACGTAGGCGCCGTGAAAGACGTCGCCGGCGCCGTTGGTGTCGATCACACGCTCGCCCGGGATGAGATAGGCCGGCAGCGATTGCACCGTGCCGCTCTCGTCGTACCAGAGCAATCCCTTTTCACCCATGGTGACGCCGCCGATCTTGCAGCCGCGGCCTTTGAGATAGGTGAGCATCTGCTCGGGCGTCAGATCCATCTGCTCGCACAGCCGCTCGGCGACGATTGCGACATCGATGAATTCCAGTAACTCGTGGGTGTTGGTGCGGAGGCCGCCGCCATCGAGCGAGGTCAGGATGCCGGCCTCTCGGCACTGCTTGGCGTAGTGGATTGCGGCATCCGGCTGATGGCCGTCGACATGCAGCGCGCGGCAATTGCCGAGATTGAGCAGCGGAAACGGATGGATGTGATGATCATCGCGGCAACGGACGATGGCGCGCTTGCCATCCTTCGGCATGATGAAGGAGAGCGAGGATGCGTTCACCTTCCGCGCGTGAATCGAGATGCCGTATTTCGCACACATGTCCTGGAACATGCGCCCCAGCCAATCATTGGCGACGGTCGCAATCAGGTCAGGCACGATCCCGAGCTTGGCGCAGCAGAACGCCGCCGTCACCGCATTGCCGCCGAACGACACGGCGTAGGCCGATGCGACGTGCTTCTCATCTCCGGTCGGAAGATGGTCGGTGATGAAGGTGACATCGATATAGGTCTGTCCAATAAAGAGAGCCTGCATGGGCATTTCTTCGTCCGTGAAGGGGTGGTCCGGCCCCGGGTGGCGCACCTTAGCAACCGCCGAAAGGGGATCAACGCTGAAATTATTCGCAGATTTGTCACCATAAGCGCTTGAGATCGCTTAAGGGCGCGACTACCACCCGTGCATTCCCGGGGGCGGGCGCGCTATTCTTGCGCTCCGGGTAACCTCTGATTCGTGCCAGGAGCAAGTGATGACCGTCTATTCAGGGCCGGTTTTTGACATGGCTGCGAAGCAATTCAATGTGATCGCCGATCATCTCGGCATCCCCGGAGATGAGCGCGAACGGCTGCTGATGCCAAAGCGGGCAATCACGGTGTCGTGCCCAATTCACCGGGATGACGGTACAATTGCGGTGTTCGAAGGCTACCGCGTGCAGCATCTGCTGACGATGGGGCCGACCAAGGGCGGAACACGATTTGCGCCCTCCGTCGACATCGGCGAGGTCGCGGCGCTCGCGATCTGGATGAGCTGGAAATGCGCGCTGGTGGGCCTGCCCTATGGCGGCGCCAAGGGCGGCGTGACTGTCGATCTCTCGAAGCTGTCGCCACGCGAACTCGAGTCGCTGTCGCGCCGCTACATGCAGGAGATGATTCCGTTCGTCGGTCCACATACGGACGTTATGGCGCCCGACATGGGGACCAACGAGCAGGTGATGGCCTGGTTCATGGACACCTATTCGATGTACCAGGGCCAGACCGTGACCGAGATCGTCACCGGCAAGCCGGTGTTTTCCGGCGGCACGCTGGGGCGGCGTGAGGCGACGGGGCGCGGCGTCGCCCATCTTGCACGTCGCGTGATGGACGTGCTGTCGATCGATCCCGGCAAGGCGACCGCAGTGATCCAGGGCTTCGGCAATGTCGGTTCCTACGCTGCGCTTGGCCTGCATCAGATGGGCCTCAAGGTAATCGCGGTCAGCGACCACACCGGCGCGCTGCACGATCCGCGCGGCCTCGACATTCCCGCGCTGATGACGCATGCAACCAAGCACGGCAGCATCGCCGGCTTCTCGACCGAGCTGCAATTCGATCCCAAGCAGATCCTGACGTTCGCCTGCGACGTGCTGGTGCCGGCGGCGATCGAGCGCGTGATCGACGGGCCTACGGCCGAGAAGCTGAAATGCCGGGTGTTGGCGGAGGCCGCCAACGGCCCGACCACGCCGGAGGCCGACCTCGTGCTCGAGCGCCGGCGCGATGAGATCTTCCTGATCCCCGACATTCTCTGCAATTCCGGCGGCGTCGTCGTCAGCTACTTCGAATGGGTGCAGGATTTGCAGCAATTGTTCTGGGAGGAGGAAGAGGTGATGCGGCGCGAATATCAAATCCTCGATCGCGCCTTCCACACCATGCTGGCGCGGGTGAAGGCCGACAACATTTCGCACCGGACCGCAGCGATGGCAGTGGGCGTCGAGAAGGTGCGTGCAGCCAAGAACACGCGAGGGCTATTCCCGTGATCAACGGGCTCGATCACGTCGTCGTCCTGCTGGAGGATCTCAAGGCGGGCGTTGCCGCCTATGAGACGCTGCTGGCGCGCAAGCCCGCCTGGACACATTCGGGCGAGAGCGCCGATCGCGTGCTGTTTACGCTCGACAACATGACGCTCGAGTTGATGGCGCCGAACGGCTTCAGCCCCCAGGCGGATCGGATCCGCGATGTCATCAAGCTGAGCGGCGAGGGGCTCGCCAGCATCTGCTTTGCGACCTCCGATATCGGCAGGATGCACCGCAGGCTCGAGCGTGTCGCGCTGAAGCCGGACCCGATCGTCGAGGTCGACAACAGCGACGATGTGTCGGGCGCGACGCTGCATTGGAAGCGCACGCGCGCGAGCACCGAGCTCACCCGCGGCGTGCGCATGTTCTTCCTGGAGCTCCAGGGCGAGCGGCCACGCTCGGCCCCTACCGCCGACTCTGCCGTTCTCGGCCTCGACCACGTCGTGATCTCGACCGAGGATCCCGAACGGGCCGCGGCGCTTTACGGCGCCCGGCTCGGGCTCGACATGGCGCTGGATCGCAGCCATCAGGACTGGGGGCAATTGATGTTCTTCCGCTGCGGCGATCTCATTGTCGAGGTCGTGAAGCGGCCGGTGGCGGGCGGCGACCTGGCGCATGACAGGCTCTGGGGCCTGTCCTGGCGCGTCGCCGACATCGAGGCAACGCGAACGCGCCTGCTCGCCGCGGGACTGCAGGTGTCCGAGGCACGCGCCGGCCGCAAACCCGGCACGCGGGTGATGAGCCTCTACAGCGGCACCTGCGGCATTCACACGCTGATCCTCGAGCGCGCGCCGAAGGGGACGTAGGGTGCCGTCATTGCGAGGAGCGAAGTGGACGAAGCAATCCAGATTTGCTTTGAAGCTCTGGATTGCTTCGCTTCGCTCGCAATGACGGTGAGTTTGGCGGTGGCACGTCATCATTCCACCACGCACGGCACGCTCAAGAAACCGCGGAATCGCACCCGGCCGCCGCGGACCGGCGCGCCTGAGAGCGTGTAGTTCGGAAAGCGCGCCAGGAAACGCGAGATCGCGACCGCGCCTTCCAGCCGCGCCAGCGCCATGCCGGCGCATTGATGCACGCCGGTGCCGAAGGCGAGATGCCGGTTTGTGGTTCGCGCGATGTCGAATCTTTCGGGGTCTTCGAACTGGGCAGGATCGCGGTTGGCCGCACCGATGCACAGGGTCACCGGCGTGCCCGGCGCAAGCGTCACGTCGCCGAACGAGGCAGGCTCGGTCGTCATGCGGTTGCCGAGCTGGTTGGAGCTCTCATAGCGCAGGATCTCCTCGACCGCCGTACGGATCAGCTCCGGCGCCTGGATCAGCTTGTGCTTCTCAGCCGGATGCTCATGCAGCGCAACGAGGCCGTTGCCGATGAGATTGGTGGTGGTCTCATGCCCGGCATTGAGCAGGAAGATGCAATTGTGCAGCAGCTCCTTCTCACTCAGCCGCTCGCCATTGGCCTCGCCCTGGATCAGCCGCGTCAGCACGTCCCGT
Organism: Bradyrhizobium sp. STM 3557; assembly: GCF_045571465.1. Lineage (NCBI taxonomy): Bacteria > Pseudomonadati > Pseudomonadota > Alphaproteobacteria > Hyphomicrobiales > Nitrobacteraceae > Bradyrhizobium > Bradyrhizobium sp. STM 3557. The sequence goes on from NZ_CP120697.1 coordinate 3,022,112, forward strand.
TCGGGATTGCCGGGCTTGGCGCGGCGCCGGGCGACGAGACCTTCGAGATAGGCAAGGAACTCGCTCACCGCGCGATTGCCGCGCGCCGCCGCGTCCTGCGTCAGCACCGGCTCCAGCGCACCAAGGATGGCCAGCGACCAGTCGCGCAGCGGCCCGCGCTCATCATGCGGCACGCCGAGCAGATTGCCGATCACTTCGACCGGAATCGCCGAGGCGAAGTCGCCGATCAGTTCGAATCGTCCCTTTTCGGCAATGCGATCGAGCAGCTTGTCGACCAGCACGATCAGCGCCGGCTCCATCTCGGCGATCGCGCGCGGCGACAGCGCCCCCATGATCAACCGGCGCACCCGCGTATGCGCCGGCTGATCGTTGAACACGAGGCTCGTGGTGTGGTGCTCGTAGAGCGGCGTGTCGCCATATTTCGGCGCGTACTCCTTCTTCTTGTCGGACGAGAAGGCGCGGGTGTTCTTGTAGGCGGCGACGAGGTCGTCATAGCGGGTGAGAAAATAGGCGCCGCTGCGCAGCCGCTTCACCGGCGCGTATTGCCGCAGAGCCCGATAGGTCGGGTAGGGATCGGCATAGAACTCCGGCGTCAGGCTTTCGAGATCGAAATTGTCCGCAAGCTCGCGCGCATCCGACGTCATGACGTGAAGCTCCCTCCCTGCCGGTCGCGTCTTGATGCGCAACGCGACGTTTTCGGCATCTTGCACGATAGGGCGTGTCTTTCCAGCGACTTAGCAGCCCGATGCGCGGACAGCCGGGCAGCCCGGGACTGCGTGTTTCCTACGCCCGGAGGCCTGCAGCCGCCGCTGCGGCGCAGTATATTACCTTGACATAGATCAAGTGAGTGTTTACTCACGACCGAATGTCCACCCTGCGCATGACCAGCGATCTCAGGCGGCAACTCATCCTTGGCGCAGCCAAACGTTGCTTTGCCCGCCACGGCTATGCCGGCACCACGACCAAGAGCGTGGCGGCCGCTGCTGCCATTTCCGAGGCGCTGTTGTTCAAGCATTTCCCGTCCAAGGCCGCGCTCTATGCCGAGATCCTGGCGGAGGAGTGCGAGGCGGACCGCGAGCTGGAATTCCTGCTCGGTCAGGCGCCGTCGACAGCGACGCTGGTCAAGCTGATCGTGGGCATGGTCCGTCACTTCCTGCAGATCGCCGACGGGCCGAACGAGGAAGAGGAGCAGCGCCTGCGGCTGATGGTCACAAGCCATCTCGATGACGGTGAGTTCGCGCGCCTGCTTTACGTCAAAATCGCGGAGCTGATTGGCGACAAGTTCATTGCCTCGCTTCAGCAGGCGATGGCCGCTGGCGATGCGGTGTGGACCGCGGACGCACCGCTCGACCTGTTCTGGTTTGCCCATCATACCGTGCTGATGGCGGCGCTGACGCGGTTTCCGGCGACGCGCTGTCTGTCCTATGGCGATGGCGCAAACCTGGACCGGCAGCTCTGCCAGTTCATCCTGCGCGGCATCGGACTCACCGATGCCGCCATCGCCAACCATCTCGACCGCGAATTGTCGCAACGCCCGGTTGAACCGGTCACGACAGAGAGTGCATGACATGAACATCGCGACCGAACCCAAGCTCACTGGCAAGCCGATCGAAGAGAAGCCGCGCAAGCGGCCAACGCGGCCGGTGCTCTGGTTCCTCATCGTCGGCTGCCTGCTGGCGCTGCTGGTCGGCGGTCTCGTCTGGTTCAACATGTTCCGCGACAAGATGATCGCGCAGTTCTTCGCGAACATGAAGCCGCCTCCGATCAGCGTCACCGCCGCGGTCGCCAAGTCCGAGACCGTGCCGAACCTGCTCAGCGCGGTCGGCGATCTCGCCGCCGTGCATCAGGTCAACGTCACCTCCGACGTCAGCGGGCGCATCACCGACATCATGTTCACAGCCGGTGCTCATGTGAAGCAGGGCACGCCATTGGTGCAACTCTATGACGCCCCGGACCAGGGCGATCTCGCCAATTACAAGGCGCAGGCGACGGTTGCGGAGCTTTCGCTGGACCGCGCCAAGCAGCTGGCCTCGCGCCAATTCGGACCTCAGGCAACCGTCGACCAGGCGCAGGCAACGTTCGACCAGGCCAATGCGATGATCGCCAAGACGGAGGCGCTGATCGCGCAGAAGCTGGTCCGCGCGCCCTTCGACGGCGAGCTCGGCGTCCGCAAGGTGGAAGTCGGCCAATATCTCACCGCCGGCACGCAGATCGTCTCGTTGACCGATCTGTCGGAGCTCTATGCCAACTTCACCGTGACCGAAAAGGACAGCGGCAGCCTGCAGGTCGGGCAGACCGTTCGCATCAATGTCGATGCCTATCCGGGCCGCACCTTCGAAGGCAAGATCACCACGATCGAGCCGCAGATCTCGACCGACACCCGCAACATCCGGGTGCAGGCCACGATCCCGAACCCGGATAATATCCTCAAGCCCGGCATGTTCGCGACCACCACCGTGGTGCTGCCGGACAAGCCGCCGGTTATCACCGTGCCGGAGACCGCGGTCGATTACACGCTGTATGGCGATGCCGTGTTCGTCATCAACGAGAAGAAGGGCGACGACGGCAAGACCACCCTGACCGCCGACCGCACCTATGTGCAGACCGGCGATCGCATCAACGGCCGCGCCATCATCCTCAAGGGTCTCAAGGATGGTGATCGCGTGGTGGCGCTCGGCCAGATCAAGATGCAGTCGGGCGCCGCGGTCGCGATCTCGACCGATCCGGCGCCTCAGATTCCGGCCAAGCCGCCGCGCTATTGACCTGCGCGTAAGACAGGGGAGGCCGCCGACGCAAGCTGCGGGCGGCCTCACCGAACGAAGTCCCGTTCCATTCGAAAGATCGCCGCGATGAGATTCACCGATATCTTCGTCAAGCGCCCGGTGCTCTCGGTCGTCGTCAGCCTGCTGATCCTCCTGATCGGCCTGCGCGCGGCGACCGTGCTGCCGATCCGGCAATATCCGAAGCTGTCGAACACCGTCGTCAACGTGACGACCGTGTATCCCGGCGCGTCCGCCGACATGATCCAGGGCTTCATCACCACGCCGATCGAGCAGGCGGTGGCCTCGGCCGAGGGCGTCGACTACATCACCTCGTCCTCGGTGCTCGGCACCTCGACCATCCAGGTCTACATCAAGCTGAATTTCGATCCGAACCAGGCGCTCACCGAGGTGCTGGCCAAGGTCAATTCGGTCAAATACCTGATCCCGAAGGAATCCAACGACCCGATCGTTACCAAGACCACCGGCCAGACCACGGCCGTGATGTATATCGGCTTCTCCAGCGAGGAGCTGTCGGGCTCGGCCATCTCTGACTACCTGACGCGCGTGGTGCAGCCGGTGCTGTCCACCGTCGACGGCGTCGCCTCCGCGGACATCCTTGGCGGCCAGACCTTCGCGATGCGGCTGTGGCTCGATCCCGTCAAGATGGCCGGCCGCGGCGTGTCGCCGAGCGACGTCGCGGCTGCGATCGCGGCGAACAACTTCCAGGCCGCCGCCGGGCAGGCCAAGGGCTATTTCATCGTCTCCAACGTCACGACCAACACCGATCTGCAGAACGTAAGCCAGTTCAAACGGATGATCGTGAAGTCCAAGGACGGCGGCTTTGTCCGGATGGAGGATATCGCCACGGTCGAGCTGGCGGCGCAAAGCACGGATGCGAGCGTGGCCTTCAGCGGCGAACGCGCGATCTTCATCGGTGTGCAGGCCACTCCGCAGGGCAACCCGCTCAACATCGTCAAGGGCGTGCGCGCGCTGTTCCCGGAGATCGAGCGCAACCTGCCGCCCTCGATGAAGATGAAGGTGGCCTATGATTCCACCAAGTTCATTCAGTCGTCGATCGACGAGGTGGAACGTACGCTCGGCGAAGCCGTCATCATCGTCATCGTCGTGATCTTCCTGTTCCTGGCCTCGCTGCGCTCGGTCATCATCCCCGTCGTGACCATTCCGCTGTCGCTGGTCGGCGTCTGCAGCCTGATGCTGGCAATGGGCTTCAGCATCAATCTGCTGACGCTGCTCGCGATGGTGCTCGCCATCGGCCTCGTGGTCGACGACGCCATCGTGGTGGTGGAGAACATCCATCGCCATCTGGAGGAGGGCAAACCACCCGTCCAGGCTGCCTTGCAGGGCGCGCGCGAGATCGTCGGCCCGGTCATCTCGATGACCATCACGCTGGCGGCGGTGTATGCGCCGATCGGCCTTCTCGGCGGCGTGACCGGGTCGCTGTTCCGCGAATTCGCCTTCACGCTGGCCGGATCGGTGATCGTGTCCGGCGTCATCGCGCTGACGCTGTCGCCGATGATGTGCTCGGTGCTGCTGAAGAGCGCCGACGAAGGCCGCTTCGCCAGGCTGGTCAACCGCGTGTTCGGCGCAATGACCCGCTGGTATGGCCGCAAGCTCGACCGTTCGCTGGACTATCGCCCGGTGACGGCCTTGTTCGCCATCACGATCCTTGGCCTGGTCGGATTTCTCTACCTGCACGTCTCCAGCGAACTGGCTCCGGAAGAAGATCAGGGCATCGTGTTCTCGATCACCAAGGCGCCGAAATACGCCAACATCAACTATGTCGACTTCTACGGCGACAAGCTCGACAAGGCGTTCAAGCAATTTCCGGAGACCGACCTGACTTTCGTCCTGAACGGAATCAACGGCCCGCAGGGCGGTATTGCCGGCATGCTGCTGAAGCCATGGGAGGAGCGCAAGCGCTCGGCGATGGCGCTGAAGCCGCTCGTGCAGGCGGAATTGTCCAAGATCGAGGGCGTCAACGCCTTCGCCTTCAACCTGCCGGCGCTGCCGGGCGGTCCGGGCGGCCTGCCGATCCAGATGGTGATCAACTCGACCAACGGCTTCCAGCAGGTCTATGAACAGATGACCAAGCTGAAGGATGCCGCGCGCAAGAGCGGGCTGTTCATCGTCTCTGACAGCGATCTCGAATTCAACCAGCCGGTGGTCCGGGTCTGGATCGACCGCACCAAGGCGAGCGATCTCGGCATCACCATGCAGTCGCTCGGCAACACGCTCGCGGTGCTGCTCGGCGGCAACTACATCAACCGCTTCAACCTGGAGGGGCGCTCCTACCAGGTCATTCCTCAGGTGCCGCGTGAAAAACGGCTGTCGCCGGAATCGCTCGGCAACTACTATGTCGCCACCGGCAGCGGCCAGCAGGTGCCGTTGTCGACCGTGGTCAAGATCGAGACCGGAACGGATCCGAACGCGCTGACGCACTACAATCAGCTCAACTCGGCGACGTTCTCGGCGGTGCCGATGCCGGGCGTCACGGTCGGGAAGGCCGTCGAGTTCCTCGAGGGCGAGGCCAAGAAGCTGCCGTCCGGCTTCAGCCACGACTATCTCGCCGATTCCCGCCAATATGTGCAGGAAGGCAACCAGCTCGCCATCACCTTCGGGTTTGCGCTGATCATCATCTTCCTCGTGCTGGCGGCGCAGTTCGAGAGCTTGCGCGATCCGTTCGTGATCATGATCTCGGTGCCGATGGCGATCGTCGGCGCGCTGATCCCGCTGTTCTTCGGTGCGGCCACCATGAACATCTACACCCAGGTCGGGCTGCTGACCCTGGTCGGGCTGATCACCAAGCACGGCATCCTGATGGTAGAGTTCGCCAACGAGCTGCAGCTCAACGAAGGACTCGACCGCCGCTCCGCCATCGAGATGGCGGCGCGCATCCGGCTGCGGCCGATCCTGATGACCACGGCTGCGATGGTCACCGGCCTGATCCCGCTGCTGACCGCGAGCGGCGCGGGCGCGGCGAGCCGCTTCTCGATCGGCCTCGTCGTCGTCGCGGGCATGTCGATCGGCACGCTGTTCACCCTGTTCGTGCTGCCGATGGTCTACACGGTCATCGCCACCGATCACCAGGCGGCCGCGAATTCCAAGCGCGCCCAGGAGATCAAGGAGTTTGATGCCGCGCCGTCGCACGCGCTGAAGGCGACCTGAAGGATCGATCATCGTTGTTCACATTGACGGCGGCTGCGATGCAGCCGCCGTTTTTGTTTGGAGGAAAATCGGGAGTGTGAGACCTCCGTCATTGCGAGCCAACGGGTCCGCGTGAATGCGCGGCCCGATGGCAGGCTCCGCGAAGCAATCCAGGGCCCAGAAGAAAGTCTGGGTTGCTTCCGCCGTCGCCCTTCGGGCGATGGCGGACAAGTCGTCGCCTTCGGCTCCTGGCAATGACGTCAGCGTTCCACACTCCGCCGTCCGCTTGACCGGGCGATCCAGTACGCCGCGGCCTCTCCGTGCATCTCTGACGTCTCTGGAATACTGGATCGCCCGCCTTCGCGGGCGATGACACCTTAATAGTAGCGACGCGGATGCCTCTTCTCACAGACAATACTCCGCCATCCTCGCGGCACACATCGCGCCCGAGCTGCTGCCAAGCATCGCCCTCAGAAAGATAGAGGGCGCAGGGAAGGCCGGGTGCCGACCGCACCCATGGTCCGCGTGCAACAAGAAGCACGCGGCAGAACCACAGGTACGAGCCGAACATCCGGCCTTCCCTGCGCGATGGTTTACGGGCTTATACGTGATCTCCCCGGGGACCGGCTTTGTTGCCCCCGTCGCTCGCAATGCTCGTCATGAACATCGCCGACTTGACCTCAGCACCGGGAGGTCAGGACCACACGATTTCGCCGTCCGCCTCATGCCGTTCGTCCGCGCTGATAAGCGCTGCGGCACGCTGCGTCCATCGCATCCCGCGCTCCACGTCCGTGACGATCGCGATACGCCCCTCTGCATGAGGCGGGACGTGCGGAAATCTGGAGCTGATTTGCCCGACGAGGCAAGGCTGCGCGCCTGCGACAAACTAACACGACGGGCAATTTTCGCATAGCGTCCATGTGCTAATTGCCCGTCGGGCCGAGCTGGCGAATGTCACGATGAGGGCGACGCCTCCACAGGAATGGCGGATGCGCACGCTGGGCTCAGCTCGATCCGCGTCATTGCGAGCGTAGCGAAGCAATCCAGCGCCAAACAAGGACTCTAGATTGCTTCGTCGCAATGACGCCGGCATTCTACACGCCGCTGTCATCGCTGCGAACGCAGGCGATCCAGTATTCCGGACGCGGCAACGCGTCACCGAGAGGTCGCGGCGTACTGGATTCCCCGCCTTCGCGGGGAATGACGGAGAGTTTGTAATTCAGGAGCTCACCGATCGTTCTGCGGATCGAGTGCGTCGCGCAGGCCGTCGCCGAGCAGGTTGAGCGACAGCACGACCAGGAAGATCGTAAGGCCCGGCCAGATCGCCATCCAGGGCGCATTGGTGAGAAAGCGCTGTGCGGCGTTGAGCATGCTGCCCCAGGACGGGTAGGGAGGCTGCTGTCCTAGCCCGAGGAACGAGAGCGACGCCTCGGCGATGATCGCGGCCGCCACCGATAGCGTCGCCTGCACCAGCAGCGCCGGCATGATGTTCGGCAGGATATGCACGAGCGCGATCCGCAAGTTCGAATCGCCGACGCTGCGTGCGGCATCGATATATTCCTCGATCTTGACGTTCATGACCTCGCCGCGGGTCAGCCGCACGAAGATCGGCGTCGCCGATATGCCGATCGCGATCATGGCATTCCCGAGGCTCGGCCCCAAGAACGCGGCGAGCGCGATGGCCAAGATCAGGAACGGGCAGGCCAGCATCGCATCGGTGATCCGGCTGATCAGCGCATCGATGAAGCCGCCGCGATAGCCGGAGAGCATGCCGACGGGGACGCCGATCGACAGTGCGATGCCGACCGAGATCGCGCCGGCCAAGAGTGACGCCCGCCCGCCGTAGATGACGCGGCTCAGCACGTCGCGGCCGAGATCGTCAGTGCCGAACCAATGCGCCATCGACGGCGGCTTGCGCACCAGTGCCCAGCTCGTGCCGATGGGATCGTAGGGCGCCACCATGGGCGCAAAGACGGCGAGCAGGATGAAGGCGGTGATCAGGCCGAGCCCGATCATCGCGCCCTTGCGCTTGACGACCCGGCGCAGCGCGCGCTGCATCGGGCGCTCGAGCGGAGCGAGGCTGCGCGAGGCCGTGGCGGCTGTCATCGTGGTCTCCGCCATATCAGCTCCTCAAGCGCGGATTGACGAGGATATAGGCGATATCGGCGATCAGGTTCAGCGCGATGTAGACGGTCGCGGTCACCAGCACGACACCTTGCACCACGGCGTAATCGCGGTTGAAGACGGCATCGACGATGAGCTTGCCGAAGCCGGGAATCGAGAACACTTGTTCGGTCAGCACCGCGCCCGACAGCAAGGTGCCGAGCTCGAGTGCGCCCAGAGTGATCACCGGCGTCAGCGCGTTGCGTAAGCCATGACGGAGAATGACCTGACGTTCGGAGATGCCCTTGGCGCGCGCGGTGCGGATGTAGTCGCTGTGCAGCACCTGCAGCATCGCGCTTCTCGTATGACGCATCAGGATGGCGGCGATGGCGTTGCCGAGCACGAAGGCGGGCATGATGGTGGCAGCAAAGCTGGCGCGCCAGTTCTCGGTCAGCGGCACATAGCCGGACGCCGGCAGCCAGCCGAGCTGGATGGAGAACAGGAAGATCAGCATGATGCCGAGCCAGAAGTTCGGCGTCGAGATGCCCCACAGCGCGAACAGGTTGGCGCCATAGTCCCAGGGCGTATCCTGCTTCACTGCGGAGATGATGCCGGCGGGAATGCCGATCAGGAAGGCGATCAGGATCGCCATGGATGCGAGCTGCAGCGTCACCGGGAGCTTCTCGGCAATCAGCGCCCGCACCGGCATCTTCGAGCGCAGCGACTCGCCGAGGTCGCCCGACAGCACGCCCTTGACCCAATAGGCGTATTGCACCGGGATCGGCTGGTCGAGCCGATACTGCTTCCTGATCTGCTCGATAGCGGCCGGATCGCGTTCCTCGCCGGCCATCACCAGTGCCGGATCGCCGGGCAAAAGATGCTGCAGCGAAAAAATCAGGAGCGATACGAAAATCAGCGTCGGCACGATCTGCGCGATGCGGCGGGCGAGAAAGGTCATCATGGTGAGCGCACTATTCGACGGGTGCTAGATTTGATGGACGGTGCATCTTCCATCGTTCCCTCCCCCTTTGTGGGGGAGGGACAGGGAGGGGGGTAACCCCACTGGACTCTGCGTTCGTAGCACCCCCACCCCAACCCTCCCCCACAAGGGGGGAGGGAGCCCTAGCAGGGTGCCTCAAGCCCGAGTCCAAGACCAATGTCATGCTCAGTTCAGCTTCAAGCCGACCACGCGCACCAGGCCATCGGGCATCGGCTTGTAGCCTTCGAGCTTCCTGGTCTGCCCGAACAGCAGCTTGCGGTGGAAAATATAGATGATCGGCTCGTCGTTGAGCACGATTCTGGTCAGCTTCTCGTAGATCGCTTTGCGCTGCGCCGGATCGGAGATCGCTCGCGCCTCTTCCATCAGCTTGTCGGCGTCCGGATTGGAATAGCCGCCATCATTCTGTGGCGCGCCGGTGTGCAGGAAGACATAGGAGTTGGCGTCGGGATCGATGCGGCCGCTCCAGTTGATCTGGAAGATCTGGAAGTTGCCAGCCTGGGCCTCCTTGAACGTGGTGGCGAACTCGACGACCCGGATCTTGATATCGAAGCCGGCTTCTGCAGCCATCGACTGCACGACCTGGGCGACCGCTTCGTATTCCGTGCCTTTCGGCACCATGTAGTCGACGCTGACTGGCAGGGCGACACCGGCTTCCTTCAACAGCGCCTTGGCCTTTTCGACGTTGCGCGGCTGGATCGGGAAGCTCTTCTGATAGTAGGGATGTGTTGGGCTGACCCATTGGTTGCCGGCGGTGAACTCGCCGTTGAACACGACCTCGTTCAGCGCCTCGCGGTCGATCGACAGATCGAGCGCCTGTCGCACCTTCTCGGACTGGCTGAGCGGACCCTTGGCCTTGTCGTTCTTGATGTTGATGGTGAGGCCGAAATAGCCGAGCTCGGGCACCGTCGACAGCACGAGGTTCTTGTCGGCGCGGACGTCCTTGATGTCGGTGGCGAGAATGCGCTCGGCGAGGTCGAGGCCGCCGGACTTCAGATTGGCGAGCCGGACGGTCGGATCGATGATCGGCTGGTAGATGATCTTGTCGATGAAGACGTTATCCTTGTTCCAGTAGTCGGCGAACTTCTCGAACACCATGCGGTCCTGCTGCACGCGCTCGACGAATTTGTAGGGACCGGCGCAGACCGGATGCAGGCCGAACTTGTCGCCTGCTTCCTTCACCGCCTTTGGCGAAAGCATCATGCCGGCGCGATCGGTGAGCTGAGCGATCAGCGGTGCAAACGGCGTCTTCAGCACCAGCTTGATGGTGAGGGGATCGACCACCTCGACATGATCCACGCTGGACAGTTCCGATTTGCGGAACGATCCTGTGACGTTCATATGGCGCTCGATCGAGAATTTCGCGGCTTCTGCGTCCAGCGGCTCGCCATCGTGGAATTTGACGTTCGGCCTGAGCTTGATGGTCATCGCCTTGCCGTCGGGCGCTGTCTCGTAGGACAGCGCGAGCTGCGGCACGATGTTGAGCTTCTCGTCGATGTCGAACAGCTTGTCACAGAAGGCCGAGAATACGATGCGGCCGACATAGGTGCGGCTGAACGAGGGATCGAGCACATCGGGGTCTTCGGCGAGGCCGATGCGAAGCGTGGTCGCGCCTTGCGCCGCTGCGCCGAATGCTGTCATGAAAGCGGCCGCACATGCGGCGATGCGCCAATTCCTCATCATCCAATTGTCCTCACGCGAATACAGCCTGCACCCATGCATTGATTATACCAACCCCGAGATGGGGCGGTCCTTCCGCGCGCGGCTGGGCATTCTGATCTCGGTGGTCTGGCGCAATGGCACTACGCCTGTCTCGCAAGCGCGGCGGCGATGCCGGCATCGATGATGGCGCGATCGGTGACGCCGGCCGGATTGGCGCGGGTCGGCATGAACGCGCGAAACGTCGTCCAATGCAGCCGGCTGACGCGCTCCAGCCGTTCGAGCTCGGCAAGCGGATCGGCATGGTCGTCGACGCGCAGATCGAGCGCGGCCCATTCCTCATCGCCGTGGATCAGGAGGGCTGCCGACTGCTTGCCGCGCTTGTCGCCGCCGGCCGCCTCGCCGGCCTTGAGCGCTGCAATCAGGCGCTGAGCGAAGGGCAGGGCGGCGTTGGCGACGTAGGCCTTTGCGGTCTCGTCCAGCACCTGCGCACCCGACAGCATGTTGCCGGCGATCGAGAAGCCGCTGCCCGCGACGTGTCCGCACCAGGGGATGCAATCGCGGCCGGTATGCGCTGATATCCGGCCGCTGGCGTCGAGAATGTGGAGCTGCCGGCTTTCGCGTCCAGGATCGGCCGCCGTGAGCGTCTCGACGATCTCCTGCGGTGATTTGCCCTCGCGCAGCAGCGCCAGGCCGTCGATGCCGTAATAGGGATTGACCAGCGCCTGGGTCGCAATGCCGCCGAAGCCGGCCGCGATGTACGGCACGCGCGCGCCGACCGCGAAGAAGCGCGTCGCTACCGCAATGCCGATCTGGCCGGTGGCTTCGTCCTTCGCGATAATCGACCAAGTCATCTGAGCGCTCTCAACGTCCGGCGGCATAGCCTTGCATGCCGCGCGGATTGGCGGCGGCGCGGCGGCGGCGGCCGACCTTGGAGGCTGCGGTGAGCCGGCCCTCCGACCAGTCGGGACCGACCTCGACGAGATGGCCGCGGCGGCGGAGCTCCTCGACGGTCGCCTGCGGCACGCGATTCTCGACCACCAGCACGCCAGGGCGCGCGGTGCGCGGCCAGAACGAGATCGGGAAATGCTCGGAGTGCCAGGCCGGCGCGTCGATCGCTTCCTGCAGGTTCATCTTCGCATGCACGTGGCGCAGGAAGAACTGCGTGATCCACTGGTCCTGCTGGTCGCCGCCCGGCGAGCCCCACGACAAATACGGCTCGCCGTCGCGCAGCGCCATGGTGGGCGACAGCGTGGTGCGCGGCCGCTTGCCGGGCTTAAGCGCGCCCGGATGGCCTTCCTCCAGCCAGAACATCTGCGCGCGGGTGCCGAGGCAGAAGCCGAGCTCGGGAATGACAGGCGAGGACTGCAGCCAGCCGCCCGAGGGCGTCGACGAGATCATGTTGCCGTCGCGATCGATGATGTCGAAATGCACGGTGTCGCCGCGGGTCTCGCCGAACCGGCCGACCGTCGGCTCGCCCGATCCCATCGCGCCGACCGCCTCGCGCATGCCGTCGGCACGCCGCACCTTCACCGCAGCGCCAAGGCCTTCGATCGTGCCGGGACGTAACTCCAGCGAAGCCTTGTCGGTGACCAGCCGGCGGCGCGCCGCGTTGTAGTCATCCGAGAGCAGCGTCTGGATCGGCACCTCGGTGAAGTCGGGATCGCCATAGAACGCCTCGCGGTCGGCAAAGGCGAGCTTGGCGCATTCGATCTGCAGATGGATGAAATCCGGCCCTGTGGGATCGAGGCCGTCGAGCGTAAAGCCCTTGAGCAGAGCGAGCTGCTGCAGCATCACCGGGCCCTGGCTCCAGACGCCGGCTTTGCAGACCGTGTAGCGGCCGTAGTCGTAAGTGAGCGGCGCCTCCACCGTCGGCTGCCAGCGCGCGATATCGTCGGCCGTGAGCACGCCGCGATGCGGCCTACCCGAGACGTCCATCACCTCCTGCGTGCGGCAGAAGCGGTCGATGGCCTCGGCGACGAAGCCATGCGACCAGGCCTTGCGCGCGCGCTCGATCTGCGCGTCGCGATTCGCCCCGGCGCTCTCGGCCTCGTCGAGGATGCGCGTGTAGGTTTCGGCGAGCTTGGGATTGGTGAACAGCGTGCCGGGCTTCGGCACCTCGTTATTGGGCAGATAGAGCGCGGCCGACGTCGGCCAATGCGTGCGGAACAGGTTCTCCACGGTCTGGATCGTGGCCGAGACGCGCTCGACCAGCGGATAGCCGTCGCGGGCGTAGGCGATGGCGGGCTCCAGCACGTCGCGCAGGCGCAGCGTGCCGTAGTCGCGCAGCAGCAGCATCCAGGATTCGAAAGCACCGGGCACCACCGCCGCAAGCAGCCCGGTGCCGGGCACCATGTCGAGGCCCTCGCTCCGGTAGTGCGCGATGGTGGCGCGGGCCGGCGCCACGCCCTGGCCGCAGATCACCTCCGTGCGGCCGCGCCTCACGTCATGCAGGATGACCGGCACGTCGCCGCCGGGACCATTGAGATGCGGCTCGACGACCTGCAGCACGAAGGCGGTCGCGACGCCGGCGTCGAAGGCATTGCCGCCTTTTTCCAGGATGGACATGCCGACCGCGGTCGCGATCCAGTGCGTCGACGTGACGACGCCGAACGTGCCTTCGATCTCGGGCCGGGTGGTGAAGGGATCAGGATTGACGAAGCTCATGGACGGTCCGTTCTGCGCAGGCCTGCGCATGCCGATGATGACGCAATTGGCATGCCAATATTTGGTATGCCGCTATCGGCGCGAATTCTACGCCAGTTCGGTTGCAGCCGCAGGCTGGTTCACCGCATGGCAGGCAACGCCGCCAATCAGAGGCGGCACCTGGCGGCGGCAGCGATCGAAGGCCAGCGGGCAGCGCGGGTTGAAGCTGCAACCCGGCGGCGGATCGATCGGATTGGGAATCTCGCCCTTGACCGGGATGCGCTGGCGTCCGGACATCGAGAGGTCCGGCACCGCGCCCAGCAGCATCTTGGTGTAGGGCATGCGTGGATCGTTGAAGAGCTGGCGGCCTTCCGCGATCTCGACGATGCGGCCGAGATACATCACGCCGATCCGGCTCGCCATGTGGCGGACGACAGCGAGATTGTGGCTGATGAAGAGATAAGTCAGGCCCAGCCGGTCCTGCAGGTCGCGCATCAAATTGAGGATCTGCGCCTGCACGGAGACGTCGAGCGCGGAGGTCGGCTCGTCACAGACGATGAACTCGGCCTCGGAGGCGAGCGCGCGCGCGATGGCGATGCGCTGGCGCTGGCCGCCGGAGAACTCGTGTGGAAATTTCTGGCCGTCGTCGGGATGCAGGCCGACCAGAGTAAGCAGCTCGCCGACGCGATCCTTGATATGGCGGTCGCCATCGATCAGGCGGAAGGCGCGGATCGGCTCGGCGATGATGGCATCGACGCGGAAGCGCGGATTGAGGCTGGCGTAGGGATCCTGGAACACCATCTGGATGCGACGCCGCAGCTTGCGGCGCGCGATGGCCTGGCGCGGATCGGTCATCGACACGCCGTCGATGACGACGTCGCCCGAGGTCGGAGGCAACAGGCCAACCACCATGCGGGCCACAGTGGTCTTGCCGGAGCCGGATTCGCCGACCAGCGCGAAGGTCTCGCCGCGCTTGATGTCGAAGCTCACGCCGTCGACGGCTTTCAAAAATTCCAGATGACCGCCTTCAAGCACGCGGTTGAGCCAGGGTTTCGAGACATCGAACACGCGGCGCAGGCTATTCACTTCGACGAAATTGCTCATGCCGCGCTCTCCGCAGGCGCAGGGTCATAGAGATGGCAGGCGACCGCCTGCGTGCCCTGACGCAGTGGCTCAGGTCGTTCGATCTTGCAGCGATCGAAGACAAAGCTGCAGCGCGGATTGAACGAGCAGCCGGGCGGGATCGCCGACAGTCGCGGCATGGAGCCTGGAATCTGCACCAGCCGCTTGTCCTCGCCTGCGAGCGTTGGGATCGCGCCCATCAGGCCCTTGGCATAAGGGTGCAGCGGATTGCGGATCACCTCCTGCACCGGGCCGATCTCGGCGACGCGGCCGGCATACATCACGGCAACGCGGTCGCAGGTTTCGGCGATCACGCCCATGTCGTGGGTCACCAGCATGACAGCCGTGCCGTGATCGCGGCCGAGCCGCTTGATCAGCGAAATGATTTGCGCCTGCACGGAGACGTCGAGCGCGGTGGTCGGTTCGTCAGCGATGATCAGCTCCGGCTCGGCACAGAGCGCGAGCGCGATGACGACGCGCTGGCGCATGCCGCCGGAGAATTCGTGCGGATAGCCGTCGATGCGCTTCTCGGGAGCGGGGATGCCGACTTCGGCGAGCAGATCGATCGCGCGCTTGCGCGCCCGCTGATCGCTGAGGCTGGTATGGGTCTTGATGGTCTCGACGATCTGGTCACCGACGCGATAGAGCGGGTTGAGCGAGGTCAGCGGATCCTGGAAGATCATTCCGATGCGCTTGCCACGCAGCTTGCGCATCTCTTCCGGCAGCAGATTGTCGATGCGCAGGCCGGAGAGCAGGATCTCGCCGCCCGAGATGCGGCCGGGCCGGTCGATCAGCCCGATCACGGCAAGACCGGTCACGGATTTGCCGGCGCCGGATTCGCCGACCACCCCTAACACCTCGCCCTTGGCGATGTCGAAGGAGACGCCGTCGATGGCGCGCAAGACGCCGCGCCTTGTCGCGAACTCGACCTGCAGATTGCGCACGGACAGAACGGGTACAGTCATCACATCACGCCATCATCGCAGCTTCGGATTGAGCGCGTCGCGCAGCCAGTCGCCGAGCAGGTTGATCGAGAGGATCAGCGCCGCCAGCGCGAATCCTGGGAAGGCGATGATCCACCATTCGCCGGAGAACAGATAGTTGTTGCCGATTTGAATCAGCGTGCCCAGCGAGGGCATCGTCTGGGGCATGCCCGAGCCCAGGAACGACAGCGTCGCCTCGGTGATGATGGCGAGCGCCAGATTGATAGTCGCGATCACCATCACCGGGCCCGTGGTGTTTGGCAGAACGTGGCGCAGCATGATGACTGGCGCGGACAGGCCGATCAATTGCGCTGCCGCGACATAGTCCTTGTTCTTCTCGACCAGTACGGAGCCGCGCACCGTGCGCGCATATTGTACCCAGAAGCTGAGGCCGATGGCGAACACCAGCACGCCCAGCATGCTCGTCGGATCCAGATGATTGCCGAACGCCGATTTTGCGACACCGTTGACGAGCAAAGCGATCAGGATGGCGGGGAAAGTAAGCTGCACGTCGGCGACGCGCATGATGGCGGTATCGACCACGCCGCCGAAATAGCCGGCCGTGAGGCCGAGGGCGATGCCCAGGATGCCGGAGAAGACCACGCCGAGCACGCCAACCATCAGCGAGATGCGCAGGCCGTAGAGAATCGCCGAGAGAACATCGCGGCCCTGCTCGTCGGTGCCGAGCAGGAACGGGCTCTGTCCGTCCGCATACCAGAGCGGCGGGATGCGCGAGTTCATCAGTTGCAGTTGCGCCGGGTCGAACGGATTCTGCGGAGCGATCAGCGGAGCAAGGATCGCGAGCAGGAAGAAAAGAATGGTGATCGCGGTTGCGACCATGGTCAGTTTGGAGCGTCGGAACGAATAGAACAGGTCGCTATCCAGCGCGCGCTTCATTAGGCTCCGGCCCTTCGCCTCGCCGGGCGATGCGGCCGTTTCGGTGGGATGGTCGACGACGGCGTCGCTCATGATGATCAGGCCGGACGGCTGATGGTCGAGCGCAGGCGCGGATCGACCACGGTGTAGAGGATATCAACCACGAGATTGATGGTGACGAAGATCAGCGAGACCATCAGCAGATAGGCCGCCATGATCGGGATATCGACATTCTGGACCGCCTGCACGAACAACAGGCCCATGCCGGGCCATTGGAAAACGGTTTCGGTGATGATCGCGAACGCAATTACCGAGCCAAACTGTAGGCCGGCGACGGTGATGACAGGGACCAGCGTATTGCGCAGCGCGTGACCGAAATGGATGGCGCGCGTGGTCAGTCCTCTCGCGCGTGCGAAGCGGATGTAGTCGGTGCGCAGCACTTCCAGCATTTCGGCCCGCACGAGGCGCATGATCAACGTCATCTGGAACAGGCCGAGCGTAATAGCCGGCATGATCAGCGCTTTCAAACCGGAGGCGGTGAACAGGCCGGTGCTCCACCAGCCGATCTTGATCGTCTCGCCGCGGCCGAATGACGGCAGCCAGCCCAGGGTGACCGAGAACAGATAGATCAGCAGAATGCCGATCAGGAAGGTCGGCAGCGAGATGCCAATCAGCGACACGGCCTGCAGCAGCTTGGCGAAAACCGAATCGCGCCGCAGTGCGGAATAGACCCCCATCAGGATGCCGAACACCATGGCCAGGATGGTGGCGACGACCGCAAGCTCAAGCGTTGCGGGCATCCGTTCCTTCAAGAGATCGGCGACCGGCTGGCGGAACTGGTAGGAGACACCGAACTTGAATTGCGCTGCATCAAAGAGATAGCGGCCGAACTGCACGATCACGGGATCGTCGAGGCCGAGCGATTTGCGGATATTGGCCCGTTCCGCGGCCGATGTATCGATCGAGACGATCTGGCTGACCGGGTCGCCGGCGAAGCGGAACATGGCGAAGGAGATGATCCCCACCGCGATCATGACACCAACGGCTTGGAGTGCCCGGCGAAGCGTGAAGGCGAGCATCTGGTCCTTTTTTACTTCCTCATCGAAGCGCGGCGGGTAGCACCGCGTCGTTGAAATGAAAAGCCCCGAAAAGCAATCTTGCTCTCTCGGGGCTTTCCTGCTTGATCGGCTATTCGGACTTATTGGCCCAGAACAGCAGCACGGCGTTGTCCGCACGCAGCGGGATTTTCACCTTTTTCGAAACGCCCCAGGCCAGCGCCTGCTGATGCAGGGGGATGTAGCCGTAGTCCTTGATGGCGATCTCGTAGGCCTGCTTGATCAGCTGATCGCGCTTGGCGGTATCGGTCTCGACCAGGACCTTGTCGGTGATCGCGTCGAACTCCTTGTTGCAGTAATTGCCGAGATTGGCCTCGCCCCGGCTGGGGTCCTTGGCGTCGTCACGGCAGCCCATGATGTCGTGCATCACGTTGTGCGAGTCCATCGAGGAGGGCGTCCAGCCCAGCATGAAGAACGAGGTCTGGTAGCCGCCGGGCTTCAGCACCTTGGCGAAGAACTGCGCCTTGGGCTGCGCCAGCAGGTTCACCTTGACGCCGATGCGGGCGAGCATGCCGACCACCGCCTGGCAGATCGCGGCGTCGTTGACGTAGCGATCGTTCGGGCAGTCCATCGTCACCTCGAAGCCGTCAGGGTAGCCGGCTTCCGTCAACAGCTTCTTGGCGGTGTCCGGATCGTATTTCGGCCGGGTGAAGTCCTTCGACAGCGGATAGAGCTGCGGTGCGATCATCAGCGCTGATGGCGTCGATAGTCCGCGCATGACGCGGGTCTTGATCAGCTCGATGTCGATCGCCTTGTAGAACGCCTCGCGGACGCGCTCGTCCTTGAACGGATTCTTGCCCTTGACGTTGGAGTACAGGAGCTCATCGCGCGTCATGTCCATGCCGAGGAAGATGGTGCGCAGCTCCGGCCCTTTCAGCACCTGCGCGTTCGGGCTGGCATCGATGCGGGCGATATCCTGCACCGGCACCGGCTCGATCACGTCGACCTCGCCCGAGAGCAGCGCCGCAACGCGGGTGGCATCGGAGGCGATGGTGGTGAACACGATTTCCTTTAAGTTATGCTCCGGCTTGCGCCACCAGTTCGGGTTGACCTTGAACACCGTCTTCACGCCGGGCTGGTGGCTTTCGATGGTGAAGGGGCCGGTGCCGTTCTCGTGCAAGGCAGCAAAGCTCGGCGTGGTAGCCGACACCGGGGTCGGCGCTACCGAGTTGTTCTCCTCGCACCACTTCTTGTCCATGATGAACCAGGTATCCCATTGCGAGATCAGAATGGGATTGGGCGCGTCCAGCTTCACGTCGACCGTATAGTCGTCGACCTTGATGAACTTTGCGTCTGCCGGAACGTTGGAAAGAAAGTTGGAGCCGTTGGCTCGCACGCGCTCGGCGGAGAAGATCACGTCGTCGGCGGTGAAGGGATCGCCGTTGTGGAACTTGACGCCCTTGCGAAGATGAAAGCGCCAGCGCGTCGGCTCGGGAGTCTCCCAGCTTTCGGCGAGCGCGGGGATGATCTTGAGATCCTTGTCGCGGGCCGTCAGGCCTTCGTAGACGTGCGCATGATGCGCGATGGTCGTGCTCTCCTTGAACGTATAGGGATCGAGCGACTTCAGTGTCCCCTGATTGGCATAGCGCAGGGTCTGGCTCGATGCCGGCGTCGCCGCCAAGGCAAGGATCGCGACGGCGGTCGCTATGAGAGAGGTCAGGCGTGGCCGCATATGATTAAATTCTCCGCTTGGGCCGCTTGTATTTTTGGCAATAGGGACGAAGCGTGCGCCGCGTCCTGTCAGGCGTTCGTGGATGTCGCTGTGCCCGCTGCCGGCACCAAGGCGGCAACAGATGCCGCGCGCACGCTGCAAGTCTGGTGCCGTTTCCGGCCAGGCGGTCCGGTCTGGGCGCGCGTGGTGCGGGTGGTGCAGGCTGTCGGACACCCGACTACGGCATGTTGCCAGAAATTGCCGCTTGCGGACAAGCCCGCCGTGCCCAGGCGGATCGATATGGTTAGCTCCCGTTGTTACTTCGCAGTGCACGCGAATTCGTCTACTTTAGGTAGTCGATTGTTCGCTATAATGCCCTTGGCCGAACTGGCCGGGCTCGGTACGCCAGCTGTCGACGGTTGACCATGTCGGAGGAATCGCACGCTTTCGCATCAGGCTCGCTTGCTCGAGATGGGCTCGCGCGCTCATACTCGCTTTGACCAACGGCGCGGAGTGGACATGAAAGTCAATATCGAGATCGATTGCACGCCGCAGGAGGCGCGACAATTCTTTGGATTGCCCGACGTCGGCCCGATGCAGATGGCGGTCATGGACAAGCTGCAGCAGCAAATGACGAGCAACATCGACAAGATGAATCCGGAAGCGCTGCTGCAGAGCTGGTTCAGCTTCGACCCCAAGCTGGCCGAGCGGTTTCAGGATCTGTTCGTCACCATGACGGGACTGGGTAGCCCCCGCTCCGGTGACAAGAAGTCGGCTTGAGTTTGGCCGCGACGCATGACGCAGAGATCTGCGGTGCGCATCGCCTGCGCGGTGACGCGTGTCCGCGCTGGAGGAGCAGAACATGATCGAGATGCCGCCGCTGCAGTTCGCACAGACCAATGGCATCCGGACGGGCTACTACGAGGCAGGACCGATCTCCGATCGGCCGCCGATGGTGCTGTGCCATGGTTGGCCGGAATTGGCGTTCTCCTGGCGGCATCAGATCAAGGCGCTGAGCGAGGCGGGCATCCGGGTGATCGCGCCGGACCAGCGCGGCTATGGCGCCACCGAGCGTCCTGAGCCGGTCGAGGCCTACGCCATCGAGCAGTTGACGGCCGATCTGGTCGGCCTGCTGGATCATCTCAAGATCGACCAGGCGATCTTCGTCGGTCACGACTGGGGCGGCTTCGTCGTGTGGCAGATGCCGCTGCGCCATCCCGGCCGCGTCGCCGGCGTGGTCGGCATCAATACGCCGCACAGGGACCGCGCGCCGATCGATCCGATCGCGATCTTCCGTGAGCGCTTCGGTGACATGATGTATATCGTTCAATTCCAGGATCCCGCCCGCGAGCCGGACCGGATCTTCAACAGCCATGTCGAAGCCACCTTCGATGCCTTCATGCGCAAGCCGCTGCCGCGGGCCGCGGCGGCTGCGTCAGCGGCTGAGCAGCCGATTGCGGGCATCGGCGCTGCGCCGAAGCTCAATCTGGCATTTCCGCAGATGGTCGAGGCCTATGATGGCAGGCGCGACGCGCGCACGCCGATCCTGACGGAGGAGGAGAAGCAGGTGTTCGTCGACGCCTTCAGGCGAACGGGCTTCACCGGCGGCATCAACTGGTATCGCAACATGACGCGCAACTGGCGGCGCTCGGAAGGCCTCGATCATACCGTGCACGTGCCGTCGCTGATGATCATGGCGGAGAACGATGCCGTGCTGCCGCCCTCGGCCGCTGATGGCATGGAGAAGCTCGTTCCCGATCTCGAGAAATATCTCGTGCGCAACAGCGGCCACTGGACCCAGCAGGAACAGCCGGAAGAGGTGAGCGCCAAGCTGATCGAATGGCGACGGCGCCGGTTCGGGTGAGGCGCGCTATCGGTCGAATAGCTTGTAGGCGAAAGTCGCAGCCAGGACTCAGTGTCGTCCCGGCGAACGCCGGGACCCATAATCACAGGACATTCTGGTTGCGACGCGCTGTAGCTCCAGCTTGTTCTAACAAGCAACATCGGTGGTTATGGGTCCCGGCTCGCGCTTCGCTTGGCCGGGACGACACCTTCTTTGCAGAGGCACCTTCTGTGCACAGATACCACTTATTTGTAGACGCATCTTGTTTGTTTGAGCCGCATTGCCCCTAAGCCGCCTGCGCGCTGGCGCCATGGGCGTGGGCTGCGATCGCGCCGATGATCTCTGGCCACGTTCGGATCGGCAATGCGTGTCCCATGCCGTCGATCATCAGCAGTTTGGCATTCGGGATCGAGGCCGCCGTATCCTTCCCGCCGGCAGGATGCACCAGCGGATCTTTGGTGCCGTGAATGACCAGCGTCGGAGCTTTGACGGCGTGCAGCCGCGCCTTGCGGCTGCCGGAGGCGAGGATTGCACGCAACTGCCGCCCCACGCCTGCGGCATTGATGCCGCGGGCGAAGCAGCGCTCGGCCAGCTCCAGATCGCGCGCCTCGTCTTCGGGGAAGGAGCCAGCGCGCAGCATCTTCCAGGTCCGCGCGAACCGCGCGAGATATTCCTCTTTCGTCCTCGGCGGCGGCGCCATCAGAAGAGCCGCCATCTCGCGGGTCGGCGGCGGAATGCGCGGATTGCCTGTGGTCGACATGATCGAGGTCAGCGAGCGCACGCGGTGCGGGAATGAAAGCGCGACCTCCTGGGCGATCATGCCGCCCATGGAGGCGCCGACCAGATGCGCCGATTGGATGCCGAGTGCATCCATCAGCCCGACCGTATCCTTGGCCATGTCGATCAGCCGGTAGGGCGCGGCTACCGGGATATGGAAGAAGCGCAGCTTGATCAGCTCGAACGGCGTCAGCCGCTTGCCGCCGTGCATCTTGCTGGACTGGCCGATGTCGCGATTATCGAATCGGATGACGCGGAAGCCGCGCGCCGCCAGCTGCTGGCAGAACGCATCGTCCCAGATCACCATCTGCGCGCCGAGGCCCATGATCAGGAGCAGCGGCTCGGCCGCGGGATCGCCGAATATCTCGTAACAGATATCGATGCCGTTGGCGCGCGCGAGTTGCGGCGGCTGATGAGCAGATGCGGTCACATTCAACGGTCGGTCTTGCATGGCCGATTGCACCTCTGTCGCATGGTTTCCAACGAGAAATGATATCGACAGCATCTGCCGAAACCAGCCGACTGCGTGATATCATCGGGACGTGAGTCTTCGTGAATGGTATCGGCGAGGGAGAATGCCGATGGCGGATAAGGCTGACGACGCGATCGCATTGTGGCAGCAGATGGTCGGGGAGATGCAGAAGGGATTTCGCACCTTCGGCAGCCAGCTCTCCGGCGGATCTTCTGACCGGACCCCAGCCGGCTCCGACAGTGTGCAGAAGCGCTTGGCCGCTCTCATGGAAAGCTACTTTGAGGGGATGAACCTGCCGAGCCGGGCGCAGCTCAACGGGATCTCCGACCGGCTGGAGGCGATCGAGAGCAAGCTGACCGACATCAAGGCGCTTCTTCAGGAGGCAGTGACGAATTCGAAGCCGGCGCTCGGGACGGCCCAGCCCCGCCAGGAGGCACACCAGCCGGCTCAGGAGACACCACAGCCGCCCCAGGAGGCGCCCGAACCGGCGCAGGCAGCGGCGCTGCCCCAGCCGCCGCAGGAGGCGCCCCAGCCGCAGGCCCTGCGGCCGCCCGGGTCACGTTCGAAACGTCCTCCGCAGGCCAAGTCCCAGCCGGTTCCGGCCGGAAAGGGAACTTCGGCGGTTCCCAAGGATGCCGACAAGCCAAAATGACTATATTGCGATGCAATATTTATGTTGCATTGCATCATTCATCGTGGCATAGGTGTTGAGCCCCGGGCCGAATGCGGACGGGGTGAGCCCATAGCTCAGTCAATTGAGGATGGAGAGACCCATGACCACCGAAACCTTATTCGACAACGTGAAACAGGCCTTCGCACCGGTTGCCGAGGCGCTGAAGAGCCTGCAGGCCGCGAATGTGCCGGAAAGCGCGCGGGAGTTCGTCAAGCAGACCGTCTCGACCGCAAGGGAGCGCACCGCGACCGCCTTTGCGGAGTCCGAGAAAGTCACCGCCGCCGTCGAGACCGCTGTCGTCGGCGGCGTCAGCGAGGCTGCCAAGCTCGGCCGCAACATCAGCCAGGCGATCCACGAGGACACCGAGGCGTTCTTCGACGGCATCGGCCGGCTTGCTGCTGCCACCTCGTTCAGCGAGGCCGTGCAGATCCAAGGCGAGCTGGCGCGGGCGCGTGGTGAAGCGCTGATCTCGCGGGCGAAGTCGGCTTCCGAATATGTCGGCAAGCTCGTGGCCGACGGCGCGAAGACGGTGCAGGACAATTTCGCCAAGGCGACCAGCACGGCCGTTTGATCGCGTTTCCTGCTGACGACTTGCTTCAAGGCCCGCATCTCGCGGGCCTTTCTTTTTAGGTTGCAGTCAATAGATCAGCGTGGAGCTGTTCTTTGAGACTTCGTCATTGCGAGCGAAGCGACGTGTCCGCCGAAGCCGATAGGCGAAGGCGGAAGCAATCCAGAGTCACCAAGGAAGTCTGGATTGCTTCGTCGCTTTCGCTCCTCGCAATGACGGAGCGAATGCCCGGGCCATGCGAGATCCCACTTTGCCGAAGGCAACCTTCCAGATGCCCGGCGATGCCAGCCGCGCGGCCGATCTGCGCCGTGTCAAGCTGCAGGCGACGCTCGTGCTATTAGGCACGCTCTCGCTATTCGTCGTCGCAAGGCTGCTGTCGCATCAGCATCCGGCGTTCGGCTTTGTCGCCGCCTTCGCGGAAGCCGCGACGATCGGCGGTCTTGCCGACTGGTACGCCGTGGTGGCGCTGTTTCGGCATCCGCTGGGCCTGCCGATCCCGCACACCGCGATCATCCCGAGCAACCAGCAGCGCATTGCCGACAAGCTCGGCGAATTCATCGAGCTGCATTTTCTCGAGGCCGCTCCCGTCGAGGCCAAGCTGCGCAAGATCGATTTCGGCTCGTTCATGGCCGACTGGCTGCGTGACCGCAAACGCAGCGGCGACCTGGCCAGCTTTGCACTGCGGCTGTTGCCGGAGGCGGTGTCGGCGACCGAGAGCTCCGGGCTCGCTGCCTTTATCAGCCGCCGCGTCATGGGGCAGCTGCAGGCGGTCGACCTCGCGCCGCTGGCCGCCTCGACGCTGCATGCCTTCGTCGCTCAGGGCCGGCACAAGGGCCTGCTCGACGATCTCCTGCGCATCGTGCACCGGACGCTGACCGAGCCTGAGACGCTGGCGATCCTGCGCGAGCGCATCCGTGCCGAGCTGCCGACCTTGCTCAGGCTCTACCGCGCCGAGAAGTTCGTGCTGAATCGCATCGTCGCCTCCGCCGGTGCCTTCTTCGAGGAGGTGCGCAGCGATCCCAAGCATCCCTACCGCGGCGAGTTCGATCGCATGCTGCTGACTCTTGTTGACCGGCTGGGCAGCGATCCTGCGACGGCCGGCTGGATCGCCGGGCTGAAGCGTGACTTGCTCGCGCGGCCTGAGCTCGGCAGGCTCCTCAACAACATCTGGGCGAATGTGCAGGGCTTCATCGCACGCAGCGCCTCCGGCGAAAGCCAGGTGCTGCGCAATCGCCTTGCGGGAATGCTGACCAGAGCGGGCGAGCTGCTTGCCTCTGATGCCGAGCTGCGCGGCGAGATCAATGCCGGCATGGTCACCGTGCTGAGCCGCATCGTCGCCGAGCAGAAGAGCGGCGTCTCCACCTTCATCTCCGACCAGGTCAAGTCTTGGAACATGTCGCAGCTGATCTGGCTGATCGAGCTCAATATCGGCCGCGACCTGCAATATATCCGCTTCAATGGCACGCTGATCGGCGGGCTCGCCGGTCTCGCGCTCTACAGCGCCGAAGTGCTGCTGCGGCTCCTCTGAACGGCCGATTTCTCGAAATCGGCAAAACAGGTTATGCGTCAGCCATGCCGCAGCCTCTGTCCCGCATCATCGAACAGCTCAAGCACGAGCCGTCGCGCACCGGCTCGATCATCATCACCGTGTTCGGCGATGCCATCGTGCCGCGCGGTGGCGTGGTGTGGCTTGGCACCTTGCTGGCGTTCTTCGCCGGTCTCGACATCGCCGGCAATGTGGTGCGCACGGCGATCTCGCGGCTGACCGCCGAGGGCTGGTTCGCACGCAGCAAGGTCGGCCGCAACAGCTTCTATCGTCTGGTGCCGAAGGGCGAGCAGACCTTCGCTGCCGCCACCCGCCACATCTACGATCCGCCGCCGTCGGAGTGGAACGGGCGGTTCGACCTGCTGCTGATCGGCGGCGTCGAGGCCCGCGAGGCCGCACGCGAGGCGCTGAAGAACGCTGGCTTCGGCAGCCCGTTGCCCGGCGTGTTCGTGGCGCCGGTCGGCCTGCCGGTGCCGGTTGAAGCAGCGGGGGCGATCCGGCTCGACGTCTCGGCCGCGCCTGAGATGGCGCGCCGCCTGCTGGCCGAAAGCTGGACGCTGGACCGCACCGCGGAGGCCTATCTGAAGTTCACAGCGTCGTTTGCGCCGCTGCAGGCCTGGCTCAGCCGGAACGCGGCGCTGTCCGACGCCGATGCGTTCACCGCGCGCATCCTGCTGATCCATCACTACCGCCGCATCGTGCTGCGCGATCCGCTGCTGCCGGCCGAACTGCTGCCGAAGGATTGGCCCGGCCGGGAGGCGCGGGCGCTGTGCGGGACGATCTACCGGACGCTGCTGCCGGCCTCGGAACGCTGGCTGGACGCGCACGCGAGGGGCGAGAACGGCTCGCTGCCGCCGGCCGGAGAGGCGCTGGCGCGCCGTTTTGGAACCTGACCGCCCCGTGATATATTACAAGAATATATTGCGGTAGCTCCATTCTGTTATATATTGGCGGCAATCAAGTCCGGGGAGGACGCCGCATGTACACGCAGGCGCTGAATGCGCCCGAGGAGGGCACTCTCGTTGAGGACGCTGGTCGCGCCGGGCATTTCCAGGCGCGCATCGATGCCGAGGAGCGCATCGAGCCCAACGACTGGATGCCATCAGCCTATCGCAAGACGCTGGTCCGGCAGATCTCTCAGCACGCCCATTCCGAGATCGTCGGCATGTTGCCCGAGGGCAATTGGATCACCCGCGCGCCGAGCCTACGCCGCAAGGCGGCGCTGCTCGCCAAGGTGCAGGACGAGTGCGGCCATGGGCTCTATCTCTACGCCGCCGCGGAGACGCTCGGCGCCTCGCGCGAGGAGCTCGTCGATGCGATGCTGGCCGGCAAGGCCAAGTACTCGTCGATCTTCAACTACCCGACCCTGACCTGGGCCGACATCGGCGTGATCGGCTGGCTGGTCGACGGCGCCGCGATCATGAACCAGATCCCGCTGTGCCGCTGCTCCTATGGGCCCTATGCGCGCGCCATGATCCGCGTGTGCAAGGAGGAATCCTTCCACCAGCGCCAGGGCTACGAGATCATGCTGACGCTGTCGCGCGGCACGGCTGAGCAGAAGGCGATGGCACAGGATGCGTTGAACCGCTGGTGGTGGCCGGTGCTGATGATGTTCGGTCCGCCGGACAGTGCGAGCCAGCACAGCGACACCTCGACGAAGTGGAAGATCAAGCGTTTCTCCAATGATGAGCTGCGGCAGAAATTCATCGATGCCACGGTGCCGCAGGCGCAGTATCTCGGGCTGACCATTCCCGATCCCGCGATGAGGCAGGATCCGGATGGCCATTGGATCCATGGCCCGATCGACTGGAGCGAGTTCAAGCAGGTGCTGGCCGGCAACGGCCCATGCAATCGCGACCGGCTGGCGGCGCGCCGCAAGGCGCATGCCGATGGCGCCTGGGTGCGCGAGGCCGCGGCCGCCTTCGCCGCGAAACGCAAGTCGCGCCAGATGGCGCAGGCAGCCGAATAAGAGGGGAGGTCGCCATGGCCACGCCCAACACGCCGCTCTGGGAGGTCTTCATCCGCAGCCGCAACGGGCTCGCGCACAAGCATTGCGGCTCGCTGCACGCGGCGGATGCCACCATGGCCTTGCAGGCGGCGCGCGACGTCTACACCCGCCGCGGCGAGGGCTTGTCGATCTGGGTGGTGCCGTCGAGCGCGATCACCGCATCCGATCCCGCTGACAAGGGCATGCTGTTCGAGCCGGCGGAGTCGAAGATCTACCGGCATCCGACGTTCTACGAGGTGCCCGACGAAGTCGGGCATATGTAGTTCCCTCGTCATTGCGAGGAGCCGTAGGCAACGAAGCAATCCAGAATCGTTTCCGTGAGGCAGTCTGGATTGCTTCGCTTCGCTCGCAATGACGGAAGAAATAGCCTTCCTTGTCAGGTATGAACGAACATGGCCACACCCTCGATCACCGTCACCGAAACTCCGCTGGTGCTCTACACCTTGCGCCGGGCCGATGATGCGCTGATCCTCGGGCATCGGCTGTCGGAATGGTGTGGCCATGCGCCCATGCTGGAAGAGGACATGGCGCTGTCCAATATCGCGCTTGACCTGATCGGGCAGGCGCGCGCGCTCTACACCTACGCCGCCGAGGTGGAAGGCGGGGGCAACGACGAGGACAAGCTCGCTTATCTGCGCGACGTCAGGCAGTACCGCAATCTGCTGCTGGTCGAGCGGCCCAATGGCGACTTCGCGCAGACCATGGTGCGGCAGCTGTTCTACTCGGCCTTTGCCGATCTCTACTGGCGCGGCATGATGAGCTCGCGCGACGCGACGTTGGCCGCGATCGCGGCCAAGTCGGAGAAGGAAAGCGCCTATCATCTGCGTCATGCCAGCGAATGGATCATCCGGCTCGGTGACGGCACCAAGGAGAGCCACGCACGCGCGCAAGCCGCGATCGATGATCTCTGGGCCTTCACCGGCGAGATGTTCGCGGTCGATGAGAGCGAGCGCGACTTGATCGACGCCGGCATCGCCGTCGATCCGCTGCTGCTGATGCCGGAATGGCTGGTCACGCTCACGGACGTGCTGCGCGAGGCGACGCTCACCTTGCCTGAGAATGACTGGATGCAGCAGGGCGGCCGCGATGGCCGCCACAGCGAGCATCTCGGCCACCTCCTGAGCGAACTGCAATACATGCAGCGCAGCTTTCCGGGTGCATCATGGTAGCGGCTGCGCTCAGTGGGAATCGCGACCTCTGGCAGCGCGCGTGGGATGCCGCCGCAAGCGTGACCGATCCGGAGATTCCGGTGCTGACCATCGACGATCTCGGCGTGCTGCGTGAGGTGGTGCTGCGCGATGACGGCTGCGTCGATGTCGCGATCACGCCGACTTATTCCGGCTGTCCGGCCATGGACATGATCGCGGTTAACGTGGTGGTGGCGCTGGAGCACGCCGGCTTTCCGAATGCGACCGTCCGCACCGTGCTGTCGCCGGCCTGGACGACCGACTGGATGAGCGAAACGGGCCGCCGGAAGCTCAGGGAGTATGGCATCGCGCCGCCGCAGGCGGCAGGTTCGCGCCGCGCGCTGTTCGGCATCGAGCAGGTCAATTGCCCGCAATGCGGCTCCGCTGATACCGAGCAGCTCGCTGAATTCGGCTCGACTTCCTGCAAGGCGCTGTGGCGCTGCAAGGCCTGTCGCGAGCCGTTCGATTACTTCAAGTGCCACTAGCTCATATGCATCGGTCATTGCGAGAAGCGAAGCGACGAAGCAATCCAGAATCTCTCTGCGGACTAGATCTGGATTGCTTCGCTTCGCGCGCAATGACGAGCGGATAGACCAATGTCCTCGTCGACGCCACGCTTCCACCGTCTCGCCGTGAACAATATCAGGCGCGAAGCCGCGGATGCGGTGTCGATAACCTTTACGATTCCCGAGGAGCTCGCCGACGACTACCGCTTCGTGCCTGGGCAATATCTGACCCTGCGCACCACACTCGGCGGCGAGGAGGTGCGGCGCTCCTATTCGATCTGCTCTGGGCCCGACGATGACGAGATCCGCATCGCGGTGAAGCGCGTCGACGGCGGTGCGTTTTCCAGCTTCGTCACGGACGAATTGAAGCGCGGTGACGAACTCGACGTGATGACGCCGACGGGACGGTTCGGGATTGCCCCGGTGCCCGACCAAGCTCGCATCCATGCCGGATTTGCCGCCGGCTCCGGCATCACGCCAATCCTGTCGATCGTGAAAAACGTGCTGGCGCGCGAGCCGATGAGCCGCTTCTTCCTGTTTTACGGCAATCGCACCGCCGAGGGCATGCTGTTCCGAAGCGAACTCGAAGAGCTGAAGGACCGCTTCATCGAGCGCCTGTCGGTCTTCCACGTCATCTCCGGCGAGGAACAGGACATTCCGATCCTGCACGGCCGGCTGGATGGCGAGAAGGTGAGGGTGCTGCTGCGCTCGCTGGTGCCGGCCTCAGCGGTCGATCACGTCTTCATCTGCGGACCCGCAGGGATGAGCGAGGATGTCGAAGCCACCTGCCGTGAACTCGGCATTGCCGCCGATCGCATCCATGTCGAGCGCTTTGTGTCGGAGTTCGGCGGCAGGCCGCGGCCGAAGGCGATCGTACCCGCATCGGCGCCGCCCAAGGCAACCGCGGCGTTGATCATCGACGGCAAGCGGCGCGAGGTGCCGGTCGCCGACGGCGAGGCGATCCTGGATGCCGCCCTGCGCGCCGGCATCGATCTGCCCTTTGCCTGCAAGGGCGGCATGTGCTCGACTTGCCGCGCGAAGCTGGTCGAAGGCGCAGCCGAGATGGAGCTGAACTATTCGCTGGAGCCGTGGGAGTTGAAGGCGGGCTTCGTGCTGACGTGCCAAGCGAAGCCGACGACTGCGAGAGTCGTGGTCGATTACGATCAGATGTGAGCTATCCCCTCATCCTGAGGAGCCGCGCAGCGGCGTCTCGACGGATGAGGCCCGGACTGTGGCCCCATGGTTCGAGACGCGCCTGCGGCGCCCCTCAGCATCAGGGGAAGCACGGTTGGCGCGCCATCACAGCTTCGGTGCCGGCGCCGTTCCCAGGATCGCCTCGATCGCAAGCCCGAGGCCTAATAACTTCGTGTCGCTGCCGACCGGGCCGTCGATCTCCAAGCCCACCGGCAATCCGCTTGCCGTCATCCCAGCATAGAGCGACAGGCCCGGAAGCCCTGCATTGCTGCCAGGATCGGTGTTGCGGATGATGGTGTCGAAGACAGGCACCGGCGCGCCGCCGTCGATCGACATCTCGCCCGAGCCCTTCTCCAGATCGATCAGCGGGGCAGGCGCGATCGTGGTCGGAAACAGAATGCCGTCAAGGCGGTGCTCGTGGAAATAGTCCGCGTATAGCTTCTGCAGCGCCGGTCGCTGCACGCGCATCACGTCGGGATAGGCGGCGCCGAAAGCGTCCGTCATGATCGCGCCGAATAGGCCAGCGACATCGGGGCTCGCGATCATCGCTGCGATCTCGGCCAGCGTGATGCCCTCGATGCCCGAGGCGGCGAGATAGGCGGGAATGTCCTCGATCGGCTCGTGCAGCGCGACCACGAATGAGACCTTCTTGTTCTGCTCAAACACATCAGGAATATCGGCCTCGACCAACTCGACGCCGGCATTCCTGAGCTTGTCGCATGCGGTATGCATGACCGTTTCGACCTCGCGGTCGAGGCCGCTCCAGAATGATGCCGGGACGCCGAGACGCTTGCCGCGCAGCGTCTCCGGCTGCGCCATGGCGCTTCCCGTGATGACGTAGTCGAGCAGGGCGACATCGGCTACGGTGCGCCCCATCGGTCCCACGGTGTCGCGGGTGCGGCTGATCGGAACCACCTGGCCCTCGTCGTCGTATCGGCGTTCCGTGCCGCCATTGCCGACCGAAGGCCGCAGGCCCACCGTGCCGGTCAGGGCGGCCGGTATCCGGGTCGAGCCGCCGGTGTCGGACCCGAGCCCGCAGGTGACGATGCGCGCCGCGATCGCGGCCGATGTGCCGCCCGAGGAGCCGCCGGGAATGCGGCTCGGATCGTAGGGATTGCGCACTGGGCCGGCGAAGGGCGCAAGATTTGTGCTGGTGATGCCGAAGGCCAGCTCGTGCATGTTGGCCTTCCCGATCATGACCACGCCGGCATCGAGCAGCTTCTGCAGCGAGGGCGCGTTGCGTTTCGGACGCGCGTGCCGCAGGGCGGGCGTGCCGGCCGAGGTCGGCAGATCGGCGGTGTTGATGTTGTCCTTGATGACGACGGGCAGGCCGGCCAGC
Source organism: Bradyrhizobium sp. STM 3557 (assembly GCF_045571465.1). Classification (NCBI taxonomy): domain Bacteria; kingdom Pseudomonadati; phylum Pseudomonadota; class Alphaproteobacteria; order Hyphomicrobiales; family Nitrobacteraceae; genus Bradyrhizobium; species Bradyrhizobium sp. STM 3557. Next base: position 3,053,304 of record NZ_CP120697.1, read on the forward strand.
GGCCCGGTGATCTCGCCGGCATCGACCTTGGCCGCGGTGGTGAGCGCGCCCTCATGGTCGATGATAACAAGCGCGTTGAGCTCCTTCAATTGCTCCGCGCGGTCCAGGGCCGCGCGTGCGGCGCTGACGGCGGTGATCTTCTTGTCTCGGATGGCTGCAACGATCTCGGCGGCAGAGGCGGAAGTGAAGTCGACCATAACTATCTCCGGTAAGACGGACTGATCAGCCGATCCTATGCAGCCGACGGTGTCTTGAGGAGCGCCCCGTCTTCAATCCTTCGAGCGCTTGTCGCGTAGGCGCTTGGCTTTGCCGAGCGAGCGCTCCAGTGTATCCGGCGCGACCACCTGCACCTTGGCGGTAATGCCGATGGTGTTCTTGATATGGGTCGAGATGCGATCAGCGTGATCGGCAAGCCCGCTGCCGTCCCAGCTCTCCGGCCGCGCCTCGGCGAAGATCGTCAGCTCGTCCATGCGGCCCTCGCGGGTCAGCTCAAGTATGAAATGGCCGCCGCACCACTCGGTCGCGAGCAGGATCTCCTCGATCTGGGTCGGAAACAAATTGACCCCGCGCAGGATGATCATGTCGTCGGAGCGGCCCGTCACTTTCTCCATCCGCCGCATGCCTGGTCGCGCGGTGCCGGGCAGCAGCCGCGTCAGGTCGCGAGTGCGATAGCGCACGACCGGAAAGGCTTCCTTGGTCAGCGATGTGAAGACGAGCTCACCGATCTCACCGTCGGGCAGCACCGCACCGGTGTCGGGATCGATCACCTCCGGATAGAAATGATCCTCCCAGATGTGCAGCCCGTCCTTGGTTTCCAGGCATTCCTGCGCGACGCCGGGGCCGATCACCTCGGAGAGGCCATAGATGTCGGTCGCATCCATGTCGAAGGCGTCTTCGATCTCGGCGCGCATTGCGTTGGTCCAGGGCTCGGCGCCGAAGATGCCGAGCTTGAGCGAGCTTTGCCGGGGATCGAGCTTCTGCCGCTTGAACTCGTCGAGGATCGCCAGCATGTAGCTCGGCGTCACCGTGATGATGTCGGGCCGGAAATCGTTGATCAGCTGCACCTGCCGTTCGGTCATGCCGCCGGAGATCGGCACCACGGTGCAGCCGAGCTCCTCGGCGCCGTAATGCACGCCGAGACCTCCAGTGAACAGGCCATAGCCATAGGCATTGTGGATGATCATGCCGCTGCGGCCGCCGGCAGCACGGATCGAGCGCGCCATCACCTGCGACCAGGTCGCGATGTCGGCGCGGGTGTAGCCGACCACGATCGGCTTGCCGGTGGTGCCCGAGGAGGCATGAACGCGCACCAGCTGCTCGCGGGGCACGGCGAACATGCCAAAGGGGTAGTGCTCGCGCAGATCAGTCTTCGAGGTGAACGGAAACCGGGCGAGGTCGGAGAGCTCGCGGAATTCGGAGGGATGCACGCCGTGCGCGTCGAACGCGCGGTGATAGTGCGCGACGTTGTCATAGGCATGCTTGAGTGACCAGGCGAGCCGCTTGGTTTGCAGCGCCACGATCTCATCGCGCGAGGCCCGCTCGACATCGTCCATCTCGGGCCGATAGAGATCGGACCCGGATTGCAGCTTGGTCAGAGCCATGGCGTGTGTCCTCCTGCGGTTCGCTCGGCCTCATCGCGATCGGCCTCGCTTACGTCGAGTCGTCGATGTCTTCCGGCGGCACCAGGGTGCCGCCGATGCTGCGCGAATGGCCGCGAAACTCGGCGATCACGCTGTCGCCTGCGCTGACGCGCACGTCGTAGATGCCGGAGCGGCCGCTGCGGGAGACCTCACGGGCATCGGCGACCAGCCGGTCGCCGAGCTTGCCAGGACGGATGAAGGTGATGTTGCCCTGCGCCGCGACGGTGCGCTCGTTGTGCGAGTTGCAGGCGAAGGCGAAGGCTGAATCGGCGAGCGTGAAGATGAAGCCGCCATGAGCGATGCCATGGCCGTTGACCATGTGCGGCTGGATGGTCATCGCAAGCCGCGCGTGGCCCGGGCCGATCGCGACGATCTCCATGCCGAGCCCCTGGCTGGCGCGGTCCTCCTGCCACATCGCCTCGGCACAGGCACGCGCCAGCGCGTCCGGCGCGAGATGGGTCCCGGCGCTCACCGCGCCGTTCCCGGTTGTGAAGCCACGGCGTTCTCTCCCGACGATGCTGCTTGTTGGAACAAGCATTCTGAACTAGTTAGCTGGACATCGTGGCAAAGATTCCGCGCCCGTCAAGCGAAAGCGATGACGGCGCGCACCAGCCCGATCTTTGCATCAGCCGACCGGAAAGGATTTTGCTGTGCCTGAAGCCGCCACGCTCGCCATTCTGGCCGGACTCCTGATCGGCCTCGTCTATGGCGCGGTCGGGCTGCTGAGCGGCTTCTGCATGATGAGTTCGCTGCGCGGCTGGTGGGCCGAAGGCGACAGCCGGCTGGTGCGCAGCTACGCTCTGGCGATCGGCACGGCCATTGTTGCAACGCAATTGCTGGCCGCACAGGGGGCGGTCGATCTCGGCAAGTCGATCTACCTGCAGGCCACGTTCTCGGTGCCGGTGATGTTCCTGGGCGGAGCGCTATTCGGTTACGGTCAGGTGCTCTCGAATGGCTGCGGCTCGCGCGCGCTGGTGCTGCTCGGCCGTGGCAATCTGCGCTCCTTCGTTGTCGTCATCGTGCTCGGCATTGTCGCCGAGATGACGCTGAAGGGGCTGATCGCGCCGCTGCGTATCGCGCTGGTTCAGACATCGCAGACCAGCGCGACCGCGACCTCGCTGCCCGCGCTCCTGTCGAGCGGCGGGCTGCATGGAACGCCCGCTCGCTTGTTGCCTGCGATTGTGGTCGGCGGCGCGCTGGTCGGCTTTGCCTTCGCACACCAGCCGTTCCGCCGTGCGCCCGGCCAGATCGCGGCCGGCCTTGTGATGGGGCTGCTGGTCGCAGCCGGCTGGTTCGCGACCGGCTATCTCGGCAATGATGATTTCAATCCTGTCGCGGTGACCTCGCTGACCTTCATCGCGCCGATCGCCGACACGCTGCAATATGCGATGCTGTCGACCGGACTCACCCTCAATTTCGGTATTGCCACCGTGGCCGGTATATTCGTGGGCAGCCTCGTGATGGCGCTTGCGACCGGCCGCTTCAAGCTGGAAGGCTTCCGCTCGCCCCGCCACATGCTGCGTTCGGCGGCCGGCGCGGCGCTAATGGGCGCCGGCGGCGTGATGGCGTTCGGCTGCTCGATCGGGCAGGGGCTGACCGGCATGTCGACGCTGGCGCTGACGTCGTTCGTCGCCGTTGCAGGTATCCTGGCCGGCACCGCACTTGGCCTGCGCGGCGGTGCGCTGCGGGTTCAGCCGCTGGTGGCCGAGCCAGCCCGTCCTGTTTAGTCCGCCCGTCGCGTCACGATGCGGATTTCAGACGTTAGGGTCCGGTGCACCGGACATTTGTCCGCAATCTCCATCAGCTTGGCGCGCTGACCCTCGTCGAGCGTGCCTTCCATCGCGATCACCCGTTCCATCTGGTCGATCATGCCGACCTTGGTCTCGCATTCGGCGCAGTCTTCCGCATGGATCTTCCTGTGGCGGAGCGTCACGGTGACCCGATCGAGCGGCAGCGCCTTGCGGTCGGCATAGAGCCGCATCGTCATTGACGTGCAGGCCCCTAAGCCGGCGAGCAGGAAATCGTAAGGCCCGGGGCCGGTGTCGTCGCCGCCGGCCGCGAGCGGTTCGTCAGCGATCAGATGATGCGGTTCGATCGCCACCGTCTGCTGGAATTTGCCGGCGCGGGTCTCGCGCACCACGACCTCGCGCGGCGCGGCGTTCGACGCGGCCGGCTGCGGCGCGGCGGCATCGACATAGCGGCTGGCCCAGGCTGCGATCACGCCTGCGACGTAGCCGGCGTCCTTCCTGTCGGTCACCAGATGGTCGGCATGATCGAGCGAGACGAAGCTCTTGGGATGCCTGGCGGCGACAAAGATGCGGGTGGCGTTGTCGATCCCGACGGTGTCGTCGACAGGCGAATGCATGATCAGCAGCGCCTTATGCAGGTGGGTGATCTTGTCCATCAGCCTGACTTCGGCGACGTCGTCGAGCAGGGCGCTGCTGATCCGGAACGGACGGCCGGCGAGTGAGACCGCGGCCGTGCCGTTGGCGCGGATATCCGCGATCCGGTCGCTGAACTGGCCGGTGATGTGAGACGGATCGGATGGAGCGGCAATGGTGACCACCGCCTTGGCCTCGGGGATCTCGGCAGCCGCGGCGAGCACGGCGGCACCGCCGAGACTGTGGCCGATCAGCAGCGCCGGCGCGGCGCGCGTCTTGCGCAAGTGCGCAGCGGCGCGCACGAGATCGGCGACGTTGGAGGAGAAGGTGGTGTTGGCGAAATCGCCTTCGCTGGAGCCAAGGCCGGTGAAGTCGAAGCGCAGCACCGCGATGCCCTGCGCGGCCAATGCCATGGCGATGCGCCGCGAGGCATGAACGTCCTTGCCGCAGGAGAAGCAATGCGCAAACAGTGCATAGGCGCGCGGCGCACCATCGGGCAGGTCGAGCGCGGCGGCGAGCTGGTGGGCACCTGCGGATTCAAACTGGAAACGTTCGGTCGGCATTCGCGGCTCCCCCAATTGTTGCGTCTTCTACCGCCATTCGGGATGATGACACGGCATCGTTTCACGTTGTGATCAGCAGATATGGCATACACGCAGATATGATGGCCTCGCGGCGTGCACGGCCGGGAGCTTTGCGAACGTTCGCGCTCCCGACAAAGTAATCGTCAGTCTCGAGGAGGCAAAAGCTGGATCTCCTGGTCACCGCGCCGGATCACCGATCGCAGGTCCTGGGCGACAATATCGGAAATCCATTGAACTAGAGCCGGCAGGCCTTCGGATTTCGCTCGCCGACGCAGCTCGGGCAGGTCCCGTTCGTGCGCCGTTCCCACCTTGATGTGGAGACGTTCGTAAGGCACCTCGCCGTTTGGCGGCCAATACCGCGCATCGAACAGACGCCTGCCGTGGCTGCGAACGAGATGGATGTGAATGCCCCCGAGACTTGCCGCGGTCAGTGCAGTGAGGATCACGGATGGCTTGAGAAGATAGCCGTAGCCTTTCGGTATCTTGCCCGTCTCCGAGGTGAATTCCATCGGTGTCTCCGGCGCGCTCAATCCGAATAGCGCTGCTCGGCGAAGGGATCACCGCGATTATGATAGCCGCGCACCTCCCAATAGCCGGGCTTGTCGGTATCGAGAAACTCGATTCCCTTGAGCCATTTCGCGCTCTTCCAGAAGTAGAGATGCGGCACCACGAGCCGCACCGGGCCGCCATGCTCCTGCGTCAGCGGCTGGCCGGACCAGCTATGGGCGAGCAGCGCGTCGGCTGCTGCGAAATCTTCCAGCGCAAGGTTGGTGGTGTAGCCATCATAGGAATGCAACACGACAAAATCGGCTTCGTCGCGCGGACGGCAGGCGGCAAGCAGGTCGCGCGTCGCAAGCCCCTCCCATTGGTTGTCGTAGCGCGACCAGGTGGTCACGCAATGGATGTCGGAGACGAACTGGCGCTGCTCCTGCGCGAGGTATGTCTTGAAGTCCCAGTACAGCGGATTTTCCACCGCGCCATAGACGTCGAGCCGCCAGCGCTCGCGCGAGATCTCCGGCGTCAGCCCGAGATCGAGCACCGGCCACTCCTTCGTCAGGTGCTGGCCCGGGGGCAGGCGCTGCTCTTCGGGCCGCACGGCCTTGCCAGTGAGGAACTTGCCCTCGCGTGCCCAACGCGCCTTGCTGCGCGTCAGCTTGCTCTCAGGGGGCGGCTGGTCCTCACCGGCCATATCAGGTCTCCATCACTGGTGGCGATGCATCGCCGATGCGTGCTTGGTATCGCGCATGGTCGCGTAGATCAGCAGCGACAGGAAAATCATGCCCGACAGATAGTAATAGAACCAGCTCTCGTGGCCCATCGTCTTGAAGTATAGGGCGATCGCCGGCGCCGTGCCGCCGAAGATCGAGACCGTCAGCGCATAGGGCACGCCGACGCCGAGCGCACGGACGTTGGTCGGGAACAGCTCTGCCTTCACCACCGCGTTGATGGAGGTGTAGCCGGCGACGAAGATCCAGGCCGCGCAGATCAGCAGGAAGGCAATGAAGGGCGACTTGGTGTCCTTGAGCAGCGTCAGGATCGGAATCGTCGCCAGCGTGCCGGCCACCCCGAAGAAGATCAGCAGCGGCTTGCGGCCGATCCGGTCGGACAGCGCGCCGTAGAGCGGCTGCAGGATGGTCGCGAACACCAGCGAGCCGAAGATCACCGTGGTGGTCTGGTCCGCGGTCAGGCCGACCGACTGGTTGACGAAGGTCTGCATGTAGGTGGTGAAGGTATAGAACGCCGCGGTGCCGCCGGCGGTCAGGCCGATCACGAGCAAAAGCTCGCGCGGATATTTCAGGAGCTCGAGGATCGAGCCGGTCGGCTTGACGACCTTCTTGGCTTCCTCGAACGCTTCGGTCTCGTGCAGGCCGCGCCGCATGACGGCGGTGAAGATCGCAAGCAGCGCGCCGATCACGAACGGGATGCGCCAGCCCCAGGCCTTCAGTTCCTCCGGCGTCAGGAACACCTTCTGCAGCAGCAGCAGTACGATGATCGCGGTGAGCTGGCCGCCGATCAGCGTGACATATTGGAAGCTGGAATAGAAGCCGCGGTGCTTGGCATCGGCGACCTCGCTGAGATAGGTGGCGCTGGCGCCATATTCGCCGCCAAGGCTGAGGCCTTCGATCACGCGGGCCAGTGCCAGGATCGCGGGCGCCGCAAACCCGATCGTGGCATAGGTCGGCGTCACCGCAATGATCAGCGAGCCGAAGCACATGCATAGCACCGAGACCGTCAGCGACAGCTTGCGGCCGAAATGGTCGGCGAGGTAGCCGAACAGCCAGCCGCCCAAGGGGCGCATCAGGAAGGTGGCCGCGAACAGCACGGCGGCGTTGAGCTGCTGCACGACCGGATCGGAGGCCGGGAAGAACGCAGGCGCGAAATACAGCGCGAAGGCCGTGTAGGCGTAGAAGTCGTACCACTCGACCAGGTTGCCGGCGGAGCCGATCAGGATGGCCTTGATGCGGCGCTCGACGTCGACAAAGGTCGTAGCAGATTCAGCAGGCCTCAGCGCCTGGTCGGTCATGTCTGGTCTCCGAAAGGGACGTTTCCAAATTCCCTTCTACGGCAGGAGACCGAATTGTCAAAACCTCAGAACAGCATCGGCAGTTGCCGCGGTCCGCGCACCGTTCCCTGTGACCAGGTTACCTCACCCTCCGGATCGAGCCGGAACTCGGGAATTCGCTTCAGCCATTCCTCGATCGCGACCGTCATCTCCATCCGCGCGAGATTCGAGCCGACGCAACGATGGATGCCGAGTCCGAATGCCGCGTGGCGGTTTTCCTTGCGGTCGAGCACGACCTTGTGGGCATCCGGGAATACTGCCGGATCGCGGTTGGCCGTCGGGAACGACAGCAGCACCATGTTGCCCGGCTTGACCGGGCAGCCGCTGACCATTGTCTCTTTCACCACCTCGCGCGCCATCGTCACCGGCGAATAGGCCCTTAGCAGCTCCTCGATCGCGATCGGCATCAAGCCGGGCTCGGCGACCAGGCGCCTGCGATCGTCAGGTGTTGTCGCCAGGTGCCAGAGCGAGGCGCCGATCGCGCTCCAGGTGGTGTCGATGCCGGCAATCAGCAGCAGCCGGAGCGAGCCCGTGACGTGCGAATCCTCCAATGGCGCGCCGTTCGGCAGCTTCGCGTTCATCAGATAGGAGATCAGGTCGTCGGTCGGTTCGGTCTTGCGTTTCTCGATCTCTGCGGAGAAGTAATCCGTCATCTCCTCGACAGCCTGCAGCAGGGCGTTTTCGTTCTTGATGCCGAGCTCGAGAATGGCATGGATCCATTTGATAAAGAGATCGCCGTCCTTCTCGGGAATGCCCAGCATATGCGCGATGGTGCGCACCGGGACGTGCTTGGTATAGCGCGCGGCCGCATCGCATCGTCCCTCATCGATGAATTCGTCGATCAGCTCGTTGCAGATGGCGCGCATGCGCGGCTCGAGCTTGGCGACCGCATCCGGCGTGAACGGTGGCAGCAACAGTTGCTTGGCCGGCTTGTGCACGGGCGGATCGGAGGTGATCGGCGGGGCGGCGTTGTTCTTGATTTCCGGCCGCTCGTCGCGAACCAGCACACGGCGCGAGGAGAAGTGCTCGGTATCGTTGGCGATCGCGCGCACGGCCTCATAAGTTGTCGGCATGTAGCAGCCGAGGAAGCGATTGGTGTGGACCACCGGGCTCGCCTTGCGCATCTCGTCCCAGATCGGGAACGGATTTGCCGTCCATTTCGGATCGGTGTGGTCGAAATCGTTGATCCAGTCGGTGACCGGCGGATGCTGGGGCAGGGGGCTGGCGTCTTCGGACATTGGCGGCTTCCTCGAACTGGTGTCGCGTGGGCTCAACCGATGGCGAACGGTCGCGCTATTCCTCGGTGACTTCGATTGCGAATTCCGGGCAGTTGGCGCGTGCCAGATAGGCCTTGTCCTCGAGGCCGGGCGGCACCACACCTTCGCCGCTCTCATGCGCATTGCCATAGGCATCGAGCTCGAACAGCTCGCTCGCCAATGCCTTGCAGCGGGCGTGCCCCTGGCATTTGTCGGGATCGACGTGGATCTTGAGCTGCGGCATGGATCAAAAATCCCTCACGGCCAGCCGAACGGCAGGCGCCTGGATCGCGTTTCCCAAAAATCAACTCGTTGCAGCGCGGCGTGCCGGCTGTAAGTTATATGATATTACATTGCGCGTAACTGGTATTGTCAAGCCGGAAAGATCACACCTCGGATCACATGTCGCACCCAGCCCGCAAGCCACGTCGTTCCTATCATCATGGTGATCTTCGCGACGCGTTGATCCAGGCCGCGCTCGCCGAGGCTGAGCAGGGCGGCCCGGAGGCGATCAGCATCAAGGCCCTGGCGAAGACGCTCGGCGTGTCGCAGCCTGCGCCTTATCGGCATTTCGCCGACCGCGAGGGGCTGCTCGTCGCAGTCACGGCGGAAGCGTTCCGGCAGTTCAACACGATCTTGCGAGAGGCGCTGGCCAAGCCGTCTAAGCGATCGAAGCTGTCGCGGCTGGCGCAGGCGGCGCTGGTGTTCGGGCTGGAGCGCAGCGGCATCTATCGGCTGATGTTTGCTTCCCAGACCATGGCCTGCGCGGATAAGGACAGCGAGCTGCATGTTGCGGCGCAGGAGACGTTTGCGCTGGTGCTCGATGCGCTGGAGGGGCCGCGCGACCTCTTGCGCGAACGGCATGCGCTGCAGATCTGGGCCTCGCTGCACGGCGTCGTCATGCTGGCCCAGCAGGGCCTGCTCACGGGCAAGAGCATCAATGTCACCCGCGAAGAGCTGGTCGAGGATATGGTCGCGCAGACGCTGCTGAGCTTGCAGAACGCGAAGGACGCGAGGTTATAATGTGCACGTCCGCCTCGTCATTGCGAGGAGCCGAAGGCGACGAAGCAATCCAGTCCTTCTCGTTGGACTGCGAAGAACTAGATTGCTTCGCTTCGCTCGCAATGACGGTATTGCGTACGGCGGGTGCCGAAGTCACCCCCTCGGTGGCCGCGGTTCGATCGGTCCGGTCGGCACGCCGAGGATCTCCTCCAGGACCTTGGCGCCCGCCAGTAACCGCGCTTCGGCGCGCGGCGGCGCCACGATCTGCAGGCCGACCGGCAGGCCCGATGCCGTGAAGCCGCAGGGCAGCGACAGTGCCGGCGTACAGGTCAGCGTGGTCGCATAGGCGATCGCCAGCCACTCGATGTAGTTGCCGAAGGTCTTGCCGTTGCATTCGGCGACATATCTGTTCTCGACCGGGAACGGCGCCACGATTGTCGCTGGCGACAGCAGCAGGTCGTAGGTCTTGAAGAACTGCAGCATGCGCTCGGTCATGGCGAGCCGCTGTGCCTGCGCTCGGGCAATCTGGTCGACGGAGAGCTTCAGGCCTTCCTCGATGTTCCAGATCACTTCGGGCTTGAGCAGGTCGCGCCTGGTGCGCAACAACTCGGTCTTCGACATGGCGAAGGACAGCGCGCGCAGCACGTGGAAGCATTCATGGGCCTCGCTGAGGTCCGGATGCGCCTCCTCGACGATGGCCCCGGCTTCCTCAAAGCGCTGCGCCGCCTTGCGCGTGATCGCGGCTATTTCAGGATCGACCGGCGTGATGCCGAAATCGGGCGAGTAGGCTACTCGCTTCGGCCCGGCGCCCGAGCGGGCTGCCGACAGGAACGAGGTGGCGGGCGCCGGCAGCGAGCGCGGATCGGCAGCGTAGTCGCCACTCATCGCATCCAGCAGCAGCGCAAGGTCGGCGACATTGCGCGCCATCGGGCCCTGCACGCTGGTGGTGTTATCGACGGCAAATTTCGGCGTGGCCGCGACACGGCCGACGCTGGGACGCAGACCGACGATGCCGCAGAAACTCGCCGGATTGCGCAAGGAGCCGCCGAGGTCCGAGCCATGAGCAAGCCAGGCGGTGCCGGTCGCAAGCGCCACGGCCGCGCCGCCCGAGGAGCCAGCTGCCGAGCGCGACGTGTCATAGGGGTTGCGGGTGGCACCGAACACTTCGTTAAAGGTATTGGCGCCGGCGCCGAATTCCGGCGTGTTGGATTTGGCGTAGATCACGCCGCCATTGGCCTCAAGATGCGTCACCAGAAGATCGGACTTGTCGGGAACCCGGTCCTTGTAGATCGGCGAGCCCTGGGTCGTGAGGACGCCGGCCACATCAGTGAGATCCTTGATCGGGACGGGCAGGCCGGCAAGCAGGCCGCGCTCGCTGGCCGGCTTTTGCATCAGCGCCTTGGCGTGGTCCCGGGCGCGCTCGAAGCATAGGGTCGGCAGCGCGTTGACCTCGTCGTCCACCGCCTCGATGCGTGCTTCCAGCGCATCGAGGAGATCGAGCGGCGTGACCTCGCCTGATTTCAGCTTGTCGACAACAGCGCAGGCGGTTTCACGCACCAGTCCAAGGTCAGCCAAGATACTCGTCTCCCGATCCAGATTGCTTTGCGGCCTTGTAGACCATTTTGCGGCGGCGCTGGAAAGCGCCGGGATCGGATGACCGCGTTGCCAAATCTGCGCATCAACCCCATCCCGCGCTGATGCCGCCATCGACCGTGTAGATGACGCCGGAGGTATAGCCGGCGCGGTCGGAGGCGAGGAACGCCATGAGGTCGCCGATCTCGCGCGGATGCGCGGGACGGCCGAGTGGCAGGCTTTTCTGAAACTCCATGTAGCGGCCTTCGTCGCCGAACTGATGCCTGGCACGGGTCTTGAGCAGCGTGACGTGTCGATCGGTGCCGACCGGGCCCGGATTGATCCCGACCACGCGGATGTTGTCGGCGAGGCTCTTGCCGCCGAGCGCGCGGGTGAAGGCCATCAGCGCCGCGTTGCCGGCGCTGCCGCAGATGTAATTGGCGTCCAACTTCTCGCCAGCAGCGCCGATGTCGTTGATGATGACGCCGTGGCCGCGCGCCTTCATTTGCGCATAGACCAGGCGCGTGAGGTTGATGTAGCCGAACACCTTCAGCTCCCAGGCGTGCCGCCATGTGGCCTCGTCGATCTTGTCGATCGAGCCGCCGGGAATGTCGCCCGCATTGTTGACGAGAATGTCGATCTCGGTGGCATCCTTTGCCAGCCGCGCGACATCGTCGGCCTTGCGCAGATCGACCACATGCGCGGTCGCGTCGATCTGGTGCTGCGTGCGCAGCCGCTCGGCCAGCGCTGTCAGCGCCTCGCCGCTGCGCGCGGCCAGCAGAAGATGGCAGCCTTCCTCGGCGAAGGCTTCGGCCGCGGCTGCGCCGATGCCCTTCGAGGCGCCGGTGATGAGGACGCGTTTGCCGGAGAGATGCAGATCCATGGGAATGCTCACATGAAGAAGAGGGAGGGCCGCAAATAGTTAAGGCTGCCATGCGGCCGGTCAACACCGCATTGCAGCGTTGCGCTCGCGGCTGGTTTGGTCCATTGCAGAGCGATCAATGACGGCCGGCGCGAGATCCGGCCCAACGACCAAGGACCCTGTCGATGAGCGCAAAAAAAACCTATCGGATCGCAGTCATTCCCGGCGACGGCATTGGCAAAGAGGTCATGCCGGAAGGTTTGCGCGTCATCGAGACAGCCGCCAAGAAGCATGGCGTCGCGGTGCAGTTCGATCATTTCGACTTCTCGTCTTACGACTATTACGAGAAGCACGGCCAGATGATGCCGGACGATTGGAAGGAGCAGATCGGCAAGCACGATGCGATCTATTTCGGCGCGGTCGGCTGGCCGGCCAGGATTCCGGATCACGTCTCGCTGTGGGGCTCGTTGATCAAATTCCGCCGCGAGTTCGATCAGTATGTCAATCTGCGTCCCGTTCGCCTGATGCCCGGTGTGCCGTCGCCGCTGGCGAACCGCAAGCCCGGCGATATCGATTTCTGGGTGGTGCGCGAGAATACCGAGGGCGAATATTCGTCGGTGGGCGGCCGCATGTTCCCGGGCACGGATCGCGAATTCGTCACCCAGCAGACGGTGATGACGCGCACCGGCGTCGACCGTATCCTCAAGTTTGCTTTTGAGCTGGCGCAGTCCAGGCCGAAGAAGCACCTGACCTCGGCGACCAAGTCCAACGGCATCTCGATCACGATGCCCTATTGGGACGAGCGCGTCGAGGCGATGGCGAAGAACTATCCCGGCGTGACGTGGGACAAGTACCACATCGACATTCTCACTGCGAATTTCGTGTTGCATCCGGACTGGTTCGACGTCGTAGTCGGCTCGAACCTGTTCGGCGACATCCTGTCCGATCTTGGCCCGGCCTGCACCGGCACCATCGGCATCGCGCCGTCAGGCAATATCAATCCGGAACGCAATTTCCCTTCGGTGTTCGAGCCGGTGCACGGCTCGGCGCCCGACATCGCAGGGCAGGGCATCGCGAACCCGATCGGCATGATCTGGTCGGGCGCGATGATGCTGGAGCATCTTGGCGAGAAGACTGCGGCGCAGGCGATCGTCGGCGCGATCGAGCGCACGCTGGCCGAGCGCACTTTGCGCACCCGCGATCTCGGCGGCAATGCGGACACGACGGCTTGCGGCAAGGCGGTGGCAGAGATGGTGGAGTGAGCGGTCGCTACTCGTGCGGTGTCGCCCCTGCGAACGCAGGGGCCCATAACCACAGGGTCTTATTGTTGCGGAAGGTGGCTGCCAGATCGCGCGATCGATAGATCACGCGGTATGGGTCCCGGATCTGCGCTTCGCTTGTCCGGGACGACAGGAGAGAGCAAGCTACCCTACGCTATCCGAGAACTCTGGCCTCGTCATTGCGAGGAGCGCAGCGACGAAGCAATCCAGAGACCTTGCGTAGCTCTGGATTGCTTCGCTTCGCTTGCAATGACGAACGAGTGAGTCAATTAGCTCCGCGCCACGCGGCGGCAATGCTCCCAGGCCGCGAAGATCAAATTCTCGCTCGCCTCCGGGGTGCGAAACGCCGAGTGCGCCGACAGGGTCACGTTCGGAATTGTCGTCAGCACATGATCTCTGGGTAGCGGCTCCGTGTTGAAGACGTCGAGCCCAGCATGGCGGATGTGGCCGCTCTTCAGGGCCTCGATCATCGCCTCCTCGTCGACGATGGCGGCGCGCGCGGTGTTGACGAAGATCACGCCCGGTCGCATCTGCGCGATGCGCTCGCGGCCGATGAAGCCGCGGGTCTCGTCGTTGAGCAGAAGATGCAGCGAGACGACGTGGCTCTGCGCTAGCAGCGTATCGAGGTCGACGAACTCCACGCCCGGATGCGATTTCGGCGACCGGTTCCAGGCGATCACCTTCATGCCGCTGCCCGAGGCGATGCGCGCCACTTCCGCGGCGATGCCGCCGAAGCCGATCAGGCCGAGCGTCTTGCCGGTGAGCTGCATGCCGTCCTCGCGCAGCCAATTGCCGACGCGCATCTCGCGGTCCATCTGCGCGAGGGCGCGCGCAGCCGCCCACATCAGCGCGATGGCGGCTTCCGCGACTGCAGTGTCGCCATAGCCCTTGATCAGGTGCACCGAAATGCCGAGCTCGGCGAGTTCTTCGGGGTTCATGTAGCTGCGCGCGCCGGTGCCGAGGAACACCACATGCTTCAGCCCCTTGCATTGCCGCGCGACATCCGTCGGCAGCGCGGTGTGATCGACGATGCCGATCTCAGCGCCGCCCAGAATCGCCGGCCAGTCCTGCGGCCTGATGTTGGGGTCGAGGTTGACCTTGACCGCAATGTCGTCGGCCTTGCGCTGCCGCTCGAAAATCTCGGCCAGCGACTCGTTGGCGTCGATGAATACTCCGCGCACTGGGCGTTCTCCTATTGTGATTAATATTAAGCGGCGACAGCAACGACGGTGCGCTCCCTCCCCCCTTGCGGGGGAGGGTTGGGGGGACTCCAAGCGAGACCGTCATTGTGGACCCCCACCCCCGACCCTCCCCGCAAAGGGGGAGGGGAGCAGAGCGTGCCCGCGCTATCCATACTGGTGATTGATCTCTGATGACATGGTCGAGTTAGAGCGAGCCGTAGATCAAGACGCGACGCCGGCGAGCGCCAGCACGGTGTGCATCAACACGTTGGCGCCCGCGGCGCAGTCGACCTGCGTCGCGTCCTCCAGCTCGTTGTGGCTGATGCCGTCCTTGCACGGCACGAACACCATGGCGGCGGGCATGATGGTGTTGAGATTGCAGGCATCATGGCCGGCGCCGGAGGTGATGCGGCGATGCGAATAGCCCAGCGCCGACGCCGCGTTCTCGACCGCATCGACCAGCTTCGGATCGAAATGCGTCGGCGGCTTGCGCCAGACCAGATCCAGCGTGACCTCGACCTTGCGCTTGGCGGCGATCTCGGCCGCGGCGGCGCGCAGCTCGCGATCGATCGCGTCCATGATTGCAGCGTCCGAGCTGCGGCAATCCATCGTGAAGCCGATCTCGCCAGGGATGACGTTGCGGGAGGGATTCTTGATCACGGCCTCGCCCATGGTCGCCACCGCGTTCGGCCCGAGCTTGAGCGCGATCTTTTCCAAAGCGAGCGCGATCTCCGACAGCGTCAGCAGCGCGTCGCGCCGCAGCGGCATCGGTGTCGAGCCGGCATGGCTCTCGAAACCGATGATCTTGCCGTCATACCACAGCACGCCCTGGCCGGAATCGACCACGCCGATGGTCTTGCCTTCGGCCTCCAGGATCGGTCCCTGTTCGATATGCAGCTCGATGAAGCTGGAAAACTTCTGCGTGCCGACCTTGGTCGCGCCGCGATAGCCGATCGAATCCAGGGCCTCGGCAACGGTGACGCCATCGGCATCCTTGCGCGACAGGATGTCTTCGACGGTGAAGTCGCCGACGTAAGCGGCCGAGGCCATCATCGCCGGCGCGAAGCGCGAGCCTTCCTCATTGGTCCAGTTGGCGATGCAGATCGGCGCATCGGTCTCGATCCCTGCATCGTTGAGCGTGCGGATCACCTCCAGCGCGCCGAGCGTGCCCAGGATGCCGTCATACTTGCCGCCGGTCGGCTGGGTATCGAGATGCGAGCCGATCCCGACCGGGAGCTTCGACATGTCGCGCCCCTTGCGCAAGCCGAACATCGAGCCGAGCGCATCGACATGCACCTCGAGGCCGGCGTCCTCGCACGCCCGGCGAAACCAGTCGCGCACCTGCTTGTCTTCCTGGCTCAGGGTCAAGCGCCGCACGCCGCCCTTGGCCGTTGCGCCGAATTTTGCGGTCTCGTGAATGGCGCCCCAGAGACGGGCGGAATCGATCTGCAGATTGGAGATGGCTCGGCTCATGCTTTCACTTCCTCGTATCCGGCATCGTCTGCATGGCTTGCCGGCGGCGCGGCGTCAACCGACGCACTGGAATGGCCGGATGTCTGCGCGGTTCTGGCTGCGAGCTCAGCGACACGTTCGATTGCGACCATCTCCGGAGACGCCAGCCAACTCGCGCTGAAGGTCAGCGGCGGGATCGGCAGATTGGTCTTCAATTCCTGCAACCGGCCGCTCGCGAGCTCGTTCTCGACGATCGCGGCGGGAATGACCGCAACGCCCAGGCCCTCGATCGCCATGTGGATCACGGTGGCGAGCGAAGCGCTGGCATGCAGCCGGATCGGCGGCAGATCGGGACGGTTGAACAGCGCGCGCACACGCTCGTAAGGTTGAGTCTTACGCGGGAAAGTGATGATCGGAAATCTCGCGATCTGCTCCACGGTCACCGGCCCGCCGCCGAGCCCGAGCGTGGGGCTGGCGACGAAGCTGATCGGATAGTCGCACAGCACGCGGTTGCGCACGCTGGACGCCGAGGGCGGCCCGAGCGCGAAGGCGAGCTCGATCTCCTGCGCCAGCAGGCGCGCATGCAGGTTCGGCGTTACGTCGACCTCGATCTCCAGCGACAGATTGGGATAGAGGTCGTTGACGCGCTTGATCAGCCGCGGCAGCCAGGTGTGCACGATGGTCTCGGCGACCCCGAGCCGGAGCACACCTCGCATCGCCGAGCGATCGCCGACCTCCGCCATCATCTCGGTACGCAGCCCGATCAGCTTCTCGGCATAGACCAGCATTTGCCGCCCGCTCGGCGTCGGCGAGGCCATGCGATGATCGCGATTGAGCAGCTTCACGCCGAGCTCACGTTCGAGCTGTGCGATGCGCTGGGAGATGGCGGGCTGGGTGGTGTTGAGGCGCTGCGCCGCGCCGCGGAAGCTGCCGAGCTTCACAACCCAAAGGAACGTCTCGATCGATCTGAAATCCAATGTTGCCTCTCCCATCTGATCAATCGGATTTATCGATCCCGATTAAAAAGGAAGATTAGACTTTATAGCATGCCTGAGCTTGAGTAGGTTTGTCGAGATATTGGGCAGACGGGGCAAATGACTGTTTCGACGGCAGTGCAGCATAGCGGCAGCGATGTCGGGCTTCTTCCAAGTCTTCAGGCCCGCCTGGACTATCGCGCCGGGAAGGGTTGGAGCACCGCCGGCCTGGCCAACGGTTTTGTCCAGGGCAATCTCGCCATCCTGCCAGAGAAATATGCCGGTGCTTTCCACCGGTTCTGCCAGCTCAATCCGAAGCCGTGCCCGATCATCGGCATGTCGGACGCCGGCAGCCCCCATATCCCGGCGCTCGGCGCCGACCTCGACATCCGCACCGACGTGCCGCGTTACCGCGTCTGGCGCGACGGCGAGATCATGGAGGAGCCGACCCACCTGTTGTCGCATTGGCGCGACGATCTCGTGACCTTCGTGCTTGGCTGCTCGTTCTCGTTCGAGGAGGCGTTGATGGCCGACGGCCTGCCGATCCGCCACATCGAGCGCAAGGTGCGCGTGCCGATGTATCGCACCAATATCGCCTGCCAGCCGTCGGGACCATTTGCGGGACCGATGGTGGTGTCGATGCGCCCGTTCAAGCCGGCGCAGGCGATCCGCGCGGTGCAGATCACGACGCGCTTTCCGGCGGTGCACGGTGCACCGGTGCATCTTGGCCATCCGCATCTGATCGGCATCAAGGACATCAACAAGCCGGACTACGGAGATCCTGTCCCGGTTGAGGACGATGAGATCCCCGTGTTCTGGGCGTGCGGCGTCACGCCGCAGGCGGTGATTGCAGCGGCGAAGTTGCCGTTCGCGATCACGCACGCGCCGGGGTTGATGCTGGTGACGGATCTGAAGAACAAGGATCTTGCCGTGCTCTGATTTTATGAGCAGCCTCTGCCGCTTCTTGAGGCTTTACCCGCGACATCAACCGCTTCATCGATGTCCGCCGTTTGATAGAGGATCTTGCAATGAGCATCACGCGCCGAAATGTCTTGCTGGGAGCGACCGCTGCCGCCGCGCTCGGGCCGATCGCGGCCCGTGCGCAAACCTCCGAGGTGAAGATCGGGGTAATCTATCCGTTCTCGGGTGCGAGCGCACAGATCGGCGTCGATGCCCAGCGCGCCTTCGAGGTCGCGGCCGAGATCATCAACGGCAAGTATGATTTCGATCTGCCGCTCGCGCGCGAGGAGGGCCTGCCAGGACTCGGCGGGGCCAAGGTCAAGCTGATTTTCGCCGACCACCAGGCCGATCCGCAGAAGGGCCGTGCCGAGACCGAGCGCCTGATCACGCAGGAGAAGGTCTGTGCCGTGATCGGCTCCTATCAGAGTGCGGTGGCCGTCACTGCGAGCCAGACCTGCGAGCGCTACCAGGTTCCGTATCTCTCAGCAGACAATTCGTCCCCGAGCCTGAACCAGAAGGGGCTGAAGTTCTATTTCCGCGCCGCGCCGCACGACATCATGTTCTCGCAGGCGATGTTCGACTTCTTCGACGCGATGAAGAAGAAGGGCACCAAGATCGAGACCCTGGCGCTGTTCCACGAGGACACCATCTTTGGCACCGATTCCGCCAACGCGCAGCTCAAATTCGCCAAGGAGCGCGGCTACAAGGTGGTCGCCGACATCAAGTATCGCGCCAATTCGCCATCGCTGTCGGCCGAGGTGCAGCAGCTCAAGGCGGCCAATGCCGATGTGCTGATGCCCTCGAGCTACACCACCGACGGCATCCTCCTGGTCAAGACCATGGCCGAGCTCGGTTACAAGCCGAACGCCATCGTGGCGCAGGACGCAGGCTTCTCCGAGCAGGCGCTCTATGATGCCGTGGGCGACAAGCTCGAAGGCGTGATCTCGCGCGGCTCGTTCTCGCTCGACCTCGCCCAGAAACGGCCGATGGTCGAAAAGATCAACGCCATGTTCAAGGCGAAGTCGGGCAAGGACTTCAACGACTACTCGTCGCGCCAGTTCATGGGCCTGATCGTCATGGCCGACGCCATCAACCGCGCCAAGTCGACCGACGGCGAGAAGATCCGCGATGCCCTCGTTGCGACCGACATGCCGGGCGAGCAGACCATCATGCCCTGGAAGCGCGTGAAGTTCGACGAGACCGGACAGAACAACGATGCCGACCCGGTGCTGCTGCAATATGTCGGCAAGAAGTTCGTCACGATCTTCCCGGAGCAGGCCGCGGTCGCCCAGGCCAGCTGGCCGATGAAGTAGGCAGCCGGGCAGATTGTTGAAGCAACTTCCCACGTCGTCCCGGGCAAGCGAAGCGCGACCCGGGACCCATAAACACAGGCAGGAATTTTTTGCGATGATTGGCTGTTGTCCTGCTCGACCGACACATTCGTGGTTATGGGTCGCGGCGTTCTTGGCGCGCAATGCGCGCCTGACCGGGACGACATCGAGTGTGGAGCGACACCAGTGACAGCCGAGACCATCATCCAAAGTCTCGCCAGCGGCCTGTTGATGGGTCTGCTCTACGGCCTGATCGCCGCGGGGCTCGCGCTCATCTTCGGGCTGATGGACGTGGTGAATTTCGCCCACGGCGAGTTCCTGATGATCGCGATGTACGCGACCTTCTTCCTGTTCGCCTATTTCGCGCTGGACCCGCTGCTGTCAGCTCCGATCGTGGCCGCCGCGTTGTTCATATTTGGCGCCGTGGTCTACTTGTTCATCGTGCGCTTCGCTGTCAGGGCCAAGGCCAACACCGGCATGGTGCAGATCTTCTCCACCTTCGGACTTGCCGTGCTGATGCGGGGCCTCGCGCAATATTTCTTCACGCCTGATTATCGCAGCATCACCACCTCCTGGCTCGGCGGCAAGACCATCGCGGTCGGCGGCATCTATCTGCCGGAGCCGCAACTGGTCGGCGCGCTGATCGCGATCGCAGCTTTTGGCGGCCTCTATTTCTTCATCAATCGCACCGATTTCGGCCGGGCGCTGGAGGCGACGCGCGAGGATGCCGGTGCGGTGGCGCTTGTCGGCATCGACAAGAACCGGGTGTTCGCGCTCGGCTGGGGCCTCGGTGCCGCGCTGGTCGGGCTCGCCGGCGCCGTGATGGCGATCTTCTTCTATGTCTTCCCTGACGTCGGCGCGTCGTTTGCAACCATCGCCTATGTGACGGTGGCGCTGGGCGGCTTCGGCAGCGTGTTCGGCGCCTTCGCCGGCGGCATCATCGTCGGCCTGGTCGAAGCCGTCACCACGCTGGTGCTGCCGGCTTCGTTGAAGACGGTCGGCATCTACGGGGTGTATCTGCTTATCGTCTTCATCCGGCCGCGCGGCCTGTTCGGGTCGATCTGATGGACAAGGCTTTCGCATCTCGTCGCCGCCGCGATCTGATCGTCGCGGCCTGCATCACTGTGGTCGCAGCGCTGGTGCCGCTGTTCGTCAAGGATGTCTACGTCCAGAACATCATGGTGCTCACCCTGATGTATGCCGCTCTGTCGCAGAGCTGGAACATCCTGTCCGGCTATTGCGGCCAGATCTCGCTTGGCCACGCGCTGTATTTCGGGCTTGGCGCCTACACCACCGCGCTGCTCTATACCAAGTTCGGCGTGCTGCCCTGGTTCGGCATGCTCGCCGGCGGATTGATATCGGCCGCCATCGCCATGGCGCTCGGCTATCCCTGCTTCCGGCTCGGCGGGCACTATTTCGTCATTGCGACCATCGTGATCGCCGAGATCGCGCTGGTGCTGTTCCAGAACTGGGATTGGGCGGGCGCCGCGCTCGGCATCGACATTCCGGTGCGCCGCGACAGCTGGCTCACCTTCCAGTTCACGCGCAGCAAACTGCCTTACTTCTATTTCGCGCTGGTGCTCGCCGGCATCGCCTGGTTCGTGACCTGGTGGCTGGAAGATTCGAAATGGGGCTATTGGTGGCGCGCGGTGAAGGACAATCCGATCGCCGCCGAGAGCCTTGGCGTGGTCGTGTTTAATTCCAAGATGGGCGCCGCCGCCGTGTCGGCGTTCCTGGTCGCGATCGGCGGCGCCTTCTACGCGCAGTTCGTCTCCTACATCGATCCCGAAAGCGTGATGGGTTTCCAGTTCTCGCTGCTGATGGCTTTGCCCGCGGTGCTAGGTGGCATCGGTACGCTGTGGGGGCCGATGCTCGGCGCCGTGATCCTGATCCCGCTGACCGAGCTGACGCGCTCCTATATCGGCGGCTCGGGCCGGGGTGTCGACTTGATCGTCTATGGCGGCCTGATCATTGCGATCTCGCTGGCGCGGCCGCAGGGCCTGGTCAGCCTGTTCGCGCGCAAGCCGAAGCCAGCCGCCGGTGTGGTCAAGGAGGCGGTGGCATCATGACCAACCTGCTGGAGACCCGTAACATCACGCAGCGCTTCGCTGGGCTGACCGCCAATTCGAACGTGTCGATCGCGGTCGGGCGCGGCGAGATCGTCGGCCTGATCGGTCCCAACGGCGCCGGCAAGTCGACGCTGTTCAACCTGATCGCCGGAGCGTTCCGGCCAACCGAAGGCACCCTCATCTTCGACGGCGAGGACGTCACCGATCTGCCGGCCGCCGAGCGCTGCCAGCGCGGCATCGGCCGTACCTTCCAGGTCGTCAAAAGCTTCGAGAGCATGACTGTCATCGAAAACGTCATCGTCGGCGCGCTGGTGCGCACCACCGTGATGCGCGAGGCCCGCCGCAAGGCGCATCAGGTGCTGGCGTTCTGCGGCCTCGACGCGCGCGCCGATGTGCGGGCCAGCGATCTCGTGCCGTCGGAGAAGCGCCGTCTCGAAGTGGCGCGCGCACTCGCGACCGAGCCGAAGCTGCTGCTGCTCGACGAGGTGCTCACCGGTCTCACGCCGGTCGAATCGCAAAAGGGCGTCGAGCTGGTGCGGCGCGTGCGCGACACCGGCATCACGGTGCTGATGGTCGAGCACGTCATGGAGATCGTGATGCCGCTGGTCGATCGCGCCATCGTGCTCGATCTCGGCAAGGTGCTGCTCGAAGGCAAGCCCAACGAGGTCGTGCGCGATCCGAAAGTCATCACTGCCTATCTTGGGGATCGCCATGCTGTCGGTGCGTGACGTCACGACAGCCTATCAGGGGCTGGTCGCGATCTCGAACGTCTCGATCGAGGTCGAGAAGGGCGAGATCGTCTGCGTCGCCGGTGCCAACGGCGCTGGCAAGTCGACGCTTCTGAAATCGATCGCCGGTGCCGAGCGGCCGCGCGCCGGCAGCGTCTCTTTCGACGGCAACCGCATCGACGGGCTGGCGCAGCATCTGATCACCGCGCGCGGCATCGCCTATGTGCCGGAGAACCGCCGGCTGTTTCCGCGCCTTTCGGTGCGCGACAATTTGCGGCTCGGCAGCTATCTCTATCGCAGCGAGGCCAACCGCGAAGGGCCGATGGACTTCGTGTTCGGCCTGTTCCCGCGGCTCTCCGAGCGGCTGGAGCAGCGCGCCGAGACGCTGTCCGGCGGCGAGCAGCAGATGCTGGCGATCGGCCGCGCGCTGATGACGCGGCCGCGGCTCTTGATGCTGGACGAACCGTCGCAGGGCATCATGCCAAAGCTGGTCGACGAGATCTTCCAGGCAGTAAAACGCATTCGCGATGCCGGCATGACGGTCCTGATCGTCGAGCAGCGCATGGCCGAGTGCCTGGAGATCGCCGACCGCGCCTACATCCTGCAGACCGGGCGCGTGTTGATGAACGGCAAGGCCGCGGAGATCGCGGTCAATCCGGACGTGCGCAAGGCGTATCTGGGACTGTGAGTTGACGTGACTCTCGTAGGGTGGGCAAAGCGCCGTCGTCAGGTAGCGCGTGCCCGGACGATGGGCACGGCGCGCGGGACAGCTGCGCCCATCGCGACGATCTCGGCGCGCCCTTGCCCACCTACAGACTGAGCGAGGTCGTCAGCGCGCTGTGCGATACAGCGCCCTCTCCCCTTGTGGGAGAGGGCATCTCCGGCCCATCCAAGCACGCGGTTGGGTGAGGGGTATCTCTACGCGCGCGACGCTCGTCGAGGCAAACCCCTCACCCGACCGGGCTTGCCGCGCTTCCCTACATGCCCTCTCCCACAAGGGGAGAGGGCACATTCACGGGCACGGCGCTCATGTTCCCATCTTCAAGCGCCGCGATGATGAGTCGAAGGGTTGCTACGTTTCCGTCGTTGAGTGGCTACACCATTCCCTGACCCGCATCCGAGCCCTGGCGGCGCTGGCGGGCCTGCAGCACGAGGATGACGGCGAGCGCGGAGAAGATCACGACGAACGACACGGCCGATGTCAGCGTGCCCAGCGCGTAGATGTCGGGCTTGGTGACGGTCGTCGTCAGGCCCTGCAGTTCCAGCGGCAGCGTGTTGACCGAGCCGATCGCCTGGCTTGAGCGGGCGAGTTCGTCCCATGACAGCGTGAAGCCGAACAGGCCGATGCCGACCACCGATGGTGCGATGATCGGCAGCACGACATGGCGGAAGGTCTGCCATGGCGTCGCGCCGAGGTCGCGCGCGGCTTCCTCCAGCCGGCCGTCAAAGCGGTTGAAGATCGCGAACATGATCAGCAGGCCGAACGGCAAGGTCCAGGTCAGATGTGCACCTAAGCCTGAGGTGAACAGGCCCATGCCGGTGGTCCACCCGTCGGCGAGCCCGCCCAGCCCAAAATCCGCGGCATGCTTGTTCATGAAATCGTCGAGCAGGCGGAATTCCAGCGCAATGCCGAGCGAAGTGATGATCGAAGGCATGATCAGACTGGCGATCGCGGTGTAGAACAGGAACGAGGCGCCGCGAAACGGCCGGCGGAACGCCATGCCGGCCGCGACCGACAGCAGCACCGTCAGCACCATGACGACGAGGCCGAGCATCAGCGAGCGCTTGAATGCGGCGCCGATGTCGACAATGCCGGCGCCGGAGAAGACCTTGCCGAACCAGGTCAGCGACACGCCGTTCATCGGGAACGTCAGTCCGCCATCCGGTCCCTGGAACGACAGGATGTAGATCGCGAACATCGGCCCGTACAGGAACAGCACGTAGGCGGTGAAGAACGCCGCCAGGATATAGAACGAGCGCGGCCGCTTGTCGCCCATCTCTCACAGCTCCTTGCGCACGTCGACGATCCGCGTCAGCGCGGAGATGATCAGGATGGTGACGCCGAGCAGGATCACGGCGTTGGCCGCGGCGGCGGGGAATTGCAGCGCCGAGAGACGCGACTCGATGACCTTGCCGGCGGAGGCGATCTGCTGGCCGCCCATCACGCCGATGGTGACGAAGTCGCCCATCACGATGGTGATGACGAAGATCGAGCCGATCACGATGCCGGGCTTGGAGAGGGGAATGACCACGTTGGTCAGCGTCTGCCAGCCGCTGGCGCCGGCGTCATAGGCCGCCTCGATCAGCCGCTTGTCGATGCGGATCATCGAGTTGAAGATCGGCACCACCATGAAGAACGTGAAGAGGTGGACCAGCGCGAGCACCACGGAGAATTCGGAGAACAGCAGCCACTCGATCGGCTGGTCGACGACGCCGACGCCGATCAGGCCCTGGTTGACGAGACCGTTGCGGCCGAGCAGCGGGATCCAGGCGATCATGCGGATCACGTTCGACGTCCAGAACGGGATCGTGCAGAGCAGGGACAATACGATCTGCCAGGTCTTGGAGCGGACGTGAAAGGCGAGGAAATAGGCGACCCAGAAGCCGATCAGCAGCGTCAGGCCCCAGGTCAGCAGGCACAGCTTGAGCGTCTTCAAGTATGTTTTCAGGATGGTGCAGAGGTCCGGCAGCGCGGCGATGCAGCCTTCGAACGTGTCGGTGTAGCCGCGCCAGGAGAACGCCGGGATCATCTCATATTCATTGTAGTCCCAGGCGCTGACGACGATGACGAGCACCAGCGGCAGCAGGAAGAACAGCGCGAAGACCAGCATCATCGGCCCGGCCTGCAGCCAGGCGACGGAGCGTGCGGCCGTCTTGCGCAGCTTGCGCTCCGTCGGTGCAACACCATCATGCGGAGTGTCGATCGTCACGGTCACCGAGAAACCTGTCGTCTGGCGGGCGGAAGTGACCTGTAGCCCGGGTGAGCGCAGCGACACCCGGGACACCGGTCCCGCATGGCGCTGCGCTTATGCGGGCTACGATTTCGTCGAGAGATATCAGGCCGCAATGAACTCGTTCCACTTGCGGACCATGTAGTCGTTTTCGTCCATGACCGCATTCCAGCAGGCGACCGCGCCCATGCGGTCCTCGTAGGAGCCGCCGTCGCGCACCGCGCCGGCCTTCTCCAGCAGCGTGCCGTCAGGTGCCTTGATGTCGCTCGCGGCCGGCTTGCCTTCCATCCAGTAGCCCCACTCGTCGGCGGTCATGTTGGCCTTGGCGGTGGAGAGCACGGCGGAATAATAGCCTTGGCGGTTGAGATAGGCGCCGGCCCACCCCGACAGATACCAGTTGACGAACTCGTAGGCCCAGTCGAGTTTCGGTCCGCCCGCGACGGCCTTGGAGACGCAGAAGCCCGAGGCCCAGGAGCGATAGCCTTCCTTGAGCGGCTGGAAGATGCAGGGGATGCCCATCGAGCGCACCTTCGTCACGGCGGGTGACCACATCGACTGGATCACTGTCTCGCCCGAGGCCATCAGGTTGACCGACTCGTTGAAGTCCTTCCAGAACGCGCGGAACTGGCCAGCCTTCTTGGCCTCGGTCAGCACCTTCATGGTCAGGTCGATCTCGGCCTTGGTCATGTTGCCCTTGTCGGCATATTTGTACTGGCCGGTGGCCTCGACCACCATCGCCGCGTCCATGATGCCGATGGAGGGGATGTTGAGGATCGAAGCCTTGCCCTTGAACTCGGGATTGAGCAGCTCGGCCCAGGAACTGATCGGGCGCTTGATCAGGTCGGGACGGATGCCGAGCGTGTCGGCATTGTACACCGTCGGGATCAGCGTGATGTATTCGGTCGGCGTCGCCGAGAAGGTCTTGGAGTTCGGCCCGTCGAGATAGAGCACCTTCCAAGGCGCGGTGCCCTGGCCTCCGATCTTCTTGCCATTCGGCAGCTCGCCCTTGGTGAAGACGGGCGTGATGTTGTCGAATTCCTTGATCTTCTTGGCATCGAGCGGAAAGATGTTGCCCGACGGCACCAGCTTCTTGAGCGAGAAATATTCGGTGTCGAGCACGTCGAACGAGTTCGGCTGGGTGATGACGCGCTTGGTGACGTCGTCGGTGGTCGCCGTGATGTACTCGATCTTGATGCCGGTGTCGGCGAGGCACTTCTTGGAGATCTCATCGCCCTCGTTCACCGCGGTGCCGAGATAGCGCAGCACCTTCGCATCGGCGGCGTGGACGTAAGGCGCGGATAGCAGCGTGCCCGAGCCGGCGGCGAGGCTGGCAGCACCGGCGGCACCCTTGAGCAGGCTGCGGCGGCTGATGGTCGTCTTCGATCGATCGGTCATCGTCATCTCCATAGGTATCTCACGCCACCAGTTCGGGCGACGGGACGGTTGCAGCAGGTCGAGGCGATAGCGGGCTTGCGAAGGCCGGATTCCAGGTCACGCGCACGCGCTCGCCGATCTCGTAGTTCGCGCGGTCGAGATCGGCCTCGCCGATCTGCACCGAGATCTCACCGCCGCCATCCGGCGTGACCGCGATCAGCACATAGGTGCCCTGATATTCGATCTTGCTGATAACGCCTGCGACCGACGGGCCATCGACCGCATCGGTCTGCTTTTTCACCGCCATGCGGTCGACCCGCACCGCGACGCTCTCGCCGCCGAGATTGATCACGTTATGGCCGCCGATGAATTTGGCCGCGAATTCGGTGCGCGGATGGTTGAAGATCTCGCGCGGCGTGCCCTGCTGCTCGATGCGCCCCCCATTCATCAGCACCACGAGGTCGGACAGCGCCATCGCTTCGTCCTGGCCGTGGGTGACGTGGATGAAGGTCAGCCCGAGCTCGCGTTGCAGCCGCTTCAGCTCGGCGCGCATGCGCAGGCGCAGGAACGGATCGAGCGCCGACAATGGCTCATCCAGCAGCAGGATCTGCGGCGAGGTGATCAGCGCGCGCGCGAGCGCGACGCGCTGCTGCTGGCCGCCGGAGAGCTGCGCAGGAAGGCGCGCCTCATAGGCCCGCATGTCGACCAGCTCGAGCAGCTTGCGCGCCTCCGCATGACGCGTCGCCTTGGGCGTGCCCTTCATCTTCAGCGCAAAGGCGACGTTGTCGATGACGGAGAGATGCGGAAACAGCGCGTAGGACTGGAACATCATCGCCGTGCCGCGCTGTGCCGGCGCGAGATCGGTCACGTTCCTGGCCCCGACGATGATGTCGCCCGATGTCACCGATTCATGGCCGGCGATCATGCGCAAGGTCGAGGTCTTGCCGCAGCCGGAGGGGCCGAGCAGGCAGCAATAGGAGCCGGCGGGAATCCGCAGATTGATCGCATCGACCGCGGTGACGTGGCCGTATTGCTTGGTCACCTGGACCAGTTCCAACCCTGCGCCTGCCGCCATCCGTCAACCCGCCCCACTGCACCACCCGGATCGCGACAGCTTAGCGCGACATTCGGCCCGGCGCTAAGATGGTCCGCGCCCGGCAAGACTCATCCGCGGAACATCTGCAACGGATATGCCAAGGTGCGGCATTGGCCGGCGGCTCGCCGCGAGATCGCGCGCGCCCCGCTGCTTTTGCTTGGAGTCGGCCATCTCTGCTGCACTGCAAGCGCCTTTGCACAGTCAAATTGACGCGCAGATCAGCTTCGAATGGATATGGACTGCCCTGATTTTGGGCATCCTGCCAAAGCCGAGGCAGAACGGCGCTCAGGGATGATCATGCGCATCGGGCAGCGTCAGCCCGAACGTCTTGGTGAGATCCGCCACTTGCGCAGGCGACAAATAGCGCGGGTTCATGCCGCGCAGCAGCAGGTAGAGCTTCGCGGTCTCCTCCAGCTCCTCCATCGCGAAGACCGCGGCTTCCAGCGTATCGCCGGCGACAACCGGACCGTGATTGGCGAGCAGGACGGAGGCATATTTACCGGCGAGCCCCTTGATCGCGTCCGCAACGTCAGGATCGCCCGGGCGATAATAGGGCAGCAGCGCGGTCTGGCCGCAGCGCATCAGATAATAGGGCGTCATCGGCGGCAGCGCCGCCCGCGGATCGATCTCCGGCAGCATCGATAGCGCCACCGAATGGGTCGAATGCAGATGCACCACGGCGCGGGCCGCACCGCGGGTCTGGTACAGCGCGTTGTGCAGCGGCACCTCCTTGGTCGGCGCATCGCCGGAAACCAGTCTGCCGCCGGCATCGAGCCGCGAGAGCTTGTCGGGATCGAGGAAGCCAAGCGAGGCATTGGTCGGCGTCACCAGCCAGCCGCCGTCGTCGAGCCGCACGCTGATATTGCCCGAGGAGCCCGGCGTCAGTCCCCGCTCGAACAGCGAGCGGCCGAACCGGCAGATCGCCTCGCGTAGTCTCGTTTCTGCCATGGCGTGGAACCCTCCCTGTTGTCTAGACGATTAACGGACTTTTGTTTCTTGCTCTTGAAGCCATCCGACGGCGACGGAGGCGCCAAAGGCGTCGTCCATAGATCGCAGCGATGGTCAACACGCTTCCGGCGATCATTGAGGGCAACCCAATCAGCACCCACAAGAAGATGAGAAATGTAGACGGCATGGGTTCATCCGAGTGGCCGTCGGATTCGCGCGATGTTCTCTCATGCTTTCGCGGCGTGGCCAACCCATGCTACCGAGGGAGGGAGCCGGGCTAACCGGACGAGATCAGGAAACGACTTAAGGATCTGCCGTATGTCATCGCCATCTCAAACGAAAGTCGCCGTGATCGGGCTCGGCTCGATGGGATTCGGCATGGCCACTTCGCTGCGGCGCGCCGGCTTCGCGGTGACCGGCTGCGATGTCTCGGAGGAGTCGGTCGCGCGCTTCGTCAAGGAGGGCGGCAAGGGCGCCAGGAGCCCGGCCGAAGCCGCCAAGGATGCCGACATCGTGGTCAGCGTTGTCGTCAATGCCGCGCAGACTGAGTCCATCCTGTTCGGCGCTGGCGGCGTCGCCGAGACGCTTCCCAGGGATGCGGTGTTCATCTCGTCCGCCACCATGGACCCGGACGTCGCGCGGCGGCTGGCGAAGCAGCTCGAATCCACCGGGCGGCATTATCTCGATGCGCCGATCTCGGGCGGCGCGCAGCGCGCGGCACAGGGCGAGCTGACCATTCTCGCCTCCGGCAGCGCCGCGGCATTCGCCAAGGCACGGCCGGCGCTGGATGCGATGGCGGCCAAGCTCTACGAGCTCGGTGATGCGGCGGGGCAGGGGGCCGCGTTCAAGATGATCAACCAGCTGCTCGCCGGCGTGCACATCGCCGCCGCCAGCGAGGCCATCACCTTTGCCGCCAAGCAGGGGCTCGACATCAGGAAGGTCTATGAGGTGATCACGGCCTCCGCCGGCAATTCCTGGATGTTCGAGAACCGCATGCCGCATGTGCTCGACGGCGATTACAGCCCGCGCAGCGCGGTCGAGATCTTCGTCAAGGACCTCGGCATCATCCAGGACATGGCGCGCACGGCGCGCTTCCCGGTGCCGGTCTCGGCCGCAGCGCTGCAGATGTTTTTGATGACCTCGGCCGCCGGCATGGGCCGCGACGACGATGCCTCGGTGGCGCGGATGTACGCGCAGGTGACCGGCACCAGGCTGCCGGGCGAGACCAAGTAAGAGGACGAGTTTCACGCCATGCCCCGCTTCGCCGCCAATCTCACCATGATGTTCACCGAGCATCCATTCCTTGACCGCTTTGCGGCCGCGGCCAAGGCCGGCTTCACCGCGGTGGAATTCCTGTTTCCCTATGACCATCCGGCCGAGGAGGTTGGCAAACGGCTACGTGACGCCGGCCTGACACAGGCGCTGTTCAACCTGCCGCCGGGCGACTGGGCTGCCGGCGAGAAGGGCTTTGCCGCGCTGCCCGCGCGGTTCGATGACCTCAAGAGGAGCTTTGAGACTGCACTTCCTTATGCACAGGCGACCGGCGTCAAGCGCGTGCACCTGATGGCGGGGATCGCCGAGCGCAGCGATGCGAAGGCCGTCGAGGCGTTCTATAAATCGGTCGCCTGCGCGGTGGAGTTCTTCGGCCCGCACGGTCTCGACGTGGTGATCGAGCCGATCAATCCGCGCAACGTGCCGGGCTACTTCCTCAACGATTTCGGCTTCGCGGCTGAGCTGATCCGCGAGTTGAAGATCCCGAATCTGAAGCTGCAGTTCGACATCTACCATTGCCAGATCATCCATGGCGACGTCACCATGCGCCTGCGCGAGATGATCGACCTCACGGGCCATATCCAGATCGCCAGCGTTCCCTCGCGCAACGAGCCCGATCGCGAGGAGCTGAACTATCCCTTCCTGTTCGCCGAGCTCGACCGGCTCGGCTATACCGGCTTCGTCGGCTGCGAGTACAATCCGCGCGGCCGCACCGAAGACGGCCTCGGCTGGTTTGATCAGTACAAGGGAGTAAAGCCGTGACCCTCAAGCTCGGCTGCATCGCCGACGACTATACCGGCGCTTCCGACCTCGCCAACACGCTGACCCGCGTGGGGCTTCGCACCGTGCAGACCATCGGCGTGCCATCGGACGATCTGAAGCTGCCCGAGGTCGATGCCGTCGTGGTCTCGCTGAAGAGCCGCTCGATCGAAGCTTCACAAGCGGTTGCGCGCTCGCGCGAGGCAGATCGCTGGCTGCGCGGCCGCGGCGCCAGGCATGTGCTGTTCAAGATCTGCTCGACCTTCGATTCCACCGATGCCGGCAATATCGGTCCGGTGATGGATGCACTGCGCGCGGATTCCGGCGATGCGATTGTGCTGGTGACGCCGGCCTTTCCGGAGACCGGCCGCACCGTCTATCAGGGCAATCTGTTCGTGGGTGCCGTGCCGCTCAACGAAAGCCCGCTCAAGGACCATCCGCTCAATCCGATGCATGATGCCAATCTGGTGCGGGTGCTGGCGCGGCAGAGCAGGACGAAGATCGGCCTCGTCGATCTCGCCACCGTCACGCAAGGACCGGACGCGGTGCGGGCGCGGCTGGCGCAACTGGTCTCGCAGGACGTCGGCGCGGCGATCATCGATGCCGTGTTCGATGCCGATCTCACCACCATCGGTGCGGCGGCGCTCGATCATCGCGTCTCGGTCGGCGCCTCCGGCATCGGGCTCGGGCTGGCGCGCGCGCTGGTCGCCTCTGGGCGGGTGACGTCGGAGGCTGCGGATGCCGCCGCAATGGCGCGGGTCGGTGGCCCCGCCGCCTGCCTCGCGGGAAGCTGCTCGCAGGCCACGCTCGGCCAGATCGCCAACGCCGAGAAGATCATGCCGGTGCTGCATCTCGATCCGGAGCGCGTGGTGCAGGGACCTGACGAGGCACGCCTCGCGCTCGGCTGGGCGACGGATCGCCTGGCTGACGGTCCGGTGCTGATCGCCTCCAGCGCCACGCCGGACGAGGTTCAGGCGCTGCAGGCCCGTCACGGCCGCGAGGTCGCGGGCCATGCCATCGAGCAGGCCATGGCCGACATTGCCGAAGGGCTGGTGCAAGGCGGCGTCAAGCGGCTCGTGGTCGCCGGCGGCGAGACCTCGGGCGCGGTCGTCGATCGCCTAAAGATTCCGGGCTTCCTGGTCGGCGCTGAGATCGCGGCCGGCGTGCCGGTGCTGCGCACCGTGGGCATGCAGGCGGGCGACATGCTGCTTGCACTGAAATCGGGCAATTTCGGTGGGCCGCAGTTCTTTGCCGACGCGCTTCGGCTCATGCGCTGAGCGTTATTGCAGATGCGAAGTCTGCTTAATTCGATTTAAATTGTTTTGGTCTTCCGTAGTCCTACGGAGCGCTTCTTGATTCAGCCTTCAATTCCGGGCTCTGGCGGCGTCTCGGTTTGCAGCCGGCGGGCGGGCATCCGCTTGCCGGCACCAAATGACGTTGCCGCGCGCCTCGCGCCCAGAATGGAAGAGATGACATCCATGCTCGCCAAATATTCGATCCGTGCCAAGATCGTCACCGTCGCCGCGTTCCTGCTCGTTGCGATGACCGGCCTCGGATTGCTCGCGCTGAACAACATGCGCGCGATCCACGCCAACACGGTCGACATCGCGAGCAGCTGGCTGCCGAGCGTGCGGGTGCTGGGAGAGCTCGAGCAGAACGTCATCATGGCCCGCAATGTTGTTCGTGCCCATCTGCTTGCAGAAACACATGAAGACAAGGTGCGGGTCGAGACCCAGCTGAACGGTGTGTTCGAGGCCGTCCGTCGGAGCATTCAGGCCTATCAGCCGCTGATCACTTCGCCCGAGGAGCGCGCGCTCTATGACGAGTGGGCCAAGATCTGGGAGCAGTACAAGCGCGGCGTCGATGACGTGCTGGCCTTGTCGCGCAAGGAGGCCGGCCAGTTCCCGCGCGAAGCGAACGAGCTGAACTCCAAGAAGGTCAACAAGCTGCTGATCGACGGCGACGTGATCCTGAAGAAGGATATCGAGCTGAACAACAAAGGCGCCGACAAGGCTTCGGAGGAAGCAGCGGCGAGCTATTCATCCGCACTCTGGCTGGTGATTGCGATCCTTGCCGTGACGGTGATTGCCGGTATTGCGCTCAGCGCCGCGATGATCCGCGATGTCACGGCCGGCATCGCCTCGATCGTGAGGCCGATGCAGGCGCTGGGTCAGGGGGATCTCTCCGCCGAGGTGCCGCACCAGGGTGAGAAAACCGAGATTGGCGCGATGGCCGATGTGCTGCAGGTCTTCAAGCAGGCGCTGATCGCCAAGAAGGCCGCCGATGCCGCGGCCGCGCAGGACGCCGAGGCTAAGATCGAGCGCGGCCGTCGCGTCGACGGCATCACCCGCGAGTTCGAGGCCGTGATCGGCGAGATTGTCAACACGGTCTCCTCGGCCTCGAACCAGCTCGAAAGCTCGGCGGGATCGCTGACCTCGACCGCGGAGCGTTCGAAGCAGCTTGCGACCGCGGTCGCATCCGCCTCGGAGGAGGCGACCACCAACGTGCAGTCGGTGGCATTCTCGACCGAGGAGATGGCCTCCTCGATCACCGAGATCAGCCGCCAGGTGCAGGAATCCGCGCGCATGGCCGGCGATGCGGTCGGCCAGGCACGCACCACCACCGAGCGCGTCAGCGAATTGTCGAAGGCCGCCACCCGGATCGGCGACGTGGTCGAGTTGATCAACACCATCGCCGGGCAGACCAATCTCTTGGCGCTCAACGCCACCATCGAGGCGGCGCGTGCCGGCGATGCCGGCCGCGGCTTTGCGGTGGTCGCCTCCGAGGTGAAGGCATTGGCCGAGCAGACCGCGAAAGCGACCGGCGAGATCGGCCAGCAGATTTCCGGCATCCAGGCCGCGACCCAGGAATCGGTGAACGCGATCAAGGAAATTTCCTCGACCATCGAGCGGCTGTCGGAGATCTCCTCGACCATTGCCGCGGCGGTGGAGGAGCAGGGCGCTGCGACCCAGGAAATCTCCCGCAACGTGCAGCAGGCCGCGCACGGCACCCAGCAGGTCTCCTCCAACATCGCCGATGTCCAGCGCGGTTCGGCCGAGACCGGCTCGGCCTCCTCTCAGGTGCTGGCGGCAGCCAAGGCGCTGTCCGGCGATTCCAGCCGCCTGAAGCAGGAGGTCAGCCGCTTCCTGACTTCGGTTCGGGCTGCCTGATAAAGCGGCACGCGAGAGCGTTTCAAGCGAAGCGGACACCGGTTCGCGTCAAGAAAATAGGACACCCAGGCCGCGCATGGCCTGGATGTTCGCGCAATCGGATCGTAGCTCAACGGCGCGCGGCAAAAAGGCGCGCCGCGCGTACGGCAAACCAACAGCGCGGCAGCCCGGCATTAACGAGATTTAGGGAACCTCGCCTCTACACCTGATCATCCGGCTGTCGCGATCGAGGCCGGTCTATCCTGGTGGGTGGGGCAATGCAGTTCAATCGTATCGGAAACAAATTAGGTCTCGCCGGCGCCGTTGGGGCGCTTCTGGCGATCGGGATGATTGCAAATCAGCTCATTGCGGAGCGGGCCGTCGATGCTGCCAATGAGCGCGCCGACCGCTCACAACAGGTCGTCGAACACATCCTATCGGCAAACGTCAACATGCGGCAGACCAATCTCGGCGGACGTTCGGCGCGGCTGGCGCGCAACGCGGCCGAGGCCGACAAGGCGGCTGCGGACATCAAGCATTTCTCCGAGGCGATGATCGCAGATGTCGACGCCGCGCTGACGAATGCCAAGGCACCGGACGATCGCGAACGTCTGAACCGCCTCAAGGAGACGATGACGAGCTACACGAGCGGCGCCATTGACCTCGCAATGGCGCAGAAAGCGCTGCTGGCGCAGATCGACAAGCGCAACGACATTGCCAACGAGTGGGCCAAGGGGCTGCAGGCGATCGTGTCCTCGCCCGCATTGCCCAACCTCGCTTTCCGCGAGCGGGTCGAGCGGCAGCTTCGGACCGCCGATTCCAAGCTGAACACCATGCGCGCTTTGGCCTGGCAATACGGCATGACCGGCGATCCGGCTACGCTGACGCAGCTGAAGCAGACGGTGCCGGCGCTGCGGAGCACGCTGACCGACGCGCGCGTGCTGTCCGACGACAAGGACATCCAGGCGATGATCAGCAAGCTGACCGGCGTCGCGACCGAGTTCATGGCGTCGAACGATGAATCCGTCGAGATCGAGGCGGCGAAGGATGACCTGCTCAAGAACCGCACCACAAAGTATCTGACGCAGGCCGGCGAACTGATGGATGCTGCCGTGCAGTCGGCGCATCAGAAGAATGCCCGCGCCAAGGAGGAAGCCGCTGCGCAGGCGGCATGGGCCAGCCGCGTCACCATGATGATCGGCATTGCCGTCGTCGTCTCGGTGCTCGGCTCCGCCGTCTTCTCGTTCTTCGGCATCGCCCGGCCGATGACGCAGCTGAACGCCGCGCTTGGTGAGATGGCCCGCGGTCGGCTCGACATCAGCATTCCCGGCGCCGACCGCGGCGACGAGATCGGCGATCTCGCGAAGACCGTGACGGTGATCCGCACCAATGCCGAGGACAAGGCGCATGCCGAGGCCGCGGCGAAGACCGAGCAGGACGCGACGGCCGCGCGGCAGCGCAAGGCGGACATGCAGTCGCTTGCGCAGCAGTTCGAGGCCGTGATCGGCGAGATTGTCAACACGGTCTCCTCGGCCTCGAGCCAGCTCGAAAGCTCGGCGGGAT
This sequence comes from Bradyrhizobium sp. STM 3557, assembly GCF_045571465.1. Classification (NCBI taxonomy): domain Bacteria; kingdom Pseudomonadati; phylum Pseudomonadota; class Alphaproteobacteria; order Hyphomicrobiales; family Nitrobacteraceae; genus Bradyrhizobium; species Bradyrhizobium sp. STM 3557. The sequence goes on from NZ_CP120697.1 coordinate 3,088,251, forward strand.
CGCTGACCTCGACCGCGGACCGTTCGAAGCAGCTTGCGACCGCGGTCGCGTCGGCCTCGGAGGAGGCGACCACCAACGTGCAGTCGGTGGCGTCTTCGACCGAGGAGATGGCCTCCTCGATCACCGAGATCAGCCGCCAGGTGCAGGAATCCGCGCGCATGGCCGGCGATGCCGTTGGCCAGGCACGCACCACCACCGAGCGCGTCAGCGAATTGTCGAAGGCCGCCACCCGGATCGGCGACGTGGTCGAGTTGATCAACACCATCGCCGGGCAGACCAATCTCTTGGCGCTCAACGCCACCATCGAGGCGGCGCGTGCCGGCGATGCCGGCCGCGGCTTTGCGGTGGTCGCCTCCGAGGTGAAGGCATTGGCCGAGCAGACCGCGAAAGCGACCGGCGAGATCGGCCAGCAGATTTCCGGCATCCAGGCCGCGACCCAGGAATCGGTGAACGCGATCAAGGAAATTTCCTCGACCATCGAGCGGCTGTCGGAGATCTCCTCGACCATTGCCGCGGCGGTGGAGGAGCAGGGCGCTGCGACCCAGGAAATCTCCCGCAACGTGCAGCAGGCCGCGCACGGCACCCAGCAGGTCTCCTCCAACATCGCCGACGTCGAGCGTGGCGCAGCCGAGACCGGCTCGGCCTCCTCTCAGGTGCTGGCGGCAGCCAAGGCGCTGTCCGGTGATTCCAGCCGCCTGAAGCAGGAGGTCGGCAGGTTCCTGGCCTCGGTGCGCGCCGCCTGATTTGCAAGGGATGACGCGGGCGTCCTGTGCCTAAAGGACGATCGCCCGCGACAATTGAAGGGAGCCGTGGCCTGCGCCGCGGCTCCCTTTCTCGTTTCTGCGGGATCGTTTCATTGCGCGAGCCTTCGCGGCACGCCGCCTCGGGACGGTATTAATACGGTGCGGCATGTTAACGCGAGTTGAGGAACCCGCGTTTAGTCCTGCGTAACCATCACGTTCTTCAACGATGCGGACGTGCGATCTGATGCGCGCGCACGCAGGCCCGAGAGGTGTTCATGTTTGCAAATATGTCGATCCGCGCGAAGATCATCACGGTCGTCGCTTTCCTGCTCGTCGTCATGACCGGCATGGGCCTGCTTGCCGTCAGGAATATGCGGTCGATGAATGCCAACACGGTGGACATCACGACCAACTGGCTGCCCAGCGTCCGCGTGCTCGGCGAGCTGCGTGCCGGCACCATCACCTATCGCAACGTCATTCGCGAGCACATGCTCTCCGAGACGTTGGAGGATAAGCTGGCGCAGGAGAAGACGCTGCAGACCGTCGTCGAGAGCAATACCAGGATCCGCAAGAGCTACGAGGCTATGATCACTTCGCCGGAGGAACGGGCGCTCTATGACGAATGGGCCCGGCTCTGGACCGAGTACAAGGCGGGCACCGAAAAGGTGATGGAGCTGTCGCGCAAGGCCGCGGGCCAATACCCGAAGGAGGCTCATGACCTGAACACCAGCTCGGTCAACAAGATCGGGCTCAAGGCCGATGAGGTGCTGCAGAAGGACATCACGCTCAACAACGATGGGGCGTCCAAGGCCTCCAGCGACGCGGCCGAGACCTATTCCTCCGCCATCATGATCGTCGGGATGATGCTCGGTCTTGCCGTGATTGCAGGCGTGGCCGTCAGCTTCTTCCTGGTGCGCGACATCATCTCGGGCATCGCTTCCATCATCAAGCCGATGCAGGCGCTCGGCGAAGGCGATCTGTCCGCCGAGGTGCCGCACCGTGGCAAGACGACTGAAATGGGCGCGATGGCGGATGCGCTGCAGATCTTCAAGGAGGCGCTGATCGCCAAGAAGGCTGCCGACGAGGCCGCCGCGCGCGATGCCGAGGAGAAAATCGAGCGCGGCCGCCGCGTCGACGCCATCACCCGCAATTTCGAGGCCATGATCGGCGAGATCGTCAACACCGTGTCATCGGCGTCCTCGCAGCTCGAAGCCTCCGCCGGCACGCTGACCTCGACCGCCTCGCGGTCGCGGGAGCTCGCGACCGCGGTCGCATCCGCCTCGGAGGAAGCCACGTCCAACGTGCAGTCGGTCGCCTCCGCGACCGAGGAGCTGTCGTCCTCGGTCACCGAGATCAGCCGCCAGGTGCAGGAGTCAGCGCGCATGGCGGGCGATGCGGTCGGCCAGGCGCGCTCGACCACGGAGCGCGTCAGCGAGCTGTCGAAAGCCGCCACCCGCATCGGCGACGTCGTCGAGCTGATCAACACCATCGCAGGCCAGACCAACCTGTTGGCGCTGAATGCCACCATCGAGGCGGCGCGTGCCGGCGAGGCCGGCCGCGGCTTCGCGGTGGTCGCCTCTGAGGTGAAGGCGCTCGCGGAGCAGACCTCGAAGGCGACGGGTGAGATCGGTCAGCAGATCTCCGGCATCCAGGCCGCGACGCAGGACTCGGTGAACGCGATCAAGGAAATCTCCACGACCATCGAGCGGCTGTCGGAGATATCCTCGACGATTGCAGCGGCGGTGGAGGAGCAGGGCGCCGCAACCCAGGAAATCTCCCGCAACGTGCAGCAGGCCGCGCATGGCACCCAGCAGGTGTCCGCGAACATCGCCGATGTCGAGCGCGGCGCGGCCGAGACCGGCTCGGCTTCCACGCAAGTGTTGTCGGCAGCCAAGGCGCTCTCCGGCGACTCGAGCCGCCTGAAGCAGGAGGTCGGCAATTTCCTGAGCTCGGTGCGCGCGGCGTAAAACCTCCACGCGGGGAGCTGCCCGCTGAAACGGAATACGAGCCATGCGAACATGAAGCGGGCGATCGCGCGCGGGTAATGTGGAAGTGACGGCGGGCGTTTCCACGCCCGCTTGGCGATCCCGCGGACTTTGCGGTAGATCAATGCGAACACTCACGCATCTGGTCCGCCGCAGGCCTCGGAACTACCCCGTCCATGATTGCACTGGTCCGCATCGCCCTCAGCCGGCCGTACACTTTCGTTGTGCTCGCGCTGCTGCTTCTGATCGTTGGCCCCTTGGCCGCCTTGCGTACGCCGACGGATATCTTCCCCGATATCCGCATCCCCGTGATCGGCGTGGTCTGGCAGTATACCGGCCTGCCGCCGGACCAGATGGCCGGCCGCATCACGACCCCTTTCGAGCGGTCGCTGACCACCACCGTCAACGATATCGAGCACATTGTCGCCAACTCCTATAACGGCTTTGGCATCATCAAGATCTTCTTCCAGCCGGGCGTCGACATCCGCACCGCCAATGCGCAGGTCACCGCGATCTCGCAAACGCTTTTGAAGCAGATGCCGCCGGGCGCGACGCCGCCGCTGATCCTGAACTACTCGGCTTCCACGGTGCCGATCATCCAACTCGCGCTGTCGGGCGAGGGCCTGACCGAGCAGAACCTCGCCGACATCGGCATCAATCAGCTCCGCACCCCGCTGGTCACCGTGCCGGGCGCCGCGATCCCCTATCCGTTCGGCGGCAAGCAGCGCCAGGTGCAGATCGATCTCGATCCGACCGCGCTGCAGGCGCGTGGCCTGTCCGGCCAGGACGTCGCCAACGCGCTCGCTGCGCAGAACCTGATCACGCCGGTCGGCACCCAGAAGATCGGCCAGTTCGAGTACAACATCCAGCTCAACAACTCGCCGCTCAAAATGGACGAGCTCGGCAATTTGCCGATCAAGGCCGTCAATGGCGCGATGGTCTATGTCCGCGACGTCGCCTCGGTGCGCGACGGCAACCCGCCGCAGACCAATATCGTCCACGTCAACGGCAACCGTTCGGTGCTGATGATGGTGCTGAAGGCCGGCGCGACCTCGACGCTCGACATCATCTCCGGCATCAAGCAGAAGGTGATCGAGGTCAAGGATGCGCTGCCGGACGCGCTGAAGATCGGCTTCATCGGCGACCAGTCGGTGTTCGTGCGCAGCGCCATCGCAGGCGTCGCCTTCGAGGGCGTGATCGCCGCGCTCCTGACCAGCGTGATGATCCTCTTGTTTCTCGGCAGCTGGCGCTCGACCATCATCATCGCGGTGTCGATCCCGCTGTCGGTGCTCGGCGCGATCATCATGCTGGCGGCCGTCGGTGAGACGCTCAACATCATGACGCTCGGCGGGCTTGCGCTCGCCGTCGGCATCCTGGTCGATGACGCCACAGTCACCATCGAGAACATCAACTACCATCTCGAGCACGGCAAGGATGTCGAGCCCGCGATCATGGATGGCGCGCAGCAGATCGTGACGCCGGCCTTCGTCTCGTTGCTCTGCATCTGCATCGTGTTCGTGCCGATGTTCTTTCTCACCGGCGTCGCCCGCTTCCTGTTCGTGCCGATGGCCGAAGCGGTGATGTTCGCGATGCTGTGGTCGTTCATCCTGTCGCGCACCCTGGTGCCGACGATGGCGAAATACCTGCTCAAGCCCCATGTCGATCATGGCGAGGACGGCCCTCCGCGGACGCGCAATCCGCTGGTCCTGTTTCAGCGCGGCTTCGAGGCGCGGTTCGAGCGCATCCGCCTCGGCTATCGCGGCCTGTTGATGCTGGCGATGCAGGCGCGGGCGGTGTTCCTGCTGCTCTTTCTCGGCTTCGTCGGGCTGTCGTTCCTGCTCGTTCCCTATCTCGGCCGCAACTTCTTTCCATCCGTGGACGCCGGCGCCATCCTGATGCATGCGCGCACGCAAATCGGCACCCGCATCGAGGAGAGCGCCAATCAGTTCGCCGAGGTGCAGAAGGCGATCCGCAAGATCATTCCGCCGGCCGAGATCGAGACGGTGGCCGACAATATCGGCATGCCGATCTCCGGCATCAACATGACCTACAACAACACCGGCGTGATCGGCCCGCAGGACGGCGACATCCAGATCAAGCTCAGGGAAGGCCATCGTCCGACCGAGGAGTATGTGCGGGCGCTGCGGGAGCAACTGCCGCGCCAGTTCCCGGGCATGACCTTCGCCTTCCTCCCCGCCGACATCGTCAGCCAGATCCTCAATTTCGGCGCACCGGCGCCGATCGACCTGCAGGTGCGCGGCGCGGATATCGCCGGCAACTTCGCCTATGCCAACAAGCTGCTGGCGCGCATCAAGCACATTCCGGGGATCGCGGACGCGCGCATCCAGCAGTCGGCGAGTAGCCCGACCTTCAACATCGACGTCGACCGCACCCGCGCGCAATATGTCGGGCTGACCGAGCGCGACGTCACCAACAGCCTCGTGGTCAATCTCGCCGGCTCCTCGCAGGTGGCGCCGACCTATTACCTCAATCCCGACAATGGCGTGTCCTATTCGATCGTGATGCAGACGCCGCAGTTTGCGATCGACAGCCTCAGCAAGCTGGAGACGCTGCCGATCTCGGCGAGCGGCTCGGCTTCGGCGCCGATCCTGGGCGGCATCGCCGATATCAAGCGGTCGACCTCCAGCGCCGTGGTCTCGCAATACGACATCCAGTCGATGGTGCAGATCTACGCGACCACGCAAGGACGCGATCTCGGCGCGGTCTCCAACGACATCAAGACGCTGATCGCAGATAGTGCCAAGGAGGTGCCGAAGGGATCCTCGGTGGCGCTGCTCGGCCAGGTGCAGACCATGAACAGCGCCTTCTCGGGGTTGCTGTTCGGCCTGCTCGGCGCCGTCGTGCTGATCTATCTCTTGATCGTGGTGAACTTCCAGTCCTGGTCCGACCCGTTCGTCATCATCACCGCCTTGCCCTCGGCGCTCGCCGGCATCATCTGGATGCTGTTTCTGAGCCACACCACGCTGTCGGTGCCGGCGCTGACCGGCGCCATCATGTGCATGGGCGTCGCCACCGCCAACAGCGTGCTCGTGATCTCGTTCGCACGCGAGCGCTATGCCGAGCTGGGCGATCCCATCGCAGCTGCGATCGAGGCTGGCTTCGTGCGCTTCCGCCCGGTGCTCATGACGGCGCTCGCCATGATCATCGGCATGACGCCGATGGCGCTGGCGCTCGGCGAAGGCGGCGAACAGAACGCACCGCTCGGACGGGCTGTGATCGGTGGCCTGATATTTGCTACTTTCGCGACGTTGATGTTCGTCCCCGTCGTATTCAGCATGGTTCACAAGAAGCAGGCCGCCAAGGACAGCGTTGAGCAGGCCGCCGCACTGGAGACATCGCATGCCCACTGAGCCAACAAGTCGTCCAGTTTCGCGCTGGAAGCTCAGCCTGTTCGCTCTGGTGGTGGGCGTCGGCCTGGTCTTCATGGTTGTCACCGGCATCCGCGCCCGCGAGGACAATGACAGCAAGCTCAAGGAGTGGACCGACGATCAGGCCGTTCCGACGGTGGCGGTGATCGCACCCGATGCCAAGGTGCTGAGCAACACTCTCGATCTGCCGGGCCGGCTGGAGGCCTATTATCGGGCGCCGATCTTCGCCCGCGTCTCCGGCTATTTGAAGAGCTGGAGCGCCGATATCGGCGCTCAGGTCAAGGCCGGGCAGGTGATCGCCGAGATCGAGGCGCCCGATCTCGATCAGCAGCTTTTGCAGGCGCGCGCCGACCTCACCAGCCAGCAGGCCTCCGCCGCGCTGTCGGAAGCCACATTGAATCGCCGCAAGACGCTGATCGCCTCGAACTTCGTCTCGATGCAGGAGATCGACGAGCGCACGGCCGATCTCAACAACAAGAAGGCCGCGGTGAAATCCGGCGAGGCCAATGTCGAGCGGCTGGAGGTGCTGGCCGGCTACAAGAAGATCACCGCGCCGTTCGACGGCGTGGTCACTGCGCGCGACACCGATGTCGGCGCGCTGATCAATGCCGGCGGCGGCTCGACGCCGATGTTCGTCATCTCCGATATCAAGAAGCTGCGCGTCTATGTCAACGTGCCGCAGAACTATGTGCCGGCGGTGAAGATCGGCGCCAAGGCCAAGATCACGGTGCCGGAATATCCGAACCGGACCTTCACCGCGACGGTGGAGGCCTCTGCGCAGGCGGTCGATGTCTCGTCCGGCACCACGCGCATGCAGCTCGGCCTCGACAATTCCGGCGGCGAGCTGATGCCCGGCGGCTATGCCAGCGTCAAGCTCAACCTCGATCGCGGCACCGTGCCGCTGCATGTGCCCGCCAGCGCCGTGATCTTCGACCAGAGCGGCCTGCGCGTCGCCACTGTCGGCCCCGACGACAAGGTCAAGTTCAAGGCCGTCACCATCGCGCGCGACCTCGGCCGCAACATCGAGCTCGGCTCGGGCCTCACGGCGGAGGATCGCGTTATCGTCGCACCGCCGGATGGCCTGTCCGACGGCGACCAGGTCCGCATCGCCGGCCCCAAGAAGGATGCGAAACCCGAGAAGGTCTCCGAGGCGCAAGCGCCGAAGGGGTAGAGCCGCCTGACACTCGTAGAGAATCTCTTGGGCGCGATGCACATTGCTGCGCCTTCTCTCCTTGTGGGAGAGGGCAGCACCGCAGCTTGCTACATACTCGCTTGGGTGAGGGCTTGGTGCCACCATCACAAATCGTCTGCGAGGAGAGAAACCCCTCACCCGGCTCAATCTCACTTCGTTCGATTCGCCACCCTCTCCCACAAGGGGAGAGGGTGCACTGAGCCCGGGACAGCACCGCGCTAAATCATGATCCGAGACAAAGCCGGTTATCACGTTTTGGATCATCTAGTTCTCACTGTATCCACGGCAACGGTGCACCCTCTCCCCTTGTGGGAGAGGGTGGATCGCATGAGCGAAGCGAAATGCGAGCCGGGTGAGGGGTCTGTCTCGGCGGATGCAGACCCCTCATCCGGAGCTTCGCCACCTTTTCTCACAAGGGAAGAGGGTGTTCGGAATTTGCCGTGCGCTCCGCCTCACCAACGTCGTGGACTGCAGTGCACCGGGCTCCGCTTCTAACCCACCCGCCATTCCGGCACGCCATCGGCGGCCATCGTGATCTCGCCGAGGGAGCCGATCGGCGTGCGCTCCATGTCCATCAGATGTGCCAATGTCACGCTGTCGATCGCCGGCACTCGGGCCAGCGTGCGTGCGCCAGCCTCGGTGCGCAACATCACCACGCCGTGCTCGACCGCGCCATCGCGGCCATGGAGCGCGGTGAAGCTCTCGACCTGCCCGCGGCCCGAAGCCTCGGCGACGAATTCCGGCACCGCGCCGCGGCGGCGGTCCGCCTCCGCCTGCACGCTGACCTCCTGCGCCAGCGCGTCTTTCGGCGGCTCGCGCGAGACCACCAGCGCGTGATGCTTGGTGACGAAGCCACCCTGGCCGTAGAGCAGGCCGAGCTTTGCACCGTCGTTGGAACCATCACGCAGGCGTCGCACCATCGCGCAGGCGGCGTGCGTCATGTAGGTGTTGAGCGGCGCGCCGAAGAAGGTCAGCCCACCGGTCACGGTCGGCTCGACATCGCTGCCTAAGCCCAGCGTACGCCGGGCCATCTTCGGCACGCAGGGAAAGCAGCTATAGAGCTCGATCGCGTCGAAGGCGGCACCATTGCCGCCGGCGAGCGCCATCGCCGCTTGCAGCACCGCATTCTGCGGATGGCTCTCGGCGAACTGGTCGCGCATCAGATAGTCGCGCGGGTCCTCCGCCGATGCGCCGCCGAGCGGACAGATCAGGCGGCTCTCGGAAATCCCTGCGGCGCGTGCACGTGCCAGACTGGTGAGGATCAGCGCCGCGCCCATGTTCACCATCGGATTGGCCACCATCAGCTTGGTGTAGGGCCAGGCGATCGGACGGTTGTCGACTGAGGGCGTCGTGATCTCCTCCGGCGCGAAGTGCCGCTTCAGCCAGGCATTCGGATTGCTGGCAGCGACGGCGGAATAGCGCGACCACAACTCGCCCGACTCCGCCAATGCCTGCCGCGGCGTTTGCCCCCATGCGGCGCTGCTCGCGGCTTCGTAGAACGGATAGACGCTCACCGGTCGGAAGACGCCGAGCTTGACCGCGAGCGGTTTCTGGAATGCCGCGCCGCGTTTCGGCTCCTCGACATCGTGAGCGAACGGCGTCCAGGGCAGGGTGATGCCGGCGCGCTCGGCCTTGGTTGCGGTGGATTGCGCCTCGGCGCCGCAGACGGCTGCGACCTCGCATTCGCCGCGCGCGATCCGCAAGGCGGCCTCGTGCAGATAGCGGATCGGGCTCTCGCCGCCGACCGGACCGTAAGTGCAATGCGCAGGCTTGATGCCAAGCCGCCGCGCCAGCATCTGCTCCGGCTCGCGGTAGCGCCAGCTCAGGAAATTCACCACGTCGAGCGAGCCGATGTCGCCGATCAACTCTGCGCCTGCATCTGCTTCCGCGCGCCTGACCGCCTGCTCGAGCAGGGCCAGTGGCTCCAGGCCAGCGGCGATGTCGGCCGGCCGATCGACGATCTCGCCGATGCCGATGATGACGGGGATGCGCTCTGCGATCAGCGAATTGGCAGCCATGGCGTTTCCCAAAGTGCGACCTGATGGTCTGATATCGTTGTCTTGATCTGCGGTTCTGTCATCGCGGGCGGGAGGAGGCAATGCAGATTTGCGCAAGGCTGCCGAGTGCCCGCGCACTTCCGCCGGCCGCCATCCGTGCGTAGATAGGTCGCAATGAATGTCGAAGCCGGAGGATGCCCGTGACAGATGACGCGACCTATACGCCCCCGAAGGTCTGGACCTGGAACAAGCCGAGCGGCGGCCGCTTTGCCAACATCAATCGCCCGATCGCCGGTCCCACCCATGAGAAGGAATTGCCGGTCGGCCGTCATCCCTTGCAACTTTATTCTCTGGCAACGCCGAACGGCGTGAAAGTCACGGTGATGCTGGAGGAGCTGCTGGCGCTCGGCCACCAGCGGGCCGAATATGACGCCTGGCTGATCCGCATCAATGATGGCGACCAGTTCGGCTCGGGCTTCGTTGCAATCAATCCGAACTCCAAGATCCCGGCGCTGCTGGACCGCAGCGGCGACAAGCCGATCAGGGTGTTCGAGTCGGGCGCGATCCTGGTGTATCTCGCCGAGAAGTTCGGCAATGCGTTCCTGCCGACCGAGCCGGCCAAGCGCGCCGAATGCTTGTCCTGGCTGTTCTGGCAGATGGGCGCTGCGCCCTATCTCGGCGGCGGCTTCGGCCATTTCTATGCCTATGCGCCGACCAAGATCGAATATGCGATCGACCGCTTCGCCATGGAGGTGAAGCGTCAGCTCGACGTGCTCAACCGCCGGCTTGCGGAGAGCGAATATCTCGCAGGAAGCGACTACACGATTGCCGATATGGCAGTGTGGCCGTGGTACGGCGCGCTGTCGAAGGGCCTGCTCTATGAGAGCGGCGAATTTCTCTCGGTGCAGGACTACAAGCACGTGCAGCGCTGGACCGAAGAGATAGCCAAGCGTCCGGCCGTGAAGCGCGGCCGCATGGTCAATCGCGTCTCCGGCGATCCGAAGAGCCAGCTCCACGAGCGCCACGACGCGTCCGATTTCGACACCAAGACGCAGGACAAGATCGGGCAGGAGACGAAGAGCTGATTTTCCAGCGCTGCTGACTCCATGCACGCTGTCGTCCCGGCCTTGCGCCGGGACCCATAATCACAGGCCGCGGTGATCGCGATGGCTGTAGCTCCGGCCTGTTCGAACAAATAGCGTCGGTGATTATGGATCCCGGCTCCCGCTCGCTCCGCTCGCTTGGCCGGGACGACAGCGGTGTATACGGCAAGCTTATTACGCCCCCTTGGCCGGCGGAAAGTCCATGCGCTCGTTGGTCTTGCAATAGCGATCGGCGAACATGCGCCCGACGGGCTGGAAGCGCTCCATGTGCACGCGCATGGTTTCGCGATCCCATAATTCGTCGCGGATATAGAAGTTGACGCCTTCGCCGAACACCAGGCGGCGGTCGCCATTGACGTCGATGATCTTCCAGGTGCGGCATTCCATCGCGAACGGCGCATCCGCGAGGCGCGGCACGGCGATCGTGCTGGACGGCGCGAGCTGCAATCCGAGATGATCAGGTTCGCTGATCTCGGGAGGAAAGTCGCCGCCGGTCTCGTGCATCACTTGCGCCAGCGGCTCGTCGGTGATGTGCACCACGAACTCGCCAGCGCGCTGAATGTTGATAAGCGTGTCCTTGGTGCGGCCGTCCGGGCGAAGGTTGATCGCGAAGACGCAGAGCGGCGGGTCCTCGCCAAGCACGTTGAAGAACGAGACGGCGCCGCATTGACGAGCCCGGTCGGCCCGAGCGTCGTCACCCAGGCGATCGGCCGCGGCAGCACGAAGGAGGTCAGGATCTTGTAGCGCTCGCGCGGACTAAGATCGGCGGGGAGGTATTCCATGGAAGGGTCCTGCTGTGGGCGTCGATGAGCGCAACGGTAGTGCGGCACAGCGAGCCGAGAAAGCCGATAAAGCGGGCAGGCCTGCACGGAATACAACTGCCTTGATGACTGCGACTTGGTCGAGTCGTTCACTCCATGCGCTTCCATCTCGCGGTCGCGCAGAGGCCACTTGCGACAGATAGTTCGAACCGCATCGGAACGCCTCGCATCTGGCAGCGTTTCGCTCGCAGGGCAGCACATCGGGAGGTAGTGCCATGAGAGCGATTTTGAGCCTGGTTGCGGCAGGACTTCTGGTCTCCGCAACTGCAGTATCCGCACAGAACGTGCAGCCGAACTCGGCGCCGCCCAGCGCGCAGAATTCGGGCGCTGGCATCCAGGGCGCGCCGGGCAACAAGAACGGACCGCCTGCCAAATCGGGAACGGTTGGCTCCAGCAGCAGCAGCACGATGGATCGGCAGAATCCGAACGTCAGCGCGCAGGACCCGGCCAATGTGAAGGGCCTGCCCGGCAACAAGAGCGGCCCGGCGGTGAAGAAGCCGCAGCAATAGCTCGACGGGTGTGCCCGCAAATCGATGCGGGCCGTCATGCGTAAATTGCCCGTCGTGCCAGTTTGTCGCAGGCTCGCGCGCTTGTGTCGTCGGGCAAATCATAACGATGATCTCGGCCATCCCGCCTCGATGAAGAGGGGCGTTTCGGCCGATCGTCACGAAGCGCGAGGCGGGCAGCGGTGGACGTGGACGGCGCGCGAGACGATCGTGCCGGATACGGACGGTGAAGTCGTGGGGTCCTGGCATCCCGGTGCTGATGCCGAGCGCAATGTGCGAAACGTGCATTGTCGCGATACGGGGGCAAGAACGCCGGTCCCCGGGGAGACCACGTATAAGTCGTAAAACCATCGCGCGGGGAATGCCGGGATGTCTCGGCTGACCCTGTGGTAACCGCCGCGTGCATTCTTTTTCGCACGCGGGCCATGGGCGAGGCCAGCGCCTGGCATTCCCCGTGCCCTCTCATTCATGATGAGATGGCAAACAGCTTCAGCAACTCGGGCAGATCATGCCGCGAGAACGCGGCCGCTCATCCGGACTTGCGAGGCGCCTCACGGCTGCGGTGCGGCATCGTTGGAGACAATCAGATTCTTGGTGTCGACCGGTGCCGGCGCCAGCTCGCTCTCCTGCTCGCCGCCGAGGAACGCATCCAGCGTCGCCTGGATCCGTTCCTTGGCGGTATCAGGACCACGATCGCTCATCCAGGTGTGCATGAACTTGGTCTTGATGATGTTGATGCCGTTGCTCAGCTTTGCCGGCAGCACGCCGGGATCGGTCTTGAACTGGGGATCATCCGACCGGAACGACAGGATCTTCATCTTGTCGCGGATCACGAAGGGGACCCGCAGATTGTCGAGCGTGACGACCTGCCTCACCATGTCGGGATGCTCCTTGGCGAAATACATCGCAGTGTCCCCGCCATTGGAGTGACCCACCATGGTCAGGTGCTCGTAGTCGGCATTGGGATGTCGCTTCTTGAGCTCATCCAGCGTGAACAGGATGTTGGCCTCGCCCTTCTTGTAGACGGGAAGGCGGCCGACATAGGGCTCGCCGACCTTGGTCACCAGGGGCGGGTCGGTCGGCAGGTCCTGCTGGACGCTGGCAACGAGATAGCCGCGCGCGGCAAACACGTTGGCAAGGAACGAGTACTCCGTGTTCCTGACGGTGTTGCCGTTGCTGATGACTGCGACCGGCAGCCGCCAGAAGCCGGCATTGGCCTTCATCTCATAGTCCTTGCGCACGGCGACATCGACCGTCACCGGTCGCTGGCGCACCGCATCGAACAGGGCAAGGCTTTCGTGCTGAATGCCCCACTTGCTGATCGCAACGTACCCGCCGACTGCCAGCGCGGACACGCAGGCCAGTACCGTTATTCCCCGCCTCATGGCCGCCATCCCAATCAAATTTTCTTGCCATGTAGAAGAGAAAACGCACAAATCACAGAGCGGTGGCGGCCGAGCCGGATTAAATTTCCGAAATTTTTTGCATGGAGACTGGAACCATTGCGGCTGTTGCGGACCGCGCCAAAGGCAGCGGCGCCGCAGAGCCGCCGCGTAGAGCGCATCATCGCCGCCTCAGAAAGCGGTGTAGCCGCCGTCGATGACGAAGCAGTCGGCAGTGTGATAGGACGAGGCCTTGCTCATCAGGTACACCGCGATGCCACCGAAATCGGAGGGCTCGCCGAAGCGGCGGACCGGAATGCGCGGCATGACGTTGGCGACGAACTTGTCGTTGGCCATGATGCCCGCGGTCATCTCGCTCTTGATCCAGCCGGGCAGGATCGCATTGGCAGTGACGCCGTAGCGGGCGAGCTCGACCGCCAGCGCCCGGCACAGTGCGTTGATCGCGGCCTTGGTCGCAGCGTAGTGCTCGTTGCGCGCGGTGCCGAAGATCGATGCAAGGCTCGAGGTTGCCACCAGCCGGCCGAACGCATCGCCGCTCGCGGCGCGCTCGGTCATGTGCCTGGCCGCGGCCTGGAAGGCGTGGAAGACGCCGTCGAGATTGGTCGCGAACATCGCGCGCCACTCGTCTTCGCTGCGCTCGATGAAGGACTTTCGGCCACCGCCGCCGATGCCGGCATTGGCGAAGCAGCCGTCGACGCGGCCGAAGGTGTCGAGCGTGGCCTTCATCGCCGCGTTGACGGAGGCGGGATCGGTGACGTCGCAGATGCGGGTGTCGACCTTGCCCGGACCGCCTGCCATCGATGCCGCCGCGGCCTTGTTCTTCTCGGCATTGCGGCCCCAGATCGAGACGTTGCAGCCAGCAGACGCAAGTGCCTGGGCGATGCCGAGGCCTATACCGCCATTGCCGCCGGTGACGATGGCAACGCGGCCGGTAAGATCGAAGAGAGACATGAGCGTTTCCGTTTATGGGCGCGCATCAGCTGCGCGCTTATGGCAGGTCGGTCCTGGTCGGCGAGCATGGACAAGCTGGCCGCAAAAATCAAATATGCGCACGAACCAATCAAGCGCTGCCCGGCACCGAATTTCCGCAAGGGAGAATGCAGCGCCGGCGCGAGAGCCGTAAAGAGGAAACCATGCAGTTCAAGCACGTCACGCTCGATTTCGAAGGCCCGGTGGCCGTTCTCAAGCTCGACCATCAGGAGGTCATGAACGCGGTCTCGATGGACATGCTGGGCGGTCTCGCCGAGGCGCTGGATGAAATCGAGGACAGGAAGGCAGATGTGCGTTGCCTCGTCATCACCGGCGCCGGGCGCGCGTTCTGCACCGGCGCCAATCTGCAGGGCCGCGGCAATCAGCAGGCCAAGCCCGGCCGGAGCAATACCGGCGCGGCGCTGGAGACCGCCTTCCATCCCTTCCTGCGGCGCTTGCGCAATCTGCACTGCCCGATCGTCACCGCGGTCAATGGCCCGGCCGCCGGCGCCGGCATGAGCTTCGCGCTGATGGGCGACATGATCCTGTGCGCGAAGTCGTCCTACTTCCTGCAGGCGTTCCGCCGCATCGGCCTAGTGCCCGATTGCGGCTCGACCTGGCTGCTGCCCCGGTTGGTCGGACGGGCCCGCGCCATCGAGCTGTCGTTGATGGGCGAGAAGCTGCCGGCCGAGAAGGCGCTCGAATGGGGGCTCGTCAATCGCGTCCATGAGGATGGCGTGCTGATGGAGGAAGCGATGAAGCTCGCGGCCGAGCTTGCCAATGGCCCGACCGTGGCGCTGGCGTTGATCCGCCGGCTTTATTGGGACAGCCCCGAGAACTCGTTCGAGCAGCAGCTCAACCTCGAATTCCAATCGCAGCGCGTGGCAGGCAATACTGCCGACTTCAAGGAGGGCGTCACCGCGTTCCTGGAGAAGCGTCCTGCCAAGTTCAGGGGGCAATGATCGCGAGCGAATGATAGACGAGCGGCTGTCGCGTTGTGTCGCCGCCTTCGCGCCAGGGGCGACCGGGGTGGAAGGGGTGGCTAAGCTCTCCGGCGGCGCCAGCCAGGAGACCTGGCGCTTCGATGTCTTGCTTCCCGATGGCGCTTTCGGCGCGATCCTGCGCCGCGCGCCAGCGGGCTATGGCGCCGCGCCCGGCCGAGCAGCGGGCCTCGGCAACGAGGCCGCGATGATGCAGCTTGCTCATGAGGCCGGCCTGCCGTCGCCGCGCGTGCTCCATGTCCTGAGGGTGGAGGACGATCTCGGCACCGGCTTCATCATGCAGCGGATCGAGGGCGAGACGATTGCACGCAAGATCCTGCGCGATGCCGAATTCGCCGAGGCGCGGCCGCGGCTCGCGCGTCAGCTCGGCGGCATCGCGGCCGGCATTCACGGCATCGCGCGGTCGCGCCTGCCGGAGTTGCGCTTGATGACGTCGAGTAGCGAGATTGCCGAGCTTGGCCGCGAGTATCGCAGCTTCGGCTGGCCGCGACCGGTGTTCGAGCTGGCGCTGCGCTGGCTTGCCGATCATGATCCGGGGCCGCCGGAAGCCGTGACGCTGGTGCACGGCGATTTCCGCCACGGCAATCTCGTCATCGGCCGCGACGGCGTGCGCGCGGTCCTGGACTGGGAGCTCGCCCATCTCGGCGACCCCATGGAGGACCTTGGCTGGATCTGCGTCAATTCCTGGCGCTTCGGCGAGATCGATAAGCCGGTCGGCGGCTTTGGCTCTCGCGAGGAGCTGTTCGCCGGCTACGAGGCCGCGGGGCGTAAGGTTGATCCGGCGCGGGTAATGTTCTGGGAGGTGATGGGCACGCTGCGCTGGGGCGTCATGTGCTGCGGCATGATGCAGCGTTTCCGCCAAAGCCCCGATGATTCGATGGAGCGGGCCGTGATCGGCCGCCGCGCCTCGGAGACCGAAATCGATCTGCTGCGCTTACTGGCGCCACGAGGGACCTAGTCATGCAGGACGAGCCGACACCGATCGAGCTGACCAAGGCAGTTGCGAATTTCCTGCGCAGCGACATCGCGCCTTTGATCTCCGGCCATCAGGCTTTCAAGCTGCGCGTCGGCATCAATGCGCTGGATCTTGTGATCAGACAATTGACGCTCGCCGAGGCGAGCGACGCCGCGGAAGCCGCGCGGCTGGCAGGGCTGCTCGGCAGCAATGGTTCGTTGTTCGACATGAATCGCGAACTCGCGGAGAAGATCGCGAGCGGTGCTGTCGATCTCGCAACGCCAGGACTCAAGGAGCATCTCTGGCAGACCACCCTCGACAAGCTCGCCGTCGACCAGCCGAACTACGCGTCGTACAGGCGCGAAGTGGGGAGGGGGGATGCTGATGCCTAACTCTCCGACGTCATTGCGAGCGAAGCGAAGCAATCCAGGCCTCCTCCGCGGAACCGGTCTGGATTGCTTCGTCGCTGACGCTCCACGCAATGACGACAACGGAAACTTACCGCCCCAGCCATTTCGGCGGGCGCTTCTCGGCGAATGCCTTCGGCCCCTCGATGTAGTCCTGCGAGGCTGCCATCGCCCGCACCGCCGGGTAGTCGCGCTGCTCGGTGATGGCCTGTTCGAGCGACACCGCCATGCCCAGCCGGATCGCCTGCTTGGAGGCACGGATCGACATCGGCGAGTTCTTGGCAATCGTCTCGGCCCAGCGCTCCGCTGCCGCGAGCGCCTCGCCCTGCGGCACCACCTCGTTGACGAAGCCGAGTTCGAAACCCTCCTTGGCGCTGACGTGCCGCGCGGTCAGGATCATGCCCATTGCGCGCTTCATGCCGATCTGGCGCGGCAGCCGCTGCAGGCCGCCGGCAAGCGCTGCGAGGCCGACGCGCGGCTCGGGCAGCGCGAAGGTGGCGTTCTCGGACGCGATGATGAGGTCGCAGGCCAGCGCGATCTCGAAGCCGCCGCCCATCGCGACGCCGTTGACGGCGGCTATGATCGGCTTGTCGCAGTCGAAGCGCGACGTGAGCCCCGCAAAGCCGCCCTTGTCCCAACCGCGTTTGCCGCCGGCAGCCTGCCATTTCAGATCGTTGCCGGCGCAGAACGCCTTGTCGCCCTCGCCGGTGACGATCGCGACCCATTGCGCGGGGTCCGCGGCGAAATCGTCGAACACCCTGTTGAGCTCGAAATGCGCCTCGATGTGCAGGGCGTTATAGACCTCAGGTCGCGCCAAGGTGACGATCGTGACCGGCCCCTTGCGGGTGACTTTCGAGAATTTCAGCTCCATCAGCGCTCCCTCCGGGATTTCTGTTTGTGTTCGTCGATGACCTTAGCGCGGGCATCGGGCCCGTGGTCATCCAAATACGCAAGCGGGCCGAGCGCCACAAGCGCAGCACCGCTGCCTCAATAACGACAATAGACATCCGGGAGAGACGCCGTGGATTTTTCGCTGCCCAAGGAGCTTACAGCCTATCTCGACGAGCTCGACCGCTTCATCGAAACCGAGATCAGGCCGCTGGAGCAAGCGGACGACAACATCCGCTTCTTTGATCATCGCCGCGAATGGGCGCGCACCGATTTCGACAATGGCGGCTTGCCGCGGCATGAATGGGAGGCGCTGCTGCGAAGAGCGAAGGACCGCGCCGACGCCGCGGGACACCTGCGCTTTGCGATCCCGAAGCGTTACGGCGGCAAGGACGGCTCCAATCTTTGGATGGCCGTCATTCGCGAGCATTTCGCATCCAAGGGGCTTGGCCTTCATAACGACCTGCAAAATGAGCATTCGATCGTCGGCAACTTTCCGATCGTGACCATGCTCGACCGCTACGGGACCGACGAGCAGAAGGCGATGATCGACGGCGCGATCACCGGTAAGTATCGCATCACCTTTGGCCTGACTGAGCCGCATCACGGTTCTGACGCCACGCACATGGAGACCAAAGCGGTTCCAACCACGCGCGAGAACGTCAGGGGCTGGCTGATCAACGGCGAGAAGATGTGGACGACCGGCATGCACGTCGCCACGCACTGTGCGCTGTTCGCCCGCACGGACGGCAATGATGGCGACGCACGCGGCATCACCTGCTTCCTGGTGCCGGCGAAGGCCGATGGGGTGAAGGTCGAGGAATATATGTGGACCTTCAACATGCCGACCGACCATCCGCGCGTCAGCTTCACTGACGTGTTCGTACCGGAGGACGCGCTGTTCGGCGAGGTCGGACGCGGGCTGTCGCTGGCGCAATGCTTCGTGCACGAAAACCGCATTCGCCAGGCGGCGAGCTCGCTTGGCGCCGCGGTCTATTGCATCAACGAGAGTGTAAACTACGCGCGCGAGCGAAAGCCGTTCGGCAAGGCGCTGGCCGAGAACCAGGCGATCCAGTGGCCGCTGGTGGAGCTCGCGACGCAGGCCGAGATGCTGCGGCTGCTGATCCGCAAGACCGCGTGGGAAATGGATCAGCTCACCCAAGCGCAGGTCGAGCACACGCTGTCGGACAAGGTGTCGATGTGTAACTACTGGGCCAACCGGCTGTGCTGCGAAGCGGCCGATCGCGCCATCCAGGTGCATGGAGGCATGGGCTATTCGCGCCACAAGCCGTTCGAGCACATCTACCGCCATCATCGCCGCTACCGCATCACCGAGGGCAGCGAGGAGATCCAGATGCGGAAGGTGGCGGGCTTTCTGTTCGGCTACATGGGAGCGAACAAGCGCGCGTGAGAGCTGATCGGATTTGAGCGATTGGCCTATCAACAAGAAACGCCGGCCCTTGAGGGCCGGCGGTCGGATTTTTCGGCTTTCGATCCGATCAGCGGCGATCGTCGAAATCGAACCCGGCGAAATGCTCGAACGGATTGGTCTTCGGACGCACATAGGTAGGGAGGGTCACGCGATACACCAGCACTAATGTGTCGACATTGGCGCCCGAAGCATCGGCGTAGGCCTGGCCAACCATATGGCCGTCCTGGGTGATGAAATCGTTGTCGCTGCCCACGAACAGGAAATAGTCGTGCGGCGCCCTGGGATCGCCGACAGGCACGACCGCCATGCTCTCCCACTTCTCATAGAGGTCATTGCTGTCGCTCGGTGCGCCATTGTGCAAGCCGAAGCGGTTCAGCTGCGCATTGTCGTTGATGTCGAGGAATTTCTGGTACGTCGCGGGCTTGATCGTGCTGACAAGCACGCCCTTCGGTGCGACCGGGGTGCTGGGGCTGTCATACGCCGTGCCGGCGATATTGGTCGCCCCGGAAATGTCGAGCAGGTCGACGCTGCGATAGACGGAGCCGGCACTCTTCGCCGTGAAGCCGGCGCTGCTGTCGCGAGCGAGCACCAGGAATTGGTGATCGTTGAGCGCAAGCAGCTCGCTCTGGGCGGCGGTCAGCAGCGTTGTCGTCGTGGTGGTCTGGTCCTGGTAATGCGGCAGCTGCACGACATATTCGCCGACCAGCTTGGGCTGGCGGTGACGCAGATCATAGGCGAGCAAGCGCGTGTTGTTGCGGGTCAGCTTGATGGTCTTCGAACTGGTCGCATCGAGGTCCTGGATCAGCGCGCTCTGCAGCAGGATGAACAGGGTCTTGCGGTCCGGGCTCATCGCCAGGCCCTCGAAACCCTGGTTGTTCTGCCGCCCGGAGACCGGATTGCCCTTGTCATAGGTCACGCCGATCGGCGGACTGTTGGCAGAGAAGTCTTCGACCAGGTTGCCGTTGGTGTCACGGCGCATCGGGATGAACGCTTCCGGCGGCCGGATCACGTGCAACAGCGCGCCGTGGTGATCGTAGTGATAGACGTAAGGGCCATATTCGTCGCTGACCCAGTAGGTGCCGTCGCCGACATGCACCACGGCTTCATTGTCGAGGCTGATGCTCTTGTTCGAGGCGATCGGCAGATCGGGGAAGATGAGGTCCGTTCGCTGCACGCCGGCAGGGTCGAGGCCGGTTGTCTGCTGACCGCCCCAGCGATGAAACAGGGTCGAGCCTTTGTAGGCCATCTGCAGCTGGTTCTGGCTCTTGGTCGTGCCGGAATAGAGCGGACTGAGCGTGATCTCGAAGCGATGCAGCCGGCCGCGGAAGTCGACGGTCCCCTGGGTGTTCCAGCCGCGATCAGGCAGCATGTACAGCGTGCCGCCATAGCTGCCGTCGCGGTTCTTGTGCCAGCTGTCGAGATCCATCGCCATGCCCGAACCGAAGCCGCCGAGCGTGTCGCCGAACTGATCGACCGCGTTGGAGGGGATGCGGGCGACGCCGACCAGGCCCTTGTTGACGAATGTCTGTCCCTGGAAGGCAACAGAGGAATCGGCCGAGGCGGCGCCGGTCATCAGCAGCAGGGCGGTCGTGCCGGCTGCGAGATACCCCCAAGCGCGATGGCGCGGGCCCCTCAGAGAAGGGAGTTGTGGGATCATTGATGTCTGTCCAATTCGTAGGTCGGAGGCAAAGCAGGAAATGTCTTCGCGTCAGGAAAACGGAGGCGATGATCGCCGCGCGACAGATAAATCCGACTTTCATGGCACTGCGATGACATTTCGCGTGCTCGGACGCGCGATCAACAGTGCAGGAGTCTGCTGGCGAGGTGTTTTATGAGCTGCGCCTTTGTCTCAGGCCACGACGCGCTCGGCGGCCACCGGCGCTCCGGTCGATTGCGGCTTGCTGCTGGATGGCCGCTCGATGCCGTCACGGGTGAACAGTTCGTCATGCGGGCGCGGCCGGCCCAGCAGATAGCCCTGCGCCTCGTCGCAGCCTTCGCTCAGCAGGATCTCGAGCTGGCTCTGGGTCTCGACGCCTTCGGCAAGGATGGTGACGCCGAGGCTCTTGCCCAGCGTGAGCACCGCGCGCACGATGGCCAGGGCTTGCGGGCTGGTCTCGACCTCCGTCATGAACAGGCGATCGAGCTTGATCTTGTCGAACGGGAACGCGCGCAGCGTCTCGAACGACGAATAGCCGGTGCCGAAATCGTCAAGCGAGACGGCGATTCCGAGCGCCCGGATCTGGCGCAGCGTGTGCAGCGCGCCAGCCTTGTCGTCGATGATGGCGCTCTCGGTGATCTCGAGCTCCAGCCGGGCCGGCGGCAGCCCGGTCTCGAGCAGGATCTGATGGATGACGCGCGGCAGATCAGGGTGCTCGAACTGAACCGGCGACAGGTTCACCGCGATCCGGTAGGGCGTGCGCCAGACCGCGGCGCGGCGGCAGGCTTCGCGCAGCACCCATTCGCCGATCTCGATGATGGCGCCGGTCTCCTCGGCGAGCTTGATGAACTCCAGCGGCGGCACCAGGCCATGCCGCGGATGTCGCCAGCGCAGCAGCACCTCGTAGCCGCAAACGGTCGACTGGGGGATCGAGACCTGGACCTGGAAGTGCAGCTCGAGCTGGTTGAGCGCGACGGCGTGGCTGAGCTCGCGCGCCAGGATCTGGCGCTCGCGCACCGCATCGCCGAGCTTGCTTTCATAGAAGCAGACTGTCTTGGACGGATCGGCTTTGGCGCGATACATCGCGAAATCGGCGTTGCCGACCAGGGCCTCCTGCGTGGCGCCATCCTCGGGAAACACCGCCACGCCGATACTGGCGCCGACGTCGGCGGTGAAGTCGCCGATCTGCAGCGGCTCGGACAGGGTCTCTGCGAGCCGTTCGAGGAATGCGAGCAATTCCGTCCGCGTGGTCACGCGCTTGACGGCGGCAAAGCCGTCCCCGCCGACCCGCGCGGCGAGCTCGCCGGTTCCAAGGCAGCGCTCGAGCCGGCTTGCGATGAGCTTCAGCGCCTGGTCGCCCGCCTGGTGACCCCTGAGATCGTTGATCTCCTTGAACCGGTTGAGGTCGAGCATGAGGACCGCAAGGCGGCTTGCGCTCTTTCTCGCTTTGGCGAGCTCGGCCTCGAGATGGGCGATGAAGCGCCGGCCGTTGGGCAGCCCGGTCAGCGGATCGGTCAGCGCCATGTGCTCCAGCTTCAGCGTGGTCTCGCTGCGCGATCGCTGGTCGATCATGTGGCTCGCAGCGCCGATGCCGACAATGAAGAGAGAGACGCCGGCGATCGCCACCGCCATGCCCTGGAGCACCGCATCATCGGTGACGCCGACGGTCAGCGGAATCACGGAGACCGCCGCCATTCCCGTGAAGTGCAGGGCCACGATAGCCAGCACGAGGGCGCTGGCCGCGGTGTACTGCGCCCTGGCGCTGTCGATCCGGGCGCTCAGCTGCAGCGTAACGATCCCGAGCACGATCGGGTGGATGATGGACAGCGCGACATAGGCCGCTTCCCAATGGACGATGCCGCTGATGTGATAGGCGGCCATGCCGACATAGTGCATTGCCGCAATCGTGACTCCGACCATGGTGCCGGCCAGCACCGAGGCGAACCGATGCTTGCTGCCGGCCGCGAGGGCAAATGCGGCGCCGAAGCCGCCGATCGCAATCATCAGCGAGGCGATCGTCAGCATCGGGTCGAACGTAACCGGAGCGCCGGGATCGTAGGCGAGAACGGCCACAAATGGGTGCACCAGACCGAGCAGGCGGCGACGGAGGCCGTGTGCAGCAGCCAGCCGGCGCGTTGCAGGCCATCGGTGCGGCGCGCACGTTCGAGCAGCCCGATCGTGACGAGGCTGCCGACGATGCAGACGATCGCCGAGAGCCGAACGAGCCAAAGATTGTGCTCGTTGACGAGGCAAGAGATGACGCGCATGACAATCCGCAATGACCGCAGCCTAGCAAGTACCGCGCTTATCCGAAGATTGCGTTAGCGCCGCCGTGCTATCCCCAAGGCGTGAGTGCCGCCATCGGCTGCACAATTACGAACACGCGGCGTTGAGGCGGTTAGCGTGCTTATGAATCTGCGTAAAAAATACGGAGTGGCGGCGCGTAACCCCGCCGCGGCGGACAGGCTGCGGGCCGACGGCCTCAAACAGGATTGGCGGTCGCTCAGTTCACCTGCCGGTCCTTGCCGCTCCAATAGGGGGCGCGCAGGCTCCGTCGCAGGATCTTGCCAGAGGGATTGCGCGGCAGCGCGTCGATGAAATCGATGCTCTTGGGTGTCTTGTAGCCGGCAATGCGAGCGCGCAGGAAGTTGATGATGTCGGTCTCCGTAGCAGTCCTGCCAAGCTTGAGCACCACGACCGCCTTGACCGCCTCGCCCCATTTGTCGTCGGGAATGCCGATCACCGCCGCTTCCGCGATGTCGGGATGGTCGCACAGTGCGCTTTCGACTTCGGCGGGGTAGATGTTCTCGCCGCCGGAGATGATCATGTCCTTGATGCGGTCGTGGATGTAGACGTAGCCATCCTCGTCCAAGTAGCCGGCATCACCAGTGCGCAGCCAGCCATCCCGGTCGAGCGTGCGTGCGGTCGCGTCCGGCAGATTCCAGTAGCCGACCATATTGGAGCCGGAGCGGGTGGCGATCTCGCCGACCGTGCGCGGCGGCAGGCGATTGCCGTCGGGATCGAGGATCGCAACCTCGACGCCAGGCAGCGGCTTGCCGGCCGAGCGCATCCGTTCCAGCCCCTCGACATGGTCTTCCGGCGGCAATGCGACGATGGTGCCGGTGGTTTCGGTCATGCCGTACATCTGCACGAAGCCGCACTTGAAGACGTCGATGCATTCTTTCAGCAGCGCGGCTGGAATGGGCGAGGCGCCATAGAGCATGTATTTCAGGCGGGAGAAGTCGACCTGCCGCGCCCGCGGCAGGCGGACGACGAACTGCATCGCGGCCGGCACCATGAACAGCTTGGTGATGCCGGATTGTTCGAAGTAATCGAGGATTCGAGTCGGATCGAACTCCCGCGCGATCACGCCCTTGGCGCCGTGATAGAGGCCGAGCAGGCCCCAGCCGGAGCCGCCGATATGGAAGATCGGCATCGCGATCAGCGAGACGTCATCGGTGGTCCATTTGTTCCAGTCCGGCCGTTCCTCGGCATTGCCGCTATTGACCAGATTGAGGAAGTTGGCGTGCGACAGCATGGCGCCCTTCGGCTTGCCCGTGGTGCCGGAGGTATAGAGCTGCAGCGCGACATCCTGCGGGCCGATTTCGATATGAGGAGCATCGGTGCTTTGGGCATCGCGCCAAGCAGTGAAATCCTGCCATTCGCCCGTGCCGCCCTCGGTCGTAATGATATGGCGCACGCTCGGCAGTTGCGCGCGGATGCTGCGGACCAAGCCGATGAACTCGGGGCCCACGAACAGGGCAGGGGCCTTGCAATCCTCGACGATGAAGGCGACCTCGGGTCCTGCGAGCCGCCAGTTGACGGGCGCCATCACGATCTTGGCCTTCATCGCGCCGACCAGCAGCTCGAAATAGATGTCGCTGTTCTTGCCGAGATAGGCGATCCGCTCGCCGGGCGCGATGCCGAGCGCTTGCAACGCATTGGCCACCTGATCGGTCTTGCGATCGAAATCGGCAAAGCGCGTGACGCGACCTTCGAACTCGAACGCGATGTCGTCGCCCCGCACGCGTGCCTGGTTGCGCACGACGTAGACAAGCGTCGTCGCTGCCGTCGAGACGGACATGTTTCCCCTCCGCTGCTGACTTGTCTGTCGTCGTTATTCTTGTTGGCGATGCCCCGAGCGAGATCGAGACACGCGTCGTTCGATATCGCGGAGGCGTCAGCTGCCGCGTGCGGCGCGGTCCTTATCGTTCTGCGCCTTGATGGACTCCCTGGCTTTGGCCCAGTCCTCGTCCTTCCAGTCGCGCAACTGATAGAAATTGCCGCCCATGGCCAGCGCCTGTGCACCGTCCATCGCGATGGTCTCGCCATTGATCCAGTCGCAGCCGCCGGAGATCAGGAATACCGCGAGGTTCTGCAGCTCCTCCATGGTGCCGGTCCGGCCCATCGGGTTCATCGCCTTAGTGCGCGCGCCCGCTTCATCGCCGGGCTTGATGCGCTTGCTCATGCCTTCAGTGGGAATCTCGCCTGGTGCGATCGTGTTGAGACGGATGCCGTGGCGGCCCCATTCGGTGGCAAGCGACATCGTCATGGCGTGGATCGCGGCCTTGCTCATCGCCGACGGCACCACGTAAGGCGAGCCGTTGCGCACCCAGGTCACCGTGATCGAGACGACGTTGCCGGGCTGTTTCGCGGCGATCCAGCGCCGGCCGACCGCGTGGGTGACGTAGAAGGTGCCATGCATGACGATGTTGGCGACCGCGTCGAAGCCGCGCGGACTCAACTCCTCGGTGCGAGAAATGAAGTTGCCGGCCGCGTTGTTGATCAGGTCAGTGAGTCCGGCATCCGTGAAGATCGTCTCGATCATGTCGTCGACGGCCTGCGCATTCCTGATGTCGACACCATGGCTGGTGACGCGGCCGCCGTAGAGATCCATCAGCTCCGTTGCGGTCTCGTCGCAGACGATTTTCCGCCTTCCGCAAATATGCACTTCTGCGCCGAGCTGCAGGAAGCGTGCAGCCATCGCTTTTCCGAGGCCGGTGCCGCCGCCGGTCACCAGAATACGCCGCCCAATCAGAAGATCATTTTTGAACATGGGAGTATCCGCCTGAAAAAGATTCTCAGTTAATTGGTCGATTGACTAGATCGCTGTGCCGGCCTTCTGTAAAGCCGGAAAGAGACAAGGGAGAAGCGTTCCATGGATAATCGCGTCGCGATCGAGGTGACAAGCGGCGTTGCCGACGTCCGTCTGGTCAGGGCCGATAAGATGAACGCGCTCGACATGGCGATGTTCGAGGCGCTGGTTGCGGCGACAGAGCGGCTGTCGCGCGAGAAACGCTTGCGGGCGGTGGTGCTGTCCGGAGAGGGGCGGGCATTCTGCGCCGGCCTCGATATGGGCCGCTTCGCGGCGATGAAGGAGAGTGGCGGCAATGGCATTCCCGGCGGTGAGAAGCGTGACCTCACCGTTCGCACCCACGGTCAGGCCAATTTCGCCCAGCAGGCGGTGTGGGGATGGCGGCAGTTGCCTGTGCCTGTGATTGCTGCGGTGCATGGTGTCGCCTATGGCGGCGGCTTCCAGCTCGCGCTCGGCGCCGACATGCGCTACGTCGCGCCGGATACCAAAATGTCGATCATGGAAATCAAATGGGGCCTGGTGCCGGACATGGCCGGCACGCCGATTCTTGCGACCCTGATGCGGGACGATCTCTTGCGCGAGCTCACCTATACGGGACGCGTGTTCTCCGCCGAGGAAGGCCAGTCGTATGGCCTCGTCACCCGCATCTGCGACGACCCGCGCGCGGCAGCACTGGAGACCGCGCGCGAGATCGCCGGCAAGAGCCCCGATGCGATCCGCGCCGCCAAGCGCATGCTCAACAATCTGTCCGTCGATCCCGGGCCTGCGCTGCTCGCCGAGTCGGTCGAGCAGCAGAAGCTGATCGGCAGCCCGAACCAGCTCGAAGCCGTGCGCGCCAACATCGAGAAGCGCGCACCGAGGTTTGTGGATGGATAGTCGATCTCGATCCTCATTCCGGGAGCGGCCGTTAGGCCGCGTCTCGAAGAATGGCCCTCGCAGTTTGGGCCTCGAGGTTCGAGACGCGCGCAAGCGCGCTCCTCACCATGAGGTCTTCGACGGGCAAAGATGGGAAGAACATCGTCGTGCTCAGCGTGCCGACGTGCGTGCGCCGGGACGACACCGAGGTGGAGCAAGCATCGCCTGCATCTTCATCTTGCACTGCGGCAAAAAACTTGCAGACTGTTACGCCGCCGGGCAGCTTCTGGAGACCAGCGATGTCGCCGCAGCCCATGCTTTCGGATGCAGAAATGAAATCCAACCGCGCCCAAGAACGCGTTCAAGAGGCGCAAGCGACTGAGGAGGACGCCCGGCTGCGCGATGATATCCGGCTGCTCGGCCGCATCCTTGGCGACACCGTGCGCGACCAGGAGGGGGCTGATGTTTTCGAGCTGGTCGAGCGCATCCGCCAGACCTCGGTCCGCTTTCACCGCGACGAGGACAGGCAGGCGCGCCAGGAGCTGGAGTCCATCCTCAATAGTATGTCGATCGCGGACACCGTCCGCATCGTCCGCGCCTTCAGTTATTTCTCGCATCTCGCCAATATCGCCGAGGATCACAACAACATCCGCCAGATGCGCAGCCGCGCCAGCGCCAAAGGCGGCGGCGGCATGCTCGCCGAGACGCTGGCGCATGCGACGGCCGCCGGCCTGAAACCGGCCGACTTGCGCAAGTTTTTCGCGAGCGCGCTGGTCAGCCCGGTCTTGACCGCGCATCCGACCGAGGTCCGGCGCAAGAGCACGATGGACCGCGAGATGGAGATCGCCGCGCTATTGGACAGGCGCGAGCGCATGCAAATGACGCCCGACGAGCGCGAGGCCAGCGATGAGGCGCTGCGCCGTGCCGTCCTGACCCTGTGGCAGACCAATCTGCTGCGCCGGACCAAGCTGACCGTGCTCGACGAGGTCACCAACGGGCTAGCCTTCTACGATTACACCTTCCTGCGCGAGGTGCCACGGTTGCTCTGCGCGCTGGAGGATCATCTCGACAACGGCGGGGAGAGCGCCGGCGAGCTGGCCTCGTTCCTGCGGATGGGAAGCTGGATCGGCGGCGACCGCGACGGCAATCCGTTCGTCACTGCCGAGGTGATGCGCGGGACGTTGAAGCTGCAGTCCAGCCTGGTGCTGCACTACTATCTGGAAGAGCTGCATGTGCTGGGCGGCGAACTCTCGATCGCCGCACATCTCGCCGATATTTCCGACGATCTGCGCGGGCTTGCCGAACGCTCGCCCGATACCTCGCCGCACCGGAGAGGGGAGCCGTATCGGCTTGCCGTGTCAGGTATTTATGCCAGACTGACCGCGACAGCGAAAAAGCTCGGTGTCCAGATCAGCCGGCCGCCTGTGGGCGAGGGGGCGGCCTACACCAGCGTGAGGGAATTCCAGGGTGATCTCGACATCCTGCACCGCTCGCTGATATCGAACAATGCGCGCGTGATCGCACGCGGACGGCTGCGGCTGCTGCGCCGCGCGGTCGACTGCTTCGGCTTCCACTTGGCGCGGCTCGACATCCGTCAGAATTCCGCCGTTCACGAGCGCACCGTGGCGGAGCTGCTGGATACCGCGATGCCCGGCATGTCCTATCTCGCGCTCGGCGAGGACGCGCGCGTTGGCCTTTTGCTCAGCGAGCTGCGCAATGCGCGGCCGCTGGTCTCGCAATTCGTCAAATACAGCGACGAGACGGTCGGCGAGCTTGACGTCTTCCGTGCGGCAGCCGAGGCCCACGCCAAGTTCGGCGCCGACGTGATCCCCCAATGCATCATCTCGATGTGCAAGGGCATGTCCGACATGCTCGAGGTGGCGCTGTTGCTCAAGGAGGTCGGGCTGATCGATCCTTCGGGGCGCAGCGCGGTCAACATCGTGCCGCTGTTCGAGACCATCGAGGACCTGCAGGCTTCCAGCGCCATCATGGACCGCATGCTGGCGCTGCACGACTATCGCCGCTTGGTCGATAGCCGCGGCGCGGTCCAGGAGGTGATGCTCGGCTATTCCGACAGCAACAAGGACGGTGGCTTCGTCACTTCGGGCTGGGAGCTCTACAAGGCCGAGATCGGCCTCGTCGAGATCTTCGAACGCCACGGCGTGCGCTTGCGGCTGTTCCATGGCCGCGGCGGCTCGGTCGGTCGCGGCGGCGGCCCGAGCTATGATGCGATCATTGCCCAGCCCGGCGGCGCGGTGAACGGCCAGATCAGGATCACCGAGCAGGGCGAGATCATCTCCAGCAAATATTCCAACGCCGAGGTCGGCCGCAACAATCTGGAGATCCTGGCGGCGGCGACGTTGGAGGCGAGCCTGCTGCATCCGCGGCAGCCGGCGCCGAAGCGCGAGTATCTCACCGCGATGGACCGGCTCTCCGAGCTCGCCTTCAAGGCCTATCGCGGCCTGGTCTATGAGACCGACGGGTTCGTCGACTATTTCTGGGCCTCGACCGTCATCAACGAGATCGCGACGCTGAACATCGGCAGCCGTCCCGCCTCGCGCAAGAAGACCCGCGCCATCGAGGACCTCCGCGCGATTCCCTGGGTGTTCTCCTGGGCGCAATGCCGGCTGATGTTGCCGGGCTGGTACGGCTTCGGCAGCGCCGTGGAGACCTGGATCGCGGAAAATCCCGATCGCGGCATGGCGTTCCTGAAAGAGCTCTATCGCGAGTGGCCGTTCTTCCGCATGCTGCTGTCGAACATGGACATGGTGCTGGCCAAGAGCTCGATCGCGATCGCCTCACGCTATGCCGAGCTGGTGCCGGACGAGGAGCTGCGAAGGACGATCTTCGGCCGTATCCGCCACGAATGGGAGCTCGTGGTCAGGACGCTGCACGAGATCATGGGACAGGAGCGGCTGCTACAAGGCAACCCGCTGCTGGAGCGCTCGGTTCGCCACCGCTTCCCCTATCTCGATCCGCTCAATCATGTGCAGGTCGAGCTTCTGAGGGCGCATCGCGCGCATAGTCCGGATGAGCAGGTGCTGCGCGGTATCCAGCTCACCATCAACGGCATTTCGGCGGGCTTGCGGAATACAGGATAGGCGAATAGGGAATGGCGAATGGCGAATAGGGTTTCTTCCCTATTCGCTACTCCCCATTCGCTACTCGCTGGCAATTATACGTGCGCATTGTCCACGAGGCGGGTCACGGCTTCAGTGCACCCTGCACGCTCGTGTAGACTGCGTAGAGCGATGACGAGCCGCAGATATAAAGCCTGTTTCGCTGCTGGCCGCCGAAACACAGATTGGCGACGGTTTCCGGGATGTGGATCTTGCCAAGGAGATCGCCCTCCGCCGTGTAGCAGCGCACGCCGTCCTCGTTCGGATCGCCCCAGCCCACTGAGCACCAGACACGCCCGTCCCTGTCGGTGCGAAGGCCATCGGTAATGCTGGGCTTGGGCATTTCGGCGAAGACCTTGCTGTTCGACAGCTTCCCGGCTGCAAGATCCACGTCGAACACGCGGATATGCGACGGGTTGTCCGGCCCGTCGGTGAAGCCGGTGTCGATGATATAGATCTTCTTCTCGTCGGGTGAGAAAGCGAGGCCGTTGGGCTCCACGAAGTCATCGACGACCACTTTGATGTCCCCGGATTTGGGGTCGACCCGGTAGACGTTATGCTTTTCCTGCTCGGGAGTGGCTTTGACGCCCTCATAGAATCCACCAATGCCGTAGACCGGATCGGTGAACCAGATCGAACCATCGGACGCGACCACCACGTCGTTTGGCGAGTTCAGCCGCTTGCCGTTGTATTTGTCGGCGATGATGGTGATCGAGCCGTCAAGCTCGGTCCGGGTGACGCGCCGGCCGCTATGTTCGCACGTCAGCAGGCGTCCTTCCCGATCGATGGTGTTGCCGTTCGAGTTCATCGACGGCTGGCGATAGACGCTGACATGTCCGTCATCCTCCGAGAAGCGCATGATGCGGTTATTGGGGATGTCACTGAACAGCACGTAGCGTCCGGCCGGGAAGTAGACCGGGCCCTCGGCCCAGCGGAAGCCGGTTGCGACGCGCTCGACCGCCATAGTGCCTGCGAAGGCCGGGAATCCGGCGGGCCCGAATGACGTCTTGGGATGTGCCGATTCCAGATGGGAATCCGGATAGCGGCTTCCGGGGAGTGGCCCCAGAGGAAGCGGGGCGGTTGCCCTGCTCGGAGTGCCGGTTTGGCCAAGCGGCGGCACGGTCTCGCCAGACGCCGCTTGTGTCGTCACAGCCGTCGCCGCGAGCGCCGCGGCGCCTTTCAGGAGTGTACGCCGGTCGAAGCCCTCAGCTTCGACCGACATCGCATCGTCAGGGATCTGTCGCCGATTTGTCATGTGCGTCCTCCCAGGTTTTTGTTGGAAGGACAGCGTACGCCACAATCGGGGCACAATGCGGGCAAGTTGGTTGCAAGACAACTTGCGATGGTTGCGCTGCAAGCAGTTTTGCCGCGGCGCAACGGGATGCAGACCGGTGGCTCAGATCGGATCCCAGCCGAACACGTCGGCCGAACGATCGAGCTTGTAGAACGAAGGCTTCAGTGCCGGCATCGCATGCTCCGCGACCGTTTGCGGCGTCCAGCCTTCGCCGCGATGGACCGAGCGCAGCGGGCGCGACTGGCCCATCAGGAAGATCTCGTTCATGCGCACGGCGAAGATCTGCCCGGTGACATCCTTCGAAGCATCGCCGAGCAGATAGGCCACGACCGGCGCGATCTTCTCCGGTCCCATCTGCTTGATCTTTTCCACGCGCGCCTTCTCGGCTTCGGTCTCGGTCGGGATGGTGCCGATCATGCGGCTCCAGGCGAACGGCGAGACGCAGTTGGAGCGCACGTTGAAACGGCCCATGTCGAGCGCGATCGACTTCGACAGGCCGACGATGCCGAGCTTGGCGGCGGCGTAGTTCGCCTGGCCGAAATTGCCGACCAGGCCGGAGGTCGAGGTGAAATGCACGAAGGAGCCGCTTTCTTGCTCGCGGAACAGCCGGGCTGCGGCATGCGAGACATAGAACGAGCCCATCAAATGCACCTTGATGACGGCTTCGAACGCTTCCACGCTCATCTTGTGGAAGATCATGTCGCGCAGGATGCCGGCATTATTGACGACGCCGTCGAGCCTGCCGAAGTGATCGGTGGCGGTCTTGACGATCTTGCTGGCTGGAATGGCCTCGGCCACCGACTCGAAATTCGCCACCGCAATGCCGCCGCGCTTCTTGATCTCTTCGACCACTTCCTCGGCCGGAGCCGCGCTGGAGCCCGAGCCGTCGGAGGCGCTGCCGGGAT
This sequence comes from Bradyrhizobium sp. STM 3557, assembly GCF_045571465.1. Taxonomy (NCBI): domain Bacteria; kingdom Pseudomonadati; phylum Pseudomonadota; class Alphaproteobacteria; order Hyphomicrobiales; family Nitrobacteraceae; genus Bradyrhizobium; species Bradyrhizobium sp. STM 3557. The sequence goes on from NZ_CP120697.1 coordinate 3,119,967, forward strand.
CATTGACCACGATCTTGGCGCCTTCGGCTGCGCAGAGCAGCGCGATCTCCCGGCCGATGCCGCGCCCCGCGCCGGTGACGACGATGACTTTGCCGTCGAGAGTTCTGGATTGTGCCATATCGTGATCCTCTTGATGGAGTTAGCGACCGTCATTGCGAGGAGCGAAGCGACGAAGCAATCCAGTTCTATCTTCGTGTAGCCCTGGATTGCTTCGCTGCGCTCGCAATGACGGCTAGTTTTCGTTGGTGAATATGATCGTGCCGCTCGCGGCGAACATGCCGCCGACGCCGTGGCAAACCGAGATCTTCGCGTTCGGAACCTGCGCGGGCGCGATGCCGCGCATCTGCCGCACGCTCTCCTGAAGCGCATACATGCCGTACATGCCCGAGTGCATGTAGGAGAGGCCGCCGCCATTGGTGTTGAGCGGCAGCTTGCCACCGGGACGCGTGTTGCCGTCGGCGATGAACCTGCCGGTCTCCTCATGTGGCATGAAGCCGAGATCGCCGAGCCCGAACAGCGGCAGATGCGCGAACGCGTCGTAGATCATCAGATGATCCACATCCTTGTGGGTGACGCCCGCTTCCTTGAAGGCGAGAGGGCCAGCGACCTTGAAGGCGCGGGAGGAGGTGAAGGTCTCCATCTGGCTCACCATCGGCGTCTCCACGCTCTCGCCGGTGCCAAGGATGTAGACCGGCCTGTTCGGGAAGTCCTTGGCGCGATCAGCCGAGGTCAGAATCAGCGCGCCGCCGCCGTCGGTGACGAGGCAACATTGCAAGAGGCGCAACGGATAGGCGATCATGCGCGAGTTGAGCACATCGTCCACCGTGATCGGATCCTTCATGGTCGCGCGTGGATTCTTCGCCGCCCATTCCCGCTGCACCACGGCGACCATCGCAAGCTGCTCATGGGTGATTCCATAGGTCTTCATGTAGCGGAGCACCGGAATCGGAAACATGCTGGGCGGCCCATAGACACCGAACGGCGCCTCGAACTGGCCTTGCAGACTGTCGGCGGGAATCGACCGCGGCTGCTTGCCGATCATCGACTTGCCGCTCTCGGCATGGGTGATCAGCACGGTCTTGCATAGCCCGGCCTCGATCGCCGCTGCGGCGTGGCGGACATGCAGCATGAACGAGCAGCCGCCGACCGAGGTGCCGTCGACCCAGGTCGGCGTGATGCCGAGATAGTGACAGATCTGCTGCGGTGTCTCGACCGCGGTGGCGAAGCCGTCGATGTCGGACAGTTTGAGGCCCGCATCGGCGATCGCGTTCAGCGCCGCATCCGCGTGCAGCTGGATCTGCGACATGGTGGGGATGACACCGAGCTCGGTGGTCTCTGCCGCGCCGACGACCGCAACTTGAGTCCTGCGCATCGCCTTACCCCTCGGCCGGACGGAATACGGGCAGGGTGATCTTGTCGTCGAGCGCCTGGAAGGTGACCTCGAGCTTCATGTCGAGCACGAGCGCCTCCGGCGTCTGAGGACAATCGACGATATTGCTCATCATGCGCGGTCCCTCCGCGAGCTCAACCACCGCGATCGCATAAGGCGGCGTGAAGCCTGGCGCTGCGGGGCGGTGGTTGATCACGTAGCTATAGAGCGTGCCACGGCCCGACGCCTTGAACACGCTGACCTTGCGGCTCGCGCAGGACGGGCAGAACGGACGCGGCGGGAAGTAGACATGCGCGCAGGAGTCGCAGCGCTGCAGCCGCAGCTCGCCGGCCTTGGTGCCATCCCAGAAGTGCTGCGTCTCGGGTGTCGGTTTCGGTCGTGCGCGGGCCGGCTCTGCCATTGCGGTATTCCCTCCGGAAGGCGGGCTCGAGCGGCCCGCTCATTTCGATTTGGATGCGACATTTGACTATTTGGCGTCAACGGTCCATCAGTTCGCACGCATGCCGCCCATTCCGGCATGCGCCGAATGAATAAGGCTGGACGGCTTGTCTCGCCGCGATGTCGCGGTAGATTGCCGCCGGACGAAAAATATAACGAACGGGAGAAGAAACGGATGTTGAAGATGACGGGTGCGGCATTGGCCGCAAGTCTGGCCTTCGCCGGCGCGGCCTTTGCCGCGGATGCGCCCGCCGAGATCAAGATCGGCACGCTCTACGCGTCCTCCGGCCGTTATGCCTCGATCTCGATGCCCGTTTACAGCGCGCTGAAGCTCTGGGTCGACCAGAAGAACGCCGATGGCGGCGTCTATGTGAAGGCCTTCGACAAGAAGCTGCCGGTCAAACTCATCTCCTATGACGATCAGAGCAACACGGCCACGGCGTCGACGCTGTACAATCAGCTCGTCACTCAGGACAAGGTCGACCTCCTGGTCGCCGATTCCGGCTCGGTGCTGACCGCGCCTGCGGTTGCGATCGCGCGCGACCACAAGATGTTCCTGTTCGATCAGACCGGAACCGGCGCGAGCTTCTTCTCCAAGGACAATCCCTATATTGCACTGATGGCTGACCCGGTCTCGACGATCTGGCCGAAGCCAGTCGCTGATTTCATCACCCATGACGGCCCGGGTCTCGGCATCAAGAAGGTCGCGATCCTCTACGCGACCAACGAATTTACGGGCACCCAGGCCAATGCGTTCCGCAAGTTCGTCAAGGAATCGGGCGCGCCGATCGAGATCGTCTACGACCAGGGCGTGCCGACCGAGACCACCAACTACACGGTCATCATCAACAACATCGCCAACACCAACCCGGATGCGGTGATCCATTTCGGCTACGCGCCGAACGACATCGCTTTCCTGCGCAACGTCCAGGACGTCGGCGTCAACTTCAAGATGCTGTTTGCAATCTATGCCGGTCTCGAGACAGAACTGTTGGAAAAGAACATCGGTGCCAAGGGCCTCGAGAATATCTGGACCTATGTGCCGCCGTCCGAGCTCGACTATCCCGTCAATTTCGGCATGCCGATGAAGGATTACCGCGCCGCTTGGGACAAGAAATATCCGGACGGCAAGATCGAGTTCGGCTTCAACGCGGTGGCGGGCTACACCACCGCGCTCGTGATCGAGAAGACGCTTTCGGTTGCGACCTCGCTCGACCAGATGGAGCTGCGCCGCGCCGTGTTCTCGCTGTCGGGCGAGCTCAAGACGCTCGACGGCACCTTCGCGCTCGACGAGATGGGTGGCCAGATCGGTGAGCTGACGCCGCTCGGCCAGCTCAAGCTCGACGAGCACGGCCACATCAAGTTCGTCTCGATCTATCCGCACGAGACCGCCACCGGCAAGCCGGTCTATCCGGCGCCATGATCTTGCGGCAGCGAGGAAGGCGACGCCGGGGCGGGGCGAGATGCTAAGTTATGCGCTGATTGCCGGCGTGCTGTTCGGCCTCTATTTCAGCCTGGTCGGTATCGGCCTCAATCTTGTGTTCGGCGTCATGCGCATCGTCAATCTTGCGCATGGCGACACCATCATGCTGGGTGCGTTCATCGCGCTCGGCGTGGTGGCGATGGCCGGCATCGATCCCTTGTTCGCGGTGCCGCTCGCCTTCATCGTGTTCCTGATCGCGGGCGTCCTGCTGTATTGGGTGCTGGTGCCGCGGCTGCAGGGCTCGAGCAATCCCGAGATGCTCTCGATCATCCTGTTCTTCGGCCTGTCGCAGGTGGTCGAGGCGATCACCACGATCTTCGCAGGCACCAGCGAGCGGTCGATCCAGACCCGTCTGCTCGGCACTGTCTTTACGACCATCAAGGTCAAATGGTTCGGCGGCACGCCGGGTCGGGGCGGTCCGATCCAGATTCTCGGCCAGGGCTTTCCGGCGCCGTGGGTGATTGCGGCTGTGACCAGTCTGATCGCGATCGCTCTCGTCTATCTCTATCTCTACCGCACCCGGCTCGGCACCCTCACGCGCGCCGTCATGTCGCGGCGCGACGAGGCGTTCGCGACCGGCATCGATGTCGATCGCGTCTCGGCGGCCGCCTTCGGCATCGGGCTTGGCCTCGCCGGCATTGCCGGCGTGTTCGCGCCCTTCATGTTCGGATCGATCACGCCGGCCTTCGGCGCCGATGCCACCGTGACGTCGTTCGCGATTGTCGTGCTCGGCTCGCTCGGCAACCCTCTCGGGACGGCGCTGGGCGGCATCGTCTATGGCGTCTGCTACATGCTGGTGCAGACCTATCTCTCGTCATGGGCCGACCTGCTGCCCTATGTGCTGCTGATCCTCATCCTGTTGTTGCGCCCGAGCGGCCTGCTCGGAAGGCGGGTGCGCGTTGCATAAAAGTCTTCAGCATACGCTGTTCATTCTGCTGCCGCTGGTCGTCGTGTTCGCGGTGCTGCCCGGCGTGTACCAAAACCATCTTCTGCTGTTCAATTTCGTGATCTTCCTGATCCTCGCCCAGGGCGTGAACATCATCTACGGCTTCACCGGTTATCTGCCGTTCGGTTATGTCGGCTTCTTTGGCGCCGGAGCTTATGGCTTTGCCATCATGGTGATGCATCTGCAGACGCCAGCGGTGCTGGCCGTGCTGGTGGCTGGCCTCGTCGGCGTCGCGCTCGGGCTCTTGCTGACGCCGCTGCTGCGGCTCACCGGCGCCTATTTCGCCATCGCCAATCTTGCGGCCTCGCTCGCGGTGCTGCATTTCGTCGCGAATCCGGCGCTGGAGAGCATCACCAAGGGGCCTTACGGCGTTTCGCTGACTGGCACCTTCAATCCGACCTTCGCCTATGATGCCGCGCTGGTGGTGCTGGCGCTGACACTTGGTGGCGTGGTTTACCTGCGGAATTCGAGCTTCGGCCTCGCCTTGCAGGCGGTGCGCGAGGATGCGGTGAGCGCGGCGATGGCCGGCGTCAATGTCGTCAAGATGCGCGTGATCGCCTGGCTTGCCTCGGCATTGGTCGCAGGCCTCGCGGGCGGCGTCTATGCCTGGTACGTCTCGGTGTTCTATCCCGATAACGTATTCTCCGGCGAGTTCTCGATCTTCGCCATCGTGTTTGCGCTGTTCGGCGGCGTCGCCACTATCCTGGGCCCGATCATCGGCGTCGTCATCCTCTATGGCATCTACAATCTGATCGGCTTCACCACGCCGCAATATTTCCAGCTGATCTATGGCCTCTTGATCATGGGTCTGGTGCTGTTCCTGCCGGCCGGACTGATGTCGCTGGCGACGCGGAGGGGCTGGCGTGTCCCCTGAGACCAAACCCATTCTCAACGTTGGCAGGCTGGTGAAGCGTTTTGGCGGCTTCACCGCGCTCGACGGCCTGACCTTCCATGTGGTGCCCGGCGAGATCCTCGGTCTCGTCGGCCCCAACGGCTCCGGCAAGACCACCGCGATCAACGTCGTCTCAGGGCTTTATGCGCCCGATGGCGGCGATGTCACATTCGACGGCGCTGCGATCGGTGGCGTCGCGTCGCATAAGCTCGTGCATCGCGGCATCAACCGCACCTTCCAGGTGCCGAAGCCGTTCATGTCGCTGTCGGTGCGCGAGAACGTCGAGGTCGCGGCCGCCTATGGCAATGCAACCGCGTCGCCGGCATCGATCGATGCGCTGCTGGAGGAATATAGACTGATCGAGATTGCCGGCCGACCGGCGGCGGACCTCAACAGCGCGCAGCAGAAGATGCTCGATCTCACCCGCGCGCTGGCGACCGCGCCGCGGCTGTTGTTGCTTGACGAACTCGCCGCGGGTCTCAATCCGGCTGAGCTCGATTGGATCGCGGAGCGCATCAAGGCGCTGGCGGCGAAGGGCATGGCCATCATCGTTGTCGAGCATCTGATGGGCTTCATCGAGCACATCACCGACCGCGTCATCGTCATGAATGCGGGCAGAGAGATCTTCGAAGGCAAGCTCGCCGAAGCGGTGAAACAGCCGCAGGTGATCGAGGTGTTCCTGGGAGGCGAGCATGCCGTCTGACACGATGCCGCTGCTCGTCGCTTCCGGCGTCGACGCCGGTTACGGCACCATGCAGGTGCTGTGGGGCGTCGATCTCGACGTGCGGCCGGGCGAGACCGTGCTGCTGCTCGGTGCCAACGGCGCCGGCAAGACCACCTTCCTGAAATCGCTGGTCGGGCTGATCGATGCGCGCCAGGGCAGCATCCGGCTCGGCGGCGACGATATCACGCAAATGCGATCCAGCGACCGGATGCGCCGCGGCATGACCTACATGTCCGAACTCGCGGTGTTTCCGGACCTGTCGATCGAGGAGAACATCCGCATCGGCGCTCAGGCCCTGGGCCATGCCAATCCGAATCGCCGGCTCGACGAGCTTTACGGCCTGTTTCCGGTGCTGCGCGACAAGCGCAGGGATGCCGCCTCCACCCTGTCCGGCGGCCAGCGCAAGATGCTTGGGATGGCCAAGGCGATGGCGGCCGAGCCGAAGCTCCTGGTGCTGGACGAGCCGTCGGCCGGCCTGTCGCCGCTGTTCGTCAAGGAAGTGATCCGCATCCTGCGTGACCTGCAGGGCCGCGGCATTGCGCTGCTCGTCGCCGAGCAGAATATCGGCTTTCTCGAGGTCGCGACGCGGGTGTTCGTGTTGGAAGGCGGCCGCATCCGCTTCTCCGGCACGGTGGCCGAGATGTCCGACAATGAGGCGTTGCGGCGGGCCTATTTCGGCTTGAAGTAGTCAAGCGCGGGTCGGGGGTCATCCCGCTGGCATTGTCGCGAGCAAGGCGCTCCGGTATGGACTAGATGATAGCGCAGCGGCTTTGGCCGCGGACGAAGCACGATAGGACACCATGACCTCAGCAGTTCCGACTCTTGTCTCATTGGCCGACGACCTCGCAGCCGGACGCACGACGTCTCGCAAGCTGGTCGAGGAATGTCTGAGCCGGATCGCCGATCCCGCCGGCGAAGGCCAGCGCGCCTTCATCCATGTCGACCGTGACGCGGCGCTGGCGGCGGCCGATGCGATGGACACGCTGCGCCGCGCCAATGCCGCGCCATCGCGCTTTGCCGGCATTCCCGTGTCGATCAAGGACCTGTTCGACATCGAGGGGCAGGTGACGCGCGCCGGGTCGCGCGCGCTGGAAGATTCTGCGCCGGCGGCAGCCGATGCCACGGCCGTGGCGCGGCTGCGGCGCGCCGGCTTCGTCGTGATCGGCCGCACCAACATGACCGAATTCGCCTATTCCGGCATCGGCATCAATCCGCACTACGGCACGCCGAAGAGCGTCTACAGGCGCGACATCGGCTACGTGCCCGGCGGCTCGTCCTCCGGTGCGGCAGTCTCGATCGCGGACCGCATGGCCTATGGCGCGCTCGGCACCGACACCGGCGGCTCCTGCCGCATTCCGGCGGCCTTCAACGGCATCGTCGGCTACAAGCCGACGCAATCGCGCGTGCCGCTCGACGGCGGCGTGCCGCTGTCCTCGACGCTCGACAGCTTTGGACCGCTCGCCAATACCGTAGAGTGCTGCGCGATCCTCGACGCCGTGCTGGCGGATGAGCCGATTGCCGCGCTCATGCCGCGCCCGGTCAAAGGCCTGCGGCTCGCCGTGCCAACCACGGTGGTGCTTGACGATCTCGATGACGCCGTGACGACGACATTCGAGCGCGCTTTGGAGAGCTTGTCGAGCCATGGCGCGCTGATCGAGCGTATCGAGATGCCTGAATTCCTGGACGTCGGCGTCATCAACGCGAAAGGCGGCTTCTCTCCCGCCGAGGCCTATGCCTGGCACCGTTACCTCATCACCAGCAAGGGGGACATGTATGACCCGCGCGTGGCGGCGCGGATCATGCGCGGTGAGAGCATCTCCGCAGCCGACTATATCGAGATCCTCGCCGCGCGGCGCTCGCTGGTGGCGCGCGCGGCCGCGCGCATCGCGCCCTATGATGCGCTGGTGCTGCCGACCACCGCCACCACGCCGCCGAAGATCGCCGATCTTGCCGACGACCAGGCCTTCACCCGCGAGAACCTGCGCACGCTGCGCAACCCCTCGATGATCAACAATATCGACGGCTGCGCGATCTCGCTGCCGGCGCACCGCGCCGGCGAGATTCCGGTCGGCCTGATGCTGGCCCATTCCGCCGGCAACGACCGCAAGCTGTTCGAGGTCGCGGCTGGTGTGGAGGGCGTGATCCGGGGCTGACCGGCTGCGCGAAGCAGTCTGCCATCGCTACAGACGACCATGGCTGGTTTCGTCATTGCGAGCGCAGCGAAGCAATCCAGTTCTGCGACGACAAGGCTGGATCGCTTCGTCGCTGACGCTCCTCGCGATGACGGACAGAGACAACGCTCCGGGATCACGTCCACCAGAAATCGGGTGGCGTTCGGGACGGAGCGATACGATATTGTGGCTATGAAAGCCGCAGCAAAGACAGCCACGCCTGTTCCATCCGATACCGCCTCCCGTGTCGACACGCTCGACTGGAACGAGATCGAGCGCGAGCTCGACGGGCAGGGCTGCGCGGTCCTGAAAGGCCTCCTGTCGCCAGACGAATGCCGCGCGCTGGCGGCGCTCTATCCTGACGATGCGTATTTCCGCAGCCGCGTGGTGATGGCGCGACACGGTTTTGGCCGCGGCGAATACAAATATTTCAGCTATCCGCTGCCGGAACCGATCGCGGAGTTGCGCCCGCGCCTTTACGCGCGGCTTGTCGGCATCGCCAATCGCTGGAACCAGACGATGGGCATCGACATCTCCTATCCCGCTGATCACGATGCCTTCCTGCAGCGTTGCCACAGAGCCGGCCAGACCCGACCAACGCCGTTATTGTTGCAATATGAGGCCGGCGACTACAACTGCCTGCACCAGGATCTCTATGGCGAGCACGTGTTTCCGATTCAGGTGGCGATCCTGCTCTCCCAGCCGGGCCGCGATTTCGAGGGCGGCGAGTTCGTGCTGACCGAGCAGCGGCCGCGCATGCAATCGCGCGCCGAGGTCGTGCCGCTGCGCCAAGGCGATGCGGTCGCCTTCGCCGTGCATGTTCGCCCGGTGCAGGGGACGCGCGGGGCCTATCGTGTCAATATGCGCCATGGCGTCAGCCGGCTTCGCTCGGGCCGGCGCCACACACTCGGTGTCATCTTTCATGATGCGAAGTAAGTGACGGCGGATCTGTTCGAAAGCTTAGGTGCCACGGGGCCCGCGCGAGAGAAGCTCGCGGAGGGCGCCCTGCTGCTGCGCGGCTTTGCGCGACCGCAACAACATGAGCTGATCGCGGCGATCGACGCTATCACCGCGCAGGCGCCGTTTCGCCATCTGGTCACGCCGGGCGGCTACCGGATGTCGGTCGCGATTACCAATTGCGGAGACGTCGGCTGGGTCTCCGACGCCAGCGGCTATCGCTATGACGCCATCGATCCCGAGAGCGGCAAGCCATGGCCGGCGATGCCGCCGCCGTTTCGCGCGCTCGCGGAGCAGGCGGCCGCCGAGGCTGGATTTCCCGGCTTCGCGCCCGATGCCTGCCTGATCAACCGCTACGAGCCGGGCGCACGGCTGTCGCTGCACCAGGACCGCGACGAGCGCAATCTGGGCGCGCCGATCGTCTCGGTGTCGCTCGGCCTGCCGGCGACCTTCCTGTTCGGCGGGCTGAAGCGCAGCGATCCGACGCGGCGCTATCGGCTGGAGCACGGCGACGTCGTGGTCTGGGGCGGGCCGGAGCGACTCGCCTTTCACGGCGTGGCGCCCCTCGCCGACGGTGAGCACGGCCTGCTCGGGCGAAAGCGCATTAACCTGACCTTCCGCCGGGCGCGATAGGTGGCATGAACAATCAAGGCCTCGCCGGGTGAATGAACGTCCACGGCGTCACTTCCGAGTCGCGTGGCACCTCGATGTCGATCAGATACGGCCCGCCCACGCTGAGCGCCGTCTCCAGCGCGGTGCGGAACTGGTCCGGTGCAGTGACGCGCGCCGCGCCGACCCCGAAGGACTCCGCAAGCTTGACGAAATCCGGATTGACGAGATCGGATGCCACCACGCGGCCATCGAAGTGCTGGCGCTGATCGCGCCGCACATTGCCATAGGCATTGTTGTTGAAGACGAGCGTCACCACGCCGATCTTGAACTGCGCGGCCGTGGCAAGCTCCTGCACGCCGAACATGAAGCCGCCATCGCCAGTAATGGCGACCACGGGCTTGTCGGGATTGGCGACCTTGGCACCGAGCGCAGTCGGGAAGCCGGAGCCGAGCGTGCCCTGATAGCCCGAGGTGATGAAGGTGCGCGGCTCGTAGACCGGGAAGCCGTACCAGGAGGCGAAACCGACCTGCGACAGCTCGTCGGTGACGATGGCGTCGTGCGGCAGCACCTCGCGCAGCACATTGAGATACGCCATCTGCGGCTGCACCTGCTGGATCTCCTTGAGGGCCGCCGCAGAGGCTCCGCGGATCGCAGCACGCCGGCCGACGGTCTTGCCGTAGCCTGCCTTGCTGACGGCCGCGAGCAGCTCGGCGGTGCCGGCCTTGGAGTCGGCCACCACGGCGACGTCGGAGACGACCCGCCGCATCTCCACGGGATCGATGTCGATGCGAACGGACTTCAGTCCGTCAGGGCGGAACGGCCAGCGGAAGCTGGTCGAGAGCTCCATGCGGGTGCCGATGCCGATCATCAGATCGGTCTGTGGCCACAGCTTGTAGGCGGCGGCCATGGTCAGCCCGAGCTCGTGCGCGTTGGAGACGATACCGCGGCCGGAGCGGAAGGCGACGACCGGTGCGTCGATCATCTCGGCAAGTTCTTGGATTTCCTCGCGCGCATGGATCGCGCCGGAGCCGACAAAGATCATCGGCGCCTTCGCTGCCTTGATCAGCTGAGCGGCCTTGCTGATGCGATCGGTATCGGGCCGCGGCGCCGGGAAAGGCGCGAACGGAGCGACAGACTCGGTGTCCGCCGCTTGCGTGAACACGTCCCAGGGCATCTCCAGCGCGGCCGGGCCGCGCCGGCCTGACAGCATCTCCTGAAAGGCACGTGCAACCAGCGTCGGCGCGGCGCCAGGATATTCGATCCGGTCGGCCCATTTGACGAAGGTGCGCAAGGTCGCGAGCTGGTCCGGCATCTCGTGCAGATGACCGCGGCCTTTGCCGATGAATTCGGTCGGCACCTGTCCGGTGAGGCACAGCACCGGCTCATTGGCGCCGAACGCGGTCAGCAGTGCCGCGCCGGCGTTGAGCACGCCAGGGCCGGGCACCACGCTGAACACGCCGGGCTTGCCGGTCGAGCGCGCATAGCCATAGGCCATGTAGCCGCAGGCCTGCTCGTGGCGGGCGCCAATCACCTTGAGCTGCGCCTGATGGAAGGCGTCGAACAGGCCGTAGATCTGCGCACCCGGCAATCCGAACACGGTATCGACGCCGTGCGCGACGAGGCTACTCACGATCGCTTCGCCGCCGGTCATGGTGGTCATGGCAATTCCAATTCGATAGTTACAGGGTTTCGTCGACGACGCCGTTGCGGAGCAGGCCGACGCCTTCGGCCTCGACCTCGATCACATCGCCCGGTTTCAGATAGCGCGGCGGATCGAACCGCGCGCCAGCGCCGGTCGGCGTGCCCGTCACGATCACATCGCCCGGCATCAGCGTCGTGAACGTCGAGATGTAGTTGATGAGATAGCGGAAGTCGAAGATCAGCCGCGAGGTGCGGTCGTCCTGCCGCAATTCGCCATTGACGCGGGTGGTCAGCCGGATATCGGCGATCTGCGCTTCATTCGTGTAGGGTACGATCCAGGGGCCAAGGCTGCCGGTGGAATCGAAGTTCTTGCCCTGCGTGACGTTGAATTTGGCATGCCGCACCCAGTCGCGAATAGTGCCCTCGTTGCAGAGCGTGAGCGCCGCGATGTGGTCGAGCGCATCCTTCTCGACGATGTGCCGCCCGCCCTTGCCGATCACGATCACGAGCTCGCCCTCATAATCGAGCTGCTGCGAGGCGCGCGGCCGCACCAGCGGGGTGCCGTGGCCGACGAAGGAGCGCGGCGTGCGCATGAACATCGAGGGATATTTCGGAGCGTCCTGGCCGTCCTTGTACTCGGCATTGCGGTCGGGATAGTTGACGCCGATGCAGATGATCTTTTCCGGGGCGGGGATCGGCGGCAGCAAAGTGACCGCGTCCAGCGCATGGTCCGCCGCGCGACCGGCGGTATCCTCAACCAGCTGCATCAGCGCGTCCGCCGCGATCACCTCCCGCAGGGTCGGATACTCCCCGGCAAAGCGCGCCGAGAGATCGACGATTCCCTTGTCGGTAACGGCGCCGTAGTGGATCGCGCCATCAACAGAATAGGTGGCAAGGCGAGGGGAGGTCATGACCAACTCCTTACACGCCGAGCCGCTGAATCTTATGTGTGCCGCGCGCCAGCGAGACGTGCTTGGTCTCCATGTAGAAGTCGAACGAGTAATCGCCGCCGTCGCGGCCGATGCCGGACGCCTTCATGCCGCCGAACGGTGTCGGCAAATGACGGACGTTCTCGGAGTTCAGCCAGATCATGCCGGCCTCCAGCGCATCGGCAACGCGCAGCGCACGGCCCATATCGTTGGTCCAGACGTAACCCGTCAGGCCATAGCGCACATCGTTGGCGATCTCGATCGCGTCTGCCTCGTCGCGGAACGCGATAACAGTCAGGAACGGACCAAACACCTCTTCCTGCGCCACCCGCATCTTTGCATTCGCGCCGGTGACAAGGGTCGGCTGCACGTAATGCCCGCCGCCGGGGCCGTCATGCGGCTTGCCGCCGACCGCGATTGTGGCGCCGTCCTGGCGCGCCACGTCGAAATAAGAGCAGACCTTGGCGAGATGCCGCTCATGGATCAGCGGCCCGATCTCGGTCGCCGGATCAAGCGGATGGCCGACTTTGAGTGCCTGCACGCGCGCCGTGAGCCTTGCGATGAACTTGTCGGCGATGCTCTGCTGCACCAGGAGACGGCTGGACGAGGTGCAGCGCTCGCCGTTCAGCGAGTAGATCATGAACACGACTGCATCGAGCGCCCGCTCGAGATCGGCATCGTCGAACACGATCACGGGGTTCTTGCCGCCGAGCTCGAAATGCACGCGCTTCAACGTCGGCGCACCCTGGACCATGATCGCAGACCCGGTCGCGCTTTCGCCGACGAAGCCGATCGCCTTGATCGCCGGATGCTCGGTCAGCGCCTTGCCGGCTTCCTCACCGAGGCCGTGCACGGTGTTGAGCACGCCATCCGGCACGCCGGATTCCTTTACGATTTTCGCCAACAGATACGCGGTGATCGGCGACCATTCCGCCGGCTTGTGCACGACGGTGCAGCCGGCGGCGAGCGCCGGCGCGATTTTCCAGGTCGACAGCATGAACGGCGTGTTCCAGGGTGTGATCACACCTACGGGGCCGATCGGCACGCGGGTGGAGATGTTCCAGTGCTCCTCGCTCGGCGTATTCAGGCCGTCTCTAGCTTCGCCGCATTTATCGGCAAAGAAGCGGAAGTTCTCGGCAGCGCGGATCGCGGCCTTGGCCATGAAGCGATAGGCCTGGCCGGTGTCGATGCATTCAAGCACCGCGATGTCCTCGGCGTGATCCTCGATCGCATCGGCTACGCGATGCAGGAGCTTGCGTCGCATCGCCGGTGCCATCTCGCGCCAGGACTTGAAAGCGAGTGCGGCCGCCGTCGCAGCGCGGTCGATGTCCTCGGCATTGCCGCGAGCCACCGTTGCGAGCGACGCGCCGTCGATCGGGGATCTGGTCTCGAACGTCGCGCCCGAGATCGAGCCGACAACCTGGCCGTCGATCATGTGGCCGATGCCTTCGCTTTTCAGCTTGGCTAGTAACGGGGCTGCGCGGTCGAGATTGGCTTTGAAGATGTCGGATGTGGGCGTGACCTTATCCATGGGTGGCCTCCGCTTTCAGGGCGTCGTGAATGTTGTTGCGCTTCCAGCTCGTCGCCGCGTCGTTGATCTGCATGTCGAAGGAGAGCGCAAATTTGCTATGAGCAAAAACGGGATCGAGATGGCGGGAGAGCACCTGGAACACGTGGGCGCCGGCCTTCTGCCGCGCGGCGAGGTCGCGGCCTTCGCCGAGCCGCAGCAGCATGGCAAGGAAGCCGTAGTCGTTCCGACCGTCCGCAATCGCGTAATCCTCGCAGCGGATCGCACGCACCCGGATGCCGCCAATCGGGAAGATGCCGGTCTCGACCGCCGCCTTGCGCACGATTTCGCAAATCTCGGTCATGTCGACACACGCATCAAGATTGGCGGAATATTCGATCGAAAAATGCGGCATGGCGTGATCACTCCCAAGATCACTTCAAGGATCAGGCGAAGTAGCAACTCACCGTTCCGTAAGGACCATAGTCGGCTTGAATGGTATCGCCCTTGCGCGCTTCGATCGGGCGGATGAAGGAGCCCGCCAGCACCACCTGGCCAGGCTCCAGCGCAAGGCCGTGCGGGGCGATCTTGTTGGCGAGCCAGGCGACCGCGGTCGCGGGGTGATTGAGCACGCCGGCGGCAAGCCCGGTCTCCTCGAGCTGGCCATTGCGCATGCACAGCGCGCCGATCCAGCGCAGGTCGGTATCGAGCGGGCGAAGCGGCCGGCCGCCGAGCACAATGCCGGCATTGGCGGCGTTGTCGGCGATGGTGTCGAAGATCTTGCGTGTCGCCTTGGTCTTGGGATCGACGCGCTCGATCCTTGTGTCGAGGATCTCCAATGCCGGCACCACGAAGTCGGTGGCGCTCAGCACATCGAACAGCGCGCAGCCTGGCCCGGAGAGCCGGTGCTTCATCACGAAGGCAAGCTCCGCCTCGATCCGCGTGGCGATGAAGCGGTCCGATGGCACGAGACCGCCGTCAGCAAAGAACATGTCGTCGAGCAGCACGCCGGAATCGGGCTCGTCGATATTGAGCGCGCTCTGCATCGCTTTCGAGGTCAGCCCGATCTTGTGGCCCCTGATGACGCGTCCCTCGGCAAGCTTGATGTCGATCCATGCCTTCTGGATCGCGTAGGCATCTGCGGTCGTGATGTCGGGAAAGTCCTGCGAGAGCTGCCGGATCTGGACACGGCTCTTCTCCGCCTGATGCAGGCGGCCGGCGCAGCTGCCGATGTCGTGTTCGGAAAGGGCCATGGGCTTGGTGAAATTAAGGGCTGTTGCGAGATGATTAACATGTTAAATTGTCTCGGCAACCCCCAAAGCCGTGATGTTGCACCGCAAACACGGCCAGTGTCCGCGATCGTTCTGTATGGCAAAGAAGGCGCAGAAATCTAAGACGACCGAGAGAGACGTGCATCGCGTGCCGATGCGGGACTTCTCGCAGTCGTTGCCGATGGCACTGCTGCGGGCGCGCGAGGCCGTCATGCGGCAGTTCCGGCCGTCCTTGCGCAAGCACGACCTCACCGAGCAGCAATGGCGGATCCTGCGTGCATTGGCCGCAGTCGATGCGATCGAGGTGACGGAGCTTGCGCATCTCGCCTTCCTGCTCGGGCCGAGCCTGTCTCGTATTCTACGGGATCTGGAGGCGCGGGGACTGGTGACACGCAAACTTGTAGAGCGCGACCAGCGGCGCAGCATGCTCTCGATCGCGCCGAAGGGCTTGAGGCTGATAGGGCAGGTCGCACCGCATTCGGAGGCGATCTACGCTGAGATCGCGCAGCGCTATGGCGCCCGCAAGCTCGGCGAGTTGCAGAAGATGCTGGGTGAGCTTGAGGTAAGTCTTACCGGACTCGGGCCTGTTGACGAGGCGTGAATGACATTTTTGCATGAGCCCTCCGGTCCGAGCGCATGGCTGCTTTATGCACAGCGTTTGAGCAGGGAATGCAGCGCTGTTTGCGGCGTTAATAATTTGAAGCCACGTGATGTTGCCGGCAGCCGATATCGTCGCGTTGCCAATTTACTCCGGCCGCAAGAGCCCTTAAACAGCCGTGGACTCTGCGGTCGTACGACACGCGAAGATCGATGAAGGCCGCCCAAAAATTGTGGCCAGGGAGGAAATAGATGAGTTTGACGAGACGTGATTTCGCGGCCGGCATCGTCGCCGGCCTTGCGGCACCTGCCATCATTGGAAGTGCCCGCGCGCAGGGTGCAACCATCAAGATCGGCATGTGCGCACCGGTCACCGGCCCGGCGGCGGAATCCGGCGGCTATGCGATCAAGGGCGCCAAGATCGCGCTCGACGCCGTCAACAAGGCTGGCGGCATTCTCGGCAAGCAGGCCGAGCTCGTCGTCGAGGACGATCAGACCACCAATCCTGGCATCGTGCTCGCCTTCTCCAAGCTCGCCGCGCAGTCCGATATCGTCGCTTTCCTCGGCTCGATCCGGTCCACCCAGGTGCACGCGATGGCGCCCGACGTGCTCAAACTCGGCAAGCCCGTGATGATCGGCGGCACCGATCCGAACCTGACCCATATGGGCAATCAGTGGCTGTTCCGCTTCCGCCCCAATGACAGCTATTCCGGCCGCGTGATCGCCGAATATGGCGTCAACACGCTAGCCAAGAAGAAATGGGCCGTCCTGCATTCGACCGATGCGTTCGGCACTGCCGGCGGCAAGGCGCTCACCGACGCGCTGCAGAAGCTTGGTGCACCTCCGGTGCTGGACCAAGGCTATGCCAACCAGAGCCAGGATTTCACGCCGGTCGTGCTCGCGATCAAGCAGTCCGGCGCCGACATTCTCGGCTCCTATTTCACCTTCGAGAACGACCTCGGCATCTTCGCCCGGCAGCTCCGTCAGCTCGGTGTCAACATTCCCTGGGTCGGCTCGCCCTCGATCGTCAACATCACCGCGCTGAAGCTCGCCGGTCCCGCGCTTTACAATACCTTTGGCGTTGCAGATTATGCGGAGGAGTCCAGCGACGCTTCGAAGGCATTCGGCAAAGCCTATCGCGACCTCGTCAAGGTCGCGCCTGACAACCAGAGCTCCTGGACCTATGACGCGATCAACGTGCTCGCTGCGGCGATCAACAAGGCCGGCTCGACCGAGCCCGGCAAGATCCGTGAAGCAATCCTGGCGACCAAGAAATTCCCGGGTGCCGAGGGCGAATACAATTTCGACCAGAACGGCGACGGGCTGCACGGCTACAACATCGTGAAGAACGACAAGGGCAGCATCGTCTTCGACAAGCACATCGAGTTTACAGACTGATCCGCGGCGACGGCCTCCCGCATCGGCGGGAGGCCGTTATCATTCGATAAGGTGTGCTCCCTCAAAGGTCCGCGGGTCTGACATGGATCTCGTTCTGCAACTGCTCTTCACGGGCATCGGCATCGGCGCCGTCTACGCGCTGGTGGCGCTCGGCTTCGTCCTGATCTTCCGCGCCACCAATGTGGTGAACTTCGCGCAAGGCGAGTTCTCGATGGTCGCCGCCTATCTCATGGTCGTGTGCGTCGAGCTCGGCCTGCCATATTGGCTGTCGTTTCTGATCGCGCTCGCGGGCATGGCGCTGCTCGGCGTCATTTTCAATCTTGGCGTCTATTACCCGCTGCGCCACCGCAGCTATCTGCCCGTGATCATCGCGACCATCGGCGCCTCGATCCTGCTCGCCAATTCCGTGCTGGCGATCTATGGCCCGCAGCCGCAGGTGCTGCAGGGCTGGTTCGATACGCCCGGCATCCAGCTCGGCCCGGTCTACCTGGATAGCCAATATCTTTTGATCATCGCGGTGACGGTCGCGCTCGTCATCTTCAACTATTGGTTCTTCGAGCACACGATGCTCGGCAAGAAGCTGCAGGCGACTTCGCAGGACAAGGAGATGGCCTCGCTGCTCGGCATCTCCGTCACCAGCATGATCATGATCACCTTCATCTATTCGGCGGTGCTCGGCGGGCTCGCCGGCATTCTGGTGGCGCCGGTGCTGTTCGTCTCGATCCAGATGGGCTCGACGATCGCGCTGAAGGCCTTTGCCGCCACCATCATCGGCGGCTTCGGCGACGTCGCCGGCGCGATCATCGGCGGCCTCGCACTCGGGGTGATCGAGACGTTTGGCGCGGCTTACGTGTCCGTTCCCTACAAGGACGGCTTCGCCTTCCTGGTGCTGATCGCCTTCCTGATCTTCCGGCCGCAAGGCATCTTCGGCGAACGCGTGGCGGAAAAAGCATGAGCGTGGGGAGCGACAACATGCAGGCAACGACGCCTGTGCTGCGCGCACGGCCGGCTCTGGTCCGTCACGTGCCATATTTCATCGCTACCGCCATCCTCGTGGCGCTCGCCGCAGGTATGAGCTTCGATGGCTACGTCCTCAACATCCTGCTGCAGGCGACCACGTTCTCGGTTGCCGTGTTCGGGCTTTCGGTCGTGCTGGGCCTTTGCGGCCAGATCAACCTGGCGCAGGCCGCCTTCTTCGGGTTCGGCGCCTATGCGGTCGGTCTCGGCACCACAGACCTTCATGTGAGCTACTGGCTTTGTCTGCTGGCGGGCTGCGGCATTGCGGTCGTAGCCGGCGCCTTTCTCGGCATGTCGACCTTGCGGCTCGGTGGGCACTATCTCGCGATGGTGACGATCTCGTTCCAGCAGATCGTGACGCTCGTCATGATCAACGCAATCGGCATCACGCATGGTCCCGACGGTGTTTCCAACATCGGCCGGCCCGAGCTGTTCCGGACCTCGCAGAGCTATCTGGCGTTCTGCGTCGCCGTGCTGGCGATCGTCGGCTATCTGGTCTGGCACCTGCCGGATACCAGGCTTGGCCGCGCCATGCGCGCGGTGCGCGACAATGAGCTCGCAGCCGGCGTCAACGGCATCGACGTGTTCCGCACCAAGGTCTACGCCTTTGCGATCTGCGCCGGCCTCGGCGGGCTTGCCGGTGGGCTGTTCGCGGGCGGTTTCGCCTATGTCAGCCCGGATCAATTCTCCTTCGCCGAATCGATCGTGTTCCTCACGATGTCGCTGCTCGGCGGCGTGGCCTCGCCGATCGGCTCGGTGATAGGCACCGGCCTGTTGATCCTGATCCCGGAATGGCTGCGCTTCCTCAAGAGCGTGCCGGGGCTTTACCTCGCGATCTACGGCCTGTTCGTGATCCTCATCATCCGCTTCATGCCGGATGGCATCTGGGGCTTCGTCACCGCCGGCTTCGAGCGCTGGCGCGCCAAGACCAAGGCGCCGCCGGCGACCAAGCCGCTGCAGCTCAAGCCGGCAACCGTCGGCGGCGACATCGTGCTCGAGGTCAAGGGCTTGTCGAAGCATTTCGGTGGCCTCAAAGCGGTCGACAATGTCGATATCGCCGTCAGGCGCGGCGGCGTGCATGCGCTGATCGGGCCGAACGGCTCCGGCAAGACAACGACACTGAATGTGCTGTCGGGCCTCTACAAGGCGACTTCGGGCTCGATCATGCTCGATGGCACTGACATCACCAACATGCCGCCGCATGAGCGCAGCGCCGCGGGCCTCGGGCGCACGTTCCAGAATATTCGCCTGTTCCGCTCGATGACGGCGCTGGAGAATGTCGAGATCGGCGCCGAGCGTCCCGGCAACGCGACGATCGGGGCAGGGGGCGCAGCGGCGCTCACCGAGCGCGCAATGGAGGCGCTGACCTTCGTCGGCCTCGGCAACCGCGCCAACGAGCTGATTACCAGCTTCTCCTATGGCCATCAGCGGCTGATCGAGATCGCCCGCGCGCTGGCCTCGAACCCGACCTTGCTGCTGCTCGACGAGCCCGCGGCCGGCCTCAACTCGACCGAGAAGCTCGAGCTGCATGAGCTGCTCAAGCGCATCGCAGCGCAGGGGCTGACCATCCTGATCATCGATCACGACATGACGCTGGTCTCGGAAGCGGCCCAGCACATCACCGTGCTCAATTTCGGTCGCCGCATCGCGGATGGCGAATCGATGGCGGTGCTGCGCCATCCCGACGTCATGTCCGCCTATCTCGGGAGCGAATGATGGCGTTGCTCGAAGTCCGCAACCTCGTCGTCCGCTACGGCGAGATCGAAGCGCTCCGCGGCGTTTCCTTCAGCGTCGAGGAAGGCAAGGTCGTGACCTTGCTCGGCGCCAACGGCGCCGGCAAGTCGACCACGTTGCGCGCGATCTCAGGTCTGTCCAAGCCCACTTCTGGGGAGATCGTCTTCAACGGCGAGACGATCTCCGGGCTCGGACCCGAGGCCATCGTGCGACTCGGCATCTCGCATGTTCCGGAAGGGCGGCGGGTGTTCCCGGGCTTGACGGTGAAGGAGAACATCATGCTCGGCGCCTCCAATCGCCGGGTATCGAAGGCGCTGCTGTCGCGCGAGGCGGATGCGATGTTCGACCTGTTCCCGGACATCCGGAAGTTCTCAGGCGCGCTTGGCTGGACGCTGTCCGGCGGGCAATTGCAGATGGTCGCGGTGGCGCGCGGGCTGATGGCGAAGCCAAAGCTCCTGCTGCTCGACGAGCCATCGCTCGGGCTTGCGCCCGTTATCGTGCAGGCCGTGTTCAAGATCATCTCAGAGATCCGCCGCAACACCACGGTCCTGCTCGTCGAGCAGAATGCGCGCATGGGCCTATCCGTTGCCGACTATGGCTATGTGCTGGAGACCGGGCGTATTGTGCTGGGTGGCAAGCCCGACGAATTGTGGGGCAACGAGGCCATCGCCGCCGCCTATCTCGGCGGTCACGCCAAGGTGCCCGCCTGATCTAACGCTGCGAGCTATCATGGTTACTATCAAAGTCGAAAACCTCATCGATTTCGTTGCCGACGTCTTTGCGCATGCCGATTCGTCGGCGGAGGAGGCGCGGCGCATCGCGACCTATCTGACGACGGCAAATCTCACCGGCCATGATAGCCACGGCGTGATCCGGGTTCCCGTCTACATCAGGTGGAAGAAGATGGGCTCGATCGTGCCGAACCAGACCGCGGAGGTCGTGGTCGACACGCCCTCGCTCGTGGTCGTCGATGGCAAGTTCGGCTATGGTCAGACGGTCACGCCGCAGGCCGTGAGGCTGGGTATCGAAAAGTGCAAGAAGGCCGGCGTGACAGCGCTGGCGCTGCGCAATTCCGGCCATCTCGGCCGCGTCGGCGACTGGGCCGAGATGGCCGCAGCGGAAGGCCTGGTATCGGTTCATTTCGTCACTGCAGCGGGCTCGCTCCTGGTCGCGCCTTACGGCGGTGTCGAGAAGCGGCTGTCGACCGCGCCATATTGTGTCGGCATTCCGCGCGAGGGTCAGGACCCGATCGTGCTCGATTTCGCCACCTCGATCGTTGCTGAAGGCAAGTGCCTGGTCGCAAGCCGCGGCGGCAAGAAGCTACCGAAAGGCGCGTTGATCGATGCTGACGGCAGCTTGAGCGAGGATCCTCACGTGCTGTACGGGCCTTATGAGCCGGATGGTCCGCGCGACCACACCAAGGGCACCGGCGCGATCCGTGCCTTCGGCGAGCACAAGGGCTCGGGCCTTGCGTTCATCTGCGAACTGCTCGGCGGCGCGCTGACCGGGACCGGCGCGACCTCGGCGAACCGGCGCTTCGCCAACGGCATGCTGGCGTTCTACATCGATCCCAAGGTGGTCGATCCCGCTCATTTCTTCGACGGCGAGGTGACCCGCTATACCGATTTCATCCGGGCCACTAAGCCGGTCGCCGGCGTCGATCAGGTGCTGGTCCCCGGCGACACCGAGCGGATGACACGGGCCGAGCGCACAAAGAAGGGTGTGCCCTTGCCGGACGACACCTGGGCGGCGATAGTGAACACGGCACGCGAGGTCGGCGTCAGCGAGGCGAGCATCCAGCGGGCGACGGCCCCCTAACACCGTCATTGCGAGGAGCCGAAGGCGACGACTTGTCCGCCATAGCCCGAAGGGCGACGGCGGAAGCAATCCGGGCTGGTTATTAAGTGGGTCGTGTCTGAATTGCTTCGCTTCGCTCGCAATGACAACAAGTCTGGACAACAAGGAAGGAACGCACACGTGGCAAAGAATAGGGTCAAGCAGGTCTGGGCAGAGGGCAAGGCGGTTGTCAACGCGTGGCTCGCGATTCCCTCCGGCTTCTCGGCGGAAGTCGTGGCGCAATGCGGGTTCGACAGCGTCACTGTCGACATGCAGCACGGCGTGCAGGACTACCTCTCCATGGTGCAATGCTTCCAGGCGATGGGCGGCCATCCGGTGACGCCGATGGTGCGCGTGCCCTGGAACGAGCCGGGCATCATCGGCAAGGTGCTCGACGGCGGTGCTTACGGTGTGATCTGCCCGATGGTCAACACGCCGCAGGAAGCCAGGAACCTGGTCTCTTACGCCAAGTATCCGCCGAAGGGCACCCGCTCCAACGGCCCGATCCGCTCGGGCATGTATGGGGGCGCCGGCGAGTATCAGAAGACCGCCAATGATGAGATCGTGCTGCTGCCGATGATGGAAACCAAGACCGCGGTCGAGAACATGGAAGCCATCCTCGACGTCGAAGGCATCGACGGCGTCTATATCGGGCCCTCCGATCTCGGCTTCTCCTATGGGCTGGTGCCGAAGCTCGATCGCGACGAGCCGGAGATCCTCAAGATCTACGAGAAGATCGTCAAGGAATGCGGCAAGCGCGGGCTCAATCCGGGCATCCATTGCAGCGGCGCCGAAGGCGCGGTGCGCGCCATCAACATGGGTTTCAAGCTGGTGACGCTCTCGAACGAGGTCGGCCTGATGATGACCTATGCCAAGATGCAGGTGAACCAAACGCGGAAGGATTCCGGCGGTAAGGCGTAAAGGGCGAATGGCGAATAGGGAGTAGCGAGTAGGGAAGCTTCTATTCGCTATTCGCCAGTCACCATTCGCCTGATCCCTCGCTCCGTCCACAAACTCAACTGAGAGACACAACCATGACTCCGGCCCCCGTGATCCGCCTTCACCCCGATGACAGCGTGCTGATCGCTCGTGCGAGCCTGCCGTCCGGCATGGCAGTGGTGGATGGCGTCACCACCTCGGAGCGGATTCCGGCCGGTCACAAGGTCGCGATCAGGCCGATTGCACAAGGCGAGCCGATCAAGCGCTATGGCCAGATCATCGGCTTTGCCACCGCGCCGATTGCGCCGGGCCAGCACGTGCATACGCAGAATTGCGGCATGGGCGATTTCGCCAAGGACTACGCCTACGGCGTCGATGTCAAGCCGGTGCCGAATTTCGATCTGCCGGCCACTTTCGAAGGCATCCGCAGGCCGGATGGCCGCGTCGCCACCCGCAACTATATCGGCATCCTCACTTCGGTGAATTGCAGCGCGCATGTCGCGAGCCTGGTTGCCGACGTGTTCAAGAAGAACCCGTTCACGGGCGCCAATCCGCTGGCCGATTTTCCCAATGTCGACGGCGTGGTGGCGCTGACCCACAAGACCGGTTGCGGCATGACGCTCGACGAGCCGCTCAAGCTGCTGCGGCGGACCCTCGGCGGCTACGCGCGTCACGTTAATTTTTCGCATGTCATCGTGCTGGGCCTGGGCTGCGAGGTCAACCAGATCGGCGGGCTGATGGAGGAGCAGAAGCTCGCCGGACGGCTGCGCGCGATGGACATTCAGGAGGTCGGCGGCACCCGCAAGACGGTCGAGGCCGGTATTGCCTTCGTCAAGGAGGCGCTGACCGACGCCAACAACGTCAAACGCGAGACCGTCTCGGCCAGCGAGTTGACGGTTGCCCTGCAATGCGGCGGTTCCGACGGCTATTCGGGCGTTTCTGCCAATCCCGCGCTGGGCGCGGCGAGCGACCTTCTCGTGCGTCATGGCGGCACCGTCATTCTCTCGGAGACGCCGGAGACCTATGGCGCCGAGCATCTGTTGACGCGCCGCGCGGTCAGCCGCGAGGTCGGCGAGAAGCTGGTATCCTTGATGCGCTGGTGGGAGGAGTACACCCAGCGCGAAGGCGCCGAGATGAACGCCAATCCGAGCCCGGGCAACAAGGCCGGCGGCCTCACCACCATCCTGGAGAAGTCGCTCGGTGCGATGGCCAAGGCTGGCAGCACCAACCTGGTCGACGTTCTGCATTACGCAGAGCCTGTCACCAAGAAGGGCTTCGTGTTCATGGACACGCCCGGCTACGACCCGGTCGCGGCGACCGGGCAGGTCGCGGGCGGCGCCAACATGGTGTGCTTCACCACCGGGCGCGGCAGCGTGTTCGGCTGCAAGCCGGCGCCGTCGATCAAGCTCGCCACCAACACGCCGATGTTCAAGCGCATGGAAGACGACATGGACGTCAATTGCGGCACCATCCTGGACGGCGAGGAGACGGTGCAGCAGTGTGGCCAGCGAATTTTCGAGCTGATGCTGAAGACGGCCTCGGGCCAGCCGACCAAGAGCGAGAGCTTCGATTTCGGCGGCGCCGAGTTCGCTCCCTGGGTGCTTGGCGCGACGATGTAGTCGTCGCCCGCTGGCATGGTCGGCCCGTTGCACGGAGCCTGAGCCTCAACCGGTTCTGCCGCGCAGGATTGGATGTCACGGCATCAAGCCGTACCGAAATCATCAATTTGTGAACCCACCGGCATCCGAAGTTCGCGTCGCATCTCAGCGCCTGAGATGCGCGCGAACGTCGGAAGCCGGAGCACGGGCGGCCGTCCGGCCGCCGCAGGCAGCTGATTAACGCTGATGCCCGAGCCCGATGCCGAGCGCGAGGGCCTTCTGACGCAGCGAACCTTCCGTCCGCTTCATCTGCTTGGCGATCTTGGCGACGGGCGTCTTCGATTTCGAGTGCTGCTTCAACAGCTTGATGTCAGCCGAGGTGTACGGCTTGCGTGCGAGCTTCTTCGGTGCCTTCTTTGCTGCCTTGGCCACATGATTCTCCTTTGAATGTGGAATCCTAATTAGCACGCGTGTTCCAGCTATCAAGCGATTGCAGCGAGTGGAACACCCGCGTGATATCCAACTAAGGGGGCTGCTATTAGCCTCTCAAACGCAATATGGCAATCTCGATGTGCCATATCGCGGCCTGCTTGTATCAAGACAGCTCATTTGTAGCAAGTTGACGGTATGTCGGTGGGCCGGTGGCGCCAGATGTAGTAGGAGGTGGCAGATCATTTTGGCCCGCGTAATGAAGAAATTGTAACTAATTGTTATCTCGACAGCGCCGAACCGGCAATATGACGTCCAGGCGACCGGGCTCCGCACTCATTTTATGATCCACAGCAATACCTCGAAATGTCTAGCTGACGCGTGATCGGCAGTGCGTACGGAAGTAGTGGTTGATCTCGAGGGCAGGGGAGTAGTACGCGAAGGAGTGCGGCGTTGCAGTGATGTGCATCCGCAGCAGAGTTGACGGGATGGTGATTGCGTGTCCGTGTGGCGTTGCTGTTGCGGTTGTTGCGGCCTCGCGCCAGCAACCAGATTTTACTGATATATCAATCATAAGTAGTCTTTTCTCATCAACCTAAACCTCGATGCGCATCTGACATAGGCAGGAGCTGCCCGTTGTTCATGCTTGATCGGGGGCATGAGCGGTGTTCTGCTCAAAAAAGCTGCTGGAGCATTGCGTCCCCGTGTCGATCTACGTCGCGCTACACCACGTTACCCACTATAAATATGATCGGCCTGTCGAGCTGGGTCCGCAGACCATCCGCCTGCGGCCGGCGCCGCATACGCGCACGCCGGTGCTGAGCTATTCGCTCAAGATCACGCCGGCGAATCATTTCGTGAACTGGCAGCAGGATCCGCAGGGCAACTGGCTCGCGCGCTACATCTTTCCGGACAAGGTGAACGAGCTCAGGATCGAGGTCGACTTCACGGCGCAGATGACCGTGGTCAATCCGTTCGACTTCTTTGTCGAGCCTTATGCCGACAGCTTTCCGTTCGCCTATCCGGACGGCCTGAAGGCCGAGCTCGCGCCTTATCTGGAGACGATCGAACCCGGCCCGCTGTTCGCGGATTACTTGAAGTCGATTCCGCGCGAAGCCGGCAACACCGTCGGTTTCCTGGTCGATCTGAATGCCGCCCTGCAGAAAAAGATAAACTATATCATCCGCATGGAGCCGGGCGTTCAAACGCCGGAGGAGACGCTTGCGAGCTCCGCGGGTTCCTGCCGCGACTCCGCATGGTTGTTGATCCAGACGTTGCGGCATCTCGGCCTCGCGGCGCGTTTTGTCTCCGGTTATTTGATCCAACTTCGTCCGGACATTGACCCCATCGAAGGACCGCGCGAGGTCGAGAACGACTTTACCGATCTTCACGCTTGGGCCGAGGTCTATCTGCCGGGCGCCGGCTGGATCGGCTTCGATGTCACCTCCGGCATGCTGGCAGGTGAAGGGCATATTCCGGTTGCGGCGACGCCGCATTATCGGTCCGCGGCGCCGATCTCCGGCAGCGCCGGCTTTGCCAATGTCGAGTTCAGCTTCGAGATGAATGTGAGGCGGATCCGCGAAGCGCCGCGGATCACCAAGCCCTTCTCGGATGAGGCCTGGGCTACGCTCGATCAGCTTGGCGAGGCCGTCGATGCCGATCTCGCCGCGCATGACGTGCGCCTGACCGTGGGCGGCGAGCCGACGTTCGTATCGGTCGATGACATGGAATCGCCGGAATGGAATACGGCCGCGGTCGGTCCCGCCAAGCGCGGGCTTGCTGATGAGTTGATCCGTCACCTGCGCACACGTTTTGCGCCTGGCGGCCTGCTGCATTATGGGCAGGGCAAATGGTATCCGGGCGAGAGCCTGCCGCGTTGGGCGTTCGGCCTCTATTGGCGCAAGGATGGCGTGCCGATCTGGAAGAATGCGGAGCTGATCGCGGGCATGGAGGCGCCGCGTCCGGCCAGCATCGCGGAGGCGGAGCGCTTTGCTGTCGCGACCGCCGAGAAGCTTGGGCTCGGCACTGATTATGTGCTGCCGGCATTCGAGGATCCCGCGCACTGGGTGCAGAAGGAAGCCTCGCTGCCGCTCAATGTCGATCCCGGTGACTCCAAGCTTGCCGATCCGGAGGAACGCGCGCGGATGGCGCGGGTGTTCGACTCCGGGCTCAACACGCCAAAAGGCTTCGTGCTGCCGATCCAGCGCTGGAATGCCGATGCGAGCGGATCTCCGCCGCGCTGGCGCAGCGAGCGTTGGCAGTTGCGGCGCGGCAACCTGTTTCTGGTGCCGGGCGACTCGCCTTTGGGGTTGCGGCTGCCGATGAATTCGCTGCCGTATATTCCACCCGAGGACTATCCCTATCTGCACGCGCAGGACCCGCTCGAACCGCGCGGTCCATTGCCGACATTCGATCAACCAGCGCCGGTGCCCGCGGCCCAGCCGTTCGAGCCGGTTGCAGCCGCAGATGCCGGCGGCCCGCAACAGGCTGTTCAAGAGCAGCGCGCCGGCAATGGCGCGGGCGGCGTGCGTACCGCGTTGTCGATCGAGATCCGCGACGGCGTGCTCTGTGCCTTTATGCCGCCGGTCGAGAAGCTGGAGGATTACCTGGAGCTGGTCGCTGCCGTGGAAGCGACCGCTGAGGAGCTGCGGGTCAAGGTTCACGTCGAAGGCTATGCGCCGCCGCACGATCCGCGCGTCGAGGTGATCAAGGTGACGCCCGATCCGGGAGTGATCGAGGTCAACATCCAGCCGGCCGCGACCTGGCGGCAGGCCGTCGACATCACATTCGGTCTCTATGAGGACGCCGCGAGGGTCAGGCTCGGCGCCAACCGCTTCCTGATCGATGGTCGCCACACCGGCACCGGCGGCGGCAACCACATCGTGGTCGGCGGCAGCACGCCGCAGGATTCGCCCTTCCTGCGCCGGCCGGACCTCTTGAAAAGTCTCGTGCTGTATTGGCAGCGCCATCCGTCGCTGTCCTATTTGTTCTCCGGCATGTTCATCGGCCCGACCAGCCAGGCGCCGCGCATCGATGAAGCGCGGCATGACAGCCTTTATGAGTTGGAGATCGCGCTCGCGCAGGTGCCGAACCCCGGCGAGAGCATTCCATTGTGGCTGGTCGATAGGTTGTTCCGGCACCTCCTGGTCGACATCACCGGCAATACCCATCGCGCCGAGATTTGCATCGACAAGCTCTATTCGCCTGATAGCTCGACGGGCCGTCTCGGGCTCGTCGAGTTCCGCGCGCTGGAGATGCCGCCCGATCCGCGCATGTCGCTGGCGCAGCAACTGCTCATTCGCGCGCTGATCGCCAAATTGTGGCGCGAGCCGCAGCAGGGCAGGTTCGTGCGCTGGGGCACCGCGCTGCATGATCGTTTCATGCTGCCGCATATGGTGTGGGAGGACTTCCTCGATGTGCTCGATGAGCTGAGGCAATCGGGCTACGACTTCTCGCCGGAGTGGTATCTTGCTCAGCTCGAATTTCGCTTCCCGACCTTCGGCCGCGTCCATCATGGCGGCGTGACGCTGGAACTGCGGCAGGCGCTGGAGCCATGGCACGTGCTCGGCGAGGAGGGCATGGCAGGGGGCACCGTCCGCTATGTCGATTCCTCGGTCGAACGGCTGCAGATGAAAGCGGAAGGCTTCGTTGAAGGCCGCCATGTCATCAGCTGCAACGGTCGGCGGTTGCCAATGACCGCGACCGGCCGCGCCGGTGAGGCGGTCGCTGCGGTCCGTTTCAAAGCCTGGCAGCCGGCCTCGGGCCTGCATCCGACCGTGCCGGTGCATTCGCCGCTGACCTTTGACCTCATCGACACCTGGAACGGCCGCTCGCTCGGCGGCTGCGTCTATCATGTCGCCCATCCCGGTGGCCGCAACTATGACACCAAGCCGGTCAACTCCTATGAGGCGGAAGCGCGGCGGCTGGCCCGCTTCCAGGATCATGGCCATACGCCCGGCAAGGTCGATCCGCCGCGCGAGGAACGCACAATTGAATTCCCGATGACCCTCGACTTGCGAACGCCACTCCTGCATTGATGCGAACGGATCGCGATCGGGAGAGTGGGCATGTCGGACGAGACCGGCCAAAACCAGGGCAGCAGTCCGGCAGCCAGTCCCGCAAACAAGGCGCGTCCGGCACAGCGGCGGGTGGCGCAATGGGTGCGCGACTATGCGCCGCTGCCCGGCATTGCCGACGAGTTCATTGCCGCTGACGGCAGTCCCCGCCCGGTCTGGGGGCGTTTCTTCGAGGCCTTTGCCGGCTTCGCGCCTGCCGATATCGAGCGGCGCTTTGCCTCCGCCGACCGCCATTTGCGTGAGGCCGGCATCACCTATCGCGCGCCGGGCGAGAGCGCCGAGCGGCCGTGGCCGCTGAGCCACCTGCCGCTCTTGATCGACGAGGGAGACTGGCAACAGCTCTCCGCCGGCATTGCGCAACGCGCCGATCTGTTCGAGCTGGTGCTCAGGGATCTCTATGGCGAGGGCCGGCTGGTGGCGGAGGGCGCGATTCCGGCAGCAGTCGTCGCCGGGTCGAGTGAATATCTGCGCCCCGCCTGCGGCATCAGGCCTTCGGGCGGTCGCTTTCTCAGCCTCTATGCCGCCGATGTGGGCCGCGGCCCGGATGGACGATGGTGGGTGCTCAGCGATCGCACGCAGGCGCCGTCGGGCACTGGCTACGCGCTGGAAAACCGCCTGGTGCTGTCGCGCGCCTTCTCCTCGCTTTACAAGTCGATGAATGTGGAGCGCGTTGCGCCGTTCTTCGAGGCCTTTCGCGACGCACTGCGCGCCTCTGCCGATCGCGACGAGCCGCGGATTGCCGTGCTGTCGCCCGGCATCTTCAGCGAGACCTATTTCGAGCATGCTACACTGGCGCGCTATCTCGGCTTCCTGCTGGTCGAGGGCGACGACCTCGCCGTCAGCGGCGACCGCGTCCACATCCGCACCGTCGCCGGGCTGAAGCGGGTCGACGTGTTGTTGCGCCGCGTCGATTCCAACTCGCTCGACCCGCTCGAGCTCGATGCCGCCTCGCGGCTCGGCGTGCCCGGCCTGATCGACGTGCTGCGCAAGAACGGTGTCGTCATCGCCAACATGCCCGGCTCCGGCGTGCTGGAGGCGCGCGCGTTGCTTGGCTTCCTGCCGAGCCTCTGCGAGCGGCTGCTCGGCGAGCCCTTGAAGATGCCGCACATTGCGACCTGGTGGTGCGGCCAGAAGTCGGCGCGCGAGGAGGTGTTGGACCGCCTTGATCAGTTCGCCATCGAAGGCGCCTATGGCCGTGCCGTGCCGGGTTTTGCCGACCAGGGCCCGGTGCTTGCCGGTGATTTGTCCGCGCCCGAGCGTGCACGGCTGAAGACTTTGATCTCCGAGCGGGGCATCGACTATGTCGGCCAGGAACTGGTGCGGCTGTCGACGACACCGGTGTGGGAGCAGGGACGGCTGACGCCGCGTCCCTTCGTGCTGCGCGTATTTGCGGCCGCGACGCCGGACGGCTGGATGGTGATGCCCGGTGGTTTCTGCCGGATCGCTGAGCGGCCTGATGCACGTGCGGTATCGATGGGCGATGGGGCGCGCGCGGCCGACGTATGGGTCGTCGCCGACAAGGCGGTGGAAGCAAGGACGCTGCTGCCGGCATCCGACACGGTGCGGATCCGCCGCATCGCCGGCGTGCTGCCGAGCCGTGCCGCCGACAATCTGTTCTGGCTGGGGCGCTATCTCGAACGCGCGGAGGCGACGCTGCGGCTGATCCGGGCGCTCGGCACTCAGCAGCGCGATCCCGGCAAGAACTCGCCCGCAACGCTGAACGCCGCCGAGCGGATTCAGCGCCTGCTGTTCGCGTGGGGCGCGATCTCGCAGACCTCGCGCATGCAGGCGCCGCGGATCGTCGTGGAAGCGCTGCAATCGGAAAGCCAGTTCGGCTCGGCGTTGTCGCTGCTGCGTTCGGCGCAGCGCACCGCCACCTCGTTGCGCGAGCGGTTGTCGCCGGACGCCTGGCAGGTCATCACGGAAATGCCGAGCCGGCTGGCGCAGGAGATCGAGGATGACGACGGCGCGGTCAGCGCCGCCGAGCTCGCATTGCGAGAGCTGGCGAGCTTCGCCGGCCTGGCGCAGGAGAACATGAACCGCGCCGCCGGCTGGCGCTTTCTCGAGATCGGTCATCGCGTCGAGCGCGCCATCAACACCACGCGCTTTGCCCGCCAGTTCGGCTCCGATGAGGCGACGCCGGAGGATCTCGACATCCTGCTGACCCTGGTTGACTGCCAGATCACCTATCGCTCGCGCTATCTGCTCGGGCCCTTGCTTGCGCCGATTCGCGATCTCGTGTTGCTCGACGCCTATAATCCGCGCTCGGTCGCGTTCCAGGTCGAGGCGCTCAACGAGCACATCGCGAGCCTGCCGGCCCTGAAGGGGAACGGCCTGATGGAGCGGCCGCAGCGGCTTGCGGTTTCGGTGCAGGCCACGTTGGCCACCGCGCAGGCCGAGCGGCTCGACACCAAGACCATGTTCGCGGTCGAGCAGGACCTGCTCACGCTGGCTGATGCGATCGGGCTGCATTATTTCCCGCATGGTCCCAACGCCAGCCGGCCGGAAAAGCTGACAGGTCTGGCGTGATCTACGACATCCGCCATGTCACCACCTACTCATACGAGAACGCAGTCTCGTTTGCGCGCTGCGCGCTGCGGCTCGAGCCGCAGACCGGGGATGGCCAGGAACTGATCTCGCATGCGGTGGAGATCCGGCCGCGGCCAGCGGAGCGCCATGTTCGCCGCGATTTCTTCGGCAGCCATACCGAAAGCGTCGTGATCGATACGCCGCATCGGAGTCTGCGCATCGACTCGCGCTCGCGCGTGAAACTGTCGCGCAAGCCCTTCGAGCGCAACGCCCCGAGCCCCGCTTGGCAAAGCGTGCGTGACGCCGCGATCGAGGCGACCAGCCTTGGGCCGTCGTCGCCAATCGGCTACGTCTTCGCAAGCTCCCTGGTGCCGCTGTTCAAGCCGGTCACTGATTACGCCGCAGCGAGCTTCGCGGCGGATACTGGCGTGCTCGCCGGCGCAGCCGATCTGATGCGGCGTATCCGCACCGAATTCAAGTATGATCCGAAAGCAACCGTGATCTCGACGCCGCTCGCCGAGGCTTTCGAGAAGCGTCACGGCGTCTGCCAGGACTTCGCTCATGTGATGATCGCGGGGCTGCGCGGGCTCGGCCTGCCGGCGGCCTATGTCAGCGGATATCTGCGCACCATTCCGCCACCGGGGCAGGCGCGCCTGCAGGGCGCCGACGCGACTCACGCCTGGGTGTCGGTGTGGTGCGGGGAGGCGCTCGGTTGGATCGGCTTCGATCCGACCAATGATCTCCTCGTCGCCAATGATCACATCGTGCTCGGCATGGGGCGCGACTTCGCCGACGTCTCGCCGGTCGACGGCATCATCGTCGGCTCGCCGAAACAGAAGCTCGGCGTCGCCGTCGACGTCGTGCTGGTGGAGTAGATGGCCTCGCCGTCTAGGTGCATGCCGCGAAATTGCTACCTTCGTCCAAACCACATGACACTCACCTGGTTGTGAGATCCGGTGAGGCGGATCTGTTTGATTCGGCACGAAAACAGCCGTGCCGGCCCTGGCATCGCCTCGCTTGTGGCCGGAACTATTTGGCGCAAGCACACTTGATCCGGCCGAGGGGTTGAGGGGGCTGGTTCCTCTCATTCGAGCGATGGAGTGATTGTGATGAGACGTGTATCGTTGATGATCGGCATCGCGGCAGCCTGCATTGCGGGCACTGCCTCGGCTCGCCCATTGGTCAACCTCACGGGCACCTACACCTGCGTGCAAGGCTGTCGGGACGGCATGATCGGTGCGCCGGCCTTCGTGACCCAGAACGGCGATTCGGTGAAATTGACCACGGAGAACGGTCAATCCTACATGGCCTGGCCGGACTGGAATGCACCTAACAGCAGGCTTTGGATCGACGCGCGCGACGAGAGCGCGGTCTATTCGCCTGACGGCATGCAGATTCAGTTCGATGACGGCCGAGTCTGGCAGCGTGATGTGCCGCCGCCCGTGATCGTGCGCCGCGCGCCCGCGGTCTATATCGATCGATAGGTCGACGGCCAACGAAGCTGTCGTCCTCGCGCACGCGAGGACTCATACCGCGGAATCCTTCCATCGGT
Organism: Bradyrhizobium sp. STM 3557; assembly: GCF_045571465.1. Classification (NCBI taxonomy): domain Bacteria; kingdom Pseudomonadati; phylum Pseudomonadota; class Alphaproteobacteria; order Hyphomicrobiales; family Nitrobacteraceae; genus Bradyrhizobium; species Bradyrhizobium sp. STM 3557. Next base: position 3,152,633 of record NZ_CP120697.1, read on the forward strand.
TCCGATGGGAGACAACTTTCGTCAAACGACGTCCTGTCGTTATGGGTCCCTGCGTTCGCAGGGACGACACCTGATTTGTTGCATGGGCTTCGGCCATGATACGACGTTCTCGCAGCGCCTTGCGCCCGAGTGATGCTGAAGTTTGCCCTCGAATAGAAGAGGGCGCAGGGAATGCCGGGTGCTGGCCTCACCCATGGCCCGCCTGCAAAAAAGAAAGCAGGCGGCAGTCACCACAGGTGCAGCCGAACATCCGGCATTCCCTGCGCGATGTTTAACGGCTTATACGCGCTCTCCTCGGGGACCGGCTTGATTGCCCCCGTGTCGCGACAACGCGCAAGGCGCGTTGCGCTGGGCCTCAGCACCGGGAGGCCAGGACCACACGATTTCGCCGTGCGCACCAGGATTGTTCGTCGGCGCGAGTGATCACGCTGCAATCCGATACGCCCACCGCATCCCATGCTCAACGCTCGTGAACGGTCGCGAAACGCCCCTCAATAAGCACGGGATGGCGAAATAGACCATGAATTCTGAAAAATAGAAACAGGAATATTTTTGTGCCGGCGGCTTGACTGCGATCAGCGCATTGATCGGCTTGAAGAAATTAGTTCTTAGCTGCAGGCGGATTGGAGGCTTCGCAGCGCGCTGCCGACGGCGTTTTTCGCGCCACTCGCGCAAGATCAGGCAGATCGATTTGCCCGACAAGCAGCCACAGACACAGATGTCGTCCCTGCGAACGCAGGGACCCAGAACCACAGGCGGTCGTGATCACGAGGGGCTGTGGCTCCAGATCATTCCGACAAACAGCTTCGGTGGCTATGGATCCCGGCTCGCGCTTCGCTTGGCCGGGACGACGGGGGAGCAAGCCTTTCGGGTTTGCCTCGACAGCAATCGCATAACAGGTGTCGTCCCCGCGAAAGTGGGGACCCACCGGCCGGTGTGTTCGGCGTAGCTGAAGCTCCAGCTTTCGCCAAATGAGGTTCGGTGGCTATGGATCCCGGCTCGCGCTCGCTCCGCTCGCTTGGCCGGGACGACGGCGGAGCAAGTCCACGGATCATCACAACACAAATGGCAGCAGCATCTTTGTCCGTTGCATGTAAGCCGGATATCGCTCCGGAAATTGCTCGCGCATCAGTGCTTCCTCGCGCCGGGCGCTGTAGATGAAGTAGGGCGCGGACAACAGCAGCACCGGCAGCCAGACCAGGCCGTATCCGATCACGGAGCCGAGCAGGGCTGTGAGGATGCCGGTGTAGATCGGATGGCGGACCAAAGCATAGGGGCCGCCGGTCACCAGCTCCGGCTCTTCCTTGCGCGACATCGGCATGCCCCAGTTGCGCCCGATATGAATGCGTGCGGCGAGCGCAAAGCCGATGCCCAGCGCGACGAGCAGCGTGCCGAGCGCCTGCGCGAGCATATTGCCCGGTCCTTGGTGCGTCGCAGCCTGCAGGGCATGGCGAATGGCGGGGACCTGCACGGCAACAATGATCAGCATGGCGATGACAAGCCGAACGATCAGGTGCCGCCACCAGACGGCGCCCCTCACGCTGCGCTTGGCGCGGAGGGCCGATATCGCCCAATAGACGATGAAGACGAGCCAGAGCGCGAGGATGATCCAGTGAAAGACTGGCATGAGATCATGATCCGTTGAGTCGGATGGTGACCTTATCTCTTCGTCGATTGCGACGTGTAGCGTCGACGAGCGGCCGCAAACAGGCCGCGATCGCGGCGAAGGGTGTCAGTTGCAACAGCGGCGCTCAAAGACGGATGAACGGGCTGATCAGCCGGCCCAGCATGCCGCGCAGCCTGAGATCGCCGGTCATCGCAATCAGGCAGAGACAGGGGCCGTCGTCGCTGACGACCAGCTCATGCTCGACCTCCTCGTCGGAGAAGTCCAGGTCGCCGGTTTCGAAGCGATCGGTATGATCGGTGTAGCTTCCTTTGAGGACGCAGGTCAGTTCGTCGCCGGTGTGGGTGTGCTGAATGAGACGCGTGCCCGGCTCGCCGTGGAGTAGGAACGCGCGGCGTTTGCCGTCCGGCGTGAGCAGGATCGACCGCGTGGTCAGACCGGGTGCGACCCAGCGCCATTCGCCGAACTCGCAGCGCTGCAGGGGTTCGGGCAGCTCCGCCAGTTCCGGGTCGCTTCGTGTCGACTGCTTGCCGTGTGGCTCGGTCCGCGGCCTGCGATCAATGTCTGCCATGATTGCGGCAAAAGCCCCGGGCGACTCGGGCGCCGTCGCGTCCGTCAGCGCGATGCAAGCCAGCTCTCCCATGGTGCGGACAAAGCGCTGGCAGCGTGCGCAGCGGGCGACATGGACCGCTATCACCAGGTGCTCCGCCTCGGATAGTGCGCCGGCCGCATAGTGGGCGAGCAGGTCTTCCGGCGGGTGATGGCTGATGGTCATGTGTAGGGCGTAGACTGTCTCTCTGGCGTCGTTAAGGACGTTTTGCGGCAGACGATATAGGACGATTGGGCGGCCAGCGGTAGCCGCCGGGACGGTGCGGCCGGCCCTCAGTCGACAGCGTCCAGCGCCCGGCGGATGGTCGAGAAGATCTCTGCGATCTGCTCCTCGGTCACGATCAAGGGCGGTGACAGCACCAGTGTGTCGCTGGAGCCGCGGATCAGCACGCCGTCCTCATAGCAGCGTGCGGCGGCCTCGGCGCCGCGCGCGCCAACCGCGCCGTCGCGAGGCGCAAGATCGATCGCCGCCAGGATCCCAATATTCCTGATGTCGGTGACATGCGGCGCCTGCTTCAGCGCATGCGCGGCTTTCTCCCAGAGGGGGGCGATTTCCTTGGCGCGCGCAAACAGGTTCTGGTCGCGATAGACGTCGAGCGTGGCGAGCGCGGCGGCGCACGCCAAGGGATGCGCCGAATAGGTATAGCCATGGAACAGCTCGATCGCATCGGGCGCGCCGTTCACGATGGCATCATAGACTTTGTCATGCGCGATCACGCCGCCCATCGGCACCGCGCCATTGGTCATGCCCTTGGCGCAGGTGATGATGTCGGGCGTCACGCCGAAGGCGTTGGCTGCAAAGGCGGCGCCGAGACGGCCGAAACCGGTGATGACCTCGTCGAAGATCAGGAGGATGCCATGGCGATCGCAGATCTTGCGCAGCCGCTCGAGATAGCCGCGAGGCGGCGGCAGCACGCCGCCGGAGCCGGTGACAGGCTCGACGATGACGGCGGCGATGGTCGAGGGATCGTGGATCGCGACCAGCTTCTCGAGCTCGTCGGCGAGATGCGCGCCCCATTGCGGCTGGCCGCGCGAGAATGCGGCGTGCTCCAGATCATGCGTGTGCGGCAGATGATCGATCTCCGGGAGCAGGGGACCGAAGTCGCGCCGGTGGCGTGACAGGCCGCTCACCGACAGTCCGCCCCAGCCCATGCCGTGATACGCCTTGGCGCGGCTGATGAAGCGGATGCGGCTGCCCCGGCCGCAGGCGCGGTGATAGGCGCGCGCGATCTTCAGAGCGGTGTCGACGGACTCCGAGCCGGAATTGGTGAAGAACACGTGATTGAGCCCATCGGGCGCGAGCGCTGCGATCCGCGTCGCGGCCTCGAAGGCCAGCGGATGCGACATCTGGAACGAGGAGACGAAGTCGAGTTTCGCTGCCTGCGCCTGGATCGCCTCGACGATATGCTGCTGGCCGTGACCGGCATTGACGCACCACAGGCCGGCCATGCCGTCGAGGATGCGCCTGCCATCCGGCGTCACGTAATGCATGCCTTCGGCTGATACGAACAGCTTCGGCTTGTCCTTGAACTGCCGGTTCGGCGTGAATGGCAGCCAGAACGCCTCCATGGCTTCGCGGCTGAGCGGCGCGGTGCCGGGCGTGGAAGAACTGGTCATCATGGCCTCCTGATTAGACGTCATCGTTGGTCGCTCGCCGCATGCTTGTAGCCCGGGTGAGCGCGGCGATACCCCGGATGTCGGTCCAGCGAAGCTCCCCGGATGTCGCTGCGCTCATCCGGGCTACGATGCTGATCCGTGCTGGTTACTTGCGCGCGCCCTCTGGCATACGTCTCAGCTGGGAGGCGCGTTCGAGATGCCGGCGCATCAGCACCGCCGCGTCGACGCGCGCGCCGGCTTCGAGATGATCGAGGATCGCCAGGTGCTCCCGGCAATTCACCACCACGCGCTCGTGCCCGAAGGTCCAGTCGTAATTGGCGAAGCGGCGCAACCGGTTCTGCTGCTGCACGGCGACCAGGAAATAGCGGTTGCCGGAGGCGGCAGCGAGGCCCTCATGGAAGGCGGCATTCATCTCATAGAGCGCGATGCTGGCCGTCTCGCTCCACGGCATCGCGAGCATCTCGTGATGCTGCCGTCGCATCTCGGCAACCCAGGCAGGATCGAGCGTGAAGCCCGGCTCCATCAACGCCGCCGGCTCGATCAGAAGACGAAAACGATAGCTTTCCGCGCGCGCCTGCGGGTCCGAAATGCTCGGCTGGAAACGCCAGCCATGTCCGGGCTTGCGCTGCACGGCGGCCACTTCCGCAAGCCGCGTCAGCACGCGCTGCACCAGCGGACGGCTCGCGCCATAGCGCTGCATCAGGTCGCGCTCGGAGACCTCCTCGGGCAGGCGGCCGGCGCGGCGGTCGCGCGCGATCGCAAGAAACAGGCGATCGGAATCAACCGGCTCTGGCTTGGCTGCCGCCTTGCGTGGCGACATCGCGCCGCTCTTGACGAAATAGCCGCGCTGCGCGCCCTGGCGCACCAGCTTGCGCCGCGCCAGCAGCTGCAGCGCCGCGCGCACCGGCGTGCGCGACACCTGCAATCGCTCGGCCAGCGCGACCTCGGCGAGCCGTGTGCCGGGCGTCAGCCGCTCGGAATTGATCAGTTCCAGAATGTGGGCCGACAGCTGCCGCTGCAGGCGGCTCGGTGACTGTTTCGTGCGCATGACAGATTTTTGTTTCATGTCATCACAAAGTACATTACGCTCCGCCGAAACGCAAAAGGAACCTGAGTGCATGGTCGAGCCGTTTCCGCTGATCGAGATTTCCGGAGCTCCGTTCGAGCGCGGCGTGCAGTATGGCGAGAAGGCGGCGGGCCGCATCCGCAAGGGCACCTCGCATTATTTCGAGCAGTTGAAGGAGCTGTCGCTCGACAGCGCCGGCGTCGCCGCCTTGGTGCGCGATTATCTGCCGGTCATCGAAGCGTTCGAGCCGACCTATATCGAGGAGATGCGCGGCATCGCAAAGGGCTCGAACGTGCCGTTCGAGGACATCGTGCTGCTCAATGCACGCACCGAGATCTTGAAGCTGGCAAAGCCGGAAGTGCGGGCGCGCCTGAAAACGCCGGACGAGCCGGATGGCTGCACGGGCGTCGTGGTGCTGCCGAAGGCCGCCGGCACGGGGCGCCTGATCCACGCGCAGAACTGGGATTGGAAGCGCGAATGCGCCGAGACCGCCGTGGTGCTGAAGGTGCGCCGCGAAGACGGCCCTGATCTGATGACCTTCACCGAAGCGGGCGCGCTCGGCCGCTGCGGCTTCAACGCGGTCGGCATCGCCATCACCGCGAATTACCTGGAGTCGGACCGCGACTATCGGCAGATCGGCGCGCCGCTGGCCTTGATCCGCCGCAAGGTGCTGGAGAGCGAGCACATCGCGCTCGCCATGCGCTCGGTCTATTGCACGAAGAAATCCGCCGCCAACAACATGATCGTCAGCCAGGCCGGCGGCGTTGCGATCGATTTCGAATGCGCGCCCGACGAGACGTTTCAGGTGCATCCCGAGCGGGGGCTGCTGGTCCACGCCAATCATTTCCAGAGCCCGGTGGCGCTGAGCAAGCTCAAGGACACCGGCATCGCCAACACGCCGTGCAGCCTCTATCGCGACCTGCGCGTGCGCGAGCTGCTGGAGCCGCACATCGGCAGCATCACCTTCGATACCGTCAAGTCCGCGCTGTTCGATGATTACGCCAATCCCTGGTCGGTGTGCCGGCCGCCGCGCCGCAATCTCAGCAACAATCTCAGCGCTACGGTGGCGATGATACTGATGGAGCCGGCGAGCGGGGTGATGGAGGTGGCGCCGCTGCCGGCGCTGAACCGCCAGTTCACCACCTACAAGCTCGAACTGTCCGGCGCGGCGCAGGCGATGGCCGAGCGCGTCGTGGCGAGGGCGTCCTGATGCATCGCCGCCGGCCATCCCTGTTCACGGTGGCCGGGCTCGCGCTGGCCACGCTCGTCACCATGCCGACGAGCTCGGCGGCCGAGACCGTGCTGCGTGCGCGGCTCAATGCCGATATCCGCTCCACCGATCCCGGCACCAATCGCGACGCCAACACCGATGGCGTGATCGCGCATGTCGTGGAGGGCCTGGTCGCCTTCCGCGACGACACTTCGGTCGGGCCGATGCTCGCGGACAGCTGGACCGTCTCCGACGACGGCCGCATTTACACATTTGAGCTCAGGCAGGGCGTCAGATTCCACAACGGCGCCATCATGACGTCGGACGACGTGGTGTGGTCGCTCAAGCGCTGGCTCGATCCGGCGACGCAATGGCGCTGCCTCTCCGAATTCGGCCCGACCGGCATTGCTCGGATCGAGAAGATCGACGCGCCTGATCCCACAACGGTCGTGATCACGCTGGACCAGCCGAGCGCGCTGTTCCTGCCGACCCTGGCGCGCCCCGACTGCGGGCAGAGCGCAATCATCCATCGCGACTCCGTCGGTCCTGACGGCAAATGGATCGCGCCTGTTGGCACCGGGCCGTTCAAACTCGCCGAGTGGAAGCGCGGCCAATATGTCGATCTCGTCAAGTTCGAGGGTTATGTCTCGCGCAGCGAGCCGCGCACCGGCTATACCGGTGAGAAGAAAGTGCTGATCGACAAGGTCCGTTACAACGTGGTGCCCGACAGCGCCGCGGCGCGGGCAGGGCTGCTCTCTGGCTCGCTCGACGTGATCATGAGCCTGTCGATCCCCGATATGGACGAGCTGAAGTCGCAGCCGGATGCCCAGCTCTCGGTCACGCCGGCGCTCGGCCTGACCGGCATCCTGTTCCAGACCCGCGACCCGCTGCTCAAGGACGTGCGCATCCGCCGCGCCATTGCGCTGTCGCTCGACACCGCGCAGATCGTCGACGCTGTCATGGAGGGGACGGCAAAGCCGAACAATTCGGCGCTGCCAATTGGCAGCCCGTTCTACGGTGCGGTCGAGGCCAAGGGGTATCAGCAAAATCTGGACGAGGCGAAGAAGCTGCTGGCGGAGGCCGGCTATCACGGCCAGTCGATCAAGATGATCACCAACAAGCGCTACGCTTACGTGTTCGACTCCGCCGTGCTGGCTCAGGAGATGGCGCGCGCCTCCGGCATCAATATCGAGCTCGAGGTGCTCGACTGGGCTGCGCAGCTCGACCGCTACAACAGAGGCGACTATCAGGCGATGTCGTTCGTCTATTCGGCCCGGCTTGATCCGTCGCTCAGCTTCGAGATGCTGATGGGCCCGAAGGACAAGCAGCCGCGCAAGGTGTGGGACAATCCGGAGGCGCAGCAGATGCTGCAGCAATCGATGCAGATCAGCGACACCGCCAAGCGCCAGGCGCTGTTCGACGAGATGCATCGCCGCTTCATCGCCGACGTGCCAATGGTGGCATTGTTCAACGGCGCGGAGCTGGTCGGCTTGCGCAAGAGCATCAAGGGCTATGCCGGCTGGCTCTATCCGGAGGCGCGGTTCTGGGGCGTGAGCCTGCAGTAGATAGCGGAGGACGGCCATGCTCGGCTATCTCGCACGGCGGCTGCTCACGATTATCCCGACGCTGTTTCTGGTGGCGGTTGCCGTGTTCGCGCTGGTGCGCCTCATTCCCGGCGATCCCGTACAGGTGATGCTTGGTGATGCCGCCGATCCCGCGCAGGCCGACCAGATGCGGCAGCAGCTCGGGCTCGACAAGCCGATCCCGGTGCAGTTCCTTTACTGGCTCGAGCAACTCGCCTCCGGCGATCTCGGCCGCTCCATCACCAACAATCTGCCGGTGCTGCCGCTGATCCTGGAGCGCTTCCAAGTCAGCGCCGTCATCGTGCTGGTCGCGGTCGCGCTCGCCGCCTGCATTGCCGTGCCGGCCGGCTTGATCGCCGCCTGGCGGCAGAACAGCCTGCTTGATCTCGCCGTGGTCGGCAGCGCGACGCTGCTGCTGTCGATCCCGAGCTTCTGGCTCGGCCTGTTGCTGCTGCTGTTCTTCGGGCTCAAGCTGAAGTGGCTGCCTGTCATCGGCTACGTGCCGTTCTCGGAAAGCTTCTCGCAGGCCGCCTGGTTCATGGTGCTGCCGGTCGTCACGCTGGTCATGGTCGAAGTCGGCGTGCTGACGCGGATGGCGCGCGCGGCCTCGATCGAGGTGCTGCGGCTGGAATATGTGACGCATGCGCGCGCCAAGGGCGTGCCGGAATGGCGGGTGCTGGCGCGGCACGTGCTGCCGAATGCATTCGCGCCGACCTGGACCCTGATCGGGCTCACGCTCGGCCATCTGCTTGGCGGCATCGCCGTGATCGAGACCGTGTTTACGCTGCCCGGGCTCGGCCGGTTGCTGGTCGATTCGATCTTCGCCCGCGACTATCCGGTGGTGCAGGGCTGCTTGCTGTTCATCGCGTTCATCTATGTCATCGTCAATCTGATCGTCGATCTCTGCTATCCGCTGTTCGATCCAAGGGTGGCGCTGTCGTGAGGATCCGCCTCAACACATTGATCGGCGGCGCCCTCATTGCGCTCCTTGCCGGCACTGCCGTCACCGCGGCGTTCTGGACGCCGTTCGATCCCTTGCGCACCTCGTTACGCGAGCGGCTGAAGCCGCCATCGGCGCTGCACTGGCTTGGCACCGACGAATTCGGCCGCGATGTGCTGAGCCGGATCATGGCCGGCGCCACCACCAGCGTGATCGTCGCGCTGATCACGGTGATACTCGCCGTCACGGTAGGCGTCGTAGTCGGCGGCATCAGCGGCTATCGCCGCGGCTGGACCGACCGCATCATCATGGCGTTCACCGACGCGCTGCTCGCTTTTCCCGGCATCCTGCTGGCGCTCGGCGTAATGATCGTGGTCGGCGCCAGCAGATTCGGCATCGTGCTCGCGCTCGGGCTCGCCTACATGCCCTCGGTCGCGCGCGTCGTGCGCGGCACGGTGCTGTCGATCCGCGAAAGGGAATATATCGAGGCCTCGCGCGTGATGGGCAATTCCGAGCTTCATACGCTCGCGCGCCACGTGCTGCCGAACGCGATCGCGCCGGTCGCAGTGCTCGCCACCTCCATGTTCGGCTGGGTGCTGCTTGCCGAGAGTGCGCTGAGCTTCTTAGGGTTGGGCGTGCCGCCGCCGGCGCCGACCTGGGGCAATATGCTTGCCGCCAGCCGCTCCTACATGGAGAACGCGTCCTGGCTTGGCATCGCGCCGGGCCTGTGCATTGCGCTGACCTTGCTCGGCATCAATCTGCTCGGCGATGCCTTGCGCGACCGCCTTGATCCGCGGATGGCGCAGACGTGAACGTGCCGCTGCTCAAGCTCGACCGTCTGCGCATCGCGGCCGCCAGCGGCGCTGTTGTCGTCGACGATGTCTCCTACCAGATCGGTCGGGGCGAGTTTCTCGCCGTGGTCGGTGAATCCGGAAGCGGCAAGACGGCGGCGGCGCGTGCGTTGCTCGGCCTGCTGCCGCCGGGACTGACGCGCGTCGGCGGAACGCTGCTGTTCGACGGCGAGGATCTTGCGAAGGCTTCGCCGCGGCAGATGCGGAAGCTGCGCGGCCCCGCCATCGGCATGGTGTTCCAGGAGCCGATGGTCTCGCTCAATCCGGCGATCCGCATCGGCGCGCAGATGGCCGAAGGGCTCGCGCTGCATGAGAGGCTGTCGCGAAGCGAGGTACGCCGCCGCTGCATCGACATGCTGGCGCGCGTGCAGATCCGCGATCCCGAGCACACGTTCGATGCCTATCCGCACGAGTTCTCCGGCGGCATGCGCCAGCGCATCATGCTGGCCTCGGTCATGCTGTTGCGCCCGAAACTCCTGATCGCGGACGAGCCAACCACGGCGCTCGACACGCTGACGCAGCGCGAGGTGCTCGATTTGATGGTCGAGCTGGCGCGTGATCACGATACCGCGGTCATGCTGATCACCCACAATCTCGGCCTCGTCGCGCGCTACGCGCAGCGCGCCGTGGTACTGCGCCAGGGCCGGGTGGTGGAGGAGGGGAGCGCGCGGCAGATCCTTTCGGCCCCGCGCGAGGCCTACACGAAGCAATTGGTCGAGGCGCTGCCGCGCCGGGCCGCGCGCGCGACATCGTCCACATCGAGAGAAGCGCTGATCAGCGTGCGCGGATTGCGTATCGAATTCCAGGGCCGACAGGGCCTGTTGCGGCGCGCGCCGGCAACGCCCGCGGTCGACGGTGTCGATCTCGACATCGCGACGGGGGAGACTGTTGCGGTGGTTGGCGGTAGCGGCTCGGGCAAGACCACGCTTGGGCGCGCCATGCTGCGGCTGTTGCCGGTCGCGGGCGGTGCGATCCGCTTCCGCGGCAAGGACGTCACCGCGACGATCGACCGCGACTTTCGCCTGGCCTCGCAACTCGTCTTTCAAGATCCGTATTCGTCGCTCGATCCACGCATGCGGGTCGGTGAGATCGTCGCCGAGCCGCTGCGCCATCTGCCGGAGCTGACACAAGCGCAGCGCACTGAGCGGGTCGAGGCGATGCTCAGCGAGGTTGGCCTATCGGGCTTCGCGCAGCGCTGGCCGCATGAGTTGTCCGGTGGCCAGCGTCAGCGCATCGCCATTGCGCGCGCCATCGTCCGCCATCCCGCTTTCGTCGTTGCCGATGAGCCGGTCTCGGCGCTCGACATGACGATCCAGGCGCAGGTGCTCAAATTGTTCGAGCGGCTGCAGGCGCAATATGGCTTTGCTTGCCTGTTCATCAGCCACGATCTCGCCGCCGTCGAGCAGGTCGCCGACCGCGTCATCGTGATGCAGAGCGGGCGTATCGTCGAGCAGGGCAGCCGCGACGACATCTTCGACCGCCCGCAGCACGACTACACCAAGGCGCTGCTGGCCGCTGCGCCGGTGCTGGATTTTGCAAGTGAGGGATAGCGGCCCTTCAGAGGCGGGTCCTGCCGCTTCAAAATCAAGTGTCATGCCCGCGCAGGCGGGCATCCAGTATTCCAGAGGCGCTCGTCGTCGATCGAGAGGCCGCGGCGTACTGGATCGTCCGCCTTCGCGGACGATGACAGTTGTCGTGTAGGAACGCGCGCCGCAAGCTATCCCGCCTTGGCTAGCCTGTCTCCCTGTGGACCGCTGCGCAAATTCTGGAAGAACTTCTCCACTTCATGCGCCAGCGTCTGGGCGGTGGTGCTGAGATCGCCGGAGGCCGATAGCACGGAGGCGGCGGCGGTCGAGGTCTCGCCGATCGCATCGCGCAGCGAGCTGATATTGCTGACCAGCGTCTGGTTGCCTTGCGCGGTCGATTGCGCGTTGACCGAGATCTCGCGCGTGGCGGCGTCCTGCTGGCTGATCGCGTTCGCGATCGCGCCGGTGATCTCGTTGATGCCGCGGACCGCGTTGCCGATTTCGCGCACGGCGTCGACTGCGGTCTTGGTCGAGGCCTGGATCAGGCCGACATTCTGTCCGATCTCCTCGGTGGCTTTCGCGGTCTGACCGGCCAGCGCCTTCACCTCATGGGCAACCACGGCAAAGCCGCGGCCGGCGTCGCCCGCGCGCGCCGCCTCGATGGTCGCGTTGAGTGCCAGGAGGTTGGTCTGCTCGGCGATGGTCTGGATCAAGGTCAACACGCCATCGATGCGCTGGGTGGCGGCGGCGAGCCCCTCGATCTCGGCGATCGAGCGCTCCGTGCGCAGGCCGGTCTGCTCGACAGCGCCAGCCGACTGGCGGATCTGGCGGCCGATCTCCTCGACTGAGGCCGACAGCTCCTCTGCGGCACTGGCGACTGCAGAAACGTTGCTGGAAGCCTGGGCGGTGGCACCACTGGCGGCGATCGCGCGCTGGCCTGCATCCGCCGTCAGCCGGTTGATGGTTTCCGCGGTGATGCGCATTGCCGAAGCGTTCTCGGTCACCGTCTGCATGACGGAGCCGATGGCCTGACGGAATTGCTCGACCGCCGTCTCGATGTGGCGGGCACGCGCATCACGGATCTTCGAGTCCTCGGCGACCTGAGAGGAGAGCTCGCGGTTATGGGCCATCGCCTCCTGGAACACGCAGATCGCACGTGCGAGCTCGCCGATGTCGTCGTTGCGCGTGGCATGCGGCACCGCGACGTCTTCGGCACCGGCGGCGACCTTGCGGATGATTGTCGTGATCAGCGATAGCGGCCGCGCGACCTGGCGGGAGATGATGACGACGCCGATGGCGACGAACAGCAGGGCCAAGCCGCCGAGGCCGGTCAGCACCAGCGACAGGCGGCGATTGGTTTCGGTCTCCGCTGCGATGCGGCGGCCGCGCTCGAGATAGACCTTCGAAAGCTCATCGAGATCCTTGTTCAAGGCCGAGCGGACCGAGCGGTTGGCGTCGTTATCTCCCCATTCGCGTCCGGCGGCGAGGCTGATTTCGTAGGCGCGGCGCACCAGCTCCTTGCGAAATTCGACGAATTGCTCGATGCGCTTCTTGAAGACCGCGAACTGTTCGGCATCGTCGGCCTGGACGATGGCCTGCCATTTGTCGACGATGCCAAGGATCTGATCGTTGAACTTCAGCAATCCATCGCCGAATTTCTTCGCCGCGGCGAGATCGCTCGACATGTAGACGCCGCGCGACTCCATCACTACGGCGTAGACCAGCGAGTTGACCCGCTGCACGTTGAGCGCGGCGAGGTTGGCGGTCTCGATCTCGTGGGTCAGCTCCGCGGCCCGCCGCGAATTATAGTCCGACAGCCATGTGATGGCCGCGGTCAGCGCGGCAAACAGCGCGAAAATGGCATAGAGCTTGATCGCGAGCGAATTGCGCGGCGCGATCGCATGCGACGACGTGCTGGGTGCGGGCCTTTCAGCCATAGGGGCTCCTTCATCCGAAGCCAACCGAACTCGGCTCTTCTAACGTTATGCGAATGCTTGATGGAGAAAGCGTTAAGCGGCGGGGCTCCCTACCATGCCACCGTTTGGCACTTTTTATTTAAATGTCAGATACTTGCGCGGGACTGACGGGGCGCCCGCTGAGACCCATTGGTCTTACGGATCAGCCGATGGACGCGAATGGAGCCCTGCACCAAGCCGTCGCGCGACGGTCGCTCCAAGATGCTAGGGTTCATGTCTCAATCGGCGCCAATGGCGGCGCGCACGGGTGCTTTCGGCCATGGTCTATCGTCACGTCATCGACTCCACCGTCCACGTCTTCGATGATCTGCGCGACCTGCTCGCCAAGGCGACGCCGCCGCGCTCGGGCGACCAGCTCGCAGGCATCGCCGCCGAAAGCGCCGAGCAGATGATTGCGGCGCGGATGGCGCTCGCGGACCTGCCGCTGGTGCAATTCCTCCAGGAGCAGGTGATCCCTTACGAGGACGACGAGGTGACCCGGCTGATCGTCGACACTCACGATGCGGCCGCGTTTTCCCCGGTCGCTTCGCTCACCGTCGGCGGCTTCCGCGATTTCCTGCTGTCGGATGCTGCGACACCAGACGCGCTGGCGCGGCTGTCGTCGGGCATCGCGCCGGAAATGGCCGCCGCGGTCTCCAAGCTGATGCGCAACCAGGATTTGATCCTGGCGGCGAAGAAGTGCCAGGTGAGGACAGCGTTCCGGGACACGATCGGCCTGCCGGGCCGGATGAGCGTGCGGCTGCAGCCGAACCATCCGTTCGACGACGCCAAGGGCATCACCGCCTCGATCCTCGACGGCCTGTTGCTCGGCTCCGGCGATGCCTGCATCGGCATCAATCCGGCCAGCGATGATCCGGCCGTGATCGGCGGCCTGTTGCGGCTGCTCGACGAGATCATCGCCCGCGGTGCGATTCCGACTCAGGCCTGCGTGCTCACCCATGTCACCACAACGCTGCAACTGATCGGCCAGGGCTATCCGGTCGATCTGGTCTTCCAGTCGATCGCCGGCACTGAGGCCGCGAACAAGAGCTTCGGAATTAACCTCGGTATCCTGCGGGAGGCGCTCGATGCCGGCCGCGCGCTGAAGCGGGGCAGCGTTGGTGACAATCTGATGTATTTCGAGACCGGGCAGGGCTCGGCGCTCTCGGCCGGCGCCCATCACGGCGTCGATCAGCAGACCTGCGAGGCGCGCGCCTATGCGGTGGCGCGCGCGTTTCAGCCGCTGCTGGTCAACAGCGTCGTCGGCTTCATCGGCCCCGAATATCTCTATGACGGAAAGCAGATAATCCGCGCCGGGCTGGAGGATCATTTCTGCGGCAAGCTGCTGGGCCTGCCGCTCGGCGTGGACATCTGCTACACCAATCACGCCGAGGCCGACCAGGACGACATGGACGTGCTGCTGACCTTGCTGGCGACAGCCGGCGTTGCCTTCATCATGGGGGTACCGGGCGCCGACGACGTGATGCTGAACTACCAGTCGACCTCGTTTCACGACGCACTCTATGTCCGCGACCTGCTCGGCCTGCGGCGGGCGCCGGAGTTCGAGGACTGGCTCGCGCGCACCGGCCTTGTCGATGCGGCGCATCGCCTGGCCGCCGGTCCCGGCGCGCTGCCGGATTTCGCCGCAGGTCTGATCGCCTGAACGATCACGCCTTGCGGTCGGCCAAGTCTGCCGCTCTCGAAAAGAGCGACGATGCTGGCACGTCGGCAGAGGAGAGGAACTGCCGACCTTTGCATAAGTTCTAGCGCGCCGCCGGGCGCCGGATTATGCTTGCGATGGTGCAGGATCGTGTTGCCAGGGACGATCGATGAGATTTGATGGCATCGAGACGGTACGTCGCATTCTCTGCGTGTTTCCGCGTTACACGTCTTCGTTTGGTACGTTCGAATACGCCTATCCGCTGACCGACGGGGTGCAGGCGTTCATGCCGCCGCAGGGCTTGCTGCTGATCGCGGCCTATCTGCCCAAGCAATGGCAGGTGCGCTTCATCGACGAGAACATCCGCCCCGCAACCAAGGACGATTTCACCTGGGCGGAGGCCGTGTTCGTCAGCGGCATGCACATCCAGCGCCAGCAGATGAACGACATCTGCCGCCGAGCGCATGAATACGACCTGCCGGTCGCGATCGGCGGTCCCTCCGTCAGCGCCTGCCCGGACTATTATCCTGATTTCGACTATCTGCATGTCGGCGAACTCGGCGACGCCACCGACGAACTGATCATGCGCCTGGCGCACGACGTCTCGCGTCCCGCGCAGCAGGTCTTGCTCACGACCAAAGATCGAGTCGCGATGACCGACTTTCCGGTCCCGGCCTATGAGCTTGCCGAGATCAAAAAATATTTTCTCGGCAGCATCCAGTATTCCAGCGGCTGTCCGTATCAGTGCGAATTTTGCGACATTCCCGGCCTCTATGGCCGCAATCCGCGCATCAAGGACCCGCAGCAGATCATCGCTGAACTCGACAAGCTCCGGGAGTGTGGTGTCGTCGGATCGGTCTATTTCGTCGACGACAATTTCATCGGCAACCGCAAGGCGACGCTGGAGCTGCTGCCGCATCTGATCGCGTGGCAGAAGCGCACCGGCTATACGATGCGGCTCGCCTGCGAGGCGACGCTCAACATCGCAAAGCGGCCGGAAATCCTGGAGAAGATGAAGGAGGCTTACTTCATCACCATCTTCTGCGGCATCGAGACGCCCGATCCCGACGCGCTCACGGCCATGCACAAGGACCACAACATGATGGTCCCGATCCTCGAGGGGGTGCGGACCATCAACAGCTACGGCATGGAGGTGGTGTCCGGCATCATCATGGGGCTCGACACCGACAAGCCGAACACGGCGGACGCGCTGCTGCAGTTCATCGATGAGTCCCAGATCCCGCTGCTCACGATCAATTTGCTGCAGGCTCTGCCGAAGACGCCACTATGGGACCGGCTCGAGCGGGAAGGGCGGCTGGTGCTCGACGAATCCCGCGATTCGAACGTCAAATTCCTGATGCCCTATGACGAGGTGATGCAGTCCTGGCGGCACTGCATGGAGCAGGCCTACCAGCCGGACAAGGTGTACGCGCGCTTTCAGTACCAATGCGACAATACCTATGTGAACCGCCTCAAGGTGCCGATCAGCGACGAGATGAAGACCTGGCCCAACATCAAGCGCGGGCTGGTGATGATCGCGAAGATCATCTGGAAGATCGGCGTGCTCGGCGACTACAGGCGGCCATTCTGGCGCTTTGCTCTCGGTCAGCTCAGGCGCGGCGAGATCGAGAATTTCATCGCGGTGGCGACGATCGCGCATCATCTGATCACATTCGCGCGCGCCTGCACCAGCGGCCGCCAGAACGCCTCGAACTACTCGATCCGGCTGCGGGAGGCCTCCGTCCCTGCCGAATGATGTGCCCGTGACGCAGCCGGTCCAGACAACGCGGTCCATCGATCCGGCGTCCAGCGCGGTGGATGCGGGTCGCCCGGTCTCGCCAGCCGATCTGCGCGCCCTGACGCCGGCCCGCGTGGCCTTGGGGCGCGCCGGCGCCAGCTTGCCGACGCGGTCGTTGCTCGATTTCACGCTCGACCATGCCCGCGCCCGCGACGCAGTGCATGCGCCGTTCGACGCGCAAGCGATCGCGGCCGAGGTCGCACGGCTGGGCCTTGGCGTGCTGCATGCCCAAAGCCAGGCGAGGAGTCGCAGGGACTATCTGAGCCGCCCCGATCTCGGACGCAGGCTTGATCCCGCATGCGCGGCGCGTCTGGCAGAGATGGCGGGAGCAGGCCGGGATGTCGTGGTCGTGATCGGTGACGGGCTGTCGTCGAAGGCGGTGCACGCCCACGCGGTTGCAGTGCTGGCGCATCTCGCGCCGCGATTCGATGTCGCCGGTATCAAAGTCGGTCCGGTGGTGGTCGCGTCGGGCGCGCGGGTCGCGCTCGGTGACGAGATCGGCGCCAGTCTCGGCGCCCGCATGGTCGTCGTGCTGATCGGCGAGCGCCCCGGCCTGTCGGCGCCTGACAGCCTTGGGGCCTATCTGACCTTCGCCCCCCGAATCGGCCGCACCGATGCCGAGCGCAATTGCGTCTCCAACATCCATCGCGCCGGGCTCAGCCATGACGAGGCAGCCGCCAAGATCGCCTGGCTCGCCAGGGAAGGGCTGGCCCGCAGAATTACTGGCGTCGCCCTGAAGGACGAGAGCGATGGAGCGACGCCGCCATTTCGCACCGGGAGAGCGTGGCAAAAGCGTGACGTGACCGGAAATAGTGCGACATCGCCTGTTTGTGTGAAGTCGTGCGCTTGCGAGCCGCAAGGCGGATTGCTAAACGATCCCGGCAATTTTCCGTATGTTTTCAAAGGTTAGCACTTGGCTGCGGGCCTCGATGCGGTCGGTCCTCGTTCGCTGAGCGGCCCCATTTGTGCCCTAGACGCTCGCTCCCTAGATTGAGCCGATCCTTACAAGGAACTGGACAGGGCATGCTCGAAGTCAGGCACGACAATGAAGTCCATGTCGAGAAGGTCGAGGAACGGCCGACCGGCAGCATTGCTTTCGGACTGGAGCGGCTCGGCCTGATCGCCGTCAAGACGCCGATCATCTCCTGCATCATCCTGCTGGCGCTGATCGTTGCCGCCGTGTTCG
This sequence comes from Bradyrhizobium sp. STM 3557, assembly GCF_045571465.1. Lineage (NCBI taxonomy): Bacteria > Pseudomonadati > Pseudomonadota > Alphaproteobacteria > Hyphomicrobiales > Nitrobacteraceae > Bradyrhizobium > Bradyrhizobium sp. STM 3557. The sequence continues at coordinate 3,170,258 of NZ_CP120697.1, forward strand.
GCATCCAACGCATCCAGATCGACGACTCGCTGTCCCAGCTGTTCCGCTCCGACACCAAGGAATTCCATCAATACGAAGAGGTCACGAAGAAATTCCCGGCCGAGGAGTTCGACGTGCTCGTTGTGGTCGAGGGCAAGAACCTGCTGGCCCGCGACAATCTGGAGAAGCTGCGCGACTTCGTCACCGATCTGCAACTGGTCGATGGCACGCGCGGCCTGGTCTCGCTGTTCTCGGCCCGGCAGGCTCCGGCGCCGGGCAAGCTGCCGGCGGCGCTGTTCCCCTCCGAGCTGCCTCAAGGTGAGGCGTACGATCGGTTCATCCAGACCGTCAAATCCAACGAGATCATTCGCGGCAAGCTGCTGTCGGAGGACGGCACGCTCGCGCTGATCGTCCTGTCGCTGGAGCCGAAGGTCGTCGCCAGCAACGATCTCAGCAAGACGGTCGGCGAGATCAGAAAGCTCATGGCGGAGGATCTCGGCGACACCGGACTGAACGTGCAGCTCTCCGGCGTGCCGGTGATGCAGCTCGAGATCCGCAACGCGGTCGAGCGCGACGGTCTGACCTACAACATTCTCGGCATCGTCGCCGGCTGCATCATCGCCATCATCTTCTTCCGCAAGGTCTCCTTCATGATCGTAGCGGCCTTCCCGCCGCTCATCGCGATCTTGCTGGCGCTGGGTGCGCTCGGCTGGGCGAACTTCAACCTCAACATGTTCCTGAACGTGATGACGCCGCTCATCATGGTCATCAGCTTCTCGGACTCGATGCAGCTCACCTTCGCGGCGCGAGACCGCCTGATCGCGGGACAGGACAAATACACCGCCTTCAAGAATGCGGTGCTGGTGGTCGGGCCGGCCTGCGTGCTGACCCACGGCACCGCCGGCATTTCCTTCATCGCGCTGCAGTTCTCCAACTCCGACCTGATCCGCAAATTCGGCGAGGCGGGACTGGCCGCGACCATTATCGCGCTTGTCGCGGTGCTGTCGCTGGTCCCGGTGTTCGGCGTGCTCTTGGTGCGCAACGAGAAGGTGTTCGCGGTCAAGTTCCAGAGCGCGGATGCCGGCGTGCAGGCGCTGCGCAATTTCTGCTACTGGATCGCGGTGCGTATGGTGGGCCGTCCGGGCCTGTTCAGCCTGATCGCGGTGCTGTTCGTCGGCTCGCTCGGCGTGATCTATGCCAATCTCGAGCCGCGCTATCGGCTGGCCGACCAGGTGCCGGACAAGCAGCAGGCGGTGGCGGCCAGCGACCGGCTCGACGCCAAGCTGACCGGCGCCAACCCGGTCAATGTGCTGATCCAATTCCCCAAGGGCGCCTCGCTCTATGATCCGCAGACGCTGCAAACCATCGCCCAGGTGCACGCGATGGTCGAGAAGAGCGCGGGTGTCGGCAATGTCTGGTCGTTGGAAACGCTGCGGCGCTGGCTCGCCGAGAAGGCCGGTTCTTCCGATGTCGCGACCCTGAAGGAATATGTCGACCTGATCCCCGAGCATCTGGTGCGGCGCTTCATCGACAAGGAGCAGGACGCGGTGGTGGTCGCCGGCCGCGTGCCCGACCTCGATTCCAGCCAGCTACTGCCGGTGGTCGACAAGCTCGACCACGAGCTCGACACGGTGAGGAAGGCGCATCCGGGCTACGAGATCGCGGTGACCGGCCTTGCCGCGATCGCCGCGCGCAACTCCGCCAGCATGATCGAGAAGCTCAACCGAGGCCTCACGGTCGAATTCGCGCTGGTGGCGATGTTCATCGGGCTCGCCTTCCGCTCCTGGGTGGTGATGCTCGCCTGCATCCTGCCGGGCATCTTCCCGGTTGTGATGTCCGGCACCTTGCTGTGGGCGATGGGGGAGGGGCTGCAATTTGCCAGCGTCGTTGCGCTCACCGTCTCGTTCGGGCTCGGGCTGTCCGCCACCATCCACTTCCTGAACCGGCTGCGGCTGGAGAGTGCGCCAAATGTCAGCGCCGCCGTCGCGGTCGAGCGCGCCACCGTGCTGGTCGGACCGGCGCTGATCCTGACCACGGTGGTGCTGGCCTGCGGCCTGGTCGTGACCGTGTTCTCCGACCTGCCGTCGCTGCGGCTGTTCGGTTGGCTCAGCGCGTTCTCGATGGTGGCGGCGCTGGTCGCGGATCTCTTCATCCTGAGGCCGACCGCGATGTTCCTGATCAACATCGCGCAGAAGCTGGGGCGGAAGGCGATTTAAAAGCCTGTACGACCATGCCCAAATAGTGCGTCATCGACGGTGCGCTCCCTCTCCCGCTTGCGGGGGAGGGCTGGGGAGGGGGCGCGGCGTAATCCGGCGTCCGAGAAGCCCCCACCCGCCAAACGCTTCGCGTTTGGCGACCTCCCCCGCAAGCGGGAGAGGTGCACCGATGTTGTCGCACCAGCGCTCGACCAAACAACCGGACAAAAACAAACGGCCCTGACGATGTCAGAGCCGTTGTACATTCAATCAAACCAAAAGCACGAAAACGTCAGGTCTTCGTCATCGTGATGTTGACGCCGCGGATCTCGCCCTTCGAGGAGATCTGCACGACCTGCTTGTTGCCGTTGGTGCGCAGGTTGATGCTGGCCGCAAAGCCGGCGGCCTGCACGAACACGTCGATCTGGCCCCCGCCGGCGGTGCCCTGCAGCTCGCCGTTCACATTGCGGCTCGCTTCGCTCCAATTGCCGGAGATCCGGTCGCCCTGGCTGGTCACGTCGCTCGACAGGAGGAATTTGTAGCTGTCGCTGGCGCATTGCAGGCTCTGCTTCAGGTTCACGCCCGCGACCTTGTAGCTCGCCTTGCAGCGGATCCGTTCGGTGGTGCCGTCGGAGAGCGCGACCGTGCCGGTGCCGGACCACGAGCCGTCGAAGCCGGCGAAGGGTCCGCCGGACTGGGCATAGCTTGCGGAGAGCGACAGCAGCAGCGCTGCACCGAAGGAGGCGGCCTTGATGGCGTGTCCAGGGAGGCTTGAGCCGAGCAGTTTCATATCGAGTTTCCCATCCAAAATGACGCTTTTCTGCAAGACACGTCGCGCCGCATCGAAGGTTTAGTGTCCTTGCAGTATGTGAGGTTCAAATGACAGGCTGATCGCATGTCGCGACAATCGGGCGTCATCAAGGACGAGCCGTCGGATCACCTTACTGCTGCCGGACGGTGCCGCTGCGCGCCTGAGGCGCAACCAGCCGGCTGGCCCGGAACCGCCGCATCTAACGTTTTGGCGCGGCAGCCTTGCAACAGCCAAATGCGAAAAGCGCGCGTCATAAAATAAGGTCCTAGTATCAAAGCCTTGTTTATGCCAAATGAACGGCTCCCCGAGCGGGCTCTGCGCGGGGATTCATTGGGCGCAAATCTGGCCGCATTTGGCAGCGTTAGTGGCGCTGGGGGGCTTGCGGCTCTTGCAAACCAACTGGTCTTTCCCGGACGGGTGCTGGTGATCCGGGAGGTCTCCTCCGCTGTCAAAATGAAGGAACACGATGCGTAAGATTTTCCTGGCAATTGCCCTCATGTCGCTTTCTACCGCTGCGTTCGCCCAGCAGGCTCCCGTCGCCGGGCGCAGCGGCACCGCCGAAGAACAGGCTGCCTGCACGCGTGACGTGGAGAAGCATTGCCGCGCGGTGATGGATCAGGGCGACTTCACCGTTCTGGCCTGCCTGAAGGAGAACCGCGCCAAGATCAGCAAGGGCTGCGATCAGGTTCTCAAGAACCACAACCAGTAAGAAACATCCCACCACTCGCGGTGGTTAATGGCCGCTGACGTCCACCGGGACGCCAGCGGTTCGTTGTTACCCCACATAGCATTGGTTTTGGCCGCGTCTTCGCCTATATGGAATCGGACATTCCCTTTGCGCGGAGCAAAGGGGCGGGCATTTGTGAGCCGTAGCGCCCTCAACCTGATAGCTGTTTCTTCCATGACCACCGCGAGCGATTTGCGATCCGGCAAGACACACCGGGACGAGAACTTTCCGGTGGCGTCGTTCCTCATTTCGCCGCGGCACCGCGCGCTGATCCTCGCCTTCTACAATTTCGTGCGCACTGCGGATGATATCGCCGATCATCCCGAGCTCGATCCCGCCGAGAAGCTGCGCCTGCTCGACCTGCTCGAGGCCGAACTGCTCGGCAAGGGCGAAACGCAGGATGTCGCCGTCGCGCTGCGCCGCGCCTTCGCCGAACGCGCGATGCCGCCGCGCCACGCGCTCGACCTCCTGACCGCCTTCCGTATGGACGTCGAGAAGCTGCGCTATGAGAATTGGGACGAGCTCATTCATTACTGCCGCTATTCGGCCATGCCGGTCGGCCGCTTCATGCTCGACGTGCACGGCGAGAGCACATCGACCTGGCCGGCGTCGGATGCGATCTGCGCGGGCCTGCAGATCAACAATCACCTGCAGGATTGCGGCAAGGACTATCGTGCGCTGAACCGCGTGTACCTGCCGCGCGATGCGCTGGCCGAAAGCGGCGCCAGCGTCGAGATGCTGGGCGAGGCGAAGTCGCCGGCACCGCTGCTCGCCTGCCTGCACAAGCTCGCGGCGCGCAACGCCGCATTGCTGGAGGAGGGGCGCAGTCTGAACAGCGGGGTGAAGGATTTCCGCCTCGGGCTCGAGATCGCCGTGATCCAGGCTTTCGCGGACCGCATCGTCCGCTTGTTGCAGGAGCGTGATCCCTTGAGCGAACGCGTGCATCTCAGTCCGCTCGAACTGCTCGGCCACAGTCTGGGCGCGCTGGCCGGTGAGACCGGCCGCCGCGCGGTCGGCCGTCATCCCGCGTCCAGATCGGCGGCAGGCGCATGACGCTGGAGGCGACCGCGGAAACCACCGATTACGGCACGGCTGCGTCAGGCAGCTCGTTCTATGCCGCCATGCGCATCCTGCCGCGCGCCCAGCGCGACGCGATGTTCTTGATCTACAGCTTCTGCCGGCAAGTCGACGATATCGCCGATTCCGACGGGCCGCGCGAGGAGCGCTTGGCAGCGCTGCAGCAGTGGCGCGACGACATCAACGCGCTCTATGAAGGCCATCCACCGCCGCGGCTGCGCGACTATGCGGCAACGGTGAAGCGGTTTGGATTGAAGCGCGAGGATTTCCAGGCCGTCATCGACGGCATGGAGATGGACGTACCACAGAACATCCGCGCGCCCGATCTCGCCACGCTCGATCTCTATTGCGACCGTGTCGCCAGCGCCGTCGGCCGCCTATCGGTGCGGGTGTTCGGCATGCCGGAGGAAGATGGCGTCCTGCTCGCCTATCATCTCGGCCGTGCGCTGCAGCTGACCAACATCCTGCGCGACGTCGACGAGGACGCCGGTCTCGGCCGTCTCTATCTGCCGCGCGAGTCGCTGCTGCTGGCCGGCATCACCGGCGACGATCCGGCCAAGGTGATCAACGATCGCAATCTGCCGAAGGTCTGCGCGGCGCTCGCAACGCGCGCCAAGGCGCATTTCGAGAAGTCCGACGAGATCATGAAGCGCAACCGGCGACGCGCCGTGCGCGCGCCGCGGATCATGTCGAAATACTATCGCGCCGTTCTCGAGCTGCTGCTGGCGCGCGGCTTCGCCCCGCCGCGCGAGCCCGTGCGCGTGGGCAAGTACACCAAGCTCGGCATCATTCTCCGTTACGCTTTCATCTGATGGCAAAAACTGCGCACATTATTGGTGCCGGCATCTCCGGTCTTTCCGCAGGCGTGCGGCTGGCCAATGCCGGTTATCTCGTGCATGTGCACGAGGCGACCCAGCAGGTTGGCGGCCGCTGCCGCTCCTATTTCGACGCCGCGACCAATCTCACCATCGACAACGGCAACCATCTGTTGCTCTCGGCCAATCATCACGCGCTGTCTTACGCGCGCTCGATCGGCTCGGAGGCAGGACTCGTGGGCCCGGAGCGGGCGCAATTCGCGTTCGTCGACATCTCGACCGGCCGGCGGTGGCTGCTCGACCTCGGCGACAGCCGCCTTCCGCTATGGGTGCTCGATGAAAGCCGCCGGGTGCCGGACACGCGGCTGACGGATTATCTCGCGCTGTCGCCGCTGATCTGGGCGAGCACGGCGAAGACAGTCGGGGACAGCATTCGCTGCAAGGGCACGCTATATGATCGCCTTGTGCAGCCGCTGCTGCTGGCGGCGCTGAACTGCGATCCGCCGGAGGGCTCGGCCGGTCTCGCCGGCGCCATCGTACGCGAGACCTTGCTCGCCGGCGGCCAGGCCTGCCGGCCGCTGATTGCACGCGACGGCCTGAGCGCCGTGCTGATCGATCCCGCAATCAGGCTCCTGGAGGGGAAGGGCGGCAGCGTCCAGATCGGCCGCGAGCTGCGCGAGATCGCGAGCGACGGCGGCCGCGCCACGGCGCTGAAATTCGGCGGCGACGACGTCGTGACGCTCGGGCCCGACGATGTGGTGGTGTTGGCGGTGCCGCCGCGCTCGGCGGCCGCGCTGCTGCCTGGGCTCAAGGTTCCGACCAAGTTCCGCGCCATCGTCAATGCGCATTTCCGCATCGATCCATCGCGTGACCTGCCGCCGCTGATGGGGGTGGTCGGCGGGCTCGTCGAATGGCTGTTCGCCTTCCCGCAGCGGCTGTCGGTGACGATCAGCAATGGCGATCGCCTGGTCGACATGCCGCGCGAGGAACTCGCGACCGCGATCTGGCGCGACGTCTGCAAGGCCGCCGGGCTTCCCGCCGAGCAGGAGGCAGAGTTGCCGCCCTGGCAGATCGTCCGCGAGCGCCGGGCCACCTTCGAGGCGACGCCGGAGCAGCATGCGCTGCGTCCGGGGCCGAAGACCGCCTTCCGCAACCTGGCTCTCGCCGGCGATTGGACCGACACCGGCCTGCCGGCAACGATCGAGGGATCGGTGCGCTCCGGCGACCGCGCCGCGGATCTCCTCCTGGCCGCCCGGTAAGATCGTCCATCTGAAAGCCGCAACGCCGAATATCGGCCGCCGTGTCTTGCCGAATCGTGCGCGTCGGACGACGGTGTGATTCGCCTGTTCCGTTGATCGGGACTCGGCACGCGCCTTGCTTTGCCAGGCTGCGCGTGAAAGGGGTGGATGGCTCGTTTGTTTCCAGTCGCGTGTAGTACCGAATGGCAACACCAGGCAAAAAACGCAGTGACACCAGTGTGCTAAGGCCGCAACGGGGTTTCTCCGGGTATTTTGTGTGCGTTATTGTGGCTACCGTTAAGTTCTGTCCATCTGAGCGTCGGCGCGGGTTGAGAACTTGGGAACTACTGACAGCAGGGTGTTAGGGGTCTGATTGTGAAGGTGGGCATGTGGGACGAGACGTCCGCGGATCGCCCCATTGATCCGCGGCCGGTTTTGGTCGTGACTGGTTTGGTGCAAGAGGCCCGCATTGCGGCCGGGCCCGGTATGATGGTCATCTGCAGCTCGAGCGATCCGCAGCAATTGCGGGCTCTGCTGACTGTTTTCGATCCGAGCTCGATTCGCGGCGTGATCAGCTTCGGCGTGGCCGGCGGTCTCGATCCCAGCCTGAAAGCGGGCGACATCGTGGTGGCGACCGAAGTTACCGCCGGCGACGCCCGCTGGCTGGCTGGCCTGTCACTGAGCGAGGACCACATCGCCCGGGCGGCCATTGGCGGACGCCGGGTGGTCCGCGGCGTGCTCGCCGGCGCCGAGGAGGTGGTAGTCGCGCAGGCCCGCAAGGCCGCGCTGCACATGCGGACGGGCGCGGCCGCAGTCGACATGGAAAGCCATATCGCCGCCGCCTACGCCGCCGAATACGGGCTGCCCTTCGCGGCGCTGCGCGTCATCTCCGATCCGGCGCACCGCACGCTGCCATCGCTCGCCAAGGATGCGATCAAGCCCAACGGCGACATCGATCTGCCGATGATCCTGCGCGGCGTGGCTCGTAATCCGCGAGTCTTGCGCGGCCTCGTCTCGACCGGGATCGAGTTCAACCGTGCCTTGCGCTCGCTGCGCGGCTGCCGCGACTACCTGCTGAGCAGCCTGCTCGGTGCCGAGGCCCTGCTGGAGAGCGACGATCTGGTCGTGGCTGAGGCGTAAGCTTCGGCGCCTGTCAGTCCGGCTGCGTGCCGCACGAGTTCCGCCTCTGCTTCAAAGCAAAAGGGCCGCCGGTCAAGCCGGCGGCCCTTTTTAGCTGGTGCTGCTGCACCGCTTATGCGGCGGTGGAGGCCTTCTGTTGCGCGGCCTTCTCGGCAGCTTCGTCCTTGCGGATCTCGGAGAGGCGCTTCTGCACCTCTGACGAGAACACATATTGGGCCGGGCGCTGCTTGGAGAGATCGATTTCCGGCGCCATCGGGCCCGACGTCTTGACGCCGCGCATACCGACCCACATCGCCTTCAGCGGATTGGTAAAGGCAGCCTCAGCGGCCGTGGCCTCGTAGCCGCAATGCGCCATGCAGTTGGCGCACTTCTCATACTTGCCGGTGCCGTAGGAGTTCCAATCGGTGGTCTCCATCAGCTCCTTGAAGGTCTTAGCGTAGCCTTCGCCGAGCAGGTAGCAGGGCTTCTGCCAGCCGAAGATGTTGCGGGCAGGCATGCCCCAGGGCGTGCACTCGAACTCCTGATTGCCGGCTAGGAAGTCGAGGAACAGGCTGGAATGCATGAAGTTCCACTTCTTGCCCTTGCCGCGCGCGAACACGTCACGGAACAGCTGCTTGGTCTTGGTCCGGTTGAGGAAGTGCTCCTGGTCCGGCGCGCGCTCATAGGCGTAGCCCGGCGACATGGTGACGCCGACGCCGAGCTCGGTGGTGAAGTCGAGGAACTTCGCAATCTCCTCGGCCGGATGGTTGTCGAAGATGGTCGCGTTGACGTTGACGGTGAAACCGCGCGCCTTTGCCGCTTTGATCGCCGACACGGCGCGGTCGAACACGCCCTTCTGCGACACGGCGTGATCGTGATGCTCGCGCAGGCCGTCCAGATGCACCGAGAAGAACAGGTAGGGCGAGGGCTCGAACAGGTCGAGCTTCTTCTCGAGCAGCAATGCGTTGGTGCAGAGCGAGACGAACTTCTTGCGGGCGACCAGGCCGCGTACGATCTCGCCGATCTCCTTGTGGATCAGGGGCTCGCCGCCCGGGATCGCGACCATCGGCGCGCCGCATTCGTCGGCGGCGTCCCAGCATTCCTGGGCCGACATGCGGCGGTTCAGGATGGCGTCGGGATAATCGATCTTGCCGCAGCCGGCGCAGGCGAGGTTGCAGCGGAACAGCGGCTCCAGCATCAGCACCAGCGGATAGCGTTTCCGGCCGAGAAGCTTCTGCTTCATCAGATAGGCCCCGATACGCATTTCCTTGAAGAAGGGGATTGCCATTACATGTCTTCTTTCTGGACCAAACAGAGGATCAGCCTGCGACCAGCTCGGCCGGCAGGCGAAATTCGATGTTTTCTTCCCGCCCCGGAATCACCGAGACCGTCATCGGTCCGATGCGCCGCAGGGCTTCGATAACGTCGTCGACCAGGACTTCGGGAGCTGAGGCGCCGGCGGTGATGCCAACGGCCTTGGCCTCCTTCAGCCATTCTGGATTGAGCTCGCTGCCATCAGCGATCAGATAGCTTGCGACCCCGGCCTCGGTGCCGATCTCGCGCAATCTGTTCGAGTTGGAGCTGTTGGCGGCGCCGACCACCAGGATGACGTCCACCAGCTTACTTAGGTCCCTTACCGCAGATTGGCGGTTCTGTGTCGCATAGCAGATATCCCGGATGTCCGGACCTTGAATGTCTGTAAACCGCCTTTGGAGGGCGGCGATGATGTCCTTGGTATCGTCCACGCTCAGCGTGGTCTGGGTAATATAGGCCATCGGGGCGTCCGCCGGGTGAGGCAGCGCGGCCACATCGGCGACATTTTGAACGAGGTAAACGGGGCCGGGAACCTGGCCCATGGTCCCCTCGACCTCAGGGTGGCCGGCATGGCCGATCAGTATCAAAGTACGGCCCTTGGCCATGTAGCGCTTGCCCTGGTTGTGGACCTTGGTCACCAGGGGGCAGGTGGCGTTAAGCACCGGCAGGCCGCGGACGGCTGCTTCCTCCTCGACCGTGCGGGGCACGCCATGGGCGCTGAACACGGTGACGGCCAGCGGCGGCACCTCCGAGAGGTCCTCGACGAAGATCGCGCCTTTCGCCTTCAGGCTCTCCACCACGTATTTGTTGTGCACGATCTCATGGCGCACATAGACGGGCGGGCCGTATTTCTCCAAGGCGCGCTCCACGATCTCGATCGCGCGCACCACGCCGGCACAGAAGCCGCGCGGTTGCGCGAGATAGACCTGCATCGGACGTCCGTCAGCCACGTTACCTCACTCTCATCCATTGCGTCCGCGCGCCCGGACACGTGATCTTCCGGACTTGCAATATCTGCACCATGCAAGGCATCCGGTTCCGCCCCCTTATGCACATGGAGGTGCAGGGCTTTGTGTCAAAATTTCATCAGGGAGAAAAGACAGCGCGCCGATCCAGCGCATGACAGGTCTGAAGGGATGAAGGTGTTATAGTAATCACAAAAAAGAATAATAAAATTAGTAACTTAAAGTCTCACTCGTTCGTCACTTTACCGCCGGCAATCGCCGCTATATCAGCCGCCCAAACGGTTCCGGCCGTCCAGCCATCCGGGCAGTCGTCCAACAAGAACATCATCTTCAAGGTTAGTCCGGGCGGGGGGAACTCCGCGAGGGAGCGGACGTTTCCGGCCAGCTCACCAACATTAGAAAGTCAAGAAGTGCTGACAAGTATTGTCGTCTCGATCGTCAGGGCCTGCACCCGCTTTGCGTGGCCGACATTGATTATTGGGCTCCTGCTGTCGGTGGCGGGCGCCTACTACACGGCACGTCACTTCGTCATCAACACCGATATCAACACGCTGATCTCGGAGAATCTCGACTGGCGGCAGCGCGACCAGCAGTTCGAGCAGGCGTTCGACCGCGACCGCACCATCCTCGCGGTGGTCGAGGCGCCGACGCCCGAGCTTGTCAGCATCGCGGCCGATGCGCTGTTCCAGAAGGTGAAAGACGACAAAACGCATTTCTCCGCCGTGCATGCTCTCGGCTCCGGCGAGTTCTTCGAGAAGAACGGCCTCTTGTTCCTGCCGACGGAGGAGGTCAAGCAGCTCACCGGCCAGTTCGAGCAGGCGGCTCCGCTGATCGAGATCATGGCGGGCGACCCGTCCATCCGCGGCCTCACCGGTGCGCTGGAGACCGGGCTCGTCGGCGTCAAGCGCGGCCAGATCCAGCTCGACAGCACCGCGCGGCCGTTCGACTACGTTTCTGAAACGGTCGAAAGCGTCCTCAATAAAGGTAATCCTGTCTTCTCCTGGCGCCAGCTCATCAGCGACCAGCCGCTGTCGGACAGCGACAAGCGCGCCTTCATCGAGTTCAAGCCGGTGCTGGACTATCAGGCGCTGGAGCCCGGCAAGGAGGCCACTGATGCGATCCGCCGGGCCGCGGCGGAGCTTGATTTCCCGACCAAATTCCAGGCGCGGGTGCGCCTGACCGGTCCGGTGCCGATCGCCAATGAGGAATATGCCACGGTGCAGGAGGGCGCCATCACCAACGGCATCGGCACTGTCGTTGTGGTGCTGGTGATCCTGTGGCTCGCGCTGCATTCGGCCAAGATCATCTCCGCCGTCTTCATCAACCTGTTCATCGGCCTGTCGATCACGACCGCGGTGGGGTTGATGATGGTCGGCTCGCTCAACCTGCTATCGGTCGCATTTGCCGTGCTGTTCATCGGACTTGGCGTCGATTTCGGCATCCAGTTCAGCGTCCGCTACCGATCCGAGCGTTTCAAGAATGACGATCTCCCGGCGGCACTCGCGGAAGCCGCGCGCCGTTCGGCGGTGCCGCTGTCGCTGGCAGCAATGGCAACTGCCGCCGGCTTCCTCTGCTTCCTGCCGACCGACTACAAGGGCATTTCCGAGCTCGGCAAGATCGCCGGCGCAGGCATGCTGATCGCCTTTTTCTCCAGCATCACCGTGCTGCCGGCGCTGCTCAAGATCTTCAATCCACCGGGCGAGAAGGAGCCGGTCGGATACGCCTTCCTGGCGCCGCTCGATAACTTCCTGGAGAAGCACCGTGTCCCGATCATCGTCGGCACGCTTGCGGTGGTCATCGCCGGCCTGCCGCTGCTCTATTTCATGAAGTTCGACTTCAACCCGATGAACCTGCGCAATCCGAACGCGGAGTCGATCGCGACCTATCTCGACCTGCGCAAGGATCCGAACACCGGGGCGAATGCGATCGACGTGCTGACGAAGTCGGAGAGCGATGCCCAAGCGATCGAGGCCAGGCTCGAGAAGCTGCCGGAGGTGGCGCGGGTGAGGTCGCTCAATAGCTTCGTGCCGGAGGACCAGCCCGCCAAGCTGAAGCTGATCGCGCAGGGCGCGAAGGTGCTGGGCCCCGCGCTCAATCCGGACCAGATCGACCCGCCGCCGAGCGATCAGGAGAATGTCGAGGCCCTCAACTCGACGGTCGACAATCTGCGCAGGACCGCAGGCGACGGCAAGGGACCGGGAGCCGTCGCCTCGCGGCGGCTTGCCGACGCGCTTGCCAAGCTCGCAACCTCCAACGAGGAGATGCGCAACAAGGCGCAGGCGGTGTTCGTGACGCCGCTCAAGATCGTCTTCGAGCAGCTCAAGCTGGCGCTGCAGGCGCAGCCGGTCAGCCTGAAAACGCTGCCGCCGGATCTCGTCTCGCAATGGCGCAGCAAGGACGGGCTGATCCGGGTCGAGGCCGAGCCGAAGGGCGATCCCAACGACAACGACAACCTGCGCAGGTTTGCGAACGCGGTGCTCGCGGCCGAGCCGACTGCGATCGGCGGGCCGGTGTCGATTCTCAAATCCGGCGATACCATCGTGAGGGCCTTCATCCATGCCGGCATCTACGCGCTGCTCGTCATCAGCCTCTTGCTGTGGGTCACGCTGCGGCGGATCACGGACGTGCTGATGACAATCGTGCCGCTCCTGGTTGCGGGCGCGGTGACGCTGGAGATCTGCGTGCTGATCAAGCTGCCGCTGAACTTCGCCAACATCGTCGCGCTGCCATTGCTGCTCGGCATCGGCGTGGCGTTCAAGATCTATTACGTCACGGCCTGGCGCTCGGGCCGGACCAACCTGCTGCAGACCAGCCTGACGCGCGCGATCTTCTTCAGCGCGCTGACGACGGCGACCGCCTTCGGCAGCCTATGGTTGTCGAGCCACCCGGGCACGTCGAGCATGGGCAAGCTGCTGGCGCTCTCGCTCGTCACCACGCTGGCGGCCGTGCTGTTGTTCCAGCCCGCGCTGATGGGCAAGCCGCGTGTGATCCAGGAGTAGCGGGCCACTCAAAAGATATCGGCCGATCCACGTATGGATCGGCCGATGACAAATCTGATCAGATGCCTCTTGGCATGACTGCCTGTGCTTGAGCCTTACCGTTCCGATTGAATCGGAACGGGGGCTCTCGCTTCTTGTCTTGACGCGTTCTCTTGACGCGAACCGGTCTCCAGTTCGCCTCAGACGCTTAGCTAGTGCGCGTGGGCGATCTCAGGGAGCAGGCAGATGTCGCCCACCGTGTCGGCGGTCGCGGCCTTTTGACCTGGCTTGGCAGTTGCGCTCGCCGCGACCCCGGTCGTCTTCGGCGCGGGGGCCGGGGGCGCAGCGACCGCTTTCGGCGCCGGAGCGGCCGGTTTCGCGGTACCTTTGGCCATGCTGTTCGTCGGGCTCGAGGGGATCGGCGGACCGACCCGCGTCCAGGTCTCGCCGCCGCAGAGGAAGCCGAGCACGCAACCCTTGATCTCCAGATGATCGGAATCGATTGGCGTGATTGTCGAGTCGTAGGTCTTGCCGTCCTTGGCGTTGTAGACCTGACCTTCCCAGGCGTCGGCACCGGCCTGCTTCTTCATGTTGATGAGAATCGGCATGCCGAGCGTCGGGCGGCTCTGCTTGGCGACATCAGGATTATTGGTGTCGCGGCCGCCGGGAGTCTTTTCCCAGGCCACCACGCCCCACATGTTGCCATTGCATTGTGCGACTCTGATGTTGGCGACACCATCCGCAACCCGCCAGTCACCCGTGGGATCGGCTGCCATCGCAGAAGAAATTCCTGCTGCGAACAACAGTCCGGAACATGTTAATACTGTCCGCGTGAGAGATTTGGGGCGGTGCAACATTGCGTGAAACCCGTGCTTGCTTTGATGGTGCGAATGGGGGCAAAACGCCGCATTACGCGTTTTCAGTTGACGAGACGTCCATCAACCGAAGTATGTAGCCGATGCTAAAATCGAATCTAGACGTTTCCGAGATGTTTGTGGAGCGGCAGGGCCAGCGCAGTTCCATGCACTCCAAGCATCTGAACGAGCAACTGGTACGCGTTCTCAAAACGATCGGCTACGACGTCGGGTTCCAGAAGGGGCAGGGGCAATACCTGTTCGACCGCGATGGTGTCCGCTACCTGGATTTGCTGAGCGGATTTGGCGTATTTGCGATCGGCCGCAATCATCCGTCGCTGCGAACTGCGCTGAAAAGTGTCCTCGACAGCGATCTGCCGAACCTCGTGCAACTCGACGTCTCGACGCTGGCCGGCGTGCTGGCCGAGCGGCTGCTCGAATATGTGCCATATCTGGACAAGGTGTTCTTCGCCAATTCCGGCGCCGAGACGGTGGAGGCCGCGGTCAAGTTCGCGCGCGGCGCGACCGGACGGCCCGGCATCGTCTATTGCGGGCATGCCTATCACGGCCTCACTTATGGTGCGCTGTCGCTGACCGACGATTCGAATTTCCGCGCCGGCTTCGAGCCGCTGCTGCCGGGTTGCACGTCGGTGCCGTTCAACGATCTGGCGGCGCTGGAGCAGGCGCTGTCCTCGCGCGAGATCGCGGCCTTCATCGTCGAGCCGATCCAGGGCAAGGGCGTCAACATCCCCTCCGATGACTTCCTGCCCGGCGCGGCCGCGCTGTGCAAAAAATACGGCACCATCTTCGTTGCCGACGAAATCCAGACCGGCATGGGCCGCACCGGCCGCTTCCTCGCGGTCGAGCACTGGAATGTCGAGCCCGACATGGTGCTGCTCTCGAAGGCGTTGTCCGGTGGACACGTGCCGGTCGGCGCGCTGCTGACGCGCAAGGCCATCTTCGACAAGATCTTCAACCGCATGGATCGCGCCGTCGTGCACGGCTCGACCTTCGCCAAGAACGACCTCGCGATGGCCGCCGGCATTGCCACGCTCGAAGTGTTGAAGGCGGAGAAGCTGATCGAGGCCGCGGCCAAACGCGGCGCCGAGCTGCGGCTGGCCTTGACCCGGATGGTGCCGGGCTACGAGCTCCTGAAAGAGGTGCGCGGCAAGGGGCTGATGATCGGCGTCGAATTCGGGCCGCCGAAATCGCTGAGCTTGAAGGCATCGTGGAACGTGCTGGAGAGCGCCAACAAGGGCCTGTTCGTCCAGCTCATCACCGTGCCGCTGTTCAAGGATCACAAGATCCTGACCCAGGTCGCGGGCCATGGCCTGCATACGGTGAAGCTGCTGCCGCCGCTGACCATCACCGAGGAAGACTGCGCCTGGATCGAGCGCGCCTTCGATGACGTGATCGCCCAGAGCCACAAGGTGCCCGGCGCGATCTGGTCGCTCGGCAAGACGCTGGTCGACAACGCGATGCGCAAATCGGCCTAGAAATTCAGCGTGCCTCGATGTCGTGTCTGCCGCTATCTTCTTGCGGGCAGCTGGGCAGGCGGGGTGCGCCGAATGATCGTCAGGATGTGTGTTGCCGTCGCGGCCTTCGTCCTGTTTGCCTCGGCTGGCGCAGGTGCGGCCGATACGGCCAGCCAGTGCAGCGCGCGTTGCGAGCGCAATGCCACGTCGGACCGGCAAGCCTGCGCAGACCTGCCGGCCAATCCTTCCTGTCGTGTCGTCGTCGAAAAGAACCGGCTGCGCTGTCTCGACTATTGCGATCGCAGTTTTCCGCAGGCGCCGGCCCAGCCGGGGCCGCCGGTGAACGGCTCCAGGGTGGACAATTCACCGCTCTTGCATCAGGTCGCGGGCTGAGCGTCCCTATCCGGTGAACATCCAGAGCTGCTCGCTCGCCATATAGCCGGCAAGCAACAATCCGCCGAATACGGCGATCAGCGCGGAGGCGCCGACTTCGATCACGCGCATCAGCAGCATGCCCGCGCCAGAGCCGGTGCTGGCGATACGGCTGGCTGTTCGCCGCGCGACAACTGCGAGCGTCGCGATCGCGGCGACCGTGATGGCCGTGCCCAATCCCATCAGCAGCGTGGCACTGATGCCCGTCCAGAACAGGTCCTGGGCCAGGGCGAAGATCAGCACGATGATCGCACCGGAGCAGGGACGTAAGCCCACCGCGATCACCGCGGTGAGGCCGCGGCGCCAGCCGCCCGCACCGGCCAATTCCGCAGGCTCCGGCCCGTGTGCGTGCCCCCAGGCCGATCCATGGAGCCCGTGGTCATCGTCGCTATGACAATGGAAGGCATGCACATGATCGGACTCGCAAAGCGCGCAATGGGACATGCTTCCATTACGATCGACGCTGAGCTTGACGAGGCCGCTGGACGTGGCGAACAGCGCCTCGAACTGCGGCTCGCGCCATCTGAACGCGCGCAGCGCGATGAGAAGGCCGCGGCCTTTGACGAACAGCAGCCGCAAGCCGATCAGGATGATGAGTCCATAGCTGACGATCTCCACAAGATGCACCGTCCACCCGATCGATTTCGCGGTCGCCCCGAGCAGAACCGCCGCGATGGCGACGATGACGATCGCGACGATCGATTGCAGCGCCGCCGATACGAAGGACAGCGTGACGCCGCGCCGCCAGGTCTCCTCGTTGGCGACCAGATAGGACGAGATCACCGCCTTGCCATGGCCAGGCCCGGCGGCATGAAAGATGCCGTAGAGGAAGGAGATTCCGAGCAGGCTCCACATCGCCGAGCCATCGTCCTTGCTCGCCTGGATGAAGCCCGAGAGCGATCGGTAGAACGCTGCCTGCTGGGCGAAAATCCAACCGACCATGCCGGATTGCGGCCAGGCGCCGCCTGTCGGATGCGCCGCGCCGAACGGTGCGGCATGCGCCGAGCCCATTGCCAGCGCGAGGCTGAGCGCGAGCAGCGCCCAGGCGACGACGCGCTTGTGATCGGCAAGGCCTCTCATGGACACTTCACCCGCATCTTGTTGGCGAAGATCTCGCCATAGGCGCTCGATGCATCGAGCGGCGTGAAGTCGAGCTGGCTGAGCCTTGCCTGCTCGGCAGGCGTCGGCTGGTGCGGCAAGTCGACCGCCAGCTCGCATTGCGGCGGTGCGCCGCTGAGCGACACCGGATTGTCCTTGGCGAATTCGAAATCGACGAAGATGGTGGGGTCGTAGACCTCGACCTGGAGCGCCTTGGCGTTCGCGGGAGCCTTCAGCGGCAGAGTGAAGTGCAGCACGAGCGCAGGGCTCGCATATTCGAGCCAATAATCGACCGGCTCGTTGAATTTGAGCTTCTTGCCGTCGCCGCGCGCATAGGTGAAGTAGTCGTACTCCTTCAGCGACTCGACGTTCACCTGCGCGAGCGAGGCAAGCTCTTCCCGGGTGTAATGGCCCTTCTTGGCATGGGAAATTCCCTGCAGGGCATAGGCCGAGAACATGTCGTCGAAGCGCCAGGCGTGACGGACGCCGGTCACGGTGCCGTCATTGGCATAGAGGATCTCGCTGTGAAGCGTGACCCAGACATGCGGATGGGCGAGGGCGGGCGTAGCCGGCAGCGATAGCAGCAGCGCGGCACAGGCGTAAGCGCAGAGCAGTTTGATCATGGCGTTCATCTGCAGATGATGGGGGACGACCGCCGGCTTTCCCGGCGGAATCGGCGATCGGAAAAGTTTTGCGCGGGCAAGGGCGCATGCCGTCCGGCGCGCAAAGCAGCGCGCCGTACTGATCGGCATTCCCGTCCTTGAATGACATGCTCATCCACGGAAGGATGCGACGTCAGACACTCGGACGGCCATCAGGCCGCGGGTGGGGCGCGTGATTGGAAGGACGCTCGGCCTGACTCCAGCAAGCCGAAGAGCGTGCGTGTGGCCGCGTAGCTGACATTGTGAAGGTCAAGAACGGCGACCGGCTGCTCCACCTGCGGCACGGACGAGGTCGCGAGCAGGAAGGCTGAGAAACAGATCGGACATTGATCTTCATCGCCGGCGAGATCTACGAGGCTCGACACGATGGCTTTCGCCGCGGTCGTCGGATGCAGACCATCAGCGGCGCGCGAGCCGATATCGCTGGCGAAATCCCGCGCATGCATGTGTCCGAACGACACCGCGATCTGCACGACGAGCGCAAGCAGCGCGAGCCGCTCGCCCGTGCGCCGCGCGATATTCCGCAACCATGACAGGTCAATGCGCTGCAAGTCCCCGCCTTCGGTCAAATGGTCGCGTCCCGTTGCGCGATTTGTCATTTGCACCTGCGCCACAGTCGATGACAGTCACGATCTCGGCAGCAGACGGCCCACCGCGTGGACGGCTAAGGCAGCAGAAACGTTATAACATAACGTGCCTCGCTTCAAGATTTGTCGGAATTCTGGAACCGATCGCGGGCAAGTGGCGGAACCCGCGTCAGCGCCTCTATCCCTATCCCTCCTTGTTGGCCTGCATGGCTGTCTCGAACTTGACGCCGAACTCGTTGAGCTCGTCGGCACCGATATCGCTGACCGCCCAGAATTTCAGGCCCCGCTCGCCCCAGCGGCGGATGTTGAAGCCCTGGATCGTATCCATTCTCGCTGTGTGCTGCGTGGTGTCGGACGTCTGCGCCACGAACAAATTGATGACGTGCTGGCGGCGCTTATAGACCACGGCACCGATGGCGCGGGCATCGACATAATCGAGCCGGCCGCCGATCAGCGTAAAGCCTTGCGCGGTGAGATCGATCACCGGCGGCGATACGTCGAGCTTGCCGTTGAACCACGGCTTCACCGTGTGCTGATCTGTCGAGATCACGTCGGTGAGGTGGCCGGCCTGCAGCGAGCGCAGATGCGCCGAGACGATTTCGGCCTCGATCCGTTGCTGGTCATCCTTGCTGAGCACGATGGCGACGAGGCCGGTCGCGGCCAGCGCCGAGACCGCCGACCCCATCGCAAAGCCTCGCAGCACGAAGCGGCGGGTGGGGGCAGCCGGTCGTTGTGGCTGCGGCAGCGCCGCATCGATGCGCCGCGCGAGCTGCGGCGGGGCGGTGAATTTGAGGTCGGCGCTGGCGATGGCGTCATGCATCTGCCTGATAGCGGCAAGCTCGGCCGTGCAGCGCAGGCAGGTCGCGACATGCGCCTCGACCTCGTGCGCATGGCCGGCATCGAGCTCGCCATCGGCGAGCGCGTGCAGCAGGATCTCGGCCTCGTTGCAGGTCATTTTGAAGGCTCCTCTTCCGCCGTCCAGGCCGCGCGCAGCATGGCGCGGGCGCGGGCCAGGCGGGACATCACGGTGCCGACCGGCACGCCGGCGACTTCCGCAATCTCGCGATAGGACAGATTGTTGATCTCCCGCAGCACGAACGTCTCGCGGAAGGGCTCGGCGAGCGCGTCGATCAGGCGACGGATCGCGGAGGCGTCGCGCTCGCGCAGCATGGCGCCTTCCGGCGTCTCCTGCGCCTCCCGCCACAGCGGCGGCTGCTCGGCGGCCTCGGGCGCATCGTCGATCGCCTTCGTGTTCGCCGTGGAGCGCCGTGCAAATTCTGCATTGCAGACGTTGCGCAGGATTGCGAACAGCCACGGCTTGATCGCGGGTCCCCGATAGGTGTCGAAATGCTTGAACGCGCGCAGGTAGCATTCCTGCACGGCGTCCTCGGCGTCTGCGGCATCGCGCAGCAGATAGCGCGCCAGCGTATAGACGTCGTCGAGATAGGGCAGCGCCAGCTCGCGGAAGCGCCGCGCCCGTTCCGGGTCGTCGTTGGTCTTGTTCAGCGGCATTGGCTGCAGCCTGGCGTTGACGGAAGCGGCATGCGCCCGGCCGGTGGGCCGGCCGGGCGATAAAACGATGCCTTGGTTTGACCCGCTACTCAACCTTGATCAGCCCCGTCATGTGCGGGTGCAGCGAGCAGAAATACTTGTAGTCGCCGGCCGCGGTGAAGGTGAAGGAGAAGCTGTTGTCGGTATCCAGCGTCTTCGATCTGAACTTCCCCGCCGACACGATCGTGTGCGGAATGTCGTCATGGTTGGTCCAGGTCACGGTGTCGCCGACCTTCGCCTTGATCTCGACTGGGGTGAAGGTGAAATTGTCGATCGACACCGCGATGGTCTCGGCCCGTGCGCTGCTGCCGGCAAACGACAGCACGAGGAGGGCGGCCGCGGCGATGCCCGCGCCGCGGTTCATGAAATCACGTCGCATCATGGTCGGTACCGTTCCTCTTCAGCCCTGCAGCGGCGTGTCGATGATGGCGAGGCGCTCCTCACCCATCTTGAAATTGACACTGGCGATGCCGAGCACGCTGCGCAGCTTGGCGTCCTCGACCTTCATCGGCCCCGGCGAGGCGGCGGTGCCCGGCGCCGGCTGCGGAAAGGCGGTGGAGCGCGCGGTGTGGAAGGTGACGTTGCCCTCGACCTTCTGCATCACCTGGTGGATGTGGCCGTTGAGCACGGTGACCGAGCCGAAGCCCTTGAGATAATCGAGCGCGCGGGCGCCGTCCTCGGTACCCCAGCCCCATTGCGGATAGACCGTCCACAGCGGGATATGCGCGAACACCACCACGGGCGTCGACTTGGAGCGGCCCTTGAGGTCGGCCTCCAGCCATTCGAGCTGCTCGCCACCGAGATTGCCAAGGCCTCCGGCCTTGAGATCGACGACGTTGACGAGGCCGATGAAGTGCACGCCGCCGGCATCGAAGGAATACCAGCCGGCGCCGCGCGTGCCCTTGCCGTAACGCTCCTTGTAGAACTTGACCTCCTCGTCGAGGAAATCGTGCTCGCCCGGCACGTAATGCACGTCGAGCTTGGCCTGCGAGATGATCCGGTCGGCGTCGTCGAATTCGGACGCCTTCGACAGATGCGAGATGTCGCCGGTATGGATCATGAAGGACGGCTTGACCGGCACGCTGTTGATCTTGCCGACCGCCTCTTCCAGCGTGCCGAGCGCGTTCGGATTGGCCGGCTTGTCGAATCCGACATGGCTATCGCTGATCTGCAGGAAGGTGAGGCCGGAGGCTTTCTTCTCGGCTGCCTGCGCTGCATCGACCAGCCCGAGCGAGCGCGGCACGCCGCCGGAGATGGTCCAGAGCACACCGGTGCCGGCCCATGTCATGCATTCCAGCACTTTGCGGCGGTTGACGCCGTGATCGTCGTGGTCGTGATGGCTCATCGCGGTTCTCCATGACACCCTGTTTTGGGTTTGCGGGCGAGGAGATCGGGCAGATGCCGGTTTTATTCCCGGGACGAGCGGCCCATTTGCATAGACGCGGACTCTCGGGCTAGCTAGACATCAGCCATTTGAGCCCCAAGCCATGTTTCGAAAATCGATCAAGCAGAAGATCATCGGCATCGCCGCCGGGCTGATCGTCCTGACCGTGATCACCTCGGCTTTGTCGATGGTGCTGGCCGGGCGGGTCGGCCACCTGCTGGGTGAGCTGACCAACCGCTACATTCCGGCGTATGGCCACCTGGCGCGGGTCAACATCCGCTCGCTCGAGCGGTCGCTGACGATGCGTCGGATGATGGGCATGCGGATCACGCAGACGACGCCGGATGCGGCCGCCTATGCCGCGCAGTTGAAGAAATTTCGGGAGCTCGATGCGGCGATCGACCAGGAGGCTGCGGAGGCCCGCCGCCTGATCAATGCCATCATCGACGATCCCTCGACGCCGTCGGACAACGCCGCGCTGGGGCGCCTCGACGACCGCATCGAGACCACGATGACGGATCTCCGCCACCGTCTGAACGAGCAGAGCGACCGGGTGCTCGAGCAGGTCGAGGCCAACAACTTTCCTGAGGCCGCCCGCCTGATGGCCGATGTCGACGGCCTACGGGACGAGTTCAACACCCGGATCGACGGCATCCGCGCCGACATGCTGCGCCAGGTCGAGGCGAGCGCGGCGACCGTGGCTCACGAGCAGCACCAGACGATTGCGATATCAGCTGTCGTGACCGCGATCGCCTGCGTGCTCGGCTTCGTGTTCGCGATGCTGGTCGGCTCGGGCATCACCGGGCCGGTGATGCGGCTGTTGCAAGGGACGCGGGAGGTCGAAGCCGGCAGGCTCGACCAGTCGATCAGCATCACGACGCGCGACGAGATCGGCCAGCTCTCGGCCGCCTTCAACCGCATGGTCGAGCGGCTGCGTCAGAACCAACGCATCAGGGAGACGTTCGGCCGATACATCGATCCGCGGATCGCCGAAGGGCTGCTCGATCAGCCCGCGCTCGCCGCCGCCGATGGCCAGCGCCGAATCATGACCGTGCTGTTCTGCGACATGAAGGGGTTCACGACGCTCAGCGAAGGCGTGACGCCGCAGGGGCTGGTCAAGATCATGAACCGCTATCTGTCCACCATGTCGGAGCCGATCAATGCGCATCGCGGCGTCATCGACAAATATGTCGGCGATGCCATCATGGCCTATTGGGGACCGCCCTTCATCGACGAGGCGGAGCAGGCGGATGCCGCTTGCCTTGCGGCCCTCGACATGGTCGGACGCGTGGAGGGCCTGCGCAAAGAGCTGCCGGAGCTGCTGGGTGTGCGGGCGATTCCTGCGTCCTGCGACATCCGGATCGGAATTGCCACTGGCGAGGCGCTGGTCGGCAGCATCGGCTCCGCCTTCATGATGAGCTACACGGTGATGGGCGGCACCGTGAACCTGGCCTCGCGCCTGGAAAGCGCCAACAAGGTCTATGGCAGCCGCTGCCTGATCTCGGAGGCGAGCGCGTCGGCCGCCGCGGCCGTGATCGATGTCCGCGAGATCGATCGCGTGATCGTGGTCGGCCAGACGCAGGCTCAGACCGTGTTCGAGATCATGGCCGCGAAGGGCGCGCTGTCACCGGCGCAGCTTCGCCTGCGCGAACTCTATGCCGAGGGATTGGCCGCGTATCGGGCGCGACAATGGGATGCGGCGCTGGCAGCCTTCACGGCAGCGTTGCAAGCCATGCCAGGCGATGGTCCGTCGCTGGCGCTGATCGCGCGGATCGAAGGCCTGAAGCAGGCGCCGCCGGCGGACGACTGGGACGGCGCGTGGCGGCTGGAGCGGAAGTAGGGTGTAGAAAACGTCGGGTGGGCAAAGGCGTGTTTGCGCCGTGCCACCGTTTGTGAAGCTTATCAGGGGATGGTGGGCACGCTCGCTTTGCCTACTCTGCAAATTTCGGAGCCGTCATTGCGAGCGAAGCAAAGCAATCCAGGGTCAGGAAAGAAGTCTGGATTGCTTCGTCGCTGACGCTCCTCGCAATGACGGCAGCTACCGTCAGCGGCCGTCCTCCAAAATCATCGTTGCGGCCTTTTCCGCGATCATCGCGGTCGGCGTGTTGGTGTTGCCCGAGGTGATCGTCGGCATGATCGAGGCGTCGGCGACGCGAAGCCCGGTGATGCCATGGAAGCGCAGCCGCTCGTCGACCACGGCAGCGGGATCATCGGCGCGGCCCATCTTGGCGGTGCCGACGGGATGGAAGATCGTGGTGCCGATGTCGCCGGCGGCCTTGGCCAGCGATGCATCATCGTCGCCGACCCCAGGGCCGGGCAGGAATTCGACTGGATTGTAGCGCTTGAGCGCCTGCTGCTGCATCAGCCGGCGCGTCGTGCGGATCGCATCCGCTGCGACCTGGCGATCTTCATCCGTCGCCAGATAGTTCGGCGCAATGGACGGCGCTTCATCCGGCGCGGCCGAGCGGATGCGCACGGTGCCGCGCGAGGTCGGCCGCAGATTGCAGGCGCTGACGGTGATAGCGGGAAAGCGGTGCAGGGGATCGCCGAACTTGTCGAGCGACAGCGGCTGCACGTGAAACTGGATGTTGGCGCGCTCGCGGGTCGGATCGGAGCGGGTGAAGATGCCGAGCTGCGAGGGCGCCATGGTCAGTGGCCCCCGGCGGCGGAAGAGATAATCGAGGCCCATCAGGCCGCGCCTGACAAGCGAGTAATAGGTCTCGTTCAGCGTCTTCACGCCTGAAACCTTGTAGATCGCGCGCTGCTGCAGATGGTCCTGCAGATTGCGCCCGACGCCGGGCACGTCGCGAACGATGTTGATGCCGAGCGGGGTGAGCCAGTCGGCGGGACCGATGCCTGAGCGCTGCAGCACTTGCACGGAGCCGATCGAGCCGGCGCTCAGGATCACCTCGCCCTTGCTGCGCGCCTCGATCTCCTCGCCATTCTGAAGGAAGCGCACGCCGACGGCGCGGCCATTCTCGACGATCAGACGATCGACCAGCACATGCTTCTCCAGCCGCAGGTTGGCGCGGTTCAGCACCGGCTTGAGGAAGCCGCGCGCGGAGGACCAGCGCCGGCCGCGCTTCTGGTTGACGTGGAAATAGCTGATGCCTTCATTGTCGCCGGTGTTGAAGTCGGGGATGCGCCTGATGCCCATCTGCTCGGCGGCATCGCCGACCGCGTCCAGCACCGCCCAGGACAGCCGGGGCGCCTCGATGCGCCAGCCGCCGCCGATGCCATGGTGCTCGCTTTCCCCGAGGAAATGATCCTCCAGCCGCCGGAACAGCGGCAGCACGTCGGAATACGACCAGCCCGCAAGCCCGAGCTGGCGCCAATGATCGTAATCGGCGGCCTGGCCGCGCATGGAGATCATGGCGTTGATCGCCGACGAGCCGCCGATCACCTTGCCGCGGGGATAGGCCAGCGAGCGGCCGTTGAGGCCGGGCTCGGCTTCGGTGCGGAACATCCAGTCGGAGCGGGGATTGCCGATCGCGAAGAGATAACCGACCGGGATGTGAAACCAGATCCAGTTGTCGTCGCCGCCAGCTTCCAGGATCAGGACGCGATTTTTCGGATCGGCGGAGAGGCGGTTGGCCAGGATGCAACCGGCGGTACCCGCGCCCACCACGATGTAATCGAAATCCCCCTCGAGCTGTCTCGCCATCGCATCCTTCCCGACCTGTTCTTGCCCGCGGTTTTAGTCAGCCACCGATGGCGCCGACAACCCCGTCCTTTCGCTCTGGGATCAGCTACGCAGTGCTTCTCTCTTGGGCGGACCGGATTTTGCATGCTAAACGGGCAACCACATCAACGGAGTCACGAGATTTCCCATGCCCATCGTCAATCGCGTCGCCGATCTGCAACCCGACATCCAGGCCTGGAGACGCGATATCCACGAGCATCCGGAGCTTCTCTACGACGTCCATCGCACCGCCGGCTTCGTAGCCGACCGCCTGAAGGAATTCGGCTGCGACGAGATCGTGACAGGCCTCGGCAAGACCGGCGTTGTCGGCGTCATCAAGGGCAAGAAGCCGGCGAGCGGCGACATCAAGGTGATCGGCTTGCGGGCGGACATGGATGCGCTGCCGGTCCAGGAGGCGACCGGCCTGCCATATGCGTCGAAGACGCCAGGCATGATGCACGCCTGCGGCCATGACGGGCACACCGCGATGCTGCTGGGGGCTGCGCGCTATCTCGCCGAGACGCGCAATTTCGCCGGCGATGCCGTCGTGATCTTCCAGCCGGCCGAGGAGGGCGGCGCGGGCGCACAGGCCATGATCAAGGACGGCCTGATGGAGCGCTTCAAGATCGACCAGGTCTACGGCATGCACAACGGCCCGGGCCTGCCGGTCGGCTCGTTCGCGATCCGGCCGGGCCCGCTGATGGCGGCGACCGATTCGATCGACATCATCATCGAGGGACGCGGCGGCCATGCCGCACAGCCTCACAAATGCATCGACTCGCTCCTGGTCGGCGCGCAGCTCGTCACCGTGCTGCAGCAGATCGTCGGACGGAACGTCGATCCGCTGGAATCGGCTGTCATCTCGATTTGCGAATTCCACGCCGGCAATGCCCGCAACGTGATCCCGCAGACTGCGACCTTGCGCGGCACCGTGCGCACGTTGACGCCGAAGGTGCGCGAGCTGGTCGAGAAGCGGGTGCGCGAGGTGGTGGCCGGCACGGCACAGATCACCGGCGCCAAGATCGACCTCACCTACACCCGCGGCTATCCGGTGACGCTCAATCACGCCGAGCAGACCGAGGTCGCGCTGCGCGCGGCGAGGGACGTTGCGGGCGAGGCCAATGTGCACGAGATGCCGCCGATGATGGGCGCAGAGGATTTCTCCTACATGCTGGAAGCGCGCCCCGGCGCCTTCATCTTCTGCGGCAATGGCGATTCGGCCGGCCTGCATCACCCCGCCTACAATTTCAACGACGAGGCGATCGTCTACGGCACGTCCTATTTCATCAAGATCGTCGAGAACACGCTGGCGGCGTAATTGGCGTTCAAGCTCGGGAACGCAAATTAAGAGCCGTCATTGCGAGGAGCCGAAGGCGACGAAGCAATCCAGACTTTCTTCTTGGCTCTGGATTGCTTCGCTTCGCTCGCAATGACGAAAGCGCCGTGTTCGCCATGCTCCACAAGGTAGCGGGCACGCTCCGGCGTCGCCCCTTGGACCTTCGGCGGAGAGGTCGCTTTGCCCACCCTATGATCTCGATTACGCGCCACCGACGCCTCTGTTGATGGTGCCGCGGCCGGAACAGGTCGGACAGGGTGCCTGACCGACTCGGCCGCTGCCGTGACAATCGGGGCAGACATCCTCGCCGGTTCCCGGCGTTCCGCGTGGCGCCTCGTCGCGCGGGCTGAGTTGTGCGTTAGATGGCGGCCTTTGCGCGGTGTTCTCTGGATTGTTCATGGCCATGACGTTTCTCCACGTTCGCCGAGGTCAACGCAGCGCGCCTCGATCCGTGCCAAAGTCCTGGAGATAGAAGGCCCGCGGCTTGCACCGCGGGCCTTTCGCGTCGCAACAGTGCCTCGCGTCCGTTTAGAACAGATGCGAGAAGATGAAGTAGAGCGTGCCCGACAGCGCCATCGCGATCGGCAGCGTCAGCACCCAGGCCATCGCGATGTTGCGGATCGTCGACCATTGCAGGCCGCTCCCGTTGGCGGCCATGGTGCCGGCGATGCCGGATGACAGCACGT
The DNA here is from genome assembly GCF_045571465.1 of Bradyrhizobium sp. STM 3557. Lineage (NCBI taxonomy): Bacteria > Pseudomonadati > Pseudomonadota > Alphaproteobacteria > Hyphomicrobiales > Nitrobacteraceae > Bradyrhizobium > Bradyrhizobium sp. STM 3557. Next base: position 3,197,223 of record NZ_CP120697.1, read on the forward strand.
GCGTGGTCGAGACCGGCAGGCCATAGCCGTCGGCGGCAGCGATCGTGGCCGCCGCGGTGATCTCGGCGCACGCTCCTTGCGCATAGGTCAGGTGGGTCTTGCCGATCTTCTCGCCGACGGTGACCACGATGCGCTTCCAGCCCACCATGGTGCCGAGGCCGAGCGCGATGGCCACCGCGATCTTCACCCAGGTCGGGATGAACTTGGTCGCGGCGTCGAGCGAGCTCTTGTAGCTGTTCAGGGCGGCGATATCCTCATTGCTGAGATCGGCTTCCTTGTCCTTCATCAGGAAGCGCAGCGCTTCCGAGGCGAGATACATGTCATTGCGGGTGTTGCCCACCGCCTCGGCAGGAACGCGCGCCAGCGAGCCGTATTCCTTGACCTGCTTTGCGATCTCCTGAACCAGCACGGAAAGGGACGGGAAAGTGCCCTCGTTGATCTGACGCTGAGCGACATAGTTGGTCACCGCCGGGCGGGGATCGCCGATCACGTTATAGCCGGCTGCCTTGGCTGCGATGACCTTGCTGGCAGCTTCCGAGTTGCTGATGAACTTCGCGACCTGGGTCTCCGGCATGGTGCGGTTGAGCGCGTAAGCCGTGGGCACCGTGCCGATCAGGATCAGCATGATCAGGCCCATGCCCTTCTGCCCGTCGTTCGAGCCGTGAAAAAAGCTGACCAGGGTGCAGGTCAGGATCAGGATGCCGCGGATCCACCATGGCGGAGCCTGATCGCCGACGGGCTCGCCGAACAGCGCCGGGGTCGCGCGGCTGAGGATCATCTTCAGGATGAAGAGCAGACCGGCTGCCAGCACGAAGCCGAACAGCGGCGAGAGCAGCAGCGCCTTGCCGATGCCGGTCGCCTGCGACCAGTCCACGCCCGAGGTGCCGTCACGGCCGCGCAGCAGCGCATTGGCGATGCCGACGCCGATGATCGAGCCGATCAGCGTGTGCGAGGACGAGGCGGGCAGGCCGAAATACCAGGTGCCGAGATTCCAGATGATGGCGGCGATCAAGAGCGCAAACACCATCGCGAATCCGGCGCTGGAGCCGACCTGCAGGATCAGCTCCACCGGCAGCAGCGAGACGATGCCGAAGGCGACCGCGCCGGTCGACAGCAGCACGCCGGTGAGGTTGCACAGGCCGGACCAGACCACGGCGATATGGGCCGGCAGCGAGCGGGTGTAGATCACGGTGGCGACCGCATTGGCGGTGTCGTGGAAGCCGTTGACGAATTCGAAGCCGAGCGCGATCAGCAGCGCCACGAACAGCAGGATGTAGGGCAAGAAGGTCGTGACGCGCGTGCCGGTGGCAGAGACGTCGTCATAAATGCTGTAGGCGACGAACAGCAGCGCGGCGGCCACGACGCCCAAATAAATGATTCCGGTCAGCGGATGGAAACCGCGATCGAGGTCCGGGCCCTTTTTCAGGGCTGGCTCGATTGAACCCGGTAAGGCAACATCGGTCATTGGAACTCTCCTCTCCCACGAGCTCCAATTTTGATCGATGCATGTGACAGCCCGTTGAAATACGGAGGCATAGGCGGTGCCATCTCCGCCATAGGGCGCGCCATCACGGGTGAATTTGCCGCCCGGCCCGGCCGGGCCTCATGGTTCTCCGAGCGATGCCTTTGGCATCGTCCGGAGACGGCGCCTTTCGGCGCCTCCTCACCATGAGGGCTGAGAGCGCGCCGCGAATGAGGTCCTCATCGCGAGGGAGCATCGCGCAGCGATGCGTCTCGAAGGATGGCGGCGCAAAGATTGCTCGCGACGCAACACGATCCGCTGAGATCAGGCGACGCGGGCGGCTTTCCGGATCGCGCCGGCGACGAGCTTCAGATCCGCGACGAAGCGCCTGTATTCCTGCGCCTTGGCGTCCGGGTCCGGCAGCCGCAGCAGATAGGAGGGGTGCACCGTGACCACCGCCCTGATGCCGTCGTCGAGATCGATCACATGGCCGCGGTTCTTGTTGATCGGCGTGATCTTGCCGAACACCGATTGCGCGGCCGTGGCGCCGAGCGCGACCACCAGCGAGGGGCGCACCGCCGCCAATTCGCGTTCATACCATTGCCGGCAGGCCTTGATCTCCGGCGTGGTCGGCTTCTGGTGCAGCCGGATCTTGCCGCGCGGCACGAATTTGAAATGCTTCACCGCGTTGGTGACGTACACCTTCCTGCGATCGATACCGGCTTCGTCCAGCGCCCGATCGAGCATGTGGCCGGCGGGCCCGACGAACGGCTTGCCCGCGAGATCTTCCTTGTCGCCGGGCTGCTCGCCGACCAGCATGATCTCGGCATGACCAGGCCCTTCGCCGAACACCGTCTGCGTCGCGTCCTTCCACAGTGGGCAGGCGCGGCAGGAGGCGGCCTCCTCGCGCAGGGTGTCGAGATTGGTTGCATGCTCCTGAGCTTTCGGTTTGCGGCTCATCGTGGGCTCCTCCACGCGTTTCTGCGGCTTGTGCGGCTCCGTGCCTTCTTCCGCGATCATGGCGCCGGTGCGCTGGCCAGCCTTCGCGATCAGCGGCTTGATCAGCGATGCCTCGGGCAGGTTCTGCCAATATTTCTTCGGCATCTCCTTCTGCATCGCCTTCACCTTCAGCCGCGCCGGATTGAAGATGCTGGCGTAGTAGCGCCGCCACAGCTCCTCGAGACGATCTTCTGATGGGGCTTCGGATTTGGCGACGCCGGGCGTGAAGGTGATTTCATGGCCGTCCCAATGCGCGCAGATGTCGGGGGTGAGGATCGACCAGGGCATGTCGGCGAAGCGGCGGGCGAAGAACGGCGCCGCCAGCTCGACGATATGATGCTCCGGCTCGAACCAGGCGACGTAATGTGACTCCCGCTCGCGGCCGATCTCGCGGAAGCGGACGAAGGCATGCATCTTGTGCTCATCGCGCCGCACCGCCTTCGCCATCGCGCTGAGCTGGATGACGTCGGGATCGGTCGCGATCTCCAGCAGCTCGTGGTTGCTGCGCAGGCGCCACAACAGACGATAGAGCAGGGCGAAGCGGTTGGGATCGCGGTGCAGGAGCGCATCCTGCGCCAGCGTGACGAACGTCGCAGGCACGTTGAAGGTCGCATCTGGCGGGATCTCAGGCAGCGGCTGCGACGGCAAGTCCTCGAACAGATCCGGCGCATTGCCGGCCACGCGCCAGGTGACGTCGGCCGGCCGCACGTCGTTCATCGCCAGCGCGCGCGCGGCGGTCCGCCAGCCGTCGAAATCGGTCTCATGCGCGAGGGTGACGGTGTGCATCTGTCTCCTCTCGTCATTGCGAGGAACGAACCGACCGAAGCAATCCGGAATTTTCACTTGGCTCCTGGATCGCTTCGCTTACGCTCGCGATGACGGCCTCATTAAAATCCAAATCCCAGCTGCTGCGGCTTCCGCTGCAGCCGCGCCCTCAAGCCGGCGCTGTCGAGCGCAGTGACTGAAGGGCGGTGATCTCTGAGAACGATGAACGGTAGCGCCTTGTTCCTGCTGACATGCAGCCGCGCCAGATCCGCAAGCCGGATCGCGCTTGCCCTTCGGGTCGAGAGGATGCGCTCGACCGTCCGCGTGCCGAAGCCGGGCACCCGCAACAGCTCCTCGCGGCTCGCGGTGTTGACGTCGAGCGGGAAGCGGTCGCGATGGCGCAGCGCCCAGGCGAGCTTGGGATCGATGTCGAGCGGCAGCATGCCTTCGTTTCTGTCGACGATCTCCTCCGCATCGAAGCCGTAGAAGCGCATCAGCCAGTCGGCTTGGTAGAGCCGGTGCTCGCGGATCAGCGGCGGCGCCTGTAAGGGCAGCGCGCGGCTCGCATCCGGGATCGGGCTGAAGGCGGAATAATAGACCCGCTTCAGCTTATAGGCGCCGTAGAGATTGGCCGAGGTCGACAGGATGGTCTGGTCGTCGGCCGCGTCGGCGCCGACGATCATCTGCGTGCTCTGGCCGGCGGGCGCAAAGCGCGGTGGCTTCGCTCGCGTCGCTTTCGCCTTGGCATCTTCGGCCTCGTCGAGCCTCAAGCGCAGCCGCCCCATGGTCCGGCGGATCGCGCGCTGGTCCTTCTCCGGCGCGAGCTTCGTCAGGCTCGCTTCCAGCGGCATCTCGATATTGATGCTGAGCCGGTCGGCATATTTGCCGGCCTCGTTAAGCAGCGCCTCGTCGGCTTCCGGAATGGTCTTCAGGTGAATGTAGCCGCGGAAATGATGCTCCTCGCGCAATTTGCGCGCGACGCCCACGACTTGCTCCATCGTGTAGTCGGGGCTGCGGATGATGCCGGAGGAGAGAAACAGGCCTTCGATGTAGTTGCGGCGATAGAAATCTATCGTGAGCTTCACCACCTCGTCGACCGTGAAGCGCGCACGCGGCACGTTGGAGGAGGCGCGGTTGACGCAATAAAGGCAATCGTAATTGCAGGCGTTGGTGAGCAGGATCTTCAGCAGCGAGATGCAGCGGCCGTCCGGCGCATAGGAATGGCAGATGCCCATGCCTGGCGCGGTCGACCCAAGGCCCTTGCCGTCGCTGGAATCCCGCATCTCGGTACCGCTGGAGGCGCAGGACGCGTCGTACTTTGCCGCATCAGCCAGGATCTCAAGTTTCCGCGATAACTCCATGATTTTGAATCCCTTTGATTCCATTCGCTGAATCGCATCCGCGCCAAACTCGATTGACTCTCCTGGCCGCGTTAGCTTTATATTAGAACGTATCATGAACAAAGAGGTTCGTTGCGGGTTCATCTGCAAAGACCTGCAACGGCAAAAATCGAAGGAGCGGCGACGCATGACCGGCGCACGCATGAGCACGCTTGCGACTTTGCGCACGCGCATCGCGCGCCTGGAGGCGGGCGAGGGAGCGCATGAGGCGCGCCGCGTCGCGCTCGGCCATGCGCAGGCCGATGCGCTGCTGCAGGGCGGGCTGGCCCTTGGGGCGCTGCATGAGGTGTTCGCCGAGGGTGGACGCCAGGCCACGACCGCGACCGGCTTCGTCTTCGGTCTCGCTGGCCGTGTTGCCGCGCGACGGCCGCTGCTCTGGGTCCGGCAGGATTATGCCGAGCGCGAGACCGGGGCGCTGTCGGCAAGCGGGCTTGCCGAGCTCGGCCTCGATCCGCGCTGCCTGGTGACGGTGCGCGCGCCTGACATCGAGGCTGCCTTACGCATCGCAGCCGATGCGCTCGCCTGCGATGCGCTCGGCGCCGTGGTGCTGGAGGTGTGGGGCGAGACGCCAAAGCTCGATCTGGTCGGCAGCCGCAAGCTGACGCTCGCCGCACAGGAGTCCGGCGTCACCGCGCTGGTGCTGCGGGTCGCGGCATTGCCTGCGCCATCGACCGCCGAGACGCGCTGGAGCGTGCGCGCGGCGCCTTCGCTCCCCGCTGCAGCCTCGGAAGCATGGGGCGCGCCGCGGTTCGATGCCGAGCTCATTCGCAATCGCCACGGCCAGACCGGGCGATGGATCATGGAGTGGAGCTGCGATGATCAGTGTTTCAGCCAGCCGGCGGCGGATTCTCAGCCTGTGGCTGCCACGCCTGCCGATCGATCGCATCAAGCGTGGTCTCATAAGCGAAGGCGTCGCAGCGCGTGACGATGCACCCAATGTCGTCGTCATCAAGGACAGCAATGCGCTGTTGATCCATTCGCTCGACGAAGCGGCAGCGCGCTGGGGCCTGACGCATGGCCTGCCGCTCGCCAATGCCCGCGCCATCTGTCCCAATCTCGTGGTGCACGAGGCCGACATCGCGGCCGACGCAAAAACCCTGGAAGATATTGCCGACTGGTGCGACCGCTTCACGCCCTTGGTCGCGCTCGATCCTCCGCACGGGCTGTTGCTCGACATCACCGGCTGCGCTCATCTGTTCGGCGGCGAGGCGCGGTTGCTCACGCTGGTCTGCGATGCACTGACCATGCGCGGCTTCACGGTGTCGGCCGCGATCGCTTCCAATCCCGTCTGTGCACGGACGATGAACCGCCACGTCCATGGCCACGTCGTGCCTGATGGTGAGGAGGCGATCGCGGTGAGCCCGCTGCCGGTTGCGGCGCTCGGCGCCAGCGAGGCCATTACGCTCGGCCTGCGCCGCGCGGGCCTGAAGACCATCGGCGATATCGCCTCCCGGGGTCGCCACGAGATCACCGCGCGGTTCGGCGCCGCCTTCACGGCGCGCCTGGCCCAGGCGCTCGGCGAGGGTGATGCGCCGATCAGCCCGCGCAAGCCGCCGCCGGACTATATCGTCGAGAAGCGGTTTGCCGAGCCGGTCGCGACCGACACCGTGATCGCGCTGAGCCTGTCCAGTCTTGCCGCCACGCTGGTCGCCGCGATGGCGCAGCAGGGCAAGGGCGCGCGGCGGCTGGAGGCGTTGTTCTTCCGCACCGATGGCGCGGTGCGCAGAATTGCGGTCGACACCGGCCAACCGGTGACCGAGGCGCGCGTGATCGACCGGCTGTTCCGCGAGCGGCTGGAGGCGCTGAGCGATCCGCTCGATCCCGGCTTTGGCTTCGACCTGATCCGACTCGCGGCTAGTCGAAGCGAGATCGTGGTGCAGCAGCAGCGCGATCTCGACGCCCATGTTCATGACAGCGACGAGCTGGCCGCATTGATCGATCGTATTGCCGCGCGCATCGGCGGCAAACGCGTGCTCGTGCATCTGCCGCAGGACACGCACATTCCGGAACGTGCCGTGCTGCCGGCGCCGGCGCAGCAGCAGCTCGCAGCCGCCCAGCAGGTCGATTGGCCGGAGCGGGTCGCGGGCGAGCCGCCGCTGCGTCCCCTGCGGCTGTTCGAACGCCCCGAGGCGATCGACGTGATCGCGCAAGTGCCGGACGGCCCGCCCGCGCGCTTCGTCTGGCGCCGAGCCGCACATGCGGTGGTGCGCGCCGAAGGACCGGAGCGCATCGCGATGGAATGGTGGCGGCCGGACGGGCAGAGCTTCACGCGCGATTATTTCCGTATCGAGGACGAGCACGGCCTGCGCTTCTGGCTCTATCGTGACGGGCTTTATGACCGCGAGATTGATCCGAAGACCGGCAAGCCGGTGCAGCCCGCCTGGTACATGCATGGACTGTTCGCATGAGCAGCGACTATGTCGAGATCGGTATCGCCACCAATTTCTCCTTCCTGCGCGGCGGCTCGCATCCGCAGGAGTATGTGCACCAGGCCGCGATCTATGGCCTGAAGGCGATCGGCATCGCCGATCACAACACGCTCGCCGGTGTCGTCCGCGCCTATGCCGAGCTCGACAATAAGGAGCTGCCGTATAAGCCCCGGCTGCTCTATGGCGCGCGTATCGTCTTCATCTGCGGCACGCCTGACATCCTGGTCTATCCGCGCGATCGCGCGGCCTATGGCCGGCTGTGCCAGCTGCTCACGCGTGGCAAACGGGGCGACGACAGCGACAGGGTCGCGAAGGGCGCCTGTGAGCTGGCCTTCGAAGATCTTCTGGACTTCGCTAGAGGCCAGCTCCTGGTGCTGATGCCGCCGCATCGCCTCAATGAGATGCAGATCAGGGACGTGCTGGTGCGCTTGCAGACGAGCGACGCCGAAGGCGTCTGGCTCGCAACCAGCCTGATCTATCGTGGCGACGATCGCCGCCGGCTGGCGCGGCTCGCGCAGCTTGCGTCATCCGTCGATGTGCCGCTGCTCGCAACTAACGAAGTGCTCTACCATCACCCCGAGCGGCGACCGCTGCAGGACGTGCTGACCTGCATTCGCGAGAAGACCACGATCGATGCGGCCGGCCGCAAGCTCGAAGCCAATGCCGAACGTCATCTGAAGCCGGCGCAGGAGATGGCGCGGCTGTTCCGCGATCACCCGCAAGCCATTGCAGAGACCGTGCGCTTTGCCGATCGTATTTCGTTCTCGCTCGATCAACTGAAATACCAGTATCCGGACGAGCCGGTGCCGCCGGGCAAGACAGCACAGCAGCATCTGGAAGACCTCACCTGGGCCGGCGTGAAGAAACATTTCGGCGACGAGGTTGATCCCGCGCTCCGTGCCACCTTAAACAAGGAGCTCGCGCTGATTGCCGAGCTCAACTACGCGCATTATTTCCTGACCGTCCATGACATCGTGCACTATGCGCGCAGCCAGAAGATCCTGTGCCAGGGGCGGGGATCGGCGGCCAATTCTGCTGTGTGCTATGTGCTCGGCATCACCTCGGTCGACCCGACCAAGGTCGACCTGTTGTTCGAGCGCTTCATCTCCAAGGAGCGGCTGGAGCCGCCTGATATCGACGTCGATTTCGAGCATTCGCGGCGCGAGGAGGTGATGCAATATGTCTATCGCCGCTATGGCCGCCACCGCGCCGCTGTGATCGCGACCGTCATTCACTATCGGCCGCGCAGCGCGATCCGCGATGTCGGCAAGGCGCTGGGCTTGACGGAGGACGTCACCGCACTGCTCGCCGATACCGTGTGGGGCAGCTGGGGCAAGGGTCTCAACGAGATGCAGGTCAGGCAGGCGGGCCTTGACCCATCGAATGCGATGGTTCGGCTTGCGGTCGAGCTGGCCACCGAGCTGATCGAGTTTCCGCGCCATCTCTCCCAGCATGTCGGCGGCTATGTGCTGACGCAGGACCGGCTCGACACCTATGTGCCGATCGGCAATGCCGCGATGGAGGACCGCACCTTTATCGAATGGGACAAGGACGATGTCGACGCGCTCGGCATGATGAAGGTCGACGTGCTGGCGCTGGGCATGCTGACCTGCATCCGCAAATGCTTTGATCTGATCGCGGATCATAAGGGCGAACGTTACGATCTTTCCTCCGTGCCGCGCGAGGTGCCGGAGGTCTACGACATGCTGTGCAAGGGCGAGTCGCTCGGCGTGTTCCAGGTCGAGAGCCGGGCGCAGATGAACATGCTGCCGCGGCTGAAGCCGCGGGAATTTTATGACCTTGTCATCGAGGTCGCGATCGTGCGCCCCGGTCCGATCCAGGGCGACATGGTGCATCCTTATCTCCGTCGCCGAAACAGGCTGGAGAAGGTGAGCTATCCGTCGCCCTCGCCGGACCATGGCCCGAAGGACGAACTCTATAGGGTGCTGCACAAGACGCTTGGCGTGCCCCTGTTCCAGGAGCAGGCCATGCGGATCGCGATCGAGGCCGCGCAGTTCACGTCTGAAGAGGCCAATGGCTTGCGCCGCTCGATGGCCACCTTCCGCAATCTCGGCACCATCGGCACCTATGAAGACAAGATGGTCGGCAACATGATCGCGCGCGGCTATGATCCGGCTTTCGCGAAAAGCTGTTTCGAGCAGATCAAGGGGTTTGGCAGTTATGGCTTTCCTGAGAGCCATGCGGCCGCCTTTGCGCAGCTCGTCTACATCTCGTCCTGGCTGAAGCACTTTCATCCCGACGCCTTCTGCTGCGGGCTGCTCAACTCGCAGCCGATGGGCTTCTACGCGCCGGCGCAGATCGTCGCGGACGCGCGCAAGAACGGCGTCGCCGTGCGCGAGATCGACGTATCCTACAGCTTCGCGCAGAACACGCTGGAGGAGCGGGACGGACAATATTGCGCCGTGCGACTCGGCTTCCGCCAGATCGACGGCTTTTCCTGGACCGATCCGGATGAGGAGAGGATCAAGAAAGCATCGCCGTCATTTCGAGGGGATGAGCCTGTTGATTTGCCGTCATTCCGGGGCGTCGCGATAGCGACGAACTCTGATGCGCAATTGCGCATCAGAGAATCTCAAGGTTTCGGGTTCGCACTTCGTGCGCCCCGGAACGACGAAATAAACACTCCCCACAACGACAATCGCGAGAAAGACGACTGGGCCGACCGTATCGTGAAAGCCCGCAAGCGGCGGCCCTTCACCTCACTGGAGGATTTCGCCCGCGACACGGCCTTGCCGAAACGTGCGCTGTTGCTGCTGGCCGATGCCGATGCGTTCCGCTCGCTCGGGCTCGACCGCCGTGCTGCGCTGTGGGCGGTCAGGCGGCTGCCGGATGATGTCGCCTTGCCGCTGTTCGAGGCGGCTGTCGCGCGCGAGCAGCCCGACGAGAACGCCAGGCCGCTGCCGCAGATGCCGCTATCGGAGCAGGTGGTCGCCGACTACCAGACCATCCGCCTGTCGCTGAAGGGCCATCCGATGGAGTTCCTGCGGGCGCGGTTTGCGCGCGAGAACGTGCTGGCCTGCCGCGACATCAACGATGCCAATGACCGGCGCTTCGTCCGCTGTGCCGGCGTGATCTTGGTGCGGCAGCGGCCGGGCAGCGCCAGCGGCGTCGTGTTCATGACCATCGAGGACGAGACCGGCATCGCCAATATCGTGGTATGGCCGAAGGTGATGGAGCAATTCCGCAAGGAGGTGATGGGGGCGCGGTTGGTGCTGATCGAGGGCCGCATCCAGAGCAGCCCCGAAAAGGTCGTGCATCTCGTTGCCGAACGCCTGATCGACCGGTCCAGCGATCTCGCGCTGCTGTCCGACGACAGGCTCGGACCGCCAGCCGTACCGCATGGCCCGATGCCCGCCGAACCGCTGCAGGATGATCTCCGCCAGCATTCGGACAGTCCGGCCCAGCGCATTCGCCATCCCCGCAATGTGCGCATCCTGCCGGCCTCGCGGGATTTTCATTGAGTGACGCGTCAGGGACCAGGATGGGGGCGTCATTGCGAACGAGGCGAAGCAATCCAGAGCCAAGAAGGAAGACTGGATTGCTTCGTCGCTTACGCTTCTCGCAATGACGAGGCCCAACAGCACCGAACAGGACGTGGAACTGCGCACAGCTGACATCACCGCTCGACGGGCAACGATCGGATTGTTAAGCACGGCGTCGCGGCGATCGCGCAGGCCACGGAGGGACACGGACCATGCGAAAGATCTTCATCATCGGCATCGGCGCGGGCAATCCCGATCACCTCACGGTCCAGGCGATCAATGCGCTCAACCAGGTCGACGTGTTCTTCGTGATGGACAAGGGCCAGGAAAAGGATGACCTGGTCCGCCTGCGCAAGGACATCTGCGAGCGTTACATCAAGGACAGGCCGTACAGGATCGTCGAGACCGCCGACCCGCGGCGGGACCCTTCGGCACCTTACGACGCCGCTGTGCGCGCTTGGCATGAGCAGCGCGCGGAGATCTACGAGCGGCTGATCGCAGAAGAACTCGGTGAGGATGACTGCGGCGCTTTTCTGGTCTGGGGCGATCCATCGCTCTATGACAGCACCTTGCGCATCATCGACCAGCTCGTCGAACGCAGGAAGGTCGTATTCGAGCACGAGGTGATCCCCGGCATCAGCGCCATCCAGGTCCTGGCCGCTCAGCACAGAATCGCGCTCAATCGGATCGGCCGTTCCGTTCACATCACCACCGGACGCAAGCTCGCCGAAGGCTTGCCCGACGGCATCGATGACGTGCTCGTGATGCTCGATGGCGACTGCTCGTTCAAGGCGATCGACAGCACTGACATTGATATCTATTGGGGCGCCTATCTCGGCACTCCCGATGAAATCCTCATTGCCGGAGATCTTCGCGAGGTCGGCGGCGACATCGAACGCAAGCGCGCCGAGGCCAAGGCCCGCAAGGGCTGGGTGATGGACACGTATCTGCTGCGAAAGCGCGGCGCGTGAAAAGCCAACCAAACCAGGAGACAACATACCGCGACTTCTCGATTGACTCTCTGGTGCTTCGGACTGCTGGATCATCCGCTTTCGCGGATGATGACTGCGCAAGTCGTGGCGAACGGGACGCTCCGATACAGACGCTCCAAATACAAGAGGGTTCAGCATGCAATCACCCCACGACATCCTTGCCGATCTCTGGAGGCTCGCCGGTGGTGACGCCGCCGCGCTCGATCACGTCAGGCTGACTGGCGATGAGCCGCAGTTGCCGTCGTCGTTTCGTGTCGCGGCGGCAGGGCAGGTGAGCATCGCGGCCAGCGCGCTCGCGGCAGCCGCGATCTGGCAGGCGCGCACAGGCGAGACACAGACCGTAACGGTCGACATGCGCCACGCGATGGTCGAATGCCGGTCCGAACGCTATCTGTGCCGCGACGGTGAGCCCCCGCCGCCGGCTTGGGATGCGATCGCCGGCGTCTACAAGACTGGTGATGGCCGCTTCGTCCGCCTGCACACCAATTTTCCGCACCACCGCGCCGCCGTCTGCAACGTGCTGTCCTGCGCGCCAGAGCGCGAGGCGGTGCAGGCGGCCTTGATGCAGTGGACCGGCGAGGCGTTCGAGACCGCGGCCTATGCGGCCGGTGGCGTGGTGTCGCTGATGCGCTCCTACGAGGAATGGAGCGCGCTGCCGCAGGCCAGAGCGCTGGCCGAGCTGCCGGTGCTGACCATCGAGAAGATCGGCGAGGCTCCGCCCAAGCCTTGGCCAACGGGCGGTCGTCCGCTGTCGGGCTTGCGCGTGCTCGATCTGTCGCGCGTGATCGCGGGGCCCCGTGGCCGGCCGCACGTTGGCCGCCCACGGCGCCGACGTGATGCTGGTCGCGAGTCCCGATCTCCCGTCCATCCCCTGGCTCGTGATCGACACCGGCCGTGGCAAGCTCTCCTGTCACATCGATCTGAAAAGCGAGCAGGGACGGCTGACCTTGCGTGAGCTGCTGCGCGACGCCGACATCTTCTCGCAGGGCTACCGGCCGCAGGCATTGGCCACTCTCGGCTTTGCGCCGCACGACCTTGCTGACATGTCGCCCGGCATCATCAATGTCTCGTTGTCGGCCTATGGTCACGTCGGGCCGTGGGCGGAGCGGCGCGGCTTCGACTCGCTGGTGCAGACCGCGACCGGCTTCAATCATGCCGAAGGGCAGGCGGCCGGTATCGACGGCCCGAAGGAATTGCCGGCCCAGATGCTCGACCACGCCACCGGTTATCTGATGGCGTTCGGCGCCATGATGGCTCGGCTCAGACAGTCGCGCGAAGGCGGAAGCTGGCATGTCCAGGTGTCGCTCGCCCAGACCGGCCGCTGGCTGTGGGAGCTCGGCCGACTGCCGGACGGGCTGAAAACGCCTGATTTGAACGGGGAGGCGATCCGGCCTTATCTGCAGCAGATGGCATCCGCCTTCGGTCCGCTCAGCGCCGTTAGCCATGCCGGAGGCCTGTCGCGAACGCCCGCATTCTGGGCGCGCCCGGCGGTCCCGCTTGGTCACGACGCCCCGCAATGGCCGCCCGCATGATTGATATCCGATGAACGGGTGCTGAACGGCCATCGCGCATGTGTCAATTTTTTAACGCAAAACGTCACCGGTATTGGCCATTTTTAGGTTGTTCGAAACGCCAATTCCGCACTAATAGCGCACTGATGAGGCCGCCATTGCCGGAATCATCGCGCGCGTGATCAGGGCCATGGCGACACAACCGAACCCACAGAAGCAAATGCCGGGGAGCAGGCGGCTTGCCAGCCGCCTCGTCGTGGGCGCGGTCATGCTGGCGCTGGCCGGTGCGGGCGCTTACGCGTATTTCCAGGGCAATACCGCCCCGAAGGAAAACCTCGAGCTCTCCAGCCAGTCGCGCAAGGGCGCACAGAATTTCACGCCGTCGCCGTCGGAATGGGCGACGCTCACCATCGAGCCGGTGAAAGAGAAAGTCTTTCGCGCCGAGCATGTGACCGAGGGCAAGGTCGCGGTCGACGAGGACCGCTCGACCCCCGTATTTTCCCCGTATGCCGGCCGTGTCACCAAACTGCTCGCCCGGCCCGGCGACGCGGTCAGGCAAGGCCAGCCGCTGTTCGTGATCGAGGCCGCCGATACCGTGCAGGCCCAGAACGATTTCATCACGGCAATCACGGCGATGAACAAGGCCAAGTCGGCGCAAGATCTGGCCGAGATACAGTACAAGCGGGCCAAGGACCTGTTTGAGGGAAGGGCCGTTCCGCTGAAGGATTTCCAGCAGGCGGAAGCGACTTTCGTCCAGGCTCAAAACGACATGCGTTCGGCCCAGACCGCGCTCGATGCCGCGCGCAACAAGCTCCGCATTCTGGGCTACACCGATGCGGCGATTACCGAGTTTCAGACCAGAGGCACCATCGATCGCGAGATCACGGTGAATTCGCCGATCTCGGGCACCGTCGTGCAGCGCAAGGTCGGCCCCGGGCAGTACGTCAATTCCGGCGCCAGCGATCCGGTGTTCGTGATCGGTGATCTCTCGACCGTGTGGCTGGTCGCCTTCGTCCGCGAGAGCGACGCGGCGCTGGTCTCGGTTGGGCAGGAGATTTCGGTCAGCGTGATGGCGCTGCCGGACCATCCCTTGAAAGCCAAGATCGATTATGTGTCGGCGGCGATCGACCCCAGCACCCGCAGGCTGCTGGTCCGCGCCACCATCGACAACAAGGACGGCCTGCTCAAGCCCGAGATGTTCGCCAACGTCACCATCTATTCGCCCGGCGACCATCCGGCGGTGGCGGTGCCGCGGCAGGCTCTGATCTACGAAGGCGACAAGGTTCGCGTCTGGGTCGCGCATGCCGATCATTCGATCGAGCTGCGCAAGATCAAGACCGGCCTCGTCAACGGCGATCTCGTTGCTGTCGAGGGCAACCTGAACACCGGCGAGCAGATCGTGACGAAGGGCAGCCTGTTCATCGACCGTGCGGCGTCGGGAAGCTGACGTGAGACATTCGCTTCGGCCATGAAAGCGTCGACCTGAATGGATCGCCTCGTCGCAATCGCCGTCCAGCGCCGCTTCCTGATGGTGGGGATGTTCGTTGTCGTCCTGATCGGCGGCCTGATCGCGTTCAAGCAGCTCAACATCGAGGCCTATCCCGATCCGACCCCGCCCATGGTCGATATCGTGACGCAGAGCCCCGGCCTGTCGGCCGAGGAGATCGAGCGCTACATCACGATCCCTATCGAGACGCAGGTTGCGGGCATCAAGAATTTGCGCACGATCCGCACGATCTCGCTGTACGGTCTCTCCGACGTCAAGCTGCAATTCTCTTTCGACTATACCTATGACGAGGCGCTGCAGCAGGTTCTGAACCGGCTGTCGCAGCTGTCGCCGCTGCCGGGCAATGTCACGCCGCAGATCTCGCCCCTGAGCGCTGTCGGCGAGATCTACCGCTACCGACTGCGCGGCCCGCCCGGCTACAGCGTGCTCGACCTCAAGACCTTGCAGGACTGGGTGCTGCAGCGGCGCTTCCGCGCTGTGCCCGGCGTGATCGACGTTACCGGGTGGGGCGGCAAGACCAAGACCTATGAGCTCCAGGTCGACTTCAACAAGCTGGTTGCCAACGGCCTGACCCTGCCGCAGCTGCTGCAGGCGGTCGGCAATTCCAACATCAATGTGGGCGGCAACACGGTCGACATCGGCACCCAGTCGGCGGTGGTGCGCGGCGTCGGCTTGATCCGCTCGATGGACGACCTCGCCAACACCATGGTGTCGCAGAGCGGCGGCAACCCGGTGCTGGTCAAGGACGTCGCCAGCGTCACCGTGGGCGAGCGGCCGCGGCTCGGCATCGCCGGCCTGAACGACAACAACGACATCGTGCAAGGCATCGTGCTGATGCGCCGCGGCGAGCAGTCCTCGCCGACCATCGCCCGCGTCGAAAAGCTCGTCGACGAGATCAACCACTCCACCATCCTGCCGCCCGGCGTGCACATCGAGCGCATCTACGACCGCAAGGACCTGATCGACACCACCACCCACACCGTGCTCCACAATATGGTGGTCGGCATCCTCCTGATCGTGCTGCTGCAGTGGATCTTCCTCGGCGACCTCCGCAGCGCGCTGATCGTCGGCGCCACCATTCCGTTCGCGCTGTTCTTCGCCGTGATCATCCTGGTGCTGCGCGGCGAGTCCGCGAACCTCTTGTCGGTGGGCGCCATCGATTTCGGCCTGATCGTCGACGCCACCGTGATCATGGTGGAGGCGATCTTCCGCCGATTGACGCAGACGACACCATTGTCGGAGGCCGAGCAGAGCCACATCTCGGCCGAGACCATGATGGGGATGAAGAGCCACGCCATCCTCTCCGCCGCGGCCGACGTGTCGCGCTCGATCTTCTTCGCCGCCGCGATCATCATCGCTGCCTTCCTGCCGCTGTTCACGCTGAGCGGCGTCGAGGGCAACATCTTCGGGCCGATGGCGCGCACCTATGCCTATGCGCTGGCTGGCGGCCTGCTCGCGACCTTCACCGTGACGCCGGCGCTCAGTGCCATCATCCTGCCGGCCCATGTGCAGGAAACCGAAACGCGGCTGATGCACTTCCTGCATTGGATCTACGCGCCGGTGCTGCGCTGGGCGGTGGAGAGCCGCAAGATCGTCATGGCCGGCGCGGTCGGCCTGGTGATCATGACGCTCGTGTTCGGCCGGCTGCTGGGCCTGGAATTCCTGCCGAAGCTGGAGGAGGGCAATCTGTGGATCCGCGCCACCTTGCCGCCGACCATCTCGCTGCAGGAGGGCAACCAATACGTCAACGAGATGCGCAAGATGATCCGCGCGCGGCCCGAGGTCGAGGCGGTCGTGTCGCAGCACGGCCGGCCCGACGACGGCACCGACGCAGCCGGCTTCTTCAACGCCGAGTTCTTCGCGCCGCTCAAGCCAGTCAGCGAGTGGCCGGGCACCCACGACAAGGACGTGCTCACTGCCGAGCTGCTGAAGGAGCTCGACAGCCACTTCCCCGGGGTCGAGTTCAACTTCTCGCAATATCTGCAGGACAATGTCTCGGAAGCCGTCTCCGGCGTGAAGGGCGAGAACTCGATCAAGCTGTACGGCAACGATCTGCAGGCGCTCACCGACACCGCCAACAAGATCAAGCAGGTTTTGTCGACTGTGCAGGGCATCACCGATCTTGCGGTGTTCACCTCGCTGGGACAGCCGACGGTGCAGATCGACATCAATCGCGCCAAGGCGGCGCGCTATGGCCTTGCGCCCGGCGATATCAACGCCACCATCAAGGTCGCGATCGGCGGCGATACCGCAGGCGATCTCTATGAGCCGGGCTCCGACCGCCACTTCCCGATCATCGTTCGCCTCGCGCCCGAATACCGCAAGAGCGCGGAAGCGATCGAGAACCTGCGGATCGGCGTGCAGGGACCGAACGGCATCACGCAGATTCCACTGAGCGAAGTCGCCACCATCAAGCTGGTCTCGGGTGCGGCCTATATCTATCGCGAGCAGCAGGAGCGCTATCTGCCGATCAAGTTCTCGGTGCGCGAGCGCGATCTCGGCAGTGCGATCCAGGAGGCGCAGCAGAAGGTCGCCGAGCAGGTGCAGCTGCCGCCGGGATCGCATCTCGAATGGGTCGGCGAGTTTGGCAATCTGCAGGACGCCATCAAGCGCCTGTCGATCGTGGTGCCGATCAGCCTGGCGCTGATCGCGGTGCTGCTGTGGTTCAATTTCGGCTCGATGATCGATACGCTGCTCGCCATGAGCGTGATCCCGATGGCCATCTTCGGCGGCGTCGTCGGCCTGGTCATTTCGGGGATCCCCTTCAGCGTTTCGGCGGCGATCGGCTTCATCGCTCTGTTCGGCATCGCGGTCATGGACGGCATCATCATCCTGTCGCAGTTCAACCAGCTCATCGACGAAGGCTATGACCGGATCGCCGCGGTGATCCGCACCGGCGAATTGCAGTTGCGGCCTGTCCTGATGACCTGCGTCGTCGCCGGCATCGGCCTGTTGCCCGCCGCGCTGTCGACAGGCATCGGCTCGCAGGTGCAGAAGCCGCTGGCGATCGTGGTCGTCACCGGCATGATGCTGGCGCCCATGGTGATCCTGGTGACGCTGCCGGTGCTGATCTCGTTCTTCTCGCGCCGGGCGCGCTGAGCGGGTGGCCCAAGCCGGGCAGGGCTGTTGCTGCGGCGACCCGTGCATCAGTCGCTTGAGCCGCCTTCTTGGATCTGGCGGCCGACGAGATGCACTGCGGCGCGCCAGGCGTGCCGCGTGAGCGCGTGGAGGCTTCGCAACGTATCGACACGAGCGATCGCGACATCGGCGGCCAACTCTCCGCGCGCGACCGCACCCAGCGTCGCGCTGCGATGAGTCCGCTGCAGCGTCTCCAGCTCCGCGGCAAAATGCTCGAGTTGCAGGAGCAGCTCATTGGTCGACGTCATCTTTTTCGCCGAAGGGTCGACCCCAGCCGGTGCCCCGATATCGTTCGCGATCGCGATCGCGAGTCCCATTGCGTGGGCGCATAACCCCTCCGCGCGCAGGTCATCCGGCCCACCGGGCACCGTCTTGAAGTCAGTGCCAGCCGCTGCCTCTGCCAACTGCGAGGCGTGGTCGAGTGCGTGTAAGGTGCTTGTGAGCCGCCGTTGCTCATCCTCGGTTTCCGGCGGTCCGGAGACATCCGACAAGAAGACCTGCGCCTGGCGCAGTGCGTCATCGGCTTCACGCACCGAAATGACATCCTGCTCCCGAACGGGTTCGTCCCGGATTTGCCTGACGAGCGCCGTCTCGATCGAGCCACACACCGCGGCGAGCGCGCGTGCGGTGGTGCGCCTCACGGCCTCGACAGCAACGACCGGTGTCGCAAGTGCGGACGGGTCGAGGCCTCGCGTGAGCGGCGAGCCTCGCTCCGGCAGAATGCGCTCGACCAGCCGCGTGAAGTGGTCGATCAGCGGCAGCAGGACGACGACGCCGACGAGATTATAGGCGGTGTGATAGGCAGCGAGCAGGGTGACGCCGTCAACCGTCTGCGAGGCCCGGATGAGCAGGGGCGTGACGATCGGAAACAGCAGCAGCGCTATCATGGCTGCGACCAGCTTGAACAGCACATAGGCAACCGCCAGCCGCTTGGCGGTGGTGCTGGCGCCGATCGCCGCGAGTGCGGAGCTGGTGGCCGTCCCGATGTTCTGTCCGATGATCAATGCGCAGCCCTGGTCAAGCCCGATCGCGTTGGCGAAGTAGGCCGACAACGTCACCGCGACGGCTGCGGTCGACGATTGCATGACCGCGGTCATCACCAGTCCAGCCAGGACCAACGCCAATACGCCGAGCATGCCACGCCACCATGGCGCATCGGACCCCGCGAGAACGGCGGGAAAGTCCGCCGGATGCATGCGCTCGGCCAGGCCACCCATTCCCTGCTGCAGTGTCGTCAGGCCAAGCAGCACGAGCCCGAATCCGGCCAGCGCTGCACCGGCTCCGGATACCCGGCCGCTGGCCAGAAGTTTGATCAGCGCGCCGGCGAAGATCATCGGCATGGCGGCGGCCGTGAGCGAGACGCGAACGCCGATCAGCGCGACCAGCCAGCCGGTACCTGTCGTGCCGACATTCGCGCCGAAGACGAGGCCAAGCCCTTGCTGAAAGCTCAACAGGCCGGCGCTAACGAGCCCGATCGTTGTCATGGTCGTGGCGCTCGACGACTGAACCAGAAAGGTGACCAGGGCGCCCCAGAACGAGCCGCGCAGCGGCGTCGCTGCCGCCTTGCTCAGCACGGCGCGCAGCCCGGAGCCGGCAAGCGCCTTCAGGCCTTGCGTCATGACGGTCATGCCAAGGAGAAAGAGACCAACGCCGCCAAGTGCCGAGATCGCGGTTGACATGGGCGCTTCCCGCGAGGTGACTGAGCCAGCTGTCGACCATAGCCCAGCTACTCCCTTGTTCAACAATTCAGACAGCCAACGACGCTCTCGCAGCGCAGAACGCCCGAGTGTTGCCTCGCCTCGACCCCCATGAAGTGATGAGGGCGCAGGGAATGCCGGGTGAAGGCCTCACCCATGGCCCGCCTGCAGAAAAAAAGCAGGCGGCAGTCACCACAGGTGCAGCCAGATCATCCGGCATTCCCTGCGCGATGGTTTTAACGCTTATACGCGATCTCCCCGGGGATCGGCTGTCTTGCCCCCGTCGTCGGCGCGTTGCGTGAGGCATCGCCGCCGATTTAGCGCCAGCACCGAGGCGCCAGGACCACGCGATTTCACCGTCCGCCGCCAGATCAGTCGTCTGCGCGGCATCCGCGCCTGACCTCGCTGCGTCCATCGCATTGCCGGTCCAACGTGTCGCGACGACGCGTGCGTCCCTCATCCGGACCGGAACGCGCGCAGCATAAGACTGATTTGCTGATTTTCGGAAGTGATTTATTTTCGACGGACCCTCTTGAAATAAGATTCACCTTTGAAATTGTGAGGAAATTGGGTTTTTCGGCGCAGCACTCCACCATTGTGCGCCCACGCGAACCGACGGGCTGTCGGTTAGCAATCCGCGTTCGCGCTGCTCATCGTGTGGCAGATGGCCATGACTCGATATCGCAGCCTCGATACATTCCAAGCAGCTGTTTGCCCTGGAGGAAAACTATACGGGGAGTTAGACCACCGTGACCATCGAGCCACTGTCGAACCGGCGCAGGATACATCGAATACAGCATCCGCGTCGCCTCGGGGTCAGTAAAGATGCGCCCATGCTTGCCGAAGTCCCATGCAGCATGAAAGGCGAGCTTCGCTCTTGAAGTCACGCAGATCTTGTGCGGAGCAATGGTTGCAAGGACGATCGTGCAGGCGGAGGCACAAAGGCCATCGATGACCACCGATTGACGCGCCGCGCGCAAGCTCTCATACCTTTCGATGTAGGTGCCGATCGATCCGCCTCGGTCATTGGAAATGCGGACGAAGGCATGGTTCGGTCCCGTGCCAGTGAATAAGAGCATTCCGCCGACGACCCATGCCGCAGATCTCATGTTGCTCGCTCCATGGTGTAGTGCCGCTGGTGGTTGGCAAGACTGGCGTTATCAGTACGGCACCTTGCTGGTTTCTGTGCTCAGACCTAGCTCAAGGAACCCGTGCCGCGAGGCGGGACAGATTGCGGCTTGCGCATGCAGTCGCGCACGAGCATTTGCGACGATCGTCGAGAGCGAGCCGCATATTCGAAAGCGCTGGCCGCAATCGACGGGCGGCAGCGGAGCTAGCCGCTGCCATCCCGGCCGATTTCAATATCAATACCCGTACGGGTATTGTCCGGGGCAAATGTAGTTGCCGTAAGTGTCGTAGGTGCAGGTGTTGTAACCACCGTAGTAGCCATAGGCACCGGCCGCGGCGGCTCCTACCGCTGCCGCACCTAGACCATATGCAGCGCCCCTGTAGGCGCCTCGATAAGCCGCATTGCGATAGACGCCTCGGGCAGCCGCGGTGCGCGCCACAGGGCGCCCCGGTGCGCCATAATGGCCTCCCGCCGCGCGGTATCCGCCACCCCGCACATGAGCCACGCGGGCGCCACCGCCATGGAAACCGCCGGCTCGCATACCCCCTCCGCCACCGCGGTAGCCACCGCCACCGCCACGGCGGGCATAAGCATCATCGGGAACGAGGCTCGCAGTGATAAGAACAAGTGCTGCCACTGCAGCGAGAACATATCGAAGCATGGCGTTCCTCCACGAATTGGGGTGCCGTGCATGGGCTTCAAACGATGCCTGGTCGGCACCCAACTCCGAGGCTGTGCTTCTGATCAAGTTCCGGGCTTGACTTAGATCAAGGGTGCAGCGCGTGGCGGATCAGCGGAGTGTAATCCGCCCTTGCATGCTGATGGCAAACACTGCGGCGACTTACGCCTGCGGCCAACGCGCCCTGTGCACTCAGCGAAACCCGTCGCGGACATTTCGGGGATCCCTGTGCTCACCCCATCCG
The DNA here is from genome assembly GCF_045571465.1 of Bradyrhizobium sp. STM 3557. NCBI lineage: Bacteria > Pseudomonadati > Pseudomonadota > Alphaproteobacteria > Hyphomicrobiales > Nitrobacteraceae > Bradyrhizobium > Bradyrhizobium sp. STM 3557. Next base: position 3,218,678 of record NZ_CP120697.1, read on the forward strand.
ACAATTACCGCGTCCGTTTCTCCGGCCGTCATTGCGAGGCACCGAAGGCGACGAAGCAATCCAGCCTTCCGTCATATTCTGGATTGCTTCGCTTCGCTCGCAATGACGAAACCGAGATCTTGTGTCGACGGTTACTACTTGAGCCCCGTTCCGATTGAATCGGAACGGGGCTCTAGCTTTTGTTTTGACGCGTTTTCTTGACGCGAACCGGTATCCACTTCGCTTGAAAACGCTCTAACTCTCAGAACCCGTACAGCCGAGTCGGATTGTCGACCAGGATCTTCTTGCGGGTCGCGGCATCCGGCGCCCAGATCGCGAGCTGGTTCAAGAGCCTTCCATCGTCGATCTGGTAGAGCGGCCGCACCTCGGTGGGCTTGATGTCGGTGCGGAGCGTCGAATCCGGATGCGGCCAGTCGGTGCCCCAGATGATGCGGTCCGGATTGGCCTCGATCAGCGCCTTCGCGAACGGCACGGCATCGGGATAATCGGGTCCTTGCGTTGATAGCCGATAGGCGCCGGAGATCTTCACATAGGCCTTGCCGCTCTTCACGAGCTCCAGCAGGTCGGCAAAGCCGGGCTGATCGAGGCCGCGCGCGGCGCTGGCGCCGCCGAAATGATCGAACACTGCCGGCACTGGCGAGGCTGCGACCTGATCCTTGATCGCCGAGATCATCGGCGTGTCGGTATAGAGCTGGACGTGCCAGCCGCGCGCCTTGACGCGGTCGACGGCGGCCTGGAAACGCGCACGCCCAATGGCGGGATCGCTGATGCCGCCGGTAGCCAGATTGATGCGGATGCCGCGGAAACCGTCTTGGCTCATCCGGTCGAGGTCCGCTTCAGGTGTCTTGTCGTCGATCACGGCGACGCCGCGCGCATCGTTGCCGCGCGCCTTCATCCCGAACAGCGTCGCCGAATTGTCCGTGCCATAGACCGAGGGCGTGACGATCACCACGCGCTGGATATGCAGCGCCTTGTGCAGCGCAGCCATTTCTTCCGGCGAGGCCGGCTCCGGCGTGTAGACGCGCCCGGCGAAGAACGGAAACTTTTCGGGATCACCATGGATATGGGTGTGGCAGTCGACCGCGCCCGCGGGAACGTCGAAGTTCACCGGCGTCGCGGGTTGTGCCGCCTTGGCATGGGCGGTTCTCGTGGTCATGGTCACTCCGGCTGCGAGGGAAGCAAGGACGAGGCTACGGCGGCTCAGCATGAGGTCCTCCCGAAATGTCACGCTCGTTGCGATGGCGCGCGGTTGAGCGAGAAGCGTGAACGGTTCCGCGTAACGAGGCAAGCGCGATGGTCGCAATTTGCGATCGGCTCATGCCTCCGTGCTGACGTTCGCCTCCCGAGGCCAATGCGAATGGACGCAGATGCGAAAGAGCTGATGATCAGCACATGAACACTTCCCTGTGATCTCGATGTCTCCCTCTCTCTGCTAGCATCGCGGCTTTCACGATGGCCCAGCCACCACGGGGGAATTGAAGACATCCTTTCAACCAGAACCGACCGTCTGCTCCCGGGCAGGTGTGCCCTACAGGCCAGCGAGCGGGAGGTGCGCCTCCGGACGTCCGTCCGAGATGCTTACCAAGAGCGAGGGACAATCATGATCAAGCTGAAAATCAACGGCCAAGAGCAGAGCTGGGATGGCGACCCGAATCTGCCGCTGCTCTGGTTTCTTCGCGACGAGGTCGGTCTGACCGGCACCAAATTCGGTTGCGGCCAGGCCTTATGCGGGGCCTGCACCGTGATGGTCGACAACGACGCGGTGCGCGCCTGCATCACCTCCGTATCCGACGTGGCCGATCGGCAGGTGACGACTATCGAAGGCCTGCATCCGACCGGAGATCATCCGGTGCAGAAGGCCTGGCGGCAGGTCAACGTTCCGCAATGCGGATTCTGCCAGGCTGGCCAGATCATGCAGGCCGCCGCGTTGCTCGCCAGCAACCCCAAGCCGTCGCATGACGAGATCCGCGAAGCGATGGCCGGCAATATCTGCCGCTGCGGTTGCTATCAACGGATCGAAAACGCCGTCCATCTCGCGTCCACGGGGGTGTGACATGAATATCATGACCAATTCGAACAAGCTTCGCGGCTTTGAAAAAGCGATTAGGGTCGAGAACGTATCGCGACGCAGCGTTCTGAAGAGTCTCGGCCTGGCCGGCAGCTTCGTGCTGGCCGCTCCGATCCTGTCGCGCCCCTCATTCGCCTACGAGACGGGTGCCGGCAAGATGCCGCATGGCGTGATGGTCGATCCCCGCGTCTTCGTCTCGCTTGCGTCAGATGGAACCGTCACCATTCTCGCCCATCGGTCGGAAATGGGCACCGGTGTTCGCACCAGCCTGCCGCTGATCGTCGCCGAGGAGATGGAGGCGGACTGGACACGCGTGCGCGTTCAGCAGGCGCATGGCGACGAAACCAAGTTCGGCAACCAGGATACAGATGGCTCCCGCAGCACCCGGCACTATCTGCTGCCGATGCGGCAGATCGGAGCGTCAGCCCGCACCATGCTGGAGCAGGCCGCAGCGAAACGCTGGAACGTGCCTGTCATGGAGGTGAAGGCGGTCAAGCACCAGGTGGTCCACGATGCCACCGGCCGGCGCCTCGGCTTCGGCGATCTCGCCGCTGACGCGGCGAAGGAGTCCGTGCCCGGCGTCGAGGGGCTGAAGCTGAAGGACCCGAAGGACTTCCGCTATCTCGGCAAGGGTGAGGTCAGCATTGTCGACCTGCACGACATCACGACCGGTAAGGCAGGCTATGGCGGCGACGTGCGCCTGCCCGGCATGAAATACGCCGTCATCGCGCGGCCGCCGGTGACCGGCGGAAAGCTGGTCTCCTTCGATTCCGACGCAGCAATGAAGGTCTCGGGCGTCGAAAAGGTGATGGAGGTCAAGGGCTGGCCCTGGCCCTCCAAATTCCAACCCTTGGGCGGCGTGGCGGTGATCGCCCGCAACACCGGCGCGGCCATCAAGGGGCGCGACGCGCTCAAGATCGTCTGGGATGACGGAGCCAATGCGAAATACGACTCCGTCGCCTATCGCGCCGAGCTCGAGGAGGCGGCACGCAAGCCCGGCCTCGTCGTCCGCAAGGAAGGCGATGTGGACGGCGCGCTGAAGAGCGCCGACAAGGTGGTCGTCGGCGAGTATTACCTGCCGCATCTCGCCCATGTCAGCATGGAGGCCCCGGTTGCGGTGGCGGACGTGAAGGGCGACAAGGCCGAGATCTGGGCGCCGGTGCAAAGTCCCGGCGGCACTCGTGAAGATGTCGCCAAGACGCTCGGCATCCCCGAGGAGAACGTCACCGTCAATGTGACGCTGCTCGGGGGCGGGTTCGGCCGCAAGTCGAAATGCGATTTCGTGCTCGAAGCAGCCTTGCTGTCGAAGGAGCTGGGCGCGCCGGTGAAGGTGCAGTGGACGCGCGAGGACGATATCCAGCATGATTTCCTGCACACGGTCTCGGTGGAGCGGATCGAGGCCGGCCTGAAGGACGGCAAGGTGATTGCCTGGCGCCACCGCAGCGTCGCGCCCAGCATCGCCTCGACCTTCGCCGCCGGCACGGTTCATCAGGCTCCATTCGAGCTAGGCATGGGCCTCATCGACGTACCGTTCGAGATCGCAAACCTGCAATGCGAAAATCCGGAAGCGGCCGCACACACGAGAATCGGCTGGTTCCGCTCGGTCTCGAACATCCCGCGCGCCTTCGCGGTGCAATCCATGGTCGCCGAGATCGCGCAGGCGACGGGGCGTGATCCCAAGGACATGCTGCTGGAGATGATCGGCTCGCCCCGGCAGGTCGATCTCTCCTCGGTGAAGGATCCCTGGAACTACGGCGAGCCTTACTCCAGCTACCCGATCGATACCGCGCGCCTGCGCAAGGTCGTCGAGCTCGTCGCGGAGAAGGGCCAGTGGGGCCGGTCCGTGCCGAAGGGACACGGGCTCGGCATTGCCGCGCATCGCAGCTTCGTCAGCTACATCGCGACCATCGTCGAGGTGGCCGTCGACGAGAAGGGCAAGCTGACCGTCCCGCGCGTGGATACCGCGATCGATTGCGGCACCTATGTCAATCCGGAACGCATCGCCTCGCAGATCGAGGGCGCGGCGATCATGGGCCTGTCCCTCGCCAAATATGGCGAGATCACCTTCAAGGACGGCCGGGTGCAGCAGAAGAACTACGATGACTTCCCGGTGGTCCGGATGGACGAGTCGCCGCTGATCACAAACGTGCACATCGTGCCGCCGGCTGCCGACACGCCGCCGAGTGGGGTCGGCGAGCCCGGCGTGCCGCCGTTCGCGCCGGCACTCATCAACGCGATCTTCGCTGCGACCGGCAAGCGCATCCGCGCCCTGCCGATCGGCAAGCAGCTGGAGGCGTGAGAGGGAACGGACGTTCGCAATCCCTGTTCATTGATCTGATCTCTTCGCAGAAGGACGGAACGATGAGCAGGATCTTCCAGGCGCTCGCGGCGATATCCATCCTCGCGGGCGCCGTCAGCCTCGCGACGCAGGCCGCCGCGGCAGAGAACAATACCCCTCCGCCGACGACGGCCACGCGTCCGGCGGCGGGCGGCCCCGATCAGAGCTCGGTGCCGAACGCTGCGCCGCCGGCCACGCGCACGCAGACCACCGGCCAATCCGGTCAGGATCCCGCGGTCAAGGAGATGAATGAGCGCGAGCGCAGCAAGGTCGAGCGCGAGGGCAAGTGATGCGCTCCGGAGCCTGATCCCGCGGGTCGCACCGACCGGGCGTTCGGCCTGATTTGGCTCGCGATGCGCGCGTGACAGCCGCTTCAGCGACCGAGCCTGCGTGCGATCTCGGCCACGTTCTCCTCTACCGGCCGCGATCCATCGAGGCGCAAAACCGGGCATGGCAGGCCGGCAAGCCAGGCCTCGTGTTTCGCTCGCGCGTGCCGTCGTCATAGTGCGATGCCCATTCGATGAACGATTCCGTCTCCTCATGTCGCCAGCCACCCGGGCTGACGGCATCGGTGCCGAAATGCGCAGCCTCGCGGGCGCGCAGCCGCTGCAGGCGGATGTCGCGTGCCGTCTGCACGAAGACCACCATATCGAACAGCGGGATCAGTTCATCGCCCCAGCCGGCCAATGAGCCGCTCAGCACCCAGTCGGCGCGCGGCAGAAACATCTCGTGCATCAGCCGCAGGCGGTCGGCCACCGCACGCTGCGTCTGGTAGGGTGGCACGGTCGGCAGCCAGAAATAGTCATCGCTGTCGTGATGCGGCAGCGCGAGGTGATCGGCCAGCGCACGGCCGAGCGTCGTCACGCCCGAGCCCGATGCGCCCATGATGTGGATGCGACGGCTTTGCATGGCAGACTCGATCACTGCCCCGACGGCGTGCGCAGGCCATGCCAGGCGTCGCGCACCTGGTGATAGTGCACCTCGGGCAGATAGTCCGGCGTGTTGAGCGCGAGGTTCTTGACGTCCAGCCGTCCGATCGCGCCGAGCAGAGTGTAGGAGGCGACAACGCGGTCGCGCTGGGCGCCGATCAGCCGCGCCTTGGCCTGGATCAGGTCGGATTGCGAGTTCAGCACGTCGACCGTGGTGCGCTGGCCGCCCTGGGCCTCCTTCGAGACACCCTGCAGCGCCACGGTGGCGGCGCGCACCTCGGCTTCCGATGCGCTGACGGCGATCTTGGCGCCTTCGTTGGCGACCCAGGCACTGATCGCTGCGGTGCGGGCCTGGTTGCGAACCTGGTCGAGCACCAGCCGGCTCTGGGCCGCGAGCTCCTTGGCCTGGCGGGTCTGCGAGGCCGCCATGCCGCCGTCATAGATCGGCGCATTGACGTTGGCGGTGATGGAGGCCTGATCGGTGCCGAAGGTGCCGAGCGTGGGATCGGAATCGCGGCTGCGACTGACACTGCCCTGCAGCGTCACGGTGGGCAGCAGCGTGCCTTCGGCAATCCGGATCGCGGTCGAGGCGACATCGACATCAAAGCCGGCCGCAGTCACCGCCGGGTTCTCCTTGGTGGCGAGCGCGATCGCATCCTCGCGGCTGCGCGGCAGCAGCCGCTCGATCGGATCGGCCGCCTTCAACGCGCCGGGCGGGCTGCCGATCACCTGCGCATAAGTCGCCTGGCTGATCGCGAGATTGACCTCGGCGGCGTTGAGATCGGCCTGGCCGCGGGCGAGCCGCGCTTCCGCCTGCGAGGCATCGGTCGGGGTGACATCGCCGGCATTGAGCCGGCGCTGGGTGATCGACAGCGTCTCTTTCAGGAAGGCCACGTTGGAGCGCTGCGCCTCGACCAGCGACTGGTTGGCGAGCACGCTTGTGTACGCGGTCACCGCATCGAGCAGCACGCTTTGGCCGACATTGCGCAGCGCCTCGCGGCCGGACTGCACCTGCAGTTCCGCCTGGCGCACGCTGTTGGCGGTCCGATTGCCGTTGAACAGGGTCTGCGTCACGGTGAGGCCGATCTGCCACGGCTTCAATGTCGCCGACTGCACGACGTTGCCGGGCAGCAGATCACGCACCGCCTGCAGGCCGGCGCCGAGATTCGCCGCGATCTGCGGTCGATAACCGGACAGCGCCTGCGGCACGTTCTCGTCGGTGCCGCGCTGGCGGGCGCGCTCGGCATTGAGCTGCGGGTTGGTCTGATAGGCCTTGACCAGGGCCGCGGCCAGATCCTCGGCGCGGGCGGGCGAGGTCGCGATCGCAATACATGCGGCCAGCACGAGACCTGCACCGCGCCCGAACGTCCTGCCACCGCCAAATTCTTTGGCTCGCCCCACCATGCGACTCCGCGCGTCCCATCAGGTCGCCTGTTTAGTGTTTAGAGGGCGGCACAGCCACAGGCAAAGAGTCGCTTTGAAAAATCCCAACTATTTCCGCAATTTAATGTTGCGGCGGCGCCACAGACATTTCGCCGCGACCGCTGCGTCACGAGCGCGCATGGGCGCCGACAGAGAGAATCCGTCGCGCACCGGCCTCGGCAACGGCCGGCGTCACCGGTTCTTGTTGACCGGCTTGCGCTTCTCGATGAAGGCCGCCATGCCTTCGGCGCGGTCTTCGAGCGCGAAAGTCGCGTGAAACAGATTGCGCTCGACGTTCAGCCCGTCCGTCAGCGTGGTCTCGAAGGCGCGGTTGACCGCCTGCTTCGCCATCGCGGCCGCCGGACGCGACATCGACGCGATCTTCTCCGCCGCTTCCATGACCTCATCCATCAACCTGTCGGCCGGCACCACGCGGCTGACGAGCCCGGAGCGCTCGGCCTCGGCCGCGTCCATCATCCTCCCGGTGAGGCAAAGATCCATCGCCTTGGACTTGCCGATCGCGCGGGTCAGGCGCTGGGTGCCGCCGATACCCGGAATAGTGCCGAGCGTGATCTCCGGCTGGCCGAATTTCGCCGTGTCGGCGGCGATGATGATGTCGCACATCATGGCGAGCTCGCAGCCGCCGCCGAGCGCATAGCCGGCGACAGCGGCAATGGTCGGCTTGCGGCATTTGGCGATACGGTCGCCGCCGATTGCCGCGAAGTCGGATGAGAACATGTCGATGAACGTCTTCGGCTGCATCTCCTTGATATCAGCGCCGGCGGCGAAGGCCTTGTCGCTGCCGGTCACGACGATGCAGCCGATGGCATCGTCCGCCTCGAGATCGTCGACCGCGGCGGCGATCTCCCGGAATACGCCGAAGGACAAGGCATTGAGCATTTTCGGGCGGTTGAGCCTGACGATGCCGACCGCGCCCTTGCTCTCGACGATGATGTGCTCGAAGACGCTCATGATCCAACCCCGCAAACGAAAATCAGCAGGCAATGTGCCCGCTGGCAGGGTGCGCTTCAAGTGGCAGCGTCGATCCCGGGCTGCGGCCGGTGCGGAGCAGACCGTCAGATCATGAACATGCGGGCAGCCGAACCCAGCGTCAGCAGGGTGCCGCAGGCGATGAAGATCTTGCCAATGATCGAGGCCTTGTCCCAGCCGGAGCTGTCGTCGCTGCTGGTCGCGACCGCATTCGCCGTTGCATCAGAGCTCGCCGTCGCGGCCGTGGTGTCGGTGTTCTCTGCGACCGTGCTGCCGGCGAACGGGGATGGAGCGGCGGGTGCGCTCTGCTGCTCGCTGGAGGCGGCGTGGACGTCTGCAGCCGACGGCGTGACGGTGCTGGCGTCCGCAGGTGCTTCGGTCGCAAGCTGCATGGTACCGTTGGCCGCCGCGTAGGAAGCGCCGGTGCCGGCAAAGCCGAACGCGGACGCCGCGATCAACGCAGCCGCAAGAATCAATGCCGAATGTCCGCTGGCTCGGATTGTCATCTCATCATCTCCCCATCCCGCCAGTCCCAGCGCGGAGTGAGACCCCGACCCGTGTCGAGAACGGGGCGGAAAAAGGGAATCTTGTCGTTTTGCCGGGCGAAAGCTGGGCAAGTGGAGGCACGCCATCGCGAAGTCGTCGAGAAGCCGCGTTCGTCGCGCGACGGCCATCATTGACGTCCTCAGAGCCGTCCTCACGCGATCACGGCTTCGTGACTGGAGCTTTGGTCACGTAACAAATTGAAAGATCGCTCGAAATGCATTTCGGGTAGGCGTGTGCGCGAACGTGACGACGAATGGACCGGCTTGATGCGGCAGGCCGTCGCCGGTGACGACGAGGCCTATCACCGTCTGCTCAGGCAGGTCACGCCGGTGTTGCGGGCCGCTGCGCGCCGTGGACTCGCGCGGGCCGGCCAGCCGGCCGATCAATCCGAGGATATCGTGCAGGAGATTCTACTCGCGGTGCATCTGAAGCGGCATACCTGGGACGTGAGCGCACCGTTCGCGCCCTGGCTGTTCGCGATCGCGCGCAACAAGCTGATCGATGCGCTGCGCCGCCGCGGCCGGCGGATCTTCGTCAACATCGACGATTTCGCCGAGACGCTGGCGGACGCGCCGGCGGCGCCACAGGTTTCCGCCGGCGAGCTGGCCGCGCAGCTGCGGACGCTGCCGCAGCGCCAGCGCGAGGTGCTGCAGTCGATCGCGGTCGAGGCCTCTTCCATCAAGCAGACGGCCGAGCGGTTCGCGATGAGCGAAGGCGCGGTGCGGGTCGCGCTGCACCGTGCGCTGTCGAGCCTTACCGCCAAGCTCAGGGATTCATGAGAATGGATACCGATCAGCTCATTCGCTCCCTTGCCGCCGACAATGCGCAGCGCGCGCTGCCGGTCGGCATCATCCTGCTGCTGGCGCTGATGGCCGCCACGCCGGTCTCGACGGCCATGCTGCTGCTGGGGCTCGGCATCCGTCCCGACATCATGGTGGCGATGCGCAACCCGTTCTTCGATCTGAAATTCGTGGTGACGATGGCGCTCGCGATCTCGGCGGCAGCGGTCAGCCTGCATCTGTCGCGGCCCGAGGCCTCGCTGCAGGGCTGGGGCTGGCTGCTGATCGCGCCGGTCGTCGTGGTGGCCGGCGGCATCGCCGGCGAGATGATGCTGCCGCAGCGGCTGCCGATGCTGACGCGGCTGGTTGGCCACAATTCGATGCTCTGCATGTCGGCCATCCCGGTGCTGTCGCTGCCGATCCTCACCGCTGCCATGATCGGACTGCGTCATGGCGCGCCGGCGCGGCCCGCGCTGGCGGGGGCGATCGCGGGGCTGCTGTCGGCCGGTGCTGCTGCGACGCTCTATGCATCCCACTGCACCGATGACTCGCCGCTGTTTGTCGCGACCTGGTACACGATCGCGACTGCGATCGTTGCCGGCATCGGCGCGCTGATCGGCCGGCGCGTGCTACGCTATTAACCGGTTATCGTAGGGATGGGTTGAGCGGAAGCGAGACCCATCACCTTTCGTCGTTATGATGATCGGTTTCGCAAACAGATCGGAAGAGTCGATCTGTTTGCTCTACCCATTCTACGTTTGCTTGATCGGCTGGTCTCAGGCGACCGGCGCAGTCGCCGGGGGCGTCGATTCCTGCATGCGGTGGAAGCGCAGCACCTGCTGCGCCGTGGAGGGCCGTAGCCGCTCATAGGTCGCCTTGCAGGAGCGCAGGTCGGTCGGCGCGCCGCCGGCGAGTTCGTCGCGCATGTCGATGATCAGCTTCACGGTCGGCCATGACAGGCCGGCGACCTTGGCGAGGATCATCACGCCCTCGGCGCGGCTTTCGACCATCATGGCCTCGGCGACCGCCACCGGGACGTTGGCCATCGCCGCGAGCGCCGCATTGGCCTCGTCGAATTTCTTCTGCTCGGCGAATTGCTCCAGCAGCGGCTCGTCGAGCCGGCCGTGCGCGTGCAGCGAGCGGACCAACGCATGGGCGATCTCGGTCTGCTCGGTGAGTGCGACCGGGGTCGAGCGCGCCAGCCTTGTCACCGTGCGCACCGCGGAGGAAATCTCCTGCGACCGCTTCGGATGGGCGGCCTCGAGCCTCGCGCGCACCGCGGCTGAAGCCTTGGCGAGTAGCTTCAGGTAAAGATGTCGCGGCAGGTTCGGCCGGATGGCGAGAAAGGCGGCCAGGTGCTCATCCTGCGCGGCGCGGTCGACCAGCTTGGTGTAGCTGCGGCTGGACAGGTCGGCGCCGGCATTCTGCACGGTCGAGCGCACCACCTCGTCGTTGCCGCGGAGCAGCAGCACGTCGGTGACGGCCCGGCTCAGCACCCGGCGGATCGAGATCGCGAGCAGATGGGCTTGGCTCTTGGTCCGCGCGGTCTGGATCAGGGTCTCGTCATCAAGGCGCTCGGATTTCGACAGCACGGGACCTGCGACCTCGATCGCGTCGTCATCGGCGAGCCGGCGCAGCGTCCGGGGCGGCGCGGTTTTGCTGGCCGCCAGGCGATTGGCGAGCAGGGATTTCGCCGACATCTCGATATGCTCGATCAGGCATTCGAAGACGTCGTCGAACAGCGCGACCTGCTGGTCGGAAAAATCGACATCGCCGTCAATGAACAGGTCGGTCACGCGCTGCAGCGTCTCAACCCGGCGGGCGACGGTGCCGTGGGCGAGCGCCGCCTGCAGTTCGTCGAGCAGGTTTTCAGTAGCGGCTGCGGATTTCGAGCTCATCGATGTCATTCGCAATGTGCTTCACGGTTTATGATCTTGGTCCAAATGAAGAGTCCCGCTCAGGGCTGCCGATGCGATTGCGGCTGCGCATTTGGCGGCATAAAGCGCGCGATCGGCGCGTAGGAGCAGGCCCGGCCGAGCAACGAGTTCCGGCCGGCGGGCGCGGACCTGAAAGGTCCGGCCCGGCCGCGATCGAGGTCAGGAGAGACGCCGCAGAGCCCATGTTCGCGCCAATCGTGGAGCCAGGCTCGAAAATTAGCGCGGAAAGCCTTGCGTTTTGGTATCTATGGCGCCTGGTTTCAGGTGCCGTCGAATGGAATTTGTCCTTGTCCAATCAGAGAAATTCGCCTCGGATCCTCCTCCGCCATGGGAGCAGGGAACAGGGGCAGGCGCGGACCGTTTCGCTGCCTGCGTTGTTCGGGACCGCCGGTAGTTGGCAACCCTCGAGGACGGCTGTTGGGAAGGGTGTAGCTGTAGTATGATGCCGATCCGGTACGAGAGATCTCGCAAAAAAGCCACCGAAAAGATGCGTTTCTGTGCGTTAGCTCACAGGGACGTGCGTATCTTTCCGGTATCCTGAAGATTTTTACGGGCCGCATCGAACCACGGGCCCCATCTTCCCGACCAACTCTGCGAGACGGCAATTGAGCGTAACACAGGCGGCATCAGACGAAACCCTGATCGCCCGGATCGCTCAAGGCGACCGGCTCGCCATGCAGGTGCTGTACGGACGGCACCATGTCAGGGTGTTCCGTTTCGGGCTCCGGCTCGTGCGGGACGAACAGGTGGCGGAGGACCTCATCAGCGAAGTCTTCCTCGACGTCTGGCGTCAGGCAGGCAAGTTCGAAGGCCGATCGGCCGTTTCGACCTGGCTGCTGGCGATCACACGCTTCAAGGCCCTGTCTGCGCTGCGGCGCAGAAAGGATGTGGAGTTGGAAGACGAGGCCGCTCACGCGATCGAGGACATGTCCGATGATCCGGAAGTGGTGGTGCAGAAGAAGGACGCCGGGAACGCGTTACGCAAGTGCCTGAGAGCGCTCTCGCCAGAGCACCGGGAGATCGTCGATCTCGTCTACTACCACGAGAAGTCCGTGGAGGAGGTGGCCGAGATCGTCAAAATCCCGGAGAACACCGTCAAGACGCGCTTGTTCTATGCGCGCAAGAAACTGGCCGAACTGTTGAAAACGGCCGGCGTTGAGCGAGGCTGGCCATGATGGCATTGAGCAAGCAGATGCAGGAGCACGACCCCAGCGAGATCGACCTCCTGCTGCCGTGGTATGCGGCCGGCACCCTGAATCCAAGCGACACCAAGCGCGTCGAGGAGGCTTTGGCCGGCGACCCGGAGCTTGCCCGGCAATATGCCGCGATCCAGCGCGAATATGCCGAGACAATTGCGCTGAACGAGAGCCTGGGCGCGCCGTCGCGGCGGGCGATGCAAAAGCTGTTCGCTGCGATCGATGCGGAGCCGGCGCAGGCGGCAAGTCCCTCCCGCAGCATTGGTCGCCGCCTGCTCGGTTTTTTCGAGAGCCTGTCGCCGCGCGCACTGGCCTTGTCGGCAAGCTTCGGCATCCTGGTCGTGCTGGCGCAGGCGGGAATCATCGCCGCCGTCATGATGCGGGGCCAGCCGGCAACCTATCAGACGGCCTCGCTGAACATCAGCGACCGCTCGGTGAGCGAGCCCTTGACCCGCGCGATCGGGCCGACGCAGCTCTCCGCGGCTTCGGTGCATGCATTGGTGCGGTTCGCGCCGGATGCGCGCATCTCCGACATCACGACGCTGCTCAACAACTACAAGGCCACGATCATCGACGGTGCCAAGGGCGGCCTGTTCACGCTGCAGCTCGGCGAGCGCCCGATGTCGAAGGACGAGGCCAGTGGCCTGATCGCCCGGCTGCAGCGCGAGAAGATCGTCAGCCTCGCGGTGGCCGCGCCATAAGCCGCATCCGTCACGGCGTTCCCGCCAAACATCCCGCCGCTATCCCGGATCGTCGTCCCTGATCGTCGTAGCGCGCGCATGCATCGGTGTGCACGGCCAAGATGACGCAGAGGACGAGCTGACTGCCGCAGCGATGCCGGCGGCTGCGACGACATCGATGCCACCGGCCCGCGACGCTTCAGCCCGGACAGCAAGAGAGCGTTTTCAAGCGAAGTGGGCGCCGGTTCGCGTGAAGAAAACGCGTCAAAACGATACGCCAGCGGTAGCGCTCCACGTTTTCGTGAACGGCCAAAATAATCCGCGAACATTTTGAACGTGCACCTGGCCGCTGGCGACAGAACTGACGTGGGAGCGGAAAACCCTCCCAGGCTATATCCGGCGCGAGCGCCCATCCACCCCAAGCGCCAATATGGCTGGACCCGTCCGGTTGTCCCCCCGGACGGGTCTTTCATTTCCGCGCCGTGTGTCTGCAAGGCCTGGTTGGTGTGTGGCCGGCGTCACCGCGCAGGCGTTGCGCGGTGTCGCGCATAGGTGCCGGAAGCCACAAAAAAATCCGCGCAATTACGGTGATCCCGGCGAAAGCCGCCTCGCTCGCTAGACTTCATTAACCTTTTCCACAAAATAATCGCGTCACGTCGAATTGATTCGTTCGGGTTGCGTCGCGTCCGTCTCCTTTCCTCGCGAGCTTCTCATGACACATCAACTGGACGTGGCCAGGAATCGTGCGCTGTCCGCACGCTGGTGCGCACTGGCCGAGAAGCGGCTGGAGCATCTGACCGAGCTGTTCGAGAGCGGCCGATGGCGCCGCTATTACAACGAATACTCGTTTCTGGAAAACATCCAGGAAGCGAAATTTGCCGTGAAGAACTGGCGGGCACTGTCGCTCGGCGAGGCCATCACACCACGCACAGGCTTTACGCTGACGGTCGCCGATGGCAGGCCGATGCTGGAGCCCGTGACGCCTGACGAAGCCGACGCGGATGAAAGCTTCCCGCAGCAGATCGTGCTCGCACCAACGATCGAGACCGTGATCGCGGAGGCCGACATCATGGTCTCCGAGGACATCTTCGTGTCCAACGAGATCGTCGCGCCGGAGATTGCGCCGCTTGCACCGCGTATCGACATGGCAGCGCTGGAGCAGGCGCTCAGCATCGGCATCAGAGCCGAAACGCCGCGGCCTGTGTTTGACCTGGACGAGATCGAGCGCCGCTATCCGGCGCTGCGCCACGCGCTGTGATGCTCAACGGCTGACATTGCCGCTCACCGAGAGCTGCGCAAAGCGTTGCGCGCCGTCCTGCGTCAGGTCTGATGTCACCGGCTTGATATGGTCGAGTCCGACCACAGCCCCGCGCGGCGCTCCTGAGATCACGTTGTTGCTGACGAGCGCGGTGCCCGCGCCGGAGGCCACCGAGACACCGACGCCGGCCAGCGCGTTGCGGATCACGTTGCCCGAGATCACCACGTCCCGCAGATAGCGGCCCCATCCGGCGACAATGCCGTAGGCGGGGGCGTTCTCGATCACATTGCCAGTGACGCTCGAGTCCGCCTCCACATAGATGCCGATACCGGCGTCATCGTCCGGCGCGGTGCCGATCGGCCGCTTCGGGATCAGGTTGCGGATGATGTTGCCCTGGACGACGGCGATGCGGCCGCCCTCGTTGAAATTGCAAACCGACACCCCAAACGCGGCGCCATCGACCGTGTTGTTCGCGATCACGGCGCCTTCGAAGGAAAACTCCGAATAGAGCGCGACCTCGCGCACATCACTCACGCTGTTGCCTGATATGTGAATGTTCGAGGCCGAGTTGCCGCGCACGGCCGAATAGTCGCAATTCCTGATCCGGTTGCCGCGCACGATCACGTTGCCGGCGCGGAAGGCGTTGATGGCGTTGCCATACTGGCCGGAGCCGCCGGGCCCGGCCTTGATGTTCTCGATGCGGTTGTCCAGCACCATCGAGCCGTCATCGCCGATCGCGGTGCGCAGGATCTCGATGCCGTTGTCATTGGTGCCGAGAATGGTGTTGCGGGACACGATCAGGCCGGCGGCGTCGAAGGAGACGACCGCGGTCGAGGCGATGTCCGTGATGATGTTGCCGCTGACCTCGCCCGAAACCTGCTCGAGCCAGATGCCTGCGCCCCCGGCATTCATGATCTCGCAATTGATGACGCGGACGTCGCGGCCGCCGAGGCCATGGATCAGGCCGCGGCGCGCGGGCAGGGGGATATTTGCGCCATCGAGCGAGATGCCGGTGAGGCCGACATGGCCCGCGCCTTCGCTCAAGAGCAGGGACGGACCGCCGCCGGAGAAAACGAGCCTGGTTGCGCCGCGCACACCGACAAGCTGGCTGCCTTCGGCGAGGCGCAGCATCGAGCAGCGGTAGACGCCAGGCGGCAGGGCCAGCGGCATCTGGGCCCGCGCGGCCTCGTCGATCGCGCGTTGCAATGCACGGGTCTGGTCGTCGGGGCTGCCCGGCCTGACGCCATATTGCGTGGCATCGCGGCCGAGCGTGGCGATCAAGGGCGCCGCGCGCGTGGGCTCGACCGGCAGCGCCAACGCCCCGGCTGCACCAGCGGCGGAGGCGCCCAAGAGACGGCGGCGGTTGACATCCATCGTGTGCAGCTCGCGCAAAAAGTGGCGTGTTGTCACCACTTAAGCCGAAACCCTCAATCCTGATGGTGAGGGCGAGCGCGCGAGGGCGGGATTGTTGCGGGTAGGGTTAAATCTTTATCCAGCGGTGCTGGTCAGTAAGATGTTCCGTCCTTGCGGAAATACCCGACTGCCGTGGCATGCAGGTCGATGTCCGGATAATGGCATTCATCGTCGCGCAGGTTGGCGGATCCGATTTCCAGCACGCGAACGAGCCCGGTGGAGCGGTTCTGCAGGTGATGGCTATGGGCTTCGCCGGGCGGGAACGCGGCACAATCACCTGCGCGCAGGATCTCTTCGCCGGCGGTGCCGACCAGCACAACCTCGCCCTCGATGACGTAGACGAACTCCTCCTCCTCGGTGTGCCAGTGCCGCTGGCTCGACCAGGCGCCCGGCTGTAACTCCAGCAGATTGACGCCCAATCGCGAGAGGCCCGCCGCCTTCGCCAGCCGGCGGCGCAGTTTGTTCCGGCATGGCATGTCGAACGGCGCGGGATAATCCGAGCCCTCCGATATCGGTGCCGCTGCAATGTTCAGTTTCGCCATCCCGTCCTCTCGATTCGCGTTTGAGGGAGCTATGAATGAAGGGCCGAACGCGTGCCGGGCATGAGCATCAGCCTTGGGAGGCGTCGCGGCCTGCCTGCCGGCCCAGCTTCACGAGCTCCATCAGCATGGCCTCTCCGGCGTCGACCAGTTCCTCCAGCGTAATGCGCGTGCTGGCCCGGCGAAGCGCCGTGCCGGGACGGGCGAGCTGCGGGATATGGATGAATGCGGCGAGGTCCGGCCCGCCTTTCGCCTGTGTCGCCTCGATCGCGCGCCAGCTCAGATAGTTGCAGAGATAGCTTCCGGCGTCGCGCGAAGGGCGCGCGTCGATGCCGGTCGCGCGCGCCGCGTTGAGCAGCCGCGCCGTGTGCGGGCCGAACACAAGGGGATGTGCGCCCTCAACGATCGAGCCCTTGCGCGCGACGGCGCGATCCGCGTCGGGAAAGGTGGTGGTCACGGCGTTGCGGGCGCGGGTCTCGATTCGCAGGTGCGCGGTGCGGCTCGCGAGCCCGAACATCAGCATCGCATGCGGGCGCAGGCGCGCGATCAGCTCGGGCAGCTCGCGGTCGACGGTGCGGTAGGTGACGTGGAAGATGTGGCTCGACAATTCCACATCATCGAGCGCGGGCCGGCGCAGCGCCATCAGCCGCTGCACCAGCGGGATTGTCGGATTGGTCGGCGCGCCGGGAAACGGGCCGAAGCCGGTGAGGAGGACGCGAAGGGGCTCGCTCATTGCAGCATCTCCGCAAGCTGTTCGGCTGCCACGGCCGGAGCGATGTGGCCGCCGGCGACTTCGGCCTCGAGCTTCCTGACCTTGCCACGGATTGCGGCATCGGTGCGCAGCCGCGCCATCAGCCGCTGCTCCAGCATCGACCACATCCATTTCACCTGCTGCTCGCGCCGGCGCTGGGCGAATTCGCCCGACGCCGTCATGGCCTTGCGATGCTCGATGATCTTCTGCCAGAGCTCGGCGATGCCCTTGCCCGTCATTGCCGAATAGGTCACGACAGGCGGATGCCAGTGCTCGGAGCGAGGCGCGAGCAGATGCAGCGCGCCGCGATAATCGGCGGCCGTGATGTTGGCGCGCTTGAGATTGTCGCCGTCGGCCTTGTTGATCGCGATCATGTCGGCGAGCTCGACCAAGCCCTTCTTGATGCCCTGCAACTCGTCGCCGCCGCCGGGCAGCATGAGCGCGAGGAAGAAATCGGTCATGTCGCAGACCGCGGTCTCGGACTGCCCGATGCCGACGGTCTCGACCAGGATGATGTCGAAGCCAGCGGCCTCGCAGAGCAGCATGGCCTCGCGCGTCTTGGCCGCGACGCCGCCGAGCGTACCTGACGCAGGCGAGGGGCGGATGAAGGCATGGTCGGCGTGTGCCAGCCGCGCCATTCGCGTCTTGTCGCCAAGGATCGAGCCCCCGGTGCGTGCCGAGGAGGGATCGACCGCCAGCACCGCGACCTTGTGGCCGTGCGCGATCAGATACATGCCGAGCGCGTCGATCGTGGTGGATTTGCCAACCCCGGGCGAGCCGGTGATGCCGACGCGGATGGCATGTCCGGTCTGCGGCAGCAGCGCCTGCACCAGCTCGCGCGCTGCAGCCTGATGGTCGGCGCGGCGGCTCTCGACCAGCGTGATCGCCCGCGCCAGCGCCGCGCGGCTGCTGGCGCGGAGGTCGCGCGCCAGGGCATCGATATCGGGCGAGGAGGCGGACGAACGAGAAGACATGCAGCCCGTTATAGCGAATGACGAGGCCGCCCGTCAGTTTTCTTGCCTGGCGTCGTCCTTCGGCCTCGCGCCGCCGAAGATGCGCAGGCCCTCGGGCGTCAGATCTGGCTTCAGCGCCTCCCACGGCACGAAGGCGACGTACTGGCCCTCGGCATAGGGGCCGACCTCATAAGGCGGGTAATGGAAGGTCAGGCCCGAGCTCTTGCCGGCCTCGGTCGAAGGCGCCAGCGTCACCGCGCCGATCTTGAGCAGCGCCGGCTTGACGTTGCCGAGCCATTCGTCGGTCGCCGTTTCCATCGCATCGCGCTTCTTCTTCTCCTCCTTCAGCGAAGCGATGATCGCGGCCTGCATCGCCTTCATGGTCGGGCCGTTATCGGCTGTCTCGGTGAAGAAGGGACGGATGCTGATGCGCTTGTTCTCGGCCTTGTCCCACAGGATGGTGTCGACGGTGCTGTTCGGGTGGGCCCCATGCGTGTCCATGTAGTCGTCCCTGAGCACGCTGACATAACGGTCGGCCACGATCGAGCGCACCGAGTAGTTGCGTCCGTAGGTGTAGGGACCATCGCGGAACAGCCCCTTGTCCTCCTTGAACTCTTTGGTGGCATCGGCGGCGTTCTTGTCCATCCATTTGCGGCCCTCGGCCAGGCAGTTCGCCGCCAGCACCGGATCGGCCTTGACCTGCGCATCGAGCGCGACGTTGGCGTCGACCGCCTTGGTCTTGATGGCTGCGTCGGGCTTGGGGTCGGCGGCGTGGGCCGTCGCGAACGCGAGGATGCCGAACAGCAGCGCGAATGTGAATCTGGCAGGCATGAACATTTGATCCGGTTTCTGATGGTCTGTATGAGGACGTCAAGCGAAGGTTCAAGATTGTCAGTTTCAGCGCGCGCTCGCCATTGAGTTGCGCATCAGCTCGGTGATCGCCAACATGTGATCGTCTCAGCGTATCGATGGTGCAGCTGCCGCGACCTTGAATTGCAGGTGCTGATCAAGTACCGTCGGTCGAAATCTTTGTTCGCATTGAGCTTTGCCGATGCCATACGTGTACAGCTTATTTCTTCGAATGATCGCGATTGCGATCGCAATAAATGGCATTCACATCGCGGCACATGCAGAAGAAGGTCCCGATTCGAGCAGGACCGACAAGTCGGACCAGGGCACGGAGACGACCGCACCTGTCATCGACAAGATCGATGTCAGGCCGGGCGATCGCTGGACCTATCAGGTCATCGACGATATCACCGGTGAGACAAAATCGACCGTTGTGCACACGGTGACAGAGCTCAAGGACAAAACCTACAGTGTGCAGTCGACCTTTACGCCCTATGGTCAAAGCGTCGGCACCAGTGCGCTGCAAGTCTTCGACGAAAACTGGAACTTGCTCGAGGATCAAGTCTGGACCCAAAATCCGGCCAATCCATCGACCGGAATACAGCTTCCGCTCAAGCTTGGCGCTCAATGGAAGGTGCACCTCACCTCAAACCGGAAGACCCCTCCCGAAGTTCATTTCAACGTCGACGCGACCGAGAAGGTCGTGGCCTACGAGCCGGTCATCCTCAAGTTCAACAAGACCTATGATGCGTTCAAGTTGGAAGTGGATGAAACATTGACCAACAGTGCCACTCCAACCTCGGTCGTTACGACCAAGACGACGATGTGGTTTGCTCCGTCCGTCAACCGATATGTCAAGCGGATCCTGGAGTCCCGCGTCAACGATCGCCTTCAGTCGCGGGGCATTGAATTGTTGACCGCCTACGCGCGCCGTCATGATGACAATTGAGCGCGCCCCAGCTGCGCGTACCTGAAGCATTGCAGCCGGCGCGACGGCAACATGCCGGATGGCTGGCAAAACGGGACGCGTGCTACTCCGCCGCCTCGCTGTGGCCGAGCCGCGCGTTCAGCTTATGGATCAGCTCCTCGGCGGCGTCCGCGATCACGGTGCCCGGCGGGAAGATCGCTTCGGCGCCGGCCTTGTAGAGTGCATCGTAGTCCTGCGGCGGCACCACGCCGCCGATGATGATCATGATGTCCTCGCGGCCCTGGGCCTTCAGCGCGGCCTTCAATTCCGGCACTGCAGTGAGATGGGCGGCGGCGAGCGAGGACACGCCAAGGATATGCACGTCGTTCTCGACGGCCTGGCGCGCGGCTTCTTCGGCGGTCGCGAACAGCGGCCCGATATCGACGTCGAAGCCGATGTCGGCGAAAGCCGATGCGATCACCTTCTGGCCGCGGTCGTGACCGTCCTGACCGATCTTGGCGACCAGGATGCGCGGGCGCCGGCCTTCGGCCTCCTCGAAGGCGTCGATCAGCGCCTGCAGCTTCCCGACCTTATCAGACATGCTGGCGGCCTCCCGCTTGTAGACGCCGGTGATGGACTTGATCTCGGCGCGGTGGCGGCCGAACACCTTTTCCATCGCCTCTGAAATCTCGCCGACGGTGGCTTTTGCGCGCGCTGCATCGATGGCAAGTGCCAGAAGGTTGCCGTTGCCCTCGCCGGCGGAGCGCGTCAGCGCGGCCAGCGCCGCATCGACGTCGGCTTGGTTGCGCTCGGAGCGCAGCCGCGACAGCTTGTCGATCTGCAGGCGGCGCACCGTTGAGTTCTCGACCTTGAGCACATCGATCGGCGCTTCATCGACGGGCCTGTATTTGTTGACGCCGATCACCGCCTGGCGGCCGGCATCGATACGGGCCTGGGTCTTGGCGGAAGCTTCCTCGATGCGCAGCTTCGGCACGCCGGCTTCGATCGCCTTGGCCATGCCGCCGAGCTCCTCGACCTCCTGGATATGGCCCCAGGCCTTGGCCGCGAGATCGCGGGTCAGCCGCTCGACGTAATAGGAGCCGCCCCAGGGATCGATGATGCGCGTCGTGCCGCTCTCCTGCTGCAGGAATAGCTGCGTGTTGCGGGCGATGCGCGCGGAGAAGTCGGTCGGCAGCGCCAAAGCCTCGTCGAGCGCGTTCGTGTGCAGCGACTGGGTGTGGCCTTGGGTCGCTGCCATCGCCTCGATCGCGGTGCGCATCACGTTGTTGAAGACGTCCTGCGCGGTCAGCGACCAGCCCGAGGTCTGGCAATGCGTGCGCAGCGACAGCGAGCGCGGGTCCTTTGGCTCGAACGGCTTCAGCAGCTTGGCCCAGAGCAGCCGCGCGGCGCGCAGCTTGGCGACCTCCATGAAGAAGTTCATGCCGACAGCCCAGAAGAACGACAGCCGCGGCGCGAAGCGGTCGACGTCGAGGCCGGCGGCGATGCCGGCGCGCAAATATTCGACGCCGTCTGCGAGCGTGTAGGCGAGCTCGAGATCCTGCGTCGCGCCGGCTTCCTGCATGTGATAGCCGGAGATCGAGATCGAGTTGAACTTCGGCATCCGCTGCGAGGTGAAGGCGAAGATGTCGGAGATGATCCGCATCGAGGGCGCCGGCGGATAGATGTAGGTGTTGCGCACCATGAACTCTTTTAGGATGTCGTTCTGAATGGTGCCCGACAGCTTTTCCGGCGGCACGCCCTGTTCCTCGGCTGCGACCACGAACAGCGCCAGGATCGGCAGCACCGCGCCGTTCATGGTCATCGACACGCTCATCCGGTCGAGCGGGATGCCGGAGAACAGCGTGCGCATGTCGTAGATGGAATCGATCGCCACGCCGGCCATGCCGACATCGCCGGCGACGCGCGGATGATCGCTGTCATAGCCGCGGTGGGTGGCGAGATCGAAGGCGACCGAGAGGCCCTTCTGTCCAGCCGCGAGGTTGCGGCGATAGAAGGCGTTGGAATCCTCCGCCGTGGAGAAGCCGGCATATTGCCTGATCGTCCAGGGCTGGTTGACATACATGGTCGGGTAGGGGCCGCGTAGATAAGGCGCGATGCCTGGCCAGGTGTCGAGAAAGTCGATGCCGTCGAGGTCGGCCTCGCCATAGGCCGGCTTCACCGGAATGCCCTCCGGCGTCAGCCAGGGCTGGGCGTGGCCCGCAGGCACAGGTGCCGCGGTGGGTGTGAAGGCGATGTCGGCGAAGTTCGGAATGCGGCTCATTCCCGGGCTTCCTCAAACTTGCGGCTGCGTTCGATCAGCCGCTGAACATTCTGCTTGTAGACGGGATCGTCGAACCGGCTTTTCCGCTCGTATGGCTCTCGCTCCGAATGCGTGGCGTTGCGTTGCCAGGCGTGCATGGCAACATGCGACGCTCCCTCGGCGGGCGCCCAAAAAAGCAATTCGAACAGAGCCCGGAACATGGACGAAATCCTAGCACGATCGGAGCCCTTGATAGGCCATCGCAGGTGGGCGGTTAATCATGATCCGGATGCTGATGGCTCGTAATGGTCGCCATCTTCTCCGGCCCGTAGTTCTGCATCGTGGTCTGGCTCGGCAGGTTGGAGATTCCGACCACCCAGCCGAGCCGGGATTCGGTGCCGTACTGCCGCGTTGGGATGACGCGGTCAGGCCGGTCGAAGCAGCCTGTCATGATCTCGATGCGCGGCCCGTCGATGCGCGCGAAGCCGAGCGGCGTGCCGCAGGCGGCGCAGAAGAAGCGCTCGGCGATCGAAGAGGAGCGGAACGCAGCGGGCTGGCCGCGCGTCCAGGCGAAGTTCTCGCGCTCGATCTCGGCAAAGGAGGCGAAGGGCGCGCCGGCCGCTTTCTGGCACATCCGGCAATGGCAGATGCTGACCTTGCCAGGCGTGGTCTTGAAGGCGAAGCGGACCGCGCCGCATTGGCAGCCGCCGGTCAGGAGAGGCTTGGTGTCATCGGTCATGCTCGCTCCAGATGCGCATAGGCGTCTCCGAGGATGGTCAGCGCGTCACTGCCGGCGAATACGAAGCTGCCGACACCCGCCGCGCGCAAATCAGCCTCCTGCTGGGCGGGGCGGCCTGCCAGATAGATATGCCGCGCACCAGCTTCGTGCAGGGCCTTGGCCGCCGCAATCGCGTCCGCGGCGTAGACCTTGTCGGACGAGCATAGGCACGCCAGGGAGGCGCCGGACCCCCTGTAGTCGGCCGCGAGCGCGGCCGGGTCGGATGCCCCTTTGCCCTCGATCGCCGCGATGCCGCCGGCTTCGAAGAAGCTGCGCGCGA
This sequence comes from Bradyrhizobium sp. STM 3557, assembly GCF_045571465.1. Classification (NCBI taxonomy): domain Bacteria; kingdom Pseudomonadati; phylum Pseudomonadota; class Alphaproteobacteria; order Hyphomicrobiales; family Nitrobacteraceae; genus Bradyrhizobium; species Bradyrhizobium sp. STM 3557. Next base: position 3,241,551 of record NZ_CP120697.1, read on the forward strand.
AAGTGGCGCGCGCCGTGAAGTCGGCCGGCGTGCCCAAATTGGCAAGGAACACTGCCGGCCGCTTGCCGCCGCGCTTAAGCTGGGCATCAGAGCGGTCGCGTAGCCGTTCGAAGGGCTCGGCGAGCCGCCGGGGCGCGAGCGCTGCGAAGCTCGTCCTCGCAGCCCCCTTCGGCGCGATCGCCAGGGGTGGGGTGGGATCGATCGTGGCGTCCGCCTCACTTAAATCAGGGAACTCGCTGGCGCCGGTCAGCACGTCGCGGCGCCTGGCGATGTTGGCATCGCGCATCTTGCGGGTGGTCGCCACCTTGTCCTGGATCAGGCCGGCCTGGAGGGCTGCGATCATCCCGCCGGTCTTTTCGATTTCCTGGAATAGCCCCCACGCGGCTGCGCAAAGCTCCTGCGTCAGCGCCTCGATGCCGCCGGCGCCCGCGGCGGGATCACCGACCTTGGCGAGGTTGGACTCCTCCAGGAGGATCAGCTGCGTGTTGCGCGCCAGCCGTCGCGCGAAAGCGTCCGGCAGCCCGAGAGCCAGCGTATGCGGCAGCACCGTGATCGCATTGGCGCCGCCGAGCCCGGCCGAGAAGGTCGCGATCGTGGCGCGCAGCATGTTCACGTAAGGGTCGCGCCGGGTCAGCATGCGCCACGCCGTCTCGGCCGCGACGAACAGTGGCTTCGGGGCCAGCCCGCAGGACTGCTCGATCCCTGCCCAGAGCAGGCGCAGGCTGCGGAATTTCGCAATCGTCAGGAACTGGTCGGCATCGGCGGCGAGGCGGGCGAACACGAGGCTGCGCGCCTCGTCCAGCGCGATCCCGCCGGCCTCCAGCGCGCGCAGGTAAGCCACGCCGGATGCCAGCACGAAAGCGAGCTCCTGCACCTCCGAGCCTCCGGCGTCGTGGACGACGACGCCGTCAGCGGCGACGAACGGTCCCTTGAAGCCCGCGGCGCGCAGATCATTGACGGTGCCGGCCACGCTGCTCGCGATCTCGGTGGCTTCAACTGTGCTCGTGCCGCTCACGGCAGCGTTGCCGATCGGATCGAGGCCGAAACGGATGTCGCAGGCGGCCGGCGAGATGCCGTTCTGTTTGATGAACGCCGCCAGCAGCGCTGCGGCGGTCTGCGACTGCGGCCCGAGCTGCAGCTCGATTGCAATGCCGGCGTCAAGGTGGATGCCGCTTAACGCCCTTGCAATCGCATCTGCCGCCGGCGGCAGGCCAAACCCGCGGCCGCCGCGTGCGCCGGCGAAGATCAGCGACAGCCCCGTCGCGCCGTTTTCGAGATCGGTCAGCGCCTGCGCATTGGCCTTGGCGGCATCGGGGTGGTCGAGCCGCTGCATGATCTGCCACGGCGCGGCGGCAGCGCGGCCGGCGACCGGCGAGGACCCCTTGGCGCGTGCGTAGATCGGCTGGATCTTGATCCCGTCATAGGTCTTGCCGACGAGCTTCTCGTACGGTGCCCCCTTCAGCACGCCATCGACCAGCTTGCGCCACTGCTCCTCAGTGGCCGGCGCAAAGTCGGCCGCCAGGCGCAGGTCTTGGGGCAAGTCTTGGCGTAACTCTTGGCGTAAGTCTTGGGTCACCTCTGTCATTCCTGGGCGTCTCCCGGGCGCGCTCGAGCAGATGTTGTTCGCCGCAAAATGCCACGTCGGCGCGGTCAAGCCAAACGGTTGTTTCCCGCTGGCCGCTTGTCAACTCGGGTCAGGCAGCCGGACGATTCCGTCGGACGAAACCCTGCTCAGCGCCTCGCGCGGGGAGCGTCCCGCAATCACTCGATCAGGGGCGATCTCGACGAGAGGCACCAGCACGAAGGCCCGCTCGAACAGGCGCGGATGCGGCAGGGTCAGCTCGGGCGTAGCGAGGGCGATGTCGTCATAGGCGATGAGGTCGAGATCAAGCGTGCGCGGGCCCCAGCGCGTCTCCCGTGCGCGGTCGCGTCCGAAGGTCCGTTCGATGTCGAGCAGGGTGGCGAGCAGCGCATGCGGCGCAAGCGCGGTCTCGATCGCGATGCAGGCGTTGATGAAGGCGGGCTGCTCGATACCGCCCCAGGGCGGGGTCTCATAATCGGACGAGCGCGCGGTCAGTCTCGCCTGTGCCTGCCGGCAGATCGCGTCGATGGCGCTGCGAAATCTCGACCTGACGTCGCCGACATTGCCGCCGAGAGCAATCAGCGCGCTCGCCATCTGCGCCCTCAAGGCTCCCGCGTGCGGGTCAGCACCACGCCAACATCCTCGAAGATCGCCGCGATCGGCGCATGCGGCTTGTGCACCGTGACCTTGACGGCGCGGATGCGTGGGAATGCCGCCAGGATGGCGTCGGCCACCGCACCGGCGGCGCGCTCCAGCAGGTAGTAGTTGGTGTCCTTGAAAGCAGATGTCGCGGTGGCCACCACGTTGGAATAGTTCACCGTGTCGGCGAGACGGTCGGTGCGCGAGGATTCCGACAGGTCGGTATCGAGCTCGAGGTCGATCACGAAGCGCTGGCCGACCTCGCTCTCATGCTCCAGCAGGCCATGACGGGCATGGATCAGAATTCCTTTGATGAAGATCGTATCGCTCATCCCTTTAGCGCCTCGATTGCAGCAGCGACGTGCAGCGCCTGCATGGTTTCCGCCACGTCATGAGCCCTGATGATATGGGCGCCGCGCTGCGCGGCGATCAGATGCGCCGCGATCGAGCCGCCGAGCCGCGCTTGCGGCTCCGAAGGCACGACCGAGGCGATGAAGCGCTTTCGCGAGGCGCCGACCAGGATCGGCAGGCCGAAGCTGCGGAGTTCATCGAGCCGCGCCAGCATGGTCATGCTCTGCGCCTGCGTCTTGCCGAAGCCGATGCCGGGATCGAGCACGATGTTGCCGTCCGGGATGCCGGCCTTCGCCGCGATGTCGAGCGAGCGCGTGAAGAAAGCGATGACATCTTGCATGATGTCGATCGCCTCATCCGCGCTGTCGCGATTATGCATCACGATGACAGGCACATTCCGTTCCGCCACCAGCGCGGCCATCTCGGGATCGCGCTGCAGGCCCCAGACGTCGTTGGCGATCTGCGCGCCCTGGTCGAGGGCAAAGCGGACGACCTCCGCCTTCATGCTGTCGATCGAGACGGGCACGCCGAGTGCGACGACGTCTGATAGCACCGGGCGGAGCCGCGCCAGTTCATCCTCGGCCGAAACGGCTTCCGCGCCCGTATAGGGCCGGGTGGATTCGGCGCCGATATCGATGATATCTGCGCCTTCGAAGATCATGCGCCGGCCTTGCGCGAGCGCGCGCGCCGGCGTGGTGAAGTTTCCGCCGTCGGAAAACGAATCCGGCGTTACATTGAGCACGCCCATGACCGCGGGATAGGGCCGTTCCAGCCACGCGCGCAAGAGCGGATGCGCCGCTGCTGCGGTCGCCGAACCCTGGCTATGCGATGGAGCGCTCATGCGGCCGCTTTGCGCGGTCGGCGCAGCGGAGTCAAGATGCTGCAGATGCAATCTCTGACGCGATCTGCGGTCCCGCGCTCCGCCGGGGTCCCCACCTCCCGGCGGCCGCCCACGGGCCGATCTTCAATAGCTGATTTTGGGCTCCAGCTTGCGCGCCTGCTCGATCATGTGCCCGATCGACTTCTCTGAGGGCAGGATGCGGACCAGCTTGCGCTGGGTGTTCACTGCCTTGATGTTCTGCGCAAGCCGTGCTGGATTGCGATGCGCCAGCTCGCGCACGGTGGTGACGCCGGCGGCCCGCACCAGGCAGACCTTCGCCTTGCCCATGCCGGGAATCCGCATGTAGTCGGCGACATTGGCCCATTCCAATAATTGCTGCTCGCTGATCGCGGTCTTGGCAGCCAGTGCCTTGCGCCCCTTCACGGTGCGCGCGGCTTCGAGCAACGCGTCGGTGGTTCGAATGCCAAGCGCCTTCAGCTTGGACGCACAGAAGGCGCTCATGCCTTCAATCTCGGTGATTGGATATGTCATGATACTCGACAATGAGAAGGTGCTTCAGGCGAGTTGGCTGAGCCCTGGTGTCCCCGCGACAATCGCGCTCATCTGGTCGGCTCCGATTTTGTCTCGGCCGAACCGGAAAAGTTCACGCGCAATGGCTTGAATGTCCGTTATTCCAAGACCCAATCCCATCAATCTGGTGCCGACGGCCATCAAGCCACCGCCCATCAGCCGCGAGATCCCACTGCCCGCGCGCGACGTCGCAATCGCGGCTTCCGCGCCCGGTATTCCGTCGATCAACGCCTGAACCTGTTGTGAAGGTCCTTCATTCCGGAGGAAGTTAAGGATGATGCCGATGGTTTTTTCGGCCACAGCTCTATCGATGCCGGCTTTTGCAGCCAGCAGACCAATCAACTCGTCCATATTGCCCCGTCGTCCTCAAACCCGGTCCCCCAAGACCGGACTCCCGCACAAGGAGTCATCTTGATCAACCGGTTTGCGAATTACAAGCGACGAGCGCGGCGGGTGGGCGAATCGAATCACGATCGCGGCGCGAGTGTGGCTTCGCTGCAAGAGCCGATGTGAAATTTGCGGACAAGTGCACCATGGATCGAAGCTGTTGCGTTGCCGTCGCAAACGGAATCTGCCGTTCGGCAGGAAGACCGCCGACGGCGGTTTCAATGCACATCAGATGCAGTATGATGACGGTGAATCCCTGAGCACGCGATGCGCGAGAGACGGACATCATGACGGTATCCGGAACAACCTCTATTGATACGGATCAGAAGATTTTCGTCGGGAAGGGCGAGGAACCGGCGTGGCTGACGCTCGCCCTTGCCAATCGTCACGGCCTCGTCACCGGTGCGACCGGCACCGGCAAGACGGTCAGCCTGCAAGTGATGGCGGAAGGTTTCGCGCGCGCCGGTGTTCCCGTGTTCGCCGCGGACATCAAGGGCGATCTCTCCGGTGTTGCCGAGGTTGGCGAGGCGAAAGACTTCATCGTCAAGCGCGCGAGCGAGCTTGGTCTCTCTTTTCAGCCGGACCAGTTCACGACGGTGTTTTGGGACGTGTTCGGTGAGCAGGGACATCCGGTGCGCGCCACCGTCACCGAGATGGGCCCGCTCTTGCTGTCGCGGATGCTCGATCTCAATGACGTGCAGGAGGGCGTGCTCAACGTCGCGTTCCGCGTGGCCGACGACAACGGGCTGACGCTGATCGACATGAAGGATCTGCGCGCATTGCTCGATGCGATTGCGCCGCCGGATGGGCCGAAGAAGGCGGCCGACGGCAACGAGGATCCGCTGGCGCCGATCCGGCAGGCTGCGCGCACCTTCGGCAACGTGACGCGCGCCACCGTTGGCACGATCCAGCGCCAGCTTCTCGTGCTGGAGAACCAGGGCGGCAACCAGTTCTTCGGCGAGCCCGCGCTTTCGCTGCAGGACTTCATGCGCACCGATCGAGACGGCCGCGGCGTCATCAACATCCTCGCCGCCGACCGGCTGCTGCACTCTCCGAGGCTTTATGCCACGTTCCTGCTCTGGATGCTATCCGAGCTGTTCGAGGTGCTGCCCGAGGTCGGCGATCTGCCGAAGCCGAAGCTGGTGTTCTTCTTCGACGAGGCGCATCTCTTGTTCGACGATGCGCCGAAGGTTTTGATGGACAAGATCGAGCAGGTGGTGCGGCTGATCCGATCCAAGGGCGTCGGCGTGTATTTCGTGACGCAGAACCCGCTTGACGTGCCCGACAAGGTGCTCGGTCAGCTCGGCAACCGGATGCAGCACGCGCTGCGCGCCTTCACGCCGCGCGATCAGAAGGCGGTCGCTGCCGCGGCGAATACGTTCCGGCCGAATCCGAAGCTCGACACCGCGCAAGTCATCATGGAACTTGGCAAGGGCGAGGCGCTGGTCTCGTTCCTGGAAGGCAATGGCACGCCCGCGATGGTCGAGCGCGTGATGGTGCGGCCGCCTTCGGCGCGGATCGGGCCGGTCACGCCCGAGGAGCGCAAGGCGATCATCGATGGAAGCCCGCTCAAGGGCAAGTACGACACTGCTGTTGACGCTGAGTCCGCCTATGAGATGATCCAGAAGAGGATTGCCGGCACGGCCGCGCCGGCGCCAGGCGAGTCCGGTGGACTGTTGGCGACGATTGGCGGCATTGCAGCGACGATCTTCGGCACCAACGTCAAGCATGGCCGGCTGTCGACCACGCAGCTGATCGCGCGCAACATTGCGCGATCCGTCACCGACAAGGTGGTCGGAGGCGCAGCGGCCAATCTCGGCAAGGATGTCGCCGGTTCGATTGGCGGCTCGATCGGCCGCTCGATCGTACGCGGCGCGCTCGGCGGGTTGTTGCGGCGATGATGCGCATCTGTGCCGTGACTGCGTGCGGGCGCACGTGATGCCGGACCCCTCGCGTCGATTGAGATGGCCGTCGCTGCGTGCGCCGGTCGACATCCTGTTCCTCTTCTGCTGCGTCATCCTGATCGGCGACGTGCTGGTTCCGGAGATATTCGGCAGCGGCAAGAGCAAGGACTACCCGCTCTGGTACTGGGCCGGCCAGCAGGTGCTGCAGGGCAAGGATCTCTATCCGAGCGATCCCTCGGCCTATTTCGCCTTCATCTATCCGCCGCTGCCGGCTGTGCTGCTTGCCATTCCCGCTGGGTTCGGCAAGATCGTTCTTTATAGCGTGCTGTCGCTGCTCAACGTGGTGGCGTGGTGGATGACGGCGCAGTTCTCCCACGCGATGGCGGGATCGGGCAGGACACCCAATCAGTGGCTCTATTTCCTGCCGGGCTTCGTCACCATCAGCTTCGTGTTCGACATGTTCGATCTCGGGCAGCCGAATCTGATGCTGCTCGCCATGATGCTGTACGGCTTCTGGTTGATCGGTGAATGCAAGCCATGGCTCGCGGGCAGCATGTTCGCGCTGGCCACCGCCATCAAGGTGTTCCCGGTCGCGGTGCTGCCTTATCTCGTCTGGCGCCGGCAATGGGCGGCGGCAGTCAGCATGATCGCGTTCACGCTGGCGTTCCTGTATGTGGTGCCGGCGCCGGTGCGCGGCTTTGCGCACAATGCCGCGGAATTGAAGACCTGGTACCAGGGCATGGTCGGATCGAGCTCGGAGAAGGGCTTCGGCCAACGTGACGAGCAGAACTGGTCCTGGGTCAACCAGTCGATCATCGCGATGACGCATCGCCTGACGCGTCCCGTGAACTACATGCAGGATGATCCGACCAAGCCGATGCCGGTGCGGACGATGAATGTCGTCGACATCTCGTTCAAGGCGGCGAACCTCGTCGTGCTCGCGGTCTCGGGCCTCTTCGGCATCGGCTTTCTCTTGGTGATGCCGCGCAAGGAACGACGCACGCCACGGTCGGACGCGGAAGAGCTCGGCATCCTGTTCTGCCTGATGACGGTGGCCTCGCCGCTGGCGCGCCAATATTACTTCATGTGGCTGTTCTTCCCGATGACCGTGCTGATGCATCGCGCGGCCTACGATCCGAGGCCGCGCGTGCGGCTGTGGACCTGGCTTGCACTGGCGCTGTCGGGCATCCTGATGCTGCTGTCACTGCCGCCTTTCCCGAAGGACCTGCAGGCATGGGGCAACAATCTCGCGGCGACCGCCGTCATGGCCGGCGCGCTGGTCTGGCACATCCTGCATCCAGTGCCGGATGACCACACTAGCTCGGCATCCGAGGCAGGGGTAAAAGCTTTGCAATCGCTTTGAGAGGGAAACTTAACACCATGGCCGACGCGAAGCTCCAATCCGTGCTCGATCACATCGATGCCGACTTCAACAACAGCCTGGAGCGGCTGTTCACGTTGCTGCGGATCAAGTCGATCTCGGCCGATCCGGCCTTCGCCGGCGATTGCAAGCAGGCGGCCGACCATCTCGCCAAGGATCTTGCCAGCATCGGCTTCGCGGCCGAGGTGCGGCCAACTGCGGGCCATCCGGCCGTGGTCGGCAAGAGCAACGGCAATGGCGGTGCCAAACCTCACGTGCTGTTCTACGGTCATTACGACGTGCAGCCGGTCGATCCGCTCGAGCTCTGGCACCGTCCGCCGTTCGAGCCCGTGGTCACGGACCATGCCGACGGTCGCAAGATCATCGTCGCGCGCGGCGCCGAGGACGATAAGGGTCAGCTGATGACCTTCGTCGAGGCCTGCCGCGCCTGGAAAGCCGTGACCGGCTCGCTGCCGCTCGACATCACCGTGCTGCTCGAAGGCGAGGAGGAGGTCGGCTCGAAGAACTTCGTCCCGTTCCTTCAGGCCAACAAGGACGAGTTCAAGGCGGATTTCGCGCTGGTCTGCGACACCGGGATGTGGGATCCGACCACGCCGGCCATCACCACCATGCTGCGCGGCCTTCTCTATGAGGAGGTCAAGATCAAGGCCGCCAACCGCGACCTGCATTCCGGCCTGTTTGGCGGCGGCGCCCGCAATCCGATCCGCGTCTTGACCGAAGTGCTCGGCGGTCTGTTCGATGCCGACGGCCACATCACGCTTCCCGGCTTCTACGATGGCGTGAAGGACCTGCCGCCGGAGGTCCTGGAGCAGTGGAAGAAGCTCAATTTGACGCCGGAGAGTTTCCTGAAGCCGATTGGGCTGTCGATTCCCGCCGGCGAAAAGGAACGTCTGCTGATCGAGCAGGTCGCCTCGCGTCCGACCTGCGACGTCAACGGCATTGTCGGCGGCTATATCGGCGAAGGCTCCAAGACGGTGATCCCCGCGCATGCCTCGGCCAAAATCTCATTCCGCCTGGTCGAAGGTCAGGATCCAGAGAAGATCCGCCAGACCTTCCGCGATTACGTGAGGGCGCGCATTCCGGCCGACTGCTCGGCCGAGTTCGAAGACCATTCGGCTGCGCCTGCGATCGCGCTCGACTGGACCATGAAGCCGCTGGCGGCGGCGAAGCGGGCTCTTACCGAAGAATGGGGCAAGGAGGCGGTGCTGATCGGCTCCGGCGGCTCGATCCCGATCGTCGCCGATTTCAAGAACACGCTCGGGCTCGACTCCCTCCTGGTCGGCTTCGGTCTGGACGATGACAATATCCACTCGCCGAACGAGAAATACGACCTGACGAGCTACCACAGGGGCATCCGCTCCTGGGCGCGGATTCTCGCGGCGCTTGCCGAGATGCCGCGTTAAGCGGCCGCGCCGGCGGCTGCTCTCGTCGCTCCGTGCTGGGCGAGCTTGCGCAGGGCCGTCAGGATGGTCTCGGTCGTGGCAAGGCGGCAGCATGACTTGCCGGCGGACTTGGCCTCATAGAGCGCGGCGTCGGCCAGCGCCAGCAGGGTCTCGGCGTCGTTGCCATGGTCCGGCGACAGCGCGATGCCGACGCTGATACCGATGGTCGCGCTGGCGCTGTCGGCGAGCAGGATCGGCTGCTCCGCAATGCGGGTGATGCGTTCGCCGAGCGCGATCGCGTCCTCCGGCGTCACGTCGCTCGTCAGCACGACGAACTCGTCGCCGCCGATCCGCGCGATGGCGTCGGCGGTCGGCGCGATGTCGTGCAGGCTCTGTGCAATCCTCCGCAGCAGCATGTCGCCGCCGGCATGCCCGAAGGTGTCGTTGACCGGCTTGAAGTGATCGAGATCGAGATAAAGCAGGGCGAAGCGCCTGCCATCGTTCTGGTGGGCGACGATCCTGGCTTCCAGCGCATCGACCAGGCCGGCGCGATTGTGCAGGCCCGTCAACACGTCGAGGCGTGCCTGATCCTCGCTATGGCGCTTGGCCTGCAGCACCGTGACCAGCATCTTGCTGAGCTGGAATGCGCCGGCTGTCATCGCCGAGAAATAGAGCGGGATCTGCAGGAACAGCATGTAGAGCAGCGGCTCGCGCGCCAGCGCGATCCCGGGGATCATGGGCCCGACTGTGAACAGGATCATGGCGCCCGCCAGGCGCGGCGCGCTGAAACTGCGGAAGCAGATGCCGCCCACCATCGCAGCGCCGGACAGGCAGGCGAGCGTCGCGCTGACCCAGTGGCCGCTGGCGACGCTCAGCCCTGCGCCGAGCCCGATGCTGGCGCTCCAGGCTATGCCAAGCAGGATGTAGAGATCGGTCGGCGTCCTGCGTCCCGCGCGCGCCGCACGATAGGCGATGCTCAGCACGATCAGGCGCGCGGTGCAGACCACGATCTCCAGCGCGAGCCAGGCGACGAATGGCGTCGTCTGCTCGCGCGCGGCAATCGCGGCGCTGGTCAAGGTGGAGTTGAGGAGGCCGGCGGCGAAAATCGGCCAGCTGCCATAGAGATCGCCGATCAGTGCGACGCGGACATCGTCGCTGACGTCAGGCCCGACATCCGCAAGCCATTGCGTCACCCGCCATTGCGGCAAACTGAAAGCCAACCCGTCGCCCCGCATTCCGGCATCCCCCACACGCATGAAGGGCACGGAGGGCTTAACAGGTCTTTGCTGCGCGACGCTTGGCCGCACACATGCTTGATGCGCGGTAAAGAATGCTCTGCCCGGCGACGCAGGGCCGCTCCGTCAGCGGATGGTCCCCCCGGCGCCGCCCGTCTTGGTCCTTCCGCCGCCTCGCCATTCAGCCGCCAGGCCGGTGATCGGCGCCGGCGGCATCATCCCGATGTCCGCACGCGCGCCCGCTCCTCCGCGGCCGGAGCGACCTCCACGGTCGCATTGCCGAGTGCGCGGTCGCGCTCGAAGGTAAGACGGACGCGCTGGCCGACTGGCGTGAGGCCGATCAGATTGCGGACCTGCGTCGCGCTGCGCACGGGCATGTCATTGGCCTTGACGATGATGTCGCCCTTGCGCAGGCCGGCACGCTCGGCCGGCGAGCCGGCGCTCACATCGGCAACGCGCGCACCCTGGACATGACCGTTCACCGGCACGTCTAGGTCCTGCAGGCTAATGCCGATGCGTCCGCGCTCGACCCGGCCGTTCTGCACGAGTTGCTCCATCACCCGCCGCGCCATGTTGATCGGCACGGCAAAGCCGATGCCGATATTGCCGCCGCCCGGCGAGATGATGGCCGTGTTGATGCCGACCAGCTCACCGCGCAGATTGATCAGCGCGCCGCCGGAATTGCCCGGATTGATGGCGGCATCGGTCTGGATGAAATCCTCATAGCCCTGCTTGCCAAGGCCCGTGCGCCCGAGCGCGCTGACGAGCCCCGACGTCACGGTCTGGCCGAGGCCGAAGGGATTGCCGACCGCGATCACGAAGTCACCGACCTCCAGCGCATCGCTGTCGCCGAGCGCAATTGCCTTGAGATCGGCGGGGTCGCGGATCTGCAGCAGCGCGATGTCGGTGCCAGGATCGCGCCCAACCAGGCGCGCGGCAAATTTCCGGCCATCCTTGGTCCTGATCTGGACACTCGTGACATGCTCGACGACGTGATTGGCCGTCATCACGTAGCCGCGCTGGGCGTCGACAATGACGCCGGAGCCGGTTGCGCTGATCTGCTTCTCGACCTGCTTCGGGACGTCGAAGAATTCACGAAATAGCGGGTCCTGATAGAGCGGATTGTCCTGGCGAACCTTGCCTTCGACCGAGATGTTGACGACTGCCGGCGTGACCTCCTTGACCAGCGGAGCCAGCGTCGGCACGCGCCCGAGCCGCAGGTCGGGAATCTGGGCGCTCGCCGGTCCGGCGAACAGACACAATAGGATGGCCGGCGCGATCACAGGCCGGACCCAACGCAGAAACTGCATTGTTACCCCCCACAAGGTGAACCGGGATTTTGGCGCCGATTTAGCTGGGAAAATGTCCGGCCGCGGTCAAGAGCGTGCCTGGCAATCACTGCCGGAGAGTGCCAAAAAATTTTTCACGCCCTCTTGAACCAAAAGTTCCCGTTCACTAGGTCGTTTTTGCCCGGGGGCCTGATGGGACCCGGATCTATGACATCGCTGATCTTGTGAAGGAGGATGTGCATGCATTTCCGTCCGTTGCACGACCGCGTGCTCGTGCGCCGTATCGATGCCGAGGAAAAGACCAAGGGCGGCATCATCATTCCCGACACCGCCAAGGAGAAGCCGCAGGAAGGCGAGATCATCGCCGCGGGCCCCGGTGCGCGGAACGAGCAGGGTCAGCTGGTGCCGCTCGATGTGAAGCCAGGCGACAGGGTGCTGTTCGGCAAGTGGTCGGGCACCGAGGTGAAGATCGACGGCAAGGATCTCCTGATCATGAAGGAGAGCGATCTGCTCGGCATCGTCGACACACCGGTTGCGGCAAAGAAGGCCGCTTGATCATGCACAACTGACAGTCATCGGAGAAGGAGACGACGATCATGGCCGCCAAGGACGTGAAATTTTCGACCGAAGCGCGCGACCGCATGCTGCGCGGCGTCGACATACTCGCAAACGCCGTGAAGGTCACGCTCGGCCCCAAGGGCCGCAACGTGGTGATCGAGAAATCGTTCGGCGCCCCGCGCATCACCAAGGACGGCGTGGCGGTCGCGAAGGAGATCGAGCTCGAGGACAAGTTCGAAAATATGGGCGCCCAGATGGTGCGCGAGGTGGCCTCGAAGACCGCCGATCTCGCCGGTGACGGCACCACGACCGCGACCGTGCTGGCGCAGGCGATCGTGAAGGAGGGCGCGAAGTCCGTTGCCGCCGGCATGAACCCGATGGACCTCAAGCGCGGCATCGATCTGGCCGTCGAGGCGATCGTGGCGGATCTCAAGTCGCACGCCAAGAAGATTACCAAGAACGATGAGATCGCGCAGGTCGGCACCATCTCGGCCAATGGGGATGACGAGATCGGCCGCTTCCTGGCTGAAGCCATGCAGAAGGTCGGCAATGAGGGTGTGATCACGGTCGAGGAGGCCAAGAGCCTCAATACCGAGCTCGAAGTGGTCGAAGGCATGCAGTTCGACCGCGGCTATATCTCGCCCTATTTCGTCACCAATTCCGAGAAGATGCGGGTCGAGCTCGAGGACCCCTATGTTCTGATCCATGAGAAGAAGCTGTCGGGCCTGCAGACCATGCTGCCGCTGCTCGAGGCCGTGGTGCAATCGGGCAAGCCGCTCCTCATCGTGGCGGAGGACGTCGAGGGCGAGGCGCTGGCGACGCTGGTCGTCAACAAGCTGCGCGGCGGCCTCAAGATCGCGGCGGTCAAGGCGCCCGGCTTCGGCGATCGCCGCAAGGCCATGCTGGAGGACATCGCGATCCTCACCGGCGGCACCACGATCTCGGAGGATCTCGGCATCAAGCTCGAGAACGTGACGCTGTCGATGCTCGGCCGCGCCAAGAAGATCGTGATCGACAAGGAGAACACCACGATCGTCAACGGCGCCGGCGCCAAGAAGGACATCGAGGCGCGGGCGACGCAGATCAAGGCGCAGATCGAGGAGACCACATCGGACTATGATCGCGAGAAGCTGCAGGAGCGCCTGGCCAAGCTGGCCGGCGGCGTCGCGGTGATCCGGGTCGGCGGCGCCACCGAGGTCGAGGTCAAGGAGCGCAAGGATCGCGTGGACGATGCGCTGCATGCGACGCGCGCTGCAGTGGAGGAGGGCATCCTGCCGGGTGGTGGCGTCCCGCTGCTGCGCGCCAGCAAGGTGCTCGACCGCATCAAGACCGCGAATGCGGATCAGAAGGCCGGGGTCGAGATCGTCCGTCGCGCGATCCAGGTGCCGGTGCGCCAGATCGTGCAGAATGCCGGCGCCGACGGCTCGCTCGTGGTCGGCAAGCTCCTGGAGAAGGATACCTACAACTGGGGCTTCAACGCTGCGACCGGGGCGTATGAGGATCTGGTGCAGGCGGGGGTCATCGACCCGGCGAAGGTGGTCCGTGCCGCGCTGCAGGACGCGGCCTCCGTCGCCTCGCTCCTGATCACCACCGAGGCGCTGGTGGCCGAGAAGCCGAAGAAGGCCGAAGCCCCCGCGGCTGCGCCCGCGATGGACTTCTGATCGCGGGGCATGCAGGGCCCCGCCGCTTGGCCGGGCCCTGCTGAGCGGGGACAGCCCATGTTGAATTGGCAGCCTGACACCAGGCCGCGCGACCGCGCGCGTGCCACCACTGTCTTAGCCGGCAACGTCAATCATTTTCTGATCGAGAGCGAGCAGCGCGTCATTGCGCATTGCCGCGCCATGCTCAGGCGCAATGACCTTGAAGCCGATGAGCAGCAAAGGCTGGCGAAAGTGCTCGATGACGCCGATCTGCGCTTGCGCCGGCTGCTCGTGGCCGCAGCCTGAGTTGTCAGGGAATCGTTGCTTCCCCGAAGCAAAAACGCCGCCCAGGATTGGACGGCGTTTCATTCCGAAAAGCGTAGAGGTCGTATGACCCGTGCTTAGCACATCTGTCCTCGCCGGTCCATCACATTGCACGGGTCAGGCGCGAATGGCGTCGTCGACCGGATAGGGACCATGGCCGAAAGCGCGGTCGTGATAACCCTTGCTGCCGATCGCCTGCGCGAGTGGGCTGCGAATGTCCTCGTCGGCTTTCAGTCGCGCCACGAGCGTGCGGAAATCATGGCGCGGCCGCCAGCCGAGCTCGGCGCGGGCCTTTGCGTTGACATAGACGCGATCGATGCCATCGAACATGCTCCAACCTCGGCGGGCATATTCCTGCACGTAGTCCGGAACGATGCGGCGGACCACCTGCGGCGCGTTGCCACGCAGCTCGGCCATGTCCTCGCGTGAGAATGGCGTGGTGGCGCTGATGATGTATTTCGCAAAACGCGCAGTGGAGGCGTGAGCGATCGCTTTCAAGTGGGCGTCGACCACATCCTCGATGTCGACGCGGCGATGCAGGAACTCGTTCACCTTCGCGTTGCTGTCGTCATAGGCGCTGCGCACGGCAGCGTCATCGTCCGGTTCGGGAAAGAAACGCGAGACGCGCAGCACGATCGCAGGTAGGGCCTGGTTGCGCGCGAACAGCTGGCAGAGATCTTCCGCCGCCGCTTTGGTGACGCCATAGATGTTCTTCGGCACCGGCGAGACGCTCTCCGTCACCCAGGCCGCCGGCTCGCCTCGCGGCGGCACCAGCGCATCACCGAACACACTTGTGGTGCTGGTGTAAACGAAGGCCGTGACATCGGCGGCCCTCGCTTCCTCCAGCAGGTTCAGCGTGCCCGTGATGTTGACGTTGACGAACGCCTGCCGGCTATGGGTCGCGACATGCGGCTTGTGCAAGGTCGCGGCGTGCAGCACGACCGTGACGCCCGCCATGGCATCGCGCACGACATCGCGCTCGGTGATCGAGCCGATCCGGTGCGTGACGGCGCCGGGACGGATGTCGAGGCCGATGACGTCGCGCCCCTGCGCCTGAAGCGTGCGCACCAGCGCTTCGCCGAGATGGCCGGAACTGCCGGTCACCAGGATCGTCACGGTCTGCTCCTCCGTGATCGGCGCCGCCGCGTCAGGTCCGGTAGCTCGGGTCGATGCGGTCGAGCTTGCGCAGCAGCGGAGGCCAGACCAACTGTGTCGAGCGCAGCTCGGCCCGATCGGCATTCTGGAACAGCTTCGCGTTCTTCTCCACCACCTCATCCTGCACGGGATAGACTGCTGGACCGAGCGTCCGGGTGCGGACCTGGATCGAGCAGGCGCGCTCCAGCTGATACATACGCTCGAAGGCGGAAGCGACCGAGCGGCCGACCGTCAGCGTGCCATGGTTGCGGAGCAGCATGTGGTTCTTGGCTCCGAGATCGCGCTGCAGGCGCGGCCGTTCGTCATGATCGAGCGCGATGCCCTCATAGTCATGATAGGCGAGATCATGGGTGACGTACTGCGCGATCTGGTTGACCGGCTGCAGGCCTTCGGCAGAGCTCGACACCGCGACGCCGTCCAGCGTGTGCAGATGGATCACGCAAGCAGCGTCCTCGCGCACCTCGTGGATCGCCGAATGGATAGTGAAGCCGGCCGGATTGATGCGGTACTCGCTCTCGGTGAGCTGGTTGCCGGCAAGATCGACCTTCACCAGGCTGGAGGCGGTGATCTCCTCGAACAGAAGACCGTAAGGGTTGATCAGGAAATGATGCTCGGGACCGGGCACCCGCGCCGAGATGTGGGTGTCGACAAGGTCGTCCCAGCCGAACAGCGCCACGAGGCGATAGGCCGCGGCGAGATTGACCCGCTGGCTCCATTCCGCCTCCGTCATGTTCGCAGGCACTTCCTTCGGGCGCGCTTCCGCTGGCGACATCGCCGTTCTCCGCTGATCGGTCAGTTTGAGCGGAGCGTAGTCGCCCGATTTCGCCGCGACAAGGCGCGGCCGAACGGGGGCTGTTATGCAGGGCGCGGCGGGTTTCTGCCGCTTTATCTTGACGCGTTTTCTTGACGCGAACCGGTGCCCACTTCGCTTGAAAACGCTTTACGGCGCGGGAATCGACAGCAGGCTCGAGATGCTCTTGCCGCGGATATCATAGACCCGCGCGAACACGACGTCGTCACGCTTGATCTCGACCATGACGGGCGCGGACAGGCCCTTGCAATAGAACTCGCCGAGCGTCATCGCGAAATCGGCGCCGCTGCTGTCCCAGCCGATCGTGAAGTCGGGACCGAGCGCGACCTGCGCGGGGCGCTGCGGTCCGCACACCGCGACCTTCCATTTGCGGGTCTCGGGCGGCACTTCCTGGCGCTCGTCGAGCTGCTCCTTCAGGCCATCGGAGGCCTGCTTCAGTGCCAGGCCCCAATAGTCCAGCATGAACCGGGCGTCGGCCTCGCGCACGGTGCCTGCGATGTAGTTGAAATGGGCGTATTGATAGGGATGCAGCCGGATCATCTCGGCGAGCGGCAAGAGCAGGCCGAAGCAGAACACCGTGACGGCCAGCGGCTGCCAGTTCCGGCGGCTGTCGGCTTTCAACCAGTCGAGCAGCCAGGCGAAGGCGAGACCACCGAGCAGCGCCATTGGTGGGATCACGAACACGAAGTGGCGGATGCCGTTGTAGAGGGCGGGGCGCTTCACGATCGCGATCAGGATGGGCAGCGTCGCAGCCACCGTGAGCATCAGCACGATGCTCTTCTGCCGCGCCGTCATGCTGTTCCGCGACAGCGACAGCACCGAGACCACCGCGCCGGCGATGAACAGGCCAAGCATCAGTTCGGGGAGCTGGAGAGCAAACAAGGTCGGCAGATAGGACCACGGCATGTCCGGCACCGAGACCAGCGCGCCGTCGAACATCTCCTTCCAGGGCTTCTCGAAGAAGTGCGAGAAGTAGGTCAGCGCCCGGAACGGATTGGCGGGCTCGATGATCGACCACGGCCAGATCAGGCCCATGATGAGATAGCCAAGGATCAGGCCCGGAACCAGCACGTAGAGCACGTGGACAAAACGGCGGACCGCCTCGCGCGGCCCCTGCGTGCGATATTCCTCCAGGAACAGCGGCATGAAGCCGACGACGGCGTAGACCACCGCAAGCCCGCCCAGGATGCGCGAGCCGATCGACAGCCCGGCGCCGAGGCCGACGATCAGGATGGTCCGCGGCGTGGGGTACGGATACTCCTCGGCAAGCCGCACGAGGCCCATCAGCAGCACCACCATCGCCACGGCGAAGGGCGCGTCCTTCGGGTTCATGAACATGTGGCCGTAGAAGATCGGGCACAGCGCCAGCAGCAGCAGCGCGCCAAGACCCGCAACCGCGCCGCCGATCCGGCGTGCCAGTCGCCAGGTCACGGCAAGGCCGATCAGCCCGACGACGGCGCCGACCAGCCGCCGCGTTTCGAACAATTCCAGCGGAACGATCTTGTGCAGCAGTGCCGCGACCATGTCGAAGCCGCCGCCATACATGTAGAGATTGGCGAAGGAGAGCGCCGCGGTGTCGCGGAAGCCGGACCCGTACATGCGCAGCAGCAGGTCGGCATATTCGGCGTGGGTGTAGTCGTCCCAGCCGAGCCCATAGTCACGGAAGGTCAGTCCCGCGACGACCGCAACCGCTGCGAGCACGAAGAGCGCAAGGTCGTCGCACGTCCGTTCGACCGTACGCCGTACCGGCGTGTCGAGGACAGAAGTAGTGATGGATGACATGGTTGGTAGTGACCCGCGTCCCCTGAAGAGCCCGCTCTTGCGCCGAAAGCCTCATTCCCCGGGCGTTCCTATAGCGCAGATGTGGTTTTCAAGTCATTGGCGAATGCAACTTGATCATTTCATTGCGATGCAGCAACGGCTTGAAAGTCGGCTAGTTCCGGCACTATTGACAGGTCCACAATGAACGCAGGCTGAACCTGCCACGAGCTCCGGGATCGCCCGGGGGAAGGGCAGGCGCTAGAATGACAGGATAGGCGGAAGGCATCAGTTGACGGTATCATGGCCCCGGCGTACACGCGATGCTTGTGCAAGTTGGCGGCGGGATTTAAGGCTTCGCTGCAAATCGTCGCGGCACGCCCTTCAAGTTTCAGATTCAAGCGGCATCGGTAAGCTTAGGATTCTAGTGTGGTTTTGTTTTCGGAACCTGCTGGCTCCGGACTGCCACATTAGGAGGTGGGTTGGATGATGAGCGCCATGTTGATTGCCGGGGCCGTCGCCGCGCTTGCGGGGCTCGGAGCGATCGCTCTCGGTATTCCGGTCAAGGAATTCAGCTTCGGCAACACGATGATCCTGTCGGGCACGATCGGCGTGTGCACCGGCCTGATCCTGCTCGGATTGTCCGCCGTGCTGGGCGAGCTCAAGGTCATTTCCCATAGGCTGCGACTGCAGGTCGCAGGCGACCCGGGTTCCAAGGCATTGGATTTGCCCGGCGAGAGCGAGCCGCGCGGGGTGACCAACGTCACGGCGGCGCCGCCGCTCGATGAGCTCTTGGTCAGTGGCGGACCGACACGCGGCCGTGGCCGGCAGGCGGAGCTGGCGCCACCATTGCCCGAGCCGGAGCGCGAGCCGCCGCCGCTCGGCGAGCGGGAGCAGGCAGCGCGACCCAAGCGCAACCTGCTGTTCGAGAGCTCGCTCCGCCGGGACCGCGAGCGGGGCGAGAAGCGCGCGACTGATCCGCTGGCTGCCGAGTTCCGGAGCTCGCCGATGAGCGAGCCGCCCGCGCCGGAGCCGATCCAGCCGCCGCCGTTCGAGGCCAGCTGGCCGAAGCCGGAGCGGATGCGCTCGCAAGAACCGCCGCCGCTGCGCCGGCCGGCGCGTGCGGCGCCCGCTTTCAACGAGCCGGAGCCGCCGCAGCGTGGCAGCGAGACCCCTGAGGTGACCGTTGTCAAATCGGGCGTGGTCGATGGCATGGCCTATTCGCTCTATTCCGACGGCTCGATCGAGGCGCAGATGCCCGAGGGCATGATGCGCTTCAATTCGATCGCCGAGTTGCGCACGCATCTCGACCAGCGCGGCTGAGCTACGGTCGAGCAAGATCCGCTGATCCGGATCAGATCGCCGTCATCGCAATCTACTTGGGCGAGCTGCACATTCCCGAGATGATCGTTTCGATCTTCTTGTCAGTGCGCCGGTTCCCGGCGCATATGTTTGACGGCCGCAAGTCCACGTCAGGTATTCGCGCGGCGTGATACTTGGCGCCGGGGACGCTCCGGCGGCGACGAGGTGTCCATGTCAGAGGGTGCGGGCAAGAGCTTCATCGATCTCACCGCCAACATCGTGTCGGCCTATCTGAGCAACAATCCGACGCCGGCCGCCGAGATTCCGAACCTGATCAGCCAGGTGCACGCAGCGCTGCAGCGGGTGGCGAACGGCCGTCCGGAAACGACGCCCGAGCCGGCCAAGCCGGCGGTGCCGGTGAAGAAATCCGTTCATCCGGACTATCTGGTGTGCCTGGAAGATGGAAAACGTTTCAAGTCGCTGCGGCGGCATCTGCGCACGCAATACAACATGACGCCCGAGCAGTACCGCGACAAATGGAACCTGCCGCCGGACTATCCGATGGTCGCGCCGAACTACGCGGTGACGCGCTCGCAGCTCGCCAAGAAAATGGGATTGGGGCAGCAGCGCCCCGAGCGCGGCAAGTAATGCGACCCGCGCGTTACGATGCTTCCGCCAAGGCCTCGCGCGCGTCGGTGCGGATGCGCTCCACCATCGAGCGCAGGCCGTTGGAGCGCTGCGGCGTCAGATGCTCGCGAAAGCCGAATTCCTCGAACACGGAAGGCGCGTCGATCTCGAGAATGTCCCGCGGCGTGCGCCCGGAATACAGCGTGAGCAGGATCGCAACCAGGCCCCGCACGATGTGGGCGTCGCTGTCCCCGAGATAGTTCAGGACCGGTTCCTCGCCGCTGCAGTCGACATGTTTCGACAGCCAGACCTGGCTGGTGCAGCCCTGCACCTTGTTCTCGGCCGAATGCTCGGCCTCGGGCATCGGCGCCAGCGACCGGCCGAGCTCGATGACATACCGGTACCGGTCGTCCCAGTCGTCCAGTAGCGCAAAATTCTCGCGGATCTCGTCGATCGTCATGATGCTCATCGTTCTGTCCGTCTCCCTCTATATGGGATTGCGGACGGACGAAAGCGATATTGGAACTGCGCGAGATGGCGCCCGTCAGGGGGTCTGCGTCTGCGCCGGTGGCAGATGCCATTCGGCGGCGAGATCCTCCGACGACAGGGTATCGGCAGGCGCCTCGCCGGGCGTTATCTGGGCGACCTGGGGCTCATCGATCGAGCCGGTATGATCCGGGGCGCGCTTGTCGGTGGCGGCCGGCTTGACCGGGCCGATCAGCTTCTCGGCGCCGCCGATCTTGTCCGTCGTCTCCGGCGGCTTGTCGGTGATGATCTGATAGACCTTGCGTGCGCCCTCGGCGGCGCGGTGGCCGATCACGGTGGCGGCCTGGCCGCCGACGTCGCAGGCCTGCGGCTGGCGCTTGCAGAACTGGCTCATATCGGAGACAGCCGCAGTCGCGGCCTGCACGGCTTCCTGCGCATTGATCTGCGGCAGCTTGGCGGTCTCAGGCGTCTTGTCCCGCGGCAACAACACCAGCACCAGCCCAAGCCAGAATGCCATGCGAAGCAGAAAGAACATGACGCAACCCCGATCGTCTTTACGCAACTGCGCTGCGTGACATCCGCAGCCAACCGGTAACTCGGTCCTCTTTGTACGGCTCAAGTGCTTGCTGTGAGCTTAATTGGCTGAGAACCTGCCAAGCCCGCGATTGAATTTTTCGTTCGTAAATTTTTGCTTGATGCGAGCGGAGCCAGGACGGGGAACGGTTTCTTTGCTCTGCCTGCTTGGCGCCGACGACGCGCTGCGGAAACTTTGCATTCACCATCCCGGCCGAATGCCGCAGGTCCGGAGGCCAAGGGCTTAGCGTTCGTTTAATGCGGTTCTGACACGGTGTCCCGCGACGAAAGGGGCGCCCGGCACGTTCTTGCTAAGAACGATCAGAGCCGCGGCGCGAGAGCCGTGATTGTGTTGAGTATCATCCGCGATTGTCTCGATGCGCTTCTGCATCCGTCGGCTCGAACAGATGCGCTGACACGCGCACGCCACCGGGCGTTCATTGCGCCAAGGCTGTTCGGCAGCCTCGCTGCCTTCGCGGTGTTTCCGGCCTATCTTGCCATGCGCGGCGCGCCGAGTGCGCTCGAGGTCGGCGCGATGGCGTGGCTGATCGCGCCGATCTTGCTGTCTTGGTTCTTGTCCCGGACCGGCCGCTACGAGCTGGCCTATGCGCTGTCCTCGCTGGCGCTCTCGGCTTTGATCGTCGCGCTCGCGATCGAGACCGGCGGCATCGAGTCGTTCGCCGCGGTGTGGCTGATCGTCGTGCCATTGGAGGCTGCGCTTTCGGCCTCGCGGCGCGTGGTGGTTTTCGCAGCGCTGCTGACGCTCGGCTGCTTGGGCGCACTGATCCTGATCGCGCATGCCGGGCTGCTGCCGCCGCCCGACGCCCATCCGGCGTTGCGCGCGGCGCTCGCCGCGTTCGGCGTCGCGTCCGCAACGCTCTATGCGTCGGTGCTGGCGTTCGCCGCCGACGCGCTTGCGCGCACCAGCATCTCGCTGCTGTCGATGGAAGAGGAGCGCTATCGGCTGCTGGCGCTCAACATGAGCGATGTGATCTCGCGTCATCGCCGCAACGGCGCCGTGATGTTCATCTCGCCGGCCGCCGAAAGCCTGCTCGGTGCGCCGGCTGCGCAGCTTCACGGCCACGGCCTGTTCGAGCGCGTCCATGTCGCGGACCGTCCGGCCTATCTCACCGCATTGGCGGAAGCCGCGCGCGGCAACACCGCGTCCAGCGTCGAATTCCGCCTACGCCGCGATCTGCCGAACGATTTGCGCAGCTCGCATCCGCCGGTCGATTTCATCTGGGTCGAGATGCGCTGCCGGCCGCTGGAGCGGGCAGGGCAGGTGGCCGGCGATGCCGAAGCCGAGGTCGTCGCGGTCATCCGCAACGTCACCGACCGCAAGCAGCAGGAGCAGGCGCTCGAGCTCGCGCGCAGCGCTGCCGAGCGCGCCGATGCGGCCAAGACGCGCTTCCTCGCCACCGTGAGCCATGAGCTGCGCACGCCGCTCAATGCGATCATCGGCTTCTCCGAAATGCTGGTGCAGGAGCAGTCGCTGATGCTGAGCGCAGCACGTCGCCGTGAATATGCCCAATTGATCAACGATTCCGGTCAGCATCTGCTTTCGGTGGTCAACGGCATTCTCGACATGTCGAAAATGGAATCAGGCAATTTCGAGATCGTGCCCGAGCCGTTCGCGCCGCGCGCGGCGCTGATCAATTGCTGCAACCTGCTGGCCTTGCGGGCGCGGGAAAACGGCATTGATCTGTCCGCCGATGCGCCGCAGGATTTGCCTGATATCACGGGCGATCCGCGCGCGTTCAAGCAGATCGTGCTCAACCTCGTTTCCAACGCGATCAAGTTCACCGAGCGCGGCGGCAAGGTGATGGTGGCTGCCGGCATCGAGGGCGCGCAACTGATCCTGCGGGTCAGCGACACCGGCGTCGGCATTGCCGTCGACGATCTCAAGCGGATCGGCGATCCGTTCTTCCAGGCCGGCAAAACCTATCAGCGCCGTCAGGAAGGAACCGGTCTCGGCCTGTCGATCGTCAAGAGCCTCGTGCGCTTGCACGCAGGTGAAATGTCGATACAAAGCAAGCTCGATGAGGGAACGACGGTGACCGTTGCATTGCCGCTCAACCCCGCCGGGCCGGACGGCAAAGCCGGCAACAATATCACGCCGCTGACGCCGTCGTTGCGCACTGCGGCCGA
This sequence comes from Bradyrhizobium sp. STM 3557, assembly GCF_045571465.1. Lineage (NCBI taxonomy): Bacteria > Pseudomonadati > Pseudomonadota > Alphaproteobacteria > Hyphomicrobiales > Nitrobacteraceae > Bradyrhizobium > Bradyrhizobium sp. STM 3557. The sequence goes on from NZ_CP120697.1 coordinate 3,264,494, forward strand.
GGGCCAGGCGTTGCAGGTGAAGAAGAGTGCCTAGACGAGCCGCAGACGATGATGGCGCGCCCCGCCGGAGACGGCGAGCAGGTGCCACCGCCAAGGTGGAGGTTGCGGACAAGCGCGGCCTGGTGATGCGCGCGCTGCTCTACAGTCCGAAGGATCTGGTCGCCGGATTGCTCGGCCTTGCCGCGGCGAGCGCCATCATCGTCAATGCCTTGTACCTGCAGTCGGGACCACATCCGGCGCCGATGTTCGGCTCCTTCGTGGCGATGCCGACGACGCTGCCTGCGGCGAATCCGCTGCCGCGGCCCCGCCCGATCGAGGCCGATGTCTCGCCGTTCGATCCGAAGGCGATCGAGACCAGATCGGCGGATGCGAAAGCAGCCGAGACCAAGAGCGCGGATGGGCGAGGAGCGGATCAGAGATATGCCGATCCGCTGGCCGATCTCGTCAAGTCCATCAGCGGCGGGCAAAGCGCGGCGGCGCGGCCGCAGCCGACCGCGGCCCAGAGTGGCGGTGCGCGCCGCGTCGCGGCGGTCCAGCGCGCGTTGACCGACTACGGTTATGGCCAGTTGAAGCCGACCGGCATGATCGGCCCAGACACGCAGGCGGCGATTCAGAAGTTCGAGCGCGAACGCAAGCTGCCGGTCACCGGGCAGGTCTCGGACCGCCTGGTGCGCGAGCTCGCGATTGTCATCGGTCATCCGATCGACTAGAGCAGGGCCTGTCTCCACTCCCGACTGGCGCCCTTGGTGGCGTGATGCTGTCCGATGCGATTGAAGACCAGCCTATGGGTTGCAGCCTATCTGCGCCGCTGCCAGGGCGCGGGCGTGTTCGGCGCGGTGCGCCGACGCGGCGCGGACGAAGGCGGAGCGGTATTCGTCAAGGTCGCGCTGATGAACGGCATGGCGCAGCTCTATGCGCCGGCGCCGCAATCGCTCTATGACGACAGCCGGCCGGTCGAGCGCTTCTTCGTGCCGATGTCGCCGCAGCCGATCGCAGAGAGCGCGGTCGAGGAACGGCTCGCCAAGGAGCTTCGTTTCGATCCCGATGCCTGGATCATCGAGACGGAGGACAAGGAAGGCCGTCACTTCCTCGAGATCGTGCGCGATCTCGGCTGAAGCAACACGCGGCGTCTCTCAGCGCTTGTAGCCGTCGGTACCGGTGCGGGCGACGTGGCCGGGCGCTGCCGGCGACGGCGACCGGGCCGCGCCGCGGGCGCGCTGACGCTCGTCGTCATAGAGCGCGGGACGATGCTTGGGCCGCGCCGCGCTTGCCATCGCCGCACCGCGCCAAGCCGCCAGCATGATCAGCGCGGCGTGCCCGCTCAGGCGGTGATAGAAGCGCGACAGCCGAAACACGGCATGGACGGATTGACCGACCTCCGGCTTGAGAAACAGCAGCACGCGCTCGAACACCGCGCCCGGCATATCGAGCGCCTTGAGCGCGCAGGCAAGCGCCTCGCCGCTGGCATCCTCCACGATCTGCTCCGCGATCCGCTGCGCCAGGATCAGGCTCTCGCCAAGCTCGTTGGTGAAGATCTCGATGTCGGAAATGAATGCCGCCATCTGCAGCGCGTCGACAGCGTGCGCCGCGCGCTCACGCGGAATCCGGGTCGCCGGCTTGAGCGGCGTGCTAGCCAGATTGTGCAGAATGGCGACGCGCTCGCTCGAGGCGGCGCGGAAGAACATCTCGGCAAGTTCGGCCGCATCCTTTGGCTGCATCGACAGGCCGGCTGCGGCGGGAAGCGGCTCATGGACGGCTTGCGGCAAAAGCTCTGCCGGCAGCGGGGCGGCCAGCGGCATCGGCTGATTGTCGAGCGCGGGGCGCAGGCCGAGCTTGCGCAGGATCATGACTGGCGCGGCGGGATAGATGGCGAGCCGTCCGCGCACGGCGGCGCGGGTTGCGTCGTCAACCTCGTCGATCAGGCGCGAGGTCAGCTCGATAAACTGCCGTTCCTCGTCGGCGGAATGCGCCTGCGTCTGCACGTAGAGGTCCGTCAGCACGCGCAGCAGCGTCGGTCTGATGTCGACACCCTCGCGGCGCGAGAGCGACAGCAACCCGTCAAAGCCGGGAAAGGGCGGTGATGTCGTCATGTCGGGTACGCAACTTCGGCAGTGATAGCGTCAACATACCCCAAGTTGTTTTAACAGCTCGTTAAGGAAAACAATCGGTGAAGATCGGCCGAGAATTCCCGGTGAGACAAAGACGCAACGGATACGCGCGATCTCCACGGGGCCTGCGCCGCGCCCAGGGCACCGGGTTGCCAAATTAAGTTGCCGTTAACCATGCCCTGATCTTAATCGCCGGCATGAGAGACCCAGATCACAGTCGCGATCAGCACAATGGATTTGAGTTCTCGCAGGTGAGGGTGCCGCACGTTCTGAGTCCTGACGTGAGGTCGAGGTGGCACCGGGAACGTCAGTTGTGAGTGCCCTTTGCCCGCGAAGTTCGTGCACAGGGGTCTGCAAGAGTCACAAACTTCGCGCACAAAAGAGAACTGACATGGCAACCATCATTGAATTTCCGGCGAATGCAGCGCTGCGGCGCTCGCGCGCGGGCACACCGCAGGAGACGATGGGCACGATCGTGATCCTGCCGGTGGTGCGGATCGAGCGCGAAACCACCACCACGAATGACGATCGCGGGCCGCGCGAGGGTGCGGCTGCGAGCCGCCGCCGCCGGCGTCGCTGACGAGAGGCGGAATGGGAATGCCGGACATCATGGTCCCGGTCCGGCGTCTCGTGCCGGTCCTCGCGCTCTTGGCCGTTGGCGCGATGCTCGCAGCCTGCAGCGGAGGCGATTTCGGACGCACGCGTGCCGACTTCCGCAATGACGACATGCACAAATGGATCGGTCAGGAAGCGACCGCCAGCGTCGGCGTGCCGCCATCGCAGTTCCAATTGACCGACGGCGAGCGCCAGCTGCGCGATCTCGCCTATCCGCTGATCGAGCCGCCGCATTCGCGCCCCGCTTGGAAGAGCGTGTTCGGCGACTATCAGCCGTCGCCTTCACCGTGGCGGCAGAAGGTGGTGTTCGACCGTACGGCCTATGGCCGTGCGCTGATCGACGAGCCACATCGCTCGCACGCCTCGCGCTATTCGCAGCTCATCGACGACGTGCGCGACGATATCACGCGCTTCGAGCCGTTCTTTGCGTCCGCGATCCGCGTCCTCGAACTCGACCGCAAGCGCCAAGCGAGCATGCATTACATGTCGGAAATCTCGCCGCGCGAGAAGGCGGACGCCGTCGCGCGCATGCAGGAGAACTCGCTGATCGTGCAGTGGGTGCAGATCAGCCTGGAGCAGCGCGTCTCGTCCTATCGCTGGGCACTCGAGCGGCTGGTGCTACAGGCGCCCGATCCGATCGCGGCGGACGCGGACCGGTTGATCGGCGAGCTCGCCGCGCAGACCGCGAATCCGCCGGTCGCAGCAAGGCCCGTCATCGAGCGGCCGCTGACCACGCGGGGGTGAAATTATTGCTGCCGTAGCCCGGATAAGCGAAGCGACATCCGGGTCTTGGCTCCCCGCGTGTCGCTTCGCTCACGCGGGCTACGTGACCGCTAGAATTTCACAGGGGCTGCGCGGCGTCGGTTTGCACGGCCCGCGCATGCGCGCATCCAGCATGTTGGTCTTGCTGTAGCGCGGATCGCCGGTGACTTCCTCGCCGATCCACTCCGGCAGATGGACGGTGGCAGATACGCTGTCCAGCTCGATCTCCGCGATGACGACGCCGTCGAGCACGTCGTGATAGACGTCGATCTCCCAGATCCCGCTTTGTCCGGGAACGTAGTGCCGGGTCTTCTCGAGAATCCGCCCGGTGCAGTGGGCGAAGATCGCCTCGGCATGGTCGCGCGGAATCTCGTATTCGAATTCCTCGCGTGCAAGACCTTGCCGGCCGCTTTTCACGCAGAGCGTGGTGCGGTTGCCGTAGCAGCGGACACGAACCTTGAGATCGCCTTCGCGTGCAACCAGCCCATCCCGTAATCGTTCGCTGTGGGTGACGTGGGCTCGCCATGCGTCATTCTTGACCAGAAACTTGCGTTCGATTTCGACAGGCATGACCAACGACTAAGGCGACCAACGGCCCGCATGCTTACGCCATCCGCAAGGGCGGCCGCAACAGCGATGCATCGCATGATGAAGATCGTCCCTGTCATCATCGCGTAACAAATGCCCGCGCGACGGCATCACACTTCAAATCCTGGCCAGAGCTCCTACCGCTTGCCGCGCGGCTTCTCGGCTTTCGCCGGCGGCTCGGTCTGCACGCTGCAGCTCGCGGCTTTGAGCGAGGCCTGCGCCTGCGGCATCAGGCCAGGCTCGGGCGCGAGCGCCTTCAGCACGATCAGTCCTGTCGTGGTCGGCGAGTCGATGATCAGCCGGTCCGCCGAGGTGATCTCTTCGTCCTCAGGCAGCTCGTTGTGCTGCGCCTCGGTCATCAGGTCGAGCTCGATCACCTTCTTGCCTGCCGAACGATCGTTGATGGCATAGTAGGCGAGCTCGTTGCGGGTATAGAACGACACCGATGTGTAGGCCTGGCTCACCGGCACGGTGAGCTTGAGCGGACCCTCCGACAGATCGTAGCGGCAGATCGCGGTCGCGAAGGCCGGGTCCATGAACGGCATCGGCGAGGTGCCCGGTTCGGCGAGCGGAAGCTGTATCACCGTGTTGAGCGTGGTCATCGGGGTCAGGCGCGAATAGGCGTCTTGCGTTGCGATGCGCGGCAGCGCCAGCACGCTGACGAGATGGACCACGCCGCCGAGCAGCACGCCAACGATGATGGTGAAGGCGAGCCGGATCATGGGCAGCCCACCGTCGCAATGGCGGGCATCGGCGCGTCGCGCTGGGTACGCGTCGCCACCCCGACCGGCGTGTCATAGAGGCGAAGCATCAACGCATAACGTTCGATGCCGCCGGTCGGCAGCCAGTTGCCGGAGCGCGAGCGCGAGGCGATGTGGATCTCGAAGGTGCCGTCGGCGCCGCGCACGATCTCCTGACTGGTGAAGCCGTAGCGCTGCAGCGTGTTGGCGACCAGGTGCCCCTTGTTGTCGTACAAGGTCAGCGTCCAGAACCTCGCCGGCGGCGTGACGCCGGAGACCACGACATCGCAGCGGCCGTCGAGCGGCTTCTTCTTGTCGTCAGCGGTGGCGGTGAAGGCGACGCCGTCGCCGGTGCCGATCGGCAGCTCGCCGTTGCGGGTGATGGTGGCGCGCGCGTAGGGATCGACGTCGGAGGTGCCCGTCTTCGGCCGCGCCGTCCAGGCGCCGATCGTCAGCGTGCCGAACTCGGTGCCGCGGGTGGTCGTGATCCAGGTCGCTCCGACGCCGACGCCGGTTGCGATCAGGAGTGTCATCAAGGTGATGAAGAGCAGCCGCACGGGTCGCCGATATCAGTTTTTGCGTAACGCTGGATTAGCAGTGCCATCCGTCGCCGCGGCATAATTCTCAGGGAATGCCAGCGCGCTCGACGAGGCCGGCTTGGCCGGCGCCGGCTGATCGCCTGACGCACTCTTGTTGGCGGTGCGGGCCACATCATCAAGCATCTTCTCGACCTGCACCAGGATCTCGGCGCCGCGCCGGGTCAGCACGGGTGGCGGTCCCGGCTTGATCTCCAGCGTCTTCGGCTGGCCGGCCTGGGCCATCGCCTCGGAGGAACTCGGCTTCGGCAGCTTCTCGCCCATGCCGACGCCCGGCAATTCCTTGACCTCCACGCCTTGATGCGCGGCGACCATGATGTCGTGCCAAGTCTGCGCCGGCAGCGAGCCGCCGGTCATGCGGTTGGTCGGCGAATAATCGTCATTGCCGAACCACACCGCGCACGTGAAGTTGCCGGTGTAGCCGACGAACCAGGCGTCGCGATAGGCATTGGTGGTGCCGGTCTTGCCGGCGGTCGGGATGCCGTCGAGCGCGGCGCGCCGTGCGGTGCCCTCGCTGACCACATGGCTCATCATGCCCGCCATGTCGGCGGCGACCGAGGCGGGGATCGCCTGGCGCGGCTTCGGCCCGTCGCGGTCCCAGCGCCAGACTAGGTCGCCGGCGCCGGTGCGCACCTCCAGCACAGCATGAGGCGTCACCGCCTTGCCCCGGTTCGGGAAGGTCGCGTAGGCGACCGCATGTTCGAGCACCGTGACCTCGTCCGAGCCGATGGGCAGCGAGGGCGTGTCCGGCAGCGGCGCCTTGATGCCGAACCGGCGCGCCACCTCGACGATCTTGGCGCGGCCGGCCTTGGGGCCGTTCGGCTTGCCAAGCTCGATCGACAGCTTGACCGGCACCACGTTGATCGAGTGCGTGATCGCCTCGGTCAGCGTCACCTTGCCCGAATAGGAGTGGCCATAGTTCTGCGGGCACCAATTGCCGATGCAGACCGGTCCGTCGACGATGGTCGAGGTCGGCTTGAAGCCGTTCAGTAGCGCTGTCGTGTAGACGTAAGGCTTGAATGACGAGCCCGGCTGCCGGTAGGCATCGACTGCGCGGTTGAACTGGCTGGCGCCGTAATCGCGGCCGCCGACCATGGCGCGGATGCCGCCGTCGAGATCGGAAACCACGGTCGCGGCCTGCGTGGCGTGATAGTCGCGGCCGAACTGCCGCAGCTCGCTCTCGATCGCCTCGTCGGCCGCATGCTGCACGTTCATGTCGATCGAGGTCCGCACCACGAACACGCGCTCGGTGTACGACTTCGGGAACGTATCGACGAGCTTGCGCATCTCGTCGAAGGCATAGTCGAGGAAATAATTCGGCGAGCTTTCGTCGCGGCGGTCGACCGCGAAGGCCGGGTTGCGGCGGGCGCCGAACACCTGGCCCTCGGTCATGAAGCCGGCATCGACCAGGTTGTCGAGCACGACGTTGGCGCGGGCGCGCGCCGCCGGCAGGTTGATGTGGGGCGCGAACTTGGTCGGCGCCTTGAATAGGCCGGCCAGCATGGCGGCTTCCGCGAGATTGATGTCGCGCACCGACTTGTTGAAGTAGAAATGCGCGGCGCCGTCGACGCCGAAAGTGCCGCCGCCCATATAGGCGCGGTCGAGATAGAGCTTGAGGATCTCGTTCTTGGTCAGCCGGGTCTCCAGCCAGATCGCCAGGAACGCCTCGTTGACCTTGCGCTCGATGGTGCGCTCGTTGGACAGGAACAGGTTCTTGGCGAGCTGCTGGGTGATCGAGGAGCCCCCCTGGCGCACGCCGCCGGCCTGGGCGTTGGTGACGAGCGCGCGCGCAAGGCCGGGAAAGTCGATGCCGAAATGGTCGTAGAAGCGGCGATCTTCGGTCGCCAGCGTCGCCTTGATCAGATTGTCCGGAAAGTCTTCCAGCGGGATCGAGTCGTTATGCTTGATGCCGCGGCTGCCGATCGGATTGCCGTAGCGGTCGAGAAAGGTCACGGCGAGATCTGACTTCTTCAGCCAGTCCTCGTCAGCGGTTTCACGGAACGCCGGAACCGCGAGCGCCAGCAGCAGGACAAGCCCGCCGAGTCCAAGGGTGGCGGCTTCGGAGAACGGCTCGACGAACACCCAGCGCTTCCAGCCGCCGACATAGAAGCGGTCCATGAACGCCGAGTAGCGCTCAAAGAGCTCGCGGCTGCCGCGCAGTGAGGAGAACAGCGCCGAATCGAACCGCGCATCGAGATCAAGGCGGAGATGATTGAGCCGCTGTTTCCAATCGTCTGGAATGATCTGGCGCACGGAGACCCTGGTGGTTTTCGAAAGCCGTCAGCTCTCTGTCAAAGGCGCTCAACGGCCCGGCCCGAAGTGGCGCCGAACGTCTTGATGGAATGTTGCGGCAAACCCAAGGCGCGGGCGTGAGAACGATTCAACCTATCTACCCGAGCAGGGGGCATAAACCAATGGCGCTGCTCACAATTTAATGCACACGGCTGACGCGCTGCGGCATGCTGGAACTCGCGTTCGGGCTTGCGCCGGGGCGGGCCGGGACACTAGATGGCGGCCACGTCGCTTCCTTAAGGACTCGTTGATGACCGCGCCGCTCAAACGGCCCTCCGGACAGGAGGGATCCTTCTGGAAAACCAAGGCGTTGGAGGAGATGTCCACCGCCGAATGGGAAAGCCTGTGCGACGGCTGCGGGCGCTGCTGCCTGGAAAAGCTGGAAGACGAGGACACCGGCGACATCTATTTCACCCACATCTCCTGCAGGCTTCTGGATGCCGGCCTATGCGCCTGCAAGGATTACCCAAATCGGTCCGAACAGGTGCCGGATTGCGTTCGCCTGACGCCTGAGAATGTCCGCACCATTACCTGGCTGCCGCCGAGCTGCGGCTATCGGCTGGTTGCCGAGGGGCGCGATCTCTATTGGTGGCATCCGCTGATCTCGGGCGATCCCCAGACGGTGCATGAGGCCGGCGTGTCGGTGCGCGGCCGGGTCGAGGGCACTGAGGACAATGTTCCAGATGACGAGCTGGAGGACCATATCGTGCAGTGGCCGCAGCTGCTGCCGAAGCGGGCCCGGTTGAAGCGCCGGCCGCGCTAGGGTCCGTTCGCATCGCGGCAGGCGCGTGTCGAGCAGGCGAGCGAGAATTCACATCCCCTCACATCCCCGCGACGGTTGGACGCATCGCGGGATGCACCCATGCGCCGGACCCGCTGCCGCACAGGGCATTTCTTCCCTAGATTGACGTCAGATTAGCGAATCCACGCTATTTCCACGCGCTTTCAACGACGCCATTCCTCATGAACAAATTCGACCGGCAGCGTGCCCGAGCTGTCGCCAGTGAAACTCTGCCCGATGAGATCGCTTCGGAACTGCCGCACCTGCCAGCGCGGGTGAAGGCCGTCAGCGATGCCCCGCCGCTGGCGGGACCGTCGCCCCTGACTCCTGCCGAGGTCCGCACCATCCTGATGAGCCTGTTGCTGACGATGTTCCTGGCCGCGCTGGACCAGACCATCGTGGCGACCGCGCTGCCGACCATCGGCCGCCAGTTCCAGGATGTTGCCAATCTCTCCTGGGTCATCACCGCTTATCTCTTGGCCTCCACCGCGGTGGCGCCGGTGTTCGGCACGCTCTGCGACATCTATGGCCGCCGCTCCATGATCATCACCGCGCTCAGCCTGTTCATCGCTGGCTCGGTGCTCTGCGCGCTGGCGCCGAACATGCCGGTGCTGATCCTGGCGCGCGGCCTGCAGGGGCTGGGCGGCGGCGGCATCATGCCTGTCGTGCAGACCGTGATCTCGGACGTCGTCAGCCCGCGCGAGCGGGGCCAGTACCAGGCCTATTTCAGCGCCGTCTGGCTGGTGGCGGGCCTGCTCGGTCCGGTGGTCGGCGGCTTCTTCGCCGACCATCTGCACTGGTCGATGATCTTCTGGATCAACCTGCCGCTCGCGATCGCCGCGCTGGCGCTGCTGCTGCCGAAGATGGGGCGGCTTCCGGTCTATCACCGGCTGCGCAAGGTCGACTGGCTCGGCGGCGTGCTGCTGATGGCATCGGCCGTGGTGTTCATGCTGGTGCTGACCTGGGGCGGTCACCGCCTGCCGTGGCTGTCGCCCGCACTGCTCGCGATGATCGGCAGCGGCGTGGCGCTGTGCCTCGCTTTTGTCTGGCACGCCAAGAGCGCCAACGAGCCGTTCCTGCCACTGTCGCTGATCGGCGGCAGCGTGGTGCCTTATGGCCTGCTGGCGAGCGGCTGCGCGCTCGGCGCCATGATCGGGCTCACCGTCTATCTGCCGCTTTATTATGAGGTGGTCCATCACCTCTCAGCCAGCGAGGCCGGGCTCGGGCTCATTCCGCTGGCCGCGATCTCGACCTTCGGCGCTGCCGTGGCCGGCCGCACCATGGCGCGCGTCAAGCATTACAAGCGCGTCGCCATCATCGGCACCGTCATCGCCACCATCGCCGCGGCGGTGATGACTGTGACCACGCCGTCGCTGTGGACGCTCTTGCTGCTGCTCTCGGTGTTCGGCATCGGGCTCGGCACCGCATTTCCGATCTCGGTGGTGTCGCTGCAGAACGCGGTCGCGCGTTCGCAGATCGGCACCATCACCGGTGCGATGAACTTCTTCCGCGCCATGATGTCCTCCTTCACGGTCGCGGCGTTCGGCGCCATCCTCTTGATGGTGCTCGGGGCCGACATCTCGCTGGCCGAAGGTGCGAGCGGCACCGTCAGCGGCATCGCATCCGCCGAGATGATCCACGCCTTCCGCTATGTCTTCGGCGCCGCTACCGCGATGCTCGCCTGCGCGGCGGTCTGCATGATCCTGATGGAGGAGCGTCCGCTCGCCGGCCCTGCGGCGCGGCCGGCCGCGGTGGAGATGGCGGAGTAGGCGACCCACGCCTCTCGGGCTGTCCGGGCAAAAGACGTTCGTCCTGTAGTGCCATCAAGACGTGTGTTCGAAGATCTACTCGCGTCGCCCATCTGAGCCGTCGTCGACGGAAGCTTACCGCGTCCGTAGAAAATCGGGGTCCTCGGTTCACGGCAGCTTAGCGCGGACCGGATAATTGCATCGGCCGAACGGAATCCGGGGCCATGCGGTCGATGCGAATAGGACTTGCGAAATACGCCGAGGATCGCGCCACGCGCCGGTCCAGGGTTCAGGATCTGATGGTGGCGGCGGACGGCGGCGACGTCGAGGCCCAGGTTGCGCTCGCTTGGCAATACGTCCATGGCGAGTTCCTGCCGCGTAACCTGGGGGCGGCCGGCACCTGGTTGGAGCGGGCCGCAGCGTCCGGCGAGGAAGAGGCCGGGGTTCAGCGGGCACGCTTCCTGCAGCTTCGTAACGTCCCCCGAGGCAACCGGGAGCTGCGCAGCTTCGCGGCGCGGGGCAATTGGAAGGCGCAGTTCTGGCTCGCCCAGCATTACGAGGCGCGGCGACATCGCATCAGCCGGCTGAAGGCCGTGATCTGGTACGATCGCTCGTCAGGCAACGGCAATCTGCTCGCTGGGATCGCCAAATTCGTGCTGCTCGCCCGGCTGGCGCCGCTGCCATCCAAGCCGATCTTCGCCGCGGCGGCGCTGCGCGAGATGGCCCTGACGCTCCGGCGCCTCACCCCGAGCCGGCGCCGCGCTGGTCGCTACGAGGCGTTGCGATACCGGCTGGAGCCGCGTAGCTGGTAGAGACGTTCGGGAGACCTCACGTCCCAGGCCGCGACACCTCGGTCTCCTTGCTGGTGATGAACTCGAGCAGCACGGGAATGCCTTCCCTGGTCTTTTCGATGCCGCGCCGGATCGCCGGCACGATGTCGTCCGGCCTGGTGATGCGTTCGCCGTAGCCGCCGAAGGCGCGGGCCATCGCGGCATAGTCGCCGGAGATGTCGGTCGAGCGGTACTTCTCGGTCGAGACCGGCATCACCTTCAGCTCGATCGCCATCGAGAAATTGTTGAGCAGGATCGACAGGATCGGGATGCGCTCGCGCACGGCGGTCTCGAAGTCCATTCCTGTGAAGCCGATCGCAGCATCGCCCCAGACATTGATGCAGAGCTTGTCCGGGCAGGCGAGCTTGGCGCCCATCGCAAGTCCGAGCCCATAGCCGAGCTGCGTGGTCTTGCCCCAGCCGAGATAGGACAGCGGCGTGACCGCCTTCCAGAACGGCGAGAGCTGGTCGCGCGGGCTGCCGGCATCATGGGTGATGATAGTGTTCTCGATGTCGACGGTGTGCTGCAGGTCCCAGAGCACGCGATAGGGGCTGAGCGGAGCGTCGTTCGAGGTCAGCTTCGGCAGCCACTTCTCGAGCCATGGCTTGTTGACGGCGGCGATCTCGGCAGCGACAGAGGACACATCGCGATCAGCGGTCACGCGTGTCTCGATCTCCGCGAGCAGCGCATCGAGCACGAGCCCGGCATCGCCGACGAGGCCGATCGCCGCTTCGACATCCTTGTTGAGATGGTTGGGATCGAGCGTGGCATGGATGACGGTTTTGCCCTTCGGCATCGCGATGCCGAAATTGGTCTCGGTGAAGGAGCAGCCGATGCCGAAGATGACATCGGCCTCCTTGAGGAACGTCGGCACGGCGCGTGGCACCGCGAGGCCGCCCGAGCCGAGCGACAACGGATGGGTCTCCGGAAACGACGACTTGCCGCCAAGGCTGGTCGTGACGGGAATCGCCAGCCGCTCGGCGAGCCGTTTCAGTTGCGGCCAGGCGCGCGCATAGTGCACGCCTTGGCCGGCATAGATCACCGGCCGCTTGGCCTCGACCAGCAGCGTGGCCGCCTCCTTGACATGGACCGGATCGGCGCCAGAGCGCGTGCGCAGCACGGGCGTGTAGTTCAGCGGCTCCGGTACCTCCTCATTCCACATGTCGGAGGGGATCTCGACGATCACGGGACCGCCGCGACCGTTCTTGAGCTTCGTGAAGGCGCGGCGGAAGATGTTGCAGACCTCGCTGGCCAGGATGATCGGCTCTGCCGATTTGGCGAATGGCCGCATCGCCTGCGATGAGTTGAAGTTCGGCTCGACATGCGACAGCCGCCGCGCGTAGCCCATCGGCAGCACCAGCACCGGGACGGACTCGCCGAAGCACTGCGCGACGCCGCCCATCGCATTCTCGGCGCCAGGGCCGTGCTGCATGCAGAACGCGCCGATCTTGCGCCCCGACGTGACGCGCGAGATCGCATCCGCCATGTGCAGGCCGATGCGCTCCTGCCGCACCATCACCGGACGGATGTCGGCTGTCGCGGCAAACTCGATGAGATGGTTGACGGGATAGCCGGTGAGGATCTCGATGCCCTCCCGCTTCATGATCTCCGCGATCGCAGCGCCCAGCTTCATGGCGATATCCTCCCGATCCTCTGTCGCGGCCGATGTCGTGCCCGGCCTGAGCGGCGATTGGATCAGGAAAGCGGGCGTCGGTACAGTCTTGCCGCCGCATCAGCCCATGCGTGGGCAGCGCCGCTGGGGCCTGTCTTGGCCTGCATCACAAGGGGCTGTGCGGGGCGGTGCGGTGGGTCGCAAATGCGGCGGGTGAAGGACGGGCTCGATGCCGACTTGGCGGTAAAGACTTGGCGGAAGCCTGACGGTAAGAACTCGCTCCGGCGAGCGGTTTTTGCGAGATGGGGCCGAGTGTCTCTGATTCAGTTAACGGATTGTTCAAGCCGATCGCCGAGGGTTCCGCGAGGAGCTGGTATTGCGCGCGATCACGCTGCGCGAGGGTCGACCTTCAACGGTCAGCGGGAGTTTGGAATGCGCAAGTTGATCTCGAGATTCCTGAAGGACCAGTCCGGCGCCACCGCGATCGAATATGCAATCATTGCCGGCGGCATCAGCATTCTGATCGTGACCGCCGTCAACGGCATGGGCACCACGCTGAGCGGCAAGTTCAATTCGGTGAACAACTCGCTCCAGTAATAGAACTCCAGTAATAGAAGCGGTGCTTCAGCAGCATATTTCATGAGGCGCGGCCGCAGTGCTCTTGGCGCCGAAGACGTCCGATCATCGGGCCAAACCGGAAATCATCATGTCGAGGCCGAATTTGCGCTTTTGGACCCGGAGCCGACGACGGTCGAAATCCGCAGCATGACCTGTGAGGGCAACGCCGGAATGCTGGTTCAATGCGCCATCAGCAATGGCAAGTCCGCGTGATGCATGATGTGGCTCGTAGTGCCGCCGAAAATCATCTGCCGCAGCCTGTGCCTTGTGAAGGCTCCCTTGACCAACAGATCGCACCCTTGCGCCTTGGCGGCGGCGAGGACCGCTTCACCGGTGCTGCGGCCTTCCAGTTCAATGTTCATGGGCTCGGCGGCGATCCCGTTATATCGCAATTGCTTGCGCACCTGATCGGCGGACGGACCTGGCACTCCTTGCCCTCCGATAACGGTCAATACGGTCACGCGTTCGGCCAAACGTAGCAATGGCAAGGCCAGAGCGTTGGCGCGGGCCTGCTCGGTACTGCCATTCCAGTGAATCATGATGTTGGTCGCGATCTGCTTCGGAGCGATTGGTGGCGACAGCAGAACAGGTCTGCCGCTTTCGAAGAGTCCCGACTCGATCGCGCGTTGATAGGGAGCGCCCGTATCGGTGTCCGGCCTGCTCATGACGATGACATCGAACGTGCGGCCATGGTTTCCGACGAGATCTTCACCCGGCGGCGCCGCGGCGAACCAGCCAAACCAAGGCTGGTCCGCGATCTTTCTGGTGGCGGCAAGACCATGCTCCTGCATGACGGTCTCGAACAGCTTGCGCGCCTCCGCTGTTGCTTCTTCGCGCCGCGCTCGATAGGCGTCCATGGAAAAGCTGCTGGCAAACTCTGTCGGGACAAACTCAGGGGCGCCCAACCAGAGTGGAACACCCTCGATATAAGCGCCCGTGCGCTGCGCGAGCAGCACCGCAGTCTCGAGGGTGGATTTCATGCCCGGAACGTTTTGGGTTGGCACCAAGATCGTCTTCATCGACGCCTCCCCGCCCAGCGAATGAAGATAGTCCAAAGCGCGTCAATTGGCGCTAACTTTCGACATGCTAAACCTTCGAGGCAAGACCGCCAAGATATTGATCCCGAGAGTTCGACCGACTGCCCTACCTGGATCGAATAAGCGCCAGCAATGTCGCCTTCTGGCCCGTTATAGCAATCACTTAACACTAGGCCGACCTTCTCGTAGACCAGAGGATAGCGCTTGTGAGGATTCTCTGGTAGCGCGGGTCCTGCCAGACTGACGCCTCATGGCCGAGCGCCGAATAGAATACTCGCCCTTCGCCGAAAAATCGTTTCCAGGCGAGCGGCCAGCCATAGAAGCGTTGATGCACACCGGCCTTGCGGAGGTCCACCGAGCTTGGGTCAAGCCGCAGGAGCACGCGTGACCCACGATAGTCGAAGTCGCTGATCTGGTAGATTTCATCGTTCACCTGCAACGAGTTCCCGAGAAACGCCACCAGCGGATCTGCAGCATCAGCCACGTCGATCGTCACACCCTGGTGCCAGGGATGACCATTGAAGTAGCCTCCGATCAAATCGAGATAATCTGGCCAGGTGTAGAATGTGTCCGTGGCCGAATGAACGCCGAGGAAGCCACCGCCCGAGCGCACGAAGTTGAGAAGTGCTGTCTTTTGGACGGCGCTCATCGGAATTTCACCTGATGTGTAGAACATCACGGCGCTGCACCGATCGAGCTTTCCGGTCGAAAAGTCAGACAAGTCTTCCGTTGCGATCACCTCAAAGGCACCCGAATCCCTTCCAAGCTGTGTCAGGATTGCCTCAGAAAGCGGTATGACATCGTGCCGATAGCCGGCCGAGTATGTGAAATAGAGGACACGTTCTGGCGGACGCTCTGCACGCGCGCCGAGCGGTCGGATTGCCGCCGCGCTGCTGACGAGTGCGATGAACTCGCGTCGCCTCACAATTCTCTCCCGCTGCCAGCCGGCCAGGAGAGCTTAGCACATATCAGCCCGGCACGCCGTGCGGCGCCGCGTTTAACGCCCACCGTTCAAGTGATGGCCTCGGCTTGGCCATAGGTACACGGCCTAGCCGGCCTTCCTGGAGCGGGCAGGGGCGCGCACCGGCTTCTCGGCCTTCTTCGGCTCCTCCGCCTTCTGCGTCTCCTTGCCGGCTTCCTTGGCCTTCTTGCCGCTGATCGGCAGCAGCATCTCGCGCTGGCCCTCGATCCGCTTCTTCGGCTTCTTGGCTTTGGCCTTTGGCTCGGCAGCACCGGGCGCCGCCGCCTCGTTGGACAGGCTGCGCTTGAGCGCATCCATCAGGCTGATCACATTGCCGGTCGCCTTCGGTGCGGCCTTGGGCGTGATCTGCACGCCGGCCCGCTTCTTGTTGATCAGCTCGACCAGCGCGGCCTCGTAATGGTCCTCGAAATTCTCCGGCTCGAAGTCGGCAGATTTCTTCTCGACGATGTGCTTGGCGAGATCCAGCATGTCCTTCGTGATCTTCACGTCCTGGATGTCGTCGAAATATTCCTGCTCGTTGCGGACCTCATAGGGGTAGCGCAGCAGCGTCCCCATCAGGCCCTTGTCGAGCGGCTCCAGCGCGATGATGTGCTCGCGGTTGGTCAGCACGATGCGGCCGATGGCGACCTTGTTCAGGCTGCGGATCGTCTCGCGGATCACCGCGAAGGCGTCGTGGCCGACCTTGCCGTCAGGGACGAGATAATAGGGGCGGATCAGATAGCGGTTGTCGATGTCGCTGCGCGGCACGAACTCATCGATCTCGATCGTGTGGGTGGACTCGAGCGCGATCTCGTCGAGCTCCTCCTTCGTCACCTCGATGTAGGTATCGGTGTCGACCTTGTAGCCCTTGACGATGTCGTCGTTGGCGACCTCTTCGCCGGTCTCTGCGTCGACCTTGCTGTACTTGATGCGGTGCCCGGTCTTGCGGTTGATCTGGTTGAACGAGACCTTCTCGGATTCAGAGGTCGCCGGATAGAGCGCGACCGGACAGGTCACGAGCGACAGCCGTAAAAAACCCTTCCAATTGGCGCGCGGGGCCATGAGCTACTCCGAACTGGACCGTACCGGGACGCAAAACGACGCGAGGGACAACGCATGACGATAACATTCGCCTCGACCGAATCATAGCAATGGCGGCTGCGGAATCTCGCATTGGCGTTAACTGGTCGCAGGGCCGCGGGCCGGAACATCAGTCTGGATCGGGCGTTGCAACGAAGAGGGCGGAAGGCCGCATTTTGCAGATTCCAGGGAGCTGAGGCGCCATGGCAACCAGACGACATCAGCAGATCATCGAAACCCCGACCGAAGCCCGTCAGGGAGAACCAGGACCGTCCGTGCTTGCGATGTTGGCCATCTCGACCGGGCTGGCGCTCCTGATCCTTGGCCTGGTCTGGTTCGCATTCTTCCACACCTGAAGGTTGGTTGGCGGTGCGAGGGGAGCGAACGCACTTTGAGCCGTCCTATGCACTGCCCAAGATCATGCATGACCTACTGAGCAGCCCGGTCCCTACCTAAGTACGGTTCGAACGCTCCAGGCATAGGGCCGAGACCAGGGGAGAGATCGGCACTCTCCGTTGGCCGTCGGTGGATAGGACTTCCCACATCGAAGCGCAGGCGCTTATATCGCGCGCGATTTCTTGCTCGGCAGACGGCTGGGTCTGCCCCGGGGCGAACCAAGCCGGATGACAAAAAAGTAACGTTTAGCGGCGGGTTCCGTTCATGAACGGTTCACGGCCGTCCGGGTCATCTTAGAGCAGTGAAATCGTGCGTTTTCAGCTTTGGAGGCAAGCGTGCGCCTGCTCGTTGTCGAGGACGATCCCGACCTCAATCGTCAACTCACCACTGCGCTCAGCGATGCCGGCTATGTCGTCGATCGCGCCTTTGACGGCGAGGAGGGGCACTATCTCGGCGACAGCGAACCCTACGACGCCGTCGTGCTCGACATCGGCCTGCCCAAGATGGACGGCATCTCGGTGCTGGAGGCGTGGCGCCGCAATGGCAGGGCCATGCCGGTGCTGATCCTGACCGCGCGCGACCGCTGGAGCGATAAGGTGCAGGGCTTCGACGCGGGCGCCGACGACTACGTCGCCAAGCCCTTTCACCTCGAGGAGGTGCTGGCGCGCATCCGCGCTTTGCTGCGCCGCTCTGCCGGTCATGCCCAGAGCGAACTGACCTGCGGGCCGGTGTCGCTCGACACCCGCACCGGCAAGGTCAGCGTCTCCGGCAACCCTGTAAAGATGACCTCGCATGAGTATCGGCTGCTCTCTTATCTGATGCACCATTCGGGACGGGTGGTGTCGCGCAGCGAGCTGGTCGAGCATCTCTACGACCAGGACTTCGACCGCGACTCCAACACCATCGAGGTGTTCGTCGGCCGGATCAGGAAGAAGCTCGACTGCGACGTCATCCAGACCGTGCGCGGGCTCGGCTATCTCTTGACGCCGCCGCCGACCGGCGCCTGAACGCGGAAGGGCAGGCGCCTCGCACTGCGAGGTGGCCGCGCACGCTTCCTTCCGCTAATTTGCCGCCATGCGCCAGAGTTCGCTCGCCACCCGGTTGTTCCTGTCCGCGACCGCGTGGCTCGTGGTCATCCTCGCGATCACCGGCTTCGTGCTGTCCTCGGTCTATCGCAATGCGACCGAGCGGGCCTTCGACCGCAGGCTCAATCTCTATCTCAGGACACTGATCGCGGAGGTCGCGACCCCCGACGATCCGCCCGACCGCCAATTCCAGTCGCTGGGCGAGCCTCTGTTCGAGCTGCCGCTCTCGGGCTGGTACTGGCAGATCACCCGCACCGACACCGATAAGCCCGATGTACGGGCCTCGCGCTCGCTGTGGGACAAGAAGCTGCCCAAGCTGGAGGACGAGGGGATCGAGCTGTCGCCGGCCGGCATCCGTATCGGCTATGTCGAGGGACCGGAGAACCAGGACCTGCGTGTGGTGGAGCGTCCGGTCGATCTCGGCTCGGACGGCAAATTCCTGGTCAGCGTCGCCGGTGACGCATCCGAGATCTTCGACGAGACCCGCAGCTTCGACTACTATCTCGGTGGCACCTTCACCGCGCTCGGCATCGTGCTGCTGCTGACCACGCTATTCCAGGTGCGCTATGGCCTTGCGCCATTGAAGCGCATCTCGGAGGCGATTGCGGACATCCGCTCCGGCCGCGCCGAGCGGTTGGAGGGCGCGTTTCCGGTCGAGATCGCGCCACTGGCGCGCGAGACCAATGCGCTGATCGATGCCAACCGGGAGATCGTGGAGCGGGCCAGAACCCACGTCGGCAACCTCGCGCATGCGATCAAGACGCCGCTGTCGGTGATCGTCAACGAGGCGACCGCGCATCGCGCCGATCCGATCGCCGCCAAGGTGCTGGAGCAGGCCGACGTGATGCGGGACCAGGTCGCCCATCACCTCGAACGGGCCCGCATCGCCGCCCGCGTCACCATCGTCAGCACCATCACCGAGGTGGCGCCCGCCATCGAGGCGCTCCGCCGGACGATGGAGAAGATCCA
Organism: Bradyrhizobium sp. STM 3557; assembly: GCF_045571465.1. Lineage (NCBI taxonomy): Bacteria > Pseudomonadati > Pseudomonadota > Alphaproteobacteria > Hyphomicrobiales > Nitrobacteraceae > Bradyrhizobium > Bradyrhizobium sp. STM 3557. The sequence goes on from NZ_CP120697.1 coordinate 3,283,312, forward strand.
TCGTGACCGCGGCATCCTGATCGAGGCCAAGGCCGATCCCGCCGCGAGGTTTCGCGGCGAGCGTCAGGATCTTGACGAGATGACCGGCAACCTCGTCGACAACGCCTGCAAATGGGCGTCCTCGCGGGTCTCGATCGAGGCCAGCGTCGAGCCGCCGGCGCAGGCCGGCGCGCCGCCGACCTTGCGGATCATTGTCGACGATGACGGGCGCGGATTGTCGGCGACCGAGCGCGCCCAGGTCTCCCGCCGCGGCCAGCGCCTGGACGAATCGAAGCCGGGATCGGGGCTCGGGCTGTCGATCGTCAGCGATCTTGCGGCGCTCTATGGCGGCCATCTGACGCTCAGCGACGCGCCAATCGGCGGCCTCAGGGCCGAGCTGAAGCTGCCATGCATCTGATGCGGCGCAGGTGACGCCGTCTCGCATGAGAGGTGGCCGTACCAGAGTGGGGCGGGAAATCCGCCGTCCTCAACGTGTTCTTAATACCGCGACCTCTAAGGTGGGTTTCGGTGACGCGCGTCTTGCCGTCTTTAAGCTTCGACATCTGCACGCCGGCCCATGGGTCAGACACAAGAGCGGTTAAGGGAATATCTGGGGCAACTGCCGCCAGCCGCGCAGGCGCTCCTGATGCGGGAGTTCGAGCGTGCGATCGAGCGCGGCCAGGATGTGGCTGTCGCGACGCTGGTGCTCGATCAGCTCCGCAAGGTGGCACGTCCCGCGCCCGAGGCGCGTCCGCGCGTCGAGGAGGCGTCGCGCCCGAAAACTCCTGAGGACAGGCGACACAGCGGCGATGCGCCGCGCCGGCTGTTCCGGCCGCTCGAGCCGTTTCTCACCGACAGCACCGGCGCAGTTCGGCCGGGCCAGATTCGCCGCGCCTCGTTGCTGCCGGTCTGGATGTGGCTTGGCCGCGAAGGCGCCCCGGAAAAGACCCGCGACTACGAGGACGCCATCGCGACGTCAGGCGAGAGCTCGCGCGAGGTCGAGGTGGCGGCGCGGAAACTGCAGCTCGCCACCGCCGAGGCGCTGCTCAAGCTGGTCGGCCCGCAGGCGACCGGCGACCGGCAGCGCGCGCTCAGCCGGATCGGCACCCAGAGCGTGATCGACGACCTCTTGCCGATCGCGCTGGTGCTGCAGAATCGCGAGGCGCTGGACGGCCTCAATGGCCGCCTGCCCAGCATTATCAGGGCGCTCGGCGATTCCCAGATCGCCTCGGTGACCGAGGCGATCAACGTGCCGTCGCTGCAGACGCCGCAGATGCTGCCCTTCGCGCTGTCCACGGTCACGCAGCGGCTCGCCGCGCCCTGGCAGATCATCCGCCTGGCGACCAAGATCGCAGCCTCCGACGACGAGATCAGGGTGGCCGCGACGGCCTATGGCGTCGCCGTCACCATCGCGCTGCACGATCTGGCAACGCTCGCGGCCAGCTTGCGCGCCGACATCAGGCGCGGCCACTTCGCCCATATCGGCGACACGTTGAAGACGCTGCATGACGGCGTCCGCGGCCTGCGCACCGAGCTCGACCTGCGCAGCGAATCGACCTGGGGCAAGCAGCTCACCGCGCTCAGGGCCGACATTTCCAACGCGTTGCAGTCGGAGATCGATAGCGTCCCGGGGCGCGTCAGGCGCATCCTGCGCCAGCGCGCCGACAAGGACATTCCGCCGGGCGCCGGCGTCGACACGAGCGAGGTCGAGGAGGTCGCGGCGCTGATCGAATTCGTCGCGGTCTGCCGCACCTATGCCAGCGAGCTCGCCATCAACGAGGTGACGCTGCGCACCTATACCGACCTGCAGCAATATGTGGAGAAGGCCACCGAGGCGCTGGTGCAGTCGCTGCGCAGCGGCGATGCGCGCGCGCGTGCCTATCGGCAGTCCCAGGTCGCTGCCGCCATCCGCTTCTGCGGCGTGCTGTTTGGTCATGACTACGCGGCCCTGATGAGCAGGGCAGCGGAGAATGCGACAAGCGGCGAGCGCAAATCATCGCGTGCGAGCTAAGCCCTCGCGCGTTAGCAATTCATTCACCCTGATCTGATTTCTACAATTTATAGTTGACCGCGCCGGCGGCTACAGCATACCGTCGATGCGCGAATCCTCTTTTCATTGCGATCATGAATTCTGTTATCAATTTTGTCGAATTCGACAACCGCATCATCCGTGCGACCTACCGAAATCTGATGGTTCGGGCCAAGGTGGTCCTGGTCGAGAAGGCCAGCGGCGAGCCGCTGCCGGAACCGGTCATCACCATCACATCGCCGATGCCGGTCGGATCGTTGCGCATCCGTTTGCCGGAACAGGTCAGGCCCGGAACCTATTTCCTGAAGGCGCTCAATGCGCATGGCGAAGATCTGGCCAGGAGCGCCGATTTCGCCATCGCCTAACGCATGTCGGCTAACTACGTAATATCCCCAGGGTTTTTCGGCTTCTGAAGGTAGGGTAGCAAGCGGTCGATTGTGAATTGCCGGTGGGAGCCGTGCTGGTTAAAAGCGGCGCACGGCGCTTGCCCCTTGAGCGCTCCCTGGAACCCCGCCTGATGACCCTCTGGTTCGTGTTCGCGCTGATGACGGCCGCGGCGATCTTCGCCATCCTGCTGCCGCTGGGGCTTGGCGCGCGTGTGCCCGCGGACGGCCGCGAGGTGTCGGTCTACAAGGACCAGCTGGCGGAGATCGAGCGCGACGTCGCCACCGGCCTGATCGGCAGGGCCGAGGCCGAGGCCGCCCGCGTCGAAATCGGCCGCCGGCTGCTCGCGGCCGCCGACCAGGAGAGCGATCTGCCGGTGCGCAGCGCGATCGGCATGCGCCGGGCGGTGGCCGTGCTGGCGCTGGTGGGGCTGCCGCTGGTGGCGCTGGCGATCTATTTGCCGCTCGGCTCGCCGCAACTGCCGGATTTTCCGCTGCTCGCGCGCAAGAGCGCGCCTGGCGGCGCGCAGCCGATGGAAGCCCTGGTCAACCAGGTCGAGCAGCATCTTGCGAAGAACCCGCAGGATGCGCGCGGCTGGACCGTGCTGGCGCCGGTGCTGGCCCGGCTCGGTCGCGCCGATGATGCGATCCAGGCCTATCGGAATGCGCTGAAATATGGCGGCGACAAGCCTGGATTGCGGGCCGATCTCGGCGAGGTTCTGGCCGCGAGCGCAGGCGGCGTCGTCACCGCCGAGGCCAAGGCCGAGTTCGAGCGCGCCCATGCGGCCGATGCCGACGAGCCGAAGGCGAACTACTTCCTTGGCCTTGCCGCCGAGCAGGATGGCCGCAAGACTGACGCCGCCGCGATCTGGCGCGCGATGCTGGAGAAGGCGCCGGCGGATGCGCCCTGGCGGCCGCTGGTCGCAGCCTCGCTCGGCCGGGTCGGCGGCGGCCAGCCCCCGGCAGGCGCTGAGGTTCCGGCGCTGCCGGCCGAGACCATGGCGGCCGCCAAGGACATGGCCGAGCCGGACCGCGAGGCGATGATCCGCGGCATGGTGGAGCGGCTCGCCGCGCGGCTGAAGCAGAACGGCGATGACGTCGAAGGATGGTTGCGGCTGATGCGCGCCTATATGGTGATGGGCGATCCCGAAAAGGCCAAAGCGGCGTTGTCGGATGCGCGGGCCGCAATGGCCAATGATGCCGAGCGTTTGCGGCAGCTCAACGAGGGCGCCAAGACGTTCGGGCTGGATGGATGAGCAGGATGGCGCCTGCGATCGGGATTTTGGCATGACACGCAAGCAAAGGCGATTGACCATCATCGGCGGCGCGCTCGCCGTGCTCGCGGTGGCGGCCGCGCTGGTGCTCAATGCGCTGCGCGACTCCATCGTGTTCTTCTCCACCCCGACCATGGTCGCGGAAAAGCATATCGGCCCGGGCAGGCGCTTCCGCCTTGGCGGCCTGGTGCAGCCGGGCTCGCTGGTGCGCGGCGAGAATCTTGCCGTGACATTCGAGATCGCCGACGGCGGCGCCAAGCTGCCTGTTGCCTACAAGGGCCTGCTGCCGGACTTATTCCGCGAAGGGCAGGGCGTCGTCGCCGAAGGCTCGCTCGACGCTGGCGGCACCTTCCGCGCCGACACCGTGCTCGCCAAGCACGATGAAACTTACATGCCGAAGGACGTCGCCGATGCCCTGAAGAAGCAGGGCCATTGGAAGGACGATTACGGCAAGCAGGCTGCGCCGAATAAGCCGGGGCCGGTCTCGATGCGTGCAAATGACGAGAAAACTACCGCGGAGAAGACCGCCGACGGAGCTGTGCAGTGATCGCCGAGACCGGACATTACGCGCTGGTGCTGGCGCTCGGCCTTGCCCTGATCCAATCCGTCATCCCGATGGTCGGGGCGCGCCTGCGCGATCCGGCGCTGATGAACGTGGCGCGCTCGGCGGCGCTGGCGCAGCTCGTGTTCGCGCTGACCTCGTTTGCGCTCTTGGTGACGCTGCACGTCACCTCGGACTTCTCCGTCGCCAACGTGTTCGAGAACTCGCACTCGATGAAGCCGCTGATCTACAAGATCACCGGCGTCTGGGGCAATCACGAGGGCTCGATGCTGCTCTGGGTGTCGATCCTGGCGCTGTTCGGCGGCCTCGTCGCAGCCTTCGGCAACAACCTGCCGCTGCCCTTGCGGGCGCGCGTGCTCGCCGTGCAGGCCTGGATCGCCAGCGCCTTCTATTTGTTCATCCTGGTCACCTCGAATCCGTTTGCGCGGCTCGCCAATCCGCCGCTCGAGGGGCGCGATCTCAACCCGGTGCTGCAGGACATCGGCCTCGCAGTGCATCCGCCGATGCTCTATCTCGGCTATGTCGGCTTCTCGATCTCGTTCTCCTTTGCCGTCGCGGCGCTGCTCGAGGGCCGCATCGATGCGGCCTGGGCGCGCTGGGTGCGACCGTGGACCTTGATGGCCTGGATCTTCCTGACCCTTGGCATCGCGATGGGCTCCTACTGGGCCTATTACGAGCTGGGCTGGGGCGGCTGGTGGTTCTGGGACCCGGTCGAGAACGCCTCGCTGATGCCCTGGCTCGCCGGCACTGCGCTGTTGCATTCGGCCTTAGTGATGGAGAAGCGCAACGCGCTCAAGGTCTGGACCATTCTCTTGTCGATCCTGACCTTCTCGCTGTCGCTGCTCGGCACCTTCCTGGTCCGCTCCGGCGTGCTCACCTCCGTGCACGCCTTCGCCACCGACCCAAGCCGCGGCATTTTCATCCTGGTCATCCTCTGCGCCTTCATCGGCGGCAGCCTGACGCTGTTCGCAGGACGCGCCACCGCGCTCAAGCAGGGCGGGCTATTCGCGCCCATCTCGCGCGAGGGCGCGCTGGTGCTCAACAATCTGCTGCTGACGACGGCCTGCGCCACTGTGTTCGTCGGCACGCTCTATCCGCTGGCGCTGGAGGTGCTGACGGGCGAGAAGATCTCGGTCGGCGCGCCGTTCTTCAACCTGACTTTCGGGCCGCTATTCCTGCCGCTCCTGATCGCGGTGCCGTTCGGGCCGATGCTGGCCTGGAAGCGTGGCGATCTGCTCGGGGCCGCGCAGCGGCTGCTGGCCGCCGGCATTGCGGCGCTGGTGGGTCTTGCGATTGCGTGGGCCTGGGCGCGCGGCGGCAGCGCGCTGGCGCCGCTGGCGATCGCCCTTGCTGTCTTCGTCATCGCCGGCGCCGTGGTCGATCTGGTCGAGCGCGTTGGGCTCGCGCGTGTTCCGTTTGTGATATCGCTGCACCGGGCCCGCGGACTGCCGCGCTCGGTGTGGGGCACGGCGTTCGCCCATGCCGGGCTCGGCGTCGCGCTGATCGGCATCGTCTGCGAGACCACCTGGAACAGCGAATATATCGGCACCATGCATCCGGGCGACGCCAGGCCGATCGCCGGCTACGAGCTGACCTTCGAGGGCATGCAGCAGCGGCAGGGCCCGAATTTCAACGAGGTCGTCGGCACCTTCAAGGTCAGCGCGGCCGGCAAGCCGCTCGCGGTGATGACGCCGTCGAAGCGCACCTTCACCACGCGCGGCATGTCGACCACCGAGGCGGCGCTGATGACGCGCGGCGTCAGCCAGCTCTACATTTCTCTCGGTGACGCGACCGCCGACGGCGGCATGGCCGTGCGCGTCTATCACAAGCCGTTGGTGCTGCTGATCTGGTTCGGACCGGTGCTGATGGCGTTCGGTGGGCTGCTGTCGCTGTCGGATCGCAGATTGCGTGTCGGCGCGCCGCAGCCGGCGCGTGCCCGCGCGCTGCAGCCGGCGGAGTAGGCCGGATGCGACGCATTCTCATCTCGCTCTCGTTCGCCGTCGCGCTGATCGCGGCGCCACTTGCTCATGCGGTGCAGCCCGACGAGATCATGTCCGATCCGGCGAAGGAGGCGCGCGCGCGCGATCTGTCGCGTGAATTGCGCTGCATGGTCTGCCAGAACCAGTCGATCGACGATTCCGAGGCGCCCTTGGCGCGCGACCTGCGCCTTCTGGTGCGCGAGCGCATCGCCGCCGGCGACAGCGATCATCAGGTGATCGATTTCCTGGTCGCGCGTTATGGCCAGTTCGTGCTGCTGAGGCCCCGCTTCGAGCGGGAGACCCTGCTGCTGTGGCTCTTAACGCCGCTGCTTCTGATCGGCGGCGGGCTTGCACTGTGGCTGCAGGCGCGCCGGCGCGCCAGGCGCAATGCGCACGCTCCTGCGGGCCTCACGGCGGACGAGGAGGCCCGCATCGCCGCGCTGATGTCGACCGATCCGCCGCAGCGACAGACCTGACCTCCGGGATCATACGTAGGCGCTGTCACGCGCCAACGGGCGCGGGGCTTACATCGATCTTTACCTTTGCCTGAAACGTTGTCGCTCCAATTCGCGACTTGCGTCAGGTAGAGGCCGATGTTTTCCAACAGCAATTTGACCATCCGATTCCTCGTTGGAGCCGTCGTCGCTTCGCTGCTGCTGTTGCTCGCGATCGGCGGCGGCACCGGCTTCATTGCCGTGCTCTATCTGAACAACCAGATCACCAGCCTGTCGTCGGATTTCGCCGCGCTGAGCGGGCCGTCCCGCGATCACGCCATGCAGATCTATCAGCAGGCTCAGTCGGCGTTCTCCTATTTTCTCACCGCCTGCGTTTTGATCGCGCTGTTCGCGATCGCCGTCTGCGCCGCCGCCTATGGCGCGGTCCAGAACGGCATCCTGCGCCCCTTGGCGGCAATGGTGCGCGCGATGCGCGACGTCGCCGACCAGAAATACGAGACCAAGATTCCAGGCCTCGGCCGCGCCAACGAGATCGGCCTCCTGGCCGGCGCGCTCGAAGTGTTCAAGACCAACGGCATCGAGCGGCAGCGCCTGACGGAGCGCGAGTTGCAGGAGGCGCAACGCCAGGCCGAGCGCTCGCGCTATCTCGACGAGCGCATCCAGGGCTTCAATGGCCTCGTCGCCAGCGTGGTCGGCAGCCTCGCCTCATCGGCGGTCCGGCTGAAGAGCAACGCCGAGACGCTGTCCAGGGCCGCGAACGACACCTCCAGCAAGGCTGGTGCGGTCGAAAGCGCGGCGGGCCACGCCAATCGCAGCGTCGAGACCGTGGCGGGCTCCGCGGAGGAGATGACGCAGTCGATCGGCACCATCAGCCGCCGCGTCACCGATGCGACCCAGCGCGCCGAGGGTGCCGCCGCGCAAGCCGCAAAGAGCCGCGACACCATCCACGCGCTGTCGGAGGCGGCGGAGAAGATCGGCGCCGTGGTGCAGCTGGTGCAGGCGATCGCCTCGCAGACCAATCTGCTTGCGCTCAACGCCACCATCGAGGCGGCGCGGGCAGGGGAGGCCGGCAAGGGATTTTCGGTGGTCGCATCGGAAGTGAAGAACCTCGCCCATCAGACCAGCAAGGCGACCGACGAAATCTCGGCGCATGTCGCCAGCATCCAGGGCATCACCGCCGAGACCCGCGGCGCGATGGAGGGCATCTCGGCCACGCTGTCCGAGATCAGCGCCATCATGTCGGGCATCGAGGTCGACACCGCTCAGCAGCGCAACGCCACCCAGGACATCTCCAAGAGCGTCCAGGAGGCCGCGCGCGGCACGCTCGATGTCTCCAAGCACATCGCGCAGATCACCTCGACCTCGGCCGACACCGGCCGCATGGCCACCGACGCCCGCGACGCCGCTGTCGAGCTGTCCCAGCAGGCCGAGACGCTGAAGCGCGAGGTCGACGCCTTCATCATCAGCGTCAAGGCGAGCTGACGGGCGGACTCGCGGAGCAGCGACATCCTCAGGTCATCCCGGGTAGGCGGGGATCCAGTACACGGAGGCGGTCGTTAGAGCGTTTTCAAGCGAAGTGGATACCGGTTCGCGTTAAGAAAACGCGTCAAAACAAGAGGCTAGAGCCTCCGTTCCGATTCAATCGGAAACGGAAAAGGCTCTCGTGCCCGAGAAGCCGCGGCGTAATAGATTCCTGGCTTTCGCGGGGAATGACGCCAGAGAGTGGCACGAGCTTGCACCGTTGCCGTGTCTGCGGCCGTAGCAGCTCAGGTAGAGCAGATGCTCACGGCTGTCCGACATTGCCGCCGCAACGCGTCTCCGGCCGCTTGAAATGTTCGCGTAACACGCACCGCGAATTGTTCCGCGTGCGGACGGACCGCGGGCGCGGCTATCACATGATCCTCGAACCGATGCGCGAGCTCATCTGCGACCCCTGGCTGTCCTGACGACGGTCCGCACATGAGAGGAGTTCGCCTGCATGGCTGCCCGGCGCAACGCGACTGAGGCCGCCGGCCGGCCCGGCATCGGCGAGCCGCCGCCCTGCAGCCGCACCAGGCCTCCCGCGGCCGAGCAGCGCGATGATGTGGCGTCCGTGATCGGCGATGTCCGCGAGCCCAATTCGCCAGCCGTGCCGCACAGCGCGGTCGCGCTTCGCGCCCATTTCGCCGCGGCCTATGGCAGCGTGCCGTCCGCTGCTCCGCTCGTCGGCGGCCTGGCTCCATGGCAGCAACGCCGCGCGGAAGCCATGCTGCGGGCAGGGCTCGCCACCGGCGTGCGGTTAGATGAGGTGGCGCGCCGCTGCAATCTGTCGCTCAGCCAGTTCGGTCGCACCTTCAAGAAGACCACCGGCCTGACGCCCCATCGCTGGCTGGTGCAGCGCCGGCTCGAACGCGCGAAGGACCTCTTGCTGTGGTCGACGCTGTCTTTGGCGCAAATCGCGCTGGAGTGCGGCTTCTCCGAGCAGAGCCACTTCACCCGGACCTTCACCCGCCTGGTCGGCACCAGCCCCGGCGAGTGGCGGCGGCAGAAGGTGAGTGAGCGCTCGCGGTGGCCGTAGCCCGCATGAGCGAAGCGATATGCGGGTGCTCGGTCCCTCATGTCGCTGTCGCTCATGCGGGCTACGCTCGGGGAATTCGACTAACTCCCGCGCCGCGTCAGTTATTCATCCGAGATGTCGATTTCGCCCAAGTTCCGGGAAGCATCCACGATCCGTATGATGCGCACCCCTGCCGTTTCCGTCTGATAGAGAACAAGCCATCGCGCGATGACCAGTATTCTCGCCGCGGGCGCGATATCGGACCGGGCTGGTCCAGATTCCGGGAAGACAGCGAGCTGACGCAATCTGGCTTCGATACGATCGATCCAGCGATCCGCGTTTGCTGGCCCGTTATCCGCGGCGATCCGACGCCAAATCTCGACCAAATCGTCCTGCGCAAGCTTGGAAAGGCGTACCTCGCCCACTTACCGGCCCGAGCTTCTCGGGCCGCGGCGGGCCTGCTCCTTGATGGACGAGCCGTCGAGCGGGCCGGCATCCTCGCTGGCTTGCCCTTCGGCCCAAGCCGCTCGGAGGAATGCAAGACGGGATGCTTCTGCTTCTTCCAGCAACCGAAGCGCCTCGCGCACGACTTCGTCTGCGGAGCCATAGCGTCCGCTCGAGACTTGCGCCTGGACGAAATCGTTGAGCTCGTCGGTCAATGAGACGTTCACATTCATCTTTGTCTGCTCCAAGTGTCAACTATGGGAAGCTCTGCCTGCCTTGGCAACCCCCGTAAGCCTGCGACACATCCAAACCGTCAGGAATCTGCGATCTGGGGCTGGCCAGTTGCCGCAGGGCGGATTGGCAACCGGCAGGACCAGGAGATTGCAGATCAAGCCGATCACGAGCAGGCCCCAGCGCCATCGAGCCATGGTCGGCCCAAGAAGGCGGCGCAGCGGGGTACGCCTTCGGCTAACTGACCCGCCCTACGTACTAGGTTACAGAAGGGCCAACGCCGACGTCGCTTCGGACAGCAAAGTTGAGTGGGCAGGCACCCGGACAAATGCTCACAGAACCGGACGAGCCCGCACCTACCGCTGACCCTTTTGCCGAATCTTGGCAGGAAAGACGCTTGTCACCGTAGGGAGAGCAACATCGAATGCTTGGCCTAGCCTGGACAAAGTTCGATAGGAAATTCCCCTTGGCCAAACAACGTATGCAGCGTCTTGCTTCGGGTTGCCTTACGCCCGTGATCGTACTCGTTGCTGCTTCGTATGGATTTTTCAAGCTGATAGAATATCAACATCACATAAACCTTGTGCCTGCAGACCTCGAAGTAACGGGCATCCTGTATTCAAACGAGGAGAATTGGGGATCGATTCTCCTGCCGTTAGCGGGAGACAACGAGACTGGCATTTTAATGTACGGCCTATCTGCCGCGGTAGCCAACAAGATCACCACAGAAGGCATGAGCTTCTTCAATCGCCCTGAAAATGTTGCGCGACGAATTGGCTTTCAGCGAACACACTCAGAGTGGCATGAGACGCCGATAGCTGAAGGGGATGACGAATGGCCTGACGCCAAGTTTGGAAGAAAGATATCAAGTTACCTCGACAAATACGGCTTCGGAATTGTCGTTGATCCCTCCGTGGAGTCGCTGGTGAACGATGCAGTCTCGAAACCTGGAAGCTTCTACTCGCACGGCAGGACTGGGCTGGTTATCGTCATACCGAAGGCCAAACGAGTAATCTTCGCCTATGCAGGTTGAACTCCGCTATGGGTCACGAACGTCAAAACTCCAAGCGAGCGTAATGCGCGTGCTTTCGGACGGATAGCGACGACGCTCCTGCTTGGAGAGCCAAGCTCCAAGCCGTCGGGCAAATCGCCCCTGTTTGCGAAAATCAAGCTCTTCGGAAAAACATAAATCGCTTGTCGCTTCGCCCAAATCAGCCGTATCCTCCGGCCGTTCCGTTCCGCTGAGGGGACGTATCGCGATCGTCACGGACGTTGGCAACGGAATGCGGTGGACGCGGGCGTGTCGCAGCGTGTGTTACGCGCGGACGAACGGCATGACGCGGACGTGAAATCGTGTGGTCCTGGCCTCCCGGTGCTGAGGTCAAGTCGGCGCAGCGACGAGCGCGCGGGCGACGGGGGCAAGAGAGCCGGTCCCCGAGGAGAGCACGTATAAGCGTTAACACCATCGCGCAGGGAAGGCCGGGCGTGTTCGGCCAGACCTGTGGTGACTGCCGCCTGCTTTCTTTTCTGCAGGCGGGCCACGGGCGCGGCTAGCGCCCGGCCTTCCCTGTGCCCTCTATGTTGAGGAGGGTGGAGCTATTGAGCATCACTCGGGCATGTCGTGTCGCGAGAACGCGGCGGCATATTCAATCGTCATGCTCCGCCACCCGGTCCGGCCTCCGGCCGGCCGGATGACAGGCTCCGGCGGAGCATCCACTATTCCGAGACAGCGGTGATTGAATGGAGAAGCTGCGGCGTAGTGGGTTCCCCGCCTTCGCGGGGAACGACGGGCGGGCGAGGCGCGATCTCTGCCACGGCAACGCGGCGCCTGTCCTGAAGTGGCTGGAATGGGCTTGAAGTGGGCCCTACGGGCCTCACAACCGGCACACTTGGCCACCACGCCGCCTGCCGGTGGGGAACTCGCCCCGACTGCGCCATTCTGCCGCGGTTTCATGTCCAACCATTACAGAAGTTTAACGCGTTCGCCAGCACGCCGTAAGGCGCGCGACACCATCTTCAGCATTGAAATAGAGGTGCTGGCAGCAGCCACCCAACGACCAGGTATCTTGCAGACTTCCTTGGAGAAAGCCGAATGACCGAACGTCCTACCGATCTCTCGTCCATCCCGTCCCGTCAGCCGCGCCGCTCGCTGCTTGCCGCGCGCAAGTTCGCCCTGATGGCCTCGGTGGTCGCGGGGCTTGGCGTTGCCGGCTACGGGCTCGGCGCGTCGAATGCGCCGGCCCTGTTCTCGACCCCTGCGCATGCGCAGGTGAACAACGAGGTCAGCAAGGTCGCGCAGCCGATCGGCTTTGCCGACATCGTCGAGCGGGTGAAGCCGTCGGTGATCTCGGTGAAGGTCAACATCAACGAGAAGCTCGCCAAGGACGACAGCAATGACGAGGACTCGCCGTTCCAGCCGGGCTCGCCGATGGAGCGCTTCTTCCGCCGCTTCGGCGGCCAGGATGGTTTCCCGGGCCTGCGCGGCAATGGCCGCCGCATGATCACGGGGCAGGGCTCCGGCTTCTTCATCTCGGCTGACGGCTATGCCGTGACCAACAACCATGTGGTCGACGGCGCGAGCAAGGTCGAGGTCACGACCGATGACGGCAAGACCTACACGGCCAAGGTGATCGGCACCGACCAGCGGACTGATTTGGCGCTGATCAAGGTCGAGGGCGGCTCGAACTTCCCGTTCGCCAAGCTTGCCGAAGGCAAGCCGCGGATCGGCGATTGGGTGCTCGCGGTCGGCAACCCCTTCGGCCTCGGCGGCACCGTGACGGCCGGCATCGTCTCGGCGATGGGCCGCGACATCGGCAACGGTCCGTATGACGATTTCATCCAGATCGACGCGCCCGTGAACAAGGGCAACTCGGGTGGTCCGGCCTTCAACGTCGCCGGCGACGTGGTCGGCGTCAACACCGCGATCTACTCGCCCTCCGGCGGCAGCGTCGGCATCGCGTTCTCGATTCCCGCCGCCACCGTGAAGAGCGTCGTTGCGCAGCTCAAGGATACCGGCTCGGTCAGCCGCGGCTGGATCGGCGTACAGATTCAGCCCGTCACACAGGACATCGCCGACAGCCTTGGCATGAAGAAGGCCGAGGGCGCGCTGGTAGCGGAGCCGCAGGCGAACGGCCCGGCGGCGAAGGCCGGCATCGAGTCGGGCGATGTCATCACCCAGGTCAACGGCGAGCCGGTGAAGGATGCGCGCGAGCTCGCCCGCACCATCGGCGGCATTGCGCCGGGCACCGCGGTCAAGCTCAACGTGCTGCACAAGGGCCAGGAGAAGACCATCGAGCTGACGCTCGGCAAGCTGCCGAACACGGTCGAGGCCAAGGCCGATAACGACAATGGCGACAGCGGCAAGCTCAGCCGCGGTACCGACGTGCCGAAGCTCGGCCTCACCGTGGCGCCGGCCAACAGTGTCGCCGGTGCCGGCAAGGAAGGCGTGGTGGTGACCGAGGTCGACCCCAAGAGCGCCGCCGCCGAGCGGGGCTTCAAGGAAGGCGATGTCATCCTCGAAGTGGCCGGCAAGGGCGTGAACTCCGCGGGCGATGTCCGCGAGGCCATCGCCGCCGCCCACAACGACAACAAGAACAGCGTCCTGATGCGTGTGAAGAGCGGCGGCCAGTCGCGCTTCGTCGCGGTGCCGCTCGCCAAGGGCTAAAGCGCGCGCTCAGCAGGCGCTGAGACAAGGGTTGAGACTCGTGCGCGTCCATCGTGCACGGATCTTTCGAGATGGAGGGGGTCGCCGGCCTCAATCGCCCCCCGCGCCGGCGGTCTCTTCCTCCAGGGGCGGGTTTTTTGCCCGCACCCCATGATCCTTCCGTTGGAATATGCCCCCCTCCGTCGGAAGGCACTAGGGCGGTGAAGTCCCCCAGCTTCACCGCCCGCCCTTCGTGCCGATTAACCTGTTGGCGCGGGTCGCCTTGCACGGAAACGGCGATCGCGCCATGTAGGATGGACATCGAAACGTGAGCGTCCCAGTTTCCGAGATGCGCCTTTTGATCATCGAAGACGACCGCGAGTCCGCCGACTATCTCGTCAAGGCGTTCCGCGAAGTCGGACATGTCGCCGAGCTCGCCAGTGACGGCGAGGAGGGGCTGGCGATGGCCGAAAGCGGCGATTACGACGTGCTGGTGGTCGATCGGATGCTGCCGAAGCGGGACGGGCTGTCGCTGATCGGCGCGCTGCGCGATAAGGGCAACCGGACGCCGGTGCTTATCCTCTCGGCGCTTGGCCAGGTCGACGACCGCATCAAGGGCCTGCGCGCCGGCGGCGACGACTATCTGCCGAAACCCTATTCGTTTGCCGAACTGCTGGCCCGGGTCGAGGTGCTGTCGCGGCGCCATGGCGGACCCGCCGAGGAGACCACCTACAGGGTCGGCGATCTCGAGCTCGACCGGCTGTCGCACCGGGTGGCGCGCGGCAAGGACGAGCTGACCCTGCAGCCGCGCGAATTCCGCCTCCTCGAATACCTGATGAAGCACGCCGGGCAGGTGGTGACGCGCACCATGCTGCTCGAGAACGTCTGGGACTATCATTTCGATCCGCAGACCAACGTCATCGACGTGCACATCTCGCGGCTGCGCTCCAAGATCGACAAGGGGTTCGAGCGGCCGCTGCTCCACACCATCCGCGGCGCGGGATACATGATCCGGGATGGATTGCGTTGACGGCCTTCGCCAAGCTCATCCGCACCACGGCGTTTCGGCTGACGCTGGTCTATCTGTTCCTGTTCGCGCTGTTCGCCGCCTCGTTGCTCGCCTATTTCGCCTGGAACACCCGGCGTCTTATCACCGAGCAGATTTCGACCACGGTGTCGGCCGAGGTCAGCGAGATCACCGACATCTACGACCGCCGCGGCCTGCGCGGCCTTGTCTTCACCATCGAGAACCGGGCGCTGCGTCCGGGCGCCAATCTCTATCTCGTCACGACGCCGACGGGCCAGGCGGTCGCGGGCAATGTCGGCTCGCTGGCGCCGGGCGTGATGGGCAGCTCCGGCTGGTCGGAGACGTTCTACCGCCGGTTTGACGATTCCCGCGACGAGAACCATCGCGCGCTGGTCTATGTCACGCAGCTCGAGAGCGGCTTTCGGCTGCTGATCGGCCGTGACCTCGAGGAGCGGCGACGCATGTTCCGCGTCATCGCGGAAGCCGCGCAATGGTCGATGCTGGTGGTGATCGTGCTCGGCATCGGCGGCGGCATCTTCGTTGCGCGTCGGGTGCTGCACCGGATCGACGCCATGACCGGCACCACGCAGCGCATCATGGCCGGCGATCTCTCGGGCCGGCTGCCCGTCGGGCGCAGCGGCGACGAGCTCGACCGCCTGGCGGAAAACCTCAATGCCATGCTCGAGCGCATCGAGGCGCTGATGACCGGCCTGAAGGAGGTCTCCGACAACATCGCCCATGACCTCAAGACGCCGCTGACGCGCCTGCGCAACCGCGCCGAGGAGGCGCTCGCCAAGTCGCGCTCCGAGGCCGAGTACAGGTCGGCGCTGGAGCGCACCATCGAGGAATCCGATGGCCTGATCCGCACCTTCAATGCGCTCTTGATGATCGCCCGCGCCGAATCCGGCCAGGCCCGCGGTGACATGGTCGATTTCGACGCGGCCGATGTCGCAGCCGGCATTCACGAACTGTACGAGCCGCTCGCCGAAGAGGACGGCATGACCTTGCAGGTCAAGACCGTGTCGGCACCGCTGCATGGCAATCGCGAGCTGATCAGCCAGGCGCTCGCCAACCTGGTCGAGAACGCGATCAAATACGGCAAGCCGGCTGCGGTCCCGCTCGACACTGATGCTTCGTCCATCGCGCGGGAAATTCTGATCGAGGCGCGGCAGGACGGCGAGCATGTGCTGCTGAGCGTCACCGATCATGGGCCGGGGATTCCCGAAGCCGATCGTAAGCACGCCATCGAGCGTTTCGTGCGACTGGAGGCGAGCCGCACCCTGCCGGGCTCGGGCCTCGGCCTCAGCCTCGCTTCCGCAGTGGCCACCCTGCATGGCGGCGAGCTCAGGCTGGGTGATGCGCATCCGGGGCTTACGGCGACGCTGGTGCTGCCTGCCAGCGCCGATGCCGGCGCGAGGCTTGCGGCTCAAACGCAGGATGTGCCACAGAAGGCGGCATGATCTCATCCGCGCCGGGACACGCGGACGCACCATGCTTGGCCGCGCGTTTGACGACCGGCCCGTGCGTCCGCGCGTCAGAGAAAGCCGAACATCGCGTGCAGGACTGGCTGGCGGAGCTCGCGCCGGCGCAGGCTGCGGCAATCGGGAACCTGCTCGCGCAGGGCACGAGCCGGGCCATCCTGCTCGGCATCGCCGAATTCTCGCCCTATCTGTTCGACCTGATCCGCGCCGACGCAGCCCGCTTCATCCGCCTTCTGCGCTGCGACCCGCAGTCGCACCTCGCCGCCCTGATCGAGACGACATCGCGCGAGGTCTTCGCCGCGAGCAGCGAGGCCGACGTCATGCGGCTGCTGCGCCGGATGAAGTCGGAAGCCGCGCTGTTGACGGCGCTCTGCGATATCGGCGGCGTCTGGCCGGTGATGCAAGTCACGGCGGCGCTGACCGACATCGCGGTCGCCTCGGTGCAAACAGCGCTGCGCTATCTGCTCCGCCAGGAGGCGATGCGTGGCCGCCTTGCGCCCGCGGATGCCGAGCACCCCGAGCAGGACTGCGGCCTGTTCGTGCTCGCGATGGGCAAGATGGGCGCGGGCGAGCTGAACTATTCCAGCGACATCGACCTCATCGTCTTCTTCGATCCCGAGGCCACCAACCTTTCCCCCGACATCGAGCCGCAGCCCTTCTTCGTGCGCGTCACGCAAGCCATGGCGCGGCTCTTACAGCAGCGCACCGCCGACGGCTATGTGTTCCGCGTCGATCTGCGGCTGCGGCCCGACCCGGCCTCGACGCAGGTCGCGATGTCGACCGATGCGGCGCTGCATTACTACGAGCGGGAGGGCCGCACCTGGGAGCGCGCCGCGATGATCAAGGCGCGGGTCTGCGCCGGCGACACCAAGGTCGGCGAGGCGCTGCTCGCCGAGCTCTCGCCCTTCGTCTGGCGCAAGCATCTCGACTTCCAGGCGCTGGCCGACGTGCACGACATGAAGCGGCAGATGCAGGTCTATCGCGCTCAGAGCGAGATCTCGGTCGAGGGCCACAACGTCAAGGTCGGGCGCGGGGGCATCCGCGAGATCGAGTTCTTCGCCCAGACCCAGCAATTGATCGCCGGCGGCCGCCATGCCGACTTGCGGGTACGGCCGACGCTGGTCGCGCTCGAGGCGCTCGCGGCGAGCAACTGGATCACCCACGAGGCGCGCGACGAGCTCGGCAAGGCCTACGAGTTCCTCCGCCGGGTCGAGCACCGACTGCAGATGATCGCAGACGAGCAGACGCATAGCCTGCCGCAGGAGCCCGAGGCCGTCGATCGCTTCGCGCAGTTCTTCGGCTATCAGGATCGCGCGGCATTCGCGCTGGACCTGTTGTCTCAGCTCAATATCGTGCAGGGCCACTACGCCAAGCTGTTCGAGGGCGATCCGGCGGAAACGGCGAGCCTGCCGCCGGTGAACTATGCGGCCGGGGCAGGGGACGCGCACCTGGTTCAGCACCTCGCCGCGCTCGGCTTCAAGGATCCACTGGCGGTGGCGAGAACGCTGCAGCAATGGATGGCCGGCGAGTATCGCGTGTTCCGCACCGAGACCACGCGGACCGCCTTCGCCGAATTCGTGCCGGCGTTGATCGACGGCCTCGCCCATGCCGACGAGCCGGATCGCGCGGTCGCCGCGTTCGACCGCTTTCTGCAGGCGCTGCAGCGCGGCGGCCGGCTGATCACGCTGCTCGGCCAGAACCGTGATCTCGTGGCGCTGGTCGCGCTGGTGCTGGGCGCAGCGCCAAGGCTCGGCGACATGCTGGCGCGGCAGCCGCAGCTGATGGACGGGCTGATCGATCCGCGCTTTTTCGGCGCGATGCCGGACCGGCGCGAGCTGTCGGCGCGACTGGCGGAGACGCTCAAGGAGGCCGGCGCTTACGAGGACTTCCTCGATCGCCTGCGTCTGTTCGGCCAAGAGAGCCTGTTCCTGATCGGCACCCGCATCCTCTCCGGCACGGTGTCCGCGCAGCAGGCCGGCACCGCATTCGCCGATGTCGCCGAGGGCATCGTCCACACCGTGCATGGTCTCGTCACCGAGCGCTTTGCCGCGCAGCATGGACGCATTAAGGACCAGGAGACCGCGATCATTGCGATGGGGCGGCTCGGGGCGCGCGAGATGACGGCATCCTCCGATCTCGACCTGATCCTGCTCTATGACTTCGATGCCGAGGCGCCGGATTCCGATGGCGAGCGCTCGCTGCAGGGCGCGCATTATTTTGCCCGCTTCACCCAGCGCCTGATCTCCGCCTTCACCTCGCGTACCAATTACGGCGTGCTCTACGATATCGACATGCGGCTGCGGCCCTCGGGCCGCGCCGGTCCGTTGGCCTCGCACATCGAGTCCTTCGCGCAATACCAGGAGCGCGAGGCCTGGACCTGGGAGCACATGGCGCTGACCCGGGCGCGGGTCATCTCGGCCTCACCTGCGTTTCGCGCCCGGATCGAGGCGATCATCCGCGATGCGCTGACGCGGCCGCGCGACGCATCGCTGATCGCGCGCGACGTTGCCGAGATGCGGCGCGCGATCGCGCAGGAGAAGGGCGAGAGCGATCCCTGGAACCTGAAATACACCGCTGGCGGCATGGTCGATATCGACTTCATCGCGCAATATCTGCAGCTCGTGCACGCCGCCACCAAGCCGGACATCCTCGACGTCTCCACGCTGCAGGTGCTGTGCAAGGCCGAGCAGCTCGAGGTGCTGCCGCGCTCCGATGCCGACATTCTCTGCCAGGCCGCGCGGCTCTATCACGACCTGACTCAGATCCTGCGGCTGTGCGTCAGCGAGAAGTTCAAGCCGGACAGCGCAGGCGATGATCTCTTGCGCGTGCTGGCGCGCGCCGGCGACGCGCCGCATTTCTCGGCGCTGGAGGCGCGGGTGCGCGAGACGCAAGGAGAGGTGCGGCGGGTGTTTACGTCGGTGGTCGAAGGCTAGCAGGCCGCACGAACAGCCCTGCCGCGAACAATCATGGTCGGCGCGGCGGACAGCGGGAGCGGCGATGAGAAACGTAGGGCGGCTATGCCGCCGGCACTTGCACGCACTCAGGCGAAGTCTCTCGGCGGCCTTCTGATCGAACAGCGTCAGCTTCTATGCTAGACCTCTGACGGGAATGGCTGAACAATACAGCTTGGGGCTGATCCAGTCTGGCGGCCACGGGAGACCATCGTGCCAAGATTTATGAGACTGACTGACAGGGACTGGGGAGAGGTCGCTATCAATGTCGACAGGATCATCCTGTATCGGCGGTCGAAGCAAGGCGACCACTCTGTTGTCGAGCTTGACGGGCGCCTCACGCTGACTGTCGAAGAGACTCCCAATCAGATCAGCGATCGGATCATGACCGCGATCCAGCACTAGCTCAGGCAGGAGCGCGGCTCGTCTCATTGTCCAAAGGTCAGGCGCGGATCAGGCCTTCACAGATCAGGCCTTGGCCTGCTCCGACTGCTTCAGCGTGGCGAGTGCTTCCAGCGCGTTGGGCATGAGGCCGGCGCCGCCGGCATCGACATGCGCGAAGATCATCTTGCGCATGCGCGGATCCCAGAACTTCCGGATGTGCTCGGCGATGCCCGGCACCGCCCTGTCGTGGCCCTGGCTCTCGAAGAATTTTCCGATCTGGTTGGCCATATAGACCAGGCGATCAGCGTTGTTATGCGACATGCGCTTTGTCCGTTGAGGTGGTGCGCGTGCGGTGTTCAGCGCTCGCGGCAATACGGTCGGGATGGGTGAAGACTTCGAAGCCATCGCCGCGGGCAATCGCGACCAGCGTGATGCCGGCGCTCTCCGCGGTGCGGATAGCGAGGGCCGTCGGCGCAGAGACGGCAACGATGACGGGCGCACCAATGGAGGCGGCCTTCTGCACCATCTCGACCGAGACGCGGCTGGTCAGCACGACCAGCCCCTCGCTGGCGTCAGTGCGCGACTGCGCGAGATGGCCGGCGAGCTTGTCGAGCGCATTGTGCCGGCCGACATCCTCGCGCAAGGCCACGATGCCGCGGGCAGGGGTCCAGAACGCCGCGGCATGAACCGCGCGGGTCTCGTGGTTGATGGTCTGAAGCGGCTCGATGCTGGCGAGCGCGGTCATGATCTCGCGTGCCGTAAAGCTGCGGCCCTCCGGCACGATCGCGCTCGGACGCACGGCTTCCGCGATGGAGTCGATGCCGCACAGGCCGCAGCCGGTGGGACCGGCTATCTGGCGGCGGCGCGCGCTGATGCGTTCGGCGATTTCAGGCGCGAGCCACATCCGCAGCTCGATGCCGTCCTCGTGCTCGACGATGTCGAGCGAGACGATCTCGTCGACCGATGTGATAACGCCCTCGTTGAGGCTGAAGCCCAAGGCGAAGTCGGCCAAGTCCTGCGGCGTGCCCATCATGACGGCGTAGGTGCCGCCATTATAGGTTAGCGCAAGCGCCGTCTCCTCCGGCACGCGGCGGGGACCTTTGGTGAAGGCCCCGTCGCGCCAGACCCGGCGACCAGCGATGCGCACCGCATCTTTCATCGAACGTTCTACTCTGCCGCTTCCACCACCGGCGCGATCCGGCGCGAATGCCGCGCCTGCTCGCCATAGGCCTTCTGCCAATCCGACGGACCGTTGGACGGCGAGATCTGCACCGCCGTCACCTTATATTCTGGGCAGTTGGTCGCCCAATCAGAATAGTCGGTCGTGATCACGTTCGCTTGCGTATCGGGATGATGGAACGTGGTGTAGACGACGCCGGGCGCAACGCGCTCGGTGATGAGCGCTCGCAGCGTGGTCTCGCCGGCACGGCTCGCCAGCCGCACCCAATCGCCATCGCGGATGCCGCGCACCTCGGCATCGTGCGGATGGATCTCCAGCCGATCCTCCGGATGCCAAGCCACGTTCTCGGTGCGCCGCGTCTGCGCGCCGACATTGTATTGCGACAGGATGCGCCCGGTGGTGAGCAGCAGCGGAAATCTCGGTCCGGTGCGCTCGTCGGTCGCGACATATTCAGTCACCACAAACTTGCCCTTGCCGCGAACGAAGCCGTCAATATGCATGATCGGCGTGCCTTCCGGCGCCTTCGCGTTGCAGGGCCACTGCACCGAGCCAAGCTCATCCAGCTTGGCAAAGGAGACGCCGGCGAAGGTCGGCGTGAGCGCCGCGATCTCGTCCATGATCTCCGAAGGATGGCTGTACTTCATCTCGAAGCCCATCGCCTTGGCGAGACCGATGGTGACCTCCCAGTCGGCGAGCCCGTTGCGCGGCGTCATCACCTTGCGCACGCGCTGGATGCGCCGTTCGGCATTGGTGAAGGTGCCGTCCTTCTCCAGGAAGGTCGAGCCGGGCAGGAACACATGGGCATAGTTCGCGGTCTCGTTCAGGAACAGATCCTGGACGATAACGCACTCCATGGACGAAAGTGCCTGGACGACATGGCTGGTGTTCGGATCGGACTGCAGGATGTCTTCGCCCTGCACGTAGAGGCCCTTGAAGGTGCCGTCGACCGCGGAGTCAAACATGTTCGGGATGCGCAAGCCCGGCTCCGGATTGAGCTTGACCTCCCACATCGCCTCGAACTGTTCGCGCACGGCGTCGATCGCGATATGCCGGTAGCCGGGCAACTCGTGCGGGAACGAGCCCATGTCGCAGGAGCCCTGCACGTTGTTCTGGCCGCGCAGCGGATTCACGCCGACGCCGGCGCGGCCGATATTGCCGGTCGCCATCGCGAGATTGGCGATCGCGATCACCGTGGTCGAGCCCTGGCTGTGCTCGGTGACGCCGAGGCCGTAATAGATCGCGGCATTGCCGCCGGTGGCGTAGAGCCGGGCGGCCCCGCGCAGGGTTTGCGGATCGACACCGGTGATCGCGGCAACGGCTTCGGGGCTGTGCCGCTCGTCGGCGACGAAGGCGGCCCAATCCTGGAACTCGCTCCAGTCGCAGCGCTCGCGCACGAAGGCTTCGTTGACGAGACCCTCGGTCACGATGACATGCGCCATCGCCGTCACGATCGCGACATTGGTGCCGGGCAGCAGCGGCAGATGATAGTCCGCCTTGATATGCGCCGACTTGACGAGATCGGTCCGGCGCGGATCGACCACGATCAGCCGCGCGCCCCGGCGCAGCCGCTTTTTCATGCGCGAGGCGAATACCGGGTGCGCATCCGACGGATTGGCGCCGATCACCATCACGACCTCGGTGTCCTCGACCGAGTCGAAGTCCTGCGTGCCCGCCGAGGTGCCGAAGGTGGTGGCGAGGCCATAGCCGGTCGGCGAGTGGCAGACGCGGGCGCAGGTGTCGACATTGTTGTTGCCGAAGCCGGCGCGGATCAGCTTCTGCACCAGATAGGTTTCCTCATTGGTGCAGCGGGACGATGTGATGCCGCCGATCGCGTCACGGCCATATTTCGCCTGGATGCCGCGCAACTTTGTGGCGGCGAAGCCTAATGCTTCGTCCCACGACACCTCGCGCCAAGGCTGGTCGATGGTCTCGCGGATCATCGGTTTCAGGATGCGTTCCTTGTGGGTCGCATAGCCCCAGGCGAAGCGGCCCTTGACGCATGAATGGCCGCGATTTGCCTTGCCGTCCTTGTAAGGCACCATGCGCACGACTTCCTCGCCGCGCATCTCCGCCTTGAAGGCGCAGCCGACGCCGCAATAGGCGCAGGTGGTCACCACCGAATGCTCGGGCTGGCCGATCTCGATGACGGACTTCTCGGTCAGCGTCGCGGTCGGGCAGGCCTGCACGCAGGCGCCGCAGGAGACGCATTCGGAGCCGAGGAAGCTCTCGCTCATGCCGGGCGAGACGCGGCTGTCGAAGCCGCGGCCGGAGATGGTCAGCGCGAACGTACCCTGGACCTCCTCGCAGGCGCGAACGCAGCGCGAGCAGACGATGCACTTGGAGGGATCGTAGGTGAAATACGGATTCGATTCGTCCTTCGGCAGCCAGGCCGGATTGACGTCGCCCTTGGCCTCTGCGAACACGTGGTTCTCGCCCTGATAACCGTAGCGCACCTCGCGCAGGCCGACCGCGCCGGCCATGTCCTGCAGCTCGCAATCGCCATTGGCGGCGCAGGTGAGACAGTCGAGCGGATGGTCGGAAATGTACAGCTCCATCACGCCCTTGCGCAGCTGCTTCAGCCGCTCCGTCTGCGTGTGGACCACGAGGCCGTTCATGGCCGGGGTGGTGCAGGAGGCCGGCGTGCCGGCGCGGCCCTCGATCTCGACCAGGCAGAGCCGGCAGGAGCCGAACGCGTCGACCATGTCGGTGGCGCACAGCTTCGGGATCTGCGTGCCGGCCTCCATGGCCGCGCGCATGATCGAGGTGCCCTCGGGCACCGTGACGCTCTGGCCATCGATGGTCAGCGTCACCATGGCCTCGGATTTGGAGCGGGGGGTGCCGTAATCGGTTTCCTGGATGAGCGACATGGCGATGTCCTTACTCCGCCGCCTGCAGGCGCGGCTGTTGAGGTCCGAAATCTTCGCGGAAATGCTTGAGCGCTGACAGCACGGGATAGGGCGTGAAGCCGCCGAGCGCGCACAGCGAGCCGAGTTTCATGGTGCCGCAGAGATCTTCGACCAGCGAGATGTTGGCGGCGACGTGCTCGCCGCGGCGGATCTTGTCGATGGTCTCCACGCCGCGGGTCGAGCCGATGCGGCAGGGCGTGCACTTGCCGCAGGATTCGATGGCGCAGAACTCCATCGCGAAGCGCGCCTGCTTGGCCATGTCGACGGTGTCGTCGAACACCACGATGCCGCCATGGCCGATCAGGCCGTCACGCGCCACGAATGCTTCATAGTCGAACGGCGTGTCGAACAGCGCGCGCGGGAAGTAGGCCCCCAACGGACCGCCGACCTGCACCGCGCGCACGGGACGTCCGGTGAAGGTGCCGCCGCCGACATTATCGACCAGCTCGCCGAGCGTGATGCCGAACGCGGTCTCGAACAGGCCGCCATATTTGATGTTGCCGGCGAGCTGGATCGGCATGGTGCCGCGCGAGCGCCCCATGCCGAAATCGGCATAGGCCTTGGCGCCATTGTCGAGGATGAAGGGGATGGCCGAGAACGACAGCAGGTTGTTGATGACGGTCGGCTTGCCGAACAGGCCATGATGGGCGGGCAGCGGCGGCTTGGCGCGGACCAGGCCGCGCTTGCCTTCGATGCTCTCCATCAGTGCGGTCTCTTCGCCGCAGACATAGGCGCCGGCGCCGGTGCGCATCTCCAGATCGAAGCTGTAGTTCGAGCCCGCAATCTTGGCGCCGAGCAGGCCGGCGCGACGGGCGACCTCGATCGCCTTGGTGGTCGCCGCGATCGCATGCGGATATTCGGAGCGGGTGTAGATGTAGCCCTTGGTCGCGCCCACGGCGATGCCTGCGATCGTCATGCCCTCGATCAGGACGAAGGGATCGCCTTCCATCAGCATGCGGTCGGCGAAGGTGCCGCTGTCGCCCTCGTCGGCGTTGCAGATCACGAATTTGCGGTCGGCGCTGGTCTGCGCCACAGTCTTCCACTTGATGCCGGTCGGGAAGCCGGCGCCGCCGCGGCCGCGCAGGCCCGAGGTGGTGACCTCGGCGATGATGGCGTCCGGTGTCAGAGTCAGCGCGCGCTCCAGGCCCTTATAGCCGCCGTGGGCGCGGTAGTCCTCGAGCGACAGCGGATCGACCACGCCGCAACGGGCGAAGGTCAGCCGGGTCTGCCGCTTCAACCACGGGATCTGCTCTGTCCGTCCGAGCCCGAGCTTGTGCGGCCTGTCGGCGGCGATGGCATCGAGCAGCGAGGGCACATCAGCCACGGTGACCGGGCCGAACGCGACACGGCCCTTCGATGTCGCAACCTCGATCATCGGCTCCAGCCAATACAGGCCGCGCGAGCCGGTGCGCACCATCTCGATGGGGAGATTGCGCTTGGCCGCTGCCGCCTGCAGCGCCTTCGCGACCTCGTCGGCGCCGACCGACAGCGCCGCGGCATCGCGGGGGACAAAAAGACGCAGGCTCATCGCTGGGCCTCCGAGATCAGGGCATCGATACGGGCTTCATTTAGCCGGCCGATCAGGCGTCCATCGAGCATCGCAGACGGCGCAGTGGCACAAAGGCCGAGGCAGTAGATCGGCTCCAAGGTGACGCGCTCGTCCGGCGTGGTGCTGCCGAGACTGACGCCGAGCTTCGCTTCTGCGCGTGCGGCCAGCGCGTCGCCGCCGGCGGCCTGGCAGGCCTCGGCACGGCACAACTTGAGCACATGGCGCCCAGCGGGCTTGGACCGGAAATCGTGGTAGAAGGTGAAGACGCCGTAAACCTCAGCGCGCGATAGATTGAGCTCCGCGGCGATCATCGGCAGCGCCTCCTCTGGGACGTAGCCGAATGCCTCCTGCAGGGCGTGCAGGATCACCAGGGTCGCGCCTTCGACCTTGCAATGTTCGGAGATGATCTCGGCGCCGCGCGCCGCCTCCCAGGGTTCGTAGACCGACGTCATCCGCGTTTCCAATCAGGTGCGTTGTGAGGTTGTGCGCAACTGAATTGGAATTGCCCTAAACATCAATAAAGCTGTTCCATGCTGCGATAGCGAAACGCGATCGTAACGCGACTAAAATTAGGCAGAATCGATGTTTTTCCGCTTTGGCCTGCACGCGCCTGCGTCTTTTACCCGTGCCTCTTTCGCACTTGCCGTGATAATGACGGGGCTCACTCGCTCGTGTCCGGAAGGCCTTTGTCGTGATCGACAAGCTTGAACTTTTGCTCGCACTCGCCAAGGAGCGACATTTTGGCCGCGCCGCGGAGACCTGCGGCGTGACCCAGCCGACGATGTCGACCAGCATCAAGCAGCTCGAGGAAATTCTTGGCGTCGTGCTGGTGCAGCGCGGCTCGCGATTCCAGGGCTTCACTCCGGAAGGCGAGCGCACGCTGGACTGGGCGCGGCGCATCGTCGGTGACTTCCGCGCGATGCGGCAAGAGATCAACAGTCTCAAGGACAAGCTCTCGGGCGAACTGCGAATCGCGGCGATTCCGACCGTGCTCGGCATGGTGGCCTCGCTGACGACGCCGTTCCGGGCGCGGCATCCGGACGTCTCTTTCCGAATTGTCTCCTGCACCTCGGCCGATGTGCTCGGCCTCTTGGAAAATCTCGAGGTCGATGCCGGGCTGACCTATCTGGAGAACGAGCCGCTCGGCAAGGTCCGCACCATTCCGCTGTACAACGAAAGCTACCGCCTGTTGACCGCGCCGGATGCGATGTTCGGTGATCGCGATCAGGTGACGTGGCAGGAGGTCGGGCAGGTGCCGCTCTGCCTCCTGACGTCGGACATGCAGAACCGCCGCATCATCGATCGCGCGCTGCGCTCGGTCGGCGCGGAGGCGACGCCGACACTCACGTCGAATTCGCTGCTCGTGCTCTACACCCATGTGAAGACCGGCCGCTGGGCCAGCGTGATGCCGGCCAAGCTCGCCGAGACGCTCGGGCTTGCCGACAAGGTGCGCTCGATCCCGATCGTCGATCCCGTGGTCAATTACAGCGTCGGCATCGTGATCCCGCAGCGCGACCCGATGACGCCATTGATCGCCGCCCTGGTGCAGGTCGCGCGCGAGGTCGCGCCGAGCTTGCAGGTGTGATGCTTTTCGTAGCCCGGATGAGCGCAGCGACATCCGGGACCAGCACCCCCGCATATCGCTGACGCTCATGCGGGCTACTTCGCCGACCTGTCACGCACGCCGCTCGCGCAGGCCCGCCATCAGATCGATCGCGAGCGCGCCGGCGGCGCCGCACCGATCACGAACATCATTTCGTCGTGGCCGCCGAGGCGTCGTGTCCCAAGGGATCACAGGAGATCAATGACCGGCACTCTGGCCGCCATCGACGTGCAGGATCTCGCCGGTCACGAATGGCGCACGCTCCAGATACAGCACGGCGTCGACGATGTCGCTGGTTTCGCCCATGCGACCCACCGGATGCTGCTTGGCAAAGAATTCGTGCATCTCCGGACTGTGCATCGGCGTCTTGATGATGCCTGGCGACACCGCGTTGACGCGCACACCGCGGCCCGCAAATTCGATCGCCAGTGATCTGGTCGCGGCGTTCAGTCCACCTTTGGTGAGCGAGGCGAGCGCCGAGGGTATTTTGCTGTTGGCATGATCGACGAGGGTGGTCGTGATCTGCACGATGTGTCCGGATCCCTGCTTCAGCATCTCCCGCGCGACGCGCCGCGTGAGGTGAAAGAAGCCGGTGAGATTGATGCCGACGATCCCCGCATAGTCCTCGTCCGTGTAGTCGGTGAAAGGCTTGGCGATGAACATGCCGGCATTGTTGATCAGCGTGTCGATGCGGCCGAACCGCGCGAGCGCTTCGCCGACGATTCGTTCGGCCGTGGTGGGATCGGCGATATCCCCGGCGACGGCGAGCACATCGGGATCTGAGGACGGCGAAATTGCGCGGGAGTTTGCCACAACGTGATAGTCGACGTCGCGAAAGCCGCGGACGAGCGCCTCGCCGATGCCCTGCGATGCGCCAGTGACGATGGCAACCTTCTGTTCCGAACCCATGTTGAGCCTCCAAGCCATGTTGCAGTCGTAACGCGGTCGGCGTCATGCGATGCAAGGAAGCTAGATAAGCGTGCGGTCGGACGGGACACATCACGCGGCGGACACTCTTGCGCGAGCCGAGGGATGGGCTTACCCCCGGCTTTGGCCTCAGCCGACAGCTTGGTTTTGCGTAGCCAAGATGAGCGACTTGTCCGCCATAGCCCGGAGGGCGACGGCGGAAGCGACATCCGGGTTCGCCGCACGCCGGCCCCGCGTGTCGCTTGCGCTCACGCGGGCCACGGCAGACCGCGGCCTTTTACGCGGCGCTCACCCGCCAGATGCAATTGCCGACGTCATCGGCGACCAGCAGCGAGCCGTCGGGGCCGAGCGTGACGCCAACGGGACGGCCGTAGGAGACGCTCTCGTCGGGCGCGAGGAAGCCCGAGAGGATGTCGCGCGCCGGGCCTGCCGGCTTGCCGTTCTCGAACGGAACGAACACGACCTTGTAACCACTGAGCGTGCTGCGATTCCAGGAGCCGTGCTGGCCGATCACCATGCCGTCTGGGAAGCCGGGCAGGGTGCCCGCCGGCAGCCAGCACAGGCCGAGCGAGGCGGTGTGGCCGCCGAGCGCGTAGTCCGGCTGGATCGCCTTCGCCACCATCGCCGGATCCTGTGGCACGCGATCGTCGACCGTCTTGCCCCAGTAGCAATAGGGCCAGCCGTAGAAGCCGCCTTCCTGCACCGATGTCAGGTAGTCCGGCGGCGTCTCGTCGCCGAGCCCGTCGCGCTCGTTGACCACGGTCCACAGCACCTTCGTGGTCGGCTCCCACGCAAGCCCGACGGCGTTGCGCAGGCCGCTCGCGAAGATGCGGCTCTGCCCGGTCGCGACGTCGAGCTCGTAGATGCAGGCCCGGCCGTCCTCGACCTCGAACCCGTCATCGGCGATGTTGGTGAGCGAGCCGACGCCGCAATAGATCTTGCTGCCGTCGGGGCTCGGCAGCAGGCTCCGCGTCCAGTGCCCGGCAGGCTTGAAGGTGGTGAGGCGGCGTCCCTCGGCGGTGATCTTGTCGCCACCGGTGTAGGGAAACGCGAAGATGCCGTCGGTGTTGCCGACATAGAAGGTGTCGCCGACCAGCGCCATGCCGAATGGCTGGTTCAGCCCTTCCATGAAGGTCGTCTGGATCTCCGCGACGCCATCGCCATTGTCGTCGCGCAGCCGCGTGATGCGATTGGCGCTGACGCCAAGGGCTGCGGCGCGCCGCATCGTCGCCTGCATCGCATAATGGAATACGCTCCTCGGCGGGCCCGCGACCTCCGTCGCCTCGGCGATCAGCACATCGCCATTCGGCAGCACGTCGATCCAGCGCGGATGATCCAGCCCGGTCGCGAATGCGTTGACCTTGAGCCCCGGCGCAACCGTCGGGACGTGGCCCGGACTCCAGCCTTTGGCGGTCGGCATCTTCAGGGTCGGGAGCGCGCCTTGCGGCTTGGCAGTTGGAATCACCGGTTGATGGCCCCAGGCCGGCTGCGGCGCGTCGCCCTGCAGCCGGCGCCATTGGAGCGCAGCGCCGCCGACCAGCGCGACACCGCGCGCAAAGATGCTGGAAAAGCTCATGGAGGTCCTCTGTCGAACAGGTGCGCGAGCGAAGCGCGCGAGGCGGGAGACGGACTCGGATTAGACCGTATTGTCGGCCTGCGAGTCTACAGCCCGCAGGTTCTCGCTCTCGCATAGCTCACGCGCATGCATCGCTCATGACACGATCCGGCGCGCGCGAGGAGGGCGTGGAGAACCGATATTTGTTCGCGACGCGATCATGCCGGGCGCTGCGACAGGTGCGTCCTGGATTTGCGACTCTCGCGCCTGGGAACGCGGCCACTCCGCTCGCTGCCAATCAGGGGCGTTCTATTTCAAGACGCTCAGCACCGCTCCCGACACGGCGAGCATACCCAACGCAATGACGCTGCCTCGCCAGATGAACTGCTGACGTGCAGTCCGCCGGTCGTGGAAAGCGAGCCAGTCGCGAACAAATCCTGAAGGAATATCGAAGACAACGGCACGCTCGTCGCTGTGATGCGTCTCGTGCTCGCAGTACATCGTCCTCACATTTGGCACGCCCAGCCGCTCGAGCTCGCAATGCCATTGCCAGGCATGCTCGCCGTTGGTCCAGCGATTTTCGAAGGGGAGCGCATGTGATTTCATGGCGAGCCTCCTCAGTAGGCCCACATCAACGTCCCTGCTCGATACTAGCGTGTTTTCCCGACCAGTGCGAGCGTCGAGGCCGTGCAGAGCAGCGTTCTGCAGTGCGGGACCCGAAGGCGCACGCGCCGCGGCAAAGAGGTCATTCGCGGCGAAACGTGCCGCTCCAAAACCCGCTGCGTCGGCATGCGCCGCGCTACGCCGCCGCCGACAGCGTCGCGGTAGCCTTATAGGCGTCGCGGGGCAGCACGACGCGGACCACGGTGCCGGCGTCGAGCTTGGAGCGCAGCCGCATCGAGCCGCCATGGAGCTGAGCCAGCGAGCGGGCGATGGCAAGGCCAAGGCCAGAGCCGTGATAGGTCTTGGTCATCTGGCTCTCGACCTGCTCGAACGGACGCCCCAGCCGCGCCAGCGATTGCGAGGGAATGCCGATGCCGGTGTCGGCGATGACAAGCACGATCTTGTCCTCGAAGGCGCGGCTGCGCACCGTGACGCGGCCGCCTTCCGGCGTGAACTTCACCGCGTTCGACAGCAGGTTGACCAGGATCTGCTTGGTGGCGCGGCGGTCGGCGACGACGGGGATGTTGCCGGCGATGTCGGCGTCGAGCACCAGGCTCTTGTCCTGGGCGCGGCCGGAGACCACGCGCAGCGATTCCGCGAGCGTCTTGGAGAGGTCGAGCGGCTCCATGTCGAGCTTCATCCGGCCGGCCTCGATCTTCGACATGTCGAGGATGTCGTTGATGACGTCGAGCAGATACTGGCCGGACGTGAGGATGTCGTGGCAGTATTCCTGGTAGCGCTCCGAGCCGAGCGAGCCGAACATGCCGCTGCCCATGATCTCGGAGAAGCCGATGATGGCGTTGAGCGGCGTGCGCAGCTCGTGGCTCATATTGGCGAGGAATTTCGACTTGGTCTGGTTGGCTTCCTCGGCCCGGTTCTTTTCCTGCGAGTACTTCTCGGCGAGATCGGCAAGCTCGATCGCCTGGCGCTCCAGCGCAGCCTGCGAGCGCTGCAGGTCGATCACGGTGGCGCGAAGCCGCAGATCGTTGTCGACGAGCTTCTGCTCGTGCTCCTTGATCCGGGTGATGTCGGTGCCGACCGAGACGTACCCGCCATCCTTGGTGCGGCGCTCGCTGATGTGCAGCCAGCTGCCATCGTCGAGCTGCGCCTCGAAGGTGCGCGCACCGGGGATCTGGTGGACGTTGTCGTGCTGCCGCGAGCGCACCTCAGGCATCTTGCCGACCTCGATCACCGTCTCATAGGAGGTGCCGGGGATGACGGCCGAGTCCGGCAGCTTGTGCAGCTTCTGGAAATGCGAATTGCAGAGCACGAGGCGATTGCCCGCGTCCCACAGCACGAAGGCTTCCGGGATGGTCTCGATCGCATCGCGCAGCCGCAGGTCCGCCTCGACGCTGCGTTCGGCGAGGCTCTTCTGCTCGGTGATGTCGACGGCGATCCCGATCAGATGCAGGCCGGCATCGCTGGCGCCCTGGCTGAGCTCACAGCGCACCCGCAGCCAGATCCAGTGGCCGTCGGTGTGCTGCATGCGGAAGCTCTGGTCGATATGATCGATCTCGCCGGCGACGAGACGGTCGGCGATCGCGAACAGGTCGATGTCGTCGGACTTCACCAGCGCGTTGACCTCGCCGAAGGTCAAGAGGTCGCTGCGGTTGTTGAGGCCGAGCATCGCGAACATCGAGTTCGACCAAAAGATTCGGCCGCGCGACAGGTCCCAATCCCAGAGGCCGCAGCGGCCCCGATTGAGTGCGGTGTCGATACGGCCGCGTACGGCGTCGTTGATCAGGTCACCCTCGCGGGCGCGGGTCGATTGCCAGTGGAAGGCGAAGCCAAGGATCAGGACGACGAAGCCGGTAGTGGCCGACAGCGTCACGGAGAGCGCGGCATCCGAGCCCCAGATCGGCTCGACCTTCTCCTGGATCACGACGACGCGGCCGGGCAGGGCCTTGACGAGTTGCGAGATCGCGAGTGCGCCGCGGCCATTCGGCAGCAGGATCTCGGTGACGGTTCCCTGCAGGCCGGGCGTGGCCAGCAGTTGCGCCGTCGAGATCAGATCGAGGATGCGATCGTTCTCGCCAAGGCTGGCGTCGATCGGCGCCCGCGCAAGGATGCGGTGATCGGCGCCGGTGATGATGACGTGGCGCCCGGCGGCTGCGCCCCAGGTCGGAATCAGATCCGGCAGCAGGCTCTGCAGGCGCTCGATATTGGTGACGCGATCGGGCCGCATGGCGAGATAGCCGATCCGGTCGGACAGCAGATCGGCGATCGCGGCGAGGTCGCGCTTGTTGGCTGCGCGCTTCTGCCGGCTTTGATCGAGCACCTGGACGAAAGCGCCAAGGCAGATGGTGACCAGGAAGGCGATGATCAAAGTAGGGACAGCACGACGCAATACCGGTTCAGCGGTCAACAGCCTCTGATAGGCCGGTTTCGCGATCGATTGCGCCAACCCCTTAATCGAATCAGAAGATTGGACGCACGCGTTCGCGGCATGCGCACGCGCCATGCTTTAGACCCCCGCAAAACTTCAGTGAACACCTACGTTTCGAAAGAGCCCCAGCCCCTTTCGAATCATAGAGTGATTTGAATCCAGTTTCGTCGCACTGTCGAGAGTCAACGAGTCCTGGGATGCAAAGAAATCTTATCCAATGCGGATTTGCGGTGGCGAAAAGCGGGCAAACAGAGTCCGAAGCGAGAACGCACGGTGACTTTAAAGGTTCATGCGTGCGGCGGTTCTGCGTGCGAGATGACGCGCTTCACGCCCGGGAAGGCGCGGCGAAGGCCGCGCTCGATGTGATCGACATTGTCGTGCACCTTGAGCACGCTCATCGATGACGCGGCGCGGCAATGGAAGTTAACGATTTCGCCGGCCTCGGTGTCGCGCACCCGCACATTATGGATGTCATGGACCTCGGTCTCGCCAGCCAGGCGCATCAGCTCTGCCGTGATCTCCTTGACGCGGTCCGGCGCGGCGTCGGTGCCGAACGGCAGCTCCGGCTCCAGCGGCTCGATATGGGTGTCGACCTCGACGTCGGCGCCGAATTCGTCGGCGATGCTGTTCTCCAGGCCCTGCGCGATCTCATGCGCCGCCACCAGGCTCATGTCGCCGGCGACCTCGAGATCGATGCTGACGATCAACTTGCTGCCGAGATCGTGCACAGTGACATGATGGATGGCGAGGCCGGAGTTGCGCGCGATCACCATGATGCGCTCGCGCACGCTCTCATTGTTGAGCGCGACCGGGACCGCGGTGAAGGTGAGATCGGCGCCGGAGAGGCGGGAGCCGACCGCGGCCTGCGCCTTGCGCTTGATCTCGTCGACACGGTCGATCGGAAACGTGCGCGGCACCTGCACGGTAGCGTCGACGAAATGCGTTGCGCCGACCAGGCGCACGCGCAGGCGCTCGATGTCGACGACGCCGGGCACCGACCTGATCGCACTCCTGGCCTTCTCCGCGGCGCCTTCCGGCGCGCGGTCGAGCAGTGTCTCGACGGTGGAGCGCGCGAGGCGCAGGCCCAGCGCCGCGATCATGATGGCGACCGCGATCGCCGCGGCCGAGTCGCCCCACCAGAAGCCGAGCGCGGAGAGGCCGAGGCCGACGATGACGGCGATCGAGCCGAGCACGTCGGAAGCGAAATGCAGCGCATCGGCCTCCAGAGCCTGGCTGTGAGTCGCGTGCGCGGCGCGGTGCAGGGCGCGGGCGCGCCAGAAATTGACGGCGATGTCGAGCAGCAGCACCAGGAAAGGAATCACCGAAAGGGTCGGCGCGGGAGCTGCATCGCGCAAGCGACTGTAGGATTCGACCAGCACGCCGCCAGCCAGCACGTAGAGCAGGGCGATGACGCCGAGCGCCGACAGGCTCTCCAGCTTGCCATGGCCGTAATGGTGCTCGTTGTCGGCTGGCTTGTCGGAGACGCGCACCACCATCCAGGTGATCACGGTGGCAACCACGTCGACCGCGCTATGCAGCGCCTCGGAGATCAGCGCGAGGCTGCCGATCGCGACGCCGACCACGAGCTTGGCAGTCGCCATGGCGGCGCTGGCCAGAATCGAGATCGCCGCGACGCGCGTCTTGCTGTGATCGGAATGGGTGATGCTCTGGGTCATGGCGGGGGATTTAGCAGCGTCGTCCCCGACATGAAAGCGCGCGACGACCGGAACCGAAGTGTCGGCTCGCCGCGCGACGTGATTGGATTGCGACTAAGTCTTAAGTGCGGGTGTCAGAGCGTGACGACGATCTTGCCGAGATGTTTGTTGGCTTCCATGTGCGCGAAGGCTTGTCCGATCTCGTCGAAGGAGTAGACGCGATCGATTGGCAATTGCAGCTTGCGCGCCTCGACGGCGCTCCAGATGTCGTTGCGGACCTCCGCGAAGATATCGCGGATCTCTTCGATGCTGCGGGTGCGGAAGGTGACGCCGATGTAGGTGATGCGGCGGGCCGCATGCAGGTCGAAATTGAAATCGGCGTGGGTGCCGCCGAGCCGGCCGACATTGACGATGCAGCCCTTGACCTTGGTCGCTTTCAGATTCTGATTCGCGACCGGGCCCGATACCTGATCGACGATGAGGTCGACGCCCTGACCATCGGTCGCTTTCAGCACCTGATCGACCCAATTGGGATCGGAGGAATCGATCGCGAGATCGGCGCCGTAGTCCTTCAATCGCGCACGCCGGCCTGCGTCGGTCGAGGAGCCCACCACGAGCGAGGCGCCTTTCAGCTTGGCGATCTGCATCGCCATCAGACCGACGCCGGAGCTCGCGCCCTGGATCAGCACGGTCTGGCCGGGCTGCAAGGCGCCGTTGGTGACGACAGCATTGTGCATCGTGGTCAGCGCGATCGGCAGCGTCGCCGCCTCGTCGAAATTCATGTTCGACGGGCTGCGGAACAGGCGGCCGTGATCGGCCAGCGTATATTCGGCGAAGGCCGCAGCGCCGGAGCCCATCACCTTGTCGCCGACCTTGACGCCCTTGGCGTCGGGGCCGAGCTCGGCGACCTCACCGGCCCATTCCATGCCGAGCACGGTGCCGACGCCGCCGGCCGAGCCGTGGATATGGCCCTTGGTCATGCCGAGATCGGCGCGATTGAGGCCGCAAGCGTGGACGCGCACCAGCACCTGGGTGCCCTTCGGCGCGGGCTTTGGAACATCGGCGATCTCAGCGCCATTGGCGCCGTAGACATAGGCCTTCATTGCAACTGTCCTGTCGGTGGAAGCGAGGAGGGGATCTTACTCCGCGGCCTCGCGCTTCGCACCGCCAATCCTGCCGGAAAGCCGGTCACGACTAAGCGTCCAGGCCTCGCGCACGATGCGCTGGGACCAGGCCGCCTGGCGTCCATGAGCGTGCAGCCTACTGGCGGAACTCGTTGGTGAGCTCGCCGATGCCGTCGATCGCCACCGTGATAGTGTTGACCGGCTCCTTCATGGTGCCGACGCCGACGGATGTGCCGCAGCAGATCAGGTCGCCGGGCAGCAGGGTCATGTCGCGCGAGATGTGCGCCACGAGCTCCTGCGCGCTGAAGATCATGTCCGAGATCGGATAATTCTGCCGTTCGGCGCCATTCAGGATGGTACGGACCACGAGCCGGCTGGGATCGAGGCCGGTGGCGATGACAGGGCCGAACGGACCGTAGCGGTCGATGCCCTTGGAGCGCGCCCATTGCGGGAAGGTCGGGTCGCGGTTGAGGATGTCGCTCGCGGTGATGTCGTTGACGCAGGTGTAGCCGAAGATCACGCCATCGGCCTGCGCGGGCGAGACGGCGCTGCAGGTCTTGCCGATGACAATGCCCAGCTCGCCCTCATAGGCCGTCTTGCCGCTATAGGCCGGCGGACGGCGAATCAAGGCGCCCGGCGCCGCGACGCTGGTCGGCGCCTTCAGGAGATACAGCGGCTCGGGTGGCTCCGGCACGTTGAGCTTGGCGGCGAGCGCATGGAAGTTGTTCCACAGCGCGATGATCTTGCTCGGCGTCGACGGCGCCAGCAGCTCGACATCCGCGCGCGCCAGGATCTGCCCGGTCGGCCCATTGGCGCCGAACATGTCGCCGCGGTGGACGGCAATTCCGGCCGGCGTGAGCACGCCGAAACCGGTCTCGCCGCGACGTGTGAAGCGAACCCAGCGCGTAACCTCTGACATCGTCATCACGCGACCGCCTTGGCCGACATCGCCAGCGCGCTGTCTTCGTAGAGGCCGGCGATCTTGGCGCGCTGCGCGACCAGGGCCAGCACCGAATCGAGGGCGGGGGTGGGAATGCCGGTCATGCGGCCCATCTCCTGGACCACGGTGACCAGCGGATCGATCTCCATCGGCCGGCCGCGCTCGAGGTCCTGCAGCATCGAGGTCTTGTGGGCGCCGACCTTGCGTGCACCCTCGATGCGACGATCGATGTCGACTCGGAAATTGACGCCGAAGGTCTCCGCGATGGTCTTCGCCTCCTGCATGATCGCGCGCGACAGCGCACGCGTGGCGGGATCGGTGCAGATCGTGTCGAGCGTCGCATGGGTCAGCGCGCTGATCGGGTTGAAGCAGACATTGCCCCACAGCTTCAGCCAGATCTCGTCGCGGATGCGATCCAGCACGGGCGCCTTCATGCCGGCCGCGGTGAACAGCGCAGCGAGCGCCTTGACGTCGGAGGTCGTCTCGCCCGAGGGCTCGCCGAGCGGAAACTGGTTGCCATAGACGTGCTTGACCACGCCGGGAGCAACGATCTCTGTGGCCGGGTAGACGATGCAGCCGATCGCGCGCTCGGGGCCAAGCTCGCGCCATTGCCGCCCACCGGGATCGATGCTCTCCAGCACCGAGTTCTCATGAACACCGCCGTGCTTGTAGAAATACCAGTAGGGGATGCCGTTCACCGCGGTGACGATGCGGGTGCGCGGCCCGAGCAGCGGCTGCATCTGCTCGATCACGCCGGTGACCGAATGCGCCTTCAGGCAGATGATGACGACGTCCTGCACGCCAAGCTCGGACGGGGTGTCGGTGCTGCGCGGTGTGACCACGCGCTCTTCGTCATTGATCAGAAGCTTCAATCCGGCGCTGCGCATTGCGGCCAGATGCGCGCCGCGCGCGACGAGGCTGACGTCGGCGCCAGCACGCGCAAGCTCGACGCCGAGATAGCCGCCGATCGCGCCGGCGCCATAGATGCAGATCTTCATCGTGGTCTCTCGCTCTCTCAACAGGGATTCGGGCACGACAAGGCTCGTCCTCACCGGCTGATGCCGATGCGGTCTCAGGCGCGTTCTCTTCAGAAAATCAGATCAGGCGGCGGCGGCGGTCGCGTGGTCGAACGCCGCGGAGACATCGCGCATGCTGATCACGCCGATCAGCGCGAAATCGTCGATCACGGGCAGGTGGCGGATGTGATGCACGTTCATGAGATGGCGGACGTGCTCGAGACTGTCGGAGGTGCTGCAGGAGACGAGGCGCTGCACCGAGACCAGCTGCGAGACCTTCATGGTGACGCCGGCCGCGCCGTGCTCGGCGATCGCGCGCACGACATCGCGCTCGGTGAACATGCCGACGGCGGTGTTGCCTTCTGTGCGGACCACGTCCTTGACGACCAGCGCGCTGATATTGCTGGCGCGCATCAATTGCGCGGCCACGCCGACGGTTTCGTTCATCCGCACCGTCACCACGCGCGCCGTTTTGTTGCGCAGGATGTCACCGACCTTCATTGCACCCTCCCTTGTGTGAGTGGAACGATGAAAGTTTGGTATACATAATGCCAGTTGTCAATCGACGATGGAGATGTTTTCTTCAAAACAAGCTATTGAAAAAACGTCAGTAATGTTGACGGACCGTCTGATACATTCGGGGCGTCCAATGGAATTGAGTCTCCTGGTATGCCAGGACAGACGGTGCGCTCCCTGCGGCGGCATGAACTGCCGCCGCATTGGCCATGGAGCTTCAAACCAGCCTTGACGTTCACAGCTCCACGACGACCTTGCCAAAATGCGATCCGGACTGGAGATGGGCATACGCTTCGGGGACTTCGTCGAAGCCATAGATCCTATCGATGATCGGGTGGATCGCGTGTTCGGCGAGGAAGCGATTCATTGCGGCGAAATGCTCGACAGATCCGACTGTGACACCGATGATGTTGGCATTCTCCCATTGAAGGCGCGCCAGATCAGGCTTCGGGCCGAACCCGGTCAAAACGCCGATCTGAACGATCTTGCCACCCGAAGCGACTGATCGGATCGATCGGTCATAGGTCCCGGGACCGCCGAGTTCGAGGATATGGCTGGCACCTTGGCCATCCGTGGCTTTCATGATGGCGACATCCCAGTCAGGCGTGTCGCGGTAGTTGATGAGGATCGAGGCTCCCAGCGCCTTGGCGCGGTCGAGCTTCGCGTTCGAGGATGAGATGACAATCGCGCGTGCGCCAAGCGCCGCGGCGAACTGAAGGCCGAACAGCGCGACTCCGCCGGTCCCCTGAACAAGCAGCGTGTCGCCCTTGCTCAAGCCGCCGCGCGTGACGAGACCGTGCCAGGCCGTCACGGCCGCACAGGGCAGGGTCGCCGCTTCCACCGAGGTGAGATGCTTCGGCACTGCGACAAGCGCGGTCGCCGGCAGCACGATGTACTCTGTCAGGACTCCGTCCAGCGTGCGGCTGCCGAGGGCTGATGGAATATAGCCGCGCTTGAATGGCCCCGAGACCCAGTCGCGGAAGTAGGCGGCTGCAACGCGATCGCCGACACGCCATTGCATGACGTCGGAGCCGACGGCATCGACGACCCCTGCGCCGTCGCAGAGCGGCACGCGGCCGTTGAGGCCGCCTTGGCCGGCTGCATCGAGGATCAGGAGGTCACGGTAGTTGAGACTTGCCGCCTCGAGGCGGATGCGAACCTCGCTCTTGCCGGGTTCGGGCTTGGCGACATCGGCACGCACGAGGCGGCCGACGCCAGCATCGTCATGAAGATGATAGGCTTTCATTGTTGCTCCTTTGCAAGGCTGTTCACTTGCACGAGCACAGTCTGTAAGGTCTGACAGCGCTGTCAGGGTCAAGAGGTGTCAGTGAAAATCGGTGAACTCTCCCGGAGGACGGGAATCAGCGTTCGAATGCTGCGTTACTACGAAGAGGAGGGATTACTTTCTCCGCAGCGAACCGATGCGGGCTATCGCGACTATGGTCCGGCGGAAGAGGAGGTCGTACGCAGGATCAAAGTGCTCGGCGCGGCCGGGATGACGCTTGAAACGATCCGGCAGTTGCTGCCATGCGTGCGAAACACCCGGCCGGATTTTACGCCCTGCAACGACCTGCGAAGAATACTCGCCCAGCAGGTCGGTCTGATCGATGACCGCATCGAGAT
This sequence comes from Bradyrhizobium sp. STM 3557, assembly GCF_045571465.1. NCBI lineage: Bacteria > Pseudomonadati > Pseudomonadota > Alphaproteobacteria > Hyphomicrobiales > Nitrobacteraceae > Bradyrhizobium > Bradyrhizobium sp. STM 3557. Next base: position 3,322,313 of record NZ_CP120697.1, read on the forward strand.
GCTCACCCAGAGCCGGACCATTCTGGCCCGCTTCCTGTCGAGCGTGAACCGATAGCCCGGCCTGGCATCCACGCCGGGACTCGCGGTGACGCCGCCGGAAGCGCAGCGGATTGGGCTGCTCCAGGCTTGCGAGATCCAAGAAGGCAGCGGCGCATAGCAAAAAGGGGCGCACCATGGTGCGCCCCTTGTCAGATCGGTTGTTGCGTGCAGTTCAGGCGATGCGTGCGTCGCGTGCCGCAGCTTCAGTCGCAGTCGCCTCGTTGCCGAGAATGAATGCGCGGCGCAGCGGCTTGATCACGAACAGCGCCATCAGTGCCGCCGTTGCATTGAGGGCGACGCCGATCACGAACACGGCCTGCCAGCCATATTTCGCCGACACCAGGCTGGCGAGCGGCACCAGCAGCGAGGCGGTGCCCTTGGCGGTGTAGAGCATGCCGTTGTTGGTGGTGGCATACTTCACGCCGAACGTATCGCCCGAGGTCGCCGGGAACAGGCTGTAGATCTCGCCGAACACGCCGAAATAGACTGCGGTCGACAGCACGAAGACGATCGGGATGTGACCGTAGGTCGACAGCGTCAGCAGCATCAAAGCGGCGGTGCCGAACGCGATGAACATCGTGTATTCGCGGCCGATCGTGTCGGAGACCCAGCCGAAGAACGGCCGGCCGAAACCGTCAAAGATGCGGTCGAGCGAGATCGCGAAGATCAGCGCGGCCATCTGGAAACCGGCGATGCTGACCGGCTCATTCGCGATCTTGAAGTCGTGGGCGATCGGGGCGATCTGCGCCGCGGTCATCAGGCCGCCGGAAGCGACCATCACGAACACCAGATACATGATCCAGAAGATCGGCGTGCGCAGCACCTGCGGCGGGGTGTAGTCGATCTTGGTTTGCGGCAGGTTCAGCTTCTTCTTTTTCACCGGCGTCGCGGCCGTTGGCGGGCGCAGGAAGAGGGCCAGGATGAACACGATGACGCCTTGTCCGATACCGAAGAACAGGAACGCGTTCTGGTAGCCGCTGGTCGCGATCATGCTCGCGATCGGCACCACGGTGATCGCCGCGCCGGCGCCGAAGCCGGCTGCGGTCGCGCCCGCAGCAAGGCCGCGCCGGTCGGGAAACCATTTCAGCGCGTTACCGACGCAGGTGCCGTAGACGGAGCCGGCCCCGATGCCGCCGACGACAGCGCCGGCGTAGAGCAGGGTGAGGGAGTCGGCATAGGAGTTGATGATCCAGGCCAGCGCGATCATGACGCCGCCGAACATGATGACGAGGCGCGGACCGTATTTGTCGACGAACCAGGCTTCGACCGGAACCAGCCAGGTCTCGGTGAAAACGAAGATCGAGAAGGCGAGCTGGATGGCCGCGCGGCCCCAGTGATACTTGGCGTCGATCGGATCGACGAACAGGGTCCAGCCGTATTGCAGGTTCGCGATCATCGCCATGCAGACGATGCCCATCGCAAGCTGAAGCCAGCGGAAGCCGCTGGCTTGGACTGGAGTGGCCGCTTCAGTGGAAACCATGGATCCTCCCAAACCGCGCTATTTGTGTTCTCTTACGGTATTCCGGTGCTTGGCGGATATCGACTGACCGGTGGATATCACGCGCGTCGGACCATTCTGGTATAATATATTCCAGCGCGCAAGGATGACTTGCTTCTTTGCTGAGATGACTTGCTTTGCAGCGCAGCACAAAGCGGCGCTATGCGTGCAACGGCATGCGGCACAATTGAAAGAAAACGCTCGGCAAATTGCCGAGCGTTCCAAGCTGCATCAGTGGTTTTGCGGAATCCTCAGCCCGTTGCGCCCTGCGCGGCGGCTTTCTCGACCACCGTTTTTCGCCAAGGCTTCAGAACGAGAATCGCAAGAAGCGAGGCCAGTATGTTCGCGCCGGCGGCAATCAAGAAAACCTTGTCCCAATTGCCTGCCGACTGCTGCACATAATTGGCGATCGGGACGAGAAGGGCGGCAGTGCCCTTGGCGGTGTACAGCAGGCCGGCATTGGTGGTCGCGAACTTGGCGCCGAACGTATCAGTACAGGTCGAAGGAAACAGCGAGTAGATCTCGCCCCAGGCGAAGAACACGAAGCCTGAGAGGATGACGAACCAAACGGGATCGTGGCCGAGCATGTAGAGCGCCCAGATGCCGATGCCCTCCATGCCGAACGCGATGAACATGGTATTCTCACGCCCGATCATGTCGGAGATCCAACCGAAGAACGGCCGCGTGAGGCCGTTGAGCACACGGTCGATGGTGGCCGCAAATGTCACGGCGGTCATGGTCATGCCCATCAGCGTCACCGGGATGTTGTCGACCTTCCAGTCGCCGGCAATCGGCTTCAGATTCGCCGTCACCATCAGGCCGCCGGCACCGACGATCACGAACATGAAATACATCAGCCAGAAGATCGGCTGCCGGATGACCTCGGTCGGATTGTAGTTGCGGCGGCTCTGCACGAGGTTCGCGTTCTGCGCCACAGCAGGGACCTGGCCTTGCTTTGGTGCAAACAGGAAGAAGGCGAGCAGCACGATGACAAGGCCTTGCCCGAGACCGAAGTAGAGGAAGGTCGTCTGAAAACCGGAATCGCGGATCATGGCCTGGATCGGCGCGACCGTCAGAGCCGACCCGGCTCCGAAGCCGGCCGCGGTGATGCCTGCCGCCAAGCCGCGCTTGTCGGGAAACCATTTCAGTGCGTTGCCGACGCAGGTCCCGTAGACGGCGCCGGCACCGAGGCCCGCGATGATCATGCCGAGATAGTAGCCGTTGAGTGTCGTGGCCCCGGCGTTGATCATCCATCCGATGGCGCAGAGAACGCCGCCGACAAAGACCACGATCCGCGGACCGTACTTGTCGACAAACCACCCTTCGACCGGAACCAGCCAGGTCTCGAACAGCACGAACAGAGTGAAGGCCCACTGGATCGAGGCGCGGTCCCAGCCGAAGGTCTTGGCGATGTCGGGAACGAAGAATGTCCAGCCGTACTGGTAATTCGCGATCATCACCATGGCGGCCACGCCGATCGCGAGCTGTGTCCAGCGATAGGCATCGCTGACGCGCGCTGATGCGGGGGCCCCCGCGTGTGTTACGTCCGTCATTGTCCCTCCATGTGCGCTTCTCGATTGGCGCGTGTGAGGGACATTGTTGTATGCCTTATGCCAAGGCTCCAAGCGTCACCCCGCCGCAGTGCTGATTTGTCGCAGACCGGCGGTGATGCTTCCTCTGGTTGTGCAGAGCAGCAGGGTGTGACGCAAAGCAAAAAGCGCGACCGCAAAATAAAAAAATGGCTCCGGACGGATCCGGAGCCATCAGTCGGGAGGTAGCCTGGGCGCTAAACCGGAAGCTGTTGCAAAGGTTCCGGCGCTGCTGCGGTATTTAGAGGCCGAAATAGGGGAGGTCGCCATTGCGGACGGCGGCGCGGGCGCTGGCCATCAGCACACGGTCGAGGGCCGTGACGAAACGGGCAAACAGGCTGGCGGAGGGGACGAGCGGAAGGGCGGCGGTCTTGGACATCGGTTCTCTCAATCTCTGCGCTGTGACGCTGACTGAGGCCAATTTACGTATACCAGATACCAGGCACAACCCATTTCAGTGCATAGCAGCAATTGAATTTTTGCGATGCAGCAGAAATGCAACGATTGGAATTTCCAATCGAGAACTGATTGTTAATCAAGAAAAGCTGCCGAATGATCCGGCGGCGCGACATTCCTGATCCGAAGGCCCCGCTCCATCAGCCAGAGTTGCGGAACCCATATCGGCTCGTATCCCAAGCTCGTTCCGGCAGGTGAACGTCCGATCGCAGGCCGCAGCCGGAGAGCGACGTCCTCGGTCGGCTTCTGCGTCATGCTGATGTCCCGTCCGATTCCAAGTCCGCGATCAGGCTTCTCGCTTGGATCAGGTCGCTGGTGCCGAAGCCTTCGGTGAACTTTTCGTATGTCGCCATCAGCCGATCGCGCGCCTCGACGGCTCGACCCTGACGTCGCCACAATCGTGCCAGGCTCATCGCAGCACGCAGCTCCCACGACAGCGCCGATTGCTCGCCGGCGATCTCCAGGGCGCGGAGCAACTTCGCTTCCGCGGCCACGTCGGCCCCTGGCGCGCGATGCCAAAGCAGCAACATGGCATCGACCCGCAGCAGCTCCGGCGCACTCCAGGGCAAGTCGGCCGGCGGCTCGCCTGGCAGGGGCACAGGGATATTCGTCCCGATCGGCAGATGAGCGAACGGCGCGATCCGTGACGGGTCCGCACGTGGTTCGATGAACGAGGCGATCAACGCCTCAGCCTCGCTGCCCTGCCGTAACTCAAGCGCTCGTGCGTAGCATAGGCGCCAATCTTCCAGGTTTCGATTTCCCGTGGCGTGAGCGGCGAACATATCAAGCAGCCGCTTGGCGTCGGGCGCGCCGGTCCACAGCGCCACCGGCAATCCCGCAAAAGCCAGGGCATAGGCGAGGGCGAACGAGTGTCCAGTCTTGTCTGCGGCCGTTATCGCCGCCGCCGCTGCCGCCGTCGCCTGATCCGGGAATCCCCTAATCCATAGGATGCGGGCCAGCAAAGCCGGCATCGCGACTGGTGTTTCGACCTGATAACCCATGCCCATTGACGGGTCGAGGCGGTGCGGCTGGCGGAGCGTGCGTTCGGTCCATTCCTGCGCGAGCCGTTGATGACCGAGCAGATGATGAGTCAGAGCGATGATGCGGTCGGCGAGATGGGTGGCGCCGAGATCGCCCGCTTTGCGGGCAGCATCCGCGAAGCGCAGCGCGACGTCGAGCGCGGCATGGTGATCCTCCCTGCCTCGACGTGCAGCCCATAATCCCCATAATGCACGGGTCTGCACTGCGGCGGCGCCGATCCGTTCGGCGATTTCCAGCGCGCGGGCAAAGTTCGGCTCGATCGCGTTTGCACCTGGGCCAAGGTACCAAAGCGAATAACCCAAAGCGATGCGCAACCGCATTTCCTGCTCTCCGCCCGTCTCTGCATGCCGGAGAGCCTGTTCAATGCGACCGCGAGCGACCGTCTGTTGAGACAGGTCGAACCACAAGGGAACAGCCGCGATCGTCAGCGCTACGCCGGTCGACGGGTCCCCCGAGCTGGAGAATGCCCACTCCAGGGCTGCGTGAATCTCATCGGCACGGCGGCGGAGCGCGGCAGGACGTTGCTCGGACGGTATCGAATGTGCGTCTTCCTGGCCCAGCAGCTTCAGAAAATACGCGGCGTGACGGCTGGCAACGTCAGTGAGGGCGCCGCTCTCGGAGAGCCGGTCGAAAGCATAGGCGCGCGTTGTTTCCAGCAGACGAAACTGCGTGCCGGCGGAGTTCTCGGCTTTCAGAACCAATGATTTGCCGACAAGACTGCCGATGCTGTCGACAACATCCGCTTCGGTCATGCTGGACACCGCGCACGCCGCGTGCAACGAAAACGGGCCGGCGAAGATGGCGAGGCAATGAAGCACCACCCGCTCTGTCTCGGGAAGGAGCTTGTAGCTCCAATCGAGCGTCGCGCGGAGCGTCTGATGCCGTGGCAACGCCGTACGCCGACCGCCTGTGAGCAACGCGAAGCGATCGTCAAGACGTGCGGCGACCTCCGGGAGACCAAACGTGGCAGCGCGCGCGGCGGCCAACTCGATCGCGAGTGGAATGCCGTCCAGTCGTCGAGCGATCGATCCGATCGCTGGAAGGTTTTCGCCCTGAGCCAGGAAATTGTCCCGCACCAGACGCATTCTTGCGATGAACAGTTGCACGGCGCTGCATGCGAGAACATCGTTCGATGCCTCCTGATGCTGCGATGGCACGTCCAGCGGGGCGACGCGGTAGACGAACTCGCCCTCGATCCGGAGCACCTCGCGGCTGGTCGCCAGTACCGTCGTATGTGGACACAGCTGAACGAGAGTCTCGGCCAACTCCGCCGCAGCATCGACGACGTGCTCGCAATTATCGAGAACCAGCAGCACTTTCCTCTTGCCGATGGCCCGGGCGACCGAAGCCGGCGAGATCTCGTCACTGCCCAGTCGCAGCCCGAGCACGCTCGCCGCCGTGGACGCCACCAGGGCGGGATCTGACAGTGAGACCAGTTCGACGAAAAAGACATCGCCGGCGATCGTCGGAAAGAGCCTTCGCGCCACCTCGGATGCCAAGACGGTCTTCCCGATCCCGCCGGGGCCCGTCAGCGTCACCGCGCGGTAGGCGGACACGAGATTGCACAGATGTTTCACCGCCGGTTCTCGACCGACGAGCGCGCTTGCCGCAACCGTCACATTGGTCCGAAACGAAGTTGGTGCCGCTGTCGCGTGCTGAGGCTTCGCGGGCGCGCGGTCCTGCCGGATTGTCCAGTTGCCGAGCAGGCGATAGCCGCGACCCGATACTGTTTGCAGCATCCTCCGATCTGCGCCAAGCGCTTTGCGGATGGCCGAGATATGAACCCGGAGCGTGGCGTCCTCAACGATCGCGGCGCCAGGCCACGTGCGCCTTACGAGCTCGTCCTTGGTCACGAGCTGGCCGGCTGACCGCACCAGCGTCTCGATGATCTCGAACGCGCGGCTTCCGATCGGAACGGTGACACCATTGGCGCGCAGCTCACGCGCCGACAGATCGAGCTCCCACTCGCCGGACTCAAAAATGTCTTGTTCGCAGGGGACCAAATCAACGTCCTGTTTCAGGAGTTCCTTCAGTTCTAGTTGGCGGATCGGTGTCGTGCAACGCTTTCACATTCGGCGCTATAAGGATAGAAGGCCGACGGGCGATCCGCCGGAGCTCGTTTCCGAAATGCGATGCCACGCCGATGTTGAATCGGCCTTCGCGCAAAAATGAAGTACCCAACATACAAGCTAGTCCGCTGCGTCCATCAAGCGGATACTCTCGATGAAAAATGGGAACGAGAACTAACGACGATTACAGGCGTGCTTGCCTCTTCCGTGAGCGTCAAGGCCACGTATTGACATTTGTGAACGCCATGATGCACCCCGCCGCCCCACCCGAGAGACCCTCGCGCTGTACGCTCAACGCCATGACCACGCCTGAGGAGCCCAAGACATGAGCACACTCGAACATCCCCGCCCAGAAGGGCTTCTGTACAACTCAGGATTCTCGCAGGTGGTCGTTGCCTCAGGAACGCGCACAGTCTACACGGCGGGGCAGGTCTCGATCGATGAGCGCGGCGCGATCGTCGGTGCCGATGATCTCGCTGCGCAGGCAACACAGGCGATGCGTAATGTCGGTCTGGCCCTCGCCGCCGCCGGTGCGAGCTACGACGACATCGCAAAAATCACGACATACGTCGTGAATTACAAACCGGAACACCGAGCCGTCATCGGCAAAGCACGGGCACCCTTCTTCGCGAACAGGACGCCGCCAGCGAGCACCCTTGTCGGCGTCTCCGCACTCGCACTGCCGGGGTGGCTCGTCGAGATCGAGGCCGTTGCTGTCGTCGACTGAGACGCAGCGCTCATGCCGCCAGTGTGTCAGGCTGCGCTTTCCAGTTCCATGTAGCCCGGATGAGCGTAGCGAGATCCGGGACAAGTGCTCGCGGTGTCCCGGGTATCGCTGCGCTCACCCGGGCTACGAAGCTGTCCCGGAATGACGAACGCCGTCGCTTACTCCGCCGCCTCCTTGCGCGGCGGAGCGAGGGTACCGCAATGGTGGATCTCGGCGACCTGATGGTCGCTGAATTGGGCCGCAGGGGATGTCGAACTCGTTGAGGATCTCCATCGCCTCGAACTCGTCGCTCAGTGACGAATGCGGATGATCGTCTTCCCCTTGCGTCGCTCGGTCGGGTTTAAGGCGGCGACAGCATCGTCGAGGGTCGAGACGTTGCCGATGTTCGTCCGCAGTCGTCCGTCCCGCACCCGTTGGACGATCTCGCTCAGTTGGGCACGATCGGCCTCGACGACGAAGTCGACCGCGAGGCCATCGGCAGGCCGTGCCTCGGCCGGTCCGACGATGGACACCAGCGTTCCTCCCGCTCGAATCAGGCCTGCGGACCGCTTCCCGATGTCGCCGCCGATGCCATCGAGGACCAGATCGACTCCGCCGATGTCTTCCAGGGGGTCGTTGTCGAGGTCGACGAACTCCTTCGCGCCGAAGTCGAGAACCGTCTGACGGTCGGCGGCGCGTCCGGTGCCGATGACGTGGGCGCCGAACTCTCGTGCGAGCTGCGTCACCATCGAACCGACGGCGCCGGCCGCGCCATGCACGAGTACGCTCTGCCCCGCGCCTGAAGGCGGCCGTGCTGGAACAGTCCTTGCCACGCGGTGAGACCCGAGATCGGCAGACTCGCGCCCACCGTGAAGTCGACGTCGCCCGGCAGCGGCGCGAGATTGCGTGCTTCCATGGCTACATGTTCCGCCAGGGTGCCGTCGCGATACCAGTCGGCGAGGCCGAACACTCGCTGTCCCACTGACAACCCCGTGGTGCCGTAGCCGAGAGCAGTGACCACTCCGGCCAGCTCGTGGCCGAGGATCGACGGTGTTCGGTCACGGTCCAGGCGATCGGTCCAGGTCGAGGGCCATTCCAGCTCAGTTGGGACAAATCCCGACGCATGAACCTGAACGACGACGTCGTTGATCGCTGCCTGCGGCTCGGGCCGCTCCGCCAGCTTCATCCCGGCCATTCCCGCCGCCCGGTCCGTCACAACGATTGCCTTCATGATAATTTTCTCCTCGGTCATTCTGACCGGGACTCCTACTAAGCCTGATAGATAGGGCTCGCTCCGGTCGCTGGTGTTAGCGAACAGATGCGTTGCGCCTGGTCATAAAACAGTACCAAGATTGCCGATTTGGGCTGTACCATCGCGCGATGGCTATCCTTCCCGTCCAACTCGATCGGGCCAGAAGGACTCCGCTGGCTGCCCAGATTTATTCGTCGATCCGAGAGGGGCATCGAGAACGGCCGGCTCGCTCGGGATTACGCTCGTCGGTGTGCTCGCCCAAGAGCGGCGAGCGCTTCACGTCGGCGGGGCTGTCCGACAGCTTGATCGGGTTGCCGACCGAGAGATACTTGCCGCGGGTCGGATGGTCGACCTCGACCACGGTGCCGATCTTGCGCAGCGACTGGTCCTCGGCGAGCTTCGTCGCGTTGCAGGATGTCCGCTTCGGGGCCAATAGCGGCCGTTAGTTGGTTCTGGCAGAGTTGCGTTCTGCCGTCGTCATCGGCGCACTCCAACTGCCCGCGGGTCTTTCGGATGAGAGAAGTGCGAACCTCGCTGATTATTCTACTGGCGGGCTTGTCCGGCTTCGCGTTTGAAGCAGCCATGCTAGGATCTGCGGCTCTGCCGATCGGCATGTCGCTCCTTGGTCACGCACAGGAAGGTATTCATAGTGATCGGACCGGCGCGGTAGCTCAGTGGTAGTTCGTTCTTCCGTTTGGCGTCGCGACACCTTGCCGCAGATGGCCGCATGAGATGTCCTTGGAGGATGTACCCACTCGGTTTTGGGGTAGCATTGGATGCCGGTCGCCCACTAAAGGAGGTAAGCCATGAACAGGCTCTACGCTCTCGCGTCGGTTGGGTACTGCATAGCTTCGGCAGCACTCATCACGTCGGCATCAGCTCTTCCAAACGAGGAAATCCCGAAGGCCGAACCGGAGTACATCGCCAAGGTGAAGACTGCCGCCCCTGCGTCGGTCGTGAACAACGCGACCATCACCATGCCGCAGCCGGATGGCTCTTCCAAGGCCGTCCAAACCGGATCGAACGGTTTCACCTGCTTTATCGGCAAGGACGGAACGCCCGAATGCGATGACCAGAACGCCATGGAATGGCGCAAAGCTCTGCAGGCCAATCAAACCCCGCCGAACAAGATTGGCTTCATTTTCATGCTGGCCGGTGACACCGGCACGAGCAATCATGATTCTGCGGAAAGGCACACGCACCAGCATTGGGTCCAGACAGGGCCGCACGTGATGATCGTCGGCGGCGCTGCACACGACATGCTCAGTCCATATCCCCGCGATGTGGATGTCAAAGATCCGACGCAGCCCTTCGTCATGTTCCCTGGGAAGCCCAACGAGCACCTTATGATCCCTGTGCACTCGCAGGAACTCACTACGGGCAGCGCGCGGTAACGCGTGAGCTCCGCCGTGCCAGAGACCGGCGGCACGGCGGCTGACTGCGCAACGTTGAAGGCCGAAACAGGTGAATGCGGCCCTCCGGTCTGCTCTGGTCCAAGCGGCGGTTTAGCACTTCCGGCATGCGGGTCCGGGTTGCCCTTGAGAGCGGACATGAACGGGCGATCGGCAAATACTGCCTTTAGGGTGACCAGCAGACATCGGTCTGTGTGGGCATCTCGTCTAATCCGTCGTACAATGGGATCCAAAGTGGATCGCGAGCCATGGCGCAGGAGCGGCTAGGACGGGTCGAGCGCAGGTTGTCGGCGATATTGGCCGCCGATGTGGCTGGCTATTCGAGGCTCATGCATCGTGACGAAGAAGCGACACACACCAAACTGACAGCTCTTTTAGCGGAGGCTGTTGATCCAGCGATCACAGAACACAGCGGCCGAATCGTCAAGAATACTGGCGACGGGTTCCTAGCGGAATTTCCGAGCGCCGTCGAAGCGGTTCGAGCTGCGGTGCAGTTCCAGAGCCGCGTCGAGGAGCTGACCGCCAATGAAGTTGAAGAACTGCGCATTGCTTTCCGGGTTGGTATCAACATTAGTGACGTCATTGTTGAGCCCCACGATATCTTTGGAGATGGCGTCAACATCGCAGCGCGGCTTGAGAGTTTGGCGCAACCCGGCGGCATTTGCATTTCCTCTTCTGCGTATGACTATGTCTGCGGCAAGGCCGCGGTCGAGTTCATTGATCTGGGCGAGCGAACTCTCAAGAACATTGATCGCGCCGTGCGGGCCTATGCTTTAATCTGGGGCGATCAGAGCACGTCGTCGCGGACACGGCGGCCACCTCCGCCGTCGTCCTCTCCGCCTCGTCTCTCCATTGTTGTGTTGCCCTTTGCCAATCTCGGTGGCGGTCCGGAGCAAGAGTATTTCGTGGACGGCGTCACAGAGGCGCTGACCACCGATCTGTCGCGCATATCTGGTGCATTTGTAATCGGCCGGCACACCGCATTCACGTACAAGGGTGTAACGATCGACTTAACGAGAATTGGCCGCGAATTGAACGTGCGCTACGTGCTTGAAGGATCTGTCCAGCGAAGTGGCAATCGGCTCCGTGTGAACGCTCAGCTTGTCGATAGTGAAAGTGGCAGTCACATTTGGGCCGAACGGTTCGATAAACCTCTTGCTGATCTGTTCGATATGCAGGACGAGATCGTCGCTCGGCTGGCTGGTGCCCTAGATGCTGAGCTGATTGCGGCAGAGGCGCGACGAGCCCGACGCTCCGTAGATCCAGACGCGATGGATCTTTATTTTCAGGGCGTCGCTGTCGCGAACAGAGGGACTACCCCGGAGCACCTGACGCAGGCGCGCAGCTTTTTCGAAGGCGCCTTGGTGTTAGACCCGGGCTGCATCGACGCGCTGGTCGGCCGTGCAGGTCTGGATGAGGCAGCGGTCGCCGCATTGTTAACGGATGAGCCAGCTCCTCTCCTCGCGATGGCTGAGGCGACCATAAATGAGGTGCTGTCGCTGGCTCCTCAGCATGCGTTGGCGCACTTGCGATTGGGCGTCGTCCAAGTTCTTACAAACCGCGTGCCTGAGGGTATTGCTGAATGCGAACGGGCCCTGGCATTGGATCGCAATTTGGCCCATGCTCACGCTTGGATCGGTCTCGCCAAGGTGTACATTGGCCGGGCGGGGGAGACCGAAGCCGATGTGCAGGAGGCTCTTCGTTTGTCTCCTCGCGATACCCGCTCTTATATTTGGCTGATGATCGTCGGAATGGCCAAGTTTCACCTCGGCGCATACGGAGAGGCGGTCGTTTGCTTACGCCGGAGCATTGAGGCCAATCGAAATCATCCGCTCGCGCACTTTTGGCTGGCCGCTGCGTTGGCGAAGATGGGTGCGATCGAGGGAGCTAAGCGCGCGGCGGGGGCAGCACTTGCCCTCAATCCAAGTTTCTCCATACGCCGCGTGCGCTCCCATCTGCCAAGCGACAACCCGGTGTATCTCGCCGGACGCGCGCACCTCTATGAGGGGCTGAGCTTGGCTGGGGTGCCGGAGCAGTGACGTCGCCCTTCGGGTCATGAGTTGGTTGCGCCGTCTTACACCCAATTTCCGCTCTGCCCCCACAAAGCGGACATTCGGATGATCGCCGGAGTTCGTCGGTGTCTCCGATGCTAATCGAAAACGGCGCGAGAAATGGCGTTCAGCCCCGGCCGGCGAACCTCCGTTTGCGACAGGGGTTCAATCAATCTCCTGCTCTGCGATCGGCGGGACCGAAGCTCCGTATCACTAAAAGGCCGCCGGAAGCTCCGGCGGCTTGGTCGTCGTGGTCTCGAGCGGAAGCGGTGGCCGGGCGACCGCACCTGGAGCCGGAGGTCTTACTCCGCGGCCTCCTTGCGCGGCGGATCGAGGGCGCCGGAATCGTGGATCTCGGCGACCTGATGGTCGCTGAAGCCGAGCACCTCGCGTAGGATCTCGTCGGTGTGCTCGCCCAAGAGCGGCGAGCGCTTCACATCGGCAGGGCTGTCCGAGAGCTTGATCGGGTTGCCGACCGAGAGGTACTTGCCGCGGGTCGGATGGTCGACCTCGACCACGGTGCCGGTCTTGCGCAGGGACTGGTCCTCGGCGAGCTCCTTCATCGACAGGATCGGGCCGCAGGGGATGTCGAACTCGTTGAGGATCTCCATCGCTTCGAACTTGGTCTTGCTCATGGTCCACTGCTCGATGCGCGCGAAGATCTCGTTGAGGCGCGGCAGCCGGGCCGGGGGCTTGGCGTAGTTCGGATCGGTCTTCCAGGTGGGCTCGCCGATCACGTCGCAGATCTTCTCCCAGACCGGGGCCTGGGTGATGAAGTAGATGTAGGCGTTGGGATCGGTCTCCCAGCCCTTGCACTTGAGGATGCGGCCCGGCTGGCCACCGCCGGAATCGTTGCCAGCGCGCGGCACGCTGTCACCGAACGGGATGCCTTCACCGAACTGGCTGTACTCTTTCAGCGGGCCATGGGCGAGGCGCTGCTGGTCGCGCAGTTTCACGCGGCAGAGGTTCAGGACCCCGTCCTGCATCGCGGCGGTGACACGCTGACCCTTGCCGCTATGGGTGCGGTGATAGAGCGCGGTGACGATGCCGAGCGCGAGATGCAGGCCGGTGCCGCTATCGCCGATCTGGGCGCCGGTCACCAGTGGCAGGCCGTCGCGGAAGCCGGTGGTGGAGGCAGCGCCGCCGGTGCACTGGGCGACGTTCTCATAGACCTTGCAGTCCTCGTACGGGCCAGGGCCAAAACCCTTGATCGAGGCGACGATCATCTTGGGGTTGATGGCCTGGATCTTCTCCCAGGGGAAGCCCATGCGATCGAGCACGCCGGGGCCGAAATTCTCGACCAGCACGTCGCACTTCTTGATCAGCTCGGTCAGAACTTCCTTGCCCTTCGGGTTCTTGGTGTCGAGCGTGATCGAGCGCTTGTTGTGGTTCAGCATGGTGAAATACAGGCTGTCCACGTTCGGGATGTCCTGCAACTGACCGCGGGTAATGTCGCCCACGCCGGGACGCTCAACCTTGATCACGTCGGCGCCGAACCAGGCCAGCAACTGCGTGCAGGTCGGGCCGGATTGGACGTGGGTGAAATCGAGAATGCGAACGCCCTCGAGCGCCTTGGTCATATGTTTCTCTCCGTCACTGAATGGTCATCCCGCGACTAGCGGGCGTTAAATGGTCGGCGGGGTGGCCTTACTTCTTCTTCAGCACGCTCTGCGGATTGAGGTTGCCGATGCGGCCGCTCTCGGAGCCTGCGGCCGGATCGATTACCGCGTTGATCAGGGTGGGCTTGCCCGAATCCATCGCGGCGTTGACCGCGCGCTTCAATTCATCCGGCGAGGTCGCGTTGACGCCGACGCCGCCGAAGGCTTCCATCATCTTGTCGTAGCGCGCGCCCTTGACGAACACGGTGGTCGCCGGATCGTTGCCGCCCGCATTGACGTCGGTGCCGCGATAGATGCCGTCATTGTTGAAGATGACGATGCAGACCGGCAGGTTGTAGCGGCAGATGGTCTCGACCTCCATGCCGCTAAAGCCAAACGCGCTGTCGCCCTCGACCGCAAGCACCGGCTTGCCGGTCTCGATCGCCGCGGCAATCGCCGTGCCCATGCCGATGCCCATCACGCCCCAGGTGCCGACGTCGAGGCGCTTGCGCGGCTTGTACATGTCGATCACGCCGCGGGCGAGGTCGAGCGTGTTGGCGCCTTCGTTCACCAGGATGGCGTCGGGCCGCTCCTTGATGATGGTGCGCAGCACGCCGAGCGCGCCGTGATAGTCCATCGGCGAGTTGTTGTTCATCAGCCGCGGCGCCATCTTGGCGACGTTGTCCTCGCGCTTCTTCTGCACCGAAGCGGTCCACTCGGCCGGAGGTTTCGGCCAATCGGCACCCATGGCCTCAGTGAACGCAGTCACGACCGAGCCGATGTCGCCGACGACGGGGGCCGCGATCTCGACATTCGAATCCATCTCCTTCGGCTCGATATCGACCTGGATGAACTTCTTAGGCGCATCGCCCCAGGTCTTGCCCTTGCCATGCGAGAGCAGCCAGTTCAGCCGCGCGCCGATCAGGAGGACGACGTCGGATTCCTTCAGCACGGTCGAGCGCGCAGCGCCCGCACATTGCGGATGCAGGTCGGGCAACAGACCTTTGGCCATGCTCATCGGCAGGAACGGCACGCCGCTCTTCTCGACGAAGGTCTTGATCGCTTCATCGGCCTGCGCGTATGCCGCGCCCTTGCCGAGAATGATCAGCGGGCGTTTTGCGCCCTTCAGGACATCGAGCGCGCGCTTGACTGCCGACGGGGCAGGGATCTGCGCGGGCGCCGGATCGATCACCTTGACCAGCGAGGCCGCGCCCGCCTGGGCGTTCATCACCTGGCCGAACAGTTTTGCGGGGAAATCGAGATAGACGCCGCCCGGACGGCCCGAGACGGCGGCGCGGATGGCGCGGGCAAGGCCGATGCCGATGTCCTGGGCGTGCAGCACGCGGAAGGCGGCCTTGCAGAGCGGCTTGGCGATCGCGAGCTGATCCATCTCCTCATAGTCGCCCTGCTGCAGGTCGACGATCTCGCGCTCGGAGGAGCCGGAGATCAGGATCATCGGGAAGCAGTTGGTGGTGGCGTGCGCGAGCGCGGTGAGGCCGTTGAGGAAGCCAGGCGCCGAGACGGTGAGACAGATGCCGGGCTTCTTGGTCAGGAAGCCGGCGATCGCGGCGGCATAGCCTGCATTCTGCTCGTGACGGAAGGACAGTACGCGCAGGCCCTCGGCCTGCATCATGCGGCCGAGATCGGTGATCGGAATGCCCGGGACGTTGTAGATGGTCTCGATGCCGTTCAGCTTGAGCGCGTCGATGACGAGATGAAAGCCGTCGGTCAGCTCCTCGTGGGTGTCCGGTGCCTCGGTCTTGATCGCAGTCTGCGCCATGCGCCTCATCTCCCTGGTCGTCTTTTGAAGGCGCCGACAGCGTCTTCCGTTGTGAACCCTTTCGACCGAACGGTCGGCCGAACGACTAACTGAACAATTCCTTGCCGTGCGTCTCGACGTAGTTGGCGAGGGCAAGGGTGTGATCGCGCGCGCGCTTCTCGGCGAGCTCGGTGTTGCGCTCTTCCAATGCCTCGATGATCGCCATGTGCTCGGGCAGGGAGGCCGCGATGCGCTCGGTGCGGCCGATCGTGAGCTGGCGATAGCCGCGCACGTGCAACAGGATGTCGTTGGTCATGTCGACCAGCACAGGCGATTCCGACAGCGAGATCAGCGCCTGGTGAAACGCAATGTTGGCCTTCGAATATTCCTCGATGTGATCCTGCGGCAGGCGGTCAGGGCCGAAATCCTTGAAGAAGTCGCGCAGGTTCGTGATGTCCTTCTTGCGCGCGGTGGTCGTGATCAGGCGCGCCGCCATGCTTTCCAGCGCAGCCCAGGCGCGGATCATGTCGACGATTTCGCTCTTGGTCCGCTTCACCACGACGATGCCGCGGCGCGGCACGGTCTTCACGAAGCCGTCCTGCTCCAGCATCGCGATCGCTTCGCGGATCGGCGTGCGGCTCACGCCCAATCGCTCGGACAACGCGCGCTCGTCGAGCATCACCGGGTCCGGCGTCGCGTAGATGTCCATCTTCAGGATGGCTTCGCGCAAGGCCCCGTAGGCCTTGTTCTTGAAGCTCGTTTCCGGGGCGATGCGAGCGATCGCGATGTCTGCCTCGGCCATGGGGGGCAACGCCTTGGTTGGTTTCTGCGTGGACAAGACCAGTCTCCTGTATTGGGAGAGGTCCTTTTACAGCATATTTAGTCCAGAGATTTTTGGCATGCCAGATGCCAGACTGTCAAGCTGCGTGATTTTTCAGCGTTTCCACACCTTCGACTCGCTTGACAAAGTTTGGTTGTGGCATACCAAATGCCATAAAATGCGTCTACCCCCAAGGAGGAAACCACATGTCTGATGCCGCCATGCCCGACGCCAAGGCTACGATCCGCAGAGTTCTCGACCAGGTCAGGTCGGACAAGCGCACCAGCCTGACCGCCCCCGAGGGCAAGCTGGTCTGCGATGCCTATGGCATTCCGGTGCCGAAGGAGGGCGTGGCGAAGTCGGCCACTGAAGCCGCGAAGATCGCGACCGACATGGGCTTCCCGGTCGTGATGAAGATCGTCTCGCCGGACATTCTCCACAAGACCGAGGCGGGCGGCGTCATCGTCGGCGTCAAGACCGCCGAAGACGCGAAGACAGCGTACGAGACGATTCTCGGCAACGCCAAGAAGTACAAGGCCGATGCCAAGATCGAAGGCATCCAGGTGCAGCAGATGCTCACCGGCGGCCTTGAGGTGATCGTCGGCTCGATCACCGACGGCTCGTTCGGCAAGCTGGTGGCGTTCGGCCTCGGCGGCGTGCTGGTCGAGGTGCTGAAGGACGTCACCTTCCGGCTGGCGCCGGCCACCAAGGATGACGCGCTGTCGATGCTGGACGGCATCCAGGCCCATGAGATGCTGAAGGGCGTGCGCGGCGGCGATCCGGTGAGCCGCGAGGCGCTCGCCGACGTCATCGTCAAGGTCTCCAGGCTGGTCAGCGATTTCCCTGAGATTATCGAGCTCGATCTCAACCCGGTGTTCGCCACCAAGAACGGTGCCATCGCTGCCGACGTCCGCATCGTAGTCGATTTCGACTACAAGCCGCGCCCGGCGCCGCGCTCGAACGAAGAAATCGTCACCGCGATGAACCGGATCATGATGCCGAAGGCGGTCGCCGTGATCGGCGCCTCCGCCGAGGACGGCAAGATCGGCAACTCCGTGATGAAGAACCTGATCAACGGCGGCTACAAGGGCGAGATCTACCCGATCCATCCGAAGGCCTCCGAGATCCTTGGCTACAAGGCCTATAAGAGCGTCAAGGATGTGCCCGGCGTCATCGACACCGCGGTGTTCGCGATTCCCGCGAAATTCGTTGCGGGCGCTTTGACCGAATGCGGCGAGAAGCAGATTCCGGGCGCGGTGCTGATTCCCTCAGGCTTTGCCGAAGCCGGCGAGCCCGAGCTGCAGGCCGAAATCGTCGAGGTCGGCAAGAAGTACAACATCCGCCTGATGGGGCCGAACATCTACGGCTTCTACTATACGCCGGCCAATCTCTGCGCGACCTTCTGCACGGCCTATGACGTCAAGGGCCACGCTGCGCTGTCGTCGCAGTCGGGCGGCATCGGCATGGCGATCATCGGTTTTTCGCGCTCGGCGAAGATGGGCGTCTCGGCGATCGTCGGCCTCGGCAACAAGTCCGATATCGACGAGGACGATCTGCTCGCCTTCTTCGAGCAGGACCCGAACACCAACCTGATTGCGCAGCACTGCGAGGATCTGAAGGACGGCCGCGCCTTTGCGGAGGCCGCCAAGCGCGTCTCGAAGAAGAAGCCGGTCGTCGTGCTCAAGGCCGGCCGCACCTCGGCCGGCGCTCGGGCCGCTTCGTCGCATACCGGTGCGCTCGCCGGCAACGACAAGATCTACGAGGACGTGCTCAAGCAGTCCGGCGTGATCCGCGCCCGCAGCTTGAGGCAACTCCTGGAGTTCGCCCGCGGCGTGCCGGTGCTGCCGACCCCGAAGGGCGAGAACGTGCTGATCATCACCGGTGCCGGTGGCTCGGGCGTGCTGCTGTCGGATGCGGTGGTCGACAACGGCCTGTCGCTGATGACGATGCCGCCGGATCTGGATGCTGCCTTCCGCAAGTTCATCCCGCCGTTCGGCGCGGCCGGCAACCCGGTCGACATCACCGGCGGCGAGCCGCCGATCACCTATGTCAACACGGTCAAGCTCGGCCTGTCGGATGAGCGCATCCACGCGCTGATCCTGGGCTACTGGCACACGATCGTGACCCCGCCGATGGTGTTCGCGCGCAACATGGTCGAGGTGAAGAAGCAGATGGAGGCCAAAGGCTTCGTCAAGCCGATGGTGGCCTCGCTCGCCGGCGACATCGAGGTCGAGGAAGCCGCCGAATATCTCTACCAGAACGGCATCCCGGCCTACGCCTATTCGACCGAGCTGCCGGTCGAGGTGCTCGGCGCCAAGTACAAGTGGGCGCGCGGCGCGGGCCTGCTGTAAGCCGCCAGCAAAGCGGCCGCCGCGGTGACCATCGCGGCGGCCGTAACGCCGCGAGAACTATCGTAGCCCGCATAAGCGCAGCGCCATGCGGGACCGGTAGCCCGGGTATCGCTGCGCTCACCCGGGCTACGCTTCTCTCACCTCATCCTGAGGAGGCCGCCAGCGGCGGCCGTCCCGACGGATGGCCACGAAGAGATGGCCGGCAGCAACGGAGTGCAGGTCGCGATGGAGCGAAATGTGATCCGGCGCAAGGACGCAGAGCCGAAATCCGGCACTGCAGCCGAGCCACGCGACGGCGGCGTGCAGTCGGTCGACCGCGCGCTTCTGATCCTGGAGACGCTCGCGGAAGACGACGACGGCTATCGCCTCAGCGATCTCGCGGTGCGCACGGGCCTCTCGACCTCCACCGCGCATCGGCTGCTGACCACGCTGGAGAAGCGCCGTTTCGTGCAGTTCGATCCGACCTCGTCGAAATGGCATGTCGGCGCGCAGAGTTTTGCCGTCGGCGCCACCTTCACGCGCCATCGCAACGTGGTGGCGCAGGCGATTCCTTACCTGCGCAAGCTGCGCGACCAGACCCGTGAGACCGCCAATCTCGCCGTGGTCGACGACGAGACCTTGATGCTGCTGGTGCGGCTGGAAAGCCGCGAGATCACGCGCTCGCTGACCAAGGTCGGCGGCCGGGTTGCAATGGTGGCCTCCGGCATCGGCAAGGCCGTGCTCGCGACCTATTCGGATGCGGACGTGGCCGCGATCATCCACCGTCACGGCATGCCGCATCTGACGGAGAAGTCGATCGTGCGCGCCGGAGAGTTGTTTAGGGAATTGCAGGCGATCCGGCGCCAGGGCTACGCCGTCGACGATGAGGAAGCCCGCATCGGCCTCCGTTGCGTGGCGGCGGTGGTTTTCAACAACTGCGCCGAGCCGCTGGCTGCTGTTTCGATTTCGGGCCTGACCAGCCGCATCACCGACGCGAGGTTGCCGGAGTTCGGCAAGGCCGTGCGCGACATCGCGGCCGAGCTGACGCTCGCGCTCGGCGGCGTGATGCCGTCCCGGGAATAGACGAGGTCACTCCGCTTCTTCCATCGACGCCGTCATTGCGAGGAGCCGAAGGCGACGAAGCAATCCAGAATCCTTGCGTCGCCCTGGATTGCTTCGCGGAGCCTGTCATCGGGCCGCGCGGACCCGTTGGCTCGCAATGACGGGACGCTGAGACTTTCCATTCCGCCGCTCGATTACTCCGCTGAAAAGGCGTGCAAAATCATCGCGCATGCCGACACGCGGGAAAAAAATTCTGCTGCGTTGAGATCGCTCTGCACATCCTACGACAATGACGCAACTCGAACCATCAACACGAGGAGCGTCCCATGCCGAAGATGCGCGCAGTCGATGCCGCGGTCCGTATTCTGGAGAGTGAAGGCGTCACGTGCGCCTTCGGCGTGCCGGGTGCGGCGATCAATCCGCTCTATTCGGCGATGAAGGCGCGCGATTCCATCCGTCACATCCTGGCGCGCCACGTCGAGGGCGCCTCGCACATGGCGGAGGGCTATACCCGCGCCAAGGCCGGCAATATCGGCGTCTGTATCGGCACCTCGGGGCCGGCCGGCACGGACATGATCACCGGGCTCTATTCGGCCATCGCCGATTCGATTCCGATCCTCTGCATCACCGGACAGGCGCCGCGGGCGCGGCTCCACAAGGAGGATTTCCAGGCCGTCGACATCGAGCAGATCGCCAAGCCCGTCACCAAATGGGCGGTCACGGTCCGCGAGCCCGGGCAGGTCCCCCGCGTGTTCAGCCAGGCCTTCCACGTGATGCGCTCAGGGAGGCCCGGTCCGGTGCTGATCGACCTGCCGCTCGACGTGCAGCTTGCCGAGATCGAGTTCGACGATGAGACCTATGCGCCGCTACCGGTCTATAAGCCCACTGCGACCCGGGCGCAGATCGAGAAGGCACTTTCGATGCTCAATGCCGCGGAGCGCCCGCTGATCGTCGCCGGCGGCGGTATCATCAACGCCGATGCCAGCGAGCTTTTGGTCGCCTTTGCCGAGACCGTCAACGTGCCTGTCGTGCCGACCTTGATGGGGTGGGGCGCTATCCCTGACGATCACGTGCTGATGGCCGGCATGGTCGGCCTGCAGACCAGCCATCGCTACGGCAACGCCAACTTCCTCGAGTCCGATTTCGTGCTCGGCATCGGCAACCGCTGGGCCAACCGCCACACCGGCTCGATCGAGACCTACACCAGGGGCCGCACCTTCGTGCATGTCGACATCGAGCCGACCCAGATCGGCCGCGTCTTCAATCCCGATCTCGGCATCGTCTCCGATGCCAAGGCTGCGCTCGCGCTGTTTCTCGAGGTCGCGCGCGAGTGGCGCAAGGCGCGGCGCCTGCGTGAGCGGCAGGCCTGGCCCGCGGCCTGCCAGGACCGCAAGCGCACCATGCTGCGGAAAAGCGATTTCGATCAGGTGCCGATCAAGCCGCAGCGCGTCTATCACGAGATGAACCGCGCCTTCGGCCGCGATACCTGCTATGTCAGCGTGATCGGTCTGTCGCAGATTGCCGGCGGGCAATTCCTCAGCGTGAATCATCCGCGCCATTGGATCAATGCCGGGCAGGCGGGACCCTTGGGCTGGACCTTGCCGGCCGCGCTGGGCGTCCGCGCTGCCGATCCGGATCGCGAGATCGTGGCGTTGTCGGGCGATTACGACTTCCAGTTCCTGATCGAGGAGCTCGCGGTCGGCGCCCAGTTCAAGCTGCCCTACATCCATGTCGTCGTGAACAACGCCTATCTCGGGCTGATCCGCCAGGCGCAGCGCGGCTTTGCGATGGACTACCAGGTGCAGCTCTCCTTCGAGAACATCAATGCGCCCGAGATCGGCGCTTACGGCGTCGATCACGTCGCTGTCGCCGAAGGCCTTGGCTGCAAGGCGATCCGCGTCACCGATCCGAACAAAGCGCAGGCGGCCTTCGCCACCGCGCGGGAATGGATGGCGCGTTACCGTGTGCCGGTGGTGGTCGAATTCATCCTGGAGTGCGTCACCAACATCGCGATGGGGACCGAGATCGACAACATCACCGAGTTCGAGGAGGTGTTGGATCTTCCGCTCGACGAGACGCCGGCTCAGCGCTCCGGCGCACTGCAGCCGGCTGAATGATCACGACAAGGCTTAAGGGGACGATGATGCCGCGATTTGCCGCCAACCTGACCATGCTGTTCACCGAGCTGCCCTTCGCCGAGCGCTTTGCCGCTGCCAAGGCCGCCGGCTTCAGCGCCGTCGAATATCTCTTCCCTTACGACTTCGACAAGGCGATGCTGCGCGAGCAGCTCGTGCGCCATGGCCTCACGCAGGTGCTGCACAATCTGCCGGCCGGCAACTGGGCGGCTGGCGAGCGCGGCATCGCCATCCTGCGGGACCGCGTCAGCGAATTTCGCGACGGGGTGTTTCGTGCCATCGACTACGCCAAGGCGCTCGACTGCAAGCAACTCAATTGCCTGGTCGGCATCGCGCCTGGGCATAGCGACCCCCGCGATCTCGAGGAGGTGCTGATAGGCAATTTGCGTTTTGCTGCCGCGGCACTCGCAGCGGAGAACATCAAGCTCTTGATCGAGCCGATCAACACGATCGACATCCCCGGCTTCTTCCTCCACCGGACGGACCAGGCACTGCGGCTGATCTCTGAGGTGCGCTCCGAGAATGTCTTCGTGCAATACGACATCTACCACATGCAGATCATGGAGGGTGATCTCGCGCGCACCATGGAGAAGCATCTTGCGCGCATCGCCCATATCCAGCTCGCCGACAATCCCGGCCGCCACGAGCCCGGCACCGGCGAGATCAATTATTCCTTCCTGTTCCGGCATCTCGACGCGATCGGCTATGCCGGCTGGATCGGCTGTGAATACAAGCCGCGCACCACGACCCTGGAGGGGCTGTCCTGGCACGCGATCCATGAGTTCGAGACCTAGTGCGGCGAACTGAGATCCGATCAGCTCGTCCGCACGGTCTTCATTGCGATCTCAAATTCAAGGAGGTCCGCAGTCACGAGGCGTTTGGCATTCCGCTGAACGTCACGGACTGCTGGACCTCTTTCCCGTGTGCTGTTCAGCCCACCGGCCCGGGAACCCAGCCGTCACCAGAGAGCGGCCTGACCGAGACGCCGTGAAGCACACCGAGCTTCAGGCTCGGATCGAAATGGCGCATCGTCCGCTCGTTGAGATCGATGATGCGACCGGGCGTCAACGGTCCCACGTCGTTGATCTTGACGATGACCTTTTTCCCCACGGCCTCGACGAGCGCATATTTCGGCCTCGCGCCATATTGGACCCCACCGAATTTCTGACGCAGACTCGTCTTGATGGCAGCCGCCCAGACCGACGGATCGTAGCGCTCGCCTGAAGCTGTTTTCCGGCTGCCCTCCCTCCATCCGGGCCGGAACGGATTGTACATGGATGCTGCGCCAACGATCGCATCACCGGATGCGGCACTGACGCTCTCGTTTGAATGAATGGCACCAGCTTCACTTCGAGCAGTGGTAACGGACATGGAAAGCGCAACTAGGGCGCCGCAGATTGCGGCGCTCGAGCGGAACACCATCATAACTCCTCAGTTGATTTTCTTCTTCGTCGTTCGGTTCCGATGCCGCAAACGACGTCGAGCAAACGCGGAAAGCGTCGAGGGACTCACGTAAATTTGCGGACTCGCCAACTGGCGGCGGAACCGTTGTGGGAACCTAAGTAGTTCTCTCACTTTGGTTTTCGCCGACTAAGACAGAGATTGCGTCAGCAGCATGACTGAATGGAACTCTCAGCCACCTTATGAGAAAAACGTCTGGCGACGTCTGCGGAAATCGCCGCAAGCCAAGCTGCGAGATGCGTAAGAAGATCTCGAACATCGAAGAGTTCGTATCGACGAAGAAACTAATGAGTTCCGGTTAGGTGACAGTACACGCGGAATAAGAGATCACCGCAACGTCTGAGAGGAGGAGCAGGCGTGAATGGTTTCCTATTCGACGACGTCAGTTGCGCGAATTCGCTCGACAAGTTCGAAGCGCTCACACCAGAGCATCATGTCCGGCGCGTACTGTCCGAGTCGGGTGAAGTATCGCCGATGCGCCTCACGCCAGTATTGAAGAGAGCGGTCACCTTCACCCTCATCGTAAGCAAATGCTTCATCCACTTCATCGAAACGTCGCTTGGTCAACTCGATCGTTTTGAGGACGGCTTTCGGGACGCCTTGCCCGTCGAGAACGACCATCATTTTTCCGAGCTCTGCCGAAAGTAGGCCCTGACTTTCGGCCCAGCAGGTCGCGCGCTTCCTTCCCGACAAGACCAGCTCCAGAAGGCTGTTGGCCAAGTCGGGACTATCACCAAAGGAAAAGGTCTCTAATTCTCTCCAATCCATGAGCGAAAGCTGATGCTCGCTTTTGGTGTTGTCAATGCGCACCGAGAGGGCCCTGTGAGTGGCAGCTCGTCGGTCTGTAAGACGAAAGGGTCTGCCTTTCACTGCCTGTCGGGCGAATCACCGTGCAGCTTCGCGCCATCTCGCCGCGCGATGCGACCGCGCGAGCCGAAAAAGCCCCTGCTTGGAAAAACTCATTTCGCCAATTGATTCAAGGCGAAGCCGCATGCATGGCGTGCTGCGCGAAAAATTTCTCTTTCGTTTTTACAGAAATCGTGGATGATGCGCAGATCCCGCCTCGACGGGAGGGGCGTACGCGCGGTCGTCACGATATGCGAGGCGGGGATGCGATGGCCGTGTCGGGTCGCAGCGTGATCTCATCGCGCCGACGAACGACATCGATACGGACGTGAAGTCGTGTGGTCCTGGCCTCCCGGTGCTGAGGTCAAGTCTGCAGCAGCGTTGTGCGCAGGCGACGGGGGCAAGACAGCCGGTCCCCGAGGAGATCACGTATAAGCGTTAGCACCATCGCACAGGGAATGCGGGATGTTGGCTGAACCTGTGGTAACTGCCGCCTGCTTTTTTTCTGCAGGCGGGCCATGGGTGAGGCCTTCACCCGGCATTCCCTGTGCCCTCTCGATTGCATCGAAGGGCATGTCGTTTCGCATAGCTCGGGCGCACCTCGCCGCGGGAATGCCGACGTGCATCTGCTGTTTGAAAAACGTGAATCTCGAGCAGGGCCACAGCGCACGCGACGTGTAGCAACCGTTTGCGCGGATTCGGAGTTCCGTCATTGCGAGCGAAGCGAAGCAATCCAGACTTTCATCCTGCGGCCTCTGGATCGCTTCGTCGCTGCCGCTCCTCGCGATGACGCGAGTTGGCAGGATCGCCTTGCGCTGCTTCGATGCTGATTAGTTCCCTCCGTCTGATGATTTTTACGTCAGATCGAGCCGGAACCTGGATGCTCCCCCTGGGGTTGAACGTCATCTTCAAACTCTGGAGGAGAAGATGAAGAACCGTCTTGCTGTTTCGTTGATTGCCGCCTCGCTGTTGGCGTCTGGCGCGGCTTTTGCGCAGTCCACCACTGTCGAGGGCGCCCACAATGGCGCAGCTGCCGGTGGCGCGGTGGCAGGGCCGCTTGGTGCGATGGTCGGCGGCACGGTCGGTGCGGCCGTCGGAGCCGGGCTCGAAATCCCGAACGCCGTGATCAACTCGATCGATGAAGAGCGCGCGCCATCCGTTGTTGTGCGCGAGCGCGTCGTGGTCGGCGAGCCGCTGCCCGAGACGGTCGTGTTGCGCCCGGTGCCGCGTTATAGCGAGTATCGCTATGCGGTGGTCAATGATCGTCGCGTGATCGTCGATCCGCACACCCGTCGTGTGATCAAGATCATCGATTGATCTTGCGCCACCGGATGAGTCGAATGAAGAACCACGCCGTTATCCGCGGCGTGGTTTTTTCGCGCCAGATCTTCGTTGTCAGGCCGCTTCGGGCCGGACGCGCCTGGCGAACCGGTCGAGCAGGGCGGCGGCAGCGAAGCCGACACAGGCCGTGAGCGCATCGACGATGAAGTCTTCCAGCCGTGCATGCCTCCCGGGGACCCAGAGTTGCGCGAGCTCCAATGCGCCGGTGAGCACGACCGCGATCGCCGCGGCGAGCAGCCGCTGCTGACGGTAGGCAAGGCCGAAAGCCAGGCCGACCAGGATGAACGCCAGCGCATGCTCGCCGTCCTGCCCAAGATGGGCGTGCGGCCGGTAGCTGGGTGGGCCGAGCGTCGCAAAGGTCACAGCGGCGGCGAGCAGCCAGGCGGAAAAGCGGACCATGATCGTCATGAGCTCCGGATAGCATGAATTGCGCCAGTGGACGCGGCTCACGCCTGCCTGAGCTCGCCGTGTAGTTAATACCTTGAATGGCCAAGCCTTTACAAGGGCTGCCGCACGCCCAGGCCGAGCATGAAGCGTTCCCGGATCTGCACCGGATCGCGCTTGGTGGTTCCGGTGCCGGGCTTGTCGTCGATGCGCGCCGCGAGCAGGGCAGGGCCGTCCGCAGCCAGCGCCTGATCGATCAGCCGCTCGAAATCCTCCTCGTCGGCGGCCCAGTTGCTGTTCGAAAGACCACAGCCGGCGGCAATAGCGACGAGATCGGCGTGCTGGGCCGGCGTCGGCTGGCTGCCGGTGATCTGGTAGATGCCGTTGTCCATCACCACCAGGGTGAGATTCTTCGGCGCCAGCGTCGCGATGGTCGTCAGACAGCCGAGCTGCATCAACAGCGAGCCGTCGCCTTCGAGCGCGATGACGCGTCGGTTCGGCTGCGCCAGTGCCACCCCGAGCGCGATCGGAAAGGCAAGGCCCATGCTGCCCAGCATGTAGAAATTCTGCGGCCGGTGACCGGCAGCCCAGAGATCGAAATTGGTGTTGCCGATGCCGCCGATCACGGCCTCTTCGTTTTTCAACTTCGCGACCAGGCGCGACGTGAGATCGAAGCGATTCATCACCTTCGTGTTGCGGGCAGCAGGTTGCATGTTCATCGGCGCGCTCACTTGTCGAAGACCTTGCCGCCGGTGAGCAGCGGCGAGAGGATCAGCGCCACCGGTGCCTGCGTGGCGACCGCCTGCTTGATCGAACGGTCGACGGTGAATTCCAATTCGTCGAGCCGTGTCATGGTGTGATGCTCCATCGCCAGCGAATCCAGCACGGGGCGCATTGTCCGGCACACCAGCGACTGGCCATAATTGAACTCGCCGAGCGTGCCGCGCTCGGAGACGAACATGATCAGCGGGATCTGGCAGGGCACCACCAGCGAGGCCAGCACATTGGCGAGCGTCGCAAAGCCCGAGGTCTGCATCAGCATTGCGCCGCGCCGGCCGCCCATCCAGGCACCGGAGAGGATGCCGACCGCTTCCTCCTCGCGCGCGGTGGCAAAGGTGGTGAAGAAGGCATCGGCATGCAGGCGCTTGATCAGCGGCGTCAGCACGCGATCGGGAACGTAGGGCACGAGGTCGACCTCGTTGCGCTTGAGCGTGCGCAGCACGATCTCGTGCCAGGCTTCTTCTCGAGGCCTGGCTTGCTCAGGCTTGGCGGACGTCTCCCCGTCGGCTGCGGCCATCCCGGTTTCTCCCGTCTTGTCGGACGCCGCTGACGCAACCGGCGGCGATTGGTTGGCACCGAACTTGACGCGGCAGAGCGGATTGTCAACATGTCCAGGGTGACGATGTGCCCTGCGCAGGGTCAATGCTGCAGTAGGTGGCTTCATCGTGCATAAGTTGCGCATGAGACGAAAAGACAGATGTCGGGAGGATCGTTTTGAGCAGGTGGTTTCCCGCCGCCGTTGCGGCCACGTTGTTGATGACATCAAGCGCATCGTCGCAGCCAAGCTTCCCGACCAAGCCGGTGCATGTGCTCGTACCCTATGCCGCGGGCGGCGCGGTCGATATCCTCGCACGCACGCTCGGCGATGCCGTCTCGAAGCAATGGGGCCAGTCCGTTGTCGTGGAAAACCGTCCCGGCGCGGGCGGGGTGATCGCCTCGCAAGCGCTGGTCGCATCGCCGGCGGATGGATATACGGTGATGGTGGTCGCGAGCGGCCACCCGACCAACCCGTTTTTGTATCCCAAGCTGCCCTACGACACCTTCAAGGATTTCACGCCGATCTCGCTGCTGGCGTCGTCGCCGAACATCCTGCTGGTACGCGCGGACTCGCCCTACAAGACGCTGGCGGACGTGATCGCCGCAGCCAAGGCCAAGCCGGGCAGCCTGTCGTTCGGCCATGCCGGCACCGGCACATCGCAGCATCTGGCGGGCACGCTGTTCAAGAGCATGGCCAAGATCGACATCGAGCCGATCCCCTATAAAGGCGGCGCGCCGGCGATCAACGATCTCCTGGGCGGGCAGATCCCGCTCTCGTTCAACAACGGACCCGAGGCCGTCGGCCAGCTCCAGGCCGGCACGGTGCGGGCGCTGGCCGTCACCACGGCCAAGCGTGCAGCGTTCCTGCCTGATGTACCCAGCATTGCCGAGACCGTGCCCGGCTACGACACCGAAGTGTGGTGGGGCCTGCTCGGGCCGCGTGGCATGGCGCCCGAGCTGGTGGAGAAGCTCTCACATGATTTCGTCGCTGCGCTGAACGCCGATGAGGTCAAGCAGCGCCTCGCCAAGCTCGGCGCCGCACCGATCGGCTCCACGCCACAAGTCTTCGACGCCAAGATCCATGCCGATTACGACAAATGGGGACCGATCATCGAGGCCGCCGGCATGAAGGCCGAATGAGGCGACACGCGCGGTCTGAACTGAAAGACCCTCAATGACTGTCAACACCAAGCGTGTCTTCTACGTCAAATATCTCGCCCATCCGATCTTCAGCGATACCCTCAACGGGCGGCCGGATGTGCGGCTCGACCGGCTCGAGAACGACAGCCCCGATGAAGTGGCGGCGCCGATTCTGGCCGCTGCGCATGCCTATCAGGTGGGCGCGGCGCGCGACGAACTCGCACCGCACTTCCATGTCGGTGCCGACCTGCTGCGGCGCGCGCCCAACCTGCTGATCGTCTCCAGCAACGGCGCCGGCTACGATCCGGTCGATGTCGAGGCCTGCACCAAGGCCGGCGTGCTGGTGGTCAACCAGACCGGCGGCAATGCGCATTCGGTTGCCGAGCATGCGCTCGGCATGATGCTGACCCTCTCGAAGCGCATCATCGAATCCGATCGCCGGCTGCGCCGCGAGCGCGGCGTCAACCGCAACGACCTGATCGGCAACGAGGTGCAGGGCCGAACCATCGGCATCGTCGGGCTCGGCAATGTCGGCCGGCGCATCGCCGAGCTCTACAAGGGTCTGCTCGGCATGACCGTGCTGGCCTACGATCCCTATTTGTCGGCCGAGGAGATGGCGGCACGCGGCGGCGAGAAGGTTGCGCTGGACGAACTGCTCCGTCGCTCCGATTTCGTCTCGATCAACTGCCCCCTGACCAAGGAGAGTCGGGGCATGATCGGTGCGCACGAGTTCGCCCTGATGCAGCCGCACGCCTTCTTCATCACCACCGCGCGCGGCTTCATTCATGACGAGGAGGCGCTGCTACAGGCGCTGCGCGAGAAGCGGATCGCCGGCGCCGGACTTGACGTCTGGTCCAAGGAGCCGCCGCCGCCCGAGCATCCGCTGTTGCAGTTCGACAACGTGCTGGCGAGCCCGCACACCGCCGGTGTCACCCGCGAAGCGCGCCAGAACATGGGCCGGATCGCGGCGGAGCAGCTTCTTCGCGCGCTCGATGGCGGGCGGCCGCCGCGGCTGATCAACCCGGAAGCCTGGCCGCATTACAGCGAGCGCTACCGCCGGGCTTTCGGAACAGCACCTGTGGGGTGAGAAAAACTCATTCGTGCTTGACCGCTGTGCGGCAATAAATTTGCTGTCCGGCCCGTGGGCGGCGAAGCGGTCATTGCTATTTTCCTAGATGCCTCGACAGCCCCCGGAGGCAGAGCCATTTTTCCTTTCGCGCCATGGGCTTGCGGGCCATCGCTCGGCCGGCGCGAAAGGGTGCTTCGATGCGTCGGATCAATTCAATGCTGCATGTGACGCGTATCCGCGTCGGCCGCGCGTTCTCGCAATTCGTGGCGATCGCGGCGGCGAGCTTGCCCAGCGCGGGTGCCTGATACCGCAAAGTTCCCTCGATATCTCAGATATTTGCGCGGCGGGCTTGAGATTCATCAACCACTCTGCTGCAGAGCGGGGTAACATCACCCACGGCGCTTCGTTCTGCAGGGGAGGTCTCATGTCACGCTATGTCGTTCATTTCATGAAGGACGTGCTCGGCGAATACGGCCGGCAGCGCGAGATCTGTCAGAGCACGCTCGAGATCGACGCTCCGAGTGAGGATCGCGCCGTCGAGCTTGCCAAAAAGAAGTTCTGCGAAAAGCAATCGCTTTGCGATTGGTCGCTGCACGCCGACCGGATCCAGGTTCAGTCAGCCGATTTTCCGTCCTGACGCTGCGAGAGCGATTCGCGGCGCAACGCGACTTCTGCTTGCGGATCTGGCGTGACGGGGCTTGCCAGTGCCCTGTCCAAGTGGCAATCGGGAACCGATCGTTTCTTCCGAGCTCCGGATATCAGCGTGTTTCCCGACTGGATCAGCCTGCATTGTGCCGCGCTCTCGCAGACGCATCGGGAGGCGGCGCTCGCCCGCCAGGAGCAGCTCACGAAGCCGGTCGGCGCGCTTGGCCGGCTCGAGGCGGTGGCCGTCGAGTTGGCGGCCCTGCAGGCGACGGATGCGCCCGGCGCCGATCGCGTGCCGGTCGTGCTGTTCGCTGGCGATCATGGCATCGCGACCCAAGGCGTCTCGGCCTATCCGGCCGAGGTCACGGTGCAGATGCTGCGCAACTTCGCCTCGGGCGGCGCGGCGATCTCGGTACTGGCGCGCACGCTCGGCCTGCCACTCGAAGTCGTCGATGCCGGAACATTGGCGACCGAGGCCATTGCTGGCGTGATCGTCGACAAGCCACGCAACGGCACCCGCGATTTCAGCCGCGAACCGGCACTCACTGTGGCGGAGGTGGTCTTCGCGCTCGACGCCGGCCGCCGCGCCGTCGCGCGCCAGATGGAGCAATCGCCGCAGCTCGTCATTTTCGGCGAGATGGGGATCGGCAACACCACCTCTGCTGCGGCGATCGCCGCGGCGCTGCTGCCCTGCGCGCCTTCAGAGATCGTAGGGAGTGGCACGGGGCTGGATAGCGAGGGGCGGGCGCGCAAGGCCCGCGTGATTGCAGATGCGCTGACCCTGCACGGGATCGCCAGCGGCGCTTCAGCCGAAACCGTGCTCTCGGCGGTTGGTGGCCTTGAGATCATTGCCATGACTGGCGCGATCATCGCGGCCGCACAGGCGCGGCTGCCGGTCCTGATCGACGGCTTCATCGTCTCGGTCGCGGCGCTGGCTGCGACCAAGCTCAATCCGTCCTGCCGCCCATGGCTGATCTTTTCGCACCGCTCCGCCGAACGCGGCCATGGCCTGCTGCTCGATGCGCTCGGCGCGCGGCCGCTGATCGATCTCGATTTGCGTCTCGGTGAAGCCTCGGGCGCGGCGACCGCGCTGCCGATCCTGCGGCTGGCCTGCGCGCTTCACAACGGCATGGCGACCTTCGCCGAGGCCGCGGTCTCGAACCGCGACGGCTGATGCGGATCGATCTCCTGCGCCATGGCACGACCGGCCGCGACGGCCATCTCGACGGCCGCACCGATCCGCCGCTGAGCGATACTGGCTGGGCGCAATTCGCCAGGCAGACGAAGGACGGCGACTGGCCGCTGGTCGTGACCTCGCCGCTCGCCCGGGCGCGGCTCGCGGCCGAGGATTATGCGCGTCGCTCCGGTTCTGCGCTGCGCATCGAGACCGATTGGTCCGAGCTCGATTTCGGAGAATGGGATGGGCGCAGGCGCAGCGAGATCGCGGCCGAGCCCGAACATGCCGATCTGCTCAACGCCTTCTATGCTGATCCGGCTGCATTCAGCGCGCCGGGCGGCGAGCGATGGATCGCTCTGCAACAGCGCGTCGCTCGCGCCCTCGACCTCCTGCTGGCCACCGGGCTTGCGTCGGCATTAGTGGTGACGCATGGCGGCGCGATGCGTGCCGCGCTGGCGGACCTGCTCGGCTGGCCGCTGCAGTCGCTGTGGAGCTTGCGCATCGATCCTGCCACGCGTATCCGCCTGGAGGCGGGACGCAGCGCGGATGGCACGCGCTGGGGCGAAATCGTCGAGATCATCCAGCCATGAGCGCCCGCGCGTTCTGGATCGCGCTGCAATTCCTGACCCGGCTGCCGACGCCGCGCGTGACCGATATGCAGGCCGACGATCTCGCGCGTTCGGCGATCTGGTTTCCCGCTGTCGGCCTCGCGATCGGCGTCCTGCTTGCGGTAATCATGCGCATCTTCCAGGGCAGCGGGTCCTGGGTGGCTGCGCTTGCGGTGCTCGTGGGCTGGGTAATTATCACCGGGGCTCTGCACCTCGATGGGCTCGGCGACGTCGCCGATGCGCTTGGCGCGTTCCATGGCAAGCCGGATCGGTTTGTGCAGGTGCTTGGCGATCCCCACGCCGGCAGCTTTGCGGTGGTCGCGATCGGCCTGCAAATCCTGGCCAAGCTGGTGCTGATCGCGCAGCTGCCGCTTGCGATGGCGCCATGGACCTCGTCTTGGGCGCTGATCCTGATTCCGGCCTGGGCGCGCTGGGGCACGCTTGTTTGCAGCAAGACCCTGCTGCCGCTGAAGCCAGGCCTGGGCGCCAGCGTCGCCAACAGCGTGAGCTGGCCGATGATCGCAGGCTGGGGCGCGCTGCTCGCGATTGCTGCTCTGCTTGGTGTGCGACCGACACTGCTGGCATTGATCGTCGTGCCGGTCATCGCCTTCTATTGGCAATGGCGGCTCGGCGGCATCACCGGCGATTGTCTCGGCGCCAGCATCGAGGTGACGGAGACGCTGCTGCTGTTCGCCTGCGCGCTGTAGTACTTTCAGATCGTCATCAGCGCCGCTTCAAGCCGTTGCCAGCTCTCTTTGTCACCGGGCAGGCCGAAGCGCAGCCACGCCGTATTGCATGGAAACCGTCTGACATGAATGCCGTGGCGCGCGAGCCTGTCGGCAAGGGCCTCCGCATCGGCGTGCTCGGCGAGCCGGAACAGCGGCGTGCCGCCGATGATCCCGCAACCGGCCGCGATCAGCAACTGGTCGAGGCGCCGGCTGTCAGCAATGAGCCGTTCCCGTGTGTGACTCAGCCACACATCATCCGCCAGCGCCGCCGTACCGATCGCGAGCGCCGGACCGGATACCGCCCACGGACCGAGTTCGTCGCGAAGCTTCCTTGCGAGTTCGTCGTCGGCAATAGCGAAGCCGAGCCGGAGACCGGCGAGGCCGTAGGTCTTGCCGAAGGAGCGCAGCACCAGAGTCGATGGCGGCAGCTCCGGCAGGAGGCTTACATCGGCGGGCAGCACGTCGGCAAAGGCCTCGTCGAGGATCAGCAACCCGCCGTGTTTTGCAAGTTTCGTTGCAAGCGCGGTGAGTCTCTCGCGCGAAAGAACGCGACCTGTGGGATTGTTGGGATTGACCACGACCGCGACATCGACGCCTGCGAGCGCATCGATTTTGTCGATCAGGCGAACCTCGTGTTCGCATCTGCGCCAGCACAAGGCGTGCTCTTCATAAGTCGGTGCGAGCACAGCAACCGAGCCGGATGGACGCAGCCGTGGGAGGATCTGCAGCAGCGCCTGCGTGCCGGGCGCGGCGACGATGGAGGCGGGGGCGCGCACGCCATAGCGCCGGGTCGCGGCGACAAGCAAGGCTCGTTCGTCCGCCTTGGTCGGCAGCCGCGACCATGCCTCCGTCGGAAGGGACGGGATCGGATAAGCGATCGGATTGATGCCGGTCGACAGATCGATCCACGGCCTCGGCGCATCAGGATAGAGCCGGCTGATCTCATCGAGATTGCCGCCGTGAACGATCGCTTCCGGCTCCGAGCCGTGCGTGCTACTCGCTCTGAGGTCCATTCCTGTCCTTCGGCGGTCGATGTTCGTATTTCCAGCGCTTGTAGCCCTCGTGATCGAGGCCACTCTCGGCTATCCGCAGGCGCTGGTCCGTCGCATCGGCCATCCCGTGATGTGGATCGGGGCGCTGATAGCATGGGCCGACCGCCGCTGGAACAGGGCGGCAGATGCGTTCGCGACGCGCCGGTTCTGGGGCGTCGCGCTCCTGATTGGGCTGGTCGGTACGATGGCCGCGATCGGCCTGCTGTTGACGTGGCTCGTGCGGCATCTGTTGCCTGAGCCGATGGCGACCATCGCCCTGGGCCTCCTCGCAAGCAGCCTGCTGGCGCAGCGCAGCCTCGATCAGCACGTGGCCGCGGTCGCAACCGGGCTGGAGCAGGGCGGTCTCGAGGGCGGACGTCACGCAGTGGCGATGATTGTCGGCCGCGATCCCGACAGGCTCGACGAAGCCGGCGTCGCGCGCGCCGCGATCGAGAGTCTGGCTGAGAATTTCTCCGACGGCGTCGTGGCGCCTTTGGTCTGGCTCGTGGTCGCTGGCCTGCCGGGCATCCTGATCTACAAGGCGATCAACACCGCCGACAGCATGATCGGGCATCTCTCCGAGCGGCATCGGGCTTTCGGCTGGGCGGCGGCGCGGCTCGATGATCTCATCAACCTGCCTGCGTCGCGGCTGTCGGCATTGTGGCTCATGCTCGCGGCTTGCACCGTGTCCGTTGCTTCACCGCGTGGCGCCTGGCACGCCGTCTGGCGCGACGCGCACAAGCATCGGTCGCCTAATGCCGGCTGGCCCGAGGCTGCCATGGCAGGGGGCCTCGGCCTGCGGCTCGCCGGCCCGCGCGTCTATCACAGCGAGGTCGTTGCCGATGCCTGGATGGGTGACGGGCGGGCGGAAGCCGATGCCAGCGATATCAAGCGCGCTCTGCGGCTCTATCGCACGGCCTGCGTGATCCAGGTGCTGATGGTCGCTGTGCTCGCCTTCGCGATCAGGTGATGTCTCCGGCCGGCTCGCGTGCGAACTGGAGGATGCGGTCGACCGCCACGTGACGTTCGAGATGTGCGGCGAGCTTGTCGAGCGTCGTCTCCACGTCCGCGTCGTAATCGGGCACTGCAGAGTCTGCGCCGAGCGACGCCAGCCATTGCGCACGCAGATGATCATCGGCAAACAGCCCGTGGACATAGCAGCCTGCGACACGGCCGCTGGCATCGATCGCGCCATCGTTCCGACCATCCTCGAAGCGCAGGAATGGCCGCTTGGCATCTGTGCCGGTGGTTTCGCCGATATGCATCTCATAGCCGCGGAACTTTGTGGCTCCGTCGGCCAGCACACCCTTGACCTCGCGCAGGGCCTTGTCCGACGTCAATGTGGTTGCGACATCGAGCAGACCGAGACCCGGGAACGTGCCGGCAGGTCCCTCGCGACCATCGGGATCGCTGATGGTCTGGCCAAGCATCTGATAGCCGCCGCAGATGCCGAGCACGCGACCACCGCGCCGGACATGCGCGGCGAGATCGATATCCCAGCCTGTCTCCCGCAAGGCGGTGAGATCGGCGATGGTGGCCTTCGAGCCCGGAAGGATTACAATCGCGGCATCGCCCGGAATCGGCTCGCCCGGACGCAGGAAGCGCAGGTCGATGCCATCTTCGAGCCGCAGCGGATCGAACTCGTCGAAATTGGAGATGCGGGGGTAGGCGAGCACGAGGACCTTCGGCCGATCGCCGTTGCCAGCGCGCGCGGCCGGAAGCCCGAGCGCGTCCTCTGCCGGCAGCCGCTCCGCGTCCCTGAAATGCGGCACTAGGCCGAGCGGGGCCCATCCCGTGCGCGCGGCGATGTCGCTCATGCCGCTTGCGAACAGCGCGGGATCGCCGCGAAACTTGTTGACGAGAAAGCCCACGATCATGGCCGCATCGTCTGATGCCAGCACCGCTTTGGTGCCGGCCAGGCTGGCGATCACGCCGCCACGATCGATGTCGCCGATCAGCACCACCGGCACATTGGTGGCGCGGGCAAAGCCCATATTGGCGATGTCGCCGACGCGCAGATTGATCTCCGATGCCGAGCCTGCACCTTCGACCAGCACGATGTCGGCTTCCGCCGCAAGGCGGGCGAAACTGTCGAGCACCGCGCCCATCAATTGCGGCTTCATCGCCTGATAGGCGCCGGCCTTGGCGTTGCCGATCACGCGGCCCTGGACCACGACCTGCGAGCCCACCTCGCTCTGTGGCTTGAGCAGCACCGGGTTCATATGCACCGAAGGCGCAAGCCGCGCCGCGCGGGCCTGCAGCGCCTGCGCGCGGCCGATCTCGCCGCCATCAGCAGTGACCGCAGCATTGTTCGACATGTTCTGCGGCTTGAAAGGTGCGACCTTCAGCCCGCGCAAGGTGAGCGCGCGCGCCAGCCCCGCGACGATCAGCGACTTGCCGACGTCCGAGCCAGTGCCCTGGAACATGATGGCGCGCGCGACCATAGCCTTAGAACTCGATGCCTTCCTGCGCCTTCACCCCAGCCGAGAAGTGATGCTTGACGAGGGTCATCTCGGTGACGAGGTCGGCAGCCTCGATCAATTCGCTCTTGGCATTGCGGCCGGTGACGACGACATGCAGATCTGGCCTTCGCGCCTGCAAGGTTGCGACGATGTCTGCGATCGGCAGATGATCATAGCGCAGCGCGATGTTGAGCTCGTCGAGGATCACCAGGCAGATCGACGGATCGGCCATCAATTCCTTCGCCTTGGCCCAGGCGCGTTCGGCCGCGGCAACGTCGCGGGCGCGATCCTGCGTCTCCCAGGTGAAGCCTTCGCCGAGTGTGTGCCACGACACCTGGTCACCAAACTTTTCGATCGCCTTGCGCTCGCCCGTCTCCCACGCACCTTTGCCGAATTGCACGACGCCGATGCGGAAGCCGCGGCCGAGCGCGCGCAGCATCAGGCCCCACGCCGCAGTCGATTTGCCTTTGCCCTTGCCGGTGTGGACGATCAAGAGGCCTTTTTCGATGGTCTTGCCGGCGACCTCGGCATCCTGCGCTGCCTTGCGGTTTTCCATCTTCGCCTTGTGGCGCGCATCGTCATTGCTGTCGGGCATGTCTTTCGTTTCCTTGCGCATTGCTACTTCAATGTCAGCGGCAGGCCGGCGGCCATCAAGATCACGCGATCGGCGCGCGCCGCGATCTCCTGGTTGAGGCGCCCCTGCGCGTCGCGAAAGCGGCGCGCCAGCGCATTGTCCGGCACGATGCCGAGCCCGACCTCGTTGGAGACGACGACGAGCGGACCGTTGGCGTGCGCCAGCGCCTCAACCAACGTATCACAGGCGGCCTCGACGTTATGACCCGCGAGCATGACATTGCTAAGCCACAGCGTCAGGCAATCGATCAGCATTATCTGGTCGGAGCTGGTGTGTGCGGCCATCGTGCCGGCGAGATCGAGCGGAGCCTCGACGGTGCGCCATCCCTCCGCGCGGCGGCTCCTGTGCTGTGCGATCCGCGCCGTCATTTCCTCGTCGAAGGCCTGCGCGGTCGCGACATAGATCCAGGGTGCCGGGGCTGCGGTCACCAGCCCCTCGGCATAGCGACTTTTCCCCGAGCGCGCCCCGCCGAGCACCAGCGTGAGGCGCGGCAGTCGCGAACAGGGGGAGGGCTGGTCCATGTGGGCAGGATTCCAATTGACGGGCTTGGGCCTGACCCGTATCTAGCAAATGACGGTTCTCCGAAAGGAGAGATTTAGGGAACGCGGTGCGGGCATGCCGCCTCAGGCCGCGGCTGCCCCCGCAACTGTAATCGGCGAGTGCGAGGCCTTGATACCACTGGGAAACCGGGAAGGTGGCCGCGCGCAGCGACCCGAGAGCCAGGAGACCTGCCGTCGACATTGCTGTTGGCCGACCCGTCGCGCGGGGAGTCGCGATGCAGGGTTCTGATCCCGGACCTAGAATCGGGATGCCGTCGGGCGCAGCGCATTGCAGGAACCGCCACGGTTCCGGCATTGACGGAGACGGCTATGAGATTCCCGAATGACCTCGCAGATGGCGTGATCCGCTAGCATGGCTGTCACGACTTCTGGTGAGACCACGCTCTTTGTCTGTGTTACCTGCCGTGGACAGACAACAGACGCAGGGCACGACGAACAGCCGCGCCCCGGCACGCGCCTGCTTGCGGCGATCAACTCGACACTGGACGCACTCCGCGAGGGGCTTGCAATCGAGCCGGTGGAATGCCTGTCGAATTGCAATCGCTCCTGCACCGTCGCGGTCACTGCGCCGGGCAAATGGACTTACGTGCTCGGTGCGCTCGATCCCGATCTGCATGTCGAGGACGTGCTCACTTTCGCGCGGCTGCATCGCGCTCATGAAGCTGGTCTGCCGGCATGGCGCGAGCGGCCCGAACATATCAGGAAGAATACGATCTCCCGCGTGCCGCCATTGCCCTCGCGCACGCCCGAAGAGGTATCACAGCAATGAGCAATGCGATCGCCAAGACGCCATGTACCATCGTCACCGGTTTCCTCGGCGCCGGCAAGACGACGCTGGTGCGCAATCTGATCGAGACCGCGAATGGCCGGCGTCTCGCGATCATCGTCAATGAGTTCGGTGATGTCGGCATCGACGGAGATATCCTGAAGGGCTGCGGGGTCCCGGATTGTCCGGAGGATCGGATCGTCGAACTGTCCAATGGCTGCCTGTGCTGCACGGTGGCCGATGACTTCGTGCCGGCGCTGAAAAGCCTGCTCGACCAGAACGAGCCGCCCGAGCATATCGTCATCGAGACGTCGGGACTGGCGCTGCCGAAGCCCTTGGTGCAGGCCTTCAACTGGCCGGAGATCAAGACGCGCGTCACGGTGGACGGCGTGGTCGCGGTGGTCGACGGACCTGCCGTCGTCGCCGGACGCTTTGCCGATGATCCGCAGGCGCTCGCTGCGCAGCGCGCGGGCGACAGCTCGGTCGATCACGACAATCCGCTTGAGGAGGTGTTCGAGGATCAGTTGCTCTGTGCCGACCTGATCGTGCTGAGCAAGAGCGACCTGATGACTGAAGGCGAGCGCAAAACCGTCACAGCGGAGATTGCGGGCAAAGTGCAGCGCGCGGTCAAGGTGGTCGCGGCCGAACATGGCAAGCTCTCCGCGTCCGTGCTGCTCGGCCTTGGCGCCGCAGCCGAGGCGGACCTTGCCGCTCGGCCCTCGCATCACGACAACGAGGCCGAGCACGATCACGACGATTTCGAGAGCTTTGTGCTCGACGTGCCTGCGCAGACCTCGCCCGAGGCCTTGGCGGCGCGGATCGGCGCGGCGGTTGCGGCACATGACGTGCTGCGGGTGAAGGGCTTTGTCGAGATCGCGGGCAAGCCGCTGCGCCTGTTGATCCAGGCCGTCGGCAATCGAATCCAGCACCAATTCGAGCGGCCGTGGCGGTCGGGCGAAGCGCGGCAGGGACGCTTGGTGGTGATCGGCGAGCGTGGTCTCGATGCCGCCGCCATCACCAGCCTGATCGCAGGCTGAACATGCATCTGCTGGCGACATCCGGCGCTGATATCGACGACCTCGAGCAGGCCGTCGACCTCGCGCAGTCGCCGGCGGAGGTGGTCGTGCTGTCGTTCTCCGACAGCGATCTCTCCGCGCTCGCGGAAGCCTGGACTGGCGCTTCGGACGAACTGCCGGGCCTGCGGCTCGCCAGCCTGAAGCGTCTCAAGCATCCGATGTCGGTCGATCTTTATCTCGATCGCGTCGTGGCGGGGTCGCGCGCTGTCGTGGTGCGCTGTCTTGGCGGGCTCGATTATTGGCGCTATGGGCTCGAACATCTCGCCGCGATGTGCCGTAGCCGCGGCATTCTGCTTGCCGTGCTGCCGGGCGATGATCGTGCCGACGAGCGTCTGGATGCGCTCTCGACATTGCCGGTCGAGGCAACCGCACGGCTCTATGGTTATCTGCATGAAGGCGGCGTCGGCAATGCGCGGGAGGCGCTGCGCTATGTCGGCACACTTTTGGGACGGCATCTGTCTTTTGCCGAGCCGTTCACGATCGGGCCGGCGGTCGGCTTCATTGCCGAGCGCGGTGCAGTGCCGATCGAAGAACTCTGTGCAGCGGATGACCCGCGGCCCTGCGCGTTGATCACATTCTATCGCGCCAGCCTGCTGGCGGCGGATACGGCGGCCGTCGCCGCGCTCCAGAGGGCGCTCGACACGAAGGGGCTTGCGCCTGTCGCGGTGGCAGTGACCAGCCTGAAGAATCCTGACGTAGCTGAGGCGCTGACGCGTCTGATCGCAGCGCGACGGCCGTCAGTCATTCTGAACGCCACGGCCTTCTCGGCACTGCGCGAGGATGGCTCGAC
The DNA here is from genome assembly GCF_045571465.1 of Bradyrhizobium sp. STM 3557. Taxonomy (NCBI): domain Bacteria; kingdom Pseudomonadati; phylum Pseudomonadota; class Alphaproteobacteria; order Hyphomicrobiales; family Nitrobacteraceae; genus Bradyrhizobium; species Bradyrhizobium sp. STM 3557. The sequence goes on from NZ_CP120697.1 coordinate 3,362,165, forward strand.
CGTGCTCGATCAGGCCGACGTTCCGGTGCTGCAGATCGTGCAGGCCCAGAGCAGTGAGCAGGCGTGGGCGTCATCGTCGCGCGGCCTGTCGCCGACCGATCTCGCCATGAACGTTGTGCTGCCAGAGCTCGATGGACGGTTGCTGGCGCGGACGATCGCATTCAAGGACGAAGCACCGGCCGATGAACGGTTGCAATTCGGCGCGGTGCGCCAGGTGCCGCAGCCGGACCGCATCGCCTTTGTTGCACAGTTGGCAGCGCGCTGGGTTCGTCTCCGCGCGATGCCGCACGCGAAGCGCCGTCTCGCGCTGATGCTGTCGGACTATCCGGCCCGCGCCGGCCGGCGCGGTTACGCGGTCGGACTCGACACGGCGCAGAGCGCGGCCGAGATAGCACTGCTGCTGACAGATCAGGGCTACGATATCGGAACCTCAGTCCGATCGGAAGATGTCGAGGCGCTGCTCAAAGGCGAGGCCGGCGAGCTAGTGATTCCGCTAGCGGACTATCAGCGCTATCTCGCGGCGTTGCCGGAAGAGCTGCAGCGTGAGCTGCAGGACAGCTGGGGCACGCCCGAAGCTGATGCCGCCTTTGCGAATGGCGCGTTTCGTTTCCCGGTGCTGCGTGCCGGCAAACTGTTGATCCTGCTGCAGCCGAATCGCGGCGCACGCAGCGATCGCAAGGCCGTTTATCACGACACCATGGTGCCGCCCGGCCATGCTTATGTCGCGCTCTATGCGCATCTGCGCGAGACGGAGCAGATCGACGCGCTGGTGCATCTCGGCGCGCATGGCACCTTGGAATGGCTGCCCGGCAAGGCGCTGGCGCTGTCGCGAGCCTGCTGGCCGGAGGCAGTGCTCGGCCCCGTGCCGGTGATCTATCCCTTCATCGTCAACAATCCCGGCGAGGCTGTTCAGGCCAAGCGCCGCCTGGCCGCGGTGACGCTCGGCCATCTGACGCCGCCATTGTCGCAAGCCGGACTACATGGGCCGCTGCTCGAATTGGAAGGCCTGGTCGAGGAATATGCCGAAGCTGACGGCCTCGACAAACGCCGCTTGAGGTTGCTCGAGGACGAGATCGTCGAGCGCGCCTGGGTCAGCGGCCTCGCCGTGGAATGCGGGCTAGCGCGCGAGACGACCGGGCGCGAGGCGATCGCGAAACTGGATGCGCAGCTCTGCGACATCAAGGAGCTTGCCGTGCGCGATCGTCTGCATGTGTTCGGCCGCACGCCTGACGATGCCGCGGTCGTGCTGCTCGGCGATGCGATCGTCGCCGCGTCGGGCGAGACGAACAACAAGCCTCGCGTTGAATCCGCGATCCGGGATTGCGCGCGCGCCGAGCGCGACGCATTGACTGCCGCACTCGATGGCCGTCGTGTTGCCGCGGGACCTGCGGGCGCGCCGAGCCGCGGCCGGCTCGACGTGCTGCCCACCGGGCGCAATCTCACCGCCATCGATCCGCGTGCGATCCCGACGCGGACTGCGGCCCTCGTCGGGGTGCGCGCTGCCGACGAGGTGATCCGACGTTATCTGCAGGACCACGGCGACTATCCGCGTTCACTGATGATCGATCTCTGGGCGTCGGCGTCGCTGCGCACCGGCGGCGACGATCTGGCGCAGGCGCTCGCCTATCTCGGCGTGCGGCCACGCTGGGATCTCAATTCGAACCGCGTCACCGGCGTCGACGTGCTGCCGCTCGCCGCGCTCGGCCGTCCCCGCATCGACGTGACGTTGCGCATCTCCGGCCTGTTCCGCGATTTGTTCGAGGCGCAGATCGCCCTGTTCGATCTTGCGGTGCAGACCGTCGCCGCGCGCGACGAGGAGGATGCTGACAATCCGCTGGCAGCTGCGCGGCGCCGCGGCGAGAGTCTGGCGCGCGTGTTCGGCGGCGCGCCCGGCAGCTATGGCGCCGTTGCCGCGAGCCTGGCGCTTGGCACGGAGTGGGATAGCCGCGAGCAGCTCGGCGAGGCCTATCTGGCCGGCGCTTCTTTCGCGTTCGGCGGCCCGGATGACGGGACCACGCAGGCGCAAGCCTTCAAGGATCGCGTCCGCAGCGCCGATGCGCTGGTGCATCCGCAGGACGACCGCGAGCGCGATTTGCTGGATGGTGAGGAGGTCGCGGACTATGCCGGCGGCTTTGCCGCGGCGGCCGCAGCACTGGGTGCCTCGCCGGCATTGCTCCATCTCGACACCAGCAGGCCGGAGGCTCCGAAGGCGCGTGCGCTCTCCGAAGAGATCGCGCGCGTGGTGCGCGGCCGGCTCACCAATCCACGCTGGATCGCCGGCATGCTGGCGCATGGCTATCGAGGCGTTGCCGAGATCGCGCAAGGAGTCGATGCGCTCTACGCGTTCGCGGCGACATCGGATGCGGTGCCTTCGCATTTGTTCGACGTGGTCCACGCGGCGCTGTTTGGCGATGGGACGGTGTATGAAGCCATGCTAACGCGCAATCCTGCTGCAGTCGCTTCGATCGTGGCCCGCTTGCGGGATGCCTGCCGCCGCGGGCTCTGGATGCCGCGCCGGAACGCTGTCATCGACGAGCTCGCCGCTGCGGCCGCGCGGACCGCACCTGCGGAGGGGAAGCCATGAGCGCATCGCCTCTGGTCAAAGGTTGGTGTCCCGGCGCGCGGCGACCAATGGAGAGCGGCGACGGTCTGATCGTGCGTATCAGGCCGCATCGCGGCAGCCTGCCGGTTCACAGCCTGAGCGCCTTGGCCGAGGCGGCATCGCGGTTCGGCAATGGCCAGATCGACCTGACGCGCCGCGCCAATTTGCAGATTCGCGGCGTGACACAGGATGCGCTCGGCTGCCTTTGGGACGCATTGTCCGCGCTCGGCCTGCTCGACGACAGTGCGGATGCCGAGGCGATCAGAAACATCGCGATCAATCCGCTGGCCGGGATCGATCCGGCTGAGATCGTCGATGTCAGGCCGATCGCCCAGGTGCTTGCATCGCAGCTCGCGGCACATGCAGACCTGCAGGCGCTGCCGGGCAAATTTGCCTTCGTCATCGATGGCGGCGGCTCGCTGCCGCTGACCGAGCTTGCGGCCGATGTCCGCCTCGAAGCCCGGCGCGAGCGCGCCGACGTCCTCATGGCGGTCGGTATTGCAACGAAGAAAGGCGTCACATGGTTGGCGGCTGCGGCCCCATCGGAAGCCGCCGATATCGCGGTTCTGATCGCGCGCGCGATCCTCTGCCATGGTGACCCCGGCCGCGCGCATGCATTGTCGCCGCAAGCTGTCGATGCGATCAGAGCCGAGCTCGGCCTGCCTGAGCTGCCGGCCAAAGTGGTTGACGTCTCGGGGCGCACCCCGCCGCAGCGGGGTCTCCTTGCGCTGCAGGGCGAGCGATACGCCGTCGGCCTCGGCGCCGCGTTCGGGCGTATCGACAGCGGGACACTGGCGACCTTGGCCGAGGCGCTGGCGAGACTCGACGTGACCGACGTCAGACTGTCGCCGTGGCGGACGCTCTATGCGGCGATCGATCGCCGCGCGGACGGCAAGGCGCTGCTCGAGACGGCCCGCGCACTCGGCCTTGTCGTCGACGACGCCGATCCGCTGGTCCGGATCGATGCCTGTTCGGGCGCAGGCTGCTGCGACGCGACCAGCCTGCCGACACGGGAGCATGCCCGTCTGCTGGCGCAGCTGGCCGCTCGCACCGGCTTTGCAGGTACTATGCACGTGTCCGGCTGCCCAAAGGGCTGCGCGCGCTCGGCACCGGCAGATCTGGTCCTCATTGGTAACGGTGATTCCTATCGCGTAGTTCGCAGAGGCACGGTAAGGGACGAGCCGGCCTGTGCGTTCACCGCATCGGAGATCGAGACGAAGGGGATTGAACTGTTGGCCAAGCACAGGAGTGCTCATGTCTGAGGCGCGCGGCTATATCCGCGACGGCGCCGAGATCTACCGGCGCTCCTTCGCAACCATTCGCGCCGAGGCTGACCTGTCGCGCTTCCGCGGCCTGGAGGAGAAGATCGCTGTGCGCATCATTCATGCCTGCGGCATGGTCGAGATCACCTCCGACATCGCGATGTCAGATGATTTCGCAGCGGAAGCACGCGATGCGCTGAAGCGCGGCGCGCCCATTCTGTGCGACGCCAAGATGGTGGCGCAGGGCATCACCCGTGCTCGGCTGCCGGCGAACAACGAGATCATCTGCACGCTCGATGCTCCCGACGTGCCGGCGCTCGCGGCACGGCTCGGCACCACGCGATCGGCGGCGGCGATGGAGCTGTGGCGGCCGCAGCTCGCCGGCGCGCTGGTGGCGATCGGCAATGCACCGACCTCGCTGTTCCACCTGCTCGACATGTTCGATGCCGGCGCCCCGCGGCCGGCGGCTGTCATCGGTACAGCGGTCGGCTTCGTCGGCGCAGCGGAATCGAAGGAGGCACTGGCGGCGGACGGACGCGTGCCATACCTGATCGTGAAGGGACGCAAGGGCGGCAGCGCCATGGCGGTCGCAGCCGTCAATGCCATTGCGAGCGACGTCGAATGAGTTCGCTCGACGACATCGCTGGCTCCGCGCGTGCCGGCACTTTGTACGGCATCGGCGTCGGGCCGGGCGACGTGCGCTATCTGACCTTGCGCGCTGCGGGCCTGGTGCGCTCGGTCGATGTCGTCGCCTATTTTGCGAAGCGTGGGCTCGAGGGCAACGCGCGCCGCATCGTGACGCCACTGATCGACATGGGGCGCCACGAGCTTCGGCTGGAATATCCGCTCACCGAGGAGGTGCCCGTGGCGGACATCTCCTATCGGACGCAGATCGCCGACTTTTATCGCCGCGCTGCCGACAGCATCTCGGCGCATTTGCGCGATGGCCGTTCGGTCGGGCTGCTGGCCGAGGGCGATCCGTTCTTCTACGGCTCGTTCATGCATATGTGGCGGCGCCTCGAACGGGATCATCCGGTCGAGGTCGTACCCGGCGTCACCGGCATGTCCGGTTGCTGGACGAGGGCCAACGCGCCGATCACCTGGGGCGACGATATCCTGTCGGTGTTGCCTGGAACGCTTGCCGAGGATGTTCTTGCCGATCGCCTCGCGCGCTGCGACGCCGCCGTGATCATGAAGGTGGGGCGCAATCTGCCGAAGGTGAAACGTGCGATCGCAAGCGCGGGTCTGCTGGCGCGTGCGCTTTATGTCGAGCGTGGCACCATGGAGGACCAGCGCGTCGTGCCGTTGGCCGAATGCGACTGGGAGCGCGGGCCTTACTTCTCCATGATCCTGATTCCGGGCCAGGGGCGGGCACTATGACCGGCTCGCTCACGGTGGTCGGATTGGGGCCCGGGCGGGCCGAGCTGATGACGCCGGCGGCATCCGCTGCGCTTGCGCGGGCGACTGACCTGATCGGATACGGACCCTATCTCGATCGCATCGCCGCGACGCCTGCGGGCCAAAGTCGGCACGCCACCGGCAATCGCGTCGAGCTCGACCGCGCACGGCATGCGCTGGAGCTGGCAGCGTCCGGCAAATCGGTTGCCGTGGTGTCCGGCGGCGATCCCGGCGTGTTCGCGATGGCGGCCGCGGTGTTCGAGGCGATCGAGACGGGTCCTGCCGAATGGCGCGCGCTCGACATCCGCGTCGAGCCGGGCGTGACCGCGATGCTGGCGGCGGCCGCCGAAATCGGCGCGCCGCTCGGCGGCGATTTCTGCGCGATCTCGCTCTCGGACAATCTGAAGTCATGGACAACGATCACGCGGCGGCTGGAAGCGGCCTGTGCCGGCGACTTCGTCATCGCGCTCTATAATCCCTTGTCGAAGGCGCGGCCGCATCAGCTCGGCGAAGCCTTCGACATCCTGCGCCGGCATAAAGCGCCGTCCGCAATCGTCGTCATGGTGCGTGCGGCGGGCTCGGGCGAGATGCGCCGGATCACGACGACGCTTGGCGAGGTCGATCCAAAGCAGGCCGACATGCGCACTTTGGTGCTGATCGGATCAACGGCCACGCGGCTGATCATGCGCGGCGGCCGCGAACCGTGGGTCTATACGCCGCGCCGCGAGGAGCCCGTGTGATGAGCAAGTTGCGTGTCCAGCCAGCGCATCGCGGCCTCGGGACTGTCCAGCACGATGCCATGCGGCTTGTGCGGACGCCTGATCACGATCACGGGCAGCCGCAAGCGGCGACTCGCGATGATCTTGGGATAGGTGGCGGCACCGCCCGAATTCTTGGACACGATCATGTCGATGCGCTCGCGCGCGAGGAAGGCTTCCTCCGCCGCGGCATCGAATGGTCCACGGTCGTGAACGAACCGGATGTCGGGCGGCAGCGCAACGTCGGGCGGATCGATCGTGCGCGCGACGTAATGATGCTGCGGCGCGGCCGCAAAGGCGGCAAGCTCCTGCCGCCCGATGCTGAGGAACACTCGCGCTGGTGCGCTGCCGAGTGCAGAAGCGGCAGCTTCGAAAGAATCGACTTCGATCCAGTCGTCACCGTCCTCACGCTTCCATGCGGCGCGCATGATCGAGCCGAGCGGGATCGCGAGCGCGTTGCAGGCGGCGACTGCGTGGGCCGAGATTTGCGCGGCATAGGGATGGGTGGCATCGATCACCGCGGCAACGTCATTCTCGCGCAGCCAGGCCTCGAGGCCGGTGATGCCGCCGAAACCGCCGATCCGCGTCGGCAGCGCCTGCTGTTTCGGCGTCGCGGTGCGCCCGGCGAGCGACAGCGTCGCTTCGAACCGGCCATCATGGGCGAGCAGCTGCGCCAAATGCGAAGCTTCGGTGGTGCCGCCGAGAATGAGAATGCGCATGCGGTGCGAGGTCCATGACGAGCTCGGCGGCAATTTGCAACGCGATACGCTGGCTGTCCATCATTGGTATCGGTGAAGACGGTGTCGACGGCCTGTCGCCCCTGGCGCGGCGCCTGATCGCCGACGCGCGGCTCGTGGTTGGCGGCGCGCGGCATCTTGATCTGGCGCGATCGTTGATATCTGGCGAATATCTGGTGTGGCCAACGCGACTGCATCAGGCCTTCGACCAGATTGCCGCGCGCTGCGGCGAGCCCGTCGTGGTGCTCGCCAGCGGCGATCCTTTCAACTACGGCGTCGGCAAGCAGCTCGCCGGGCGATTTCTGCCCGAAGAAATGCTGTGCCTGCCGCAGCCTTCTGCGTTCAGCCTTGCCGCTGCGCGCATGGGCTGGCCGCTGCAGGACACGACGCAGGTCAGCCTGCATGGACGCGCGCTCGAAGGCGTCATCCGCCATCTGACCCCGGGTGCCAGGATCCTCGCACTGTGCTGGGACGGCACCACGCCGGCGAAGCTCGCCGCGCTGCTCACGGCGCGCGGCATGGGCGGCTCGCGCCTCACCGTGCTGGAGGCGATGGGTGGTCCGCATGAGCGCGTGCGAAGCGCGCTCGCCAATGCGTTCGATCTTCAAGACATCAACGCGCTGACGACCGTCGCGATCGAAGTCGTCGCCGAAACCGCCGCGCCGGTGATCAGCCTCGCGCCGGGCCTCGCCGATGATCTGTTCGAGCACGACGGACAACTGACCAAGCGTGATATTCGGGCCGTCACGGTAGCGGCGCTGGCGCCGCGTCCGGGAGAACTCTTGTGGGACGTGGGTCTCGGCGCTGGCTCGGTCGCAATCGAATGGCTGCTGCGGCATGCTTCGCTGCGCGCGATCGGCATCGAGTCGCGGCAGGACCGTGCCGCTCGCGCCGTGCGCAATGCGCTCGCGCTCGGTGCGCCGGATCTGAAGATCGTCGTCGGCACCGCGCCCGCGTCCTTGGCCGATCTGGATGCGCCGGACGCCGCATTCATCGGCGGCGGCATCTCGGATGAGGGCGTGTTCGAGGCGGTCTGGGCGCGGCTGAAGCCCGGGGGACGGCTGGTGGCCAACGCCGTCTCGATCGAGGGCGAAGCGAGGCTCGCGTCGCTATTTCGTGCGCATGGTGGCGAGCTGGTCCGCCTTGCGGTCTCGCATGCCACGCGGGTCGGCACAATGCACGGCTTCAGGCCGGCTATGACGGTCACGCAATGGCGGGTCAACAAGCCATGATCGCACTCGGCATTGGCTGTCGTCGCAACGCGCCCATCGAAGACATCGAAGCGGTGATTGCCCGGGCGCTTAGTGCGGCGTCATTGCCGGCCGCAGCGATCAGCGTCATCGCGACCGAGAATGATAAGATGGCCGAGCCGGGTCTCGTCGAGGCAGCGCGCCGCCTCGACCGTCCATTGCGCGGAGTCGTCGCGAGCGAGATGGCAAGGATGTCCGATCTCGCGGTGACGCGAAGCGAACGCGTACAAGCGCTGAAAGGCGTGCCGTCGGTGGCCGAAACCGCTGCGCTTGCGGCCATCGGGCAGGGCGGCCGGCTGATCGTGCCGCGCGTCGCCAATGCGACTGCAACCTGCGCATTGGCAAGCGACGATGCAGAGTACGGCAAATGACAGTGCACTTCATTGGTGCCGGTCCCGGCGCGCCCGACCTGATTACCCTGCGTGGACGCGATCTGATCGCGCGTTGCCCGGTCTGTCTCTATGCGGGATCGCTGGTGCCGAAGGCGCTGCTGGATCATTGTCCGCCAGGTGCGCGTATCGTCGATACCGCGCCGCTGTCGCTCGACGAGATCATCGCCGAGATGGTGCGTGCGACCAAGGCTGGCGAGGACGTCGCACGGCTGCATTCCGGCGATCTGTCGATCTGGAGCGCGCTTGGCGAGCAGGTGCGGCGACTCGAGGCGTTGCAGATTCCGTACACGGTGACACCGGGCGTGCCGGCCTTCTCGGCCGCGGCGGCCGCACTTGGGCGCGAGCTCACCTTGCCGGGGCTCGCGCAATCCGTGGTGCTGACGCGCACCTCGGGCCGGGCCTCGGCGATGCCGGAGAGCGAAAAGCTGTCGCTGTTCGCACAGTCGCGCGCGACGCTGGCGATTCATCTGTCGATTCACGTGCTCGACAAGGTGGTCGAGGAGCTCAAGCCGCATTATGGCGCCGACTGCCCGGTTGCGATTGTCTACCGCGCGAGCTGGCCGGACCAGCGTATCATCACCGGTACGCTGGCCACCATCGCGGCCGCGATGCAAGCCGAGACGGTGGAACGCACGGCGCTGATCCTGGTCGGTCCTGCCCTTGCCGCGTCCGATTTTCGCGAGAGCGCGCTTTACGGCGCCGACTATCCGCGGCGTTTTCGGGGCAGAGGCGAATGATGGCCGCCGCGCCGAGAGGGCTCATCATCGCGGCGCCGCGCTCGGGCGCCGGCAAGACCACCGTGACGCTCGGCCTGATGCGCGCGCTGGTCCGTCGCGGAATACGGGTCGCGCCGTTCAAATGCGGTCCCGACTACATCGATCTCGCGTTTCACGCGGTTGCGGCGGGGCGCGTCAGCTACAATCTCGACGGTTGGGCAATGTCGGCCCCACAGCTGGTGCGACTGGTGAACGAGACCGCGGCCGATGGCGATCTCGCTGTTGTCGAGGGCGTGATGGGATTGTTCGACGGCGCGGCGGCGCCGGGACGAGCGGGGCGGGGCTCGGCAGCCGATCTTGCCGCGCTGCTCGGCTGGCCGGTCCTGCTGGTGATCGACGTCAGCGGTCAGACCGAAACGGCCGCCGCGGTTGCGCTCGGCTGCGCGACGTTTCGCACCGACGTGCGGATTGCCGGCGTGATCCTCAATCGTGTCGCCAGCGCGCGGCATCTGGCTCTGATCCAGCCGGCATTCGACAGGATCGGGATCAGGGTATTCGGCGCACTGTCGCGCGACGATAGCTTCGCGCTGCCTGAACGGCATCTTGGCCTGGTGCAGGTGCAGGAGGTCGAGGCCATCGAGACGCAGCTCGATTTACTGGGCGACAAGCTCGCTGCCACATCCGATCTCGATGCGATCGCGGCTTTGGCTCAGCCGATCGCAACGGCGCCGCATGAGGACGATGCTGGCGACATCGGCATCCGACCGCCAGGCCAGCGCATCGCGATCGCGTCGGACGCGGCGTTCTCTTTCAACTACCCGCATCTTGCGCGGCATTGGCGCGCGCGTGGCGCCGAGATCATGCCGTTCTCGCCGTTGGCTGACGAAGCGCCCGATGCCGCGGCAGACGCGGTCTGGCTGCCCGGCGGTTATCCGGAACTGCATGGCGCGCGCCTGAATGCGGCACAGCGGTTTCTGGATGGCCTGCGCAATGCCGCAAAGCGCGGCGTGCGCATTCACGGCGAGTGCGGCGGCTACATGGTGTTGGGGCAGGGGATCGTGGACGCCGAGGGGCGCCGTCATGCCATGGCCGGCTTGCTGGCTCTGGAGACATCGTTTGCCAAGCGAAGGCTGCATCTCGGCTATCGCCGGGCACGGCTGCTTGCCGACTGCGGCCTTGGCCCGTGCGGCGCCGTAGTTCGTGGCCATGAATTTCACTATGCCAGCATCGTGAGCGAAGGCGACGAGCCATTGCTCGACTGCCACGGCGCATCGGGTGAGCCGATGGTGGAGCGTGGCGCGCGGCGAGGCATGGTCAGTGGCAGCTTCCTGCATGTCATTGCCGGTGATGCACCATGAGCGATGAGAACAGGCCGCCGCACTTCGATGTCGTCTTCAGGCAACGCTTTGCGGAGCTGGTGCGCTGGCGGCGCGACGTCCGCCGGTTTCGCTCCGATCCGGTCCCCGCCGACCTCATCGCTCAACTGCTCTCGCTTGCGGCCTACGCGCCATCGGTCGGCTTCAGCCAGCCGTGGCGCTTCGTGCTGGTCGAAAGTCCGGAGCGTCGCGCAGCCATCATTGCCAATTTCGAAACCGCCAATCGCGCAGCGCTTGACGGTTATGATGGAGAACGTCGCGCGATCTACGCCCGGCTCAAGCTGGAAGGCCTGAGTCAGGCCCCGGTGCATCTTGCGGCCTGTGCCGATGAGGCGGCCGACACCGGCCACGGTTTGGGACGGCAGACCATGCCGGAGACGCTGCGCTACTCGGTGGTGACAGCGGTGCAGACATTATGGCTTGCGGCACGCGCGGAAGGGCTCGGCGTTGGCTGGGTTTCGATTCTCGATCCCGCCGCCGTGTGCAGAACACTCGATCTGCCCGCCGAGTGGAGCCTCGTCGCCTATCTCTGCATCGGCTGGCCGGAAGAGGAGCATGACGATCCCGAACTGGAACGTGATGGCTGGCAGGTACGGCTCTGCGATCGCGTGATTGTGCCGCTCAAGCGCTGACAATCAGGAGGCCATCGCGAGCGGCGGCGCCTCGATTGCGGCCGGCGCAACCGGCTTTGGCGCGGCGGTACCGGCGAGCCGAAAGCGCATTCCGTTCAGCGTCACGGTCAGCGGGATGCCGCGGAAGTCGTCATGGAAGGCGCGGATGCGGCGCTTCATCTCGACAGGCGCGATGTCGGCCGGCATGTCGCACATCGCAGCATACATCTGCCTGGTGCTCTTGATGCCGCTCCAGGTGATGGGGAGACCTGGCAGCGGCGCGGCGCTGCAGGCAATGTCGTGTGACATCCGCCAGAACAAATAGGCGAGGCGCACGAATGCCATTTGCTCCAGGCCCCGCACCTCGAGCCCGTCAGGGATTTCGAACGACTCCACACCGACGATCGCGCCGCAATCGACGCGGGCTTCCATCACGTGGGCGGTGGCACCGAACTGCCTGGCGCCATCGTAGAGGGCGAAATGCGCCGGCGCCCAACCGGGATAATCAGCAGGGCCGGGGTGGAAGTTGTAGGCGCCATAACCCAGCGCATTCAGGATACGGGCCGGGACAATCACGCCGGTGGTGAATGCGACAAGGCGCGCGTTACGAAGAACCTCCGGCTCGATCGCCTCGAGATCGCCCGGCGTGACGGCGCAGCGGAAGGACAGCGCCGGATTGTGGGCTTTCAGGAGCTCGGTGAGCGCCAGTTGCTGGTCAGGGCTGCCGGTCAGAAGAATGATCGTGTTGAACATGCGCATTTTGTCTCTGTCGCTTGAATCTCAGCGGCGATAGCTGGTCACGGTGCCGGACTTGACGGCCTTGTCGGAGGCCGCGAGCGAACGAAACAAGTCGCTCGGCAGGTCCTGCCACGGCGCGATCTCGATGACGCTGTTATCGGCAAGGAAGGCGGCTTCCTTGGCGATGCGAACGTCGTCCTGCCATGGACAAAGCGACAGTTCGAGCCGGCCGAACCCGCCGCAATCAGCTTCGAATGCGCGCGTGACGGCCTCGATGCTGGCTGCGGTCGCCCGCGCGCCGCTGCCTTCGAGCTCGCGCAGGATCACGGTGACGGCCTTGTCTGACGCCGCCTTGGAGCGCAAAACAATGAGCGCATCCCTGGCGCCGGTACGGCCAGCGCGGCGTGCCGGGCGTACCGCATCGGCGAAATCCGGGTCCGGACCGAGATCGGCCGTGGTGGCTTTCAGATTATGAACGATCGTCGCCTGCCTGGCGCCGGCCTCACCCGCGACCGCATGATAGGAGCGCGGCAGCCAGACCGTATCGAGCGGCATCTGCGAGGCGGTCAGGCTCCAGGCCTGGTCGAGCAGATAGGCATCCCAGACCGCGGTATAGGAAGAGGCAAGTTGCTGCCATGTGCGCAGCAATGCTTCGGCGGCTTTCGTACGGCCGAAATAAAGCGTGCGCGTCGACATCTCCCAGCCGTTCCATTTGTAAACCGCGAAATCGCAAGCGACCTGCAATGGCAGCATCGGCTGGGCCTGCAGCATGACGTCGGCATCGACGAACAAAAGCGGCGCTTGATGGCGGTCCCACATCCCTGCGATGAATTCGGCCTTCTCATAGGCGAGCATGCGATCGGAATGGATCGTATCCAGTGCGACGAGGTCGAAGGCCAGCCCAAGGCGCTGCAACGATCGCTTCAGATGATAGGCGTGCAGGTCGCCATAGGCTTGGGGATAGCACGACACCACGTGCGGCAGATCGGCAGCGTCGGGCGTCTTGGACTCGCGCCAGGCGAGGCCGCCCCACCACAGCTCGTGCGGCCCGTCCACGCCGCAGGTGCCGACCATGCCGAATTCGGTCAGCTTGGACTTGAGGAAATCGAAGGCAGGATTTTCGCCGAAGGGAATCGCGACCGCAGTGTTCGCATCGAGCGACCCGTAGAGCAGCTCGGCGCCGGCGCCGCTTGGTGGATCGAGCACGATGATGACGCCGCCTTGCGCGCGCATGTCGCTGCTGCGCGCGCCGGCTTCCCAGAGTACGGGCGGCCCATAGCTCCGCACCAGCCATTCGAGCCGGCGTAATTGCGCCGGACCAAGCCTCGCATCATGGGATTGCAGCAGATCCGTCAGATCCGCCTTGGTATTGTCGAAATGACCGCTGCCGCTTGCCTTCATGATTCCTGCTCCTTGGAGCTAGAACGGACGAGGAGGCCAATTCAGGCGGTGCCGCAAGGAGCGCTGCCGAACACGTTGGATGAGAGTCGATTGGCGCCGAATAGCGGGTCCAGATGGCAGTGCGACGGGCTGCCGAGGCTTCCGGCGAGCCGCATCGGCTGCGCCGGCGCGGCACTGGCCACGCTGAGACCGCGCGCAATCATGAGCTTGTCCATGAAGCCGCTGTCGAGTACCGGCTGCAGCGTGGCGGTGCCGAGATTGACATCGCGCTGCAACTTGCCGAGCACTGCAAGCTCATCTTCGTCCGGCAGCAGCAGCAACCGCCCGAGTGTCGCGGCAGTCCAGCGCGCGCCGACGGCGGATCGCGCAAATGGCTGCAGGCCATAATTTGCGCCGAGCTCGCGCGCGCTAGCGGCAAAGGCTGCCGCGCCTGCCTGGACTTCCGCCGCGACGGCGCTCTGCTCCGCCGGGATCGGGTTGGAATCGCGCAGGACTTCGCCGTCGCGATAATCCCGTGCCTCTCCTGCCGGAGAGCTGCAGAGATGTTCGAGCAGAGCGACGTGACGGAGCAGGGTGCGCTTGATGTGCGGCGTCACGATGAGGTCCGAGATCATGCCTTGCACGGTATCGCCGCGGGCCAGATCGTGAAATGCGTCGTCGAGGGTGAGGAGGTAGGCCCCATGGAGGCGGGCGCGGATGTTCTCGCGGTCGAAGATCCGGCGGAGCGCCTTCTGCGCGCGGCCGGAGTAGCCGAGATCGACCAGCACGAGGTCAGTGCAGCTATCGAAATCCGGGATTCTGGCCCGAAGGTGGGCGAGCAGTCGCGCCCGCATTCCGCCGGCAAGCTCCGCGCACTCGCGCGGATTCATCAGCCCGGGCAGAGCAGCGGCCAAGTCGGTGCCGCTCGCGGCGCCGTCGGATTGGTTCGCAAAATAGGTCGCCACGTTCAAAGGCAGCGCCATGGCGATCTCGGCGAAAGCGTTGGCGTCGAGGCGCGGTATCTGTCCGATCAACTGGCGCAAGGGCGCAAGCGAGTCAGCCGCTCCGATCGCGCTCACATGTCGGTTCACCTCGATGTATGACGCATCGCTCGTGCGACTATCCTGCCAGATGCGATGCGACAGGAAGCCGCTTCGCCCGAGAAATCCGATCGCAACCTTGCCGCCCGCTTTGGTCAGCTCGTTGCAACGAGCTTCGATGAAGGCGTCGAAGGCGGTCATGATGGGCCCGAGCGCGGTCATGCCAAGGTGGAAGGCAGCAGAGTTCTCCGGATTTCGCGCCGTCACCATCCGCCGTAGGGTGCTGGCGCCGAGATCCAGACGCGACGGCTGGCCGGGAGCCAACAGTTCGAACAGACTCGTCTCTCGCTGCAGTTTAGAGGCGAGCTTGTTGCTTGCCTGCAGATGATGGCGCGGGCGGATGCCGTGGCGCCGTGCGCTCTCGATGTCGGTGTGCTCGTTGCCGCCGATATGAAATGACGAGCCGGGATCGACTTTCTGCTCCGACAGGTATTTGGCGAACAGCTTGCCGTTCTTGCCGTGACCGTGATCGCAGGACGCGTAAAGGAAATCCCAGGTGAGGTCAGGAGTGCAATTGCGCAGCAAGTGACCGAGCTGCTTCGTGCTCCAGTAGGTGTCGGAGATGAAGCCGACGCGAAAACCCTCGCGTTTCATGTCCAGATATTGCTGAAGCATGTCCGGATTTGCGCCGCAGAGATCGATCTCGGCGCGGAATTCGGCAACGGCCAGATCGTTCAGCGCTTCGCGGTCCAGGCCAAACAGCCTCAGAGGAAAGAAGGAATAGATATCAGTGATGCGGACCTCGGTCGTGCCGCGCTTTTGCTCAGCCTCTTTGCGAGCGCGTGCCTCGGCAAGAACGCGATGCTGCACGAAATTTTCAGACGCGCCCGGACACGTATCCTTAAGTCCGGAAATTTCATAGGCCCTCTCGAATACGCCGTCAGGCGTCGTGCAGGCCCTGATTATAAAAGTGTCAAAAACATCGAACGAGCACGCAGAAACAACCTTCGCTCGACGCGCTGCGCCGACCGTTGCGACCCTCATTCCAGAAATCTCCCGCTCCGCAACTCATGAAACGTTCGGTCGGGTGAAATCAGGCGCACATCCGGAAAAAATTTCTCGGGTGATTCAAAAATCGCGGAGCCGACGACTGACAGAGTCGAAAAATCGGATACTTTCGAGACGATGATTCGGAAAAATCTGCCGGGCGCGATCGTCGTCTGGCGCGAGTTGATCTCGTCATGCAACCGATCATCCGGCGACCGGGCGTTGCCTGTGCCGATCGGCGTTAGTGCGTGTAGCAGCTGCGTTTTCCGCTGCGTCTGTCTTCCCGAATGAATGTCTTCCGATGCCGATGAACGGCTACACTTGCTCTCTCGATCCTGCGCCGGCTGGGTGCGCTCGGCATTTCTTGCCTGGCCATAGGCAAAACATTCCCCGTAAGCCTTTGAAAAATAACAAAAATACTGCGCCTGACTTTTTCGCTCGCCGCGTTCAAGGGTCGGAAGCCGTATGGGATGAGAACCGTCGGCGCTGCGGGTTGGAGATTGGGGAATGAGCTACGCGCTTGATGTCTGGGCTCCCACCGAGTTCGATGTCGCCAAGGAGTCTCCGTCGCCCGAAGCTGCCGAGGTGCCTTGGAGTGAATCGTGTGCGACCGTGTCCGACAGTGCGCCGGTTCTCGATGACGTCGTGTTCGACGAGGACAAGGAGCTGCTCGACCGCATGGCGACCGGCGACGAGGCCGCGTTTCGTCTCCTCGTGGTTCGGCACATCGATCGTGCCTATGCGATCGCGCTGCGCATCGTCGGCAATGCCGCCGATGCGGAGGACGTCGTGCAGGATACCATGCTCAAGGTCTGGACTCATCGCGGACGCTGGCAGCATGGCCGGGCAAAGTTCTCGACCTGGCTCTATCGAGTGGTCAGCAATCGCTGCATCGATTTGCGCCGCAAGCCGCGGACGGAGAATGTCGATGTCGTCCCCGAGGTCGCCGACTCCAAGCCGGACGCCAGCAGCATGATCGAGCGCGCTGAGATGAACGACCTGTTAGAGGCGGCGATGCAGCGTCTGCCCGAGCAGCAGCGCATCGCGGTGATCTTCTCCTACCATGAGAACATGAGCAACGGCGAGATCGCCGAAGTGATGGATACGACCATTGCCGCAGTGGAGTCGCTCCTGAAGCGCGGTCGTCAGCAATTGCGCGAATTGCTGCGCAGGCACGAGCGCGACATCCGCGGCGCATTTACCGACTGCTAACCATAACCTCCGCGGCGAGAAGATTTCTCGCCTGATCTTGCCGGGCCGGTCCGTTTGATCGGGCAGACGGGGCTGATACGCACCGTCAGTCCTTCCACGATCCGGCGTGTGTTGCCGATCACTCTAGGAGTTTCACCGTGCCTGCAATTTCCACCAACATCGCAGCCAACTCGGCTGTCCGCTACCTGAACATCAACTCGAACCAGGAAACCAGCTCGCTCTCGAAGCTGTCGAGTGGTTCGCGCATCACCGCCGCTTCCGACGACGCCGCCGGTCTCGCGATTTCGACCCGCATCTCCTCGGACATCACCACGCTGCAGCAGGCCGCGACCAACGTTGCCCAGGCGACCTCGATCCTGCAGACCGCCGATGGCGGCGCCTCCAACATCAGCGACATCCTGGCTCGTATGAAGTCGCTGGCGTCAGAGTCCGACTCGGGTACCACGACCGATTCCAGCCGCGCCTACATCCAGTCGGAATTCAAGCAGCTGATCGGCGAGGTCGATTCGATCGCTTCGGGCACCCGCTATAGCGGCACCAGCCTGCTTGACGGCTCCAGCACCACCTTCACCGCTGGCGTCAACGTGATGGTCGGCTCCTCGAGCTCCGATACCATCAAGATCACGCTGTCCAACCTGAGCTCGTCGTCTCTGGCCATCACCTCGCTCGACGTCAGCACGCAAACCGGCGCCACCGCGGCGCTGACGGCGCTCGACACTGCGATCGACACCGTCTCCAAGGCTCGTGCCGACATCGGTGCGCAGGAATCGCGCTTCAACTTCAGCGCCGACTCGATCTCGACGCAGACCCAGAACCTGCAATCGGCCAATTCGGCGATCAAGGACGTCGATATCGCGGCCGAGCAGGCGAAGCTGTCCTCGGCCGAGGTGAAGACCCAGGCCGCAGTCTCGGCGGAAACCGCTGCGAACCAGATGCCGCAGTACCTGCTCAAGCTGCTCGGCTAACGAACGATCTGCCGGGCCGGCACGATGCCGGCCCGGTTCTTTTCTGACAGGTCCCCGTCATGACAGTGAGTAGCGCCACTTCCGGCACGAGCAGCACGACCTCGTCGTCATCCTCGTCGTCGAGCTCGACCAGCTCGATCTCGACATCGGGGACGAGCACGACCAGCAGCATCGACTGGGGCGCTCTGATCCAGGCCGCTGTCAACGCCAAGCTGGCGCGGGCGACGCAGATCAGCACGAAGATCACCGCCAACCAAGCCAAGGTCACCGCGTATCAAGGCCTACAGACAGCCCTCAGCACGTTGTCGAGCGGGTTGTCCACGCTTTCCACCGCGGTCATCAACTCCTTCTCGACCAGCGTTTTTGCGTCGCGCGCCGCGACCGTCAGTGCGACTGGTAATGTCAGTGCGTCGGCCGCATTGTCCATGGCTGTCAACACCGGGGCAGCGACAGGCAAGCATACGCTGACCATCAGCCAAATCGCGACTGCGCAGAAGGTGGCGAGTGCCAGCCAGTCCAGCCAGACCAGCGCACTCGGCTATTCAGGCACCTTTTCGCTTGGCCTTGCCGGCGGCAGCACCGCGGAGATCACTGTGACCAGCGGCATGTCGCTGCAGGATATCCAGGACGCCATCAACGCGCAGACATCGACCACGAATGTCCAGGCGTCCATCATCCAGGTATCCAGTGGGTCTTACCAGCTTACGTTGACCGGTACGGAGGATGCCGCCGATATCAGCTATTCGAGCACGTCGGGGGACGATATCCTCAACAAGCTCGGCATCACCGACAGCAGCGGCACTTTCACGAATGTGCTGCAGACATCGCAGGCCGCAAAGTTCACGCTGGACGGCATCGCTCTGACCCGCAACACCAACGACATTCAGGACGTGCTCAGCGGCGTCACCTTCAGTCTGATGCAGGCGACGCCGAGCGGAACCTCGCTGACGGTCGATATCGAGCCCGACGGCAGTCAGATCACGGACGCACTCGAGGCCTTCGTCAAGAATTACAATGCGTTTCGTGATGCCGTGACGGCGCAGCAGGCGACCAATTCCGACGGAACGGCAGCATCCAGCGCCGTGCTGTTCGGCGACGGCACGATGCGCGATATCATGGACCAGCTGCAGAGCATCCTGAGCACGTCGGTTGGCGGAATGACGATGGCTAATCTCGGCCTGTCGTTCAATGAGAAGAACGAGCTGCAGCTCGATACGGGGACATTATCGACGATCCTCAACACCAATTTGAGTGGCGTCACAAAATTGCTGGCTGCGCAGACGACGACGTCATCGAGCCAGCTCACGGTCGTCAATACCGGCGCGTCACCGCAATCCTTTACGCTCGATGTCAACGTCGATTCGTCCGGCAAACTGGTGTCCGCTTCGGTCGAGGGCGATAGCTCGTTGTTCACGATCAGCAGCGACGGCAAGAGCATCATCGGCGCCAGCGGCACGATTTATGCCGGCATGGCGTTCACTTATAGCGGCACGACGTCGCAGACGATCACGGTGACGTCGACGCTGGGTCTTGCAAACCGGATCTATCAGTTTGCTAAGACCGCATCGGGCAGCACGGGGGCGCTTCAGACCCAGATCAGCAGTCTGATTGACCAGGACACGTCGATGAGTTCCAAGGTCAGCGACATCCAGAGCGCGGCTACGACCTTTCAATCGCAACTCGAGGCGCAATACGCCAAATATCAGGCCGCAATCGCCAGTGCGGACAACACGCTGACCTATCTCAAGGCATTGCTCAACGCGGGGTCCAAGAACTAATGACACAGAATGAGATGGCTCAACGGGCGAGCCAGGCTTATCGCGGCGCGGCCATCGCTGTGCCGCCGCTCAAGGCGGTGATCATGCTGCTCAATGGTGCCTCCACCTACTTGCAGAAATCGCTGCAGGCCCAGGAAGCGCATCGCTTCGAGGAGGGGCACGAGCATCTGACCCGCGCAACGGCGATCCTGCGCGGGCTTAGCCATCATCTCGACGTCACCCGCGGCGGCCCCGTCGCCGATCGGTTGTTTCAGACCTACAATGCTCTGATTGTCGCGGCGCTGCGGTCCTATGGGCGTCCGCACATGCGCGAGAATGTTCAGCGTCTGGTCGCCAGCATCAACGAGCTGCGCGAGGCGTGGGAGACCGTTGAGCGCGCGGCCAGGACCGCCCCGCGCGCCGCCGCAGTGCCCGCCACCCATCGCTGATCCGCCGATGCGTCGTCGCGATCTCCCGCAACACAGGCCGCGCCTTGTTGCGGGTACGGCGGCTGACAGGGGACTCGCCGCTGGGACGGCGGCGGCTTTTTAGCGTCAGAATGACGCTGCGACATTGCGCGAATTTCCTTCAGATGGGCGCCGCCGCTAGGCTTTCGACGAATCGCGTGTGTCATTTGGTTTCGGTGTATTGCTGCTCCCAACGTTCTGGCGGTGCAACATACTGGTATCCTGGGCCGCATCCGGCGTTCAGGCGCTCCGCCTAATACCGCTTGATGTGCATATGACCCCGTGAACCTACGGGGATTCGGCGCGTTGTTCAGCGTGGGGCCGTGGCAATGGCGGATATCGATTCCGCGTTTGTAACAGATCGTTTATGACGGTCCGGGGATGCCGGACAAATGCAGACGATGGACGTCAGGGAATTCGAAGATCTGATTGATCGGTTAGGGGAGGATACGTCCCGCTGGCCGGATGCGCAGCGCGAAGCGGCTGCGAGCCTTCTGTCGTCATCCATAGAGGCGGCCGAAGTCTTGGCGCGGGCTCGTGCGCTTCGCGAAGCGCTGGCTGTGCCGCCGGTCCGTGCGCCCGCAGGTCTCGCCGACCGCATCTTTGCGGCGGCGAGCCGGATCAAGGCCGAACAATCACTGGCTGACAGCGAAGCGCCGGTCGACGCCACGCAGCCAGGCTGATCTCGCCTCCATTTCATCGATGCTACGGGATGCTTCAAGCGGAGCCTCTCCATCGACGTTGCACGCCCCTCTCACCAGGTGCGATGGCTAGTACGCGCCCGCTCGCGCGCACCTTCCGCGTCACGGCCCGAGATCTCACGCCTAATTAGCATCTCCTGACTGTCTGAGCTGTCATAGCGTGCCGGCGCATGCTCTTCGCGCGCATGCACCAGGCGATTTTTGCCGCCCTGCACGGCGGCGCGGCGGCAAATTCTGCCGTCTAATCAATGCATTCCGTTGAATGAATCTGCGCCTGAATTCGGCGCGATGTCCGTTTGATTGGCAGACGAGATCACGATCGCACCTCGTGCGGATGCGTCATCCGATGCGCCGAGGTGCTGCTTGCGGAGTTTGCCATGACCGTTTCCTCGACGAGTTCGTCGACCGGGACGTCGTCCTCGACGTCATCGGCGAGTTCGTCCTCCAGCGGCGCGATGACATCGGCCGATTTTCTCAGCCTGCTCGTCAGCGAGCTGCAGAACCAGGACCCGATGAACGCGACCAGTGTCACCGACTTCATCAATCAGATGACGTCCTACGTCAACGTCGCGTCCCAGCAGGCGATCAACACCAGCCTGGGTTCGCTCGCGGGATCATTTACCAGCCTCGTGACCCTGAATTCGGTCAACTACATCGGGCACACCGTGACCGCAAAAACCGACACCGCTGTTCTGTCCGACGGCTCGGCCACGTTCAACTACTCGCTTTCGTCTGCGGCCTCGAAGGTCTCGATCACGATCACGGATTCGTCCGGCAACAAGGTCTGGACCGGCACGGGCAGCGGCGATGCCGGTTCGAACTCCTTCACCTGGAATGGCAAGAACTCGGACGGCAAGCAGCTCGCCGATGGCGGCAAGTACACGATCGCCGTCACTGCGAAGGACGCGGTCGGCAATTCCGTCGTCAACTACACGTCCATCACTGGCAAGGTCACCGGCATCGACACCTCGACCAGCACGCCTTCGCTCACGGTGAATGGCGTTTCCGTCAGCGCAAACGACATCATCGGCGTCTCCTCCTGATAGCAATACTTGGAGTTGGATTATGAGTCTTACCGGAGCACTTCACTCGGCGGTTTCGGCGCTCAACGCGCAGAGCTCGGCGCTCGCCATGATCGGCGACAACATCGCCAATTCGGATACGACGGGCTACAAGACGACATCGGCTTCGTTCCAGGATCTGGTGACGGCGTCCAGCAACTCGAAGGCGTATTCGTCGGGCGGCGTCTCGGTCTCGGGGATTGCGAACATCACCCAGCAGGGCCTGCTATCGGCCACGACGACGGCCACCAATGTCGCGATCCAAGGCAACGGCTTCTTCGTCGTCACCAATTCGACCGGCGCCGGCGGGACCACGTTCTATACCCGCAATGGCGCGTTCACCACCGACAAGAACGGCTTCCTCGTCAACGACGGCTACTACCTCGAGGGCTATCGGACCGACGCCAAAGGCAACATCGTCGGCACCGGGCTGGAGCCGGTCAAGACGAACATTGCGAAGTCGAACGGTGGCGCAACCACGGAGTCGTCGATCACGGCGAACCTGCCGGCGGATGCTGTCGTCAACACGTCGACGACCACCACGCCGACCGACGGCAGCTCGTTCTCGAGTTCGATGACCGTGTACGACTCGCTGGGCGAGGCGCATAGCCTCAACATCACCTGGACGAAGACCGCGAGCAATACTTGGAGCGCATCGTTCGCGCCGGCAACAGCATCAGATGGAACGGTGACGTCGCCGACGACGGCCGCACCTGCAACCACCGGCGTCTACACGGTGACGTTCAACAGCGACGGCTCGCTGAGCACGGTCACCCCGACCAACGCCACGACCGGCGAGGTGGCGCCACTCGGCATCACATGGGCTGACGGTGCTCAGGCCAGTTCGATCGCGCTCAATTTCGGCACGCGGAACGGCGGCACCGACGGCCTGACCCAGCTTGCATCTGGCGGGACGACGCCGAGCGTCACGAACTTCAAAGCCAATCCGGATGGCGTCAGCCTGGGGACGCTGACCAGCGTGTCGATCAGCCAGGGCGGCATCGTGGAGGCGACCTATTCGAACGGCAAGACCGTCCCGATCTACAAGCTGGCAGTCGCAACCTTCACCGATCCCAACGGTCTCGTGGTGCACACCGGCGGCATGTACACCTCGACGGCGGAATCGGGCGACGCGAAGTTGCAGACCTCGGGCGAGGGCGATGCGGGCGTCGTGTATGGCAGCGAACTCGAGTCCAGCACGACGGACACCACGGGCCAGTTCAGCAATATGATCTCGGCTCAACAGGCCTATTCGGCGGCGTCACAGGTCGTGACTACCGTCAACAAGATGTTCGACACCCTGATCTCGGCCATGAGGTGATCATGGGTGGTCAGAAGAAGGAGCGGCTCGGCGAAGGTGAGGCTCTGCTGCGCAAGCTGCGGCGACTGAAGATTCGTGCCGCAGCAACGGGTGCCGAGGACCGTGCCCAGCTGATTGCGCTGATGGATGACATCGAAACGGTACGACGAAAGCTGCTGCGCGAGTGCGCGCAGCTGGAGAAAGAGTTGAAGCTGGCGGCGGTCAGGGTCAATGCGTTCAACACTTATGCGCGCGTTGCGCGCGTGACTGGCTCGACGCAGCGTGGCGAGCACTAACGGCATGGGAGCGATATCATGAAAGCTGCACCCAGTATCCAAGCGAGCCCAATCGGGCCGGGCGAAGAGGGGGTGAAGACGCTGATCGCGCTGATTGACGAGCTGATCGCCGTGGTCGTCGAGGAGAACGTCGAACTGTCGAAGGGACTCCCGGCATCGCGCCTCAAGCAGGTGGACGAGAAGGGCAGGCTCGCAGGCGCATTCGAGCAGCGGGTCGCGGCCTGCACTGCTCATATGGCCAATCTGAACGTGAAGGACCGCATCCTGCGCGAGCAGTTGATGGGGAAGATCGCCGAGCTGCGTACCGCGATGGACGAGAACCTGATGCGGCTGCGCGCGGCGATCGACGCAAGCAATCGGCGGATCGAAGCTGTGATGCAGGCGATCCGCGAGCAGATCGCGAGCGTATCGCCGTATGGCGCCGCCGGTCGCCGGGCACCGACCCGGTCGGTGTCCTGCGGCACAAATGTCCGGGCCTGAGCAGGCCATTACCGTAGGAGGATGCGGTGTCACTCGATATTGCGCGCCTGATCGCGTTCAGCGCGCTCTCTGCAACCGAAGTCCAGATCGGCGTGGCGTCGTCGAACATCTCCAACGCCGACACCGCGGGTTACACCAGGAAGACTGCCAACCAGGTCGCCAACGTGACCGGCGGCGTCGGAACCGGCGTCTCGATCACGGGCATCAGCAGCAATGTCGACCAGCTTCTGCTGAAGTCGCTGATCGAATCCACGTCTGATCTCGGTGCTGCCGGTACCACCAACAGCTACATGAGCGAGCTGCAGCAACTGTTCGGCAGCATCAGCAGCGCGGGCACGTCCACCAAGGGCACGTCGCTCGCAAACACGTTGGCTTCGCTGGAGACGGCCCTGACGTCGCTTGCAAGCTCGCCAAGCAGCGTCTCGCTGCAATCGGCGGTGGTCAGCGCACTGGGCGACGTGGCTTCGCAATTGCGCGACACGTCGAGCAGCATTCAGACGTTGCGGTCCAACGCCGACCAGGACATCGCTTCGTCCGTCACCAGCATCAACAGCGATATCAACCAGATCGCGGACCTGAACCTGCAGATCAAGAGGATGGCCGCGGCCGGACAATCGACCGCGGACCTCGAAGACGAGCGCAACTCGGCGCTGCAGGATCTCTCCTCGTATATGAATGTCAGCTATTACACGGCGTCCAACGGCGATGTGCAGGTCTATTCGTCATCAGGGCAGGCGCTGGTGGATAGCTCCGCGCACACGCTGAGCTATACGGCATCCTCCAACGTCACGGCCTCGACCAGCTATAGCTCCGGCGGCTTCAGCGGGATCACGGTCGGTGGGGTCGATATCACCTCTCAGATCACCTCCGGCAAGATCGGTGCCCTGATCACGCTGCGTGACAAGACGCTGCCGGCGGAGCAGACTCAGCTGGATCAGCTCGCCACGCAGCTGAAGTCGGCGCTCAATTCGGTCAGCAACGGAGCCTCCGCCGTGCCGGCGCCGACCAGCCTGACCGGCACCGCGACGGTGAGCGGTTCGACCGCGCTGGCGGCCACCGGGACAGTCCGGATCGCAGTCACCGATCAGGGCGGAAAGCTCGTTTCGTATCAGGATCTCAATCTCTCGAGCTATTCCACGGTGGGCGACCTGGTGACGGCCCTCAACGGCATCTCCGGCGTGTCGGCCTCGGTCGACGCCAACGGGCACTTGAGCATCAGCTCGACCAATTCCGCAGATGGCGTTGCCATCAACGACATGAGCAGCTCGGTCAGCGGGGTAGGCTTCTCCGATTATTTCGGGATGAACGACCTCGTTACCGGGACGGGCGCGTCGAACTTCGCGGTCCGCAGCAACTTCCTCACCGGCGCGGAGGCGCTTCCGACCGATACGCTGGACGGCTCGGCCACGCTCACCGCCGGAAGCGAGGTTCTGACGCCCGGTTCGGCGACCATCATCAACTCGTTCTACAAGGCGCTCACGGGCTCCACGAACTTCGCCTCGGCCGGTGGGCTGACCGCCACGACAGGCTCGTTTGCCGACTATGCGTCCGCCATCGTGGCGAACGTTGCGAGCAAGGCGTCGCAGGCGTCCAGCGCCTATACCGCAAAGTCGACAGCACAATCGACCTACGCCAATTCGTTGTCGTCGGAAGCGGGCGTCAACATCGACGAAGAGACTGCGCGGATCAGCGCCCTGCAGAACAAGTATGCGGCGGCATCGCAATTGCTCTCGACCGTCAATGCGATGTTCTCGTCGCTGGTTTCCGCGATGCAGTCGACATAATCGAGCACAGAAAGATATGCCATGACCATGCGTGTTGCGACTTTTGGGGTCACGGATCAGATGGTTGCCAGCGCGCTCCGCACGGAGGCGACGATGGCCAATATGCAGGTGCAGGAGGCGTCGGGACTGAAGTCCGGCTATCTCGCCGATTATGGCGTGGATACCCAGCACATCGTCAACCTGCAGGTCTCCGTGACGCGTGCGCAGTCCTATATCGATGCCGCGACGCTCGCAGACAGCAAGACGAACGTCATGTACAAGGCCCTTGATCAGGTCTCGGATATCGTAACCAAGCTGCGCACAGCGCTCAGCGCGGCCAGCACCGCCAGCAGTACAGAGGTGGCCTCCGCCATCAGCTCGGCACAGCAGCTTCTCCAGCAGATGGGCGGAGCTCTCAACACGCAATATGACGGCCAATATGTGTTCGCCGGCGCAAAGACGTCGACGGCGCCAGTCGATCTGAGCTCGTTTGCGACCGGAGCGGGGTCGCTGTCCACGGCAGACACCAGCTACTATCGGGGGGATGATGAGCTGGCCTCGGTTCGGGTCTCGGGCACCCAGAGCGTGACCTACGGCGTCACGGCGGACAATCCGGCGATCGAAGAGGTCATGCGCGCATTGAAATTCGTGGCCAACAGCACCTCACTGTCGGCCGCCGATATTACGAATGCGCTCAAGCTCGTCGACAGCGCTGTCGACGATGTCGCGACGGTGCAGGCCAAGCTGTCGAGCGCGTCCGCGCAGATATCGACGGCGCAGTCGACCCAAAGCGATTTCATGAGTTATGCGGAGAGCCTCGGCACGAGCCTCTCCAGCGTCGACGTCGCGGCCGTGACCGCGCAGCTCTCGGCCTACCAGGCGCAGCTCACGGCATCCTATACGGCGATCTCCAAGGTCCAGAGCCTCAACCTGGCGAGCTATCTGCGGTAGGCGACCTATGTTGGCAAGGCACCTTGCGAAGGCGCCGCGCCACTGGTGCTGATGTCGCCTCAGCGCCCATAACTCGCGAGCGCGTCGAGCTGCCGTTGCGCTTCCGGCGCGCCCCATTCGCGGGCCTTCTGATACCACGATCGCGCCTGCGCGAGGTCAGGTCCGGCATCGGCGGCACCGGACTGCCGCACCAGGGTCGGATCATAGGTCTTCGCCAGTAAATAGGCAGCCTGCGCATCGCGGGCGTCCGCGGCGCGAAGCAGCAGCGCCCGTGCGGCCTTCACTTCGCCCATCAACAGCATTTCCTGCGCCCGCCGGACCAAGCCGCCAACCTCGTTTGTGCTGGGATCGACGCGGGGCGCGGGTGGGCTCGGCACAGGCTCCGGCGCGGCGGGCGCAGCAGCGACCTGCGGAGGCGGCGGAGCGGCCGGTGCGGCGACAGGCGCAGGTGGCGGCGGCGGAGCTTTCCAGCTGAGCTGTATCACGCTCGTGACCAGCGCCAAATTGTCTGCATTGCGCAGCTCGGCGGCCAAATTGATGTCGCCGGCGAAGTCCTGCGGCGGAATGACAACGGCGTTTGCCGCGTCATCGGCCGCCATGCGCCATTCGGTGAGACCCATCTGCTCGCCGGCTGTGAGCTTTGCGCCGACCGGGAGCCCCTTGATGGTGACCGTAACGCCGGGTTCGGCAGGTTGGACGCTCACACCCAGCTCCAGCGGCTCATTGAGCGTACCACTGTGATTGCGGACGATCAGCGTCGGAGCCGGGCGTTGGGTCGTCGGCGCGAAAGGTCGCAGCAATGTCAGGCTGCGCTGATCGGGTTGCTGCGGAAACAGCACCACATAGGCCAGCGCGACAAGTGCGGCCCCTGCGATCGCCACCGCGAAGGTCGCCGCAGCCGGGATCGACGAGCGTCGCTGCAGCACCGACGAGGCGTTCAGGAGCTCGGCCTCCTGCTGCTGACGCATCGCCATGGCGACGGCCGCGGCGAACGCGTCGGAGGAGTCCTTCGGTCGCGCTTCGTTCGGCTTGACGATCCGCAGGTGCGGCGTGAGGTCTTCGACTCGGCGTTGCGGCGCCAGAGCGCCATCGGGATCGGACGACATCGACGGGTCTTTTCTGTCCGGCGATCCGGGCGGCGCGTAGTAGGCCAGACTGTTGGGATCGTGGCTTTGATTTGAATCACTCACGCTAACCCCCCACTCGCTCTGCCGGCGGCGCCTCGCCGCGACATGTGCTTACGTTATTAAGCTCTTCATTAGCGAACGCGTTCGTGCCCAGGATGAGGATACCGCATGCATCCGCGCCATCGGAGTGTCCCCATCCGATGAGCGCTCACAACGTCAAAGCGAGCAATCTGCCTCACGTCATGTTCATCACGGCCAGCGACGGACATCATGTGCTGAATTTGGGTCTAAAGTGTGAGCATTCTACAGAAAGAACCACAAAAGCGAAGGCGTAGTTAAGGCAAGAAAATATCATCCTATACAACTCGAAAGTGTGCTCGTGTGTTGGTTGTGATGTCGCGATGGACACTTATTCGGATAGATTATCCGCCAACCCACGGGCTGAGAGAGCCTGCCATGCGTGGCTAGCCTTTTAGCGCCGCGAGCAGATGATCGGGACGTTCGGCCATCATCATGTGGCCGGCACCCGGCAGCACGATGGTCCTCGCATGCGGGATCGCGGATGCCAGCGCTCTGCCGGCCTTGGCCGGCGTCATCATATCCTTCTCGCCAAGGATGAGCGTGACCGGCACCTTGATGCGTGCGGCAGAGGCGAGCGCGTCCTGATAGGCGTTGCAGGCCGAGAGATCATTGAACAGCACGCCGGGCGCGCAGCGCTTCAGGGTCGCCTGCGCGCCGCCATGCATCCACAGGCCCGGCGCACGGCTGCCGCCGAGTTCGGCGGCATAACCGAGCCCCCAGATCGAGACCATGTCGATCGCCGCCTGGTCGTTTGTCTCGGCCGCCTTCAGAAGATCAGGGCCGACGGCCATGGTCGCGGCGGTACCGATCAGGCTCAGCGCGGTGACGCGGTCGGGGTGTCGCGCAGCCGCGTCGAGGGCGATCAGCGAACCCATGGAATGGCCGATCAGATGCGCGGAGGCAGCGCCGGCCGCATCGAGCAGGGCAACGGTCCAGTCCGCCATCGCGGCGATGCTGGACAGCGGCGTCCCCGCCGAGCGCCCGTGGCCGGGAAGGTCCGCCGCCAGCACGGCATGGCCGTGATGCGCGAACCAGCGGCTGTGCAGCGCCCAGGCGGAATGATCGAAGCCGGCGCCATGCAGGAACACCACGGCGGGCAGTGCAGGGTCAAAATTCCGCCCGCCGGTCGCGACGAAAGTCTCCTTGCCAATCACTGACAGCTGCATGGCTCACACCTTCTGCGAGGCGCGCAGCGCCTGTCCGAGATCGTCGATGATATCTTGAGCCGCTTCGATGCCAACCGATAGCCTCACCAACTCCTCGCCGATCCCTGCGGCTTTGAGTTGGCTTGCATCCATCTGCTGATGCGTTGTGCTGGCGGGATGAATCACCAGCGTCTTGGCGTCGCCGACATTGGCGAGATGGCTGATCAGCTTCAGGCTTTCGATGAACTTGCGCCCCGAAGGCCGTCCGCCCTTGATGCCGAACGAAACGATCGAGCCGGCGCCGCGCGGCAAGAGCTCACGCGCCAGCGCATGGTCCGGGTGATTTTCAAGCGACGGATGCAGCACCCAGTCAACCGCCTTGTTTGTCTTGAGGAAGTCCAGCACCGCAATGGTGTTCGCGACGTGGCGCTCCATGCGCACAGGCAGTGTTTCGATGCCCTGCAGGAGATGGAAGGCGTTGGTCGGTGACAGGCAGGCGCCGAAATCGCGCAAACCTTCCGTGCGCGCCCGCATGATGAAGGCCGCCGGGCCGAACTGCTCGTCGAAGACCATACCGTGATAGCCGGCATAGGGCTCGGTGAGTTGCGGGAATTTCCCCGACGAGCGCCAGTCGAACCGGCCACCATCGATGATGGCGCCGCCGATCGCGATGCCATGGCCGCCGAGCCACTTGGTCACCGAATGCATCACGATGTCCGCGCCGAGCGCGACGGGCTGGCTGAGATAGGGCGTGGCAAAGGTGTTGTCGACCAGCAGCGGCACGCCGGCGGCGTGGGCGATATCGGCGACCTTCGGGATATCCAGCACCTCGAGTCCGGGATTGCCGATGGTCTCGCCAATCACGAGCCGCGTTCGCGGCGTGATCGCCGCACGGAAGGCGTCGAGATCCCTGGGCTTCACGAAAGAGGTGGTGATGCCGAAGCGCGGCAGCGTGTGCGCGAGCAGATTGATGGTGCCGCCATAGAGCGAGGAAGAAGCAACGATATGATCGCCGGCATTAAGCAGGGTGGCGATGGCGAGGTGCAGCGCCGCCTGGCCGCTCGCGGTGCAGATCGCGCCGACGCCGCCTTCCAGTGCGGCAAGCCGTTCCTCGAGTACCGCCGTGGTCGGATTGGAGATGCGCGTGTAAATATGCCCGGCACGTTCGAGGTTGAACAGCGCCGCGGCGTGATCGGTGTCCTCGAACACGTAGGACGTGGTCTGATAGATCGGCACCGCGCGGGCGCCGGTCACGGGATCGGGCTGCTGGCCCGCATGCAGGCTCAGGGTCTCGAAAGCGGGCGGTTTCGGCGGCGGCATGCTGGACTCCCGGGATAGGCGAAAGACGGTCTGTTCTGCCACAAATCCGCAGGCGGCGTCAGCCTCACGGCGCCTTCGGTGTCCATATCTTCAATGCCGTGGTGTCGACCTTCACCGGCAGCACGTGCTCGGCCAAAAACGCGTCCGCGATCTTCTGCTGCTCGGACAGACCAGCCAAAGTCACCGCACCGACCTGGTAGGAGCGATGGCTGTTGGCTTCCTCCACGGTCGCAGCGTCGATGCCCCAGAGACCGGCGAGCAGGGTCGCGGCGGGACCGGGATTGGCCTTTACCCATTTTCCGGTCTCTGCGAGCTTGCCGTAGATCACGTCGAGCACGGCGCCGTGCTTGTCGGCGTAGTCGGCCGAGGCCAAGTAGTAGCGCTTGTAGCTCGCAAGCCCATTACTGCCGTCGGCCAGGACGCGCGCGCCGGACTGCCTGATGACGCTGGACAGGAACGGATCCCAGGCGATCCAGGCGTCGACATTGTTGCTGACAAAAGCGGCGCGGCCGTCCGCCGGTGGCAGATAGGCGGGCGCGATGTCCTTGAAGGTGAGGCCCGCCTTCGCCAAGGCCGCCAGCAGCAGATAGTGGCTGCCGGCGCCCTTGGTCACGGCGATCCGCTTGCCCTTCAGCTCGGAGACCACCTTGAGCGGCGAGGAGGTCGGAACCAGAATGGCCTGCGCGGACGGCGAGGGCGCTTCCTCGGCGACATAAGCGAGCTTGGCGCCGGCGGCTTGCGCAAAGATCGGCACGGTGTCGGCGACATCGGCGCCGAAATCGATGCTGCCGACATTGATCGCCTCCAGCAGCGGCAGGCCGCTCGAGAATTCGTGCCACGTGATGGCGATGCCGAGCGGCGCCAAGGCCTTCTCCAATTCGCCATTGGCCTTGAGGATCGCGATCAGCGTCGATGAGCGCTGATAGCCGATGCGCAGCGTTTCGGCCGCCATGGCGGGGCGGGCGGCCTCGGCGCTGATGAGCATGCCGAGCGAGACCGCAGCGAGGCCCTGCAGGATCGCGGCGCGGCGTGTGCGGGCCGAAGGGAGACATTGCGCATCGGCCGTGGTCGGGGCCGGCGTCTGGCGGGCAAGGAAATTCATATCGAAACTCCGGGGACCAATTGTGATCGCATTGTTTGACGGATGGCGTGGGCGGGAGCAATTTTGCTTATCATCGAGATCGGAGAGCAAAATTCTCCATTTGACGAGCGTGTGAGAACGATTGTTCTCGGGACCTTGCTCGCGCCGGCCTGATGACGGACGCCACGACCGGTTCAGCTTCTACCATTTCCGCGGGGAATTTTTCCCAGTCATTGCGAGGAGCCCACCGGGTCTCGCCTTCGGCGAGCCCGATGACAAGCTCCGGCGACGAAGCAATCCAGTTCTCTCGTCACGCGTGATGCTGGATTGCTTCGGCGCTACGCGCCTCGCAACGACTAAAACATGCAGCTCCGTTCTCGCGACGCAGAGTTGCGTCCGAGCTTTGCGCCGAGCATTGTCCCCTCCCGGAAAAGAGGGCACAGGGAAGGCCGCATAGGCGTTAAGATAATGCGGGCATCGATTGATATCGTCGTTTTCGAGGTGGCTCGTAGAGGTGCCGGTCCAATACCCGTTTGCTGTGATGGAGGCGGCGGATGGTTGGTTGTGGAATGATTGCTTGTAGCAAGGACGCAATGAGTTGCTGCAAGACACGCCAAGCGCCAGGTGTCGTCAGGCGGCCTGCGTCCAGTGGGGAGAGTCCTCGAACTCGCGGACAAGCGGTTCGAGCAGCAAAATGATCAAGAGATGAGCCAGCAGGTAGGGCTTGGCGGAGCGCGGATCGGTTCCAGGCGGTGTCTTGAGGCCGATCAAACTCTTCAATCGCTTGAAGCCGAGTTCGATCCGCCATCGCAGTCTGTAAAGCGCAAGCACATCTTCGACGGTGAACTCGTCCGGCGCTAGCGAGGTGACCAGGATGACCCAATCCGCCGCTTCCAAAGTTTCTTTAGAGATGGTGCGGTTTTCGTCTTGGGCGTCTCGCCGGGCTTTACGACGCGACGCGGCAGCCGCATCGGCAGACTTCTTGACTGCGATCAGACGCATAGCCAGAGGCGCGCCGGCCTTGCGTTTGATCCAAATCGGCCGATCGATCAGTCCGCGGGCGTTCCCCGCCCGTAATTCGGCTATCAGATCGAGCGGATAGCCTTTGGCATCAAGCCAACGTGCGTTCTTCCAGCCCGCTCGGATCAAAACATCTGCACCAGCTTCGAGCACTGCCGAGATGCGATCAGGTTGTAGATAGGCGCGGTCAGCAATACGGATCTCACCCTTGACCACTGGTATGCGGTCAAACGTCTCGCCCTCTTGCTGATCTGTCAGTTCGAAATGGCCAAACCGCTCATATGGCAGATCAAATGCACTATGAATGCGCCAAAGCTCGCTGTTCTTGCGCGCAGCCGGCCCTGCCTGAGGCACTGTCGTGGCATCGATGATACGGATCAGACGGCCTCGGCTCGCCTTTGGCGCCGCCGCCGCGAGCAAGCGCTCCACAAGCACGGTAAACCAATCGCCACATTGACGCAGGCGGTAGAACAGCGCCACGCTACTCAGATTGGCAAGGCCAACAGAAGCAGCCCACGCGGCCGTCGATCTTAACCCTCTTTCACCCAGACAATAAGCCAGCATCAGCCGAAGCAACGCCACCGCATCAGGGATCCGCCGTTGCCGCACAAAAGCTTTCGTCTGGCGCGCGCTGCTCTCGAGCTGCGCAGCCCCACCTAGCTGCGTAACGACGCTCGCCCAGTCTTCGTTCAAAAGCGAATCTCGTGTCATCCCATGTTCGAATCACGAACGATTCCAACACGCAAGACTAAACTTAACGCCTATGGGGAAGGCCGGGTGCAGGCTGCACCCATGGCCCGCCTGCTAGACAAAAAAGCAGGCGGCAGTCACCACAGGTACGAGCCGAACATCCGGCCTTCCCTGCGCGATGGCGTTACGGCTTATACGTGGTCTCCTCGGTGCGCCCTGCTTTTTGGCCACCGTCGCGAGCGGCTCATCACCGCCCACTTGGCATCAGCGTCGGGATGCCGGGACCGCACGATTTCGCCGTGCGCATCGCATTGTTCGTCCGCTCGCAACGCGAGCTGCAACACGACGCGCCCACCGCATCTCCCGCCCAACGTTTCGTGACGACCCGCGAAGCGCCCCTCTGATCGGGCGAGGACAGAGCTGATGTAGCATGATTTCCGAAAAAACGAAAGAGAAATTTTGTCGATCGAGTCAAATGGAGGATCGGGTTGAAAGCTCAGGCAAAAGTCCGCCTTTGCCCGGTACGCGATCTCACGGCGTCCTCCCGAAGCTGACATCATGCGCGGCGGTCTCGATGACCCGGGCGACGGCACGAGGGTGGGAGATGTAGACGGCGTGGCTTGCGGGGATCAGTGTCACCTTGGAGCCGGCCCGCTTGGCCATCCACCGCGCGCGTTCAGGATCAAGGGCATGGTCCTGCGTAGCGATGATCGCGTAGCTCGGTTTGTCGTGCCAGGCCGCCTGCGTGAGCTTTGCGCTGAAGACCGAGCCTGACACCGGCACCTGCGAGCTTGCCATGAATGCGGCCTGCGCCTTGGGCAGATCCGCGCCGAAATCGGCAGCGAACTTCGCCGGGTCGAGCACGACAAAACCGTCCTTCGTCGTCCTCAGATCCTTGCTCGCTTCGGGGCGCGGTGGCGCCGCCTCGGCGCTGCTCTCGCCGATATCGGGTTGAAGCGCGGCGACATAGACAAGCGCCTTCACCCTGGGATCGCTGCCGGCCACGCTAATAATGGCGCCGCCATAGCTGTGGCCAACCAGGACGACCGGGCCATCCTGCCAGGCAAGCACGCGCTTGGTCGCTGCGACGTCGTCGTCCAGTCCGGTCAGCGGCTGCTGCACGATGCTGACGTGGTAACCGTCCCTGGTCAGCACGTCATAGACGCCTCGCCAACCGGAGCCGTCGACGAGTGCGCCGTGAACGAGAACGATCGTCGCGGAATGCATGGACGATGCAGCCACTTGTGCGTTCGCGCTGGTCGCGAGCATCAGTGCTATGATCGTCCCAAGGAGACTCTGCGGCATAGTCATGAGGCTCTCCGTGCACACGCTTGAGGTTATCGCGCTCCAAGTTACGCCTTTTGTCCGGTCGGGTAGGGCTCCTGCAGAACGGAAGAGCCGGTTTCCAGCAGGGACTTGAGATTGGAGATGATCTTGGGCCAGCCGCCGGACACCGCCTCGATCAGCTTCGAGGGTTTCTGCTCGATGCTGTGGGTGATCGACAGCTTGACGGCAGCTCCACTGGGTTCGAGCTCGATCGTGCACTGAGAATAGCCTTCGGCCTTCAGCTCTGGCCTGTTCTGGTGCTGCCAGCGGATGACCAGGCGATGCGGCGGCTCGGACTCGACGATCTCGCCGGCATCGAAAATCTGGCCATCGGCGGACACCAGCTGCCATGATGATCCTGCCGTCCATTGGCTTTCGCAGTGCATGCCGAACCAGTACTGCTTCATGAACTCGGCATCGGTCAGCGCCGACCACAGCTTCTCCGGCGTGGTGCGGATATAGCTCACATAGACGAAGGTCGATCTAGTCATCGGTGCTCTCCAGGCGTCGCTTCAGGTTTGACAGCGCCTTGAGGCGCGGCCGTTCGAATCTTGCAATCCAGCGGTCGTAGATCTCCTGGAGCGGCACTGGATTGAGGAAGTGCAGCTTCTCGCGGCCGCGCCGCACGGTGGCAACCAGGTTCGCCGCTTCCAAAACCCCAAGGTGCTGCGTCACGCCTTGTCGCGTCATGTCCAGGTGCTCGCAGAGCTCGACGAGCGTGCGGCCGTCATGGACGCGCAGCAGATCGAGCAGCTTGCGGCGGCTCGGATCGGCCAAAGCCTTGAACAGCTGGTCGGTGTCGTCGCGCTCTACCATCTCGATACGCAAGTGATTGCTTGCCTAATTATGCAAGCAATTGCTTGCCTGTCAAGCTGCCCTCGATCGGCCGACGGACGTCACTGGTGGCGCTGTTGGATATCGTCTGGGGAGGGCCGTGGTGCAGGCGCCAACTACGAGGGGCGTCGCGCCTGCTTCACGATGGCTGCGGCCGATAATGCGCCGCCGGATGCGGCGCCGTCAGACGCGCGCGCCCGGCACCAAACATCTTCTCGCGCAAGGTGCCGGGCTGATAGGCCTGCTTGTAGCGGCCGCGCCGGGTCAGCTCCGGCACCAGGAGATCGGCCACATCGGCGAAGCTTTCCGGTGACAAGGCGAAGGCAAGGTTGAGCCCGTCGACGCCGGTTTGCTCGGCCCAGGCCTCGATCTCGTCGGCGACCTTCTCCGGCGTGCCGACGAAGACCGGGCCGATGCCGCCGATGCCGATGTGCTCGGCGACCTCACGCACAGTCCAGATCCGGTCGGGATCGGCGCGGGTGACGTTGTCCATCGCGCTGCGTCCGGCGTCGTTGAGGACGTGGCGGACCTCTTGGTCGAGCTCATAGGTCGAGAAATCGACGCCGGTCCAGCCCGACATCAGCGTCAGCGAGGCCTCATGGTCGATGTAGTGCCGGTAGTCGGCGAGCTTGGCCTCCGCCTCAGCCTCGGTGGCGCCGAGCACGATGGTGGCGATGCTGAAGATCACGATGTCATCGCCCGCGCGGCCTGCATCCACTGCCGCTTGGCGGATCGCCGCCACACGAGGCGCGATCACCTTGGTCGATGGCCCCGACATGAACACGCATTCGGCATGTCGGCCGGCGAAGAGGCGGCCGCGCGGCGAGGTGCCGGCCTGATAGAGCAGGGGCGTGCGCTGCGGTGACGGCTCGCAGAGGTGGATGGCATCGAGCTGGAAATTCGTGCCCTGGTGCCGGACGCGGTGGACCTTGCTGGGATCGGTGAAGATGCCGCTGACGCGATCGCGCAGTGCGGCGTCGTCCTCCCAGCTGCCTTCCCAGAGTTTGTAGACCACCTCCATGTATTCGTCGGCGACATCATAGCGGTCATCATGGCCGGCCTGGCGATCCCGGCCCATGCCGCGCGCGGCGCTGTCGAGATAGCCGGTCACGATGTTCCAGCCGATGCGCCCCTCGGTGAGATGATCGAGCGTCGACATCCTCCGTGCGAACGGAAAAGGCGGCTCATAGGACAGCGTGCAGGTGACGCCGAAGCCGAGATGCGAGGTGACGGCGGCCATGGCCGAGATCAGCATCAGGGGATCGTTGACCGGCACCTGGATCGCGTGGCGCAGTGCAGCGTCGGGGCTGCCGCCATAGACGTCGTAGACGCCGAGCACGTCGGCGAGAAAGAGCCC
This sequence comes from Bradyrhizobium sp. STM 3557, assembly GCF_045571465.1. Lineage (NCBI taxonomy): Bacteria > Pseudomonadati > Pseudomonadota > Alphaproteobacteria > Hyphomicrobiales > Nitrobacteraceae > Bradyrhizobium > Bradyrhizobium sp. STM 3557. Next base: position 3,398,406 of record NZ_CP120697.1, read on the forward strand.
GTCGAACCGGCCGCGCTCCAGTATCTTGGCGAGATCGATCCAGTAGGGCAGGCGATTGTAGTTGCTGGAGCGGTCACGCGGATGCCGCCACAGCCCGGGCGATTGATGCCCGATACAGTTCATCGCGAACGCGTTCAGCCGGATTTCTTTCGCCATGCTCAGTCCTCAGCATTTCCGCACGCGCCAGCTTGGCACGATTGCGGTTCGCTGCGTAGGGCGATGACGCTGCGCAACGGGTGAGCATGGGACAGGCGATGCGCGGTTCGTCCAGGAACTCGGTCGGAGGGAATGGCCGGAACGATTGTGCCAGATCGGGGCTGTGGAAAAGTTTTTACGCGAGTGCGAAAAAACCGCTTGCTCATCCCCCGGCCTTCCCATAGATAACCGCCATCCGAAACGAGCCAATCACTGGCGCCTGCCACTTGCAGGGCGCCGTTATTTGTCTCTCGGACCTTGAAGACGTCGGAAAGTTACCTATCTGTAGAGGCTCCGCCAAGGAGCATCTCGCTTCCGAAAATTTCGAGGTGGCCGCTTTGTAGCCCTTGGCTGCAGAGGGGCAGGCTGTTTGACAAGTGAAGATGAAGAAAGAGAAACGTGGACGGCGGAGTCCTTGCGGGTCTCTGGCGTTGGGCTTCGGCTTGATGTTCGGGACTGGACGAGAAGACTTCGGCGGTTACACGTTTCAAAGGTAACACCATGGTTGCTTGCGCTGTGAAGCGTAGGCGATCTGTTGGTGGGACCTCGTCAAACGTTGTGATCAGCCGGTTCAAGCTTCAAGTTCAACTTGAGAGTTTGATCCTGGCTCAGAGCGAACGCTGGCGGCAGGCTTAACACATGCAAGTCGAGCGGGCGTAGCAATACGTCAGCGGCAGACGGGTGAGTAACGCGTGGGAACGTACCTTTTGGTTCGGAACAACCCAGGGAAACTTGGGCTAATACCGGATAAGCCCTTCGGGGGAAAGATTTATCGCCGAAAGATCGGCCCGCGTCTGATTAGCTAGTTGGTGAGGTAATGGCTCACCAAGGCGACGATCAGTAGCTGGTCTGAGAGGATGATCAGCCACATTGGGACTGAGACACGGCCCAAACTCCTACGGGAGGCAGCAGTGGGGAATATTGGACAATGGGCGCAAGCCTGATCCAGCCATGCCGCGTGAGTGATGAAGGCCCTAGGGTTGTAAAGCTCTTTTGTGCGGGAAGATAATGACGGTACCGCAAGAATAAGCCCCGGCTAACTTCGTGCCAGCAGCCGCGGTAATACGAAGGGGGCTAGCGTTGCTCGGAATCACTGGGCGTAAAGGGTGCGTAGGCGGGTCTTTAAGTCAGGGGTGAAATCCTGGAGCTCAACTCCAGAACTGCCTTTGATACTGAAGATCTTGAGTTCGGGAGAGGTGAGTGGAACTGCGAGTGTAGAGGTGAAATTCGTAGATATTCGCAAGAACACCAGTGGCGAAGGCGGCTCACTGGCCCGATACTGACGCTGAGGCACGAAAGCGTGGGGAGCAAACAGGATTAGATACCCTGGTAGTCCACGCCGTAAACGATGAATGCCAGCCGTTGGTGGGTTTACTCACCAGTGGCGCAGCTAACGCTTTAAGCATTCCGCCTGGGGAGTACGGTCGCAAGATTAAAACTCAAAGGAATTGACGGGGGCCCGCACAAGCGGTGGAGCATGTGGTTTAATTCGACGCAACGCGCAGAACCTTACCAGCCCTTGACATGTCCAGGACCGGTCGCAGAGACGTGACCTTCTCTTCGGAGCCTGGAGCACAGGTGCTGCATGGCTGTCGTCAGCTCGTGTCGTGAGATGTTGGGTTAAGTCCCGCAACGAGCGCAACCCCCGTCCTTAGTTGCTACCATTGAGTTGAGCACTCTAAGGAGACTGCCGGTGATAAGCCGCGAGGAAGGTGGGGATGACGTCAAGTCCTCATGGCCCTTACGGGCTGGGCTACACACGTGCTACAATGGCGGTGACAATGGGAAGCGAAGACGCAAGTCCTAGCAAATCTCAAAAAGCCGTCTCAGTTCGGATTGGGCTCTGCAACTCGAGCCCATGAAGTTGGAATCGCTAGTAATCGTGGATCAGCACGCCACGGTGAATACGTTCCCGGGCCTTGTACACACCGCCCGTCACACCATGGGAGTTGGCTTTACCTGAAGACGGTGCGCTAACCGAAAGGGGGCAGCCGGCCACGGTAGGGTCAGCGACTGGGGTGAAGTCGTAACAAGGTAGCCGTAGGGGAACCTGCGGCTGGATCACCTCCTTTCTAAGGATGGCTCTTCAGCAAGCTTTGGTCTTTGACCATCTGCTTCTATCGAGCTGTTTTAGAAACATTCAGGGGCCATCGGATCGCCAGATCTTTGATGAGCTCCATAGGCGGGATTTCGCCGTCTTCGTTTCTCTTTCTTCGCGGACGAACACGCTGCCTGGGGCTTGGCGCTGTGCGATGCATCGGCGTCGAGCCGGGCTGAGCGTGCGCGGGCCCTGGCGTCTCTCGAAGAGATGAGCGTTTAGGGCTTGTAGCTCAGTTGGTTAGAGCGCGCGCTTGATAAGCGTGAGGTCGGAAGTTCGAGTCTTCCCAGGCCCACCACGCTTCGCCTTCGGCTTCGCGTGGCACGCCGTGCTCTGAAATGAGCGAAGCGTGCCCGGCGAAGCCACTTGGCGAAGACGGGCGTTATGCATTCGTCTTCTGGTTACGGGGCCATAGCTCAGCTGGGAGAGCGCGTGCTTTGCAAGCATGAGGTCGTCGGTTCGATCCCGTCTGGCTCCACCAGATGGTTTGATCACCGAGGTTGCTCGAATCGTCGTCCGCGAAACATCACTTCGCATCCATGTCGCAATCGACGTGGGATGCGGGTTATTCGACATCGTGAAGAGGAGATCGATCCGAGTTGGATCGCGCAATGGAGCGTCACCGAGCAATCGGCGGCGGTCGGAATTTGCGCGGATCCTTCACTATCTCCGGGTCATTTCGGCGCGGGACTGAACGCTGTGAAGCGGGCTGTCCTGTTGTAAATGACTCTGTTGGCGAGGCTTGACCGCGTCGCCATCGGTTCGATCTTACGAAGCAAGCTGGTCTTTCTAATCAGTGTCCGGCCGTGATGTCCGCGTCTTCGGGCGTGGTGCACGGCATACATTCTGCCGAGTGTGTGGACATTGATGATGAGAGCAATCAAGTGCCTTAAGGGTGTTCGGTGGATGCCTTGGCGCTGAGAGGCGATGAAGGACGTGCTACGCTGCGATAAGCCGTGGGGAGCTGCGAAGAAGCTTTGATCCGCGGATTTCCGAATGGGGAAACCCACCTTCGATAGCCGGAACTCCAAGACCTTTGGTCATGGGGTTTGATTGGGAGACCGAGAGGATCTGAGGCCGTGAGGTCTTGGATTTCCGGTTATCAAGAGAAGGTATGAGACTTCTGAATTCATAGGAGGTTTCAAGCGAACCCAGGGAACTGAAACATCTAAGTACCTGGAGGAAAGGACATCAACAGAGACTCCGCTAGTAGTGGCGAGCGAACGCGGACCAGGCCAGTCATGAATGAGAGACAACCAGAACCTGTCAGGAAAGCAGGGCCTCAGAGGGTGATAGCCCCGTATGGGTAATGCGATCATTCATGCACGAGTAAGGCGGGACACGTGCAATCCTGTCTGAACATGGGGGGACCACCCTCCAAGCCTAAGTACTCCTCAGCGACCGATAGTGAACCAGTACCGTGAGGGAAAGGTGAAAAGCACCCCGACGAGGGGAGTGAAATAGACCTGAAACCGGACACCTACAAACAGACGGAGCCCAAGATCTCGTTCTGGGTGACGTCGTACCTTTTGTATTATGGGCCAGCGACTTAATTTAACGAGCAAGCTTAAGCCGATAGGCGTAGGCGCAGCGAAAGCGAGTCTGAACAGGGCGCTAAGTTCGTTGTATTAGACCCGAAACCTAGTGATCTAGCCATGAGCAGGTTGAAGGTGAGGTAACACTCACTGGAGGACCGAACGGGTGCCTGTTGAAAAAGGCTCCGATGACTTGTGGTTAGGGGTGAAAGGCCAATCAAACTGGGAAATAGCTGGTTCTCCGCGAAAGATATTTAGGTATCGCCT